>OZ220709.1:0-3913199 GCA_965116665.1 Acidimicrobiales bacterium | reverse complement strand
TGGGACAAGCTCCTGTATGTAGGAGTCCGTCACCGTGGGCTGACGTGGGTCTATGATTGTCGGACAGCGATGCCAGCCGTACCGTTCTCTGATGCTGGTGGTGTCGATGTTTGCGATTTGTGCGATGTAGTTGATTACCACACATCTTTCGTCAGCACCCAAATAGTCCACTGCCCACACCATCACAAAGAGGTAGTAGCCATCGTCGCAGAATGGTCCGCACCAATCGAGGAAGTTCTGCACTATCGGAGTGATCCGCGCCCTGTCATCAGGTAGACCGCGGACCTCCCATGTTCCTCTGTCCCAGGAAGTCTGCGGCGTGTCTGGATGTGTGGGCGGCGCGTCGTCTTGGACCCAGACGTTGCCTTGCTGCACCGACTCAACGAACTCGGTGAATGCCTCTACTTCTGGATCGACCGGTGGTGCGGTGGCTTCCATGAACACCGCGGCCCCGGCAGTTTGGGTTTCATCGGCGTCTCCTGCTGCCCACATGAAGTTGCCTTGAACTATGGCGTCGCGTTCCGTGACGAAGATGCCATCGGAGCCGACTTCCACGGACCTTGCGGTGGTCAGATCGCAGTCGGCTGTATCGACTGAAGCCATCGCAGCGGCCACCTGATCCTCGGGGGAGTCCGGCGACAGGGAAGCCCCCGGCAGAGGGCACAACAACGTCCAGATCGTCAAGCTCGGATCGAAGTTGGCTCCTGTGATGGTGAACGTGTTGAGACCCTCCGACACCACAACCGGATCAACAACAAGGGTCGGCGGCTCCGGTTCCGGTTCTGGTTCTGGTGCCGTTGTTGTGGTGGTCGGTTCCGGTTCTGGTGCCGTTGTTGTGGTGGTCGGCTCCGGTTCCGGCTCGGGTTGTGGTGCCGTTGTTGTGGTGGTCGGCTCCGGCTCGGGTTCTGGCTCTTCTTCTTGCGGCGGAAGCGTCGTAACCGGCGTTTCTGTCTCTTCGGGTTCCGTGCTGTCGTCACCGGGGCAGTCCATCCCGACACACGACTCAGCGACCGCAGCCAGCATCGCGTCGCACTCGCTGGCCTGCTGATCGGTGAGCACGATCTCAGGGTCAGCGATCCAAGCGGTGCAATCGGCCAGACTCAGCTCCGACTCGGGAGCGGCCTCCTCAGCGATTTCTTGTTGAATCTCAGCTACCTGATCCTCCGTCAAGGCAACGACAGTCGTCGTGGTTGTGGTCACAGCCAGCGGTTCTTCAACCGCTTCTACGGTGGTAGTCGGTTGGTTGACTGTTGTGGTTGTCTCTGTTACCGGTTCGGGAGTGGCAGTTGCATCATCACTCCCGCACGAGGCGGCGATCAACGCCGCGACTGTGATAGCGGCGACAATGTTGATGATTCTGAATCTGTGAGCGGATCGAGCAATCATGGCTGTTCCTGAAATGTTGGCGTGTCCCCCGCTTGGTGCACGGGGCTGTGTATGAGCAAGACATATCGGCTTGTTCATGGGTATCTAGTGTAACCTCAGTGTGTGACATAAGTCAATAGGTATTGGATGCATTGGCAGAGTCGAACGACTTCAGTTACGACATCCAAGCTGGACGCCATCAAGAGTCTCTTAGGGAAGACTCCTGAGCCAGCAAGCCGTTACACCTAAACGGAGGTGTATGCGCTGACCTCTCTAGAGGCGGGCAATCCCGGTCGTTCAGGGCCGGGAAAAGTCACCTGCTGCGATGATGGCCTGTGTGGTTCTTCGGCAGGACACAATAGGCATGGGCTATCGGCATCCAGGCACCGCAGGTGGTTCGGCGTGATAGTGCTGAGAGTCTGGAGTGCTCATCATCGTCTCTCAGCGTCAGGGTCTTGGTGGCTTGCCGCCACGCCGTTTGGGACGACTGCATTTCCAGTGAGCGCCTTCGGAGATATGCCAAGACTTCCTCTTCGAGGTCTTGGAACACACGATCAGCCTGGAGAGTTCCGGGTTGTTCTAACAGATGAATGATTCTGTCTGGGATTCTGCTCGCCTGCGATACCCCGTACCGCTCGGCATGGAACAACATTCCGTCTTCGATTCGGTGCATCCCGGACTTGTCTATGGCTGCTATATCTATGTAGTCACGCAGCTTGGGACGATGCATGATCACGTCCAACTTCATGGCCAGAAGATCAGGCAGGGAAGCCACTCGCATTCCATCCACAACCAAGGGACTGCGTAGCTGTCGGAAGTTGTCGGGATTGCTACTCTTGGGTTGAGAGAACACTTGAACTAACACGCCATTGACAACTGCGTGCATCGACCCGTCTTCTTCGTCTTCCACCTCACAGGACAGCCCAGACAACTCTGAGAGCCTCTTCAGTTTGAGATACAGGTTTTGCCCGGAGAAGCTCTGGTGAGCCAGAAAGTCCAAGTCAAACGACTCACGGTGGCGGAGGTAGATCGTCAAAGCAGTTCCCCCGACCAGACTTCCTTTGAGCGTTGCCGTCGCTTGCGCCATGACCGGCCAGACCCGCCGCATCTCGGGCGACAGGACATCGCGGTAGTCGTCAAGATCGGACACGGGAACGTTCACAGATAGCAGAATCGAGCGCGTCAGCCAAGACGCCGGTGTCATAACCGCGCATCGTCCTCAATTCTTGCAGTGTCTCAACCGGCAGGTGTGACAATGCCCAGCGTCGAGCACGAAAAGACGGCCCGCCAATCAGAGCGTCAGCGATCTGCAAGCTGTCTTCGGGGAGGCGCAGGTCAGCAGCAGACGTTCCCGACCAGAACAACCACCAATACTCGGGCGGAACCCCACCGTGGGGCGGATCGGACACTGGTCGCCACGGCAATCTTGGCAGAGCGTCAAGGGTCCGTGTGGTGAGCTTCAGTTCCCAGAGCCGCACCATGCTGTGCCTGTACCCCCAAGAGATGTTCACTTCCTTGCACCGCACGAATCCCTTGTCTCGCAACTGACGCAAACACCGGCGAGCGTGACTGACAGACACCTCTGCGTCCTCGGCCACCAGCGCAGCAGTCGCTCCGTTGTGCCTAGCACGCACGGCAGCCAGGATGCGTCTGTGGGACTCTGGGCTGCCTGCGAGAGGATCACGACGCGTGATCAGTTCCCTTACACCAGTCGGCTTCGACGTTCTGCGACCATGCGAGCGCCGGGGCGCTGCAAGCAACGCCGCCAAGCGGCGATCACCAGGAGCAACAGCAACACTGCGGAGAATCCCACTCACCCGCCTAGCTGTAGCGGCAGAAACCCCCAGCAGCGCAGCCATCCCAGATGGGCTGTCGTCTGAAGCCCGCGCCGCAGTCTCCCACGCCGACAGCCCGAGCTTGGAGGAGTGAAGCGCGGTGCCGGTAGTGACGGTGAAGTCCCGCCCGCATACGCAGCGCCACATACGCAACCTCCGGCGCTGCTTCCTCTCGACCACCTCGGCGCTGCCGCAATTCGGGCACACGACGCCTTCGGGCCAGCGCAGCAGCACCATCCGATTCTCTGCCGTGGCCTCTACTGCATCGGCTTGCACGGTACCAGTATATCGGTGGGGTACTTTCCTATCAACTATGCTCGCAATAGTAGCCAAAGACCTCTTGGGCAACTAGCTGGACGCTCCCAACCTACCTCAATCGAGAACCTGCACCTTCGCCTCGGCTCGACGGCGCGTCAGTTCTTCACGGACATTGGCTTGTATCTGATCAGGATGCAAGCAGCGCTTCGCGCGTGACCTGGGAGAATGGAATCGGCAGAACTCGTCACAGTATTGTGCTTTGTGTCCAGGAAGTCGCCGTTTCACCAAGAAGATCACTCGGAAGCACAGCTTGCATCTCAACCGTTTGCGGCGCTCAATGTCGTCAGCCTTGGCTTTCTCTCGCTCGGCACGAGCGGCTTCTCTCGCCTGCTTTCGCTCTTCTCTGGCATCGATCTCTGCGGCTCTTGCTCGTTCCCTCGCCTCACGAGCGGCCTTCCTAGCCGCTGCTCTCGCAGCCTTCTCAGGGACTCGTTGGTACTCGTAACAAGTGCTGCACAAGCCGAGAGATTTGATCAGCCTGGTCTCGCCGCAGTTTTTGCACTCAGCGATCCTCTTGGGGAGTTGCCGTTTGTAGCATGGTTGGCACAATCCGCGGGCGTAGTGAGGTTTCGTCTCACCGCAACTGCGACATTCGACCAATGCCGTGGGTCGCACCTTATAGGAGCATGGAGTACACAGCCCATGCCCGGCATGGGGTTTCTCCTTCCCACAGTGTTTGCACTTCACCAATTTGGGGGTGCGTTGGCGGTCGTAGCATCGACTGCACAACCCAAGCGCAAAAGAGCGCTTCGTTTCGCCGCAGTTTTTGCACTCAATCAAATGAGCCATCCAACGCAGTTTAGCCCGTCACACAATAGGTGTCGGGGGTGAGGACATGACACTCAAAAAGTATCTACTGGCGTCAGAGGCGATGCCGGTCGGTTCGACCATTTTTTATCTCTGTCGAACCTACCGGCACTCTTGGCTGGGGAGAGTTGGCCAAGCGACATTTGAACATAGGCTTTGAGCCTGAACCCTGCGACTCCGAGGCTGACAGAAGCATAGGGCCTTAGATATGCGACGGTGCATCGTCCTTAGCCGCGCTCCACTTCAGGCTGAATAGATTCGCTCTGGCCGTTGCGATGTTCCGCTTGGTAGTGCCTTCACGCTCTTGTTGCTACCTGGACGAGCCTACGATATGTAGTGCTCATAGGCGTCACGGAACAGTTCTTGTAGCAACTGTCTCGATTCTTCGGACGCTTCACCTTCCACGACGACCTTGTATTGTCCATACGTCCTGTCATATCGGTTCAGCCTAAGTTCCGAGTCATCTATCAGCGAGTCATAGGCGTCGGTCCTCGGGAGCTTGATCTCCACGTTCAACTGTTTCCTCTTGGGTACGAACGACACATAGTTGGTAGCGCGTCGGTCGTTCATCAACCCGACATACTGCTGGTTGTAGTTGAGCCTTACAGAAGGGTCAGTCTGATGGATCAACGTCAGCAGATCATCCATCAGGGCCATGATTGCAGGATTCGATGCCTTCTCCCAATACTCCCGATCAGCCACAATCCCGGAATCCTCATCGTCGCCAGCAACTCGCACATGATGATCCAACACCCTGGTGAACATCAGCGTGACGTTATTTTCCCCTAGGTCAACCGCAGCAACGCGGATCGCAACAATGGGTATGAAGCCGTTGAACAGGCTGATGACGTTGAAGAACCTGGCGGTGATGTCCTCAGCGACGATCACGGCCACATGATCGTCATGGGGGTAGCGGCGCTTCTCTATGTCCCAGTATTCGAGCGTGCGGATGATGTGAGATTCGTCGGTAGCTCCCAACTGCAACTCGACCTCGTAGCGGATGTCCTTGTCGTCATCGATGAGCAGCAAGTCGAGCCTTCCACGTCCTGGAAGCGACTTCTCCTGCGCGACGACACGAAGATCGCCAAGTCCTAGAAGGCTCGGGTCTTCAACAATCTTGCCTTGAAGCCACTTCTCCGTCAGCGCCGGATGGCCCCTCATCGGAACCTGAGAGCGCTTCTGGTACCTCATCGTCGCCTCACCCGGCCTAGCTCAGCATCCCGTCCTGGGTCGGGCAGCATACGCAGCGCGCCGGACGAAGGCACGGCCACCAGCTTGGCAGCTACCTGTCGGCCCGACGAGTCACCGCTCGTGAGGCTGCCGGTGCAGGATCAGCACCACACTCTGGTGATGTCCACCTGGTACTTGGGCGGGTCGTCGGATGTCCGATAGACGGTCACGGCGGTCTCTGCCAGACACAGCGATCTTCGTTTCTTGCGGAAGAACATCAGACAGGCACCCTGTCGGGCATATCTGATCGGAGTCGCCCAATGACCGCCGAGAACGAATAGGGGCCTTCACCGGCAGGCCACCTCGATACGAAACGCTCCGTTTCGGCTGCCCACATCACTTTGTCCTTCTCAACGGTGGAATCACCCAAACGCTCAACGCTCACGCTTCTGAGATTTGTCATGGCGTGATCCCATGAGAGGCAATCGCTAGCACCGAATGAGCGGGCTGCGTCGAGCAGGGTCGCCTCCCCCCAGTTCAACTCCAACCGCCTGCGGTTCGGGCGATACACGTAGATCGGCGTGATCCCCTGACGGAACATCGCAGGTGGCTTGATCCCACGCACAGGGACAGCCACCGAGTACCGGAGCGGAAGTTGCGTCGTCCACCCCAGAGCCGATAGCGCCGACCAGTCAGACCAGCCCGATCCCGCGGGCGCAACCGCCACAGCCACCGGAGTGGTCGGCAACGCGCCATAGAGGATGTGCTCAGGAGGGTGCTGCCGCCAGTAGATACCTCGCGCTGCCCTACCGATGATCGGGTACTGCTCAGCAAGCATCCGGTGCAGCATGGTGTAAACCGCTGAACGTGGCCCAGGCACCGACGAAGCTTTGAACCATGTGCCACCAGGCAAGTCCACGATCCAGTCCTCTGAGTCTGCGGTGACCGTCGCCGGACGCACGTATAGAGCATAACGCAAGCCAGGAGGCGTCAAGATTCCTTACAAACATATTCTTGGCAAGTGACTCCCAATCGCCGCGAAACCCTTCAGAGGGCAGCACGCTTCCTTGTCAGGTTGTGGACGCTGGGACCAGCACGAGCGGACGGCCAGCGGCCCAGCGGCCTGCTCACGCGGTTCCTGTCTCTCACCGACGACCAGCTCGCCTCTCTGCCGAGTTAGCCAGCCGCAAACCTGCTCCACCTCGTGAGCGTCCACCGCTCAGGGGGCTAGTCAGCAGCACCCGTTGCAGCCTGACGCAGGGCGCAGCCGAGACCGCAGCACCTCGGTAGCCTCATGCGTCGTGAACCGCGACAAGCAGCGCTGTCGATGAACGAGGTAAGCTTTCTTGTTATTTCAGCCTTTGTTGTGGCGCTGATCGGTCTTCTAGGCTGGCTTCTTCGGAAGTGGCTCGGAACCAAGATCGAAGCGACTTATCAACAACAGAGTGAATCCCTTCTTGCCACCATTCGGCGGGACCATGAAGCTTCTCTCATCGCCTTCAGGGATCAGTTAGAGAAGCAGGCACAGTTACAATCGTCGGCGTTCTCGTCGTTTGCCGCGGCTCAGCAGGCTGCAATGAACAGGCGACTGGATGCTGCTGAGAAGCTGTGGAATGACCTGCTCTCATTTCGTAGCTCTCTCCCAGCAGTCTTTGACTATATGGATATCTTGACGGAAGATGAGTTCCCAGATGCGATGAACAACCCGAGAGGACGAGAACTGTTCGATGAACTATCTGAAGACGAATTCGGCTCACTCATAGCGTCTCACGGACTACGTGGAATCATGGGGCAAGAACTGGACTATGGCGCTGAGAGGGTGAGACCCTATGTCGATGAGTACCTTTGGGTTGTTTTTGAAACTTACAAGAAGATCATGTTCAGAGTATGGTTTAGATTGGTACGGTTCAACACCCAAGGCGGCGATGCCGTTTTCTGGTATAGAGACAGCCACACCAGGTCGCTTATTGCATTCGTCTTGACGCCTGATGAACTGGCTGACTTTGACCGAACTGACTTCGGCAAGATCGCTCACTTGCGGTTCACGCTCGAACAGAAGATAGTGGACGAGCTGCGCCGGATGATCTCTGGAGAGACATCGGGATCGGATTCTTTCCAACAAGCGAGGGCGTACCAACAACTCGCTCGTGAAGGACTCCGGGAGCCATATTCTTGAATGCTCCAGGAGGCCGGTTACGAGTCGTGACGGTCTAGACCGCTCGGCCTGTCCATCTCGTCCTGTGTCGAGTAGCGCGTCTCGTGGCTTCTGATCGAGACGGCGACCTACTTCCAACCCCCGCTGGCCTGGCGATGGCAGCGCGATAACCCCGACGCAGACAACCGATGCAGTGATCGTGTGTAGCGGGTCGGCTGTCCGAATTCGCTAGAGGGGCAGACGGTGGCGAGGAACACCGGCCTCCGGCAACGACGGTCATGGCCCCTCAGCTCTCCAGGCGGATGGCCTCAGGGGGTCAAAGGGTTCCAGCCTGTCGGTAGGCTCGCCCGCTGTGAACAGCGACAGGAGCGGGCCACTATTCTCGGAACGGCACGACCCCGAGACGCGCGAACAGTTCGAGCACATGCATGAGGGCATACCTGACTTCTTGTTCCCTTCGCTTCTCCATTGGGCCGTAAAGCACTACTCGCGCCGTTCGTCGGGAAAATATGTCGCTGATCGACAAGCCATCCTCCGCTTGGAGCGAAGGACTAGACGCAGCCTGCCACCCAAGGCCAGAGGCGACCTCAATGAGTTGGTCCGCGCATTTCGGTCGGATCATGCGCTGTTTCTCAGCGCAATCGACTTGGTGCTGACGGCGACCGAGCACGAGTTCTTCGAGGGTCCGAATCCGTTAGAACTAGCCGAAATCCTCGAAGAGGCCGGAAGCGAGTTTTGTGTCGGAACGGATGAGGACGGGAACTTTCAGCTACAGTATCGCCAGTCTCAGGAAATGACCCAACTCATCCAAAGTGAGGCCGACCAACCGGAAAGGGCCGCTGAGCATCTTCGCCGGGCTTGGGTCAAGTGCTTCCGTGTGGACCCCGCCCCCGATCCAAACGCGGCTTGTAGCGAAGCGGTAAGCGCTGTCGAAGCTGCTGCCAAACCTGTAATCAGTCCAAGGAACAAGAAGACAACCCTCGGAACGCTTCTCCGAGATATGAAGCCCGACCCGGACAAAGAGCCAGGATACAAGTGGGAGACTGACTCAGAATTCGATGGCAGCATGGAGACCGTGTTCAGCATGATGCAACTCGTCTGGAACAATAGCCGCTACCGACACGGCGATGAAGACGCTCCATTAGAAGCATCACAGGAGTCAGCCGAAATGACTGTGCACACAGCAGTGCTTCTAGTCAACTGGTTCAGATCGGAACGGATTCGGCCAAAGCAGTAACGCTGCTAGCCCTACCCTAGCAGGCTGCCACCACCTATCTGGAATGAGGTTCCGCTCGCGCTCTGGTGAGAGATCGAGTGTCGATTGACGCTCGATCAGAGGTCTACGAGTCTCGCTTGATTGAGCAAAGCTATCCTTCTCAGGGTGTTGCTATTGTCATCAATGAATGCTTGACACAGTGATGTTAATACGACAGACTTTCATGCATCCTTGACACTCAACCAAAGGACCACCATGAATAGCGAAAGCAAGCTCGGTCGATCCCTGCCGAAATGGATCACATTGAAGCGGAGACGTTCAGCCGAGGACGGCACATCACGCAACAACAAGGGTATCGGCCCGACAGGTGTTGTCGTCACCATCGTCATCTTGGCGATCCTCGCCGGTATCGGCGGGCCTCCGTTGTGGAGGCTCATACGAGACGCACGCGAGCACGCTGTGAACACTACACTTCAAGAAGCTGCTCAGGTGGTTCAGAACCGACTCACACTTCAACCGGAACTGGCAGACAGCACAAAGTTGCAGGAGTTGGAGAACGCGCTAATTGAAGATTTTGATGTGGACTGGAACATTGATGGGCACGGCGGTGCCACATACGCGTTCTCATCTACTGTCGGAGACGAACGCAGCATCCATGTGCAGTTCATAAAAGAAGGAACTTCTGCTGTCGCTGCGAGCGGAACCGCGCCGACCGTGGATTGGCTGTTGGCCGACGATAAAGGAGTCAGAATCCAAGCCCAGAATAGTGACGGTGCGTGGGCTTGCGCTCTGATTGTGTTGCGTCCAAACGTAGACGCAGACGAGGCTATTGACAATGATCGTTTCATCCAAGTAACACAACCCGCTGGGAGCGATAAGGACAATGCGCGAGTCAAGATCAATGCATGGCTCGGTGGGATTTGGTATGACAGCGAAGAGACGCCGCTGGACTCCAACGGGTTGCACGCCTGCTCACCGGCGCTCACTATAGGCTCGTCCGGCACGACGGTAGGAGCAGCCCTTCCTACCAGCGCCTCCGAATGGCCCGTTGGTAACCCTGGCTCGGCTGGTTCCGGCACGGGGGCAGTCACCGCTGAGACTGCTGTACGCACTTTGCGTAACGCCCTCTAGGGACAGTTCGTTCTCGATGAGGCGGCGGGATGCTGGCATGATCCGTTGGTGGCCCGCCCCCTTCAACGCTCGTAGGCAAACCCTCCGGCAGTGGTCGGAGGGCGACCACTCATCAAGTGGCTGAGAAGTCGATGGCGGACACGGCCACTCTTTCTGCGCGCCCTGCTTCTCCGATGCTGACTAGGGGAGAAACGTGCTTCTCCTGGACACAAACCTAGTTACAGGCAACTCTGATCGGCCCCGGCATTCATGAGAGAGATTTCCTGTGGAGGCAGAAGCTCTCGATGAGGAGCGTCTGGATGGTAGCGCCTGTCGTGTGGGCGGTATTGCTGGTGTTCGGGGTGGCCATGTTCTTCGGGCCGATGGATGGCTCTTGGGACGTTGCCGTGTCGCTGTCGGAAAGGATGTGGTCGCAGGAGCGACCAGCGTGCGATCCGGTACGCCAGGAAGCGGGGGTTCCCCCTCCGACGACCGGCTTCACGGCACAAGGCAACAAGTTCATCGTTGCGGTGGAGAACACGTCGTGTGCGTGGATCGACTTCAACATCGATAGAGGCTGGGACATTCACTACGTGTGGGAGTTCGACAATCTGCTTGATTATCGACGTTCTAAGACGTTGTGGACTTCGGTGTCTTATGACGCACCCTGGAGCCTGACAGCAGTAGGCCCAGGAGGGATAGTCACAACCTCCGGGGTGTTTCGGGTGGAGGCAGGAGGAGCAAGAAGTTGAAGTCTCTTCAGGCGCAAGCCCGATAAGTGGCGATGGTGTAGTGAGGTGGGGCGTAGCCGCCTGATTGTGTGCCCTGAATGCGGCAGGACGCGCCCTTATGGTGCCAACGGGTTGTGCGGTGCCTGCTATCAGCGCAGTTGTCTGGTTGTTTGCTCAGAGTGCGGACGGACACGCCCCTACGGTGGCCGGGGATTGTGCGGTGCTTGCTATGGACGCGAACGTAGCGGCTATGGCCCGAAGGAGCGTGTGGTGTGCTCCGACTGCGGCAACGAACGGTCGCTGGTGGGGAACGGTCTGTGCGAAGACTGCTACCGGAGCAGGAATCCCGACAGCAACCAGTTGATCGAGTGCAGCGAATGCGGCAGGACACGCATTCATATCGCTCGCGGTTTGTGCCGGAGCTGCTACGTGAAGTCCAACGTAGTCGAGTGCGGCGAATGCGGAGAGACAAAACCTCACGCCGCGCGCGGGTTGTGCCATAGGTGCTACAAGCGACTCCATCGCGATCCTGGGATAATCGAACGGGAAGCCGCTCGGGAAGCCGACCTCGAAAGGGTCTTGGCTCAGCAGCTAGCGGCGCAGACTCAACGAGAAGCGGAAGTCGCTGCCGAACTGCGGCGACGACGATGCAAGACATGTCGCAGGCTGCTCATCCTTGTCCAAGCCAAAGCCTCTTCTCATCGACGTTCTCACCACTGCGACAACTTCTGCTACAGCCATGACCCCGACCAACGAGCACGCCGGGGAAGCACTCGTTGGTTTCCCGCTGTCAAAGCGAAGATCGACGCTCGGAAGGCGGAAGCTGACCGGCAGATGACCGAAGAACTTGAACTCTCGTCGGGCGCAAGCTCGACAAGTTGAGGGTATGCGGTGAGCATTCCGAAGCACCGTGCCGGGTGTTGCCCCCTTCCTGGCGGAACTCGACCCGACACAAGCAGCGAAGGAACGTCGCTGCTGCACCCGGCAAGCCCTCAACCATCTGGTCACACCTGATCGGCTTGGCGAACTAAAGCCTCATTAGACATCGGGCGGCGTCCCCGATGGAGATATCTTGTGACGATTACTGGCAAGAACTTCGGCTGGCGTAAGATGCGCCGCCGTGTCGGAGATCGAGCACGGCAAGCGCCAGACCTACGTCCACCACGGGTGCCGATGCGACGCGTGCAGAGCAGCGAATCGGGAGTACCTGCGGGAGTACCGGGCAGCGAATAGAGACTCGATCAGAGCTTCCCAGGCTCGCTATTCGGCCAAGTTGAAGAAGTCCAAGGACATCCCACACGGCACCCGCTACGGCTACTCGGACTTTGGATGCCGATGCGACAGGTGCAGGGCGGCGAACACTGCCTACGCCAGGCAGTATCGAGAAGGCACGTTGGTGGGCTAGGCGCATGACTCCTGGAACGACAGCCGGTAGGCGTGGTACGCCGCGCTGTCGGGAATGGTCGCCGCCAGAGCGTCGAGCAGGGCAGTCTTGGCCCAATCGACGGCCTCGTTCAGCGCGGCGATGGTGTTCCCCTGCTGGAGCTGGGCGTTTGCGAGGGCGTTGTAGGCAGCAGCTTCCGCAGCCGCGGCCGCTTGATACTCGGCCTCCCTTGCTTCGCGGGCTTCGGTATCGAGCTTGTTCCCATAGTCACGAAGGGCACCCCGAAGGGCATCACTACGGGCTTCTGCTAGCTGCCTAACGGAGTCGCTCCAACGGTTGATTGCCTCAACCCCGTAGTCGGCTTCACCATCGTTCTCTATGGGTGCGACGAGCGGAATGAAGGTATCGAGAACGGCGTCTGCTTCGTCTGCGTATTCCAATGTGTCGAGGGCGTCCTCGATCCTTAGCAGCGCAGCTTGCCAAGCTTCCGATATCTCTTCGGCGCTCTGCCAAGAAGTAGGGGGAGGAGGGCCGAGCGCTTCGACAGCGGCGTAGTGCTCGGCGTTGATGGGGGCCTGCAACTCCAAAGTCGGGCCGAAATCAACATAGATGGGTGCGTTGCGGATGGACTCCATTTCCGCAACGGCGCTCTGATGGGCTTCTCTGGCTTGCTGCACATCCTCCTCGGCTTGGGTTCCGGCATCGAGAGCAGCCAGGGCCTCCTCGTAGCCGTCGATGGCAGCCAAGGTGGGTTCGTCGGCATGGTCAACGAACGCCGACCACGCTCGCTTGTAGGCCACCCCCTGCGGATGTGTCGAGCCGCCACTTTGCAGTTGGTATGTCCAGGCCACCCCGTTGGCTGCCCGATGCCGACCGGAGTCATGGGCCTCTACCGCTTCCGGGAAGATTCTCTGTGCCTTCTCCAATTCGATGAGCGCCTCAGCGCGGTCGAGTTCGTCTGTGGCTGAGCCGTAAGCATCCTCGGCCTCCTGGAGGGCCGTCTCAGCAGCGAGCATCTTCGCCCGCGACCGGTCGTAGTCATCCCAGGTTGCCTGCACTTCAGCGCACCACCCGAACCTGTCACCCAACTGGATCGGCACATACTCGACCACCGTGTCCGGCTCGGCGGGTGCTTCCGGCTCAACCGGTGATGTGGTGGCAGTCTCCGAGGGAGCGTCCTCTTGCTGATCAGAGTCCGTCATGACTGGCACTTCGGGGGATGTGTCTTCTGAGGCATCCGCATCGGACGCAGCCGCGGCCGGGTCTGCTCCCCCAGCAGCATCGGCAGGGTCGCCGTCCTCACCGCCCCCACAAGCCGCGGCCACCAGCGCCAAGGCGATCCCTGCGGCGAAGATGCGAGGCCGGGGCATGGTGGCTCCCCCTGGTTGGTTGGCGCTGAAGCCACTCAACACCTTGAAACCTGGCCAGGGAGAGCCATGGCAGCGCTGTGGCCAACACATGGCCTGGTTTCATGCGGGACTTTCGGCTAGTCCCGGTGTTGAGTGGCGGGCCGAACCGTAGCCGTACCCGTTCGGCTGAATCAACCACCAGCACCGGAGGGGGTCGCCCCGGTCTCAACCGGGTCTCCTTGGAGGCCGCTGGCGGCAACCTGAACAAATGCCACTCCAGCTTCTCGTCAGCTCTCGCTCCTCGGCTTTCGCGCCCCTGTGACCTAGGCAAACGCGGGGGTCTGGATGGCATCCCGCCTAACCTCTACGGGGCGTGCATGGAGGTGCCTGCTGTGTCGGATGATTACCGAATCCAGTCAGTCCCGACCAGGTACAAGGGAGTCCTGTTCGATTCAAGGACGGAGGCTCGCTGGGCAGCGTTTCTTGACCGACTGGGAGTTGACTGGAGCTACCACCCGTTTGATCTGGACGGCTGGTTCCCCGATTTCCTGCTGACGTTCCCCGCCGTTCAATACAGCAACGGGGACGGCGAGACGGCCGTCACCACCGAGCAGAAGTTCTTGGTTGAAGTCAAGCCGATCACCGAGTTCGACTGGACGACAGCCGAGAAGATGTTGGCTGCCCACCAAGGGGCGATGATCCTGTTGGGGAGCGAACCTGCGGCTGACGAAGACGGCGACAACCTACGGATCGGATGGTGGGTGGACGACTTCCTCAATGAGGAGGACTTTGAGGATGGGTGGGCATACCCCACAGAGGTTCCGGGCGATGAAGTCATCATGGGTAGGTGCTCCGTCTGCTTCCAGATGTCGCCCTGCTCAGCAGTTCACTCGTTCCATTGCCGGAGATGCGGGAGCAACCCCGGCTACCCCGTGGAAGAACCTGACGGGTGGAAGGCGTTGTGGGCTGAGGCTCTCAACGACACGAAGTATCGGCCCAGGGGTTGAGAGCACGCTCTACCCTCTCCAGTGCCGACAATAAGCTAGGCCATCGTGCTCAACGGGTCTGCTGATGCCTGTCGTCAACGAACGATGACTGCCGCTAGTAGGGCGAGCCTCAGGAACCGGGCTTCGTCACCGTCGTGGTGGAGTCTGAACGTTCGCACGTCTCCGATGCGTTCTAGCTCGGCCACGAACCGGGGATGAGACCGGATCGCGTCAACAGCCTTGTCGATGACCGCGGTGGCGTTCTTGTTCCGTATGAACAAGATCATGGCCGTATGCGTATCGCGCCAAATGACGTACCGGTCCAATAGCTGTGGCAGAGCTTCCTCAGCGAACGCCTTCTTGCCTCCCCACCACTTGCATTCCGCTAGGAACACGGCGTTGCCAGCGTGCGGCAGGTAGATGTCACTCTTGCCCCGTTTGCTGTATGACTCGCCCGTCGCTGGTCCCTGAGGCTGCAATGCCGTAATGATCTCGTTCCTCAGATGTTCCTCCGGTGAGTCCACCCGACCCAGAGGGAGTCGTTCAAATGAGGCGAGTGTGCGCTGGATGTCCGCAATGATGGAGGCGAAGTCTTCGTCGCTGATTCGAGGGTCTCTGTTAGCTGGTTCGCGTGTTCGTGGAGGTGTAGTGCTCTTTCTCGGTTCGCGTTGGGGGATGGGCACCACGTAGGTCGTCGTGTCCACACTGTCGTCCTCAGTGGGGAAGCCAAGGAGTCGTGAGGTCTCTTCCATCGTGAGACAGTTCGTGCGGCGTGCTTCGATTTCCTGCCTCAGGCGATCATGCAACTGGGATTCCCACCGGTCGGTATCAGCCTCGATCTGACGGAGAGTGCCCTCGATGCGTCCCAAGGTCTCCTTCATTTCCTGTGCAGCCCCAGCCACCTCTGCTTCTAGGACATCCATGGGGATACGGCATCCGACCACGACTGTGTTGTCCTTGACGTATCCGCGGGGAGGGTTGAGGGTGAACGTGCTGGGCCGCAGAGTGAACACATCAGGCCCGATGAAGGTCGTCACAAGTTCGATCTTCGCACCAGCGACATAGACCGGGTAGCCATACGGCCCACCTCTGGCGAAGTCGTGCTGGACGTCTATCCTCGTATCAGTCTGTCTCGATCTGGTGGTGTCGCTGTCCAGGCGTGTGCGTTCCCTGCCGTATGCATCCAGCACCCTCGCCAGAGTCTCCTCGGGCGTCTTGCTGAGGATGTCTTCACATGAGAGGCTCTGGATTACGGCGGCTGCTGCTCGCCCTGTTTTGGCGAGGTGATCGTCAAGAGTCTCCGAACAGAACAGCGGCTCTCCCACGGGGTAGTGACGCATAGCCCCTCAGTCCCCGGATGGTGTCCGACGCGCCACCATCACAAACCCGGTGTCCGTGACGAGTTGGGCAGCGATCCGATGCTCGTTCGCGGGCCGAATGGTCCGATCAGCGTGCATGTTGTGTGGCTCATAACGCTCCTGCGGATGCTGGCCGTGCGCTGGCCAGACCTCTCGCAGGATACTGGCAGCATGTGACGGGACAGGAACGTCCGACCTGCGTCCGACAGCGGGTGATGACCCCTCCGCTTGGGCCGATCAGACGACTCCTCTCATCGCACAACCCGCACGACCCGCACCCGTTCCACCCCGCGGATGCCCGGTGGGCCACTGCTCGCGTGCCCTGGCGTCTACTTCAGAATGGTCCGCAATCTTGCGGATTCCCGTTACGGTTCGAGCCTCCCGGCACTGGCCTCCGGGTAGATCACTGATCCTTGGCCTGTAGCTGTCTGAACTCAGTCAGGCTTGGAAGCCTGTGCGTGGCGACTTGTCTCACGGCCTCGCGGAACTGTGGCCAACTGGGGAGCACACCAAAGGCGACTTGGGGAACTGCGGGCGTCGTGTGCGGGAATAGTGCAAGCGATGCGCCAGTCTCATCGTCGTGGGGAGTGTTGACGGTGGCTACCAATGCCACGTTCGAGTAGCGGAGCACCGCAACCTCAACGGCCTTGCCCTCTGCAAGCTCTATTTCTGCGAACCAGTTGCGACATTCTTCCTTTTCGAGCACGAATTCTTGGGGCAGGCGTCCCATGGGCAGACTGATATGCAGGAACGGTGCAACCATGTCCCCAATGCGAGGCTCGCCCACACGGACTTCCGCTTCATGCCGCCACGGTTCGGCGGAGAACGCCTCGCCGTGCAAGTAGGGGCGTGAGAGCCAAGATGCGAGTGTGTCTCGTTCCGTCTCCACCTTCTGGCGTGCTTCCTCAGCTTCTTGGCGTGCCTCCTCAGCAGCGTTCAAGCGTTTCAGCAGACCACCAACACCTTCGGGCAACCGGCGAGCAAACCAAGCCAAAACGACCGTAGCAACGGAAGCGATCAGCGCTGCGGTTACGGCGAGCCATCCTCTCAGCGCCCCGGACGTGCCCACACTGCTCGACGGATTCGGGTTGGCCTCCCACGCGGTGGCCTGCCAAACCGCAACGGCCACAGCAGCGATGATCACGACGGCTGCGATCACAGCACCAACAGCCGTGGGGCTGACCCGTCTGGGCCTCGCGGGAATCGCGTCCTTGCCTGACACCGGCTAGCGCCTCCACATCTCGTAGGGGTCCACCTCGAACTGCGGCACGAGGTGCTGGTCCACCGCAGCAGGCTATGGCCTCTCAACTCACGGGTGGGGTTACCCCCGTCGATGACCGACGCCACTGAGAAGCTGGCCGTCAGCCGTTCTCGTGGCTGGCTGACGACTTCGCATTCCTGCCGGAGCTTGGCTGTTGTTCGATCAGTGCATGACCCTCACGACCCTGACCCGTTCGGCCCAGGGATGGGCGGTCAGCCAGTGCTCTCGTGCCCACGTCTCCATGTCGGCCCGGTCGGTGAATTCGCACATCTCATCACAGTCGGCGCACTCCGCTATTAGGGCGACATCCCACAGCCCCCAGGTGATCTCACAGACAGAAGGAACCATCAGCACAGGATGGCACCGCTGCCCTCCCATCACACGTCGGGCCTTGGGAGCCGTGTGACCACCAAGGCGAGGGACGTGAAGGGGCAGTCGGTAATGGCGTCCTGCCTCTGCGTCGTATGCCCCAACGGAAGCCGTTCGCGATCTAGGACCGCTGCAACGGTTCAAGCGCAAACGCCTTCGCCGCGGCGAAGTGATCGTCCGCCTTCGGTGCTAGTGCCAAGATTGCGACAATTCGACGCGCCATCGTCGTCACCTGTTCCCTTTGTTCATATGTCAGAGGCTTATCCTTGTAGTAGGCTAGGTGCTTCTCGATGGCTCTGTAGCCGCCCAGTCTGAAGTCCAACACATCTGGTGGGATGTTGCGCCAACCCTCGTCCTCAGACCACAGCAATGAGGTGCCGTCGATCTTCCCTCCAAGCTGTCCCGGTCTCCCGTAGACGAGAGTCGGATCACCGTGCTGAGGCGAATCGGCAACGGCGATTCCCTGCACGGCCTCGTCCAATGGTGGGCTTGTGATGCCAACTACATCTGTCCAGGGGTCTATGAGCGCAGCGAATTCTCGTCCGGTTGCCGACGCTGCTACAAGCAGGCCAGGGTCAGACGGAACAGGCAGGGTCGCGTAGTCATCGAACTCGGTGGGTTGTGTGGCTAGCCATTGAGGAGATGCTGCGATTCCGCAGATCGCGTAGAACAGCGTCTCCGCAATCTCAGCGTCACTGCCTTGCAGACCGTTAGCCCTCGCTCCTGCTAGCCAAGAGCTATCAATATTCGGTTCGAGGCGTCGGTCTCCTAGATCATTCTGATCAGACCCTAGCTCTCCCTCGCGACCGAACTGGCGGGGCTTCCACAGGGGCAGGGCACGAGCATTGGGGTCCATAGATTCAAACAACGGCACCGACGTTGATACCACAGGACGCGCTGCCCCATCCTTACGTCGGGTTTCTGTCGCGATGAGGCAGACCTGTCCCGAATCCTCCCAATACGGAATCATATCGGGTCGTGGCCGGTGCAAGTGACGCCGATCAGCGAAATTCCCCAGAGTTGATCAGCGGAATTCCCCACCCTGGGGTGGTTGGATTGTAGTTGTGTGTTGACGGTTGCGGGCTTGGTGGGCGCGTAGGCGGTAGCTGTCGCCGGTGATGTTGATGACGGCGCAGCGGTGCAGGAGCCGGTCGAGCATGGCGGCGGCGATGGTGGTGTCGCCGAAGATGTCTCCCCAGGCGTTGGCGCCTCGGTTGGTGGTCAAGATGATGGAGCTCTTGAGGTAGCGCTGGCTGATGACCTGGAACAGGGCGTTGGCGTCTTCTGTGGGCATGGGGAGGTAGCCGAGTTCGTCGATGATCAACACGGCGGGCCCGGCGAAGAATCGCATGGTGGTGGCCCAGCGTCCCTCGATGGCGGCTTTGCGGCATCGGGCGGCTAGGTCGGCGGCGGTGGTGTAGTAGACGCGTAGGCCGGTTTCGACGGCTTCATGTCCCAATGCGACGGCGAGCATGGTCTTGCCCACACCGGGCGGCCCGATGAACAAGATGTTGGTGGCGTCGGCGGTGTATCTGGTGGTGGCGAGGTCACGAATGAGGGCTGAGTCGATTGAGGGTTGGGCGTCGAAGTCGAAGTCGGTGAGTCTCCAGGGGGCTGGGAAGTTCGCGAAGCGCATCCGCCCGGCGAGGCGGCGGGCCTCGGTGGCGTCGACCTCGACTGCGAGGAGCTGTTCGAGGAACTCGGTGTGGGTGTGTTTGTTGCGGGTGGCGGCGTCGAGGGCGGCGGGCAGGGCCTCGGCGGCTGCGGTCAGCTTGAGGTAGGCCAGATGCGATCTCAGCTGCTGGTAGAGGCTGTCTTTGGGGTTCACGAGTCCTCCGGTTGGGTGAGACGCCGGTAGACGTCCAAGTCGATGACAGGATCGGTGCTGATGTGTGGGTGCAGGCGGGCCGCGATGGCTGTGGCTTGGGGGCTGGGGGGCCGGTTGGCCTTGCGCCGGCAGGGGCCTGCGGTGTCGAAGGCTGCGAGCACCGCGGCCCGCAGGGCCTGGGTGTGCTCGGCGCAGCGGATGGTGCGGTGCGCTCCCGGTGGCGCCAGGCGGTGTTCGGCGACGGTGCGCCCGCCGGGGGCGTGGATCTCGATGACATCGGTGCCGACTCGGTGGGTGACCACCACGTTCGCGCCGGCCAGCTCGGGCGGGACCGAGTAGCGGTTGCCCCACAGCGCCACCAGCGCGTTGGCTGCCACGACCCGCTCAAGGGTGAGCGTCACCGGGAACGCGGCGCCGGGAAGAGCCCCCAGCGGCTCGCCGGCTGCGGCCTCCGCGACGGTGAGGACGTCGCCGCCGACGCGGCGCACTCGAGCATCCGCGACCTCGGTGCACCAGCGGTCAGCTGAAACCTGGGCTGCCTCGGGTGATGCGACCGCAGCGGTGCGCCACCACGACTGGGTGAGATAGTCGATGCCCTTCTCGACTGAGCCCTTGCGGCGGGGGCGCCGAGGCGGGCACACATCGACCGCGGCCCCATAGTGCTTGGCCACCGCCGCGAACGACGCCTGAACCCGGTCCGTTCCCGGCGCCACCACCGCGGCCATGCGGTCGGTTCTCCAGCGCCGGGCGGTGCCGCCGAGGCGTTCCAGCACCTGGTGGATGCCCGCCACCAGATGGGGCTGATCCATCGACTCAGAGAACCAGCACCGCAGCCGCCCCGAGTGCGACAGCACCCCCACCAGAACGAACGCCGCTGTGCCCCACGGGGTGTCTCGCAGCTCCAGCCAGTCCCACTGGATCTCCTCACCGGGCGGGTGCTCGATGTCTGTGTGAACCCGCCCGGTGTGCACGCCTGACACTCAGGTCGCAGACCCCCGTGGCGGATCCGGCGCACGAACGTCGGATACGACGCCCGATAGCCCAACCGTTGCGCCTCACCGAAGAGCACCGTGGCCCGCACATGGGGGTCCTCGACCAGCCGCTGACACACATAGTCCGCCACCGCGTCGAAGGGATCCACCGCACTGTTGCGGCGCACCCCCGCCTCGCGCTCGCCGGCGAGGTGGGCGCGCACCGTCTTGCGGTCCAAGCCCAAATGCCGGGCGATCGCCGAGATCGACCAACCCTGTGCCCTCAGTGCGTGAAGCTCCACGTCTTCTCCATGTGTGATCATCTGAGCCGGGGCTCCTCTGGTCGCTAACGCTCTGGCGAACGTCCAGCACAGAGGAGCCCCACCCATGTCGGGTGGATGCCCCAGGGTGGGGAATTTCAGTGATCAGAAGTGGGGAGTTTCAGTGATCGCCGTCACAAGAGTCGATATTCCGGTTCCCAATAGAGCCAGCGGCCCGATAGCGGCTTCCACAAACACTGGACCAGACGCTTCGGATCGTAGCCACTGACACCAGTGTCAGCGTTTCTTTGTAGCAACTTGGTCCTTACCTGCATCCCGCTATAGCTAGATCGCTTAGCGGATGCCTTGCCAGCAAAGCTCGAATAGTCCGCCATCAGGTCATCCCAAGACGTTTCCGCATCGTAGTATGCCGTCATGCGTACTGTAAGAGCATCGAGATCATCGTCGGTGACCGCTGTATCACGAAGCGGTTGTACTCCTGAATTCTTGTAGTCGAAATATTCGTCAATTGAAGGCCAGGCGTCTGTAACACCTGTTCCCCCCATCTTCCAGCGGGAATCTCTGCTCGTCGGCCAGTCGCTCAGCCCCTCATCCATCTGCCGATCACGGAATCCATCCAACGTGGATCGCTTTGCCTTTCCTGAACCAGTCAGACGACGGTGCCGGACAGTCGCGTTCTCAGGCTCATCGAAGTGAACCTTCTCAGGGTCGTTGCTGACTGGCGCGAATCGTATTGCCGTGACGATTGCCGTTCCCACCCGAATGCCGCTTGCGACCGCAGTCGAGAAGACTGATTCGTCCTCGGCACCACCACCTGCGCCACGGGTGTCGCCACCCAGATCATCTACGACCACGCTATCGAAGTCCGATAGCACGCTTTGCCTCATCGCCGGATAGCTTCGCCCTGCTAGCCACTTGCGGTTGGAGATGAACGATACGACACCCTTTCTCGTGAATGTGGCGATGCGTCTCGCAGCCGCAGCCCAGAAGCGGATGTAGAGATCGTTCAGACGATGCTTGCGAATTCCCCAGTCGGCAGCCAAGGGCGTCGTCCAGGGAAGGACCAACCTCTGCTCATCTTCGGTTTCAGCGGACGAATAGCCTTCGTATGGAGGGTTGCCAAGGACGACAAGGACCGGTTCGTTGTGCTTGTAGCGGTTCGCGGCCTGTATTTCTTCCTTGGCGGCTGGCCATTGGAACGTCATCTCATCCGGGTCGTCTTGATCGAACCATCCTGTCAAGCTGTTCGCCAAGAAGACCGCTGGACGGTCGCCTTGCGTCAGTGGGACATGTCGTTCCCGCAACTTTCTGCGGAGGTGCAGGTCACCGATTAGCAGGGCTGCTGGCAAGATGTCGAAACCGACGATTCGGGTCTTTGCGGCGTGTCGCAGTCGGTCAGCCGCTTCCGTCTCGGAGTATCCGTCTTGAATGTATGTCTCATAGAGTTGGTCATATACAGCGGCAAGATATGTTCCGGTGCCTACCGCAGGATCAAGGACGATGACTGAATCATTGGCCAGCCCGCTCGCTAGATGAAGGTCTTCCCTCAGGTGATGGTCGGCACGCGCTACCTGATAGGCCGCTATCTCGGGAGGCGTGAACCAGACCCCTAGGCTGTCGCGTAGCAGTGGATCATACGCATTTAGGAATGGCTCATAGAAATACTCGATTGCACGACCGTCGAACTGCGTGGCAAGTGCGTCACGGTCAACTCGTCGCAAGACACCCTCAATGCCTTCTAACATTCCCCGAACTTCGGGGAGATTGACAATCCTGGGCGGAAGTGCTGAGTAGACGATCTCTGCAATGACCCCTACATCAAGGCTGTCTCGTGCGTCCTGCCATTTGAACTGCTCAGGCTCATCGCTTTCGAGCCAAGTGGCGAACATCCCGTAGACAACAGCCTGGACAGTGGTTGAGACGAGGAACTTGTCATCGAGTTCAGCACCTAGCCAACCCTTGAACCCAGCCTTGATCTGACTAAAGGCGTTGCTGGGGATAACCTCAACCAGCGACTTCGCATGGGCAGCCAACAGACGAGCGACAGCAAGTGGTTCCCTTAGGGTCTGACGTTGTGCACAGCCGATAGCCAGGATGTCAGTTAGCTCCTGAGAAGCATCCTTTGCGGGCCGAGGCGCTCGATCTCCGTGTATGTCAGCGGTGAACAACCTCACCTGTCTCTGCTCAACTAGCTCCCCGTTGTCGATACGTGCAAGCACGTAGTCGTTCAAGTTCGTGATGAGCACCCACCCAGCTAATAGCTCTGCGTAGCGGTACGCCTGTTCAAGTTCCAAGAGTTGAGTCGCCGTGACTTCTGGAAGCTTCACCTCAACATAGAGCGTGCATACATCTGACTCGTATAGACCAAGGTCAGGCTTAGATTGACCCGAGTGCGACAACTCACTGTGAGGAACGATGGATGACCCCGTATACTCATCGAGCAACTCCATGATCGCCGCATAGTAGGAACCCTCGGTGGTCTCAGGGTTTTTATGGATCGCACGACACTTGTTGCGATAGGTGGTCAGAGCACTCACGGGCGTGGCTCCATCCTTGACCGCCGCAGCGAAGACGCCTCAGCATCGCCGGTCGGCGTACAACACAGTCGTGCAGGTGGCTGCGGCAGCGGGGTCATGGCACTCCGATCTGAGACCCTGTGGTCGTAAACGAGAACGCCAGACAGTCTCCCACATCAGCATGACCGGGGCGGGGGTGATCAGCGCGCATCCTGGTGTCCGAGGGATGGGGACGTGCAGCATCATCGGACTGCACGGTCGCCTCGGTCCTGCCCTTCAGCGAACGGTTGGCAAGGCGTCCCGCTAGCTCACGAAGATCGATCCAGGCTTCCACAGCCACGCGCCGACTCTACGCGCAGGGCCTCAACCCCACGCTCCACCCTGGGTCGATCCCGGCCCTGCCTGGTCGTGGAAGGCGGCTGATATGGAGCGTGTGTGGCTTGGTCTGCTCAGTCCTGCTCCTTGGCTGCGTCTCGGTGCTCTTTGCCCCATAGCGGTTTCTTCAGGGCGACTTCGAGCCGGGCGACGGTGCGTATGTCTGGCCAGCCCTTGCCGAGGAGGATGTTGTCGATGGTCTGACGGCCCAGTCCGGTTGCCTCGGCCACGTTGTCCAGAGTCCGTCCCCTCATGTGCTTGCGGAGCCGGATCGCAAGCGCGGCAGCTAGGTGCACCTCCGCAGGAGCTTCAGGCACCAGAGACCCGTCAGGCCACTCCCCAGCGGGCATGTGATGGGCAGGAGGCTGCCTGTCTCGGGGGGTCTCCATGGCATTCCGAAACCGTAGTTCAATCTGCGCCGTCGGCGGTGCCGCCCGTGCCGGACCGCGCTGTCACGCCCCTTTTTTCGATCCAGAATAGTGGACAAAAAAGGCGAACTACCTCGATTTATCGTCCTCGGTGATGAACAGAGGTCGGACGGCCCACCAAATTTCTGGTTGTCCGGGTTGGAATTCGGCTGTAGGGCTTCTGTCGTCCAAAAGCATCGAGGCACCCACAGTCCTGCCAGACCAGGTGCCTCGATGTGAACCTACCGATTGGAATTGAAAGGCTCACCGTGAATCCTACCATCACTACCGCCATCGAGCCACCTACTTGCGGCGATTCTGCCGAGCTTGGCGAGCCGCAGCGCAACGGGGACTCGACAACTGCCGCAGGGTCAGGCAGGAGACCACCGCCCCAGCTCGTCGTGGGGCGCAACCCGGTCGCGTTCCCCTACCAGCGGGGGGAAGAGGCTGCCATGCGGCTAGCCGCGGGACTGCCGGGATGGGAGCACCCCGAGGAGCCAATGGCAGTCGCAGCGATCTCGCTCGGAGCGGGTGCCAACGGCCCGGAAATCTCAGCGGCATCGATCCATGATCTGCGCGTGCTCGACAACGAGCGGCTCGCTCTCGTGATCAGGGGTCACGATCCCAGGCTGGTGCCAGTCCGGGGCTGCTGCACCGGACTCCTCATGCGCGCTGCCCACCTCGTCGCAAGGAGGCAGTCGTCCAGCGGTCGGTTCATCGTCTCCTCTCAGTCGCCAGCCCGCATTGCGAGCAGAATCTCCCTTGGCGAGACGGTCCTGCGATTACGTCGCGCTCGCTCGACCTGGCTGCTCGCCCATCTCCGGGCTGGCACCCAACTACCGGTGCTCCGAGAGATCGCGGGACCGCTGTCGGCTCACACGCTGAACAACCTGCTCGACCTGTCCGAGATCACCGTCGATCCTGGCCGAGCCTTGATTGAGGGGCTGGGAGCATGACGCGTCAACAGAGAGACTCCAACCGCAGATGCGTCACTGCTGCGGTTGCGGACTTGGAACGGCTCGACCGCTACTTCTGCAAGTTCCCATTCGATTGGCCGCTTGTTCGGCCCCTAGTACCCGAGGAAGTTGAGCAGCTTCGCGAAGCTGAGACATCCTGCCCCAACGGAGCATCCCTGCCGGTCTGTGTGGAGCTGGCTCTAGCAGGGGGGACAGCATCCGAGATAGCGAAGGTTCGGCGCAAAGACATCGACCTCGGCGCAGCAACCGTGTCGTTCGGTGGCTGCGATGCTCCGACCAACCCATTGGATGCCCGGACCAACCCGCTGGATGAGTGGGGCCTTGCCTCCATAGAGAGGTTCCTGCGCTGGCGGAACGTCGCAGTAGACGAACGGGTCTGCGTGCGCTCCAGCGTCTCTTCGACCAGAGCGGCACCATCGGTGACGGTGAGGCTTGCGATGGCAATTCGGCGCGCGGGTCTCCATAGACGCCCAGGTGTCACTGCCAAATCCATCCGGCTAGCCGCGGGCTTGCAGATTCTCAGGACCGAAGGCGTTGCAGCCGCCGCCAGGTTTCTCGGCGTCCAGCGATTGGACATCGCGGCGCGAGCGCTGCACCACGACTGGTGGAGGTACGGCGATGTCTGAGCACAACCGCAACTCAATTCCGCGAAGAGGTCAGGCTCCGAAGCCGAATCTCTCTGATCTGCAATTGATGGAGGCGAGTGCCTGCTGCAAGCCGCTGTGGGAAGTGGCGTCGAGACTTGATGCGCTCATCGACACGAAGAGCGGACCACGACCGACTCTCAGATCGTTCGACGCGATGCTCTTTGAGGTGGCTGCCTGGGGCAGCGGCTCTTATCGGTCGCTGGAGCTATCACTCGCAGACCGAGAAGTCTGGGCGAGGCTTCGCTCCACGGTGAGGGCCGCATCTCTGGGCAATCCCAGGACTCAACTCGCGGAGAAGCCGATCACTAGGGAGCAGCACTACAAGTTCCGCAAGCATCACTTGACGGATCAGTTCATCGAGATGATGCACCACGGCATCGATGAGGCTGCGATCAGAGCGGCCCAGTCGATGGGGATGCTGGTGCCCGGCCTCGGGTCTTCATCTGCCCCGGACGTGCGCTCGTTCGTGGCAGCAGACGGATGCTGGATGCACGCCGAGCGTTCCCGTAGACCAGTTGGTCTGGTGGTGCCAGTGGTTGCTCGTAGCCCCCATGACCGGGAGCGAGTGGTGATATCCGCACGGGCAGAGTCCGTCCGAAGTGATGAACCGCCACCCGACGACGCGACGGTGGCCGTGGACACCATTCTCGACTTGACAGGGAGGTACCCGAAGTTGCGTGACGGTCTGCGGGGAGCCGTCTACGACAGGATGCCCGACAGCGACTCTGACCGGCTGCTAGAGGCAGGCATCATCCCGGTGACGCAAGTGCCACGAGATGATCGTCGGCTCTCTCGGGAGCGTGAGCTACGCAAGGACTGCGAGCTTCTGAACTGGGAGATGAAGCGCGGCCTGGGGAGGACGCCTTCCTGGAACCTCCGCATCGAGTTCAGGGTCATCGCCTTTCAAGCCCATGTGCTGGTCACAGCGCTGATCGCATACCACCACCGCACCGGTGCTGACATGACTCCATGGTTCGGCCAGCACCAGTTGCCCACCGAAGGGAGGTTGCTCGAATGAGGACCGCTACGCGTGGCTGGATTGGTGAGCTTGCCAGCAAACGCTCAATCGCTGTTTGGCGGCGGTGGGTCATCTGCCGGATGGTTCCGCCTCTTCTGATGCTCGTCCCTGTGGGCCGTTCCCCATAGCGGCGTGTCAAGGACCATTTCGAGACGGGCAACGGTTTGCAGGTTCGGCCAGGACTTGCCGTGCTTCAGATCGAACACGGCACGCGTCGAGAGACCAGTGTCCCTGGCGAGCCTCCGCAGCGACCACGGTTTGTCATCAGTGCCTAGGTGCTCCCTGGCGACTTCCTTGCCGTCGAGCGCTCGGCACAGTCCCACGCTGATGGCTTGGACGAGATGAACCTCAGGCGGTGCGTCCGGTAGGAGGGTGCCTCCTTTGTAGGTCACGCTCTCCTCTACGACCCAAGTGCCTCGATGCTGGAACCGTGCCTGCTCGCCCGTGACCCATTCCTGACCGGGCGCGAGCCAGTCCACCGGTCGGAGTTTCGACTTGTCGGCGGCGTCCATGGCGTCATGACGCTAGGCCCCGAACGGGTGGACTGCCAGTTACCCGCATCAGCACCAACCAGAAGGCTGCTCGGCCAACTTGGAAATGTCACACCACTTCGCTACTGTTGTGGGCAATCACAACACCGTTTTGTGATTCACAACATAATCCGACGGTTCGGTTGCTTCACAGCAGTGCGCTAACGCGATGATCAAGACTCCCCAAAAGTGCAGGCCAAGCGGCCTTTCCAGGAACACACGAAGTTCCTTCGGCCTCTTGTCCACATGTCTGGATCGTTGTCAGCCGTGAACTCAGATCAACCAGGAGGTCGAAACTCGACACCTTGATTCACCCGACCCGACAAAGCGTCGGGGCACCCCATGTCCTGCCAGACCGTGAGGGTGCCCCGACGTGAACCCGCTCCTGAAAGGACCGGCTCACTATGCATTGTAACCGATCCCACGACCCTGACTCCCAGCTTCCCCCGGCGCTGCCCACCAGCGGCGACACGACTCTGGCTGAACTGGAACCGCTGGTCATCAACGCGCTCAGACAGCGGCTTGAAGATCGTCCGACCCTAGGAAAGGTTCTATATGAGACGCGCTTCCTGTTCGAGTTCTTCAAGCTGCGAAAGGTCAAACGCATCAAAGATGTGACAACAGCGCTCGTCACGGAGTGGATTTGGGATGCACGTCTCAACCGATCAAACAACTTCTATCGCCCTGCTCATGGCACGGCGAAGAATCGGCAGTCGATAGCTCTCTCCGTATTCGTAGAGGCCGCACAGTTGGGTGCACCCATCAATCCTCTCGGCCTGATCGGGGAGCGCATACAGCGGCCTGCGAAGGCCGTGCCCATCCGACCGCTCACAGACGACGAACTGCACTTAGTGGAGGTTCACTCCGACATAGGGATTCTCGGCCTGTCTCGCCGCCCGCTCCTAGTCGCGTTCGCCAAGGCTGGAGGCAATTCTGGAGCAATCTCAGCGGTTCGGGTGTCCGACATTGACCTTGACGCAGGCACCGTTACCTTTCGCAGGGAAGCAGGCAGAGTCGGCCCTCTTGATGATTGGGGCAAACGCGTCGTGCGGGGGTTCTTCGATAGCAGTCCTCTCCTTGCTGCTGACGACTTGGTGTGCCATACACGGAAGATCAAGCCGTCAAACGCCATAGCGTCCGTAACGCAGCGTCTCAGATTCGTTCTGACCGACGCGGGACTCATGGGACTCCCCGGCGTGGCGGTCCGGTCGATCCGATTTGCGGCTGCCCGCCATGTCTTTGAAGCCCAAGGCATAGAGGCAGCAGCACGATTCTTGGGGTCTCGTTCGCTTGATGTAGCCGCGGAATCCGTGGGCTACGACTGGAGGAGTGACCATGCCTAGGCCACCGTCACGCCGCCCAGCCGCGAAGCTGTTCAAAGACCTCAAACCCGTCCTCCGAACGGACATCGACACAATCATCGGTGATCTCTCCGCGGCAGCGCGCAAGGACGGGCCGTCATCAAAACCGAACTCTTCGGCTAGCAGCAACAGTCCACGCAACGTCAAGGGCCGCAGATGGGATCGGTCAGTCCTAGAGTTCCTCGAACTCGTCGCGTCCTTCGGGCCGCTGTGGGAATTGTCCGAACAGGTCGAAGCTCTAATCGATGCCTCCCCCGGACCTCGGAAGCCAGGCCGTGAACGTGAGTATCGGGTCATTGAGGTGTTCATCTTCGCTGTCGCTGTTTGGGTCTACAGGTCTCACACAGCCGCGCACGACAACTTCTCAGACCCCAAGAACTGGGAACGGCTCCGTTCGGCAGTCAGGGAGCGATGGGGAGCACTCCATTCCGACCGTGAACTGTCCCCCCACCCTATGACCCGGCACAAGCACTACAGGTTCCGTAAGCGCTTCAAGGGCTACGTGGACGATCACCTGCTCGTGGTTATGAAACGGCTCATCACCGACATGTCAGTCGAAGGAGCGCTGTTCATCGGCTTGTTCAACCCCGAAGCCGGTGACTCTCTCGCTCACCCCGACTCGACGCGGATGTTGACCGGTGACGGAACGTGGTTGCGCGCCCCCTACAACGTGGATGCGCCGATGATCGACCCACGAACCGGCCAAGTCAGACGCCGCGATGCCACTGCTGTGCTATACCACGGGGACGACGCGGGTCTGCGATTCAAGCCGTGCCATCAGGCGGTGATCGTCTCAGGTCGCAATCATCATCCCAACGAACGGGTCGTCCTCTTTGCGGGTGTCATGCCCCCCGAAGGGGTCTTGGGGACTAGGAGTGATGCGACGATGGCTGTCCAAGCAACCCTTCAACTCCTTGACGAGTACGAAGCGCTGAGGGCAGGGGTGCGCGGCATGGCGTATGACATGCAGATGGACAGTGAGGACAAGGACGACTTGTTGGACTCTGGCCTTACCTACACGGTCAAGAGCCGGATCACTTCACGTCGTAAGGCCGCGTCTAGGGTTCTCGGTCCCTTGCGGTTCGTCCACAAGGACGGAACGAAGTCCAAACATGTTGTGACCGCCATTGCGGACACGCCATGTCTGTCCCGCCTGGTGGGCAACAAGCAGGTAGTTCAGCCGCTTAGACGGGTCACCTTGGAGAGGAAGCGCCGCAAGCGAGAGCGGGCTTGGACGATCTACGGCATCTTTGAGGTGCCGGACACCGAGGTCGTGCCCAGGGAATTGGTAGGAGCGTGTGTTCGCATCCCTCACAACAGCACCAAGACGGAACGTGAGACCGTCCCCCACCACACCCGACGCACCCGTGCGCTCAGCCCGATCCCGGAGTCCGATCCGTGGTTCGATGAGATTTACGGCATCCGTGAGGATTCTGAGTCCATTAACAGCGACATCAAAAGCCGTCTCCCTCACGGTCGGTGCAGAACCCCAGGGGCAGAGAACCTGACGTTCGAGCTTCTGGCTTACCAGTTGATGGTCCTGATCAAAGCCTTGAACTCGTATTGCCGACGCACCGGCGCTGACTCCACCCGCTGGTTCGGGCAGCAGCCCCCAACTGCGAGAGCAGGGCCTCTGCCACTAGCGGCGTAGCAGCCCGGAGACCCTGAGGGGTCTACCCTTGCGCGTCTCTGTTCAGCTTGGGACGCCCGGCACGATTGCTAGTGGGCTACCTTCTCGCATTAGTGCTGCAAATGACCCCTACAGCCTCATTTCAAAGAAAACTTCACTATTTCGCGCCGGTTTTAGCGCTGACCCCGGCGCGACCCTGTACCTTCCGGTGCAGATACCCGGTGCCGGATTCGCCGTGGGCGACCCGCACTTGGCCCAGGGCAACGGCGAAGTCGCCCTGACCGCGCTGGAGGGCTCGCTGAGGGCCGACCTGCGCCTGTCGGTGCTTCGGGGGCCCGAGGCCCGGCAAGCGTGCGGGCTGATCGAGAACCCCTTCGGCGAGACCGGCGACCACTGGATCGCAGTCGGGCTGCACGCCGACCTCGACGAGGCCATGCGTGAAGCGGTGCGGGAGGCCCTGCGCTTCTGCGAGAGCCGGCTGGGCCTGCCCCGCCACATCGCCTACGCCTACCTGAGCTGCGCGGCCGACTTCGAGGTCACCCAGGTGGTCAACGAGGTGAAGGGCGTCCACTGCCTCATCGCCAAGCGCGACTTCATGTAGACACGTCGGGGCGGGGGGCATCGGGGCCCGAGGCGGGCACGGTGCCCCGGATGCGCAGCCAGCCCGCCACTACCAGCGCCAGGACCGTCAGGCCGACCGCGGCCCAGGTCGGACCGGGTCCGAAGCTGTCATACAGCCAGGCCGCCGGAAGCGCTGCAAGGCCCGCACCGGCCACCTCGGCCGCGCCCATCAAACCCAGCGCGGCCGCCTGCCGCTGCTCCGGCACGGCCCGGGCCACCACCGCGTGGGCCGCGGTGAAGCCGTAGCCGTCACCGAAGCCCACCAACACCATCGCCACCACGATCGGGACCACGCCGGGAATCACGCCATAGGTCATCGTCAGGAGGCTCACCGCCACAAGTCCGGCCATCGTCACCCGCACCGGTCCCACCCGGTCGGCCAGACGCCCTGCTCGCCTCCCCACCAGCATTATCGGCAGAGCGACCATCGTGAATGCGATCCCGGTCTCGGCCGCGCCGGCACCCCGGTCGGCGAACATCACCGGCAGCACCGCCTCCCAGGCACCGATGACCATGAAGTAGCCGCCCACCATGATCAACGCGCCTTGCAGGCGTCGCAAAAACAGCAGGTCGAAGGACGTCGCCCGCCGGGAGACATCGAGCAGGCCCCGGTCCGGCGGCAGGCGCACCGCAACCGGAACGAACAGCAGCATGGCCCCAGCGAACACCGCGAACGGCGTCCGGATCCCGCCGACCCCGACCAGCAGGGCCGTCAGTACCGGCCCGAAGATGAATCCGGTGGTCTCGGCCACCACCATCCGCCCGAGGTTCTCGCCGGCCCGGGCCGGATCGTGAACCGATGCCGCCCGGCGCACCCCGGGGAGAATGAGCCCTCCCCCGAAGCCGAGAACAGCCCTGCTCAACACCCAGACGGCCAGACCCTCGGCGAAGACCATCATCAGCATGGCCGCCGCGCTGAGACCGATCCCCGCGGTGGCCATCGTCCGGGCATGGCCCATGTCGGCCAGCCGGGCCAGGGTCACCTGCGACACGAAGGCGGCCAGGAAGCCGCTGGCCACCATCACGCCGATGCCGGTACCGCTGAACCCCAGCTGGTCGCGCAGTTCGCCGAGCACGGTGACGATCCCGCCGATGCCGCCGGCGGTGACCCCCATCAGCACCTGGAAGGGCAGCAGGTCGCGGCTCACAGGCCGGCGCGAGGCGCCGGCCCGGCGAATCATGGACTCAGACCTCTTTGAGGAGCAGGTCGCTGGTCTGGCCCGAGACGAACAGCTCGCTGCCCGCCTTGAGGATCTCCCGGTAGCCGTCCTCGGTCGGCAGCCGCTCCAGGAACTCGTCGAGGGTTCCCAGATCGGGCGCGTCGATCATCCAGTAGACCTTGCCGTAGGCACCGTAGGTCTCCATCCACGACGTGACCGTCACCCGGTCGGGGTCGGCTGCGGCCATGTAGCCGGTGTACCGCTGGATCCACTCCCGCACCCGGGCCACATCGCTGGAGTCGACCTGGGCCTTGCGAACCATCCTCACCATCGCCGTCACTTCCCTTCGAGAACTTGGAGGCCTATCCGCTTAGGTTCGCCGCCGTTGGACGCCGACGTCTCGCTGGGGCAGGCCGAAACCGCTGCCAGCACGTCGATCTCGGCCCGCAGATCGATGTAGTCGCCCGCCTGGGCCGGCGACTCCCGGAACACCAGGATGCTCTCGTCCACCACATCGGTGTACATGAAGACGTTGAAGATGTCGGGGATCAGGTCGGGCTCCACCGCCCAGGGCCTGACCGCCTCCTCGAGGTTGCCCTGGCAGGTGCGGTGCCCTGATTCGATGCCGTCGCGGACGGCGTACACGCCGCGGGAGCACCGGCCGCCGTTCCAGGCGAAGTGGACGCCGACCGGGTCATCTATGACCGTCATCATGGGCCGCTCGTAGGGCGGGCGGGACCACAGGGTGGTGATCCTGCGCATGGTCCCGGTGCCGGCCAGCATGTTCAGTGCGACCGTCTGCCCGGCGTGGTATCCCTCGCGGGGGTTGTCGAGCGCCAGGAACGTGGAGTCGGCCACCTGGGGCCCGTCCAGCGCCACGATCCGCAGCACCTGGCCGGCCCGCACCTCCACGGCCCGACCCTCGCAGCGGGGTACGACCACTTCCTCGAGGATCACGCCGTCAGACGGGGTCATGATGACGCCTCGCCGGATCACGCCGTCAGACGGGGTCATGATGACGCCTCGCCCGTCACGCCGCCAGCAGGGGTCATGCAGTCACGTCGAGGTCACGCGGGCAGGCGTGATCATGCAGCCACCTCGCAGGTGACCTCGCCCGCCGCGGCTGTCGTCAGCTTCACATCCGACGACATCAGCTCCAGCCAGGCCCGCAGGTATCCCCGCATCGGCCCCTCGTAGGTGACCGGCGCCCTGGCCACGCCGTCAGCAAACTCCTCGGCCTCATGCCCGAGCCCCTTGCTCATGTCGACCCACTCCACCTCGGCGATGGCCAAACCCTCCTGGCAGCGCTCGAACAGTTCCAGGTCGTCTGGATTCCCGAGACTGGGGAAGTCCTCCGCGATCCGCATCCGCAGCACGTTCACCTCGTCGGGGACCCCGTCCGCAGCCACCATCCAGGTGTGCAGCCGGGTCTCGGAGACAGTGACGGGGTCGACGGTCTCGAAGTGGTTGCCCTTGATGAGCAGGTTGGGGAAGATCGACAGGTTGATCATCGATCCGGGCGCCTTTTCCAGGATGTCGGCGGCGCCGTCGCCGCAGCTCTGCTCGATCTGTTCGGCGTACCACTCCCGGCCCGGAACAGGCCGCTGCGTCTCCCAGAACGACTGGTGCAGCCCCGGCCTCTGATCGACGAACATGTGACCGTTGCCGAGGTCCGAGCCGTACATTCCGGTGTCGTCGGGGCTGGCCTTGAACTGCGACAGCGACCGGGCGCCACCGTGCTGGCGCTCGTTCAGGATCAGGAAGCTCCGGTGGGCGAAGGTCGGGTGCAGCCCGTCGCCGGCGTTGTCCCAGGCCAGCTTCCAGTTGCCCCGGTAGATCATGCGCTGGCAGTTGCGCACCTCTATGCGCCCCGACGGGGACCTGTCGACGAACCCGTCGATCAGCGGTCCGGCCGGACCCAGCCACTCGACGAGGCTGGGGGCGTCGAGGTTGAGCGTTCCGAAGATCAGGCCCCGGTAGGTGCCGAGCCTCGGCACCTGGGCCAGGCCGTGGTCGGCTTTGGCGAAATCGGCCGGGTAGCCCTCGGGGTAGGGCACGTTGACGAGCTCGCCCTGATTGGAGTAGGTCCAGCCGTGGTAGGAGCACTGGAAGCGCCGGGCCGAGCCGCAGTCGGCCTGGCACACGATCGAAGCCCGGTGGGCGCACCGGTTGAACAGGGCGTGCAGGCCACCGTCGGAGTCGCGGGTGATGATCAGGGGGCGCAGTCCCATGCGCGACGCCAGGAAGTCGTTGGGGTTGGGCACCTGGCTCTCGTGGGCCAGGTAGACCCACGCCCCGCCGAACACCTTCGACATCTCGGCGTTGAAGACGTCGGCGTCGGTGTAGATGGAGCGATGGACCCGGTGGGGCTGTACCAGGGCGTCGAGAGCGTTCATATCGGAACCTTGCGGCATCTACCTTGCGCCATCTATAGCACGGATGCCTATAGCACGAATGAGAACTTGCGGACATCGCCGCGGCTGTCCACCAGCCGCACGATCTTGTACCGGATCGACCACTGCTGGCCCAGCGAGGCGAACACGTAGTCGTTGCGGCTGGCGAACGGGGTCAGCCGGTCCTTGCGGTGCTCCCAGACCACCGTCGAGCACCGGACCAGCGTCTCGCCGTCGGGCAGCGGCCAGGCCTCGGCGTTGGACACGATCCGGCAGGTCCGCGACGGCGGCTCCTGGGCGTGGGCCCAACCGGTCTCCAGCAGCCCGATGCGGTCCTCCATGCGGCGGCGGTCGTCGAGCAGGTAGGAGACCCGGGCCCGCGGGTCGCCGGCGGGATCGAGAGGGATCCAGTAGACGCAATCGTCGGTGAACCGCTCCAGCCAGTCGCGGTAGCAGCGGTCGTCCAGCAGGCGGGCCTCGTGGTAGAGGGCCTGCTCGACCGCCGGGCCCAACTCGACGTGGCCGGGGCCGGGATCGGGCCGCCCCGTCGACAGCAGGTCCACCAGCCGCTGGTACAGGCGATCGTCCACCGGTGACGCCGCCTGAGCACCCATCGGCCCTACTCGCCTGCTCCGGGGCCGTGGACGGCTTCCAGCAGGCGGCCGACCAGCGCGGCCGGGTCGTCGGAGCCCCAGACGTTGCGCCCGAAGGCCACGCCCGCACCGCCGGCCTCGACCACCCCGCGGGCCAGTGCGACCACCTGGTCCTCGTCGTCGACTTTCGGGCCCCCGAGAGCCACCACCGGCGCCGGGCATGCCTCGGCCACGGCCGCGAACTCCTCAACAGGTCCGGGGCACATGGTCTTGACGATGTCTGCGCCCAGTTCGACGGCCAGCCGGGCCCCGCGGCCCACGTTCTCGGCCGTCCAAGGCACTGTGCGGGGCCAGCCCCCCGGTATCGACTCGGCCATCACCGGCAGGCCGAGCAGTTCGCACTCGGCTGCGAGCTTCGCCAGTCGTTGCAGCGAGTGCTCCTCGTCGGGCGTACCCGGAAAGACCATGATCACCACGGCGTCGGCGCCGAGGACCATGGCCTGCTCGGCCGTGTAGAGCAGGGAGGTCGTGTCGGCCGCGGGCGGGTCGCCCAGATCGGAGATCCCGCCGTCGACGCGCAGCACCAGCCCCGCTCCGGCGAAGTCGGCGGGGCGGGCTCGGGCCAGCTGCCAGGTGGCCAGCACCGCGTCGGGCCCGCCCCTCGCGATGGCGGCCGCGGCTTGCGGCGCCACGCCCATGCCCATGTAGGCGGGATGGTCCATGGCCACGAACACGGCCCGGCCGTCGGCCCGGAAGATGTGCCGGAACCGCCGGCGCTTGCCGGCGGACACGGCCGAGAGCGGACCACTCATGGTGTTCATGGATCGAACCCGTTCCTGTTGCTAATCCGCAGGCAGCGGCGCGGTGAACTCGTCCTCGGCCAGAGGGGTCGCCACGTCGGCGCGCACCTGCTTCATCACATGCGCGGCCCGCCCCTCCCAGGTGGAGGCCGGACCCACCCGGTAGAACGGCGACCGCAGGTTGTTCATGAGCACGGTCACCATGTCGGTGTCCTCGCGGTTGGTGACGGCCAGCCGGTCCAGCTCGAAGTCCTGTTCCGGTATCGACTTGTCGATCCCGTAGACGCGGCTGAAGAGCCGGGTGCGATCGGGGGCGATCGGGTCGGCCCGCACCAGGATGAGCTGGGTGGGATACGGCAGCGGGGTGAGGTTGGGGTAGATGTAGTCGGCGTAGTGGCCGAGGAGCTGTTCGGGGGTGAGGTCGGTGCGCCCGCCGGTGGCGTCCTCGGCGCCGGAGTGGGGCTTGAAGCCGCTGCAGGTGCGGCCCTCGAAGCGCACGATGGTGTCCATCTGCTTGCGCAGCTTGTTGAGCCGCCGGTGCACGAAGCGAACGTGGTAGTCGTCGTTGGAGTTCTCCGCGAAGGCCTTCCAGTTGATGGGATAGGTCTGGTCGAGTTGGCGGTAGTAGCGGGTGAAGGTGTCGAACTTGTAGAGGTCGTAGCGCTCAGCCAGCGGCGCGATCCACTCCCGGAACGAGGGCGCTCTGCGTGACAGGCATCCGAACACGAGCTTGTCCCAGGCCAACTCGACGCGGATCTCCACCAGCCCGTAGTCGTCGGTGGGCATGCCGTCGGGATACATGCGGGCCCGGTCGGGGATGCCGACGAGCTGGCCGTCGATGGCGTAGGCCCAGTTGTGGTAGGGGCAGGTCATGGTCTTGCCGCAGTTGCCGGCCGGCTCGAACAGCAGGCCCGAGGCCCGGTGGCGGCAGTTGTTGAGGAAGCCCCGCACCGAGCCGTCCTCCTGGCGGATCACCATCACCGGCTGGTAGCCGATGGTGCCGGTGATGTAGTCGCCGGGCTCGGTCAGGTCCTCGGTGTCGCCCAGCCACACCCAAGACCGCCCGAACACCCGCACCATCTCGAGGTCGAACAGCTCCTGGTCGAACACCTCGTAGGGCTGCAGCATCGGGCTGTCGACCGGTGCGTGCACCAGACCGGCCGTCTCGGCCACCCTGCGCTGCAGACGCTCCACCGCCGGCTCGGCATGCAAGTCCGCGATCACGCCGCGACCCTACCGGAGCACCCCGAACCCAGTCCAAGCAGCCGGGCCTTGCGCGAGCGGCCGGGCCTAGAACCAGTCCTAGGCGGTATCGGGGCGGTCGGTCCTAGAACCGGTCGTGGGCAGTATCGGGGCGGTCGGTCCAGCCGGGCCGGCCGATGCCGCGCATGGCATCAGGTTCCCGTCGGGACGGGGTACCAGGTACGAGTGGGCGCCGAACGAGGATCGGGCGTTGTGCCCCAGCGCATATACGCCAGGCGTCAGCTCGTACGGGAATGCCGGCTCGGGCGGGCGGCGAGCCTCACTGGTGCCGATGGACTGCGTAGGGCAGGCCACCGCGGCCCGCCACAGCGCCGACACCTCTTCAGCGCTCTCGGGCTGGCGAGCCACATAGGAGAGCCCCTCGTCGTCCCGGTCGATGAGCCCGGGCGCCCAGTGCCGGGCTGCGTCGCACCGGATGCAGCGAGTGTCCACGAACCACGACCCCTCGGCATTGTCCGGATGCACCAAGTCGATTCGAGCCATCACCTACACCTCTACGCGGAGTTCGACACCGATGGTAGAGCCCCGTCAGTGGAGGAGTTCGACCTCGCAGCGGATGCCGGGAGCCTGGGCCAGTCGCTGGTCGGAGGTCAGTAGCGTCGCTCCCGTCGCCTCGGCCAGCCCGACGTAGGCGGCGTCGTAGACGGTGAGGTTGTCACGCAGTTCCCAGCAACGCGGCAGCAACGGGCGATGACCGCAGCGGGTCACCGGCAGTACCGCAAGGTGCCGCAACGCGGCCTGGGCCAGTGCTTCGGCGAGCACCCCGCGGCGCACCAGCCCCCTCAGAGCCGAGGCGACTTCAAGATCGAGCACGTGCGGTGCCAGCGCGGCCTCCCGGGTGATGCGGCTCAGGGCCTCAAGATTGCGCTCACTCAATCCGCCGACGGCCTCGGTCACCACGCTGGCGTCGGCAACGATCAATGCGACTCGCGATCGGCCCGGATGATGTCCACGATCAGCTGCGGGTCGAGGTCCGCCTGGCCATGGGCGAGAGCCTCCACGCGCTTGCGAACGAGCAGCTCCTCGGCGCTGGCCAGGTCCGCCTGCCTGCACACCGCGTCCAGCATGTACTGCTGCAGCGACTGTCCCGCAGCGGCGGCGCGGACTCGGAGCTTGCGATGAACATCTTCAGGGATGTGCTTGATCTGGATCGTGGCCATGAGCCATAGTAGCGCCAATATGACGCCAATAGCGCTGGATCAGAGCTGACTCCGGATCCAGCCGGTGATCAGGTCGGCGACCTCGTCGCGGGCGCCGGGGGGATCCGAGCCGCGGCTCGCACTTCTGCGTCAGGAGTCCGGCTCCTCGCCCTAGGAGGCTAGGGCGCCCTGAGCACTGGGGCCGTCTCGCATCCTCCTGAGCATCCTGCGGTCGCGGTCGCTGAAGTAGGCACATTGTGCGAGCAGGTCGCCGTGCTCCGCCCCGGCCTCGGCGATCTCGATGTGCTGGCGGGTGGCTGGCTTGTAGGGGAAGAGCCCCTTCCCGTACTGCTCAACCGGGAACTCGAGGGCTCGCGCCCGGTTCAGGTCGTAACGCGAGGCCGCATCGACGAAGCGCAGCACGTACGCGGCGCGACGGGCAAGCTCCCCGTCGCCGAGCATGACGCTCCGGTGAACGACCATCTTGTTGAACAACAGCACGTCGCCGGGATCGAAGTCCTCCTCTATCCGGTGGACCTCGAGCAACTCCTCCATAACAGGGTTGTTCAGGAATCCCAGTCTCAGATCGAAGTAGTCCTGCGCGTTCGTCGCGGTACCGGACCGCTCCCTGGCCCCGAGCATCTCGGCGACCGCCATGTCGGCCGAGTACACGAACTCACCCGACACGACATGCTGGGGGACGTAGGTCATGCCGCCCCGCTGTCCACTCGTGTCTACGGCTTGCATGGGCGACCACAGCGTGCATCCGAAGTCCTCGGCGAACTGGAAGCCGAAGCTCTGCACGCCCACATGCCACGGCAGCCCCTTGTTGAGGTTCCTCTCGATCTCGAAGGACACCTCGAATGTGAGGAAGAGGTCTCGTCCCGTCAGGCCGGTCAGAGCCCGACGGAAATAGGGACGTTGAATCAACTCGAAGATGTCCCGCTTGGAAGTGCCGAAGTCGTATTGGGCTCTGCTGAACGCCACGGCTCGCATGTTGATGGCGGCTCCGCGGCTCAACTCGACATCGACGCGATCCCGCAGTGCGGCGACCGCGCCGGCATTAAGGAACCCCTCAAGTTTGACGAAGCCGTCGCGCCTGAACTGCTCAGTCTGCTCGCAAGTGACCCGGAAGTCATGATCGAACGGATGGAGTTCCATGGATCGGCTCCCATTTCCTTTGGTTTTCCTTATATCTATGCTCATACTGTAGAGATTCTCATTCTTGCATAGTTCGTCGAACCTGGGCTGCGCACCTCGTCGTGGGGCGCGCAGGCCGACGGCTAGGGTCCGGTCGTGGGCGACGCCCGGCAGCCGGACAGTGACAGGATGCGGTGACAGCACCAGGAGCCGACGAGGCCATCCGCTACGAGCCGGACGAGCCGTGCCCGCCGCTGATCGCGCTGGGTGTCGGACTCCAGGGGGTCATGCTCGTGCTGGCGACGATGGTGCTGGTTGTGGCCATCACGGTCCGAGCCGGCGGCCAGGATGACGCCTACCTCACCTGGGCGGTGTTCGCCTCGCTGGTGATCGCCGGGGGGCTGACCGCGCTGCAGGCCGCCCGCTTCTGGCGATTCGGCGCCGGCCACATCCTGATCATGGGACCTACACCAAACTATGTCGCGGTCTCGGTGCTGGCCCTGGCTGCGGGCGGGCCGGCCCTGCTCGCCAGCCTCACCGTCGCGGCGGCCCTCTTCTACACCGGGCTGTCCCTCTGGCTTCCCCTGCTGCGCCGGATCATCACGCCGGTGGTGTCGGGCACGGTGCTCATGCTGATAGCGGCCGCGATCCTGCCCATCGCGCTCGACCGGGTGAACGAGGTTCCCGAGTCTGCGCCAGCCGCGGCCGGGCCGGTGGCAGCTCTAGTGACTCTCGTCGCGGTGGTGGCGCTGGCACTGCGGGTCTCCGGGCGGTGGCGTGTCTGGTCGCCGCTCATCGGCATCGCCGGCGGCTGCGCGGTGGCCGTCGCGTTCGGGGCGTGCGAGGTCCAGCAGATCCGGGACGCTCGCTGGATCGGGCTGCCGGGAAGCGGTTTCCCTGGGATGGACCTGACCCCGGGCATCGAGTTCTGGGCCCTGCTGCCGGCCTTCGTGGTGATCGCCCTGGTCGGCAGCGTCAAGAACATCGGCGACTGCATCGCCATCCAGCAGGTCTCATGGCGCAGGCCGCGGGTGACGGACTACCGGCTGGTGCAGGGATCGCTCAACACCAACGGCGTCGGCATCCTGCTCTCGGGCCTGGCCGGCACGCCGCCGACGTCCGTCTACTCGTCGTCGAGCCCGCTGCTGGTCAACCTCACCGGCATTGCCGCCCGTCGTGTCGGCTACGCGGTAGGGGCGTCGATGGTCGTGCTGGCCCTGTCGCCCAAGGTGGCGGCCGTGCTTCTGGCGATACCCAGCCCGGTGATGGGCGCCTACCTGCTCACCGCGGTCGCGGTGCTTTTCGTGAGCGGCATACAGACGGTGGTGGCCGACGGCCTCGACCGGGGCAAGGCCCTCACAGTGGGCATCGCCTTCTCGGTGGGGGTGGGCCTGGACAACCAGACCATCGGAGCCGACCTGCTGGGCGAGACGTGGGGTCCGTTGATCGACAGCGGCATGCTGGCCGGCGCGCTGGTCGCGGTGATGATGACCCGCTTCGTGGATCTGACCCACCGGGGCCGGCGAGCACGCCTGCAGGCCGACCTCCACCCGTCGGCGGTCGGCGAGATCGACGAGTTCCTGCGCGGCTTCGCCACCGACATCGGATGGGACGAGGCCGCCGCACAGCGATTGCGCTCCGCCGGCGAGGAGACTCTGATCAGCCTGCTGCAGCGGCAGGACGACCGGTCGGACGGGGAAGCGCCCAGTCTGGTCGTCGTGGCCCGTCACAGCGGCGCGGTGGTCGAGATGGAGTTCCTGGCCGTGTTCGACGAGCAGAACCTCGAGGACCGGCTGGCCCACCTGAGCGAGGAGTCCCAGAGCACCGCCGGCGTGGAGGAGGGCGAGATCTCGCTCAGGCTGCTGCGGCACTACGCCTCGTCGGTGCACCATCAGAAGTTCCAAGGGTTGGACGTGGTAACGGTGCAGGTCAGGGCGTCGGGCTAGTCCGCCTTCAAGGATTTGGGCAGCGGCCGTTACTATCTCTTCGATGGCGTCTGACGTTGTCTGGACGATTCCTGCGCCTCGGTCGGTGCACGATGTAGAGGTGGGGGGCGACACCACCATCGTGGTGCGCCGTTACGGAAACCCCGACGGCACGAGGCTCGTCCTGTCACACGGGATCGGCCTGGCCATCGACATGTACTACCCGTTCTGGTCGCTGCTGACCGACGACTTCGATGTCGTCGTCTACGACATGAGAAGCCACGGGTGGAACGCGATCAGCGCCCTGTCGGAACACACCGTCCCCACGTTCGTCGATGACCACGACCGGGTTCTCGACGCCATCGACAGCCACTACGGCACCAAGCCGCAGGTCGGTGTGTTCCATTCGGTCTCGTCCCTGGCATCGCTGCTGTCCCCCACGGAAGGCGAGCGGTTCTCGGCGTTGGTGCTGTTCGATCCTCCCCTGCGCAAGCCGGTGGAGACCCGCAACGAGTTCGACGAGGCAGTCAAGCACGCCGCCAAGCTGGCCGAGAGGCGCACCTACAGGTTCAAGACGCTGGAGGCCTACACCGACCTGCTCTCCTTCCTGCCAATGTACCGGCACACCGTCCCGGGTGCCATCGACCTCATCGCCAGGACCACACTGCGCGAGTCGCCGGACGGCTCCGGCTACGAGCTCCGCTTCCCGCGCGAGCACGAGGCGCAGTTCATAGCCCACGCACGCATCTTCGCGGTGCTGGTCGACCTGGACGCGCTGAACTGCCCCACAAAGGTGATCGGAGCGGACCCGACGCTCCCCTACTCGTTTCTCCCGACGCTGGACTTCGGCGAGATGCTGACGGTGGACTACGACTTCCTGCCCGACGCCACCCACTTCCTTCAGCTGGAACAGCCCTCGAAGTGCGTGGAGGTCATGCGCGACTTCCTGGAGCGCACCGGGCTGGACTGAGATGCTTCGTCACCTGGCCCCGGGGCGTCCGCGAACGGGGACGACCGCCTCGCGCGGCGAGCGGGTCATTCCCGCTCCTGTTCGCTGCGACCTGAGGGCCGCTCGGGCCACGGCCTCGCTCATGCAGGCCGTTCGCGCACGCCTACTCGCTCGGCCTCTTGGGCGGATCCGCCCAGTGGCGGCGGCGCTGGAAGGGATAGCTCGGCGCTGCCACCCGTCGGCGCTCCTCTCCGGCGTAGAGCCCGTTGAAGGCGATATCGAGACCCGCCTCGTACGCCCGTGCCACCGCCTCCGCAAATCCCCCGGCGGAAGCGGGGACCATCTCGATCAGCGCGTCCACGCCCAACTCGAACAGCGCCCCGGCAGGACCGGGGGATTCGGGCAGGCCCGATGATTGCGGGGTCCAGTAGGCCGCGTCCAGGTCCTTTCCGGGCCCGGCGACCTGCCCGGTCTCCCCGTCGACCACGGTCACCGACGGTGAAGACAGCGTGAGGCTCGCGAGCAGTCCTCCGGGTGCGGCATCGTCGAGCCCGTGCGCCGCAGCCAGCCGAACGGCGTCCTCCAGACCCAATACTCCGGCGGCCTGAGCCGCGGCGACCTTGCCGAGACCGCTTCCGACCACGACGGACGGCTGTACTCCCACGCCCTTCCAGAGCTCGGTGAGAGCAAGCTCCACGGCGCAGGCCGCAGCCCGTCCAAGGCCTGGGTCATCCGCATCTCCGGCCTCCCCACCACGCCCGAGCAGCAGGTCCAGCAAGATCGTTCCTTGTTCCCTCTCCAGGGTCTCGGCGCAGCGGTCCAACACCTCGCGCGCCACCGGCTCCGTGCCATATAGCTGGCGGGCCGTCTCGAGGCTCTGGTCGCTCCCCCCGGTGTAGACGAAGGCCACTCGCGTCGCCTCCGGGGGCTCGTGGTCCGCCTCGCTCTCCGCCAGCCCCGAGAGCATCTCCCGAAGCTGTGACACCTCACTGAACGCCAGCCCGGCCCGGTACGGGAGGTGGCTTCTTCCGACCCCCGCCGTCCAAGTCAGATCGGCGACGCTCCCCGCGGCGGCGGACTCCGGCGACGAGTCGCCGTCCGTGGAGGACAGCCATTCCGAGTAGCGACGGGCCAGAGCCCGCAGCGCGTCGGGTGACTTCCCCGACAGGGGAAGGACCCTGGTTGTGCGATCCTCGAGCCCCTCGACCGAGGCGGGCGATCCGGGCTCCTGGCTGCCGGCCTCGACCATCCTGGCCGGGCCCGACGGCCAGGTGGAGCCGTTGCCGGCCTCCGGGCTCCGGTAGCCGCCCACCACCACGTGAGCGTTGGTGCCGGAGATGGCGAAACTGTTCACCGCGGCCAGTGGCGGCCTCTCCGTGCTGGAAGGCCAGTCGGTGGCGGCCGCCGCGACCCGGACGGGCAGGCGGTCCCAGTCCAGCAGCGGATTCGGGACTCTGAAGTGGAGATTCCGGGGAATCACTCCACGGCGCATCGCCAACACCGTCTTGATCACGCTGGCCGCCCCCGACGCCCACTCCAGATGTCCGATGTTCGTCTTGACCGAGCCCACGAGCAACGGCCGCCCGGCATCGCGTTCATGCCCGTAGACCGAGGCCACCGCGTTGATCTCGATGGGGTCGCCGAACTCGCTGCCCACGCCGTGGGCCTCCAGATATTCGACGTCGGCGGGAGCGACACCGGCCCGAGCCAGGGCCTCCTCCATCACCCGCTCCTGAGCAGGGCCGTTGGGAGCCATCAGGCTCGCACTCTCCCCGTTCTGGTTCACCGCCGAGCCGAGGACCACCCCCCAGATCCGGTCGCCGTCGGCCTCGGCGTCGCTCAGCCGCTTGAGGACCAGAATGCCGCATCCCTCGCCGCGGACGAAGCCGTCCGCGGCCTCATCGAACGCGCTGCACCGGCCGCGGGAGGACAGCATCCCCATGTCTTTGAGGAACTCCGAGACTCTGGGGGACAGGATGGCGTTGACCCCGCCGGAGAGGGCGAGATCCACCTCGTCGCGCTGCAGGCCCGCAACCGCCTGGTGCACCGCGGCCAGCGCCGACGCGCAGGCCATGTCCAACGACAGCGCCGGCCCCTCGAGGCCCAGGGCGAAGGCGACCCTGCTCACGGTCACGGCCTCGTTGGTGCCCGCGTAGCTGTAGTACTGGCCCCGGGACGCCAGCAGGTCGCGGTACTCGCTGACGCCGACTCCCACGTAGACGCCGGTGCGGCTGCCTCTCAACCCGTCGGGATCGATGCCCGCATCCTCGAGGGCGTGCCAGCTGGTCTCCAGCAGCATCCTCTGCTGGGGGTCCATCGCGCGTGCCTCGATCGGCAGGATGCGGAAGAACCCCGAATCGAACCGGTCGATTCCCTCGATGAAGGCGCCCCGGCGGAACAGCGAGTCGGCCTCATCCGGGTCTCCGACGACACCCTCCCAGGATCCCGGGTCCTGGCGCGCTTCGGTGACTCCGCTCCGGCCTTCCGCCAGCTGGGTCCAGAAGGCGTCGATGTCGGGGGCGCCCGGGAACCGGCAGGCCATTCCGACGATGGCGATCTCCTCGTTCTGCTGGCCGGTCCGCGGGCGACTGGGCCTGGGGCTTCGCTCGACGGTGGGGGTCGAACCGGTCAGCGCGCCGAACTCCTTCGACAGGTAACCGGCGAGACCCGCCGCCGTGGGATAGTCGAACACGACGGTGTTGGAGGCTGTTTGCTCACCGGCGAAGGCGCGGTTGATCCGGTTCCTCAGCTCCACGGCCATCAGCGAGTCCATTCCCAGATCGAAAAAGCTGGTCGTGGGAGACGGCGGCGATGCCAGCCGCATCACCGCCTTCAGTTCCTGCTGTATGAAGGAGGCCAGCAGATTCTGCCGCTCCGCCGCAGGGGCCTCCCGCAACTCGGCCAACAGGCTGGAGGCGGGAGCCGATTGCGGCACTGGCAGGTCCCGTTCCTCATGCGTGGCGAGAACCTCTTCGAGGAAGGGGGGCGGCGTCTCCAGCTCGGATGCGGCGACGGACCAGTCGACCGACGTGACCGCGGAGGCCGTCACGTCGTGCCTCACGAGCCAGTCGAGCGCCTTGATGCCCTGCTGGGGCGTGATCCATCCGGAGCCGGTGTAGGCCAGCCGCTTCTCGACTCTCGCCCTCTGCTCCTCCGCCTCCCCGACACCCGACCACGCCCCCCAGGCGATGGCCTGGCCGGGAAGGCCCAAAGAGCGCCGGTGGGCGGCCAGCTGGTCCAGGAAGGCGTTGGCCGCGGCGTGGTTGGCCTGCCCTGAATTGCCCACGACGCCCACGACGCTGGAGAACAGGACGAACATGTCCAGGTCTCTGGTCCTGGTGGCCAGGTGGAGCTGCCACGCTCCCAGCACCTTGGGCCACAGCACCAGCTCGAACCGGTCCCACGTCTGGTTCTCGATCACCCCGTCGGAGAGGACGCCGACGCTGTGGAACACGCCGCCGAGGGGCGGCAGGGTCTCATCGACGCGCGCCAGCATCCCTTCGACCGCGGCGGGGTCCGTCACGTCGGCCACCTCGACGCGAACGTCGACGCCGCCTTCTCGCAGCTGGCGGATCATTTCCTCGGCCTCGGGATCGGGGGCCCGCCGGCCATTGAGGACGACGGTGCCGGCTCCGTTGTCCGCCAGCCAGCGGGCGACCTCGCAGCCGATCCCGCCCATTCCCCCGGTCACGAGGTATGTCCGGTCCGGCCGGAGGCCGTCCCGGGCGAGGGGCGGCATCCTGAGAACGTTCTTGCCTATGTGACGGGCGGCCCTCATCACCTCCATCGCCGACCGGATCTCGGCGAGGGGCCAGACGGTGTGAGGCAGCGGAGCCAGCTCTGTTGCCGCCAGGCGGGCCACGACCCTGGAGAGGGAGGCGCCGGGCACCGCCGGGTCGGTCCTCTTCAGCGAGTCGACGTCCAGGATGGAGTACGCGACGTCGGGACGCGACGCCGACATCTCCTCGCTGCTCCAGATGCCGCGCTTGCCCAACTCGACGAAGCAACCGCCGGAGGCCAGGCACGACAGGCTCGCTTCGATGAAGTCCTCCCCGGTGAGGCTGTTCAGCACCACATCGACGCCCTCGCCCCCCGTGGCGTCCAGGATGTCGTCGCCGAAGGCGGTGGAGCGGCTGTCGTAGACGTGATCCACGCCGATGGAGCGGAGGTAGGCCCGCTTGCCGGCACTGGCGGTGGCGAAGACTTCGGCGCCGGCGGCGCGGGCCAGCTGGACGGCGGCCAGGCCGACCCCGCCGGCCCCGGCGTGGACGAGCACCCGCTGGCCGGCCTCGAGGCCGGCCAGCTCGAACGCGAGCTCGGCGGTGACGAAGCAGACGGGCACGGTGGCCAGGGCGGGCGCGGCAAGCCCGCCGGGGGCCGGGGCCACCATGCACGCCTGGGTGACCGTCTCCGGGGTGAACCCGCCGAACCCCATTCCCACGACCGGATCGCCGACCGAGAGGCCCTCGACGTCGGGGACGGCCTCAACGACCCGGCCGCACATCTCGAGGCCGATCTCCCGGTCGTAGGGGACCGCGCCGATGCTGCGGAGCACGTCCGCGAAGTTGAGCCCCACGGCATCCACCGCCACCCGGACCTCGCCGGGTTCGAGGGTGCGGCCGGGGTGCGGCTTGGTCCGGAGCGTCTCCAGGCCCGCTTCGGGGTCCTCGGGACCGATGACCCACTCGGGGTCCTCCGGCAGGGTGAGCCGCGCGCCGGCCACCGCGCTGCGAACCAGGCGAGCCGCGTGGCGCGAACCACCCCGGTAGGCGACGTGGGTGTCGGGATCGCAGAACAGGATCTCATCGACGAGTTCCGCCACCGACACCTGGCCGGGGCCGGGATCGAGGTCCAGCATCCTCGGCCTGAGGTGGGCCTCCTCGAGGGCCATCACCTTCCCGAACCCCCATAGGGTCGCCCCGGCGAGCTCGCCCGACGTCCTGGTGACCAGGTCCTGCTCCAGGACCTGGGCGCCGCGGGTGACGAACCAGGCGCCCCCGGTCGGCGCGGCGCCGGCGTCGATCATGCCCTGCACGAGGGCCAGGGCGCTGGCCCCGACCCGGGTGACATCGGTGGCCATCTCCTCGACGCCCGCCTCCGCGCCGTGGCCGTCCAGCGCCATGAGGTGCACCACTCCCCTGAGGGGCACCTCCGCGGGGAGGCTCTCGAACAGGTCCCGCCAGGACTCTCGCCGCTCCAGGTCGATGGTGGAGGCGGTGACACCGGACGCGAGATCGGCCAGGGCGGGGCCCGCCTCGGCGCCGGCCAGCACAACCGTCTGAGCCCGGGCGGCGAGCTCCGCCGCCAGCGCGGCGGCGGTGCCTCCGTCGTCGGTGGTCAGCACCCAGACGCCATCGGGCATTACGGGTGCATCCGGGCCGCGGGCGAGGATGACGCTGGAGCCCAGGGAGTCCTCGGTGTCGGGGGCGGACGACCCGAGGAACTCGACTTCGGAGAAGCCGGCGTCGGCCAACGCCCGGCGCCAGACGGCCGGAGCCGCCAGGGCGTGATCGGATCGGTAGGCGTCGTCGAACCGCCACCAGCCGTCGAGAAGACCGAAGGTCAGGTCCTGCCAGGCCCGCGGCTTCAGCACTTCGAGGGCGATCAACTGACCGGACGGGGCCAGGAGGTCGCGGCAGTGGGCGAGCGTGGAGGACAGGTCCCGGGTGGCGTGCAGCACATTGGCCGCGATCACCAGGTCGTAGCCGTGGAGGTTGAAGCCCTGGCTCGCGGGGTCCCTCTCGATGTCCAGGGACTTGTACTCGATCGGTGCGCTCGAGTCGGCCAGCCGGGGCTCGGCCTGGATGAAGAAGCCGGCCGAGATGTCGGTGAAGGTGTAGTCGAACCCCTGCGGGGGCAGAGCCGGCAGGACCGCCGCGGTTGTCGACGCGGTGCCTGCGCCGATCTCCAGAACCCGGAGTCGCCCGCCCTCGGGCAGTCCCGACACGGCGGCCGCCACCGCCTCGCCCAGCATCCGGTTGGCGGCCCGCGAGGCCGGAGCTTCCAGGTAGTACAGATCGACTGCCCTCGGCTCCTCGGTGCCGAACAGCAGCGACAGTGGATCAACCCGGCCCTGCAGCACGTCCGCCAGGGCGGCGCCGCACCGGCAGAGAAGGCCGATCTCGTGGACCCCGGAGGGATGCTCGCGAGCCAGCCGCGCCGCGAGAGCCTCGGGATCAGCCACCGACCCGTTCGGGAGCGGATCCAACAGCCCCGCCCCGGCCAGCATCTCCAGAAGCCGGTCGAACAGGCGCCGCTGGTCGTCGACGACCGCCAACTTCAGGCGAAGCTCCTCGGGCGACGCCTCTGCCCCCGCGACCCGTTCCCATCCCAGCCGGTCGAGCGCTGACACGGCGTACTGCTGCGACAGCCTCTCCAGTCCTTCCAGCAGCGCAGCCCGGGCGGCCGTGCCGACACCCTCGTCGGCCAGATGGTCGGCCAACTGCCTCGCCGTGCCCACGATCGCGGCGGGGGCGGCCAGGGAGCCGGCGGCACGGCCGACCCCCGCAGAGGGCTGCTCCCGCCACTGGACCTCGTACAGCAGGTCGCGCAGGCCCTCCCGGGCGGACAGGAGCGCCGACCGGGTGGCTCGCTTGACGGTGAAGCCGATCAGCGCGCCGAGCGGGGTGCCGTCGTCGGAGTAGAAGCGGACGTCTCCGGTCACGACCTCCGGCGGCAACGCCGGATCGGCTGGCGAGGCCAGTTCCCGCATGACGGCATGGCAGACCATCCGCCCGGTCAGGGGACCGGCCACCCACAGTCGCTCCCACCCGAAGGGCATGTACACCGCGCCGTGCTCGGTCCCGGTGAGATGGCGGGCCAGCGACAGGACCTGGAAGCAGCCGTCCAGCAGCAGCGGGTGCATCTCCATGCCCGTCGCGTTCAGCGATTCCTGGAGCACAAGCTCGCTCACGGCCTCGCCCGGCGCGGCCCAGACCGATCGGAGGGTGTGGTACGACGGGCCGAGATAGATCTCCTTGGCCGACCGCATCCGGTAGAACGCCGCGGGGTCCTGCGGTTCCAGGCCGGACCTGAGCCCGTCCAGGTCGACCGGGGCGAGTTCTGCGGGGTCGACTGCCCCGGTGCCGAGCCGACCCGCGGCGTGAAGCGTCCAGCCCTGGTCGGTCTCGTTCCTGCTGTAGATCTCCAAGCGGCGCTCCGGCCCGTCGGAGGCGCCGTCGAGAACGAGCTGCACCCTGCGGACCTCCGCGCCGTCGGTCCCGTTGTCCGGGTCGGCGTCGTCGAACATCAGGGCGTTGTGCAGCTGCATGTCCTCCACCACAGCCGGGCTGTTCTGCTCGACCAGGCCGGCCGACACCGCCATGGCGCCGTACAGCCCGCCGGCCACGACGACGCGCCCGTAGACCAGGTGGTCGCGAACCCAGGCCGGGTCGTCGGAGGAGATCTCGGACTCGAAGGTGACCTCGCCTCGCGGCGACTCGCGGCGATCCCCGAGCAGCGGGTGGCCGGCGGTCAGGCGGCGGCGTCTCGACGGCGGGATCCAGTGATGGACGCGCTGGAACGGGTAGCCCGGCACGGAGACCCGGCGGCGGGCCTCCCCGCTGAACAAGCCGGCGAACTCGAGGTCCAGGCCGGCCTCGTAGGCGGCCGCCAATGCCGACACGAACCCTCCGCTCGTGTCGGCGGCCGGGGCTTCGGCCCGGCTCGATGGACGCTCCAGGCTCTGAAGGACTGCGGGTGGGCCGCCCGGGGCCGACCCGGGCCAGATCATCGACACCAGCGGTCCGAGCACCGCGTGGGGGCCGACCTCCGCCACCGCGTCGACCCCCATCTCCGCCAGCGTCTCCACGCCGCGGCGGAAGGCCACCGGCTCCCGGGCCTGCCGGCGCCAGTAGACGGCGTCCATGGGCTGGTCCCCGTCGAGCACCCGGCCACTCAGGTTGTTGACCAGGGGCACCGAGGGCGGGCGAGGATCGGGCACGGCCCGGTTGAAGGCCGCTTCCAGGTCGTCGAGGGCGGGATCGATCAGGGCGCTGTGATAGGCCGGGCTCCGCCTCAGCCGCACCACCTTGACATCGGAGGACTCGAACCGCTCCAGGAGCGCTTCGAGGCTCCCGGCCGGTCCGCTCACCACCTGCTGCAGGCCGTTGTCGGCGGCCATGCTGAGATCGGTGTCGGTGGACGCATCGTTGTGCTCCGCCACGGCCGCCGCGACACGGTCCGCCGGGGCGAACACCGCGGCCATGGCCCCGTCACGGCGGGTGGTACCCATCAGCGTCCCACGGGCGGCGGCATACCGCAGTCCCTCCTCGACGGTGAAGACCCCGGCTGCCTGCGCCGCCGCGATCTCCCCGAGGCTGTGGCCCAGAACGACGCTCGGCCGGACGCCCACGCTCTCCCAGAGGGCCACCAGAGCGCATTCCAGCGCGTAGATGGCGGGCTGGGTCCAGGACGGATCGTCCAGCAGGCCGTCGGTTCCGTCCCGCCCGAACATCACATCGGTCAGTGCGACCTCCCGCTCGGTGGACAGCACCCGGTCGCAGCGGTCGAGGACGGCGCGGAACGCGGGCTCGGTCTCGTAGAGGGCCTCGCCCATGCCGGGCCATTGGCTGGCCTGGCCCGTGAAGACGAAGGCCACCCTCGTCGCCGCGGACCGGGCCGGGCTGCCGTCGGTGTCCTTTGCCGCGGCCAGACCCTCCAGCCCGTGTCGCAGCTGGGCGACGTCGTTGAACACGATCCCGGCCCGGTGGGTGAAGTGGCTCCGGCCGACCGCGGCTGTCCAGGCCGCGTCGGACAGGGTCGGGCCGGCAGCACCGGATTCGAGCGACAGCTCCCCGGCGTGCTCGTCGAGCCAGGACAGGTACTGCGAGGCCGAGTCCCGCAGAGCCTGGCGGGACTTGCCCGACAGGGGCAGGAAGCGGGTTCGCCGAACTCCGGATCGCTCGCCGGGCTGGAGTGCCGGTGTCACGGGCACGGCCGCGCCCGAGGGGGCCGAGATCCTCGCGGGGGCGCCGTTGGTGTCCGCCGTGTCCGGCGTCCCGTAACCCCCGACGACCACATGGGCGTTGGTTCCGGACCAGCCGAAGGAGTTGATGCCGGCCACCGGAGGCCGGCCGGGATGGAGCGGCCAGTCCGTCATGGTGTCGGTCACCCGCAGCGGCAGGCGGTCCCAGTCGACGCTCGGGGTGGGATTGCTGAAGTTCAGATGGCGCGGGATCACGCCGCTGCGCATGGCCAGCACGGTCTTGATCAACCCGGCCGCTCCCGCGGCCGGTCCCAAGTGCCCGATGTTGGTCTTGACCGAGCCGATCAGCAGCGGGGCCTCCTCGCTGCGCTCCCGTCCATAGACCGAGGCGGCTGCGTTCAGCTCGATCGGGTCGCCGACGATGGTCCCGGTGCCGTGGGACTCCAGATAGTCCGTCTCGGCGGGGGACACGCCGGCTCGGGCGAGGGCTTCCTCCATGGCCCGCTCCTGGGCGGGGCCGCTGGGGACCGTGAGACCCTGGCTGGCGCCGTCCTGGTTGACCGACGAGCCCCGGATCACCGCCCAGATGCGATCACCGTCGGCCTCCGCCTCGCTGAGGCGCTTGAGGACCACCAGGCCGCAGCCCTCGCCGCAGGCGAAGCCGTCGGCGGCTGCATCGAAGGTCCAGCACTGCCCTGTGGGTGACAGCATGCCGGCATTGGCCCGCAGCTCGAGCGGGCGCCCGATCAGGAACACGTGCACGCCGCCGGCCAGAGCCAGGTCGGCCTCTTGGCGCTGCAGACCCCCGACTGCCTGGTGGATCGCTACCAGGGAAGATGAGCAGGCAGTGTCGATCGCCATCGACGGCCCTTGCAGACCGAGCGCGAACGAGACGCGGCCGATCGCGGTGTTGAGCGCGGTTCCTGTGACCGCGTAGAAGCCGGCAGTGGACTCAGCGGTCTCGGGCAGGTCGAGGACCATGTCCCGGTAGTCGTTGTTGCTGATACCCACATAGACCCCAGTGCGGCTGCCCCTCAAGCTCTCGGGATCGATGGCGGCATCCTCGAGGGCGTGCCAAGTGGTCTCCAGCATCATGCGCTGCTGGGGATCGAGCATCTGGGCCTCGATCGGCGAGATGCGGAAGAACTCGGCGTCGAACTGGTCCAAGTCCTCGATGAACGCGCCGAAGCGGAGGGCGTCGTGCTGAGCACCGGATTCGGGGAAGAGCCGCCCGGCGCGGCCGATGACAGACCCCGGAGGGCCCTCGATCACCGCGTTCTCGCCGGCAACCAGCTGTCTCCAGAAGTCGGAGATGCCATTGCTGCCAGGGAACCGGCATGCCATGCCGATGACGGCTATCGACTCCTGTGGCGGAGCGCCAATTGCCGCAGTCGCGGCAGGAGATTTGACGCCTCGCATGATCCGTCAACATACTATGGGCCGCTACCTGCCAGCCTGAAGAAAGGCACCCACATGTCCTCTGTCGCGGAACGCATCCAGACCCTTCTCGATGAGAACCTCGAGATCGAGGGCCGCCCCCGAGGCCGCCCGCTGCGGTTGGATGTGAGCATCACCGATCTGGACGTGACCTCTTCGGATGTGGTGGCGTTGTGGAAGCTGGTCTGCGAGGAGTTCGGCGTCGACATCCCTGCCGACGACTTCGCCGAGCTCCTGACGCCGAGTGATCTGATCTCGTACCTCGAAGCTCGGGCTGCCTGACCTTCCCGGCCAGTCGATCGCGGGTGGGGCGGGCAGTCTCACTGGGCCGGTCCTGATGGCCGCAACCGAAGCTGAGTCCTGGTGGCGTCCCCACCGCGAGGTGGGCGATGTTCGAGTCCTGCATGTGGACTTGTCCCCAGCCGGATGCCGCGAGGAGACCGCCTTGGCGTTGCTCGACGACAGCGAGCAGCAGCGGCGGGCACGCTTCCTGTCCGACAGCCCCAGGCGCCGCTTCACGCTCTGCCGGGCCGCGCTGCGGTTGGTCCTCCTCGATGAACTGGCCTGCCGCAACCGGGATCTGGGATTCGGGCTCTCCGAGCACAAGAAGCCATTCGCCACCGTCAACGGTCGTCCCGCGCCAGTCAGCTTCAACGTCAGCCATAGCGGCCAGCACGGCCTGATCGCGCTGGCTGCCGGGGGGCGGGTCGGTGTCGATGTCGAGGAGCGGGGCCCGCAACGCAATCTCGATGTGCTCGTCGGGGCGGTTCTCGGCCCTGATGAGCGGGCCGAGGTGGCCGCAACTGTCGGACGGCGCAAGCTGGATCTGTTCCTTGACCTGTGGACTTTGAAGGAAGCGCTCAGCAAGGCCCACGGCGAGGGCCTCTCGATGGACGTGTCAGCCTTCGACATCCCCCGCCAAATACGCGACGGCTCCCAAGGCGGAGTGTTCCGATTGGCGGACTCCCCCGAGGTCGACTGGTGGCTGGAGAGCATCGGCACGGACCGGTTCGCAGCCGCGGTCGCCCACGAAGCGGAAGGCTGAGCCGTCACCGCGGCGTGCGCCCGGTGGGCGCGTGCCGGAACCGTTTGGCTACGTTTCGGCGGTGGTCGGCGAATGGACGGTCACGGACGGGACTGCCGTCATCCCCGAGGAGGTTCTGGCTGCAGCCGCGGCCGCCCAGGCCACGCTGGCCGGCAAGCTCGCAGCGCTACGCGCCCTGAGCGAACCGTTTCCCGACACCCTCGGTCCTGCGGCCGCGGACCGCTGGGTCTCTGCCCCTGAGGTCCGCACAGCCGCGTCCGGCTCTACGGAGGAACTAGGTCCTTCGCCGGAAGAGCGGCCTCCACAGCTCAGTGACGACCCGACGGGCATGAGCGCGGCAGCCCTGCTGGAGGGCTACCGAACCGGGAGGTTCAACCCGGTCGAGGTGGTCGACGCCTGCCTCGCCCGGATCGACGGGGCCATCGGCGCGGTGGTTGCCCGCGACGACGGTGCGGCCCGGCGGCAGGCCGCCCGCTCGGTCGAGCGGTGGCGCGACGGCGACGCCGGGCCGCTGGAGGGTGTGCCCGTCGGCGTGAAGGACATCATCAACACCGGCGCGCTCGCCACTGAGGCCGGCTCGACGTTGTTCGCCGGCAATGTGCCCTCCGCCGACGCCACCGTCGTGGCCCGGCTCCGGGAGGCCGGTGCGGTGATCGTGGCCAAGACCACCACCCCGGAGTTCGCCTTCGGCGACGAGTCCGGCGACGGGGTGGCCAATCCCGCCGCGCCGGGCCGGTGGGCGGGCGGCAGCTCGTCGGGATCGGCCGCGGGACTGGCGGCCGGGCTCTTCCCGGTGGCGCTCGGCAGCGACACCGGCGGGTCCATCCGGGTGCCGGCCTCCTACTGCGGGGTGAGCGGGATCAAGCCGACGTTCGGGCGGGTGCCCCGCGACGGCGTCTTCGGTGTGTCGTGGACTCTGGACCATGTCGGGCCCATGGCCCGAACCGTCGAGGACTTGGGGCTGGTGCTGGGAGTGATTGCCGGCGGGTGCGACGCCGATCCGTACGCCTCAAGGAGACCGGTGCCGGACTACCGGAGGCTGGATCAGTCGATCCAGGGCCTGCGCGTCGGTGTGGTCGAGGGATGGCTGGCCGAGGGCTGTTCGCCGGGCGTGGACGCAGCCCTTTCCGGCGCGCTGGCTCGGCTGGAGGAACTCGGTTGCACGGTCGAGCCGGTCCCGTTCCGGTCCGCCGAACTGGCCGGCATCGTCGCTTGGGTCATCACGGTGGTGGAGTTCGCCGCCTATCACGCCGGCAACCTGGACCGCATCGGCGAGTTCACCCCCTCCGCGGCCTGCCGGCTGGCGGCCGGAGCCCGGACAAGCGCGTCCGACTATCTGAGGGCGCTGCGGGCCCGCAGCCTGGTGCAGAGCGACCTCGACAGCGTGTTCGACAAGGTAGACGTGCTGATCACCGCGGCCACGCCGACCTCGGCACCCGACCCGGCCACCTTCTTCGACGACGGTGACCGGCTCTGGCTCGACAAGGTGGCCCGGACGTTCCTGCCGTTCAACGTCACCGGCCAGCCCGCGCTGGTGATGCCGGTAGCACTGGACGAAGGCCGCCCCGCGGCAATCCAGATCGTCGCCCCGCCCCACGCCGACGCCCTGTGCCTTCAGGTCGGCGCAGCCCTCCAAACAGGGATGCAGATCCGCTAGGAGTCCAAACCTGACAACCAGATAACGATGATTTTACAATATATTTGAGTCATTGGTGTTGTATGACAAGGATCGCCTTGCTATCGTTGCCGGAGACCACACCCCGCGCCCGGAAGGATTGGCGCCATGGCAGCCGCAGAAGTGCCCTCGCCGGCCGTCCCGACCGACACGCTGGCCACCACCAAGGACTTGCAGGTGCTCGAGTCCAGGTTGATCGCCGTGATCCACAAGGAGATCGCGGACCTGACCAAGACGATGATGAGGGTCGCGTTGATGATGGTGGCTGTCTTCGCGGGAGCACTGGTCACCGTCGCGCTCGTCGTCTAGGAACGGTCTCTGCACACCCGGCGTCTGGCACGCCCAATATGAAGCGACTCGGGCCGACGGACTAGGTTCGGCGCGCCGGAGCCTCCTCCCGCACGCTCCCAGACCTAGCGGAGAAACGAGCCATGACGGTTCTGACCGACGACCTCCTAGCCAGCTTCGACGACTCGGTCGGCCCGGTGGACGAGGCCAGGCTCCTGCCGCCGGTGCTGTACACGTCACCGGAGTTCTACGAGTTCGAGCGACGGGCCATCTTCCAGCGGGAATGGCTGTGCGTGGGCCGGACCGACCAGCTCAAGGAACCCGGCGACTTCCATTGCATCACCATCGCGGGTGAGCCGCTCATCGCGGCCCGGGACTCCGAGGGCGAGCTGCGGGTCATGTCAGCGGTGTGCCGTCACCGGGGCATGGTGATCGCGGAAGGATCCGGCAACTGCCGCCGGTTCACCTGCCCGTACCACCACTGGACCTACGGGCTCGACGGCGAGCTGCTGGGCACCCCGGCCATGGACCGGACAGTGGGTTTCGACCGGGACGACCATCCGCTGCCCCAGCTCAAGGTGGAGCTGTGGCAGGGGTTCATCATGGCCAACTTCGACCACGGTGCCCCACCCTTCGGCCCGACCATGACCAAGATCGACGCCATGCTCACCAACTACGGGCTGGAGTCGACCACCACCCTCGGAGGCAAGACGATCCCGGACCTTCCCTGGAACTGGAAGGTCATGATGGAGAACTTCAACGACCCCTACCACGCCAGCCGGCTCCACGGACCCCTCCAGACCTTCGCTCCCAGCCACATGAACGACTTCCTGGATTGGGACGACACCGACGGCGCCATCGGCCGGATACAGCACTTCACCGACATCGACAGCTCGTTCAACCCAACCCAGCGCTGCATCCTGCCGGTGTTCTCCAACCTCACCGAGGAGCAGCGCAAGCGGGGCGGCTTCGTGCTGATCCCGCCCACCCTGGCGCTGGCCATCGTCCCCGACGAGGTGGCCTACTTCATCATCAGCCCCCAGGACGCCGGCAACATCACCATCCACATCGGCTACTGCCTGGAGCCGTCGGCGCTGGAGGATCCGCTCTTCGACTACCTGTTCAAGGCAGCCGAGGACGGCGTCAACAACTTCAACGAGCAGGACATCTACGTGGACGCCATGACCCAGCAGGGCCTCAACTCGCATCTTGCCCCACGGGGCCGCTACTCGTGGCAGGAGGAGACCCTGGTGCAGTTCAACCGCTGGCTGGTGAGGCGCTACCGGCGGCACTGGCCCTCCAACGGAGCCTGAGGCCCTTCCGGGAGCCCGGGGAAGGAGACCCATGGACCCTGAGCGCACCATCACCTTCGACCCGGCCGAGAACCAGGCCATGGACTGCCAGTTCATGCTCTCCCAGCTGGTCGTCCCCCGCCCGATCGCCATGGTGTCGACCCGCAGCCCCGACGGGATCGCCAACATCGCCCCCATGAGCTACTACCTGCCCATCACCGGCGACCCCATGCTGCTCGGCATCACCATGGGCCTGCGCGAGGACGGCCAGCTCAAGCACACTTACCTCAACGCCCTGGCCAGCGGCGACTTCGTGGTCAACGTCACCACCGAGACCTTCCGCGACGACATAGAAACCGTGGCCATGGAGTCCCCCCGCGAGATCGACGAGTTCGACCTGGCCGGGTGGACTCCGGTGCCGGCCACCAAGGTCACGTCCCCGGCCATCGCGGAAGCCCTGGCTCGCCTCGAGTGCAGGGTCCACAAGGTGGTGGACCTCGGCACCCCCGACACCCTCTTCGGGGAAGTCCACCTCGTCGTCGGCGAAGTGGTCTGGGTCGCCTACGACTCGGCCATCTGCAACGAGCGGGGCCGTATCGACCCGGTGCGCCTGGGCGCTGTGTCCCGCCTGGGGCTGCGCACCTTCCTGCGCACTACCGATGAGGGCGCCTACTTCCTGCCCCGCACCCCGTGGGCCGATTTCATCGACAACAACAAGGAGCCGTAGTGGAGACGTCGACGCTGCTGGACCTGTACCGCGACATGTGGCTGATACGGGCCTTCGAGCAGGGACTCGAGCGGGAGTTCGAGAAGGGCAACGTGCCCGGGATGCTGCACACCGGCCTTGGCCAGGAGGCCACCCAGGCCGCACTGGCCTGGCATCTCAAGGCCACCGACACCTTCTTTCCCGACCACCGCTGCCACGGCATCAACGCCCTGGCCCAGCATCGCCACGGAGGCAACGGCGAGAGGATCATGGCCGAGCTGTTCGGCAAGGCCACCGGGGTGTGCAGCGGCAAGGGCGGCAGCCTGCACTCGGCCGACCCGGCCGTCGGCAACTTCGGCGACAACGCGGTGGAGGGCTCTTACATGGCCACCGTGCTGGGAGTGGCCCTGGCGGCCAAGATGCGGGGCCAGCCCAACGTGGCCTGCGCCATCATCGGCGACGGCACCGTCGGGCGGGGCGAGTTCCACGAGAGCCTCAACATGGCGGCCATCTGGGACCTGCCCGTGCTGTACGCATGCGTCAACAACGGCTACGCCATCTCCATGCCGGTGGGTGACGGTCACGCATCGGCGGACATCGTGGACATGGTGCAGGGCTACGGCTTCGAGTCCCGCCAAGTCGACGGCAACGACATCGTCGAGGCCTGGACCGGTGTCGGTGAGGCCGTCGAGCACATCCGCTCCGGCGCGGGACCGTACTTCCTGGAGTTCAAGACCTGGCGCTGGCAGGGGATCTTCGCCGGGGAGTTCCGGCCCGAGGCCGAGGTCAAGTACTGGAAGGAGGAGCGCGATCCGATCATGCTGGCCGGCGAGGCCCTGGCCGACCGGGGCGTGGACCCCGCCGACCTCGGTGCCATCGAGCAGGAGACAACCGACCTGATCGAGGATTGGATCGCCTTCGCCATCGAGAGCCCCGAGCCCGACCCGGCCAAGGCGACCTCGGACGTCTACGTCGGCTGGGAGGTGGACTCGCGATGACCTCGGAACCCACGGCAACCGCAGAGGCCGCGACCGCGGCGACGGAGCGGCCCCGGACGCGGCGGCAGCCCCGCAAGCCCAGAGACAGGGTCCGCAAGGTCGCCTTCACCCGGGCCCTCAACGATGCGCTCGACCTGGCCATGTCCAAACACGACGAGATGTTCGTCATCGGCGAGGACATCGCCGAGATGGGCGGCGACTTCGGTGTGACCAAGGGCCTGCTGGCCAAGTACGGGCCCGAACGGGTGCGGGACACCCCCCTGTCGGAGGCGGCCATCATCGGCACGTGCGCGGGTGCGGCCATGGTCGGCATGCGCCCGGTGGCCGAGATCATGTTCGCCGACTTCATCGCGGAGTGCTACGACCAGGTCGTCAACAACGTGGCCAAGATGCACTACATGTTCGACGGGCAGTTCAAGGCGCCCTTGGTGATCCGCACCGCCTGCGGCGGCGGGTTCGGCGGCGGGCCGCACCACTCCCAGAGCGTGGAGGGCTGGTTCCTGAACGTGCCCGGCATCGTCATCGTGGCACCGTCCAACCCGGTCGACGCCAAGGGCCTGCTGCTGGCCTCGATCGACAGCGACGACCCGGTCCTGTTCCTGGAGCACAAGGCGCTGTATCGCAGCCGGGCCGAAGTGCCGCCCGGGTACTACACCAGGCCTCTGGGGCAGGCCGCCGTAGCACGCGAGGGCAGCGACGTCACCGTGGTGGCGGCCATGCGCATGGTGCCCATGGCGCTGGAGGCCGCCGAGCAGGCGGCCACCGACGGCATCTCGGTCGAGGTGTTGGACCTGCGGACGATCCGGCCCTACGACGCCGCCACGGTGCTGTCCTCGGTCGTCAAGACCGGCCGTGCGGTGGTGGCCAACGAGGCGCCCAAGATCGGCGGGCTCGGCGCCGAACTGAGCGCCCGCATCAGCGAGGAGTGCTTCGCCGACCTGAAGGGCCCAGTGGTCCGGGTGGACGGCCTCGACACGCCCATCCCGTTCTCGGTTCCCCTCGAGGATGTGGTCCTCCCCGACGCGCAGGACATCGCCACCGCCATCCGCACCGCCGCCCAGTACTAACCGGACGAGTCACTAGGAGAATCCCAGAATGAGTACTGATGTGATCCTTCCCAAGTGGGGCCTGACTATGGAGGACGGCACGGTCGTGGCCTGGTACGTCGACGAGGGCGACCATGTGGTGGAAGGCGAAGTGATCGCAGAGGTGGAGACCGAGAAGGTCGAGAACGAACTGGAGGCGCCGTGCGCCGGCATCGTCGCCCGGATCCTGGTCGATGAGGACGAGACCGTCGATGTGGGAACGGTGCTGGCCGTGATCGCCGGCGACGAGGCCGAGGCTGCGGCCATCGGTGGTCAGCCGTGATACCTGATCGCTTCGCAGGAGAGACCGTCATCGTCACCGGCTCGTCGCGAGGAATCGGCGCGGCGACGGCCCGAGCCTTCGCAGCCGAGGGCGCCCGGGTGGCCGTGAACTTCCGCAGCGACGCCGAGGGCGCCGCCGCCACCGCCGGGGACATCACCGAGGCGGGCGGGACGGCCGAGGTGTTCCAAGCCGACATCGGCAACCACCACGACGTGGCCCGGCTGGCCCAGCAGGTCGAAGCGTCGCTGGGGCCGGTCTCGATCCTGGTCAACAACGCCGCCCTCATCGACCGGTCGTCCCTGTTCGACCTCTCGCTGGAGGCCTTCGACACCGTCTGGCAGGCGAACGTCCGGGGGCTGCTGCAGCTCAGCCAGCTGGTCGCGGTCGGCATGGTCGAGCGGGAACGGGGCGCCATAGTGCACCTCAGCTCCATCCTGGCCCGTCTGGGCGTGGCCAACCGCTGCGCCTACATCGCCTCCAAGGGCGCGGTCGAGGGCCTGACCCGGGCCATGGCCCTGGAGCTGGGGCCCAAGGGTGTGCGGGTGAACGCGGTCGCGCCGGGCCTCATCGCCACCGAGGCACTGCTGGCGGGGATGCGAGACCCCGACGTGCAGACCGCGGTGCAGCGCCACATCCCCGAAGGCCGTTTCGGCCGTCCGGAGGAGATCACCGCAGCCATCCTCTTCGTGGCGTCGCCCGAGGCGAGCTACATCAACGGCTCCATCATCGGGGTGGACGCCGGCCTCGGCGCCCGCGAGTCCACCCCCGCCTGACCGGACTCCGGGTCGGGCCGTCAGGAGGCAGCCGTGATCAGCGTCAACCGTGAGGCCATGAAGACGGTGCGCCTCGTGCTGGAGGAGTCCGACGCGCTCGGCGTGACCGTCGACCGGCTCGGCAACGGCACAACCGTCATCGACATGGGCCTGGAGGCCAAGGGAGGCTGGCGGGCCGCGCAGCTCTACACCCTGGCCAGCCTGGGCGGGCTGGGCATCGTGAGCTACGAGCCCTTCGAGTTGGCCGGGCGGATGCTCACCGCGGTGCGGGTGATGATCGACCATCCCATCGAGGCCTGCGTGGCGTCCCAGATCGCGGGGTGGCGCCTTCAGGCCCCCGGCACCGAGCACGCCGCCATCCTGGCCGGGCCGGGCCGGGCCCTGAACCGTGACAGCCTCGACCACTACTTCGAGTGGACCGACTACCGCGACGACCACCACGAAGCGGTGGTGGCCATCCAGACCTCCGAGCCGATCCCGGTGGAGATGGCCGACATGATCGCATCGTCGTGCCGGATCGATCCCGCCGACCTCTACGTGCTGTTCGCCCCCAACCGCAGCCTGGTCACCGCGGTGCAGGTGGCGGCCCGCATCGTGGAGCAGTCCCTGCACCGGCTGGCCGAGGAGGGCATGGACCTGCGGGGACTGCGCTACGCCTACGGCCTGGGGGTGGTGCCACCGCTGGTGGACGACGACCTGATCTCGATGGGCCGCATCAACGACAGCCTGCTCTACGGAGGCATCTCCAACGTCACCGTGGAGGCCGATGACGACCAGTGCGCCGAGATCGTGGACCGGGTGGTGTCGGCGGCCAGCTCGGCGTACGGCCGCCCGTTCATCGAGATCTACGAGGACGCGGGACGGGACTTCTACGAGATCCCCATCGAGCTGCACTCCCCGGCCGAGATCCATCTCACCAACCTGGCCAGCGGGCGCACCTTCAGCGCCGGACGCATCAACCACGACGTGCTGACCGCCTCCTTCTTCGGCCAATGATCGGTGATGCATTCAAAAATACTGTGTTGCATTGAATTATTCTGTCGATTAGGGTGGCTACATGGCGGAGTCAGAGGCGTTCACCGTTCAAGGCGAGGGCTCGCCGACCACTGCCGGTCCGGTGGCCATGGCGTCTGGGCCGGTCGCTGCGTCGCCGCGCTGGCCGCAACTCATCCCCGTCGCGCAACTGCTCGCCGTCGTCCTGGGCGTTCTCGCCATTATCTGGAACCAGCAGCAGACCACCGACAGCCTCCGCAGCGAGTTACGGACCGAAATCGACGGGGTGCGGACCGAGATGGGCGAGCTACGCGCCGAGGTGGCCGAGAACGGTGAACGTCTGGCCCGCATCGAAGGGTTCCTCGGGATCGGGATCCCCGACGCAGCCCGATGATGACCACAGCCGATGCGACGGCTGCACCCGTGGCGGAGGCAGTCCCGAAGTCTGCATCGCCGCGCTGGCCTCAACTCATTCCTATTGCGAAGTTGGTCGCCACCGTCCTGGTAGTGCTCGCGATCATCTGGCACCAGGAGCACAGCCTCGACAGCCTGCGCACAGATTTGCTCACCGAGATCAACCGTCTCGAGGCTTCAGTGACTGACGCGATCAACGGCGTCGAAATCACACCGCGCACCGACATCTCGGACGACCCGCCACAATGAGGCGGTGACATCGCAGCCAACCCCAGTGGTGATTGTGACGGGCGGAGGGTCGGGAATCGGTGCGGCCTGCGCGGCCGCCCTGTCGGCCCGGGGCGCTCGCTGCGTGCTGGTGGGCCGCCGGCTGGATCGACTAGAGGCCGCAGCGGCAAGCCTTACTGCGCCAGCAACCGTTCTGGCCGCCGATCTGACCGAGGCGGGTGAAGGTGAGCGGATCATCGCCCAGACGGTCTCCGTCCACGGCCGGATCGACGTGATCGTGCATAGCGCCGGGGTGTTCGAGAAGGCGTCGGCATCCGAGGTCACGCCGGACCACTGGCAACGGGTGCTGGACGTCAACCTGAGCGCCGTCATGGCCCTGACCAGCGCCGCCTGGGAGGACTTGACCGGCTCGGGCGGCCAGATCGTGCTGATCAGCAGCATCGCCGCGGTCCAAGCCTTCGAGGGCAACGCGGCCTATGCCGCGTCGAAGGGCGGCCTGAACGCGCTGGGCGAAGTGCTCCGGCTGGAGGGACGGGACCGGGGAATCAGGGTGATCACGCTCTGTCCCGCCCAGACCGACACCGAGCTGTGGGACGGCAAGGCGCCCGACCGTGTCCGCGAGCGCATGATGCCCGCCGCCGGCGTCGGGGAGTTGGTGGCCGACCTGGTGGGCACCGACCGCCGCATCGACATCGGCCCGGTCGTGATACGACCGGTGGACGACCCCTGGCTGGAACCCGAGACGTGAGAGCGGAGCGGATCGCCCTGGGGCTGCAGATCGTCCCGACCATGGGCTCGGCAGAGCTCATCGACACCATCGTGGTGGCCGAGGAGCTGGGCTACTCGTATTGCATGGTGGCCGACGAGGGCCTGATGCTCGACGTGTACGCGGTGCTGGGCGCGGCGGCCCGGGCCACCAGCACCATCCGGCTGGGAGCGGTCACCAACCCCTACACCCGTCACCCGGCGGCCACCGCGGCCGCCATCGCCACCATCGACGAGATGAGCGGCGGCCGAGCGTTCGTGACCCTGGTGGCCGGCGGCACGATGGTGCTGCACCCGATGGGCCTGGAGAGATCGGCCCCGCTGGCGACCATGGCCGACACCATCGAAGCCCTCCGGCGGCTGTGGCGGGGCGAGCCGGTCACCTGGCAGGGACAGAGGCTCTCGCTTGAGGGAGCCCAGCTCACCACCGGCACCCACTCGATCCCGATCTGGGTCGCCGCCCGCGGCGAGAGGATGCTGGAACTGGCCGGCACCCATGGCGACGGTCTGGTTCTGATGGTCAAGTCCGACCTCGGCGACGCCTTCGGCATCGCCGACCACGCCCGGCAGGCGTCCGGCAGCGGCAATGGCGGATCCTCATTCACGCGGGTCTACCTGGACCGGCTGGCGTACAAGCCAGAGATGATCGAGGAGGCCAAGCACCTCTACGGCTACGCCATCATGGACAGTCCGCCCCGGATCCTCAAGAACCTCGGCCTCGACGACGACGAGATCGCCGGCCTGAAGCAAGCATTCACCCAGGGCGGCCCCGAAGCTGTCGGCCGGCTCGTGACCGACGAACTCGTGGCCTCCTACCAGATCGCGGGAACGCCGGCCGAGTGCCGCCACCAGCTTCAGCACCTGATCGGCGCACACCACCTGGACGCCTTCTTCGTCAACATCATCTCGCCGGGCCCAGCCGCCAACCGCGAGCTGCTGACCGAGGTAGTAGCCATCGCCACCGGCGCCCTCCCCTAAGAGGCCGAGCGAATAGGCGAGTCGATGCGGCCCATACGGCGCGAGGCCGTGGCCCAAGCGGCCCTCAGGTCGCAGCGAACAAGAGCGGGAATGACACCGCTGCGACGCGACGCACTCTCGCCTATCCACGTGGCCCCTAGGACCGGCAGCCAGCGGATCAGCCGACGAGGAAAGCGGCGAGGTCGTCGAGGGCCTGGCCGGCCTCGGGGATGTGATGCCGCAGCTGCCAGCCGTGCCACAGGCCGTCCCATACGGACAGTTCAACCGGGACTCCCGCACGGCGCAGTGCGGGCTCGAGCCGGCACGAGTCCGACAGCAGGAGCTCGCGGCTGCCCGTCTGGATCAGCGCGGGCACCAAGCCGGCCAGGTCGGCGAACAGCGGGGAGGCCTCCGGGTCGGCCACCTCCCGGCCGGCGTACACAGCCGCGAACGCGGGCGGATCGAGGGTTCCCAGGACGGGATCGGCCGGCGCCAGCGTCCGGTAGGTGTCGCCCGAGCAGGTGAGATCGACCCACGGCGACACCAGGCCGAGCCGGCCCGGCAGCGTCGCGCCGCGGTCGCGCAGGGCGACGGCCGCGGCCAGGCTGAGGTTCGCTCCGGCGGACTCTCCGTAGATCGCGGTGAGCCGCCGTGACGCCTGCAGTTCCAGGCAGACGTTCACGATGTCGGTGAGCCCGGCCGGGCACCGGTGCTCGGGGGCCAGGCGGTAGTCCACCGATACGACCGGCACGCCGGTGCGCTGGGCCACCCCCACGGCCAGCGCGGCGCTGGCGGTGGGCGAGCCGAGGACGAACGCGCCGCCGTGCAGGTGCACCATCACCTGCTCGGCGCTGAGAGCCTGCTCGTCGACCGCGAAGGCCACCACCGGCACTCCGGCGATCTTCGAGGGCCGGCTGATCCAGGGTCCCTTGAGCCCCTCATTGAGGGCGACCCAGCCAGCGAGGGACATCCGGCGGGCGGTCTCGACCGCCTCCAGGTCGGCCGGATCGAGCGGCGGCAGAGCCACGAAGTCCGCCAGGAACTGCCGGGCCTCCTCGCTCAGGTGAGAAGCGGGCTCGATCAGACCCATGCCTCGCACCCTACCGACCGGCCCCGCCTCGAAGGTCGGCCAGCGTCGCCCGGACCAGGAAGTCGTCCTCGGAGCCGATCCGGTCGGGATCGCCGGGGTGTTCGAGCCTAACCAACCCGATCAGCCGGAACTGCTCGCCGGCCCGCTGGCCGCCGACATCGATGGTGAAGGTGGCCACCGATCCCTCGAGGCGACCCGCGCAGGCATCACCATCGACCTGCTGTCTCGGAACCGTGTTCGGGTCGAGAGCGTAGGACCGAGCCTCATTGCCGGGCCCGTCGGTGTCCACGACATTGGTCAGCCGGCAGATCACCCCGCCGTCGGTGAAGGAATTGGCGGCCTCGACGTAGAACTCCGCCGTCCATGCCAGGCCAGGGCCGAGATCAGGCGCCTCGGTCAGCACCAACTCCACCGTCAACGTCCGGTCATCGGGGTGCCGGAGCCTGATCGCCTCGATGTCCGCGCCCGGATCGCAGGCCTCGCCGCGGTCGAGGCCGGCCTCGCGGCAGTCCTCCAGCCGGTCGGGCACCTCCAGCGGACGGGGTGCTTCGGGGGCGGCGAACGGGCCCAGGTCGAGCAGGGAGGCAGTGCCGAGCGCCAGGACGCCGAGCCCGCCGACCGCCATGAGCACTGCCAACAGCAGCAGCACCAGCCAGCGGCCGCCTCGCTCAGGAATCCTCGTCGTCCTCGAGCATCGACGCCGACTTGGCCGCGATCCACTCGCCCGACACCACCGGCTCGTAGCGGGCGGGGCGCTCCGGCGTGATGGTGGTCGGGATGGTCTCGATGACGGCCCGGTACGACGGTTGGAAGAAGAACGGCACCGACATCCGGTCCCGGGTCCGGTCGGCGCCGTCAGGGATGACCACCCGGTGCAGGGTCGAGACCCAGCGGTCGTTGGTCCAGCGAGCCATCAGATCTCCGAGATTCACCACGAAGCCGCCCGGCACCATCGGCACATCGGCCCACTCACCGTTCGACCGGATCTGCAGGCCACCGATCTGCTCGGCCGCGACGACGGTGAACGCTCCGTAGTCGGTGTGAGCACCGCGGCGCAACTGGCCGGGACGGGCCTCGCCGGCCACCGGCGGGTACCAGTTGAACAGCAGCAGCGCGGTGTGATCCTGCACCTTGTCGTCGAACCAGCCGTCGGGAAGGTCCAACGCTCGGGCGAACAGCGGCAGCAGCTGCATGCAGAGCCGCTCCATCACCGCGTAGTAGTGCTCGAACTGCGGCCGCAGCCCCGCCGGCTCGGTGGGCCACCGGTTGGGGCAGAACGTGGCCTCCGCGCCGGCGACGTAGGCCCGGGCCCGGATATCGGGATCGTCGAAGCGGCCGACGTTGAATGACTCGCACAGGTCCGGCGGGGTCTCGTTGTCGCCCAGGGTGGCCGCCAGCGAGGTGGTGTCGAGGCCCAGGAACCCGCGGTAGTCCTCGAACGTGGGCGGAGCCACCTTCGACTTCTCCTCGAACGGGAGCCGGAAGAACCCGCGGGCCATGTCCATGGTCTCGTCCACCAGGTCCGGCGCCACGCCGTGCCCGACGGCGATGAAGAAGCCGCTGGCCAAGCAGGCGTCGTCGATCTCTCGGGCCGCGGCCTCCATGCCGCCGGGATCGCCGGCCAGCGCCCCGGAGATGTCGACGGTGGGAACCGAGGATGAGGCCGCGTCCACGTCCAGCCCTCAGGTGAGGCCGCGCACGAAGGGCTGGGCCAGCGCCCGGGGCTCGCGGGTGCGGTGGGCGAAGAAGGTCACCGTCACGATCGTCACCACGAACGGCGCGGCCGACAACAGCTCGGAGTTGAGCTCATGACCCACGGTGGGCAGCGTCAGCCGGAACGAGTTGACCGTGCCGAACAGCAGGCACCCGCCGATCACGCCCCGCATGGTCCACCCGCCGAAGATCACCGCAGCGATGGCGATGAACCCCTGGCCCCCTACGACCGCGTCCTCGAACCGCCCGATCTGGCCCAGCACCAGATAGCCGCCGCCCAGTCCCGAAGTGAACCCGGCGATGTAGATGGACTCGCGGCGGCGCTTGTTGACGTCGATACCGGAGACATCGGCCGATTGGGGGTTCTCCCCGACGGCTCGAACCTCCAGACCCCAGCGGGTGCGGTACAGCAACCACCATGCGGCTGGGATCATCGGGTACACCAGATACAAGGGCCAAGGCTGGTTGAAGAAGGCATCGCCGACGAGGGGGATCTCCGACAGCGGCTTGATGGCGAACCGGTGGGCGGCTCGCGACACCGGTTGGATGCTGGTGTTCAGGAAGCTGGCGATGCCGAGCACCAGCGTGTTGAGGGCCAGCCCGACCACGAACTGGTTGGCGGTCAGCCGGTGACTCATATTGGCCTGGACCGAGGCGACGACGGTGCCGATCACGGTGGCCAGAACCAGCCCCACGGTCACCGACTCGGTCAGGTGCATGCCCAGCGCTCCCGCGAAGGCACCTCCCAGAACCATCCCCTCCAGCGAAATGTTGAGCGTGCCGGCCTTCTCGGCGATGGTCTCGCCAATGGCCGCGAAGGCCAGTAGAGCGGCGAACCGCATGGCTCCCGAGTAGGTCACCTCGTTGGTGACCACATCGCCGATGGCACCGAAGAAGTCGCCCATCGATCAGGTCCTGTCTCTGGTGGCGGACAGAGCGCGTCGACGCTCGCGGATGAAGAGGATGGCCGGAGGCACCAGCAGGGCCAGCACGAGCAGGGCCAGCACCACCTGGGATATCTCGCGCTCCACCCCGGTGGCGGCCAGGAAGCCGGAACCGGCTCGCAAGCCGGCGAAGCTGAAGGCCACGACCACGATGCCGACCGGATGGGAGCGAGCCACCAGGGCCACCAGGAGCCCTTCCCATCCGATGTTGTTGGCAAAGCCCGGCGTGAACCGGTAGTTGCCGAAGTCTCCGCCGGAGAGCATCAGGGCTCCGGCCAGACCGGCGCACGCGCCGGAGATCAGCATGGCGGTGGTGCCGTACTTGACGGTGGACACCCCGGCCCGCTGGGCGGTGCGGGCGTTGCGTCCCAGCATCCTCATGCGGAAGCCCCAGACGCTGCGCTTGAACAGCAGGAACACGATCACAGCCATCAGCACCACCGCGAAGGCGCTGATCGGGAAGTCGTTGCCCCAGATGTCTATGAGGGGCAGCCGGCTGTCGGCGTCCAGCTGTTCGCTCACTTGGTTACGAACCGAGCGGTCCGCCCGGAACGGGGCCAGCAGCAGCCAGTCGACCTTCAGGGCGTAGCCGGTCGCCTGGGACGCCACCGTTATGAGCAGCAGCGTGGTGAGCACCTCCGGCACCCGCCGCCAGTACAGGAGCCAACTGGCGATGCCGGCCCACATGGCCCCGGCAAGAGCCCCCACGATGAGCAGGCAGACGATCACCACCGGACCCGGGCCCCCCAAGCGCACGCCGACGTAGGTGGCGAAGGCGGTGCCCATCATCACCTGGCCCTCCTGGCCGATGTTGACCACGCCGGCCCGACCGTTGATGGCGGTTCCCAGGGCCACCACCACGAGGGGGATGGCGATGCCGATGGTCTCGCCCCAGCGGCCCGGGGCCCGCAGGCTGCCGTCGAGCAGGGCTGAGAAGACCGCCTGCCACGACCCACCGGTGGCCCACACGATCAACGCCGACGCGAACAGGGCGACGACGATGCATCCGAGGTACATGGCGGCGGCCACTGCCGCTTCGCGGAGCCGCGAGGGGACGGTCGGGGCGTGGTCGCGGCCCGCGCTCACACCAAGGTCGCGCTTGGCGCCGGTGTCCCCGGCGGCCGCCTCCGGCGTCTGCTGGTCGCTCATCCGGCCGTCGCGTCCCGGCTAGGCCGCGGCCTCAGCACCAGCTTCGGCCCCTGCGCCGCCCAGCAGGAGGCCCAGCTCCTCGAGGTCCACATCGGCCCGGTCCATCTCGCCGATGATGCGGCCCCGGAACAGCACCACGACGCGGTCGGACAGTTGCAGGATCTCCTCCAGCTCGTTGGAGATGAGCAGCACACCCACACCGCTGTCGGCTACCTGGCGGAGGCGGTCGGTCATCCATTCGATGGCACCGACGTCGAGACCCCGGGTGGGCTGGGACGCCACCAGCACCTTGGGCGAGTAGCTCAACTCCCGGGCCAGCACGACCCTCTGCTGGTTGCCGCCCGAGAGCGACCAGAAGGGGGCGTCCGGACCAGCAGTGTGGATGTCGAAGTTCTCGATGAGGACGGCCGCGTCTCGCCGCATCACCGCGGGGTCGTAGATCCCGTGCCTGGCGATCCGCTCGATGTCCACCAGGAAGAGGTTCTCAGCCACCGTCATGTCGAGCACGCAGCCTGAGGCGTGGCGGTCCTCGGGGATGACGGCGACCCCCGCGGAGGACATGGCGCCCGGACTTCCCGGCTCGACGGTGACGCCGTCCACCTCGACCGTGCCCGCCTCGGCGGGCAGCAGGCTCGACAGCAGGTCGGTCAACGCGGCCTGGCCGTTGCCCTCCACGCCGGCCACGCCGACGATCTCGGACTCGAACACGTCGACACCGAGACCGTTGAGGGAGACTCGTCCGTCGGGACCCCGGGCCACAACGTCGCGGAGACGGAGCGCGGGCACTCGCGGGACGGAATCGCCGCCGGTGCCCTCATGCTCCCCATCCCGGGAGCCGTCGTCATCGTCGGCGCCGGCCGCGACCGTCTCGATGAGGCCCAGGGCCGACGCTTCCGATCGAAGCGACACCTCCCGGCCGACCATCGCCCTGGCCAGCATGGGCGCATCGGCGTCGGAGGTCTCCATCCGTTGCACCACGGACCCGGCCCGCATGATCGTGACCTCGTCGGTGGCGTGGAGGATCTCATCGAGCTTGTGGCTCACTAGCGCCACCGCACGGTTCTCCTCCCGCACCGCCCGGCGCAGAACGTCGAACAGCCGCTCGGACTCGCCGGGGGTGAGCACCGAGGTGGGCTCGTCGAAGATCAGGATGCTCGGATCGCGGCGCAGGCACTTGATGATCTCCACCCGCTGGCGGACCCCGGCCGAGAGGTCGCCGACCTTGGCGTCCGCATCCACACCGAGGCCGTAGTGCTCGCTGATCTCAGCCACGCGGCGCCGGGCCGCGGGCGCGTCGAACCGGCCGGTGTCGCCCAGCATCACGTTCTCCCACACCGTGAGCGGCTCCACCAGGCTGAAGTGCTGGTGGACCATGCCGATGCCGCGGACCGAGGCATCGTGGGGATCTCGGATCTGGCACCGTTCGCCGTCCACTTCGATGGTGCCGCCATCGGGAAGCACCAGACCGATCAGCACCTTCATCAGCGTGGACTTGCCCGCGCCGTTCTCTCCGAGGATGCCGTGGATCCGGCCGCGATGAAGCGTCAGGTCCACGCGGTCGCAGGCCACGATGGCCCCGAACGACTTGGAGATCGAGGTGAGCCGGACGGCGGGGACTTCCGTCCCCGCCGTCCGCTGATCAGCCATATGTCGGTCTCTCGGGTCTAGCTGCCCCTACGCAGCGCTCAGGCGTCCGAGCAGGCCAGCGGTGCCTCGAGATCGGCGCCGCCGTAGGCGATGGCCCGGATGACGTCGAACTCGGCGAGGCAGTAGCCGCTCCACACCTCGGCGTGGGCCTGGTCGAGCAGCTCCTTCTGCTCCGGCGTGGGATTGCAGATCAGCGCGCCGACCTCCGGATCCCGGCCGACCGAGAACTTGTAGATGCTGCCTTCCTCGAACTGCCCCGCCACGATGAGCGGGAACACCGCCCGAGCGAAGTCGCCGCCGTCGAACAGCGCGGCCATCTCCCAGGTCAGATCGGTCCGGGAGCACACGTCGGAAGCGCCCGCGCTCGTCACCGGGATGCCGTGCTCGTTGGCCAGCTGGACGAGAGGCTCGTGGGCGCCGCCCAGGTACGGGTAGAGGAGGTCCATACCCGCGTCGAGGGCGACGTTGAACGCTTCGGTCGCGCCGGCCACGTTGTCGAAGTCGAACGGGAAGTTCCCGGTCGGGGTGTAGACCACGTCGTAGCTGGGGTCCACGGCCTTCATGCCGAGGCGCATCGCCAGCTCGGTCTCGACCTCGAAGCCGAGGTCGCAGCATCCGATCATGTACGCGGTGTCACCACCATGCTCCTGCAGGAGCAGGCCGGCAGCCACGCCGACCACGTACTCGATCTCGGCGCCGTCGTTGGTGCTGAGGGCCACACCGTCCATCTGCGGGAACCCGGTGCCGCAGTTGCAGTACCAGAAGATGTCGGGGAACTGTTCGACCAGGTCGGGCAGCGGGTCGGAGATCTCGCCCGCGCCGACCGCGATGATGTCGACGCCCTGCGCGGCCAGGTTCTCCAACTCGGTGGCGGCCACGGCGGGCTCGATGTTGTCGATGACGATCGGAGCCTCCCAGCCCTGCGCGGCCGAGATCTCCTCAGCCGCGTCGACCAGGGCCTGGTAGTAGGCGCCGTCGTCGCGGGGACCGGCGGCCGCGACGCCGAGGATGATCTTGCCGTCGCCGTTGGCGTCCAGGTCGATGGTCGCGGCCGTCTCTATGTCACCCTCGGCTATCAGCTCGGCCAACGCGGCCTCAGCCTCAGCCGCAGCCGCCTCGGCCTCAGCCGCAGCCGCCTCGGCCTCAGCCGCGTCAGCCTCGGCCGCAGCCGCCTCCGCCCGGGCCGCCTCAGCCTCAGCCGCAGCCGCCTCCAGCGCCGCCTGCGCCTCGGCCTGCTGCTCGGCGCTCGCCGCGTCAGCGGCCGCCTGCGCCTCGGCCAGCTTCGCCTCAGCCTCCTCGGCGGCGGCGCGGGCCTCGTCGGCGGCAGCCTGCGCGGCGTCGATCTCGGCCTGTGCGGCTCCGGTGTCGGGCTGCGCCACCGTCGTCGCCGGTTCGTCGTCACCGCCACAGGCAGCTGCTACCAGTGCGAAGACGGCAATCACCGCTGCTAGCCATCCGAATCGATGTCGTCTCATGTCCCCTCCAAGTGTGGAACCGCTTGCGCCCCAGTGACGGTTGCACCAAGGCCTGTATACAGGCGATGACCATAGCATTGCTGCCACACCGATGTCCTGCCGGGCGCAGCCGGAATCAGCCCGCCGCGATCCCGCCTTTCAGCCGGAAGGGCGCGGCGCGCTAGCGTGGCCTCCCGCAACCCTCTAGGAGGCGCGGATGGCTCCGCTTCGCAGCCCGGTCCCGCTGGAGGACATAGAGCCCGCGGCCCGGCCCGTCGACGTCGCGGTCGGCCTGCCGCCGGCGTGCTACACCGACGCCGACTTCTACCGGTTCGAGAAGGCGGCCGTCTTCGACACCGAATGGCTGTGCGTGGGCCGCTCCAGCCAGATCCCCGAACCCGGCGACTACTTCACGGCCACCCTGCTGGGCACCGAACCGGTGATCGTGGTGCGCAACCGCGACGGCCGGATCAACGTCATGTCGTCGATCTGCCAGCACCGGGCCATGTGCATCACCGCGCCGGCCGAGCGGCCGAAGGAGGAGTGGTTCGCGCCGCCTCCGGAGTGCAGCGGCTCGACCCGCAACTTCCGCTGCCCCTACCACTGGTGGACCTACGACCTCGACGGGAGCCTCATCGGTGCGCCCGAGATGCACCAGCGCCCGGGCTTCGTGCGCTCCGAGATCTCCCTGCCCCAACTTGCGGTGGAGGAATGGCAGGGCTTCGTGTTCTGCTCGCTCGCCGCTGAGCCGGCCCCGCTCGGCCCGAGGCTGGCGGCCTTCGACGAGATGCTGGCCGTCTATTGCCTGGACGAGCTGGTCACCACCGAGCCGGAGCGTCTGGAGATGCCCTTCAACTGGAAGATCTTCGCCGAGAACTTCATGGACGCCTACCACTCGCTGCGGCTGCACGCCTCGCTCTACGACTTCACCGAGGCCGACACCAGCAAAGAGACGCTGCTGGCCGGAACCTTCCCCCCGCTGGAGCCCGGCTCGGTCGGGCTGGGCGGAAAGGGGCGCACCGGATTCAAGGACCGGGGCATGAACCCCACCCAGTCGGCGCTGTTCCCGCCCATCCCGACGCTCAGCGACGACGACCGCTGGAACGTGGTGTACCTCTACGTTGCGCCCAGCCTGCTGATCGGGTGCCACAGCGACTCAGTCCACTGGACCGCGGTGCAGCCCGCCGGCACCGATCTCTCCATAATGACGTCCGGGTTCCTGTTCCCCGAGTCCACCGCCAAGCTGAAGCTGTTCGACCAGCTCCTGGAGCAGCACGAACGAGGCCTCGACTACTTCTGGGACCAGGACATGCCGGTGGCGGTGGCCAGCCAGCGGGGCATGGCGTCACGCTTCGCGCCCCAGGGCCCGCTGAGCCAGCAGGACTTCTTCCGCTCGCAGCTCGCTGAATGGCTGATCGAGCGCTACCGGGCCGCCGAGGAGGCCGCGGGGGCGTGACCGTCCGTCTCGTTGTCAACGGCGAGCGGAGGAAGCTGGAAGTACCGCCGGTGACCCGGCTCATCGACGTGCTGCGCGACCATCTGGGCCTCACCGGCGCCAAGGAGGCCTGCGGTAGCGGCGACTGTGGCGCGTGCACAGTGCTGGTGGGCGACCGGGCCGTCCCGTCGTGCCTGGTGCTCGCGGCTCGAGTGACCGAGCCGGTGCGCACCGTCGAAGGTATCGCGCCGGACGCCGCCGCCCTGCGGGAGGCGCTCGCGGACCTCGGAGGCCTGCAGTGCGGGTACTGCACGCCCGGCATCGTCGTACGGGCCCACCAGTTGATTGCCGGCATCGATCGCGGAGGCCCCGTGGACATACGGCACGAACTCGCCGGGAACTTCTGCCGCTGCACCGGCTACAACGGGGTGATCGCAGCCATCGAGCAGGTCGTCGCGGCCCGTGACTCCACGGACCAGGTCTTGAAGGGCAGCGACCGTTGACAGCCCTCCGCCAGCGGGTACGACCCGACGGCTGGGAGGAGCGGACCTCGGGCGCGGCCCTCTACACCACTGACATCCGGCTACCGGGGATGCTGGAGGCGCGGATACTGCGTAGCCCCCACCCGCACGCCGATATCCGCAGCATCGACACCTCCCGGGCCGAGGCGCACACCGGCGTGGCCGCAGTGATCACCGCCGACGACCTGGGTGACCGCACCTACCTGCACCTCGGCGAGCCTTTCCGGGACCGGTCGGCGCTGGCCCGCGGACGGGTTCGCTTCGTCGGTGAGGAGGTGGCCGCGGTGGCGGCCCACACCCGAGCCGCGGCCGATGCTGCCCTCGGGCTGATCGACGTCTCCTACAAGCCGCGGAAGGCGGTACTCAATGTCTCGACTGCCCGAGCACCGGAGGCACCCACCGTCCATGACGACGCCACCGGAAACCTGGCCCTGCAGACGGTGCGCCCGTACGGCGACCCCGAAGCGGCCAGATCGGCCGCCGATGCCATCGTCAGTGACCAGTACGTCTACGGGGCCGCGGCCCACGTCTGTCTGGAGCCCCACTCGATCGTGGCCCGCTGGGATCCGTCCCGCCAGCGGCTCGATCTGTGGGGGTCCACGCAGGCGCCCTACTTCGTGCGCAAGGAGGTCGCGCACATGCTCGACCTGCGCCTCGAGCAGATCCGCACCCACCCCGTGGCGGTGGGCGGCGGGTTCGGTGCCAAGGCCAAGGCCGGTTGCCACGAGGTGATCGCGGCTGCGCTGGCGATGAAGGCCAAGCATCCGGTGCGCCTGGTGCTCGACCGGGACGAGGAGTTCGCGGTCACGGCTGTCCGTCACGCCTTCAAGACCAACATCGCGACCGGTGCCCGCAGAGACGGCACGCTCACCCACCGGGACTGCTACGTGACGGTGGACAACGGCGCCTACAACCACGCCGGACCCTCGGTGGCCGTGTACGCGACCATGCTGGCCGCGGGCCCCTACCGGCTCGAGGGCTGCGAGACCACGGTGTCGCTCGTCTACACCAACAAGCAGCCCGGCGCTTCGTTCCGCGGCTACGGCAACCCGCAGATGACCTTCGCCACCGAGTCGCAGATCGACGAGCTGGCCGGCAGGCTCGGCATGGACCCCATCGAGCTGCGTCTCCGCAACGCGCCAGCCAGCGGCGACACGACCCTGACCGGCTGGCGCCTGGGGTCGGCCCGGCTGACCGAATGCCTGCAGCGGGCCCGTGAGGAGATCGACTGGGACACCAGGCGAGCGCACGGTGGCAGCGGGCGGGGGGTGGGACTGGCCGCCGCGGTGCACGTGTCGGGGGCCAACGCCTTCGAGCACTCCGAGATGAGCGAGGCCGCCGTGGAGGTGCGCGACGACGGCACCGCCCGGGTCTGCTTCGCGGGCGCCGACGCGGGCACCGGCCAGGCCGCGTTGTTGCGCCAGATCGCCGCCGACGAGCTGGGCCTCGACTTCGACGACGTGTCGGTCACGATGATGGACAGCCATGACGCCCCCCAGGACCTGGGGGCCTGGTCGTCAAGGGGCACCGTGTGGAGCGGCCACGCCACCGCCGATGCAGCCCGGGGAGCGGCCGAGGTGTTGAGAGGCGCCGCGGCGGCCAAGTTCGGCACCGATCCGGGCCAGGTGCAGCTGGTGGCCGGCGAGGCCCGTTGCGGCGCCGACGCCGTTCCGCTGGGCGACCTAGTGGCCTTGACCGAGGACGCCGCCGACGGGTGCCTGAGGGTCGAGGGGAGCTACCTCACCGACGTCGACAAGATGGACAAGGTCCACGGCCTGAGCCACTTCTCGCCCGCTTACTCGTATTGCGTGCAGGCCGTCGAGGTGGAGGTCGACTACGCCACCGGCCAGGTCAAGGTGCTCGATGCGGTGACCGTCCACGATTCGGGGACCGCCCTCAACCCTGCCGCGGCCGAAGGCCAGGCGGTCGGCGCCATGGCCATGGGGCTGGGAGCGGCGCTCGGCGAGGAGCTCGTCTACGAGCAGGGCCGCATGGTCAATCCCACCCTGCTGGAGTACCGGGCACCCCGAGCCGGGGACCTACCGCCTATCCGGGCCGTCCTGCTCGACGGGCACGATCCGGCCGGGCCCTACGGTGCCAAGGGCATCGGCGAGATCGGAGTGGTGCCCACGCCGGCGGCGGTGGCCAATGCCGTGGCCCACGCCACCGGCGTGCGGGTCCGGGAGATCCCCATCACCCCGGACAAGCTGCTGCCCCTGCTTAATCCTCACACATCGACGGCGCGGACAGCCCGGCACCGCCCGCGATCCAACGCGTACCACTTGGAGTTGCTCTGGACCGACCTCATCCGCAGCCTCTACGGCAAGGGCCTGTTCAGAGTCCTCGACCGCCTGTCCCGCAGGCGCAGAGCGAAACGCAGCCCGCTGGCGCCGCTACCGCCGATCGAATCGATCAAACGACCCGCGAGTCCCGAGGCGGCCACCGCGGCCTGTTCGGACGGCGACGTTGACACCCGCTACATCGCCGGCGGAACGGATCTGCTGGTGGCCCGCCAGCAGCGGCTATCCACCCCGGTACGCCTGGTCGACACCACTACGATCGACCGGCTTCGGCGGCTGGACGAGACCCCTGGCGGCGACCTGCGGGTCGGGGCGGCCGTGACCCTCGAGGACCTGCGCCGGTGGCTTTCGCAGTCCGGGTCCTTGCCCGGCGACGCCATGCTGGCCGATCTGCTGGACGAACTCGCCACCAGCCAGATCAGGGAGCTGGCGACCGTGGGCGGCAACCTGCTGCAGGACAAGCGCTGTGCCTTCTACCGAAACGGCTTCGGCTGCTACAAGCGCAACGGCCGGACTGCTCCGTGCTACGCGGTACTGGGCGACCACCGGTTTCATCACGCCGTGCTGGGAGCCCACCGATGCCAGGCCGTCACCCCGTCGGATCTAGCCACCGGCCTGCTCGCCCTCGATGCCGTCGCTCACAGCCTCCTGCCCGAATCGAAGCCGCCCCGCCGCCGCTTGATCGACGAGCTCTATTCGGGGCCCGGCGAACCCGATCTGGTCGCCGGGGAACTGCTCACCACGGTTGAAGTGTCCGCCGCGGCGCGCGCCCGTCCAGCCGCCTTCGAGAAGCTGCGGCTCTACGCGGGCGACTTCGCGGTGTGCTCAGCCGCCGTCTCGGTTGAGATCGCCGACGACGATGTCACCATCGTCGATGCGAGGGTCTCGCTGGGGGCGGTGGCGCCGACGCCGTACCGGGCCGAGCGCAGCGAGAAGCAGCTCGCCGGCACGAAACTCGACGATCACGCAGGTCTCAAGGAGGCGTCATGGGCTTGGGTCTACGACACCCACCCCCTTCCCGGCAACGTGTGGAAGGTCGAGGCGACCTGCGGCTTGCTCCTCCGAGCCTTGAACCGCCTGGCCGGCACCCCCAATACAGATTAGAGATTTTCATATCATTTGGTTGTCATAACTGATCGGAGCTACTACGGTCGTCCGAGTCGCCGAAAGACACCGAGGTGAGCCTCATGACAACATCTGGCATGAGTGGCATGACCGCAGAGCAGCTACCGCCGAGCAACACTGCGGCTGATCGAGCCGCTGTCTTGTTCGCGGACGCCCGGGCCCTGCACGACGCCGCGCTGGCCCGCCTGGACGCCGGCGACATCAGGGACGCGGCCGAGAAGGCCTGGTGCGCCACCAAGCGAGCCGCCGACGGCCTCATCGTGGCCCGCACCGGCGAGGAGCCGGCCAAGTCCCCCATCACTACGCGTGAACTCAACCGTCTCGCCATCGATGAACAGGACATAAGCCAACTCGCGGATCGGTACCACATCGTCAAGGACGCGCTCCACGGCGACTGCTTCTACCTCGGATTCTGCGAGCCGACCGAACGCACCGAGCGCCTCATCCACCAGACCGCCGGCTACATCACCGACGCCGAGCGGCTGGCCGCCCCTTCGACGTCAACGGCGCAGGAATGATCGCCGGTGAGCTGGACAACCCAATGCCTCCTGCACGCATGAGCGGCCCTAGGGCCGGGCGGGCACCCGCTGGCGACGGCGCGGCTGATCGTGCCGCCGCGCTGTTCGCGGACGCCCGGGCGCTGCACGACGCCGCGCTGGCCCGCCTGGACGCCGGCGACATCAGGGACGCGGCCGAGAAGGCCTGGTGCGCCACCAAGCGAGCCGCCGACGGCCTCATCGTGGCCCGCACCGGCGAGGAGCCGGCCAAGTCCCCCATCACTACGCAAGAACTGCGCCAACTGGCGCGCCTCGACGATGGCGTCGGCCGGTTGACGGGGCACTATCACACCGCCCGGGACGTACTGCACGGCGACTGCTTCTACCTGGGTCTCTGCGAGCGAGCCGACATCGAGATGCTCATCAACGAGACCGCCGGCTACATCGGCGAAGCCGAGCGACTCGCGGCCGCCTAGTCCCCCTGTCCCTGGCCGCTCTGGGCGGCGGCTTGCTCGGCCAGGAGGAACTTGCGGATCTTGCCGACGCTGGTGCGGGGCAGCTCATCGATCAGGGTGATGGCGACCGGCCGCTTGGCCTTGGCCAGCCGCTCATCGCACCAGGCGTTCAACTCGTCGAGAGGGGGCGGGGCCGACGGGTCGGCCGCGACCACGAAGGCCACCGGCACCTCGTCGCGGATCTCATCGGGACGGCCCACCACCGCGGCCTCCAGCACCGCGGGGTGCTCAACCAGAGCGGACTCCACCTCGACGATCGAGACGTTCTCGCCGGAGACCTTCAGCACATCCGAGCGCCGCCCGTCGAAGTAGTGACGGCCGCTGTCGTCGCGCACCGCTCGGTCGCCGGTCAGGAACCAGCCGTCGCGGAAGCTGGCTGCGGTGACGTCGGGCGCGTCGAGGTAGCCGGCGAACAGGGTGATGCCGGGCTCGCCGCCCACGACCACCTCGCCCACTGCGCCGGGCTCGACCGAAGCCCCGCCTGCGTCCTGCACATCCACCTGGCAACCGGGCGAGACCCGGCCCATGGAGGCGTGATGAGGGTCGGCCGCCTCATCGGTCAGGACCGCGGGGATGGTCTCGGTCATGCCGTAGAGCTGGCGGGGCCGGCAGCCGAACCACTCCGCCACCGTGGAGTACTGGTCAGCGGAGATGTTCTGCGCGTACCAGCAGTGGCGCAGCCGCGCCCCTTCGGCCGGTCCGCCGCGAGCCAGGACCATGCGGATCGGCGCGGCGAAGAGGCTGGCGCAGGTGGCCGAGTGGCGGGCCGCGGCCGGCAGGAACCCCGACGCCGAGAAGGCCGGCATCAGAGCCACGCTGGCACCGGTCCAGATGGCAGAGGCGAACGAGTAGTACTGCGCGTTGGCGTGGAACAGCGGAAGCACCACCAGCTGACGGTCATCACCGGTGAGCCCGGCGGCGGCGGCCATGACCCTGCCCGCGAAGGCGTAGTTGGCCTGGGTCACCTCCACCCCCTTGGGCCGGCCCGTGGTACCCGAGGTGAACATCACCGCAGCCCGGTCGCGCCGGCCCGGCTCGGGCCTCTCCGATGCGACCAGGGGTGCCGCGTCGAACAGGGCCAACGCGGTGTCGGCCTCGTCGATCTCGATCACGGCCAGATCCTGGCGTCCCGCCTCCTCAGTGGCGGCCCGGTACGTGCCGGCCCGGGCTCCCGCGCAGAGGCCCACTGCGGGGCGGGTGCGCTCGATGTGGCCGGCTAGCTCGGGAGTGCGTCCCATCGGGTCAGACGGCACGATCCACGCCCCGAGCCGGGTTGCGGCCAGCCACACCGCGATGAACGTCGGCGAATTGGTCAGGGCGAGATGAACGGCCGCTCCGGGCTCGACTCCAAGCGCGACCAGCGTCCCCGCCACCCGGTCCACCGCCTCGTCGAAGTCGCCATAGGACCATCGGGCGACATCTCCGGAGGGGGTCTCGAAGACCAGGAATGTCTCATCGGCTCGAGACGTTACGGCCCGGTCCCACACCGATGCGAAGGACACGGGCTCAGCCCAGTCAGTCACCGGGGTACCGGGGCTCCCCGATCCTCGCTGTCGCCCGGATCGCCGTAACCGCCGCCGCCGGGCAGCTCCAGGCTCACGGTGTCACCGGGCTGGAGGGTGATGCGAGTCTGGGTGGTGACCGGCTCCCCGTTCACCCGGAACGACCCGGCCGCGCCCGGCTCACCCCCGAAGATGCCCTGGGGCGGCTCGGTGAGGCGGCTGGTCACCGCGTTGAGCTGCCAGGGCCGGGCCGTGTCGACCTCGAACTCGATCACCTGGCCCAGGCCACCGGGCTGCGCGCCCGCGCCGCCCGACCCGGACCGCAGAGACTTCTGGAGGAACCGCACCGGCGCGGAGGCCTCCACCACCTCGATGGGCACCGCCGATACCCCGGTGGGATAGGAGCAGGCATCCAACCCGGGTTTCCCGGCCCGGGCGCCGACCCCGCCCGCGTAGGTGAACATGGCGGTAATGAAGGGAGAGCCGTCTTCGTGGTGACCGTTTATCTGCATCGTCCACACCGCGCCCGCGCCCTCGGCCATGGCGCCGTCGGGCTTCACCTGGGCCAGCGCCTTGAGCAGCGCGTTGGGCAGGAACATGCCGACCACATGGCGGGCCGTTCCCGGTTGCGGGGGCACCGCATGCACGACCGACCCCTCCGGCGCCCGCATCCGGATGGGCGCCAGGCTCCCGTGGTTGTTGGGGATGTCGGGGTTGAGCACCGAGCGCACCGTGAACGTGGTGTAGGCGTGGGTGTAGTTGCGAACCACGTTGATGCCCCACGGGCTGGCTTCACTGGAGCCCTCGTAGTCGACGATGATCTCCCCGCCGTCGGGATCCACCGTCATGGAGCAGACGATGTCGACCGTGCTGCCGTCGGCCAGGTCCAGAACGGCCGAAGCGTCGTGGGTGCCCGCCTCCAGCTCGCGGATGGTGGCCCTGGTGGCCGCCTCGGACCGCTCGATGATCTCGTCGGCCAGGTCCTCGATGTCGTCGAGGGAGTGGGTATCGCACAGCGTGGCCAGCCGTTGGGCCCCAACCTCGCCCGATGCCATCTGGGCGTGCAGATCGCCGGCCATGTGGTCGGGTTGGCGGACATTGGAGAGGATGAACTTCCAGACGTCACCGTTGCGCTCCGAGCCGCCGGCGCCGTCGCCCGCCATCAGCTTGCAGATCGGGATCCACAGCCCCTCCTCGAAGCAGTCCCTGCCGCCGGCGCCGATGCCGTAGCCGCCCACGTCGGTGTGATGGATCGTGGACCCGAACAGGGCGATGAGCCGGGGCTTCCCGCCGGCCGCGGGGGTGCGCCAGGCCGGCACCAGAACGGTCACGTCGAGGAGCTGGCCCGCCGTCTTGTATGGGTCGTTGGTGATCAGCACGTCGCCGGGCACCAGGGAGTCCACCGGATACTCCTCGAGCATGGCGGCCGCACCCAGGGCCAGGCTGTTGATGTGGCCCGGTGTGCCGGTGACGGCCTGGGCGACCATCCGGCCCCGCCGGTCGAACACCGCGTTGGCCAGGTCGCCGGCCTCCCGCACGATGGGACTGAAGGCGGCCCGCTGCAGGGCCCGGGCCTGCTCGTTCACGGTGGAGATCAGCGACTGCCACAGGATCTCCAGCTCCACGGGGTCGAAGGTGCGAACCGTGCTCATGAACGCCTCCTGTCGGCCACCAGGCTGCCGTCGGGCGCCACTTCGGTCCGCCACCCGGAGCGGATGACCGTGGTGGTCTCTCGCTCCTCCACGATGGCCGGCCCGTCGAACGCCGTTCCCACGCTCAGATCCTGCCTCCGGTACACCGGCACCACAAGCGGATCAGCCCCGCGCTGGAGGACCGCGGGACGGTGCGACACCGGCTCCGCCGTCCCGCCCGCGACTGCGGCCACCACTTCGGGCGTCACCGCGGCCTCGGCCGCGTAGGCCGAGAGCCGCCACGTCACCGCCTCGATCTCCACGTCGGGAATGGTCATCCCGTAGATCCGCCGGTACTCGGCCTCGAAGGCTTCCACCACCTCCGTGTCCAAGGCGGGCCACGACTCGCCGGAGCCCAGCCACACGGTGATCTCGTTGCCCTGGCCCGAGTACCGGGCGTCCAGCCCGTACCGGAAACGCACCTCGGACTCGGGCACGCCGGCCGCCAGCAGCACCCTGCGGCCCTCGCCCCGCAGCTCGTCCAGCAGCCGGTCCCGCTCGGCCTCGTCGACGCTGCGCAGGAGCCGGGGCATGGAGCGAGCCAGATCGATCCGCACCGGTGACACCAGCGTCCCGAACGCCGACAGCACGCTCGCGTTCGGCGGGAAGATGATCTTGTCGCTCTCGAGAAGGTCGGCCACACCGCAGGCGTGGACCGGACCGGCGCCGCCGAAGGCCAGGATGGTGACCCCGCGCAGGTCCACGCCCTGCTCGACGCCGTGCATCCGGGCGGCGGCGGCCATGTTCTGGTCCACCACCTCCGAGATCCCGGCCGCGGTGTCCATCAGCGGCAGGTCGAGCCCGGCCGCGGCGGTCGCCACCGCGGTGGTGGCCGCGCTGCCGTCGAGCGGCATGTCGCCACCCAGGAAGGCGTCGGGGTCTAGCAGGCCCAGCACCACATCGGCGTCAGTCACCGCGGCCGTCGTGCCGCCCCGGCCGTAGGACGCCGGTCCCGGATCGGCGCCCGCGGACTCCGGGCCGACCTTGAGCAGACCGAACCGGTCGAGTCGGGCCAGCGACCCCCCGCCCGCGCCGATCTCGACGAGGTCCACCGACGGCACCGACACCGGGAACCCCGACCCCTTCTTGAACCGGTAGATCCTGGCCACCTCGAATGTGTTGGTGAGGGCCGGCTCGCCGTCCTCGATGAGGCAGGCCTTGGCGGTGGTGCCACCCATGTCGAAGCAGAGCAGGCGATCGGACCCCAGCCGGTCGGCATACCACTTTCCGGCCAGGGCACCCGCCGCGGGCCCCGACTCCACCAGCCTTATCGGCCCCCGAGCGGCGTCGTCGGCCGACACCACCCCGCCGTTGGACAGCATCATCAGCACCGACCCGCCGAACCCCTCGGCTGAGAGCCACTTCTGCAACTCGTCCAGGTAGGGGCCGATCACCGGCATGGTGGCCGCGTTGCAGGCCGCGGTGATCATTCGGGGGTACTCGCGGATCTGCGGCGATATCTCCGCAGAGATGCACACCGGCACACCCAGATCCTCTTGCAGGCGCGACGCCACTGCCTGCTCGTTGGCCGGGTTCACGTAGGAGTTGAGCAGGCACACCGCCACCGACTCCACACCGGCCGCAGCCAGCTCCGAGCACAGGTGGTCCAGATCGGCATCGGAGGGCTCGGCCAGCACCTCGCCCGTCGCCGACGTGCGCTCATCGATCTCGAAAGTGAGATCCCGGCCGACGGGAGGATCCGGGAACTCGATCTGCAAGTCGTACATGTCGTAGCGATGCTCGTCGCGTATCAGCAGCGTGTCGCCGAAGCCCGTCGTCGTGACCAGCCCGGCACGGCCGGTGCGACCAGTGATCAGCGAGTTCGTGATGAGCGTGGTGGCGTGCACGATCGGCGCGGTTATGTCCTGCGGGGCCACCCCGGCCTTGGCCAGCAGCGCCGTCACCCCGGCGCGTACCCCTTCGAGGGGCGCCCGGGGGGTGGTGAGTGTCTTGTCGACCACCACTCGACCCGACTCGGCGTCGAGCAGCACGACGTCGGTGAAGGTCCCCCCGATGTCGACAGCCAGCCGCCAGTCGGCCATGGGCTAGGGGCCCCGCTCTTGTTCGCTGCGACCTGAGGGCCGCTCGGCCACGGCCTCGCTCAGCATGTCGCAGATCGTTCGCATGGTGTCGCCCACCCGCTCGGCCTCTGGGACTTCAGCCGGTGGTGGCCAGATCGGCCCGGGGTGGCGCGAAGACGTCGAGGATCCAGCACTCCCCGTACGTGTCGTCGCCGATGAACACAGAGTCGCCGTGCCACACCGAGCGGGGCGCCAGGTACGAGTCCCCCTCGCTGAGCACGATGCGCTCGTCGTTGGCGCCCTCGGGCCCGATACGGAAGTCGAGCTTTCCCTTCACGATTATGCCGAGCTGCTCGTTCTCGGTGTGGTTGTGAAGCACCGATCCCGCCGCACCGCCGGCGATGCGCCAGAAGCAGAGCTGAAGGTGCTCACCGGTGATCACCCGGTGCCTGAAGCCGGGACGGGCCGTCTCGACGAAGGCGTCGTCGTCGAGGAAGTAGCAGTACGGGTTGGCTAGCGCGTGCGCGGACTGTTGCAAAGCAGTCGCGCCGCAGGGTTGCGATTCCCGCTCTTGTTCGCTGCGACCTGAGGGCCGCTCGGCCACGGCCTCGCCCGTATGGGCCGGATTCGCGGTGCCATCCGCTCGGCCTCTGGGGCCCTTGGCGATGCTCATGAGCGTGTTGCTCCTTCGTGTGCGCTCAGCCGAGAGCCGCGAAGCGAGCCCGGTCGGCGTCGAGGTCGAGGGGGCGGATGATGGCCTGATGCTCCTCGTCTCCCCAGTACTGCGGGGGCACCAGCCACATCACCTCGAACTCCAGGCCGTCGGGATCCTTGGCGTACAGGCTCTTGTTGGGTCCGTGGTCGCTCTGGCCGACCAGCGCTCCGGCCGCGACCAGCCGATCGCGCATCTCGACCAGCTCATCGAGACTGCCGACCTCCCAGGCGATGTGGTAGAGGCCGACCGTGCTGCGGCCGGCCGCCGACGCGCCCGCCTCCTCGCCGATCGAGAAGAAGACGATGTCGTGGTGGTTCTCCGACAGCGGGGCCCTCATGAAGACGTAAGCGCCGGGACCGTCGATCACGGTGGTGAAGCCGAGCACATCTGCGTAGAACCTCTGGTGACGGCGGGCATCGCGCACGTACAGGACAGCGTGGTTCATTCCTGAGATCATCGTTGCCCGCCCCTCGGAGCCGAAGCCTTGGACCACCTTCGACGATACGCCCGGCCGGTCTGTACGGCAAAGCCCGGCCCGGCACGCGGAGTCAGTTGATGCGGCGCGCCGGGCACCAGTTGAACTCGCTGAGGACGAGCCCGTGCGACACGGGCCCGAAGGCCGTTACGGAGGCAAGGCTCACCCGCAGACGCATGATCATCTCGGCGCTGCCCCCGAGCAGCCACACGACCGCCGACTTGATGGGGGTGGCGTGGGTCACCACCAGGATGTTGCTCTCCGTGGCTTCATCGACGAGCTCGTCGACGGCCTCGCCGACCCGCTCGTGCAGACAGGTCATCGACTCGCCCCCAGGCGGCACGTAGGACACGTCGGAGGCCCACGCCGAGGTGAGCTCGGCCATGACATCGCCGATGCGACGGTCGTCGTAGGCGCCGAAGTCGATCTCTATCCACCGGTCATCGACGGTGGTGGGCGCGTCCGCGAAGCCGGCCGCCCGCGCCGTCTGCTGGGTCCGGCGACGAGAGGACACGACTACCCGGTCGACCGGCCAGCGGCCCCTCAGGGCCTCCCCCACCACGGCGGACTGCTCGAGACCGACCTCGTCGAGAGGCGAGTCGGATTGGCCCTGGAGCCGGGCCTGGGCGTTGTTCGGTGTGCGGCCGTGGCGCAGGAGGATCAGGATGCGCCGATGGTAGACTCCGCCGCGCCCGGCTCGCCTTCGCCCCCTTGGCTCACTCGAGTTCGGGGACCGCCGATGGGCTCGGTGCGTCGCTCGACGCAGATGTGGGGCAATAATCGAGCGATGGCATCCAGGGGATCAACCGACCCTGCAGCTACCGGAGAAGGCGTCGACCCTCGCCTCGGTGAGGCGCTTGCCTCTCCGGTAACCACCGGGGAGTTGTGCCGCGTCGTGGGCAGCCGGGTGCGGGAGCTGCGCCAGGCGATGAACATGACCATGTCCAACTTCGCCGCGGAGGCCGACATCTCGCTGGGGATGCTCTCGAAGATCGAGCACGGTCAGAGCGCGCCGAGCCTGTCGACGTTGGTGCGGCTGGCGGCAACGGCACGGGTGCCGGTCACCGCCCTGTTCCGAGGCCTGGACGAGGAGCACGATCTGGTGATCGTGAGGGCCGGGGAGGGTCATGAGATCCACCACCAGGGGGGTGGGCCGGGGCGGCTCTACCAGGATCTCGGCACCCTGCGAGGCCCCAACCGGGTCATCGAGCCCATGATCACCACCATCACCGAGCCCGGCGGCGTGTTCCCGCTCTACCAGCATCCCGGCGTCGAGTTCCTGCATGTGCTGGAGGGGTCGCTCGACTACGGCTACGGCGGTGCGGCCTACCGCCTGAACGCCGGCGACACCATGCAGATCCACGGCGAAGTGGCCCACGGCCCGGTCGAACTGGTCGAGTTGCCAATCCGGTTCATCTCAATAAAGGTGTACCCGGCAAGCGAGCCACGGACCGCGGCGGGAGGTTAGAGAGATGGTCTTGCCGCCCGCCTGGGCACTGACCAGGGCGAGACAGTGGGACTGCTGATAGCCGTGGGCTGGCTCAGCGAGAGTGGGGGCGCGGCGGCCCAGAGCACCGTGCTCTGGATATTGCTGGCCGCAGCCGTCGGGCTCACATTCTGGGAGTGCCGGGAACGCGGCTACCGGCCGCGAGTCCTGCTGTGGTGGCTGACCTTCGTCGCCATCATCCACGTGCCGGGCTACATAATCCTGCGATTCTTCGTCCGCCCGCCCAGCAGGACCTGACCCCGTCGACCGCGTAGGACGCCGCTCATGACCGACGATCAGCCAACCCGCCCGTTCCGCCGACCCGCCCGCCCGAAGCGCACGAAGCTGCTGATAGCCGTGGGGCTGGTCCTTGCGATCGTCGTCATCACCGGGAGATGCGGGGGCGTGGACACCACCGAGGAGCAGGCCATCGCCACCGCCACCGACGCGCTGGCGGCCGATCCCGGTGCGTTCGAGCCCGACAAGGTGGAGGCCAAGATCCTGCGCCAGGGCTTCCCGCCCGACCCGATGTGGATCGTGGTGTTCACCGTCCCGGACCCCGCCGGCGGCCCCGAGGACTTCCTCCACCACGCGGCCGTGTGGGTGGATGCCGGCTCGGGAGAGGTCCGCCAGGTCAACGTCAGCGAACCCGGCGACGGCTGACCCGGCGCCTCCTGCGCCCCCGGCGGCGGTGAGCCCTCCGGCGGGAGTCGTCCGGCGTGCGGCCAGGCCCGAACGGGCCCGCAGGCTCGGGCTGTGCTATTGTCCCCTGAGTCCGGCCGACCGGTCGGAGCGGACAAGAAGAATTGGGGGTGAGTCAATGGACACATCTATTGTGTTCACCGAGGCTTACTACTTCTTCACCGTCGCGATTATGTGGCTGCTGCATGTGGGGTTCATGACCTACGAAGCCGGCGTCAGCCGCCGCAAGAACGTCATGTCGACGGCGATGAAGAACATCATGACGATTGCCGTGGTGACACCGACGTTCTACTACGTCGGCTGGTACGTGTACTTCTGCATGCAGGAGGGCATCAAGTTCACAGTCTCAGCCGATGGAGCCAGCCCCGCAGGACTTGAGGGGCTCTATTTCTGCGGCGACCAGTACGGTCTGCCGTGGGACGGCTCCGCGGGACCGAACCTCGGTGACAACATTACCGGCGTCTTCTGGGCGGCCTTCGTGCTGTTCTCGTGGACGACGGGGTCAATCATGTCCGGCTCGGTGATCGAGCGCATCCGCATCTCGGCCTACCTGTGGCTGACCGCCCTGATGGGCGGCATCGTCTGGGTCGTCGCGGCGGCCTGGGGCTGGAGCTACGGAGGCTGGCTGACGGTGCACTTCGGCTACCACGACTTCGCGGCCTCCATGGTCGTTCACGGCGTGGCCGGCATCTTCGCCCTGGGCGTGCTGTACAACCTCGGTCCGAGGATCGGGAGGTACGACAGCAACGGCGGTACGAGGGTGTTCCAACCCCACAACCTCCATCTCACGCTGATGGGGCTGATGATCATCTTCACCGCGTTCTACGCCTTCTACGCGGCGTGCCTGGCCATCACGGCCGACACCACTCCGGGCTGGGCCAACATCTACTTCAACCCGGCCACACTGTCGGCCATCACCTACACCATCACGATGGGCTTCGCGGGCGGCTTCGCCGGCGGCTACATCTTCAGCCGGGGAGACCCGTTCTGGACCATCTCCGGTGGTCTGGCCGGCGTGGTGGCGGTATCGGCGGGTGCCGACATCTACAGCCCCAACCTGGTGCTGCTCCTGGCCTTCTTCTCGGCCGGGCTGTGCTACCACATCGGCGGCTGGCTGGAGACCAAGGCCCGTGTCGACGACGCGGTCGGAGCGGTGTCGGTCCACGGCATCATGGGAATGTGGGGCGCGTTGGCCGTCGGCATCTTCGCCGCCGGATACCCGACCGGCCCCGCCGGCGTGGAGACCAGCTTCCTGGGCCAGCTCGTGGGCGTGACCGCGATATTCGCGCTGTCCTTCATTACGGGCTACGTGGCATCCTGGATCCTCAAGAAGCTGAACCTGCTGAGGGTCCCGCCCGAGGTGGAGGTCGAGGGCCTCGACATGGCCGAGTTCGAGACGGACTTCTATCCGGAGTTCGGTCGGGCCGATGAGCCCATCACCCACGCCGACGGTTCCAGGGAGTCCGCCGAAGCCACGCTTCGGGCGGATCTCGCCGCCAACCGCTAACCGGGTGTCCGCCTCATGGCTGCAGCTCATCCCTGCCCTGGCCGTCATGTACCTGGTGGTCATGGCCGCCGGATACTGGGGCAGGCGCAGGCGGGCTCAGCAGGAGGCGCAGCGACCACCTCGACACGACCACTGAACGTGTTCAGTACTAAGGAGGACTGAATGAACACCTTCCCCTATGACAGCTGGGAAGCCGCCATCGAGGCTGCCGACGGCACCACCGGGTACTTCACCTGGGGACCGGGCGGCAACACCGGCTCGTACGTTCTCGCCTTTCTCGGGATCGCGGTCTCCGTGATCGCAGCGATCCTGGTGACGGTACGCGAGGACAAGCTGCTCAACCACGCAGCCGACCGGCTGGCCGACAAGTACGGCTCGGAGGACTGACATGGCTCGACGCAAGCAAATCGAGTTCCAGGGAAAGCAGGGGCACGACAAGGGCATCGAGATGGCGGTGATCGTCTTCACCATCGTCTGCGTTGTCTTCACCATCATCGCCATCCAGGCTTTCTGACAGCAGACTCACCCCATTCAAGGTGGCTGGCGCCGCGCCGCTCCGGCGGTGCGGCGCCAGCGCCTGCACACGAGGCCTTAGCCTGAGGCTGTGAAGATCCCACGCAAGAGGGTCGCTCAGGCTTGCGGGGTTGTCGCGGCCGCGGCGGCATTCCTGCCGTGGCAAGCGAACGTCGGCGCGAGCGGTACGGAGTCTGCGCTAGGCACCAGCACCAGCGCAGGGCAGTTTGTCTTCGTTGTGTGCCTGATCACCGTCGGACTGGTGCAGGTCGGTTGGCGTCCGGCCTGGATCGGTGCCGGTTTCTCGGCCGCCATCGCGATCCGGGAGATGTTCAGTGACGAGGCCGACCCTGCGGTCGGGCTATGGATAGCGGCCGCAGCCTGCGTGGTTGCCGTTGTGCTGTTGGTCTGGGAGATGTTCGCCAACATCGCCGGGCCGGGCGACGATGACGGCGACGGTAGGCCCGGTGGGCGAGGACTGTCAGGACCGCTGGGCAGACGGCGGCGCTGAGACTTTGTTTGCACCGGCATCGCCGCGCCGCGAGACTGGCCGGACAAGCACACAACCGCTTAGGGGGCGGCCATGGTGGCGGTGATGGATCAGCCCAGGGTCCTCGTGCCGGGGCTGATGATGCTCGGTCCCGGTGTCGAGCGCTACCGGGTGACCGGCGGCGGCGCCACCGTCCTAGCACTCGACGCCGGTGACGAGTTGGAGATTGTCGATCCCGAGGGACGGCAGCGCTGCGAGTTGGTCGCCTTCGACGCGAGCGGGCTGTCCGACCCCGGCCTGCTGGGCCCGGTCGAGGCCGGTGGCAACGGGAGGACCGCCGGCGAACCGGCCGCCCTGGACATCCTCTCGTCCGAGTTGCGGGACGCCCGCCGGGTGCGGGCCGGACTCGAACGGGCCGGCATCGACATGGCGTCGATGCGAGCCGCCACAGCCCTGAGGCTCCTCGACGGCGCCACCGCTCCGGGCGCCAGCGCCCGAGTCGTCGCCCACGCCGACATCGCTTGCGTGGTGGCCGCGCCGGGCGAGCCCATGTCGGCCCACGGCGGCGCTCCGGTCACCGATCTGATCGCATACGTGCACCGCCGCGGTCCGACCGCGGCCTCCGGCGAGCCGCTGCTGCCGGCTCCGCTGGCCGACCCCAGTCAGGACTTCATCATCGAACACAGCACCGCCGTCGCCTACCAGGTGGCCAAGGGCGACTGGTTCCAGGTGGTCGACGTCGAGGGCCGGCAGTGCTCGGACTTCCAGTGCTTCGCGGCCGCCGACCTCGAAGCGGGCGCAGAGCTATGCCTCGACGCCACCATCACCCGCACGCTCATGGGCGCGACCTGTCCCGCTCCCGGCCTCTACTCGAAGTTCTTCAACGCCAGGATGCAGCCCCTCGTGGAGGTGATCCAGGACACGGTCGGGCGCCACGACACATTCAACACCGCCTGCAACGCCCGCTACTACGAGGAGATGGGCTATCCCGGCCACATCAACTGCACCGACAACATCAACGGTGCGCTCAACGGATACGGCGTGGCCCGCCGCCGGGGATGGGAGGCGATCAACTTCTTCTACAACACCCAGCTTGACGACGCCTATCAGATTTATCTCGAGGAGCCGTGGTCCCGCCCCGGCGACTACGTGCTGATGCGGGCCCTGGAGGACTTGGTGTGCGTGTCTACGTCGTGCCCCGACGACATCGACGCGGCCAATGCCTGGAATCCGACCGACATCGCGGTGCGGGTCTATCCGGCCGCCAACCGGTTCAAGAAAGCGACGGCGATCCGAATGACTGCAGACTCCGAGGCACAGCTCACCTCCGAGACGGGATTCCATCCCCGGACGTCCACCTTGACCCGCAGCTTCAGCGAGTACTGCGGCTACTGGCTGGCCGACTCCTACACGGCCCACGGACCCATCGAGGAGTACTGGGCCTGCCGGCAGGCCGCGGCGGCCATAGACCTCTCCCCACTGCGCAAGTACGAGGTCACCGGGCCCGACGCCGAGAAGCTCATGCAGACCTGCGTCACCCGCAACATCCGCAAGCTGGCCGACGGCCAGGTGGTGTACACCGCCATGTGCCATCCCACTGGAGGGATGATCGATGACGGCACCGTGTTCCGGCTCGGGCGGGAGAACTTCCGCTGGATCGGCGGGCAGCTCGGCTACAGCGGCGTCTGGCTCCGGGAGCAGGCGGAGCGGCTGGGGCTCCGGGTGTGGGTGCGCAGCTCCACCGAGCAGCTCCACAACCTCCAGGTCCAGGGGCCGAACAGCCGCAGCATCCTGGAGCAGGCAGTGTGGACCCGGCCCGACCAGCCGACCATCACCGAGCTGGGATGGTTCCGGTTCGCCATCGCGAGGATCGGCGACTATGACGGCATCCCGCTGGTGGTCTCCCGCACCGGCTACACCGGCGAACTCGGCTACGAGATGTTCTGCCATCCCTCGGATGCTCCCGCGGTGTGGGACGCCGTCTTCGAGGCCGGCGCCGGTCACGGGCTGGTGCCGATGGGTCTGGCCGCGCTCGACATCCTGCGCATCGAGGCCGGGTTGATCTTCGCCGGCCACGAGTTCTGCGATCAGACCGACCCGTACGAGGCCGGGATCGGTTTCACGGTTCCGCTCAAGACCAAGGAGGACGACTTCATCGGCCGCGACGCCCTCCTGAAGCGCCGAGACAACCCGCAAAGGCGGCTGGTGGGGCTGGAGGTGTCTGGAGGCGAGCCCGCCGCCCACGGCGACGGCGTCTACGCCGGCCGCAACCAGGTGGGCGTGGTCACCAGCGGCACCATCTCGCCCATCCTCCGCAAGAACATCGCCCTGTGCCGGATGGCGGTGGAGTACGCCGAGATCGGCACGGCTGTGGAGATCGGCAAGCTCGACGGCCACGAGAAGCGGATCGAGGCCGAGGTGGTCCGGTACCCCTTCTACGACCCCGACAAGTCCCGGGTCCGCGGCCTCGCCTGAGCCGGGACCCGTTCAACGGCGCAGGACCTTGGGCACGGTGGTGCCGAAGTCCGACGGCAGCTTCACGATCTTCACGCCGCACTCCCGCATGAGCTGCACCTTCTCAGCCGCCGACTCCCCGACGGTGGAGACGATCGCTCCGGCATGGCCCATGGTGCGCCCCTTGGGCGCGGTGAGCCCGGCGATGTAGCCGACCACCGGCTTGTGCATGTGGTCACGGGCGTACTGGGCCGCCTGGGCCTCCTGCAGCCCGCCGATCTCCCCGATCATCACGATCGCCTCGGTCTCACCGTCGGCCTCGAAGCGCTTCAGATGGTCGAGGAAGGAGCTGCCGTTGATCGGGTCGCCGCCGATGCCGACGCTGGTGCTCACCCCGATGCCCACCGCCTTGAGCTGGGAGGCGGCCTCGTACCCGAGCGTCCCCGACCGGCTCACGATGCCGACCGGGCCCCGCTCGTAGATGTGCGGGGGCATGATGCCCACCATGGCCCGGCCCGGGCTGATCACTCCGGCGCAGTTGGGGCCGATCAGACACATCCGGCTGGCGTGCTGGTAGCGGCGCTGGTAGCGCTTCACCTTGATCATGTCCTGGATCGGGATGCCCTCGGTGATGCACACGCAGTGCTCGATCCCGGCGTCAGCCGCCTCCATGATGGCGTCGGCCGCGAAGGGCGGCGGCACGAACACGATGCTGGCGGTGGCCTCGGTGGCGGCCTGGGTCCCTGGGCGGGCCAGTGCTGGCGGATCGGTTGCATGGGTCACACCGCCCGGCACCGCAACGTGACGCTGGTTCTGGCCGCTCTCGACGCAGTGCTCGGCTAGCGGCTAACTTCCGCTTGCATCAGCACAACAGGACGCGTAGTTTTAATTTCAATATAGATGCATCTACCCACAGGGGGGATTCAGTCATGACACGAGTGGCTGTCATAGGCGCGGGGCCGTGCGGGCTCTCGCAGATGCACGCCTTCGCCAGCGATCCGGAGGCAGGCAGCCCGTCAGCGCCCGAAGTCGTCTGCTACGAGAAGCAGGATGACTGGGGCGGGCTCTGGAACTACAGCTGGCGCACCGGGCTGGACGAGCATGGCGAGCCCTGCCACGCCAGCATGTACCGCTACCTGTGGTCGAACGGCCCCAAGGAGTGCCTGGAGTTCGCCGATTACGGCTTCGAGGAGCACTTCGGCAAGCCGATCGCGTCGTTCCCGCCCCGAGAGGTGCTCTACGACTACATCGTCGGACGGGCCGACCGCAGCGGCTTCCGCGACCAGATCCGCTTCAACCACGCAGTGCGGCGCGTGAGCCGCTCAGCCGACGGCAGCGGCTTCACCGTCACCGTCCACGATCAGGCCAACGACACCGACAGCAGCGAGGACTTCGACCACGTGGTGGTGTCCACCGGTCACTTCTCCATCCCCAACATGCCCCACTACCCGGGCTACGAGACCTTCGGGGGCACCCTGCTGCACGCCCACGACTTCCGCGACGCGGTGCAGTTCGCCGGCCGCGACGTGCTGGTCATCGGGTCGAGCTACTCGGCCGAGGACATCGCCTCGCAGCTCTGGAAGTACGGCGCCCGCTCGGTGGTGTGCACCTCCCGCAGCGGCCCCATGGGGTTCGACTGGCCCGAGGGCATCACCGAGAAGCCCATCCTGACCCACCTCGAGGGCCGCACCGTGCACTTCACCGACGGCTCGACCACCGATGTCGACGCCATCGTCTCGTGCACCGGCTACCTGCACCACTTCCCGTTCATGGACGACGACCTGCGCTTGGTCACCGCCAACCGGCTGGCCACCTCGATGCTGTACCGCGGCGTGGTGTTCCAGCCCGAGAACCGGATCCTGTATCTGGGGATGCAGGACCAGTGGTACACGTTCAACATGTTCGACGCCCAGGCCTGGTACGCCCGCGACGTGATCCTGGGCCGCATCGAGCTGCCGGACGCGGCCGAGCAGGCCCGCTGGATCGAGGCCTCCCAGGCCGAGGAGGACGCGCTGGCCGACGACTACGCGTGCATCGACTTCCAGGGGGCCTACACCCAGGACCTGGTGGACCAGACCGACTACCCGGACTTCAACACGCCCCTGGTCAACCAGATGTTCTACGACTGGAAGAAGCACAAGAAGCAGTCGATCATCGGCTACCGCGACCACGGGCACACCTCGCCGCTGACGGGCACGGTGGCGCCCATCCACCACACCTCGTGGGAGGACGCGCTGGACGACTCGCTGGAGTCCTACCTGGCCGACTCGGCCTGACCCGTCAGAGGCCGAGCGGACAGCGAGGCCGTGGCCCGAGCGGCCCGTGAGCGCAGCGAACAAGAGCGGGGGTGACGCTGCCAGCCGTAGACGCCGGTCCGCCACCGACGATGTGATCATCGTCGGTGGCGGCATAGGCGGCCTCACGCTGGCCCTCATGCTGCACGAGCGGGGCATCAGCGCCCGCGTCTACGAGGCGGCCGGTGAGATCAAGCCCATCGGAGTGGGCATCAGCCTGCTGCCCCACGCCAGCAGGGAGCTCGGCCTGCTGGGGCTCACCGACGCCTTGAGCGAGGTGGCGGTGACCACCAGGGAGTCCTGCATGTTCAACCGGTTCGGTCAGTTCGTGTACTCCGAGCCGGTGGGCCGGTACGCCGGCTACGACTGGCCCCAGTTCCAGATCCACCGGGGCGACCTCCAACAAGTACTCTACCAGGCCTACCTCGACCGGGTCGCCGAGCGGGTACTGACCGGCCACCGGTGCACGGGCACCGACTCCGACGGCCGGGGCGCGACCGCATATTTCGTTGATCCCAGCACCGGTCGGTCCCTGACCGCGGCGCGGGGTTCAACCGTGATCGGCTGCGACGGGATCCACTCTGTGGTGCGACGGCAGTTCTTCGGCGACGAGGGCCCGCCCGTCTACTCGGGTGTGAACATGTGGCGGGGCACCACCGTCTGGGAGCCGTTCCTCAGCGGGTCCACCTACCTGCGGGCCGGCTGGTTGACAGTGGGCAAGATGGTGATCTACCCGATCCGCCACAATGTCGACGGCGAGGGCCGCCAGCTTGTCAACTGGGTGGCCGAGGTGCAGACCGACTCCTACAACGACCAGGATTGGAACCGGGTCGGCCAGCTCGAGGACTTCCACCACGTCTTCGCCGACTGGACCTTCGACTGGCTCGACGTGGCCGGGCTCATCCGGGGCTCGGAGCAGATCCTGGAGTACCCGATGGTGGACCGCGATCCACTGCCGAGATGGACCCACGGCCGGGTGACGCTGCTGGGCGACGCCGCCCACCCCATGTACCCCCGCGGGTCGAACGGCGCAGGCCAGGCCATCCTCGACGCCCGAGCCCTGGCCGACTGCCTGCAGTCGCGGGCCACGGTCCCCGAAGCCCTGAAGGCCTACGAGGACCAGCGGCTCGCAGCCACGGCCGCGGTCGTGCACGCCAGCCGGGCCGCCCCGCCCGACGTGATCCTCAAGGCGGTCCACGAACGCACCGGCGACCGACCCTTCGGACGCATCGAAGACGTCATTTCTGCCGCCGAGATGGCCGCTCTGAACGACAGCTACAAGCGGGTCGCCGGGTACCACCGCGAGTCCCTCGGGAGCCGTTGAGCCAACCGGCAGGTGCGATCACGAGGATTTGGAACCGGGAGCCCACCATGATTGGCTACACGGGCATGCGTGCCGGTTCCCTCGAGATCGATCCCGCCCTCTACGAGTTCATCGCGGTCGAGGCCCTGCCGGGCACCGGTGTGCAGATCGATGAGTTCTGGAGCGCGCTCCAGTCCATCCTGATCGACCTCGGACCCCGCAACGCCGCCCTGCTGGCCCGGCGCGGCGAGCTGCAGTCCCAGATCGACGACTGGCACCGGGCCGCCCGGGCCGAGGGCCGGAGCCACGACGGCGACGCCTACGCCAACTTCCTGCGCGACATCGGATACCTGCGCTACATGGACGGCGCGGTGACGGCCACGACGACCAACGTCGATCCCGAGATCGCCGCGGTGGCCGGACCGCAGCTGGTGGTGCCCCTCGACAACGCCCGCTACGCGCTGAACGCGGCCAACGCCCGCTGGGGAAGCCTCTACGACGCGCTGTACGGGACCGACGTGATCAGCGAGTCGGACGGTTGCAGCCGCGGGAGCGCCTACAACCCGATCCGGGGCGACAGGGTCATCGCTGCGGGGCGGGAGTTCCTTGACACCCATTTCACCCTCGACTCGGCGAGCCACCTGTGGGCCACCGGATACGTAGTGCACGACGGCGCACTCCGGGTGCGCAGCGGCGACGGCACCGTCAGTGCGCTGCTGCGTCCGGAGCAGTTCGTCGGCTACACCGGCGCTGGCGACTCTCCCAGTGCAGTCCTGCTGCGCAAGAACGGCCTGCACTGCGAGCTGCGCATTGACGGCGAGCATCCGGTGGGACGGAGCGACCACGCCGGCGTCTTCGACATCCGCCTGGAGTCGGCGGTCACCACCATCATGGACTTCGAGGACTCGGTCTCAGCGGTGGACGCCGATGACAAGGTGTCGGTCTACCGGAACTGGCTCGGGCTCATGCGAGGCACCTTGCAGACCACGTTCGTACGCAACGGCACGGCCGTGAACCGTTCGCTGAACGGCGATCGCAGCTTCACCGGCCCGGACGGCGAGCCGGTGCAGATGCCGGGCCGGTCGCTGATGCTGGTCCGCAATGTCGGGCCGCATCTCAGCACCGACATGGTGAGGCTCGACGGCGAGCCCGTGTGCGAGACCATGGTCGACGCCATGGTGACCGCGCTGTGCGCTCTCCATGATCTGAGGGGCATGGGACGGGTGGACGGCAAGCCCATACGGAACTCGGCGAGCGGCTCGGTCTACATCGTCAAGCCCAAGATGCACGGTCCCGACGAGGTCGCGCTGGCCTGCGAGCTGTTCAGCCGGGTGGAGGACGCCCTCGGCCTGGTACAGCGCACCCTGAAGATGGGGATCATGGACGAGGAGCGCCGCACGTCGCTCGGTCTCAAGGAGTGCATCTGGAGGGCCCGCGACCGGGTCGTGTTCATCAACACCGGCTTCCTGGACCGCACCGGCGACGAGATCCACACCGACATGGAGGCCGGACCGGTGATCCCCAAGGCCGAGATGAAGGCCGCGGCCTGGCTCGGCGCGTACGAGAACTCCAACGTCGACGCCGGGCTGGCCTGCGGCCTGCGGGGGCGGGCCCAGATCGGCAAGGGAATGTGGACCATGCCGGCCGAGATGGCAGCCATGGCCAAGGCCAAGATCCAGCATCCGATCGCGGGAGCCAGCACCGCCTGGGTCCCGTCGCCCACCGCGGCGACACTCCACGCCATGCACTACTTCCTGGTGGACGTGGCCGACCGACAACGCGACCTCGCCGACCGCAACCCGGCCCGCCTCGCCAGCCTCATCGAGATTCCCGTGCTGCCGGTCGGCCGGGAGCTCGGCCCGGGCGAGATCCAGCGCGAGTTGGACAACAACGTTCAAGGCATCCTCGGATACCTGGTCCGCTGGGTGGGCCAGGGCGTGGGGTGCTCCACCGTTCCCGACATCGCTGACACCGGGCTCATGGAGGACCTGGCCACCCTGCGCATCTCGAGCCAGCACATCGCCAACTGGCTCCATCACGGTCTCATCTCCACCGATCAGGTACGCGAGACAATGCGCCGCATGGCCAACCTCGTCGATCAGCAGAACGCCGGCGACCCCGGCTACGAGCCCATGGCGCCCAAGTACGACTCCAGCATCCCGTTCCAAGCCGCAGTGGAGCTTGTCTTCTCCGCCCGGGACGAGCCCAACGGCTATACCGAACGGGTGCTCCGCTCCCACCGCCGAGCCGTGAAGTCCGGCTCTCCGAGCTGAGCGGCGGTACCATCCGCGGCATGCGGACAGTGCCCGCCGAGGCAGATGTCATCGTGATTGGCGCAGGCGTGTCCGGCGCCAGTATCGGCTACCAGCTCGCCCGGCATTCGGATCTTCGGGTGGCGGTGGTGGACGCCAGGCCACCCGTCGGGGGGATCTCGGGCCGAACGTTCGGGCAGATCCGCCAGCACTACTCCAACGAGCTCATGGTGCGCATGGCACTGAGAGGCTTCCACTGCATCGGCAACTGGGGCACCGAAGTGGGTTACGGCGATCCGGGCTATGTCCGGCTGGGCTACATGCTGCTCGTCACCGGGAACCAGATCGACGGCTTGAGGCGCAACGTCGAGCTCGGACGGCGGCTCGGCGTCGACACCCGCTTCGTCGGTCCCGACGAGATCGCAGCCATCGAGCCGCTGGTGAATGCCGGGGGTCTAGCGGGGGGTGCCTATGAGCCCGACGGCGGATACATCGACGTCACCAAGATGGTTCTGAGCTGGCTCGGTGCCGCGGTGGCGTTCGGCGCCGATGTGCTCACACCGGTCGAGGTGCAGGAGATCGTCATGGCCGGCGCCGCGGTTGGTGGCGTGGCTACGGACCGGGGACAGATCACCGCACCGGTCGTCGTCGTGGCCACCGGTGCATGGGCGCCCGACCTGCTCGAACCGCTGGGGGTGCACCTGCCCATCGAGCGTCGGCGTCTGGACATGGCCACGCTCGAGCAAGAACCCGGAGCCCGTGGCCTGCAGTCCTGCATCACCGACGGCAACTCCAACCTGGTGATCCGCCCCGACATGGGTCGCCGGATAGTTGCGGTGGCGTACCCGACGGAGATGCCCGAGGTGGACGATCCGCTCGCCGACGGCCCGCCGGACGCTCACCATGAGCACTCGGCGCGCCTCAAGGAGGCTCTGGCGGAACGGCTGCCCGCACTGAACGTCTCCGGGGTGGTGTCGACTACGAGCGGCGCCTACGACATCACACCGGACTACCACCCGATCCTGGGGTGGGCCACCGAGCTCGCTGACGTCTCCGGGCTCTACCTGGCCGTCGGGCTCTCCGGGCACGGGCTCAAGCTGTCGCCATGCATCGGCGAGGTCGTCGCTGCCCAGGTGCTCGGCGTCGATCAGGTCGGCAACGCCCCCCGGATCGACGCCGGGGCGCTGAGACCGAGCCGGTTCGCAGACGGCGACCTGATGCACCTAACCTACGGTCCCAGTGCTCGGGCCTGAGGTAGATTCTGATGGTCCGGTACAGTTGAGTCGGCTACAGGAGACTTTGCACTCAGGGAGAGTCCACAATGGGGATCAGCGCGGAGCGAGCGAACGGAACCGTGATCGCGAAGGCCGACGGCCGTATCGACAGTTCCAACTCACGGGAGTTTCACTCTGAGTTGGAAGCCGTGGTCGCGGATTCTGACGCGGCTCTAGTGCTCGACTTTGAAGACGTCGTGTACATCAGCAGCGCCGGGATGCGAGTCATCCTCCTAACCGCAAAGAGTCTCCAGAAGTCCGGAATGAAGTTCGCTCTCTGCTCGATGAACGACTCCATTCGTGAAGTCTTCAAGATCAGCGGCTTCGAGAAGGTCATCGAGATTCACATTTCACAAGCCGAGGCACTGTCAGCGGTTAGTGCATAGGTGAGAACTTCACTTCGCGAAAGAGGTCCCGAATGACAATGACCGAGTCTCTGCAAAAGCACAAGATCCTCGTGGTCGATGACGAGCCGGATCTGGAACCTCTCATGCTGCAGAGGATGCGGCGATACATCCGGACCGGCGTCTATGAATTCGTCTTTGCCCGGAATGGCGTCGAAGCTCTCGAAGCCCTCGACATGGACGAATCCATCGACATGGTGCTGTCAGACATCAACATGCCGAAGATGGACGGCCTTACACTCCTCGAGAGAATCCCGGACGTGGCTCCGGACATTCGCGCCGTGATCATCTCCGCTTACGGCGACATGAAGAACATCAGAATCGCCATGAATCGGGGGGCCTTCGACTTCGTCACCAAGCCGGTCGACTTCGACGATCTCAAGTTCACAATCGACCGGACACTGCAGCACATACGTGAGTGGCGCGAGGCTCTGAGCGCTAGAGACAAGCTCGTCGTGCTTCAGAATGAACTGAACGTGGCAAGCATGATGCAGCAGTCCATTCTTCCGAACAAGTTCGCCCGGAATGATGACTACAAACTGTTCGGGACCATGCAGCCCGCTCGCAATGTAGGGGGCGACTTCTTCGACGTGATCGGCCTCTCCGACGGCCGAGTCGGGCTTGCGATTGCCGACGTCTCCGGCAAGGGCGTCCCAGCAGCACTGTTCATGATGTCCAGCCGCACATTGCTGAAGGGTGCCGCTATGCGGGCCAACGGCCCCGGAGATGCGCTCTCGGAGGTGAACGACGTTCTCAACGAGGACAACGACGCCTGCATGTTCGTCACCATGATCTACGCGGTGTACAACCCCGAAACCGGAGAGCTGACCTACGCGGACGGTGGCCACGATCCCCCGCTCGTCGTACACGCCGACGGGACCACCACCCAGCTTCCCGTGACCGAGGGGCTCGCCCTGGGCGTCCTGCCGGGGTTCGACTACCACCAGTACTCACACCAGCTGGCGCCGGGCGACACCGTCGTCCTCTACACCGACGGCGTAACCGAGGCGATCAACAGCGAGGAGGAGCAACTCGGGCTGCGTCGCCTGCGCGAGACCTTCGAGCAGAACCCCCCGAAGGACGCCGAGGACGCCGGGCATCGGGTCATCGACCTTGTCAACGAGTTCGCCGGTGACGTGCCCCAGTTCGATGACACGACCTGTCTGGTATTGCGTCGAGAGGACTGATCGTGGTCACGTTGTTCCTGAGAGCCGACACCGGCGCCGAGGTTCGCCGGACCAGCTACACCGAGCTCGCTGACTTGGTGGCCGCCATCGAAGCACTGGGGGAGGAGGACGGCTGGCCGGGTGACGTGACCTTCCGGATCAGCCTGGTGGTCGACGAACTGGCCCAGAACGTCGTGGACTACGCGTACAACGACACGCCCGGGGACGTGGAGGTCGCGGTCACGTCCCGGGACGAGAACGTCGTCATCGAGATCACCGACGAGGGAAAGCCGTTCGACCCTCTGACCGAAGCACCCGCTCCGGACCTGACATCGCCGGTCGAGAGCCGCCCGATCGGCGGCCTGGGCGTGCACTTCACCAAGACCCTGATGGATGACGTCGAGTACCGCAGGGAGTCGGGCCAGAACCGTCTGAGGATTGTCACCCGCAAGGTGAGATGAGCCGGACGCTTCGCCTTCCGACGGCAGGTGTCCGGCTCGCCCTCGCGGCGTTGCTGGTGCTGGCCGCGTGCGCGTCCGAGGAGGCGGTCGAGCAGGAGCCTGATGCCGACGCTCCGGTCGCGCCCACCATTCCCAGCCCCTCCGAGGAGTCGCTGGTGGGCGTGTCGGACGAACACATCGTGTTCGGACAGTCGGCTGCATTCAGCGGCCCCGCCCAGGAACTCGGCAAGAACATGCGGCTCGGGATCCTTGCCGCGTTCGACGAGGTGAACAGTACCGGAGGCGTCCACGGGCGCATCCTGGAGCTGCAGTCGCTCGACGACGCCTACGAACCGGAGGACGCGATCGTGATGACGCGCCACCTCATCGAGCAGGAGCAGGTGTTCGCGTTGATCGGTGCGGTAGGCACGCCGACCTCGCGCTCGGCCACGCCGATAGCCCGAGACTCCGGGGTGCCCTACATCGCGCCGTTCACCGGCGCCGCCTTCCTGCGCGACGACGAGTGGGACAACATCATCAACCTGAGAGCCTCCTACAACCAGGAGACCGAGGAGATGGTGGCCCGGCTTACCGATGATCTGGGCATCACCCGGGTCGGCGTCATGTACCAGAACGACTCGTTCGGCCGGGCCGGGTTCCGGGGCGCGGTCGCGGCGCTGGCCCGGCGCGACATGGAGCCCGTGTCGATCGGGATCTACCCGCGCAACACCACCGCGGTGAAGACGGCCCTTCTGGACCTGCGCCTCGGCGACCCCGAGGCGGTGATCATGATCGGGGCCTACGAGCCGGTCGCGAGGCTGATCTCCTGGGCCCGTCGCACCGACATGGACCCGGTGTTCATGACGGTCTCCTTCGTCGGCAGCAACGCGCTGGCACAGGAGCTCGGACCGGACGGTGCGGGAGTTCTGGTCACCCAGGTCGTGCCGTTCCCGGAGGACGACTCGCTGCCGGTGGTGCATGCCTATCTGGACGCTCTGGCCGCCCACGACCCGGAGGCCGAGCCGGGGTTCGTCTCCCTAGAGGGCTACCTGGCCGGACGCATGGTGATCAGCGCGCTGCAGCAGTGCGGTGCAGCCGTCGAGCGATCCTGCCTGCTCGACCAGTTGATCGACCGTGGCAGCTTCGACATCGATGGATTCGACCTGCAGTTCGGTGACGACGACAATCAGGGCTCTGACGAGGTCTTCCTGACCGTGATCGGCTCCGACGGCGAGTATCACCCTGTCGAGACGCTGCACGACACCGCCCTGTGGGTGACCCAATGACAGAGGTGACCGGCCACCCGACGGCGGACGACCCCATCGCAGGACCACCACCCTCACCCGCACACGACCCCATCGCAGGACCACCACCCGCAGACGACCCCATCGCAGGACCACCACCCGCAGACGACCCCATCGCAGGACCACCACCCTCACCCACAGACGACCCCATCGCAGGACCACCACCCGCAGACGACCACACGAGGTCACTGGGGATCTGGTCACGCATATCCACCAAGCTCTACATGGGCATCGGCGGGGCGGTCGCCATGACGCTGGCCGCCAGCCTCGTCGGCTGGTTCTCATTCAACCGGGTAGGCGATGTGCAGAGGCGGGTCAACGAGGGCAGCGTGCCCGAGCTGGCCGCCGCATTCCAGGTCGCTCAGTACGGCGGGATCCTGGCCAACGCCGCCCCCAGCCTGGCCGCGGCCCAATCGTCGCTGGAGCTCTTCCAGGAAGGCCAAAGGGTCGACCAGACCGTGCTGACCTTCGAGGAACAGATGGCGGTGCTGGAACAGAGCGAGAGTGACGACGCCAGCGTCGCTCAGATCCGTCGGAGCGCCGACATGCTCATCTCCAACATCGAGGAGATCCGCAGCGAGGTCGAGGCCAGGCTCCGGCTCATCGACCAGCGAACCGCTCAGCAGGGCGTGCTGGTGGGATTGCGAAACCAGGTGAGCGCCGTGCTGGTCCCGGCCATCGACGATCAGCTCTTCTACACCTTCACGGGCTACACCGGGCTGGACGACGCTCCGGTCGCCCGATCCGAGCACTTCTCCGAGACAGAGGTGTTCCGGTACCGTCGCCTGGCCGAGCTGGAGGCCGATGCCAACATCGCCTCGGATCTGCTGGCCACCGGTTTCACACTGCCGGACGCGACCCTTCTGGAGCCGCTCAGAGAGCGATTCGAAGTGGCGGCCAGCCGGATCCAGCGGAACCTGGCGACGCTGGTGGGCACCCGGTTCCACGCCGACGCGGCACCGATCTTCCAGCGGCTGCTCGATCTGGGACTCGGCTCCACCAACTCCTTCGATCTGGCTGCGAGCGAGTTCGAGATCGTGGAACGCAATGAGGAACTGCTCGTCCAGAACAGCGAACTGGCGCGGACGCTGGTCGGTGAGGTCGACAACCTGGTGGGCGACTCCCAGGCCCGTGCCGAGGAGGCCACCGCCGCGTCCGAACAGGCCATAGCAACGGCCCGGTCGATCCTGCTGGCCATCAGCGTCGTGAGCGTCCTGGGGGCGCTCCTGATCGTCTGGCTGTTCGTGGGCAGGGTCCTGGTGCGCCGTATCGGCCTGCTGTCGGACTGGATGCGCCGCATGGCCGGCGGCGATCTCGAAGTGATCGTCCCGATCAGCGGCCGCGACGAGGTCGCGGACATGGCCGCCACGCTGGAGGTCTTCCGGCGCCACGCCCTGGAGGTGCAGCGCCTCAACCTGGTGGAGCAGCTCGCCGATGAGCTGCAGGGCAAGAACGAACAGCTCGAGAGCGTCCTGGCCGAACTGCACAAGGCACAGGACCAGATAGTGACACGAGAGAAGCTGGCCGCTCTGGGCGAGCTGACCGCCGGCGTCGCCCACGAGATCAAGAACCCGCTGAACTTCGTCAAGAACTTCGCCGAGGCTTCCCAGGAGCTCATCGACGAGCTCAAGGAGTTGTTCGATGACATCGGCGCGGACCTCAGCGACGACAACAAGGACTACATCAACGAGATCGCGGGTGATCTGACCGGCAACGTGGAGCGCATCCGCTCCCACGGCGAGCGGGCCGACCGGATCGTGCGCGACATGCTCATGATGGGCCGCGACTCAGGTGAGTGGCAGCTCACCGACATCAACGGCCTCATCGAGCAGCACGCCCAGCTGTCCTTCCACAGCGCCAGGGCCCTGGACCCCGACTTCCAGCTGGACATCCAGCAGGACTTCGACCCGGACGTCGGCTCGCTGACGGTCATCGCCCAGGACCTGGGGCGGGTCTTCCTGAATATGGTCACCAACGCCGGCCATGCAACCAAGGAGCGCCACCTCTCGGAGATCGCGGCCGGCAACGATGCATTCCAGCCGACCATCTGGCTCAAGACGCTGCGGTCCAACGAGCACATCGAGGTTCGCATCCGCGACAACGGCACGGGGATGCCGCCCGACGTCGTCGAGAAGATCTTCAATCCCTTCTTCACCACCAAGCCCACCGACCAGGGCACCGGACTGGGCCTCTCGATCTCGAGCGATATCGTCCGTCGCCACGGCGGCAACATCGCGGTCGAGTCCGAACCGGGAGCGTTCACCGAGATGATCATCACCCTGCCGATGGAGGCGCCCGCAGAGGCCAGCGCCACCGACGGCGACTCCTGGGTCTGATCCGCCCCGGAGGCCGAGCCTCTAGCGCTCGGCACTCCCCTCGACATTGAGTCTGGGCAGGACCCGGTCGAGCCAACCCGGCAGCCACCAGTTGCGGGCCCCGAGCAGTTCCATGGTCGACGGGACGATGAGCATCCGCACAAGGCTGGCGTCGACCGCGACGGCGGCCGCCAAGCCCAGGCCGAACATCTTGATCGCCCGCTGCTCCTCGAACACGAAGCTGCCGAATACGAACACCATGATCAACGCGGCTGCAGTGATCACTCTGGCTGTCAGGGCCAGCCCGTCAGCGACGGAGTTCACCGCGTCGCCGGTGCGCTCGTACTCCTCCTTCATCCTCGACAGGAGAAACACCTCGTAGTCCATGGACAGGCCGAACAGGACCGCGAAGAGCATCATCGGCATGAACGGCTCGATCGGTCCCGGCTCGATCCCGACGAGACTGCCGAGCCAGCCCCACTGGAACACGGCTACAAGCACGCCGTAGGCCGCGCCGATCGAGAGCATATTCATGATGACCGCCTTGAGCGGCACGACCAGCGAGCGGAACACGGCCATCAGCAGCAGGAACGAGGCGCCCAGCACCGCTACGAAGAACACCGCGGTGCGCGACTTCAGGAAGTCGCTCACGTCCGCCTTGACCGCGACCAGCCCGGTGATGCGCGGATCCAGGTCCGTTCCGGCGGTAGCTGCCGGAATGACCGTGCTACGGAGGTGCTCGACAAGGGTCTCGGTGTCGGCGGCCTGAGGTCCGGTCGCCGGCCGGACCTCGATAGCGGCCGCGGTCGGCGCCAGCAGGCTGTTGGGGATGGGCGGGCTGACGAACGCGACCCCGTCGCTGCCGGCGAGGGCCACGACCAGCCGGCCGAGGTCCGCCATCTGCGAGCTTCCCGACACCTCGGTCACCACCAGCAATGGACCGTTGGCGCCCACGCCGAAGCCGTCGACGAGCAGGTCGTAGGCCTTGCGGGTGGTGGTCTCAGAGGAGTAGTTGCTCTCATCCGCGAACCCGAACCGCAACACGAGCACCGGAGTCGACAGCAGGAGAAGGAGCAGGGTGCCGCCGATTGCGAATGCCCAGGGCCGGGCCTGCACCGTCCGGCTCAGCCGGTACCACCCGGTTTCCCGCAGCGGCTTGCTCTGACGGGGCTCCAGGCGCCTTCGCAGCGGGTTCCGGTCCCGCCCGAACAGTCCCGCGAGCAGCACGATCGCCGCCGCCGGCAGGGCCCCGGCCAGCGGCTCGATGCCAGCACCGAAGCCGAAGAGGGACACGCTGAACAGGACGGCGGCCACCATGCCCCGGACACGGGTGACGGTCATCCGGTCGCCCAGCAGGGTGATGAGCGAGGGCAGCAGCGTGATCGAGCCGACCATCACGACGAGCACCGTCGACGCGGCCGCAATCCCGAAGCCGGTCACGAACGGGATCCCGATGAACAGCATCCCCAGCAGCGACACCACGACGGTCGCTCCCGCGAAGATGACCGACCGGCCCGCAGAGTCGAGCGCCACCACCAGAGCCTGCTCGCGCCCGTGACCCTCGCTGAGAGTGTCGCGGTAGCGGGTGATGATGAACAGGGCGTAGTCGATCCCGACCCCCAGCCCGATCATGAGGCCGATCGCCGGCGCGAAGTCCGGCACCGTCATGAAGTTGCTGAAGGCGATGATGGCGGCCGCACCGATGCCGACGGTGATCAGCGCAGCGGCCACCGTGGCGCCCATGGCGACCACCGAGCCGAGTACTGCGATCAGCACGAAGATCGCGAAGGCCAGCCCGATGGCCTCGGATTCGGGCGGCCTCAACTCGGCGAACCAGACCCCGCCGACCTCGACCTCGAGGCCCTCGATGGATCGCAGCTCGAGCTCTTCGATCAATCCCTCGATCGTCCGCCCCATGTCCTGGGCCTCGGTTCCGCTGGTACCGGGCTCCAGGCTCACATCGGCGTAGGCGACCCTGCCCGCCCATTCACCCGCATTCGCTGTCCGGAGCCCGGGGATCAGCGCGGCTTGCCCGTAGGGAGATTCAATGCCCACTCCTTCCAGGGCTCCCACCCTGGCGAACAGCTCGTTCATCGCGTCCCGCACCGCGGGATCGTCCACACCGTGCTCGGCGCGGAAGACGATGGTGCCTGCGGGGCCTGCTCCTGCGCCGTCGAAGTGGGTGGCGAGGATGCCGTTCCCGTCGTGGCTCTCGGTGCCGGCTATGGCCAGATCCCCGCTGTAGGACTCTCCGAGATTCCTGGAGACACCCAGGACCGCGAGCAGGATCAGGAGCCACGCGACGAGCCCGCGCCACGGATGCCGGAAGCACCAGCGGGCAACCCGGGCGTACATCAGCCTGCGCCTCTACCGACGGACCGGCCTGCGGTCAGACGGCTCACCACCAGCGGGACTCCTCGGCGTACACATGGTCGGGCAGTTTGTAGTCGATGTCAAGCTCCTGGAGGGCCGACACCTCGAGCAGCGTGTTGAACGCGGTGAAGCTCGACTCGCGGCTCAGCCTGGGAAGCCGCTTCTTGAGGAACTGGTGGTAGCGCCGCTGGAAGCGGAACCACGCCAGCACACCGAAAGTGCGATCGGACGGGTACTGCAGGCTGTCGGCCATCGGATTGCCGATCATGGCCCGCGACACCAGGAAGACGTACCTGGCCAGCTTGCGGCGCGCCGCCGGTTCGGTGATCCCCGCGACCACGGGAGCCGAGTTGACCAGCGAGTTGGCCAGGGCGACCGACTCCATGCCCGGATCGGGTTCGCACAGCCCGCCGATCTTGAAGAGCTCCAGCGCATCGGCGTAGTCGTCGTAGAGGATCGTCTCGGGGATACCCATCAGGTACCCGGAGTACCGCCAGACGGCCATGAAGCCGTCGCGCTCGGTGTCGTCGTAAGAGGCGCCCAGGCTCTTCATGTGCTGCAGCATCCTGGCCGAGAAGGAGGTAAGGGCATACCCGACCTGGGCCGCGCTGAGGGGCACTCCCTGCGCGGCGGTGTCCCACTCGTCGGATTCGTTGAACAGTTGCCTGACCTTGGCGTGGACCAGCCGGATCCGCACGGAGAGCCTCCAGCCGTCGCCCCGGGTCTCCAAGCCGCCGGGCAGCAGTATCTCGATCATGTGGCGATTGTTCTGACGCAGGCGCCTGACCCCCTGGTCGCGCAGCCTCCCGGTGATGAAGAAGGACTTGGCGATGGTGGTCGAGAAGCCCTCGACGAGCACCCCTCCCAGCATGGCGGCCAGGCACGCTGACGAATCGCGATGAAAGGCGCGGATTCCGCCGCGGAAGTTGTCGAAGTCGACCCAGGCGGGAACGGTCTCCAGCTCCTCGATGAACGCGTGGACCCCGGCGGGCGCGTCCTTCAGCGACGGATCGTCGGGATCCTCGATGGCCGCCCGTATGAACCGGTCCGAGTCGCGCAGCGGAACCTCGGCAAGTTGCGCCGTCATCTCGTCGCACAGCGGATCGCCGACCATCGTGTGGACGATGTAGTTCCTGGCCCGGGACGGATCTGCACGCCGGGCCCGTTCGTACGACTCGACGTAATCGGAAGGTATTACCAGGGCTGCGGCGCTCTCAGCGGCGCCGGAATCCGCCGCGCAATCGTCATGCACCATCGTTGACGCGCCTTTCCGAATGCTGCACCTGGCACAACCGGATCAAGCGTACCCGCACCGCGCTGAACGGCGCGCAGCGGGTCGAGCTCAGCTCCAGGGATAGGGGGAGTTGCTCACCGGGTGGAGCTTGCCCTCGGCGTAGCGCGACCAGCGGAACGGCTCGAGCAGGGCCTGGGGCTCACCGAGCAGCTCCCGGGCCACCAGCGTGCCCACGCCGATCATCTTGTAGCCGTGGTTGGAGTCGGCGATGAAGTAGGCGTTGTCGCAGAACGTGTCGAACACCGGGAAGTTGTCGGGGGAGAAGCTGCCGATGCCGCCCGAGGGCTCGGTGTTCATCAGATGCGACTTGCCCTCGAAGCGCTTCTGGCAGTGGGCCAGCGCCGCGGTCCATGTGCGGTAGAAGTCGGCGCCCACGATGAAGTCGGGCGAGTCCGGCCCGTAGGGGTCGACGGCCACCTCGGAAGCCGGCTTGTCCACCACGTAGGGCATGTAGCCGCCCTGCACCCCGCCGAAGCTGAAGTCGGGCTTGTAGTAGATGCCCCACGGACCCTCGGTGACCAGGCCATCGGTGTCGTGGAGGGGGGCGTCGGTGTCGATGTGGACCACCGGCGGCATGTTGCCGTCGTTGTCGGTCAGGAAGCCGGGATCGACCCCGAGGGTGCCCTCCTGCAGGCACATGTAGGTCCAGGTCGGCCGGCGATGCAACTGGCCGTCGCCGCCGAGCACGTCGACGGTGAACGGAAGGTCGAGCATGGCCCAGATCTGCTGCACCCATGGCCCGACCGCCACCACCACATGGTCGCAGGCCACCGGCCCCTGGTCGGTCAGAACCGCGGTGACCGCCCCGGAGGCGTCCCGGTCGAAGCCGGTGACGGTCACACCGCCCACCACCGCGACCCCTTGGGCCTCGGCCTTCTCGAGCAGCCCCTTGAGGGAAGCCATGTTGTTGGCGTAGCCGCCCCGGTGCTCGTGCAGCACGCTGGTTATGCCCTGGGCCTGCCAGTCGTCGAAGATGCCCCGCATGTAGCGGGTCGAAGCCTCCGCGCCCTCTATGAACGTCGACGAGTACCCGATGGCGCTCTGCTGTTCATGGATCGAGGCCACATCGGCTCGCATGGCCTCGTGGCTGATCTGGAGGTAGCCCACCGGGTGGTAGGAGAACGCCTCGGGGTCGCTCTCCCAGACGTCGACACAGTGGGCCATCAGTTCGCGCATGGCCGGCTGGAAATAGTTGTTGCGGACGACGCCACAGGCGATGCCCGAGGCGCCTGCACCCACGCCGGTCTTGTCGATCACCACCACGTCGTCGCCCGACCCCCTCCCCGACGACCTGAGGTCGCGGGCCAGGCTCCAGGCCGTCGACAGGCCGTGAATGCCGGCGCCGATGATCACGTAGCGCGCCGAACTGGGAAGTCCCATGTCCGCTTGCCCTCCTTGCCTACTCGACCCAGCCTAGATATTCGTCAGTGACCGGCGGGGGCGGTCCATCCCTCCAGCACCGGTTGCTTCCATTCGGTGCCCACGATCTCCGAGTCGTCCACCCACGGACCCAACTCCACCTGCGGGAACTTGCAGTGGATGTCCTTGAGCGTGATCCCGTAGGAGTTGCCCTCGGTCAGGTGCTTGATGAGCACCTTGCGGGCGATCTCGTCCTCGCGGCCGGGCGGGATGTCGAAGTAGATCTTGAGGAACGAGTTCGAGTAGCGGTCGAACACCGCGGGCACGCCGTCCTCCTCCAGCAGGGTGATGTCCTCGAGCCAGTTGATGTCCTGCCCCGGCGTGGCCGCCAGCAGGTCGATGTCCTCCACCAGGGACATGTCCTCCTGGTACGCGAAGCGCTTCCCGGCCAGCACCTCGGCGTCGATGGCGACCGTGCGGGTCTCCCGGGGGCTCTCCCCCGTGCTTGCCGATCCAGCCATGTCACATGCCTCCGTCGATCACATGCTTGTCGAACAGATCCCGAATCTCCTGGAGCGTGCGCTCCTCGGTGACGCCGGGGATGTAGTTGGTGCCGGCCAGGGGCACCTTGGCCATCGCCGCGGCCTCATGGGTGAGAGCAGCCAGGTCCTCGGGCTCCAGCGAGTGGATGTCGGTCTTGCCGCAGGCCCGGGCCAGCATCTGCACTTCCATGGTCAGCGTGATCAGGAAGTTGTAGACCCGCAGCGCGGCCTCGTCGACATCGAGACGCTTGCGCAGCTCCACGTCCTGGGTGGCCACCCCCACCGGGCAGCGGCCGGTGTGGCAGTGGTAGCACTCGCCCGCGGGCACGCCGATGGTGCCCTCGTAGTCGGTTACCCCGGGGATCTCCTTGTTGCAGTTCAGCGCCATCAGGGCGGCCGTCCCCAACGCCACCGCGTTGGCCCCCAGGGCCAGGCACTTGGCCACGTCGCCGCCGTTGCGGATGCCGCCGGCCACCACCAGGTCGATGTCGTCGGCCAGGCCCACGTCCTCGAGGGCCCGGTGAGCCTCGGGGATGGCCGCCATCAGCGGGATGCCGGTCTCCTCGGTGGCGAGGTGGGGCCCCGCACCGGTGCCGCCCTCGGCGCCGTCGAGGTAGATCACGTCGGGGCCGCACTTGGCCGCCATCCGCACATCGTCGTAGACCCGGGCCGAGCCCAGCTTGAGCTGGATGGGGATCTGGTAGTCGGTGGCCTCGCGCACCTCCTGGATCTTCAACGACAGGTCGTCGGGTCCGAGCCAGTCGGGGTGCCGGGCCGGGGAGCGCTGGTCGATGCCGGCGGGCAGCGACCGCATCTCGGCCACCTGCTCGGTCACCTTCTGGCCCATGAGGTGACCGCCGAGGCCGACCTTGCAGCCCTGGCCGATGAAGAACTCCACCGCGTCGGCCAGCATCAAGTGGTGGGGATTGAAGCCGTAGCGGCTCTGGATGATCTGGTAGTACCACTTGGTGGACAGGTCGCGCTCGGGTGGGATCATGCCGCCCTCGCCCGAGCACGTCGCGGTGCCGGCCATGGAGGCGCCCTTGGCCAGGGCCATCTTGGCCTCCAGCGACAGCGCGCCGAAGCTCATGCCCGTGATGTACACCGGGACGTCGAGCTCCAGCGGCTTGGCCGCGAAGCGCGAGCCGATCACCGTCTTGGTCTCGCACTTCTCGCGGTAGCCCTCGATCACGAACCGGGTGAGGGTTCCGGGAAGGAACACCAGCTCGTCCCAGTGGGGGATCTTCTTGAAGATGGAGAAGCCCCTCATCCGGTACCGGCCCAGCTCGGACTTCACATGGATGTCGTTGATGACCTCCGGCGTGAAGATCCGGCTCTTGCCGAGGACGTCGGTGCTCTTGTTGACTTCGGCCATGACCAGTACTCCTAGTGGATGACGAGCTTGCGCTCGGAGGGCCCAGCGCGTCGTAGTTGTGGAGCTGCTTGCCGCACACGAACTTCTGGAACTCGGGCGGGTCGCCGAGCCCGTGGATGCGGAACTTGCGCTCGATGAGCTCGGTGTCAGCATCGTCCCACTCGCCGGGGACGCAGTCCACTCCCAGGGAGCGCACCTTGCCGGCCACGTAGATGGCGCCGTCGTACATGGAGTCACCGAGGTTCATGCCGGCGTTGCCGCAGATGATCTGGCGGCCCCGCTGCATCATGAACCCGGTGTTGATGCCGACATCGCCGGTCACGATGATGGTGCCGCCCTTCTGATCGATGCCGGTGCGGGCCCCGACGTCGCCCTTGACGATCAGGTCGCCCCCGCGGATGGCCGCACCGGTGAGCGAGCCCGCGCTGCGCTCGATGGTGACCACGCCCGACATCATGTTCTCGGCCACCGACCAGCCCACCCGACCGTTGATGGTCACCTCGGGACCGTCGATGAGCCCGCACGCGAACCAGCCCGGGCTGCCCTCGAAGTGAATCCGGCAGCGCTTGAGGATCCCCACCGCCAGCGAGTGCTTGGACGAGGGATTCAATACGGTCACATCGGCGATGCCGTCGTTGTAGATGAGCTTGCGCAGGGCCATGTTGATCTGCCGGATGGTCAGGTCGGCCGCGTCGAAGCGGGCCCGGCCTCCATCGACTTCGATGTTGTCGGGCATCTCGGCATGGGGTTCCACCAAGCCCCGGGCGTCATAGCTGACGCCGCTACGGGATCCTGAACCTGGCATCACTGCCCCCTTCTGAGACGGCCGGAGGGGCTCAGACCTGCCACACCAGCACCTCTCGCTCGTAGGGATCACGGGTCTCGACCTCGCGCTTGACCAGCGACCGGATGGCGACCTCCTCGGTGGCCACCGCCACCAGGGGGTCGGACTCGAAGAGGACCAGCGGCTTGGCCGCCATCTCGTCCTTGGCGATCCCCAGCTCGTTGCCGGTGACGCACACGTAGGTGAACACGCCGTCGAGATCGTCGAGGCTGTGCTTCATGGCCGTCTCCAGCGACAGGCCCCGGGCCATGTACTCGGCCAGGTACACCGCGATGATCTCCGAGTCGCACTCGCTCTGGAAGCGGTGGCCGTGCTGCTCCAGGCGGCGGCGCCACTGGTGGTAGTTGGTGAGCTGACCGTTGTGGACCACGGCCACGTCGGCGAACGGGTAGGCCCAGTACGGGTGGGCGCTGGCCAGGTCAACCTCGGACTCGGTGGCCATGCGCACATGGCCGATGCCGTGGGTGCCCCGGAACGAGCCCAGGTCGTACTGGCCGCTCACCGTCTCGGCGTCGCCGAGGTCCTTGATGATCTCCAGCGAACTCCCCAGCGACAGCACCTCGCAGCCGGGCACGTCCTCGAGGTAGTCGGCCAGGGCCTTGAGGTCGCCGCCGTAGCGGATGGTGGCCCGGAAGGCGTAGCCGGTGTCGCTGGTGACGGTGGCCACCTCGGCGCCGATCTTGGCCAGGCGGCTCTCCACCTCGGCCCGGTTGCGCTCCAGGCGTTCCTCCATCCCGAAGCCGGTGCTCTTGTTGGGCTCGGCCAACACGAAGCGGATCACGACCAGGTCGTCGGCCGGTCCGTACACCGCGTAGCCGGTGGAGTCCGGCCCGCGGTGCTTCATCGACTGGAGCATGGCCGTGAGCTCGGCCCCGACATCGGCGGTTCCGTCCCGGTGTATCACGCCGGCTATGCCGCACATGGTGTTACCCCCTTGGAAGGTGACTTTCTGGGTTGTTCGCAGATCCCGCAGGACCGGCTCGGGTGCTTGGTGTCAGGGCAGGACGTCCAGGTACTCCTCCACGTCCCAGTCCGTCACGGTCGCCAGGAACCGCTCCCACTCGTCGCCCTTGTAGTGGAAGAACACGTTGCTCATCTCGCCCGGCAGGGCCCGCATGACGACTTCGTCGCTGCGCAGGGCCTCCAGGGCCTCGCCCAGGGTGAGCGGGATCTTCTTGACGTCCTTGCCCGCCTCCATGGCCTCGTAGATGTTGCGCTCCTCGGGCTCGCCCGGGTCGAGGCCGCGGTCGAGGCCGTCGTCCATGGCCTGCAGCAGGCCCGCGAACGACAGGTGCGGGTTGACCGCGCTGTCGACCGAGCGGTACTCGAAGCGGCCCGGGGCGCTGACCCGCAGGGCGGTGGTGCGGTTCTGGTAGCCCCAGTCGGCGAACACCGGCGCCCAGAAGCCGGTGTCCCACAGCCGGCGGTAGGAGTTGACCGTCGGCGAGGTGAGGCAGGTCAGGGCCCGCACGTGCTCCAGGATCCCGCCGATGGCCTTCATGCCGACCGGCCCGGGCAACTGCGGGTTGTCGCCCTCGGGCATGAACTTGTTGTTGCCGTCGGCGTCCCACAGCGAGATGTTGTGATGACAGCCGTTGGCGGAGACACCCATGAACGGCTTGGGCATGAAGCACGGGAAGGCCCCGAGCTCCCGGCCGACCTGCTTGCAGACCTGACGGTAGGTGGTGAGCCGGTCGGCTGTCAGCTCGGCCCGGTCGAAGTTGAAGTTCAGCTCGAGCTGGCCGGGGGCGTCCTCATGGTCACCCTGGATCATGTCGAGACCCATGGCCTCGCAGTACTCGATCACCCTGTGGATGAGGGGCTGCAGCTCGGCGAACTGGTCGATGTGGTAGCAGTTGGGCTTGGTCATGCCCTCCACGGTGGGCTTGCCGTCGGCGTCGGCCTTGAGCCACATCATCTCGGGCTCGCAGCCGGCCCGCAGGTGCAGTCCATGCTTGGCCTCAAACTCGGCGTGCTGGCGCCGCAGGTTCCCCCGGCAGTCCGAGGTCAGGTAGGCCCCGCCGTCGACCTCCTCCTCACGGCCCCGGAACAGCGTGCACCACACCCGGGCCGTCTTGGTATCCCAGGGCAGGGGCATGAACGTCTCGGGCTCGCCGATTCCGACGAGCTCGCGGGCCTCGGGGCCATAGCCGATGTAGTTGCCATGGCGGTCGATGAAGAGGTTGGCGGTTGAGCCGTACACCAGCTGGAAGCCCTTGCGGGCGATCATGCCGAAGTGCTTGGCCGGGATTCCCTTGCCCATGATCCGTCCCGTCACCGAGACGAACTGGCAGTACAGGTACCGGATGTCGTCGGCCTCGATGCGGGCCTCCACCTCTCGAATCTGTTCCTCGCGTCCGTCCGCCTCGACGAATCTCTCAAGGTCAGTGGCCATTGTTCCCCCCATCGGGTGAGCTTGTGTGTGCGGCGAAACCGTAGCGCCGTGGACGCAGATCCCGCCAATGTGCATCGAGTCGGACCCAACTATAGCGCCATACCCTGCGCATGTCTAATCAGAGTAGTGACTCTTTCCTTACAGTAGAGCTTGGTTGCGGCTGCTGCGGACCGCCCGAGCACGGTCCATAGAGTTGCCGGCGATGGAACCGGTCTCCCGTTCGGCGTGGATGACGCTGGCCGTGGTGTCGGTGGCCGTGTTCATGGTGGCGATGGAACTGACGATCATCGCGCTGGCGCTGCCCGACATCCGCGCCGCCTTGTCGGGCACCACCCCGGCGGCGCTGTCGTGGGTGGTGAACGCATATTCGATCGTGGTGGCGGCGCTGCTGCTGCTGTCGGGCTGGCTGGCCGACCGCTACGGCCGCCGGCGGGTCTTCCGTGCCGGATTGGCGCTGTTCGCGCTGGGATCGGTGGCGGCGGGCGCCTCCACGAGCATCGAGATGCTGATAGCGGCCCGGGCCCTGCAGGCCGTCGGCGGCTCCATGCAGTACCCCGCGGGAATGGCTTTGCTGCTCGACGCCTTCCCGCGGAGCCGCCACCAGACCGCCATCGGAACCTGGGGCGCGACGGGAGGGCTGGCCGCCGCTGTGGGGCCGGCGCTGGGAGCGGTACTCATCGAGGCCTTCGGCTGGCGAGCCGTGTTCTATGTCAACGTGCCGGTCGCTCTGACCGCTCTGGTGGTCGGGGCCCGAGTGCTCCCGGAGAGCCCGGGCTCTCCCGCTCCTGTTCGCTCCGCTCACGGGCCGGTCGGGCCCGGCAAGGTACCCGGGACCAGCGTGGACATGATCGGCGTGCCTCTGGCCTCGGTGGGCGTCGGCGCGGTCATCCTCGGAATCGTCCAGGGTGAGGCGTGGGGATGGGGATCGGCGCCCACTGCCGGCTCATTCGTGATCGGGGCCCTGCTGGTGGCTGCCTTCGCCTGGCGGAGCCGGCGTCACCCCGCACCGCTGTTCGACCTCGACCTGCTGCGCATCCGTTCGTTCGTGCTCGGCAATGTCGGCTCGCTGTTCTTCGCGCTCGGCTTCTTCGCCCTTCTGGTTCCGCTGCCGTCGTTCATCCAGGAGGTCTGGGGGTGGTCGGCGCTGGAGACAGGACTCGCCTACTCGGTGGGTCCTCTGGTGTCGTTCCTGGTGGCGCCGCAAGCCGGGCGGCTGGCCGACCGGATCGGCAACTCGCCCCTGCTCACCGTGGGATCAGCCTGCGGCGTGGCGGGGCTGTTGTGGCTCCTGTTCACCATCTCCACCGAGCCTTCGCTCAGCCAGCTCCTCGTCGCCACAGTGCTGATAGGGGTGTCGGCCGGTACCGGCTTCTCGCAACTGGTGGGGGCGGCACTGCGCGACATCCCCCCGCAGCGCTACGCCATGGCCACCGCCGGTCGTACCACCTTCTTCCAGCTCTCGGTCGCGCTCGCCATCGCGGTGGCGTTCGCCCTGATCGGCCAGCCGGCAAGCCCTGCCGCTGAACTGGCCGCCTTCAAGCGGGTATGGGTGCTTTGCGCCGGCGGGTACCTCTGCAACCTCGTGCTGTTCAGCATCATCTATCCGCGCCGCCGGCTGCACCGCTGAGTAGGTCCCGTTGAACCGCTCGATCCACTGCCGGATCCGGCCCGGCACCGCCTAGGGTCACGGCCGTGAAGTTCGGAATCTTCTACGAGCACCAGCTTCCCAGACCCTGGGGCGAGGGTGATGAGCAGCGGCTCTTCAACGAAGCCCTCGAGCAGGTGGAGCTGGCTGACAGACTCGGCTTCGACTACGCCTGGGAGGTGGAGCACCACTTCCTGGAGGAGTACTCGCACTCGTCCGCGCCCGAGGTGTTCCTGGCCGCCTGCAGCCAGCGCACCACCAGGATCCGGCTCGGTCATGGCATCGTGCTGATGCCCCCCGGCTACAACCACCCGGCCCGCGTCGCGGAGCGAATCTCCACCCTCGACCTGGTATCGGGCGGCCGGGTGGACTTCGGAACCGGCGAGTCGTCGTCCATCCTGGAACTCGGCGGCTTCGGAGTCCCGGTCGACGACAAGCGCCCGGCCTGGCAGGAGGCCGTTGAACAGTGCTGCAACATGATGGCCATGGACCCGTACCCGGGCTACGACGGCGAGTACTTCTCGATGCCGTGCCGCAATGTGGTGCCCAAACCGGTGCAGAAGCCCCATCCCCCGCTCTGGGTGGCCTGCTCGAACCGGGAGACCATCAAGCTGGCGGCCAGGCTGGGCATGGGTGCGCTCACCTTCTCCTTCGTCGACCCGCAGGACGCGGCCGCATGGGTGCAGGACTACTACCGGATCCTGGAGACCGAGTGCGTGCCCATCGGCCATGCGATCAATCCCAACATCGCCATGGTCACCGGCCTGTCGGTGCACCCCGACGCCGACGAGGCCCGGCGCCGGGGCCTCGACGGCTTCCAGTTCTTCGGCTACGGGCTGGGCCACCACTACATCTTCGGCCAGCACAAGCCGGGCCGCACCGACATCTGGGCCGGCTACCTAGAGGCCAGGCCCACGATCGAGGACCGGGGCACCCAGAGCGGCATCGGCACTCCCGAGCAGGTCCGCGACCATCTGCGAGGCTTCGCGGAGGCCGGCGTCGACCAGGTGGTGTTCATCCAGCAGGGCGGCAACAACCGTCACGACCACATCTGCGAGACTCTCGAGCTGTTCGCGACCGATGTGATGGGCGAGTTCGCCGAGGGCGCGTCGGAGCGGGATCGGGCCAAGCTGGCCCGTCTGGCCCCGGCCATGGACGCGGCCATGGCCCGCAAGGTGCCGATGCCGGCTCTCGACGACGATGAGATACCGGTGTTCGAGGCTCTGGGCCGCTCCATAGTGGCCGCCCTGCCCCCCGAGGAGGCCTCCGGGGTGGCCGACACTGTCAAGGAGTGGGCCAAGACCGACATGCCCATCCACGTCCCCGACGACTTCGGCACCTAGAAGCCCGACTCATTGCGGCAATATCCCTGACCCGCATCTACCACGGCTCGCAGGGCCTGCAATCCACTAGTTAGTTCTGCAGGGTTGAGTTCGGAATGATCAGCCGATGTCGCTGAGCCAGGCCCGCAGCTGGGCGACGGTGGAGGTCTCGTGCAGGCCGACCATCAAGGCTAGGCGAGCCTTGGGGCCGTTGAGGTGGCCGGCTCGCAGCACGCCCAGGTCGTCCAGGCTGGCGCCCCCGCCCGCCCCGCCGTAGGGCGACTCCGGCAGCCCGTAGGGACACCTCGACGTGACTATCACCGGAATACCGGCGTCCACGAGGCGCTCGATGCCCGGCGCCACCGTGCTGGGCACGTTCCCCGCGCCGGTTCCCTCCACCACCAGGCCGTCGATGCCTCGATCAAGGTGCCAGTCGAGCACATCGGTCCGCATGCCCGTGTAGGCCTTGACCAGCGGAACGTCGCCGCGGATGCCGCAGCCCCGGGGCGAGCTGGGCGAGTCGAGCACGAAGACGGGTTTGCCGGCCTGCATCGAGCCGACCGGGCCTCCCCTCACCGACTGGAACGTCTCCACATGGAGAGTGTTGAGTTTGGACACCCAGCTCGCGCAGTGGATCCGGTCGTTCACGCTGAGCAGCACTCCCCGACCGCGGGCCTCCGCGCTCGCAGCGACGCGAATCGCGTTCAGGAGGTTCCGTGGACCGTCCGCGCCCGACTCGCGGCTGGCTCGCATGGCGCACGCGAACACGATCGGACCCCGGGACGTCACCTCGGAGGCCAGCATCTCGCACATGTACATGGTCTCTTCGGTGGTGTCGGTGCCGTGGGTGACCACCACGCCGTCACACTCCCCGGTCGACAGGAGTTCCCGGGCGCGCTGGGCGACCTCGACCATCCGCTCCGGCCCCATGTCGAAGCCGGACACGTTGCGCAGAGTCTCGGTCCGGATCGACGCGACCTCTTCCGATGCGGGCACTGAGGCAACCAGTTCCTCCGGCGTGAGAGCGGGCACCATCCGCCCGTCAGGACCGGAGACGCAAGCGATGGTCCCACCCGTCGCCAGCAGCGCTACCCGGGGGAGAACCGCGGCCGCGGGTTCGGTCATCGAGCCAGCCGGTCGGGGGTGGGGTTGTCGACGCCGAGCAGCGCGGCCAGCGCAGCCGTCACCTGATTGCCCACCGCGGGGTTCCGCTCCGGCGGGACGAAGCCGGCCGCGGTCAGGCGGTCGCCCAGGCGGATGAAGATGGTGCAGAAGCGCATAGCACCGAAGACCTCCCAGTAGTGCGGGTTCCGGATCGTGCGCTCCGAGACCTGCTCGTAGTGGGAGATCATCTCGTCTCGCGTCGGGTAGCCGTGGAGCCGTTCAATGCCCATGTCATCGAACGACATCCGATCGAACATAAGCCACCAGCCCATGTCGGCCTCGGTCGGGCTCAGCGCGCACACCTCCCAGTCGAGAACGGCGGCGGTCCGGTAGTCCTGCAGGATGATGTTGCCCAACCGGGCATCGCCCCAGGTGAGCCCGATCCGGTCGTCGCCGGGATCGTTGGCCTCGAGCCAGTCGAGTGCGGCATGCAGCACGGGATGCTGCCTGCCCGCAAGTTCGGAGTGCACATGGTCCCGGTAGAGCTCGATCTGCAGCGCAGTCGTTGGTCGGCCGATCCCGCTCGGGTCGAGCCAATCCAAACCGGCGCCGCGCCAGTCCAGGCTGTGAATGCCGGCGATGACGTCGATGGCCGACAGCACCATGCGCCGCCGCTGTGCCGGCGTCGCCTCGTCCACCACGAACCCGGCCTCGGTGTAGCGGGGCACGTCCGCGGGTATGCGACCATCAACGAAACCCATCACGAAGAAGGGCGCCCCCAGCACGTCCGGGTCGGGCTCGTAGCCGAGCAGCGGTGGGACGGGGGCTGCTCCCGCATCGGCAACCGCCTTCATGGCCCGGTACTGGAGTTCCACCGACACCGCGCAGTGCGGGGTCTGGGGCGGGAACATGCCGCCGTCGGCGGGCTCGATGCGCACCGCGTAGCGTTCCTGGAGATCCGAGCCATCCTCAGTCCAGGCCAACTCGAGGATCACCGTCTCGTTCGAGAACCCCGTGCTTACCGGGATCTCGATACCGGCAACGGTGAGGTCGTGCCGGGAGGGCAGGGCCCGCCGCATCCACTGCTCGAGCGCAGACCGGTAGTGGCTCCGGTCAGTGCGGAACTTCGGAGCATTGGGCAGCTTGCCCCCAGCCTCATCGCGGCCCGCCTCACCGGCTGGACGCAGAGAACGGCCCGGACTCGACACGCCGCGTAGTGTGCCAAAGATGGCCGACACTCCGCTACACGACGGTGAGACCAATGCCCGACGGCTGCACGCTCACGACCGGATGGCCCGGCAGCTGGGCATCGAGCTGACCGAGGCCGGACTGGGAACGGCTACCGCTCGGATGACGGTTCGAGACGACATGCTCAACGGCGCGGGCAAGTGTCATGGAGGCGTGATCTTCACCCTGGCCGACACCGCCTTCCAGTGCGCCTGCAACAGCCATGGCCGGCTCACGGTGTCGTCGGCGGCCTCCATCCAGTTCGTCCGGGCCGCGTCGGCGGGGGATGACTTGGTCGCAGTCTGCGTGGAGCGCTTCCGCAATCGCTCGGGCGGAGGCTACGACGTGACCGTCACCCGTGTGGACGCGGACACCAATCCGGGCGCGCCTCGACTGGTGGCCCTGTTCAGGGGCCAAGCTCACGAACTTCCGCCGGCGGCTCCAAGCCGCTAGCAGGCCAAGGACCGAGCCCCGCGGGGGGCTCGGTCCCGGCGACCGATCAGGCTCCGATCAGACCTGGGTCTGCTGACTCAGGAAGGACCTCTCGGCCAGGCCGTGCCACTCGGAGATGCCGTCACGGAACTCGCGCCACGGCCCGAGGATCCGCGCGAAGTTCTCGTCGTCGGCGGCCACGCTGTCGAGCACGTTCTCGGTCTCGGCCTTGAACGCGGCCATGAGCTCCGGCGAGAACTCGCGGATCTGGGCGAAGCCCTTGACGGTCTGCAAGTCCCTCTGGTTGAGCACGTCATAGGTGGCCATGGTTCTCATGTTGGCGTCGGCTGCGGCAACCTGGATCACGGCCTGGTACTCCGGAGGCAACTCGTTCCACCGCTCCAGGGAGATCTGGACCTCCAGCGCGGTGCCCGGCTCCCACCAGCCCGGGTGGTAGTAGAACAGGTCGCCCTGGAACTCGTTGAGACCCAGGATCAAGTCGTCGGTCGGGCCGACGAACTCGGCGCCGTCGATGGCGCCGGTCTGGATGGCCTGCAGGATCTCGCCGCCGGCCAGTGTCACCTGCTCGCCGCCGAGGTTCTCCAGCACCCGCCCGGCGAGGCCGGGGATGCGCATCTTGAGGCCGTTCAGGTCGTCGACCGTGTTGATCTCGTTGGTGAACCAGCCGCCCATCTGGCAGCCGGTAGCGCCCCCGGGGAAAGCGATGATGCCGTGCTCAGCCGCATAGAACTCGTTGAGCATGTCGATGCCGCTGCGCCTGCCCTCGTTGTCGAAGGTCCCGTACAGCCAGGCGTTCTGCTGGCGCTGGTTGAGCCCGAACGGGACCGCGGTGCCGAACTGCTGAACCGGGCTGATGCCGACGTAGTAGTAGGAGGCCGTGTGACCCATCTCCACACCGAGGTCGCGCACCGTCTGAAGCACCTCGAGGCCACCGACGATCTCGCCCGCGGGGCGAGCGTTGATGACGAAGCGCCCGCCGGTGAGCTCGCCCACCCGCCTGGCGAAGTACTGGGCCGAGCCGAACAGCGTCACGAGGGCGGTGGGCCAGCTGGTGGCCATCTCCCACTCGATCTCGGGACCCTGGGCGGTCACGGCCACGGTGTCGCTGGCCGTCGTGGTGGTCGCCGCTGCGGTCGTTGTCGTAGCCGCGTCGTCGTCGCTCGGTGCGGCCGCGGGAGCGGGCGCATCCTCGGCGTCGTCGCCGCACGCGGCCAGGATCGCGGACGCGGCCGCGAACCCGGCTACGCCGAGCCCGCCCTTGATGAACCCCCGTCTGGCCAGGCTCGAGGAGTCCGCCTCATCGAGGATCGTGTCGACGGCCGTGCCGTCGGTCTGACCCGGGCTGGTTTCCTGATTCATTGTTTCCCCTCCGTGGTGGACATGATTGGACCGCCATCGTACAACCTGCCCGGAAGGCGGGCTTCCCGGCATTGTCATCCGGCGAAGCCCGGACAATACACCAGCGTTAGGAGGGGTGTCGAGAAGAAACAGCGGCAGGGAGTGCTCCAGGCGCGCGCGGCCTGCGTCAACCGAACCGGAATGTGTCTATCGACGTGTACGTGATGGCGGGGAAGATGGCCAGTATCACGAGGGCCAAGGCCTGGAGGCCCATGAACGGGAAGGCGCCCTTGTGGATGTCGGCCGTCTTCACCTCGGGCGGCGCCACGCTCTGCAGGTAGAACAGCGAGAACCCCACCGGTGGTGAGATGAAGGCCATGTTGAGGTTCACCGCCATCAGCACCGCGAACCAGATCTTCTCGTCGGGCGTGAAGCCGAGGAAGTCCATGGCCGGCACGAAGATCGGCACCACGATGAAGGTGATCTCCAGGAACTCCAGGTTGATGCCCAGCAGGAACACCGCGATCATGGCGATGGCCACGAAGCCCCACTTGCCCCCGCCGATCGAGGTCAGCCACTCGGACGTCTGGTCCGACCCGCCGAGTTGGAAGAACATGGCGCTGAAGAAGGTCGAGCAGAACAGCAGCGTCATGACCAGCACCACCACGTTGGTGGTGGAGCGGGCCGCGTCCTTGACCGCTTGCCAGTCGAGCCGCCAGCCCTTGGTGATGTGGGTGGCGCCCTCCTTGGCCAGCAGATGGTCGAACAGCCAGTTCAACACGGTCAGCACCAACGCGCCGAAGACGCCCACCGCGCCCGACTCCGACGGGGTGGCGATCCCCGCGAAGATGGACAGGAGAACCCCGAAGATCAGCGTCAGTATCGGCACGATGGCCACCAGGACCTCGGTGGCCAGCATCCGGGTGCGCAACAGGACCACGAAGAACACGATGAAGTGGATCACGACCATGACGAGCGGCGACCAGGCGCTGGCCAGCAAACCCATCCCGCTCGCTCTGGCCAGCAGCGACACCGCCCCCACCATCAGCGACAGGATCACCGCCAGCAACAGCTTCGTCCGCACCGACGGGTTGCCGGTGAGCGTGCGCTGCTCCTTGGGCATGGCCGGACCCGTGTGGGGTCTGAGCCAGGCCAGTATCAGCACGTAGGCCACGTAGAGCCCGCTCAGCAGCAGGCCGGGCAGCAGCGCCCCGGCGAACAATCCCAGGATTCCCACGCCCAACTGCTGGGCGAGCAGGATCAGCACGATGCTCGGCGGCAACAGCTGGGCCAACGTGCCTGAAGCGATGATGGCGCCGGTGGAGAGCTTGTTGTCGTACCCGAGGCGCACCATGGCGGGCAGCGAAAGCAGGCCCATCACGATCACCGTGGCGGCCACCACACCGGTGGCCGCAGCCAGCAGGGTGCCGACTACCACGACCGCGGCCGCGACGCCTCCCCGCAGGCGGCCCATGAGCATGCCGAACGCGTTGAGCAACCGTTCGGCCATGCCCGACCGTTCGAGGATGGCGCCCATCAGCACGAACAGCGGCACCGCCAGCAGCGTCGGGTCGCTTATGGCTTTGTACCAGCGGCCCGGAAGGGTGTTGAGCGTGTTCGGGTCGAACACGCCCAGCAAATCGCCCACGAAGCTGAAGAACAGTGCGGTGGCCGCGAACGAGAAGGCCACGTTGTAGCCGGACAGGATCACCAGCATGAACACTGCGAACATGGTCAGGGCCAGGAACACCCCGGCATCCATGCCGAAAATGGTCTCCAGGGCGAGCACTCCCACGATCGGCTACTCGATCCGCTGCCCGCGTGTCACCGCCGCACACCCGGTACCGGAATGCAGCCAGCGCCTAGAGGCTGATGCATGGAGGAACATAGACACCGCTACTCGATCCGCTGAGGGGTGTCGCGTTCCACTATGTCGCCGTAGTCCTCCCGTCCGATCAGGACGAACCCGGTCTTGATGACCTCGGCCAGGAGCTGCAGGCCGAACAGGAAGAAGCCCACCAGCAGCATCGTCTTGATGGGCCCGACCGCCAGGCCGCCCGCGTCGACCGCCTCCTCCCAGCTCTGCCACACCCGCCAACCGGCGGGCCATTCGCCGTTGTGGCGCCGGCCGAGGGCGGCCGCGGCGTAGTGCTGCATGATGCGGACGCTCATGAAGATGAACGGCAGGAGCAGCACCGTGTGCATGGCGAAGTCGAGCGCGGCCTTGGTCTTGTTCGAGAAGTTGATCCACCAGAAGTCGATGCGGGGGTTCACGCCGTCGCGGACACCGACGTTGATGGCCACCAGGAACATGAGCCCGAACGACTGCCATGCCAGGCTGACCACTTCGCCGATGAGAATGTCCTGGTTTACATACTCGTTGGTGTACCGGGTGATCACATTGAAGAACTGCAGGATGAACACGGCCCAGGCCAGGATCATCGCGAGCTTCAGCGTGATGCTGGGGATTCCTTCGATCAGCAGGCGCAGCCGGTGGAGCCCGTCGTGCCAGGCCGAGACGGCCACGCCGGCCACGAGCACGATCCACCACCACCACTCGAAGTGGCCGACCAGGTAATCGGTGTCGGTGAAGAGGTGCGCGGCCACTGCCGCCAGCAGCGTGACCACCGCTACCCATCCCGACGGGTGCAACCTCGACCAGCGCAACGCCTCAGGCCTCGTCGCTTCACGCCTCGTCTCCGGCGCAGCCCCAACCGACATGCTCGCGACACTAGTGGTTGGAATTGAAACTGTCGTTAGCGCGCATCGCTGTCGATCAGCATGCGCCCGGCAGTGGCCGTAGGGTTTGGAGTGTGACCAGTGACGCTCGAACGGTCCCCGCGACCGACGTGATCGACGCGCTGCGGGGCGTGGACGATCCGGAGTATCCCGGTGTCAGCGTGGTCGACATGGGCATGATCGCCGCCGTCGAGGTTGCCAACGGGCAGGCCTCGGTGGAGTTGATCACCACCTTCAGCGGCTGCCCGGCCCACGATGTCATCGCGGCCGACATCGCCCGAGCCGTCGGGGCACTCGACGGCATCACCGGCGTGGACGTGAGGCGCAGTGCCGAGTCTTGGGATACCTCCCGGCTCAGCGGGCACGCCCGCACCGTCATGGCCCGGGAGTTCACAGTGGCGGTGGCTCTTCCCGGCCGGCCGGCCGAATGCCCCCGCTGCGGTGAGGCGGCGCTGGTGGAGCAGTCGCCGTTCGGCCCGGCCCGGTGCCGGGCCGTGTACAGCTGCCACGCCTGTCACGAGGTTGTGGAGGTACTACGAGCCTGAGCGGATCGTGCCGCAGCGGCGGCATCCGGCTGTCCAGCCCGCTGGGGTGACGGATGTGGCCAGCCAGGCCCCGCACCGGCTGCAGTAGCGGGGCGGGTCCAGTTCGGGCAGGCAGCCCGAGCAGTCGCGGCGGCCGCAGCCGCAGCAGTACGACTCCTGATCGCTCAAACCGCGGCCGACAGGCTCCCGATGGGCATGCGCAGGTCGGCGAGCATGTCCAGGTCCTGCTGGGGCGACCGCCCCAGAGTGGTCAGGTAGTTGCCCACGATCAGCGCGTTGATTCCCGATGTCATGCCCATGGCCTGCAGGTCCCGGAGGGTGATCTCGCGCCCGCCGGCGTAGCGCAGGATCACCGACGGCAGGGCCAGCCGGAACAGAGCGATCCACCGGATGGCTTCCAGCGCTCCGACCGGCTTGCGGATCTGCAGCGGGGTACCGGGGCGGGGATTCAAGAAGTTGATCGGCACCTCGCAGGGCTCCACTGCCCGGATCTGCTCGATCAACTCCAGGCGCTGCTCGATGGTCTCCCCCATCCCGAGGAGCACGCCGCAGCACAGCTCCATGCCGGCCTCGCGAACGTAGCCGCAGGTGTCGACCCGCTCGTCGAAGCTGTGGGTGGTCACCACCTCGCCGAAGAACGAGCGGCTCGTCTCCAGGTTGTGGTTGTAGCGGTGCACGCCCGCGTCAGCCAGTTCGAAAGCCTGCTCGCGGGTGAGGATGCCGGCGCTCACGGCGACGTTCAGGCCCGTGGCGGCCGACACCAGCGCGGTCAGCTCGATGAGCCGGTCCATGGTGCGGCGGTCCGGCCCCCGCACCGCCAGCACCATGCAGAACTCGCTGGCTCCCAGCTCTGCCGTCTCACGGGCCGCGGCCAGAACCTCGTCGGTGTCGAGGAACGGGGTGGCCTTCACCTGGGTGTCGAAGGCGGCCGACTGGCTACAGAAATGGCAGTCCTCGGGACAGCCGCCGGTCTTGGCCGACAGGATGCCCTCCACCTCGACCGTGGGGCCGGCCCAGGCCAGGCGGACCTCGTGGGCGAGAGCGGCCAGTGAGGGCACGCCGGAGTCGTCGACCGCGGCCAGCCCGGCCAACTCACCGGCGGTGAGCTGACGACGCCCATCGAGCAGTGCCGCTGACGCGCTGCCGATGGCGGAATCGACCACGACCCGATCCTAGGGCTGCCGGCGGGCCCGCCGTCAGCCGGCCGTCGACAAGTCGAGGTCCGTGCTGCCCAGGTAGGCCGCGATCACGCGGGGATCCCGCTGCACCTCGGCAGGAGTGCCCTCGGAGATCCTCTGACCGAAGTCGAGCACCAGCACCCGGTCCGCAATGTCCATCACCAGGCCCATGTCGTGCTCCACCATGAGCAGGGTGATGCCCAGCTCGCGGCGGATGTCGAGGATGAACCGGGCCATGTCCTCGGTCTCCTCGAGGTTCATGCCGGCCACGGGCTCGTCGAGCATGAGCAGTTCGGGCTCCATGGCCAGGGCCCGGCCCAGCTCGACCCGCTTCTGGATGCCGTAGGGAAGCAGGGCCACCGGGTGCTTGCGCCAGCCTTCGATCTCCAGGAAGTCGATGATGTCCTCCACCTTGCGGCGGTGCTCGATCTCCTCCCGCTTGGCCTTGCCCACCCACAGCGCACCGGCCAGGAACGATCCGGTCATGCGGATGTGCCGGCCGGTCAGCAGGTTGTCGAGGACGGTCATGTGGGAGAACAGCTCGATGTTCTGGAATGTGCGGGCCACCCCCAGCTGGGCCACCCGGTCGGGGCGGGTCCCCATGATGGAGGCCCCCTTCCAGCGGATGTCGCCCGACTGGGGCCGGTACACCTGCGAGATCGAGTTGAAGATCGACGTCTTGCCCGCGCCGTTCGGCCCGATGATGGAGAACAGTTCACCCTCGCGAACCTCGAACGACACCGAGTCGATGGCAGTGACCCCGCCGAATCGCAGCGAGATGTCGTCCACCTGCAGCAGGGCGGGCCGCGACTCTCCGGAGGGACTCACGACAGCCATCGCTTGCGCCGCTTGTAGTGCTTCACGTCGCGGAACGACTTGCGCTCGCCCTCGGCCCGCAGGCCCAGGTAGAACTCCTGCACATCCTCGTCGGCGAGCAGCTTCTCGGGATCGCCGTCCATGACCACCTTCCCCGACTCCATGACGTAGCCGTAGTGGGCGATCGACAGGGCCATCACCGCATTCTGCTCGATCAGCAGCACGCTGGTTCCCTGGGCGTTGATGTCGACGATGATGTCCCGTATCTGCTCGATCAGCATCGGAGCGAGCCCCAGCGAGGGCTCGTCGAGGATCAGCAGCTTCGGGTCGGCCATCAGCGCTCGCCCGATGGCCAGCATCTGCTGCTCGCCGCCGGAAAGGTACCCGGCGGTGTCGCGCCGGCGGCCCTGCAGCAGCGGGAACAGCTCCATGACCCGCTCGTAGGCATCCTGGTTCTCCCTCCGGTCCCGCACCGTGAACGCGCCCGCGTTGAGGTTCTCGTCCACGGAGAGCTCGGCGAAGATCCGGCGGCCCTCCATCACCTGGGTGATGCCGGCCTCGACGATGCGCGACGGCTTGTAGTTGGAGATGTCGGTGCCGTTCCAGACGACCGAGCCCTTGGTGATGTCACCCTCATGGATGTCGAGCAGGCCGGTGATGGCCCGCACCGCGGTGGTCTTGCCCGCCCCGTTGGCACCGAGCAACGCCACGATGCCGCCGTCGGGCACCTCGATGGACAGGCCGCGCAGCACGAGGACGACCTCGTTGTAGACGACCTCGAGATTGGCGACTTCAAGCATTGTCAGCAGTCCGGTAGGCGGGCAGGCTCCGGCGGGGCGGTCTGCTCGCGCAGCGCCGCCCCGCCGGCAGGCCCTAATTGGCTAGGAAGCCACGAAGCAGGGCTCGTACTCCCAGTTCAGGGCAGTCTCGGAGGCGTAGGGCCCCTTGATCAGCGAGAAGCCGCTGTTGGCATTCTCGTCGGTGATTTTGGCACCGGGCGTGTACAGCGACAGGTCGACGTCGTACAGGTAGGTCTCGCGCACCACGTTGTCGTCGGGGTTGCCCACCCAGGACTGGTTGGGCGCCAGACCGTTCAGGTCGGCCGTCACCTGGTTGGCCGCGGCCAGCACGCCGGCCCGGGTGATGTTGCCGTTGCTGATGGCCTGATCGAGGATCTGGTGCACGACGTAGCCCTGGATCCAGCTGATGATGTAGAAGTCGTCCCAGGGAGCCTCCGGGCGGTACTCGCGCATGACGTCGAGCAGCTCCTGCATGCCGGCCGCCTCGCCCACGCCCAGCAGCACCGTGTAGGTGGAGTGGGTGTAGTACGCGTCGGCCAACTCCTTGAAGCCGTCGACGAGCAGCAGAGCCGGGTTCCAGCTCGGGGCGCTGCCTATCCACTGCCCGGTGAAGCCGGCCGCCGCGGAGCCGCCCAGGAGCTGTGCGGTGTGACCGGGGTTGAGGGTGACCCACACCCAGTCCGCGCCGGACTCGACGATGCCGGTGATGACCGGCGTCTGGTCCGCGCCGGGGATGACCGCGCCCTCACCGTCGTAGACGATGTTCAGGCCCAGGGCCTCGGCCGCGATCTTGACGCCCCTGGCCGCGTCCTGGCCGTAGTCGCCGGGGAACGTGGCGATGGCCACGTTGTCGCCGTAGGTCTCGGCCATGTAGGTGGTGCCGTTCATGGCCTCGATGCAGTAATTGGTCTGCACCTCGAACAGGTTCTTGCCGATCGAGGGGTCGGCCCAGCCCGAGTACCACGACAGCGGGATGGCGGCCATGTTGTCCTCGATGAGCAACTGGGCCGTCGAAGCGGAGTGAGGCGAGCCGGTGGAGGTGGCGAACATCACCACGCTCTCGGGACCGTCACCCGAGAAGACCTCGTAGTTCTCGAGGTGGGTGGGTACGTCGTAGGCGTTGTCGAGCACGACCGGTTCGATCGTCCAGCCCTGGATCCCGCCGTTGTCGTTGACCCACTCCCAGTAGGCCAGGTGGGCGTCGGTGATCTTGGTGGTGAGCGGAGCGAAGATGCCGGTCAGGTCGGTGTTGAGACCCACCCGGATCGTCTGTGTGTCGACGTCCACGCCGATGTCGTGGGCTATGGCTCCTTCGGCTGCGGCCAAGGCCTCCTGGGCAGCTTCGGCTTCACCAGCGGCCGTCTCAGCCTCCGCCTGGGCCGCCTCCGCGGCAGCCTGGGCAGCTTCGGCTTCGGCCTGGGCAGCTTCCAGTGCGGCCTGTGCCTCAGCCTGCTGCTCAGCGCTTGCCGCTTCGGCCGCCGCCTCGGCTTCCGCCAGTCTGGCCGCGGCTTCGTCCGCGGCGGCCTGGGCTTCCTCGGCCGCGGCTTGCGCCGCATCGGCCTCGGCCTGCGCGGCAGCTCTGTCCGCTTCGGCCTCGGCGGCTTCCGCTTCGGCCGCGGCGGCTTCGGCCTGTGCCGCGGCAGCCGCGTCATCGGCGGCCGACGTGTCTGGCTCGTCGTCGCCACAGGCCGCGGCGATCAAAGCCACGGCACAGAGCACTGCGAGCATCCATCTAATTTGTTTCACGGTCTCTTCCTCCACGGGGTTGTCTATTGGGCTAGGAGCACCCGGATGGCGCTCACATCTTGACTTGACGGAAGGTGACTTATCAATAGCTGAACGGCCACCGCTTCCAGTAGTTGCGGACTCGAACCCAGATGCCGAAGATCCCGAGCGGCTCCACTATCAGGAACACGACGATGAGCGCGCCGAACAGGACGATGTTCCAGTCGAACACGCTCAGCGTCCATCCGGGCGTTTGGATGGCGGTGTTGATGATGCCGAAGTCGTCCCCCTCGGTGAGCAGGAACCGGGCCAACTGCTCGGCGAGCCCGCCCTCGGCGCGGTCGAGCCACTTGGTGAACTCCTCCACGAACTGGGGCACCATCACCACGAAGAACGTGCCGATCAGGGTGCCCGAGGTAGTCCCGGCGCCGCCGATGAGCAGGATGGCGATGAACTCCACCGACAGGAACAGGCCGAAGTCTGTGGCCAGGATCCGCTGGGACAGGGCGGAGAACAGGGCCCCCGCGACGCCGGCGAAGAACGACGACACCGCGAAGGCGATCACCTTGTAGCGGAACTCGGGCACTCCCATGACCTCGGCCGCGATGTCCCGGTCCCGGATCGCCTGGAGGGCCCGGCCGGTGCGGCTGCGGGTCAGGTTCTTGGCCACCAGCGTGAACGCGATGGTGAGCACCAGCAGGAACAGGTACCGCTTCTGGAGGTCGGTCACATGGAACCAGAGCCATTGGCCGTCATCCTCCACATTGAGGAACGGGGTCTCCTCCTTCCACAGCCGCACGTCCAGGCCGGGAAACTCGCGGCCCAGTGCAGGCGGCCCGGCGATCTTGCGGCCCCAGCTGGTGTTGCCGAAGTGGATGCCCAGGAAGACCAGGCCCAGCGTGACGATGGCCAGGTAGAGCCCCCGGAGTCTCACCGCCACCGGGGACACGGCTATCCCCACCAGGGCGGCAACGACGCCCGCGCCGGGAAGCCAGATCCAGATCGGCAACAAGTGGCCCCAAGTCTCCTCGCCGCTGCTTCCTCCGAGGTACACCGCGGTGCAGGCACCCACACCCATGAAGAAGGCGTGGCCCAGCGACACCTGACCGGCCACCCCGGCCAGCAGGTTGAGGCCGAGAGCGGCGATGGCCAGCACCATCATGAGGGCCATCGGCCGCATCCAGTCGTTGTCGCCCAGGAATCGCACGAGCGGAATGTGGCTGATGACCGGCAGATCGAAGGGCATCAGGAACAACACCGCCACGAACAGCGTGCACACCACTTTCTGGGTCCACGTCGGGAGCAGTTGAGCTTCCTGGCGGTACGCGGTGTACAGGTGGGGCCGGCCGAGCACTGCTCAAGCCTCTCTGGGCGGGCGTCGGTACGGCATCGTCACACCCTCTCGATCTCGGGTGTGCCGAACAGGCCGTAGGGCCGCACCAGCAGCCCGATGATCATCACGACGTAGGGCACGATCAGCGGGTATCCGGCACCGAGCCACGAGGTGTTGGCCGCGGCGTACTGCCCGGCGTAAATCTCGGCCACACCCACTATCAGACCGCCCAGCAGAGCCCCGGTCACCGAATCCAGACCACCCAGGATCACGGCGGGAAGGGCCCGGAAGGCGATGTTGGCCGTGCTCTGGTCGACGGAGATCTGCTGCTCGACCGGGGGTTGGGTGGCGAAGATGCCGCCGATGGCGGCCAGAACCGCGCCGGCCGCCCAGGCGATGGCGAACACCCGGCCGACGTTGATTCCTTGGGCCATGGCCGCTTCCTGGTCGAAGGCGACGGCCCGCATGGCTATGCCGAGCCGCGACCGGTAGAAGAAGTACACGGCCACGAAGGCGGCCGCGGCCGTGATCATGGCGGCCACGAAGCTCCAGTTGATGAACGCGTCGCCCACCTTGAAGCCGTCCAACTTCCAGGGAACGCCGATGGGGCGGAGCTCGATCTCGACCGCGTCGTTGTTGAAGACCCGGAACATGATCTCGAGGCCGAGCGTGATCACCGCCACCGAGAAGAGCGGCTCACCGATCATGGGCCGTATCGCCAGCCGCTCGACCACCAGTCCGACCACCGCCGCGAACGCGAGGGCTACGACGACACTGAGCGACCAGTGCACCCATGCCGGGCCGCCCAGGCTGTCGAGGGGGTTGGCGATGTTGGTGAAGGGGATGTGGCCGGCCCGCTCGACCACGCTCTCGCCCTCGGTGAACACGCTGCGCTTCTGCACCAGGAACGCCAGGAACAGCGCACCGGTGGCCGCGAGGGCTCCCTGGGCGAAGTTGACGGTCTGGGTGGCCTTGAAGATGAGCACGAAGCCGAGCGCGATCAGGGCGTAGACCGAGCCGAGCCCCAGCGACTTCATCAGCGTCTGGAAGAACAGGGCCGGATCGTTGGCCAGCTGCACCATCCCGAAGATCAACGACGCGGCCAGCGCACCGATCAGGAAGCCCATCGGCGCGCCCCGACGCAAGTCGATCGCCGAGAGCCTCGCAGCCGCGGATTCGGCCATCAGCGCGGTTCTCCGCCTCGGACCGGTGCCCCCACCATCAGCCCATCGACGACCATCAGTACATCGACTCCACCAGGTCGCGGAACATGTCTTCCATGGCGCTGCGCTTGAGCTTCTGGGTGGCCGTCAGCTCCCCGTCCTCGTGGTCGAGTTCCTTGGGCAGCATCTTGAACTTCTTGATCTGCTCCACCCGGGCGAACTTCTTGTTGGTCTCGTCCACCACCTTCGAGATGAGCTCGATCACCTCCTCCTTCTCCGACAAGTCCCGGTAGGTGGTGTAGGGGATGTTGTTGCGCTGGGCCCAATCGCCCACCGTCTCCAGCTCGATGCCGATCAGCGCGCTCACGAACTTGCGGCCGTCACCGATCACCATCGCCTCCTTCACGTAGGCCGAGGTCTTGAGGCTGTTCTCGATCTCCGACGGGGAGATGTTCTTGCCGCCGGAGGTGATGATGATGTGCTTGATGCGGTCGACGATCTTCACGTGGGTGCCGTCAACCCACACCCCCACGTCACCGGTCATGAGCCAACCGTCGGGAGTGAACGTCTCCGCGGTCTGGTCGGGCTTGTTCCAGTAGCCCGCGAACACGCCCGGATGCTTGGTCTGGATCTCGCCGGTCGCCTCGTCGATGCGCAGCCCGATGTCGGAGTAGGGCTCCCCCACCGTGCCGAGCTTCATCCGGCCCGCGAAGTTGCAGGTGGCGACGGCCGAGTTCTCGGTCATGCCGTAGAGCTCGAACACCGGCACACCGATGCCGATGAAGAACTCGAGCACCTCGGGCGCGATGGCAGCCGCTCCCGAGCCGGCATGGCGGCAGCGCCGCAGGCCGATCCGCTCCTTCAGAGCCCGGAACACCAGCGGCTGGCCCACTGCGTACAGCAGCCGGGTAGCCAGCGTGTGGCTGCCGCCGTTGGCAACCTTCTTCCGTCCGATGATCCTGGCGAGCACCATCGTGAAGCGCAGGAGGAGCCGCTTGAACGGCGTCGCATCGCTGCCCTTGATGGTGACCAGGGCGTGCAGGCGCTCCCAGATCCTCGGTACCGCGAAGAACAGCGTCGGCTGCACTTCTCTCAGGTTCTCGGTGACGGTCTCGATCGACTCCGCGAAGTTCAACGACGGGCCCGCGCCCACCAGCGTCCATGTCGAGAAGATCCGCTCGGCCACATGGCACAACGGCAGGTAGGTGACGATCAGATCCTTCGAGTTGGGGCCGGTGCGGTCGGGGAACCGGTCGGTCTCGTTGACGATCTTGTCGATGCAGTAGGCCGAGTTGGCGTTGGTCAGCATGGCGCCCTTGGGCGGCCCGGTGGTCCCCGAGGTGTAGACGAGCGTCATCACGTCGCTGTCGGTGGCCGACGCCATCCGCTGTTCCACCACACCCGGGTGGGCCTCGCGGTGCCGGCGTCCCATCTCCAGGAAGGTGTCCCAGAACAGCAGGCGCGGATCGTCGTAGTCGCCGAAGCCTCGTGGCTCGGTGAAGAGGATCCGCCGGACCGACGTAGCCGTCTCGGCCGGGACCTCCAGCACTTTGTCAGCCTGCTCCTGATCCTCGGCGAAGAAGATCGTGGGCGTGCAGTCCCCGATCAGGTACTCGACCTCGGCGGTCGGGTTGGTCGGATACAGCCCCACGGTGACGCCCCGGACCGCCACCGTGGCCAGGTCGAGGATGACCCACTCGGGACGGTCCTCAGAATGGATCGCCACCCGGTCGCCGACCTCGACCCCCAACTCCAGCAGCCCGTGGGCCGCGGTCTCGATCAGGTCCCAGGTCTCGGCCCAGGTGTACTCCTGCCAGATGCCGAAGTCCTTCTCCCGCATGGCGACCTGATTGGGGTTGCGCCGGGCCCAGTCCCGAGCCAGCGACGCCACAGTGGTTGCGCCGGCCTCGCCCGCCGGTGCGGGCATTCCAGACTGTGATCGTTCCGAGGTGATGGTCACCGGTCAACCTCCTACTCCCTCTCCGGCGGCCCACCCTAGGCGGACATACCGCGGGGCAGCGGATGATACATACAGTGTCACCCAGCTGTCAACTGGCGTATCATTTCTGTGCGAGATGCCGCTGCCGCGCCTCCTCGGCCGGGTCGCCGAGTCCCTCGTGGGCCGCTATCTCGGCCCTGCCGACCACGAACCAGTGCACTTCGTCGGGGCCGTCGGCCAGCCGCAGAGTCCTCTGGTTCGCGTACATGCGGGCCAGCGGTGTCCACTGCGAGACGCCGGTCGCGCCGTGCATCTGGATGGCCTGGTCGATGATGCGGCACACCCGCTCGGGAACCATCGCCTTGACCGCGCTCACCCACACTCTCGCCTCGGCGTTCCCGAGGGTGTCCATGGCCTTGGCCGCTCGCAGCACCATGAGCCGCATGGCCTCTATCTCGACCCGGGCCCGAGCGATGATCTCGGAGTTCCCGCCGAGCTGGGCCAGCGGGCGACCGAACGCCTCGCGGCTCATGCCCCGGCGCACCATGAGGCCCAAGGCCTTCTCCGCCGCGCCAATGGACCGCATGCAGTGGTGGATGCGGCCCGGCCCGAGGCGCAACTGGGATATCTCGAAGCCCCTTCCCTCTCCCAGCAGAATGTTCGACGCCGGCACCCTCACATCGTCGAGCCGGATGTGCATGTGGCCGTGGGGCGCGTCGTCCTCCCCGAACACGTGCATCGGGCCGATCACGTCGACACCGGGAGTGTCCATCGGCACCAGGATCTGGGACTGGCGGCGGTGCGGGGGACCGTCGGGGCTGGTCTGCACCATGCAGATCATGATCTTGCAGCGCGGATCCCCAGCCCCGGAGATGTAGAACTTCTCGCCGTTGATGATCCACTCGTCGCCGTCGAGGGTGGCCTGCGTGGCGATGTTCTTGGCATCCGACGACGCCAGCGTGGGTTCGGTCATTGCGTAGCACGATCGGATCTCGCCGGCCAGGAGCGGCTCGAGCCACTGTTCCTTCTGCTCGGGAGTGCCCACTCGCTCCAGCACCTCCATGTTCCCGGTGTCGGGGGCACTGCAGTTGAGACACTCCGAGGCGATCGGGTTCTTGCCCAGTTCCGCCGCGATGTAGGCGTAGTCGAGGTTGCTGAGGCCCTCCCCGCTGGCCGCGTCGGGCAGGAAGAAGTTCCACAGCCCGGCTGCCTTGGCTCGCGCCTTGAGTCCGTCGAGCAGCTCGAGCTGGCCGGGTCCGTAGCCCCAGCGCTCGGCCCGGTCCTCGCCCAGCCTGAAGAACTCGGCGGTGACCGGCTCCACCTCGGCCGCTACGAACTCGACGACCCGGTCATAGAGCGGGCGAGCCTGCGGCGACATCGCCAGGTCGAGCGAAGCGGGATCCAGGTTGCCGGCGAGCGCTGAAGATGTCATGGGAGGCCTCGCGATGGTCTACGACGACAGCAGTGATGCTAGAGCCCAGACCGCAGCCACCAAGCCGACGATCATGTAGAGGATGCAGCGGCCCACCGGGGCCCGTTCCAGGTCGCCGGGCTCGCGCCGGTGGGGACGGGGTCGCAGCAGAGCGGCGGCGTTGCCGGCAGCCATGGCGCCACCGAGGGCCAGCATCAGCAGCGCCAGGATGTTCTCGCCGAAGAACACTCTCTTCAGGCCTCCGACGCGCTAGATGGCCGAGCGGGCCGCGTAGTCGGCGAAAGTGGTGAACCGGGACAGGAAGACCAGCTCGGTGGTGGCTGTCGGCCCGTTGCGGTTCTTGGCCACGATGACCTCGGCAATGCCCGCAGTGTCGGCGTTGTCGGGGTTGTACACCTCGTCACGATAGATGAACATGACCACGTCGGCGTCCTGCTCGATGGCCCCGGACTCACGCAGGTCCGCCAGCATGGGACGCTTCTGCTGGCGCATCTCGAGGTTCCTGGACAGCTGTGACAACGCCACCACCGGGCATTGCAGCTCCCGGGCCAGGATCTTCAAGCCCCTTGAGATCTCCGCCACCTCAACCTGGCGGTTGTCGGCGCTCTGGCGGCCGGTCATCAGCTGGAGGTAATCCACGACGACCATGGCCAGATCGCCGACCTGGCTCTTGAGTCGCCGCGCCCTGGCTCTGATCTCCATCACGGTCACGTTGGGGTTGTCATCGATCCACATCGGCGCGGTCGAGAGCCGGCGCATCGCGCCGGTGATCGCGTCCCAGTCGTCGTCGCTCAGCCGGCCGTCGCGCATCTTGGTGGAGTCGATCCGGGCCTCGGAGCACAGCAGGCGCTGAGTCAGCTCCATGTGGCCCATCTCCAGCGAGAACACCAGCACCGGCCGTCGTACCTTGATCGCCGCATGGGCAGCCATGCCCAGCGCGAACGAGGTCTTGCCCATCGACGGTCGGCCACCCACCACGTACAGGGAGCTGGGCTGAAGGCCCGAGAGCAGCTTGTCGAGATCCTTGTATCCGGTCTCGGTACCGGTGATCGAGCCGCCGTGCTCGTAGAGCTCCTCGAGGCGGTCCAGCGTCCCGTCCAGCAGTTCCGACAGTTGGACGGTGTTGTCGCCCACCTGGCCCTGGGCCACCTGGTACATCAGGTTCTCGGCCCAGTCCACCGCCTTGGTCACGTCATCGGGACGGCCGTAGCCCAACTCGGCGATCTCACCGGCCACCTCGATCAGCCGGCGCAGCGTGTGGTTCTCGTGAACGATGCGGGCATATGAGGACGCGTTCGACGTAGCCGGCGTGTTCATCTGCAACGACAGCAGGCCGTCCAGTCCGCCGATGGCCTCCAGCGTGCCGCTGCGCTCGAGGACCTCGGCTACCGTCACCGCGTCAGCCGGATCCCCCGCACTGTAGAGATCCCGGACCGCCTCGAACACACGGGCATGCGCCGGCCGGTAGAAGTGCTCCGCCGACACTGTCTCGAGCGCGTCGGCTATGGCGTCGCGAGACAGCAGCATCGCGCCCAGCAGGGACTCCTCGGCCACCAGGTTGTGGGGCGGCACGCGGGCGTCGCGCCCCTCGCCGCCGGTGGCCCCTGTCCTCTGCCACTGCGCGCTGTCAGTGACACTCATGAATGAACGCCCACGAATACCTACCCTCACAGCGGACTGGCCCGCTGTGAGCGCCGACGGTACCGGGGGGGTGTGACAGCCGCGGCCGGCCGGCGGGGATAAGGCCGGGGATTTCCCCGTCCTTGCCGGGGAATTCGGGGGATGTCTCAGCCGGGATGTGGACGCGCTGTGAACAGCCCTTCGCGCTATTCGTCCTCGGCGGTCACCTCTACGGTGACAGGCACCTCGACGTCGGCGTGCAGATGGAACAGCACCGTGTGCGAGCCGACTTCCCGGATCGGGGCGTCGAGCATCACCGTCTTGGGGTCGACCACCGCGCCGACCTGCGACTCGATCGCGGCCACGATGTCGGCCGCTCCGACCGAGCCGTAGAGATGGCCCGACTCAGCGGCCCGCGCCGCCACCGACAGCACCGCCGGAGCCAGACGTACGGCAATCTCCTCCGCGTCGGCACGGTCGGCCGCCCTGCGCAGGGCGGCGCTGCGCCGCATGGCCTCGGCCTGCCGTTCCGCGCCGTCCGACGACTTGAGAGCCAGACCCTTGGGAACGAGATAGTTGCGAGCGAACCCCGCGGCCACTTCGCAGACGTCCCCCTTGCGGCCAAGCCCTTCTACATCCGCTCGCAGGACGACCTTCACGCCCGTTCCTCCTCTGTGACGAGCAGATCTGTGGCCTCGGCGCGGTCATCAGCCAACCCGGAGCCGTCCACATCGGGCTCGTCGTCATCCGCGGAGCCTGCGGGCGGGGGACTGGAGGGACGCGGCATGGGACCGGCGGCACGGCTCCGGCCGTCGCGGTCCTTGTTCTGACGCTGGGTCGTGACCCGGTTGGCGTAGGGCACGAGAGCCATCTCTCGAGCCAGCTTGATCGCGTCGGCGACGAGCTTCTGCTGTTGAGCGCTGTTGCCCGTAACCCTGCGGGCCCTGATCTTGGCCCGCTCGGACATGAACTTCCTCAGCAGTTTCTCGTTCTTCCAGTCGACGTAGGTGATCTGCTCGGTAGTGAGGAAGCTCACCTTCTTCTTCGCTCGCCGGCTGTTGTCGCGGTTCTTGCCCCGCACCTTGGTCTTGGCCACCTTGCAGCCTCCTCGCCCGCCTAGAACGGCTCGTCGTCGGCTGCGGACGAGCCCTGCGAATGGCTGTCGCCCCGGCTAGGCGCCTGTCTCGGACCGCTGTCGCCGCGATAGGAGCCGCCGCGGCCGCCGTTGCCGCCGCGCCCGCCGTTGCCGCCGCGATAGTCGCCCCCGCCGGAGCGCTCGTTCTTGGTCACCGCAGCCGTGGCCCACTTCAAGCTGGGAGCCACGTCGTCGGCAAGAATCTCCACCTTCGAACGCCGGTCGCCTTGATCGTTCTCCCAGCTCCTTTGCTGGAGCGTGCCGTAGACCACTACGCGAGCACCCTTCTTCAGCGACTCGGCGACGTTCTCGGCGAGCTGGCGGAAGCAGGTGACGTCGAAGAACGAAACCTCGTCCTCCTGGTCCTGGCGCCTGCGATTCCAAGCCAGGCCGAACTGGGCTATTGCCATTCCAGACTGCGCGAAGCGCAGCTCGGGGTCGCGGGTCACGTTGCCCACGACGGTGACGGTGTTGTCGAATCCCATTAGGAACCTCCGGGTATCAGCCGGCCGCAGCCGGCTCGGCCTCCGCGAGCAGACCGCGGCGCTCGGCCTCGGAGTCGGGAAGGCGGAATAACTTGTGGCGGACGATGTCGTCCGCGAGCCGCAGACGCCGTTCGGTGTCGGGAAGACCGGCCGTTGCCGTCACGATCTCCCACACCACATAGGTGCCTTCGGTCTTGTGATTGATCTTGTAGGCAAGCTTGCGCCGACCCCAGTTGTCGGTGGACTTGATCGTCCCACCCTCACCGGCCACCAGGCCGGCAACATCGGAGACCACCGCGTCCACGTCAGCCGGTGAGACGTCGGAGTCGATGATGATCATCAGCTCATAGGCCCGCAGCACGGGCGATCACCTCCCTACGGATCCGGCGCGGCCGGAGCCCCTCGGCGGGGCAGGGTTCGTTGCGAGGCCGAACCAGCTCGGAATCCGACAAGAGAGCCCGAACCGGATCAGCAAGTGGTGCGCAGGGTATCGGCGGTGCAGTCCATACCCACCGCCCGGAGGGGAATCAGGCCGCGGCATCCCCAACGATCCACAGGACCATCCCCAGCGAGCCGCGGTCGCAACGTCAGAGTTCAGGAATCCCCAGGGCCGCCAGTTCGGTCTCCGACAGGTGATACGACTCCTGCGCCGTCGGGAACGCGCCCGACCGCACGTCGGAAGCGAAGCGCCCGATCGCGTCGGTCGCCAGGGTGTCGAGGTCCGCGTAGCGACGCACGAACTTCGGCACGAGCCGGGTCTCCAGTCCCAGCAAGTCATGAAAGACGAGAACCTGGCCGTCGCACCGGGGACCGGCCCCGATGCCGATCGTCGGTATGTCGACCGCGTCGGTGACCATCTCCGCGACCTGGACCGGCACTCCCTCCAGCACGAGCGCGAAACACCCGGCGTGGGCCAGAGACTTGGCCGCCTGCACCAGCCGCCGGGCCGCCTCGGCCTGCCGCCCCTGGACCTTGAAGCCGCCCATGGCGTGCACCGACTGGGGAGTGAGACCGATATGGCCCATCACCGGTATCTCGGCGTCGCAGATGCGCTCGATCATGGGCAGGCGCTTCCGGCCGCCCTCCAGCTTCACTGATTGAGCGCCCGCCCTGATGAGCAGGGCCGCGTTCTGCACGGTCTCGGTGGCCGAGACGTGGTAACTCATCCACGGCATGTCGGCCACGATGTGGGCCGAGGGCTTGGCCCGGGCCACCGCCGCGGTGTGGTGAGCCATGTCGTCGACGGTCACCTGCAGCGTGTCGTCGTAGCCCAGCACCACCATGGCGACAGAATCGCCGACCAGGATCAGGTCGGCGCCGGCCTGGCTGGCCACCCGGGCACCCGGGGCGTCATAGGCCGTCACCATCACCAGAGGTTCGGCACCGTCACGCACCTTGCGGGCCCGTATGGCGGGCGCGGTGAGCTTGCCCATGGGATGCTCCTTTCCGTCCAGCGCGCTTCGGCTGCCAGCGGTGACCGCAGGCTACCGACCTGCCATCCCGATCGTCAAGGCCGCCCGGCCATGCTCGGTGGTGTCGCTCGCTATGCCGCGGGCCCGCAGATCAGGCCGAGCGCTTGCCCCCGAGAGTGAAGCGGCGCACGAGGTGGTTCCACCCGCAGGCGGTGCAGACCTCGACCACATACCCCGTCGAGACGCTGATCCGATGCTGCAGGCGTTGCATCTCAGCCCGAGTCGTGACGCAGCGACCGTGCTTGGGCAAGCGCGATCCGAACACGTAGGTCACCTCGACCAGACCCGAGCGCGAGTCGGTTAGAGCCTGTCGCGTCGAAGCGGTGTCACTCCCGCTCTCGTTCGCTCCGCTCACGGGCCGCTCGGGCCACGGCCTCGCTCGTGCAGGCTGTTCGCGCCCGCCCACTCGCTCGGCCTCCAGACCTGCGGTATCGCACACCGGGCATGAACGACCGGTCGGTTGCCCGCAGAACTCGGCGTTGCGCTGCAGCTCGCGCTGGGCGTCGCAGACCTCGTGGCGCCCGATTTGACCCGACCGCCAGGCTCTCAGCGTGGCCGCCCGGGCGAGCCGGTAGTCCACGGCCGCGGCCGCCGGTTGGCCCGGTGCGGCGGTCCTGCCCGCGGTGGGCAGTTTCGAGGGAATCGGCTTCACGCTTTGAAACAGTAGTCCGATGCCTGCCAACGTCGCAGAGCTTCAGTCGCCGCGACCTTGTCGATCGGGCCATCCTGGAAGGTCAACTCCCGCAGGAACGCGAGGGCCCGGCCCACTGCAGGGCCGGGCAACAGGTCCAGCGCGGCCATCACCTCGTCGCCGTCGAGCGGGAGCTCAGGACGGTCGACGTTCTCGGTGCGCCGGAGTTCGACCAACGTCGCCGCGAAGCTGTCCAGCCCGGCTCGTGACTCGTCCAGCGCGGTGGCCACCGCCCTGCTGAAGGCAAGGGCCTCATCCACCGGGACCCGGCACCGGTACACCAATCGACGCACCTCTGGCGGGCTGCAACCCGCTCCGGTCAACTCGATACGAGCCTCGACCAAGCCGGCCGCGGCCGAGACCAGCGCCGTGGAACCGCGCAGACCGCGCAGGCAGGCGGCCGCCGTCTCAGTCGTGTGCCGGACGAACAGCGAGGCCCAGCGGGCAACCGGCTCTGCCGTGACCGCGGCGGCAACCCGGCCCACCTCCGCGGGGTCGCGGGGAGCGATGTCGGCAAGTATCCGGCCGATGAGGCCGGTGTGGAACAAGAACCCGAAGCCATCCGACGGATCATCGAGCAGCAGCAGCTTCTCGAACTCGTCGCGGACTCTCTCGACCGCCACGATCTGCAATCTCTCGCTCATGTGCTTGACCGCCTCCACTACGGCGTCGTCGGGCACAAGTCCATGGCTGGCAATGAAGCGCGCCGCCCGCAGCATCCTCAGCGGATCATCTCCGAAGGAGATCTCGGGGTCGAGCGGTGTGCGCAGGAGGCGAGCCGCGAGGTCCTGGCGGCCACCGTGGGGATCGAGCAGCCTCCCGTCGGCAGTGTCGACGGCCATCGCGTTGACCGTGAAGTCGCGGCGGGCGAGATCCTGCTCGACATCGTCCCCGAATGTCACCACGGGCTTGCGCGAGTGCGGGTCGTAGCGCTCGGCGCGGTGGGTGGTGATCTCGAAGGCCTGCCCGTCCACCACGCAGCCGATCGTTCCGAACCGCTCACCCTGGGTCCACACCGTGGTCGCCGTGCTGCCCACGATCCGGCGCACGTCCGCGGGGCGGGCATCGGTGGTGCAATCAAGGTCCGCTCCCGCGAGGAACCGCCCGGCCACCGCCTCACGCACGACACCGCCGACGAGATAAAGCCGGTGGCCGGCTGCGGCGAACATCCGGGCCAGGCCCGAGGAGGCCGCCAGGGCAACAGACAGTGCGTCGGAAGCCGCGGTGCTCATGGACTGTCGCTGAGAGCCGTGAGCCGAACGGCAGCCTCAACGACCTCCATCCCGGGCCCGGCCTCGCTGGCAGGCTCGGGGTGCAGGTCGAGGCCCAGCAACGCCCCGGTCACGGCATAGGACGAGGCGCGGGTGGCCTCCAGGTCGTAGCCACCCTCAAGAACGGCCACCGTCACCGGTGCCAGCGGCATGAGCCTGCGAACGAAGTCGCCGTAGTCCGATGCCGAGTAGCAGAGGCCGGTGAGAGGATCGGCTCGATGCCCGTCGTAGCCGGCTGAGATCAGCATCCAGTCGGGCGCGAACTGCTCCACTGCGGGCACGATCACCTTGTCGAGGGCGGCCCGCGCGGTGTTGCCGGTTGCGCCTGGGGGCAAGGGCACGTTGACCGTGAGGCCCTCACCCGCTCCGATGCCCCGCTCACCGAGCGCGCCCGTGCCGGGATACAGCGGGTACTGGTGAATGGAGGCGTAAAGCACGTCGTCACGATCCAGGAACACGTCCTGGGTCCCGTTGCCGTGGTGGGCGTCGACGTCCACGATGGCCACCCGCTGGCCGCCGGCCGCGAGCACCGCGGCTGCCACCGCCACCGAGTTGAACAGGCAGAAGCCCATCGATGTCGACGCCGTGGCGTGATGCCCGGGCGGTCGCACTATGCAATAGGCCTCCGACTCGCTGCTGGCGGAGCCACTCGACTCGGTGCCGGCCGCCAGTTGCTCCACTGCTGACAGCACCGCTCCTGCCGCGAGTTGGGCCGCGTCGAAGCTAGCCGGCCCCATGGCCGTGTCGGCGTCCAGGTGGCCGCCGCCCTCCGCCGCAACGGCGAACACCCTGTCGATCATCGCCGCGGAGTGCACCAGCTCGAGCTCTTCCCGTTCGGCTCGCCTAGGGGTGCGCCCCCCGGCCAGGAGTTCGGTGTCTACATCGGCTACGCCGGCCAGGGCGGCCCGCAGACGGTCGGGCCGCTCCGGATGCCGGTGGCCGGTGTCATGGTCGAGGAAGCGTTCGTCGGTGATTACGAGCATGGCCGGATGGTACCGCCCGCCTCCGAGCCGATTCGGCGCCTGCCCCGGCGGCGTATCGTTATGGGACATGCCAGGACGACCTGTCGGCGGCACACGGAGCAGGTACTCGGGCTCAGAGGCATGGCCGTGACCCCGGTGAGCATCGGATCGGCGCGATTTCGCGTGGGTGCCTGGCAGGGTGCTGGCGATGTGGCCTATCTGGCGGTCGCATCGGCAGCCGCCACTCTGGCGCCGTGGGTGCTGGCCGCGCTGCGGGATCGGCTCCACGATCAGGGATACCGCGCCGTCTTCACCACGGCTGTGGGCCCCCGTGAGCGCGACGCTCTGATCGGCGACGGGTTCAATGTCCGCTCCGAACTGGTGACCCTCAGCCGCGATCTCGAGACCGAGGTTCGGGGGCTCGTGAACGCGACGGCTCGCACCCGCCGCGGCCGGTGGCGCGACCTCGACGTCGTGCTGCAGGTCGACGCGGCCGCCTTCGATCCGTTCTGGCGTCTCGACGCCGACGGCATCCACGAGGCCCGCACAGCCACACCGGCCAGCCGCTGGCGAGTCAACCGCGGCACCGAAGTCCAGGCCTACAGCATCACCGGGCGAGCGAGATCCCAGGGCTACGTGCAACGACTGGCGGTGGCGGCCCGCAGCCAGGGCCGCGGGCTGGGCACCCTGCTCGTATCGGACGCTCTGATGTGGCTGAGGCGTGGAGGGGCCCGCACCGCCCTCGTGAACACGCAGCCCGGCAACGAGCGGGCCCTCGGCCTTTACCAGCGCTGCGGGTTCCGCACGGCACCCGACCGGCTCGCGGTCCTGTATCGCGACCTACGATGAGACGGGCCTACCGCTGGCGGCTCGCCACCACGGTCCTGGCCCTCTGCCTCGCCGCGACCTTCCCGGTTGCCCACGCCCCCGAAGCAGGCGCCAAGGAGGTCGACGAGGATCGGACCCCCCTGTCCGTTGTGGATCTCTTCGGTGTGGATCTCATCGGCCAGACGGCGGCGACAACCTCATCGCCGGCGGTCATCCGTCTTCGCATTGCCGACCAGCCCTCGACCGGGACCTTGAGAGTCCGCTTGTACCGGCCAGTAACGACCAGAGCCGAACTGCTGGAGGCGACGAGCGGCTCCCCACCGACGCCGCTGCTCGCGGAATGGACCGTCGAGAATGCCCGTGTCATCTCCACGGACGATCAAGGCGTCGTCCTGTCGGTGCCCATCCAGCCACCCCGAGAGGCTCTGACGAGCCCGATCTTCGACGACCCACGACCTCTTCCACTGCAACTGGAGGTGATCGACGCCACGGGTGCCGCGGTGCGAGGCCTGACCACGTTCCTGACTCCCGGCGCGGATGACCCGGCCGGGCATGCGTTGACGGTTGCTGTGGTTCTCGACCTACGGCTGCCGCCCTCTCACCTGGCTGACGGCAGCGCGGCAGTCGACGAGGCTTCGCTCAGCCGGGTGCTCGGCCTCGCCGAGGTCCTCATCGAGCGCAGCGGCGTGCCCCTCTCCGTCGCGGTGAGCCCCGAGACCCTCGACGGGCTGGCCCTCATCGGGGACGACGCCAGCGTGGCGGTACTGCGCGCTGCACTGCAGAGCCGGCAACTGCTCACCACTACGTGGACGAGCCTCGACCTCTATGACTGGACGAGGGCAGTCCGAATCGACGTGATCCTCGACGGGCTGCGAAAGAGCGCCGAGGCGCTGCGCTGGGCCGGCCTGGAAGCCAGTCCGGTCATGCATGTCGAACATCCTCCGGCCCTACGGGTGGCCAGGGCCGTGACCGAACCGGCGACCGGAGTGAACGCGTTCGTGGCGAACGCCATCGGTGTCGAAGGCGGGCCCTTGCCGCCGGTCACGTCGATAGCCGACGCCTCCGACCGCAGTTACCTCCTGGTTCAGTCCGATCCAAGCCTCAGCGCCATGTTGCAGCGGGCAGACGCGGAGCTGGGAGCGCAGTGGGCACTTGCCGAACTGTCCCGGATGGCGGCCGAGGGAACCCCGGGCGCCGTTGTCGTGTCCGCGGTCGCGGCCGAAGTCGAGCCGGCCGCGCTCGCGCTGCTGCTTGACGGCATCGGTGCCGGTCCGAGCCTGGACCCGGCCACCGTGGACGATGTGCTCGCACGGCAGGCGCCGGTGGGCACAGCCAGTCTCGCAGGAACCGATCGGACTTCTGATCCGGGGGACTTCGGCCTCTACATGGCCCGGCGAATCCAGGTGGAGCAACGACTGGAGGCCTACGAGTCGTTCCTGCCCGACGATCCCTTCCTGACCGCCCCGCTACGGACTCTGCTCGCGGTCAGCGCCAGCGAGCACCTCACGACCGGTGAGCGCACCGGGTTCCTGAACGCCGTCGACCGGCAGGTGACGCAGGGCGCGGCAGGAGTGGAGTTTGTGGGGCGCGGTCCGATAACCGTCACCACCCGCAGCGCCGACTTGCCGGTGACGCTGGTGAACAACCGCGCCGCGCCGGTGACGGTGGCGCTGGAGCTGGCCTCCGCCGAGATCGCCTTCACCGGTGACGAGCGTGGCGTCTTCACCCTGGAAGCGGGCCGCAACGAGCTCCTGGTCCCGGTCGAAGTAGCTGCATCGGGCCGTACCTCGGTGCGGGTGACAGTGACAACGCCGGATCAGGCCAGCACCATCACCCTCGCTACCGGGACCTTCACTGTGCGATTTGCCGACGCCGAAGGGATCGGTTTCCTGATCCTTGTGCTGGCCGCTGTCGCGCTGGCTGCGTGGTGGCTGCAGACATTGCGCCGGCGTGCTCGCGATACGGAGAACAGTGGTGCTACGGTCGCAGCACCCAGCTCGGTGAGCGACAGCGTCGAGGCCGGCAGCGAGACGGGCATTCCTTCATCCGGCGATCACACGAGGACATGACATGACCGTTGGCATCGTCACCGACAGCTCATGCGATCTGAGCAGCGAGGAACTTGACGGGCTCGACGTCGAGATCGTCCCGCTGTTCATCCGTTTCGGGACCGACGAGTTCGTGGACCGCGAGCAGATCACGGTCGAGGACTTCTACCGGCGGATGGCAACCGCCGACGAACTCCCGCAGACCGCAGCCCCGCCGCCCGGACGCTTCGAGCAGGCCTTCGCCCGTTTCCTGGACGCTGGTTGCGAGGCGGTGCTGTCCATCAACCTGTCGTCGGCGATCTCGGCCACGATGCAATCAGCGGTGCAGGCCGCCGAATCGATCCGTGCCGAGCGCGACGATGCCGACATCAGGGTCTTGGACAGCAAGTCGGTTACCGCCGGCCTCGGCACGCTGGTGCTGCAGGCGGCCCGGATGGCGGCAGCCGGCGACAGCGCCGACACCATCGAGGCGTTCGTGGTCGATGCCTCGGCGCGCACGCATGTGTTCGGCACGCTCGACACGCTCGAGAACCTCCGCAAGGGGGGGCGCATCGGCGGCGCGCAGGCCATGCTCGGCTCGTTGCTGTCGATCAAGCCCATAGTCGACATCTCCAGCGGTGAGGTCGAGGAGGCCGCCAAGCAGCGCACCCGCCGCAAGGCACTGGGCTGGCTGCGCGACACGGTACGCGCCGCCGCACCCGTGGAGTATCTGGCAGTGATGCACGGAGAGGCTGCCGACGTAGGCGACTTCTGCGACATGCTGGCCGCGGTCCATGACGGCGAAATCCGGGTCTGCAAGGTCGGTCCGGTGGTCGGCACCCACGCCGGTCAGGGAGTCCTGGGCATGGCCTACCAGGTCCCAGCCACCTGACCTTCCGAGGCGGAACGCAGAGAGCGGGCGCGGCAAGCTGGGGGACCGCGAGCAAGGCAGAGGGATTCGAAGATTCGCAACGATCTGGACGACGCCGGACTCACGAAGGCTGCCCAAGCCGGAGACCGGCGTGCCCTCGAGCAGTTGCTGCGGCGACACCAGGACCAGATCCACCGCATCTGCCGCCGACTCGCCGGCAATGATGCCGACGGCCAGGACGCCACCCAGGAAGCGCTCATCGCCATCGTCCGGGGACTCCCCCGCTTCGGTGGCAAGGCGAAGTTCTCGACCTGGGCCTACCGGGTAGCCACCAACGCGGCCCTCGACGAACTGCGTCGACGGAGCCGGCGCCCGGTGCCGGCGACAACTGAGAGCGACGACCGCCTGGCCGCGGCATCGGTTGGCGACGATCCGGCCTCGGTGGCCGTGCGTCTCGACCTCGACGCGGCTCTCGCCGCGCTGCCCGAGGAATTCCGGGCGCCGGTCGTGCTCAGGGATGTGGCCGGCTGCGATTACGCCGAGATCGGGCAGATCCTGCGGATCCCGCCCGGAACCGTGAGGTCCCGGATCGCGCGGGGCCGGGCCCGGTTGGCCGAAGCGATGAGCGTCAACGGCGGGAACCACCACGACACCCCGCAACGTCGTAACGACGAGGCAAGCGAACCATGAGTGACGAACGGCTCCACGAAGACGAACTCGTCTCGGCCTATCTCGACGGCGAGGCAACCCCCGCCGAGATCGCTGAGGTCGAGGCGAGCGACGCCCTGCTGGCCCGCGTGGAGGAGTTCCGGGCGGTGCGCGATGCGGTGGCCGAGCCCGTCACGCCACTGCCGGCCGGTCTGCGGAACGATCTCATCGGTGCGGCCCTCGGCGTTGCCGACGCCGAGGCCGCGACCCGCCTGGAAGCCGAGGTCGTGCCGCCTAGAGGCCCCGCGGGCAGGCAAGCGAACCCGTTCCAAGCGGGCGGGGCCGTGGCCCGAGCGGCCCGTGAGCGCAGCGAACAAGAGCGGGCTCTTCGGCGGCCCCAACGCCTCCTGCTCGCAATGGCCGCCGCGGTGATCGTGCTCGCCGCCGTCGTCGGGACTGGCCTGATCACCAGCCGGGGCGGTGACGACTACGCCGACACGGCCGCGGAGGCATCCGCGCCCGCTGATGCCTCGGCCGAAATGGCAGCCGAGGCAATGGCAGCCGAGGCGATGACCGAGGCCGCGCCCACGGCCGAAGCGGAGCCGATGCCCGAGATGGACATGGCAGCCCCTGAGGAGGCCATGGCCGAAGAAGCACCCGCTGAGGAGGCGGCCCTGGCCGAGGTGCAGGCCGAGACAGCGACCCAGGCAGCGGAGACGACGGCCGACGAACTGGCGAGGCTGGCCGACGAAGAGGCCGCGCCGACCCAAGAGGCGCCCGCTGCGACGACGACCGTCGCGGCGGCCACGGCGGCAGGAACCGATGACGGCGATGGCTCCCCGGCTGCTCAGGTCGTGGATCTGGGCACGCTGGAGTCGCTCGAGTCTCTCTTCGAGGCCATCGGAGCAAGTTGGTCTGCCGCCCTGGAGGATGGTGCGATGGCCGATTCGGGAGAATGCGCCGAGGCAGTGCAGGAGCGGGCACTGGCGCTGAGCGCCGAGACGGCTCGATCCTTCGTCGCCTCAGTGGGAACCGAGGATCCGGTCACCTTCGACGCCGGATTCGCACTCCGGGACGATGGCACTGCGGTCATCGTCTACGCGGCCCCGCCCGACTGCGAGATCGGAGTCCACGAACTGCCCGGTTCTTGACCCCACCTTGCCTTGAAGGGCCCTACTGGGTCGCCGATAGGCTCCATTCCCTATGGCCGATCCCGAGACCGGTAGCCGCGAGCGGCCGACCCTGAGCGTGGGATCCGACGACTGGCCGGCCACTCTCGCCGGCAAGATCGTCGAGATCGTGGACGCTGTCCGTGTTCAGACCACCGACCGGGTTGTGCTCCTGCTCCGGGTTGTCGTGTATTGCCTGGTGGCGGCCGTCGCGGCCATCGCCGTTGTCGTCCTCGTCACGATCGCGGCGATACGGGTGGCCGACGCGTACCTGCCCATAGGAGCCGGGGTCGGTTCTGCGACCTGGGCTGCCCACGGATTCGTCGGGTTGCTGGTGTCGATCATCGGTCTGGGCTTCTGGCGGGCTCGGGCCGGTTCAGCCAAGCCCCTGTATGCGGCCTTGATCCTGGACGCGGCCATCGTGGTAGGCGTTGCCTTCTACGGTGTGATTGTCGCGGTCGCTTGATACGACCCGCGGCGCCAACCGGCACGAGCATGGAAGGACCCTGACTGAGATGAGCCTCGACGGCCGCGCCGACCCTCCGGTGGAAGTAGCGATAATCGGCTCCGGCCCGGCCGGGCTCACCGCGGCGATCTACTCCGCCCGGGCCAACCTGTCGCCGGTGGTGCTCGAAGGTGAGCCGAGCTCGACGAGCGACCAGCCGGGCGGCCAGCTCATGCTCACCACCGACGTCGAGAACTATCCCGGCTTCCCCGAGGGCGTCATGGGGCCCGAACTGATGCAGCGATTCCGGGAGCAGGCCATCCGGTTCGGGGCGCAGATCCACACCGTGAAGGCCTCCCGGGTGGACCTCTCGTCGCAGCCCTACGGCATCTGGACCGGCGACCCCGACGGGCCGGAGCCCACCCTGCGAGCCTGGACCGTGATCGTGTCCACCGGAGCCCAATCCCTCATGCTGGGGCTTGACCGGGAGATCGAACTGGTGGGGCACGGCCTGTCCACCTGCGCCACTTGCGACGGCTTCTTCTTCCGCGATCAGCACATCGCGGTGGTCGGGGGAGGCGACTCCGCAATGGAGGAGTCAACCTTCCTGACCCGGTTCGCCTCCAAGGTCACCATCATCCACCGCCGTGACGCATTGAGGGCCTCGAAGATCATGCAGCAGCGGGCCTTCGACAACGACCGGATCGAGTTCATGTGGAACACCGTCGTGGAGGAATACCTCGGCGAGCATGCGCTCAACGGTCTGCGCGTCCGCGACACCGTCACCGGCGAGACATCGGTTCTCGACGTGACCGGCTGCTTCATCGCCATCGGCCATTCGCCCAACACGGACCTCTTCGCGGGCCAGCTGCAGATGAAGGCCAACGGCTACCTCGTCACCGAACCGAACTCCACCAAGACCGCAGTCGAAGGCGTATTCGCCTGCGGGGACGTGCAGGACGACTACTACCGCCAGGCGGTCACCGCAGCCGGCTCGGGATGCATGGCGGCCATCGAAGCCGAGCGGTATCTGGAGAGTCACCCCCAGAGGCCCCGCGGATAGCTGAGCGAACCCGGCCCATACGGGCGGGGCCGTGGCCCGAGCGGCCCGTGAGCGAAGCGAACAAGAGCGGGAATGACCACGCTAGGCCGCGATTGGCTGCCGATCAGTCCGCGCTCACCCCCCGGTAGGGTGATCACTACGACGTAAAGGACACCCTCAATGGCCCAGTCAACCATCACTCTCAGCGACGCGACCTTCGACGAGGAGATCAAGGGTGCGTCCACGCCCGTCCTCGTGGACTTCTGGGCCGAATGGTGCGGACCCTGCAAGATGATCGCGCCCATCTTGGACGAGATCGCGTCCGAGCAGGAGGGCAAGCTGACGGTGGCCAAGCTCAATGTGGATGATGCCCCCAACATCGCACGGAGGTTCGGGGTCATGAGCATCCCCACCCTGATCCTCTTCAATGACGGAGAGCCGGCCAAGCGAGTAGTGGGAGCCAAGCCGAAGGCGGCTCTGCTGGGCGAACTTGCCGAGTACCTCTGATCACGGCCTGCCCCACTCCCCCGCAGCCGGGGTTCTCCCGTTACGACGCGGCGACACGGGCGAGGCTGTTCGCGACCTCCAGGAGAGGCTGGCGCTGATCGGGTACGGCGTCGGTAGTGACCATCAGGAATTCGGCGCGGCCACCGAAGCATCCCTCCGCCAGTTCCAGAGTGACCGTGGCCTGGTGGTCGACGGCATCTGCGGGCCGCACTCCTGGCACGCTCTCGTGGAGGCCGACCACCGGCTCGGGGACCGGCTTCTCTACTACCGGGCCCCGATGATGCGCGGTGATGACGTAGCGGAGTTGCAACGTCGCCTCGGGCAACTCGGCTTCGACTCGCATTGGGTCGATGGGATCCTGGGGCCGAGGACACAGGCCGCGGTCCGGCAGTTCCAGCAGAACGTCGGCCTGCCCGACGACGGCGTGGTGGGAAGATCGACTGTGGAGGCCCTTGAGCGGCTTACCAGGCGGACCTCGGCCGAGGTCACCATCGCGGAGGTACGTGAACACGAGCGGCTCCGACATCAGCCCAGCAGCGTGGAGGGCAGGCGCATAGTGGTCGGCGACACGGGCGAGCTCCCGGTGATCGCCCAGGCTGTAGCTCGCCGCCTGCGCTACGTCGGGGCTGAGGTGTTGTCCTTCAGCACTCCTGACCTGAGCCATCAGGCTCGAACCTCCAACCAGTGGAACGGCGACATCTATCTCGGGGTGACCTTGGCTGTCGACAATTTCGGCTTCTCGTACTTCGCCACCAGGGGATTCGAGTCGGTGGGCGGCCGCGCGCTGGCGCGACGATGCTCCGAGATGCTCGCTCCCCTGCTCGCGGAGCCAACCCCGGCCGCCGGCATGCGGCTACCCATCCTCCGCGAGACCCGGATGCCGGCGGTCTGGTGTCGCCTCGGGCCCGGCTCGACCGTGGTGCCCCAGACTCCACGTATTGCACAGGGCCTTGCCCAAGCCGTTATCGACTGGTGCCTCGATCCTAAATTACACTAGAAATACCTGTATAACCCTGAGAATGCTCGGATCGAGCTGGCGTACAGGCGTTTCGCGCGGCCATCACATGAGCAGGTGATAGATGCGCTCCAAGTCGGGCAGCCCGCTGAACTGGATTGTGATCTTGCCCCTGCTCTTGCCCAGCTTGACCGACACCGGCGTGTCGAGCCTGGTCGACAGGAGTTCCTCCAGCTCAAGGATGCCGGCCTGGACCTCGCCCGACACGGACGATCCGTTGCCCCCGGACGGACCCGCCACCGCCTCAGATCCGGCTGATGGGCTCTCCGCGACCCTGCGCTCGGTCTCCCGCACCGTCAGATTGTCACGCACGATGTCGGTGGCCAGAGCTTGTCGGGCCTCCTCGTCCTCCAACCCGAGCAGTGCCCGGCCGTGACCGGCCGACAGGTGGCCCTCCACAACGAGACGCTGCACCGAAGGAGCCAGGTTCAGCAGGCGGACCGTGTTGGCGACTGCGGAACGGGAGCGTCCCACCCGTGAGGCGACCTCCTCCTGTTTCAGGCCGAAATCGTCCATCAGCTGCCGGTAGGCCGCGGCCTCCTCGAGGGCGTTGAGATCCTGACGGTGTACGTTCTCAACCACCGCAGCCTCAAGCGATCCCTTGTCATCGGCGGAACGCACCAGGGTCGGGATGGTCCTCAGGCCGGCCCGCTGGGCAGCACGCCAGCGACGCTCCCCTGCAATAATCTCATATCCTTCAATTAATTTTCGAACAATAATCGGTTGTATCACACCGACCTGGGCTATCGACTCGGCCAAGGCTGCAAGGGCCTCCTCGTCGAATCGGTCCCTCGGCTGATAGGGATTGGGCACGATTTGGGCTATGTCTATGTCCTGGAAGGCCGATTGGGTCGTATCGGGCTCAGTCGGGATCAGAGCTCCAAGTCCCTTCCCAAGGCCACTACGGCGTGCCACGGAGCACCTCCTTTGCCAGAGCGCGATATGCCATCGCGCCCTTCGATAGAGAATCGTAGAGAGTGATCGGTTGACCGAAGGACGGTGCCTCACTCAACCGCACCGTGCGGGGCACCACCTGCCAGCAGACCTTGTCGCCGTAGTGGGCCCGTACTTCACGGGCGACATCCCGCGACAGGTTGGTGCGTGCGTCGTACATGGTGAGGATCACCTTGGTGAGCTCCAGGCCCGGGTTCAGGCTTCGCTGGACCATTCCAATGTTCTGGACGAGCTGGGTGAGTCCTTCGAGCGCGAAGTACTCCGTCTGGATGGGGACCATCACCTCATCGGCCGCGGTCAGTCCATTGATGGTGAGCAGACCTAGTGAGGGCGGGCAGTCGACCATAATGATGTCGTACTCCCCCACCGCTCCGGAAATCGCCCGCCTGAGCTGGCCTTCTCTGCTGAGGGCAGGCACCAGTTCGATCTCGGCGCCTGCCAGGTCAAGGCTAGACGGCGCGATGTGCAAGCCCTTGATCATCGTGGGCTCCACGATCTCGTCGAGTTCGACGTCTTGGAGGAGAACCTCATAGATCGAGGCGTCCAGCCCCCGCGGATCCAACCCGAGACTGGTTGTGGCGTTCGCTTGGGGATCGAGGTCTACCACGAGTGTCTTGAGGCCGCGCTCGGCAAAGCAGGCCGAGAGATTGACCGTCGTGGTCGTCTTGCCCACCCCGCCCTTCTGGTTGGCGACAGCGAAGACTCGAGCGCGAGCATCTGTCGGCTGCTGTGCCGTCCCCACCAAGAGGGCTCCCTTCACATTGTTTGTCCACAACCGTGACATAACGGTTTTCGACAGTCAAGGATCGAGTTCGCAACGCCACGCCCGAGGACGTTCACCATTCATCCCCACTCGCTGTTGGATGTTTCATGTGAAACTTCAGAGTTGCTGAGATTCCTCCTGCGTTAGAGGGCTGCGGCGGCGGGCGGCCCGGCGGCGGGGGAGTCCCGGCGGCGTTGGCAGGATCCTTGTGATCGAGACGAAACTCCCGTGTCGCGTCGACCACTGCCCGGACAGCCGACAACCGGTCCGAGACTTGAGAGGCATCCCCTCCCATTGACGTCTGGTGTCCGCTGATACCGACACCACCAGTGACCCGCCCACCCGCAGCAACGGCAGGCCGCATTCGGCCAATTCAGGGGCTGGGCCGAACAGGCGCGCCACCATCCCGTCGAATGTCTCTCGAGTCTCGCGCTGGCCGGCGATGTCCTCCACAGGCGCGTGCACAACCGCGACCCGCGATGACAGGCCTGCTGCGTTCACAGCTCGCACGGCCATGTCACAACGTCGTTCACTGGCATCCACCAACGTCCAGCGCGATGCCGGAAGTTCCAGGGCCAGGAGCACTCCGACTAGACCGGCACCCGCCCCGCAGTCGACGAATTCGCCCTCAGGCATGTACCGCCAGGTATCCAGGATGAACCCGGCCGAATGAAGACGCAGCGCATCAAGGGGAGCGCTGCCTATGGCACCAGCGGCACGCGCCGGTTCCCACGCCTCGTCCAGACGTCGCAGAACATCCGAGGGCAGGGGCGAGTGCGTCACGCCGCAGTGCGCGAACGCGTCCTCTATTCGGGCAGCGCGGTGATGATCACGCGTCGATGAGGATCCTCGCCCTCGCTGCGACTGTCGACTCGATCGATGCCGTTGACCACATCGTGGACGATCTTGCGATCAACTCGATTCATCGATTCCAACGCGATCTCCTCGCCCGTCTCCAGGGCCTCCTGGGCCACCTTGCGAGTGAACTCGGCCAGGGCTGCAGTGCGACGGGAACGAATGCCACCCACGTCCAGGCGGATCTTGCCCTCGCGTGTGCTGCCGCCGGATCGCTGCAGCACCGTGCGGACCAGTTCGTCGATGGCCTGCGCGGTGGCACCCCGGCGCCCCACGAGCAGTCCTATGTCCTCTCCATCGGCTTCGATTCTCAAGATGCCGTCCTCCACATCGTGTCGCGTGAAGGCGAGGGGAACACCGAGTGTGTCTCCCACTCCCTTGACAAATGACTCGGCTAGGTCGGCCTGCTCTAGGAGCGAGGGCCCGGTGTCATGATCCATCTTTGGCTCCTCAACCTTCTTGTTGTTGCCACCACGTGGCCGTTGTGCACGTCTAGTCTCCTGAGAACCACCACTCGTACCCCGGCGGGGGCCGGGCGCCGAGGTTGCTGAAGATCTCCGATTCTCGCTTGTGTTGGGCTTCGGCTCGGCAGCTGCGGACGCCCGTGCCGTTTCGGCTCTCTTCGACGAGCCCCCTCCGGACTTGCGGCTGTTGTGACCGCGCCCTCGACCCTCCTTCGGTCGTACCGGCGTAGGAATCACGCGGGCCCGCACCCGCGCCTCTTCCTTGACTCGGCCGAACATTCCGACGCGTTCCTCCGACAGGACTTCGAACTCGGCGTCGGATTCGTGGACTCCTAGATGGACGAGGGCCCTCTCTTTAGCACTTTCTACTGATGGGGCGGTAATTTCCAGCCATTCCATAACTCATCAACATCCTTCGTTCATGAGACGAGCGTCAGCGTCTCTTCTTCTTGCTTCGACTCCGGTTCGGATTGCCCCGCCTGGGGGCCGAACCGGGGGCGGTGGTGCGTCCGCTGGTGCGATTGGCGGACCGGCTGCGGGTGGGGGCCTTGCCGGTCTTGCCGCCACCGGACCTCCTGGCGGTCGACGGCCGTTCGCGGGCCTGACCCTCGGAATCGTCGGCGCGGCGCCCCCGGGAAGGAGCCTTGGCCGCGCCCGCGTCCCGTTTGCGGGCCGGTGTCCGCTGTCCGGTGGCTCCAGCGCCCCGCTTCGGGCCGGACGCCCTCGACTCCTTGCCCCGCGCCGCGCCCGCGTCCCGCTTGCGGGAAGGAGCCCGCTGTCCGGTGGCTCCAGCGCCCCGCTTGCGGGAAGGAGCCTTGCCCTTCGCGGCGCCCGCGTCCCGCTTGGGCGTGGGCGCGCCCTTCTTCTCGGTGATCGACTTGGGTGAACGCTGCTTGGCCTCGGGCTCGGCTCGTGCGTCGGTCGTCGCGGTCGCTCGCTGTTTGGCAACCTGCGCTCCCAGCGAGTCCTCACCCCGGTAGAAGGACCGGGTGATGTAGGCCTGCTGGGCGATACGAACCATGTTCGAGACGATGAAGTAGACCACAACCGCACCCGGCATGACGTAGGAGAACACCGGCAGCATGTATGGGATCAGCTTCATCATCATCTGCTGCTGCGGGGGCATGGCTGCCTGGCTCTGCCTCCCCTGGATCTGGCGCTGCTGCACAAGGCTCGTGACCAGCACAATCAGGATCATCAAGAAATAGGGGAGTGCCCCAACAATGCCGGCCGATAGGGCGTCGCTCGCGCTCCTCGAGAGGTCGACACCCCACGAGACCATCTCGAGATTGCCACTGAGGTCGCCGTAGAGGTCGGTGTCTCGCGAGAGGAAGTCAGGATCAAATGCCAGGTCGCCCCTGGGAGTGGGGGTCTCGGCGTACTCGGGCACCGCTCCGAGCGCGGTGTCGGCGTAGCGGCGGGAGGTGAATCCGATCTGGGTGCCGATCTCCGTCGTGCGCCGAGTCAGCCCGTCTACAACGCGGTACATGACCAGGAAGATGGGGGCCTGCACCAGCATGGGCAGCAGGCATCCGACCGGGTTGAGGCCATGCTCCTTGTAGAAGGCGGCCGTGGCCTCGTTCATGGCTTGGCGGTCGCCCCGGTGCTGGGCCTGGATCTTCTTCAGCTCCGGCATGTGCTGTTGCATCTGCAGCGTCGAGCGCGTGAACTTCAGAGTGAGCGGGGTCACCGCGATCGTCGTGGTCAGGGTCAAGAACGCGATCGCCATGCCGTACGAGGGCCACAGAGAGTAGAACCAGGCGAGTACCGCCGTGATCAGGTCGAACAGCGGATCAAGCATCGATCATCCCCGCAGGTGCTCCTGTGCTGCGACGGGCCGCTGGCACCGGGTCCAGCCCGGTCGAACCCCACGGGTGACACCGGGCCAGCCGGCGAGCGGCCAGCCAGGCCCCGCGCCATGTTCCGTGGGTCTGCAGCGCCTCCAGCGCGTAGGCCGAGCACGACGGTGCGTAACGGCACACCGGCGAACGGCCGGCCCGGACCAGCCGGGAGGCTCGCACCGCTAGGCAGGCCAATCGCGTCGAATACCTCATGGGCGCCTGAGACCCCTCAACAGCTCGCCCACCATCGACCGCAGCTCAGCCGCAGAGAAGCGCTCCAGCGGCGCCGACACGCGCAGGTGGTACTCCCCGCCGGCTAGGGCCACCGCCTCGTCACGAGCGAGCTCTCGCAGCGTCTCCCGGATGCGGCGCCGCACCCGGTTGCGCACGACTGCGGTCCCTACAGACTTGGGCACGGCCAGGTGAACGCGCGCCACACCAGGCGCGGCACGGTATGACACCCTCAACGGGCCGCGGCGGATGTTGGATGCGACCGGAGGCTGATCATGCGCCCTCCGGTCCTCCGAGAAGTCCTTCACGCTGCCAGTCGGCTCCGTCCCCTACGACGACGGGCTTGCAGGACGGCGCGGCCGGAGCGCGTCCTCATTCTGGCCCGAAAGCCGTGTTTCTTATGTCTTTTCCTGATGTTGGGCTGAAAGGGGCGTTTCACCTGCGAATCCTCCCTCGGTGTTCCCTTGGCTCGGGTATACCGAAAAAAGCTGCCGCTGCGACAAATGCTGTGGATGAACGGCGGAACTGAGTCCACCGTACGGCTGCCTCCGCGCCGCGACAACCACACCCCCGGGACAGGCCTTGCCAGCACCGCAAGACATCAACATTTCAACACCAACAAAGCACACTGAAGTAACATATCTTACACATTCGTGATTTGCTTCAGCTTCATCTAGCCTGAACTAGCCATTTGGCTGCTTTGGATTTTCTGACTTGCAGCCAATCGCGATGCTGCTACGTTCCGCAGGCCGTTACGTCCGAGTCGATCTGGGTCCGGTCCTCCTCCCACTACGGGCCGTGCAACTGTCTTGTCCACATCTGTGGATGACTCTGTGGAGAAAGGAGATCGAGGTGAGCAGCGATCCCGAAGCGGAGCGGATCTGGACCAGTTGCGCACAGAGCATCCGGAGCCAGGTCAGCGACGCGGTCTGGAGGACCACCTTCAGCGGCGCACGGGCCACAGCCTTCGAACAGCGATCCTTGACCCTGGTAGTTCCAACCAGCCTGCAGAAGGCCCGGATCGAGCGCCGGTACTTCGGTCTGCTGACCGACGCCATCGATGAGACCGAACCAGACATCACCGTCCGCATCGAGATCGACCCCGACTGGACCGACCGCGGCCAGCGCTTGACCCCCGCAGAGGACGAGCGGGCCGGGCCGGGATCCGAGTCCGAGACCGGGGTCTCGGGCGCCGAGGCCGGGGTTTCGAGCGCTGAGGCCGGGCCGGACATCCGGCTGACGTTCGAGCAGTTCGTTACCGGCACCTCCAACCGCTTCTCGCACGCGGCTGCCCTGGCTGTGGCCGAGACTCCGGCCGGGGCTTACAACCCGCTGTTCATCCACGGCGCGTCCGGGCTCGGAAAGACCCACCTCCTGCGGGCTATCAGCTACTACGTCAACAACCATTACCCGTCCTACAAGGTGCGCTACGTCACCAGCGAGACCTTTCTCAACGAGTTCGTCCAGGCCATCCGCAACAGCACGCAGCCTGACTTCAAGCAGGTCTACCGGAGCAACGATGTGCTGCTCGTCGACGACATCCAGTTCATGGAGGGCAAGGACGGCCTCCAGGAGGAGTTCTTCCACACGTTCAACGACCTTCTGCAGAACGGCGCCCAGATCGTCCTCTCCTCGGATCGAGCCCCCGATGCCATGCCCACGCTCGAAGATCGGCTGCGCAGCCGGTTCAAGTCCGGCCTCATAACCGACATCCAACCGCCCGACCTTGTGACCCGGCTGGCCATCCTGGAGAAGAAGGCAGAGTTCTCAGCCATCGAGATCCCCTCCGACGTGCTCTCGTTCATCGCCGAGAACATCACCGACTCCATCCGGGAGCTCGAGGGAGCCCTCATCAAGGTCACCGCGTATGCCAGCATCACCGGTCAACGCTGCTCGTACGACCTGGCGAACCGGGTGCTGGCCGATCTGATCGACAAGACCATCAAGGCTCCCGTGACCGCGGGGACGATCCTCAAGGCCACCTCCGACGTCTTCAACTTCACGATCGAACAGATAACGGGTGGCAGCCGCCGCCGGCCGCTGGTCGACGCTCGCCAGATTGCCATGTACGTGACCCGCAACATGACCGATCTCTCCTACCCGGAGATCGGTCGCGCCTTCGGCAACCGTGACCACACCACGGTCATCCACGCTGTCCGCAAGATCGAGCGCCACATGACCGAACGCAAGGAGATCTTCGACAAGGTCCAGGAACTCCAAAAGCACGTCAGCGAGATCTCATGAACGCACTCCAGCCAGCACCCGGGAAGAATCCTGGGGACTACGCGGAGGGCAGTACTGCTCCGCTGTGGTCACAGCAGGGGTAATCAACACCCCCGGGCCGCGGCCTGCGGCCGCGCTGGTTGACGCAGCAAACCTGGGGACACCGGATGGCTTGGAATTCCACCGCGAAAGAACCATGATCCCCAATCCACAGCACCTAACGTCTTCTACAACACTCAATCAAGGAGCCACAGGGGTTAGATCATGGGCATGAAGTTCCGTTGCGAACGAGACGCGTTGCTGGATGCGCTCAACGTGGCTGTGCGAGCCGCGGCCGGCGCGAGTTCGAGCCGGGCCGCACTGACGGGGGCGCACCTGGATCTGGCTGGTGGAACCTTGGTGGTGACGGGCAGTGACCTGGACCTGACACTGTCGGTGACCACCGAGGTGGCGGGTGAGACGGACGGGGCCGCGGTCACGCCGGCCCGGCTGCTCACTGATGTGGTGCGGGCTGTGCCGGCCGGGTCGGTGGAGTTCTCTGTCACCGACGACGGTGAGGCCTCGATCGTCGCGGGCTCGTCCGAATTCTCGATCCGGCTGATTCCCGAGGAGGACTATCCCCAGCTGGCATTCAATGAGAGCGCCGACGAGGGAGTCGGCGCGGTTGCGTTCAGCCCGGCCGTGACGTTCAACGGGCCCGAGTTCCGCGAGGCTCTGAGCCAGGTGGTCAGGTCGGCGTCCTCGGACGACTCCCGTCCCATCCTGACCGGCGTGTTGATGGCTGCTGAGGACGGGGCGCAACTGCGGCTCGTCTCGACGGACTCGTATCGCCTGTCGGTCAGGGATCTGGAGGGGTCGTCGATTCTCGGTGAGCATCAGCGGGTGCTGGTACCGAGCCGGGCGCTGGGCGAGTTGCAGCGGCTGATCGCAGACTCCGGCGAGGTCACCCTGAAGCTGGCTGAGCACTACGCGCAGTTCGTGGTGGGGGCGGTCCAGCTGACGACGCGTCTGATCCCGGGCGATTTCCCGAACTACCAGGGACTGATTCCCAGCGACCACCCCAACTGTCTGACCACCAACCGGGAGCAGCTGCTGGAAGTCGTTCGCCGGGTGCGGCTGCTGGCCCAGGACTCCACGCCGGTGCGGCTGGTCATGGCTGCCGAGAACCTCGAGGTCATCGCCATTACTCACGACGTCGGGAAGGCCAACGAGTCAATGGACGCCCAGTACGAGGGCGAGGACCTGACCGTCGCGTTCAATCCCGGCTATCTGATCGATGGCATCGAGGCCGCGGCCGGCGATGAGATCACTCTGCACACCGCTGACGCGGTCAAGCCCGCCCTTCTCCGCTCGGTGGGCGACGAGAGTTTCCTCTACTTGCTGATGCCGGTGCGGGTGAGCTGAGCCGGGTCCTGCCGGTCGCACGCCGGTGGATGGGACGGCTGTGCGGGTCTGCTCACTGTCACTGACGGAGTTCAGGTCGTATGCACGAGCCGAGGTGGACTTCGCGCCGGGCCTGACTGCAATCGTCGGTCCCAACGGCCAGGGCAAGACCAACCTGCTGGAGGCGGTCGGCTTTGCGGCCGGGTTGGGCTCGCTCAGGGGAGCGCCCGAGTCGGCCCTCATCCGGGATGGTGCCGAGGCTGCAGTCGTGCGCTGCCTGGCGGAGACCGCCGACGGTCGGGAAGTCCGCGTCGAGGCGGAGTTGGCCCGGTCCAGGCCCAACCGCGTGCGGGTGAACAGCCAGCCAGTAGCCCGGCGCCGGGATCTGATCGGTGTTCTCACGGCCACGGTCTTCTCCCCCGAGGATCTTGATCTGGTGAAGGGGGAGCCCGCCCGCCGGCGCCGCTGGATCGACGACGCGATGACCGCGGTCCGCCCGTCGCTGGCGGCACTGCGCAGCGAGGTGGACCGGATCCTCCGCCAGCGCAACACCCTGCTGCGCCAGGCTGGCGGGCGAGCTACCGACGATGTGGTCATAACCCTGGATGTGTGGGATTCCAAGCTCGCCGCGGCCGGCGACGAGCTGCGGCTCCGCCGGCACGAGCTGCTCGATGGGCTGCAGCCTCGGATCCACTCGTACTACGCCCAGATCGCCAATGATCAGGGCGACGCGGAGACCAGTTATGTCTCCAGCTGGGGGGACGGGCCCCTGGCCGAGGCCCTGGCGGCCGCACGGCGGGACGACCTGAGACGCTCGACAAGCACGGTGGGCCCCCACCGCGATGACATCGGGATGCGGATCCGAGGGTTGCCGGCACGCAGCCACGCCTCGCAGGGCGAGCAGCGGTCTCTGGCCCTGGCCCTGCGGCTGGCGGTGGACGCCGAGGTCCGCGAGCGCCGGGAGGTGCATCCGGTCCTGCTCCTCGATGACGTGTTCTCCGAGCTGGACGCCGATCGGGCGGCCGCGTTGCTGGACGCGCTGCCGCGCAGCCAGCGGATACTCACCACCGCGACGGGCCTGCCCGCCGGAGTACGTTCCGACCAGGTGATCCGGGTCGCCGCGGGATCAGCGCACACAGTCCTCGTAGGGGAGCAGCCTTCATGACCGGGTTCGAGGATGCTCCCGTCCCGGTGGGGAAGGCCCTGGAACGCCTGCTCGGCTCGCTCGACGCTCCCGCGGTGGACCTCCTCTCGACAGTATTCGAGCAATGGGAGGACGTGGTGGGCCCCGAGGCGGCCCGTCACTGCCGCCCGGTCGCGATCGAGGGGGAGCGTCTGATCGTGCTCGCGTCCGACGCCACGTGGGCCAGCGAGGTGCAATGGCTGGCCAGTGCGCTGCTGGCCCGTGTCAACGAGATGTCGGCGGCCGGAAGGCTGGAATCGCTGACAGTCCGGGTCGCTCCCGCCGGGAAGCGGCGAGACCGGAAGGGCGTCGAATAAGAACGTCGGGTACGCGCCGCGGCCGGGTCTGCGCTGGTAGAATCAGCACCGTGATCGGTGGCTCGATTGAGGGCTCTCGCCCGGTTCGGCGCCCCCGGCCCGCCCGGTCCTTGTCTGCTGTGGCCGGGTCGTGGCAGTGAGAGGCCGCAGCTCCCTCAGCTGCGTACCGGCAGACCTCCCATCCAGCGTCACCGGCCCCATCCGGGGCCGGCCCCGAGAGGCCGATCGCGCATGACACCCGACGTCAGCACCGCCGAAGCGAAACAGCAGACTTCAGCCGGAGCCGGCCCGTCCTACGGCGCGCTCGAGATAACCGTCCTCGAGGGCCTCGAAGCCGTGCGGGAGCGGCCCAGCATGTACATCGGGTCGACAGGGCCGACCGGCCTGCACCACCTCGTGTGGGAGGTGGTGGACAACTCGGTGGACGAAGCCATGGCCGGGTACTGCACCCGCGTCGACGTCACCCTGCACGCCGACGGCTCCTGCGAGGTGGCCGACGACGGGCGGGGCATTCCCGTCGAGCCCCATCCGCTCCACGATCAGGTTCCCGCCGCGGAGCTCGTGATGACCCTGCTGCACGCGGGCGGCAAGTTCGGCGGCGACGGCTACAAGATCTCGGGCGGTCTTCACGGCGTGGGCGTATCAGTCGTGAACGCACTCTCGGAGCGGCTCGAGGTCGACATCTACCGTGGCGGGCAGCGACACCGCATGACCTTTGTCGACGGGGGTCAGATCGAGGAGGCCCTGTCGGTTCGTGGCCCGGCCCCGGATGTCGAGGGCGAGCCCCGGACCGGGACGACCATCCGCTTTTGGCCCGATCCTTCTGTCCTGGAGGACGTGACGTTCCGGTACCAGACCGTGGCCGAGCGGCTGGAGATGATGGCGTTCCTCAACCGCGGCCTGGAGATCCGGGTCCGCGACCTCAGGCCCGGCCCGCACGGACACTCGGATTGGAGACCGTTCCGCTACGAGGGCGGCATCAGCGACTACGTCGATCGGCTGAACCAGTCGAAGGTGCGCTTGTTCGACGCGGTCGGGCACTTCTCGGGGGCGGAGACCATCGATGAGAACCCCCACGAGGTCGAGGTGGCGTTCCAGTGGAACACGGGGTTCAACAGCGACGGCTTGCACAGTTTCGCCAACGGCATCTCCACGATCGACGGGGGCATGCACGAGCAAGGTTTCCGGGCGGCGCTGACGCGCACCGTCAACGCATACGCCCGCGAGAAGGGCCTGTTGAAGGAGAAGGCCGACAACCTGCAGGGCGAGGACATCCGCGAGGGCCTCACCGCCATAGTCAGCGTCAGGATCGGCAAGCCCCAGTTCGAAGGCCAGACCAAGGCCAAGCTCGGCAACATGTCGATGCGGTCCTTCGTGGAGCGCGTCACCAACCGCTATCTCGCGGAATGGCTCGAGGAGCATCCGGCCGAGGCGAAGAGAGCAGTCCTGAAGGCGGTGGCGGCCTCCGCGGCCCGCGAGGCCGCGGCCAGGGTGCGGTCGGAGGTTCGCTCCAAGTCCCTGCTGGACGGGGCCGGAATGCCCGACAAGCTCAAGGACTGCACCTCCACCGACTCGGCCCGGCGGGAGCTGTTCATCGTGGAGGGAGACTCCGCCGGGGGATCCGCGGTGCGAGCCCGCAATCCGGAGACGCAGGCCGTGCTGCCCATCCGGGGCAAGATCCTCAACGTCGAGCGGGCCCGCATTGACCGGATGCTCAAGAACAACGAGATCCAGGCCATCATCGCAGCCCTAGGCACCGGCATAGGCGGCTTGCACGGCTCCAACGGCAACTCCAACGGCAGCTCGGCCAGCGACGAGGGCTGCGACATCACCAAGGCCAGGTACCACAAGGTGATCGTGCTCGCCGATGCCGACGTGGACGGGAGCCACATCCGCACGCTGCTGCTCACGTTCTTCTACCGCCAGATGCGGCCCCTGGTCGAGGCCGGCTATGTGTACGTGGCCCAGCCGCCCCTGTATTCCACGAAGGTCTCGAACTCGAAGACGGTCTACCTGCTCGACGACGCGGCCAAGGAGGCCTTCCTGGCCGAGCGGCCCAAGCACAATCGCGAGTTCCAGCGGCTGAAGGGCCTGGGCGAGATGGACTGGGACGAGCTGCGCTCGACCACCATGGATCCGCGCACCCGCAGCCTCCTGCAGGTATCGGTCGAGGAGGCGGCCATCGCTGATCAGGTGATCTCTGTGCTCATGGGAGACGATGTCGAGTTGCGCAAGAACTTCATCGTCACCAACGCCAGAGAAGTCCGGAACCTCGACTTCTAGCCGAGCACCGGAGCGGTCCGATGAGCGACATCACTGAAGTACCGGGCGACGACCCCACGCACGGCCAGAGCGCCGGTGTCACGGTTGTCGAGATCCAGGAGGAGATGGAGAGCTCCTTCCTGGAGTACGCCATGTCGGTCATCATCAGCCGGGCCCTCCCCGACGCCCGCGACGGTCTCAAGCCGGTGCACCGCCGGATTCTGTGGTCGATGTACGACCAGGGCTTCCGTCCCGATCGGGGGCATGTGAAATGCGCCCGGGTCGTGGGCGACGTCATGGCCAGGTTCCACCCTCACGGCGACGCCGCCATCTACGACGCTCTGGCTCGTATGGCCCAGCCCTTCTCGCTCCAGCACCCCCTCATCGACTTCCACGGGAACTACGGATCTCCGGAGGATCCGCCGGCCGCGGCCCGCTACACCGAGTGTCGCCTGGACCCGCTGGCGATGTCGATGCTGGCCGACATCGGCGAGGACACGGTCGACTTCGTCGACAACTACTCGGGAGACTTCACGGAGCCCGAGGTCCTGCCCGCCCGCCTGCCCAACCTCCTGGTCAACGGCAGCCAGGGGATCGCTGTGGGCATGGCCACCTCCATCCCCCCTCACAACCTCGCCGAGGTGATCGACGCGGTGGTGCGCCTGCTCGAGGATCCCGACGCCGGCACCGAGGACCTGATGATGCACCTGCAGGGCCCGGACTTCCCCACGGGCGGCCAGATCCTCGGTCGCAGCGGGTTCGAGTCGGCCTATCGAACCGGCCGGGGCTCGGTGAAGATCCGGGCCGAGGTATCGGTGGTCGAGACCGATGGGGGCCGGCACTGTTTGGTCGTGAGTGCGTTGCCCTACCAGGTGTCGGCCGGGACCGTCGCCCGCAAGATCGCCGACCTGGTCAACGCCAGGGAACTGGACGGTATCGCCGACGTGAACGACGAGTCCTCCGGCGACGAGACCCGTTTCGTGATCAAGCTCAAGCGCGACGCCAACCCGGAGGTGGTGCTCAACAACCTGTGGAAGCACACCCCGCTCCAGTCGAGCTTCGCCATGAACATGGTGGCGCTGGTCGACGGGGTGCCGCGCACCCTCAGGTTGCGCGACGCGCTCGGGGCCTACGTCGCGCACCAGGTGGAGGTGGTCACCCGCCGCTCGGAGTTCCGCCTGGCCGCGGCCCGGGCCCGGCTCCACATCGTGGAGGGCCTGCTACGGGCTCTGGGCGTCATCGACGAGATCATCGCGCTGATCCGAGCAAGCGAGGACACCGCAGCCGCCCGGGCCGGCCTGATGGCCGAACCGTTCGAGTTCTCCGAGGCGCAGGCCAACCACATCCTCGACATGGCACTGTCCCGCCTGACCCGGCTGGGCCGCAGCCAACTGGAGGGCGAGGCGGCGGAGAAGCGGAGCCTGATCGCCGAACTGGAGGCGCTGCTCGCAGACGAAGTGCGGGTGCGGATGGTGATCCGCGATGAGCTCAGGGAGATCTCCGAGAAGTTCGCGGTCGAGCGCCGGTCGTCGCTGGAGATAGATCCGGGCGAGCTCGACATTGAGGACCTGATCGATGACGACGATCTGGTCTTCACGATGTCGGCTTCGGGCTACGTGAAGACAGTGGCTGTCGACGAGTTCCGTGTCCAGAGTCGCGGCGGCCGGGGCGTGGCCGGTGCCAAGTTGAAGGAAGCCGACAGCGTCACCCACCTCATTCACACCACCGCCCACTCGTACCTGCTGTTCTTCAGCAACCGGGGCCGGGTGTACCGGTTGAAGGCTCACGAGATTCCGGTGGCCAAGCGCACCGCTCGGGGAACCTCGATCGTCAACCTGCTGTCCCTGCAGGACAACGAGCGCATCCAGGCCGTGATCGACACCCGCGACTACGAGACGAACCGCTACCTCTTCTTCGCCACCAAGAATGGCCAGGTAAAGAGGACGAAACTGACCGCCTACGACTCCTCGCGCCGGGCCGGGCTCATTGCCATTCACCTGCGGGACGATGATGAGCTGGTTGCGGTCGTCCCCACCGATGGCGTCCACGACATCCTGCTGTCGTCCCGGCGCGGCCAGACACTGCGATTCGCGCAGGACCAGGTCCGCGAGATGGGCCGGGTGGCGGCCGGAGTGATCGGACTCAGGTTCAAGCACGCCGGCGATTCGGTCGTGTCCTGTGCGGTGGCCCGACCCGGCGTGACGCTGCTGTACGTCACGGCGTCCGGCTACGGGAAGCGGACGAAGGTGGAGGATTTTCGACGCAAGAACCGGGCCGGGATGGGAGTGATGGGCATCAAACTCATGGCGGACAAGGGTGAGGTCATCGGAACACTCGTCGTGGAGCCCGAGGATGAGGTTCTGGCCGTCTCAAGGAACGGTGTAGTGATCCGCATCCCAGTCGCCGATGTCTCCGAACAGCGCCCATGGGCGTCGGGTGTCAAAGTGATGAGCCCCGACTCGGGCGACGAGGTTGTGGCCATCGCGCTGGTGGGCGACGAAGTGAATGGCGACTCCGGCAAGGATGCCGGTAGCGAGCAGGAAGGGCCGCCGGGCGGGCAATGACAGCTCGGGCTGGGCCCGAGCCCCGGGACCGGGGGCAGGCAGTGCCTCTGATGGCGGCCATGCTCCTGCTGGCGATGGGCGCGGTAATCGCGACCGTGGAGATCGGGAGGCTGCTGGACGAGAGCGCGACTGCCCGCACCGCAGCCGATGCGGCTGCGCTGGCCGGCGCGGCCGCGGGTCGGGGCGCAGCCGAATCGATCGCCCGAAGCAACGGCGGCGTGCTGCTCTCCTACCACGAGGAGGAGGTCGCAGCGGGGGGCTCCGATGTGCGGCTGGTGAGCGTCGCGGTGCGAGTCGGCCGGGCCAGCCAGACCGCGCGGGCCGAGCGCCTCGTGGAGTGGGTGGCCCCGCTGCCGGAGCGGGGGCAGGGTCGCCGAGCGTAGACTTCCGGCTTGTCGGAGGTGCCAGGAATACTCATGAGTGACGAGTCGGCCTCCGGCCAGGATGAGCAGCAGACCGCCCCGCCATCCACCGCCGCCCCATCCGCAAGCGAGTCCCCCTCGACCGAGACCGCGGCCGAACGCGAGTCTCCCTCCGGAGCCGGCGGGCTGCTGGGACCGAGGCCGAGACCCGTGCCCCGCTCAGCCATCGGGCGGGCCTACCAGACCCGAGCCAACCGGCGCCTGCGAGCTCGCCGCGTGCGGCGCCTGGTCAGGCACGTCGAGCCCTGGTCCGTGCTGAAGGTGTCGCTGATCCTGTACTTCTGCGCCTGGGCCATCATGTTGTTCGTGGGGGTGACGCTATGGAACCTGGCCGTCAACTCGGGTCTTGTCGGCGACGTCGAGGGCTTCGTGGAGGAGCTGTTCGCGCTGGAGTCCTTCAAGATCAACGCCGATCAGATCTTCCGGATCGCGGCCGTCGGGGGCCTCGTGCTGGTGTTGGCCGCCAGCGGCCTGACCGTGCTGGGAGCGGTGCTGTTCAATCTGATCAGCGACGTGACCGGGGGAGTGCGCCTGACCGTGGTCGAGGAGGAGACCGCCCGTCCCCGGCCACGCCGCGCCCGGCGGAGGGTTCTGGTCGCGGCCCCGCCCCCCGGCGAGCAGGCGCCGGAACCCCCTCCCGACACCGCTGGTGGCGGTCGGGGAGGCCGCGGCTAGCGTGGGGCGCCGCCGGGGCTATAGCTCAGTCGGTTAGAGCGCACCCCTGATAAGGGTGAGGTCGCTGGTTCGACTCCAGCTAGCCCCACACCGCAGTCCCGCCACCGCCCGGAGGCCTTGTTGGCCGCAGGATTCATCACCTTGGTCCGCCGGACGTTCGTAGCCATCGTCGCCGGCATGGCGCTGGCCGCGGCCATCAGGGTGCGGGGCCGTGGCGGCGTGCCCCCCCAGACCGGAGGCTGGCGCGAACTGCGGGACGACGAGTTGACGTGACCGCTCTCGCACGGTTGTGAACTCCGAGCCCGCCGGAGCAGCCGCGGTCGTCTTCGGTGCCGGTGCTACCGGGCTCCGGATCGTGCGAATGCTCGACGACAGCCCGAGCATCCGCTCGGTGGAGGTGCGGGACACGGACCTGGATCGGCTGGGCGACGTCACCGGCATGTTCGGCCCGAAGACCAGGATCGGTCGGGGATCGTCCGTTGCGGAGGGAACGGAGCTGGTCGTGGTAGCGACCACCACCGGATCGCAGGCCGACCTGGCCCGCGCTGCGGTGAGGGCCGGCGCGACCGTTGTCACCACCACCAACGAGATATCCGAGACCCGGGCCCTTCTCGCCGCCGATCAGGAGGCGAGACGGCGCGGTGTCGGGCTGGTGGTGGGGGCCGGCTACATGCCCGGGCTCACCTGCCTGCTGGCCCGGCTGGGCGCATCCGAGTTCGACGCAGTCGACGAGATCCATGTAGCGAAGGTCGGAACGGGTGGACCGGCATGTGCTCGCCAGCATCATCGGGCCCTCAGCAGCCTGGCCATCGACTGGCGAGACGGTCGCTGGACCCGGCGAGCGGGCGGTTCGGGCCGCGAGCTGTGCTGGTTTCCCGACCCCGTGGCCGGACGGGACTGCTACCGGGCTGCTCTCCCCGATGCGCTGTTGCTCGTGCCGGCCTTCCCCGGCGTCGATCGGGTGACAGCGCGCATGGCCGCCACCCGCCGTGACCGGCTCACCGCTCCGCTGCCCATGATGCGTCGCCCCCATCCCGAGGGCGGGGTAGGGGCGGTGCGTGTGGAGCTGCGGGGCTGGCGTGAGGGCGAGCGCCATGTAGTGGTGCTGGGATCTCAGGCGAAACCGGCTCACGGCGCGGCCGTGGTGGCCGCGGCCACTGCACTGCACCTGGTTGGCCGGGAGGTGCCTGCTGGGGCCGCGGGGCTGGCGTCGATCCCCGATCCTGATCGGCTTCTGGGCGCGGTCGCCGCCTTGGGGCTGCGCCCCTCGCGGTTCGAGGGGTTCGCCCTGTCACGCGATGGCCTCGCGTGACGGCCCCTTAACCGAAGCAGGCCAGCAGGTCTTCGTGGAGGAGCCCGTTGGTGGCTGCGGCTGAGCCGCGGTTCCACTCGTGGCCACCGGAGGTGTTCGAGAATCGGCCCCCGGCTTCTGCCATGATCACCGGCATCGGGGCCACGTCCCAGTCGAAGCACTCCGGGTCGACCATGGCCTCGGCCCGTCCGGTGGCGACGAGGGCGTAGCCGTAGGCATCGCCCCAAGTGCGGACCCGCGCGCCGGCGGCCCGCACTCTCTCCAGGACGGGGTCGGGCCAGTAGGTGAGCCCGCTGGTGCACAGGTAGGCGCCATCCAGCTCGGCGTGCTCGCTCACCCGGCACGGGACCCCGTTCCAGTAGGCGCCCCGACCCCGGCCGGCCCAGACACACTCGTCGAGTGCGGGCAGGTAGATCACACCCACCGCGGGTCCCTCGTCGTCCACCAACGCCAGCAGCGTGGCGTACAGCGGCACGCCTTGAACGAAGGCCTTGGTGCCGTCGATCGGGTCGATGATCCAGGTGCGGCCGGTGCGGCCCGACCAGACTCCCTCCTCCTCGCCCCAGATCGTGTCGTCGGGGTACGCCGCGGAGATCTCCGAGCGCAGGAGCCGCTCGGCGGCGTAATCGGCCTCCGTCACGGGCGTTCCGTCGCTCTTGGCCGACACCGCGAGGTCTCGCTGCTGGTACCACTGGAGCGTGACGCGTCCGGCTCGTTGAGCGGCGTCCACGGCGAAGTCGACGACCTCGTCAGCGATCGCCCCTGCTTGAGGCCCCGCATCACCGGACCGGAGTTGCCGTGATGACGAAGTTCTAATATCTTTCATGTGATGTCAATGAGTACCTATCTCTTCGGCCAGGCTACGGCCAAGATCGTGCAGGCTGAGCGTTGCCGGTCGGTGGCTGACACGATCGACCTCCGGCGGGCTGCGGTGACCGAGCGTCATCGACCGGTGGCCGCGCTTCACCGCGAGGAAGTCTGGATGGGCCGGGCTGCCAGTGCCAGCCGGGCCAAGTTGCACCGTGTCATCGGCGCGGCACTGTATTCCCTCGGTCTCGAACTCGCGACGGCGAGCCGGGCTCTGCGCAGCGAGGCGGGCAGACTCGAACAGGAGGCGGCGGTGCTGCGAAGCCAGGGCCGGGCCGCGGCCGATGCTGAGGCCCGGGCTGCCCGCGCCCGGGCTCAGACTGCGAGTCCGCGAGAGCCCAACCCGCGCGGGAGCTGACCCTTCCGGGCACCTGTGCGCGGAAGTGACAGACGCCTTGGCCGTCGCGTATTCTCGACGGCATGATCATCGACACGCTTCGATCTGTCCTGCGATTCCGCCGGTTCGAGTTCAGCGCGACCAAGCGGCGACTGCAGAGCGCAGCCAGTATCGAGGACTTGCGCAAGATGGCCCGCCGGCGATTGCCCGGGGGCGTGTTCGACTACATCGACGGTGGTGCTGAGGACGAGGTCGCCATGGATCGCAACACCCGCGCCTTCCGTGAGATGGAGTTCGTGCCGAGGGTGCTGCGCGACATGGGCAGCGTGGACACGACCGGCACGATCCTCGGCAGCGAGGTGCCCTTCCCGCTCATCCTGGCGCCCACCGGGTTCACTCGCATCGCCCATCCACCCGGCGAGCTGGCGGTGGCCCGCGCCGCCGAACGCGCCGGCCTGCCGTACTCGCTGTCCACCATGGGGACGCGGTCGGTGGAGGAGGTAGCCGAGGTCAGCAGCGGATCGAAATGGTTCCAGGTCTACGTCTGGCGCGACAAGGGCCTGCTCAAGGACATGATCCTGCGGGCCAAGGAAGCCGGCTTCGACGTGCTGTGCATCACCGTCGATGCGGCCATGCTGGGTCGTCGCGAGCGGGATGTGCGCCGGGGCTTCACCCTGCCGCCCAAGATGGGTCTCGACACCCTCTTCGAAGGCATGATCCGTCCCGGTTGGAGCATGCGCTTCGCCTTCTCCGAGCCGATCTCCTTCGCGAACGTCGCCGGCAATACCGATATCGACGGCTCGACAGCCGTCGATCTGGCTGCCTTCATGAATGAGCAGTTCGATCCGACGCTGTCATGGGACGACGTCGAGTGGATGGGCTCGCTGTGGGACGGCCCGGTCCTGGTGAAGGGCATCCAGAGCGTGGCCGACGCGCTGATCGCCCGTGACCAGGGGCTCGATGGCATCGTGCTGTCCAACCACGGCGGGCGCCAGCTCGACGCGGCTCCCGGCATCATCGACCTGGTGCAGCCGGTGGCCGACGCGGTGGGCGGCGACCTCGACATCGTGTGCGACGGCGGGATCCGTCGCGGCAGCGACATCATCAAGGCGCTCGCACTCGGGGCGACATCGTGCATGATCGGCCGCGCCTACCTGTACGGGTTGGCGGCCGCCGGTGAGGACGGGGTCGACTGGGTCATCGAGCATCTGCGCACGAGCATGAAGCGGGACATGGCCCTGATAGGCGCAGCCAGCGTGTCCGAGCTGACACCGGACCTGATCTACCGGGCTGACACCGGGAGATGACCGGGACACCCTTGTAGACAACCTCCTCAAAATCAAAGGGCTGCTTCACTCTCAGTTAGAAATCTTCACGGTTTTGTTGTAGTCTCTAATCACGGTCGGGCGGGACGGCGTCCGACGCCTTGCACGGGAGGCTCGCATGCGGGGGGATCGCCAGGAGGCTCGACGCCATCTGTTGCCGCATTTCACCCGTGGCGACGCGTGGCGGGGCGAGGGCTTGCTCGTGATCGATCGGGGCGAGGGCTGCTACGTGTGGGATGCGGCCGGGAACAAGTATCTCGACGCCCTTGCCGGTCTGTTCTGTACCAACATCGGCCATGGTCGCAGCGACCTCACCGCGGCCGCGGCCAAGCAGATGGACAGGCTGGCCTTCTATCCGAACTGGGGATTCGCACACCCCTCCGCCATCGAGGCCGCGTCGATGATCGCGGGCTTCGCTCCGGCGGACGTCGATCGGGTCTTCTTCGTGAGCTCGGGATCCGAGGCGGTCGAGTCGGCCCTCAAGTTCGCCCGCTGCTACCACCTCGCCAACGGCGACGAGGACCGCCACAAGGTGGTGGCCCGCGACATGGCCTACCACGGCACGACCCTGGGCGCTCTGGCGCTGACGGGCATCCCCAGCTTCCGGGACCCCTACCTTCCGCTGCTCGCCGACAACGTGCTCCGCGTTCCCAACACGCTGGGATGCATGAGCGAGCCCGGCCGGCCCGTCGCAGAGCTGTCCTGCGTGACGGCGATCGAGGAGGCGATCGTCGCGGCAGGACCCTCCACCGTTGCCATGGTCATCGCCGAGCCGGTCCAGAACGGCCGGGGCGCGCTGGTGCCCCCGGAGGGCTACTGGCAGGAGCTGCGCCGGATCTGCGACACATACGGCGTGCTGCTCTGCGCCGACGAGGTGATCAACTCCTTCGGACGGCTCGGCCATTGGTTCGGCAGCGAGCGCTTCGGCGCCCAGCCGGACATGGTCACCTTCGCCAAGGGCGTCACCAGCGCCTACCAGCCCCTTGGCGGCCTGGCCGTGCGCGGCCGGCTCGTGGAGCGGGTATGGGACTCGCCCCTGGCCATGTTCCTACATGGGTCCACCTTCGGTGGCCATCCGGTGGCCACCGCGACCGCAGTGGCCAACATGACCGCGTTGCACGATGAGGACGTCTTCGCCAACGTGCTGCGCAACGAGGACCGCCTCGGCGGCGGCCTCCGGGCGCTGATGGATGCTCACCGGTGCGTCAAGGACGTGCGGGGCGCCGGCTACTTCTATTCCGTCGAGCTGATGCGAGATCGGGCCTCGGGGCTGGACTTCACTGAGGCCGAGGTGTCCGAACTGCTGGCCGGCGGCCTGCTCGACCGCCTCGTCCGCCAGGCGGGCGTGCTGGTGCGGCCCGACGGAAGGGGAGCGGTGATGCTGGCGGTATCGCCACCGCTGGTGGCCGACGAGATCGTGATCGACGACCTGCTGAGCCGGGTCGACCAGGTGCTCGACCGCTTGGGCGGTTGGCTTGAGTCCTCGAATTGAGGCTCGACATACCCATCGACATGGAGGGAACCCAATGAAACGACTGATAGCCCTGCTGGCCGTGTTCGTTCTTGTGGCCGCCGCCTGCGGCGACGACGAGCCCGAGCCGGCCGCTGAAGAGGAGACGCCGGCAGCTCCGGCCGAGCCCGAGGCCGACGACAGCGCGGCTCCCAGCGAAGAGATGATGCCCGATGAGTTGAATGTGGCGTACTTCTTGGAGTGGCCGACCGCGAATCAGGTGGCTCAGGCCGAGAAGACCTATGACGACGCGCTGGGTCTGACGGTGAACTGGATCCCGTTCGCGTCGGGTGGTGACATGGCCCAGGCCATGGAGGCCGGCGACATCGACATCTCCTACTCGCAGGGCCTGACCCCGTTCGCGAATTTCGTGACGGGCGGCTCTGACCTGTTGCTGGTGGGGGTGGCGGTGAGCTACGCCGATGCCGACAACTGTGTGGCCCATCCCGATTACGGGGTGACCGCGGACAACGCGGCGGAGACGTTGGCGGGTCAGAGCATCTACACGCCGCTGGGCAATGTGACCCACTTCAAGCTGTTGAAGATGCTGGAGCATCTCGGGGTGGACACCTCCACGGTGGAGTTGATCCAGTCCGAGGGCGGCCCGGCTGCGGTGGCCGCATTGGACTCGGGCGCGGTGGCCATGGCGTGCGCGTTCGGTGGCGCGGTGAACGAGATGATCGCCAACGGCGGCAACCTGGTGATGACCGGGGCCGAGCAGGAGGCCATAGGCATCCGCGTCTTCGACATCATCTCCACCACCGGATCGTTCGCGGCGAGCCATCCCGACATCGTGACCGCGTTCCTGCAGGTCACTGAGGACGCCAATGTGGCCTACAACGATGACCGGTCGCCGTTCATCGACACCATCGCGGAGGCCGCGGGCATGGACCGTGAGCCGACCATCGCGCTGCTGGACGCGTTCAGCTTCCCCGAGAAGGACGTGCAGCTGTCCGGCGCGTGGCTCGGCGGGACCGTCCAGCAGGTCATGAAGGACCAGATGGACTTCTTCGTGGCCCAGGGCGAGATCGAGACTGCCCTCGCCAGCTACGACTCCTTCGTCGACACCAGCTTCCTCGAGGCTGTCGAGGGTCGCGGCACCGCCGCACCCGCAGCCGAGGAGATGATGCCCGATGAGTTGAATGTGGCGTACTTCTTGGAGTGGCCGACCGCGAATCAGGTGGCTCAGGCCGAGAAGACCTATGACGACGCGCTGGGTCTGACGGTGAACTGGATCCCGTTCGCGTCGGGTGGTGACATGGCCCAGGCCATGGAGGCCGGCGACATCGACATCTCCTACTCGCAGGGCCTGACCCCGTTCGCGAATTTCGTGACGGGCGGCTCTGACCTGTTGCTGGTGGGGGTGGCGGTGAGCTACGCCGATGCCGACAACTGTGTGGCCCATCCCGATTACGGGGTGACCGCGGACAACGCGGCGGAGACGTTGGCGGGTCAGAGCATCTACACGCCGCTGGGCAATGTGACCCACTTCAAGCTGTTGAAGATGCTGGAGCATCTCGGGGTGGACACTTCCACGGTGGAGTTGATCCAGTCCGAGGGCGGCCCGGCTGCGGTGGCCGCATTGGACTCGGGCGCGGTGGCCATGGCGTGCGCGTTCGGTGGCGCGGTGAACGAGATGATCGCCAACGGCGGCAACCTGGTGATGACCGGGGCCGAGCAGGAGGCCATAGGCATCCGCGTCTTCGACATCATCTCCACCACCGGCGACTTCGCCGACGCCTATCCCAGTCTGGTCACGGGATTCCTGCAGGTGACCGAGGACGCCAATGTGGCCTACAACGATGACCGGTCGCCGTTCATCGACACCATCGCGGAGGCCGCGGGCATGGACCGTGAGCCGACCATCGCGCTGCTGGACGCGTTCAGCTTCCCCGAGAAGGACGTGCAGCTGTCCGGCGCGTGGCTCGGCGGGACCGTCCAGCAGGTCATGAAGGACCAGATGGACTTCTTCGTGGCCCAGGGCGAGATCGAGACTGCCCTCGCCAGCTACGACTCCTTCGTCGACACCAGCTTCCTCGAGCAAGTCAACTGAGACACCACCAGCGATGGGCGGGCGCAGCCTGCTAGCGGCGCCCGCCCATCGCATCAACTAGAACAGACGTAACGCAGTTCGACTGCGGGAGGGTGATCCAACACCTCAGCGGCAAGGGAGGACTCCATGGATTCAATCGTCCAAGGTCTGGCCGACATCTACAGCGGCATCACCTACGTCGTTGCCCGTGGAGCGTACTGGGTCTCGATAGTCCTTCTGGTCGTGTCCGCAGCAGCGGCGTTGCTGATGGTGCTCGACCTGATCTTCACCCCGACCCGGAAGTTCCTGTCGGCCGATCGGGCTGCGCAGCCCCGCGACGGCATCATCCTCATCGGCCAGCTCCTCGCGGCTGCGCTGCTCATCGGCGCGGTCGTGCTGGCCTTCCGGGACACCGGAAACCCGTATGTGGGCACCATCGCCGGGGCCGCGGAAATGGACCGCGACGCGGCCGGCCCGCTGCTGGACGCGTTCAGCTTCCCCGAGAAGGACGCCCAGCTCTCCGGTGCGTGGCTGGGAGGCACAGTCCAGTCGGCCATGAAGGAGCAGATGGACTTCTTCGTGGCCCAGGGCGAGATCGAGGCCGCCCTGGGGAGCTATAGCTCCTTCGTCGACACCAGCTTCCTCGAACGGGTGAAGGGCCGCGGCGACGGCGGATCGGCGGCCGCGGTGGACACCGGCGGCCTCGAAGAGCTGAACGTGGCCTACTTCCTGGAGTGGCCGACGGCCAATCAGGTGGCCCAGGTCGAGCAGACCTATGACGAGGCCCTGGGTCTGACGGTGAACTGGATCCCGCTGGCGTCGGGCGTCGAGATGGCCGAGGCCATGGAGGCCGGCGACGTCGACATCGCCTACTCGCAGGGTCTGACCCCGTTCGCGAACTTCGTGACCGGCGGCTCTGACCTGATGCTGGTGGGGGTGGCGGTGAGCTACGCCGATGCCGACAACTGCGTGGCGGCGCGAGGCCGGGGCATCACAGCCGAGAACGCGGCGGAGACGCTGGCCGGTCAGAGCATCTACACGCCGCTGGGCAACGTGACCCACTTCAAGCTGCTGAAGATGCTGGAGCATCTCGGGGTGGACGCCTCCACGGTGCAGTTGATCCAGTCCGAGGGCGGCCCGGCGGCGGTGGCCGCGCTGGAGTCCGGCGACGTGGCCATGGCGTGCGCGTTCGGCGGCGCGGTCAACAGGATGATCGCCAACGGCGGCAACCTGCTGATGACCGGGGCCGAGCAGGAGGCCATCGGCATCCGCGTCTTCGACATCATCTCCACCACCGGCGACTTCGCGGCCCAGCACCCCAGCGTCGTCACGGGGTTCCTGCAGGTGACCGAGGACGCCACCCGGGCCTACAACGACGGCGCCGGGTTCCCATGGCGGCCCATCGTGGCCCTGCTGGCCGGCGCCGCGCTGATGGCCCTGCTCGTCGTCTACCGCCGCGCCTCCGAGGAGCGCCAGGCCGGGCTGGCCCGCTACGTGTGGCTCGCGCTGGCGGTGAGCTCCGTGCTTGCGGTGATCCTGGCCTTCCTGCAGCGCGAGGACTCGTCCATCCCCTACATGGGCCTACTGCTGGCCGTGTTCATCATGGCTCGGGCCTGGTTCATGCTGGCCCGCCCGGAGGTGCGCTTCGACAAGTCGAGCGTGGCCGCCAAGGCCGAGTCGCGCACCGAGAGCGCCCTCATCGTCGACAAGCTCGGCATGGTCTACGAACTGCCCGACGGCGGCAGCGTCGAGGCCCTCAAGGACGTGTCGTTCACGCTGGAGCCGGGTCGCCTGCTCTCGCTGCTCGGCCCGTCGGGCTGTGGCAAGACCACGCTGCTGAACATCGTCGCCGGTTTCCTGGCGCCCACGTCCGGCGAGGTGAAATTGGGCAGCGAGCCGATAACCGGACCCGGCCAGGACCGGGGGATGGTCTTCCAGCGCGGGGCCCTGTTCGAGTGGCTGTCGGTCAACGACAATGTGGGCTTCGGGGCCCGCATGAACGGCCGCTCCCGGCCGGCGTCGCGCGAGGAGGTCCAGGACCTGCTGCGCATCGTCGGCCTGCAGGACTTCGGCGAGAAGGCCGTGTACGAGCTGTCCGGCGGGATGCAGCAGCGGGTGGCGCTGGCGCGGTGCCTGGCCAACGATCCCAAGCTCATCCTGATGGACGAGCCGCTGGGCGCCCTCGACGCGCTCACCCGCGAGAAGATGCAGCGCCTGGTGCTGGACCTCTGGAACGAGACGGGCAAGACCATCGTTCTGGTCACCCATAGCGTGGAGGAGGCGCTGTATCTCGGTGACCAGCTGTTCGTGATGGCGCCGCGGCCGGGCCGGATAGAGAAGGTCTACGACCTGCCGTTCGCCAAGCAGGCGCTGACCGCCGACGCCCGCGATCTGAAGACGTCGCCGGAGTTCGTCCGCGTCCGGGAGGAGATACTCGGGATGATCTGGGCCATGGAGGAACAGATCATGGGAACGGGAGGAGAGAACTGATGGTGGAGGGTCCGGGCGGGCACGCCCTCGAGGAGAACATCGATCAGCAGAACCGCACCGTCAACTGGCCGTTCAACTGGCTGTTCCGCAGGTCCGGCCCGGGCACCCGCAAGACGGTCACCTTCGGAGACGCCGCCGAGGTCAGCGGCGCCGTGCATTGGACGATCATCAGCGTCGTGGCGGTACTGGCGCTCTGGTACGTCGCCACCAAGGTGTGGGGCCTGCCCCAGGAGTGGTACGACTACGCCGACCAGGTGCGGGCCGGGCTGTCCGCCGACGAGAGCTACGAGCAGCGCGCCCTGCTCCGCGACTGCGAGGCAGCCGCAGAGGATCCCACCGCGTTCCCCGCCGACCTGCCCGAGTGCTCCTACACCCAGTGGCTCAACGAGCGGACGCTTCCGAGCCCGGTGCAGGTGTTGGAGGCGGCCTGGGGATTCGCACGCGACGGCTACAGCGGCTTCACCATGTGGGAGCATCTCTGGCTGAGTTTCAGCCGCCTGGCCAAGGGACTTTTCTGGGGGGTGGCCATCGGCGTGCCCATAGGGCTGGCCATGGGCCTGTCAAACCGCTGGAGGGGGATCTTCGACCCGGTGGTCGAGCTCCTGCGGCCCATCCCGCCGCTAGCGCTGATACCGCTGTTCATCGTGTGGTTCGGCATCGGCGAGGAGGGCAAGGTCAACCTGCTGCTGTTCGCGGCCATCTGGATAATGGTGATAGCGGCCCGCTCCGGAGTGCTGGCCGTCAACACGACCAAGGTCCACGCCGCGTACTCGCTGGGAGCCTCCAAGGTCCAGGTGCTGCGCCATGTGATCCTGCCCAACGCGCTGCCTGAGATCTTCACCGGCCTGCGGGTGGCGATCGGAGTCTGCTGGGGGACGCTGGTCGCCGCCGAGCTGCTCGGTTCCAGTGCCGGTCTGGGCTTCACGATCTTCAAGGCCCGCCAGTTCTTCCTGCTCGACCTGATGCTCTCCGCGGTGATCCTCATCAGCATCCTGGGCGTGAGCATGGATGTGGCCATGCGCATGGCCGAGAAGCGGCTGATCCCCTGGCGGGGCAAAGGTTGACGCAGCCCTCGCCGGCAGCGGGTCCCGATCCGGTTGACGAGCGGTGGCGAGCCGCGGCTCGATCGGCGCGCGTCCGGGTGGTGCTGGCCGACGGAGATGATGAGCGAGCCGTGGCCGCGGCCCGGACCCTGGACGCGGAGGAACTGGCCCGCCCGGTGCTGGTTCACGCGGCCGCACCGTTCCGCTCGGACGCGGTCAGGGCGCGGGCCGAGGGCTCGGCCTGGCGCGAGCGCATCGACTTGGACGACCCGCTCCATGTGGCTGCTCTCATGGTGGCCGCGGGGGAGGCCGACGCCTGCGTGGCCGGGGCGGCCAGACCCACACCGGACGTGGTGCGGGCAGCCCTGTTCTGCGTGGGGACGTCTCCCGGCGTCGATCTGATCAGTAGCAGCTTCATGTTCGTGCTGCCTGATGGCACCGCGATCACCTACGGCGACTGCGGGGTCGTTCCGGAGCCGGATCCTGCGCAGCTCGCGTCGATAGCGATCGCCAGCGCGGCCACCCATGCGCAGCTCACCGGGGTCGAGCCCCGGGTGGCGATGCTGTCCTACTCCACCAAGGGCAGCGCCGAGGGTCCCGGCGTGGAGCTGGTGCGGACCGCCACCGGGTTGGTGCGCTCGAGAGCGCCGGGCCTCGCGGTGGACGGCGAGTTGCAGTTCGACGCGGCGTGGGTGCCGGGGGTGGCCGCTACGAAGGCGCCCGGCTCGCCGGTCGCGGGCCGGGCCAACGTGTTCGTCTTCCCCGACCTCTCGGCGGGCAACATCGCCTACAAGATCACCCAGCGGCTCGCCGGCGCCCGGGCCTTCGGGCCGTTGCTGCAGGGGACCGCGGGCGTGATCCACGACCTCTCGCGGGGCTGCAGCGCCGACGACATCGTCACGGTGGCCACAATCGCAGCCTGCCAAGCAGCCCAATCAGCCGGCTATAACTGATTTGCTATGCCTGCTAACTTGGAGTGGGAGCGCGACGCAGGCGGGAGCATCATGACTGCAATCGAGAACACTTCGACCGCCACCCGGCGGCCCCTGGATGCCGAGCGGGTGATCGCCGCGGCGGCTGGCATCGCCGACGCGGAAGGACTCGACAAGCTGACCCTCACCCGCGTGGCCGACACTCTCGGCGTGAGGCAGCCCGCTCTGTACCGCCATGTGGAGGGCTACGAGGACCTGTTGCGCAGCCTCAGCCTGCGGGGCCGCGAGATCCTGGCCCAACGGCTGGCCGACGCAGCCGTCGGGCTCTCCGGCGACGACGCAGTGGCCGCGGTGGGGCACGCCTGGCGCAAGATGGTGCGCGACCATCCCGGCATATACGCGGCCACCGACCGCTACCCGTGCGCCGGCGACACCCAACTCGAAGCGGCTGTGGAGCGGGTCCTGGGCGTGCTGGGCCAGGTGCTGCGGGGCTACGACCTGACCGAGGAGGACCGGGTCCACGCGGCCCGCACCCTGCGCAGCGCGTTCCACGGCTTCAGCCATCTCGAGTCCGGGGACGGCCATCCCCTGCCCCATGACCCCGAGGACACGTTCCACCATCTGATCCAGCTCCTCTGCGCGGGCGTGCACCGCCTGGCCCGCCGCGCCGCCCCCAGCAGCGCCACCCGATGACCCGGCTCGGGTTGCTGCTCGACAGCGGAAGGCGCGTGTTGTGACCCGGCTCGGGTTGCTGCTCGACAGCGGAAGGCGCGTGTTGTGACCCGGCTCGGGTTCCTGCTCGACAGCGACAGCTGCATCGGATGTCATGCCTGCACGGTCGCCTGCAAGAGCGAGCACGATGTGCCCCTGGGCGTGAACCGGACCTGGGTCAAGTACATCGAGACGGGCATGTTCCCGAACGTCAACCGCCATTTCTCGGTCATGCGGTGCAATCACTGCGACAACGCCCCCTGCATCACGATCTGCCCCACCGGTGCGCTGTTCCGGGCGGCCAACGGCGTCGTGGACTTCGACGACAGCAACTGCATCGGCTGCAAGGGATGCATGAACGCCTGCCCCTACGACGCCATCTACATCAACCCCGCGACCAACACCGCCAACAAGTGCAACTTCTGCAACCACCGCATCGAGCAGGACCTTGAGCCGAGCTGCGTGGTGGTGTGCCCCACCCACGCCATCAAGGTCGCCGATCTCGACGACCCGAACGACGAGACCACCCGGATCATCGCCCGCAGCGACACCGCAGTTCGGGCCCCACAGCAGCAGACCCTGCCCAAGGTCCACTATCGCGGCGCTGATCAGGCGTCTCTGGATCCGCTCCGCACCGCCATCGCGTCCGACGGCATGATCTGGGCCGACACCACGCCCCAGCACCCGACGGCCGAGCCCGGCGGCCACGGTGTCGTGGCCCGCACCGCTTACACGACCGCCCATCAGATGACCTGGAAGGCCAAGGTGTCGAGCTATCTCGTCACCAAGGCGGTCGCGGCCGGCGTCATGGCAGTGGCCGCGTTGCTGGTGCTGCTGGGGCACAGCGCCGAGCAGGCCGCCGTCGGGGTGGTGCCACCGGTGGTCGCAGGCCTGTTCCTCGCGGCGACCGGTGTGCTGCTCGTGGGTGATCTGAAGCGCCCGGAGCGCTTCTACTACCTGCTCACCCGGAGCAATCGTCGTTCCTGGCTGGTGAAGGGGGCATGGGTGCTCGGGGCCTTCGCCGCGGTCTGCGCGGCCTGGTTCGTGGCCGGGATTGCCGGCTCGCCGGTGGCGTTGCAGGCGCTGGCCGCACCAGCCGGGCTGTTGGGTCTGGCTACTGCTGGCTACACCGCGTTCCTGTTCGCCCAGTGCGAGGGCCGCGACCTCTGGCAGACGCCGCTGCTGCTGCCCACGCTGCTGGCCCAGGCCGCGGTCGCGGGAGGCGCCGCCTTTGCGGTGGCCGATCTGGTGATGGACGTTCCGGAGCCGGAAGCGCTGCGCTGGGTGCTGCTCGGCGGCCTGCTCGCCTCCGGTCTGCTGATCGCGGCCGAAGTGGCGTCACGGGGCACCGCCCACGTGGAGGCGGCCGTCGAGGCCATGACCCGGGGCCGCTACGCCCGTCGCTTCTGGGCCGGAGGGGTTGTGCTCGGCCTGGTAGCGCCCGCGGCCGCGACAGTCGTCGCGGTGTCGGCCGGAACCGGTCCGGCGCTTCCCGCCGCGGCCGGACTGGCCGCGCTGGTGGGCATGTGGTTCTACGAGGACAGCTTCGTGCGGGCCGGCCAGTCCGTGCCCTTGTCATAGGGGAGTCGCGTCGTGGCCGAGTTGCACAGCTACCCCCCGCACGAGACCTGGCACGACGCCGTCACCCTCGACGCCAAGGCCTGGCCCCGACGGGTCGAGCACCACCACACCCTGGTGCCCACCACCTGCTTCAACTGCGAGGCGGCCTGCGGGCTCGTGTGCCACGTGAACCATGCCACCGGTCGCGTCGATCGCATCGAGGGCAACCCTCTGCACCCGGCCAGCCGGGGCCGCAACTGCGCCAAGGGCCCCGCCACCCTCAACCAGATCGACGACCACGAGCGCATCCTGTATCCGTTGCGGCGAGCAGGGGAGCGGGGTGCAGGCCAGTGGGAGCGGATCAGCTGGGACGAGGCCCTCGCCGACATCGGCAGCCGCATCGGCGCGGCCATCGCCGAGGGCCGCCACAACGAGGTCATGTACCATGTGGGCCGTCCCGGCGAGGACGGCTACGCCGAGCGTGTGCTGCAGTGCTGGGGCGTGGACGGGCACAACAGCCACACCAACATCTGCAGTTCCAATGCCCGGATCGGCTACCAGAGCTGGATGGGCCACGACCGCCCGTCGTCGGACTTCGCGAACGCTGAAGTCATCTTCCTGATCTCGTCGCATCTCGAGGCCGGCCACTACTTCAATCCTCACGCCCAGCGCATCATCGAGGCTCAGGGGCAGGGCGCGACCGTGATCTGCGTCGATCCCCGGCTGTCCAACACCGGCGCCAAGGCCGATCACTGGCTGCCGGCCTGGCCCGGCACCGAACCCTTCCTGCTGCTGGCCATCGCCCGCCTGCTGCTGGCCGACGGCACCTGGCAGCAGGACTTCGTGCGGCGCTGGACCAATTGGGAGACCTACCTGCGTGAGCGCCATCCGGGCCGAGCGATGGAGTTCGAGTCCGTGGGCCCGGCCCTGCTGGAGGATTACGCCGCCTACACCCCCGAAGAGGCCGAACGGGTCTGTGGTGTGCCCGCGGCCCAGATCACCGAGGTGGCCCGGACGATCGGCGCCCATCCCACCAAGTTCGCCTCGCACAACTGGCGGGCCGCGGGCGCGGGCAACCTGGGGGGCTGGCAGACGGCCCGCTGCCTGTTCTTCCTCAACGTGCTCACCGGATCGGTGGGCACTGTCGGCGGGACCACCGGAAACGGATGGAACAAGTACAAGGCACCCCACCCACCGGCGGCTCCGCCGGTGCAGCACTGGAACGAGCTCAACTGGCCCCGCGAGTACCCGCTGGCCTACCACGAGATGTCGATCCTGCTGCCCCACTTCCTGAACGAGAACCGGGGCCGTCTCGACGTGTACTTCAGCCGGGTCTACAACCCGGTGTGGACCAACCCCGACGGGTTCAGCTGGCTCGAGGCTCTCAAGGACCCCGACAAGGTCGCATGCCATGTGGCGCTCACGCCGACCTGGTCGGAGACGGCCATCTTCGCCGACTACGTGCTGCCGATGGGAGTAGGCGCCGAGCGCCACGACGTGGCCAGCTTCGAGACCCACGCCGGCCGCTGGATCGGTTTCCGCCAGCCGGTGCTGCGCCGCTATGCCGAGATCCGGGGGGAACCTCTAGGCCACGCCTCGCGCACCCACGAGTTCAATCCGGGAGAGGTGTGGGAGGAGAACGAGTTCTGGATCGAGCTGTCGTGGCGCATAGATCCCGACGGCTCTCTGGGCATCCGCCGCTGGTTCGAGAGTCCCGAGCACCCCGGGACGCCCATGTCGGTGGACGAGTACTACGCCGCGATGTTCGAAGGAGTGCCCGGCCTGGCCGACGACGCGGCCGCGGCCGGACAGACCCCGTTGGAGTTCATGCGCGACCGGGGCGCCTACGCCCTCGACGGGGACATGTACCTCCCGTACGAACGGGAGGTTGAGGTGTCTGCGCTGGCCGGCTGCGAGATCGACGACGGGGGCGTCTTCCGGCGCCCCGGCACACCCGGCACATGGTCGGGCGCGGCCGAGGATCTGGCCGCCCTGAGGCTCCCGGGCCTGGGGGACGGCTCGCCCGCGGTGGATGTGGACGGCACGCCCCGCGAGGGTTTCCCCACCCCGTCCCGCAAGCTCGAGCTGTACTCGCAGACTCTGGCCGACTGGGGCTGGGCGGAGTACGCCACCCCGACGTGGATCCCGTCGCACGTGCACTGGGAGGACCTCGATCTCGCCGCTGACGAGCGGATCCTGCTGCCCACCTTCCGCATCCCGACGCTGATCCACACCCGCTCGGCCAACAGCAAGTGGCTGTCGGAGCTCAGCCACCGCCACCCGCTGTGGATCCACCCTTCCGACGCGGAGGCGCTCGGCATCGCCGTCAACGGTCTGGTGCGGGTGACCACCCGCATCGGCCATTTTGTGATCGGCGCCTGGCGCACCGAGGGGATCCGCCCGGGGGTGGTGGCCGCGTCGCACCACATGGGCCGCTGGCGCATCGACGCTCGCAGCGGCGGCGCGTGGTCCGGCGGGGACGCCGACATCACCAACGACGGCACGACCTGGCGGCTGCGGCGCCGGGGCCGGCCCGAGCGTCACGCCAGCGATGATCCCGACACCGAACGCATCTGGTGGAGCGACACCGGTGTGCACCAGAACCTGACGTTCTGCGTGCAGCCCGACCCGGTTTCGGGCATGCAGTGCTGGCACCAGCGGGTGCGGGTGGGCCCCTCCCAGCCGGGCGACGCCTACGGCGACGTGGTGGTGGACACGGCCAAGGCCCGCGACGCCTACCGCGAGTGGCTGGCCATGACCCGGCCTGCGCCCGGCCCCGGCGGCCTGCGCCGTCCCCTGTGGTACGCCCGCCCCCTCAAGCCCACCCCGGCCGCTTTCGCCCTGTAGACCCTCCTCGATTGCCGGGTACAGTTGGCGGCCCGCGGCGAGGATGCATGGAGGTGCCGCTGATGAGCTTTGCCAACCCCACCGAGGGCGTCGACACGTCGAACGCCCCCTATGTGATCGTGTCGAGCGACACCCACGCCGGGCTCCAGTGCGAGGAGTACCGCCCGTACCTCGACTCGGCGCTGCACGACGAGTTCGACGTCTACGTGGCTGAGCGCCATGAGCACCGGCGGGTCCAGGAGGAGGTCAACGCCGAGTACCTGGCCGAGTGGGAGGGCGAGAACTTCGAGGGCCTGCGGGGCGCCTACGACCCCGAGGTGCGCGACAAGGAGCTCGACGCCGACGGCATCGCCGGCGAGGTGATCTTCGCCGACGGCGACGCGGTCACCGGCCAGGAGTCGCCCCCGTTCGGCGCCGGGCTGGCCGCGGGTCAGATCACCGACCCCCGCCAGGCCTTCGGCGGCGCCCGGGCCCACAATCGCTGGCTGGTCGACTTCTGCGCCACCAACCCGCCCCGCCGGGCTGGCGTGGGCCTGGTGCCGATCACCCACGACATCGACGAGTCGGTGGCCGAGATCGAGTGGCTGGCCGGCAAGCCGGGCATCAAGGGGATCATGATCCCGACGATGTGGCACGGCTTCCCGCCCTACGGGTCCGACCACTACGACCGGATCTGGGCGGCCTGCGCCGAGACCGGCCTGGTGGTGCACACCCACTCCGGCGAGGCCGACTTCCCGTCGTACGGCGAGAACGTGGCCATGTACGTCTCGGAGGTGCCGTTCTGGACCCACCGGGCGCTGTGGCAGCTGCTGTTCTCGGGCAAGTTCGACCAGTTCGGTGGACTGCGGTACTCGGTGGTCGAGTGCGGCTCGTACTGGATCGCCGACCTGCTGTGGAAGAGCGACGTGAACTTCGGGGCCAGCAACAAGATCAAGAAGCTGGGCTCCCGCATGAAGGGCCTGATCTCGCGCCTGCCGTCAGAGTATTTCGGCACCAGTGTGTTCATCGGGGCCTCCACGATGAGTAAGGAGGAGATCCGCCGCCGTCACGTCAACGGGATCGACGCCCTGATGTGGGGGACCGATTACCCCCACCCCGAGGGCTCGTGGCCCCATACGGCCAGGCGCCTCGAGAGCGACTTCCGCGACGTGTCCATCGAGGACACCCGCCTCCTGCTCGGCCTCAACGCGGTGGAGTGCTACGACCTCGACCTCGACTCCCTCACCGAGATCGCCGGGCGGATCGGCCCCACTCCCGAGCAGCTCCACCAGGATCCCGGCCTGCGAACCCCGCCCGACGCCAGACGCACCGCCCGCTGGTGGATAGACGAGTACGGCTGCGAACTCCAGTACTGAGTCTGTCTGCGGGCTGTCGGGGGCTAGCGTCGCTGCTGTGACCGCTGGGAGATACGAGCCGAGCCCTTGGAAGCCGATCGCCGACCATGTCGACCGCTACCTGGCGAGCGACGGGGCCGACGGCTTCGAGTGGGAGGGCGCCCAGTGCGTGATTCTCACCACCAGGGGACGCAAGACGGGCAGCCTGCGCCGCACTCCGCTCATTCGGATCCGTTACGGGGACCGCTACCTGCTGGTGGCCTCGATGGGGGGAGCGCCCCAGCACCCGAACTGGTATCTGAACCTGGTCGCCCACCCCGATGTGACTATCCAGGACCGGGGAGCATTGCACCGGCTGACCGCTCGCACGGCCACACCGCACGAGAAGGCCGAGCTCTGGCCCCTAGCGGTGAGCCAGTGGCCCGACTACGACGACTACCAAGCTCGCACCGACCGCGACCTCCCCCTCGTCATCTGCGAATAGGGCATTCAGGTCGCGGAGTAGAGTTCGGCGACTACGTCTAGGGCCTGGGCTACCAGGGGTGCGGGCTCGCCTGCTCGGGTGAGCAGCAGCAGCGGTACCGCGGCCCGCTCGTCGCGCAGTTGGAGGTAGCGAAGGCCGGGAGGACGGAAGGTCTGCACGCTGGACGGGACGATGGCCACACCCTCGCCGGCAGCCACGAAGCCGAGGATGGTGGCGTACTCGGTGGCCTCGATGATCGGGTCGTAAGTGACACCCTCCTCGGCGAGCATCGAGGCCAGAACGGCATGCAGGCTGGGTGAGACGCTGCGGTCGAACCCGATGATCGGCTCGTCGGCGAGATCCCGCAGCCGGGCTGCCGCCGCGGCGGCCATCCGGTTGGCCGCGCCGGCCGCCACGAGCAGCGGTTCGTGCATTACCAGCGTCGCCTCGACGTTGCGGGAGTCGGCTGCGGCCCGGCCGATGCCCAAGTCGATCCGGCCGGTACTCAGGGCCTGGACCTGTTCGTCGGAACTCATCGAGTGCAGCTCGTAGCCCACCCGCGGCCAGCGGCGCCGGTACTCGCTGAGCACCCGGGGCATCACCTCATAGGCGGCGGAGTCCACGAACCCCACTCGCAGGGTGCCGGCTTGCCCGTGGCGGTGCTGGTCCATCAGCCGGTCGACGCCGTCGGCGGCGGACAGCAGCCGGACCGCCTCGGGGTAGAGGAAGGCGCCGGCGTCGGTGAGGGTCACTCTCCGGGTGCTGCGGTCGAACAGCGCCGTGTCCAGCTCGCGCTCCAGCAGCCGGATCTGCTGGCTCAACGGTGGCTGGGACATGTTGAGCCGCTCGGCCGCCCGGCCGAAGTGGAGTTCATCGGCTACGGCCACGAAGTAGCGCAGACGCTGGAGGTTCGTGAGGGTATAATATCGAACACATCTGAATCAATCCGATATTGATACTTCCTGTCTCCGACTAATCCCCGTATGGTTCACGGGTGATGAGGGGAATCACGCGGGGGATGCGGCGCCGGCCGCCCAGGTACTCAGCAGCCGCGCTGGCCTGGCGGGGCATGCGAGGCGAAACCTGGCCCCGGGTCTGGCGAGACAGCGAGCTGAAGAGCTCCTACGACGCGGTGGTGGTCGGTGGCGGCGTCCATGGTCTGGCCACCGCCTACTACCTGGCCCGCAACCACGGAATCACCAATGTCGCCGTGGTTGACAAGGCCTACCTGGGCAGCGGCGGATCTGGCCGCAACACCGCCATCGTGCGGTCCAACTACCTCACCCCGGCCGGCGTGGCCTTCTACGACCGGTCGCTGCAGCTCTACAACACCATGGCGACGGACCTGAACATCAATGTGATGTTCAGCGAGCGGGGCCACCTGACGCTGGCCCACACCGACGGCGCGCTTCGCACCATGCATTGGAGGGCCGAGGTCAACAAGCTCCAGGGCGTCAACTCCAGCGTCATCGGCCCCGACGAGATAAAGAAGATCGCTCCCAGTCTCGACACCTCCGACCATCCCCGATACCCCATCCTGGGCGCTCTGTACCACCCTCCCGGCGGGATCATCCGCCACGACGCCGTCGTATGGGGCTACGCCCGGGCCGCGGACCACATGGGTGTGGAGATGCACCAGAAGACCGAGGTATTCGACATCCTGTGCGAGGGCGGCGACGGTCCTGACGGTAAGGGCGCCGGCGGGAGGGTCACCGGCGTGCGCACCAACCGGGGCGACATCTCCACTCCCGTCGTCGTGAACTGCACCGCGGGCTGGGCCTCGCTGATATCGGCCATGGCCGGCGTGCGCCTGCCCATAACCACCCACCCGCTGCAGGCCGCGGTGACCGAGCCGGTCAAGGTGTTCCTGCCAACGGTGGTCGTGTCGGGATCGCTGCACGTGTACGTGAGCCAGACCGACCGGGGCGAGCTCGTCTTCGGAGCCTCCGTCGATCCGGTGGCCACCTACTCGATCCGGGGCTCCCTCGAGTTCACCGAGGAGTTGGCTGGCCACGTCCTGGAGCTGATGCCGTCCGTCTCGCGGATGCGGCTGCTGCGGCAGTGGTCCGGCCTGTGCGACATGACCCCCGACTACTCACCGGTGATGGGCTTCACGCCGGTGGACGGCTTCCTGGTGGACGTCGGCTGGGGGACCTACGGTTTCAAGGCCGGCCCGGTCTCGGGCGAGCAGATGGCCGCCGCGGTCGCCACCGGCAACACCCCCGAACTCATCGCGCCCTTCGCCCTCAGCCGCTTCGACGACGGCGTGCTGGTGGGCGAGAAGGGCGCGGCGGCCGTGGGGCACTGATGCTGCTGGTGCCCTGTCCGAACTGCGGACCGCGGAATTCAGCGGACCTGCGGTACGGCGGCGAGTCTCAATCTCGCCCCGACCCCGCCACTGCTACCCCCCTGCAGTGGCGGGGCTATCTCTACCTGCGCGACAACCCGGCCGGGTGGCTGCGAGAGACCTGGTACTGCCGGTCCGGGTGTCGCCGCTGGTTCACGCTGGAGCGCAACACGGCGACCAACGAGTTCCGCGATCCGCCCCAACCCGGCGACAAGCGGGGGGCCAAGGCATGAGCGCGGCGCAGGCTTCACGGGAGCGCACTCCATGACCATGAGCCGGCTGGAGCCCCAGCCCATCGAGGTGATCGACCGCTCGACGGCGCGGCGGTTCCGCTGGAACGGCAAGCGCTTCAGCGGCTTCGAGGGTGACACCATCGCCTCGGCGCTGGCCGCTGCGGGCGAGCACGTGTTCTCCCGCTCCATGAAGTACCACCGGCCCCGCGGCATCCTCACCGCCGACTACTGGGACCCCAACCTGCTGGTGCAGGTCGGCGACGACCCCAACGTGCGGGCCGGCCACCGCCTGCTGTCCGCCGGCATGGACGTGCGGGCCCAGAACGTGTGGCCCTCGCTGCGCCATGACGTCAAGGCCGCCAACGGCTTGGTCTCGCGATTCCTCACCGCCGGCTTCTACTACAAGACGTTCATGCGCCCCCAGAAGCTGTGGCCCGCGTATGAACGAGTCCTGGCCACCTTCGCGCCCGGCGGCAAGGTCGATCCCGACACCCCCCACCGCTACCACGACAAGCGCTACAGCCATCCAGACGTCGTGGTGGCCGGGGCCGGACCGGCCGGCATCGAAGCTGCCCTGGCAGCAGCCGCGGCCGGTGCCCGGGTGATGCTCGTGGAGCACGAGCACGCCGTCGGCGGTCACCTGCGCTACAGCAGCGACGGGTCGGCCCGAACCGCCCTGGCCGACCTGCGGGCCGCCCTCGACGCCTCCGATGTGGAGGTGCTGACCGACTCCACCGTGACCGGCCGCTACGAGGACAACTGGGTCGGGATCGTGCAGCGCAACCACCCGATCGCAGTCGAGCGCCTCATCAAGGCCCGGGCCAAGGTGCTGGTGGTGGCGCCCGGTCTCATCGAGAGGCCCTACGTGTTCGCGGGCAACGACCGTCCCGGCGTCATCACTTCGGGCGCAGCCCGACGCCTGATCAACCTGTGGGGAGTCAAGCCGGGTGAGCGGGCCGTCGTGTTCAGCGCCAACTCCGACGGCGACGCGGCCGCAGCCGATCTCGACCGGGTCGGCGTCGAGGTGGCCGCGGTCATCGACGGGCGCGACGGCCGGCGCGTCAGCGCCGCCCAGGGCCCGGCCAAGGCATTGGAGGCGGTACTGGCCGGCGGGACTCGCACCGAGGCCGACCTGCTGGTGGTGGCCGCGGGCTGGACCGCCCCCACCTCGCTGCTCAACATGGCCGGCGACCGGCCCGTCTACGACCCTGACGCGGCCCGGTTCTTCCCGTCGGACCCGCCCGGCAACGTGCTGGCCACCGGTGGTCTCGCCGGCGACGGCAGCCTCGACGAGCTGCGGGCCCACGGCGCGGCCACCGGCCAACTGGCCGTCCAGCGAGCCGCGGCGGTGGCTCACCGCTACCAGGCCCGCACCGCCCGGGCCCTCCCCGTCACCGGCGACGAGCCGGCCTGGGCGGCTGACCTGCGGGTGCCCCTGCGACGGAACCACCATCCGGAGCTGTACCGGTCCGACACCCACGGCGTCATCGACTTCTCCGAGGACGTCGGATCCAAGGACCTCGTCGCTGCGGCCCGGGAGGGCTACGACTCGGTGGAGCTGGCCAAGCGCTACACCACCGCCACCATGGGGTCGGCCCAAGGCAAGCTCGAGACGGTCAACACCGTGGCCGCCATCGCCGAGGCCCGGGGCGAGACCATCGCGCAGGTCGGCACCACCGTGTGGCGGCCGCCCTACGCCCCCCTCACGCTGGGCGCTCTCGCCGGGCGGGTGTTCGAGCCGGTTCGGGTGTCATCCATCCACCCGTGGCACGAGGCCAACGGCGTGCGCACCATCCTCGCCGGCCAGTGGGTCCGCCCCGACCACTACGGCGACCCTGCCGCGGAGGTGCGCAACGTGCGCACCAACGTCGGACTCATCGATGTCACCCCGCTGGGGAAGCTGGACCTTCGCGGCCCGGACATTCCCAAGCTGCTCAACCTGCTCTACACCAACAAGTGGTCGAAACTGCCGGTCGGCAAGGTCCGCTACGGGATGATGTGTGCCGAGGACGGCGTAGTACTCGACGACGGCGTGACCGGACGCCTCGGCGAGGACCACTACCTGATGACCACCACCAGCTCGGGCGCGGCCGGCGTGTGGGAGTGGGTGGAGAACTGGCTGCAGACCGAGCGCCCGGACTGGCGGGTCCATGTCACCCCGGTCACCACCGCGTACGCCAGCATCAACGTAGCCGGGCCCAAGTCCCGCGAGCTGGTCAGCCGGGTGGTCGAAGGCGTCGACCTGTCACCGGAGGCCTTCGCCTACATGGAGGTCCGCACGGCCACCGTGGCCGGCGTGGCCGGATGCTTCATGTGGCGCATCGGCTTCACCGGCGAGCTGTCCTTCGAGTTGCATGTTCCCGCAGGCCACGGCCTGCACGTGTGGGAGGCCCTGATGGAGGCCGGAGCCGACCTCGGGGTCGGGCCCTTCGGCCTGGAGGGCCAGCGCATCATGCGCCTCGAGAAGGGCCATTTCATCGTCAGCCAGGACACCGACGGCCTGACGCTGGCGCCTAGTACCGGCCTGAGCCCGCTGATCAAGCTGGACAAGGACGACTTCGCGGGCATGCCCGAGCTGGCGTGGGCCGCCGACCGGCAGCTGCTGATGATCGTGGCCATCCAGCCCGACGACCCCAGCATCGTCCCCGAGGAAGCAGCCCAGATCGTTCGGGGCGAGACCAACGAGATCCTGGGCCGGATCACGTCGTCGCGGATGTCGCCCACCCTGGGCCGATCGATCTGCCTCGGGCAGGTCGAGCCGGAGCTGGCCGCGGGCGGGACCGAGGTGACTGTGCTGCTCGCCTCAGGTCAGCGCATCAGCGCCACCGTGATGGACCACCATGCCCACTTCGACCCGGCCGGGGAGCGTCTCCGTGGCTGATCAGCTCACCTTCGAGAGCCCGGTGGTGCGGAGCTACAAGACCGTCGGATCCGGCGATCTGCTGCTGACCGACATCAGTGCCACCACCAAGTGGCTGGTCCGGGGCTCGCCTGGCAGCGCCGCCGCGGGGAGGCTCGGTGCGCCGTTCGGCTCGTCGAGGGTCGCCGAGGGCGGAGCCACTGTGCTGGGTTCCAGGCCGGGCGAGTGGATCGTGCTGGGCACCGCCGGCGCGGTGGCCGAAGCGGTCGAAGGCCTCGAGGAGTCGGACTCCTCGGACTTCGTCTCGTGCCTGGACTGGACCCATGGTCGGGCGCTGTTCAGGGTCACCGGGAACGAGGCGACCCGCATGCTCGAGAAGGTGTGCAGCCTCGACTGGTCGGACCCCATGACGCCTGACGGCGCGGTGGCCTCTGCTTCGGTGGCCAAGGTCACCTGTGACATCGCCCGCGACGATGTCGACGGCACACCCTCATATCTGGTCTTCTGCGACCGCTCCCTCGGCCAGTACCTGTTCGACGCGCTGATCGACGCCGGCGACGAGTTCGGTCTCGTCGTGGGTTCCGCCGGCCCAATGGGGGGGCGGCGCGAGAAGTAGAGGTGCCGAAAGACGCCAAGCGTCGCGCGAGCGCCTATCCTCATGGCGCCGGGGCTTGCCGCTCCGGCGTCGTCCGGTCCGCCCCCAACCGCTGATGGAGACTTCAGGTGGTCGAGGTACCCGATTATCTGCTCGAACGCTCGCGCCAGCGACGTGCCGAGCTGACCGGGACCGCACCAGAGGGCGAAGCCGCTCCCGCGGCCGCGGCTGACGCCCCGCCGGCCACTCCTGCGGCCGTGGCGACGCCCGCACCGGCCGCGCCCGTCCCCACCCCGGCGGCTGCCCCGCCTCCGCCTCCCGAACCGGACCCGCCCTACGTCGAGGCCGCCAACCGGCGCAAGCGGATGCCGTACTGGGCCGCATCGGTGATGGTGTTCCTGCCCGTGTGGGCCATCTTCTATGTGGGCATGCTCGAGCCGCCCGACAGTGACGAGCTGGTGCTGGCCGACAACGGCGCCGCCACCTACAGCACATGCGCCTCCTGCCACGGCGCCGACGGCTCCGGCACGGCCACCGGCCGCCAGCTCAACGACGGCGAGATCCTGCTGACGTTCGGCTCCAGCCCCGAATTCGACGGTCTGGCCCACCACTTGTCGTGGGTGTACCTGGGAACCGCGGGCACCAAGCGTCTGGGAATGGACTTCTACGGCGACCCCGCCCGGCCCGGCGGCCAGCGAGAGGTCGACAGCTTTGCCAGCGGCATGAGCGGCTTCTCCAATCTCAGCTTGGAGGACCTGGTGTCGGTGGTGTACTACGAGCGGGTCGTCCACGGCGGGCTGGACGCCGAGAAGGCCGCCCACACCGAAGAGATGCTGCTGGCTCTGGTGGCCGACGCCCCGACCTTCGAGACCGGCTCGCCCGACGAGATCAGCGCTCTGTTGACAGAGTCCGCCGAGGGTCACGGCATAGATCTCGCCGCCGGCGAGTAGCCGGCCGGGCCGCAAGGGGCCCTGAGGCCGGTGGCCTCCACCGATGTCACCGCCACCGAGGAGTGGGCGGCGCTGGCCCGTCACTGCCGCGAGCTGCAAGCGGGCGGCACGCACCTGCGGGAGCTGTTCTCGGCCGATCCGGGCCGGGTCGAGCGGCTGGCGGTGACTGCGGGCGACCTGGTGATCGACCTGTCCCGGCACCTGGTGACCGCCGAGACCGTCGAGCTGCTGCTGGCCCTGGCCGACCGTTCCGGTGTGGCCGATCGGATCGCAGACACCCTGGCAGGCGAGCCGGTGAACGCGACCGAGGGCCGTCCCGCGCTGCACACCGCACTTCGAGCCGGCCCCGACGCCTCGGTGGTGTTCGGCGGCATCGATGTTGCGGCTGCGGTGCGGTCCGAACTCGAGCGCATGGCCGGTCTCGCCCGTGCGGTTTGCTCCGGCGAGCGCCGGGGTGCAACCGGCCGGCCGATCCGCACCGTGGTCAACCTCGGAATCGGGGGCTCCTACCTGGGGCTGGCCATGGCCCACGAGGCGCTGGCCGCCTTCCGCCACCCCGGCCTCGACTGCCGTTTCGTGGCCAATGTCGACCCGGCCGACCTGGCGACGGTGCTGGGCGACGGGCTGGATCCGGCCGAGACGATCTTCGTGGTGGTGTCCAAGAGCTTCACCACTTCCGAGACGCTGGCCAACGCCCGGGCGGCCCGCCAGTGGGTGACTTCAGCGCTCGGGCCCGAAGCAGTCGATCACCATTTCGCCGCAGTGACCGCTGACCGGTCCGCGGCCGTCGAGTTCGGTGTCGGTGCCGGGAACGTCTTCGAGATGTGGGACTGGGTGGGCGGCCGCTACTCGCTGGGATCGGCGGCCGGGCTGTCGCTGATGGTCGCCATCTCCGAGGAACGCTTCGCAGAGATGCTGGCCGGGATGCGGGCCGTCGACGAACATCTCGCCCACCGGCCGCTGGCGGCCAACGCTGCGGTGCTGATGGGACTGCTGGCGGTGTGGTACCGGAACTTCTGGGGTCTGCAGACCAGGGCGGTGCTTCCCTACGCCCACCGGATGCGCCTGCTGCCCGACTACTTGCAGCAGCTCCTGATGGAGTCCAACGGCAAGCGGGTTGATCTCAAGGGGCGTGCCGTGGGCTGCGAGACCGGCCCGGTCGTGTGGGGCGCGGCCGGCACCGGGGGCCAGCACTCGTTCCACCAGTTGCTGCACCAGGGCACGACGGTGGTTCCTGCCGACCTCATCGTGTTCGCCCGGCCCGACGCCGATACCGCCCACCTTCCGGAAGCCGAGAGCCAGCACGAGTCCCTGGTCGCCAACTGCTTCGCCCAGGCGGCCGCGCTGGCCTTCGGTGCAGCGTCGGACGACCCTCATCGCGAGCTGCCCGGCAACCGCCCGTCCACGGTGATCATGGCGCCCGAGCTGACGCCGTCGGTGCTGGGCCAGCTGGTGGCCCTCTACGAGCACGAAGTGCTGGTGCAGGGCGCGCTGTGGGGGATCAACAGCTTCGACCAGTACGGCGTAGAGCACGGCAAGACCCTCGCCGACACCATCGAGCGCAGCCTGCACGCGGACCCGTCCGAGTCCGCGAGCGAACACGACGCCTCCACCGCATCACTGCTGGCCCACTACCAACGTCTACGGGGTGGGAGAGGGCTTCTGGCCTAACGCTGTTGGACGCGATCCCGCTGCGCCTTTTCGTTAGCCGACCTGACGGATCCAGTCCTCAAGGTACATCTTGATGCGGTCTAGTTCCCTCTGGTCGAGCAGATTCGAGTGAGCGATCACGTTTCTTGAGGCTTCGAGTTCATCCAATCGAGCTGATATCCAGTGCTGATCGGGCAGAAGATCCTCGAAGTCCTCCCAGTTGCTGATGATCAAGTCCTTGAGGTCTCCGAAGTCGGTGTAATAGATCTCCGCCTCGCCACGTCTAACGTGCCACCGAAGCGTGCCCTCTTTGCCCTGCCGATCTTCAACTTTCCTCTGCATTGCGGTTGTCGCGCGGCTCTTCCACCAGTCGGGTCCATGGTTTTCTCGAAGGCGTTCGACGACTAGCCCTGATCGTTTCATGAGGGTGTGGGTGTCGGGGGGTTCGCGTCCGCGGAAGAGCCCCTCCGGTGTGGGATGATGCGTGTTTGACGACTACGTAGCTGACCCACGGGAAGGGGCATCTCCGGGGTGGACTTTAGCAGTACTTGCGATGTGAGGGTGACAGGCGGCGGCGGGCAGGTCGCGGCGCATGGGGGTTTGTTCGTTCTGGGGCGTTTCGCTGACGGTTTGGGGTTGGGGGAGGCGTTGTCGGCTGCGGTGCCGGCGTGGGGTGAGCGGGCACCGTCACATGATCGGGGCAAGGTGCTGGTGCACGCGTTGTTGGTGCTGGCCGGCGGAGGGGAGGCGTGTTCTGATATTGAGCATCTGCGGGCTCAGCGGGTGCTGTTCGGGCAGGTAGCGTCTGATTCGACGCTGTATCGCACGCTGAGGGGCCTGGGCCCCGACGCGGTTCGGGCGCTGTGGGGTGCTTCAGCCGGTGTGCGCGCCCGGGTGTGGGAGCGCCGCGGCGCCGTGTCGGGGTCGGATCCGGTGGTGTTGGACATCGACTCGACGCTGGTGGAGGTGCATTCTGAGAACAAGGCGGGCGCGGCGGCGCATTTCAAGGGCGGGTTCGGGTTTCATCCGATGCTGTGCGCCACCGAGGCGGGCGAGCCGCTGTCGATCAGGCTGCGGCCCGGCAACGCCGCGGCCAACTCGATCTGTGACCACATAGAGGTGCTCGATGCTGCCATAGAGCAGCTCCCCGCCGCGGTCGCGGCGCCCCACCGGCCCGGCGGCGACGCAGCCGGGGCCTCACGCGAGGTGCATCCGCGCGTCGACGCCGCGGGCTGCTGTGTGCACATCGCTGAGGCCTGCCGAAAGCGCGACATCAGGTTCTTCATGACGGCGCGCTCAAACGACGAGGTCACAGCGGCCATCGACCACACCCGCTTCGACACCGCCGCCTGGCAGCCGGCGCTCAGATCCGACGGCGAGCCCGCCGAGCGCGCCCAGGTCGCGGACCTCACCGGCAGCGTCGGCCTCACCGGCTGGCCCGAGCGCACCCGCTTCATCGCACGCCGAGAGCCCCATCACCCCGGCGCGCAGCGCACCCTGTTCGACTCCGAGATGTGGCGCTACCGCGGGTTCTGCACAGACGCCGACGGCGACCCCGCCGAACTCGACGCCCACATGCGGGCCCACGCCCGCATCGAAGACACCATCGCCAGGCTCAAGGACTCAGGCCTGGCCCGCATGCCCTTCAGCGACTTCGACGCCAACGCCGCCTGGACCGCCCTCGTCGCCCTCGCCTCGGCGCTGGTGAGATGGTTCCAACAACTCCGCCTCGCGGGCACAGAACTCGCCAAAGCCGCCCCCAAACGCCTCAGATGGCAGCTATGGCACGCCCCCGGCCGGCTCGTGCGCTCATCGCGAACATGGACCCTGCGCCTGCTCGAATGGTGGCCCGCCACACCACAGCTGCTGCACGCCTGCAGCCCCGGCGCCCCATAGACGCCCCGACGCCGCGCGCTCGCCCCCGACGCGCCGCAGCCTCTGACCCTGCGCGCCCCAACCCCCCACAAACACGCCGCCTGCGCCCCACAGCACCCGGCCCGCGAACCCACACACCCCAACACCGGAACCCCAACACCGAAACCACACGAAAAAACACACGCCCGACCCGCTCACGAATTCTCGTGAACGATCAGGGCTAGTTCGCGAATGGCATTCTCCAAACAAAAGAAGGCGAGATACGCCGGAAGGGCTCGAATGGCAGATCGCCGGACCTCCTGCGAGAAGTCCTCAAGCGGCATAACGCGCTGTACAGCGCCTGGATCGATCGCCGCACGAACAGCGATGCCGTCATTCTCGAGGCGATTGAGAAGATTCTCTGCAGCGAGGCTCTTGAACATCCAGTTGCGGACTGCCGAAAGACTAGCCCTGATCGTTCACGAGAATTCGTGAGTGGGTCGGGTGTTTGTGTTTTTGTGTGATTTTGGTGGTGGGGTTCGCGGGGTGGGGTGGTGTTGGGATCGTCGGCGGGTGCGGTGAGGGGTGGACGGCTGGTTGTGGGCGTGTGTGTCCGGTGTCGGGGCGCGCGGGGGCCGGGTCGGTCGGCGGCTCGGGGGCCGGGTGCAGGGCCGGGGTCGTCTATGGGGCGCCGGAGCCGCAGGCGTGCAGCAGTTGTGGTGTGGCGGGCCACCAGTCGGGCAGTCTCAGGGTCCATCTGCGGGCTGAGCGCACGAGCCTCGCGGGGGCGTGCCATAGTTGCCATCTGAGGCGTTTGGGGGCGGCTTTGGCGAGGGGGCCGGCGAGGCGGAGTTGTTGGAACCATCTCACCAGGGTGTGGCTGAGCGCGACGAGGGCGGCCCAGGCGGCGTTGGCGTCGAAGTCGCTGAAGGGCATGCGGGCCAGGCCTGAGTCCTTGAGCCGGGCGATGGTGTCTTCGATGCGGGCGTGGGCCCGCATGTGGGCGTCCAATTCGGCGGGGTCGCCGTCTGCGTCTGTGTAGAACCCGCGGTATCGCCACATCTCGGAGTCGAACAGGGTGCGCTGCGCGCCGGGGTGACGGGGCTCGCGGCGCACGATGAAGCGGGTGCGGTCGGGCCAGCCGGCGAGGTCGACGGACTCGGTGAGGTCGGCGACCTGGGCGCGTTCGGCGGGCTCGCCGTCGGCTCTGAGCACGGGCTGCCACGCCTCGTTGTCGAAGCGGCTGTGGTCTATGGCCGCGGTGACCTCGTCGTTTGAGCGCGCTGTCATGAAGAACACCACGTTGCGGGCCCGGCAGGCCTCAGCGATGCGCGCAGAGCAGCCCGCAGCGTCGACGCGCAACTGCACCTGCCGAGACGCCTGCGCCGCTTCGTCGCCTTCGCGGTGGCCCGCCGCGGCCGCGGCGGGCAGCTGCGCTATGGCCGCGTCGAGCACCTCTATGTGGTCACAGATGCTGTTGGCCGCGGCGTTGCCGGGGCGCAGCATGATCGACAGCGGTTCGCCGTCTTCGGTGGCGCACAGCATCGGATGGAACCCGAACCCTCCTTTGAAGTGCGCCGCCGTGTTCTGCTTGTTCTCAGAGTGCACCTCCACCAGCGTCGAGTCGATGTCCAGCACCACCGCAGCGGACCCCGACACATCGCCGCGGCGCTCCCACACCCCGGCGCGCACACCGGCCACCGCCCCCCACAGCTCTCTGACCACATCAGGGCCCAGGCCCCGCAGCGTGCGATACAGCGTCGAGTCCGACGCCACCTGCCCGAACAGCACCGGCTGGGCCCGCAGATGCTCAATGTCGCTGCACGCCTCCCCGCCGCCGGCCAGCATCAACAACGCATGCACCAACACCCTGCCCCGATCATGAGACGGCGCCCGCTCACCCCTCGCCGGCACCGCCGCCGACAGCGCCTCCCCCAACCCCAAACCATCAGCGAAACGCCCCAGAACGAACAAACCCGAATGCGCCGCCACCTGCCCGCCGCCGCCTGTCACCCTCACATCACAAACACTGCTACAGTCCATCTCGGAGATGCCCCTTCCTGCGGGTCAGATACGTGGTCGATAACACGCATCATCCCACATCGGAGGGGCTTTTCCGCGGACGCGGACCCAACCCGACCTCACTCCTCATGAACGATCAGGGCTAGTCAAGAAGTTCCTCCCGAAGAGCGCGAAAGATAGCGGTGTACACAGCGACGTGGGGGCGTCCCGTCCGCGGTCACCATGCCTAAAGCCCGCAGCACCTTGACGAAGCCGCGGTCGTTGGAACTGCGGAACCCAAGTGTCGAACTCAAGAACTCGTGGCTGAACCGCGGAGGGGTACCGGCTCCCCGCAGTTTCTGGATGATGCCGTCGATGTTGGTGACGGATGCCATGTACGGAATCTCTTCGGCCACGTAGTGCCTCTCTTTCTCGAGTGTCACTCCCCAATCACGCTATGTCGGGGGTATGACACCCCTCGGCTTCACATCGCCGATTTGTGGCCTGGCGTGCTGACGGTACGAGGTGCCACAGGTCCAGACTCTCGGCATCGCCCGGTCGGGGACCAAGGGGTCCCACGGCGGTCCGGGAAGCTATGTCGGTGGGTGTCGCTAGTGTCGGCGTCACTCTGGGATCCGCGCATAGCGACGTCTAGACGTCTAATGTACGGAGCGATGGTCCCTTCATCTCAGAGTCTTGGCCGCCGTAGGCCCGGCGAAATCCGCGACGCCATCGAGCAGGTACTCGCGAACGCGGGCAGACCTCTGAAGTTGAAGGAGATCCATGAGTCAGTTGAGGCTCGACTGGGAAGCCCCGTCGCAGCGTCGTCGGTCCGCAGCTACCTCAACCTCAACGCAGGTCGGGGCGGCCAGTTCCAGAGAGTGCGCCGTGGCGTCTATCGGCTCGGCTGAGTCCGCATTCGCTGAGGTCTGGTCACCATTTGCCACGGTGGGCGGCGCTTCGTTGTATGTCGGTGACTGCTTGGAATGGCTGGCTGCGCAGCCGCCCCATACCTTCCACGGGGTTGTGACCGATCCTCCCTATGGGATGGTCGAGTACACCCCACAACAGCAACGCAAGCTCCGCATGGGCCAAGGAGGCGTGTGGCGACTCCCTCCGGCGTTCGATGGCCATCAACGATCCCCGCTGCCCAGGTTCACTACGCTCACCGCCGAAGATCTCGACGGCTTGTGCTCCTTCCTTCGCACGTGGACCGAGGTGCTGATGCCGGTGCTGGTCCCCGGTTCGCATGTCTTGGTCGCGTCCAACCCACTGGTCTCGCATCTCGTAGCGAACGCCATCTGTAGCGGTGGTCTTGAGCGTCGGGGAGAGATTGTGCGTCTCGTTATGACGATGCGAGGCGGTGACCGTCCCAAGAACGCCCACGAGGAGTTCTCGGGCGTCACGGTGATGCCGCGCTCCAAGTGGGAGCCGTGGCTGTTGTTTCGGAAGCCGCTTGAAGGACGCGTCCAAGACAATCTGCGAATCTGGGGCACGGGTGGCCTGCGGCGCGTTTCCGAAGACAAGCCATTCTCAGACGTGATCGCATCAACTCCGACGCGTGGAGCAGAGCGGAAACTCGCGCCGCATCCCAGCCTCAAGCCTCAGGCGTTCCTCCGACAGGTAGTTCGTGCCATCCTGCCGCTGGGCACTGGCGTCGTCCTCGATCCGTTCGCAGGCTCAGGCTCAACGCTTGCCGCCGCAGAATATGTTGGCTATCGCAGCGCGGGTGTCGAGCGAGACCCGACCTATGCCCGGCTTGCGGTATCTGCCATTCCTAAGCTGCGCGACTACGAGTTGGGTTCGGGTGAGCTGTCGACAGGGTCCAGGTAGACCCAACTCCGCCGCAGTTTCGCGACTCCTTCGGCGTGCAGCGTGGCAGTCCTTGTACCCAGCTCGCCTCGCTCGTTGCGGCGGAAGTCAACGGTCGTGACCTCTGCGAGGTACACCTCGGTGAAGCGCAGCGGATCTCGGTCAGCGGCAGGCTCGGTCAGATTGTCGACCTGGTAGACGAATACGCAGAACCACTGGTCACGTGCGCCGTGAGTATCCACTGCGCCACCCTTCTTCAGCGTCGTCTTGATCTCCACCCCCTCGGTCCCGGCCTTCACGGCGTCACCTGGGTACACACCGTTCACTACAAGGTCGGGATGACCGTTGTGGTGTTGGTTCTCGACAAGAGTGCGAGCGTGAGCGGCCATGCTTGCTGTCAGCATGTCCGAGAGCATCCCCGAGAGGATTGCCTTTCGGAGAGTGTCTTCAAGTCGGCCCAGGCCCTTGGCGGCCAAGAACCCGTTGACATCGAAGAAGAAGTCGTACACGTCCTGCATGGCCGCCTGAAAGTCGAGGAGCCTGAGTTCGTGGGGCAGGACCGCATTGGGATTGAAGCACCGCCCGTCAACCTGACGTCGATGAATGCTCACTGCCTACAATCCTAGGGCGCGTCCCGCGCCCCTAGCCTGGATCCACCGGTGGGCTGTTTGTTGATGGTGTGTGGTTGTTGGGGGTTGGTGTTTGGGTCAGGGTCCGGCGCGGGGTGGTGTTTGGGCGTGCTGGGCTGGGTGTTGGGTTGTGGCGGGTTGGTGGCGCTGGGGTGTGTGCTTGGGGGGCGCCGAGTCCCGGGGCTGGGGGTCAGATGAGCAGGGGCAGGTTGCGGAGGTGTTGCAGTGCTTGGGTGTAGGTGCGCGCCCAAGGCCAGTGTCGGGGCAGGCGCAGGATGTGTCGGTGGCTGTGGTTGACGAGGCGGGCGGGCATTGTGAGGAGCCGCTGTCGCATGGTGTTGGCGATGGTGAGCCGCCCGGGGTGCTGGGTGCGGCCGAGGCGGGCTGTCCAGCGCACGATGTTGTGGGCGAGGGCGGCGCAGGCGAGGTGGGCGCCGTTGGCGAAGAACTTGCCCGAGGGGCAGTGGCGCAGGCCGGTGTCTTTGAGGTCTCGGATGGCGAGCTCGACTCGGGCGTGGGCCCGGTGGTAGGCGTCGGCGCCGGCGGTGTCGAGATCGCTGCGGCTGGTGACGAGGCAGTGGTGGCGCCAGTTGGGCCACAGCTCGCTTTGGGGGCCTTCGAGGCGGGTGCGGCGAACGATCAGCCGCAGCCGGCGGGGGCCGTTGGGGTCGCGGCGGCCGGTGTCTATGGTTGTCTCGGCGACCTGGGCTGTGCCGCCGCGGGTGTAGGGGATCGGCGCCCAGGCGCCTTCGTCGATGGCGGCTATGGCTGTTTTGACCTTGGGGTTTTGTGCCACGGTGATCGAGTAGCGGGCGCCGCGGGCGCAGATGAGGTCCAACATGTCTTAGGACATGTCATAGGAGAAGAACCCGGCGTCGGCGCGCACGGTCACCGCGGCCTGCGGCGCCAGGCGACGCAGCCGAGCCAGGGTCTCGGACACGAATCGCAGGTGGCCGCGCTGGGAGCTGCCCGACCGCATCCGGGAGTGCACGAGCTCGCCGGTGTCGTCGCGCACCGCCAACAGCGGGTGATAGCCCAGAACCTTGGTGTGGCCATAGGCGGCGCCCTGCTTGGACTTGCCGAAGACCTCGCACACCGTGGAGTCCAGATCCACGGTTATCTCGGCCCTCTGGGGCGCCGCGCCCAAAGACCACGCCCGACCAAGGGCCAACTCCTGCGCTCGGTCGAGTTGGCGCAGATGCCCGAAGGTGAAGGACCGCACAAAGGTCCCCAGAGTCGACGGCGCCAACGGCGCGAACCCCAGCACCGACCCCGCGCAGCCGGCCCTCAGCCGCTCCGCGTCGGCGATGAAGGACCCGCCCACAAGCATCGACGCCACCAACGACAGCACCTTGGCGCCGGACCCGCGGCCCGCGCCGGGCGGGCGCACCGCTTCATCGATGAGCGCCTCCAGACCCAGCCTCGCCATCACCGTGCCCGCCAACAACAGACCCCCGTCAGCCACCAAGGACCCGTCGTCGAACCTCGCCTCCAGCCCGTCGATCCCACCAGCTATGCTCCCCACAGGAAGTGCATCCTCACGTGGCCGAGAATGACCGTTATCTCAAACAGCATTCTCCCACGTCAGGAGGCCCTTCCGGTGGACGCGCCAACCCCGCAAGCCTCACCGCACCGGTGGATCCAGGCTTAGGGCCAGAGCTGGTCGGCCTGCAGGGACTGGTGCAGGCTGTCGAGCGGCCATACGTCGATGCCGTCCTCGGTCGTGAAGCCGCGCCGGCCGCGGTAGACGAGGATGCGGCGGACCAGTCCGCGGAGGTCGGTTACGGCTCGAAGTCCCTTGACCATGGCGGTGTTGTACCGCTAAGACTGACGACAACATGCTCATAACTTAGCAATCGTGGTTCTTGCGGCGGTGGGATATTTCATTATGATTCATAGAGTTCTGTCATACCCCCTGTCTAGTGTGACTGGCATGGAATCGGGGATCGAATCAGCCGAGGTCACGGGTGCCGGATGTGTGGCGTGTGTTGGCGATGTGGAGGTCGCGGCGCTCAGCGATGGTGAGTTGGTGGAGCGGATGACGTTGCTGGGCCGGGAGCGGTCGCGGGTGGACGCGATGCTGGCGGAGACCGCTGCGGAGATGCAGCGGCGCTCGGGCGGGCGGGCCACGGCTGCGATGATGCGCGAGCGGCTGCATGTGTCGTCTCGCCAGGCCACTGCGGACACCGCGCTGGCCGCATCGTTGGCGGAGTTCCCGTCGACGCTGCGGGCTTGGCGTGCCGGCGAGATCACCGCCGGCCACGCCCGGGTCATCGCTCGGGTGGGAGCGGACCCCGACCACGCCGACGAACCGGCGCTGCTGGAGATGGCCCGCGGCTACCCGGTGGACATGTTCGCCCGCATGACCCGCCAGTACATGAAGCCCGGCACGTCATCGGAGGAGCGCAATCGCCAGTACGAGAACCGGTGGGCGTCGATGGTCCAGGACCCGGACGGGTCTTGGCGGCTCTCGGCCTACTTCGACGCCGACAACGGCAAGCGCGTCAGTCTGGCGTTCAACGCCATGGTGCGCACCTACCGCAACGGCACGACGGTCTTTGGTTCGGCCCCCATTCAGGGGCTCACTTCACAGCAGCGCCGCGCCGATGCGCTAGCCAACCTGATCACCGGAGAGGGGGCCCACCGCCGTCCCAACACCACGTTGTTGGTGATCGCCGACTACGACACGGTTGCTCGCCAACTGCGCAACCTTCGCTATGACGACGGCCTTCCCGTCGCCGCCGATCAGATCGCCAAGCTGGCCGCCGACGCCAAGATCCTGCCAGCCATCTTCAGCGCCGAGGGCGACCCGCTGTGGTTGGGCCGGGCGGAACGGCACGCCAGCGGCGGCCAGCGAGTCGTGTTGGCCGCCCGAGACGGCGGCTGCGTCAACTGCGCGGCCCCCGCCGAAGGGGGCGAACCTCACCACATCGAGTGGTTCGCCCGCGGCGGTCCCACCGACATCGACAACCTGTGCCTGCTGTGCGAGGCCTGCCACCACCTCGTCCATGACGACGGCTGGCAACTTTGCTCCGTCGACGGCCGGCTGCGACTCCGGCCGCCCTCGCGTCCGCCGACACAACCCCGATTCCGGCCTGTCGCCAACCGCCCGAACGGGCACGACAGCTACTCTCGGCCTGATACTCGAGCCCGACCACAGCGCAACCCGGTCCTGAGGACCTGAGGGTCGGTCGCTCCGCTTGGGAACTACGACGAGATCTTCGGACGCCACCTTGTTCCGGTCGGGTTGGCAAGGGAGGGCTCTCTCAAAGCCAGCTGGCGCGACGGCGGGCTCATCTACGCCCCGCCCGCCCGCTGAGTGCCGCGGCCGACCTCCGCCGTCAGCGGGTGAAGAGCAGCTGGAACTCCATGATGCCGTTGTCCTCGACCGAGACCACGATGGGAGCGGTTGGGGCGGTCACGCCAAAGTCGCTGAAGACGACCGCGCTGGACCCGACGGCCACGATCCGGTCGTCCACCAGCTGGGCCTGCAGATCGAACGCGACCCGGTTGGTGACGCCCTTGACGGTGAGATCCCCTACGGCCGATCCCGAGAACGCCTCGCCGTCGACCATCCCCGCCGGCAACTCCACCGGTTCGGCCAGGACGAAAGCGGCCAGGGGGAACTCGCTGGTGTTGAGCGCCTGGTAGATCCTGCCGTCGCGGAAGCTGTTGTCGGTGCGTAGCGTGGCCATCTGAACCTCGATGGTTGCGGCCACCAGCGCGGTGTCGCTCAGCTCGATCGAGCCCGAGACCATCGCGGTGCGGCCCACCGCGGTGAAGTCGCCGATGTTGTTCAACACCTCGTCCACCCTGAAGCCGGCGAAGCTCACCGCCGGCTCGCCCTGCAGATCGCCGGGATCCTCCGCCACCTCCACGGTCCAGACTCCGGTAAGTCCCGCGCCGGCGTCAACCGTCTGGCCCGCCGTTGCCGTCTCGCTGCCGGCGTCTGTGCTGGCACTCACGTCCGCGGCCTCGTCATCGGCCGCGCCGTCGTCGCTAGCGGTCTCGTCGGCGCTGGATGTGGTACCAGTATCCTCGCCGTCGCCGCTGGCTGCGTCGCCTGCCGGCGTGTATGTGCTGTTGTCGGTGGTTGCATCGGCCGACGGTTCGCTGGCGCGGTCGTCGCCGGCCTCGGCTGCTTCGAGCCGTGCCACCGTGGTCTCCAGATCGACCGCCTCGGGGGCATCGCCCCGGGTCAGGACGTACAGCGCCACTGCCGCCACCGCTAGCACGACCACGGCGACGGTCACGCCGATGACGATCTTCACGCTCTTCTTCATCCTGAATCGTCCTTCATCTCCAGGGCCGTCTCGGCCGCGGCCGACACCGTGGCGTCGATCTCGGCCCCGGAGTGGACCAGGGAACAGAAGATCGCCTCGTAGGCCCCCGGCGCGAAGGCCACACCCCGCCGCAGCATCCCGTGGAAGAACCGCGGATAACAGCCGTTATCGGCGGCCTTGCGGGCCTCGTCGAAGTCAGTGGGTGCCTCCCCGGTGAAGAACAGTCCCAGCAGCGGTCCCACCCTCGGCACCACTGCGGTGACCCCGGCCGCCGTGAAGGCGCCCTGCAGACCCTCCTGCAACGCCACCGCGGTGACCTCCAGCCGGCGGTAGGCATCGTCGTCCAGCAGACTCAGCGTGGCCAGGCCCGCGGCGGTGGCCAGAGGATTCCCCGACAACGTCCCGGCCTGGTACACGCCGCCCAAAGGCGCCAGGCCCGACATGATCTCGGCGGAGGCCCCGAAGGCTCCGATCGGCAGCCCGCCCCCGATGACCTTGCCGAAGCACCAGATGTCGGGCTGCACCCCGAACCATCGGGCGGCCCCGCCCCGGCACAGCCGGAAACCGGTGATCACCTCGTCGAACAGCAGCAGAGCCCCGACCTCGTCGCAGGCGTCGCGCAGCCCCTGAAGGAATCCGGATTGCGGCCCCACCAGGCCCATGTTGGCCGCCACCGGCTCCACGCACACCACCGCTACCGAGTCGTCGAGCACGGGGACCACGTTGTAGGGGGCCACGATGGTGTCGGCCACCGCGCCCGGCGTCACGCCCTCGGATCCGGCCAGACCCTGCTGGGCCACACCCGAGCCTCCCGCCACCAGCAGGGCGTCGCTGTGACCGTGATAGCAGCCCGCGAACTTCACCACCGTCGGGCGACCGGTCACGCCCCGGGCCAGCCGCACCGCCGACATCACCGCCTCGGTGCCGCTGTTGGTCAGCCGCACCATCTCCAGGCCCGTCACCCGGGCGGACATCTCCTCAGCCATCAGCACCTCGTTGCGGGTCGGCGCGCCGTAGCTGGTGCCCCGTCCCGCGGCCCGCTGCACCGCCTCGATCACCGCAGGGTGGGCGTGGCCGCAGATGCCCGGGCCGTAGCTCTGCACATAGTCGATGTAGCGGCGGCCCTCCACGTCGTACACGAACGGCCCCGCAGCCTCGGCCACGAAGTAGGGCGTGCCCCCCACCGACCGGAAGGCCCGCACCGGGGAGTTGACCCCACCGGGGATCACCCGCTGGGCCCGCTCGAACAGCGCCTCGTTGGTGTCGGCGGGGCCGGTGCCGCGCCCGCCGGTGCTCATTGCATGGCCTCGGCCAGCCGCCGGGAGAAATAGGTGAGCACCACGTCGGCTCCGGCTCTGCGGATGGCCAGCACGTGCTCGTACGCGACCGCGTCGAGGTCGAGCCAGCCCCGCTCGGCCGCGGCGCACACCATGGCGTACTCGCCGGAGACGTGATAGGCGGCCAGCGGAACGTCGAAGGTGCGCCGGGCCGCAGAGATCACGTCCAGGAACGCCAGCGCCGGCTTCACCATCACCATGTCGGCACCCTCGGCCATATCGAGGCGGATCTCCTCGAGGGCCTCCCGGGCGCCGGCCACATCCTGCTGGTAGGTGCGGCGGTCGCCACCGCCCGCGATGGTCACGTCCACGGCATCCCGGAACGGGCCGTACAGGGCGGTGGCGTACTTGGCGGCGTAGGCGAGGATGGCGGTCTGTTCGAACCCGGAGCCGTCCAGGGCAGCACGGATCGCGCCGACTTGGCCGTCCATCATCCCCGACGGGGCCACAATGTCGGCGCCCGCGGCGGCCTGGGCCAGCGCGATGCGGGCGTACACCTCGAGGGTGGCGTCGTTCTCGACGTCGCCGCGGCCGTCGAGCAGGCCGCAGTGGCCGTGGTCGGTGTACTCGTCCATGCACAGGTCGGCGATCAGCACCATCTCGTCGCCGAAATCCGCGCGCAGGTCGGCCAGAGCCACCTGCACGATCCCGTCGGGGTTCCAGGCTTCGGAGCCGATGTGGTCCTTGCGCTCGGGCACGCCGAACAGCACCACCGCACCGATCCCGAGGGCATGCAGCTCCTTCACCTCGGCCCGAAGCGACGAGCGGGTGTGCTGGAACTGTCCGGGCATCGAGACGATGGGCTGGGGCTCGTCGATGCCCTCGCGCACGAACAGCGGGGCGATGAGGTCGGCAGGATGCAGCCGGTGCTCGGTCACCAGCCGCCGCAGGGCACCGGTCCGGCGCAGCCGACGCATACGCCGCTGCGGGAAGTTCACCCCGCGAGGCTACCCACCGTCGCCGGAGGCCGACCACGAGCGGGCGTGGTGGACCAGCGCGGCCACCACGCCGTCGATTGTGTGCTCGGCGGCTTCGGTGGTCACCTCCAGGCCGTGCTCGACCGCGGTGGCCGAGGTGGCCGGACCGATGGACGCCACCAGGGGCGGGACCGCGGCGGCGCCGACCTCGGCCACGAGGCGCTTCACAGTGGATGACGAGGTGAACACCACGCCGTCGGAGGCAGCCACCGCCCGACGCTGATCCTCGTTCAGCGGGGCGGCCACGTTGCGGTAGGCGGTCACGTCGAGAACCTCCCAGCCCGCCGCTCGAAGCTCGTCGGGCAGCACCGAGCGGGCCACCGCGGCCCGGGCCAGCACCACCAGGCGCCCACCATCGGGATCAGGAGGCGGGAAGGCCTGCACCAAGCCCTCGGCGATCGCCCGGTCGGGCACCATGCGCACCGTCAGGCCGGCCGCGATGGCCCGGTTGGCGGTGCCCGGCCCGATGGCGGCGATGTTCACACCGTCGGGCAGCGGGCCGGTGGCCGCGACCCTGGCCGCGCCGTTGGGACTGGTGACCACCAGCCAGTCGCCGGCTCGCAGCCTCGCCACCGCGGCCCGCAGCCCGGCGCCGCCGTCGGCGGGCTCTGCGATGGCGATGACCGGTGCGTGTACCACCTCGGCGCCGGCGGCAGCTAGGCCGTCGGCCAGCGGTCCGGCCTGTTCCCGGGGCCGGCAGATCACGATCCGCAGCCCGGCCAGCGGCTTGGGTGCGTGCGGTCGAGGTCGCGACGGCGGGCTCATCAAGCCGGCCCCAGCAGTTCTCGCCCGCCGCGTTCGTCCAGCAGATGCCGGGCCACGGCCCGGCCCAGCGTGCCGGGATCGCGGCCGACATGGCTGTCGCGGATAAGCCTCGAGCCGTCGGCCGACGCCAGCAAGCCCGTCAACTCCAACTCAACGCCGCTGATCGGGGCGTGGGCGCCCGCGGGCAGGTTGCAGTCGCCGCCGAGCTCGGCGAGGAAGGCCCTCTCGGCGTCGACGGCCCGCCGGCTCGGCTGGTGCTCGATGGCGGCCAGCATCGCCAGGGTCTGCCGATCGGTGGCCCGGCATTCCACCGCGATGGCTCCCTGACCGACCTGGGGCACGAAGTCCTCGGGGTCGAGCACATCGACCACGTCGGGTTCGAGCCCCAGACGCTGGAGCGCCACCGCGGCCATGACGATGGCGTCGAAACCGGCAGCGGCCTCGAGCCGGGTGGCGATGTTGCCCCGCAGCTCCGCGAAGTTCAGATCGGGCCGCAGATGCGCGAGCTGGGCCTTGCGCCTCGCCGAGCCGGTGGCCACCGTCGCACCGGCGCCCAGATCAGCGAGCCGGCAGCCAACCAGCGCATCGCGGGGATCGCCCCGTCGCGGCACCGCGCCCAGGACCAGACCCTCGGGCGTCGACGACGGCAGGTCCTTGGCCGAGTGCACCGCGATGTCGGCTCGGCCGTCGAGCACCGCGGCCTGTACCTCCTTCACGAACACGCCCTTGCCCCCCATGGCGTGGATCGGGGTGTCGGCTCGCCGATCTCCTGTGGTCGAAACGGTCACGGGCTCGGTCGCGATCCCGTGAGCCTCGGCCAGCAGCCCGGCCACGATGCTGGTCTGGCCGAGGGCCAGGGCACTGGCCCGGGTGGCGGCCCGCAACACCGCAGCGGTCACGGGAACTCGTGCCGCTTACCCGCTCGGCCTCTACAGATCGAACAGGTCGCGCAGCGCTTCAGCCAGGCGGTCGCCCCGGGCGTGGCCGGCTGCGTCCTTGAGCCTCACCGTCGGCTCGTGGAGCAGCTTGTTCACCACGCCGTGCAGCAGCGCCTCCACCGCGAGGCGCTGAGCGGTCGAGAGATCGGCGAGACGTGAGGTGTGACGGTCCAGCTCGGCGGCAGTGACCTGATCGGCGCGGGACCGCAGAGCTGCGATCAGGGGTGCGACCTCCCTGGCCGAGGCCTCGGCCAGGTAGCGATCGACCTCGTCGTCGACGATGGCCTGCACCGCATCGATCTCCCGCTCCCTGCCGGCGCGGCCCTGCTGGACGAAGTCTCCCAGATCGTCCATGTCGAGAAGCGTCACGCCGGGCAGCTCCCGAGCGGCCGGGTCCACGTCGCGGGGAACGGCCACGTCGACGATCAGCAGGTCTGCCCCGCTGCGCCGGGACATCACGGCGTTGATGTCGCTGTGCTCCAGCACGATGTCGGTGGCGCCGGTGGTGGTGATGACCACGTCGGCTGCCACCAATTCCGCCTCCAGCTGATGGAGGCTCACCGCTCGCCCACCGCAGGCCTCCGCGGCGGCGACGGCCCGGTCCGGAGTGCGGTTGGCCACCGCGATGTCTGCCGCGCCGGCGCCGGCCAGCGACTTGAGCGTACCGGTGGCCACGTCCCCGGCGCCCAGCACCAGCACTCGGCGATCGGCGAGGGTGCCGAGGCGCTCTGCGGCCAGCGCCACCGCGGCATGCGACAGCGACGCGATGCCCTGGGAGATGCCGGTCGTGGCCCGGACCTTCTTGCCGGCCTCGACGGCCCGGCGGAAGAGCGGATCGAGCACCGCGCCCACGGTGCTCTCGCTTCGAGCAGCCTGCCAGGCATCCCGGACCTGGCCCAGGATCTCGTGCTCGCCCACGACCACCGAATCGAGCCCGGCCGCAACGCTGAAGAGGTGCTGCACTGTTTCGGTGTCGTGCAGGGAGTACAGCTCGTCGGCGACGGTCTCAGGGGGGAGTCCCGAGTGCAGGGCGAGCATCTCTCGGATGTCGGCGTAGCCGCCGTGGAAGCGCTCGGCGTAGGCGTAGACCTCGGTGCGGTTGCATGTCGACAGCAGCACCGCCTCGCTGAGATGGGTGGCCGAAGCCAACTCGTGGAGAGCCTTGGGAAGATCGCCGGGCGCGACCGTCATCCGCTCGAGAAGATCGAGCGGCGTGGACCGGTGATTGCACCCGACGACTACCAGCGACACTGCGTGCGATGCTATCGCCGCGCCCAGCGGCGAGCGCATCTGGATTGGAAGCGTTTCGCCGTACGGGAGCAGCCGGCCGTCAGCGGGCCAGGAAGAAGAGCTGCAACACCCCGGCGATCACGATGATCGCCATCAGGACTGCCAGTGCGATTGTGGTTCCCGGCCTCATGGCCCGCCTCCGATGTCGTGTCCTGCGGCCCCTGCCGGCCGGCGTCCCAGACCCACCGGCGTGACCGTTCCCGCCGCACCGTCGGAGCCTCCGGCGCCGGCAGCACCGATCCGCACCTCGACTCCCTCGTGGAGGCCGAGGTCGTCGGCCGCGGACCGTCTCGGCACGGCCAGCGACACCAGCCCGCTCGAATCGGTGATCAGGCCGACCCGGCCCGGCGATACGTCGGCGTAGGCGCTGACCCGCTCTGCGGTGCGGAGGTCTTCACCGGCCGCCACCCGCAGCGGGGCGCCGGCTGGAGCCAGCCCGTCCAGCTCGGCGGGATCGATGTTGAGCTGGCAGTTCCCGAAGCGGTCGATCCACAGCACCTCGGCCACCAGGTCGTCACCCTCACGGCTGCTGACCGGCAGCATCCCGGGCATGAGGGTGGCGGGATCGATGGGCGGCCCGAGGACGCCCATAGGCACGCCGCGGCAGAGGTGCGCGGCTGCGGGTGCGAACACGTCGCGGCCGTCGAAGGTCGAACCCAGCTCGGGTTGGGCCTCGAGTCGATAGTCCGGGCTGGCCAACTCCACGGCCCGGCTGGCACCGCCGACGAGGGCTACCGCCGGGGCCAGCAGCCCGTTGTCCGGTCCGACCAGGACCGAGGCACCGTCACCGACTTCCACCGCCACCGGCCGCCGGCTGGTTCCCACGCCGGGGTCCACCACCGCGAGGACCACGCCGGGCAGGAGGTACTGGGCGGCCCGAGCCAGGGCCAGACCACCGGCCCGCACATCGCACGGGGCGATGCCGTGGGTCACGTCCACTACCCGGACATGGGGCGCGATCGCGGCGATGACCGAGTGCACCACCCCGACGAACTCGTCGTCGTGGCCGTAGTCGGACAGGAACGAGATCGTGTCGTAGCCGCCGCCCGGGCCGGTGGCGGCGCCCGATGTCACTGGCCCAGCTCCCGTGAGCGCCGGGTGGCCGCGTCCACCACCCGATCGATGAGGCCCATGAAGCCGGCGTCGTCGAGTACGGCCAGACCGGCCGCAGTGGTGCCTCCCGGGGAGGTGACGTTCTCGCGCAGGCGCCCCGGGTCCTCGGTCGAGGAGGCCAGCAGGGTCGCGGCCCCCAGCAGCGTCTGGCGGGTGAGGGCATCGGCGGTGTCCGGGTCGAGCCCCTGGGCCGTCCCGGCGGCTCGCAATGCCTCGGCCAGCCGGAACAGGTAGGCGGGACCGCTGCCGGACAGGCCGGTCACCGCGTCGAGGTCGGCCTCACCGACCACCACCACCGTGCCCACCGCTTCGAGGATCTCCCGGGCCCAGGCGAGGTCTTCGTCCGACGCGGCCGATCCCGCCGCGATGGCGGCCGCGCCCGTGCCGACCAGCGCGGGCGTGTTGGGCATGGCCCGCACCACCGGGGTTCCGGGCGGCAGCCCGGCCTCGATCGCGCCGGTGCGCACACCGGCTGCGACCGACAGGACCCGGCTCACGCCGACCGAGGCGAGCGCGGGCAGCACCCCGGCGACCACGTCGGGCTTCACTGCGATGACCGCGTCCGCATCACCGGCGGGCTCACGCGACGCGGAGACTCCTGGGGCCGCCCCGGTCACCGCGGCCCGTCGAGCGGGGTCGGGCTCGACTACGTGCAGCTCGCTCGACTCGGCCCAGCCGCTGGACACCAGACCGACTAGCAGGGCCTCGCCCATCTTGCCGCCGCCGATCACCTGGAGCCGAGCCATGCCGGTCATGCTAAGGGGCCACGCGGATAGGCGAGAGTGCGTCGCGTCGCAGCGGTGTCATTCCCGCTCTTGTTCGCTGCGCTCACGGGCCGCTCGGGCCACGGCCTCGCGCCGTATGGGCCGCATCGACTCGCCTATTCGCTAGGCCTCTAAGGGGCCCAGTAGGTCGATGGTTGTCCTCACGCTGACAGCCCTCCCTCGAGGTTTGGAGCATCGCGGGCGTTGAGTTGCAGGTCACGACGGACCACCGCGGCCAGCACGGCCAGTACGGTGGCGCCGCCGATCGCTTGCGGGAGCGTGATCGGCTCGTCCAGAAAGATTGCGGCTCCGACCATCGACACGGGAGGGGCAAGCAACTTGGCCATCGAGGCCACTGTGAGCTGCACGTGACGGTGAGCCCAGTTCATCAGGAGGTGGCCACTACCGGGAACCGCCAGCACGACGGCTACCAGACGAAGTCGCTGGCGGTCGGCAGGAACAGGTGACCGCCGCCCGCCGCCGCCGGGACGACCACGACCAGTCCCACCAACCAGATGACCGCTTGGAACTCCAGAGCTCCCACCTCCTGACGGGCTTCCTTGGCCGTGACGAAGTAGATCGAGAACAGGGCTAGGCCCAGCACGGCCAGCGCATCGCCGCGGGCACTCCAGGCAGGAACCGACGACGAGCCATACAGCACGAGTGCTGTTCCACCCACCGCGGCGGCGGCAAGGCTGACCAGCCAGCCCGACACCGGCTCGTTGAACCGCCTGGCTGCCACCGCGAACAGAACGATCGGCGTCAGTGCGCCGATCATGGTGACGTTGGCGATCGTGGTCGACTTGAGCGCTTCGTAGAACGCGAGGATCCATCCGCCGGCAGCGAGAGACGGCACGACGCACACCCGGAACTGAGGCCATGTGATCCGACGGCGTCGGACGAGCAGGATCGCGGTGTACACGACCACGCCCAGAACCAGCCGCCAGAGCGCGAGAGGTATGGACGGTAGATCGGCTTCGCGCACAATGATGTTGCCCGCTCCCCAGCACGTCACTGCGCTGAAAGCACCGGCCAGACCCAGCGGGTGCCCCTCGGTTGCCCGTGTCGTCATGGTAGGAGAGGTGTCTCGGTTCAGGCGCCGACGGCCCGGATGGCCCGACCGGTGGCGCCCTCGTCCAGCAGCCCGGCGTGGGTGTCGGCGTCGGACCGCAGCACGGCATAGAGATCAGCGCCCATGGGCACCACCCGGTCGATGTTGGTGTCGACGTGCAGCATCATCGACTCCTGGGTGGCTGCCAGCGCCCCGTCGCCGGCCCGCCGCAGCTCGTGGAAGAGATGCACGCGCTTGGGGTCGGCACCGGCCACGGTGGTGTCCACGGCCAGAGGCGTGCGAGGGGCCAACTCGTCGATGAAGACGATGTGGGTCTCCACCGTGTAGAACGATCCTCCGGTGCTGTCCCGGTAGTGCTCGCCGAAGCCCATGCGGATCAGGTACTCGTCGCTGGCCATCCCGAACACGACGCCGTAGAAGCCCTCGCTCATGTGGCCGTTGTAGTCGATCCACTCGTCGAGCACGGCCCCCCGCCAGATGCGCAGCGGCGCGCCGTCAGCCATGGGTCGCCAGTCTAGGGAGGCCCGGCTCGGGCGTTTGGGTGCGGGTCAGAACAGGGTCAGGTACTGATCGACCTCCGACGGGGTGACCTCGTGATGGTGGTCCAGGAACTCCTGGCGCTTTACCTTCACGTAGTAGTCGCGGTAGGGGCCCTCGGCGGTGTCGCCCAGGCCCCGGCCGATCACATCGCAGGTCGCGAGCTCGTCGGCGGCGTGCAGCAGCGTGGGTGGCAGGGCCTCGATGCCCTTGGCCGCTATCTGCTCGGCCGACATCGTGTACAGGTTGTCCGTGTTGGGCTCGCCTGGGTCCCGGTCGTTGTCGATGCCGTCGAGGCCGCAGGCCAGCGTCGCCGCGAACATCAGGTACGGGTTGGCGGCGCCGTCGCCCAGGCGGATCTCGATGCGGTCCGGCTCGGGCACCCGGATCATCTGGGTGCGGTTGTTCCCGCCGTAGACGGCGTAGGCCGGCGCCCAGGTGGCCCCCGAGGTCGGCGCGCCGACACCCATGCGCTTGTAGGAGTTCACGATGGGGCACATCACCGCCACCAGGGACGAGGCGTGCTCGATGATGCCGCCGGTGAACTTGTAGGCCATGTCGCTGAGTCCCAGCCCCTTGGTGTCGGGTCCGCCGGGTCCCCCGCCGATGAACAGCGGCTCGTCGGTGTCGGCCGACCACAGGCTCGCGTGGATGTGCAGCCCGTTGCCGGTCTTGTCGGCGAAGGGCTTGGGCATGAAAGTGGCGTAGCGGCCGTCGCGCTGGGCCAGGGTGTGCACCATCAGCCGGAACAGGATGAGCCGGTCAGCGGTGGTGAGCGCGTCGGAGTACTGCCAGTTCTGCTCGTACTGGCCGTTGGCGTCCTCGTGGTCGTTGGCGTAGTTGCCCCATCCCATGGCGTCGAGGTTCTTCGAGACCGCGGTCAGATGGGGCAGCATCCGGGTCAGGCCCTTGGCGTCGTAGCACGGCAGCGACATCGTGTCGCGGTCGTCGGCCACCGAGATGGAGCCATCGTCGTTGCGAACCACCAGCGAGTACTCGGCCTCGACCCCGCACTTGAACACGATGTTGCGCTCGGCGGCGGCCTCCATCGCCCGGCGCAGGATCACCCTCGGCGCGTAGGGCCACAGCTCGCCCTCCACGGTGGGGTCGCACTGCATGGCGGCCACGTTCGGCTGCCACGGCAGCTGGGTGTACGACGCCGGGTCGGGCAGAGCCAGGATGTCGGGGCTCGACGGGTCCTGGCCCATCGGCCCGGCCGCGAAGCCCGCGAACCCGGCCCCGTCGCTCATCAGCCCCTCCAGGGCGCCGACGGGCACGAGCTTGGCGCACGGCTTGCCGTGCATCTCCACGAACATGGCGTAGATGAACTCCACCCCGTCGGCCTCCACCCGGCTGCGGATCTCCTCGAGTGCTCCCATGTCGGTCCCCCTGTGGTTCGTGCCGTGTCGGCTGGGTCGCGGCGCCCGAGAGTAGTCAACGTTGCACCTGTCGGGGAATTGGAGCCCCGGTCCGCCGGGCTGAGGTCTCGGGCGCGCCGGGCGCTACCGTGCGGCCCGGACTTCAAAGGGTTCGGGGGAGTAGTTCAATGTGCGGGATCGTGGGCCTGTTCTGCAAGACCGAGACCCACCGCCATGAGCTGGGCCGCCTGACCGCGGTGATGCTGCGGGAGATGCGCGACCGGGGTCCCGACAGCGCCGGGTTCGCGTCCTACGACGCCGGGGCGCTGGGACGCACCCGCATCACCGTCCTGGCCGAGGGCATCGAGGTGGACTGGGGGCCGGTGGCCGCCACGCTGGAGAAGGTGCTCGACGCCGAGGTGACCGTCCGGGGCGTGCACGACCATGCGGTCTTCTCCACCAACGGTGACGGCCGGGCCGCCCGCCAGTGGATCATCGACAACGTGACCGGCGCCACCGTATTGAGCTACGGCTCCCAGATCGAGCTGTACAAGGCGGTGGGCGACCCCGATCTGGTGGCCGAGCGCTACGACCTGGGCTCCCGCACCGGCACCCATGCACTGGCCCACACCCGCATGGCCACCGAGTCGGCGGTCACCACCAACGGGTCCCATCCGTTCGCCACCGGCGCCGACACCTGCCTGGTCCACAACGGGTCGCTGTCCAACCACAACCGGCTGCGGCGCTTCCTGGAAGGCCATGGCGAGTCGTTCCAGACCGAGAACGACTCCGAGGTGGCCGCCGGCTACCTGTCGTGGCGGATGCGTTCGGGCGGCACCATCTCGCAGGCGCTCGAAGGCGCCCTGGAGGACCTCGACGGCTTCTACACCTTCGCCATCGGGGTGGCCGACGGGTTCGCCATCCTGCGCGACCCGATCGCCTGCAAGCCGGCGGTGGTGGCCGAGACCGACGACTGGGTGGCCATGTCGTCGGAGTACCGGGCCATCGCCCGCCTGCCGGGCGCCACCCACGCCGAGATCTGGGAACCCGAGCCGGCCCGCATCTACACATGGAGCCTGGCCGCGTGATCACCTTCGACTTGGCCGAGTCGAGCCGGCGCGCCCTCAACCAGGCCCTGCACGACGCCTCCGGCGGCGAGTCCTTCGAGGTCGTCAACCCCCGGGGCGCCCATGCGGTGGCCTGCGGCATCACTGCGGACATCGATGTGGTGGTGCGGGGCTCGGTCGGCTACTACTGCGCCGGGATGCATCAGCAGGGCCGGGTGCTGGTGGAGGGCAACGCCAGCACCGGGCTGGCCGAGAACATCATGTCGGGGGAGGTGCGCATCACCGGCAACGCCACCATGTCGGCGGGCGCCACCGGCTGCGGCGGCCTGGTGGTGGTGGGCGGCAACGCGGGCGCCCGCTGCGGCATCTCCATGAAGGGCGTCGACATCGTGGTGGGCGGCAACGTCGGCCACATGAGCGCGTTCATGGCCCAGGCCGGGAACCTGGTGGTGTGCGGCGACGCGGCCGCCGACCTCGGCGACTCCGTCTACGAGGCCAGGATCTTCGTGCGGGGTGACGTCGAGTCGCTGGGCGCCGACTGCGTCGAGAAGGAGATGCGCCCCGAGCACGTCGAGACGCTCCGGCGCCTGCTCGCCGCGGCCGCGCCGGCCACGGACGGCGCGGCGGTGTCCCAGTTCCGCCGCTACGGCTCGGCCCGGCGCCTCTACAACTTCACCATCGACGACGTGGATGCGCTCGAAGCGGCTGAGGAGGCGGCCTGATGACCGCGCCGCCGCCCGACGGCGTCGAGCCTGTGGAAGCCTCCGATCCCGACTTCTGGCACCTGCGCGAGTCGTACACCTTCGACCGCAACGTGATCGCCGAGATCCGGAGGGCTGCCAACACCGGCATCTACCGCATCCGGGGCTGGGGGGCCAAGCGCCACTTGCCCACCCTCGACGACCTCGTGTTCCTGGGCGCGTCGATGTCCCGCTACCCGCTGGAGGGCTACCGGGAGGCATGCGGCACCGATGTGGTCATCGGCGAGGACCGGGCCGAGCGCCCGGTGCACCTGAAGATCCCGGTGACCATCGCCGGCATGAGCTTCGGCTCGCTGTCGGCCCAGGCCAAGGAGGCCCTCGGCCGGGGGGCCAGCGCCGCAGGCACGTCCACCACCACCGGCGACGGCGGCATGACCGACGAGGAGCGCCAACACTCCTCCACGCTCGTCTACCAGTACCTGCCGTCGCGCTACGGCATGAACCCCGACCACCTGCGGGTGGCCGACGCCATCGAGGTGGTGGTGGGCCAGGGGGCCAAGCCGGGCGGCGGCGGGATGCTGCTCGGGCAGAAGATCACCGAGCGGGTGGCCGAGATGCGAACCCTGCCCGAAGGCATCGACCAGCGCTCGGCGTGCCGCCATCCCGACTGGACCGGTCCCGACGATCTCGAGATCAAGATCGGCGAGCTGCGGGAGATCACCGACTGGCAGGTCCCGATCTATGTGAAGGTGGGGGCGGCCCGCCCCTACTACGACACCGCGTTGGCGGTCAAGGCCGGCGCCGACGCGGTGGTGGTGGACGGCATGCAGGGAGGCACCGCGGCCACCCAGGACGTGTTCATCGAGCATGTCGGGATCCCCACCCTGGCCGCCATCGGCGAGTCGGTGCGGGCCCTGCGGGAGCTCGGCGTGCACCGGAGGGAGGTGAAGCTCATCGTTGCGGGCGGGATCCGTTCGGGCGCGGACGTGGCCAAGGCGCTGGCCCTCGGCGCCGACGCGGCGTCGATCGGCACGGCCGCACTGATCGCCATCGGTGACAACGATCCGGCCTACGAAGCCGAGTACCAGGCTCTCGGCACCTCCGCCGGCTTCTGGGAGGACTTCCAGGCCGGCACCGACCCGGCCGGCATAACTACCCAGGATCCCGGCCTGTCGGCCCGCCTCGATCCGGTGCTGGCCGGCAGGCGTCTGGCCAACTACCTGCAGGTGCTCACCATCGAGACCCAGATCCTGGCCCGGGCCAACGGCAAGTCGCACGTGCTGAACCTCGAGCCCGAGGACCTGGCTGCGCTGACCGTAGAGGCGGCCGCAATGGCTAAAGTTCCGCTGGCGGGCACCGGCTGGGTGCCCGGCGCCGGCTGAGTCAGCCGGGCCCAGCAACCAGCGGAGGGGAGTTCGATGGTCCAAGGGCTGCCCGATCGTGCTCAGGTTGTGGTAGTCGGCGGCGGCATCGTCGGCTGCAGCGTGGCGTACCACCTGGCCCGCCGGGGCATCACCGATGTCGTTGTCCTCGAGCAGAACCAGCTCACCGGCGGCACCACCTGGCACGCCGCCGGGCTGGTCGCCCAGCTCAAGTCGACCTTCAGCCTCACCAAGCTGGCCACCTACTCGGCCCGGCTCTACGAGGCCCTCGAGGACGAGACCGGCCAGGCCACCGGATGCCGGACGCCGGGGTCGATCTCGGTGGCGGCTGACGCCGAGCGCTGGGAGGAGATCAGGCGGGGCGCGGCCATGGCCGTCTCGATCGGGGTCGAGACCCGCGAGATCGACATGGACGAGCTGCGCGAGCGCTGGCCGCTGATACGCACCGACGACCTCGTGGGCGCGCTCTACATCCCCCGCGACGGCCACACGTCGCCGGTGGACACAACCATGGCACTGGCCAAGGGGGCCCGCAACCGGGGGGTTCGCATCGTGGAGGGCGTGGCCGTCACCGGGCTCAGCACCGACCACGGGGCCATCTCGGGGGTCGACACCGAACAGGGCAGCATCGAGACCGAGACAGTGGTGCTGGCCACCGGCGTCTGGACCCGCCATCTCGCGGCACAGATCGGCGTCAACGTGCCCCTGCAGGCCTGCGAGCACTTCTACGTCGTGTCCGAGCCCCTCGGCCTGGACCCCGACACGCCAGTGATGCGCGACCCCGGCAACTACACCTACTTCAAGGAGGAGACCGGCAAGATCATGGCCGGGTTCTTCGAGCCCCGGGGCAAGGTGTGGAACCTCGACGGTGTTCCCCGGGACTTCTCCTTCGGGACGCTGCCGGAGGACTGGGACCACATCGGCCCGATCTTCGAGCGGTCCATCCACCGGGTCCCGGCGCTGGGGGAGTGCGGCATCCAGCTGTTCCTCAACGGCCCGGAGGCGTTCACCCCCGACGGCGTCTACTACCTGGGCGAGGCCCCAGAGGTGGACGGCTGCTTCGTGGCCGCCGGGTTCAACTCGGTGGGCATCCAGTCCGCGGGCGGGGTGGGCTGGGCCCTGGCCGACTGGATCGCCGACCGCCACCCGCCCATGGACCTGTCGTCGGTGGACATCCGCCGGGCGTTTCCGTTCCAGGCCGACCCGGGCTACCTGTCCGAGCGCATCCCCGAGAGTCTGGGGCTGCTCTACGCCATGCACTGGCCCTTCTACCAGTACGAGAGTGCTCGGGGTCAGCGGGTGTCGCCGCTGCACGACCGCCTGGACGCGGCCGGAGCGGTCTGGGGGGAGACCGCGGGCTGGGAGCGGCCCAACTGGTACGCCTCAGACGGCCAGGCCAGGGAGTACGTCTACAGCTACGGCAATCAGAACTGGTGGGCCAACGCCGGTGAGGAGTGCCGGGCGGTGCGGGAGCGGGTCGCCCTCTTCGACCAGACCTCGTTCGCCAAGTTCACGGTCGACGGGCCCGACTCGCTGCTGGTGCTCGATGAGCTGAGCACGGCCCGTATCGACGTGCCCGTGGGCAAGGCGGTCTACACCCAGTGGTGCAACGGCCGCGGCGGGATTGAGGCGGACCTCACCGTCACCCGCCTGGGCCTGGACCGCTTCCTGGTGGTGACCGCGGCGGCGGCCCAGACCCGGGACTGGGCCCGCCTGCGCCGGGCCTGCCGCGGCCGCGACGTTGAGATCGCCGATATCACCGAGCACTGGGCCATGATCGGGCTGATGGGCCCCAAGGCCCGTTTCGTCCTGGGCCCGCTCACCGACGCGTCGCTCAGCAACACCGACTTCCCGTTCGGCACCTCCCAGCGAATCGATGTGGCCGGGATAGACGTTCTGGCCCTGCGCATGAGCTATGTGGGCGAGTTGGGATGGGAGCTGTACCTGCCCAACGAGAACGCCGTGGACCTGTTCGACACGCTGGTGGAGTCGGGTGAGCCCCACGGGCTGGCCATGGCCGGCTATCACGCCATGAACACGCTGCGGCTGGAGTCGGGCTACCGCCACTGGGGCCATGACATCACCGACGAGGACACCCCGATCGAGGCCGGACTCGGCTTCACCATCGGCTGGGACAAGCCGAATCCCTACAACGGCCGGACCGCGCTGGAGAACCAGCGGGAGAAGCCCCGCAACAAGCGCCTGATCCAGTTCCGCCTGGAGCACCCGGAGCTGCTCTGCTACCACGACGACCCGATCCTGCGCGACGGCGAGCCGGTGGGCAGCACCACGTCGTCGATGTGGAGCTACGTCGAGGACCGCTGCCTGGCCATGGGTTACCTGCACCGCTCCGGCAGCGAGGGGGTGGTCCAGGACTGGCTCGACGCGGGAACCTTCGCGATGAACGTCGGCGGTGAGCTGGTGCCGGTCACCCCGTCGATCCGCAGCTTCTACGACCCCCGCAACCAGCGGGTCCGCCTGACCGACGGCCCTTAGACGCTCAGGCCCTGGCGATCAGGCGGTTGCGGCCGGTGGGAGCCTGGCCTGGTACACGTCGATCAGGCGGGGCATCCACCGGTTCCAGAAGGACTCCGACGACTCTGCGAGCGAGCGGTCGATCTCTGCCGTGAAGGACTGCATCAGCCGGGAGTTGTCGAACAGCTCGCTGTGGGCGCTCACTGCGGCATGGGCGGCCATGAACGCCTGCCGGGCCCGGCTGCCGGCCCATTCGGCACCGACGAGTTCCAGCGGCAGTAGCGGGTCGTCGCGGAGGACTGTCTCGATGTCCAGGGTGGCCGCGAACATGAGCGCGGCCAGTTGGTCGCCTTCGATGAGCGAGGCCTGGTCGATGACGGTCGCCAGCCGTTGTTCGACCTCGGCGTAACGGTCCGCGAGCGCGGCCAGCGGCCACAGCCGGTTGACGAGTTCCCCGTCCCGATGGTCGTTGCCGACCTGGATCGCTCGGGTCGCGAAGCCGGTGACCGTCTCGGACACCCTCAGGTGGGCCGCGAGCTGGAGAACGAAGTCGGAGAGGTCGAAGGCGTAGACGTAGAGCCCCGATTGGATCGGTGCCGCTCCCAGCTCGACCAGGAGGTTGCGGAGGGCGTCGCGGGCGCCCCGGCGCGTCTCGGGGATCTCGAATCCGGTGAGGTGCCAGCACCCGTCCCAGGGTTCGAGACCGGCGTCGACCCGGTGGGCGAAGGCAGTCCAACCGAGATCGGCGTCGAGCGAGGCTCGGCCGGCCTCGGTGACCGAGTAGTCGGCCGACTTGCCCCGGCCGCTGACGTGCACCAGGAGTCCCTCCCTGGTGACCCGGGCCAGGCAGTCCCTCATGGCCTTGTCGCTGTGCCCCAGCAGGGCCGCCATCGCGAAGAGCGGCCCCGCGGAGAGCCTGCCGTCCGCACTGATCGCCGACAGCACGAGCGCTCGGGTGGGCAGGACCGGGCCCCTGTCTGCTCCTGAGCCGTTCGGAGGGCTTCCCATGATGCCGCATGTTATCAACGACCGTTGGCAAAATGCGGCATACCGGCTATAGTGTTGACTGTGAGACCCGCAGCAGTTGCCTTCGACCCGGAGTACGCGCTCCCCAACGCCGCCTACCGGGAGCCGGCGTTCCTACAAGCCGAGATGGCGAGCATCTGGCATGGCGACTGGGTGTTCGTCACCACCGACGACCACGTAGCGGCGCCCGGCGACCGGCTGCCGGTAGTTGTCGGCAACCAGCCGGTGCTGCTGATGCGCAACCAGGCGGGCGAGCTGTCGGCCGTCTCGAACCTGTGTGCTCATCGGGGCACCCTGCTCGTCGAACGACCGGGCAACGCCAAGCGCATCCAGTGCCCTTACCACGCCTGGACCTACAACGACGGCGGCCGGCTGCTGGCCGCCCCGTTCACCCCGCCGGGCGCCGTCGACAAGGCGGCGCACTGCCTGCCGGTGTACCGGGTCGAGTCGTGGCACGGGCTGGTCTTCGTCAGCCTCAACCCAGAGGTGGAGCCGCTGGCCGGGCGCTTCGCCGCGGTGGAGTCCCACGTGGCCGCTCAGGGGCTCGACCGGATGCGTCACTGGTCGAGCTATCTCCAGACGCAAGAGTGGGACTGCAACTGGAAGCTCGCAATCATCAACGCGATGGAGAGCTACCACCTGTTCCAGGTCCACCCCAAGACCTTGGAGCCGCACACGCCCACCTCCGGCGCCTACTACATCGCCGGCTCGGCCCGGGCCACCGCCACCGGCGGCCGGGTCGAGGGCGCGGACGACTATCTGCTGATCAGCCTGCCGCCCAACTTCGTGGGCGTGTTCAGCTCCGGCGCCTTCTACTGGCAGGCCGTCCATCCGCTGGGTCCTCAGCGCTGCACCGTCCGCACCGGGGGAGCCTCCGCCGCCTCCGGTGGCACCCACTCCGGTGGCACTCGCTCCGGCGGCACCCGCTCCGGTGGCACCCGCTCCGGTGGCACCCGCTCCGGTGGCACCCGCTCCGGTGGCACTGGCTCCGGCGGCTGGTTGTCGCAGTGGCTGGCCCGGGCCTCCAACCGCGCCACCGCCTATTCGCTGCCGGACTTCCTGCCCGAGGACAAGGCCATCTGCGAGCGAGGTCAGCGCGGCGCTACCGGCGACTTCGCGCCGGGACGGCTCGTTCCCGCCGAACGGGTCGTCGCCGACTTCGGCCACTACCTCAACTGGCGGCTCAACGACATCGAGCCGCCGGCCGTCCACACGGAGGCAAACCCATGATCCCGACCTGGCACGACTCGCCCAAGACCCGCATCTCACAGGCCTGGCCGGTCTGGGCAGCGGTTGCCGCGCTCTGGATTCTCACCTACACCGAGCAGTGGTGGGTCTACTCCGTGCTGTTCCTCGGATGGGGCATCTACGACGTTGCCACCGGCGAGAGCCACTTCATCCGACGGGTCACCCGCGAAGCCCAACCGTTCACCTTCTGGCTCGTCGTTTCCACCTGGATCCTGCTGTCGTTGATGTGGATTGCCTATCCGGGTTAGCCGCGGGCTAGCCGGTTGCCCGCACCGGCCGCACCACAACTACACTCCCGATTCGCCGCGCCCTTCTGACGCGGTGCTCGTGCACACACCTTCGGGAGGGGCGGTGACGCAAGAGGCGCGGTGCGTGATCATCGGCGGCGGGGCCATGGGGGTCGGCCTGCTGTACTACCTGGCCCAGGAGGGATGGACCGACACCATCCTGCTGGAGAAGGGAGAGCTGACCTCGGGGTCCACCTGGCACGCGGCCGGGCTGATCCCGAACTTCATCGGCGACCTCAACATGGCCAAGGTCCACGAGGAGGCGGTGGCCCTGTACCCCCGCCTGGAGGCCGAGACCGGGCTGTCGGCCGGCTGGCACGGCTGCGGCGCGATCCGGCTGGCCCGAACCGACGACGAAGTCGACTGGCACCACTACGTGCACGCCATGCTCACCCAGGTCGGCATCGAGTCGCACCTGATCGGCCCGTCGGAGATCCGCGAGCGCCACCCGCTGCTGGAGGACCTCAGCGACGTGCAGCTCGGGTTCTACACCCCCAACGACGGCTGGACCGACCCGTCGGGCTGCACCAACGCCATGGCCCGGGGCGCCCGCAACCTCGGCTGCGAGATCCGCCGCCACACGCTGGTCACCGCCATGAGCCACCTGCCCGACGGGCGCTGGGAGATCATCGCCACCCCGGGCGGTATGAGCGGCAAGGGCGCCGGCGACAGCTACCGGATCGTGTGCGAGCACGTCGTGAACGCGGCCGGCCACTACGCCCCCCAGCTCGGAGCCATGGTCGGCCTCGACGTGCCGATCGTGTCGGTCATCCACCAGTACCTGGTCACCGAGCCCCTGCAGGCCATGATCGATCTCGGCTTCGAGCCTCCGGTGACCCGCGACCCACGATCCTCCTGCTACTACCGCCGCGAGATCGACGGCCTGCTGGTCGGCCCCTACGAGATGTCGGACTCGAGGGTGTACGGGGTGGAGGGAATCGACTGGGCCCACGACTTCCACCTCACCGGCGAGGACGTGGACGTGCTCGAGGAGTGCCTCGAGTACACCGCCATGCGCATCCCGGCCTTCGCGGAGGCCGGCATCAAGCAGATCGTGTCGGGCCCGATCACCCACACCCCCGACTCCGGGTACCTGATGGGACCGGCGCCGGGGCTGCGCAACTACTGGCACTGCAACGGCGCCTCCATCGGCATCACCCAGGGGCCGGGCGCGGGCAAGTACCTGGCCCAGTGGATGATCCACGGCCAGACCGAGATCAACGTGCGGGGCATGGACCCCCGCCGCTTCGGCGACCACAGCGGGCCCAAGTCCACCTTCGCCATCGCCAAGGCCCACGACGAGTACCACGAGATGTACCAGGTGCGCCTGCCCGGCGAGTTCCGGGCCGCGGGCCGGCCCCAGAAGACCAACCCCCTCTACGACCGCCTCGACCGGCTGGGCGCCCAGTGGCAGGAGGTGTACGGCTGGGAGCGGCCCCAGTACTACTCGCCCGACGGCACCGGCGAGCGGCACTCCTTCCGGCGCTCCAACGCCTTCGAGGTGGTGGGCGACGAGGTGCGGGGGGTGCGCCGGCGGGTCGGGATCGCCGACATCACCGCCTTCGCCTCCTTCGAGGTCACCGGGGCCGGTGCCGCGGCCCTGCTCGACCGCCTGTCGGCCAACCGCCTGCCGGCCCGCGACGGCGGCATCCGGCTGACGCACATGCTCACCGAACTGGGCGGCATCGAGTGCGAGATGACCATCGCCCGCCTCGCCGGTGACCGCTTCTACCTGACCTCGGCCATAATGGGCCAGAGCCACGACCTCGACTGGCTGGTGCAGCACGTCGCCGAGGGCGCCGACGTCACCGTGACCGACGTCACCGACACCACCGGCATCCTGGCCGTGACCGGCCCGCGGGCCCGCGACGTGCTGGCCCCGCTCACCGGCGCCGATCTGAGCAACGACGCCTTCCGGTGGCTGACCGCGGCCGAGATCACCATCGCGGGGGTGCCGTGCCTGGCCCTGCGGGTGTCGTACGTGGGCGAGCTGGGCTGGGAGCTGCACTGCGGTATGGACCGCCTGGCCGAGCTGTACGACGCGGTGGTGGCCGCGGGTGAGCGCCATCAGATGGTCCACTTCGGCAGCTACGCGATGAACGTGATGCGCATCGAGAAGGCCTACAAGGCCTGGGGCTCGGAGCTGACCACCGAGATCACCCCGATCGAGGCCCGTCTGGAACGGTTCGTGGACCTCAGCCGGCCCTTCATCGGCTGCGACGCCACCGTGGCCCGGCGCGATCAGCCCGAGCCGCTGTCGATGGTGCTGGTGTACTGCGAGGTGGACGCCACCGACAACGACGTGCGGGGCAACGAGCCCGCCTTCGACGGCGACGGCAACGTCATGGGCATCGCCACCAGCGGCACCTGGGGCCACACCGTGGGCCGGAGCCTGGCCTTCGTGTACGTGGCCCCCGACTTCGAGGCGCCCGGCTCGACGTTCGAGCTCGACCTGCTGGGCGAGCGCCGCATCGCCACGGTGCTGGCCGAACCGGCCTACGATCCGGCCAACCTGGCCCCCCGAGCATGACTCGACCGATTCTCGACGTAGTTGTCCTCACCACAGCGGCACAACTACATCGAGAACGGGCTGACGGCCCTGACAGAGGTGACCCCGATGGCTGACCGAGAAGGAGGACGCCGGCGCAGCGGGGGACGGGCGGGACGGATCGCGTCGCGCCAGGCGCCGCTGGAGGTCGACGCCCGGCCGGTGCGCCCCGGCCTTCCCGGCGGGAAGCTCGCCCCGCTGAGCGAGTCCGACCTGCAGCAGGTCTACAACACCGCGCTGGCATTGCTCGAGGATGTCGGCATGGGCTCGCCCATCGAGGAGTTCGTGGATGTGGTCACCGCGGCCGGCGGCCACGTCGACGACGCCGAGCGCCTCCACTACCCCAAGGGCGTGGTGGAGGGGGCCATCGCCACCGCGGCCAAGGAGTGGGTCTGGCACGGCTTCGACGACGACCGGTCCATCACCGTGGGCGGGGACCGGGTCCACTTCGGCACCGCCGGCGCGGCCGTTCTCATGTACGACCACGACATGGCTGCCTTCCGCCCGTCCACCGCGGTCGACGTCTACGACTGCGCCCGGCTGGTGGACGTCCTCGACCACATCCATTTCTTCGTGCGCACCGTGGTGGCCCGCGACATGGAGGACGCCCGGCTGCTCGACCTCAACACCGCCTTCGCGGCCATGGCCGGCACCACCAAGCCCATCGGGACCTCATGGTTTGAGCGCGAGCACGTCTACGAGACCGTCGACATGTTCGACATGGCCCTCGGCGGTCCCGGCGAGTTCCGCAAGCGGCCCTTCGTGGCGGCCAACAACACGTTCGTGGTGCCGCCCCTGCGCTTCGCCGAGGAATCGGCCCGCGCCATGGTGGCCCAGGTCGAGACGGGCATGCCCATCAACCTGCTGTCGGCCGGGCAGGCCGGGGCCACCTCCCCGGCGGCCCTGGCCGGCTCGCTGGCCCAGGCCCTGGCCGAGTGCCTGGCCGCGCTGACCGGTGTGAACCTGCTGAGCCCGGGCCATCCGTGCGTGATGGGGATGTGGCCGTTCGTGTCGGACCTTCGCACCGGCGCCATGAGCGGCGGCTCCGGCGAGGAGGGCATCCTGAACGCGGCCGCGGCCCAGCTGCTCAACTGGATAGGTCTGCCGTCGGGAGTGGCCGCGGGCATGGCCGACTCGAAGATCCCCGACAACCAGGCCGGCTACGAGAAGGGCATCAACATCGCCCTGGCCGGCCAGGCCGGCGCCAACCTGGTGTACGAGTCGGCCGGGATGCTGGCCAGCATCCTGAGCTGCTCGCTGGAGGCCCTGGTCATCGACAACGACATGCTCGGCTCGATCAACCGCACCGTGCGGGGCATCGAGGTCAACGAGGAGACCCTCTCGGCCCAGCTCATCGCCGACGTGGTCAGCGGCCCCGGCCACTTCCTGGGCTCGCCCCAGACGCTCGAGCTGATGCAGCGCGAGTACGTCTACCCGGAGATCGGTGACCGCGACACGCCCGACAACTGGCTCGACGCCGGAGCCAAGGACTCCCGGGACCGGGCCCACGAGTACGTGCAGCGGGTGCTGGCCGAGCACCGACCCTCCCACATCGCCCCCGAAGTGGATGCCCGCATCCGGGCTGCCTTCCCGGTCCGCCTGCCCGACCTCTAGGCTCCGTTCCAGTCACCAACGAGGAGGCACTATGAGGGTCCGGGTCGATCAGGAGGCCTGCCAGGGCCACAACCGCTGCTACATGCTGGCCCCCGAGCTGTTCGACGTGGACGACGAGGGCACCGCCTTCGAGATCGGCGACGGCCAGGTGCCCCCGGAGCTGGAGGGCAAGGCCCGGCTCGCCTACGACAACTGCCCCGAATACGCGGTGGAGCTCATCGAGGACTGATCGAGCCTCCGGCCTAGCCGTCGGCGGCAGGCCCGGTTAGGGTCGGCGTCCCTTGCGTGCGCAGGTCCATTAGAGGGAGGGTCACCAGCGTGTCGTCGCAGTCAATCAGAAACGTCGTCCTCGTCGGCCACAACGGCAACGGCAAGACCACCCTGGCCGAGGCCATGCTGTACCGGGCCGGTGTGGTGAGCCGCATGGGCCGTGTCGACGACGGCACCGCCCAGTGCGACCACGATCCCGAGGAGAAGGCCCGCCACCAGAGCCTGAGCCTGTCGGTGGCGTCGTTCGACTGGCGCGACCACAGGATCAACATCATCGACACGCCGGGCTACACCGACTTCGTGGGCGAGGCGGTCAACGGCATGCACGCTGCCGATCTGGCCGTGTTCGTGGTGGACGCGGTGTCAGGGGTCCAGGCCCAGGACCAGGTCATGTGGCGCCACGCCGAGCGTCTGGGCCTGCCCCGCCTGGCGTTCGTGAACGGCCTCGACCGCGAGCGCTCGTCGTTCGAGCGGGCCCTCGATTCCCTGCAGTCGCATTTCGGTGCCCATGTGGAGGCGGTGGGGCTCCCGTTGGGCGCGGAGGCCTCCTTCCACGGCATCGCGGACCTAGTGGGCGACGGCGCCCTCGACTACAGCAGCGGCAAGTCGGCGGCCGCGGCCGTCCCCGACGATCTCGCCGACGACGCGTCCGACGGCCACATCCAGCTGGTCGAAGGAGTCGTCGAGGGTGACGACGAGCTTCTGGAGCAGTACCTGGAGGGTGTGGAGCCCACCGAGGAGCAGCTGGAGCGCCTGATCCACGACGCCGTCGAGGGCCGCAGCGTGTTCCCGGTGCTGTGCGGTTCGGCGGCCAAGCCGATCGGCGTGGACCGTCTGCTCGACTTCATCTGCCGGGTCGGCCCCGCGCCGGGCGACTCGGGCCCGGCCGAGGGGGTCCGCAGCGGCGAGCCTGTCGAGGTGGCCATCGACGCGGCCGGCTCGCCGGTGGGTCTGGTGTTCAAGACCCGCATCGACGACTTCCTGGGTCAGATCTCGTTCATCAAAGTCCTGTCAGGCACCATCCGGGCCAACGACACCCTGGTGAACAGCCGCACCGCCGACAAGGAGCGGCTCCACAACCTGATGTCGTTCACCGGCTCCGAGCACCATGCGGTGAGCAAGGCCGTGGCCGGGGACATCGTCGCCGCCACCAAGCTCGGCGATGTGCGCACCGGCGACACGCTGGCTGACGACACCGCACTCAAGGTGCCGGTGACCCCGCCGCCGACCCCGGTCTACGGCGTGGCCATCCACGCCTCGGCTCCGGCCCAGGAGGACAAGCTGGCCTCCGCGCTGCGCCGTTTCGCCACCGAGGACCCCAGCCTCGTGATCCGCCAGGACGCCACCACCCGCCAGACGGTGCTGTCGGGTGCCGGCGAGGCCCACATCCGGGTGGTGCGGGCCCGCCTCGAGCGCATGGGTATCGACTTCGAGATCGAGGACATGAGGATCGCGTACCTCGAGACGCTGCCCCGTCCGGCCGATGTGGAGGCCAAGCACAAGAAGCAGAGCGGCGGCCACGGGCAGTTCGCAGTGGCGATGGTGCGGTTCGAGCCCCTGGCGCGGGGCTCCGGCTACGAGTTCGACAGCGAGGTGACCGGGGGCGCCATCCCCCGCGGCCTGATCCCCGCGGTGGGCGCGGGCATAGAGGAGGCGATGTCCAACGGCGGCAGGCACGGCTTCCCGATGGTGGATCTGCGCGCGGTGTGCTACGACGGCAAGCACCATTCGGTGGACTCTTCGGAGATGAGCTTCAAGATCGCCGGTTCGCTGGCTCTCAAACAGGCGGTGGAGCAGGTCGGCAGCGCAGTGCTGGAGCCGGTCAGCGAGGTCCATGTCGAGGTTCCCGACACCTACCAGGGCGATGTGCTCGGCGACTTGAACTCCCGCCGGGGCCAGGTGTTCGGCACGGAGCCGGGCTCGGCCGCCGGCACGAGCGTGATACACGCCCATGTGCCGACATCGGAGATCCTCAGCTATGTGATCGACCTGCGGTCGATGACCGGCGGCACCGGCACGTTCAGCGCCGAGCACCACGACTACCAGCCGCTGCCCCACGCCCTGCTGGCCAGAGTCATCGCCGGCGACGACTGAGATCCGGCGGCAGCGTGCGGATGGGTCTAGCGCGCTCGAAGGGACTCGAACCCCCAACCTTCTGATCCGTAGTCAGATGCTCTATCCAAATTGAGCTACGAGCGCCTGGGGATTGCCAGTGTACGCCCCGGCAAGCACACGGGCTACGCCGACCGGAGGCCGGCCACGATGGCCTCACGCTCGGATTGGGTGGGGGCGCGGCCCAAGAAGATCTCGAAGTAGGCCGCCGACGTCTCACCCTTGCCGCCGGTCGCAGTGTCGCCGCCCTCGTACCACCCCATCTGCATCCGGTAGAGGGTGCGGGCCCGGCACTGCGCCATCGCGGGCTCGTGGCCCTCGGGCTCGATCATCTCCGTGATGGCGGCCAAGCGCTGCTCGTCGGCCACTCCCAGCTTCTCGAGCACCGCGGGGTCGCGGTGGCTCCAATCCCTCACGGCCATATCGAGTCGCAGATCGAAGTCGGACCAGCCGAGCCAGAGCCGGGACAGGGCGACGTACCTGTCGATGAGCGTCCCCGGGGTCGCGGCCGCCTGCAGTACCGCCCTGGTGTTCTTGGCCTCCCAGGCGTCCAGCAACTGGTCCAGCAGTGCCTCCCGGCTCTTGAAGTGCCAGTAGAAGCTGCCTCTCGTCACGCCCAGCCGCTTGGCGATCGGCAGGATCTTGACCGCGTCCACACCGCTCTCCACGAGCACCTCTAGGCCGGCCGTGATCCAGTCGTCGGCGGCGAGACGGCCAGTGGCAGACATGTGAGGATCGTATATGACATGTTCGTGTTATGGAAAGCCACATGCGTAGGTGTCCGGTGGTTTGATCTAGAGTCTTGGTGATGACAACCGCTCGGCGCGGGCTCCTGTTGTTCCGGTCCGTGGTTTCCGGCGGGTGAGCCGGTGACCTCGGGCGACGTGTTCCGGTTGCTGGAATCGGCGGATGTCGGCGCCTACGCGGTGTCGCTGGACCAGACCATCGTGTCCTGGAACCAGGCCGCGCAGCGGATCCTGGGATTCTCACCTGAGCAGGTCCTCGGGCGCAGGTGCTATGACGTCCTGGCCGGCCTCGCGCCGGGCAGCATCGTCCCCGGATGCCTCGAGGGCTGCCCGTCCATGCGCGCACTGAAGGCGGGGGAGGTCCCCGGCGCGGTGGATGTGCGGATGCTGTGCGCGTCCGGCGAGCGCAGGGAGGTCTCGGTCACGCCGATGGTGGTCGCGGGACACCGCAACGACGCTCCCGTGCTCGTGCATGTGATCCATGACAGACCCAGGAGCGCATCAGCCGAGACGGCCACCGACTCGGTGCGCGAGGGGCTGGTGCGGCGAGGGGCCGACGTGGTGTCGGATCATCCGGCCGCGGCGCCGGACCCGGCACAAGGAGCCGTGTTGACCGGGCGGGAGCTGGAGGTGCTGCGCCTGGTGGCGCTGGGCCGCTCGACGCCCGAGATCGCCGGGGAACTCGCCATCAGCTCCCACACGGTGCTCAACCACATCCGCAACTTCCGGCGCAAGCTCGACGCGACCACCAAGCTCGAAGCCGTGGTCGCCGCCATCCGGCTCGGACTGCTCGACTGGACGTAGCCAGAGCGCGACCCGCGCCGCGCCTGCGGCGCGGACTTCGGCTATACAAATGCGGGCGTCTCGAAGGGAGTCCGAGTGACCGGCAAGCCTGATCCGTTCAGCGTCCCCTTCGGGACCATCACCTGCGACTGGATGACCACCGCCCGCGCCGACGGCGGCCCCTACGTCTACGGCGGATCGCCCGAGCCGTACGGGGACTTGACGATCAGTCCGGCCGCGCATGTGCTGCACTACGGCAGCGCCGTCTTCGACGGGCTCAAGGCCTACCGCCAGAACGACGGATCGCTGGCCATCTTCCGGCTCGACAGCCACGTCGAGCGGATGGCTGCCAGCGCAGCCCTGCTGCGGCTGCCTCCTGTCGAGCAGGACACGCTGCGCCGGATGATCATCGACGCGGTGGAGGCCAACGCGGCCGAGGTCCCCGATCCGCCCGGCTCGCTGTACATCCGCCCGACCCTCATCGGGACCGATCCCGACATCGGCGCGGCGGCCCGCCCGACGCGGGGCGCGCTGCTGTATGTGGTGAACAGCCCGGTCGGCGACTACTTCAAGGGCGGGGTGCGACCGCTCACCCTGCTGGTGGAGACGTCCACCCCTCGAACCGTGCCCCAGTTCGGAATGATCAAGTGCGGCGCCAACTACGCGATGGCGCTGGGGGTCACGCTGGACTCGATGGCCGGCAACGAGGCCATCGACCAGATCCTGTTCGCCACCGGCGGGGACATCACCGAGACCGGTGCCTCGAACTTCTTCCTCGCCGACGACGAACGGGTGGTCACCCGGAGCCTGGACGAGTCGTTCCTGCACGGCGTCACCCGGGCCTCGGTGATCGAGCTCGCCCAGCATCTCGGCTACGAGGTGGAGGAACGAAGGCTCGACCCCGACGAGTTGATCGACTGGGCCGAGCGGGGTGAAGCCTTCCTGTCGGGGACCGCCGCGGTGCTGGCCCCTGTGGGCACCATCCTCCGCGACGACCTGACGCTGATCGTCGGTGACGGCCAGCCGGGCCCCAACACCATGAGGCTGCGCCAAGCGCTGGTGGACATCCAGGTGGGGGCCGCCCCGGATGTATTCGGCTGGCGAACCCCGGTGCGCGGCTGAGCGACCCTACTACATCAGCTTCGGGCTGGGGACGCCGGAGGAGTAGCGCCCGAAACGCGCGAAGGATGGCTTGCAGGGCCGTTCTGGTGAGCGGACCGCGGTCCGGTGAGTGGACGGGCCGCGCCTCGCTGTCCAGGTGCGGCCCATCCAGCATGGTGTCGGGCTGTTGCGCCCCTACAAGCTGGGTGTGGAGCGTTCCGGCAGCCGGCACCGAAGCCGCTATGGCGCCGGCGGCGGGTTCCCGGCTGCGGTCCTCTCAGCGGACCGGACAAGGGCGCGCGGGCAGAACGTGTCCGGGTAGCCGACTTATGTTGTCGCTCTGATGCGGCCCACGTCATGGGCCGCCGCCATAGAGAGGGGGGACCATGAACCCACGACGCAACGCATTCGGGCGTCTGCTGGCCGCTCTTGGAGTGTTGGTGTCGCTTACGCTCATTGCCGCGGCTTGCAGCGACGACGCCGACGACTCTACCGCGACCGCAGAGCCAGCCCCGGCTGAGGAGGCCCCGGCCGACGAGGCCCCGGCCGAGGAAGCTCCGGCCGAAGAGGCACCAGAGACCGAGGAGGCTCCCGCTGAGGAGGCTCCGGCTGAGGAGGCTCCGGCCGAGGAGGCTCCGGCTGAAGAAGAAGCGATGATGGAGCATCTCGGCGACGGCTCGTTGGGTGTCGTCGAGGTTGAGGCGGGCGACGCGATCCAGATCCGTTCGCTGCAGGCGATCTCTGGTGATGTGGCCTTCCTGGGTCTGCCCAACCAGCGGGCCAGTGTCCTGGCCATCGAGGACTACGGCCCGATCCACGGCTTCGATGTGGACCTGGGCACGGGACTCGACGACTTGTGCTCCGCTGACGGCGGGCAGGCCGCGTCCCAGGCCATTGTCGCCGATGAGGCCGTGGTGGGTGTGATCGGCACGTCGTGCTCGGGCGCAGCCACTGCCGCAGCCCCGCTCATCACTGACGCTGGAATGGTGCTGATCTCGCCGAGCAACACCTCGCCTGCGCTGACATCTGATCTGGCCGGGAACCCGGGCAACAACTACAGCGTCGGCTACTACCGCACCGCCCACAACGACCTGTACCAGGGCGCGGCCATGGCCAGGTTCGTGTTCTCCGAGCTGGGCGTCAGCGCTGCGGCCGCGATCCATGACGGCGACCCCTACACCCAGGGGCTCGCACAGGCCTTCGCCGATGCCTTCGAGGACGAGGGCGGCACAGTCACGGGCTTCACCGCGGTCAACAAGGAGGACACCGACATGGTGCCGGTGCTGACCGAGATCGCCGCGGGCAGCCCGCAGGCGCTGTTCTTCCCGATCTTCCAGCCGGCCGGCGATTTCCTGGCCGACCAGGCTCCCGGGGTATCGGGCCTGGAGGACACGATCCTGATGGCCGCCGACGGTCTGTTGAACGCCAGCTTCATGGCGCTGCCGCAGACCGAGGGAATGTACTTGTCCGGTCCCGACACCCGCTTCGGAACCAACGTCAACCAGAGCACCGGAAAGACCGCTGATGACTTTCTGGCCGTCTACGACGAGCGCTACGGCGAGTTCCCTGCGGCGCCCTTCTGGGCCCACAGCTACGACGCCACCACGCTGCTGCTCGACGCCATCAAGGCCGCGTCCTGGCTCGAGGACGGCAACCTGATGATCGACCGCCAGGGCATCCGCGACCACCTGAACAGCGTCAGCGGCTACAGCGGCATCATCGGCACGATCAACTGCGACACCTTCGGTGACTGCGGCGCAGCCCGCATCACCGTGGTGCAGAACCTCGGCGGCGAGGAGAACGTCGAAGCCAGCATGGGCAACGTCGTGTTCTCCTACGCACCGTAAACCGCCAAGAGGCGGTCGTGAGGGCGCTTGGGGCGCAGGACGGCCTGTCCTGCGCCCCAAGCCTCGCCCAACACAGCCTCGCCCGAGCGTGTCCAGAAGCTTGTCTGCGGTAGGAACCCCGTAAGGTGCTACAGCAACCCACGGGAGGTGCCGGCAAGATCGCGGACAATGAGACCTCGACCGCGGTTTCGATGTCGCTGCTTGCGAAGGTGGCGCTCATTCTCGACGCCTTGAGCGCGGCCGACGGAACGTTGGGGTTGTCGGAGTTGGCCCGCCGCTGCGGTTTGGCGAAATCAAGCGTTCATCGGCTGTGCGGCGAGCTGGTGGGCTGGGGCGTGGTGGAGCGCAGCGGCGACGGTTTCCGGCTGGGCCCGAAGCTCTTCGAGCTTGGGGCCCACGTGCCGAGCCAGCGCCGCGTACGCGATGTGGCTCTTCCCTTCCTCCAGGAGTTGTTGATCTCGACGGGCCACACCATCCACCTCGCGGTGGATCGCGGCGAATCGAACCTCTACCTCGAGAAGCTCGAGATGCAGTCCACCACGCCGACACCCACCCAGGTGGGCGAGCGGGTCGAGTTGCACGCGTCGGCCACCGGCAAGGCGGTACTCGCCTTCGGCGATCCCGGCAGGGTCCTGGAGATACTGTCCAGGCCGCTGGCGGCGATCACGCCGAACACCATCGTCGACCCCAAGGCGCTCGCGGCCGACCTCGCCCAGACGAGGCAGCGGGGCTACTCGATCGAGCGCGAAGAGTTCGTGGCCGGCTTCAATTCGGTAGCCGCTCCTCTGTTCGAGGCCCGGGGAAGAGTGCTCGGTGCGGTGTCGGTCACCGCGCGTTCGCAGAGCCTCGACATCGCCCGCACCGTCGATGAGTTGTGCAGGGTGACGACCCAGATCAGCCAACGGCTCGGGCACCGAGGATGACCTCAACACTTGTGGGTGACTACCGGCTCGCGGACCGGTATGACCTTCAGTCCGGCCGGGTGCTCCTCACCGGGGTGCAGGCCCTGGCCCGGGTGCCGGTCGACCAGATGCGCATCGACCGTGCCGCCGGCCTCGACACCGCGGCGTTGGTGACGGGCTATCCCGGGTCCCCTCTGGGCGGCTTCGACCTTGAGATGAGCCGGGTGGTGCGCCGGTTCGGTGACTTGCCGATCGTGCACCAGCCCGCGGTGAACGAGGAGCTTGCAGCCACCGCGGTGATGGGTTCCCAGCTGGCGGCGGGCCGGCCCGACGCCCGCTACGAGGGTGTGGTGGGTGTCTGGTACGGCAAGGCTCCCGGCCTGGACCGCGCCACCGACGCGATGCGCCACGGCGTGTTCGCCGGGTCGTCGCGCCTCGGCGGCGTGGTCGTGATGGTCGGCGACGATCCGATGGCGCAGTCCTCGACGATGCCGTCGTCGTCGGACGCGGCGCTCGTCGATCTCCACATGCCGATCCTGTATCCGGGCACGACCCAGGAATGCCTCGAATTGGGCTTGCACGCGGTGGCCATGAGCCGGGCGTCGGGACTGTGGTCGGCGATGAAGATCGTGACCCCCATTGCCGACGGGTCCGGGACCGTCGACCTTCCGGCACTCGATTCCGAACCGGTCATGCCTGAGCTGGAGATCGACGGCCGGCGGTGGGAGAGCCGGCCCAGCGCGGTGTTCCTGGGGCCCCGGATGGTGGAGGTGGAACGCGAGTTCCGCGAGGTGCGCTCGGTGCTGGCCCAGCAGTACGGGGTGGACAACAGGCTCAACCGCATCGCCGTCGACCCTGCCGGCGCCTGGATCGGGCTGGTCGCCACCGGCTTCACCTACCAGCAGCTGATCGAGGCTCTGCGCCGGCTGGGACTCGCCCACCCGGACGACATCGGTGCCGCGGGGATCCGGCTGCTGCAGCTCCGGATGCCGGTGCCGTTGCACCGCGGGCTCGTGCGGCGCTTCGCCCGCGGGCTGCGCGAGATCGTCGTGGTTGAGGAGAAGAACCCGACGCTGGAATGGCTCATCAAGGACGCCCTGTACTCGGCCGCGGACCGTCCCGACGTCCTCGGCAAGACAGACGACCACGGCGATGCGTTGATGCCGAGCCACGGCCGGATGGACGCCGACGCCATCGTGGCCGGTCTGCGCGCCCGGCTCGAGGCCCGGCTCGCCGACCGGCTCCCGCCGATCGAGCAGGTCCGGCCACCGCGGCAGCGGAGCCTGATCCCGCTGTCGGTCGACCGCACCCCCTTCTTCTGCTCGGGCTGCCCGCACAACTGGGGCACCAAGATCCCCGACGGCACGCTCGTCGGTGCGGGCACCGGATGTCACGGCATGTCGCTGCTCATGGCCCCCCAGCGGGTGGGCGAGACGATCGGCGTCACGGCCATGGGCAACGAGGGGGCTCACTGGATCGGTATGGCGCCCTTCGTCGACACCCCCCACGCCGTCCAGAACGTCGGCGACGGCACCTACCTGCACTCCGCGCAACTGGCCGTGCAGGCCGCCATCGGGTCCGGCACCACGATGACGTTCAAGATCCTCTACAACGAAACGGTCGCGATGACCGGCGGGCAGCAGCCGACATACCCGATCGGGGTGCCGGAACTCGCCCGGATCCTTGATGCCCAGGGCGCGGCCCGGGTGCTCATCACCACCGAGGATCCCGGCGCCTACGACCGTACTGGGCTGCCGCCGTCAGTCGAGGTGTGGGACCGCACCCGGATCATCGAAGCGCAGGAGACCCTGGCCGCAGTGGCGGGCGTGACGGTCCTGATCCATCATCAGGGCTGCGCAGCGGAACTGCGCCGGGCCCGCAAGCGGGGACGGGCCGAGGCGCCCAGCACCCGCATCGTGATCAACCACAGGATCTGCGAGGGCTGCGGGGACTGCGGCGATGTGAGCAACTGCCTGTCGGTCCAGCCCGTCGACACGCCGCTGGGACGCAAGACTCGCATCGACCAGGCCAGCTGCAATCACGACCTGTCGTGCCTCGAGGGGGACTGCCCGTCGTTCATGACAGTGCCCGTCGATGATCCATCCGACCGATCGGGCCGCAGCGCCGGCACCGCACCGCTGCCGGATCCGCCGCCCGTCGAAGCGAGCAGCGAGCGGGTGGCACTGCGGCTTGCCGGCATCGGCGGCACCGGTGTGGTCACCGTCGCGCAGATCCTGTCGACCGCGGCCATGATCGACGGCTGGGACATCACAGGCCTCGACCAGACCGGGCTGTCGCAGAAGGCCGGTCCCGTCGTCTCCGATGTGGTCCTCTCTCGCCCGGGCACCGGCTCCACCAACTTGATCGGCGCCGGGGAGGCCGACGCGATCCTGGTGCTCGATCAACTGGTCGGCGCCAGCGACGGCGTGCTCGCGGGGGCGCACACCCGCACGCGGGTCATCGGGTCGATCCACTCGACACCGACGGGGGCGATGATCGGCGACCCGCAGGTCCGCTACCCGGCCCAGGACGAGCTGCTTGACCGGTTCGACACCCGCGACACGACTCGCGACCTGTGGATGGACGCCAACGACCTCACCCGGCGGCTCATCGGCGACACCGCCCCGACCAATGTCTTCGTGCTCGGCGTCGCCCTCCAGGCCGGAGCCATCCCGGTGTCGTCCGCCTCCATCGAACAGGCAATCCACCTCAACGGAGTCTCGGTCGACAACAACCTCGCCGCGCTCGAGTGGGGTCGACGGTGGGCCGTTGACGCGGCTGCGGTGGAGGCCGAGGCCGAGGCCCGGTCACCGTCGCTCGATACCGGCGTCGTCGTGCCCGACCTGCCGGCCGAGCTCGATCGCCGGCTCAGCAGCCTTCCCGGCCCCGACGATCTCCGGTCCGCGGTTCGAGTCAGGGCCGCCGACCTTGTCGCCTACCAGAACGCCGCCTACGCGGCGCGGTTCCTGGACCGGGTGGAGGCTGTCGCCCGCGCCGAGCAGGCTGTTGACAGCTGCTCGGTCCGGCTCATCGCTGAAGTCGCCCATTGCCTGCACCGCCTGATGGCATACAAGGACGAGTACGAGGTCGCTCGACTGCTTCTTGCCCCCGAGGCGCGCCGGGCGGCCCAAGCGGTCGGGGGATCAGGCCAAGGCATCGTGTGGCATCTCCACCCGCCGCTGCTGCGGGCCCTCGGGATGAAGCGCAAGCTGCGCTTCGGACGCTGGTCGCGGCCGCTGCTGCGGGCCCTGGCAGCAGCCCGGCGGCTGCGCGGCACGCCTTTGGACCCGTTCGGGCACACACACCTGCGGCGACTGGAGCGGGCCCTCCTCGTCGAGTACGAACTCGCCGTCGACGTGCTGCTCGCGGGACTCTGCGCGCAGACCCTCGATGAGGCGGTCCGCATCGCGGGCCTCGCCGACGGGGTCCGGGGCTTCGAGGAGCTCAAGGTCCGGCGGGCCGGCGAGTACCGCGCCGCGCTGGACCGGGCCCTGTCCAGCTACGCCAGTGAACCCTTGATCGGCTCGCCAGGCTGAAGCGACGCAGCCGCGTGCCTGCGCCGGCGCATTCGATTGCGCCGCACATTACGATTGCACCGCGCATTATGATTGTGGGCATCCCACTAGAGGAGTCGTCATGAAGTTGGCACCGGTGGCTGAGTTGCTCGCTGGCCGTCGCAGAGCGGCCTCAGGGTTGCGGGCGTGCAGAGGCCGGCGGCGCAAGACGGTCGCGGCTGCGGTGCTCGCGGTGGTGCTGCTGGCTGTCCCGCCGGTCTCCGCCCAGTCGGACCCGGCGGACTTCTCGGGTTTCGTGCACAGCAGCGACAAGAGCTTCTCCGTGTCTCACGATGCCGGCGGACTGTGTTCCGACGGCACCACCGTGTGGGTGAGCGACAACACCGACGAACTCCACGCCTACACCCTGGAAACCCGGGCCAGCGACTCGGACAAGGACATCGACCTGCACTCCGACAACGCACGTCCCGGCGGCCCGTGGTGCAACGCGACCACCGTGTGGGTGCCCGACCACGACGACGACAAGCTCTACGCCTACACCCTGTCGGACGGCACCCGCGACTCGGACAAGGACATCGATATGCACCGCAGCTGGCGGCGATGGCGGGACGTGTGGTCCGACGGCACCACCATGTGGGTGATCTTCGCGTGGGGCCGCGACAGCGTCCTCTACGCCTACAAGCTGGACGCAGACGGCGACGGCGACATCGACGCCGACGACGCGAGCCATGCGGACTACGGCCAGCGGGACTCGGACAAGGACATCGATCTGAGTAACTGCAGCTGCCAGCCTTGGGCCCTGTGGTCCAACGGCACCACCATGTGGGTGAGCGACGTCGGATTCTACGAGCTTCACGCCTACACGCTGTCGGACGGCGCCCGCGACTCGTCCAAGGACTTCGACCCGCACTCCGCCAACAGCGACAACGACTGGCCCTCGGGCGTGTGGTACAGCGGCGGCGAACTGTGGGTGAGCGACGTCTGGGACAGCAAGATCTACGTCTACGAGGAATCGGATGTGGTCGGGGAGTCCGTGGGTGGGCTCTGAACCGAGCCTCGTTGTTGGCCCGGTGCAGCGACCTACAGGGCGGCCGCGCGGCACAAGGACGTCGGTACCGGTCGTCAAGGACGTCGGTACCCCATTCAAGGCGGGCTGGACTCTCAGGTAGAAGGAGTCTCCAGCTTCACGCCGTTGAAGCTCAGTCTGGAGACGCCGTAGGAGCGCACGTTCGTGCGCTGGCTGAAGCGGAAGCCGGAAATGGCATGTGAGGCAGGAAAGAAATGACGCTGGCACAGATCAACCCTTCGCGTGTCCTTTCGGGAAGGGCCAGCTTTGCGCTGGCCGTGGCGCTCGTCGCCGCCCTGCTCCCGGCGCTTACCGCCAGCCAACCCGCACGCGCGCAGGGACCTGACACCGTGGCTCCACAGTTCGTGAGCGCCAGGACAGACAGCGACGGAGCCAATGTCATCGTCACTTTCAGCGAGGATATCTTTCTGAGTCCGGCTGTCCGCTATGTCATAGAGAAGTTCCAGGTCAAGCCTTACCAGTTCCCCAAGGCTGTCATGGACGTGACCGTGGACGGCCACAATGACGTGCTGACCGACTACGTCTTCATTCGCGGCAGGGAACTCTGGATGAGGCTTTCAGCCCACGTATCCAGCGGTCAGGAAGTGACAGTGGCCTATGACAACATATTCGCGCAGTCCGGTGGGGGCATTCTTGTCGACGCTTCCGGCAATACCGTGCCGTACTTTTCCTTCCAAACCGTCACGAACAATTCCACTCTGTCCAGCCATACCGATAGAACGCCCGATTTCGTGCTGTCCGTTAGCGAACTCACAATCCCTGAGGGTGACAGCGCAACGTACACCGTAGTTCTTGAATCACAGCCAACTAGGGACGTTCACGTAAGGGTGAGTCCGTTCAAGACCCTCGTAACGTCGGTCGACGTAGTTCCCTTCACTTCGGAAAACTGGAGTACGCCTCAGACGGTCACCGTATCTGGCTACGTCGATGCCGATCCCTTAGATGCATGGGGGATTGTCCACCACTACTTGGAGTGGGAAGAGGACGGATATTCGGTGACCAGTGAGGACTATTGGGTAGGTCTGGACGTGGTGGTGGATGACGGCGACCTTCCTCTCGCGGTGACCGGGAACATATTGAACACATTCCGGGAGGGCGACACGGTACCAGTGGCTTCCTATACCGTGCCCGGCGCTGGAGATGCGACCATCAGTTGGTCGCTGCTGGGAGAAGACGGCCACCACTTCCAAATAAGCGACTCCGGCGTGCTCTCCTTCACCTCGTCGCCGGACTACGACAGCCCGTCGGACAGCAATGCGGACAATGTATATGAGTTGTTTGTCGACGCATCCACCGACACCTCCCTAGGCTTCCTGCCCGTAGGCGTGATCGTAATCGAAGTGGTCAATACCCCGGCAACGGGCGCGCCCACCATCACCGGCACAGCGGAGGTGGGCCAGTCCCTTACGGTGGAAACGTCCGGCATCTCCGACGCCGACGGGCTGGCCAACGTGAGCTACAGCTACCAGTGGCTGGCTGACGATACCGAAGTCGACGGCGCGACGAGTTCCACCCACACCCTCCAGGAAACCGACAACGGCACAGTCATCAAGGTGCGGGTCACCTTCACCGACGACGCGGGCAACCATGAGCGGCTGACCAGCGCGGGAACGGCTGCCGTTGTGATGGGAGGGTTGTAGGGAGTTGAATCGATAGACGCGATGCTGTTCTACTCCAGGCTCACCGCGGCACTATTCCTAGTAGCACCGATGCTGTTCGTCGCCTGTGCAGAAAGCGATGCAGGGCTGTCCCGCGCCGCCGTCGAGGAGATAGTCCGTGCGGAAATGGCCGTATCTATGGCACAGCTTCAGGCCGAACCAGGACTCACGGCGGCCGAGGTGGAGGAGGCTATCCGCAGGGCGTTGGATGCCCCCCGGCGGATCCGACACGACCACATCGACGCCGGCGGCACCGTCACCCTGCGCCACAACGGGCGACTACACCACATCGGCATCGGCCGCCGCCACGCCCACACCCCCATCCTCATGATCGTCCACGACCTCAACATCCGCATCATCAACCCAACCACCGGCGAACTCCTACGCCAGCTCACCCTCGACCCAACCCGCGACTACCAACCCCAAGCCTCAAACACCGCCACCGCGTGGGTTCACAAGGTTCCGATGTCTTGACACATCACAGTTGCGGAGACGGTGGGATTCGAACCCACGAACGACTTGCATCGTTACTTCCTTAGCAGGGAAGCGCCTTCAACCGGACTCGGCCACGTCTCCGGAGGCTCTGAGCGTACCGGCGTGACCGCTAGGAGCAGTCCACGCAGGCCACGTCGTCGACGTCGGTGCCGCCCAGGAACGCGGTGAGCCAGTCGAGGAAGGGCACACCCTCCACCTCCTGGGTGTAGAGGAGCTCCCGGAAAAGGATGGTGTGGTCCCGGCCGGGGGCCATGTAACTGGCCTGATTCACGCCGGCCGCCTCGATCAGGGCCTCGTTCTGGTACATGAGCTGGTCGATGCTGCTGGCGTCGAACCCGGCCAGGCTCGCGAAGAACTCCTGGGTGCTGTCGAAGGCGTTGTCGTAGCGGGCGAAGCGGACCCGCGGCGCGTGCGTGCCGGCCCGGATGAACAGCTCCGGCAGCCCGTACTCGGTGGTGGTGACACCCTCGTTGACGGGCCAGTCGGGTATGACGGTGCCGGTGCCCCACAGCCCGCCGATGTAGGCGTTGATGCCGGGATCGCTCGGGTAGGCCCCCGAGGCGTCGGCCACCACTGTGATGCTCGCGTCACCGAACAGGTCGGCCGCCAGGCCGCCGTACAGCGCGGCCGAGGCCGATCCCGCGCTCGAGCCGGCCACCACCACCTCGCTGGCGCCGCCGAAGCGCTCCACCGCGGTGGCCAGCGCGGTGTTGGCGTTGACGAAACCGTTGTGGTGTACCAGCACGTCGTTGCCGTAGTCGTAGGTCCGGTTCCCGAGGTGCACGTCTCCGGTGCAGTACAGCGCCACCACGAACGAATGGTCCCTGAGCGGATTCAGCGGGTTGTCGAAGGCGAATATGCCGTCCCAGAAGTCGGGGCTGTCACCCGGCTCGGAGGGGTCGGCGGTCGTGTCGTAGGCGTTCCCCTCGCCGGTGAACGAGCAGGTCTCCTGGCTGAAGCACGCCCCCCCGCCCTGCAGGTAGAAGACCAGCTTGCCGGGATCGCCCTCACGCACCCAGTAGTGGTAGTCGGTCCCGTTAGCGCAGATGCAGTCCTCGCCGCCGTTCAGGGCCACCCATTCCCCGGCCGTTGCCACCACTTCATTGGTGAACGGAGCCTCGGTGGTCGTGGTTGGCGCGGCGGTCGTTGTCGGAGCGGCGGTGGTGGTTGGCGCGGCGGTGGTGGTTGGTGCTGCTGTGGTGGTGGGCGGCGCGGTGGTTGGTGCTGCTGTGGTGGTGGGCGGCGCGGTGGTTGGTGCTGCTGTGGTGGTGGGCGGCGCGGTGGTTGGTGCTGCGGTGGTCGTCGCAGCCGTCTCGGCTGTGGGGGCCGCTTCCTGCTCGGCTGCGTCTCCGCCGCAGGCTGTGGCGACGAGCACGGCGGCGAATAGCGCGGCCGGCAAGCGAACACGGATCATGGCGACTCCTTGAAGCGGTTGCCCCGACAGGCTAGGGGCGGCGCTCCCAAGCACATCATGGGCGCAGCCCCGCGGATTTGCGACGCGCGTCAGCCGTGGTAGTTTCTATTGCAACTACAACTACGACTGCAACTGCAACAACGACTGAAGTGGAGAATCCTTGTGAGGATCCTGAGCGCGTTCTGCGTGATGGCGATGGTGATGTCGGTCTTGACGGGGACGGCGACCGCGCAGGCCTCCTGTCCCGACGCCACGGACACGGCTGCCGTTCTGTAGCTGGGTGCGGCGGCGGCCGTTGTGATTGGAGGCAGTGTGTTGGGTGTGTTCGGGTTCTCGTCGGGCAAGGTGGTACGGGCTGTTGTCGCGCTGGTTGCGGCGCTGGCGGTGTGGGTGGCCGCTTTGCCGGTTGTGGCTCAGGAGGTGCCGCAGGATCCTGACGGTGTGCGGGAGGGTGCGGTGTCGCTGGGTGAGCAGTCCGCGTCGAGGGGGCGGCAGTTCTTCCGGGGGTTGTCGCTGGACCGCGGCGGCGGCGACGCGGTGGACTATTTCACGTTCACCACCGATGCGCGTTATGTGCTGGGGCTGGGGGCGCGCGACCAGAGCGTGGAGTTGGCGGTGACGCTGGAGGACTCGACCGGAGCGGTGGTGGGCACCGCGGGCCCGCCGCTGAATCCGGCCAAGGACCAGGTGTACATCGAGTGGCTGAAGGTGACTCTGGACGCGGGGACCTACTACATCCGGGTGCAGGCCCTCGACGACGGGGCGACCGGCTATTACCTGCGGTTCGGTCTGGCGCCGGCGCCGAACTCGGCGCCGGTGTTCGGCAGCGAGTCCTACGGGTTCTCGGTGCCGGAGGACGCGGCGGTGGGCGCGGTGGTGGGCAGCGTGTCGGCCACCGACGCCGACGGCGACACTATGGCCTACACGATCACCGCGGGCGACGAGGAAGGACGGTTCGCGGTGGATCCGGCGAGCGGCGCGGTGACGGTGGCGGCGGCGCTGGACCATGAGACCGGCCCGTCGTACGAGTTGACGGTGCATGCCGGCGACGGCAACGGCGCCGCCACCGCGGCCGTGGTGGCCGTCGCGGTGACCGATGTGGACGAGGACCCGCCGGACCCGGGCGCTCCGTTGGCGGCGGTGGATCTGGCGGCTGCGGCGACGCATCGGTCCGTGAAGGTGTCATGGACGCTGCCGGCGCAGCCTGAGGGCGTGTATGTGGGTGACATGTATCTGGAGCGCCTCGATGCTGAGGACACGGTGGTGAGGTCGATCTGGGTCGCTGAGGACTTGGTGAAAGACGAGGCGAGCGACTGGAGCGACCGCGACTCCGCGCTGGATGCGGCCACGGTGTACCGCTACCGGGTGAGGCTGGTGGTCCAGCAGCCCGGCGGGTGGTCTGACGTGTACTCGCAGGTGCTGGAGGTCGCGACCCAGGCCGACGCGCCGGCGGTGCCGCAGGGCCCGTCGGCCGTGGTGGAGGGCTCGGAGGTGGCGCTGTCGTGGACGGTGCCCCAACAGCCGCCGTGGCTGGATGACGCAGCGAACATGCAGCTGTCCCGCGGCCGGGGCCACTACTTCGCCGGCCTGCCGGTGGCATGGCAGACCTGGAACCGCGGCACCACCGCCTACAGCCACACCGACACGGTCCCGTGGACCGGACACACCTACAAGTACCGGGTCCGGATGTTCGCCGGCGCCGCGGGCGCCCTCAACGGCGACATCATCGAAGTGCCCGTCCCGGCCGCCGCAGCGACACCGACCGCTCAGGCCGCACACGACCAGGTCGAGCTGTCCTGGACGGTGCCCGAGCCCCACCAGTGGGGACCGGTCGACGCGATCGAGGTGCTGCGCGACGACATAGTGGTGGCCGCCCTTGCGTGGCAGCCCGGCACCGCGGCCTACAGCCACACCGACACCGGCGTCGCGCCGGAGACCGCCTACCGGTACCGGCTGCGCATGGTGTCGGACAACGTGACCATCAACAACCCCGCCATCACAGCCACCACCGAAGCGGCCCCCGAGCCCGACCCGGAACCCGTGTCGGCGGGGCTGCTTTCGGCGTTCGAGAGGCTCACCGGCGGCGACAACTCCGCAGTGCGCACGGGAACCACCGCCGACGGGGTGCGCTACGTTCAGTTCCTCAGAGCCGCCCCCGAGCCGCAACAACCCCACGACAGCGCGACCGGCGGGTGGAGCCCCGGCTACGGCGCCGTGACCCTGATGGACGACAGCACCCCCAAGGCCGCAACGACGGCCTGGGCCGGCGCAGCCGCCGGCGGCTGGACCCTCGGCGGCGCCACCGCCGCCACCGACCCGGTGTCGCTGGATTTCATCCAACCGCACGGGCTGTGGTCCGACGGCACCACCCTGTGGGTGTCGGCCCGCAAGTCCTCCAGCGACGACAGCGAGAAGCTGTACGCCTACGTCCTCGACGGCGGCGCCCGCGACGCCGGCAAGGACATCGAGCTCGACCTGCCCGACATGCCCGCGCCCGGCGACGCGGACCTGCACGGCAACAAGGTCAGCGGCCTGTGGATGGACGGCGACACCGTGTGGGCGTCGGTCTCGCGCCTCGACCAGGTGCTGGCCTTCCACCGCAACGACGACACCGCCGACCCCTCCCAGCACTCCGCAGGAGGCCGCAAACCCGGCGAGGACTTCAGCAACCTGGTGCGAACACGCGAACGCACCAACGACACGCCCATGGGCCTGTGGTCCGACGGAACCAACATGTGGGTCGCCGACTACGGACGCGGCAGCGGCCTCGGCGGGGTCTTCGTCTATGACCTGGGCACCAAGGCCCCCGTCACGGAGTCGTGCGGGCGCTACTTCAGCGCCGGCGGGTACCCGGTGGGAGCGTGGTCGGACGGGATCTCCACCATGTGGCTGTCCGACGCCCACGCCGACAAGATCTTCGCCTACCGGCTGTCGGACTGCGGGCGCGACAAACGTCTGGACCTGAACGGCCTGTCCGCGGAGAACATCAAGCAGATAGGGCTGTGGTCCGACAATGAGGAGCTGTGGGTGGCGGACCGCGACAGCAACAAGGTGTTCGTCTACGATCTCCCCGGCGGCGACGCCCGCCTCGTGAGCCTCACCGCGACCGCGACGAACCTGAAGGGCTTCACCCCCGAGATCACCGACTACTCGCGCAACCTCGTCGGAAACGTCACCCAGGTCACGGTGGAGGCAGTCACGATACGCGACGATGCCAGCTTCGTCATCGCCCCGGCTGACGCGAACACCGGCACCGACGGCCACCAGGTGAACCTGACCACCGGCGAGACGACCACCGTCACAGTGAGCGTCAAGCACCGCACCGACTCCCGGACGTACACGTTGAAGCTCACCCCGCTGAAGGACACCACCGGGACCCTGTCCGACGACGCCACCCTTTCCGCGCTGACCCTCAGCGGGGTGACGCTCGACCCGAGCTTCGACGCCGACGTCACCGAGTACCGCTACCAGCTGACCCACGCGCAGATCACCAGCGGGCTGACCACCACCGTGGAGGCCACCGCCAACGACAGCGACGCCACCGTCAGCATCAAGCCCGACGACGCCGACGACGCCGACGACCACCAGGTCGCCACCGCCGACGGCAAGGCCACCGTGGAGGTCACGGTGACCGCCCAGGACGGCTCGGACCGGACCTACACCGTGCAGATCATGACCGTCTCACGCGACGAGTCCAAAGACATCACCCTCGCAGAGGACCCCTGGCCGCCCTTCGACATCTGGGCCGACGGCCAGACCATGTGGCTGATCACCGGCAGCCAGCTGATGGCCTACGACATGGACACCGGGAACCGGGTGCCGGGCAAGGACCACAACACCAGGAACCTGGCGAACCAATACTTCAACCTGGGTGTGTGGTCCAACGGCGACACCAAATGGCTCTCCATGATCGGCGACGAGGTCGGCGAGAACATCGTGTACGGGATAGACGCCCAGACCTACGGCACGGCCGCGCTCGTCGCCGGCGAGTCGTTCTACACGAAGGCCGCTGGAGCGCGGTTCGTCCGCGACCTGTGGTCCGACGGAGAGACCATCTGGGTGGCGCCCGTGAGGGCATGGGACTGGACCTACACCGATCTCGGGCTCGACGGAGGCGAGCTGCTGGCCTACGACTTCAAGACCAAGGCCAGAAAGGCCGGCAAGGACATCGCCATCGCCACCACCGGATACTTCGTCCGGATTTACGACCGCAACATGTCCTTCGCCGTCTGGTCCGACGGCACCCTCCTGTGGGTGGTGTCCAACTACGGCGACCACCGGTCCAAGCTCGAAGCCCACAAACTCTCCGACGGGAGCCGGGTCCCCAGCATGGACATCCGCACCGGCGAGGACGGCATCACCGACCCCCGAGGGATGTGGTCCGACGGCAGGACCATGTGGGTGCTGGACGCCGGCTGGCAGACCGAACCGGAGCTACGCCGCGACATCGGCGTCCACGCATACGCGCTGGCGCCCAACGCGAAGCTCTACTCGCTGGAGATGAGCGGCGCGGACTTCGGCCACTTCATCCACGGTCTGCCCAAGTACAGCGCATCGGTCGCCAACGACGTCACCGAGACCACCCTCACCTGGGAGCAGGCCTTCACCGGCGGCTCCGCCGGGGTTGCCGTCAAAGCCGTCAACGACGACGGCACCTCCACCACCGACGCCGACAGCAAGACCGGCTACCAGGTGGACCTCGCCGAGGGCACCAACACCATCACCATCACTGTGACCGCGCCCAACGGCACCGACACCTACGCCTACACCGTCACCATCACCCGAGCCTCAGAATGAGTCCCCGCCGGCATGGCGGCCGGCGCCGGGCGGCCTAGCTCCGCGCATATCGTGGGCGCGGCCTCGAGAGGTTGCGGCGTGTGCTAGGACAGTTATAGTTTCGACTACTACTGTAGGTATGACTGGGTGATGGAGCGTTCTGTGATACGGATCCTCGGCGCGTGCTGCGCGACGGCGATGGTGATGTCGGTCCTGTCGGGGACGGCGACCGCGCAGGACTCCTGTCCCGACGCCACGGACACCTCCACCGTGCTCACGTCGGACTGTCTGGTCGACGACAACCTGCGGGCGGCCATCGAGGATGCGCTCGGCGAGAGTTCCGGCGCCGACATCACCGTGGGCGAACTCGCCGGGCTAACCACGCTGAAGGCTCGCAGGGACGGCATCTCCGACGCCACCGGGATCGAGTACGCCACCGGCCTCACCCATCTGGATCTACGCTGGAACGGCCTCACCAGGATCGATGTCTCCAAGAACACCGAGTTGACGCATCTCCTCCTCGGTGCCAACGAGTTCGCGCCCTACGACCACGACGACGACGAGATGACGGACGACGTGTTCCCCGTCACCGGGCTAGACCAGCTGACCAAGCTCAGAACTATCAGCCTGTACGAGAACGAGCTCACCTCCATCGACCTCACCGCGAGCACCGGCCTGAGGCACGCCTACCTGTGGGACAGCGGGCTCACATCCATCGATGTGGAGGGACTCAGCGAGCTCCGCCACCTCTGGGTGAACGACAACGAGCTGACAGAGATCACCGGCCTCGGCGACCTCACTAGGCTCGCGGTCCTGAAGGCGAGCGAGAACCAATTCACCTCCATCGACCTCTCCAACAACACCGGTCTCGGCATTCTCGAGCTGAACGACAACCAGCTCGCGCCCTACGACCACGACGACGACGTCGACACCGACGAGGTGTTCCCCGTCATCGGGCTCGACAAGCTCACCGGACTCTCGCAACTGGGGCTGAGCGACAACGCGCTCACCTCGATCGACGCCTCCAGCAACACCGGGCTCCGCGGTCTGTACGTGAACCGCAACAGCCTCACGTCCGTCGACGTCTCCAGCCTCTCCAAGCTCGGCGGCCTGGGCCTGGACGACAACGAGCTCACGTCCATCGACGTCTCCGACCTCACCAGCCTTGCAGGCCTGTATCTGGACGACAACGCACTGACATCGATCACCGGCCTCGGCAACCTCTCCGGCCTCCAGAGGCTCTACCTGAGGAACAACGCACTCACGTCGATTGACCTCGCCGGCCTCACCAGCCTCCATACCATCCGCTTGTGCGGGAACCCCGACCTCGGCGCAGACGATGTCCAGAACGCGCCCTTCCGCATCGGTGTCGGCGACTGCGCCGGTGGCCTCTGACCCCTGGGCGGTGAGGGCGGCGTAGGGGCCGAGTCGGCCTCCGGGAGCAGTATCTCGATCATGTAGCGCCGCTTGTGCGTCATACCGACCAGTGCGACGATGCGTCTAGAGGGTCCCTTTGCCTGCGCGAGATGCCCGCTGGCAGGTCAGTGACGGCTCGGGCGTGGTCATGGATCGCTGCCACGGTTGTCGGGGGCGAGTCCCTTCGCCTGTGGCGGCTCCCACGGCCCGATTGTGGTGGCTGAGCAGTTCCGGCGCGCGGCAGTGCGCTGCCTTGGCGCTTCTCGCGGGGAGCTGTGGCTGCGGGTTCCCATCGAGCGGTCAAGACGCTTCGTGGCAGCAGCTGGCGCCGCTACCGGGAAGTCGTGGCGCCAGAGGTGTTACAAGCCGAGGCCGATGTCGGTTCCGGAGTCCTATCTCGTGCGGGTCCTAGCGTCGGCTTCCCAGCCGTGGTGGATCCTGGTGCCGGTGCGGAGGTCATAGACGGCGACGGTGCGGTCGGCGAGTTCGATTATGTGTCGAGCTCGTGTGACCTCTGGGGCTCCTGGTGCCAAGGCATCGAGTTCGTCCGTAGCGATGGCTGTCACCGATGTCGCGGCCTGCGCGATGCGCGGCGCCATCGCCGCGACGGTGTCCAGGTCGATGTCGGGGCGGTCTGCGATGTAGGTGCCGGCAGCGCGCCAGATGCTGAGATCTCCATAGGACTCGTCGCCGCGGGCGACGGTGTTGGTCTCCAGGTCGGCCAGCGCGCTGTGGACATCGTCGGCGCGGGGGCCCGCCAGCGGCACCAGCAAGTCGATGCGATGCTTGTGCGGTGCCGGGGTTCCCTGGGAAGCCGCCAGGGCCTTCAGGGCGGTCTCAGTGGCCATCGCGCCGGCTGCGCAGACATCAATCAGCCGCCAGCGGGTCGCGTGGTCGTCGGGGGGCTCCAGGGCCTCCCAGTCTTCAGGCAACATCCGGGCTCGCATCGAATGCAGCGCCTTGCTGGCCTCGTCCAGGCGGCCTAGGGCCTCGTCGGTGTTGTTGTCAGCCAAACCGATCTCCTTGTCCCATCGCACCGCCCCGGCGGGACGGTCCACCAACACGACCGCCGACGATGCGATCCCGGCCTCAAACGACGCCGACACCTCCTGGGTGCGGCGGCGCCACTCGGCCCGATCGGTAACGAACACCTCCACGGGACTGTCCACCACACCCTCAGCAGCAGCACACAAAGCACTGCGAATGCCGAGCCGTTCGCGGTAGTCGAGGTCATCAAATATCGCCACCAAATCGATGTCGCTGCCAACCTTCGCGCTGCCGCGGGCCACCGAGCCGAACAACAGCACCTGGCCCACACCAGCGGCAGCCAGACACTCAGCAGCTCTTTGAGCCTCCTGGGCCGTCGGCGTCGGCGCGGTCGTGGTGGCCACGATCACAGCCTACAACCCACCACAGAACCCAACAGAGGGCCCCGACTTCGTCATCGAAGTCACCGCCGCCCCTTCCAAGCAGGAGGAGTCAACCACCACGGTGGCGTCACCGCCGCCCCTTCCAAGCAGGAGGAGTCAACCACCACGGTGGCGTCACCGCCGCCCCTTCCAAGCAGGAGGAGTCAACCACCACGGTGGCGTCACCGCTGTTGCCGGCCGCGGTGAGCAACGCGGCCGCCGTGGTCGTGGTGGTGCCCGCGCTGCCGGGAGCGCCGTACAGCTATGACATCGAGCGCATGACCGGCCACGCGCTCCGCGACCGCGACCTGCTCAAACGGCTTTGCCGCCAAGGCCCGCACGGTAACCCGCGCTGCCGACCCCACCCTCGCGGCGATCGCGAGCTAACATCGCACTTCAAAGGCTACATATTGTCTGAACAAGAGCGGAGGGAGGGGGATTCGAACCCCCGGGACCCGTGAAGGCCCAACGGTTTTCAAGACCGTCGCAATCGTCCGCTCTGCCATCCCTCCGCCGCCAAGGATAGGGGCGGGTCAGGCCCTGCGACCGGACGTCACCGAAGGATGCGGCCCCTGAGGTCGTCGATCCAGGCGGCCGCTCTGCGCACCTCGACCTGGTTCATCACATGGTCGTGGTGGTCGGCGGACGCCGACGGGTAGGAGCCGAGGAACTTCACCCTCGAGGTCTTCATGCTCAGGTTGCGCAGCGCGTCGGCCACCACCTCGTCGGCAATGTGGCCCTCGCAGTCCAGCAGAAAACAGTACTGGCCCAAGCTGGCCTTGGTGGGGCGGCTCTGCAGGCTGGTGAGGTTGATGGCCCGGGCCGCGAACTCGCCGAGGATGCCGATCAGCGAGCCCGGCGCGTCGGAGCGCTGGTAGACGACCATGCTCGTCTTGTCGTGGCCGGTCGGGGCGGCGATGAAGTCCCTGGCGACGAGCACGAAACGGGTCTGATTCTCGGCGTGGTCCGCGATGTCGGCGGCCAGCACGTCCAGCCCGTACACCTCCGCCGAGCGCAGCGGCGCGATGGCCGCGGTGGCGCGGTCACCCGAATCGGCCAGGCTGCGGGCCGCTTCGGCGGTCGAGTTGGCTGCCTCGAACACCGCGCCGGGCAGGTTGGCGGCCAGGTACTCGCGGCACTGGGCGTGGGCCACCGGATAGGAGCGGACCCGCTCGACCGACTCCAACCTCACACCCGGCCGGGCCATCAGGTTCAGGTTGACGTCGATGATCACCTCGCGCTGGATGAACAGGTCGGTGTCGAAGGCAAGGGCGTCGAGGGTGGCGGTCACCGACCCCTCGATCATGTTCTCGATGGCGACCAGGCCCAGGTCGACCCCGCCGCTGCTGACCGCCCTCAGCACGTCGATGATCGAGTTGATGGGCCGGTGGCTCATGGCGGCCAGGTCGGGCTGGGAGTAGATGGCCTGCTCGGTGAACGTCCCCGGCGGGCCCAGGTATCCGACCGTCGGCGTTCGCGGCTTGTCAAGCTGCCCCATCCACCGCAGGGTACGGCCGATCTGCCCGTTCAGCGCCGTTTCAGCGGCCCGTTGGAGGCCGAGACATGCAAGGAGTAGCCCTCCGGCACTACCCTTGACATAGAAGAATTGTTCGCTATGAAGACTCTAGGAGGGTTGTTCGCTATGAGGATCTTGTGGGCGTGCTGCACGGTCATGCTTGTGATGTCGGTGCTGGCCGGGGTGGCACCCGCGCAGGTCACCTGTCCCGGCGCCGCCGACACTTCCACCGTGCTCACGTCGGACTGCCTGGTCGACGCCGGCCTGCGGGCAGCCATCGAGGCGGCGCTCGGCAAGAGTCCGGGCGACGACATCACTGTGGGCGAACTTCAAGGACTCACCACACTGGATGCGCCGGAACGCGAAATCTCCGACGCCACCGGGATCGAGTACGCCACTGGTCTCACTTTTCTCGTGTTGAGCAAGAACAACCTCTCCTCCATCGACCTCACCTCCAACACCGCCCTGGAGGAGATCGGCATTGGGGAGAACGATCTGACCTCCATCGACGTCACGGGGCTCGACAAGGTCGAGATCCTGTATCTGGACGACAATGACCTGACGGGGATCACCGGCCTCGACGATCTGACCAAGCTGGGCTATCTGAAGGCGGACGGGAACGACTTCGAGTCCATCGACCTTTCGGCCAACACCGCTCTCTACTACATCAGTCTGGACGACAACGAGCTCGGGTCGATCACCGGGCTCTCCAACCTCACCGGACTCACCGAGCTGTCGCTGACCGACAACATGCTCACCTCCGTCGACGCCTCCAACAGCACCAGGCTCACCCGTCTGCTCCTGAACCGCAACAGCCTCACATCAGTCGACGTCTCCGACCTCTCCAAGCTTCTCACTCTGGGCCTGGACGGCAACGACCTCGAGTCCATCGACGTCTCCGACCTCACCAGTCTCAGAGGCCTGTACCTGGACGACAACGAGCTCGGGCCCTACGACCACGACGACGACGAGATGACCGACGACGTGTCCCCGATCACCGGCCTCTCCAACCTCGGCGCCCTCAAGCGCCTCCACTTGGCGAACAACGAACTCACGTCGCTGGACCTCACGGGCCTGGTGAAACTCAGATGGCTCCGCCTGTGCGGAAACTCAGACCTCTACCTGAGCGACATCACTCAAGAACCCTCCACGCCGATGGTCTACCCCAGCCTCGGCCCGTGTTCCGGTGGCCTGTGACAGGGAACTGAGCGGGCTGTTAGCCACCCATGCAAGGAGTAGCCTCTGGCGCTACCATTCTCATAGCGGATTGTTCGCTATGAAGATCTTAGGGAGGTTGTTCGCCATGAGGATCTTTGGCGCGTGCTGCACGGTCATGCTTGTGATGTCGGTGCTGGCCGGGGTGGCACCCGCGCAGGTCACCTGTCCCGACGCCACCGACACCTCCACCGTGCTCACGTCGGACTGCCTGGTCGACACCGGCCTGCGGGCAGCCATCGAGGCGGCGCTCGGCAAGAGCTCGGGCGCCAACATCACTGTGGGCGAACTTCAAGGACTCACCATACTGGATGCGAGGGAACGCCAGATCTCCGACGCCACCGGGATCGAGTACGCCACTGGTCTCACCCTTATCGCGTTGAGCAAGAACAACCTCTCCTCCATCGACCTCACCTCCAACACCGCCCTGGAGCGGATCGGTGTAGGGAAGAACGCTCTGACCTCCATCGACGTCACGGGGCTCGACAAGGTCGAGATCCTGTATCTGGACGACAACGAACTGACGGAGATCACCGGCCTCGACGATCTGACCAAGCTCGGCTACCTGAAGGCGGACGGGAACGACTTCGAGTCCATCGACCTCACAAACAACACCGCCCTCTACTACATCAGTCTGGACGACAACGAGCTCGGGCCCTACGACGACGACGACGACGACATGACCGACGACGTGTTCCCGATCATCGGGCTCTCCAACCTCACCGGACTCACGGAGCTGTCGCTGACCGACAACGAGCTCACCTCTATCGACGCCTCCAACAGCACCAGGCTCATCCGTCTGCTCCTGAACCGCAACAGCCTCACGTCAGTCGACGTCTCCGACCTCTCCAAGCTTCTCGCTCTGGGCCTGGACGGCAACGACCTCGCCTCCATCGACGTCTCCGACCTCACCAGTCTCAGAGGCCTGTACCTGGACGACAACGAGCTCGGGCCCTACGACCACGACGACGACGAGATGACCGACGACGTGTCCCCGATCACCGGCCTCTCCAACCTCGGCGCCCTTGTTCGCCTCTGGGTGGGGAACAACCAGCTCACGTCGCTGGACCTCACGGGCCTGGTGAAACTCAAATGGCTCCGCGTCTGCGGAAACTCAGAACTCCTCCGGTCCAATATCATTCAAGAACCCTCCACGCCGACGCTCTACCCCAGCCTCGGCCGGTGTTCCGGTGGCCTGTGACAGGGACTGAGCGGCTAAAGGGGGATTCGAACCCGAGAGACCCGTGAAGGCCCAGCGCCGTACGACCGGCTCTGGCCCGTGAGCGCAGCGAACAAGAGCGGGAATAGGGTGACTGCCGTGGACGACCGGCTCTACTTCCGCCAGCTGCTGTCCGGGCGCGACTTCGCGATCGACGACGGGCTGGCTCACCAGATGGTCAACTTCGTGTACGCCATCGGCGACCGCCAGGCCGGCCAGGCCGTGCTCGTCGACCCGGCCTATGACACCGGAGGCCTCCTCGACCTGCTCGACGCCGACGGCATGGCCTGCACCGGCGTGCTGGCCACCCACTACCACCCCGACCATGTGGGCGGCGAGATGATGGGCATCAGCATCGAGGGCATAACCCGGCTGCTGGAGCGGGTGTCGGTGCCGGTCCACGTACAGGCCGACGAGGCCGATCTCGTCAAGAAGGTCACCGGCGTGGACGACGACTGCCTCATCAGCCACGCGTCGGGCGATGTGGTGACCGTGGGGGCCGTCGACATCGAGCTCATCGCCACGCCCGGCCACACCCCCGGCAGCCAGTGCTTCCTGGTGGACGGCCGGCTGGTGGCCGGCGACACGCTGTTCCTCGAGGGCTGCGGCCGGATGGACCTGCCGGGTTCCGACCCGGCCCAGATGTACGAGAGCCTCACCACCCGGCTGGCCCGGGTGCCCGACGACGCCGTGCTGTACCCCGGGCACCGCTACTCGATGGAGTCGTCGGCCACCATGGGCATCACCCGCGAGCGCAACTACGTGTTCCGGCCCACCAGCCGCGAGCAGTGGCTGGCCACCTTCGCGGGCTGAGCCGGTAGCCGGCCTCATGCTGCGAAATTGATGACATATTGGGCACTGGACGCCCATTATCGCCATCAATTTGGCTGGGCGGCCTAGACCCAGGGGCAGTTGGAGTTGCGGTTACCGAAGGTGGCGCCGGTGCGGTAGCGGTCGAGTGTGAACGGCTTGAGTTCGTCGGGCTTGTGGCCGTGCACCAGCATCTCGGCGGTGAGCTTGCCCACCCCGATCATCTTGAATCCGTGGTTGGAGTCGGCGATCACCCATGCGTTGTCGGCCACGTAGTCGAACACGGGCACGTTGTCGGGGGTGAACGCGCCGATGCCGCCGTTGCGGCGCTCCTTGAAGAACGGGCGCAAGTTCTCCAGCCGCTTGAACAGCATGCCCAACGTCGCGCAGTAGTAGTCGGCAAACCACTCCTCGGCCTGGTAGGTGTCGTTCAGGTGGCCGTAGGGCTCCACCGCCGCCCGGGGCCCGATCCGCACCGGGATCGTCCCGCCCTGCAGGCCGGGCGCGCCCACCCGCTCCGCCGCGTAGCGCACGTAGGTGTAGAAGTGGTCCTTGAGGAACCGGCCGTCGTCGGAGTACACCGGCGTGTTCATCAACTCCACGTGCAGCACCGGCGAGTCGCGGTGCTGGGCGGTGCGGAAATCGACGCCGGAGGGCAGCAGGACCTCGCCCTCCAGCAAACGCCAGTACGTCCACATGTCCATCTGTGACTCGACGTGGCCGTCGGGATACGCCACGTCGAGGCGGGAGGGACCGCCCAGCCACTCCCAGTGCTCGGGAGTCCACGCCCCCGCGCCCACGATCACCTGCTCGCAGGCGATGGACCCCTGATCGGTCTCGACCGCGGTCACCGACCCCGAGGCGTCGAGCCGGTAGCCGGTCACGGCGGCGCCGTAGGCCCGCTGCACGCCCCACTGGCGGCACTTCTGGTCGAGGCCCCACACCGCCATGTGGGTGCCCGCATACCCGGAGCGGTGCTCGTGCAGCACCACGTCGCAGTTCTCGGTCTTGAAGTCGGGCCACAGGTTGGTGAGGAAGGCCCGGGCCTCCGAGCCGGTGTACACGTCGGAGGGGTAGCCGCTGGCCGCCTGCGACGCCTGGAGCTTCAGGTAGTCCTCGGTCTGGTTGGACTCGCCCACCGACACGTAGCCGACCTGCTGGAAGCCGAAGTTCACCGGGTCGGACTCCCACACCTCCACACTGGCCCGAAGGATGGCGTGCAGAGGACCGGTCATGTACATGTTGCGGATGCAGCCGCAGGCCAGCCCGGTAGCGCCCGCGCCCGGGCCCTGCTTGTCGATCAGCACCACGTCGCGGCCCGAGCCCTTGCCGGTGCGTTGCAGGTACATGGCCAGGTGGTAGGCGCTGGACAGCCCGTGCACGCCCGCGCCGACCACCACGAACCGGGCCCTGGACGGCAGCGGCACCGCGTCGAACACCGGGATGGCGGCCGGGTTGACGGCCTGCCCGTCCACCTCCGGCGGCAGGGGCCGGTTGGCGAAGGGATACCACTGGTTGTGCTCGGTGGGGTTGGGGACGGTGCTGGTCAGTTCATCGCTGGTCATGTCTACTCCTTGTGCATTCGGGGTTGAGTCTGGTCGCCGGCGGGCTCCAGGCGATAGCCGGCCCCCAGGGTCCGCCAGATCAGTGGGACGCCGGGCCGGTAGGCGAGATGGTGGCGGCTGGGAGCGTCGAGGACGGTCAAGTGGGCGGGGCCGCCGGAGACGATGCGACCGACATCGGAGCGGCCCAGCGCGGCCGCCCCTCCGGTGGTGACCGCAGCGACGGCCTCGTCGATGGTCATGCCCATGTCGCGAACGGCCATGGCGATGCAGAACGACAGTGAGGTGGTGTAGCTCGAGCCCGGATTGCAGTTCGAGGCCATCGCCACCTTCACGCCGGCGTCGATGGCCCGCCGGGCGTCCGGGTAGGGCTGGCGGGTGGAGAAGTCGGTGGCGGGCAGGAAAGTGGCCACCGTGTCGCTGGCGGCCAGGGCTTCGATGTCGTCGTCGGACAGGTAGGTGCAGTGGTCGACCGACGTGCAGCCCATCTCGACGCCGAGCTGGACACCGGGTCCGTGGCCGAGCTGGTTGGCGTGAAGCCGCAGGCCCAGTCCGGCTGCCCGACCCGCCTCCAGTACGGCCCGGGACTGGTCGGCGTCGAAGGCCCCGGTCTCGCAGAACACGTCGATCCAGCAAACCCGGTTGTGGACCGCGTCGAGCATGGGGCCACAGACCAGCTCGACGTACTCGTCGGCCCGCCCCTGGTACTCGCCGGGCAGCAGGTGGGCTCCCAGGAAGGTGGCTTCCGGGGTGGCCTCCGCGGCCAGGGAGGCCAACTCGACCTCCGAGTCCACCGACAGCCCGTAGCCGGTCTTGATCTCCACCGTCGTGGTGCCGGCCCGGTGGACCTCGGCCAGGCGCTTGTCGAGGGCGGAGCGCAGCGCATCCCGGCCCGCGTTGCGGGTGGCGTCGGTCGTGACCCGGATCCCGCCTCCGTCGTAGGGCTCGCCCGCCATCCGCCGGGTGAACTCCTCGGACCGGTCGCCCGCGAACACCAGGTGGGTGTGGGAGTCCACGAATCCCGGCAGCACGCACCGGCCGCCCGCGTCGATGCGCTCGTCGGCCACCGCGCCGGCCGGGCCCACCGCCACCACGGTGTCGCCGTCGACGACGACGGACGCGCCGGCGATCACGCCGAGCGGGCCGTCCCCCAGCGAGGGGTCGTTGGTGACCAGCTCGCCGATGTTGTCTATCACCAGCGTCACGACACGATCTCCTTCACCGCGGCCCGCAGCTCGGCGGCTGCGTCTATGGAGGTGTGAACGCCGCCGCGCACGATCGCCTGCCCGCCCACCACCAGGTGGCGCACATCGGCCGCGGTGGCCGCGAAGACCACTGCGGTCAGGGCGCGGTCGTCGTCGATGCCGGCCAGGCGGACCGAGTCGAGGCCGACGGTGGCGAAGTCGGCCAGCGCGCCCGCCTCCAGGGTGCCGCCGTCGGGCCAGCCGAGGGACCGGTAGCCGGCTGAGGTGGCCATGGATGCCAGCTCCTCCACCCCGAACACGCCCCGGTCGCCGGTGGCGGCCCGCTGGTCGAGCTCGACCGTTCTGACCTCCTCGAACAGGTCGATCACGGCGTGCGAGTCCGAGCCCACGCACAGCCGGGCTCCCGACCGGACGAGCGCCTCGGCCGGACCCACTCCGTCGGCCAGGTCGTGCTCGGTGGTCGGGCAGAAACAGCAAAAGGCCCCGGCCTCGCCGATGAGGGTCCGGTCGTGCTCGGCGACGTGGGTGGCGTGGACCAGGGTCGTGCCGGGGCCCAGACCACCGGCCTCCGAGATCACCTCTACCGGGGTCCGGCCGTGCACCGCGAGACACTGCTCGTTCTCGGCGGGTTGCTCCGAGGCATGGAAATGCAGGGGCGCGCCCCGGTCCCGGGCCCAGTCGACGGCCACCTTGATGGAAGCCGGGTCGACGGCCCGCACCGAGTGCACCGCCGCGCCCACCTTCACCTCCGGCCCGGATACGGCCACGGCCAAGGCTTCGGCCCGCTCGGCCCAGCGTTCAGCGGTGCCGTCGCTGAAGCGGGCCTGCTCAGGCTTCAGCGGGCTGTAGCCGCGGTCCGAGCCGGCGTCTGGGGCTGCGTCTGCGCCTGCGTGTAGGTCGGCGTCTGGGCCGCGGTCCGAGCCGGCGTCTGGGGCTGCGCTTAAGCCGCCGTGCAGGTAGAGGGTGTCGAGCAGGGTCAGCCGGAGTCCGGCGTCTTGGGCCGCGGCGACTAGCGCCTTGCCCATCGCGTTGGGATCGTCGTAGGCGCCGCCGTCGGGCCGGTGGTGGACGTAGTGGAACTCGCCCACCACTCCGATGCCGGCCAGGGCCATCTCGGCGAACACCGCCCGGGCCAGCCGGTGGTAGCGATCGGGGTCGAGGCGGGCCGCCACCCGGTACATCAGGTCGCGCCAGGTCCAGAAGTTGCCCCGGCCGCAGTGGGTACGGCCTCGCAGGGCCCGGTGGAAGGCATGGCTGTGGGCGTTGGCCAGCGCCGGCAGGGTGAGGCCCGCCAGGGGCACGGCGTCCTCGGGCCGGGTCCGCACGCCTGAGGCCACGTCGGCGATGCGGTCGCCGTCCACCTCGATCACCACCCCGGGCTCGGCCCGGGATCCTCCCAGCCACGCCAGTTCGCACCAGTACCGCGCCGTCATGCTCGCGGCTCCCCGGTGTCGACGAACTTGTGTCGACTTTTCCCACCTATACGGTGGATTTTTGACACTAGTTCGGCCGTGGGACTCGTCAATTCGCCGGACTGTCATGAGCCGACCCGCTCGACGAACTCAGAGATGCGTTCGATGAAGGCGTCGCGATGGTGCCGCTCGAACTCCTCCCAGGTGCACAGGCTGGCCCGGTCGGCCCGGTCGGTGATCAGGACGCCGTCGAGGTGGTCGCATTCGTGCTGCCAGGTTCCCGCGGTCAGACCCCGTGCTCGGGTGCAGTGCTCGTTGCCGTCGCGGTCGAGGTAGCGGACCCGGAGATTGACCGAGCGGATCACGTCGCCCCGCAGCGGCACCGACAGGCAGCCCTCGTTGATGACCACGGTCTCGTCGCCGAGCACCTCGAGCTCCGGGTTGACGGCGACGGTCAGCGGGATCGGCGGCTTGTAGGGGTAGCGGGGGTTGTCGTTCACCTCGATGACGACGATCCGGGCCGTCTCGCCGATCTGGTTGGCGGCCAGCCCCGCCCCGCGGGCGTGGCGCATGGTGTCGATGAGGTCGTCGATGATGCCTTGGACCCGCTCGCCGGCGATCTCCGACGGCGGCACCGCGGTGGCCTCAGCCCGCAGTGCCGGATGGCCGATGGAGAGGACGTCGCGGACAGTCATGAGGCGGCCGGTATGTGCACACCGCGCTCGGCGGCCACCTCCCAGGCCCGGTCGTAGCCGGCGTCGACGTGGCGCATCACTCCGGTGGCCGGGTCGTTGAGCAGCACACGCTCCAGCTTCTGGGCGGCCAGGTCTGTGCCGTCGGCCACGCTGACCTGGCCGGCGTGGATCGAGCGGCCGATGCCCACCCCGCCGCCGTGGTGGATGCTCACCCACGACGCGCCCGACGACGTGTTGACCAGTGCGTTGAGCAGGGGCCAGTCGGCGATGGCGTCGCTGCCGTCGAGCATGTCCTCGGTCTCGCGGTAGGGCGAGGCCACCGAGCCCGAGTCGAGGTGGTCGCGCCCGATGACGATGGGCGCGGCCAGCTCACCGGATCGGACCATCTCGTTGAACCGCAGTCCCAGCCGGTGGCGTTCCCCGTAGCCCAGCCAGCAGATCCGGGCCGGCAGGCCCTGGAACGCGACCCGCTCACCGGCCAGGGTGATCCATCGCTTCAGGCCCTCGTCGTCACCGAACTCCTCGAGCACGGCCCGGTCGGTGGCTGCGATGTCGGCCGGGTCGCCGGACAGTGCCACCCAGCGGAACGGCCCCTTGCCCTCGCAGAAGAGGGGACGGATGTAGGCGGGAAGGAAGCCGGGGTAGTCGAAGGCCCGCTCGCAGCCTCCGAGGGCGGCCTCGGCCCGCAGGCTGTTGCCGTAGTCGAACACCTCGGCGCCGGCGTCGGCGAAGCCCACCATGGCGTCGACGTGGGTGGCCATGGCCGCCCGGGCCCGGCGGATGAGTTCGTCGGGCTGGCTGCGGGCCATCTCGGTGGCCGCCTCGGGGGTCAGATCGTTGGGAACGTACGTCAGCGGGTCGTGCGCCGAGGTCTGGTCGGTGACGATGTCGGCGGTGACTTCGTCGGCCAGAAGGCGGGGCACGATGTCGGCGGCGTTGCCGACCAGTCCCACCGACAACGGGCGGCGAGCCCTCCGGGCCTCCTCGCAACGTCTCAGCGCGTCGGCGTACCCGTCGGCGACCACGTCGAGATACCGGGTCTCCACCCGCCGCGCGGCCCGCACCGGGTCGACCTCGATGCACAGCGCCACCCCCTCGTTCATGGTGATGGCCAGCGGCTGGGCGCCGCCCATCCCGCCCAGCCCGGCGGTGACGGTCAGCGTTCCCGCCAGCGATCCGGCGAACCGTTTGCGGGCGATGGCCCCGAAGCACTCGTAAGTGCCCTGCAGGATGCCCTGGGTGCCGATGTAGATCCACGATCCCGCCGTCATCTGTCCGAACATGGTCAGGCCGAGATGCTCCAGGCGGCGGAACTCGTCCCACGTGCCCCACTCGGGCACCAGGTTGGAGTTGGCGATGAGCACTCTGGGCGCCCACTCGTGGGTGGGGACCACGCCGACCGGCTTGCCCGACTGCACCAGCAGGGTCTCGTCACCGGCCAGGCCGGTCAGTGCCCGGATCATGGCGCGGTATGCGTCCCACGACCGGGCCGCCCTGCCGGTGCCCCCGTAGACGACGAGCTCGTCGGGACGCTCGGCCACATCGGGATCGAGATTGTTCTGCAGCATCCGGAAGGCGGCCTCCTGGGGCCAGTCCCGGCATGTGAGCGCGGCACCGGTGGGGGCTCTCACGCCGCCCGGAGGGGCGCCGGCGCGTTGCGGTGCGGCTGCGTGCATGGCGGAACTCGTCCCTGAAGGTCGGTGGCTTGTTGCACGCTACCGGTTCGGGACCTAAGGTGTCAATATGCAGCAAGAGATTTCAGATAATGAAATAATCGCGGGAATGCTCTCGGAAACTTCCGCCGCCTCCTCTTCCTCGCCGTTGCACAGATCGCGCTCGGCGGAGAGGGTGCTGGCCCTGCTCGACGCGGTCATCACCGAGGGCGCGCTCAGCCTGACGGCCGCCGCGACCGTCACGGACATGCCGGCCAGCACGGCGTTGCGCCATCTGCGGGTCCTGACCGACCGCGGCTATCTCGTCAAACACGGCTCCGGGACGTACTCGGTCGGGCCCTCCTTCGTGAGGGCTGCTTTGGCATCGCTGCAGTCCGGTCCCTACGCCCGGCTCACCGCGGCGGCCCAGCCCGAACTCGAGCGGCTGGTCGAGGCCACCGAGGAGTCTGCCTACCTGGCCGTGCGCGACGGCAGCGAGGCGGTCTACATCGCCACCGTCGAGGGACGCCGGGCCATCCGCCACGTCGGCTGGGTGGGCCGGACCGTTCCCGTCGACGGCACCGCGGTGGGAAAGGCGCTGTTCGCTCTCCCGATGGCGCCGGGCGCCCGCCCCGAGCCCATCTTCAACACCGGCGCCATCGAGCCCGACGTCACCGCGGTCTGCGCCCCCGTCCACGGCTCGGACGGGCCGGTCGCGGCTCTGTCAGTTCTGGGCCCCGCGGACCGGCTCCGCGGTTCCCGACTCCAGGTCGCGGCTTCGGCAGTCGTGGAAGCGGCCCTGGCCACGTCGACGGCACTCTCATCACCGGAGGCCGAGCGGGTGGGCGCAATACCATGAACATCTTGGCCGTGCCCTTAGCGAGGCCCCGGGCCCGAGCGGCCCGTGAGCGCAGCGAAGGAGAGCGGAGAACTCGGCCCGAGCGGCCCGTGAGCGGAGCGAACAAGAGCGGACAACCGGAGGCCGCCCCGGCGTGACGGTGGAACTCGACGGCCCGGGCGTCACCGTCTCCGACGTCGTCAAGGTCGCCCGCCATCGCGCGGAGGTCCGGCTCAGCGACGCCGCCATGGCCCGTATGGCCGCGGCCCGCGACATCGTCGAGACCCTGGCCGAGGGCGATCCCTGCTACGGGATCTCCACCGGCTTCGGCGCCCTGGCCAACACCGCCATCCCCGCCGGCCGCCGGGCTTCGCTGCAGCAGTCCATGATCCGCTCCCATGCCGCCGGGATGGGACCCGCGGTCGAGGCCGAGGTGGTCAGGGCCATGATGTTCCTAAGGGCCCGCACGCTCGCCCTCGGAGCCTCGGGGGCGAGGCCTCAGGTCGCCGAGTCGCTGGTGCGCTTGATCAATGCAGGCGTGGTGCCCGCGGTGCCCGAGCATGGTTCTCTGGGAGCCAGCGGCGATCTCGCCCCGCTGGCCCATGCTGCGCTCGTACTGCTGGGCGAGGGTGCAGTGCTGACCGATGACGGGGGCGTCACCGATGGGGCCGAGGCCCTGTCGGCGGCGGGCATCGAACCCCTGGTGCTCGCCGAGAAGGAGGGCCTGGCCCTGACCAACGGCACCGACGGGATCCTGGGCATGCTCTGTTTGGCCGTCCATGACCTGGCTGGCCTGCTGACGGTCGCCGACATCGTGGCCGCCGGCAGCGTCGAGGCCCTGCTGGCCACCGACCGAGCCTTCGCTGAAGACCTGCTGGCGCTGCGGCCCCATCCCGGCCAGCAGGCCAGCGCAGCCAACCTGAGGACGGTGCTGGCCGGCTCGCCCATCGTGGCCAGCCACTGCCTCGACGACGACCGGGTTCAGGACGCCTACTCCATCAGGTGCACCCCCCAGGTGCACGGAGCGGCCCGTGACACCCTCGACTTCGCGGCGGGCGCAGCCGACCGGGAACTGGCCTCGGCCATCGACAACCCGATGGTGCTGCCCGACGGCCGGGTCGAGTCGTGCGGCAACTTTCACGGGGCGCCGGTGGCGCTGGCAGCCGACTACCTGGCCATTGCCGCGGCTGAGGTCGGCGCCATCGCCGAGCGCCGCATCGACCGGTTGCTCGACCCCGGTCGCTCGCACGGGCTGCCCCCCTTCCTGGCCGACGATCCGGGCGTGGACAGCGGCCTGATGATCGGCCAGTACACCGCCGCCGCCCTGTGCGCCGAGAACCGGCGCCTGGCCGCCCCGGCCGCAGTGGACTCGCTGCCGACCTCCGCCATGCAGGAGGACCATGTGTCGATGGGCTGGGGCGCGGCCCGCAAGCTGCGCCGAGTCGTTGACAACCTGCGCCGCATCCTGGCCGTCGAATGGGTGGCGGCCGCTCGCGGCATCGAGTTGCGGGCTCCCTTGCGACCGGCGCTGGGGACCGCCGCGGCGGTCGGCCTGTTGCGGAGTCAGGTGCCCGGTCCGGGCCCCGACCGCTGGCTGTCCCCCGAACTGGCAGCCGCCGAGCAGATGCTCGCCGACGGTGCTCTAGTGCCCGCGGTGGAGGCCGTCACCGGCCGCTTGGCCTGATCCGGCACCACGGTGCACTGCGGTGCGCGAGGGGGGACTTGAACCCCCACGTCCTTTCGGACACAGGAACCTGAATCCTGCGCGTCTGCCAAATTCCGCCACTCGCGCGTGGTCTCGGCCCGCCGGGGACGGACCGGGTGCGAGGCTAGCGGCCCGCCGGGGCGAACCGGTCCCCGCCCGCTCGGCCTCCGGGCCGCCACTAGCATCCGCGCGTGCTCCTCGACTTCGGCGCGGCCAGCGACGTGGGCCTGCAGCGTGACGAGAACCAGGACCGGTACCTCGCCGACGGCACCCTCTTCGCGGTGGCCGACGGGCTGGGCGGGCATGCGGGAGGAGGCACGGCCGCTTCCATCGCCACCGAGGTGCTGGGCCGTCACGGCCGCCTCGAGTCGCTCGGGCAGCTCGTCACCCTGGTGGGCTCGGCCAACACGGCCATCTTCGAGGCTGCCATGGACGATCCGCGCCTCGCGGGGATGTCCACCACGCTATGCGTCCTGGCCGAGATCGGCAGCGTCGAGGAACCGGCTCGGCTGGCTGCTGCGAACGTGGGCGACTCCCGCCTCTATGTGCTCGCCGGCGGGCGATTCAGCCAGGTCACCATCGACCACACCATCACCGGGAACCTGGTGCGCGACGGGGTCATCACACCGGTGGAGGCAGCCACCCATGTCGACCGCCACACGCTGACCCGGGCCGTGGGGTTCGAGCGCCGGGTGCACGTCGACGCCTGGGAGCTTGCCGCCGTCGAGGGCACACGCTTCCTGATCTGCAGCGACGGTCTGACCAACGAGGTGCCCGATCCGGACATAGCCGAGATCCTGCGGTCCGTCACCGCCCCCGACACGGCCGCTCGCACCCTGGTGGAGCAGGTGCTGCGCGCCGGCCGAGGCCGTGACAACGTCACCGTCCTGGTGGTCGACGTCGCCGACGGCGCCCCGCCCGGCACGCACAGTCACGACCAGCTGGTGCTCGCAGCCACCCGCGCCGTTGTTGCCTGACAACACGGTCAGAGGCGGCGGGGGGAGCCACCGCGCACCGGACCGCAGCCAGGCGTCTATTTTCGGGCCATAGGGCGCCGGTACAATGGTCCTCGGTGTCCGACCAGGGTCTGACCGTCTTCAACGGTCGTTACGAACTGCTGCGCCGAATCGCGCGGGGAGGGATGGCCGATGTCTACCTGGCCCGCGACGCCTCGCTGGACCGGCAGGTAGCGGTCAAGGTCCTGTTCCCGGAGTTCGCCAACGACCCCAGCTTCGTTGAGAGGTTCCGCCGGGAGGCCAAGGCCGCCGCCAACCTCAACCACCCCAACATCGTCGGCATCTACGACTGGGGACAGGAGCAGGGCACCTACTACATCGTCATGGAGTACGTCGTCGGCCGCAGCATGGCCGACGTGCTGAGGTCCACCGGGCCTCTCAGCCCCGACCGGGCCGCAGAGATCGCGTCGGACGTCGCCGAGGCCCTCAGCAGCGCCCACAGCGCCGGTCTGGTGCACCGCGACATCAAGCTCGGCAACATCATCGTCAGCGACGACGGCCAGGTGAAGGTGGCCGACTTCGGCATAGCCACCGCACTGGCGCAGAGAGCCGGCGACAACCTCACCCACATCGGCTCGGTGATGGGCACGGCCACCTACTTCTCGCCCGAGCAGGCCCGGGGCAAGGCCCTCGACGGGCGCTCCGACCTCTACTCGCTGGGGGTCGTGCTCTACGAGATGATCGTGGGCAAGCCCCCGTTCACCGCCGACACCTCGACCGCGGTCGCGGTCAAGCACGTTCAGGAGCGGCCGCTGCCGCCGTCGATGCTGGGCGTGACCGTCGCGCAGTCGCTGGAGGCCATCATCCTCAAGCTGCTGGCCAAGAACCCGGCCAACCGCTACCCCCGCGCCGACGACCTGCGGGCCGACCTGCGGCGCTACCTCGACGGGGCTCATCGGATCCCCGATCGGGTCGCCCAGTCGCCGCCGGCGCCCACGACGGAGCGTCCCGTCACCAGGGCACGGCCGGCAGCGACGGGAAGCCACCCCCGCACCCAGTCCAGGACCGGGCCGGTTCGGGTTCCGACCGCATCGCAGCCGGCCGTGGGCGGGGCCGGCGACTCGGGCGCCCAACCGCCGGCGACGCCCCCGCCCCCGCCAGGCGGCGGCCCTCCTCCCGACGACGGCCCCCCTCCCGGCGGCGGCCCCCCTCACCAGTACGTGCCGCCGGCCTACTACTACGAGGAGGTCCACCGTTCCGACGGCTGGAAGCGCACCCTGCTCATGGTGTTGGGCCTCGTCGTCCTGCTCGGCGCGCTCGGCTTCCTGGCCGTCACCTTCTACGACTCCCTGGGACTCGGCGAGGGGACCCAGCCGACCGAAACCACGCCCAGCGAGGCCCCGGCCCTGGTGGAGGTGCCCGATGTGTTCGGGCTCAGCTACGGCGAGGCCGACGCCCAGCTGCGGGCCCTCGGATTGGAACCCGAGCCGAGCTACCAGGTCAACATCGAGGTCCCCGAGAACACCGTGTTCGCCCAGAGCCCGCTCGCCGGCCAGCGGATCGCCGATGGCGACGTCGTGGCCCTGACGGTCAGCCGGGGTGAGACTCCCAGGGTCCCGGCGATCCGGGGCCGCAACCGGGTCGACGCCGAGGAGATACTCAGGAATGCCGGCTTCGAGGTCATCGTCATAGAGGGTCCGAGCCAGGCCGAGGCAGGCACGGTGGTCTTCCAGGAGCCGACCTCCGGAACCGAGCTCGCGCTGGGCGAGGCGGTGACCATCACCGTCTCCACCGGCCCCGGGCAGATCTTCGTGCCCGATGTCCGGGGACAGTCGCCTTTCGATGCGATCCAGACGCTGATCGGTCAGGGGTTCCGGGTCGCTGAGCGGCGGGAGCCGTCGGCCGATGTCCCGGAGGGGGAGATCATCGATACCGACCCGCCCCACGGCTTCCCGGTGTCGGCCGGGCTGGAGGTGTTCATCATCATCTCCGACGGGCCCCCGCTGGTGACCATCCCCGACGTGCAGGGCCTGCTGTTCGACACCGGGCGGCTGGCCATCGAGCGCGAGGGCCTCCTGGTCGGAACGGTCACGTTCGAGCCCGTTGAACCGGGCTCCACCGATGTGGGCCGTATTCTGGCCCAGACGCCGCCACCTGATCTCGAGGTGGCGACCGAGACGCCGGTGGATGTCGTGGTGGGGGAGTTGTCCGAGTTCGAGCCGGACCAGTCCGGCACCGACCCGAACGACGGTGAGAGCGGTGAGACCGAGGGCCAGGACCAGTCCGGGGCGCCGGACACGGAGGGTTCCGCCGACACCGGCTAAGAGGCCCCGCCTATAGGCGAGCGAACCCGGTCCATACGGGCGGGGCCGTGGCCCGAGCGGCCCGTGAGCGCAGCGAACAAGAGCGGGAAACACCCCGTCACGATGTGACGGGTCTGCACCTACCCGCGCACGTTCTAAGCGGCCCCGCCTATCTGCACAGGGCCAGGAAGTTGTCGAGCAGGTTCCGGCCTGCGTCGGTGAGCACCGACTCGGGGTGGAACTGCACGCCCTCGGTTGGGTGGCTCCGGTGCCGCAGGCCCATCACCAGGCCCTCGTCGCAGGTGGCGGTCACCTCCAGGTCGGGAGGCACCGATGCACGGTCGACGATGAGCGAGTGGTAGCGGGTGGCGGTGATCGGGTTGGGCAGGCCCTTGAACACCCCGGCCGAGTCGTGCTCTACCACCGATGTCTTGCCGTGCATCACCTTGCGAGCCCGGATCACGTCGCCCCCGAAGGCCTGGCCGATGCACTGCATCCCTAGGCACACTCCGAAGATCGGAACCTGGCCGCTGAGCGTGGCCAGCAGCTCGTTGCTGACCCCGGCGTCGTCGGGTGTCCCCGGTCCCGGACTGATCAGGATCCCGTCCGGATCGAGGTCCTGCACCTCCCGTGCGGTGATCGCGTCGTGCCGGTACACCAGCGGTTCGGCCCCCAGCTCCCCCAGGTACTGCACCAGGATGTAGACGAACGAGTCATAGTTGTCGACAACCGCAATCCGAGGCCCCACCCCAGAAAAGCTACCGCCAAGGCGCGATCAACAAGCCCGGAATCGCGCCCCCGGTAGGCCGGGGGGTGGCGGCGAGGAACGGCCGACCGACAATGGGGCGAAGCCCCGTCGGTCGGACGGCCTCGGCGACAGGACCCGCCGGCCGGAACTGCTCAGCCGCCGGCAGAGTCCCGAGCTTCGACCGCCTCCAACACGTGCAGGGCGATGTCAGCGACCTGGACCGCGTCCTCGTCCACGCCCGCACCCCGCACCCCGTCGTCCATCATGATGTAACAGAACGGGCACGCGGTGGCGATGCGCGACGCCCCGGTGTCGAGCAGCTCGCGTGAGCGCTCGTCGTTCACCTTGGTGCCGATGGTCTCCTCCATCCACATGCGGGCCCCGCCCGCGCCGCAGCACATGCCCTTGGTCCCGTTGCGGGGGGCTTCCACCAGGTCGATGCCGCCGAGGGAGCCGAGCACCCGCCGGGGGGCGAGGTACACGTCGTTGTGGCGGCCCAGGTAGCAGCTGTCGTGGTAGACGACCCTCTCGGCGAGGGTGGCGCCGTCGAGGTTGAGCCGACCGTCGGCCACCAGCGCGTCCAGCAGCTGGCTGTGGTGCACGACCTCGTAGTGCCCGCCGAGCTGCGGGTACTCGTTGGCCAGCGTGTTGAAGCAGTGGGGGCATTGGGTGACGATCTTGCGCACCCCCATGGAGTTGAGGGTCTCGATGTTGGCTGAGGCCAGCATCTGGAACAGGTACTCGTTGCCCGAGCGCCTGGCCGAGTCGCCGGTGCAGTTCTCGGCCGGGCCGAGGATGGCGAAGTCGATCCCGGCCCGCTCCATGAGCTGGGCCATGGCCCGGGCCACCTTCTTGTTCTTGTCGTCGAAGGAGCCCGCGCATCCCACCCAGTACAGGTACTCGGCGTCGAGCGGGTCGCCGCCGGCGATCACTCGCACCCCGTCGAGGTCCCGGGCCCAGTCGGCCCTCTCGGTCTGGCTCATCGACCACGGGTTGGACGAGTTCTCCATGCCCCGGAAGGCCTGGCCCAGCTCCGAGGGGAAGTCGCTCTCCATCAGGGTCAGGTACCGGCGCATGTCCAGGATCTTGTCGAGGATCTCGATGTTGACCGGGCAGATCTCGTCGCAGGCCCGGCATGATGTGCACGCCCACAGTTCCTCGGTGCTGATGCGTTCGAACATCCAGTTGGCCGGCACCTGCACCTCGGTCTCGCCGGTGCCGAGCGGCGGCGAGGTGGGCGGGCTTCCGGTGCGAGCCATGACCTCGCCCGTCTTGAGAACGATCTCGCGGGGATCGAGGGGCTTGCCGGTGGCGTGGGCCGGGCACACCGAAGTGCAGCGACCGCACATGGTGCAGGCGTCGGTGTCGAGCAGCTGCTTCCACGAGAAGTCCTCGACCACCGCGGCCCCGAACGTCTCGAGCTCGGTGTCGCCCTCCACCAGGTTGGGCATGGGGCGCATGGCGCCCTTGGGGCGGTCGCGATGGCGCAGGTACATGTTCAGCGGCGAAGTGAGCATGTGGCGCAGCATGGTGGTCGGGAGGATCACCAGGAAGGCCATGAACGCGACCACGTGGGCCACCCACCACGCCTGGTGCCAGCCGGCCACCGCGCCCGAGCCGTCGACGAGCGTGGCCAGCGGGTAGCCGATGAAGCTCCAGCGCTCGTGGTCGGGCAGGCCGTCGGCCGCGATGCGGAACGCCTCCGCCCCGAATCCGGTCACGCCGATGGCCAGCAGCACCCCGCCGATGACCGCGTGCTCGGGCCGGGTCTTGATGCGGATGCGGTACGGCCGCCACGCCGACGGGCCGAAGCGGCGCAGGATGGCCCACACCATGCCGGTCACGAACACCAGCCCGGCGGCGTCGCCCACCGCGGAGTAGGCCCGGTACACGTCGCCGTGGAGGAACTTGAGATCGTCGGGGAGCTGGTGGTCGACCTCCAGAGTGGTGGTCACCCCCAGCAGGATCAGGAAGCTGAAGTAGATCAGCGAGTGCATCACCCCGGCGCCGGGCTCCCGCAGCAGGGTGCGCATATAGACGCCGGCCCGGAAGTCGGCCATGCGGTGCTTGGCGTTGTGCACCGTGGTGCGGCGGTTGTCGGGCCGGCCCCGCTGCCAGTTCTTCACCCGGTGGGCGAACAGCACCGACCCGTAGATCAGCAGCACCGGGATGACCGTGTAGAAGGCGACCTTCAGCGGGGCCGGAATGTTGCCGAACACCTCGCGGGTGATCGGGCTGTCACTGTGGAAGCCGGCGACACCGGCCACGATGCCCGACAGGGCGGTGAACAGCGCGATGGCCACGCCCAGGGCGATGACTAGGTGATGGGGCTTGATCCTGGTCCGCATGACGGCCGCGACACTACCCGCCGCGCCACTCTGCGGGGGAGTAGCGACCCTCGACCCGTCTAAGCCCGTTTCGATGTTGGCGTCGGCGCGATCGGGTGTCGGGGTGGGAGCCGGGGCACGGTTAATGAGCCGTCCCTCTCGCGGAACCCTATACGTGTGGGTCGGTGAGCTGCTTCCACTCGAAACGGGTCTTCCATGTGTTGTTGCCGTGGAGGTAGTCAATGAACGCACTCGTAAGCTCCCGTAGGCCTCTCGGGCCAAGCGAAACGGCATCGCATTGATAATGTTGGTCCCAGGAACCCTCTCGGTACTCCAGAACGAAGCTGCCTGTGCTGATCCGGGCGGTCTGGATGAAGTACTCGCTGCGCTCTGGCTCTGGCCCTTCTACGAGGACCATGAAGGGCTCGTCTTCCACGCCGTCGAATAAGCGACGGAGCGCGGCCCGCACCGCGGCGTCGTCCGGCCGATCCAGGACAGTGTTGCCAACGATGAGTCGCATACTATTTGGTCATCCCTTGACTCTTGTTGTGTGGATAGATCTGACTCGGGTCTATCTCCCAATCGAGCCGATAGATTCCCCCCGGCCTCAGTAGCAGCGGCTCACCGCACCACCCGCACGACCCGCACCCGTTCGGCCCATGGATGCTGGGTCAGCCAGTGCTCTCGTGCCCAGGTGTCCACGTCTTGGTCGGGGAGTTCGATCACTTGGGCTGTCGTGTCGCAGTCGGCGCACCATGCCGTGAGTGTTCCGTTCCGTAGTCCCCAGGTGATGTCACAGACCGAAGCAGTCGTGGCGTCATCGCTTGGAGGTTGGATAAAACGTTCGATCAGCAGGGTGTTGACGGCGTCCTCGATGGCCTGACCGATCTCGCTCTCGGCTAGCTGCTTGCGTATCTTCGCTCGCATCGACCCGTGAGCCTTCGAGGGTTTGATGTTCAGCCCGGTGACGAACTGCTCGGCTTGATCACCGAGGTCGGCCAGGGTGATGTGGAGTTCGTCGTTGGCGTCGTAGAGCGGGATCGGCACGTTCCACAGGTACGAGCTGATGTGGCGTCCGCCGCCCTTGCCGGAGGTCATGAAGGGTTCGACGGCCTTGGTGACGGCCGCGCTGTTGAGGACGCTGCACAGGTAGTGGGCTTCCTCGATTGTCTGGGCGGTAGCCCAGTTGAGCTGATGCTCCACGATTGCCTGCTCGTCGGTCACTCGGCAGGCGGTTACGTGCATCCCCGACGCGCCATACACGACACGTATGGGGGCGATGGGGAATTGCGAGGTCAGCTTGTGGTAGTGGTCGATTGACTTATCGAGGGTGAGGCCGCTCTTGGTGTGCTTGTCTTGTAGTTGGCGGGCTTTCTCCCACCAGCGGCGTAGTCCGTCGTGATCCTCGATCTCGTCGTCTCGCATCATCTTTCCCTTGGTGAGGGGAAGCACCGCTTCAGCGGGTGTGCGTTGCGAGTAGGGCATCACCGACTCCCCCAGCAGAACCCGGTGGATGAACTGCGACTCGATGACGCCCTTCATGTCGTCCATCGACTTCCAGTCGCCTTTCGGGTAGGTGCCTCTGTTGGATCGGACTGGTCTGCGGCCCTCGCCTACGCCGAGCGGTGGAGCCTTGTCGGGTTGCACGATGATCAACAGGCGGGGGTAGAGGTTCGCCCCGTTCGCGAAGCGGCCTCTGTAGGGCGATCCGGCTTCGTCGTCGTCTGAGAGGCTGGCCCGATCTGCCTGGGTCCGCTGGATGGCTTGGCTTACTTCGGCCCATGGTGCGCTCGGGTCAGGGAGCTTGCCCGACCATTCCTGCACCTTGTCGGGTAGGGCACCGCGCTCATCTGAGCGTTTCCCGAGGATGACGCTCGCGGTGCGCGGGAAGAACCGGTGACTGATCGCTGAGATGTCCCACGCAGCGTCGAAAGCGACGACCGTGTGGCCTCCCTTGTTGAGGGGGAACATCCCGGAGCGGAAGCCTGCTGACTGGCCGCGGGTCAGCACACCGGCAGGCATCACGAACCCGAACCGCCCTTCGGGTGCGAGGTACTGCTCGATGCATCGGGCCACGAACAGGTCAGCGAGGTCTTGGTGGGTGGCGACGTTGCCTCCAGCCCACAGCTTGCGTTCTTTGGCCATCAATCGGAACACGTTCTTCATGGCGTCAGTCATGTAGCGGTACGCAAGCCACGGCGGGTTCCCCACGAGCACCATTCGGCGGTTCTCCTCGCGGGCCAGCCATGCTGGTCGGGCCAGGTTCCTGACGTAGTAGCCCCAGATGTGGTCGCGGTGCTCGTCGTGTAGGCGGCACATCGCCTTGAACGTCGCCTCAACCGTCTCCAGGTCAGCCCCGGACAGGCCATGACGCTTTGCGATGCGAGAGATCGACGGCACCCCTGTGCCCCGTTGCCGGTTGGTCGCCGATTCCGCGAGGTCAGCCACCAACGCGTCGAAGGTGTCCGCGTCGCCCAGAAGCCGTTGAGGGAACCGGAGCTGGTCAGCGAACAACTCGGCTCCGTCGTCGGTGCTGACATTCAATGTCTCTGAAGCGAAGATGTCGCTGCGTTGACCCCACTGCACGCTGTCTCCCAAGAACACCGGCACCCGTAACCGTCGCCGGTCAGAGGCAGCGAGCCGTTCTGTGCCGATGGCCAGCAGGTAGGTGACCCGAGCCAGCGTCACAGCCACCGGATGCACGTCCACCCCGAAGACGTGTTCGGACACGCCCGCCACCGCATCTCGGTTGGACATCCCGGCAGCGTCGGCTGCTACCAGATAGCGGCGCACAGCATGGAACAAGAACGTCCCCGACCCGCACGCCGGGTCCATGACCGTCTCGTTGAGAGGATCAGCAACGACCTGCTCAGTGATCGCCTCGGCCAAGAAGTCCGGGGTGTAGTACTCACCTAGACGACGCCGGGTCTCCACGGTGATCACCGACTCATAGATCGTCTTCATCACGTCATGGGTCACAACACCCCAGTCGAACTGCTCCAGCCTGCGCGCCAGAGCTGCCACCCACCGCCGTCCCTCCTCGCCACAATCCAGCGGCCAATCGAAGAAGTCCTGCTCCACAACGCCGTGTATCTGAGACTGCTGCGACAGCAGATCACCTCGCAGCAGAGTCGCCGGAGCCAACTGGGAGATCGGATAGCTCAACACCGCGTGAGCGACACACTCCGCGGTGGCCACCAGCAGCGTGTGCTCGATGAACAGGTCTTCCTCATCGGCGCTGAACTGGGTGCCCAACGCTGTCGTCAACAGCTTCGCCCACAACTCCCGCTTGATCGCCACCTCGGGATGGTCACGGTTGGTCTTGTAGAGGGCGTTCAACGTCGCACGTTCGAGTTCATGGCCAGGGCTATCCGCCCCGAGTCGGTCAGAAATCGCCTGGCGGGTAGGAGCGATCTGCTCCTCGGTCGTCAGTACCGACCCGAGCCACCTCACCAGCGCTTCGGTGTTGGGTGTTGCCGGGTCCACATGATGATCCGCTACGGCAACAAGGCCACCGTCGTCGTGGTGGAAGAGGTGCCAGTCCCGGCCATCGGTGACGATCCCCACATAGCGCTGCCCGAGGCTGCTGCTCTTCGCCTCCACGTAACCAGCAAGCTGCTTTGCCGCATCCTTCAGCGACCCCTGCGGAGCCAGGCTGCGCTTCACCTCGATGACAGTGCGGCCCATCTCGACATCGATGCGGCGACGGTCAGCCAGCGGAGATTCCAGCTTGACATCGAGCACGTCACCTTCGGTAAGGTTCAACCCCGCCGCCAGCAACAGCATCCGCACATCGGACTGCACCGTCGCCTCGGTACGGCCCTTCAGCGAACGGTTCGCGAGGCGTCCAGCTAGGTCACGAAGATCGATCCAACCTTCCACAGCCACAGAGCGACTCTACGCCAGGGCCTCATCCTCGATCACGGCACCTCGGCCCCCTGGCTTGCCATGCGATGGTCGGCGCCGGTCACCGCAGTAGTCTTGGGGCCGTGGTCTGCGGCTCCGATCACCGATGAGCACGGAGGGACTGCCGGACTTCGAAGCGCCGCCTGTCGTCGAGACGGTGCTCGCGGTTCGGTACCGAGATGTCCCCGGCCTTGACTCGCCTCGCCTAGTCAAGTTCTGGGACGATCACCTCTCGGCTGATCTGCCGACGATCGAGGAGAGGCCGCCCTACGACGCGCCGGTCGAGCAGTTCGGCCAGGACAGCGGGACATCCCCGGTGGGCTTGCGGATCGGCGCTACGATGCCTTCGCCTCGGTTCTTCTGCTCTAGCGGGAATGACCTTGTCCAACTTCAACAGGACTGGTTCGCCTACAACTGGCGAAAGACGCCGGAGAATCCCGACTACACGCGGTACGAGAAGGGTCGGGCGAAGTTCGAACGGTGGCTGGAAGAACTCGCCTCTTACGTCGATGAGACCTTCGGAACCACGCTGATTCCGACGCAGTGCGAGGTGACTTACATTAATCATGTGGCGCTCACCGCCGAAGACCTCGCATCCGGGCCCTTCGGGGCCGTCTTGCGCGACATCCAGCCGCGCTCTGGTGACTTTCTGCCCTTGCCCGAGATGTCGAGGCACGCCTTGGCCTACGTGATCCCCGATGACGGGGGGTCCCCTATCGGCCGCCTCCATGTGGCCGTCGATCGAGCGTGGACAGGCGATGAGCGCCAGCCGATCGTCTTCTTGAGCCTTACGGCGCGGGGGGCGCCGCGCGGGAGCCGGATCTCTTCAGTGCTCGAGTTCCTCGACATGGGCCGTCGGTGGGTAGTCAAGGGATTCGTCGACATAACAACAACCGCATTCCATACGCGATGGGGCCTGTCCCCTGACCAGGAGGCACGATGACAGTAGTAGAGCCAGCCGTCTTCGGCGCCGCGCCGCCGGCGTCTTCTCTAGATGAGTCGGCGCTGACCTTGCAAAGGATGCACTTCGCCATCCCCGGCTCTCTCGTTCCGCAGTCCTCGTGGATTCATGCGGTCGATATCGAGATCAAGGAGCTGCTGTTGCTGTCCGAGGGGTGGGATGGCGCCGCGGCCTACCCGGTGTCCGTTGAGGCAGTCAGCGACGCGCGCGCCTTGGCGGCAGCGATCTGCAACGCCTTGCCCGCACTGCGACATCCGACGGTAACGCCGTCGATCGATGGCCGTGTCGTCCTCGAGTGGCATTCGCCTATCTGCCATATTGACTTCACCGTCGGACGAGACTCAATCGAGGTCTTCTACGAGGACGATGAGCAGGGCTTGGACTGGGACGGACTGCTCCCCGATGCCCCTCTCGACCCTCTCGCCTTTCTGGCGTCTCACAGCTGGTAGGCGGCCCCGGGATACATGCCGGGCGGGAGTCCCTACAAGGATGACCCTGTCGGAATACCGCCGGGCGCGCGTCTGCTCCGGCGAGTCAATCCGAGGTTCTGTGACTGGAACGCTCTTGACGCTGCAGAGAACCCTCGGGTGACCCGACAAGCCGTCCAGTTCTACACGGAGGAGATGGCTGCCCAAGTTGGCTGTCCGGGTCCCGCGTTGTCGGTGATCGTCGAATCGCTTGCTGATCCGATCGAGGTCTTGCTCGATCGCTACACAGGTGATGGGCTTGCACACATCACCGCAGATGTGATTCGCGGCGAGTCCGGTGAGTACGGAATCCAACTATGGCCGACGCTTGAAGAGCCGGCTCACGCAGTGGTGTTTCGCGTTGACGGAGGCAGGGACCTCCCCAAGGGTGTCAAGAGACGGTTGGCAGAGCACCTGAGCGAGAACTGGATCGCACGACCGAAGCCCTGACGTTCCCTGGGTCACCGACGGCGGGAGGCTTGGGCGGCCACCTCGGCTGCGGCCGCGGCCGCAGCCTCCGGGTCCAACGCTCGCTCCAGGGGGTGCTTGGGCTCCAGCGGGAACATGTCGGGGCCCAGCACGTAGTGCAGGGGCATGCCGGTGGGGATGTTGAGGGCGCCGATGGCGTCGTCGGAGATCCCGTCGAGGTGCTTGGCCAGGGCCCGCAGGCTGTTGCCGTGGGCCGACACGAGCACGGTGCAGCCCCGCCGCAGGTCGCCGACGATGGCGTCGTGCCAGTAGGGCAGCAGCCTGACCAGCACGTCGGCGAGGCTCTCGGTCAGGGGTATCAGCTCCGGCGCGAGGTCCGCGTACGCGGGTGAGTGGTTGGGGTTGAACTCGTTGCCGGGCCGTATCGGCGGTGGCGGGGTGTCATAGCCCCGCCGCCACCGTTGCAGCTGCTCGTCGCCGTGGGCGGCCCGGGTGGCCGCCTTGTCGAGGCCGGTGAGGTCGCCGTAGTGGCGCTCGTTCAGCCGCCAGCTGCGGTGGACCTCCAGCGATCCGAGGCCGAGGGCGTCGAGCACGATCTCGGTGGTCTCGGTGGCCCGCCGCAAAACGGAGGTGTGCACCGCGCCGGGCAACAGGCCTGCGGCCAACAGCAGCTCGGCGGCGCGGCGAGCCTCGGCCCGGCCGGCGTCGTTGAGGGCGCAGTCGTGCCAGCCGGTGAAGAGGTTCCGGTCGTTCCACTCGCTGCGCCCGTGTCGCAGCAGGATCAGGTCGTGGGCCATGCCTGCCAAGGTACCGGTCCCGTCACGGCAAAAGTTGATAAAGCTAGACTCAAGTTTTTGTTGTCATCAGGAATGAACTTCGCTACCGTGTGCGTTTAAGGATAGGCACAGTAGAGCAACCCAGCAAAGAAAAGGAGCCTCACCATGCCAAAGGCCGTCGGTATCGATCTCGGTACCACCAACTCCGTCGTAAGCGTCCTCGAGGGTGGCGACCCCGTCGTCGTCCCCAACGCCGAGGGATCGCGCACGACCCCCTCCGTGGTGGCGTTCAGCGCCGACGGTGAGGTGCTGGTCGGCGAGGTCGCCAAGCGCCAGGCCATCACCAACCCCGACCGCACCATCCGATCGGTGAAGCGGCACATGGGCACGGCCAGGAAGTTCAAGATCGACGACAAGGACTACGCATCCCAGGAGATATCGGCCCGGGTGCTGATGAAGCTCAAGCGCGACGCCGAGGAGTACCTCGGCGACACGGTCAGCCAGGCCGTCGTCACCGTGCCCGCCTACTTCGACGACGCCCAGCGAACGGCCACCCACGAGGCCGGCAAGATCGCCGGGCTCGAGGTTCTTCGCATCATCAACGAGCCCACCGCGGCCGCGCTGGCCTACGGGCTGGACAAGGAGGCCGCCGACCAGACCATCCTGGTCTTCGACCTCGGCGGCGGGACTTTCGACGTGTCGGTTCTGGAGCTCGGCGACGGCGTGTTCGAGGTGAAGTCCACCGCCGGCGACACCAAGCTCGGCGGCGACGACTGGGACGACGCCGTGATCGACTGGCTCGTGGCGTCCTTCAAGGGCGACCACGGCGTGGACCTGTCGAGCGATCCCATGGCCATGCAGCGCCTCAAGGAGGCGGCCGAGAAGGCCAAGATCGAGCTGTCGCAGACCCCGTCCTCCCAGATCAACCTGCCCTTCGTGACCGCCACCGACAAGGGTCCGCTGCACCTGGACTACACCCTCAGCCGGGCCAAGTTCCAGGAGATGACCGCCGGTCTGCTCGAGCGCTGCCGGGGCCCCTTCGAGCGGGCCATCTCCGATGCCGGGATAGCCAAGGGCGACATCCATCACGTGGTCCTGGTGGGCGGATCGACCCGGATGCCCGCGGTGGCCGAGTTGGTGCAGGAGATGACCGGGCGCGAGCCCAACAAGACGGTGAACCCCGACGAGGTTGTGGCCATCGGCGCCGCCATCCAGGCCGGAGTGCTCAAGGGCGAGGTCAAGGACGTGCTGCTGCTCGACGTGACCCCGCTGTCGCTGGGCATCGAGACCAAGGGCGGCGTGATGACCACCCTCATCGAGCGCAACACCACCATCCCCACCCGCAAGAGCGAGATCTTCACCACCGCCGAGGACGGTCAGCCGTCGGTGGAGATCCACGTGCTCCAGGGTGAGCGCCAGATGGCGGCCTACAACAAGACCCTGGGCAAGTTCCAGCTGGTCGATCTGCCGCCGGCGCCCAGGGGGATGCCCCAGATCGAGGTCACCTTCGACATCGACGCCAACGGCATCGTCCACGTGAGCGCCCAGGACAAGGCCACCGGCAAGGAGCAGTCGATGACCATCACCGGCCAGTCGTCGCTCGACTCCGATGTCATCGATCAGATGGTCGCCGACGCGGAGGCCCATGCCGGCGAGGACCAGCGCCGCCGGGAGGAGGCCGAGGTCCGCAACGCAGCCGACACGCTGGTGTACCAGACCGAGAAGCTGCTCTCCGATCAGGCCGACGCGGTCTCCGACGACGAGAAGGAGACCATCAACGCCAAGCTCGCCGACCTCCGCAGCGCCCTGGAAGGCGACGACATCGAGGCCGTCAAGTCGGCCACCGAGGCTCTCATGACGGCCAGCCAGGAGTTCGGTCAGAGGCTCTACGAGGCCGCCGCCGCGGCCGAGCGGGCCGAGGAAGCCACCAGCGCCGCACCTGACGACGACGACGTGGTCGAGGCTGAGATAGTCGACGACGACCGGGAGACGGCGTGAGCGCCCAGCCCTCCGACGCGAGCCGGCTGGAGGCCGCGGCCGATCCGCAGGACGAGGCCGGCCCGGCCGGCCGGGATCCCGAGCCTGAGGACGAGCCCACCGAGGAGGCCGGGACAACAGAACCCGCCACGGTCGCGGACGGGGCGCCGCCCGATGTGGCTGACGTCATCGCGGAGCGCGACGCCTATCTCGAGGACCTCCAGCGTGTGACCGCGGAGTTCACCAACTTCCGCCGCCAGACGATGAAGCGGAACACCGAGCTCGTCGCCCAGGCCGCTTCGAGGCTGGCCTGGGAACTTCTGGTCGTGCTCGACGCCTGCGAGGCCGCGGTGAGCCAGGGCGTCGAAGGCATCGACGCAGTTCAGGCCCAGTTGCTGGGGGTGCTGACCGGCGAGGGCCTCACCGTTCTCGGCACGGTCGACGAGCCCTTCGATCCCGGCTTCCACGAGGCCGTGATGAGCGAGGAGTCCGGCACTGACGACCAGTCCGCACCGGTCGTGGCCGACGTGCTCCGCACCGGGTACGCGTGGAACGGGCGGGTGCTCAGACCGGCCATGGTGAAGGTGCGCAGCTAGCCGACCCAGGGAGGTGACAGTGGAGCCCCAGCGGGAGTGGTTCGAGAAGGACTACTACAAGATTCTCGGCGTGGACACCGACGCCTCGGCCTCCGCCATCACCAAGGCCTACCGCAAGCTGGCCAAGGAGCTGCACCCCGACGCGAACCCTGGCGACGCCGCGGTCGAGGACCGCTTCAAGGAGGTGGCGTCGGCCTACGACGTGCTCGGCGACTCCTCCAAGCGCAAGGCCTACGACGATGTGCGCAAGCTCGGACCCATGGCCGGCGCCTTCGGTCCGGGCGGACCGGGCCCGGCCGGCGGGTTCAACGTGAACTTTGAGCAGATGGGCGATCTTCAGAACCTGTTCGGCGACCTGTTCGGCAGGCGCCGTCGCCGCGGCAACCCGGCCCAGCGGGGCGCCGACATCGAGACCGAGGTGAAGCTCGACTTCGCCGACGCAGTGTCGGGGACCACCATCGCGGTGCCCGTCACCGGCGAGGCCCGATGCCGGACCTGTGACGGCCTGGGGTCCGAGCCCCCGGCCAAGCCCCGACCCTGCCCGACCTGTTCGGGAACCGGCGTGACCGACGAGAACCAGGGCCTGTTCTCGTTCAGCCGGCCCTGCGCCGCCTGCGCCGGACGGGCCGTCGTCATCGACGAACCGTGCTCGGCATGCGGTGGCCGCGGCGTCGAGCATCGGCGCCGCGAGGTGAAGGCCCGCGTCCCGTCCGGGGTGACCGACGGGCAGCGGATCAAGCTCAAGGGCCGCGGCGGGCCGCCGCAGGGTCCGGGCAGCCAGCCCGGCGACCTGTACGTGCGGATCGGCGTGAAGCCCCACCGGCTGTTCGGGCGGGACGGCAAGCACCTCACGCTGAAGGTGCCGGTCACCTTCTCGGAAGCCGCGCTGGGCGCCCATGTGAAGGTGCCCACCCTCGACGACTCGACGGTCACCATCCGCATCCCGCCCGGCACCACCACGGGCAGGCGCCTGCGCATTCCGGCCAACGCCTCGACCGGCGGCGCCGACCTCATCGTCGAGGTCGAGGTGGTGGTGCCCGAGAACCTGTCCGACGAGCAGCGGGCCGCGGTGGAGGCCTTCGCGGCCGCGCCGGGAGAGAACCCGCGGGCTCATCTGCAGCCCAAGACCTCAAAGCACGGAGAATCATCATGAGCGACGAACGCTTCCATCGAGCCGTATACGTGATCTCGGTAGCCGCCGAACTGGCCGGAGTGCATCCCCAGACGCTGCGGATCTACGAGCGCAGGGGCCTGCTCGCCCCGGCCCGGACCGCGGGCGGCAGCCGCCGCTACAGCGACGCCGACCTGGCGCTGCTGGAGCGCATCGCCGAGCTGACCGACTCCGGTCTCAACCTGGCCGGAGTGCAGCGAGTGCTGGAGCTGGAACGTGAGGTCGCCGAGCTCCGGGCCCAGCTGTCCGAGGCCCGCCGGGCTCATGAGGAATACCGGGCGGAGCTGGCCGCCCGCGGCTTCAATCCCGGCAGCCTGGTCCCCGCTGTTCGCCCGAAGCGTCCGGTGACCCTGTACCGCGCCCGGCGCGATCCTGGCAACTGAGGGCCGGCCGCGATGGCACTCGACCCCAACCGTTGGACCCTCAAGACGACGGAGGCCTTCGCGGCCGCCACGGAGGCGGCCCGGTCGGCCTCGCACGCCGAGGTCACCCCCGACCACCTGCTCCTGGCCCTGCTGGCCCAGACCGACGGCCTGGTGCTGCCCATGCTGCACTCGGCGGGCGTCGACCCCACGGCGGTCCGGGACAGGGCCCAGCAGACAGTTGCCATCCTGCCGCGTGCCTACGGGTCCGATGTCGGCATCTCGGGCGAGCTTCGCGACGTGCTCGAAGCCGCCGACAAGGTGCGCACCGACCTGGCCGACGACTACCTGTCCACAGAGCATCTGGTGCTGGCCCTCGGCGGCCGCCTGGATCTTGACCGCGAGCTGCTGCTCAAGGTGCTGCACGAGGTGCGGGGCAGCCACCGGGTGACCACCAAGGCGCCCGAGGACCAGTACCAGGCCCTGGAGCGCTACGGCCGCGACCTCACCGACGAGGCCCGGGCCGGAAGCCTCGACCCCGTCATCGGCCGCGACGACGAGATCCGGCGAGTCATCAGGGTGCTCGCCCGGCGCCGCAAGAACAACCCGGTGCTGATCGGCGAGCCCGGGGTGGGCAAGACCGCGATCGTGGAGGGCCTGGCCCAGCGCATCGTCGACGGCGACGTGCCCGACAGCCTCGCCGGCAAGCGCCTGGTGGTGCTGGACCTGGCTGCCATGGTGGCCGGCGCCAAGTACCGGGGCGAGTTCGAGGAGCGGCTCCAGGCGGTGCTGGCCGAGATCGAGGAGGCCGGCGGCGAGATCGTCACCTTCATCGACGAGCTGCACACCATGGTGGGCGCGGGCGGTGCCGAGGGGGCCATGGACGCTGGCAACATGCTCAAGCCCATGCTGGCCCGAGGCACGCTGCGGATGGTGGGTGCCACCACCCTCGACGAGTACCGCAAGCACCTCGAGACCGACGCCGCGCTGGAGCGCCGCTTCCAGCCGGTGCTGGTCGAGCCCCCCTCCGTCGAGGCGACCGTGGCCATCCTGCGGGGCTTGCGCGAGCGGTACGAGGTCCATCACGGGGTGCGCATCCAGGACTCGGCCCTCATCGCGGCGGCCCAGCTGTCGGACCGCTACATCACCGGACGGTTCCTGCCCGACAAGGCCATAGACCTCATCGACGAGGCGGCCAGCTCGCTGCGCATCGAGATCGACTCGGTGCCGACCGAGATCGACGTGGTGGAGCGCCGCCTGCGCCAGCTGGAGATGGAGCGGGTCGCGCTGAGCGCCGAGACCGACGCCACCTCACGCGAGCGCCTGGGCGACCTGGAGCGCGACATCGCCGAACTCACCGAGGAGTCCTCCGCGCTCACCGCCCGCTGGCAGGCCGAGAAGGAGGCCATCGGAGTCATCCGGTCCCTCAAGGAGGAGCTGGAGACCCGGCGGTCCGACCTCGAGCGCGAGCCCGACCTGGAACGGGCGGCCGAGCTCCGCTACGGGATCATCCCCGACACCGAGCGCCTCATCGACGAGGCCACCGGCCGTCTGGCCGAGCTTCAGGCCGACTCGTCGATGCTCACCGAGGAGGTCGACGCCGACCACATCGCGGCGGTGGTCAGCCGCTCGACCGGCGTGCCGGTGTCGCGCCTGATGGAGGGCGAGACCGCCAAGCTGATCCGCCTGGAGGAGCACCTCCACGAGCGGGTGGTGGGCCAGGACGAGGCCGTGAGCGTGGTGGCCAACGCCATCCGCCGAAGCCGTGTCGGCCTTAACGACCCGAATCGCCCTATCGGCAGCTTCCTGTTCCTGGGCCCCACCGGGGTCGGCAAGACCGAGCTGGCCCGGTCCCTGGCCGCCTTCCTGTTCGACGACGAGGGTGCCATCGTCCGGATCGACATGTCGGAGTACCTCGAGAAGCACTCGGTGTCCCGGCTCATCGGCGCGCCGCCCGGGTACGTGGGCTACGACTCCGGCGGCCAGCTCACCGAGGCGGTGAGGCGGCGTCCGTACGCGGTGGTGCTCCTCGACGAGGTCGAGAAGGCCCACGCCGAGGTGTTCGGTGTGCTGCTGCAGCTGCTCGACGACGGTCGCCTCACCGACGGGCAGGGCCGCACCGTGGACTTCACCAACGTCGTGTTGATCATGACATCGAACCTGAAGGGCGAGCCGGGCAACTTCTTCAGACCCGAGTTCGTGAACCGCATCGACGACATCGTGCGATTCCGGCCACTGGAACCCGAGGACCTGGTCTCCATTGTCGACATCCAGCTGGCACGGCTGGGCGAGCGCCTGGATCCGCAGCGTCTCAGGCTGGAGGTCACCCTCGAGGCCAGAGGGCATCTGGCCCGAACCGGGTACGACCCCGCCTTCGGGGCCCGGCCCCTGAAGCGGCTGATACAGCGAGCTATCTCCGACCCGCTGGCCATCGCCATGCTGGAGGGCCGCTACAACGCTGGCGACGTGGTCATTGTCGACGTTGACGAGGCCGGCTCGTCGCTGATCCTGCGCTGACCGGAGCAGCAATAGCGCTACACTTGCCGGGTAACGCCCCCCGATTAAAGGAGAGCGCCGTGCCTGCGACCGTTGTCGTTGGTACCCAGTGGGGCGACGAGGGGAAAGGGAAGTTCACCGACCTCGTCGCTGCCGAGATGGACATGGTCGTCCGCTACCAGGGCGGCCACAACGCCGGGCACACGCTGGTGGTGAACGGCGAGACCTTCAAGATCCAGCTGGTCCCCAGCGGAGTTCTCTACGAGCACATCACGCCGGTGATCGGCAACGGTGTGGTGGTCGATCCGCGGGTCCTCATCGCCGAGATGGACGATCTGGAGGCCCGGGGCATCGACTGCAGCCGTCTGCGACTGTCGGGCAACGCCCACCTGATCATGCCCTACCACACCGAGTTGGACGCCCTGCACGAGCGCCACCTGGGCGACGCCAAGCTCGGCACCACCAAGCGGGGAATCGGGCCCGCCTATGCCGACAGGGCGATGCGGCTCGGGTTGCGGGTGCAGGACCTGCTCGACCAGAGCATCTTCCGGGCCAAGCTCGAGGCCGCGCTGTCCCATACCAACAAGGTCCTGGCCAAGGTGTTCAACCGGCTGCCCCTGAGGAGCGACGACATCGCCCACGAGTATCTCGACGAGTGTGCCCCCAGGCTCGCCCCCTACATCAGTGACACCGTGACCCTGCTGCACGAGGCCCTCGAATCGGGCCAACAGTTGCTGCTGGAGGGGGCCCAGGGGACCTTCCTCGACCTCGACCATGGCACCTACCCCTTCGTCACCTCGTCCAACCCGGTGGTCGGCGGCGCGTGCATCGGGACCGGCATCGGTCCCCGCCACATCGACAGGGTCATCGGGATCACCAAGGCATACGTCACCCGGGTGGGCTCGGGGCCCTTCGTCACCGAGCTGTTCGACGAGGTCGGCGATCACCTGGTGGAGGTCGGAGGCGAGTTCGGGACCAACACCGGCCGGCGGCGCAGGACCGGGTGGTTCGACATGGTGATGATGCGCCAAGCGGTGCGGCTCAACTCCGTCACCGAGGTGGCCCTCACCAAGCTCGACGTGCTCGACGGCCTCGACCGTCTCAAGGTGTGCGTCGCCTACGAGCTCGACGGCGAGCGCTACGAGCACATGCCCTACCACCAGTCGGTGATCCACAAGGCGGTGCCGGTGTACACCGAGCTCGAAGGCTGGAGCACCGACCTGAGCGGCGTCACGCGGTCCTCGCAGCTGCCGGCCGCGGCCGCCGACTACATCGCCTTCCTGGAGGACGGCATCGGTGTGCCCATCCGGCTGGTGGGGGTGGGCCCGGGCCGGAGCCAGTACCTCGACTGGCAGGAAGCCGCCTGACTCGATGGAGGCCGCGGCTCCCAATGTGCTGGCGGCGCGCTATGCCAGCGAGCGGATGCGGGCGGTGTGGTCCCCCGAGCGCCGTGTCGTGCTGGAGCGCCGGTTGTGGCTGGCCGTGCTGGAAGCGCAGCGCAAGCTCGGTCTCGACGTCGACGGCAGCGTCGTCGAAGCGTACGCGGCTGCGGTCGATGATGTCGACCTCGAGTCCATCGCGGCCCGGGAGGCGGTCACACGCCACGACGTGAAGGCCCGCATAGACGAGTTCTGCGCGCTGGCGGGCCACGAGCACATCCACCTCGGGATGACGTCGCGCGATCTCACCGAGAACGCCGAGCAGCTCCAGATCCTCGAGTCGTTGAGAGTGATTCGCGACGACCTGGTCGCGGTCATCTCCCGGCTGGCTGATCTGGCCGAAGGTCACGCCTCGACGCCGATGGTGGCCCGGACCCACAACGTGGCCGCGCAGGCCACCACGCTGGGGAAGCGTTTCGCCGACGCCGCGGCGGAGACGATGCTCGGCTTCACCCGGATCGACGAGCTCTTGCGCCGGTACCCGCTCAGAGGGATAAAAGGACCGGTCGGCACCCGGCTCGACCAGCTCGACCTGCTCGGCTCGGAGGAAGCGGTGGACGAGCTGGAGCAGATCGTGGCCCAGCACCTGGGATTCGGCCGGGTGCTCGAGGCGACCGGGCAGACCTACCCGCGCTCGTTGGATCTTGACGTGGTGGCTGCGGTGGTTCAGGCCGTTGCCGGACCGGCGTCGTGGGCGACGACCGTCCGGCTGATGGCCGGGCACGGCCTCGTTGCTGAGGGATTCCGGGAAGGCCAAGTCGCATCCTCGGCGATGCCCCACAAGGCGAACGCCCGGTCCTCGGAGCGGATCGGCGCATTGCGGATCGTTCTCGACGGTCATCTCACCATGGCCGCATCCCTGGCCGGTCGCCAGTGGAACGAAGGTGATGTGAGCTGCTCGGCGGCCCGCCGGGTCGTGCTCCCCGATGCCTTCTGCGCCGCCGACGGCCTGCTCCACACCGCGCTGGGAGTGCTGGAGGAGCTCTACATCGACGAAGCCGCCCTCCGGGCTGAGTTCGAGCGCTTCCTTCCCGCGTTGGCGACCACGAGGCTGCTCACTGTCCTCGTGCGTGCCGGGATGGGGCGCGAGGCCGCGCTCGAGGTGCTGGCCACGCCCACCCGGCAGGCCGCTCAGGAGGCTGCGCAGCAGGCCGCTCAGGAGGCCGGCGGGGTGGCTGCTGCCGGCTTGGGCCACCTGCTCGACCTGCTCGCGGCCGACAGCCGGGTGCCGCTCGGGCGGGATGACATGGCCCGGCTGGTGGAGGAGCCGGCCCAGTTCACCGGGACCGCGCCCGCCCAGACCGCGCTGGTGGTGGCATCCGCCCGCCAGATCGCGGCACGCCACCCCGCAGCCGCGGCTCAGCGTGCCGAAGTTCGGTTGTGAGCACCCGCTGAGGGCGCTTCAGGGAGGTGGCGACGGTCAGGTGCCGCCGCGGGAGATTCCGGCCCGCTTGAGAATGGCCGCGGGAACTCCTACCTCTCTCCATGCGGAGTATGTGATTCCCTTCCGGCCGCTGTAGGAGACCGCAACCTCCACGAACTTGGCTTCGAGGTCGCTGATGTCCGTGGTTTCTGCCGGCGTGCTCAAAGCCCTCTCAAGGTCGATCCGCTCTTGAACGAGCTGCACTCGACGTATAGGTGTGGCCGACTCCAGAGCTTCGCTGATGGCCTCAATTCGCTTCTGCATGGACTCGGCAGTACGCCTCCGACCGGGTCGAGGCCGATTCGATTCGAGACCTTCGAGGTATGAGCTAACGGCCTTGTTCTCGGCTCGTGCCCGGGCATTTGCTGCCTTGTGTTCGTCTGACATGTGTCGAACCACAGATTGCTCCTTCTTGTTCGAACTTCGAGACTCGAATGATACTCATTCCCGTGACAAAGATTCAACCATGGGAAGCCCCAAGATGTGTTCGGTCATTGTCTGGCTATCGTTTCTGCCTTGACCGCACCGAGATTGGGAGTTGATTTGGACACACCTACGCCCGCTTACTCGATAACGATCAAGGTCTCGCTCGGCAACCGCCCTGGGACGTTGGGCCGTTTTGCGACCGCTATAGGTGACGCCGGCGGCAATATTGCTGCTATCCCGGGATTCGAGGCCAAGGGCCCGGTCATAATGCGGGAGATCGATGTTCTGGCCAAGTCCCCCGACCACGCACGCGAGATAGTCGCCGCGGTCAGCCACCTTGACGGTGTCACTGTCCTCGACTGGTGGGATCGCACGTTCCGGCTCCACGAGGGCGGAAAGATAGAGGTCAACGCCCTGTGTCCGGTGGGCGACGCCCATGATCTGGCCATGGCGTACACACCGGGCGTGGCCCGTGTGTGCACCGCGATCGAGCGGGAGCCGATGCTGCGCCACACCCACACCATCGTGAAGAACATCGTTGCCATCGTCACCGACGGCACCGCGGTCCTGGGTCTCGGCAACATCGGGCCGGCGGCGGCTCTGCCCGTGATGGAGGGCAAGGCCCTGCTGTTCAAGGAGTTCGGCGGGGTGGACGCCTTCCCGGTGTGCCTCGACGTGGACACGCCCGACGAGCTGGTCGAGGCCGTTGTCCGGATGGCGCCATCGTTCGGCGGCATCAACTTGGAGGACATTGCCGCGCCCGCGGCCTTCGAGATCGAGGAACGGCTTATCGACGCTCTGGACATTCCGGTGTTCCACGACGACCAGCACGGCACGGCCATCGTCACCATTGCTGCGTTGAGAAACTCGCTCAAACTGGTCGGCAAACAGGCCAGCGATGTGTCGGTGGTGATATCGGGCACCGGAGCAGCCGGTCTGGCCGTCGCCAAGATGCTCCACGATGCCGGTGTAGGCGAGATAGTCGGGGTTGACAGGCTCGGAGCGATCCATAAGGGCCGCAGTGGACTGCACGATGCCAAGAAGTGGTTCGCGGTCAATACGAATCCCGATCAGAAGGCGGGGTCTCTCGCTGAGGTCATACGCGGCGCCGATGTGTTTGTTGGAGTGTCTGCGCCTGGCCTGCTCAATGCGGATGATGTCCGGGCCATGGCCCATGATCCGATCGTCTTCGCAATGGCCAACCCCGATCCGGAGATTCGACCTGAGGAGGTCGACGGTCTGGCCGCGATCATGGCCACGGGCCGGTCCGACTTTCCCAATCAGATAAACAATGTTCTCGCCTTCCCCGGCGTGTTCAGAGGGGCACTGGACGCCGGTGCCACATGTATCACAGAACGGATGAAGGCGGCTGCCGCCAAAGCCATCGCCGCAGTCATCGACGACGAGGACCTGGACCGCAACTACATAATCCCGTCGGTCTTCGACCGGCGGGTTGCTTCGCGGGTGGCGGGCGAGGTGGCCGCCTGCGCGGCGGCCGAGGGCTGCGTGCGGCCCTCGCCCCCGGCAGTCCCCTCCGACCTGCTCTAGCTTCCCGGGCGGTTCAGGCCTCGATCCGGTTCAGGCCTCGATCCGGCTCAGATCGCGGACCGCGCCCTTGTCGGCGGAGGTGGCCATGGCCGCGTAGGCCCGCAGCGCGGCCGATACCTCGCGCTGGCGGGCGCGAGGCCTCCAGCCTGTTGGGCGGGCGTCCTCCTGCTGGCGCCGGCGGGTGAGCTCGGCGTCGTCGATCCTCAGATTGACGGTGCGGTTGCCGATGTCGATGTCGATGATGTCGCCGTCCCGGATCAGGGCGATGGCTCCACCCTCGGCCGCCTCGGGAGAGGCGTGGCCGATGGAGAGGCCCGACGTGCCACCGGAGAAGCGGCCGTCTGTGAACAGCGCGCACTCCGTGCCAAGGCCCCGGGACTTGATGTACGACGTCGGGTACAGCATCTCCTGCATTCCTGGGCCGCCCCTGGGCCCTTCGTACCGGACGACCACCACATCACCGGGCTGGACCCCTCCGGCGGCGTCGAGGATCCCGTCGCAGGCCTCCTCCTGGCTCTCGAACACCCTGGCCGGGCCTGAGAATCGGAGGATCGACTCGTCGACACCAGCGGTCTTGATGATGCAGCCGTCGGTGGCGATGTTCCCGTAGAGCACGGCCAGCCCGCCGTCGGCGCTGTAGGCGTGGTCGAGCGAGCGGATGCATCCGCCGGCCCTGTCAAGGTCGAGGGTGGGCCATCTCTCCGACTGGCTGAACGCCTCCTGGGTGGGGATTCCCGCCGGCCCGGCCCGGAAGAACTCGACGACCTCGCGGGACGGGTCGCGCATCACGTCCCAGACTTCCAGCGCGTCGGCCAGGGTGGCCGAGTGAACCGTCGGCACCGAGGTGTCCAGCAGCCCTCCCCGGTCGAGCTCGCCCAGGATGCCCAGGATCCCGCCGGCCCGGTGCACGTCCTCGACGTGGTACTCCTGTGTCGAGGGAGCCAGCTTGCAGATGTTGGGCGTGCTGCGACTCAGCCTGTCGATGTCGGCCATGGTGAAGTCCACGTCGCCCTCGCGGGCTGCGGCCAGGATGTGCAGCACGGTGTTGGTGGAGCCGCCCATGGCGATGTCGAGCCGCATGGCGTTCTCGAAGGCGGTCTTGGACGCGATCGAGCGGGGCAGCACCGACTCGTCGTCCTTCTCGTAGTAGCGCCGGGCCAGGTCGACCACCCTCCGGCCGGCCTCGCAGAACAGCTCGCGGCGGTCGGCGTGGGTGGCCAGGACGGTGCCGTTGCCGGGCAGCGACAGCCCCAGGGCCTCGGTGAGGCAGTTCATGGAGTTGGCGGTGAACATGCCCGAGCAGGATCCGCAGGTGGGGCAGGCCGACCGCTCCATCTCCAGCAGGTCCTCGTCGCTGACCGAGGCGTCGCCGGCTGAGATCATCGGGTTGATCAGGTCGAGCTTCACGGTCACTCCGGCCAGCTTGGTCTTGCCCGCCTCCATCGGTCCGCCCGAGACGAACACGGTGGGCACGTTCAGCCGCATGGCCGCGATCAGCATCCCGGGGGTGATCTTGTCGCAGTTGGAGATGCACACCAGCGCGTCGGCGCAGTGGGCGTTGACCATGTACTCCACCGAGTCGGCGATGAGGTCGCGGCTGGGCAGGCTGTAGAGCATCCCACCGTGGCCCATGGCGATGCCGTCGTCCACCGCGATGGTGTTGAACTCCTTGGCCACCCCGCCCGCGGCCGCGATCTCGTCGGCCACCAGCTTGCCGAGGTTGCGCAGGTGGACGTGGCCCGGCACGAACTGGGTGAAGGAGTTGGACACCGCGACGATCGGTTTGTCGAAGTCGTCGTCGGTCATGCCGGTGGCCCGCCACAGGGCCCGGGCCCCGGCCATGTTCCGGCCCTGCGTCGTGGTGTGTGATCGGAGTTCCGGCATAGGTCAACACTACCGAACTCTGCCGTGGTGCGTCCCGGCGGGTGCTGCGTGCATTCGCTTGCTCGCACGGGCTTCGCCCTACTTGCTCGCAAGTCGAATACCCGCATCTCCCGCCTGGGCATCGCAGCGTCCCGGCGGGTGCTGCGTGCATTCGCTTGCTCGCACGGGCTTCGCCCTACTTGCTCGCAAGTCGAATACCCGCATCTCCCGCCTGGGCATCGCAGCGTCGTCGGCGGGTGCTGCGTGCATTCGCTTGCTCGCACGGGCTTCGCCCTACTTGCTCGCAAGTCGAATACCCGCATCCCCCGCCTGGGCATCGCAGCGTCGTCGGCGGGTGCTGCGTGCATTCGCTTGCTCGCACGGGCTTCGCCCTACTTGCTCGCAAGTCGAATACCCGCATCCCCCGCCTGGCGTCTGCGGTCGTTCAGGTCAGTGCTGGCTTGCTGGGGGTGAAGGAGGCGGGCAGGTGCTTGATGCCGTGGATGAAGGCTGAGGACAGCAGTTCGGGCTCGCCGGTGGCCTCGATGTCGCCGATGCGGGAGAACAGCTCCCGGAACATCACTTTGATCTCGCGGCGGGCCAGGTGGGCGCCGAGGCAGTAGTGCGGGCCGGGCCCGCCGTAGCCGACATGGGAGTTGGGGTCGCGCAGCACGTCGAAGGTGAGCGGGTGGTCGAACACTGTCTCGTCCCGGTTGGCGCACAGGTAGTGCATCACCACCTGGTCGCCCTCGTCGATCTTGACGCCCTCAAGCACGGTGTCGCGCAGGGCGGTGCGGCGCATGTAGGTGACCGGGCTGGCGATGCGCACGATCTCCTCCACCGCGCTGTGGGCCACCCCCTCGAAGTCCTCGGCCCAGATGCGGCGCTGGTCACCATTGTCGGTGAGGTACACCAGGCCCCAGCTGATGGCGTTGCGGGTGGTCTCGTTGCCCGCCACCACCAGCAGGATGAAGAAGCTGGCCAGCTCGGCCCGGGTCAGTCGCTCCCCGTCGACCTCCGCGTTGACGAGGACGCTGGTCAGGTCCTCGGACTCCACGCCGACCTTGGACTCGGCCACATCGTCCATCAGGTCGGCCAGGGACTTGCCGGCGGTGAGGATGGCGGTAAGCAGGTCGTCGAACTCGGGCACGTACTCCTCGTCGGCTGCGCCCAGGATGATGTTGGACTGGTCGAACACGAAGTCGTGGTGGGATGCCGGGATCCCCATCAGGTCGCAGACGATGCGCAGTGGCAGCCGGGCCGCCACGTCGGTGACGAAGTCGCACTCGCCCCGCTCGCAGACCTCGTCCACGATCATCGCGGCCTGGTCGGTGACCGAGTCCTCCAGCCGGGCCAGCATCCGGGGGGTGAAGCCGGCCGACACCAGCCGTCGCAGCCGGGCGTGGCGGGGGTCGTCCATGGCGATGATGGAGTTGAAGTACTCGTTGAACTCCGGCGGGAAGTCGTTGATGGTGACGCCCTGGGCCGACGAGTAGACCTGTGGGTTGCGCGACACCTCCAGGATGGGAGCGTGCCGGGGCACGACCCAGGCTCCCGGCGTCTTGATGCCCGCAAGTTCGTCCACGAACTGGAACCCGGGGAAGAACGTGAGCGGCTCGGAGCGGAGCCTCGTGAGGTCCTCCTCCACCTCGTCGCGGTGCCGCCGCCAGAAGACATTGTGGATCGGGTTGTGGGGGTCCGCCTTGGTCGCCGGTGGGGGCTTGGTGGAGGGGCCGGGAGTGGTGACGGTCATGGCATGCAACTAGGGTCGCGACGCTGGGTCGGTGCTCTCACAGTAGTGGTCGGGCGCGGCGTCGATCCGCGGACCTTCCGCTTTTCAGGCGGACGCTCTGCCAACTGAGCTACCCGACCGGGGGTGTCGCCGCTCCAGTAGGGGCGCCAACGCGGTCCTGACGGGATTTGAACCCGCGGCCTCCACCTTGACAGGGTGGCGATCACTCCAGACTGATCTACAGGACCGGGTGCACGACGGGCGTGCGGAACTAGAGACGCTAGCGAGCCCTGCCGCTGGTCGCACCCCCAACGGGATTCGAACCCGTGTTACCGGCGTGAAAGGCCGGCGTCCTAGGCCGCTGGACGATGGGGGCCCGTCGGCCGTCGCCGACCGGCCCAGCCTACCGGCCGCCCGGAGGCCGAGCGGAGGTGGACCTGCCCGGCTCATACGGGCGAGGCCGTGGCCCGAGCGGCCCGTGAGCGAAGCGAACAAGAGCGGGAGACCGGCCGAGCGGAAGTGGCATATCGGGAACGGCGCGGTCCTGTGCTGGCCGCGGTTCGAACGGCTAACGTTCTGGGATGCGGCCCACGGAGCAGGTCCTGTGACCTCGGGGACCGGCGTGATGACGAGATCGCTGACTCTCGTCGACGAACTCGTCCTGACGCTCCTCAACGAGGAGAGCGGTTACTTCCGCCAGGTACCGGGCTGGAACCTGAACTGTGCCATCGTCGGTGCCGCCCTCGCCGAGCTGTCGCTCATGTCTCGAATCGATACCGACATGGAGTCCCTGATTCTTCTGGATGGGACCGCAACCGGCGATCCCGCCCTCGACCCCATCCTCTACAAGATCGCGACTGAGCGGAGCCAGCGCAACGCCCAGTACTGGATCGAGCGTCTCGCTCCCCAGGCGGAGTCGATCATCGACATGACTCTGGATCGTTTGTGCGATCTGAAGATCCTGCAGCATCACGACGGCGACTTCTGGTCGCTGGCCGGGTCGGCCTGGCGGATGGGAGTCCACACCGGATCCGAGGTGGGAACGGCCGTCGAGTTCGTCAAGACCCGCATCAGCAAGGCCATCTTCAACAACGAGATCCCGGATCCGAGAGACATCGTCATCATCTGCCTGATCGAGACCTGCGACGTGCTGCGGTTCATCTTCGAGCTCGACGAGGAGTCCGAGCAGCGGGTCGAGGACATCCTCAAGATGGACTTGATCGGGCGGGCCATCGCCGATGCGGTCGGGCAGAACATCACCGGCCGGTTGTTCAGGCAGACCGCTTTGACCAAGCCGATTCCCCTGGTCCCGCTGCGGAGGCTGCTGCGCAGCAAGCAGGTCCGTTCGCGCAACCTGCCCGCGATCTTCGCGGAGCTCCAGGAGGAGTTCGGCCCGGTGTTCGAGATCCGACCGCCCTTCGCTCAGGACATGATCTGCCTCGCGGGCCCGGAGACGAACCACTGGGTTCACCGGCACGGCCGCATGCACCTGAGGGCCAGGGACTATCTGGAGGACTTCGAGAAGGTGTACGGCGGGGTGGGGCTGCTGCCCGCCCTCGACGGCGCCGACCACTTCCGGTATCGCAAGTCGATTCAACCCGCGTACTCGCGCACCCGGCTGGAGGAACAGCTGGACGAGTTCCTCTCCTACGCGCGGAGCGAGATAGCAACCTGGAGGGTCGGAGACAAGCGTTCTGCGGTGGACATGTGCCGGAAGCTGGTCAACGCCTCGATGTCGCCGCTGTCGGTCGGGATCGACTCGCAGGACATCGTCGACGACATGCACAAGTTCAAGGACCGCGCCCTCAAGACGCACATCGGCCGGACCCTGCCCAAGTTCATGCTGAAGACCCCGAGCATGAGGCGCCGGGCGAAGCTGGTCGGCGAGGTGGTGGAACGGGTGCTCCATGGCCATACACCCGCCCAGCGGGTCGGGTGCCCGCGGGATCTGGCCGATGAGTTGCTGACCATTCACAACAACGATCAGCAGTTCCTGCCGGAGTCGAACCTGCGGTTCGTGCTGTCGGCTCCACTGATCGCCAGCATGTACGTCGGCGACCAGCTCAGCTTCATCGCGTACGCCATGGTGTCGCAGCCGGAGTTCTACGACAAGATCCGTGATGAGGCCGATGCCGTGTTCGGCGGCGGCGACCCCGACCGCGAGACGCTCACCGGGCCGGCGACCGATGTCACTCGCCGGTTCATCATGGAGTGCATGCGCCTCTACCCGATCGTCCCGCTGTCGGTCCGGAACGTGGCCAACGCCTGCGAGGTCGAGGGCTACGAGCTGCCGGAGGGCAGGCGGGTCTTCATCATCCAGACCGCGACCCACTACATGGCCGACCTCTTTCCCGATCCCTTCAAGTTCGACATCGACCGCTATGAGGCCCCCCGCAAGGAGCATGTCGGCACCGGGTACGCCCCCTACGGCTTGGGCACGCACACCTGTCTCGGTGCCCGGTTGACCGAGATGTACCTGGCCACCAACCTGCTGTTGATGGCGCACCACTTCGACTTCGAGATCGCCCCCAAGAACTACAAGCTGAAGATCAGCCCGTTCCCGTCGATGTCTCCCAGCAAGAAGCTGAAGTTCCACATCTCCGAGCGGAGGCACGAGCTAGGAGTCTGAGGCGCCCTGCTGCTGCGAGGCAGCGTGGCTATGCGAGGTCGCCCCGCGGTGCAGCGTCGTGATTCCCGCTCTTGTTCGCTTCGCTCACGGGCCGCTCGGGCCACGGCCTCGCCCGTATGAGCCGGGATCGCTCGCCTAGTCGCTCGGCCTCTGCATATGGCGCTGGTGGATCTCCTCGACGGCCACATCGAGGTCGTCCCACATGCGCTGCACCGTCGAGCGCAGGCGCATGTTCTCGTAGGCGCCCCACACAGTCATCGCCGGCGGCACCACCAGGATTGACACGAGCAGCGAGTAAGCGATCGTGATGGACGCCGTGATGGCGAACTGCTGGATCCCCGCAAGCGGGGAGAACATCAGCACCCCGAACCCCAGCGCCGTCGTCAGCGCAGAGCCCAGGAGGGCCGAACCCGTCGTGGACAGGGTCCGAATGGCCGCTACCTCCGGGTTGCGAACCCGGGAGAACTCCTCCCGGTAGCGGTGGATCACGTGGATCGTGTAGTCCACCCCGATCCCGATCGACAGCGCGGTGATGATCGAGGTGATCAGCCCGTAGGGAATGCCCAGTAGCGCCATCGTGCCCAGGACCCAGATGAGGACGAGCACGATCGGCCCGACGGCGATGATCCCCAGCGTGGGCCGGCGCAGCGTCACCCAGAAGAACAGGACGAGGATCCCGAGGGCGACGGCCACCGTCGAGCTGATCGCCTCTGTCTGCCGGGACGTGATCTGATCGGTGACGGTGACCGACAGGATGCTCGTGGATGTCGCCGTGATGGCTCCGTCATCGCCGGACCACAGCGCCGCTATCTCCTCCTGGACCACCTCGGCCGCTGCAGGGTCGTCGGTGTAGGTCGGGAACTGGAGCAGGATCGCGTCGACGCCGTCGGGGTCGTTGGCCAGCAGGTGCCTCAGGGCCGGCTCCCTCGCACCGAGCTCGCTCAGGAACTCCTCCATGAGTGCGGCATCGAGCTCCACCCCGGCGGAGGCCTCGGCGAAGAGGGCTGCGAGGTCGGGGTCGTACTTGTCCGCCGGGTCGCCGCTGTCGTGGGTCCAATCGTCCACGAGCGACACGTACGACACCTCGATGGGTCCTGCCGCCGCCCGGGGCCTGCGCTGTTCGTCCGCGAACGCGTCGGTGAGCTCCTGGAGGTTGAGAAGGGTGCGAGTCTCCGTCGCCTCGGCCCTCACGAAAATGCTGGCCAGCTCCGTCGAGCCGCCGACAGCCGTGTCGAGAGTGTCCATGTCGTTGAGCACGGTCCCGCCCCGGGGCAGGATGTCGCGGATGCTGAACTCCGAGTGGAGTCCGGTGGTCGCGTACCCGAGCCCGATCGTCACGGCCAGCACGGCGATGAGGTAGGGCGCCGGCCGGCGGGCCACCCCCGCCCCGATCATCTCCGCGGCCCGCTCGATGCCGGGCAGAGCACTCGAGACCGAGCGGGGCGGTGCCAGCCTGCCGCGCGACTCGCGCCGCCGGTCGATGATCGTGCGGCCTGCCGGGACCAGCGTGAGCATGACGATCAGGCTCAATCCCACGCCCAGCCCGGCCACGATGCCGAAGTCGCCCACCACATCGATCGGTGAGAACAGGGTGGCCAGGAAGCTCGCGATCGTGGTGACCGCGGCGAGCACCAGCGGGACGGCGACGTTGCGGAGCCCGGTTTGGACTGCCTGGACTACCGCCTCTCCGGCGGCTCGCTGCTCGCGGTAGTGCGAAATGGCCTGGATCGCGTAGTCCACCGTGAGGCTGATCACGATGATCGGCACCATCGTCGTGAGCGAGCTCGGAGGACCGATCCAGCCGAGCCCGTCCGGCCCGAGCCACCCCTCCGCCCCGACGATCCAGACCAGCGAGAAGACCAGGCCGGTGAGCGTGATCAGCAGGTCCGAGACGGTGCGCATGAAGAGCACGATCAGCCCGGCTATCAGCAGCAGCGCCAGCCCGACCAGCGGCGCCATCCCCGTCTCTATGGCCTCGGTGTACTCGTCCTCGAGCACCACCGGTGACAGGCTGCTCACCCGCAACGGGCCCTCCGAGTCGGCCGCCAGCTCGCTCATGCGCCGTTCAACGTCGTGAACCCTGGTGTCATCGGTGTTGAGCAGGCGGATGCTGGCAATGGTGACCGGGGTGCCGTCCGAGTCGATCCCCCCCAGCGCGGCCAGTGCTCCGCCGATCTCGGGGATGGTTGAGACGGCGTCGATGTCCGCCTGCGTGACCGAGGCGGCGTCAAGCCCGCTGGCGGCCTCGATCAGCAGGGAGGGCGCGATGAGCGGATCGGTCGGCGCCAGTAGCGCCGCCGCGCCCGGGATGGCGAGGATCTCGTCGAGGAGGGCATCCATCTGGGCGAGCCCACCGGGTGTGAGCGCGTCGCCGCGGAAGACCAGCGTCACCAGGTTGATGTCGCTGGACTCCCCGAAGAACTCGTCGAGTTCGTCCACCGCGGTGGCGATGGCGCTGCCGGGGGGAAGGAACGCGACCGAGGCTCCCTCCACGGGCGGCGCGCGCCGGGTCGCCCCCGCGGCCAGCCCGACGGTGATCAACAGGAGGACGAGAAGCGTGATCCACGGCCGGGCCGTGACCAGCCGGCTGAACCTGTCGAGCACACGGCTCATGACGGGCCACTGTACCGGCGGGCCCCTGCCTCAGTCCTGCACCTTCCTGAACCGCCCTCCGTACATGATGCTCCCGTAGTAGTTGAATGAACGTTTGGCGGCACCATCGTCGAAGTGGTAGCCGGCGCCCATCTGCCTGGCCGCGGCGAGCCCGGTGATCAGACAGGTCTCCTGGCTGTTGATCAGCGTGTGGGCGCCACAGTGCCAGGTCCGGCGCCTGCCCTGGATGAGGCGGAACAGGGGCATGAGCAGCGCGACATGGCGCACGTCGTGCACGACGTGCTGGAACCACCACCGCTTGACGATCTTCTCCTCGTCGATGGGACTGATCGGGTTGTAGGTGACCAGGCAGGGCTTGTCGGAGCGGCCGGCCCACGGCTGCTGGTTGTGCATGATGTAGGTGATCTCGTAGTTGTCCGGTCTTGACCCGTACTGCTCGATGTGGTTGCTCCGCGTCGTCAACGGCCTCGCCTCGTTGTCCGGCAGCACGGACGAGTCATGGTGGACGAGAGTGTGGTTGTGGAGCTCGCTCTCGTACCGGATCGACGACAGCAGGTAGCGCTCCAGGCTCGTGGGCTGGTCGAGGATCATCAGGGTCTGGTTGGCGTTGCAGCCGAAGATCACGTCGTCGAACGTCTCCCGCACCCCGTCGGAGTCCTCGACCACGACACCCGACTCCGACCGGTACACCTTCCGGACCGGCCGGTTCAGGTGGATCCTGTCGGTGAAGCCGGCCGTGAGGTGCTCATAGAGGTGGCGTGTGCCCTGATCCCATGTCTGCATCGGGGTGGCCGACTCGATGTCGAAGAACTCGAGATAGCGCGCGAACAGGGAGGCGGGCATGTCGAACACGTTCGTCGCCATGAGGAAGTTGACGAACATGGGCTTGAGGATCTTGTACCTGAAGTCGCCGGAGAAGCCGCCCAGGTTCAGGACCGTCCCCATGCTGATGTAGTTGAAGGGGTTGATCGCGTTCAGCAGCCTGGACTGGGAGCGGGTCAGCCAGCCGAAGGTGTGCAGGCGCCGCAGGAGGCGTTGGAATCTCGCGATCTCGTCCTGGAGCTGGTCCCTGATCTCCGAGTCGAAGTCGTGGGCGTAGATCTGGCCGCCGTACTTGACGCTGTAGCTGAACCTGGTGTCGATCAGCTCGACGCCGAACCTCTCCATCAACAGCACGATGTGGTCGTACACCGACGGGATGCAGGCGGTGACCGAGATGTCGAAGGGAATCGACCGGCCGTCGTCCTGGGGCATGTCGGCTGTGATCGCGTTGCCGCCGATCCGTTCGTTCGCCTCGAACAGCAGGAAGTCGAAACGGTCCGGGTGATGGTTCAGCGCCCATGCCGCCCCCAGCCCCGAGACCCCGCCACCGACGATCGCTATTCGCCGCGGGGCCTCCGGTGTCTCGCCGGTAGCCATCGCCTGCCGCTCGCCGTCCGGCTATCCGTCGCCTGCGGCCCGCAGGTCGACGACGGTTCCGGTGTCGCCGTCCCCGGCCGGCAGGTCGGGATAGAACTGGGCGCAGTAGGAGCGGAAGGCCATGATCTCGCCGTCGGAGCGGGCCAGGCGGGGACGCGATCGGTGCCTCTTGGCGTTCCAGATCGGCACGTCCTGCAGCACATCGTGCTGCTGGAATCTCGCCATGAACCTGTTGATGATCGGAGCGCGCCGCCTCACCGGGAGAAAGCCGAGGCCGAGGATCCGCCGTTTGGGTTCGCGCACCTCACCCACCTGCGAGACCACCGACAGGTCGATCACCGTGCCGTCGACAGGGGTTGCCAGGATCCAGAGGCGCATCGGGATGCCGATGGCGCGCTCCTGCACCTCCACGAACGAGTAGCCCAGCCCGTAGATGAGGGTGTTGGCGGCCACGTCGAGCTTCAAGGTCAGGATCTTGGCGATCCTGCGGGTGGTGACGAAGTCGAATCGGCTCACCAGGAGGGTTCCGTTCACCGTCAACGGCTCGACGCGGCTCACGCTGTCGTAGCCGTGCACGTACCGCAAGTGGGCCAGGTCCACAGAGTTCTCGGTGGTCTCCTGGGGATGGCCGCTGAAGCGGGTGGTCCAGACGATCAAGTCGCTCCAGCCGGCCTGATCCGGCTCAGCGTGCAGGTGCCACTGCGGTGCCTGCCCCTCGATCCCCCACCAGGCGAAGACCAGACCGGCGATCTCGCGGGTTTCGAAGACCCGCAGCCGGGCGGCTCTGGGCGGGGGCGCGAAGGGAGTGGCGACGCACTGGCCCGCGGTGTCGTACTCGAATCCATGGAATCCACAGACGAGCCGGCCGCCGCGCACGAGCCCCCCTGCGGCCGGTCCCAGATCGGCGCCCAGGTGGGGACAGTACGCCTCGTTGACGCAGACGCCGCCGGTGCCGTCGGACCACACGACGATCTCGGTGCCCATCCAGGTCTTCCGGATCAGCTTGGCCTTGTCGAGAACCTTCCGGCTGGCCACGAAGTACCAGCCCTCGGGGAAGGGGTGGAGCGGGACATTCACGGGCTCGTCGCGTTCGAGCGGCATCTTGCTCAGTCGTCGGTGCCGGGCGGGAGGCCCTCGGCCGCTACCGACACCAGCTGGTCGAGCAGCCCGCCCAGCCATTCGTAGAGCATGTACCGGGCCGCCTCCTGGGACTTGTCGCCGGATCGGGGCGGATCGAAGGTCGCCGCCCCCACCTCGAGCGTGTTGCCCAGGTAGAGGCGCAGGCTGTTGAGGGTCTGCATCCAGGCCGCGATCGCCTCGCCGTCCAGAGGCATGCCGTTCAGTCCGGCCTCGACGGCGTCGATGGCCTCCAACCGGTGCCGCAGCAGGGGTCCTGCGGCCATGTCCCAGAACTCCTCGGAGGCCTTGTGGTCGTGGAGATGCACAGGCGGCTGGAAGCGCAGCATGGAGGCGTCCCCACCCCCGATGAGGAGCTGCCGGAACTGCTCGAGCACCGCAGCCAGCCCGGCTCGCTCGTCGTCACGGAGGGTCACGATGATGCCGTCGGGTCCTGAGCGGAACCTGGCTCGTGCCATCAGTCCTGCTCGAGGATGGCCCAGAGGCCGTGCTCGTGGAGCCGGTACACGTCGAACTCGGCCTTCTCCCTCTGCCCCGAAGCCACCACCGCCTTGCCCTCGGTGTGGACCTGCATCATCAGGCGGTGGGCCTTCTGCTGCGAGTAGCCGAACAGCTTGCGGAAGACGTACGTGACATAGGACATCAGGTTGACCGGGTCGTCGAGCACGATCACCTTCCACGGCAGATCGGGCCTCCGGTCCGTCTCGTCGACCGGGTCCATCACCGGCGCGGTGACCGGCGAGGCCGCACCGGCCCCGGCCATGTCCATGGCAGCCGGCGGCCTCACCGGCGGGCTCCGGTCATCGCGGCCCCACCGGCCGGCTCGAGCCGCTCCGGGGCGGCTGCTGCTGAGGCCCCTGGGGCGTGGGCCGCCTTGACGATCTCGATCCAGGTGACCGACGCCAGCGCCACATGGACCCCGACCAGCAGCACGGGGACGCCGGCGAAGTACTGCGTGTAACCGACCGCGCCCTGAACGGCCAGCAGCACGGCCACCCGGCGCATGCGAGTGTGGTCGACAGATCCCGCCACCCGCAGCCGCCACCACGTCCACACCACCATCCCTAGCAGGACCAGCGCGATGATGCTGTGAACCCGCGCCACCTCCCGCACCAGCAGCGGGAGCCTCTCCGCCCGGGTGTCTCCAGCATGGGGGCCGGCCCCGGTGACGAGGGTTCCGCTGACCAGCAGCACGGCTCCCACCGCCAGCACAGCCCATAGCATCAACCGGTTCAAGCCGTCGGCCCGGGGCGACTCGGCGGCCTCGAGGCCTGCGCCGGCCCGGGCCCTGACATCGAGCACAGCCGCATTCCACAGCAGCACCATCGACAGCAGGAAATGCCCCATCGTGAAGCGGGGATCGAGTTCGGACATCACTAGGAGGGCTCCCAGCGCGACCTGAGCCAGCACCCCGACGACCAGGCCCAGCGACAGGGCGGTCAGGTCGGGGCGCCGGGGCCGGCGCCTCACCGAGCCCAGCACGGCGGCGATCACCGCGATGGCCACGACCCCGGTGAAGAGCCGGTTCACGAACTCCACCAGGGCGTGGTACTCGAGGTCGGCCACGAACCGGTCCTCGGAGCAGGTGGGCCAGTCCTCGCAGCCCAAACCCGAGCCGGTGAGGCGCACCGCAGCCCCCGTGACCACGATGGTCGTGAGCGCCCACAGGGCGAACCGCGTGAGACGGGCGCAGGTGATCGGTGTCACGTGTCGATGGTACGGCCAAATGACTCATGCCAGAATCCCGGTCCGGCTGTCGTATGACCCTCTCAACCTCCTAGCCTTCTGGCGTGGCCGCATCCATGACCGGAGACTTGCGCGCCCCTCGCCGCGCCCGCGCCGCGGCCTTTGTGGCGCTGACGAAGCCCCGGATAGTCGAGTTGTTGCTGGTCACCACGGTCCCCTCGATGGTCCTGGCCGAGAAGGGCCTGCCGTCGCTCTGGCTCATGGCGGCCACCGTCGTGGGGGGCTCGCTGGCTGCAGGCGGGGCCAACGCGCTCAACATGTACGTCGACCGGGACATCGACCGGCTCATGCACCGGACCCGGAACCGGCCGCTGGTCACCGGCGCGGTCCGTCCGACCGAGGCGATCGTCTTCGCGGTGGCTCTCACCGCCGGCTCCTTCGTGTGGCTGTGGGCCTTCGTGAACCTGCTGTCGGCCGCACTGGCTGCCGCGGCTGCCTTGTTCTACGTGTTCGTGTACTCGCTGTGGCTCAAGCGGACCTCCATCCGCAACATCGTGATCGGCGGCGCGGCCGGAGCGGTGCCGACCCTCGTGGGCTGGACCGCGGTCACCGGATCGCTCGATTGGCCCCCGGTGGTGCTGTTCGCGGTGATCTTCTACTGGACGCCGCCCCACTTCTGGGCCCTCGCCATCCGTTACCGCAGCGACTACGAGGCTGCGGACGTGCCCATGCTTCCCGCCGTGGCCGGGCTGCGAGCGACCGCTCGCCGCATCGTGGCCTACACCGTCGCACTGTGGGTCCTGAGTCTGGTGCTGGTGCCGGTGGCTTCGATGGGAGTCCTTTACGTCGTGGCTGCGCTGGTGTTGGGTGCGGGCTTCCTCGTGCTGGCCGTCGACGTGCTGCGCCACCCGGACCCGGCACGGTCGATGCGGCTCTTCGGCTGGTCGAACGCCTACATCGTGGCCCTCTTCACCTGCGTCGCGGCCGACGTCCTGATCCGCAACGGGTTCTAGAGATGAGCAAGTGTTCCTCTCCCACCGGCGCATCGGGCCTCGCACCGGCTCGGCGGCGTCAGCGCCGATTGTCGGCGGCCCCATCGTCAATGTGTAGCATCGCCCCCCGATGACGCTGACCGAGTCCCCCGTGGCGGAGTCGGAGGCTGCGGCCGACGCGGACGCCGGCGGCGCAGCCGCGCCGGCGTCCCCGGCCGAGACGCTGGCCGCGCCCAGAGGCCTGGCCCAGCCGTTCATGACCAGCGACGCCGCGCAGGTCGGCAGGCTGTTTGTGGTCGCGTCGCTCCTACTGGCGCTGGGCACGGCCGTCATCGGGGTGCTGCTGTCGCTGGGGCGCACCGGCGCGGCGGCTCCCGAGGACCTGTTCGGAGGCCTCAACGCCTACTTCCGGCTGTGGACGCTCTACCGGGTGTCGTTCGTGCTGCTGGTGGTCATGCCACTGCTTCTCGGCTTGGCCCTGGCCGTCGTTCCGGCCCAGGTGGGAGCGGGAAATGTGGCCTTCCCCCGGGCCGCGCTGGCGTCGTTCTGGTCGTGGCTGATCGGCGCGGCGATCGTTGTCGCATCGGTGCTCGCGGGAGGGGGCTGGGGCGCACTCGACGGCGTGACCGGCAATGAGAGCGACGCCATGGCGCTCACGCTGCTCGGCACCGGCATGGTGATCGTCGCCCTGCTGGTCGGGGCCGTAGCCATCGCCACCACCGTGATCTCGCTGCGCCAGACCGGGATGAGCCTCCTCGAGGTGCCGCCCTTCTCGTGGTCGATGCTGGTGACCGCGGTGGTGTGGCTGTTCTCCCTGCCGGTGGCCATCGCCAACATCGTGGTCATCTACGCCGACTTGCGGGGACGGCCGGCCGTTGCCTTCGGCCGGCCCGAGAGCCCCGACATCTGGCTCCAGCTCGACTGGCTGGTGGAGCAGCCCGCGGTCTACGCCATGGCCGTGCCGGTGCTCGGCATCGTCTTCAGCGCGGTCGGCAGGGCCGTCGATGCCCGCTCCAGCCGCCCCGAGGCCATCAGTGTCGTGGTCGGGCTGTTCGGCCTGCTGGCGATGGGCGGTTGGTCACAGGACTACTTCACCGCCCCCCAGGACCTTCGCGACGGACTGGTCTACGTGGCCTTCGGCCTGGCCGCCGTCGTTCCGGTGGTGGCCACTGCCGGCGGGGTCGGCGAGCTGGTGATGCGGGGCTCGAAGACGCGGGACCGGCTCCTGAGCACCCCGATGCTGGGAGCGGGCGCGGCGCTCAAGCTCCTCGGAGCGGCCGCCGTGGTCGGGGCTCTGCGAGTGATCGAGCCCCTCGACCTGCTCGAGACCTCTGCCACCTGGGCGGTGTTCCACGGCGTCGTCGTAGCCGGCCTCATCGCCGGCGTGGCTGGGTTGGCGACCTGGTCGCAGCTGCTGCTGGGCTCCATCCAGCAGAGGCTGGCGGTGGGCGTGATCATGCTGCTGGGCGCCGGCGGCGGGCTGCTGGTCGTGGCCGACCTGCTCTCCGGCTTCATCGCCGACGACCCTGATCTCATGGCCCTTGCGCTCGATGGCAGCGCCGCACTCAACATGGCGGCGCTGATCGGATCGGTGCTGGTGGCGGCCGGGCTGGCCGCGGCCCTGTTCGCAATGGTCAAGGCCCTGAGCGCCCGTGAGCGCAGCGAACAGGAGCGGGAATCGTGAGACCCGCGGCAACTTCCGGGGGCGAGCCGGCATGAGGACGACCGAACTGCCCGCGGCGGAGGCGACCCGCCCCCGCACCGTCGCCGTCGGTGCCCTGCTGGCCACGGGGGCGGCCTTCATGGTGTTCGCCGCCCTCGTCTCGGTGTACGTCCAGCAGCGCCAGCACGCTCGGGCCCTGGGCGAGGAGTGGTTCCCGTCCGGCGCGGTCGAACTCGGCCCCGCCGGGATGATGATGATGACGCTGATGCTGTCCGTGGTGACGGTGCAGTGGGCTGTGCAGGCCGCCCGGGCCGAGGACCGGCCCCACGGGTTCATCGCGCTGGGCGTCACGCTGATGTTCGGCGCCGCAGTGATCAACCAGTTCTGGTTCGTCTACCAGGACACCGCCTTCGCCATCGACGGCGGCCGGGCCGAGCTGCTGTTCTACGCGGTCACCGGCTCGTTCATCGCAATGCTCATCGCGGCGATGGCGATGTTGGCGGTGACGACCGTCCGCTCGCTGCTGGGACCCTTCGGCCGCGATCTGGCCCAAGCGGTACAGGCCTCGGCGATGTTCTGGCACATGTGCGTGCTGTGCTACTTCCTGGTCTGGTACGTCGTGTTCATCACCAAGTAGGGCGTCAGACAAGTGTTCACCACCGGCTTCAAGTTCTTCTTCGGACTGTTCGCAGCCTTCACCGCGGCCGCCCTCGTATACGGCTACACCACCGGCGGCAACCACGTCGGGCCTATCTCGCTGGGTTGGAAGGGCGGGGTCGGCGACCACATCGGCTACGGAGTGCTCGTCGGGCTGGCCGGAGTCTGCCTGACCGCCAGCCTGGTGCTGGTGTCGTACCGCGACGCCGACGCCTCGGCCCAGGCCCGGCTCCAGAACCTCGCCGAGGTGCTGACCGACCAGCCGGTGGCGGCCAGCTTCTGGCCGGTGGTCGCGGCCTTCGGCCTGGGCGCGGCCGCGGTGGGTCTGGTGCTGCACCCCATGGTGTTCGTGCTGGGCCTCGCCCTGATCTTCCTCTCGCTGATCGAGTGGACGATGGACGCCTGGTCCGACCGGGCCACCGGCGACACCGCCATCAACCGGGAGCTGCGCAACCGCATCATGGCGCCCATCGAGATCCCTGTCGTGGGCACGCTCGGTGTGGCCGTGATCGTGCTGGCCGCCTCCCGCATCCTGCTGAACGTGTCCAAGCTGGAGGCGGTGTGGGTCGCGGGGGTCTTGTCCGCGGTGATCCTGATCGCGGCCTGGGTGTACACCAGCCGTCCCGGTCTCGGGCGTCGCCTGGTGCGGATCCTGGGACCGGTGGCCGCCCTGCTGCTGCTGGTGGGCGGGGTTCTCGCGGCGGTGGCCGGCGAGCGCGAGTTCGTCCATCACGAGGTGGAGCACCCTGCCGAGGACACCCACGACGAGTCCGGTGAGCCGGCCGTGTCCGAGGAAGGCCACTGACGTGCGCCTGCGCCGCGCCGTCGGGTGGATGCTGGTGCTGCTGGGCGCGGCTGTCGCCACCGGCTGTGCATCCGACGCCGAACTCGACACCTTCGCACCCGAAGGCCCGATCGCGCGGGAACTGCACTCCAGGGGGGTGCTGCCCGTCTTCTGGATCGCGGCCGTGGTGTTCGTGGGAATCACGATCGCCATGGTCTGGCTGATCTGGCGTTACCGGGTAAGGAGCTACGAAGGCGACGACGCGTGGCCCGACCAGACCCACGGCCACGTCCCGCTGGAGGTCGGCTGGACCGTGGGATTCCTCGTCACCATGGCCGCGGTCGCGGTGATCATGCTGTGGTCGCTTCCCACGGTGGACGCCACCGAAGCCAACACGATGAACGTCGCCGTCGACGACCACAGCGTCGAGTGGGAGCCGACCGTGGTGGTGGTGGGCAACCAGTGGTGGTGGGAGTTCCGCTACTACTTCAGCGACTCTGTGGACCTGGCCGATCTGAGGGCTCACGGCGACGCCAAGACGCTGCCGCCGGCCGACATCGTCACCTCCGGCCAGATGATGATCCCCACCGGCGAGGAGGTCGAGCTGATCATCACCTCGCGCGATGTGATCCACTCGTTCTGGATCCCCGCCCTCAACGGCAAGCGCGACGCCGTGCCCAACCGCTTCTCGCCCTGGAAGATCGAGGCCTCCGATCCCGGCTTCTACTTCGGGCAGTGCACCGAGTTCTGCGGCCTGTCGCACTCCCGCATGAGGATGCAGGTGGTCGCGCTGACTCCGGCCGACTTCCAGGCCTGGGTCGACGACACCACCCAGGACGCGGCCGAGCCCACCGATCCGGCCGCGCTGGCGGGCCTGGAGGTGTTCTCCGGCATCTGTACCTCCTGCCACGTCATCGAGGGAGTCAACGACGACGTCTTCGAGAGCGCCGACCAGGCATCCGGAGCGGCCCCCAACCTGACCCACTTCGCCAACCGGAGCACCTTCGCCGGCGGCATCTTCAACACCTACAACGCCGACGGGTCGCTCAACCGGGTCCAGCTCGAGGCCTGGCTCCGCAACCCCGGAGCTGTCAAGGCCAACTACACCGTGCCGGGCGAGCAGTACCGGGGCATGCCCGATCTGGATCTGAGCGAGCAGCAGATCGACGACCTGGTGGCCTACCTTGCAGGGCTGGGGACGAGGCCCGCAGACTGGGTCATAGAAGCGACCCAGGTGGAGTGAGACGGCAGATGACATGGCGATAAGGAACGAGGAGGTGTTGGAGCACCATGGCGATCACTGAGAAGACGCCCCTCGAGCTGGGCCCGGGCGACACCGCCCGCTACGCCGAGCGGCCCCTCGGCGTGTTCACTCGCCCTCAGGCCGGCCGGGGCTGGCGGGACTGGCTCAGCACCGTCGACCACAAGCGCATCGGGATCCTCTACGGAGCCTCCGCGATGTTCTTCTTCCTGGTCGGCGGGGTCGAGGCGCTGCTCATCCGGCTGCAGCTGGCCGCTCCGGAAGGCTCGGTGCTCAGCGCCGACGTCTACAACCAGGTGTACACCATGCACGGCGTCACCATGGTGTTCCTGTTCATCATGCCGCTGGCCGCCGCCTTCGCGAACTATTTCATCCCCCTCCAGATCGGGGCCCGCGACGTGGCCTTCCCCCGCCTCAACGCGCTCTCCTACTGGATCTGGCTGTCGGGCGCCATCTTCCTGAACACCTCGTGGATAGTGGGCGGCGGCGGAGCCGACTGCGGGTGGTTCTGCTACTCCACCAACAGCGGCGTGGCCTTCTCGCCCAGCCACGGCGTGGACTTCTACGCCATCGGCCTGCAGATCCTGGGCATCGCCTCGCTGGTGTCGTCGGTGAACCTGATCGTCACCTGCCTCAACATGCGGGCCCCGGGCATGACGCTGATGCGCATGCCGGTGCTCACCTGGATGCTGCTGATCACTCAGTTCCTGCTGCTGTTCGCGCTGCCGGTGATCACCGTGGCCCTGTTCCTGCTGATGTTCGACCGGCTCTTCGACGCCCAGTTCTTCAATCCCGACGCGGGCGCCGACCCGCTCTTATGGCAGCACTTATTCTGGATCTTCGGCCATCCAGAGGTGTACATCATCATCCTGCCCGCCTTCGGGGTGGTGTCGGAGATCATCCCCACCTTCAGCCGCAAGCCCCTGTTCGGCTACGAGTTCATGGTGTTCTCGGGCATCGCCATCGGGTTCATGGGCTGGGGCGTGTGGGCCCACCACATGTTCGTGTCGGGCATTGGCCCCATCTCGGTGGCCGCCTTCTCCCTGTCGACGATGTTCATCGCGGTGCCGACGGGGGTGAAGGTCCTCAACTGGCTTGCCACCATGTGGGGCGGGAAGCTGCGCTTCACGGTGGCCATGAAGTTCGCGGTGGCCACGGTGGCCATGTTCACCATCGGCGGCCTGTCCGGCGTGACCCACTCGGTGGCGCCGGCCGACACCCAGCAGACCGACACCTACTACATCGTGGCCCACTTCCACTATGTGATCTTCGGCGGCGGCGTGCTCGGCCTGTTCGCGGGCCTGTACTTCTGGTGGCCGAAGGTGTGGGGCCACTTCCTCAATGAGCGGCTGGGCAACTGGAACTTCTGGATCATGCTGGTGGGCTTCAACCTCACGTTCGGCCCCATGCACATCCTGGGCCTGCAGGGAATGTCGCGCCGCATCGACACCTACGCACGCGGCTACGGCTTCGAGTTCTGGAACATGGCGGCCACCGTCGGGTCGCTGCTGCTCGCAGTTAGCGTGATGGTGTTCATCTGGAACGTCGTGAAGTCCAAACGCGACGCCCCCCACCTGCCCCCTCCCGGCCCGGATCCCTGGGATGCCCGCAGCCTCGAGTGGTCGATCCCGTCGCCGGTGCCTACCCACAACTTCGACACCGTGCCGGTGGTGCACGGCCGCGACGAGTGGTGGCACGCCAAGTACGCCGAGGACGACGGGGGCACGGTGGTGCGGGTCGCCACCGTCGAGGAGGCCGCCCAGACTGGCGAGGCCACCGGCGTGCACCTGCCGTCGCCGTCGTTCTGGCCGCTGGCGGTGGCGGTCGGCCTGCCGCTGATCGGCTACGGCCTGATCTTCAACCTTTGGCTGGCGCTGATCGGCGCGCTGCTCACGATCGCATCGCTCTACTCGTGGGCCATGGAACCGGTGGACGACCCCGACGCAGCCCACGACCACCACGAAGAACATCACGAGGACGAAGACGCCGAGCTCGATGACGAAGGCGACCAGCCATGAGCGCTGAACCCTTGGTAGCCGATCCCGGCCACGACGTAGCCGACCACGGCCACGCCACCACGACTGGCCTGTCCCACACCAAGCTGGCCATGTGGGTGTTCCTGGGCTCGGAGTGCCTGCTGTTCGGCGGTCTGATATCCACGTACCTGCTGTACAAGACCCGGGGCAACGGGCGCACCCTGCCCACCGACGTGTTCGACATCCCGTTCACGTCGGTGAGTTCGTTCGTGCTGCTGATGAGTTCGCTCACGATGGTGCTGGCTCTCTCCGCGGTGACCCGGGGCGAGGCCGAGGCCGGCCGCACCTGGCTGCTGGCCACCGCGTTGCTCGGGGGCGTGTTCATCGGCGGGCAGGTCTACGAGTTCACCAGCTTCGTGCGTGAGGGCGTCGCCTTCACCACCAACCCGGCCAGCAGCGCCTTCTTCACCCTGACCGGCTTCCACGGGGTGCATGTGAGCCTCGGCATCGTGATGCTGATGTCGCTGTTCGTGGCGTCGGTGAAGGGCAAGCTGACCCAGCGCAACGCCGAGACGGTGGAGATTGTGGGCCTCTACTGGCACTTCGTCGACATCGTCTGGATCTTCATCTTCACCGTCATCTACCTGATCCCGGCCGACTGATACCAATGAGCGAGACCGCCACCTCCGAGCAGACTTCCGGCGCGGCCGGCGAGCACTCGGACGCCGACCACGAAGAGGGCCACGGCCATCCCTCCGACTGGGCCTACGCCAAGATCGCCATCGTTCTGGCCGTGATCACCGCGCTGGAGGTGTTCACATACTTCGAGACGGTGCTCGACTGGGGCGTCGCGCTGGTGCCGTCGCTCATCTTCATGATGATCGTCAAGTTCTACTTGGTCGCCACCTGGTTCATGCACCTGCGCTTCGACAGCAAGCTGTTCGGCCGGATGTTCACCGCCGGGCTCACTCTGGCCGTCGGCGTGTACGTGGTCACGTTGACGGTCTTCGAGTTCTGGGTCTAGCCGGCAGAGGCCGAGCGGGGGAGGCAGCACTTCATGAAGCATCCACGATGCGCTCAGCGAGGCCGGGGCCCGAGCGGCCCGTGAGCGCAGCGAACAGGAGCGGGACACAGTGAGCGCGCTGGCTGCGACCGACGCCTGGCGCTTCCAGTTCCATCCCGAGGTGTGGCTGACCGTCGCCCTGCTGGTCGCCGTTGCGGTGTATGTGGTGAGGGTGGTGGCCCCGGTCGCGGCGCCTCCGGGTACGGCCGCGGTCACGAAGCGCGAGAGGCTGTGCTTCATTGCGGCGGTGGCCCTGCTGTGGGTGTCGGCGGACTGGCCCGTGCACGACATCGCCGAGGAGTACCTGTACTCGGTGCACATGGTGCAGCATCTGCTGATCAGCTTCGTGGTGCCGCCGCTGCTGCTCATGGCCGTGCCCGAGTGGCTGGCTCGCCTCATCGTGGTGGACGGCTCGCGCTCGGCCAGGATCATCCGCCGCCTGGTGCACCCGCTGGTGGCCGGGGTGGTCTTCAACGCGCTGCAGGGGCTGATGCACTGGAACACCCTGGTGGAGTTGTCGGTCCGCAGCGGCCCCTTCCACTACGCCATGCACCTGCTCATGTTCACCAGCGCGCTAGCCATGTGGACGCCGGTGGTCGGGCCGCTGCGGGAGTTCCACCTGTCCGAGCCGGCCAAGATGGTCTACCTGTTCACCATGTCGATCGTCCCCACCGTGCCGGCCGCCTGGCTGACCTTCGCCGAGGGCTCGGTGTACCCGGTCTACGACCACGCCCAGCGCTTGTTCGGCATCTCGGTGGCCGCCGACCAGCAGGCCGCGGGCGCGGTGATGAAGGTGCTCGGGGGCCTGTACCTGTGGACCCTGATAGCCATCCGCTTCTTCCGTTTCTCGGCCGCCCAGCGCCACGCCGACGCGGCCGAGCGCCGTCTCCGTTTCTCGGCCAACACCCTCACCACGGCCGACATCGAGGCCGAGTTCGAGCGCTTGGGCCCCCCGCCGTCTGAGCCCCGCGTCTAGGTCTGGCGAGATGTCCAAACTGTCACGAGTCCTTGGTGGGCTGAGGGCCGCGGACCGGGTCGGCGGGGGAGTCGCCCGCCGGATCCGGCGCTTCGAGGGATGGCTCGACCGAGCGTCCGCTCCGGATGCCGACGAGGCGGGCTACGACCACGCCGAGACCGTCAAGGAGTACTACGACATCTCCAACGAGCTGATGGTCTGGGGTTGGGGCGAGTCCCTGCACTTCGCGCCGCTGAGGCCGGGCGAGAGCATGGAGGACGCCAAGATCCGGCACCAGCGGCTGATGATCTCCAAACTGGAGCTGCGCGAGGGCATGACGGTGGTCGACATCGGTTGCGGGATCGGCGGCCCGATGCGCCGCGTCGTCTCCGAGGCCGGCGTCACGGTCGTCGGGGTCAACATCAATGAGATCCAGATCGGCAGGGCGCGGTCGTTGAACACCGCGGCCGGACTCGACCATATGGCCGACTTCCTGGTGTGCAGCTTCATGGACATGTCGGCCGTCGCGGACGGCACTTTCGATCGCGCCTACGCGATCGAATCGACATGTCATGCACCCGACAAGGCGGGCGCGTTCGCGGAGATCTTCCGCGTCCTGAAGCCCGGAGCCCTCTTCTGGGGTCAGGAGATGTGCATGACGGACAGGTTCGACCCCGATGACGACGAGCATCGGGCCATGAAGCAGGACCTGATGCGCGGCATCGCGCTCCGCGACATCGCGACGACGCACCAGGTGGACCGGACGCTCGAAGCGGTGGGATTCGAGCTCATCGAGGGGACGGACCGGGGTGCCGGGTCCGACGGTCCGACCACGCCGTGGTACCAACCCCTGGAGAGCTGGAGCAGAACGCTGGGCAACTCCCCGATGGGGGTTCCGAAGGGCCGCAGGACGGCAATCGGGGGATCCAGGCTGGCCGAGATGCTGAGGATCCTGCCTAAGGGCTCCGCTGACGTCTTCGAGATGCTGGACCGGACCGCGGGCGCCTACACCGCCGGCGGTCGATCCGGGGTCTTCACACCGCTGTACTGCTTCCTGGCCCGCAAGCCTCTCTAAGCCGTAGTCTCAGCCCTCGATCCAATTCCCGGAAAAGTTGATCGGTAAGGTCGGGATTCGGCCGGCCAGCGTCTAGATTGCACTGTCACCGTCGCGGTTCGCATCCGCGGGACCGCCATGAGACAGGAGACATCCACCCGATGACCACTGCAAACGTAGACAACGGCGTGAACGTCGAACACCTGCTGGGCGCCCGCCAGGCTCTCAGCGAGGCACCCGAAGCGGCCCAGTTCACCTGGAAGGCCACCAACGAGTGGTTGAACGGCACCCACAGCCGCTCGTCGGTCGACAGCTATTTCGGGCTCGGCGAGGAGCACCAGCACCGTTCGACCTTCTCCTTCGAAGCCGATCATCCGCTGGTGTTCGGCGCGGAGGACAACGCGGCCACGCCGGTCGAGCTGGTGCTGGCCGGCCTGGCCAGCTGCCTCACCGCCGGGGTGGCCGCCGTGGCCCAGAACCGCGAGATCCAGCTGCGATCGGTGAAGGCCACCCTGGAGGGCAGCATGGACATCCTGGGGATCCTCGGCGGCGACCCGGACGTCCGCAACGGATTCAACGACGTGAAGGTGTCCTACGACATCGATGCCGACGCCACCGCCGACGAGATCAGGGCACTGGTGGCCCAGTCCCAGAAGCGGTCGGCCGTCTACGACATCATCACCAACCCGACGAACGTGACCGTAGAGGTCCAGTAAGCCCGAACCCGCACGACGGGCACCCGGCGGATCCATGAGAACTACGACGGTCGTGATAGGGGCCGGGCACTGCGGGCTGGCCGTGAGCCGGCACCTTGCGGCCCGCTCGATCGACCATGTCGTGCTCGAGCGCGGCGAGGTGGCCAACTCATGGCGGACCCAGCGCTGGGACTCGCTGCGGCTGCTCACTCCCAACTGGCAGAGCCGTCTGCCGGGCTACACGTACCAGTCACACGGTGGCACGGAACCGGACGGCTTCATGTCCATGCCGGAGGTCATCGAGTTCATCTCGGACTACGCCCGGGTCATCGAGGCGCCGGTGCGCACCGGGACGACGGTGACTTCGGTGCGGCCCTCGGGTGCCGGCTACATCGTCGACACCGACCGGGGCCGCTGGGAGTGCAAGACGGTGGTGCTGGCCACGGGCGGCTTCAACGTTGCCAAGGTGCCCGAGTTGGGCGGCCCGTTGCCGGCACCGGTCGCTGCCCTCAGTGCATTCGAATACCGCAATCCGGCCGGGCTGGCCCCGGGCGGGGTGCTGGTGGTGGGCGCCTCGGCCACTGGGGTGCAGATCGCTGATGAGGTGCACCGCTCCGGCCGTCCCGTCACCGTGGCGGTGGGTGAGCATGTGCGCATGCCCCGCCTCTACCGGGGTCGGGACATCCTGTGGTGGATGGAGCGCTCGGGCCTCTTCGACGAGCGCTACGACGAGGTCGACGATGTCGTGCGGGTGCGGCGCACCCCGTCCCCGCAGCTCGTGGGAACCCCCGATCGGGTCACACTCGACCTCAACGCCCTCACCGATCAGGGCGTGCGGCTGGTGGGGAGGCTCGCGGCGTTGCGGGGCACCGAGGTGCTGCTGTCAGGATCGCTGACCAACAAGTGCGAGCTGGCCGACCTCAAGTTGGGCCGGCTGCTCGACACCTTCGACGAGTGGGCCGGCGAGCACCAGCTCGACGCGGTCGGGCCTCCGGAGAGGTTCGCCCCCACCCGGGTGCCGCAGTTGCCGCCGCTGAGCCTGGATCTGGCCCGGGGGGACATTCGCACCATCATCTGGGCCACCGGATTCCGGCCCGAGTACCAGTGGCTCGACGTCGGTGTGATCGACCGGAAGGGCCAGATCCGCCACGACGGCGGGGTCGTCACCGAGTCCCCCGGCATGTACATCATCGGGCTGAACTTCTTGCGCAGGCGCAAGTCGAGCTTCATCTGCGGCGCCAGCGACGACAGCCGCGACCTTGTGTCACACCTCGCCGGTCACCTCGACTCGCTGGTCGCGGCCTGACCCGGGCGGGGTGCCCGCCCGCTCCTTGGTGGGCCGGTCAGGTCCGGGGCTGGGCCGGGGTTCGGTGCTTGTGGATCTCCTCGTCGCGATGCCGGTCTGCCGGAGTGCGGCGGGGCTGGCTCGCCTGGGCTGCGCCGTTGGTGGAGGCTGCGGAGGCCGCCCCGGTGCTCCGGTAGTAGTCGAATAGCCCGGCCTCGTCGATGATGACACGGTCCGTGTAGTCATCGAACCACAGGGCTTCCGGGTTGCGCCCGACGATGGCCACCTTGCCGCGCTCGCCGGCATCGGCAGGGCTGCGCAGCACCTTGAAGACGACGACCCCGTTCTCGGCGCCGGGCACGCCCGGGATCGGCGCCTCGGTGATCGCCGAGACCTCGGTCTTGCCCTTGAAGTGCACGCAGGTGAGCCTGGCGTGGGCCTCGACGCCCGACAGTCCTCGCTGCGAGTCGTTGAGTATCTGCCACGCGGTCTCGATGGGCACGTTGAAAGCCTTGTAGGCCACGATGTTGCGGCCGCCGAAGAAGTAGTGGTTCTCGATGCCGGCCGCCTTGAGGGTGCGTTGCAGGATGCGCAGGGCGTCCGCGTCGTCGTTGACCCCCCGGATGATCGGGGACTGGTTCTCCACGCAGATCCAGCCGCGCGACACGACCGCGTCCACGGCCCGCCGGGTGCTGGGATTCCACTCGTAGCGCCCGTGCTCGTCACAGATGTAGCTGCCGTCGGCGTCCTTGGCCAGCAGCTCGTCGGGATGGTTGAAGTGCACCATCAGCCGCAGGGCCACATCGGGGTACACCTCGTGGAACCGGTCGACCATCGACAGGAACGCGTCGTCGAAACGGTCGGGGTGGAAGGCGAGCTCCTTGGTCCCCACCCTTATGACCTCCGCTCCCGCCTCGGCCAGCGCAGTGAACCAGCCGGCCAGCTTGGAGTTGGGCAGCACCATCGGATCGCCGCCCGAGAGCAGGATCTCCCGCAGCTTGGGCCGGCCGGTCTCGGGATGGCGGCCGCCGTTGGCCATGACCGCGGCGTTGTGGGTGCGGATGTAGTCGGTCACCTCGGCCACCTGGGCGAGGCCCTTCTTCTTGACGGTGCCGTCGGCCCGCTCGATGTCCTTGCGGGCGATCAGCTCCTCCCGGTAGCAGAACCGGCAGTGGGCCGAGCAGGTCGAGATCACATACAGCAGTGCCATCTCGTACTTGTGCAGGATCCCCTCGATGGGGCTGTAGTCGAGCTGGCCGGCCGGGTCCTCCTCGCCGTCGAGGTTCAGGGTCTCGTCCGGCGAGCCCTTGACCAGCTTCTGGAGCGCCGGGCTGTTGCGGGCCATGTCGAAGTAGTGGCGGGTGATCTTGACCGGCATTCGGTCCTCGACATCGCGGTCGGTTCCCTTGAGGCTCTGCAGGTCGGACAACTCGACCGGGGTGTAGAAGCCGCGCATGTCCTCGGGCGCGCTCTCGTTGATGAACGGGGCCAGACCGTTGACGATCTGGCGGTCGTAACGGGGGTTCTCAACATGGTCGAGGACCTGGCGCTCTCTGTCGGTAGGTACGTATTTTGTCTTCTTCATCTTACTTCTCGGTTACTCTGTCTGTATCTGTTTGTAATGCACATGTTATTACAGTTAATGTTGCTGGACTGTCCACAGCCCGACCCTAACTTGAGGATAAGTGTGGATGTCCACTCGGGCAAGTGGCACCGCCGGGCACGCCACGCGCGGCGGCATGAGCCGGTACCGTCGGTGGATGCTCGACTTGCGCCAATTGAGGGCCGAACCCGAGACAGTCAAAGCCGCTGTTGCCCGCCGGGGCGAGCCGACCGAGCCCCTCGACCAGGTCGTCGTGCACGACGAGCGTCGGAGGGCACTGGTGAACGAGGCCGACGAACTGAGGTCTGAGGTGAAGCGGATCTCGGCCGAGGTCGGCGCCCTCCACCGCGACGGTCGGGCTGGCGAGGCCGAGGAGCTACGGGCTCGCAGCCGGGAACTCGGCGCCCGCGTCGACGAGCTGTCCGCTGAGGCCGAGCAGCTCTCGGAGTGGATCCGCCGGATCCTGCTGTTCGTTCCCAATATGCCGGCGGAGGACTGCCCCGACGGCTCGGGACCCGACGACAACGTAGTGGTGCGCACCACCGGCTACGACCCGGGCTCCTATCAGGACCACCAGAGGGTGCCGCACTGGGACATCGGCACCGAGCTCGGCATTCTCGACATCGACCGGGCCGTGCGCATGTCGGGCTCCATGTTCGCCATGTACCGGGGGCTGGGGGCCCGGCTGGTGCGGGCCCTCATCGACTACGGGCTCGACCGCAACCGGGACCTGTACGAGGAGATCAGGCCGCCCACGCTGGTGCGGACCGACACCATGACCAGCACCGGGCACCTTCCCAAGTTCTCCGACGAGGCCTACCAGGTGGAGCGCGACGGGCTGTGGGCCATCCCCACCGCCGAGGTTCCTCTGACATCGCTGCTGTCGGGCGAGATCGTCGAGGAGGCCGACCTTCCGGTGAGGCTGATGGGTCACACGTCGTGCTTCCGGCGGGAGGCGGGCGCGGCCGGTCGGGACACCCGCGGTCTGCTGCGGGTTCACGAGTTCGACAAGGTGGAACTGTACGGCTTCTGCACCCCCGAGCAGGCCCATGACCTGCACGCCGAGATCCTCGACCGGGCCGAGCGGGCCATAGCCGACCTCGGCCTGGCCCACCGGATTCTCGACCTGTGCACCGCAGACCTGGGAGACGCATCGGCCCGAACGTTCGACATCGAGGTGTACGCCCCCGGAGCCGACCGCTGGCTGGAGGTGTCGAGCATCTCGTGGTGCCGCGACTACCAGACCCGGCGGGCGAACATCCGGTTCCGGCCGGAGGCCGGGGGCCGTACCCAGATGATGCACAGCCTCAACGGCTCGGGTCTGGCTGTGCCCCGGGTGTGGGCCGCGCTGGTGGAGACCTACCGCCGGCCCGACGGCTCGGTCGCCGTCCCCGAGGCCCTGCATCCGTACATGGGTGGGACCACGTCCATCGTCTTCTGCTGAGATGCCTAGAGTCGGGGCATGGATCTGGCGCAGATGCGCGAGCAGTACTCAGAGGTCGGGCTCAGCACCGAGGATGTCGCTGACGACCCCATCGACCAGTTCAAGCGCTGGTTCGATGAGTGGCTGTCGACGAAGCCCTATGACGCCAACGCGGTCATCCTGGCCACAACCGGCGCCGACGGCTGGCCCTCGGCCCGGGCGGTGCTCCTCAAGGGGCTCGACGGGCGCGGCTTCGTGTTCCACACCAACCGGCGGTCGGCCAAGGGGCTGGACCTGGACCGGTCGCACCGGGCGTCGCTGTGCTTCTTGTGGCACCCCCTCGAGCGCCAGGTGCGGGTGGTGGGAACGGTGGAGCACCTGCCCGACGGCGAGAGCGACGCCTACTTCGCGTCGAGACCCCGGGGCGCCCAGATCGCGGCCAGTGCGTCGCCGCAGTCCGAGGTGATCGCCGATCGGGCCGAACTGGAGCGCCTGACCGCCGAGACCGAGGCCCGCTTCGCAGCGTCCGGCACGGTGCCGCGCCCGGCCCACTGGGGCGGCTACCTGGTGCGACCGGTCACGGTCGAGTTCTGGCAGGGACGCCGCAGCCGCCTGCACGACCGCCTGCGCTACCGCCGCCCGGACGGGACCACCGGCGGGGACTGGGTGGTCGAGCGCTTGGCGCCCTAGCTCTCGGGCGGCGCGGTCCAGGCGTCAACGGCATCGACGAGGGCATCGATGAGGGTGCCGACCTGGGGGGCCCGGGGAGTTCCCTCATGGTCGGACCAGTTGCGGGCCCGTTTGTTCCAGCGGATGGTCGGGGGCAGCTCCAGCTGCACCCCTCCGTTCGGGGGGAGGTTCACCGGGTTGGCTTGGTGCAGCCCCCGCAGTCCCCGCGGAATCTCGTCGAGATCGTCGACCACGCCGTATTGGGACGGCAGCGCGGCTCGCAGGTGCCCGGCCAGATGGCTGGCGAGACTCCGGTTGCTGCCCCCCAGCAGAACCTTCCAGAACTGGGTCTCGCGGCCGTAGCCGTGCACCGCGATGACCGTGTGGACATGGTCGAGGAACTCCCGGAGACCGCTGGAGTGCTCGGGCCGGATGGTGATGGAGGGCACATGCTCGCGCAGCGGGGCGTGCTGGATGACCGCGTAGAACGAGGTTCCGCTGCGCTCGGCGACCTCCCGGGCGATCACGTCGGTGGTGCGCTCCAGGTTCCCGCCGTGGAACGCCATGATCCCGAACCGGTCCCGCAGCTCGCACACCTCATCCACGCCCGGGTGGGCGAGCAACTCCGGGAAGCTTCGGCTCAAAGCGGCCGGTTCAACGCATCTTGCGCAGGGCGCTGCCGGCGCCTGGTCCGCTTCAAGAGTCTCCAGACGATCAAGGCGACCAGGGCGGTGAACAGGATCTCCAGCGGCACCCCGAAGCGGAGCGGATCGGTGAACCAGTGGCCGACCCGCAGCGGCCACCCGCCGGCGAAACGCAGGATCGGCAGGACCACGAAGTCGCCCCGGTTGAAGTAGAACTCCACCACCAGGTACAGGGCCAGGTAGATCGCGGTCATGAAGCGGCGCAGGAACACGCTGGTCTCGCCCTGCCGCCACCCCATCACCAGGGCGCCGAGCACCCCCAGAGCGCACAGCACGCCCAGGCGCTCCGCGGTGGCGTGATCGATCCAGTTGCTGACAGCCGCCTGGAACTCGGTGAACTTGTCGACCAGCACGTTGGTGGCCCGCGGGTCGTCGAGAATCTGCAGTTCCCACCAGCCGTAATTGGCGACATAGATCCCCGACGCGATCAGGACAAGCCCCGAGATCGGATTGATCCAGCGGAACATCCTCCGCATCGCCCCCACCACGCTGGTGCGAGCGAGGGCCAGTGCCAGGGTCAGGAACGTCATGACCGCGCCCATCCCGATCGCGTAGGCCACGAAGTTGGCTGTCCCGTCAGCCACGCCGTCGGACGAGAAGCTGGTAGCCACCGCCGCGATGAACAGACCGATCGTGCATGACAGCGAGACCACCGCGTAGCTGACGCCGAACATGAACACCGACCCGAGGCCCCGGCCGCCGGTGCCCCGGTTCATCTTGGGCAATCGCAGGTTGATGGCTCGCCCGGTCAGCAGCCACAGGCCCAGCAGCGCCATGATCACGCCGATGGCAATCGTCACGTAGCCGATGCGATCGAGCACGGTGCCCTGGCTGAGCACCGTCTCGAACAGCAGGCCGAAGGCGCCGAAGACGACGATGAAGCCGGCGGTGAGCGTGAGCGCCACTCCGATGGCTCGCAACATCGCGCCCAGCGTCCGTGCGCCCGACGCCGGCGGCGAGGCCTGAGACTGCTCGACGCCGATGAAGTACGACAGGTAGGCGGGCAGCAGGGCGAAGCCGCACGGGTTGAACGCGGCGACTAGGCCCAGAGAGAACGGGTAGGCGATCGCGGCCCAGTCCATGGTCCTACGGTCTAGCCGCTACACCGAGAACATTCTCGATGAGTTCGGCCAGCGACTCGGCGTCGAGAACTCCGGCGAAGGTGTCGAGCAGCTCGCCGGAGGACGACACGAATGCGGTGGTGGGCATGGCGATGCTCTCCGTCGCCCCGTACACCTCCAGGTCGAGGTCCCAGCCCACGTCGTAGGTGACGCCTGTCCGCTCCACCAGGTCGAGAGCAGCCTGCGTCGACGAGTCCTGCGACAGCCCCAGGAACGCCACCCGGCCTTCGAGACTCTCGAACACGTCCTGGAACTCGGGCATCTCCCGAACGCACGGCGGGCACCACGACGCGAAGAAGTTCACCACCAGCGGGGTGCCCTCGTAGTCGGCGATAGCGCCGGTGCCGCCGTCGAAGAGGTCGAAGGTGAGATCGGATAGGTCGGCGTCCTCGGAGGTGTCCGGCGAGAGGACAGCCTCCGCCGCGAACGCGATCACGGTCGCGGCCGCCACCGCGGCGAGCGCGATGAGCAGGCGTGCCCGGATGCCGCCTCCCCGGTCCGGCTCGTCCCTCACGTCTCCGCCCTCGGACGCCGGCATGGCCGGGCGTGCGCTACCGGTCGCGCTGGGCATGAGCCCGGTCGGAACCAGCGCGCCCGGCATGAGCCCGGTCGGGATCTGCCGGTCGGTAGAGCAGCAGGCCGTCGCCGTCGCGGCTGCTGTCGACCTCCCCGATCACCCGCAGGTGCTCGAGATGGGCGAACGTCTCGCTGGCGGCCATGTCCCCCCAGGCCCGCTCGGTGAAGAGTTCCTTCATGTAGGCCTCCACCGGCGCGTTGCCGAGCGCGGCGGCCGCGGCCCGCAGCACGTCGAGCCGCTCGATGTGGTGGCGGCGGATGCTGTCGGTCCGGCCCCGCAGGTCGGCGAACGGGTGACCGTGGGCGGGCAGGCACACCTTGACCCCCTCGAACGCCCCCACCCGGGTCAGCGACTCGAAGAAGGCCGCCAGCGGGTCGGCGAGGTCGGTCGAGCCCGCTATGTGGGGCGTGATGGTGGGCAGCACGTGGTCCCCCGACAGCAGCACGCCCTCGGTCGGATCCCACAGGCAGAGGTGGTCGATGGTGTGGCCGGGAGTGTGGACTGCGAACCAGTCCCGCCCCGCCAGCCGCACCGGGTCGCCCTCCGCGACCCGGATGGTGGGCTCGGGCACCCGGAAGCGGGGCACCTGGCCCTCGACGTTGCTCTCGATGAACAGGCGGATTGCCTCGTCGGGGGGTGGCTCCCGGCGGGTGCCCCACGGGGTGCTGCCCCGGTCCGCCAGCTTGGCCTTCCAGAGTTCGATCAGCGCCTCGGCGTCCAGTTCCAGCAGCTCCAGGTCGATGTCGGCGTTGGCATCGTCGGCGGCGGGGCTGGAGGTGAAGGCGGCGTGGGCCAGCAACTCGGCGCCGGTCTCGGAGCGCAGCTGGTGGCTGCCGCCGTAATGATCGGGGTGGGAGTGGGTGACGACGGTCGTATGCACTCGACGCAGGGGAATGCCGGCCTGCTCGAGCCGGTCGACCAGCGCCGCCCACGACTCCTCGCCGGGCAGTCCGGGGTCCACCAGGGCCGCGCCGTCGGCGTCGACCAGCGCGTAGCAGTTGACGTGGCCCAGGCCCGGCATGCTGATCGGAAGCTGCATCCTCAGCACCCCGGGGGCCACCTCGGTCACCTCCGGGGACGCGGGCTCCTGTTCCTGCTTGGTGTAGGTCCTCGCCGTCATGGTTTCTGCACAGCTCGTGCACCGATGAACCCGGCCCGGCGGTACCAGCGCAATTCCTCCAGGCTCTCAAGGATGTCGTCGAGCGCCCGGTGACCCCCTGCCTTGGCGGGTGCACGCTCATACACCGCTGGTTGCCAGCGGCGGGCCAGCTCTTTCACGGTGGACACGTCGATCGAGCGGTAGTGCAAGAAGTTCTCGACCTCGGGCAGGTGCCGGGCCAGGAACCGGCGGTCGGTGCCGATGGAGTTGCCGCACAGCGGGACGGTCCGGGGCCCGTCGATGTGTGATCGCAGGAACGTGAGCACCTCGCGGCCCGCGTCGGCCAGGTTCACGGTCGAGGCTCTCACCGCGTCGAGCAGTCCGCTGCTGGTGTGCATGGTGCGCACGGTGTCGCCCATGCGGGCCAGGACGTCCTCCGGCTGGCGGACCACGATGTCGGGTCCGGTGGCGACGATCTCCAGGTCGTCGTCGGTGATGAGCACGGCGATCTCGACGATGGCGTGGAGCTCGGGATCCAGGCCGGTCATCTCCAGGTCCATCCACGCGAGCACCGAGGCAGGATAACGATCCCCAACAGCCGCGCGGGATGCGTGGGCACCGTCTGCGCGTCCCGCTCTTGTTCGCTGCGACCTGAGGGCCGCTGGGGCCACGGCCTCGCTGCACGTACTGCGACTTCGTCATCGTGGTCGCCCACCCGCTCGGCCTCTTGGCTACTCTCGGCCGGTGCTCGATGTTTCCGTGCTCCGGCTCGATCCTGACCTGCCCCTGCCCTCCTATGCCCGGCCCGGTGACGCCGGCATCGACTTGATGGCCCGCACCCCCGCCGTCCTCGCCGCGGGAGGGGGCCGGGCGCTGGTGCCCACCGGCGTGGCTGTCTCGTTGCCGGAGGGATGCGCCGGCTTCGTGCTCCCCCGTAGCGGGCTGGCCCTCAAGCACGGCGTGACCTGCCTGAACACGCCCGGATTGATCGACTCCGGCTACCGGGGCGAGCTCAAGGTGGTGCTGGTGAACACCGATCCGTCCGAACCGTTCGCGGTGGAGCGGGGCGAGCGGATCGCTCAGCTGGTGGTGATGGCGGTGGAGCAGGTGCGCCTGGTGGAGGTGGACAACCTCGACCCCTCCACGCGCGGCGACCAGGGCTTCGGTTCGACCGGTCGCTGAATTTTCGGCGCTGAGGCTTTCCCTCAGGCGGCGGGGCGGCTTCCGGGCCGGCCGATGTCCTTGCTCATCAGCAGCCGTCCCCGCTGGGACTCCACCGTGGCCGTCACGTTCGAGGCGTCCGCCGCCTTCTTGAACCGGGCCGCGTCGGTTGTCGCGACGCTGGCTCCGTCAGTGCGTTCCAAGTCCACCTCGAGGCGGCCTCCCCGGGCCCGGAGCACGCACACGATGGTGGCGTCGGCACCCGCCGGCGGTGAGAGCAGCAGCTCTGTTGCCTGGTCCATGGCCGCCCGCAACTCGTCGATCTCGGTGAACGACATGCCCTGGCGCAGCGCCACCGCGGCGGCGCCCACGCGCACGATCCGGCCGCAGGCGGCCGTGGCGGGCACCTTCAGGACTATCTCGTCGATCGCGAGCGGCTCGCTCACGCCTGAAAGAATGCCACGGATTGGCGCAGTTACTGCGGCTTGCGCCGGGGCAATTGCCCGCCGGGCCCCACTAGCCGCGCCGGTAGCCTGATCAGCGGTGGCATTCGTAGTAGAGAAGTTCGGCGGCACCTCGGTAGCCGGCCCCGACCGCATCCGGGTCGTGGCCGACCATGTGGCGCGCCGCCGCAGCCACGGCGACGAGGTCGTGCTGGTCGTCTCGGCCATGGGAAGCGAGACCGACCAGCTGCTCCGGATGGCCTCCGACGTGGCCGCGGACCCGCCCGGCCGCGAGGTCGACATGCTCATCACCGGGGGCGAGCGCAAGGCCTGCGCCCTGATGGCCATGGCACTGAGCGACGTGGGAGTGCCGGCGGCATCGTTCACTGGCAGCCAGGCCGGGTTCCGCACCGACACCACCCACACCGGGGCCAAGATCGTGGCGATCACGCCGGGTCGCATCACCGATGCGCTGGCTCGCGGCATGGTGCCGGTGGTGGGCGGTTCCCAGGGGGTGTCCGTCGACGGCGACGTTACGTTCTTCGGCCGGGGAGGCTCCGACACCACTGCGGTGGCGCTGGCCCACGTCCTCGGCGCGGACTATTGCGAGATCTACACCGACGTGCCCGGGGTGTTCAGCGCCGACCCTCGCCTGGTGCCCCAGGCCCGGCGCATGGATGCGGTCTCGTTCGACGAGCTGCTGGAGATGACCGCCAGCGGCTGCCCGAAGCCAGCCATGCGGGCAGTGGAGCTGGCCAGGTCATATGGCGTCGAGCTGCACGTGCGATCCGCGTTCAGCTGGATGCCGGGCACCACAGTTACCGGGGAGGAAGCCATGGAGCACGCCATCATCTCGGCCGTCACCCACGACGCCAGCGAGGCGAAGATGACCGTCTCGGGGGTCGCCGACAAGCCCGGTGTGGCTGGCCGGCTGTTCCGGGCGCTGGCCGAGACCGACGTCAACGTCGACATGATCGTGCAGAACGTGTCGAGCGAGGGCGTCACCGATATCAGCTTCACCGTGCCCCGGCTGCAGCTCGATGCGGCCCGGTCGGTGGCGCAGGGGCTTACCGGCGAGTTGGGCGCCGACGATGTGTCCGCCGACGACGGCATCGCCCGGGTGAGCCTGATTGGGGCCGGCATGCAGACCAATCCGGGCGTGGCCGCCCGGATGTTCGAGACGCTGGCCGCGGCGGGAATCAACATCGAGATGATCTCGACGTCCGCCATCCGGATCTCCTGCGTGATCCGGGCCGGCGACATGGAGCGGGCCGTGGTCGCGCTGCATGAGTCGTTCGAGCTCGACAAGGACCCCGCCGACCGCGTCAGCGTCTACTGATCAGCGCTCCGCACCGAGAGGCCGCACCGGTAGTCTGCGGCCCTATGGATGTCGGGGTTGTAGGCGCAACCGGCCAGGTGGGCGGAGTCATGCGGGCCCTGCTCGACGAGCGCGACTTCCCGGTGGACCGGTTGCGCTTGTTCGCCTCGTCGCGTTCGGCCGGGCGCACGCTGCACTGGCGCGACCGGGCCATCGTGGTGGAGGACGCCGCTGTCGCCGACTACGCCGGGCTCGACGTGTGCCTGTTCTCCGCCGGGGCCACCACCAGCCGGGCCCTGGCCGAACGAGTCGCCGCGGCCGGCGCGGCGGTGATCGACAACTCCTCGGCCTGGCGGCGCGACCCCGATGTGCCCTTAGTGGTGTCGGAGGTCAATCCCCATGCGCTGGAGTCGAGACCCAAGGGCATCGTCGCCAACCCCAACTGCACGACCATGGTGGCCATGCCGCCGCTGAAGCGCCTCGACGCCGAGGCGGGCCTGGTCGCCATGGTGGTGTCGACCTACCAGACCGTCTCGGGCGCGGGCCTGGCCGGGGTGGACGAGCTGCACGAGCAGGTCCAGAAAGCGGGCGACGACGCCCCCTCGCTCACCTTCGACGGTGGCGCGGCCGGCCTGCAGGCGGGCGAGAAGTTCCCCGAACCGATCGCGTTCAACGTCATCCCGCTGGCCGGCTCGATTGTCGACGACGGCACCGGCGAGACCGACGAGGAGCAGAAGCTCACCCACGAGAGCCGCAAGATCCTCGAACTGCCCGACCTGGCCGTGGCGGCCACCTGCGTACGGGTGCCGGTGTACTGCGGCCACTCCCTGTCGATCAGCGCCTCGTTCCAGCGCCCGATCACCCCCGAGCGGGCGACGGACGTGCTGGCCGGCGCGCCCGGCGTGGTGCTGGCCGACGTGCCCACCCCGCTGAAGGCGGCCGGCGCCGATCCGTCGTACGTGGGCCGCATCCGCCGCGACCCCACCCGCCCCAACGGGCTGTCGCTGTTCGTCTCGGGTGACAATCTCCGCAAGGGGGCCGCGCTGAACGCCATCCAGATCGCGGAGGCGATGGCCGACCGCGGCCTCCTCCCCGCCGCCTAGTCGGGATCGGCGTCGGGACGGCCGGCCACGATGGCGAGGATCACCAGGCCGATGCCGAACTCCCGGCCGCTGGGCACCTGGGCGAGCGCAACCAGTCCCACCACTGTGGCGGTCGCCGGCAGGATCGCCTGTAGCAGGGCGAAGCGGTGCGGGTCCACCCGGCGCATCACCGCCTGGTCGATCCTGTAGGGGATCACGTTCGACAGCAGACCGGTGGCCGCGCCCAGCACGAGCACCAGGGGCGAGTCCAGCGCCCCGCCCACCGCAGCGGCGCCGAAGGGGCTGATGGCCACCGCGCCGACGAGCATCCCCAGCCCCAGCCCGTCCACCGAGGCCGGGCTGCGGGCCACCCGGTGGCCGAGCAGGATGTAGCCGGCCCAGAACGCCGCGGCCAGCAGCGCGAACCCCACGCCACCGGCGGTGCCCTCGGACTCCACCCCGGCCAGCACCAGCACCCCTGCCACCGCCAGCGCCAATGACCCCCCCGAGCGCAGTGTGCGTGCCCCGATGGCCGCCACCACCACCGGTCCGGTGAACTCGATGGCCACCGCGTTGCCCAGCGGCAGCCGGTCCATGGCCAGGTAGAAGCAGAGGTTCATGGCGGCCAGCGACACGCCGAAGGCCGCCGCCCGGACCAGCACCGACCGCTCCCAGCGTCGCCGCCATGAGCGCCGCAGCGCAACGACGATCGCCCCTGCGGCCAGCACTCTCAGCAGCGCCACCCCGCCCGGAGCCAGCTCGTCGAACAGTGCTGCGGCCACCGCCGCGCCCAGGTACTGCGACACCGCTCCGACCATGAACAGCCCTTCGGGGGCGAAGCCTCGGGGTCGCATCAGACCCCCCGATAGGGTGGCGCCATGGCTCTGGACGACCAGCTCGTTAACCGGCTCACCTGGAAGATCCCCAACGCTCTGGCCCTCATCGGCTCGCGCTCGGGGGAGGAGCGAAACGGCATGACCGCGAGCTGGATCACGCAGCTGTCCATGGAACCGGTCCTCATAGGTGTCGGGGTGGACAATACGGCAGTGACGCACCGTCTCATCTCCGAGGGGGGCTCGTTCACCGTCAACTTGTGGAACGCTGACGACACCCGGGTGTTCGTGAAGTTCTCCAAGCCGGCTGCCTACGCCGACGGAACCCTCAACGGTCGGCCGGTGAGGGAGGCCACGACGGGCGCGCCGGTGTTCACCGAGGCCATCGCCTGGATGGACTGTGAGGTGCGCCACGCCATCGACCTCGGCACCCACACCTTGTTCATCGGAGAGCTGGTCGACGGCGACATCCACGTCGACGAGGCCCGCTCAGCCTCGATGAGCGACACCCGCATGAAATACGGAGGCGTCAAGCGCCACTGATCCGCCCCGGCGGGACCGATCCTGGCCCGGCTAGGCGTACAGGTGGGAGGGGCTGCCTATCGGGACCTGGCCCGGTTCGGGGTTGGCCACCAGCACCTCGCACTCCATCCGGTCGGGATCCCGGAAGAACAGGCTGAGCTTGCGGCCGAAGTCGGTGACGGTTCCGTCGGTGGCTCCGGCGGCCGTGAGCCTGGCGCGGATCTCGTTGAAGTCGTCGAGGCTGGACGCGTGCAGGCCGATGTGGTCGAGACGGCCCCGTCCGAACATGGGCGTCTGGTGGTCGGCCTGCTCGTTGCCGTCGATCTCGAAGACGTTCAGCTCCGTGGCCGGGCCGATGTTGATCACGGTCATCCTGGGGCCGCCCGGGAACTCCTCGCCGTCGAACTCGACGGTGGCGCCGAACATCTCGGCGTAGAACGCTTGGAGCCGGTCGGAGTCGTTGGTGATCACGGCCACATGGTCGAGTCCCTGAGTGAGCATGGGTGCTCCTCCCTCCTGACTTGCCGACCGGATCGGCTCCGGTCGTGGGGTCGTTCTATCGGCTCAAGCGACTCTGGGCGACGGCGAGGAGGCCGATCAGGGCGCAGGCGGCGGTGAAGATCCCCACCGTGACCAGGGCGACCCGGCTGCCGAAGGCGTCCACGAGCCAGCCCAGGATGGGGCCGCCGACGGCGCGGGCTCCCACGAAGACCACCCCATACGCCGCCGAGACCCGGCCCTGAAGGCGGGGATCGGCCGCCGACTGCACCGATCCGTTGGCCAGGCTCAGGAACCCGCCGCCGAAGGTGCCCACCACCAGGATGGCCACCATCCCGGCCACCAGGTAGTTCACCGCCGCCAGCGAGGCCATCGTCGCGCTGAATACCGCCAGCAGGATCGCGAGGCTGCGCAACCCATCCAGCTTCGAGGCCGCCATCATCACCGAGCCGATGAGACTGCCGACCGCCATGACCTGGGCCAGGATCGCGAACGTGCCCGGCCCGCCCTCCAACTGCTTGTCGGCGACCACCGGAAGCAGCACCGCCAGATTCCAGCCGAACAGCGTGAACGAGCACAGCAGGGCCATCGGTATGGTCACTGCCGGGGTGCGCAGCAGGTAGCCGAGCACGGGCCCCCCGGCCGCTCGGGCGTCCTTCGACACGGTGGCGGTGGTGGGCACCACCCGAAGCACCAGCAGGGACGCCAGCAGCGAGGTCGCGCCGTTCACCCCGAAACACGCCCACGAAGCCGACAGGCTAAGGAACAGCCAGGCCGCGCCGCTTCCCAGGAACCGGCCGATCGACATGACCGAGGTGTGTAGCCGCGCCGCCCGGTCGATCCGGTCGGCCAGGACGACGTCGCGCACGAAGGCTCGTCGCAACGGGGTGTCGATGGCGCCGATCACACCCAGCACCGCGACCGCTCCGAACAGCACCGCCAGCGGCAGGTCCTCTCCCATCACCAGCGCGGTCACGGCCAGCGCGCTAGCGACGAGGGACTTCGAGGCCTGCGTAGAGGCCAGCAGCCGGCGCCGGTCCATCCGGTCGGCCAGCGTCCCCGCCACCGGAGCGAGGACGACGGCCAGACCCGACCGGACCGCGATGGTGAGCCCCACCACGAAGGCCTTGCCGGTGATCTCGTACACCAGCCACACCTCGGCGAGGTGGTGGGCCCACATCCCGGCACCGTGCAGGAACTGGGCGCTGGCGTAGCGGCGGAAGTTGGGGTTGCTCAGCGTGTCGGCCAGCCGGCCCAGAGCGGTCCTCACGTGATCCTCACCGACCCAGTTTGACAGCCTGGGCAGGTTGTCAGACAATCTGGCAAGAGAACCGGCTGCGGCCGGGCGGTTCTCGCGTCCTGTTGGAGGATGGATGCGCACGGGAGACAGCTACGTCGAGTCGCTGCGAGACGGGCGCAACGTGATCCTCGACGGCGAACACGTCGACGATGTCGCCTCCCATCCCGCCTTCGCGGCCGGCGTGCGCTCCGTGGCCCGGCTCTACGACTTCGCGGCCGACCCCGGCAACCGCGGGCTCATGACCTACGAGTCGCCCACCGGTGGCCACGCCGTGAACCTGAGCTGGCTGGTGCCCCGCTCGGTGGAGGACCTGCGTCGCCGCAGGCTGGCCATCGAGGCGTGGTCAGAGCTGAGCTACGGCTATCTGGGGCGGTCGCCCGACCATGTGGCCTCGTTCTTCGCCGGCTTCTCGGGGTCGCTCGACACCTTCGCTAAGGCCGGCGACCGCTACGCCGACAACGTGCAGCGGTTCTACGAGCGGGCCCGCGACGAGGACCTCTACGTCACCTACACCATCATCCACCCCCAGATCGACCGGTCCAAGGGTCCCCACGAGCAGTACGAGCCCCACCTGTACGCCGCCATCGCCCGCTCCAGCGACGACGGGGTGGTGGTCAGGGGCGCCCAGATGTTGGGGACGGGAACGATCCTGTCGGACTACCTGTTCGTCAGCTCCATCCAGCCGCTGCCACCGGGCGCCGACGACTACGGCCTTTCGGTGGTGATCCCCGTCAACCATCCCCGGCTGCGCATCTACCCTCGCCGCCCCTACGGCCGGGACGTCACCGCGGCGGGCGACTACCCGCTGTCGGCGACCTACGACGAGACCGACGCGCTGGTGGTGTTCGACGACGTGGACGTGCCCGCCGAGCACGTGTTCGTGGACCGCGACCGCGACATCACCTTCGCCCAGTTCAACCGCACCCCCGCCCACCTCCTGGGCAACACCCAGGCCCAGATCCGCTACGCGGTGAAGATGCGGTTCCTGGCCGGGCTGGCGTCGCAACTGGCCGAATGGTCGGGCCAGGCCCGGGACCGGAACTTCCATCTGAGCCTGGCCCGGGTGGCGGCCCATGCGTCGGTGCCCTACGGGATGGTGCTGGCCGGCGAGTACAACGCCACCATCGATGCCAACGGCGTGGCCCGCCCCGACCCGGAGATGCTCTACGCGGCGATGACCCAGCAGCCCTCGCTGTACCGCGACATCACCTTCGCATTGCGGGAATTGACCGGCGGGACCACCATCCAGGTGCCCTCGTCGATGCGCTCATGGGAGGATCCGGTCACCCGGGCCGACTTCGAGCGCTTCGTGCGCTGGCCCGAGGTGGACGCCCAGCACCGGGTCGCGCTGCTGAAACTCGTGTGGGACGCCATCGGCTCGGAGTTCGCCAGCCGGCACTTCCAGTACGAGATGTTCTATGCCGGCTCGGCGTCGGTGGTCCAGGGCCGCCTGTACCGCAACTACGACTGGGATCGGGCCCGCTCCATGGTGCAGCGCTGCCTGGCCGAGGCCCATCCCTCCGGCCCGGAGGACAGCCCGTGACGCCGGCCGGTCCCGGCGGTGGCGCCGGCACGCTCGACACCGGGTTCCGGACCGCGCTTCAGCGCCTCGACCGGGCCGGGCTGCTGGCCCGGGTGACCCGCACCGTGGACCCCGACCTCGAAGTGGCCGGGCTCATGAAGCGCTACGACGCCGCCGCGGCCCTGCTGTTCGAGAGCGTCAAGGACCACGACGTGCCCGTCGTCGGCAACGTCTTCGCCACCCCGGAGTCCTCCGAGACGGCCATGGGACTGGACCGCGCCCAGCTGCGGGCCGCGCTGGCCAGGGGCATCAACACCGACATCGAGCCCACTCCGGCCGCCGAGGCCCCGGCCCAGGAGCAGGTCTGGCGCAAGGGATCCATCAACCTGGGCGAGCAGCTCCCGGTGCTCAAGCACGCCCCCGGCGACGGTGGGCGCTTCGTGACCGCGGGCGTCCTGATCGTGCGCGATCCCCTCACCGGCGTGCGCAACGCCTCCTTCCACCGGCTCCAGCTGCTGGAACCGGACAGGGTGGCCGTCAAGATCGACCACGGCCGGCATCTGGGCCGAGCCCTGGACCATGCACAGGAGTTGGGCCGGGACCTGCCGGTGGCGGTCTGCGTCGGCACCGACGTGGCCCTGATCTACGCGGCCTCCACCATGGGGGCGCTCATGCCCGAGAGCCGCGACGAGCTGTGCGCGGCCGGGGGCTGCCGGGGCCGGGGCCTGCCGGTGGTGCCGGGCGTCTCCGTCGACGTGGACGTGCCCGCCGAGACCGAGATCGTCATCGAGGGCGTCATCAAGGCCGGCGAGCAGGCCCACGAGGGCCCCTTCGGCGAGTTCGTCGGCTACGCCTCGCCGGCCGGACCGGCCCCTACCGTGGACGTGACCGCGGTCACCGCCCGCCACGAGCCGGTGTACCACGCCATCAACGGCGCCGGCCGGGAGACGATCGTGCTGCGCAAGCATGTGCTCGAGGTGGCCGCCCTGGAGGCGGTCCGGCCGGTGACGCCCATCGTGACCGACGTTTGCATGCCCTCGGGCGGGCTGCACCGGTTCCATCTGGTGATGGCGCTGTCGAAGCGGTCCGTGCGTGACGAGGGATGGGGCCGCAATTCGGCCATGGCCGCCTTCGGGGCCCTCAAGGACCTGAACATGATCATCCTGGTAGACGACGACATCGACATCCACGACCCCGTCGATGTGGAGTACGCCCTGGCCACCCGGTTCGACGCCGCGTCGGACCTTCTGGTCATGCCCCAGATGCGCGGCCACGAGTATGTGCGCACCTCTGAGGCCGGGGTCGGCACCAAGGCCGTCCTGGACGCCTCGGTGCCCTACGAGCGGCGGGCCGACTTCGAGCGGATCTCCTTCGCGGCGCCCTCCGGCGGCGGCGCCGATCTCGACGCCACCTACTCCGGGGCCACCGTCTTGAGCTGGCTGGGTGGTGATCAGACGTGAAGCTCAGCCGCGAGACGCTCGCCGACCGCCTGCAGGAGCAGCTCAAGCGCCAGATGCTGTCGGGCCGCCTGGTGCCGGGCGCGACCATGCCGTCGGAGCGGGAGCTGTGCGAGGCCTTCGGCGTGGGACGCACCACCGTGCGCGAGGCCCTCCAGGGGCTGGTCTCGTCCGGCTTCCTGGCCCGGGACGCGGGCCGGCTCGTCGTGCGGCACCCCAGCGACATAAGCCCCCGGATGCTGGATCTGGCGGCCAGGGCCTCCGACGCGTCGGTGCTGCAGGTGTTCGACGTGCGCAAGCTGCTGGAGATCCACGCGGCCGGTCTGGCCGCCACCAACCGCACCGCCGACGGCCTCGCCGAGATGGCCGGGTGCCTGCAGCGCATGGACACCCAGGACGAGACCCAGTACCACACCGCCGACCGCAGCTTCCACTGCGCGGTGGTGCGGGCGTCCCAGAACACCGTGCTGGCCGAACTCTACGAGGCGGGAATCGGGCTCTTCTTCCGCGAGCCGGCCTTCTGGCGGGTGTTCACCCGCGCCCCCGAGCAGCGTCATCGGGTGGGTTCGGGCTACCAGGGCCACCTGCAGATACACAACGCCATCGTCCGCCGGGATCCCGACCTGGCCCGCGAGCAGATGCGGCGCCATCTCCAGCAGGTGGAACGGAGTTTGCTGGCGATAATGCACGAGACCCTGGGCGCGGCCGACGATGGGCAGCTCCCGACGTCCGACACGACATCCCCCACAGAGGAGACAGAGAGGAAGCCATGAGACAGGGATACCGGGTGATCGACGCCGACACCCACGTCACCCCCTCCGTCGAGGTGCTCGTCGAATACGGCGACCGCGAGCTGAAGGACCGGGCCGACGAGCTCACGCCCTATGTCCGGGTGACCAAGCCGACCGCGGGCCGGGGCCATCCGACCCATCCCTACGGCGTGGTGCGGGTCAATCCCCAGCCCTACAACCGGGTGGCCGGGCACAAACCCGACGCCTCGGTGGACACCCGCGGCGCGGGCGCCAAGGGCGCGCTGGAGGGCCGGGTGCAGAACCTGGCGGTCAAGCCCATAGCCGACGGCATCCAGCACACCAACTCCGAGGGACGCCTGGCCAACATGGACGTCGAGGGGGTGGACATCAACTTCATCATCCCCGGCACGTGGGCGCCGGGCAGCACCGCCCTGGACCTCTCCCTGGCCAAGGCCATGTACCGCTCCTACCACCGCTACATGGCCGACTACTGCTCAGCCGATCCCCGCCGCCTGAAGGGGCTGCTGCTGGCCCCCGGCGCCGACCCGCAATGGGCCGCCGACACCATCCGCCGGCACGCCGGCGAGGAGTGGCTGTCGGCGGTGTGGCCGGTGCTTCCCGAGGGGCTGCCGGTGGACGACCCCGACCTCGAGCCGATATGGCAGGCCATGGACGAGGCCGACCTGCCCATCATGCACCACAGCTTCTTCTACGAGGCGCCCTACTTCCCCGGCTACCGCGACATCTGGGGCAACGTGGCCGTGGCCCGAACCGCGGCCCACGTATGGGGCGCCCAGCGGCTCATGGCCTACGTTCTGGTGTCGGGCATGCTCGACCGCTACCCCAACCTGCGGGTGGCCACCGTGGAGACCGGCCACGGCTGGCTTCCGCACTGGATCATCCGCCTCACCAGCCAGATCGACTACGTGAAGGGCGCCGTGCCTGCCGACCTGAAGCACACGCCGATGGAGTACGTGCAGATGGGCCGGGTGTTCTGCGCCATCGAGCAGCACGAGGGTCCCGAGATGACCAAGGCGGTGATCGACATCCTCGGCGACGGTGTGCTGATGTACGAGTCCGACTTCCCCCACCCCGAGTGCTACTACCCCGACAGCACCGACAACGTGATCTCCTGGGGCCCGGTCATCGGCGAGGAGGCCCTGCGCAAGCTCATGGCCGGCAACGCGGCCCGCTACCTGCGTCTGCTGTCGGACCCGTGGGACGGCGGCGACGGACGGAGCAGCAATGGACGTTGATCAGGCGCTGGAGCTCGTGCAGGTGGCTCGGGCCATCGCGGCGACCCGCGGCATCAACGCCACCGTGGCCGTGCACGACGACGCCGGTCATCCCCTGGTGGTGATGAGGGGCAAGCGCTGGCACGGGCCCTACATGGCCATGGGCAAGGCCCGGCTGGCCGCGGCCTTCGCCAAGCCGACCAAGGATCTGATGGAGCAGTGGGTCGACCGGCCCATGTTCCCGACCAGTCTCGTGGAGATCATCCCCGGAGGCGTCACCGTCAACCCCGGCGGTGTGCCGCTCTTCGAGGGAGGCGTGTGCGTGGGCGCCATCGGCGTGGGTGGCGGCTCGCCGCACATCGACCACGAGATCGCGGCCGCGGCCGCGGAGCAATTCAACAATTCCGAGGGGGCGTAGATCTGATGAAGTTGATTCACAGACACAAAGGAGGAAACACCAACATGGGACACATACGGAAGAGACTGGGGGTGCCGCTCGCGGCGCTCTTCGTGCTCGCGCTGGTAGCCGCGGGCTGCGGCGACGACGAGCCGGCCGAACCGGCCGCCGTCGACACCTCGGCCATCGACGCGGCCGAGGCGGAGGCCGCGGCCGCTCAGGCCGATGCCGACGCGGCCCGCGCCGAAGCCGACGCGGCTGCTGCGGCCGCCGCCGATGCCGAGGCGGCCCTGGCCGATGCCGCGGCGGCTGCCGACGCGGCGAGCGCCGAGCAGCAGGCCGAGGCGCAGGCCGCGCTGGAAGCGGCCCAAGCTGATGCCGCGGCGGCTATGGCTGCCGCGGCCGAGGCCGAGTCGAGAGCGGCCGAAGCTGAGGCGGCCGCCGAGGCTGCCGCGATGGCCGCCGAGGAGGAGATGGTGGAGGAGGCCGCCCCGGTCGGAGATCCCGGCAGGGTCACCATCGCGGTCACCACCGAGCCGTCCACCCTCGACCCGCAGGCCGTGAACGACCGCAGCTCGCGGGTGGTCACCGCCAACCTGTTCGAGTCCCTGCTGGGCAGGGATGCATCGACGGCGCTGGTCCCGGTGCTGGCCACCGGCTACGAGGCGTTCGACGAGGACACCTGGCGCTTCACGGTGCGCGAGGGCGTGACCTTCCACGACGGCCAGGCTCTCAACGCCCAAGCCGTGGCCGACGCCCTGAACCGCATGCTGGACCCGGACTACTCGACCCAGCGAGACTCGTACGTCCGCGGCATCAGCGTCGTGGAGGCGGTCGACACCTACACCGTCGACATCCACACCGACGGGGTCAACGCCACCCTGCCGCTGCAGATAGCCCAACTTCCCATCTTCGCGCCGGGCACGGCCGACACGGTGGGTGAGAACCCGGTGGGGACCGGTCCCTACATGTTCGAGTCGTGGGACCGCGGTCAGCAGATCACCGGGGTGCGCAACGCCGACTACTGGGGCGATGCGCCGTCGATCGACGGGTTCACGGTTCGGTTCATCCCCGACAAGCAGACGTCGCTGGCCGCCCTGCAGGCTGGCGAGGTCGACCTGGTGCTGGACATCCTGCCCGAGCAGGTTCCGCTGGTGCCCCAGGCGCTGAGCGTGCCCGCCACCGAGTACAGCTACATCGCGCTCAACGCCCTCCGGCCCGATCTGGCCCCACCCGAGATCCGGGTCGCCATGAACCTGGCCGTGGACAAGGAACTGATCGCGGAGACGCTCTATGAGGGCTATGCCAAGCCCAATGACGCCCAGCACCTGTCGCCGGGGATGCTCGGCTACAACGCCGACATCGGCCCGTTCCCGTACGATCCGGACCGGGCCCGCGAGATCATGGCCGAGCACGGCTGGAACGAGGACAACCCCTTGTTCCTCGAGATCTACGCGCCTATCGGCCGGTACCTGCGAGGCGTGGAGACCACCCAGGCGGTGGCCACGATGCTGAACGACGTCGGCTTCAACACCGAAGTGCGGCTCGCCGAGTGGACCCGCTTCCGCGCCGGCAGCCGGATCAGGGGCGAGGAGCCCGGCGCCTATGACGCTCGCTACGGCTGGAACTCCAACGAGTGGTTCGACGGGGCTCGCACCCGCAACTTCCTTGTGTGCGGCGGCTCGTCCTCCAAGCTGTGCGACGAGCTGGTCACCGACCTCTTCGAGCAGGCCGGCTCGACGACCGACCAGGAACTGCGCAACATCCTCTACCAGAGGGCATGGGCCCGGCTGCATGAGAACCCGCATGCCATCTACCTGCTTCAGCAGGACCTGATCTACGGCGCGACGGAGCGTCTCGACTGGCAGCCCCGGCTCGACGACGAGTACCTCGTGTCGGAGATGAGCCTGAACTAGAACATCAGGCTGGTTGGCCTGCTGTTGACCTGCTGGCCCGGCTCGGCGGTTCCAAGCCGAGCCGGGCCCGGCAGGGCTGAGCTTCCATAGGTGTCGATGGGAATGCAAACGACGACGGATACGCCGCCGCCGTCGCAGCGGCCGGGGCGCGACGGGCTGCGGCGATGGCTGCGCGACCTGCGGCCCGGATCCGACCGCGCCGCCGCCGGAGGGTCGTTGCGCGGCTTGCTGCTACGGCGGCTGCGTGACGGTGTCATCGTGCTGCTGCTCGTGGTGACGGTGATCTTCTTCCTGGCCCATGTGGTCGGGAACCCGGCGCTGGTATTCGCCCCGGTAGACGCCACCGACGAGCACATAGCCGAGCTCCACCGCCAGTTCGGACTGGACCGCCCGGTCGTGGAGCGCTACTGGGAGTACCTGGTCGGCCTGGCTCAGCTCGACTTCGGCGAGTCGACCTGGCAGCAGCGCCCCGCCATCGATGCGGTGAGGGAGGCGTTGCCGTCCACGATCTACCTCACCGTCGTCGGCCTGGGCGCGGCCGCGGTGTTGGGGGTGGTGCCTGGCATCGTGGCGGGTGCCAGGGCGCGCAAACCGTTCGACAAGACCTCGAACCTGCTGTCGGTGGCGGCGCTGTCCGTGCCGAACTTCTGGCTGGGGCTGCTGCTGATCCTGGTGCTCGGTGTGCAGCTCGGCTGGCTTCCCACCTCGGGGCGCTTCGAGACCGCCAGCATCGTGATGCCCGCGCTCACCCTGGGCATCGTCCACGGCGGGCGCATCTACCAGCTTGTGCGCTCGGCCACGTTCGAGGAGATGTCGAAGCCCTACGTCACCGTGGCCCGCAGCAAGGGCCTCACCGAGTGGAACATCCTGCGCCGCCACGTCGTGCGCAACACCGGGGTCACCACGGCCACCATCGTCGGCTGGGAGTACGTGCGGATGTGGGGCGGCGCTGTGTTCGCCATCGAGTACGTGTTCGCCTGGCCGGGCGTGGGTCTGCTCACCATCGACGCCGCCCACCGCCAGGACTTCTTCGTGCTCCAGGCGGCGGTCATCATCGCGGGAGCGTTCGTGATCTTCAGCAACCTCCTCATCGACATGGGCTACCAGTTCATCGACCGCCGGATCGCGGCCAGCTGATGGGCGTCACCGTCGCCCAGCGCACGGGCGAGGGCCCGGCCCGCACCTCGGAGCACCGCGTGTGGGGCGGCCTCATAAGCATGCTCGGCCGCCGGGGCTGGATCCTGCTGGCGCTCTTCGTGCTGCTGCTGGTGGCAGCCTCGATTGCGCCCGACGTGTTCGCCCCGCACGACCACGACACCCAGAACCTGCGGGCCCGCCTGCTGGGGCCGGGAGAGTCCTCGCCAGAGGGTCTGCACCTGCTCGGCACCGACAGCCTGGGCCGGGACCTGTTCTCCCGGATGGTGGTCGGCACCCGGCTCACCATGTTCATCGCGGTGACCGCCACCCTGATCGGCGCGGCCATCGGCGTGCTGTTCGGGCTGCTCGGCGGCTACTTCGGTGGGCGCACCGACCGGCTGCTGATGCGCCTGGGCGAGGCCCAGACGGCAATGCCGATGTTCCTGGTCGCCATCCTGTTGCTGAGCCTGCTCGGGCCCAGCGTGGGGATCCTGCTGGTGGTGCTGCCGTGCCTGGTGTGGCCCATCTTCGCCCGGGTGGTTCGGGCCGAGGCGCTGCGGCTGCGGGAGGAGACGTTCATCGAGGCTTCGATCGCCACCGGCTGCTCCACCTCGACCATTCTCGGTCGCCACCTGCTGCCCAACGTTGCCCCCCGCATCCTGGTGCTGTGCGTGGTGGAGATCGGACATGTGATGCTGTCGGAGGCCGGGCTCAGCTTCCTGGGGGTGGGTGTCCAGCCCCCCGACACCACTTGGGGACTGCTGATCTCAGAGGGCCGACCGCTGCTGGCGGTGGCCTGGTGGCTCACGATCCTGCCCGGCGTGCTGCTGGGAATCACGGTGCTGGTGCTCAACCTTCTGGGCCGCTACTGGGAGGCCCGTTCGGGGGCCGCGGGATGACGTCTGAGTTCGTGTCTTCGGGGGCCGCGGGATGAGCGGCATGCCTCTGCTCGACGTCGAGGATCTTCACGTCACCTTCAACACCGCCTCGGGGCCGGTGCACGCCGTGGACGGCGTGAGCTTCGCCATGGCGCCGGGCGCGTCCCTGGGGGTGGTGGGCGAGAGCGGCAGCGGCAAGAGTGTCACCGCCCGCGCCCTGCTGCGCCTGTTCGCCATCACCGACGACGTGCATGTCCGCGGTTCGGTGCACTTCGACGGCGTGGACCTTCTCCGCATCGATGAGCGCAGGCTGCGCCATGTGCGCGGCGGGCAGATCGGCATGATCTTCCAGGATCCGCTCACTTCGCTCAACCCGCTGATGGCGGTGGGCGAGCAGATCGCCGAGTCGCTGCGGCTGCACCGCGACATGGGCAAGGCCGAGGCCGCCTCGGAGGCTGTGGAGCTGCTGGCCCGGGTCGGCATCGCCGATCCCGAGCGGCGGGCCACCGAGCTGCCCAGCAGCTTCAGCGGCGGCATGCGCCAGCGGGTGATGATCTCTCTGGCCATCGCCTGCCGGCCGCGCCTGCTCATCGCGGACGAGCCCACCACCGCTCTCGACGTGACCGTGCAGGCAGAGATCCTGCTGCTGCTCGACGAGTTGCGCCGATCCGAGGGCATGGCGCTGATGCTCATAACCCACGACTTCGGGGTGGTCGCGGCCACCTGCGAGGACGTGCAGGTCATGTACGCCGGCAAGCTGGTGGAGAAGGCTTCGATGGCCCATCTGTTCGACCGGGCCAACCATCCCTACACCGAGGGGCTCCTGCGGCTGGTGCCCCGCTTCGAGGACGCCCACACCGGGCGGCTGCACCCCATACCCGGCCAGCCGCCGATCACCGGAGGGGGCGGATCGTCGTGTGCCTTCGCGCCCCGGTGTGCCCACGCCTTCGACCGGTGCCGGGATGAGGTTCCGCCCGAGGTGGCGGTGGGACCCGAGCATCTCAGCGCCTGCTGGCTGGCGGCTGACCGGGCCAAGCAGGGCACCGAGGCCGGGCGTCCCTGGCAGAGGACCTCATGAGCGACGCCGTGGTCGTCGGATCGACGCTCGAGGCCGGTTCGCCCGATCCCGAGGAAGTCGTCGAGCCCCGGAACGTGCTCGAGGCGAACGACATCGTGGTGGAGTTCGACACCGACGGTGGGCGCATCACCGCGGTGGACGGGGTGTCCCTGCATCTGGCCACCGGAGAGACGCTGGGCCTGGTGGGAGAGAGCGGGTGCGGCAAGTCCACGCTGGCCCGGGCCATCCTGCAGCTGGTGCCGATGCAGCGGGGCTCGGTGCGCCTCGAGGACACCGATCTCGGCGCTCTGCCCCGCCGGGAGTTGCGCCGCCTGCGGCATCGCATCCAGATGGTGTTCCAAGACCCGCGCGGCTCCCTCGACCCCCGCATGAGCGTCTCCACCCTCATCGGCGAGCCGCTTCGGGTCCACAGCATCGGCGACCGGGCCAGCCGGGCCCGGGCGGTGGCTGAAGCGATGGAGCTGGTCGGGCTGCCCGAAGCGGTGGCCGACCGCCTCCCCAGCGAGCTCAGTGGCGGGCAGCAGCAGCGGGTCGGCATCGCCCGGGCCATCGTCACCGACCCCGCAGTGCTGGTGTGCGACGAGCCGGTGTCGGCGCTGGACGTGTCCATCCAGGCCCAGATCATCAACGTCCTCGACGAGCTGCGCGACGAGCTGGACCTGGCCATGCTGTTCATCGCCCACGACCTCTCGGTGGTGCGCCATCTCAGCGACCGGGTGGCGGTCATGTACCTCGGCCAGATCGTGGAGACGGGCACCGGCTCCGAGGTGTTCACCGAGCCCCGCCATCCCTACACGCAGGGGCTCATCACGTCGGTGCCCCGAGCCGACGCCGAGAGCGCGGCCCGGCTCCAGACCGCCCGGCGAATGGTGCTGGGCGAGTTGCCCAGCCTCCTCGACCCGCCTTCGGGATGCCGTTACCGCACCCGCTGCCCGTACGCCACCGACATCTGCGCCGCCGCCGAGCCGCCGCCCGAGGCGGTGGACCGCGCCGACGGGCTCCATTCGGTGCGGTGCCACCACTGGCGCAGCATCGCCGCCGGGTCGACACCCCAATCTTCCTCCAACAGTCAGGAGCAAGCACAATGAGCGACCGCACTGCCATCTCCACCGACGGAGCACCCACCCCGACCGGCCCTTTCAGCCAGGCCATCCGCGCCGGGAACCTCGTGTTCACCGCGGGCCAGGCGGGCCGCAACCGCGACACCGGCCAGATGGGCGGCATAGGCGAGCAGGCCGACTGGGCTCTGCGCAACATCGCCGCCATCCTGGCCGCCGCGGGAGCCTCGATGGCCGACGTGGTCAAGACCACCGTCTACATCAAGGAGGGCACCCCGACCGGGCCGCTCAACGAGCAGTGGGTCGAGCACTTCGGTGAACCCCTGCCCGCCCGGTCGTCGGTGTTCGTGTCCCGTCTGAAGAACCCGGAGATGCTCATCGAGGTCGAGGCGGTAGCGGTTGTCTGACCGGGACAGCTCTGGCGGCGCGGTGATGAGCGCCGGCTGCCGGCAGGCGGCCGACGCCGGCGCGGCCGTGCTGGCGTCTGGCGGCAACGCGGTGGACGCGGCCATCGCCGCGTCGGCGGTGCAGTGCGTGCGCGAGCTGCCGTGGTGCGGCCTGGGAGGCGACGCCTTCGCCCTGGTTTCGGGCCCCGACGGGCGACTGGAGGCGCTCAACGGCGCCGGCGCGGTTCCCCGGGCCCTGGCCACTGCCTCGATCCCCGGCGGCACCCTGCCCCGCTTCGGTCCGCTGTCGATCTCTACTCCGGGTCTGGTGGACGCCTGGTGGCGTCTGTGGGAGCGTCACGGATCCCGGCCCTTCGCGACTCTGATCGAGCCAGCAGCCGAGCTCGCCGACGAGGGATTCGCCCTCGACGATGCCTTCGCCCGGGCGCTCGACCGGGTCCGGATCGCAGTCGGCGGTGACGATCCGTTCGTGTCGGAGTTCTGTGAGGGCAACGGCTCGGCCGCCGGTGACTGCTTCCGTCTGCCCGCTCTGGCCCGCACGCTGCGCGAGATCTCCGCCGGCGGGCCTTCGGCCTTCTACCGGGGCCCGCTGGCATCAGAGGTGGTCGCAACGGTGGGCCGGCTGGGCGGCCTGCTCTCTGCCGACGACATGGCCGCGCATTCCTGCGACTTCGAGCCCCCGATCACGGTCCGCTACGGCTCAGCGGAGGTGTCGGTCACGCCGCCGGTGTCGATGGGTTGGGTGCTGCTGCAGCAACTGCTGCTCTACGAGAGACTCGACGGCCGCTTGATCGACGGCCAAGCGGACCGGATCGACCTGATGGTGCGGTGCAAGCACGCCGCCTTCTCGGATCTCGCCGGGATGCCGAGCTGGCAGGATGCGTCCGACGTGACGCCGGTCCTGAGCGAGGACTCGCTCGACCGCTGGTGCGCGGTGATCGCCGATCAGCGCCGGTCGGCGCTGGCGCCGGTGGGCGCCCCGGTTGCCGGAGCCGCGGCCGGCGGCACCGACACCACCTGCCTGTCGGTGGCCGACGACCAGGGGCTGATGGTGACGTTCATCCACAGCCTCTTCAACGAGTTCGGCTCGCGGGTGGTGGTGCCGGGCACCGGCATCGTGCTCAACGACCGGCTGGCGAAGCAGCCCGTGCACCTCGACGGGACCGGAGGGTCGGACCGGCCGCGGCGGCCCCTGCACACCCTGGTCGGCTATCACGTCGCCCATCGCGGCCGCCGGCTGGTGGGGGCCACCCCGGGCGGTCGGGGCCAGGTCCAGACCAACTTCCAGGTGTTGCGAGCCATAATCGATGACGGCGCCGACGCTCAAGCCGCGGTCGACGGGCCCCGCTGGTTGTCGGGTGCGCCCCGGCTGCCCGACGCCGACGACCTGCTGTTCCTGGAGCCCGGCTTCCCGTCCTGCCTGGGCTCGGAGCTGGCCCGGCGCGGCCATTCGGTCGCGGCCGACGGCGCGGCCTCCGACAATGACCTGTTCGGCAGTTGCACCATCGCCGGGGCGGGTCCGCTGGGCTCGGGGACGTTCGGGGCGGCCGACCATCGCCGGGGAGCGGCCCTGGTGCGGGTGAACCGGCCCGTCGACACCGGTTCCGCCAACGACAACGAGGCCCCCGGCTCCCGGGGCCGATAGGAGAGGAGACTCCATGACCGACGTGATGTCCGCCCCGAAGTTCGGGCCGAGGGCCATCACCTACCCCCACCCGATCAACCACGACGCCTACAACTGGCCCACCTTCTCCGACGCCGAGTTCGAGCGGCGCCACGCGCTGGTGCGGGGGTTCATGGCCGAGCGCGACCTCGACTGCCTGCTGGTGGCCGGGGCCGCCCACCTGTGGGACCGGGGCTGGGCCAACGTGCGCTGGATCACCAACTACATGGGCACCATGGAGCTTGACAGCTTCGTGATCTTCCCCGCCGACGGCGAGCCGACCCTGGCCATCCTCGGTCTCAACGCCCGCCTGCCCGACCGGGTCACCCGGTCCAGGTTCGGTGACGTGCGGGGCGCGCTCAACACCCGCACCATCCTGGTGGACCGGCTCGGGGAGCTGGGCTTGCGGCGGGGCCGGGTCGGCATCATCAACCCGACGCCGTACCTGTCGGTGTCGCGGGACCACTGGATCGCCCTGACCGAGACCTATCCCGACGTGGTGTTCGAGGAGTACTCCGACGAGTTCTGGAAGATGCGGCTGGTGCTGTCCGACGAGGAGGTCGCCTGTCTGGAGGAGGCGGCCCGCATCGGCGATGCCACCCAGGTGGCGGTGATGGAGCAGTTGCGTCCCGGCATGACCGAGCACGACCTGTTCCGGATCATCTTCACCACCATCGCCGCCGAGCGGGGTGAGATCCCGTGCATGGTGCTGGCCGGCAGCGAGTCGATGAGCAACCCCACCAGCGGATTCCAGCGGCCCCGGCCCATCGGACGCACCATCACCTCCGACGACGTGCTGTTGATGGAGGTCGGGGCCCGCGACGGCCACGGGTACGAGGCTCAGACGGGCAAGGCGATGGTGTTCTCCAAGCCCCCGCCCGACTACGCCGACCTGCTGGAGGTGATGCTCGAGGCCTACCACCGGATCGTTGCCGAGCTGAAGCCGGGCTGCACCGCCAAGGAGCTGCGGGCCGCGGGCAGCATCATCACCGAGCGGGGCTACACGATCGTGGCCCCGCTGGTGCACGGTGTGTTCAACCCGATCGACGCCGGGCCGTTCGTGGGCACTTCGCACCGGCCCGACAAGGACGTGGTGCTGGAGCCCAACATGGCGCTGTGCGTGGAGATCCACCCCTGCACCACCGACATTCTCAAGGGCGTGTTCATGGGAGACACCTACGTGATCACCGAAGACGGCGCCCGCAACATCAACCACCGCCTGGAACCGAAGGTCTACGAACTGGGATAGGAGCCATGGCTGACAAACCCGAACTGGAATTCCACGTCCCCGACGGGCAGTGGCGCCCGGCCGGCGGCCCGGTGGAGGGCATCGACGAGATGATCCTGTCCACCGAAGGCCACCCCGACGGGGCCTACACCCGGCTGATGCGCTTCGCGCCTGGCACCGACTCGTCGCCCAACGGGGTGCTGACCCACCACTTCTGGGAGGAGGTCTACATCGTGGAGGGCGACCTCACCGACCTGCGCCTCGGTGAGACGTTCACCGCCGGGATGTACGCCTGCCGCCCGCCGGGCATGCCCCACGGACCGTGGCGCAGCGAGGCGGGAGTGCTGATGGTTGAGTTCCGCACCGGCGGCTACAACCCCTAGCCGCGAGGGCTCCGCGGCGATGAGGCTGTCAATCGACGGGGCCGAGCGGGTGTTCGCGCCCGAGGTTCTCGTGGTGATCGGCTACGCCGGGCGGGACCGGGCCGCAGTCGAGCATCACATCGACGAGCTGGCGGAGTTGGGCGTTCCCCGTCCGGCGAGCATCCCGCTGTTCATGGTGTTCCCGCCCTGGCTGGTCTCCCAGGCGCCGTCGATCACGGTGGCCGGCCCGGAGAGTTCCGGCGAGGCCGAGATCGTGGTGGTGGTCGACCGCGACGAGGCCTTCGTGACGGTCGGATCCGACCACACCGACCGGGCCCTCGAGGCGGTGGACATCGTTGCCTCCAAGGCGGTGTGTCCCAAGCCGGTGGCCGCGTCGGGCTGGCCGGTCGCCGCGGTGCGGGACCGCTGGGAGGCTCTCACGCTGTCCAGCCGGATCGACGGCGGGACCGCCTACCAGAACGGCTCGGCCGGGGCCAACCTGCCCCCGCTGGAGTTGATGGCGTCGATCCCGTGGGCCGGGCCGAGGCCCCGCTGCTTCGCGGCCTTCACCGGCACGGTGCCGGTGATCGGCGACATCCGCCCCAGCTCGAGCTTCGCCGCCACCCTGGCTGGTCCGGGCCTGCCGCCGCTCGAGTTGAGCTACCGGGTGGAGGCTGTGCCTGCGCTCGCGGGCTGAGCCGCGGCTAGAAGTCGCTCCCCGGAGCGTTGTTCTGCGGCGAGCGGCGGGCGTCGATCCACTGCCTGGCCTCATGAACCCGCTGTTGCACCATGGCGATGGGATCGTCCAGCCCCTGCTCGCGGCGCTTCTCGGCCCAGCGGGCGCCTATACCTGCGGCCACCGCCCCTACAGCCAGCGCGCAGAGCGCCGCAACGAGGGCTGTAGCCGCGGCGAAGCTGAGTGCGGCCACGAGGCGCCGCATCCCGAAGATCCTCGTCGGCGGGATCGACAGGGTCCTGTCCCGCCCCGATCTCTCCGAGCGCCAGGACACCCGACCTTCGAGTAGCAGCTCCCTCACGCAACCGTCCCCTGTGGGATTGAGTGTTGCTGACTGAGACTACTGCCCGATCAGGCTGTGTCGAGCGTGGCCGGAGTAGCGTCGCGGTGTGCGCCTGCTAGTGCTGCAACACATCGACTGCGAGCATCCCGGACGGCTGCGCGACTTCCTGGCCGACGACGGCATCGAATGGACCGCGGTGGAGCTGGACGAGGGCGAGCCCATCCCGCCTCTCGAGGACTACGAGGCCATGTGGGTGATGGGCGGCCCCATGGACGTGTGGGATGTGGAGGAGCATCCGTGGCTGGTGCCTGAGAAGCGGGCCATCCGCCGCTGGGTGCGCGACCTGCAGAAGCCGTTCCTCGGGGTGTGCCTGGGCCACCAGCTGCTGGCCGACGCTCTGGGCGGCACCTGCGGGCCGCAGCGCCCGCCCGAGATCGGGGTGCTGGGTGTGGAGCTGACGCCGGAGGGCCGCGCCGACCCGATCTTCGACCGGATGGCCGACCGTCAGCACGCGCTGCAGTGGCACTCGGTGTGCGTCGCCCAGCCGCCGGAGGACGCGGTGGTGCTGGCCAGCTCGCCGGTGTGCCGGGTGCAGGCCATGCGGGTCGGGCCGTGCGCCTGGTCGATGCAGTACCACGTCGAGGTCGAGGACGACACCGTCCGCAACTGGGGCGAGATCGATGCCTACCGCCAGGCGTTGGAGTCGACCCTCGGCCCGGGCTCCATCGACGCCCTGGCCGCCGACGCCGACCGCCACATGGAAGGCTTCGTGTCCGACGCCGAGCAGCTCTACCGCAACTTCATCACCGCGGCTCTGTAGCTGGTCCCATGTCTGCGCCGTTTAGAGCATGTTTAGAGTACGTTTAGAGTAGACCCCAAGAGCCTTGAAATCTCAAGGAATTACACTTCCGTAATCTCGTTAGAGTTATTCGAGACGGCGTGTCCAGTAGGCCCTGGGATCCTTTGTTGACTGGCCCACCCAGGTGATCAGTCCTTCGGCTTGAAGTGCTCGAAGGTGCCTCAGAACCGTCGGGCGCGACTGGCCCGTCGCCTCTGCTGCGTCACCAGTGCTGAGCCGGCCCGCGCTGTTGATTGCGCGCAGCAACTCACGGGCTCCGGACGGCAGTCGCGCTTCCAGCTGCCGGTCCACGGGTTGGCTCGACAGCATCAGCCGGACGCTGCCAGCGGTCTGGCTGTACTCAGGATCTGCCAGGCCGGCGAGGTGCATCTCATCGAACATGCGCCTGATTCCTTCGCCCAGTTCTTGCCCCAAGTGCAAGTCGGCGCAAACCCGTGTGATCCTCGGATTGCGGGCGAAACGGGCAATGTCGCGTGGTTGCCTCGGGTCGATGAGTCCGGGGAACCGCCCGGGACTCTCGATCTCGATCCGGTCGTCGAATATCTCGACCCGGATGTGGTCGCCGCTGATGCTGTATGACCGGTGGACAGCCGCATTGACTAGACCCTCGAGCCAAGCATCCTCTGGTATGAGAGGCAGTCGCTCGAAGCGACCCGCCAGAAGAGCACGTCGTGCGGGCACCAAGTCGAACACGACTTGGCGAGCACGGGCGAGCTGGCGGGGGATGGGACCCTCGATGATCACGTCGTCGATCAGGCGCTGGCGGGCTCCCGTGCCGCGCTCGGCACCCTGGTAGCGCAGCACCCGCACGTAGGCCTCAGGCAGCGAGCGCTGCGGGTTGGTCCCGAAGAGCAGCACGGCGGCCGTGGTCACCTCTCCCGCCCCTGTCATGAGGTTGCGCGCTTGAAGCAGTCTCATAGGATCGCGATGACCCACGGCCTCGGCGTATTGGGCGAGCAACTCCTGATCTAGGTCGTCGAGGCCTGCGTCTTGCGCCGGCGTTACCTCGAAGGAAGCTTGGCCCTTGTCGTAGGCCAAGTTCTGCCGTTGTGTGAAGTTCAGCTTGCGGGTTGCATCCCCGACCCGTAGGAAGGCCTGATCCCTGCTGTCAGCGTGGATCTGCTCTGAGGGTTCGACAGTGACGATCAACAGTTGATCCGGTTGGCTGTTCGCGTTGCGACATTCCACCACCTTGGACTCACAGCGCACCGGGGGGTGGGTGAAATTCATTGCCGCCTGCCGCCACGCGGAGAGTCGTTTGGGCCCAGCGGATTGGATTCCTTCCACCCGGCCGTTGTGCAGCCCGACGACAACCATGCCGCCCTCGGCGTTGGCAAAGCCGATCAGGGCTTCAGCCAGTTGCTTGGGATCGATGCGAGCGCTCTTTCTGTCGAACCACTGGTCCTCGTCCAACTCCAGTAACGCCGCGCCGCGCTGGCTGGGGCTTCGGGCCAGTGCTTGCTCCGCCGCGACGGCAGTCATAGTCTTACTATAACATTTTTAGAGTAGATGCAAGATCGCCTGCTGTCTTGGCCAGCCAGTGCCGCACACCTACCGCAACTTCATGACCGCTGCTCCCCGACACCGACCGCCACATGGAAGGCTTCGTTTCCGACGCTGGGCAGCTCTACCTTCGTGGTTCGCATTCAGACACGAATGACGAGCGCCAGCGATGGGCATCATCAGCGCGGCAACACGCCCTCTTGGTGCGTTCTGCGGTATGGGCCCGGGGTACTTTCTGCGGTACGGATGGGGTGCTTATTGCGTATGGACTGGGGTACTTTCTGCGGTATGCCGCGCCTGATCGTGCTGACCGCGGTGGGACGCGCCTTCGAGACCGTAGACGACATCGCCGTCGTGCCCGTCACCCTCCTGTGCCCCTGACCGCCGTGGTCCCACCCACGACTAGCGGGCGCCTCGGGCGTGCTGTGCGCTCGGCCGCGCTTCTTCGTAGAGTCCCCTGCGCCGGGCTGGTAGCGGTAGCGGTGTTGGCTGCCGCGGCGTGCTCCGGGCATCCCGAGGTGGCCTTCACCGGGCCTGCGACCACAGATCCCGAGGCCCGGGCTATCCCGACCGGCGAGACTGCGGGGCCCGATTCGGCGGTTGCCGTACCGACCACTGAGACTGCGCCGGGCACTACGTCGACCGAGGCCGGCGAGGCAGTGGTCGAGCAGGGGTCGCAGGCGCCGACGACCACGTCCAGCTCAGAGACCGCGCCGGTCACGACCAGTGCGCCATCCGGGGCTGAGGAGGGGGCGTCTCCCACGACGAGTGTGGTGGTGGCTGAGGATTCGTCTCCCACGACGAGCGTGGCGGGGTCCGAGGATTCGTCTCCCACGACGAGCGTGGCGGGGTCCGAGGATTCGTCTGCTGAGACCAGTGTCGAGGTGGCCAGTGAGACGTCTTCCGATGTCAATGCGCCATCCGAGGCTGACGAGGCGGTTCCCACGACCACTGTCGCGGCGGCTGGGGAGGCGTCTCCCACGACCACTGTTGCGGCGGCTGGGGAGGCGTCTCCCACGACCAGCGTCCCAGCGGCCGAGGAGACTCCGGTGGCTGCGACGCCTACGACCACGCTTCCGAGCGAGCTGACGCCGTTCGACGTGTTGGCGGAGGTGCCGGACACCCCCGGTCTGGGCGTGGTGCTGACCGAGACCGGGCTGGTATTGCCGGTGCGCGAAGTGCGCGACGGCAGCTACCTGGTGGCTACTCCGTGCGCCAATGAGGCTGTCGTGGACTTCGGCGTCCATGTGGCCCGCGCCGATGTGGTGTTGGACCCCGGCCACGGAGGACGACGCGACACGGGAGCAGTGGGTGCCAACGGCCTCGTCGAACGGGACCTGAACCTGGCCGTGACCGAGCTCGTGCGGGCCGAGCTCGAGGCGCTGGGGTACAGCGTCGTGCTGACCCGCACGATCAACGTGGAGACGCCGATCGTCACGCGTGCCGAGGTAGCACGTGCGCTGTCGCCGCGGGTGCTGGTGTCCATCCACCACAACGGCGGGACCACCCGCCGCTCATCGACGCCCGGCACCAAAGCGTTCCACCAGGCCAACAACCCCGAGTCGCAGCGGCTTGCGGGGATCCTCTTCGAAGAGGTCGACGCGGCCCTGTCGCAATACGACGTGGCGTGGGCCGCGACAAGCAACCAGGGCACCCGCGGGTTCCTCCGGTCCAAGGACGGCTTGGATCTCTTCGGAATGCTGCGCCTGCCCGAGGGCGTGACCAGCGTCATCATCGAGGCCGCGTACCTTTCCAACCCACCGGAGGCGAGACTGCTGGCCGACCCGGATGTGCACAAGGTCGAGGCCCAAGCGATCGCCGACGGGATCGTTCGCTACCTCACCACCGATGATCCCGGTTCGGGACACAACGGCGTCACCACAACGGGCCGAGTCCTGACAGGCGGCCGCCGCTCCGGCTGCATCGACCCGCCCCTACAACCCCCAGAATCCTCGGAGTAGCCAGGATATGAATTTGGATGGTGGACGGTTCGCGCATTCCGTGGATCTCAGAGTTTGATATCCCTCGAAATGCTACTGGCCCACCGGGTTGCCCGTTGCTGCCCCATAAAGATCAGGAAAAGTAACACAACTGGAAATGGGCGCGGCGCGTAATCGGAATCAGTAATCCGCATTGGACGTCTCCCAGAGCGCGTCGTTGTAGCCAGGGATGTGGGGCAGCGCCAGGGTCGGGCGATCCAGCTTGGGGCGGTCGCTCATAGCCTCTGGAGCAGCTCAACGCCCGCGCGTCCAGAGCGCTCATCCTCGGACTCCAACAGGTCCACAGCGACCACTGCGGGCGGAGCCACCTCAGCCTCGTCGGGAAACGGCCACAGATCGTCTTCCACTACCCGAAACAACAGGTTGGCCCGCTCAGACCGCTCCTCGATGACAAAGGCGTCGCGAATGGCTAGGAGGCTGCTATAGGCCACGTACGCTTCGAGCGGGCCAGAGCCGACGATGCCAAGGTGATGTTCCGGCGAAGCGCTGGCTCCGGTGCGGACAACGCCAGGTTCGACGGCGATGCGGTCACGCGTCGCAGGGTGTGAGGCTCAAACAGCCTGCGTGAAACAGTGAAGATGTGTGCGGGGAGCCGGCCGTCGACGTCTGACTTGGCGTGAAACCGGCCCCGCGTTTGCGGGTGCGTTGACTGGGACTCGTCGACGTCGCTGGCCGGCTCCCTGGACTTGCCAGCTGCGGCCGGTCCGGAATGAGCGACGTGACCTCATAGGAACCTGCGCCAACAGATGCCTCATCACTGTTGTGTCCGTCCCGTCCCGGCACGCGAGCCGCTTCGAGATGAAGGACATCAGCATGCCAGACCAGAACCAGGCGGTGATCGGTGGGATTGACTGCCACAGCGACTTCCATGTCGTCGCCGCGCTCGACCCTTTGGGCCGGGTTGTGGGCACGGAGTCGTTCCCGGCGACGGGTGCCGGTTACCGCTTGACCTACAGGTGGCTCGCGTCGTTCGGGCCGATCGCCGCGGTCGGGGTCGAGTCCACCGGATCTTTCGGCGCGGCTTTGACCCGATCACTGCTCCAGCGGGGTTGCCGAGTGATCGAGATCAACCAGCCGCATCCGCATCTGCGGGCCCGTCGCGGCAAGAACGACGCCATCGACGCCGAGGCCGCTGCCCGCAAGGTGCTCTCGGGCGAAGCGACCGCAGCCGCCAAAGACACCACCGGCATCGTCGAGGCGATCCGCCAGCTCAGCGTCGCCCGAAACAGCGCTGTCAAGGCCCGCACCGCCGCGTTGTGCCAGCTCGGCGACCTGCTCGTCACCGCCCCCGCCGCGCTGCGAGAGCAACTCGACACCCGCCGGACCCTCGAGGCCAAAGCAGCCCTGTGCGCCCGACTGCGGCCTGACAGCGACCGCCTCGCCGATCCCGCCCAGGCCGCCAAGACGGCGCTGCGCACACTGGGGCATCGCATCAACCAGCTCGGCGCTGAGGCCGCCGACCTGGAGCGCCACCTCGACCGGCTGGTCGCCGCCGCAGCGCCCACCACCATGTCACGCCTCGGATGCGGCACTCACCACACCGCGGCCCTGCTCGTCGCCGCGGGCGAGAACATCGACCGACTCGGCTCCGAAGCGTCCTTCGCTCACCTATGCGCAACCGCGCCGGTCCCCGCATCCAGCGGGCGCACCAACCGCCACCGGCTCAACTTCGCAGGCAACCGCACAGCCAACCGAGCCCTACACATGATCGTCATCGTCCGGCTCCGCTACTGCGAACGAACCCGCAGCTACATGGAACGCCGCGTCGCAGAAGGCAAGACCAAGAAAGAAGCCATCCGCTGCCTCAAACGCTTCGTCGCCCGCGAGCTATACCGACGCTTCGCGTTTGAGGTCGGAGTGGAGGCGGTAGGGGTCCGCGGCTGAACGCGAGGGATCCCCCAGAATTCGGCGCTGACAGGCAGCCGAGCAACTGGAGGATCCCTGTGGAGTGCGACCCTAGGCGCGTGTGTGAGCTGTTGGTGGGACTGGGCGATGTGGAGGTGCTCGGCGTCGACGATGAGGTGGGCGCGCCGCTGCGGGTGCACATACGCCGCCGGGCGCCGCGGCCTGGCTGTGAGTGTTGCGGCGGTGCGCTGTGGTCTGACGGCGAGCGGGAAGTGCAGCTGGTGGATCTGGGGGCGTTCGGGCGGCCGGCGCGGCTGGTGTGGCACAAGCGCCGCTGGCGCTGCGGGGATCGCGGCTGCGCGGCGGGGACCGTGACCGAGCAGGACCCGCAGATCGCTCCCGAGCGTGAGAGGCTGACGACGCGCGCGGGGCGCTGGGCGACGCGCCAGTCCGGGCAGGGCCGGCCCCACAGCGACATCGCCACAGAGCTCGGGTGCAGTCGGCACCCGGTGAACGCCTCGGTGCGCCGCTGGGGCTCTGCGCTGCTGGCAGCCGACACCGAGCGCATCTCAGACGTGGCCGCGCTCGGCCTCGACGAGCACCTGATGTGGCGTCGCGGCCGGTTCGGGACCAAGGCCTGGGCCACCAGCATCGTCGACGTCGGCGCGTGACGGCGATCACTGAAACTCCCCACTTCTGATCACTGAAATTCCCCACCCTGGGGCATCCACCCGACATGGGTGGGGCTCCTCTGTGCTGGACGTTCGCCAGAGCGTTAGCGACCAGAGGAGCCCCGGCTCAGATGATCACACATGGAGAAGACGTGGAGCTTCACGCACTGAGGGCACAGGGTTGGTCGATCTCGGCGATCGCCCGGCATTTGGGCTTGGACCGCAAGACGGTGCGCGCCCACCTCGCCGGCGAGCGCGAGGCGGGGGTGCGCCGCAACAGTGCGGTGGATCCCTTCGACGCGGTGGCGGACTATGTGTGTCAGCGGCTGGTCGAGGACCCCCATGTGCGGGCCACGGTGCTCTTCGGTGAGGCGCAACGGTTGGGCTATCGGGCGTCGTATCCGACGTTCGTGCGCCGGATCCGCCACGGGGGTCTGCGACCTGAGTGTCAGGCGTGCACACCGGGCCGGGTTCACACAGACATCGAGCACCCGCCCGGTGAGGAGATCCAGTGGGACTGGCTGGAGCTGCGAGACACCCCGTGGGGCACAGCGGCGTTCGTTCTGGTGGGGGTGCTGTCGCACTCGGGGCGGCTGCGGTGCTGGTTCTCTGAGTCGATGGATCAGCCCCATCTGGTGGCGGGCATCCACCAGGTGCTGGAACGCCTCGGCGGCACCGCCCGGCGCTGGAGAACCGACCGCATGGCCGCGGTGGTGGCGCCGGGAACGGACCGGGTTCAGGCGTCGTTCGCGGCGGTGGCCAAGCACTATGGGGCCGCGGTCGATGTGTGCCCGCCTCGGCGCCCCCGCCGCAAGGGCTCAGTCGAGAAGGGCATCGACTATCTCACCCAGTCGTGGTGGCGCACCGCTGCGGTCGCATCACCCGAGGCAGCCCAGGTTTCAGCTGACCGCTGGTGCACCGAGGTCGCGGATGCTCGAGTGCGCCGCGTCGGCGGCGACGTCCTCACCGTCGCGGAGGCCGCAGCCGGCGAGCCGCTGGGGGCTCTTCCCGGCGCCGCGTTCCCGGTGACGCTCACCCTTGAGCGGGTCGTGGCAGCCAACGCGCTGGTGGCGCTGTGGGGCAACCGCTACTCGGTCCCGCCCGAGCTGGCCGGCGCGAACGTGGTGGTCACCCACCGAGTCGGCACCGATGTCATCGAGATCCACGCCCCCGGCGGGCGCACCGTCGCCGAACACCGCCTGGCGCCACCGGGAGCGCACCGCACCATCCGCTGCGCCGAGCACACCCAGGCCCTGCGGGCCGCGGTGCTCGCAGCCTTCGACACCGCAGGCCCCTGCCGGCGCAAGGCCAACCGGCCCCCCAGCCCCCAAGCCACAGCCATCGCGGCCCGCCTGCACCCACACATCAGCACCGATCCTGTCATCGACTTGGACGTCTACCGGCGTCTCACCCAACCGGAGGACTCGTGAACCCCAAAGACAGCCTCTACCAGCAGCTGAGATCGCATCTGGCCTACCTCAAGCTGACCGCAGCCGCCGAGGCCCTGCCCGCCGCCCTCGACGCCGCCACCCGCAACAAACACACCCACACCGAGTTCCTCGAACAGCTCCTCGCAGTCGAGGTCGACGCCACCGAGGCCCGCCGCCTCGCCGGGCGGATGCGCTTCGCGAACTTCCCAGCCCCCTGGAGACTCACCGACTTCGACTTCGACGCCCAACCCTCAATCGACTCAGCCCTCATTCGTGACCTCGCCACCACCAGATACACCGCCGACGCCACCAACATCTTGTTCATCGGGCCGCCCGGTGTGGGCAAGACCATGCTCGCCGTCGCATTGGGACATGAAGCCGTCGAAACCGGCCTACGCGTCTACTACACCACCGCCGCCGACCTAGCCGCCCGATGCCGCAAAGCCGCCATCGAGGGACGCTGGGCCACCACCATGCGATTCTTCGCCGGGCCCGCCGTGTTGATCATCGACGAACTCGGCTACCTCCCCATGCCCACAGAAGACGCCAACGCCCTGTTCCAGGTCATCAGCCAGCGCTACCTCAAGAGCTCCATCATCTTGACCACCAACCGAGGCGCCAACGCCTGGGGAGACATCTTCGGCGACACCACCATCGCCGCCGCCATGCTCGACCGGCTCCTGCACCGCTGCGCCGTCATCAACATCACCGGCGACAGCTACCGCCTACGCGCCCACCAAGCCCGCAACCGTCAACACACAACTACAATCCAACCACCCCAGGGTGGGGAATTCCGCTGATCAACTCTGGGGAATTTCGCTGATCGGCGTCACGCAGGCCGGCTGCTGGACATAGTCCCAGGCCGCACCGCCCATGGGCCCACGCAGTGGCTGCTTGGCCGTCCCCGCCGCTGGCTGGCCGCCATCCGCTGGGCGGTGCTGGACCTCTGTGGCCCCTACCGGGCCGCGTTCGACGCAGCAGCGCCCCACGCGAAGCAGGTCGCGGACCCGTTCCACGTCGTGCGGTTGGGCAACGACGCCCTCGACGAGGTCCGCCGCAGAGTCCAACAGCAGACCCTCGGCCACCGCGGCCACAAACACGACCCCCTCTACCGGGCCCGCAAGCTGCTGGTGTCCGCGTCCGAGACCATCACCGACGCCGGACGGGTCCGGCTGCGGGGCCTGCTCGACGCCGGCGACCCCCACGGCGAGGTCCGCGACGCCTGGCACGCCAAAGAGACCCTCCGCTCGATCTATGACATCGACGACACCGAAGTGGGCGCAGCCACCGTCGAGCAACCCGCCGGCGACCTCCAGGACCCCGCCATGCCCACAAAGATCAACCGGCTCGGCCGCACCATCTGGCGCTGGAGACACCAGATCGCCAACCGGCACACCGCCAAAGTCACCAACACCGCCACCGAAGCAGCCAACAACCTCGTCAAACGCGTCAAACGCGCCGCGTTCGGGCTCACCAACTTCAACAACCACCGAATCCGCGCCCCGCTCTACGCCCGCAGACCCAACTGGACACTGCTCGACACCCTCACCCCGACCTGAAACGCGGAGAGCCCCCAAAGAGGCGTCCCAGTTGACGCGGAGACTGATGTCGTCGTTGCCGCTGGTGCTGATGCAGGTGACGGTCAACAGGTCGAGCACGTCGCCGCACTCGGCGGTCGCGACGGCCCGTGTTCTCGTCCCATCGTCAAGCCTCCATTCGACCGACACTGCGTATCTGGCTTCCTGAGAGACCGTCGCTGTGGACGTGTTCCCCGAGGGAAAGAGGTCATGGCCAGCCACCGAGTAGGAGCCGTCGGAGTTGACACGCAGGAACCAGACCTTCTCCTCTGCTCCGGCGAGGGGACCGTGGGGGGTGCCTTCCCAGGTGGCTGTCAGCGTGAACGGGGCTGAACCAGTCGAGCACGCCAGAGCGACGTTCTGCGGTGTGGGCAACTCGTTGTCGGTGATGGTGACATCTGCTGATGGAGTGGCGCTCAATGTAGCCATTCCGGTCGGGTTGGAGAGAGTGACTGTGAACGTTTCGTCGCCCTCATAGGTGCTGTCATCCAAGATAGGGACGTTCACCAGTGCAGTTTGTGTGTTGGCGGCTAGGGTCACCGTCTCTGTGACTGCGGTGTAGTCGCTGCCCGCGGTGGCGGTGCCATCAGATGTTGACACATCGACATCCACATCCGATGTGTAGAGATGCGACAGCACAACACGGAACACCGCAGCGCCGCCGTTCTCCTTCACGTCGGTTGGGCCAGACACATATATGACAGGCGGTGTGTCGCTTGCGGGTGGCAGGCACCAGCCGTCAACGTCGCGACCGAAATCACAGGTCGGGGGACGGCAGCCGTCGTCGCCACCGGAGACATATGCAGCTATGACGATGTAGCCGCCGACAGAGCACGGAGACGACGGCGAAGAAAGAGTATAGATATAGACAGGCGGGTGGTAGCCGGGATTGGGCGGGTTGCTCAATACACCTGTGTTCGCTATACTATCGAGGAACGATGTTACATGACCCATAACCAGATCATCTCCTGCGCCAAAGTCTCCCACAGTGCCATCCCCGGTATGGCCAACGGAGATACCGTTGTTCAACAGCCACATGACGGCTGTGTCGCCGGTCTGTGAGCCGCACGACGGGATGCCAGCACACAAAGCATTCGCCATCTCGCCTCGGTTGGGCGGGTGTTTCACACCGTCCAGAGCGTCCTCAAAGCCGTCTGCGTTGAAGCTGGGGTGGGTGTTCTGAAAATTATGGCCGATGTCTTGCAGTTCCCCCACCCCTGGTGATTCCCATAGATTGAGGCTCTGCTCCTCGTTGATCCAACCCTCATCCAGCCCGTTTTGGCAGGATGAGCCATGGCTTTGGGAATCACACACTGTCGGCGCTGTGGTGGTCGGGGGAGTAGTGACAGTCGGGGGAGTAGTGACAGTCGGGGGAGCGGTGGTCGCCGGAGGAGCGGTGGTCGCCGGAGGAGGAGAGGTAGTCACAGTCGGTGTGCTGTCGTCGCCGCCGTCATCGTCACAGCCAACAGCAGCGATCAGCAACACCAATGAAACGACCACGGCTCCGACCACACCGAAGCAATTCGAGAAAGCGTTGCTGTTGAGCGGCTTGAAGAGCCTTCCCCGCATTCCAGTCATCAGACCCGCAACAGAGTCGGCATCTTCGGTCGATTGTTTGTCAGGTAACCTGTGTTCTCCAATCATGTAGTCTCCCTCCTCCTATAGGGTCAGCAAGACATGCGCCAGTAGCGTTCGGGCATTCCGATGTAGTGCTCCAGCCATTCCTCGGCCAGACGAGCAGACCGGTCACAAGCCGGATAGCTAGTGCGGCGGGCTTCCACCCATGCTCCCCACTCATCACAATCCAGTCCGTCGCGGATGACTCCGCGGTTAATGCGTTCTTCTAGTTCCACGTCTTCGGGCAGTACCGCGCGGCAGCGTTCAGCCATGCTCGGGGTGTGTTCGGACAGCAGCCTCCCGTCGGGCTGCATTGGGTCGATGATTGTCGCGCAGTTGTGCCAGCCGTACGTCGCTTCGGGGTACTCGGCAGTGGAGAGCGCGTAGTCGAAGTATTGTTCGATAACGCAGACCTCGTTGGCTCCGAGATAGTCCAACGCCCACACCATGTAACGGAGCAGTTGGTCGCACCTCGGATGACCGCCGCACCAGTCCATCCAGACTTTCACGTTTGCGGTCACTCTCGGCCTGTCATCAGGACGAGAGCCGACTTCGTGGGTACCTCTATCCCACGAAGTCTGAGGCGTGTCGGGATGCACAGTCGGAGGCTCGGGGTCTGTCCATGTTTGGCCCTGCTGCACCGATGCGACAAATTCGTTATATAACGTTACTTCTTCGTTGTATCGTGCTACCTCTGGATCGACTGGTTGTGCGACGACCTCCAAGAACACGGCTGCTCCAGCGGTTTGGGTTTCATCGGCGTCTCCTGCCGCCCACATGAAGTTCGCATAGACGTTGGCGTCGCGCTCTGTGGCGAACGAGCCGTCAGAAGCAACATCCACGGACCTTGCGGTGGTCAGATCGCAGTCAGCAGTCGCAACTGAAGCCATCGCAGCGGCCACCTGATCCGCAGGAGAGTCCGGCGACAGGGAAGCCCCCGGCAGCGGACACAGCAGCGTCCATATCGTCAGACTCGGATCGAAGTTGGCTCCTGTGATGGTGAACGTGTTGAGACCCTCCGACACCACAACCGGATCAACAACAAGGGTCGGCGGCTCCGGTTCCGGTTCCGGTTCTGGTGCCGTTGTTGTGGTGGTCGGTTCCGGTTCTGGTGCCGTTGTTGTGGTGGTCGGCTCCGGTTCCGGCTCGGGTTGTGGTGCCGTTGTTGTGGTGGTCGGCTCCGGCTCGGGTTCTGGCTCTTCTTCTTGCGGCGGAAGCGTCGTAACCGGCGTTTCTGTCTCTTCGGGTTCCGTGCTGTCGTCACCGGGGCAGTCCATCCCGACACACGACTCAGCGACCGCAGCCAGCATCGCGTCGCACTCGCTGGCCTGCTGATCGGTGAGCACGATCTCAGGGTCAGCGATCCAAGCGGTGCAATCGGCCAGACTCAGCTCCGACTCGGGAGCGGCCTCCTCAGCGATTTCTTGTTGAATCTCAGCTACCTGATCCTCCGTCAAGGCAACGACAGTCGTCGTGGTTGTGGTCACAGCCAGCGGTTCTTCAACCGCTTCTACGGTGGTAGTCGGTTGGTTGACTGTTGTGGTTGTCTCTGTTACCGGTTCGGGAGTGGCAGTTGCATCATCACTCCCGCACGAGGCGGCGATCAACGCCGCGACTGTGATAGCGGCGACAATGTTGATGATTCTGAATCTGTGAGCGGATCGAGCAATCATGGCTGTTCCTGAAATGTTGGCGTGTCCCCCGCTTGGTGCACGGGGCTGTGTATGAGCAAGACATATCGGCTTGTTCATGGGTATCTAGTGTAACCTCAGTGTGTGACATAAGTCAATAGGTATTGGATGCATTGGCAGAGTCGAACGACTTCAGTTACGACATCCAAGCTGGACGCCATCAAGAGTCTCTTAGGGAAGACTCCTGAGCCAGCAAGCCGTTACACCTAAACGGAGGTGTATGCGCTGACCTCTCTAGAGGCGGGCAATCCCGGTCGTTCAGGGCCGGGAAAAGTCACCTGCTGCGATGATGGCCTGTGTGGTTCTTCGGCAGGACACAATAGGCATGGGCTATCGGCATCCAGGCACCGCAGGTGGTTCGGCGTGATAGTGCTGAGAGTCTGGAGTGCTCATCATCGTCTCTCAGCGTCAGGGTCTTGGTGGCTTGCCGCCACGCCGTTTGGGACGACTGCATTTCCAGTGAGCGCCTTCGGAGATATGCCAAGACTTCCTCTTCGAGGTCTTGGAACACACGATCAGCCTGGAGAGTTCCGGGTTGTTCTAACAGATGAATGATTCTGTCTGGGATTCTGCTCGCCTGCGATACCCCGTACCGCTCGGCATGGAACAACATTCCGTCTTCGATTCGGTGCATCCCGGACTTGTCTATGGCTGCTATATCTATGTAGTCACGCAGCTTGGGACGATGCATGATCACGTCCAACTTCATGGCCAGAAGATCAGGCAGGGAAGCCACTCGCATTCCATCCACAACCAAGGGACTGCGTAGCTGTCGGAAGTTGTCGGGATTGCTACTCTTGGGTTGAGAGAACACTTGAACTAACACGCCATTGACAACTGCGTGCATCGACCCGTCTTCTTCGTCTTCCACCTCACAGGACAGCCCAGACAACTCTGAGAGCCTCTTCAGTTTGAGATACAGGTTTTGCCCGGAGAAGCTCTGGTGAGCCAGAAAGTCCAAGTCAAACGACTCACGGTGGCGGAGGTAGATCGTCAAAGCAGTTCCCCCGACCAGACTTCCTTTGAGCGTTGCCGTCGCTTGCGCCATGACCGGCCAGACCCGCCGCATCTCGGGCGACAGGACATCGCGGTAGTCGTCAAGATCGGACACGGGAACGTTCACAGATAGCAGAATCGAGCGCGTCAGCCAAGACGCCGGTGTCATAACCGCGCATCGTCCTCAATTCTTGCAGTGTCTCAACCGGCAGGTGTGACAATGCCCAGCGTCGAGCACGAAAAGACGGCCCGCCAATCAGAGCGTCAGCGATCTGCAAGCTGTCTTCGGGGAGGCGCAGGTCAGCAGCAGACGTTCCCGACCAGAACAACCACCAATACTCGGGCGGAACCCCACCGTGGGGCGGATCGGACACTGGTCGCCACGGCAATCTTGGCAGAGCGTCAAGGGTCCGTGTGGTGAGCTTCAGTTCCCAGAGCCGCACCATGCTGTGCCTGTACCCCCAAGAGATGTTCACTTCCTTGCACCGCACGAATCCCTTGTCTCGCAACTGACGCAAACACCGGCGAGCGTGACTGACAGACACCTCTGCGTCCTCGGCCACCAGCGCAGCAGTCGCTCCGTTGTGCCTAGCACGCACGGCAGCCAGGATGCGTCTGTGGGACTCTGGGCTGCCTGCGAGAGGATCACGACGCGTGATCAGTTCCCTTACACCAGTCGGCTTCGACGTTCTGCGACCATGCGAGCGCCGGGGCGCTGCAAGCAACGCCGCCAAGCGGCGATCACCAGGAGCAACAGCAACACTGCGGAGAATCCCACTCACCCGCCTAGCTGTAGCGGCAGAAACCCCCAGCAGCGCAGCCATCCCAGATGGGCTGTCGTCTGAAGCCCGCGCCGCAGTCTCCCACGCCGACAGCCCGAGCTTGGAGGAGTGAAGCGCGGTGCCGGTAGTGACGGTGAAGTCCCGCCCGCATACGCAGCGCCACATACGCAACCTCCGGCGCTGCTTCCTCTCGACCACCTCGGCGCTGCCGCAATTCGGGCACACGACGCCTTCGGGCCAGCGCAGCAGCACCATCCGATTCTCTGCCGTGGCCTCTACTGCATCGGCTTGCACGGTACCAGTATATCGGTGGGGTACTTTCCTATCAACTATGCTCGCAATAGTAGCCAAGGCGCCGGCCCCAGCTTCTCAGCCACCGAGGAGATCGCCTCCCACTGCGAACCGCAGTCCCGCTCGGCCTCATAGACCATCCGCACCGCGCGCTCACGCAACTCATCGGGATACTTCCCCCGACGTCTCAGCTCTGACATGACTCCATCCTCTCAAGGGTCGGAGCCTGCGCAATACCCAGTGAGGCTCAGGAGGCCATCTCCAACGGAGTCACGGACGCCGACTATGAGGACTGCGGCCACGGTGACGACGACGTGCGGGGTGGCACATCAGCAGACGTGGTGAAGCCTACGGATACCCATGACGGCTCGGGTGATGACCCGGGCCGGGCTCCACCACCTACCTAGCCCCCTAGCGGGCTGACCGGACGAAGAGGCGGTCGCTCTGGCCGTCACTTCGTCGCGCCCGTGAACAGATTGAGGGGCCGACATCCCTACATATGGGGAACCGGGAAAGTTAAGATAACCCCGAGATAATCTCTGAAAGGCTGAAAAAGCCCTGGAACTACCTTGTTTGGATTAATTTGTGAACCCTCGCACTGAAAATGTCCGAAGGCCCCAGAGTCGGGCAGGCGGGATTTGAACCCACGACCTCCTCGTCCCGAACGAGGCGCGCTACCAAGCTGCGCCACTGCCCGTGTTGCAGCGTTGGAGATGCTAGCCGGGGCCGCTGGAGGACCCTCAGGCTGGAGCGGAGGCGGCGGCCAGGGTGGAGGCCACCAGGCGGGCCAGGCCTATCGGGTCGATGGGCTTGACCAGCCACGCGTCCGCGGTGCTGCGACGGGCCAGGAACTCGTCGGCGTCGCGGTCCAGCAGCATGATCACCGGACGCGGCGGCAGCCGGCCCATGTCCTCCTCCTGGCGGACAGCCAGACAGGCGGCCATCCCGCCCATGTTGCCGACCTGCAGGTCGAGCACCACCAGAGCGGGATCGACGAGCTCGATCGCCTCGAGGGTGTCCGCACCCCGCCGCACCCTGTGCAGGGTGTGCTCGCCACCCAGGGCGGCCTCGCACTGCGCCGCGACCCAATCGGCGTCGGTCACCAGCAGCAACTCAGGCACAGCGAGATCGTACCGTCTCCCCGGCTACCCCGATCCCAGCGGCTGGCGTATATCCTCCAGCCCGTGCTGGATATCGAGTCGTTCCACAACGAAGCCGAGTCCTACTACCTGCTGCGTCCCACCGGCGAACTCGATGCCTACACGGTGGCCGCTTTCCGTGAGGCGCTCGCCGACCACGCCACCGCCAAGCGTCTCGTCGTGGATCTCTGCGGCGTGCCCTTCATCGACTCGGCCGGCCTAGGGGCCCTCATCGGCGGGATCCGCCGCATCCGCGAGAACGAGGGCCGGGTCGTGGTGTTCTGCAACGGCCCGACGCTGATCCGGCTGCTGCACACCACCGGCTTCGACCGCATCGTGCCCGTCGAAGAGACCCTCGAGGCCGCGGTCGGCGCCCTCGACCGAGACCCCAACGCCTGACCACGGACACGGCCGAGCGGCCGAGCAGGCAACGACACCAATGCCAGGAATTCGCGAGGCGCTGAGCCGGGCCGTGGTCCGACGCCTGATCCGCCTGTCCGGTCTGAGTGCCCTCGTCATCGGCGCGTTCCTGGCTCTGGGCCCAACCGCGGCCGTCGGGGCCTCCGGCCGTCTCGACGGCGCGGCCGCGTCCGGCTCCGACGTTCTAGACGTGGTCGAGGTGTCGGGCTTCCTCGATCCGATCATGGCCAACTTCATCGAGCGGTCCATGGAGCAGGCCTCCGCCAAGGGCTCGCTGGGCCTCGTGCTCCAGGTGAACAGCCCGCGGGCCATCGTCGACGACGAGCGTGTGGTCGAGCTCGCCGCCCGCATCCGCTCCTCGGACGTGCCGGTCTACATGTGGGTCGGACCCTCCGGGGCGGTGGCCACCGGAGCGGTCGGCCAGCTGGCCGGAGTGGTCAGCGACCTGGCCGTGGCCCCCGGCTCGGAGTTGGGCGACCTCGGCCCGCTGATACTGCCGGCCGGGCACCTGGCCGAGCCGTTCGCCGATGCCTACCCCACCATGCAGGACCGGGCCATCTCCTCCGCCGAGACCATCGAGCTCGGCCTGGCCCGGGAGGCCCCCACCCTGGGGTTCTTCGTGATCGACCTGCCCGACTTCGAGACCGAGATCGACACCACCGGCGACGAGTCGGTGCGGGTCCCGGTCAGCACGGTGCGATTCGCCAAGCTCTCCCTGATCGACCAGTTCATGCACACTGCGGCCAGCCCCGCGCTGGCCTACCTGCTGTTCCTGGCCGGCGCCGGGCTGCTGGTCTTCGAGCTCTACACCGGGGGCGTCGGACTCGCCGGAGGACTGGGCGCGCTGTCCTTCCTCCTCGGCTGCTACGGGCTGGCCGCCCTCCCGGCTCGGGGCTGGGCCGTCGGGCTGCTGCTGGTGGCCATGTTCGGATACGGCGTCGACATCCAGACCGGCGTGCCCCGCGTCTGGACCGTCATCGCCACCGTCTGCCTGACGGCTGGATCATTGACCCTGTTCGACGGTGTGTCGCTGTCGTGGGTCACGCTGCTGGCGGGGGTCATCGGCGTGACCGCGGGGATGGTGACCGGAATGCCTGCGATGGTCCGCACCCGGTACGGCACGCCGACCATCGGGCGGGAATGGATGATCGGCGCCCTGGGCGTCGCCCGGGACGCGGTGGATCCCGAGGGGGTCGTGGTCATCGACGGCGCTCCCTGGCGGGCCCGCACCCAGCGGGCCACCCCCATCGCTCAAGGCGACCCCATACGGGTGATGGCACTGGAGGGTTTGGTCCTCACGGTCGAGCCCGCCGACGACGCCGACGCTGCCGTCGAGGGGACCGGCGACGGCGACAACGCTGGCTGACCTGCCTCCGGCCCGGTTGCCGCGGAACCGGCGATGTCACGGTCCCGGCCGATAATCGGCTCCATGATGAGGGCGTGGCTATCGGAGGCCGGGCGTCGGCTGTCGAGCGGTGTGCGAAGAAAAGCGCTTGAACGGCTTGGCTTCGGGGCATTTCGTGTGATAGTCGTCACAGTCGAGGAGGGCGTTGGCATGGGGCTTCTATCCACTGACAGGGTCGAATGGCAGATGCGGGCGGCCTGTCGCGGCCCCCAGGCTTCGGTGTTCTTCCCTCCGCCCTACGTTGAGAAGCGCGACGAGAAGCGCCGCCGCGAGCTGCGGGCCAAGGACATCTGCGCCACCTGCTCGGTGCAGTCCGACTGCCTCCAGTACGCGCTGGACATCGGCGAGCAGCACGGCATCTGGGGCGGCCTCAACGAAGTAGAGCGACGCGACCTCCTGCTGCGCACAGCCCGAGCCTGAGCCCGCGACTCGGCGGACTCCTAGAGATCCGGTAGCCGGGGACCGGCGATGCGCAGGTCGCCGCGCCGCCGAGTGACCCCGGTGCTGTCGAGCCGGCCCAGCAGGGCCAGGGCGAATTTGCGGGTGGTGCCCCACGCGTCGCGCACCTCGGCCACCGTCACCCCTTCGGGCTGATCGGCCAGCAGCCGGGCCACCACCCTCGCGGCCTCGTCGACCGCGGACGCGGCGAAGTGGATGCCGCCGCTCTCGACGAGGCGGCCCTGCCTCACCAGGAGGCGCAGCTCGTCGCCGCTGACGCCGCTGGCTGCCGGGGGCGCGAACGGGTCGGCGGTGGCCGCGGCCACGAACGGATGGTCGGCCAGCGGGTCCGAGCCGCCCGAAGCCCGGGCCCGGCCCTCGCCGGTGGCGATGCCGTCGATCGTGGCGATCACAGCCCGCTCGAAGTCGTCGAGTCCGGCCAGGTCGAGCCCGAGCGGTCCGGCGGCGGCCACCGCGTCGGCAAGCCTCTCTCTGGTCCGCTGCAGATGCTCGGGATCCACCGCCCACCGGCCCACATCGGGCGGTCGGGCGCGGCCGGTGAGCCTCTCCAACCGCGCCGCGTCGATCCGGCCCCGCTCGGCGATCATCCGCTCCACCGACCGGTCGGGCCTGGCCCTCGAGGCGGGCAGCACCGGGTCGACGTCGAGCACCTCGCCGCCGCCGACCGTCTCGGACCGTCCCGACTCGCGCAGGATGAAGCGGTCGCCCATGCACAGCGGCAGCGGCACCGGCAGGTGCAGCCGCACCAGTCCGGTCCGGCCCGGCTCGATGGCCGACGGGCCCAGCACCCGCAGCCGCACGGGATGCTCGCCCGAGCCGATGTAGGCGACGTAGGCCCCCCGGCGGGTGACTGGGTGGTCGAGGGAGGCCAGCACCGACAATTCGGCGTCGACGGTGTGGGCCGGGTGCCACTGCTCGGCCCGCACCACCGCATCCCCCCGGGCCACATCGCGGTGGCCCGCGCCGACGAGGTTGACCGCCACCCGGTTGCCGGGCCCCATCTCGTCGCATTGCTGGTGCAGGCTCTGCAGGGCCCGGACCCGCACGCTGTGGCCGGCGGGCAGCACCGCGACCGTGTCGTCGTTGCGGAGCCGGCCTCCGGTGAGCGTGCCGGTCACCACCGTGCCCGACCCCTTGATGGCGAAGGCCCGGTCCACCCAGAGCCGGGGCCGGCTGCGGTCGGCCGCGGTGGGCGTGACGGCCAGCAGCTCGTCCAGCGCGACGACCAGCTCGTCCATTCCGGTGCCGTCCACCGCGTCGGTGGCCACCATGGGCGCGTCGGCCAGGAACGTGCCGGCGACGTGCTCGGCCACGTCGAGGCGGGCCAGCTCCACCAGGTCCGCGTCCGCGTCGCCCGCCTTGGTGAGGGCCACCATTCCGTGGCACAGGCCGAGGAGTTGAAGGATGCGCAGATGCTCCTCGGACTGCGGCTTCCATCCCTCGGTCACATCCACCACGAACACGCAGGCATCCACCCCGCTGACCCCGGCCAGCATGTTCTTGAGAAACCGGACATGGCCGGGAACGTCGATGAAGGCCATCCGGCGGCCCGACGGCAGCGGCATGGACGCGAAGCCCAAGTCGATGGTGAGGCCCCGCTCCTTCTCCTCGTCCCACCGGTCGGGGTCGGTCCCGGTGAGCGCCCGCACCAGGGTGCTCTTGCCGTGGTCGACATGGCCGGCGGTGGCGACTACATGCATCGGCGGGGGAATGGGCAGCGTCTTGCCCGGATGGTGCTCATTGTGCTGCCAGTCCTAGCCGGCGACCTCGCGCAGGGCGGCAGCCAACTCGGTGTCGTCGTCGGGGTGGACCGTGCGCAGGTCGGCCACGGTGGAGCCGTCGATCACCCGGGCGATGATCGGCCGCGGCCGTGACCGCAGCTCCTCTGTGCGGTCGCCGGGCACGGACACGCCGACCGACTCGATCTCGACGCCGGGCAGGGTGCCGCCGCCGGGGGTGGCTGCGGTGGCGACCTCGGCGAGACCCTCGTAGGGCCCCAGCCGGCCCCGAAGCTCTGCCGGGGTGAGTGCGGCCATCCGCCAGAACTCGATGGCGTCGCCGTCGCCGCGCAGGTAGGCCAGCGCGGTGTCCTGCAGAGCAGCCAGAACCAGCGATCCCGGCCGCAGTGCTCGGGCCAACGGGTGGCGGCGGCAGGCCTCCACCAACCCGGTCCGGCCCGCGATGATCCCGGCCTGGGGGCCGCCCAGGAGCTTGTCGCCCGAGAAGGTCACCAGGGCCGCGCCGGCCTCGAGGGTCTGGCGGGCGGCCGGCTCGGAGTCCAGCCACGGCGGGGGGCCGCCCTCCAGCCAGCCGCAGCGGCTGTCGAGCAGGCCCGATCCGATGTCGGCCACCAGCGGCGGGCCCAGGTCGGCCAGCTCAGCGGTGCGGGGCGCCTCGGTGAAGCCCACCACCCGGAAGTTCGACTGGTGCACCCGCACCACCACGGCGACGTCGTTGGCCGGATCGGACACCGCCGCCGCGTAGTCGGCCCGGCGGGTGCGGTTGGTCGTCCCGACCTCCACCAGCCGGGCGCCCGACCAGGCCATCACGTCGGGAACCCGGAAGCCGCCGCCGATCTCGACCAACTCGCCCCGCGACACCACCGCATCGCGGCCCGAGGCCAGCGCGGCCAGCACCAGCATCACCGCGGCTGCGCAGTTGTTGACGGCCATGGCGGCCTCCGCCCCGCAGGCCCGGGCCAGCAGGCCGGGCGCACCCGTCTGGCGGTCGCCGCGGTCGCCGGTCTCGATGTCGAACTCCAGGTTGGAGTAGTGGGCGCTCTGGCTCCACGCCTGCGGCGCCCGGCCCAGATTGGTGTGCAGCAGCACCCCGGTGGCGTTGATCACCGGCGTGAGCAGCCGGCGGCGCAGAGCGCGGGCCCGGGCCGGGGCCGAGTCGGGGTCGCCGGCCGCGATGGCGGCCCGGGCCGCGTCCACCAGCAGCGGGTGGGGCAGGCCGGTGCCGGCCAGCGAGCGGGCCAGCCGGTCCACGGAGGGCGGTCGATCCTGGAGCGACACGTCGGTGACAAGGCTACGCACTCATGGGCGTCGCCTACCCGCTCGGCCCCTTGCGCCGGAATCAGCAGAGAAACCCGTCATATGGAGGCAGAACCCACACAGATTCGAAGACCTGCCTCTTACGCTGGGGCCGTGTTCGTCGTGCTGCTCCTAGCGCTGCTGTGCGTGCCCCTGCTGGAGCTGTATGTGATCATCCGGGTAGCCGGCGGGGTGGGCACCGGCGAGACCATCGGTCTGCTGATCGCAGTGTCGGTGATCGGGGCCTGGATGGTGCGACGGTCCGGTCTCGGCGTGCTCAACCAGATCCGGGCCCGGCTCGAACGGGGAGAGCTGCCCACCGGGGAGCTGGTTGACGGTCTGCTGATCCTGATCGCGGGTGCGCTGATGCTCACACCCGGCTTCATCACCGACGCGGTGGGTCTGCTGCTGCTGTTCTTCCCCACCCGGCTGATGGTGCGCACCCTGCTGGTGCGCCACTTCGCCAAGAAGATCAACCTGCACGGATGGACGGCAGGACCGGCCGGCGGGGGCGGTTTCGGCTTCGGCTATGCATCGGGCGGCGGCCGGCGCCGGCCCGGCGGGCCCGACGTCCGCGATGTCGATGACGTGCGCGAGGTCGGCGACGGCGAGCAGACCGGCCGTGACCAGGATGGAGATTGACCATGCAGATTGACCCGGCCGCCACCGCGGCCGTCGACCAGGTGCTCACCACCACCCGGGCGGTGCGCCGGCGCCTCGACCTCGGGCGCGACGTGGATGACGAGATCATCCTGGAGTGCATCGACGTCGCCGAGCAGGCCCCCACCGGGGGCAACCAGGGCAGCCGTCGGTGGCTCATCGTGCGCGACCCGGACCTCAAGCAGCGCCTGGCCGAGCTGTACCGCGACGTGATCGGCAACCGGATGATCGAGGCCCGCGACCGTCTGGCCGGCAGCGGAGACCCCAGGGAGCGGTCCATGAGGTCCTCGGCCCATCTGGCCGAGCACTTGGCAGAGGTTCCGGCCATCGTCATCCCGGTGATCCTCGGGCGCCACGACGGCAGCGGACGCCCCGGCCTGTTCGACTCGGTGATCCAGAGCGGCTGGAGCTTCTGCCTGGCCTTGCGGGCCCGGGGCCTGGGCACGGTCTGGACCACCGCCGGGCTGGTCAACGCCGCAGACATCAAGGAGCTGCTTGGAATCCCCGACGATGTCACCGAGATCGCCATGTTCCCGGTGGCGTGGACCGTCGGCACCGACTTCAAGCCGGCCCGGCGCCATCCGGCCCGCGACATCGCCTACTTCGACGGCTATGCCCGCACCTTCGAACGGGGGCCCAGCGACCCGGTATGCATGGCCGACGGCCCCGGCACCGTTGCCGAGGTCGATATCCGGGCGGAGCCGGCCGCGGTGTGGGCGCGGGTCACCGACGTCAACCTGCCGGCGGAGTTCTCCGAGGAGTTCCAGGGCGCCCAATGGCAGGACGGCCATGACGGCCCGGCTCTGGGCGCCCGCTTCGTCGGCCGCAACCACCACCCGGGCCGGGGCGAGTGGGAGGCGAACTGCTTCGTCGATGTGTTCGAGGAGCTGGAGGCGTTCGGCTGGTGCACCAGCGACATCGACAATCCCGGTGCCCGCTGGCGCTTCGAGTTGGAGCCCATCGTGGGCGGCACCCGCCTGCGCTTCCGGGGCATCATGGGGCCCGGCCCGTCCGGCCTGGACAGCATCATCGAGTCCCGGCCCGACCTGGAGCCCCGCATCATCGCTCGCCGCATCAGCGAGCACCGGACCAACATGCAGCGGGTGGTGGACGGGATCAAGGCCCTGTTCGAGGCGCCAGCGGGGTCCTGACAGTGGCCCGCAAGGCGGTCCGCGACCGGGCCTGCGACGCTTCATGAGGACGTCGGTACAGCTCACCGCCGACGCTGCGCCCTGGCCGGAGCTGGTCGACTTCGTGGTCGGGGCCGAAGCGCTGGGAGTCGATGCGGTGTGGGTCGCCGAGGCCTGGGGATCCGACGCCGCGTCGCCGCTGGGCTACCTGGCGGCCCGCACCGAGCGGGTGATGCTGGGCGCGTCGGTGTTCCAGGTGGGTGTGCGTTCCGCGGTGATGACCGCCCAGACCGCGCTCACCCTCAACGAGCTCTCCCAGGGGCGGTTCGTGCTGGGGCTCGGAGTGTCGGGGCCGCAGGTCATGGAGGGCCTGCACGGGGTGCGCTTCGCTGATCCGGTGGGCCGCATGGCCGAGACCCTCGACGTGATCGGGCAGGCCTTCGCGGGCGAGCGCGTCGCCTACACCGGCCGGCATCTTCAGCTTCCGTTGCCTGGCGGCGAGGGCAAGTCGCTGCGCCTGTCGGTCCGCTCGGAGTCGCCCCCGCCCGTCTACCTGGCCTCGATGCTGCCGAAGATGCTGGAGTTGACCGGCCAGCGAGCCGACGGCTGGCTGGGCACCAGCTTCGTGCCCGAGGGCGCCGAGGACGCCTACTTCCGGCACCTGCGAGCCGGCGCGGCCCGTCGCGGCCGGACGCTGGCCGACATCGACGTGTGCCAGGGGGCCGAGGTCGCCTTCGCCCGGGACGAGACCGAGTTGGCCACCATGATCGACACCCGCCGGGCCGGGTTGGCCTTCAGCCTCGGGGGCATGGGATCGGCCATCTCCAACTTCTACAACTCGGCCTACGCCCGTCAGGGTTTCGCCGACGTGGCGGCCGAGTCGCAGCGCCTGTGGCTGGCCGGCGACCGCCGGGCCGCGGCGGCGGTCATCCCCGACGAGATGGTGCTGGGCACCACCCTCATCGGCACCGCCGCAATGGTGCGCGACCGCCTGGCCGTGTGGGCGGCCGCCGGGGTTGACACCGTGCGCCTGTATCCCGCCGGTGACACCGTCGACGAGCGGCTGGAAACGCTCGCCCGGGCCTTGGAGCTGGCTCCGGACTGAGGGGGCGGCCTCAACGGCTGTTCCCCGCCCGCCGGCCGGACATCGGCGGAGCCGCGATGGTCACCGGCGGCTGGTTCCGACCCTGCCATACTCGCGTCCTATGAGCGTTGCCCGATGACCGAACCGAGACCGCCGGTGCGGCAACCGATCCCTGTCGCGCTGGTCATGGCCAGACGAGCGATGGTGATCGCGGCCGCCGCGATGGTGATCGCCGCGCTGGCCGTGGTGGTCGCGCTCCTGGGTGAACCCGGGACCGACCCGGCCGAGACCGCAGCCCTCGAACGGGCCCGGGATGACGCGGCCTCGGCCCAGGAGGAGGCCGACGCGGCCAACGCCATGGCCGACGCGGCCATCGTCATCGCCGAAGAGGCCGCCGCAGTCGCGGCTGCCGCGCAGGCTGCGCTCGCCGATGCGGTCGCGTCGGCCGGCGCGACCATCGATCCCGAGGTCATCGCCCGGCTCGAGGCCCAGCTGGACGAGGCCCGGAACCTCGCGGCCACTGCCCTGGTGGCGGCCGACGCCGCCGCTGCCTCCGGCGCCGCTGACGACGGGACGGCCCCCGAGGACGGGACCGGGACCGGGGAAGTCTCCGAGCCGGAAGAGGCCCCGGCGACCGATGGGGATGCGTCCGAGCCCGGCGAGGAGGCCGCAACCGATGGGGATGCGTCAGAGCCCGGCGAGGAAGCCTCGGCCACCGACGAGGAGACATCAGAACCCGATGGCACCGATTCGGCTGCGGCCCTTCCCGGCGAGCCGTCCGAGTTGGGCCCGACCGAGGGTGCCGGGCTGGCGGTCGTGGGGATCAGGCATGACAGCGCGCTGAACATGCGCGACGTCCCCAACGGCACCGTCATCGCCCGGCTCGACAACGTGATGGACGGCGGGCGCGAACCTGCCATCTACGTGCGCCGGCCGGGCTCCGACGACATCATCGCCACGGTCGACCTGCAGACCGGCGTCGTCGCCACCGGCAACACCCGCACGCTAACGACGAGCATCTGGCACGAGTTCCGCGCCGGTGACCTGACCGGCTGGTCCAGCGCCGCCTATCTCGCCCAGCTCGGAGCCACCGAAGACGCCACGTCGGAGGTGGTCGAAGCCATGGGCGAATTCCCAGTGGCCGACACCATGGTCGAGCTGGGCCTCGCGGTCGCTCGGACCATGGCTAGCCAGGAGCCCCGATCCAGCGTCGTGGTGTCGGGGGCGCCCGGCCTTTCCGGCGATCTCGGGCAGGTGACGGTCGATGTCGTCGGCATCGGCGACGACTCGGTCCGGGGCTTCCGCCTGGTGGTGTTCGCCCACCCGGCGCAGAACTGGACCCCCGACGACCCCGGTCCCTTCACCCTCAAGAGCGTCGAGCGCACGGTCCTGTGCCACAGCCACCGGGGCGCCAGCGACGACGGAGTCTGCAACTAGCCGGCCGTATCGGGCGGCCCGTCAGGCCTCGGCGGCGTCGAGGGCGGCTACGGCTGCTTCGAGCATGCGGGCGCTGCAGCCGGCCATCTCCACCGGCGGCACGTGCTCCTCGGACAGGGCGAGGGCCACCGACTTGAGTTCCTTCGCCGCGACGCCGGTGCCGAGCACGGCCGGCTCGCCGATGTCGGATCCTTCAGCCACCGCGGGATCGAGCGGGACGCGGCCCAGCAGGGGCGCTCCTATCTCGGCGGCCAGCGCCTCGCCACCGCCCGAGCCGAACACAGCCTGGTGCTCACCGTCGGGAGTCACCAGGTAGCTCATGTTCTCCACGACGCCCACGATGCGCAGGTAGTTCTTACGACCCATGTCGGCCACCCTGGCGGCCACCTTCTGGGCGGCCACGGTCGGGGTGGTGACGATGATCATCTCGGCTCGGGGCAGCATCCTGGCCAGGCCCATCTGCACGTCGCCGGTACCGGGGGGCATGTCGATCAGCAGGTAGTCGAGGTCGTCTCCCCAGCGGACGTCCTCGCAGAAGTGCTGCACCGCCCGGTTGAGCATCAAGCCCCGCCACATCAGCGCCGAGTCCTCCCGGTCGACGAGGAAGCCCATCGACACGATGTCGAGGCGACCCTCGCCCACGGCCCGGGTGAGGGGCACGATCTTGCCGTCCAGGGAGCGCAGGTCGCCGTCCACGCCCAGCATCCGGGGCACCGAGTAGCCCCAGATGTCGGCGTCCATCACCCCGACGTTGAACCCCTCCTCGGCCAGGGCGGCCGCCAGGTTGGTGGTCACCGTGGACTTGCCCACGCCGCCCTTGCCGCTGGCCACCATGAGCACCTTGGTGGTGGGCGGGATGGCGGTGTCCGGCGCCCGCTGCGACACGTTGAAGCGGGCCTTGGCCATGGCCGCCGTCTTCTCCTCCGCGGTCAACTCGGCCCAGACGATGCGCACCTTGGTCACGCCGGGAAGGGACTCGAGCCGGACCTTCACGTCCTTCTGGATCTGGGCCCGCAGCGGGCAGCCCGAGGTGGTCAGGGCGATCTCGATCCGCACCACCCCGTCATCGGACACCCGCGCGCCGCGGGCCATGCCCAGCTCCACCAGGTTGCTGCCCAGTTCAGGATCGACCACACCCCGCATCAGTTCCATGACGTCCTCGGCCGTCGGCACGGTCGTGGTCACGATCCGATGCTACCGGCCGGTCCTGCCCGGCCGATCACGTCGTTCCTGGCCGCCGCTGCCGGATCAGTAGCCTCGCCGCGCGCTTGGCGCTACCTTTGTTGACACCAGTCGACGGCAACCACTCACGGAGAGCCATCGTGATCACACTGACCGACCAGGCGTCCGACAAGGTGTCGGAACTCATCAAGGCCGAGAACGAGGACGGCCTGTCGCTGCGCGTAGCCGTCCGGCCCGGCGGCTGTTCGGGCTTCTCGTACGAGATGTACTTCGACACCGACATCGCTGAGGGTGACGCGACCGTGACATTCGGCGACGTGCAGGTGGTCGTGGATCCGTCTTCGGCAATGCTGCTCGATGGAGCCACGCTCGACTATTCCGACGGGCTGCAGTCGGCCGGGTTCTCGATCGACAACCCCAACGCCCAGCGAAGCTGCGGCTGCGGCCAGAGCTTCAGCTAGCCGACCGCTCCGGGCGATCCGGTCGCCTCGGATGCCGGAGTTGTTGACGAAGTGTCCCTCCGGGACACGATTCTCGCACCAATTTGAGTTCTGAGATCGTCGTCGACGGTACTGCGGTGCTCGTCACCGATGAGCAGCTGACGCTGCTGGACGTGCTGCGCGAGCAGCTCGGGATGCGCTCGGTGAAGGACGGGTGCAGCCCCCAGGGCCAGTGCGGCTGCTGCACCGTGCTGGTGGACGGCCAGCCCCGGGTGGCCTGCGTCACCCCGGCCCGGCGGGTGGCGGGGCGGGCCATCACCACTCTTGACGGGCTGGAGACTGAGGTGCGCGACGGCTGGGCCCGAGCGTTCGCGGCCACGGGCGGCAGCCAGTGCGGCTTCTGCACACCCGGCATCATCTGCCGGTTCGCCGGCCTGCAGGCCAAGGGCGCTGACCATGACGACCGGGCTGCCGCCGCTCGCGCTCTGGCCGCCCATCTGTGCCGCTGCACCGGCTGGCAGCCCATCCTCGACGCTTGGCAGGCCTACCCTCGCCTCGGCCCCGCCGGATCCGATGCCCCGGGCCAGCAGGCTGACGCCGACCTTCGAGCCACCATCGAGGGAGGCACACCGCAGTCGACCGGACTCCATGTGGCCCTCGGGGCCGGAGGCTTCGCCGACGACACCGCGCCGGACGGCGCCCTAGTGGCGGTGCGGGCCGGCGAGGGCTGCCGATCCGCCGGCGAGGACGGCTGGGTGGTGGCCGAGACCACGGTCGAGGCGCGGCGGCTTGCAGGCCGTGTGCCCGGCCGGCGCACCACCGCCCGGTGGGATCCGCCGCTTGAAGTGCCGGCCGGGGATTGGGCCGTCACCCTGCGCACGAGCTGGACAGAGCCCGGTTACTTGGAGACCGACTCGGCCTGGTGCGAGCCGGGGGGCGAGCCCGCCTCACCGCTCGGCAACGGCGGCGCCTTCGGCGGGAAGCTCCACTCGCCGGTGGCCGAGGCTGCCCGGAGTCTGGCCGACCGCCATGGCCGGCCGGTGAGGGTGCTGTGGTCCCGTCCCGACACGGCCGAGCTCGGACCCAAGCGCCCACCGGTCGCTGCCGGTGTGCGGCCCGATGGCACGGGCGAGATGCTGGTGGTCCGCACGCCGGGCATCGCCGCCGCGATCTCCGGGCACGCCCCCGGCATCGCAGTCACCGAGGTCGACGTGCCCGGACCGCCCACCTCGTCGGGCGTACGGGGCGCGGGCTGGGCCGAAGCCGCGGTGCTGCTGGCCGCAGTCCGGGGAGAGTCGGGTTGGATCACCGGCCCCGGCGGGGGCTCGGCCACCGCCAGCGTGGAGGCCGGCGGGACGATCAACGTGCAGGTGCGGGCGGGCCGGGCCCTCAACGAGACCGTGCTGCGCTCCTACTGCACCGGCGCGGCCCACATGGCCTACTCGTGGGTCACCAGCGAGTCCCTCGGCGTCGACCCCGAGGGCACCGTCCACGACCTGACCTTGCGATCCTTCGGGATCGTCAGCGCAGCCGGGATGCCGGCCGTGCGGGTCGAGGTCCTCGACGACGGCTCCGACCCCGTCAACGGCAGCGACGCGGTGTTCGCCGCGGTCGCCGCGGCAGTGTGGATCGATCGGGGATGCCCACCGGTCTGGCCCACCGACCGCTGAACCGGCGGCTAGCGGCGACGAAGTCCTGGGAGGCTGGGCCGCCGGCGCCCACCGTGCCCGCCGGCGAGCCGGGGATAGCCGGTCTCGGCTTCCTTGCGGGCCAGCTCCAGGTACTCGTTGGGACCGTCGTCGCTGCGGTTCTCGGCGTCGGAGTCAGCCTTCAGGAAGCTCCCCAATGCCGCCGCCACGATCCCGCCGCCCACAAGCACCGCCACTGGGAACAGCACCACCAGCACGATCACCATCACCACCGCTCCGGCCACGTCATAATCATATTCGCTTAGTGTTCGGCTATGCATCAGCTCATAGGGGGACATCGCCGGCTGGGGCAGGGCTCGGAGCCGCTGGCCGTGGTCGAGCCGGCCACCGGCGACACTCTGGCCGAGATCGACACCGCCTCGCCTGCCGACGTCGACGACGCGGTGGTCGCGGCCAACGAGGCCGCGCCGGAACTGGAGCGGCTGAGCTGCTTCGAGAGAGCCGATCTGCTGGCAGCCGTCGCCGACCACCTCGAGGCCGGCGCGGGGCCCCATGCCGAGCAGCTGGCCCGCGAGTCGGGCAAGGCGCTGGCCGCGGAGGCCGTCGACGAGCTGGCCGAGTCGGCTGAGATCTTCCGGCTGGCCGCCGAGGAGATCCGGCGGCTGGAGACCCACGTGCTGCCCAGCGTCGACCCCCGCAAGCGGGTGTTCACCTACCGCAAGCCCAACGGCGTCTATGGCCTGATCACGCCTTGGAACTTCCCCATGAACATCCCGGCCGAGTTGCTGGCGGCCGCACTGGCCGCGGGCAACCCGGCAGTGATCAAGCCCTCCGAGAACGCCCCGCTGTCTGCGCTGGCTCTGGCCGAGGCGGTGGACGCGGCCGGCTTCCCGCCCGGCGCGGTGTCGGTGGTCATGGGTCACCGCGACGTGGGCCAGGCGCTGGTCTCGCACCCCGGCGTGCACGGCATCGGGTTCGTGGGCTCGAAGGCGACCGCCGCGGCCGTCGTGGCCGCGGCGGGAATGAAGCGCACGATCATCGAGGCCTCCGGCAACGGCCCGCAGGTCGTGTTCGACGACGCCGACCTGGAGGCCGCGGCCGCCGCGGCGGTGTTCGGTGCCCACTTCGTGTCGGGCCAGTGCTGCGTGGCCACCGAGCGGCTGCTGGTGCACGACTCGGTGCACGACGAACTCGTCGACCTTGTGATGGACCGGGCCGCGGCCGTCACCCTCGGAGACCCCCTCGATGACGACACTCTCATGGGGCCGCTCAACAACGAGGTGGTGGCGGCCCGCATGGACGCGCATGTGGCCGACGCCGCCGCCGGGGGGGGCGCGGGTCCTGCTCGGCGGCCGGCGCCAGCCTGAGCGCCCGACCGGCCTGTACTACGAGATGACCGTCATCGACGGTGTGACCCCGGCCATGGAGGTGTTCCGCCACGAGTCCTTCGGGCCGGTCATCCCCGTCACCCGCTTCAGCACCGACGACGAGGCCTTTGCGCTGGCCAACGACTCCGACCTCGGGCTGCAGGCGTCGGTGTTCACGTCGTCGCTGAGCCGGGCCTACCGGGCCATCGACGAGGTGCGCTCGGGCACGGTGCTGATCAACGAGGGCACCGCCTTCTGGGAGCAGCACCCCCCGTTCGGCGGAGCGTCGCGCACCGGGACCGGATGGGGCCGCATCGGCGGCAAGTACACCATCCTGGACATGACCGACCTGCGCACCGCCATCATCGACACCGGCTGACCGAGGCCGGCCCGGCTAGCTGTCGGGGCGCGCCACCGTGTCGGCGATGAGCATGTCGACGACGGCCCTGAGGGCCTCGTCGGTGGTGGCGCCCTCCTCGAGCGCCCCGTGGTACACCGCCAGCTGGCGATCCGCCGAGGTGCCCCGCTCGCAGATCGTGCGAGTGTGCTCGATCTCCTCCACGCAGTCCAGGGCCTCGGCATCGGGCATCACCATCTTGATGAGTTCCTCGACCAAGTCGCCGAAGGGCACCAGCACGCCCTTGCCGAAGTCCATGAGCTCGCCGCGGATGCCGTAGCGCTCTGCTCGCCACAGGTTCTCCGACAGCAGGAAGTTGGCGTAGCTCCGCCAGCGGCGGTTCTCCAGCTTGAGCCGCCAGAGCATCCTCATCAAGCAGACGTACAGGGCGGCCAGCGCGATGGTGTCCTCCATCCTGGTGGGCAGGTCGGTCACCCGCATCTCCACGGTGGGGTAGCGCTCCGACGGGCGGATGTGCCACCACACCATGGAGGAGTCTTCGATGATCCCGGCTCGCACGAGCACGTCCACATGGCGCCTGAAATCCGACCATGAGTTGAACTTCTCCGGGAATCCGGTGCGCGGCAGCGCCTCGCCCACCGCCAGGCGGTAGCACTTGAGGCCGGTGTCCCGCCCCTCCCAGAACGGCGACGAGGTCGACAGGGCCAGCAGGTGGGGCAGGAAGTACGCGGCCTGGTCCATCAGGTCGATCCGCAGGTCGGGGTCCTCGATGCCGACATGGACGTGCAGACCGGAGATGACCATCCTGCGGGTCACGGCCTGCAGATCCCTGGTGAGGGTCTGGTAGCGCTCCGCTTCGGTGTACTGCTGCGAGTGCCACCTCGCGAAGGGGTGCGACGAGGCCGCAATGGGCGCCATGCCGTATTCGGCGGCGGCCTCGGCCACCGCAACGCGCAGCAGCCCGACGTCGGCGCGCAACTCCTTCACGTTGGCGCAGACGCCCGTGCCGATCTCGATCTGCGAGCTGAAGAGCTCCCTGGCGACCAGACCGTGACGCAGGTCGGCCACCTTCTCCAGCAGGCCGGGAGGCTGCTTGGTGATCAAGGCCCCGCTGTCGCGCTCCACGAGGAGGTACTCCTCCTCGACGCCCATGGTCCAGGCCGGTTCGTCCGTCATAGCTGCTCCCATCCGACCACGAGCCTTGAGACTAGTCGCCGGGCCGGGCTTGCGATTGGCCGCCCTGCGGCGGGTCCTCAGCCGGCGAACACCGTCTCGGTGGTGAAGGTCAGGCCGCGCTCGAGGGTCTTGTGCACCGGGCAGCGGCGGGCGATGTCGGCCAGGCGGGAACGCTGGTCGTCGTCGAAGTCGCCCTCGATGAAGATCTGGCTGCGCACCCGGTCGATATAGCCGGTGGTGTCGGACTCGCAGTCATGGCAGTCGTTGGCGTGCACCCGGTCGTGGGTGTAGCTGGCCGAGATCGAATGCAGGCTCCAGCCCTTGCGCCGGCAGTACATCGACACGGTGATGCACGTGCAGGCCGCCACCGAGGACAGCAGCAGCTCGTAGGGGTTGGGTCCGGTGTCGGCCCCACCCAGATCGGTGGGCTCGTCGGCGTGCCACAGGTGCGACCCGGACCGCAGCTCCACCGAGAACTCGGTGTCGGGCTCGATCTTGACGTCGGCGGTGATGGTGGTCATGGCGTCAGGCTAAAGGGCCATGTTGAAGGGCCATACTGGAACCCATGGCTGCGGCGACCTACGAGCGCGACGGGCATGTCGCCACCATCACCTACAACCGCCCCGAGGCCCTCAACGCGGTCAACGGAGCCATGCGCCGGGCCTTGGACGAGGCCTGGGTCGCCTTCCGGTCCGACACCGAGGCCTGGGTGGCCATCGTCACCGGCGCGGGCCGGGCCTTCTGCGCGGGCGCCGACCTGAAGGACTCCGAGGGCTCGACGGGGGACTGGCCGGGCTCGTTCTGGGAGTGGCCCACCATCACCACCTTCGAGTCGGGCATGGAGATCTGGAAGCCGACCATCGCGGCGGTCAACGGCCCCTGCATCGGTTACGGCCTCACCGCGGTGCTGGCCTGCGACTTCGTGCTGGCCAGCGACCGGGCCACCTTCGCCTACCCGGAGGTCCGTATCGGTGTGCCCACCATCGTGGGAGCGCTGCGCCTGCCCGACCGCCTGGCCTGGCCTGACGCGCTGGAGTTGCTGCTCACGGGCGAGACCATCGACGCGGCCCGGGCCAAGGAGACCGGCCTCGCGTGGAAGGTCATCCCCCACGACGATCTCATGGCCGAGGCTCGTACGTTGGCCGACCGGCTGTGCGCCGGCGCCCCCCTCGCGGTGAGGGCCACCAACGAGATGGCCCGCCGCGGCCGGACATTGCCGTGGACGGAGGCGGTGCGGATGGGCGAGACCATGCGCCGGGTGGCGTCCAACACCGCCGACGCGGCCGAGGGGATCGCCGCCTGGAAGGAAGGCCGCCCCCCGGACTGGCAAGCCCGCTAGTTCGCCGCGAGCCGTGAGGCCGGGGGGTGGCGGCGAGGAACGGCCGACCGACAATGGGGCGCAGCCCCGTCGGTCGGACGGCCTCGGCGACAGGACCCGCCGGCCGGGCAGAACCGCTAGGCGGGCTTACGGCTAGCTCTTGGCGTTGGTGAGCTGGTCCTGGATCAGCAGGGCCATGTCGCCGGCGTGGGGGATGAACTCCAGCCGGGCGTCGACCTCGGGCGGCGGGTAGATGCCCGGATCCTCGAGGATCTCCTCGAGGATGTAGGGCGTGGACGCCGCGTTGGGGCTGCCGTAGTAGGTCCAGTTGGTCAGCGCAGCGCCGTTCTCCGCGTCGGTCAGGAAGTTGATCATGGCGTGGGCGGAGCACACGTTGTCAGCGTTGTGGGGTATGGCCATGGTGTCGACCCAGCGGACGCCGCCCTCGGCGGGGATGGTGTAGACGTGGGTCTCGTAGGCGTCGGCCTCGAAGATCGACAGGGCGAACCCGCCGCTCCAGCCGTGGGCCACATCCACCTCGCCGTTGACCAGGTCGTCGCCGAAGGTCACCGAGTCGTACTTGAGCAGCCTCTCGTTGGTGGCCCTCAGCAGGTCACCGGCCTCCTGGATGGCGGCCTCATTGCGGTTGTTGATCACGTCCTCGATGCTGTAGCCGAGGTACTTGAGCGCGGCCGACACTGCCTCGGGGGCGTCGTCGAGCATGGAGATGCTGCCGGGTACCAGCGCCGCAGTCTCGGGATCGAAGATCACCGCCCAGGTGGACTCCCCGCCCAGCAGATCCAGCACCTCGTAGCTCATGCCGATGCCGGTGGTGCCCCACTGGTAGGCCACGTGGTACTTGTGCTCGGGGTCGAAGGGCGGGTTGGTGAACGCGGGGTCGATGTTGGCCGAGTTGGGTATGGCGTCGTAGTTCAGCTCCAGCAGCAAGCCCTCCCGGCGCATCGTGTCGACCATGTAGTCGGAGGGCACCACCAGGTCGAAGACAGCTGCGCCCGACTCGACCTTGGTGAGCATCTCCTCGTTCGACTCGTAGGTCGTGTAGTCCACATTGATGCCGGTCTCGGCCTCGAACGCGGCTAGGAGTTCGTCGTCGATGTACTCGGCCCAGTTGTAGAACGTGAGGTCGCCGTCGGTCTCGCCGGCTGCACAGTGCGCGGCCGGTCCCGCCGGTGCGGCTTCCTCGGCCGGTGCGGCTTCCTCGGCTGGTGCGGCTTCCTCGGCTGGTGCGGCTTCCTCGGCTGGTGCGGCTTCCTCGGCCGGCTCGGGCGCCTGGGTCGTCTCCGGGGCCGCGGCTGGTTCGGCGGCCTCCTCGTCGTCGCCGCAGGCCGCGGCCAGCAGGCTGGCGATGCCGACGATCCCGCCGAGCATGATCAGCCTGGCGCGTCCGGTGCGGCCTCGGCCGTGCAGACGCCCAGCCCTGGTCGTAGTCATCGTATTCATCGAATTGTCCCTCCCGGTTCGTCCAAGACCCAAGAATTATAGGACCTGGGTCTGTTGTGATGCGCTGGCTCGGCGGCGCTGGAGGGCGAGCGAGCCCAGCACCAGTGTGATGGACGCGGCGAGCATCAGGGTGGAGATGGCGTTCAGCTCGGGGGTGACACCCCGCCGGATGCTGCTGAACACGTACACGGGCAGGGTCGTCGAGCCCGGACCGGCCACGAAGGCGGAGATCACGACATCGTCGAGCGACAGGGTCAGGGCAAGCAGCCCACCGGCTGCGATCCCGGGCATGATCAACGGCAACGTGACCCGTCTGAACGTCTGCCAACCCGTGGCATAGAGGTCACGCGCCGCCTCCTCCAGGGTGCGGTCGAACTGGTCGAGCCTGGCCCGGACCACAACGCACACGAACGAGATGTTGAACGCGATATGGGAGATGGCGATAGTGGAGATCCCGAGGGTGAAGCGGGGGCCGAAGGAGTCGATCAGCTTGAACGCCTCCGCGAAGAACACCAGCAGCATCACCGCCATGGTGATGTCGGGGATCACGATGGGCAGGTAGATGGTGCCGTCGAGGGAGCGGCGCCCCCGGAAGCGGTAGCGGTCCAGGGCAAGGGCCACTGCGGTGCCCAGCACCACCGAGACCGCGGTGGAGACGGCGGCCACGATGAGCGACACCCGTATGGCCGAGGTGATCACCTCGTTGCCGAGCGCCTCGCCGTACCACGCCAGCGAGAAGCCCCCCCAGATGTTGACCCGCGAGGACGCATTGAAGGAGAAGACCACCAGCACGGCGATGGGCACGTACAGGAAGGCGAAGACCACCCAGGCCCAGGCGGCCAGCCATCGCCGGGTGCGCCTCCCCAGCCCCGTCTCGACGACGCCGGTCATGATGCCGCCGCCGTCGCGGGCTCGGACTCGTCCTGGGCCCGTCCCCGCCGTCGGGGCCGGTCGCCGCCCTCCGCGCCGCTGCCGGAGCGTTGGTTGAGCGCCACCGCGATCAGCATGGCCGCGATCAGCAGCACGCTCAGCGCCGCCCCCAGCGGCCAGTTGCGGGCGTCGCGGAACTGGCGTGCGATGTAGGAGCCGATCAGCAGCGTCTTGGCCCCGCCCAGGATGTCGGGGACCACGTAGGAGCCGAAGCTGGGAACGAAGACCAGCACCGACCCGGCCACGATCCCCGACTTGGTGAGAGGCAGCGTGACCTTCCAGAAGGCCTTCGAGCCGCTGGCGTACAGGTCGCGGGCGGCCTCGGCGAGGCTCCAGTCCATCCGCTCGAGCGCTACGTACAGCGGCAGCACCATGAGAGTCAGGAAGCTGTAGACCATCCCGATCGTGACCGCGGTGGGGGTGAACAGGATCCGGAAGGTCCCGAAGCCCATGCTCTCGCTGAGCGCCGAGGCGGGGCCGTTCGACCCGAGCAGGAAGCGGATGGCGAAGACCCGCACCAGCCCGTTGGTCCAGAACGGGATCATGACCAGCACCAGCAGGATCGCCCGCACATGCCGCGGCCGCGTCGCCAGGTAGTAGGCGAAGGGGTAGCCGACCGCGAGGCACAGGGCGGTGGTGAGCGTGGCCAGCCAGGCCGAGCGCCCGATGATGCCCAGGATGATGTCGTCGCCGATGGCGCGATAGGACTCGACGTTCCAGCCGCTCAGTGAGGTCCGGCCGGTGGAAGTGCGGGTCGCGAACGAATAGACCGAGATCAGGGCGAGCGGGACGACGAAGAAGATCAGCAGGTAGAGCGCTCCCGGCGAGGCGAGGAGCATCCCCTGGCGTCGCTTCGCCTGTGCGGCCGCCGCCTCCCCGGAGGCGCCGGTGCTCGCTGAGGTTCGGCCCGCGGGCTTCATCCTCAGTCGGCGACCACGGCCGCGGCGCCGCGGTCCCAGCTGACGGTCACCTCGTCGCCCACCGCGAACGGTTGGCCGACCTCGCCCTCGCTGCGCACCTCGACCGACATCGGGCCGACCGCAACCTCGTACACCACCGCGTGGCCGAGGTAGGTGATGTCGCGTACTTCGCCGTCGAGGCTTGAGCCATCGGCGGTGCCGGTGCCCCGCGGCTGCAGCCGAGCCCGCTCGGGACGGAGGCTGACCGCCACTTCGGATCCTGCCGCCATGGAGGTCTCGGCCTCGATGCGGGCTCCGTTGGCGAGTCGCACCGCCCCGGCCGACTCGACCGAGGCCTCCAGGAGGTTGGTCCGCCCGATGAAGTCGGCCACGAAGCGGCTGGCCGGCCGCTCATAGATCTCTCGTGGAGTGCCGACCTGCAGCAGACGGCCCTCAGACATCACCCCGATCCGCTCGCTCATGGCGAGGGCCTCCTCCTGGTCGTGGGTGACGAACACGAAGGTGATTCCCACCTCGCGCTGGAGTGCCTTGAGCTCCTGCTGCATCTCCTGGCGCAGCTTGAGGTCCAGCGCCCCCAGCGGCTCGTCGAGCAGCAGCACCTTGGGCTGGTTGACCAGGGCCCGGGCCAAGGCCACCCGCTGCTGCTGGCCGCCGGAGAGCTGGTCGGGTCGGCGGTCCTCCATCCCGGCCAGGCGCACCATCCCGATGGCCTCGGCCACCCGCCCGGAGAGCTCGGGGTCCTTGACCCTGCGCATGCGCAGCCCGAACTCGATGTTCTGGCGCACGGTCATGTGCGGGAACAGGGCGTACGCCTGGAACACGGTGTTGACCGGTCTGCGGTCCGGCGGCGCCATCCCCACCTCCTCGCCGAAGATCCGCAGGCTTCCGGTGGTGGGCAGGTCGAGGCCGGCGATCATGCGCAGCGTGGTGGTCTTGCCGCAGCCCGAAGGCCCGAGCAGGGCGAAGAACTCGCCGTCATCGATGGCGAGGTCGATGTTGTCGACCGCGACGACCTCATCGAAGCGCTTGGTGACGCCCTCGATCTCGACGGCCGCGACTGTTTCGGTCATGGGTGCCCTCCCGGTCGGCGAATTATGCCCCATGACGCTCGCCTCAGCAGGCGACTGGTTCGGCTACGACGTTCCCCAGCAGGCGACTAGTTCGGCTACGACGTTCCCCAGCAGGCTGGACGCGCCGAAGCGGAGGCGCTCCGGCACCAGCCAGTCGTCGCCCAGCACAGCCCGCACGATCTCGAGGTACTCGAGGGCGTCTGCCGCGGTTCGGACGCCGCCCGCCACCTTGATCCCGATCCGACGGCCTCGAGCGGCGCGGTGCTCGGCCACCGTTTCGGCCATCGCCCGTACCGCCATCGGTGATGCTCCCGATGAGCCCTTGCCGGTGGAGGTCTTGACAAAGTCGGCCCCCGCGTCGATGGCCATCCGGGTCGCCTCGGCGATCGCCGCGGCCGAGCCCAGCTCGCAGACCTCCAGGATCACTTTGAGATGCGCCCTGCCCGCGGCCTGCCGCAGCGCCCGCAACTCCCCGGCGGCGACATCGTGACGGCCGGACAGGAACGCGGCCCGGTTGAGCACGGTGTCGATCTCGGTGGCGCCCGCGGCCACCGCGGCGCTCACCTCCGCCACCTTGACCTCCAGGGGCGACAGCCCGCTGGGGAACGCTCCGGCCACGCTGGCCACCTTCACGGCCGTGCCCGCGAGGATCTCAGCGGCCAGGCCGGCGAGTGCGGGGTAGACGCACACCGCGGCCACCGGTCCCACGGTGGGATCGGCCGGATCGGGGCGCAGCGCCGCAGCGCACAGCGCCCGGATCCGCCCCGGCGTGTCGTCGCCCTCGAGGGTGGTCAGGTCCGTGCACCGCACCACCAGGCGCAGGTCATCGGCTCGGGTTCCCCCGGCACGGCCCGCGGCCTGGGCCCGGTCCGGGGGATCGCCAGCGGGCGCGCCAGCCGCAGCCGCGCCGTGCCGCTCGGGGTCGGACACGTACCCCACAGCGGCGTCGAGCACCGCCGCCATCGTGGTCCGGGCCTCGACTCGGGCCGGCTGGAGCCAACCGTCACCGCGGCTGCCGCTGGGCGGGGTCACGACCGCCTCTGAGTAGATCTTCATCTTGGGTTCGGTGCCGCTCGGTCTCACGATCACCCTGGCCTCGCGCCCGAAGATCTCCAGCACCACCGCGTCGGCGGGTGGCAGGTCACCGCTGGTGGCTGCGAGGTCGTGGACCGCGGTCACCGCCGCGCCGGCCAGCGCGGTCGGCGGGGCGGCCCGCAGCGCGGCCATGGCCCGCTTCATGGGCTGCTCACCACCGGGCGTCGACTCGAAGCGGATCGAGCGCTGCCCGGTGGCGTGCACACCGTGGCGGAGATGGAGGTCGTCGAGGAGGTCGCTCAGGGTCCGCCGGTGGGTCTTCAGGTCGGCCACGAGCTCGGCCATCACCAGCGCCGCCCCGATGCCGTCCTTGTCGCTGACCGCCTCGCCCACCGCGTAGCCGAGCGCCTCCTCGTAGCCCAGCACCAGGTCGTGGTCGGCGGCCCGCTGGGAATGGGCCTGCATGATCCATTTGAAGCCGGTGGGCGTCTCCGCCCATTCGGCGCCGTGGTGGGCCGCGACCCACCGCAGCAGGCGCGACGACACCACGGTGTTGACCACCAGCCGGCGCCGCTCGTTGGGTCCTGCTCGATCCCTGCGAAGCAGGTGCTCGGCCAGCAGGCATCCCGTCTCGTCCCCGGTCAGCAGCCGCCACCGCCCGCCGGCGGGCACCGCCACCGCCAGCCGGTCGGCGTCGGGATCGTGGGCCAGGGCCACGTCGGCGCCGGTCTCTGCGGCCAGCTCCATGAGCGGATCGAGGACGCCGGTCTCCTCGGGGTTGGGGAACGGGGCGGTGGGGAAGTCGGGATCAGGCTCGGCCTGGCCGGCCACCACCGCGGGCGGGTCGAACCCGGCGCGTGACAGCGCTCGCAGGAACGTGGACCCGCCCACGCCGTGAAGCGGCGTGTAGGCCATGCGCACCGAGCGCCGCCCCCCCGGCACCAGCAGCCCCGACACCGCCTTCAGGTACGCCTCGACCAGGTCATCGCCTGCGGTTGTGATCGCCGGATCGTCGCCGGATGCCAGATCAGCAGGGGCCGAGGGCGCGGTCCGGTCGATGATCCGGCTGATCTCCGCGTCGATCGGGGCGGCCAGCTGCTGGCCGCCCCGCCAGTAGACCTTGTAGCCGTTGTCGGCCCGTGGATTGTGGCTGGCGGTGACCATCACCCCGGCCGACGCGTCCAGGTGCTTCACCGCGAAGGCCAGCACCGGGGTGGGGACCGGCCCTGGCAGCACCGTCACCGGAACCTGCCGGGCGGCCAGCACCCGGGCGGTGTCGGCGGCGAAGGCATGGCTCCGGTGGCGTGCGTCGTATCCCACCACCACATGCGGGTGCTCCTCACCCTCCTCCAGCACACGCACGGCCAGCGCCGCGGCCACCATCCGCACCAGCACCCGGTTCATGCGGAGCGGGCCCGCCCCCATCGGGCCCCGCATGCCGGCTGTCCCGAAGGCGAGCCGGCCCTCGAACCGGCGTTCAAGATCGATCGGATCGCCGTCCAGCAGGGCTTGCAGCTCCGCGCCGGTCTCGGGGTCGGGATCGGCCACCAGCCACTCGAGGGCCCGCTGGCGTGTCGGACTCTCCGCTCGGCCTTGCTTCCCGCTCTTGTTCGCTGCGCTCACGGGCCGCTCGGGCCCTGGCCTCGCTCCGCGCTGGCGCGGTCCTCGTGGCACGGCGGACTCTCCGCTCGGCCTCCGGGCCGGGCGCTCGACGTCAACGCTCTGCGGCGGCTGCTGTCGATTCCAACGTCTGCTCGAAGGACTCCAGCGCGTTGACGATGTGCTGGCGGATCAACTCCTTGGCGCACTCCGCGTTGCCCGAGGCCACCGCGTCGTAGATCGCCTCGTGCTCCTCCCAGGTGATCTCGCCCCGGCTGTCGGTGACCACCGAGAAGACGAGTTCGGTCTGCTGGCGGAGCGGGTCCAGCACCTGGCGCAGGAAGGGGATGCCTGCGGCCTCCTCCACTGCGATGTGGAAGTCCCGGTGGCAGATGGCGGCCGTGACCGGGTCACCCCGCTCGGTGGCGGCCCGGCCGTTCTCGAGGCAGTCCAGGATCCGTCCGATGCTCTCAGGATCCTGGCGCGTTGCGGCCTGCTCCACCGCGTATCCCTCCACCAGCGTCCTGATCCGCTGGATGTGGTGGACCTCGCACTTGTCGATTACGCATACATGGGCGCCCCGCCGGGGCACCACCTCGATCAGGCCGGTCGCCTCCAGTGAGCGCATCGCCTCCCGCACGGGGTTGCGGCTCACTCCGAGTCGCTCCGCGAGCTGGCCCTCAACCAGTCGCTGGCCGGGCTTGAGTTCCCCGCCGAGAATCATCGAGCGAAGCTGGCCGGCGACCACCTCCCGCAGGGGCTGTTCGCTGTTGTTGTCGCTCAAGGTTCTGGTCCTCCATCCCCCCCGGAGCGATATTACATGGGCCGCCCGCCCGATAGGAAGCTAGGCGACCGGGCCGTGTAGACAGGCGCGCCGAGTGATCCGGAAGGGGCATATCCATGACCACCCTCATCACCGGTGCAGGCATGATCGGGTCGCTTGCGGCGGCCCGCATCGTCAATGAGCGAGGCGAGCGTCCGGTCCTCTACGACGTCGCCTTCAGCGAGCCCAATCTCTCCGAGAGGCTCGACCTCGCTTCGGTGGAGTTGGTCAAGGGCGACATCGGCGATATCGGGGACCTGCTGCGGGCCATCGAGTCCCACGGCGTGGAGCGGATCATCCACACCGCGTCCCTGCTGACTCGTGACCTGATCGGTAGGCCGGTGGCTGGAGTGAGGGTGAACGTCATGGGCACCGTGGCTGTTCTGGAGGCGGCCCGGATGGCCGGTCTGGCCCGGGTGGTGTTCTGCAGCTCGACGGTGGTGACGATGGGCCGCCGCAGTGTCGTCCCCACCGACGACACCATCGAGGACTTCGCCCTGAACGTGGTCAGCGAGTACCCGCCGTCGCTGTACGCGTCGATGAAGCTGGCGTCGGAGTGGCTGTGCCACAACTACGCCGACTCCTACGGGCTCGATACCGCCGTGGTCCGCTTCGGCGGCGTGTTCGGCCCCTGGCACGGGCTGCCCGGCGGCGGGCCCAGCAAGCTGCTCAAGCAGCTCATCGAATGCGCCCACTACGGGCGCACTTACCGCATCGCGGAGGCCGATCTGCACCGCCAGGGCATGGACTACACCTACTCCGTCGACGGTGCCCAGGGGTTGGTGCGGGCCGCCTTCGCGCCCGAGGTCCCCAACCGCGTCTACAACGTCACCATGGGGGAGCTTCTCACCATCGCAGCCATCATCGAGCGGATCGAGCAGGCCGCGGGCCGTTCGATCGACCTGGAGATCACCCAGGAGGACTCGATGACCAAGTACGGCAACACGACCAGTCCCATGGACCTGACCGCGTCCCGGCGCGACCTCGGCTACAAGGTGGAGTACCCGATGGACGTCGCGGTCGCCGACTACCTGCGATGGCTGGCCGGATGAGGGTCATCGACGCCGACGGCCACGTTCAGGAGGACTCCACGGAGATCCTCGAGTACCTGCCCAGCACCTACCGGGAGATGGCCCTGGAGACGCCCCGCAGCGTGGGGCTGGTCCCGCCGGTGGTTGGCCTGTTCCCGCCGCTGGACCATGTGCACACCAGCTTCCGGCACTCCGCGGCCAGCTTCAACCGGGCCGGCCGGGTACGGGCCCCGCAGTGGCGGGAGTTCCTCGACACCGTCGGGATCTCGGCCGCGGTGCTGTACCCGACCGCGGGCCTCTCCATCGGCAGAATCAACTACCCGGAGGTGGCCGTGGCCCTGGCCCGGGCCTACAACGACTGGCTCAGCGAGACCCATGTTCAGGCCGATGAGAGGCTCAGCGGCATGGCGCTGCTGCCCATGCAGATCCCCACCGCTGCGGTGGAGGAGCTGCAGCGGGCCGTCACCGAGCTGGGACTGGTGGGAGCCATGCTGCCCTCCAACGGTCTGCGGGGCCATCTCGGCTCCCGGGAGTACTGGCCGGTGTACGCCGAGGCCGAGCGGCTCGGCTGTGCCCTTTCCGTCCACGGCGGGTGCCACGCCAACTTCGGGATCGACTACCTCGACGTGTGGCCCTTCGTGCACGCCCTCGGCCATCCGTGGGGACAGATGATCGCACTGGCCGGGATCGTCTCCAACGGCATCCTCGACCGCCACCCGGGGTTGCGCATCGCCTTCCTGGAGGGCGGCGTCAACTGGTTCATCACCTGCCTGGAGCGCTTCGACAACTCGTGGTCGGCGTTCAGCCAGCACGATCCGGCCGGCCGGTTCTGCGCGGTGGAGCCCGGCGGGCGGGTCAGCGACTACGTGCTGGACCACGCCGACGCGGGCCGCATCTTCGTCGGCTGCGAGGGCGACGAGCTCGGTCTGGCCCGTCTGGTGGAGCTGGTGGGCAGCTCGGCGCTGGTGTTCTCCTCGGACTTTCCCCACGAGGTCACCGCGGCCACCTGCCGCCATGAGATCGACGAGCTGTTGGAGAACCCCGACCTGACCAGCCCCGACAAGCAGGCCATCCTCGCCGGCAACGCCGAGCGCCTCTACGGCCCCCCGCTCGCGGCGGGGGCTTAGGGCTTAGGAGGCTCCTGGGGCGGGGTCGCGGATGATCAGGTGCTGGCGTGCCAGTGACCTGATGTTCACACGACGGGCCAGCAGCCGCTCATCCGGCGGGATGGACGAGGTGCGCCGCAGCGTCCATGCAACGGCATCGACCAGCCGCTCACAGGTCTGCTGCACCGTCGGTCCCTCGGGCAGCACCAGGTCGATGAGCCCTTCGTCGCGCAGCGTCTCGACATCGGCACCCTGGCCCCTGGCCATTCTCGGTGCCTCGTCGGTGTTGCGGAACAGGATGGCTGATCCGGCCTCCGGGGCAATGGGTGCGAGCCACGAATCCTCGAGCGCGATCATCGTGTCGGCGGCCAGCAGCGCTATGGCCCCGGCGCCGGCCCCCTCGCCCATCAGTATCGAGACCGTCGGGGCGCGGATGCCCAGCAGTTGCCGGATCAGGGTGCCGACCGCGTGGCCCAGGCCCTCCTTCTCGACCTCGGCCCCCGCGCCGGTTCCCCGGGTGTCGATGAAGGACACCACCGGCAGACCCAGCTCCTCCGCGACCCAGACAGCCCGCTGCGCCTTGCGGTACCCGCTCGGAGACACCTCCGCTCCCCGCCCGCCCGGTCGCCGGAAGCCGATCGTCACAGCCGGTTCGCCCCTGAACCTCGTGAACCCGGCCAGAAGCCCGCGGTCGTCGGCGCCGGTGCGGTCGCCCCGCATCTCGATGAGCGGCGAGTCCGCGGCCTGGAGCAGCGACTCGATCGACGGGCGATCGCCGGACCGTGAGCGGATCACCGACTGCCAGGTGTCGTGGTGCTCCCGGGCCCGGGCCTCATCCGGCGCGGGGGACTCCGGGCGTGTGGGCGCCTCGACCGGCGCCACGACGATGTCCAACCACCCGCCGATGCGCCGCGCCAGGTCGTCCGGATGCACCACGTCATCGACCAGACCCCGCTCCATGGCGGCCTCCGCGCTGATCTCGTCGAGGGGAACCGTCTCGCCGATCACCGCCTTCACCACTCGGGGACCGGTCAGCGAGATCGAAGCGCCCGGTTCGGCCCACACCAGATGACCCTGCGTGCCCCACGCCGCCAGCGCGCCGCCCATGGCGGGATCCATCAGGTAGCTGAGATAGGGCAGCCCCGCCTCACGGTGCTCGGAGACGGCTGCGCCGATGGAGAGCATCTTGATGAAGGCCGGGGTGCCCTCCTGCATCCTCGTCCCGCCTGATCGGCAGATCCCGACGACCGGCCTCCTCGACGCCGTGGCCACCACGAAGGCTCGGGCCACCCGCTCGGCCGCCGCGACCCCCAGAGTGCCCGCCATGAAGTCGTAGTCGCTGCAGATCACAGCCGATTCGTGGCCGCCGATCGTGGCGAAGCCAACCCGCACCGCTTCCGCCCGGGGATCGGTGGCCTGGAGTTCCGCCAGCCGGGCTGAGTAGGCCTGGCGGCCGCCGAATCTGAGAGGATCCTCGGAGACGACCTCTCGCGACCACTCGCGAAAGGTCCCGCCGGTCAGCTTCGCGAGGAAGTCGTCAGCGTGCGACATCGACAAGATGTCTAGCGGCTCGCTGCTGCCGGGTGTCTCCGCGGTCGCGCCGGCGGGTCGAGGGCTGGCGGCTTCCGGGTGTCTCAGCGGTGGTCGCGCCGGCAGGTCTAGCGGCTTGCTTCGACGAGGCGGCCGACCACCGCCATCACCGCCGCGGCCGCGCCTGACGTGACGGCGATGAAGCCCCAGGCCCAGGCGTAGCCGGCTGCCTCCACCAACAGCCCGAACAGCAGCGGGCCGGTCACCGCGCCGGCGAAGCCGCCCGTCATGGTGATGCCGGTGGCCGTCCCCGGTGCCGACGGGTTCGACCGCACCACGGCCAGGTGGTACAGCCCGGGCCAGGCGAATGACGTCGCGAAGGCGAAGGGCATGGATGCGAACAGCATCGGCTTGGATCCCATCGACAGCCCGACGAAGGCCAGCCCGGCCACCGCGAACATGGCTGTCAGCATGTGCCACGGGCTCAGAGAGCTGCGGTCCGCGCTGGCGCCCATCACCAGCCGTGTCACGATCCCGACCACACTCCCGGCCATCAGCAGAACGCCGGCGGAGGCCTCGTCCACGCCGATCTCCACGCTCGACAGCACGAAGAACGAGCCGAGCGCCATGGAGCCCATGGCGGCCAGGGAGATCGAGCCTGCCGTCGCGACCAGCAGTCGTACGGGTACGTCGGGCCGGGGCTGGGATGCCCGGTCCTGCCCCGCCGATCGCCGCTGGGTTGCGGTCGACGGCCCGTCGCCGATGGACGGCACGCCGAGTGACACCGCCAACGCGAGCAGCCCTCCGAGCGCGAAGGCCCAGCTCCAGCCGATGGTCAACCCGACCGTCGGCACGGCCAGCCCTGCCAGCAGCGACGCCGTCGGGACACCCGCCTTCTGGACGCCGAGAGCCAGGCCTTGGCGCCGGTTCGGCACGCTCCGGGCCACGTAGAGGTTGGCTGCGGGCTGGGCCAGCGAGTTGGCCAGGCCGGCCGCGGCGACGAAGGCCACCAACACGGCCCAGGATCGGGCCGCCGCTCCGGCCGCCACCAGGATCGTGCCGCCCGTGGCGGCCGCCAGCCGCAGCGACGCGACCGGACCGATCCGTTCGACCATCCTGCCGGCCACCGCGGAGGTGGCCGAGCCGACAAGGAAGAAGACGCTGATCGTCATCCCGATCCCGGCTTCGCCGATCCTGAGATCCCTCTGGATCTGCACGGCCAGGGCGCTCACCAGCGGCGGGGAGAGATTGGCCGCCGTGGTCACCAGCAGCGAGGCCGTGACCAGGGCCGCGAATCCGGCGGTGGACCCCGGACGGCCCATGAGGCCCGCTCGACCCGGTCCGGAACCCTCACGCACTAGACAGCTTCCCCTCGTTGGCAAGTCTCGAACCGGTCGGCCTAGGGTATACACCGACCTGTATACAAGATGCGGTCGTGCGCGGCGTGCTCGCATCGCGGGTGATGCGCACACTTCCCGAAGAGGCAGTCCATGACGCTGATACCAGCTCGCATCACCGTTGACGGCAGCGGCGACGCCGACGAGGTCGGCATCCTGATCGACGGCGCCATCAGGCCGGGGACGGGCCCCGAGCAGAAGCTGGTCAGCCGCAGCGACGGCCGCGTGCTGGCCGTGGTCCGCAGCGCCGGTCCCACCGACGTGCGCACCGCCTATGGCGCGGCCGCCGCCGCGGCGCCGTCCTGGGCCGCCACCGGTCCCGCAGCCCGGGCCGAGGTGCTCCACCGGGCTGCCGACCTGTTCCGGGAGCGGGCCGGGGAGCTGGCCCCCCTCATCTCCGCCGACATGGGCAAGCCGGCCTCGGAGGCCACCGTGGAGGTGGCCAAGGGAGCGGCCGTGCTTGACTACTACGCGGAACTCGGATACCGGCGTCTGGGCACCACCTACCGGACCGACTTCGACGAGGACATATTCACCATCGTCGAGCCGCTCGGGGTGGTGGCCTTGATCACTCCCTGGAACTTCCCCTTCACGATCCCGATCCGCAAGCTGTCGGCCGCGCTGGCTGCGGGGAATGCGGTCGTGTTCAAGCCGTCGACCAACGCGGGCATCACCGGCTTGATGATCGCGGTCACCCTGCTCGACGCGGGCCTTCCGCCCGGACTGGTCCAGGCGACCATCGGTCGCAGCTCGGTCATCGAGGAGGCCCTGCTGTCCGCGCCCGAGCTCGACGGGGTGAGCCTCACCGGCTCGTACGAGGCCGCGGTGGCGATCCGCAGCCGGCTGCGCATGGAGGTGCCGTTCCAGGCCGAGCTGGGCGGTAAGAACACCATCGTCGTGTGGGCCGACGCTGACCTTGCCAAGGCCGTCGACATCATCGCGGCCTCCAGCTTCCGCAACAACGGCCAGATCTGCACCGCGGCCGGCCGGCTGCTGGTGCACACCGACATATATGACGCGCTCCTCGACATGCTGGCGGCCAAGGTGCGGGCCATGACCGACGCGTCGGGCTCCGACGAGCTCGGGATCCTGGTCAGCGACCGGGAGGCCGACCGCGTCGAGGAGTACGTCTCGATGGCCGGCGAGGAGGCCCGCGACGTGGTCCGGCCCGAGCCCGACGGCTGGCGCACCGGCAGGGTGGCACCGGCGGTGCTGGTGGACCCAGACACCGGCCCGCTCACCACCGAGGAGATCTTCGGCCCGGTGGTCACCTTCGAGGCCGTGAGCGACATCGACGAGGCCGTGGCCAAGGCCAACGCCACCGCCTACGGGCTCACCTCCGGCATCGTCACCGGCGACGTGGCGGTGGCCCGCCGCTTCTGGAAGGGCTCCCATGCCGGCACCGTCAAGGTCAACTCGCCGCTGACCGGCGTCCCGTTCCACGTGCCCTTCGAGGGCTACGGGCACTCCGGGGCGGGCTGGGCCGAGGGCGGCGAGTCGTCGCTGGAGTTCTTCACCCGCACCAAGACCGTGTACCTGCGCTCCTAGACCGAACCCAACTCGCACCACCACAGAAAGGCATCCCATGCTTGGACCAGCCGAATACCGCAAGGCCCTGGAGGCTGCTCGTGACGAGTGGCACTCCAAGAACCATCCCTTCTTCAAGACCTGGGCCAAGGGCGAGCTCTCCAACGCGGCCATGAGGGCCTACTGCCAGCAGCACTACAACTTCGTCAGCAACGCCTCCCGCTACTCCGGGATCATGTACGGGCTGTGCGACTGGCACGACGCCCGGGTCCTGCTGCTGGAGAACCTCAACGAGGAGGAGGACCCCGAGGAGCGCCACGTCGACCTGCTCGCCCGCTTCGGCATGGCCCTGGGAATGACCTTCGAGGAGTCCCGCTCGGCCCCCGACCTGCCCACCACCGCCGCCCTCAAGGACTTCATCATCAACACTCTGATGATGAAGAGCGTGCTGGAGGGAATAGCCACCCTCACCATCGGGCTGGAGTCGCAGGTGCCCGAGCTGTACGCGCCGCTGATCGATCCGCTGCACAACGTCTACGGCTTCGGCGACGAAGACATCGAGTTCTTCACGCTGCATGTCGTTGCCGATGTGGAGCACGGCGACGCCGGCTTCGAGATCATCATCAACCATTCCGAGGACGAGCGGTCCCAGCAGATGGTGATCGAGCAGGTGCGCCAGGCCGCCATGAAGCGCTGGTTCTACATGGACGGTCTGTGGCTGCAGTACGTGGAGGGCCGCGAGTGGTACCCGGCGGCCGCGCAGGCCGCCTGAGACCGAGTCTCGCCGGGCCGCCGTGCCCGACAGGATGACCCTGACAGACCTGCTCGACCTGCCCGCCGGCGGGGCCGGTGCCGACGTCGGCATGTGGATCGACGGCCGGGCCGTAGCGTCGGCCGAAGGTGCCGGCGCGGCGTGCGACGACGTGAACCCTTCGACGGGCACGGTGCTGGCTCGGGTCCATCAGGCCTCGGCGGCCGACGTCGATCGGGCCGTGGCCGCGGCCGCCCGGTCCCAGCCGTCGTGGGCCGCGATGGGCGTTCACGAGAGAGCGGCCCGCCTGGCCGAATGGGGCCGGCGAGTCACCGAGGCCGCGCCGCGGCTCGGCCTGCTCGATGCCCGTGACAGCGGCACCGCGGTGGCCTCGATGGCGGCCAGCGCGGCCAAGGGGGGCAAGTTCGTACAGACCATCGCCGGGGTGGCTCCCGAACTGCACGGGCGGACCATTCCGGCCACCCCCGGAGGGCTCCACTTCACCGAGCCCGCCCCCTGGGGCGTGGTCGCCGCGCTTTGCGCCTACAACCACCCCACTCTGTTCACCTGCATGAAGGCCGCGCCGGCTCTGGCCGCCGGCAACTCGGTGGTGCTCAAACCGGCCGAGCAGACCCCGCTGTCACCGCTGGTGATCGCCTCGCTGGCCGGGGACCTACTGCCCGACGGCGTGTTGAACGTGGTGCCCGGAGGGGCGGCCGCCGGCGAGGCCCTGGTCGCCCATCCCGGCGTGCCCCGGGTGTCTTTCACCGGCTCGCTGCGCACCGGGCTCGCGGTGCAGGCCAGCGCGGGCGCGTCGGGGGTGCTCAAGAGCCTCACCCTGGAACTGGGGGGCAAGAACCCCATCCTGATCTTCGACGACGTCGATCCCGACAGCGCGGCCGCCGCGGTGGTGAAGGGCTCGAACTTCGCCCGCGTCGGCGGCCAGAGCTGCGGCGCCACCAGCCGGCTGCTGATCCACGAGGACTTGCGCGAGGCCGTGCTGGAGCGGGTGGTCGAGTCGACCGAGCGGATCCGCATCGGCATGCCCGACGACCCGTCGGCCGACATGGGCTGCATGGTGTCGCACGCCCACCGCGACCGGATACTCGGCTTCGTCGAGGCGGGCCGAGCCGACGGCGGTCGACTCCTGACCGGCGGCACCGCGCCCGACGATCCCGAACTGGCCCGGGGCGCGTTCATCCGCCCCGCCGTGTTCGACGACGTGGACCACGGCGCAACGATCGCCCGCACCGAGATCTTCGGACCCGTGCTGGCCGTCACCTCCTTCACCGACGCGGCCGCGGCCGTCGCCATGGCCAACGACACCCCCTACGGGCTCACGGCGAGCATCTGGAGCAACGACGTCAACCGGGCGCTCGGAGCGGCCCGGGCCATCGACGCCGGCTACGTGTGGGTGAACGATGTGGAGGTGCGCTATCCGGGGCTGCCCTTCGGCGGTTGGAAGCAGTCCGGGATCGGCAAGGAGCTGGGGCTCGTCGACGACATCTTGAGCCACACCCGCTCCAAGGCCATAAGCATCGCCATCACCCCCGCCCCGAGGCCGAGCGGGTGAGCAGCAGTCCGGCAATGACGTCGCAAGACTCTGAGCGAGGCCGTGGCCCGAGCGGCCCGTGAGCGAAGCGAACAGGAGCGGGAATGCGACGTCCACATGATTACCAGGTGACCGGATGATTACAGGGTGACCGGCGGCGCAAGCTCCGGCGTCGCCGGGCCGGCGCCGTCCGAGCGCCGGGAGGCCTTCGCCCAGTACGCCGGCGCGCTGCTCTTCTCGGTGAGCCTCGGCATCACCCTGGTGGCCTTCCCGCTGTTCGTCGTGGGCGAGGGCCGGTCGAAGACGGTGGCCGGCGTCCTCATCGGGTTGTCGGCCGCGGTCCAGGTGCTTACCCGGTGGCAACTCGGATCGCTGATGCGGGTGGTGTCCAACGCCAACGTGATCAGCGCGGCGGCGCTGCTGAAGTGTGTGGCAGTCGGGTTGCTGGTCCTGTCTCCGAGCATGGCCGCGCTGGCGGTCTCGGCCGCGCTCCAGGGTGTGGCCCGGGCCTTCTTCTGGACAGGCAACCAGGTGCAGATCGTTCGCTCGTCCCGTCCCACCCCCAAGGCGATCGCCACTCTCAACATGACGGCCACCGTGGGCATGCTGATCGGCCCGGTGCTGGGCGGCTTCATCGCCGAGCGCTCCTTCGCGGCCGCGTTCGCGGCGGCGTCGGCTGTGGCTCTAGCGAGCATCGTCCCGACGCTGATGCTGCACCGGCCCCCGCCGTTCGCCCGGGTGGGGGGACACGGCTACCTGGAACTCCTGCGGAATCGGGGCGTGCAGGTCGGGGTGTGGGCCAGCATCGCGGTCGGCGCCTGGCGGGGGCTGCTGGGATCGTACGTGCCCATCGGACTCGACGCGGCCGGCAGCAGCGAGTTCCTCATCGGGGTGGTGGTGGCGGTGGCCAATGGCGCCGCCGCGGTGGGCGGCTACGCGGCCGTGCCCATGGTGGGCCCCCGGGTCGCTCCCGGCGTGGCCCGCTGGGGTGCGGTCACTCTGGCGGCCACCGCCTTCGTGGGCTTCGAACTCCACATCGCGCTGATGACGGCCGCCCTTGTCGTGGGTGGCGTGGCCACAGGCCTGATACAGGTCCTGGCCATCACCGCCGTCAGCGAGACGGTGCAGCCCGAGTTGACCGGCGACGCGGTGACTCTCGTCGGGGTAGCCCGCGGGCTGACCCTCTCCGGCGCTCCCCTCGGCGTGGCCGCCCTGCTGGCGCTGGGTCTCGGGCCCGCGGTGCTGCTGGCGACCACGGTCCTCGTTGCCCCGGCGGTGGTGTTCAGCGACAGCCGGGCATGGCGCCCGCGGCGCTAGCCGCCGGGGAGAGTTGGCTTGTGCCTGACGCCGAGTCGCCTTGTGCCTGACGCCGAGTCGCCTTGTGCCTGACGCCGAGTCGCCTTGTGCCTGACGCCGGTTCGGGGCCTGCGCGGACCGTCTCGAGAGACCTGTATACAACAATTTGCGGGCTGTCCGGATGCGGTATACCGTTGCCATGATCCGCTGCAAGAGATGTCTTGCAGCCGTCGAATATCCACGGAACCACCGGAGGGGACGCCACCAGATGTTCAAGAAGTTCACTATCGTGCACCGGCTGATTGCCGCCCTGTTCGTGTTCACCCTCGTCGCGGCCGCGTGCGGCGACGACGAACCGGCCGCCCCGGACACCAGCGCGGCGGATGCCGCCGCGCTGGAAGCGGCCCAGTCCGAAGCGGCTGCGGCGGATGCCGCTGCGGCCGCGGCCCAGGCTGAGGCCGACGCGGCTGCCGCTGAGGCGTCTGAGGCTGCTGCTGCGGCGGCTGAGGCCGAGGCGGCCCTAGCCGATGCCATGGCTGCGGCCGAGGGAGACTCTGCGGCCGTGGCCGAGCTTGAGGCTGCTCTGGAGGCCGCCCAGGCGGCTGAGGCTGCGGCCCAGGCTGAGGCCGAGGAGACCGCGGCGGCTGCTGCGGCCGCCGAGGAGGCTGCCGCCGCTGCGTCCGCTGCCGCGGAGGAGGCCATGATGGCCGCCGACGCGCCCGAGTCCATCGTCATCGCCTCCCCTGGCCAGCCGAACAAGCTGGACCCCCACTTCCAGGACGGCGCAATGCGTCGCACCATGGAGAACGTCTACGAGCGCCTCATCGAGCGTGACCTCGTGGACCCGTCGATCTTCGTCCCGAGGCTCGCCGCGTCGCTTCCCAGGCGGGTCGACGACACCACTTGGGAGCTCAAGCTGCGTCGCGGCATCAGCTTCCACAGCGGTGAGGCGTTCAACGCGGCGGCGGTCAAGCACTCCTTCGAGCGGGTCATCTACGACGATGAGCTGAGCTCCGACCTCAGAGAGCAAGTGGAGGGGATCACCGGTGTGGACATCGTTGACGACTACACCGTCCGCGTCAACACCGCGAACCCCGACCCGGTGCTGCCGGCCCGGCTCTACATGGTGCAGATGGTGCCGGCCAGCGCAACCGTTGAGGGCCTTGCCAACGACGCCGACGGAACCGGCCCCTACAGGTTCGTGGAGTGGTCTTCGGGCGACTACCTGACTCTTACCCGCAACGCGGACTACTGGGGTCCGGAGCCCGAGATCGACGAAGTGAGGTTCGTGTTCCTGCCCGACGAGCAGGCCCGGGTGGCGGCCGTGCAGGCCGGCGAGGTTCACCTCGCGCTGGGATTGTCGTCCGACTCTGCGGGCGATGTGCCCAAGCTGTTCGTGCGTGACGAGGGCATCGAGTACCCGTACCTTCGGCTGAAGAACTTCGATGGCCCGCTGGCTGACTATCCCGAGCTGCGGGTGGCCATCGCCCACGCCATGAATGTGGACGACTACGTCGAGTTCATCTACGAGGGCCAGGCCAGCCGGCCCAACTGCCACATCTTCGGCTCCGGCGTGTTCGGCCACAATCCCGACATCACCGACCGGCCCTACGACCCGGACCTGGCTGCGCAAATCGTGGCCGACTCCGGGTACCAGGGGGAGCCGATCACCTTCTGGGCCAACGGCACTCGCTGGACCAAGTTCGACGAGCTCTCCGAGGCCATCTTTGCCGACATGACGGCTGCGGGCCTGAACATCGACTACGAGTTGCAGTCGTGGGAGGTCTGGCTCGACCAGGAGTTCCTCACCTATCCGGACCCCGGCGAGGATCAGCCCGGGCCGACGCGCGGTGACATCTTCCTGTCGTCGTCCTCCAACGAGCTGCAGGACGGTGCCCGACTCGGTTCCTACATCGGGAACACCATCGTCTCGTCCTATCTCGACCCTGTACTCGAGGGCATGCTCGGAGCCGCCGCTCAGGAGCTCGACCCGGCAGTGCGCGAGGACATGTACCACGAGATCATGGCCTACAACTGTGAGAACATCGGCATCCTTCCGGTGCTGACCTATCTCAGCGTCAACGGCGGCGCCGCGAACCTGTCGTGGATCCCGCGCTACGACGACACCGCCCGTGTGGAGGACATGACGCTGAACTGATCTCCCAGGACTGACAGATCCCCTCCACCTGCGAGGGAGCACGACCAGATGAAAGCCGGTCGTGCTCCCTCGTGGGCTTCTCTAGGGGCCTGTCAGCGGGATAGTGGTTAGTGGGGGGACCGGCGCCGTGTATCCCTGGAACGACGCCATACCCCCCGACGACATAGCCCGGTACCTCGCAGCCGGCTACGGGGACACCTTCAGCGGCGACCAGTTCCGCGCCATCAGCGCGGGCACGTCGCCGGCGTTGATCATCGTGGACATGACGCTGGCCTTCGTGGACGGCCGCTGGCCCACCGGCTACTCCGAGACGGGATGGCCGGCGGTCGAGGCCAACGCCCGGCTGCTGGCCGAGATGCGCCGGCTCGGCTACCCGGTGTACTTCACCAAGATGTACGAGGACCCCACCCACTCGGCGGCACCGTCTCAGAAGGGCCGCTGGAAGACGGTGGGCCGCCGCCTCCCGGACCCGGACCTGCCGCCGGGCGATGTGATCGTGGACGAGCTGGCTCCCAATCCGGGTGAGCTGGTGGTGTGCAAGCACCACAAGCCGAGCGGGTTCTTCGGCACCGAACTGGCCGCCCTGCTCGTCTACGACAAGGTCGACACCGTGGTCGTCACCGGCATGACCACCAGCGGCTGCGTGCGAGCCACCGCGGTGGACGCGTTCCAGTACAACTTCGACGTGATCATCCCCTTCGAGTGCGTGGCCGATCGCAGCCAGATCTCCCACAAGGTCAACCTGCTCGACCTGCACATGAAGTACGCAGACATCGCCCCCCTAGACCACGTCATCGACTGGCTCAACACCCTCCAGAACTAGCGCCCGGACTGGGAGTCCCCCGGCCAGCGGAGGGCGCTGCCGCCATCCTCCGGCCTAGCGAGTCGCGTCTGTTCCGGCCGGCGGGTCCTGTCGCCGAGCCGAGATGACCGACACGGGCTTCGCCCTATTCGTCGGTCATCTGACTCGCCGCCATCCTCCGGCCTAGCGAGTCGCGTCTGTTCCGGCCGGCGGGTCCTGTCGCCGAGCCGAGATGACCGACACGGGCTTCGCCCTATTCGTCGGTCATCTGACTCGCCGCCATCCTCCGGCCTAGCGAGTCGCGTCTGTTCCGGCCGGCGGGTCCTGTCGCCGAGCCGAGATGACCGACACGGGCTTCGCCCTATTCGTCGGTCATCTGACTCGCCGCCATCCTCCGGCCTAGCGAGTCGCGTCTGTTCCGGCCGGCACAGCACGACCAATCAGGGCGGCGGAGGGGGCGCAGCGAGTCCGACTGGCCGAATCTTAGGGCGAAGCCCGGTGAGGCCGGTCGGAGCTCGGTGGTAGCGCCCTCCGCCGGCCGGGGGGAGAATCAGTCTGGCAGAGCGATGACGGCTGAGGTGCCGTCTCGTCGGGGATCGCTGGCCGCGGTGAGGGTGTGGTTGGCTCGCAGGACGGCTTGGGCGCCGCCGAATCCGCCGATGACGTCGGCGGTGTCGACGAGCTCGTAGCCGGCTTGTCCGATTGCGGTTCTCCAGGCGGGTTCGAGGGTGGCCTCGGTGGTCACCTGGCCGTCGCCGATCAGGCGGAACCGGCCGGCTTTCACCGCCGAGACTAGGTCGGCGCCGCCGAGCACCCGGTGGAGGATCTGCAGCTGCCCCTGGGGTTGCATGATGCCGCCGACCACGCCCATGCCGAGCACGGGGCGTCCCTGTTCCAGGATCAGAGTGGGGACGATGGTGTGGTAAGGGCGCTTGGCCGGCCCCACCGCGTTGGGGTGGCTCAGGTCGGTGGTGAAGCCCCGGCCCCGGCTCTGCAGCACGAACCCGCCCTCGGCCACGGTCACTCCCGACCCGAACCGGTCGCACACGCTGGAGGTGAGCACCACGGCCTGCTCCGGTGTGAACACCACCGTGAACACGGTGCCCGGACCGAGCGGCATGGGGCCATGCAGCGGCGCGCCGGCCATCCGGGATCGCATCTCGTCGTAGCTGGGCACCTCGGCCCGGGCCGGGTCGGCGAGGCAGTCGAGGGCCACCGCGAAGGCCCGGTCGAGCGCTTCGACCATCGACGCCGCGGCGCGGGCTCCTGCTACTCCTTCGGTGACGCCCAGGAGTCCCCGTTCGTGAACCCATTGGGCGGCCAGAGCCATTGCTGTGCCCTGGCAGGGGGCTGGCACCGTGAGCAGGTCGTGATCGCCCAGGCTGGCCTGCAGCGGCTCCACCCACTCGCTGCGATGCTGGGCGAGGTCGTCGGTGTGCAGGCTCCCGCCTGCCGCCAGGGTCGCGCTGGCAATGGCTTGGGCCAGCGGGCCGCGGTACAGGGCTTCGGGTCCGTCGGCGGCGACCTGGGCCAGGACCGCGGCCAGGGCGGGGTTGCACCAGCGCTGTCCCGGTGCGGGAGCCGTGCCATCCGGGAAATAGAGGGCCTCGCCTGCGGCGTCGAGCCGGCTGCGGGAGCCCTCCCAGAGTCGGCTTCCGGTCGCGCCGACTTCGGCACCCTCGGTGGCGGCCTCGATGGCAGGCTCGAACAGGGCTGGCCACGGCAGGCGACCGAACCGGTCGTGCAGGTCAGCCCAGGCCGCCGCCGCCCCCGGCACGGTCACCGCGCCGCCTCCCACGGACGGCACGAAGCCGTGGCCGTTGTCGGGCACGGATGCCGGGTCGGTGCGCCGTCCCGAGCGGCCGGCCCCGGCGAGTGCCGCCACTCCCTCGCGAGTCGCCACCACGGCCATCAGGTCGCCGCCGACGCCGGTGCCGGTGGGCTCCACCACACCCATCACCGCATCGGCGGCGATGGCCGCGTCGGCCGCTGATGCGCCGGCTCGCAGCAATGCCACCGCCGTGTCGGTGGCCCGCCGGTGTCCTGTCGACACCGCCGCTTGTCTCTGTCGCCCGATCACAGCGCCCGAATGTAGGTGGGCATCAAACGTCGCACCCCACCGTACGTACCGGCGCTAGGTCAGCGGCGCTACGCCCGCGCGTAGGGGATGGGCACGAGCGTCTCTTCGACCGGATCGACCGACAGGCGGAGCCCCTCGAGCGTGTAGGCCCCCAGAACGGGTTCGACGCCATCCTCGCCGAAGACCACGAGGGTCGTGACGGTGCGGCCATCGACCGTGGCTCGGGCCTCGCCGATGTCCCAGGCGACCCGCCTTCCGTCAGCGAGTTCAAGCCCGACCTTCTCGGTCGGTACGGTTGCCAGCCCCCTCAGTAGGCTGGCGGGCACGATCGTGTAGAAGCTGCCGGTGTCCACCAACGCGTCGAGTTGCAGGGATCGCTCGCCGTCCGTGCTGTCCAGCCGCATCGGCCGGCTGAATGTGCCCGTCGGGTTCCGTCCTCTCATGGGGTCTTTGCGGGTGTGCCTACCTCAGGAGTCAGGTAGGTGCCGTCGACGGGTGGTCGACGGCGAGCTTCTGCCCAGGATGTAGGGCGTTGGCACCACCTCGTGCTTCCAGGGGTCCACGGTCAAGAGAAGCCCCTGGAGCGTGTGGGCCCCCAGCAGTGGACGGGCGTCATCGTCACCGAAGATCACCCAGGTAATGGCACTACGCCCGCTCACTGTGGCCCGGGCCTCGCCCATGTCGTAGATGGCGGTCCGCCCGTCGGCCAGTTCCATCTCGACCTTCATCGTGGGTACGACTCCCAACTCGTGGAGCAGGCCGGCCGGCGCCGATGTGCAGCTGCTGCCGGTGTCCACCAGGGCGTCCAGATGCAGAGACCTCTCACCGTCCATGCTGTCGAGCCGGATCGGCCAGTCGAATGTGCCCACTGGTCCCTCCCAGTCCTTGAAGGGCAGCCACATCCGGCCCCTAGTCCGCCCGCCTGTCCGCCTGCCTGTCGCTGTCATTATATTTCATTATATGTCAATATAACCACGAACACAACTCCCGGTTGCCTGTTTCGCGGTCTCGGCAGTTCGTGCCGGCTGATGAGATGTCGTTTGCGGCAGTTGTATACAGTCAGTCGCTGTGGCTGCCCGGCTCAGACATCTCGCCATCTCGGTGCCCGACGTGGCCGCGGCCCAGGCCTTCTTCGAGGAAGCCTTCGGTATGACCAAGGCCGGCGACGCCGGACGCGGCGTGTACATGACCGACGGGGTGATGAACGTCGCCCTGCTTCACTTCGGCGACGACCCCGTCGTCGGGGTCACCGAGGACGGGGACGGTTCGGAGCCCTTCTACGGCCTGTACCACTTCGGCATGTGGGTCGACGACCTCAACGACGCGTCGGAGCAGGTGGAGCGGGCCGGGGCCGAGCATCTGAGGGGCCGGCGGCCCGACGAGCCCAACCGCTACTACGAGGTCAAGTACCGCTCGCCCGACGGCCTGGTGTTCGATCTGACCACGTCGGGCTGGATCGGGGCGCTGCGGGATCCCGAGGGAGCCGAACCGGCAGATTCCGGTGGCACGAGCTGACGACCGGGTGCTGATCGCCGGCGCCGGGCCGGTGGGTCTGGTGCTGGCCCTGTCCCTCGCCGGGCGCGGCCACCGGGTGGTGGTGGTCGAGAGGCTGGTGGACCTGCTCGACCAGGTCCGGCGGGCCGGAACCATCCACGCGGCCACCCTGGAGATGCTCGACGACATCGGCCTCTACGAGCGCCTCGAGCCCCGCGGCATCGTCGCTCCCCTCGTGCATTACTGGGACCGCGGCGACTCCGAGCCCATCGCGGTGTTCGATCACGGTGTGCTGGCCGGTGACACCCGCTTCCCCCACGCACTGCAGTGCGATCGCCTCAAGCTGGTGGAGGAGTCGCTCAAGATGGCCTCAAGCGACGACCTGATCGAGATCCGCACCGGCACCGAGTTCACCGGCTTCCGCCAGGACTCCGACTCGGTGACCGCAACGGTCGAGACCGCCGACGGGGAGCACCAGGAACTGCGGGGCAGCCATCTGGTGGGTTGCGAGGGCGCCCACAGCGTGGTGCGCAAGCAGCTCGGCATCGACTTCGAAGGGTTCGCCTTCCCCGACCGCACCATGACGCTGAGCGTGCTGTTCGACTTCGATTCGGTCCTGGGCTACGGCTGTCGCAACTACATCCTCGACCCGGTCGAGTGGGCCAACCTGTTCAGGTGGACCGACCTGTGGCGGGTGGTGCTGCCCGCCGACGTGAACGCCGATCCCGACGCGCTCCTCGACGACGACGTCATCGAGGCCGGGCTCCAGCGGTTCCACCCCACCGGGGAGCCCTACGAGGTGGTGTCGAAGTCGCTGTACACCGTCCACCAGAGGGTCGCCGAGACCTTCCGGGCGGGACGGGTGCTGCTGGCCGGCGACGCGGCCCACGTCAACAGCCCAATCGGTGCCATGGGCATGAACAGCGGCATACACGACGCCGTGAACCTGGCCGCCAAGCTGTCGTCGGTGCTGCGGGACGAGGCCGGCGACGAGGTGTTGGACCGCTACGTCCGCCAGCGCCGGCATGTGGCCGTCGCCCACGTGCAGGCCATCACCATCCGCAACAAGAAGCTGATGGCCGAGGCCGACCCCGAGGTGCGACGCCGCAACCGCGACGAGCTGCGCCGCTCGGCCGACGATCCCGTCCTGGCCCGGGAGTTCCTGTTGAGAGCGTCGCTGATCTCCAGCGTGCGCGAGGCCGCGGCGATCCTGTGACGGCATCTGGCGGGGTCGAGGCCCGGCTGGCCGCGATGGGGCTCACCCTGCCCGAGCCCCGGCAGTTTCCCAGCGCCAACCGCCGGGGCTGTGTCCGCGTCGGCGATGTGATGTTCGTGTCGGGTCACGGACCGCACCATCCCGGCATGGACATCGTGCGCAGGGGCAAACTCGGCGCCGAGCTGACCGTCGAGCAGGGCTATGAGGCGGCCAAGGCCTGCGGGCTGTCGATCCTGGCCACGCTGCGGGCCGAGCTCGGCGACCTCGACCGGGTCCGCCGGGTTGTGCGGCTGCTGGGGATGGTCAACTCCACCCCCGACTTCGAGCTCATGCCGAGGGTCGTCGACGGCGCCTCAGACCTGTTCTTCGAACTGTTCGGCCCCGAGCGCGGCAGCCATGCCCGGGCCGCGGTCGGCATGGCCAGCCTGCCCCGCCAGCAGCCCGTCGAAATCAACGGAGAGTTCGAGGTTTCCGACCCATGACCACACTGGTGACCGGAATCGGGCTGGTGGGCACCTCCTTCGCCCGCTGCGCCCTCCAGAGGGGCGAGCAGGTCGTGTTCCTGGACCTTCAGGAGCGTCCCGACTATCTGCATGAGCGCCTCGGACCGGTAGCGGCCGACATTCCCACCGTGAGGGCCGACATCCGAGACTCCTCCGCGGTCCTCGGCGCTATGCGGGACCACAAGGCGGACACGGTGGTGCACACCGCCGGCCTGATCGGCGACAGCGTGTCGCGCCAGCTCTACACCGGTCTCGAGGTGAATGTCACCGGCACCATCAACGTCCTCGAAGCGGTGCGGCTCAATCGGGCGCGCCGGCTGGTGCTCATCAGCAGCTTCGCGGTGTACGACCGGCGGCGGGCAAGGGGCGCGCCCCTCACCGAGGACGCGCCCCGGGGGCCCGGACGGGCCTACGGCAACTCCAAGGTCATGAAGGAGCTGGCCGCGGAGAGCTACCAGAAGGAGTTCGGCTTCGAGCTGGCCATCCTGCGACCGGCCAACGCCTACGGCTACGGCCACTTCGAGGGAGGATCATTCGGGTCCAAGATCCAGGCCCTGCTCCAGGCCGCCATCTTGGGCCAGACCGCCTTCGTCGACCAGAAGCACACCATGGACTTCGAGTACGTGTACGACCTCGACGTCGGCCGGGCGGTGGACCTTGCCGCCACCGTGGACCTGCCCGAGCAGGCGGTGTTCAACATCGGGACCGGCACGATCACCACCTTCGAGGACCTGGTGGCCGCGGCCCGGCGGGTATTCAACGACCTGAAGGTGCAGGTCATCCCGGGCCAGCCGCCGGCGGTGTCGGCCGGTGACCCGCTCGACCTGTCCCACACCGAGGCCGCGCTGGGCTGGAAGCCCACCTTCGACATAGAGGCCGGATTGAGCCACTACGCATTCGAGTTGAGGAGGCTGGCCGGGTGACCCTTCCAGCGGAACTGGCAGCAAAATGCTCGCTATGCGTGCACAACGCTGCCAGTTCTCGGATTGGTCGGAGCGTGCTTGTGAATTGGCAGCGAAATGCTCGCTATGCGTGCACAACGCTGCCAATTCGGCCGGAGGGCGATGAGTTGAGGAGGCTGAGCGGATGATCGACTTGCTGGTGCGCAACGCCGACTGGCTGATCACCATGGATCCCGAGCGCCGCATGGTGCGCGACGGCGCCCTGGCCGTCGACGGCGGCGAGATCAAGGCGGTGGGCACCACCGCTGACGTCGAGGCCGCCGGCTACCGGGAGGCGGCCCGCACCATCGACGGGCGGGGCCGGCTCATCACCCCCGGCTTCATCGACAACCACCAGCATCTGGCCCCGTTCTTCGTTCGGGGCCTGGGTGACGACGTTCCCCTCAAGGTGTTCCTGCACGACCGCTGCTACCCGATGGAGGCCGGCGTCACCGACGACGAGGCCTACCTGGCGGCGATGTGCGCTCTGCTGGAGTCGGTCCGCCACGGCACCACCACGCTGTGCGATCCGGGCTCCCAGAACCCCGAGAACTCGGCGCGGGCCGTCGACGAGGTCGGGTGCCGGGCGGTGCTGTCCCGCTCGCTGACCGACATGGCCGGGGGGCGGGCCATGCCGGGCACGTTCGACTCCACCACCGACGACGCCATCGCGTCCGGGCTCGACTTCGTCGAGTCCTACGCGGGCGCGGCCGGCGGACGGGTCAGGCCGTGGTTCTCGCTGCGCACCGAGCGAATGGTGTCGGACCGCCTGTGCCGGGCCGTCACCGAGCTGGCCGCCGAGCACGGCACCGGCATCGTGTCGCACATGATCTCCAACCGGGACTCAGTCGAGCACCACCAGCGGGTCTTCGACGGCGAGCGTCCCATCGCCCGCTACGAGCGCAACGGTGTGCTCGGTCCCAACGTGCAACTGGTCCACTGCCACTTCCTCACCGAGGACGAGTGCGACCTGCTGGCCGAACGCGACGTGAAGGTGTCGATGTGCCCCACGGCCAGCGCGGTGTTCGGTTGGGGCGGCCTCCAGCGGGCCACCCACCTGAAGCTGCTCGAGCGGGGAGTGACGGTCGGGGTGGGCACCGACATCGGGGCCTGCTCGCACACCACCGACATCCTGCGCATCGCCCAGTACTTCCGGGTCTACCGCGACATCTTCGAGGACGCCTCGCTCATGCCGGCCGAGACCATCCTGGAGCACTTGACCATCGACGGAGCCCGTTCGGTGCTCTGGGACGACCAGATCGGCTCGCTGGAGGCGGGCAAGCGGGCCGACTTCCTGGTGTTCGACCTGGACCGGCCCGAGTGGGTGCCGCTGCACAACCCGCTGTCGAACCTGGGCCACGGGGTCAGCGGCGACTCGGTCGACACCGTGGTCATTGACGGCAAGGTGATCGTCGAGTCCGGCGAGTTCGTGAACCTCGACGCCCGAGCCATCATGGCCCGCGGCCGCGAAGCCGCCAAGGCCGCCGCCGACCGCACCGGCCTCTCCCAGTTCGCCCAACCCCGCTGGCCAGTCATCTGACCGTCTAGGGCTTGCCGTCCCGGCCGGCGGGTCCTGTCGCCGAGCCGAGATGACCGACACGGGCTTCGCCCTATTCGTCGGTCATCTGACTCGCCGCCACCCCCCGTCCTAGCAAGTAGCGCCAGGGCCTAGGCGCCGACGCGACCCGATAGGCGGGCAGAGGGGGCGCACCGAGTCCGACTGGCCGAATCTTAGGGCGAAGCCCGGTGAGGCCACGTCGGAGCTCGGTGACAGCCCCCTCCGCCCGCCGGGACGGTCCGCTATTGGTTCTCGGCCAGTCGGAGCTCGGTGACAGCCCCCTCCGCCCGCCGGGGGGCGGTCAGACGAACACCCGCACCAGTATCGCGATGGCCGACGCGACCGCGAATACCAGGACGGCGGGACGAACCACCGAGGCCTTGATGCGGGGCGCCACCCATCCCGACACCGCGAACCCGATGACCATGCCCGGGGCCAGCAGCAGGCCCCGGCCCAGGTCTCGCAGCTCGAGCTCGCCCACCACCGCCAGCGCCGCCAGCGACGTGGCCGCACCGAAGGACTGGATCGGAGCCAGGGTGCCGCGGATCTCGCTGCCGGAGCTGCGCTGGTAGACCAGCGTCAGCGGCGGGCCGCCCACGCCAAGGGTGGTGCCCATCAGCCCCGAGAGCGCCCCCGCGCCGAACAGTGCCGGCGTGGTCCGGGGCAGCGACACGCCGGCCACGCTGACCGCGACCAGCCCCATGATGGCGCACGCGAACACGATGGCCAGACCGGTGGTCGACAGCCACATGACGGCCAGCGCTCCCAGCACCATCCCCGGCGTGCGTCCCACCAGCAGCCACTTGACTCCCCGGAAGTCCGCCGCGGACCGGTCCCGGACTGTGATCAGAAGCGTGAGGATCACACCCGCGCACAGCATCGGTCCCGGTATCAGCTCGGGATCGATCAGCACCAGCAGGGGGGCGGCCACCAGGCCCATGCCGAAACCCATGGAGCCGTGCAGCGCCCCGCCGATCGCCAGGGCCGCGAGGCCGAACGCCAACTCGGGCCCGGTCATCGTCTGTATACCGTACGGCGCGATTCTGCTGGCACACTGTCGCCGTGCGGATTTGTGTGGTGGGCGCGGGAGCGATCGGGGGGATGCTGGCCGCCCGCCTGTCGGCCGACGGCCACGACGTGAGTGTGATCGCCCGGGGCGAGCACCTCGACGCCATCCGGCGACACGGGCTGAGGCTGGTGGAGCTGGACGGGTCCACGACGGTGGCTGACGGGATCGAGGCTTCGGCCGACTTCGCAGCCCTGGGAACCCACGACACGGTGATCCTGGCCCTCAAGGCCCACCAGATCGCGGCGGTGGCCCACGAGCTCGGAGCGCTGTTCGACGAGCACACCACGGTCGTGCCGGTTCAGAACGGCATCGGGTGGTGGTATTTCGAGCGCCACGGCGGGCCCCACGACGGGCGCCGGCTCGAGGCTCTGGACCCCGCCGGTACCATCGCGGCCGCGGTGGCCGCGCAACGGATCGTGGCCTGCATCGCCTACCCGGCCGCGGAGAAGACCGCGCCCGGTGTGATCACCCACGTCGAGGGCGACCGTTTCCCGGTGGGCGAGCTCGACGGCACCAAGACCACCAGAGCGAGGGCACTGGCGGACGCTCTGGCGTCGGCCGGGTTCAAGTCCCGGGTGCTCACCGACATCCGCGCCCACCTGTGGGTCAAGGCGTGGGGGAATCTGGCCTTCAACCCGATCAGCGCCCTCACCGGCGCGACGCTGGCCGGGATCTGCCGCACGCCGGCCACCCGGGACCTGGCCGCGCAGATGATGACCGAGGCCGGCCAGATCGCGGAGGCGCTAGGGGTGAGCATCCGCATCAGCGTCGAGCGCCGCATCGACGGCGCCGCCGCCGTCGGCGAGCACAAGACCTCGATGCTCCAGGACGCCGAGGCCGGTAGCCCGCTGGAGCTCGACCCCCTGGTTGGCGTGTTCGTCGAGCTCGGCGAGCTCACCGGCGTGCCCACCCCCGCCATCAGCACCGTCTACGGCCTGACCTCCCTGCTCAACAACCGCCTGATATCGAACGCATGACCCATCCGACGACCCTGCGAGGCCTGCTCGACGCGGGGGCCGACCGCGATCCGGCCATCGTCACCCCCGACGGCGCGGTGCTCACCCACGGCGAGCTGCGGTCCGAGGTGGACCGGCTCGCAGGCCGGCTGAGGGCGCTGGGACTGCAGACCGACGACCGCATCGCCATCGTCGTTCCCAACGGCCCGGAGATGGCCATCGCATTCCTGGCCGCGGCCTGCGCCGGCTGCGCCGCGCCGCTCAACCCCAAGTACCGCACGGAGGAGCTGCGCTTCTACCTCGACGACTTGGGCGCCAGGGCGCTTATCACCCGCCCCGACGAGTCGGGCTCGGATGCCCGGGACGCAGCCCGCGCCGCCGAGGCCGGGGTTCTGCCGGTGGCGCTGACCGGTTCAGCCTTCGGCGGCTCGGGCCTGATCGACCTGATCGCATCGTCGCCCGCCACCGAGCCTTCGGGTCCGAACGGGCCCTCCCCCGACGATGTGGCCCTGGTTCTGCACACCTCCGGGACCACGTCGAGGCCCAAGATCGTGCCGCTGCGCCAACGCAACCTGGTGCGCTCCGCGTCCGGTATCGCCGAGTCGCTGGCCCTGACCGCGGCCGACCGGTCGTTGCAGGTGATGCCGCTGTTCCATATTCACGGGCTGCTGGCCGGGCTGCTGGCCCCGCTGTCGGCCGGCGGGTCGGTGGCCTGCACCGAGGGCTTCGACGCCTTCCGGTTCTTCGCCCAGCTCTCCGAGCTGGGCCCGACCTACTACACCGCGGTGCCGACCATACACCAGATGGTGATCGCGCGGTCGTCCCGCCACCGCGACGCGGCCCGGGGCGCGGCCCTGCGGTTCGTGCGCTCCTCGTCGGCCTCGTTGCCCGAGCCGGTGCTGCAGGAACTGGGCGGCCTGTTCGGGGCGCCGGTGATCGAGGCTTACGGCATGACGGAGGCCACCCACCAGATGTGCGCCAACCCGCTGCCGCCCGCGGTGGCCAAACCCAGGTCGGTGGGGGTCGCCACCGGCATCGAGGTGGCCGTTCTCGACCGCGACAACCGTGTCTTGGCACCGGGGGAGCGGGGCGAGGTGTCCATCAAGGGCCCGACGGTGATCGACGGCTACGAGAACAACCCCGACGCCAACGCGGCCGCCTTCACCGACGGCTGGTTCCGCACCGGCGACGAGGGCTACCTCGACGACGACGGCTACCTGTTCCTCACCGGCCGTCTCAAGGAGCAGATCAACCGGGGCGGCGAGAAGGTGTCGCCGCTGGAGGTGGACGAGGCCCTGCTGCGCCACCCGTCGGTCGCCCAGGCGGTGACGTTCGCCGTGCCTCATGCCAAGCTCGGCGAGGAGGTGGCCGCCGCGGTGGTGGCGGCCGACGGAGCCGATGTCGACGAGCGAGAGTTGCGCCGGTTCCTGGCCAAGTCGCTGGCCGCGTTCAAGGTTCCCCGCCGGGTCCTGGTGCTCGACGAGCTTCCCAAGGGCCCCACCGGCAAGCTCCAGCGCATAGGCCTAGCCGACCGCCTAGGCCTAACCCCATCCGAGAACCAATAGCCGACCCTCCCGGCCGGCGGGTCCTGTCGCCGAGCCGAGATGACCGACACGGGCTTCGCCCTATTCGTCGGTCATCTGACTCGCCGCCACCCCCCGGCCTAGCCGGTCGCGACGGAGCCCGGCCCGCTCGGCGCGACCCAACAGGCGGGCGGAGGGGGCGCACCGAGTCCGACTGGCCGAATCTTAGGGCGAAGCCCGGTGAGGCCACGCCGGAGCTCGGTGAAAGCGCCCTCCGTTCGCCGGGACGACCGTCCGTCGGCGATCAGTGCCTCAAGATGGTTGCTTAGACTGCGGTCGGTGCCGCAGATCGAGATGTTGACCCTGGCGAACCACGCCGAAGTGCAGAACGGGCTGCTGTACCTGAGCGGCGCCGGATGGGACCGGGTCACCCGGGCCTACAAGGAGGGCAAGAAGCCCCGGCCCCAGCACTTCTCGATCGCATTGTCGGTGCTGGTCCCGTGGTCGGAGACCAACCAGCGTCACGAGATGCTGATCCGCGTCGAGGACGAGGACGGCCTCCACAAGCTGATGGAGGCCAAGGCCAACATCGAGGTCGGACGGCCTCCCGGCAAGGTCCCCGGAACCGACAGCCGCTCGCCCCTGGTGGTGACCGGCATAGTCCAGTTCCCCAAGGCGGGCGGCTACCGGGTGCGGGCCACCCTCGGCGACGAGCAGCGCGACTACGCCTTCCGGGTCATCGACAAGGTCACCTGACAACCGTGCTCCACTGGAATTGATGCGGATACTGGGTGTATACGGCCCATTTCGTCATCAATTTCGTAGGCGGTAGCGTCTCAGGCGTGATCAAGGACGTTCTGGAGCTGCCCCGGGCGACATGGCCCCGGGCTGTGCTGTTCGCCGGCGTGGCCGCGGTGCTGATCGCGGTCCCCTCTGATCTGATCGACACCCCGATCTTCGGCCGTCCGGTGGCCGTGCGCTGGATCGACTACGTGATCCTGGCCGTCACCTCCGCGCTGATCGGGCTGATCTTCGCCATCCGTCCCGCGCCGGCCGAGTCGGAGGAGCTGGCCGTCACCGTGGACCGCCAGGGCACCCGCACCGTCTGGGGCGGCTTCGTCTCGTTCCTGGCGGTGGGCTGCCCGGTGTGCAACCAGGCCGTGGTGGCTCTGGTGGGCGTGTCCGGCGCCCTGTCGTGGTGGGCGCCGGTGCAGCCCATAATCGGTCTGCTGGCGGTGGGGTTGTTGCTCTACACCCTGCGCAAGCGCCTCAACACCTACAAGCTCGCCGCCTGCCCCATCCCCGCCTAGAGCGAGAGCGAGCCCGCTCCGCGGCTATGGCACGGCTGGTGCGGGAGGCTCCACCGCCCGGTGCATGGCTGCGGCCACCAGGGCGGGCAGGGCCAGCGAGATCAGCATCAGGGCCCGCAGCGGAGCTCCCAGCTCGAGCAGGCCGCTGACGATGGCCGACAGGAGTGCGGCCGAGCCCAGCAGGGCGGCCCGGAAGGTGCCGATCCCCCAGCCCGACTGGGGCGGCAGGGCCGCCACCAGCATGGCGTTGGCCACCGGCAGCACCGAGACCGCCATCCCGACGAAGGGCACCAGCATCCACACTCCCACCTTGGCCGGGGCCAGCAGCATCGGCAGGCCGAAGGCGAAGGTCGTCGCGGTCATCAGCCTGGCCGTCCACGGCCCCCCGTGCCGGTCGTACAGCGCCCCGCCCACCAGCTTCACCGGAGCCGACAGGACCCGGCCCGCGGCCAGCAGAACCCCCACCAGCCACAGGTTCACCCCCCGGGACTCGAAGAACGTCGGCGAGAAGCCGATCACCACGAAGTGCATCGACACCCCGCCGAAGCTGGCCCAGAAGGCCAGCCGGTAGTTCTGCTTGCGGGCGTTCTGAACGAGCTGGGCCAGCCAGGGCACCGGTGCCGGGTCCCGGTCGGCTTCGACCCATCGGGGCACGTAGACGGTGGCCAGCAACGGGGGGACTGCGCAACCGACGAACACCCAGCGCCAGCCCTCCCCGGCGAACACGCTCAGGGCGGCCGCGGCCAGGCCGAAGGAGTAGGCCTGGCCCCACACTGCGATGGCCTTGCCCTCCGCTCCCCGGTACAGCCGGGCCACGCTGGCCAGACCCGGCGGGAAGTAGATCCCGAAGGCCACTCCGATCAGGGTCTGGCCGATGATCAGCATCCAGAAGGTCTCGGCCGACGCCGACAGCACCATGCCTGCTGCCAGGGCCACCGCTGAGGCCCGGACCATCGACCGGTCGCTGAGCCAGCGGCTGCTGATGCCGCCGAGAATGTTGAACGAGGCGATGCCGGCCGACACCGCGGCCAGGATGGCGGCCAGGTTGCTCTCGGTGATGTTGAGGTCGGGCTGCACCAGCGGGAACAGCGGCGACATCATCGTCTCGGCCCCGCCGAGGATGAAGTACAGCGTGAACAGGTACGCGAAGGTCGCCGGGCGCGGCGCCAGCCGGCCGTTGGCCGCGGGTTCGCTCAATTCACCCAGCAGGCCACCAGGTGGCCGCTGGAGCGCTCCCGCAGCGGCGGGCGCTCCTCGAAGCACTGCTGCACCGCCAGCGGGCAGCGGGTGTTGAACCGGCAGCCCTTGGGCGGGTCCATCGGGCTGGGCAGGTCTCCTTTGAGGGGCTCGTGGTCGCCGCGGGTGGTGGGGTCGGGCACCGGCACCGCGGAGAGCAGGGCCTGGGAGTAGGGATGGGTCGGGTTCTCGTAGATGTCGTGGTGGCTGCCGATCTCCATCAGATGGCCCAGGTACATGATGGCCACCCGGTCCGACACGTGGCGCACCACCGCCAGGTTGTGGGAGATGAACAGGTACGACAGGCCGACGCTCTCCTTGAGTTCGACCAGCAGGTTGACGATCTGGGCCTGGATCGACACGTCGAGGGCCGCAGTGGCCTCGTCGGCCACCACGAACCCGGGATGGAGAGCCAGGGCTCTGGCGATCACGATGCGCTGGCGCTGGCCGCCGGAGAAGGCGTGGGGGTACTTGTCGGCCGCGCTGGCCGTCATCCCCACCGTCTCCAGCAGCTCGGCCACTGCCGCCTCGAGCTCCTTCCCCCGCTTGCGGGTGTGCACCATGAACGGCTCGGCGATGCTCTCGCCCACCTTGAGCTTGGGGTTGAGCGCCGAGTAGGGGTCCTGGAAGATCATCTGGACCTGCTTGCGCATGGCCCGCCAGTTGCGCCGGCTCAGGTTGGTCACGTTCCTGCCCTCGAAGAACACCTGGCCCTTGGTGAGCTTTACCGCCCCGAGCAGAGCACGGCCCGCGGTGGATTTGCCGCAGCCCGACTCGCCCACCAGGCCGACGGTCTCGCCGGGCGCCACCTCGATGCTGAAGTCGTCCAGGGCGTAAACCGTCCGCCGCCGGCTGCCCACCCAGCGGCTGAAGTGGACGCTGACGTCGCGGCTCTCCACCAGCGGCGTTACCTGGTCGTTCACTGTGACGTCTCCCCGGGGCGGTTGTAGCAGGCCACCCAGCGCCGCTCGGCGATCTTGACCAGCGGCGGCGGCGCCCCCCGGCAGGTGTCGTGAGCCTCGACGCAGCGGGGCTCGAAGGCGCAGCCCGGCGGGAACTGGGCCCGGTCGAGCGGCTCGCCCGGTATGCCGGCCAGCTCGGTGGCGGCCCGGTCCACTCGCGGCACCGACTGCAGCAGGCCGAGAGAATAGGGGTGCTGGGGATCGGCGAACATCTGGGCGATGGGGGCCCGCTCCACGATGCGGCCCGCGTACATCACCTGCACCCGGTCGCAGAACTGGGCCACCACCCCGAGGTCGTGGGTGATCATCAGCACCGACACGCCGAGCTCGGTGGACAGGTTGTGCAGCAGGGTGAGGATCTGGTCCTGGATGGTCACGTCGAGCCCGGTGGTGGGCTCGTCGGCGATCAGCAGCGTGGGCTCGCAGGCCAGGGCGGTGGCGATCATCACCCGCTGGCGCATGCCTCCCGACAGCTCGAACGCGTAGGACTTGAGCCGGTCGCCGGGGTTGGCGATCCCCACCATGTCAAGCAGTTCCAGGGAGCGCTGCTTGATGGCGCTCCCCTTCAGCCCGACCCTACGCTGAAGCAGCTCACGCAGCTGCGCGCCCACCGTCTTGAGCGGGTTGAGCGACACCATCGGGTCCTGGAAGATCATGGCGATCTCCCGGCCCCGCACCCGGTTGGCCACCGCCTCGTCGAGCACGTTCTCGCCCTTCCAGCGCACCGAGCCCCCCATGATGCGGCCGGGTGGCAGGACCATGCCCAGGATGGCCAGGCCCATGACGCTCTTGCCCGAGCCCGACTCGCCCACCACGCCGAGGCGCTCGTGGGAGCCGACGTTGAGGGTCAGGCCGTCCACGCCCAGCACCGTGCCGTCGCGGGTGGGGAACCCGACGGTCAGGTCCTTGACCTCTAGCAGGCGCTCGGTGCGGCCGTCTCCGCCGTTCGCGGCGCTCACCCGCCCGGCCTCTCGAGGATGACCTGCTCGCGTTCGGCCACGTCGTTGAACGACTGCAGCCACAGCGACAGCAGGTTCACGCCCAGCACCACGATGGCGATGGCCATGCCCGCGAAGGTGACGATCCACCATCCGTTGGTGATGTAGTCGCGGCCCTGCTGGATCATCAGCCCCCACGACGAGCGGGGCGGCTGCACCCCGAAGCCGAGGAAGGCGAACGCCGACTCCGACAGGATGGCTGCGGCCAACTCCAGCACGCACAGGGTGATGAGCGAGCTGACCAGGTTGGGCAGCAGGTGCCGCCACATGATCCGGCGCGACGACGCGCCCGCCAACTCCGACGCCTCCACGTACAGCGACGTCTTGAGGGTGAACACGAGGCCCCGCCCGACCCTGGTGAACACCATCCAACTGGATATGGCGATGACGATTATGACCAGCCACACGCTCGGTCCGAACGCGGCCACCAGGATCAGGCCGGCCAGCACGCCCGGGAAGGCCATCTGCACGTCGGCGGCCGAGATGATGAGGGTGTCGATCTTTCCGCCCATGTAGCCCGCGACGAGCCCTAGGACGGTGCCGAGGACGGCCGCGATGATGACCGCGGTTACGCTTACCAACAGCGAGATGCGGGCTCCGTCGATGAGGCGGGCCAGGATGTCACGTCCGAGCTGGTCGGTGCCCAGCGGGTGCGACCAAGTGCCGCCCCAGCCCAACGGGGGGGTGAGCCTATCGGGCAGGCTCTGTTGGGCCGGGTCCTTGATGAACGGCAGCCACGGGCCGACGATGGCCGTCACGGCGAACAGCGAGCAGATGACGATCCCCGATATGCCCGCCCTTGACCTGCGCAGATGCGACCACAGGTCGGCCATGACGGTCACGCTCTCGGGCGGTGCCGCGTCGCCCGTGCCTGCGCCGGCGGCCGGGCCCATCGCGTTCTCCACCGCGGTCATGCCAGGTCCACCCGCGGGTCGATCAGCCGGCGGGCGATGTCCACCAGCAGGTTGGTAAGCACCACCATGGTGGCCAGCACCACCACCGCGGCCTGCACCAGGATCAGGTCCCGGTCGTTGATGGCTTCGACGGCCAGGCGGCCCACGCCGGGCCAGGAGAACACCACCTCGATCACCACCGTGTAGCCGGTGAACATCCGGGTCACCTCCCAGCCGGTCATGGTCACGAAGCCCGAGGCCACGTTGCGGAAGGTGTGGTGCACGATCGTGTAGGACCGGGAGAAGCCCCTCGACATCGCGGTTACTGCGTACGGTTTTCGCAGCTCCTCCACGATGCCACGGCGGGTCATCTGCGCCAGCCGACCGGCGCTGGCCAGACCGATGGCGAACGACGGGAGGATGAGCGACTTGAACCCGCTCGAGCCGAACGTCGGCACCCAGCCGAGCTGCACCGCGAACACGATGATGAGCAGGTAGCCGATCCAGAACGGTGGGGCGCTGATCGATGCCATCGAGAAGCCGAGCACCGCGTGGTCGGCGAAGCGGCGCTCCCACCACGCGGCCAGCATTCCCATGGGCGCGGCCATCAGCACGGTCACCGCGGTGGCCCCGGCCACCAGCCTGAGGGTGGCCGGCAGCCGCTCGAACACGAGCTTCGAGGCTGGCTGGGTCTGAAAGAACGACTCACCGAGGTCGCCCACCACCAGGCCCGACACGAAGTCCCAGTACTGGACGCTCAGAGGCCGGTCCAGGCCGAGCGCGGCCCGGCGGCTGGCCCGGTCCTCCTGGCTGGCCTCCAGCGGCAGCGAGACAGTGGCCGGGTCGGTGAAGATATGGGTGACCACGAACACCAGCGAGGTGACCACGAACACCACCAGCGCTGCGGCGATGATGCGTCTGGCGAGCCATCGAAGCAACGCGCTGCCTCCCGTCGGGCCATCACTGGCCCTGCGACTGGGCCGTCTGTATACCGTAGCCACACTTCGACTGCCGGTCCGAATCAGCCAGCGGGGTACCCGGGTGCAAAGATGGCGACGATGGCGTCATCTGGAAGTGTTCGAGAGGAGCCGTTCTCGGCGAGCGGGGACCATGCCTACAAGCGGTGGCCCCGCTACCAGGCCGCGGCCGAGGGCCTGCAGAACTACTGGTACCCGGTGGCCTTCTCCAAGAGCATCGGCCGTAAGCCGGTGCCGGTGACGATCTGCGGTGAGCGACTGTTCCTGATCCGCCACAAGGGCACGGCGTTCGCCCTCGACGACCGGTGCGCCCACCGCGGCGTGCCCCTGTCGATGGGCAAGTGCTGGTTCGATGGCACGATCTCGTGTGCGTACCACGGGTGGACCTACGACCTGGCCGACGGCAACCTGCGGGCCGCCCTCGTCGACGGCCGCGACTCACCCATCGTCGGGAACAAGAGCGTGAGGGTGAGGACCTACCCGGTCCAGGAGTGGGGCGGAGTGGTGTTCGTCTACGTCGGCCGGGGTGAGCCGCCGCCCATCAGCGACGACGTCCCCGAGGACTTCCTCCAACCGGGAGTCAAGGTGCGGGGTTGGCTCCGCAACCGGAAGGGCGACTGGCGCTACGCCGTCGAGAACGGCTTCGACGAGGGCCATTCCACCTACCTGCACCGCGGCGTCGTGTGGACATGGATCCGGCGCAAACCCGCCTACCGGGTCGTCCACGTCGAGCAGGAGGGCGACTGGATGGTCCGGACGGTCGACGACGTCGTGGAGCAGGTCGACTATCCGGGTCTCGGCACCTGGCCCCACGGCTTCCGCCCGTGGCAGCGCAACGTGGTGGTACGCGGCTCGGTCCGTCTCCCCGGCTGGGTGCGCATCCAATGGCCCGACTGGACGGCCTACGAGGTGTTCATGGGGACCACCGACGGCGCGCACCTCTCGTTCATGTTCGCCGTGTCCCACGCCAAGGGCCTGAGGGCCGCCCTGTTCGGGCTGCGGTTCTGGACCTACATCCGGTGGGCGTACATGTGGCAGTTCAACCGGCAGGACCAGCAGATGATCGAGCAGGTCCGCATCCCGCCCGAGCGCCTGTTCCGTCCGGACAAGTCCGTCACCGTCTGGCGGGCCCACTGCGAGCGGAACGCCCGGGGGATGCAGGGGCCCGCATCCGAGACCGCCGTGCATCTTCGTGACGGCGACGAGCCCGTCTGGGACGACTCCGACGTGTTCGCCGACTCGGACGTCCCGGCCGGCGGCTAGCCCGGCTGGGTCTGGATCAGGCGGCCTACGACGTTCAGGGCTGCCGCGGTGAGGGCGCACAGCGCCGACACCACCAGCGCGGCGGACGGCGATGAGGCGTCGCTGACGAAGCCGAACACCGCGGGCCCCACCACCGCTCCCAGGTTCAGGCCGCTCATCACGAAAGCGGTGGCCAGGCCCGGGGCGTGGGGGTTCATGCGCACGAGGGCCACCACCATCAGCGCGGGCCACGACCATCCGAATATGAGCGCGGCCTGCCCGCCCAGCACGTACATCCACGCCGCGCCGCCGGCCATCAGCGCGTAGCCGGCCGCGCTCAAGGAGAGGAGTGCGGCCACCGTGGCCACGACGCTGTCGTGAATGCGGTCGGCCACCAAGCCCAATGTGATGCGGGCCAGGATCACGCCGGCGGTAGCAGCCGACAGCACCAGCCCGGCGACGTTCTCGGTGACGCCGGCGTCGGTGCTGGCCACGACGAAGAACGATGCCGTGCCGGTCACCGCGGAGGAGGCGACCATGGCCGCCACTCCGAAGACGAACAGCGGCGGCATCCTCACATGAGCGAAACGGCCGGCCGGTGGCGCGGTAGCCAGTGGCGCCTCCACCGCACGCGCTCGCTCTGCGGGAACCATGAGCAGCCCGACCGCGGCGAGCGCCGCGCCCCCCACGAACATCCAGCGCCATCCGGTCGTCCAGCCCACCAGGGGCACCGTCCAGCCCAGCATCGGCACTGTCAGCCCGGCCAGCAGCGGCGCCAGGGGAATGCCGGTCATGTGAATCCCGAAGGCGATTCCGTGGCGTTCGGCGCGGACGTGGTCGGCCACGAGCACCTTCGCCGCGGGGCCGACCAGTGTGAGCCCCGCGCCGGCCACGGCTAGGCCCGCCATCAGAGTGGCCAGTGATCGGGCCACCAGCGCCACCCACAGGTAGCCGGACACTGCGATGCCCATCGACGCGATCAGGCTCCGGCGAAACCCCACCCGGTCGGCCAACTCCCCCGCGTGGATGGTGGCCAGACCCGAGAGCAGGAAGGAGAGGGCCACGGCCAGCCCCAGCCCCCGGTCGCCCAGGCCGAACTCCTCCTTTATGGAGCTGCCCAGCGCGCCGGTGAGGAAGCCCGGCAGGATGCTGGCGGTCAGGCAGACCACCGAGGCCGCCACGGCGCGCACCGGCGCCGCGTTCGGATCCGGTGAGGGCCCGGCCTGGGCCCCAGTATCGGCTTCGGCCCCGGCCACGGCGGGCGGTGCTAACCGGTCGGCTTGGCAGTGAGCGCCACCGGCTGGGTGTCGGGGCTGCGGATGGCTCGCACCTGCTCCCGGAAGCTCTCGACGTTGGCCAGCTTCACGTCCTCGTAACCCCTGATCACGTCGGGGAGCTGGGCCAGTCTCAGCGCCCGGTCGTAGGTGTCGGGAGCCAGGGCGTCCAGTTCGGCCTCCATGAGCGACCGGTACTCCGCGATCAGCTCCCGTTCGGTCCGGCGGACCCCGGCGTATCCGAACACGTCGAAGGGCGTGCCCCGCAGCCGGCGCAGCCCCTTCAGCACTGCGAGCGCCGGCTGCTGGAACGGTCCCAGAGAGACCTTGCGCTTCAGCCCCATGGCCCGCAGCACCGGAGGATGCAGCAGGATGCGGTAGCCGGCGAAGTCGCCCACCGCGTCGCGCATCGCATCAGCCATGCCGGGCCGCAGATGCAGCCGGGCCACCTCGTACTCGTCCTTGTAGGCCGTGAGCTTGTAGAGGTAGCGGGCCACCGAGTCGGCCAGCTCGGTCCGGTCGCCCATCACCTCGCGCTCGCGGGCCGACGCCGCGTCCACGAAGTCGACGTAGGCCGAGGCCAGCTCCCTGGACTGGTAGTCGACCAGGTCGGCGGCCCGCCGCTCCACGATCTCGACCAGGGCCGCGCCGGCCTCTCCACCGATCGCAGCCAGGCCCGAGTTCTCCACCAGTGACCGGGCGGTGGCCTTGGCCCTCGCACCGGCGGAGTCCAGTCCCAGGCCGGGCGCGGCCGACTCCGTCTCCGCCGACGCGGCGGCGGGGGCCACACCGGCCAGGCCGACCAGGCCGTCGATGCCGTCACGCACGTACACCCGTCCCCACCGGAAGGCGGCGATGTTGGCGGCGACGGCCACGCCGTTGAGTTCGATGGCCCGCTCGATGGAGGCCGCCGACACCGGAATCCCGCCCGCCTGGTACGCGGCTCCCAGCACCAGCACGTTGGCGGGCATGGCCGTGCCCAGCAGGGCGTCGGCCATCCGGTCGGCGTCGAGGCGGACGTTGGCGCCGGCCCGGGTGGCGCCGTCGATGGTGGACAGCATCTGATCGATGTCGGGATAGGTCTCGGCGACGTGGGCCACCATGTCGCCGGTGGGCAGCTTGCTGGTGGACACCACTGCGAGTGTGCGGCCACCGTCGGCTTTGGCCAGGTTCTTGGGATCGGCAGCCACCAGCAGGTCCATGCCCAGGTAGCAGTCGGTTCCGCCTGCCCCGATGAGGTTGGCGCCGGAGGCCTCGCCGTCGAAGAAGCGCAGGTGCGAGACGACCGGACCACCCTTCTGGCTGAGGCCGGTCTGGTCCAGACCCATCACACCGAGGCCGTCGAGCAGTGCCGCGGTGGCCAGGACCTGGCTGACCGTGACCACCCCGGTGCCGCCCACACCCGCCATGAACACCGCGAACCCGTCGGGCCCGGGCGTGGGCCGGTCCGGCTCGGCGATGTCGGCGGGCGGCCCGCTCGGAGCTGCCCGCCCGCTGCCTGCCGAGCCCGCTCTGGCGGGGCCCGGCCGGGTGTTGACCCGGATGAACGACGGGCAGTCGCCCTCGATGCAGGTGTAGTCGAAGTTGCACGAGGACTGGTGTATGCGGGTCTTGGTTCCCAGCTCGGTGTCGACGGGCTGCACCGACAGGCAGTGGCTCTTGGCCCCGCAGTCGCCGCAGCCCTCGCACACGGCCTCGTTGATGAAGATGCGCTTGGTCGGGGTGGGGCGCAGGCCCCGCTTGCGCTCCCGGCGCTTCTCGGCCGCGCACTGCTGGTCGTAGATCAGCACCGTCACCCCGGGGGTGTCCCCCAGGGCGGTCTGGGCCTCGTCGAGGCGGTCCCGCCCCCAGATGTCGGTGCCCTCGGCCAGCGCCGCGCCGCTGGTGTGGCGGTCGGGGTCGTCGCTGCACACGATGATGCGGCTAACGCCCTCGGCGGCCATCGCCTGGGTCAGCTCGGCCACGCCGATGGAGCCGGCCACGTCCTGGCCGCCGGTCATGGCGACCGCGCCGTTGTAGAGGATCTTGTAGGTGATGTCGACGCCGGCGGCCACCGCGGCCCGCACCGCCAGGCTGGCCGAGTGGAAGAACGTGCCGTCGCCGACGTTCTGGAACATGTGGGACCGGTCGGTGAACGGGGCCCGGCCGATCCAGGTAGCGCCCTCGCCGCCCATCTGGTGAACGATCTGGGCCCGGTCGTCGATCCACAGGGCCATGGCGTGGCAGCCCACCCCGGCGCCCACGAACGAGCCGTCGGGAACCGCCGTCGAGCGGTTGTGGGGGCAGCCGCTGCACCAGTACGGCGTCCGGGCCAGGACGGCCTCGCCGGCCTCGGAGGCGGCCTCGATCAACCCCAGGCGGGCCTCGACCGCCACCGGCAGGGCTCCCACCTCGCCCCCCAGCACTCCGGAGCGGAGCCGCTCGGCGACGACGACCGCGATCCGATCGGCGCTCAACTCGCCGTCGGCGGGCACCAGCCGCCGGCCGCGCTCGTCGGTCTTGCCCACCACCCGCGGCGCGCCCGCCCGGCCGTAGAGGATGTCGCGCACGAACAGCTCGACGAAGGCCCGCTTCTCGTCCAGCACCAGGATCTCATCGAGCCCCCCGGCGAAGCGGCGCACGATCTCGGACTCCACCGGCCAGACCATCCCCAACCGCAGCAGCCGTATCCCGAAATGGCGCAGAGCCTCGTCGTCGAGGCCGAGATCGCCGAGGGCTTGGCGCAGTTCGGTGAAGGTGCGGCCCGCGGCCACGATCCCCACGCGGGCGGCCCCGGCGGCCCCGCTGATCTCGTTGAGGCCGTTGGCTGCGGCGTAGGCCGTGGCCGCCTCCAGGCGCCCGTAGGCGATGTCCTTCTCCTGCTCGAGGCTCAGGGGCGTCACCAGGCCGGGCCGCTGGACGTGGCGCCACGGCTCGCCGTCGATCTCCAGCTGGGGGTCGACCGGCATGATCCGGTCGGGGGCCACCTCGGCGATGCCGAACCCGTCGGCGACGGTGGTGACCACCTTGAACGCCGCCCACAGGCCCGAGTACCTCGACAGGGCGATGCCGTGCAGGCCCAGGTCGATGACCTCCTGGATCGAGCCGGGGTACAGCACCGGGATCTGGGCGTCGTAGAAGGTGGGCTCCACCTGGGTGGGCAGCGTCGACGACTTGGCCACCGGGTCGTCGCCGGCCAGCACCAGCACCCCGCCACCGGGGGCGGTGCCCTTGAAGTTGGCGTGCTTGAACACGTCGCCGCAGCGGTCCACGCCGGGTCCCTTGCCGTACCACATGCCGACCACGCCGTCGTGGTGGGCGAGCGGGCCGAGCAGCGGCTCCTGGCTGCCCCACACTGCGGTGGCGGCCAGCTCCTCGTTCACGCCGGGCACCCACACCACGTCGTGGGCCGTCATCAGGTCCAGGTTGCGCTCGATGGTGAGGTCGACGGTGCCCAGCGGCGAGCCCTGGTAGCCCGAGATGAACGTGGCCGTGCGCAGCCCCCGGGCCGCGTCGGCGCGGTGCTGGTCGATCGGCAGGCGCACCACCGCCTGGACCCCGGTCAGCAGCACCCGCCCCCGTTCCAGCGTGAACTTCTGCTCAAGATCGAAGTCCTTGGGCAACTGGTCCTCCTCGTTGGGCCGGGAGTTCAACCTACGGGTGCCGCCGCTCTCAGCCGATGATGGCGCAGTACTCGGGAACTATGTCCTCGGTGAGCATGTCCATCCACGCCGGGCGCTGCTCGATGAGTCGGGCCACCACGTTGCGGTGGTTCTCGCGGTTGTTCCAGGTGCCGATCAGGTAGAACCGCTCGGGGTCGTCCTCGCTCTGGTACAGCACGCCCTCGTGCACGATGCCCGGCGTGGTGTGGACGATGTTCTGGTCGCTGTGGTCCCACGCCTCGAAGGAGTCGATGAAGTCCTGGGCCCGGCCCGGCTTAGCCTGCAACGTGTAGTGGAACGCGAACGACCCGTCGGGCAGGTCCTTGAGGATCGGGTTGGCGTGGTCGTGGTCGTCGCCCATGGCGCTCCCTTCAGGTGGCTGCGGTGAAGGCCTTGGCCGCGGCCTTGGAGCACACCACGTCCTCGGCGTGCTTGGCGCCGGAGATTCCCAGCGCTCCCACGATGGTGCCGCCGGAGGTGGTCAGGGGCTCGCCGCCCTCCACGGCCAGGATGTGATGGCGGGCCGTCATGGGCGGGCCGAGCGAGTTGTCCTTCTGGAAGTAGTCCGACAGCGTCCCGGTGTCGCGCTTGAACGTCAGCGCGGCCAGGGCCTTGGCGATGGCGTTCTCGAGGGCGATCTCCACCACGTTGTCCATGCGGTGCACCAGCACGAGGTTGCCGGTGGCGTTCACCACGGCCACGCACACGGCCAGACCCTCGTCGTCGGCGGTCGACAGAGCGACATCGGCGGCGAGCTTGGCGCCCTCGAGGGTGAGGGTCTCGACGTTCATGGTGTTCATGGATTGCTCCTGGGGGTTGGTTGGGGGTTGGTTCAGTGGATCCTGCCGGACCGGCGGGTGGTCACTGATTGATCTGGAAGATGGCCTCCACCTCGACGGAGGCGCCTAGGGGCAGTTCGGCCACGCCGATGGCGGAACGGGCATGGCGCCCGGCCGCGCCGAACACCTCGATCATCAGGTCGCTGGCTCCGTTTATCACCTTGGGCTGGGCGTTGAAGCCCGGGTCGCTGGCCACGTAGCCGGTGAGCCGCACCACCCGCAGCACCTCGTCGAGGCTGCCCAGGTGCTGGTGCACCGACGCCAGGATGGCCTCGGCCGCGCCCCGGGCGCTGGCCTGGCCGGTCTCGATGTCCATGTCGCCGCCGAGACGGCCCACGTAGTCGATCCCCCCGCCGCCGGGGGCCAGCGCGATGGAGCCCGACACGAACAGAACGTCGTGGACCTGGGCCACCGGGTCGAAGTTGCCCGCCCTCAGCAGGGGCATGTCGAGGTCGACGCCGGCGTCCCTGGCCGCCTGCTCATAGGACATGTGAACTCCTCCCGCAACCGTTGCGCGATGCTGTATACCGACCCTACAGCGCCCATCCCGTCCCCCGCGACTCGGGCCGGGCGGGTGGGGGCCGCTAGCTTCGCTCGCCATGGATCTGGGACTGGCGGGGCGGCGGGCGCTGGTGTTCGGCTCGACTGCGGGGCTGGGGCGGGCCACCGCGGAGACGCTGGCGTCCGAGGGCGCGCTGGTGGCGATCTCGGGGCGGCGGGAGGACCTGGCCGTTGAGATAGCGGCTTCGCTGCCCGGTGGCGTCGCGGTGGCCGGCGACCTGACCGTGGTTGGTGAGCCGGCCCGGATGGTGGAAGAGGCCGCGTCCCGCCTGGGCGGCCTCGACATCTGCGTGGTCAACACCAGCGGCGGCACGCCGGGCGGCATGACCGAGGTCTCCGCCGCCGACGAGACGGCCGCCTACGAGCGGATGCTGCGGCCCGCACTGGCCGCGACCCGGGCGGCGATCCCCCACCTGCGGGCCGGCGGCGACGGGCGCCTGGTGTACATCACCGCCCGGTCGGTGGTGGAGGCCTCACCCGAGCTGGCCCTGTCGGGGGTGTTCCGCAGCGGTGTGGCCGCCGCAGCCCGCTCGCTGGCCATCGAGCTGGCGCCCGAGGTGCTGGTGAACGTGGTCGTGCCCGGCCAGTTCGAGACCGGGGCGCTGGCCCGGGCCCAGGCGGCCCGGGCCGCCGCTGAGGGCACGAGCACCGAGGCGGTACGGGACCGCCACCGGGCCTCCATCCCCATGGGCCGGTTCGGGCAGGCCTCGGAGTTGGCTGACGTGATCACGTTCCTGTGCAGCGCCAGGGCCAGCTTCGTGACCGGCTCGGTCTTGCGGGTCGACGGTGGCGCCGTCATCGGCTACTAGAGGCCGAGCGCATAGGCGAGCGATTCGGTTGCATACGGGCGAGGCCGTGGCCCGAGCGGCCCGTGAGCGCAGCGAACTGGAGCGGGATTCCGGGCCCGAGCGGCCCGTGAGCGCAGCGAACAAGAGCGGGTAGCGCGGGCCGAGCGCCCGGTGGCAGGGTTGGGCGGCTCAGACGGTATACAGGACGCCGTGAGGATCGCAGTCCTGGTCAAGCAGATCCCCGCTCCGGTCGAGTTCCGGATGCAGGACGGGCGCCTGGTGCGAGACGGCGTGCCGCTGGAGGTCAACGCCTACTGCCGGCGGGCAAACGCCAGAGCAGTGGAGCTGACCGGGCCCGGCGGCGAGGTCGTGGTGTTCACGATGGGGCCGCCCGCGGCCGCCGATGCCCTGCGGGAGATGATCGCCTGCGGCGCTGACCGGGGCGTGCACCTGTGCGATCCGTCTCTCGCCGGTGCCGACACGCTGGCCACCGCGGTAGCGCTGGCCGCGGCCATCCGGCACGAGGGGCCCTTCGATCTGGTGCTGGCCGGTCTCAACTCGCTCGACTCCGACACCGGCCAGGTGCCCGTCGAGGTCGCCGAGCTGCTGGACCTGCCCTTCGCGGCCGGGGTGCGTGAGCTGGATGTGACCGGCGACGCCTTCACGGCCAAACTCGAGACCGACGACGGGTATTGCACCGTCACCGGAGAGCTGCCCGCGGCGCTGTCCGCCGCCGAGCGGCTCTGCGCGCCGTCCAAGGCGCCGCCTGAGGAATACGCGGGGGTGGCCGACGACCGCATCCTGCGGCTGACGGCGGCCGACCTGGACGTGCCCACCGAACAGCTCGGCGCGCCGGGCTCACCCACGTCGGTGGGCCCCATCCGGGTGCTGACCGCCAGCAGGCGTACGCTGCGGGCCACCTCGGTCGCCCACGCGGTGGACCTGCTCGAGGAGTTCGGCGCCTTCTCCGACCCGCCCGAACCGGAGGATGCCGGCCAGGACGACGCGTCGCGGGCCAGCGCCACCCTGCTGGACGCCGGCCGCGACGGCGACCACCCCACCGGCGAGCGGTCGGTGTGGTGCTTCTTCACCGAGCCGGGCGTGGGCGCCGAACTGCTGGGCGAGGCGGCCGAGCTGGCGGCCTGGATCTCGGGGACGGTGACCGCGGTCACCACCTCCGCCAACGCCGCGGGGCTGGGCGCGGCCGGCGCCGACCGCCTGCTGGTGATCGAGTCGGCCACCGAGCCCTCCGAGCAAGCCGACGCGCTGGCCGCCGCCGCAGCCCGCAGCCTGCCCTGGGCGCTCCTGGTGGAGGGAACCCGCTCGGGCCGGGTGGTGGCCTCCATCGTGGCGGCCCGCTGCGGCTGGGGGCTCACCGGCGACGCGGTGGGCCTCGAGGTGAGCCCCGACGGCCGTCTGGTCGCCTGGAAGCCTGCTTTCGGCGGCCGCCTCCAGGTGCCGATCCTGTCACGCTCGCCGGTGCAGATGGCCACCATCCGGCCCGGTGTCCTGGCCCTGCGACCTCCCCGGGCCGGCGCGCCCGATCCCATCGCCGAGATGCTCCCGGCTCCCGCACCCGCCCGGATCCGAACCGTGGCGGTCGAACGCGACGACGATGACACCGGCGAGCTGCGCCGGGCCCGGACCGTGGTGGCGGTGGGCGTGGGCGTCGAACCCGGCGGCTACGGCGTGATCGACGAGCTGCGGGCCGCGCTCGGGGACGCCGCCCTGGGCGCCACCCGCAGGGTCACCGACCAGGGATGGGTGCCCCGCAGCCGCCAGATCGGGGTCACCGGGCACGCGGTGTCGCCCCGGCTGCTGGTGGCGGTGGGTTCCAGCGGCCGGTTCAACCACACCGTCGGCATCCGTAACGCCGGAGTGCTCATGGCCGTCAACTCGAACCCCGACGCCGAGATCTTCGACCAGGTCGACATCGGCCTCGTGGGAGAGTGGCAGACGGTCGTGCCCGAGCTGACAGCCGAACTGAACAGGCGAGGCGTCGCCGACGGGCTGCGTTCATCCGACGCGCCCGCCGAGGGAACCGCGACAGCCAGGCGGGAGATACGGGTGTCCGACTTGCGAGCGAGTAGGGCGAAGCCCGTGCGAGCAAGCGGACACCGGTAGCGCCCGCCGGGGGCCGTCGCATAATGATCGGGGAGCCAGGCAGGGGATGCGGGTGTTTGACTTGCGAGCGAGTAGGGCGAAGCCCGTGCGAGCAAGCGGACACCGGTAGCGCCCGCCGGGGGCCGTCGCATAATGATCGGGGAGCCAGGCAGGGGATGCGGGTGTTTGACTTGCGAGCGAGTAGGGCGAAGCCCGTGCGAGCAAGCGGACGCCCGTAGCGCCCGCCGGGGGCCGTCGCATAATGATCGGGGAGCCAGGCAGGGGATGCGGGTGTTTGACTTGCGAGCGAGTAGGGCGAAGCCCGTGCGAGCAAGCGGACACCCGTAGCGCCCGCCGCATAATGATCGGGGAGCGGCCGGGAGGTACTGAAATGAGGGAGGGACTGGCATGAGGGTCGGCATCGGACTGCCCGTCACCACCACCGGCACCAGCGGCGAGCTGCTGCTGGCCTGGGCCCGCCGGGCCGAGGAGGCAGGGTTCGACGCTCTGACCTCCATCGACCGGATCGTGTACCCCGGCTTCGAGTCGATGACCGCCATGGCTGCGGCCGCGGCCGTCACCAGCCGCATCGGCCTGCGCACCAACGTGCTGCTGGCGCCGGCCCGCAGCGCGCCGATGGTGGCCAAGCAAGCCGCGTCGGTGGACCAGATCAGCGGCGGGCGGTTCATGCTGGGGATCGGCGTGGGTCGCCGCGCCGACGACTACGAGGCCACCGGCCGCAGCTTCGGCACCCGGGGCCGTCGCCTCGACGCCGATCTGGAGGTCATGCACGCCGAATGGCGCGGCCGGCCCGCCGGGGGCCGGTCACGGCCTTCGACCCTGCCGCCCGTGCGCGACGGCGCCGTGCCCGTCTTCTTCGGCGGCAGCCTGGAGGCGGCCATTCCCCGGGTGGTGCGCCACGGCGTCGGCTGGAGCGTCTCGTCACGAGGTCCCGAGGAGACCCACGACAGCGCCGAGCGGGTGCGGGCCGCGTGGCGGGAGGCGGGCCGCGAGGGCTCGCCCGTCATCATGGTCATGCACTACTTCGCGCTGGGCGAGGACTCCAACGTCGACTACTTGCTGGACTACTACGGCTACCAAGGCGAGCGGGCCCGCATGTTCGCCGAGGGTGCCTACCGGCGCGCCGGCGACGTCACCTCGGCCTTGCGGGACTTCGCGGCCATCGGTGTGGACGAGTACGTGTTCATTCCCACCATGGCCGACCTGACCCAGGTGGACCGCCTGGCTGAGGCCGTTGGTGCCGCCGGTGTCTGATTCGCAAGCACGGGGTACCCCCAACCGCGCGGAGGGGCGCGCCGACCTGATCATCGAGGGCGCCTACCTCGTGACCCTCGACCCCAGCCGTCCCGTGATTGTGGACGGGTCGGTCGCGGTGGTGGGCGAGGCCATAGCCGCGGTGGGCCCCGCTTCGGAGGTCGCGGCCGCCTACCCCCGGGCAGTGAACCGCATCGACGCCTCCGGGTGCCTGGTGATGCCGGGACTGATCGACACCCACACCCACCTGTTCCAGGTTCTGGGCCGGGGATTGGGCGACGGGCTGGAGCTGATGGCCTGGCTGCGGGACTTCATGTTCCCCATGACACTGCACATGACCTCTGACGATGCCGCCGCCGCGGTGCGACTCAGCGCGCTAATGGCGGTTCTCGCCGGGACCACCGCCGTTGTCGACAACCACTACGCACCCACCGACACCGCCACGGTGCTGGCCGTGGCCGACGCGGTGGAGAGCGCCGGGCTCCGGGGAGCGATCGCCCGCGGGATCTTCGGCAGCCGCGTCGAGGGCAGCGACCGCATGGGAGTCCCTGACGAACTTCACGCCTACACCGCCTCCGAGGAGCTCGAGATAACCGAGGAGTGCATCCAGGAGCGTCCGGCCGGTTCCCGGGTCGAGGTCTGGCCCATGCCAGAGAACGTCGTCTACGTCGACTTGGACCTGATCGGGGCCTGCGCCCAGCTGGCCGCTGAGCAGGACCTGCGCTGGCAGGCCCACTGCAGCGAGGCCAACGAAGAGGTCGTGATCTTCAGCGACGTCCACGGCGAGCGTCCGGTCGAGTGGCTGAGCCGGGCCGGCCTGCTCGGGCCGAGGGCCACGCTCGCCCACGCGATCTGGCTCGACGACGGCGAGGTGGCCGCCATGGGCGAGGCCGGCGCCTGCGGGCTGCACCTCCCGGTGTGCAACCAGGTGGTCTCGTCGGGGGTGATGAGGCTGCGGGAGCTCGTCGACGCCGGGGCCACGGTGGCGTTGGGCACCGACGGTCTGGCTGTGAGCGGTCAGAGCATGTTCGAGGCGATGAAGTCGGCCTACGCCCTCCACCGCCTCAGCCGCATGGATCCGACCTGGCCCCCGTCGGAGACGCTGCTGGAGTTGGTGTGCACCCACGGCGCCCGCGTGCTGGGCAAGCCCGCCGGCGTCCTCACCGAGGGGACGCTGGCCGACATGGTCGTGATCGACGCCCAGACGCCGCGCTTCGTGCCCGGACATCGGCCGGTGGCGACGCTCACGCTGCTGGGACACGGCTGCGACGTCCGTGACGTGATTGTCGGCGGCGACGTGGTGGTGCGCCGCGGCGAGTCCACCCTCCTGGATCACGCCGAGGTGATGGCCACCGCGGCGGAGGCCGCGGAGCGCTTGGCCGGCGCGGCCGGCCTAGAGCCCCTGCGGGCCGCCTGGATCAGCCGCTAGAGGCCTGTGGCGCGAACTCGCCTCAAATCTGTGCGGGTTCTTCTCCTATGTGACGGGTTTCTCTACTTGTTTCGGCTGAGTCGTGTTGGAGCCGAGAATGCGATTGAATATGGGTATGAGGCTCCCGGTGTGGGCACGCGTCGCACCGCTGGTAGTAATCGCAGCGGCGTTCCTGCTCGCGGCGTGCGGCCGTTCGGGGTACCAGTACGTCGAGAACGCTGACGACACCGTCTTCCTGAAGATCCCCGAGGACTGGAACGTGGTGTCCGAGGGGACGGTCAACTTCGCCCTCACGCCCGACGACGACATCCAGCCGATCCCCGGCGAGTTCGTCCTGCCCTGGCGGGCCGAGTTCGACGCGGCTCCCGGCACCCTCCGCGGCTCGTCCGACTACGTGCAGGGATCCGTCGAGGTCCAGCCGGTCGATCGGCGCATCCAGGAGAAGCTGCCGCTCACGTTCTTCTTCCCGGAGGTGACCGGTGAGCAGGAAGGGGTGGAGCAGCTGCTCCACCACCTCGTGACCGTTGGCGACGTCTCAGGTCACCGCTTCATCTGGAAGGAGGTCACCGCCGACGGCCGCGAGCTCATGGGCGACCGGCTGGTCCTGACCGACAGCATCAACAGCGTGGTCTACAGCGTCGGCCTCCGGTGCAGCGTCGGCTGCTACCGGGCCAACGCCACGTCGATCGAAGAGGTCATGAGCACCTTCACGGTGGAGGGCTGAGACGGTGCGGCTGTGGCGCAGTAGTTCCCGTCCCCCGAAGGGTTCGGCCGAGCACGAGATGACTCTCGGCTCGACCACGTCGCGTCCTCGCGACGCCGACCGCAGGACCCGCCGCAAGCTCGATCCGTGGGACCGCTCCAAGTACCTGATCCTTGGGTCGGTCCTGTTCGCCTTCTTCTGGTGGCAGAAGCTGAGCGGCAACCCCATCAAGTCGGTGGCCGACGGCTTCTGGGAGACCGTCGACAAGCAGGCGTGGGTCTGGGTGCTGCTCGGGCTCGAGGTGCTGCGCCAGCTGCACTTCGTGGTGGCCGAGCACTGGTCGGGCTACTACCGGTTCTGGAAGTTCAAGGTCTTCGCCCGGGTCGAGAACCGCAAGTCCCGCGTGGACCCGTGGATCCGTTTCCGGATCGGCCGGGTGCTGCGGATCCTGTTCTGGCTGCTGCTGTTCGGGGTGATCATCGGCCAGTTCACCGATCAGAACCCGGTCGCGGCCCTCATCGGCCTCCCCGGCCTTCTCAACAGCTGGCTTCCGTGGGCCGCCCGGCTGATCATCTACCCGCTGCTGCTGATCAGCCAGTTCGTGCTGCTGTTCTGGTTCCTGTCCCGGGGCGGCGTGGAGACCTACTTCCCCGACGACATCGACACCCGCTTCGACGACGTGTGGGGCCAGGACCCGGTCAAGGAGCGGGTCCGGGAGAACCTGATCTTCCTGGAGAACCCCGAGGCCATCGAGGAGGTCGGCGGCTACGCCCCCGGAGGGATCCTGCTGTACGGCCCGCCCGGAACCGGCAAGACGCTGCTGGCCGAGGCCGCCGCGGGCGAGACCGGCAAGCCCTTCGTGTTCGTGGAGCCCGGCGCCTTCATGAACATGTTCTTCGGCGTGGGCATCCTCAAGGTGAAGGGCCTGTTCCGCAAGCTGCGCAAGCTGGCCCTTCGCTACGGCGGCGTGGTGGCGTTCTTCGACGAGGCCGATGCGCTCGGCAACCGGGGCGGGGCGGTCGGCGACGGCGGCGGCTTCGGCTCGGAGCGGTTCGCGGCGTTCCTGCGCGACGCCACCGAGCCCGGCTCGTCGTACCCGTACCTGTCGGTGGGCGCCCAGCAGGCCCTGCAGGAGGTCGCGCTGGGCGGCTATGACCGGGCCGGCTCGATGGGCGCCTACGGCGGCAGCGAATGGGGCGGACCCCGGCGGGAGTCGATCATGATGATGGGCGGCGGGGGCGGCATGGGCACGCTGCAGGCCCTGCTGGCCGAGTTGTCGGGCCTCAAGAAGCCCCGCGGCTTCTTCAACCGGATCGTTCGCAAGATGCTGGGCATGCGGCCCAAGCCGCCCCCGAAGTTCCGGATACTGGTGATGATGGCCTCCAACCTGCCCGAGGCCCTGGATCCGGCTATGCTGCGGCCGGGCCGTATCGACCGCATCTACAAGGTCGGCTACCCCACCCAGGAGGGCCGCAAGCGCACCTACGAGGGCTATCTGGACAAGGTCGAGCACGTCCTCACCGACGACGACATCGAGAAGCTGGCCACCATCACCCCGTACGCCACCGGGGCCACCATCAAGGACATGGTGAACGAGGCCCTCATCACCGCCATTCGCGACGGCCGGCGGGTCATCACCTGGGCCGACATGATCAAGGCCAAGCAGCTCAAGGAGCACGGCCTGGCCGACGACTTCGACTACGTCGAGCATGAACGCCACGCCCTGGCCATCCACGAGGCCTGCCACGCGGTGGCCCTGCACCGGGTCAGCCGCCACCGCATGATCGACCTGGCCACCATCGAGCGCCGGGGCAATGTGGGCGGCTTCGTGTCGCACATCCCGCCCGAGGACCGCTTCACCCACTGGCGCTCGGAGTACGAGGCCGATCTGGAGGTGTCGCTGGCGTCGCTGGCCGGGGAGCGGATGTTCTTCGGCGACGACAACTCCTCGGGGGTTGGCGGCGACCTGCGCAACGCCACCCAGCTGGCCACGATGATGGCCGGCTACTGGGGCATGGGCGAGACCTACGCCAGCCACGCCGTGCAGCGCCAGTTCGGCATCGGCGGCGGGCAGCGCAAGGGCGACGACGACGACCCCGAGCGGGAGTTGCTGCGCACCGGGCTCGGGGACCAGGTCGAGACCCGGCTGGCCGACCGTTACGACGCGGCCCGGGCCCTGCTGGAGGCCAACCGCGTCGAGGTCCTGGCGGTGGCCCACGCCCTGGAGACCCACAAGACCATCACCGGCGAGGATGTGAGCGCCATCGTCGACCGCAACGTCGGCCCCTTCCTCGACGGCCGGGGCTACTACACCGGTGAGGCGATCAATGCTCTGGAGGACTACCACGCCGCAGTGCTCGAGCTGCGCCGCACAGGCGGGATGGAGCTGCCGCCCCTGCCCAGGATCAGCGGCATCACCGGCCGCCTGGTCGAGGCGGTCGCCGTCCCGGTAGGCGCCGGTGCCGCAGCCGGCTCCGAGTCCTCCAGCTCCAACGGCTCCTCAGACGACCAGCCCGCCTGACGGGACCCGATGCGGGTGTTAACGGGCCGCTGCCTTACGGCTCGCGGAAGCAGGTGTGTCCCGACGGGACTCGGCCCGGATGCTGGGCGTGTCCCATCAGCGGGTCCAGCAGCTGGTAGCGGGTTAGGACTCCCTAGCGATGTCGCGGACTTCGGTGAATGGGCCTGGCAGCGTAACTCCCCTCGAATCAAGAGCCCTCGGGGCGGGACGGCGGGCTAGGTTGGGTGCTGGTGCTGCTGGCGCACGACTCGGTGCATGTGGCGGCCACGCCGCGGGAGGTGCTGGAGTTCGTCTGCGACCTGCAGGCCTACTGGACCCTCGACAGCAAGATCGCCAAGGTCTACGACAACCCGCCCCTCGACGCCGACGGCACCGGCCATGTGGTGATCCAGGGCTCGATACGGGGTATCCGCAGTCCCAAGCAGCGCCTGTCGGTCAAGCTCGACCGGTGGCGGTCGGTCACCTTCGAGAGTGACGGACCCTGGCTCACGGACCGCCTGATGTGGATGCGGGGCGGTTTTGTGGTGGAGCCGCGCGGCCGCGGCTCGCTTGTAACCCACAGCTATCGCTTCTGGTTCAAGGGCTTCTACGGCCCGCTGATGGAGCGCTACCTGCGTGACTGGCTGGAGCAGGACCTTCACGACGAGGTTCGGCGGATCAAGAGCCACTTCGACCGGCAGGCCGCGGGACTCCCGCCGCTCAACGTCCTGCACCGGCGACCCGCCCGCACCGAGGAGCAGAGGACCCGGAACAGGATCAAGGTGTGGCGTTCCATGCCGAACCCCTGGTAGCGGAACCGCCGGTGTGGCGGGCCTTCAGGGGTTGGCGCCGGTGCGGATGAGGCGTCGGCGGCCGGCGTCGGCGGCCAGGGCGGCCAGCAGGGCGCAGGCCGCGATCATCAGGAACCCGGCGGTGTAGGAGACCCGCTCGGCCAGCAGGCCGAACGCGAACGGGCCGACCACCCCGCCGACGTTGAGCCCGCCGGAGGTCATGCCGGTGGCCGCGCCGGGGGAGTCCCGGTAGGCCCGGACCACCGAATGGACCATCAGCCCGCTCCAGGCCCACCCGACACCGAGCGCGAACATCGCTCCTGCCGGGACCAGCACTACCGAGCCGGTGGCCGCGGCCAGGTAACCGAGCGTGCTGGTGCCCAGCAGCAGCGACACGATCCGCAGGTGCCCGGACTCGAAACGGTCAGCCAGGTATCCCGCCGCGATCCGGGTGGCTATGGGCAGGCCGCTGGCCACCGCCAGAAGGCCTCCCGCGAGGCCCTCGGCGAGACCGGCGTCGGTGGCGGCCGACACGAAGAAGGCGGCCATGGTCGTAGCCGCGGCCGACCCCAGCGCGGCGGCCAGTCCGATCAGGTTCAGCGGTCCGTAGTCGATCCTGCTCAGGCCCCGGGTGGCTCCCCCGGTCCTGACCGTGTGGCCGGGCCGGGCCCGGTAGCCGGGAGCCAGCAGCAGGCCGGTCAGCGGCACGGCCACCGCGAAGCCGAACGCCCAGCGCCACCCCAGCGTCCGCCCGATGGCGGGCACGGCCAGACCGGCCAAGAACACCGACAGCGGCACTGCCGCGGCCTGGACGCCGAAGAACAGGCCGTGCCGGCTGGCGTCGGTGCCTCGGGCCACCATGGTCTTGGTGCCCGGCCCGGCGACGGTCAGCCCGATCGCCCCGACGCCCAGCGCGGCCAGCAGCAGCCAGTAGGACTGCACCACGAGAGCGATCCCCAGCAGCGCGGCGGCGCTGAGGGTGTTGGCCACCCGCAGCGACCGTTGCGGGCCGAGCCGGTCGGTGAGCGTCCCGGCGTGGGGCGAGGTCACCGCGGCCAGCAGGAAGAAGAAGGCCACCGCCGAGCCCAGGCCGGCCTCGGTGAAACCCAGGTCGTCGCCCATCTGCAGCGCCAGCGCGCCCGCGCCGAACGCCGGGAACATGGCCGCGGTCTGCGACGACACCGACGATACGAGTGACGTGACCGGCCTGGTCGGCTCGCCGGCCAGGCCGCCGCTCGATGTCTGGGTCACCGGAGCAGTCTCGTCCGCTGGCTGGTGATGGCGCCGTAACGGGCGGCGCTCATTCTGTAGACGGAGCTTCTGCGGACGGGGCGGCGCCGAAGTTGTCTCGCAGCACTGCCCCGGCCTCGGCGATGGCGCCGAGGTCGGTGGCGTCGTGCACGTTGAAGATCAGCCCGTCGAGCCCGGCGTCGAACAGGGCCGCCACCTGCTCGCACACGCTGTCGCGGTCGCCCTCCAGCGCGTACCCCCGGTACTTCTCCATGCTCATGTTGCGGGTCTGGCGCAGCTCCGCGCCGAGACGGGCTGCGTCGGTGGCGGTGTCGGCCATGACCAGCGCGCCGAGCCGGGTCTTGGATATCTCGCCCGGATCGCGGCCGGCCTTCTCGCAGTGAGCCTCGAGCACGTCGAGCTTGTGGCGCACCCCGGCCGGGTCGCCGAAGATGTTGCATGCGTCGGCGTGGCGGGCCGCGATCTGCAGCGTTCGCCGCTCGCCGCCCCCGCCCACCAGGATGGGTGGCCCGCCCACCGTGAGCGGTCGGGGCCGGTTCAACGCTCCGGCCACCCGGTGGTGGGTTCCCGACAGGTAGGCCGGACCGCCGTCGAACATGGCCCGGCAGATCCGCACCGCGTCCTCCAGCCGGTTCATGCGCTCACCCACCGGCGGGAAGTCGTAGCCGTAGGCGATGTGCTCGGTCTCGAACCAGGCGGCGCCTATGCCGAGTACGGCCCGCCCGCCCGACACGATGTCGAGGGTGGTGACCGTCTTGGCCAGCAGGGCGGGGTTGCGGTAGGTGACGCCAGTGACCAGAGCACCGAGCCGCGCGGTGCGGGTCCAGGGGGCCAGGGCCGCCAGCAGCGTGTAGGGCTCCAGCATCGGCTCGTGGTCCGAACCCATCGGCGGTATCTGGTGGAAGTGGTCCATCACCCACAGCGAGTCGAATCCGCTGTTCTCGGCGGTGGCCGCGGCCGCGCACACCGCGCTGAACAGGTCGGCGTCGTCGATGCCCAGGTACGTGAAACTGGGGATGTTGAACCCGAAGCGAGTAAGAGTCATGATTCCTGTATACAGCAATCCGATCGACGCCTGAACGGATAGGACCCATGACTGCGGATCCGCAGACCCTCGATCAGCTCCCCACGCCGAGCCTGATCGTGGAGCGCAGCCTGTTCGACGCCAACGTCGCGGCCATGGCCGCGGCATGGCCCGGATCGTCGCTGCGACCCCATGTGAAGGCGTTCAAGTCCACCGCCATCGCCGGCATCCTCGCCGCCGGCGGCCACGAGGGATTCTGTGCAGCCACCATCCGGGAACTGGAGGGTCTGGCCGGGGCCGGGCTCGGTCACGACCTGCTGCTGGCCAACGAGGTCCTGGACGCGTCGCGGCTGGGCCGCCTCGTCGATGCCGGCCATCGGGTCACGCTGGCCGTCGACTCCGACGCCACCGTCGCCGCCGCGGCCGCGGGCGGCGTGCCCGAGGTGCTGGTCGACGTGAACGTCGGGCTGATGCGCTGCGGCTGCGACCCCGGCGACGCCGGACGCCTGGCCGGCGCGGCCCGGGCCGCCGGGCTGGAGGTCCGGGGCGTGATGGGCTACGAGGGCCACCTGATGATGGTCGATGCCGGCGCCAAGGCGGCCGGGGTGCAGGCCTCGATGGAGCTGCTCGCCGAGGCTCACGCCGCGGTCGGCGGGGACGTGGTGTCGGGCGGCGGCACCGGCACCTTCGCGGTGAACCGATGGGTGACCGAGCTCCAGGCCGGCTCGTTCTGCCTGCTCGACACCGACTACGCCCGCCTCGACAGCCCGTTCCAGATAGCGGTGTCGGTGCTGGCCACCGTGATCTCGGTGACCGGCGGCCGCTGGGCGGTGGCCGATGCCGGCCTCAAGGCCTTCGGCATGGACCACGGTCCCCCGTCGTGGCCCGGCGGCGAGGTGATGTTCGTGTCCGATGAGCACACCACCCTGGTCGATCCCGACCGTACTCTGGCCGTCGGCGATCGGGTGAGGCTGCTGCCCGGGCACCTCGACCCGACCGTCGCCCGCCACGAGTGCTACTGGGTGGTGGACGGCCACGACGTGATCGACCGCTGGCCCGTCGATCTGCGCCACTGGTGACGCTCACCCATGGGGATCCCGCCGCTCCGCCCCGCCGCCACGTTCCGCAACTGGGCCGGCAACCAGATGTGCGTGCCCCGCGAGGTCCTGAGGCCGGGCTCGGTGGAGGAGGTGGCCGCCATCGTGGGGCGGGCGGCCGGGGGCGGGATGACCGTGAAGGCGGTCGGCGCGGGCCACTCCTTCACCGAAGCGGCCTGCACCACCGGGATCCTGCTGTCGCTGGACCGCATGGACGCGGTGGAGAGCATCGACGCGGCCACCGGCCGGGTCACCGTGCAGGCCGGCATCCGCCTAGACGCCCTCAGCCGCCGCCTGGACGAGGCCGGGCTGGCCCTGCCCAACCTGGGCGACATCGCCCGGCAGTCCCTGGCCGGCGCCACCGCCACCGCCACCCACGGCACCGGCCTGGGTCTCGGCAATCTGGCCACCAGCATCGTCGGCATGGACATCGTCGACGGCCGCGGCGAGCTCATCAGTTGCGACGAGCACCAGCGACCCGAGCTGCTGCAGGTCGCCCGGGTGGGGGTCGGAGCGCTGGGCATCGTCACCCGGATGACCCTGCAATGCGTGCCCGCCTTCAACCTGCACGCCACCGAGACCGTCGAGCCGCTCGACGACCTGCTCGACAACTTCGAGCAGCACATGGCCGGCCACGACCACATGGAGTTCTTCTGGGTGCCCGGATCGCGCCACGCCCACGTGAAGCGCAACAACCGCACCGGCGAACCCCGCCGCCCCCAGCATCGGCTGGGACGGGCCCGCGACAAGCTCCTCTACGAGAACGTCGTGTTCGGACTGGCCAACCGGGCTATCCGGCGCTTCCCGTCGAGCCTGCCGGCGGTGTCCCGGCTCACCCGGGGGGCGGTCGTCGAGCGGGACTTCGTCGATGCCAGCCACCGGGTGTTCGTGTCGAGGCGCTTCGTGCGGTTCTACGAGATGGAGTACGCCGTTCCCGTCGAGGCTGTGCCCGAGGCTGTTCGCCGCATCGGCGCTCTCGTGCGGGGCCTGTCCACCCCGGTGACCTTCCCGGTGGAGGTCAGGGTGTCGGCCGCCGACGACATCGCGCTGTCCACCGGCTACGGCCGGGACTCGGGCTGGTTCGCCTGCCACATGTACAAGGGCACGCCGTACCTGGCCTACTTCCAGGGGGTGGAGGCCATCGCGGCCGACTACTCCGGCCGGCCCCATTGGGGCAAGCTCCACTTCCACGACCATCGTTCCCTGGCCCCGCTGTATCCCGAGTGGGACCGGTTCCAGCGGGTCCGCTCCGGGCTCGACCCGGACGGGACTTTCTCCAACAGCTACACCGATAGGGTCCTCGGGCCGATCGCCTGAGCCTCAGCAGAGCGAGACAGGAGCCCACCATGAGCACCCCAGCAAGCGAGCATCTGACCGCCGATGAGCAGTCGCTCAAGGAGTGGGTGGACCGGTTCTCCGGCCACGTGGCCAACCTCCGCTACGACGACGCCGCAGCCATGATGGATCCCGAGGTCAACAGCTTCAGCACCTGGACCGATGTGGTGGTGGGGGTGGAGCACTTCGTGAACGCCCAGTGGCGCAACGTGTGGCCCACCATGACCGATTTCGTCCTGCTCACCGCCAAGATGCGGTCCCGCGTCTCTCCGGACCGTCTGATGGCCGCGGTGATGGTCACCTGGACCTCAACCGGCTACACGGAGGACGGCGAGCCCTTCGATCGACCGGGCCGCTGCTCATTCGTGCTGGTCAGAGACTCCGTCGACGGCCCCTGGAGGGGTGTCCAGGGCCACTTCTCGCTGATGAGAGGCGTCCCCCAGCAGTCCTACGGCTCCCGGTAGGCGTTGGGCTGTCTGGTGTGTCGCCGCTTCAGTGCATGTGCTCAAGAGTGGCACCGGCTTCGCGGGGGGTGCCGCAAGAACTTCCTTCGCGGCTAGGGATTACGATGGCCCCCGATGTTGACAAGGCTCACTGTTTGTAACTTCAAGCGCTTCTCCGAGGAGAAGATCGAACTAGGCAGCCCGGTCGTCTTTGTGGGTCCAAACAACTCGGGCAAGACCTCTGCGATGCAGGCTCTCGCGCTCTGGGAGGTGGGTCTCAGGCGCTGGAACGAGAGGCACGGCGGCAAGACAGCTCCGGACAAGCGGCCAGGTGTGACGGTCGGTCGCCGGGATCTAGTCGCAGCACCTGTGCCTAGTGCGAGGCTTCTGTGGCGCGGGTTGTCAGTGCGCGAACAGACCAAGTCGGACGGAAAGCGAGGAACAGCCAATATTCGGGTGGACATCATCGTGGAAGGAGTAGCCGAGACTGGCGAATGGCGGTGTGGCCTTGAGTTCGACTATGCCAACGAGGAGTCCTTCTATTGCCGGCCGCTGCGGCTTAGCGATGCCAAGACGCCTGAGCGCATGCCCGTGCCGGACGCAGCAGCGGCCGTGCGGGTGGCCTTCCTCCCCCCGATGTCAGGTCTCGCTGCGACAGAAACGCGTCTTGACCACGGTGCCGTGGACGTTCGTGTCGGGGAAGGACGCACCGCCGAGGTGCTGCGGAACCTATGTCATCGGGTTCATCAGGAACGGCCCGACGACTGGAAGAGGCTGACGCAGCAGGTCGAGGCTCTGTTCGGAGCTGGCCTAAATGCGCCTCGTCACGTTCTTGGTCGAGGGGAGATCGAGATGGGCTACCGGGAGAGCGGAGTCGAACTCGACATCTCCAGCAGCGGCCGTGGTCTACAGCAGACTTTGCTCTTGCTGTCCTATATGTACGCGAATCCTGGCGCCGTGTTGCTATTGGACGAGCCGGATGCTCATCTTGAGACACTCCGCCAACGCCAGACCTATCAGCTAATCACGGAGGCGGCTAGAGCCAGCGGTAGTCAGATCATTGCAGCAAGCCATTCGGAGGTCGTGTTGAGTGAGGCAGCCGGCAAGGACGCTGTCGTTGCATTCGTGGGCCGGCCTCATCGCATAGACGATCGTGGTAGCCAAGTTCTAAAGTCGCTCAATGAGATTGGTTTCGACCACTATCTTCAGGCTGAACAGACAGGATGGGTCCTCTATCTGGAAGGTTCGACAGATCTAGCAGTACTCCAGGCGTTTGCTCGCCGCTTGGGGCGTGAGCAGGCAGTGAGCGCACTACAGCGGCCATTCGTTCACTACGTGGGTAACCAACCCCGTTTGGCTCGATCCCATTTTCAGGGACTCCGAGAGGCGATTCCTGGCCTCAAGGGAGTAGCGCTCTTCGATCGTATGACCACGGGTGAGTCCGATACGGATCCACTTGTCCACCTAACGTGGCGACGGCGGGAGATTGAGAATTATCTGTGCTCGGAAGCGACGCTGCTGGCATACGCGGCTGTATCCGGCGACTGGTCCGGGCCGCTTGATGTGCTGGACCGACAACAGAAGATGCGTGCGGCGATTGAGGGCGTGCGATCGGCGATGGAGACTCTCGGCATGGGTTCGCCTTGGAGTCCTGACGCCAAGGTCAGCGACGACTTCTTGAAGCCGCTGTTCCGCGACTACTTCGAGAGGCTAGATCTTCCCAATATCATGAACAAGAAGAACTTTCATGAGCTCGCTGACCTCGTGCCGGAAGGCCAGATCGATCCTGAGGTTGGTGAGAAACTGGATACCATAGTCGAGGTCGCCGGGGCCGCTGCCCCTGCTGCGGACGCCTGAGACACCGACTCGAGGGCGGTCTTCAGCCAGTCACGTAGTCAGTGTGAGGACCGTTGATGGGCGACGGTAGCGATCACCATTTCCTCGAGTGCACCTCCTAGGACTCGAGCAGCACGATGCCGCTGCCGGGTTGGGTTGAGGTGACCGTTCCTGCGATCCCATCGACCATGTCGACCAGGTCGTCCCAGTCGAAGATCCTGACAACGGCGTCGTGGGTAAGGTCATCGGCGTCCGTGCGGGACCCTACTGCGCTGCCGCTCACCACGAAGCCGGTTCACTCGACGGTAGTGTCGTCCACCTCGCGGCGATCAGCCTTGGTGTATTCTATTGCGCCTCCACGGGCGGCTTGTACAGCTTGCTGTCGAAGACCTGGGTGTAGCCGGAAGTCACGGTGATCACCGCTGCAGCGCTGGCTGCAGCCTCGTCTAATCCGGAACTCGCTCCAGTGACCACACCGCTGCGGGCCGTGCGGAAGCCCCCAGCCGGTAGCGGCCTACCCGCTCGGCCTTAGTAGCCCTCAGCCGAGAGCGGCTTGGAGGCCGGCGGCGTACTTCTTGCGCTGGGCTTTGACCATCAGCGGCACGAAGGGCCGCATGAGGATCCACGGCCCCGACGGGGTCATCTCCAGATCCATGGTGATGCGGGTGCCGCCGTCGCTGGTGTCGCTTAGCCGGTAGGTGCCCGCTACCGGCCAGGACGTGTCCTCGGCGCAGACCCAGGTAATCGACGAGCCGGCCTCCACGGCGGTGATGCGGAACTCGACCTCCTGGCCGCGGTTGGTCTGGAGATACACGGCGCCCACCGTGCCGGCGCTGCCCCCGGTCAGCTCGCAGGTGGCGACGTCGTGGCGCCACTCGGATTGGTTGGCGGCGTCGGCCAGATAGGCGAACGTCCGCTCCCGGTCGGCGGCCACGTCGATCTCTACGGTGCAGATGCTCATGAGGTGGGACCGTACCGGCTCTCGGAGCGCTGGTGGGCCAGCGTGGCGATCACCACGTCCTGCAATGCCACCCCCTGGGACTCGAACAGGACGATGCCGCTGCCGGGCTGGGGCGGGGTGACCGTGCCCGCGACCACGTCGGCCAGGTCGGCCAGGTCGTCCCAGTCGAAGATCCCGTCGGCCGCGGCGTGGATGAGGTCGCCGGCCTCGGTGCGGGCCCCCTCGGCGCTGTCGCTCACCACGAAGCCGGCCCGCTCCACGGTGGCGCCGTCAACCTCGCGGCGGTCGGCCTTGGTGGATCCCACCGCGCACACCAGTGCCGCTGGGTCCAGCCGGTTTCCGTCGAAGAGCGGGGTGTAGCTGGAGGTCACGGTGGCCACCACCGCCGTGTCGCTGACGGCTTCGTCGGCGTCGGCGACGGCCCGGGCCGGGATGCCCCGGTCACGGCCCCATCGGGCCACCTCTTCGGCCTTGTCCTGGCTGCGCCCCCACACCCGGAGGTCCTGCACCGGCAGCTCCTGGGCCAGCGCCTCTACGTGCGGCCTGCTCTGGTGGCCGGTGCCGAGCACCGCCGCGGCGGTCGCACCAGGAGGTGCCAGGTGGCGCACGGCCAGCGCGCTGGCCGCCGCGGTGCGGATGGCGGTGAGGCCCAGCCCGTCGAAGGTGGCCACCAGGCCTGCCTCGGGGCTGAACAGCCCCACCAGGAAGGCGAACCCGTCGGGGTGGGTGAGGTAGAGCTTGCCTCCCACCACCTGATGCCGGGGCCACGACGCGGCCATGGCGCTGCCCATCAGACCGGAGGCCGCGGCCCGCACCCTCAGCGTGGTGGCCGCCTCGCCCGCGCCCAGATCGCGCCAGGCCTGCTCGAGCCAGTCGGTGACGGTGGCCAGATCGCACAGCTCGGCGATCTGCGCCTCGGTGAAGTGGGGGACGGGGCTCATGTCCGCTCCTCGGTCCGGTGCTCGGTGATGTCGTGCGCCGCGCTCACAGCAGTTCCTTGAGGCTCCGCAGGGCTCGGGCGTTGACTGCGGCCGCGAACGTCTCGGTGCCGGCCGGTTCGGTGCCCGGTGCCGCCAGATCGTAGGTGAGCGGTCCGGCCCGCAGCGCCCCGGCCAGCGCGTCGGTCACCACCGGACCGAGGTTGGCGGTCTCGGTGAACCACTCCAGGAGTGCGGCCAGCGCCAGGTAGGCCCCGGCCGGGTTGACCCGGCCCTGGCCGAAGTGGCGGGGCGCCGAGCCGTGCACCGGCTCGAACAGACCCACGCACCGGCCCTTCGCTGGAAGGCCCGGGTTGACGCTGGCCGAGCCGCACAGCGCGATCGAGCCGGCCCGGCCGGCGGCCAGGTCGCTGAGCATGTCGCCGAAGATGCCCTCGGTCAGCACGACCGTGTCGGCCACCACATCGTCGTGGGCCAGCTCGAAGGCCATGCGGTCCACGTAGGTGTGGCGCAGAGGCACACCCCGGGCCTCAGCCACGCTGCCGGTGATCGAGCGCCACAACCGGCTGGTGGCCATCAGGTTGGCCTTGTCGGCCGACACGATGCTCGAGGCCAGGCCCCGCTCCACCAGGTCGCAGGCCATCTCGGCCAGCTCGGTGATCTGCGCCGGGGTGAGGATCACCTCATCGCAGGCGGCCGCGGACCCGTCGCTCTCGGTGCGGGTGGAGGCCGCGCCGTAGGCCCCTCCCAGCAGGTTGCGCAGCACGATCAGCGGCCGGGTCGCCGCGCCGTCGCGACTCGCGCCGGAGCCGGCGCGGACGATGTTGCGGATGCTGACCCGCAGGTCGTAGCGCTGGCGCAGTCCGATGATGGAGTGCTCGGGCCGGTAGTCGTCCAGCGACACGCCCGGATGCTCCCCGGCCGCTCCGAAGAACATGGCGTCGCAGCCGTCGCAGGCGGCCAGGGTGGGCTCGGGCAGGCCGGTGCCCAGCTCACCGAAGGCCGAGGCTCCGACGGGCCACGGTCCGGTCAGCTCGATGCGGCCCGCATCGGCGATCGCCTCCAGCAGTTCGGTAGGGCCGGCCACAACCTCGGCGCCCACACCGTCGCCGGGCAGCACCGCGATGCGCCGGACCAGAGGCCGAGCGCACTGGTCGCGGTTCACCAGGATCTCCCCCGTCGGAGCGAGGCCGTGGCCCGAGCGGCCCGTGAGCGCAGCGAACAAGAGCGGGAAACAGTCCGGCCCCCGCTCATGCCAGCATCGCCTCCGCGCTGCTCCGGGCGACCATATCGAGGCCGGTGTCACCCAGGATCGGGTCGAGCCTCTCGACCCAGGCCCGGATCCCCTCCGCTATGGGCGGGTAGTCCCGATGCCCCAAGTCGCTGCCGAACACCAGCAGCTCGTGGGGGTAGGAGGCCACCAGGTCCTCCGTCCTAGGTCCGGCCTCGCTGGCCAGGATGTCGGCCAGCACCCCGATCTCCAGGTGGGCGCCCAGAGCCCGGAACTGCTCCAGATGCTCGTCTCGCCAGTTCAGGAAGGCCATCCCCGGATGGTTGACCACCAGACGCTGCACCCCCCGCTGGCGGGCTAGTTCGAAGGCCACCACCGCCTCGTCCATGGTGACGTGGCCCGACGCCAGCACCATGTCGTTGCGGGCGACCTCGTCGAGCACGTCCACCCATTCTGATCGCACCGCGCCGCCGTCCACCACCGGCACCGCCCGGAACTCGATGCCCCGGTGCGGGCTCAGCTCAGGGTTGGTGCTGGCCGCGATGTGAGCCGGCGACGAGATCGTCGGGAGCCACACCACCCTGGCTCCGAGCGCGGCGGCCACCGCGACCGCGTCCGGGTTGGCTCCCCCGACCGGCGAGTTGAGCACCACGCCGCCGACGGCCTCGTCGCCCAGCAGCGCGGCCCGCTCGGCCGAGGATCCCTCGTGGGCCTTGAGCACGAACTTGGACACCCCCGCGGCCTGGGCCTCGACCAGCGTGTCGGGGTCGTGGCTGTGGCGGGGCGCCAGGCTCGGCGCGGAGTGCACATGGAAGTCGACGATCCCGTCCAGCACGCTCACGATCCTGCCTCCCCGCCTGTCAAGTCGGTTCGCTCCAGCACCCGCACGCCGCCGAGCAGCCTCCGGCGCACCTTGCCGACCCCGGAGTCGCGGGGTATGTCACCCACCCGGGCCACCGCGCTGGGGCGCATGAAGGACGGCAGGCCGGCGCTGGTGGCCAGGATCGCGTCGGTGGGGATCGACTCACCCGTCATGTAGAGCACGATCTCGTCGTCGACCAGCTCGCTGTCGCGGCGCCACACGGCCACGTCGTCGATGCCGTCCACCGACGCGAACCGCTGCTCCACATAGCCGATCGGCACGAACTCGCCCTTCACCCTGATGGACTCGCTGCGCCGCTCGATGTACACCAGGTTCCCGGCCTCGTCGGTGCGGCCCAGATCCCCGGTGGCGAACCAGCCGTCCTCGTCGAATGGTCGCAGCAGCCCGTCGGCCCGCCGGTATCCGGAGAACAGCACTCCCTCACGGTCGGCCCGGACCCGGATCTCGCCGCCGTCGTCGACCCGCCATTGCACTTCGTGGCGGGCCCGGCCGCCGTAGCGCGACATGCCCTCGGCCAGATCAGGCCGCTCGCCCCGTCGCCATGTCCAGATGTGGCACAGCCCGCCCGCCTCGGTGGAGCCGTAGGCCGAGAAGCCCAGTGGCACCCCGAACGTCTCCAGGAAGTCCGGGTCGGCGAAGAACACCCGGCTCACCCGGTGGCCGGCCGCGTCGGCGGCGGTCGTGGCCCGCTTGAGGATCTCCACCGGGGGCGCATGCAGGATCAGGACCGTCGCTCCGCAGGACCGCACCAGCGGCCAGAAGCCGCGGGCAGAGAAGCGCTCCAGGCCCAGCACGTCGACACCGCCGGTCAAGCCGCCGATCACTCCGTAGCCCAATGGGTTGATGTGGAACATCGGTAGCGGCGCCAGCACGGTGTCGGTCTCCGAGAAGCACATCGAGTCGGCGATGAACCGGCCGAGGCGCAGGAAGTACTCGTGGGTCTGCTCGCAGAACTTGGGTACGCCGGTGGTTCCCGAGGTGTGCATCCACCCGGCCACGTCGAAGCGGTCCCGGGCCAGGCCCGGTGCGCCGTCCAACCCGGCCACGTCGGCATCTGTCGCCCTCCCGTCGGCTGTCGCCAGCACTCCCCGGTCGAGCCGGCCCGCGTCGAGTTGCACCGCCGCCGGGGCCACCGCCGACGACACCTCCCGTCCCGACCACACCACCGCGTCCGGTCCGAGCTGGGCCAGCATCTCGGCCAGCAGCTCGTCGGGGTAGTCGGGGTTGACCAGGGCGACCTCGGCTCCGGCCAGCACCAGCGCCAGCCAGGCCGTCAGGTAGGAGTCCGACGTGGTGCCGATCAGGGCCACTCGCCGTCCGTAGCCGGCGCCGGCCTCCTCCAGCCCGCCGATGACGCCCAGCGCCCGGCCCGCAGCCTGCTCCAGCGTGGGCGTGGCGTCGCCGGCCATGCCGAAGCGGGCCGCGGGTCGCCGCCGCACCCGGTCGCGGATCAGCTCAGCCAGGTTCTTCATGGCGCCATTCAGTGGGAAGCGGGGCTCAACCGAGGCCCTCGTAGTCGTCGGATCGCAGCACCCGGCGGGCGACATAGTTGCGCAGCACCTCCAGCGAGCCGCCCGCTACCCGCAGCACCTTCATGTCGTGCAGCAGCTGGCCGTAGTCGGTGTCGGTGTACAGGCCGTGGCCGCCGGTGAGGGCGAAGGCCTCGTTGACGGCGTGCTCCGAGGCCCTGATGGCCATCTTCTTGGCCAGCGTCGTGGCCAGCGCCGCGTCGCCGCCGGCGTCGTGGACGTTGGCGGCATGGTCGCGGGCCAGCGACGCCCCGTACAGGTCGCTGTAACAGTCGGCCACCGTCCACTGGATGCCCTGGAAGTCGGTGACCATGGAATCGCCCACCTCCCGCCCCGATCCGTAGGCGATGGCGTCGGCCAGGGCCCTCCGTCCGAAGCCGATCAGCTCCGAAGCGTTGCCCAGCCGGCTCATGTTGAACGTGGAGAAGAACGTGTCCATGCCCCGTCCGGCCTCGCCCAGCAGCGCGGAGTCCGGCACTCGAACGTCCTCCAGCATCACGTCGGCGGTGGGGATCAGGCGCAGCCCGATCGGGTCGGTGTGATGGGTCGAGACCCCGGGCAGGTCGGTGTCGACCAGGAAGGCGGTGATTCCCTCGGGCGCGATGGCGTACACCAGGGTGACCTGGCTCTCGCAGCCCAGGTTCACGTGGGTCTTGGCGCCGCTGAGGATCCAGTCGTCGCCGTCGCGCACCGCGGTGGTGCGCATCAGCTTCATGGACGAGCCCACGCCCGGTTCCGAGATCGACTCCGAGAAGATCAGCGTGCCCCGGGCCATGCCGGGCAGGTAGCGCTCGCGCTGTTCGGGCGTGGCCCAGTCGATCAGCCACCGCTGGCCCTGGATCGAGATCTGGGGAGACACCAGCCCCAGCCGCCCCACTTCCTCCTCGATCAGGCAGTACTCGGCCACGCCGAGCCCGCTGCCTCCCTCATCCACCGGAGTGAACGGGCCCACCCACCCCCGGCTGCCCATGGCCGCGTAGATGTCGGCCGGGAAGCGTGCCTCGCGTTGGCAGGACCGCAACTCGGCGCGGTGCTCCTCCGCGAATGCGGCCATGGCCGCGACGGTGGATCGGGGCCAATCCGGGTCCTTGAAAGTCAGGTTCACGTACATGGCTCGTCCTGCGGGAGCGGGTAGGGCCCATGTTGTATACCAACCCGTAACCCGACACCGAAGCGCGCCATGCAGCTTGCGACCGTATGCCGGCGCGTCATGGCATGCCGGCGGAACCGGTGGCAGCCTGGGAGGGTGGCCACCGCCGCGTCCGTGGTTGCGGTGCCGCCGGAGTGCTGTTGGCGGGCGTCTTCTTACAGCACGCCAGCCATCACCGTGACGGTGGACGCGGCGGCGGCTCCTCTCGCCCGCCCAGGTCGCGGGCAAGCGAGTCGGAGGGGGACTCGTCGTCCGATGTGAGGATCTGTTCCAGCGTTCTTGCCGCTTCGGTACTGCGGGAGGACGGGAGAGCCGCGGCGTCTACCGGGTTGCACCTGCGAAGCTCGTCGATGACATCGTCGTCGATGTCGGCGCCGCCTTCGTCGCTCCGGGCCGGCCTGTCATCGGCCATCGCGTCTTCCCGCCTTCGTGTGCTCAACCCATGCTCCCTGGGATCGTACGGATTCACGCCTCAAAACGGCTGGAGAGCGAGTTCATCCGGTCCTTGAGACGCTTGCGGGCCCGGTGGACCCGGATGGCGACCGCGTTGGGTGAAATGCCCATGGCCCGCCCGATCTCGGCGTGTGACATCTCTTCCCACGCCACCAGCATCAGGATCTCCCGGTCCGCCTCACGCAGGCTGCGCAGTGCCGGGAGCAGAGCGCTGGCCCCGTCGATGGCTTCCAGGCTGCTGTCAGCCCAGGCCGGAGGGGTCACGCTGCGCATCTTGCTCCTGAGCCTGTTGAGTCGGCGGGCGGACCGGGCCGCGGTGAGGATCGTGTTGCGGGCTACCCCGAAGAGCCAGGCCCGTTCATAGCCCTCGGGGACCTCTTCTCGTCGCCGCCAGGCGACCAGGAAGGTCTCGGCGACCACCTCGTCGGCCGTCTGTTCGTCCACGCGCCTCCTGGCGTAGGCCAGCAGGATCCGGTAGTTGTCGTGATACAGGTCGATGAACCAGTCTCTGTCTCGGCCTTCGGCCGCTTCGACGCCCATCGCCTCTGCTATGTCCATGGTTCTCCTCTTCCTTTCTCCCCAACCGTCGGTCCGGCGCGGCAGGTCGGCCCGACGGTTTCTCCCTCTCCAGGTTCCGCGAGGGAATCGACCTCTTCGCGTGCCCTGGCTGCTGCTGTCGGGCCGCGGTGTCCGCCTGGCTCCCGGAAGGCAACGTCGAGAGAGGCGTGTATCGGTCGTGATCCCAGTATTTCGCGTGCTATCTGTGGCGTAAACGTGCCATCGGTCACACCACCAGGGCGGCTCCTCCCGAGCGAGGGTCACTGGCGATTTCGGCGCTGGGGTGGCCCCCTTCGGGGGTATGCGGGCCGGCGACCACCTGCAGGCCCCCGCCCACGTTGCTGGTGGTGCGCACTTCGTAGCCGGCCAGTTGGGCGTCGTCGCGCCACTCGATGCCCGGCTCCGCGAAGGCGTACCACGGCTGGCCGATCCCGGCCGGAACGCCGAAGCGATCGCCGGTAGGGCACACGAACCAGCGAGGCCCGGCCGCGATGTCGGCGGTGTCAGCGCCCAGCCGGAAGCGCTGGACGGCCTGGGCCAGCCACTGCACCTGCCGGTCGCCTCCGGGAGTGGCCAGCGTCATCCAGCCGGAGCCGTCACGGCGCCGGACGTGAGCCGCGCTCAGCGTGTGGGGCAGCACCGCACCGCTGCGCCGGTTGCATCCGGGCAGGTCCGGGCGGTCCGACAGCGCGGTCCCGACCCGGTTGCTGAAGGCCACGCCGGTGTCGCCGGCCACCCAGCCGGTGCCGAACTGCACCCCGGCCAGGCTGTGCACCACCGTTGCCGACAGCCCGTCGGGGTCCAGCGCGGTGGCCACCGCAGTGCCGGCCGGCACGGCGGGACCCCGGCGGCAGAACTCGGTGAGCTGTTCCTCGGCGAGCGGCGCGGTGGCTTCGGCGTACTGCCGCGACGCGGGGTCGGCGCCGGACGGTGCTGCCGACAGCAGCGCCGGGGTGATGGCGGCCTGGCTCGGCGCCGGCGTCACCCACACCACGATGTCGTCGAGCTCGAAGCGCCGGGCCGGCTCGACGATCGGCTGAACCGCCTGCAGATCGTCGTGGGTGAGGGCTGCTCCGTCCTCGGCCGCCGCGGCCACGAGCCGGTCGGCCAGCTCGCCCCGGTAGAAGGCGTCGGGTCCTCGCTGCGCGACCGTCTCGAGGGTGGCCGCCAGGTCCGGCATGCGGATGGTCGCGCCCCTCTCCGGGGCTGTGACGGTTCCCAGCATCCGTTGCAGCGCCTCGATGTGTCCCCGGTCCTGCACCCGCCGGTACACATCGGCCATGCGGGCGGTCACGACATGGCCGGCCGCGGCGGCTCCGGCACCGCTGAAGAGCTCTGTCCAGTCGAGCCTTCCGTGGGCCCTCCAGGCCGCCTCCGCCCCCCGCAGCGAGCCGGGCACCACTGCGTTGTGCGGACCGCTGGTGGGCGACCAGCCCTCGCGGTCCGCGCCGTCGGAGCCGGCCGGCGCCCGCGGCACCCGCGACCACCCTCCGTACACCTGGACGCCGATCCCGGCGCGGCCGCCCGTGCCGGCCACCAGGGCCACCATCTCCCCGCCGGGTCCGGACTGCGGGGCGTTGACCACCCACTGGGTGAAGGCCGCGGCCAGCGCGGCGTCGACCGCCGAGCCGCCGGTGCGCAGGGCCTCGATGCCCGCCTCGGTGGCCAGCCTGTGCCCGCTGGCGACCCCCGCCGACCCGCTGACAGACCCGGCGATCCTCATTCGCGGCGGCTGGAGAATCTCGGTTGAGAGAGGGTGTCTCTACGACACATAAGTCACCCGAGATTCGAGCGCGTCGACCAGGTCGTCGAAGCCCATCGGCCGGTCCTCGAGGGCGGCCCGGCTGGCGGCCTCGCCCGCGAGCATCACCATGTCGGCCGCGCTCCAGCCCTCGGTGCTCTCAGCCAGCTCGGCGGCCAGGTCCTCGTCGAGCTCCAATCCATGCCCGGCGGCCAGCGACCCGATCAGCTCGCCCCGCCGGCCCCGGTCGGGGTTGGGGACCTCCAAGTGCACCCCGAGGCGTCCCGATCTCAGCACGGCCTCATCGATCAGCTCGGGCCGGTTGGACGCCCCCACCACGAACACCTGGCCCGTTGCCAGCACATCGTCGAGGGACGCCAGCAGGGCCGACACCACCCGCTCATCGGTGCGCTCCCCACTACCGGTAGCCCGTACCGGGGCCAGCGCGTCGAGGTGGTCGAGCATCACCAGCGACGGTCGGGCCTCGGCTGCTCGCCGGAACAGGGCCCGCACCGCCTCCTCGGACTCGCCGAGCCACTGGTTGTAGACCTTGCTCCCCTCGATGGCCACGAAGTTCACGCCGAGCTCGGAGGCCAGGGCGTGCACCAGCGCGCTCTTGCCCGAGCCTGCGGGGCCGTGCAGCAGGACCCCCTGGTCGAGGCCGGTGCCGCCGGAGTCCACGGTCCGCCGCCCGAGCTCGCGCAGGCGCCCCTTGAGCTCGGTCAAGCCCACGATCTGGTCCCAGGTGATCCGCTCGGTGCGGGTCACCACGTCGCGCAGCACGCTGGGCCTCACCGTGCGCAGCGCGGCCTCCAGGTCACGGGGCTCCACCGCCAGGTCGGCGCCCTCCAGCGAGTCGGCCAGCTCGAACCCCTCCCGCCCGGACGCCAGCCGGTCGGCGGCCTCCAGGCCGGCCGAGCGGGCCAGGTGCATCAGGTCGGCCCCGGTGAAGCCGCCGGTGTCGGTCGCCACCGTGGCGATGGCTTCCTGGGCTTCGGCGGTCAGCGGCATCTCCCGGGTGTGGATGGACAGGATCTCGGCCCGGGCTCCCTCGTTGGGCGGGCCCACGAAGATCTCCTCCTCGAAGCGCCCGGGCCGCCGGAAGGCCGGGTCGATGGCCTGGATGCGGTTGGTGGTGGCCATCAGGATCAGGCCGTCGACCTCCTCCAGCCCGTCCATGAGGGTCAGCAACTGGCTGGCCGCTCGCACGTCGCTCTGCGAAGCCAGGCGCTCCCGGTTGGTGGCGATCACGTCGAACTCGTCGATCATCACCAGCGACGGGGCGTGGGCCAGCGCCCGCGAGAACAGCAGCCGCAGGTTGGCCTCGGTCTCGCCCTGGACGCTGCCCACCAGCTCGGTGGCCGACATGCGGTAGGCGGTGACGCCCAGTTCGTTGGCCAGCGCCTTGCAGATGAGCGTCTTGCCGGTGCCGGGCGGGCCGTGCAGCAGTACCCCCTTGGGCGGGCGCACCCCCAGCCGGCGGTAGAAGGCGGGGCGCAGCAGCGGTAGCTCGACCAGCTCGCGCAGGCGCCGGATGATGGGGTCGCACCCGCCGACGTCGGCCAGCGTGATGAGCCGCTCCGAGACGCTCACATCGGCGCGGTGCAGCTCCACCTCGGTGCGGCCCCCCATGCGCGACGGCGACGGTGACGCCAGGTCGATTCGCACCAGCATCCCCGCACCGCCGGGATAGATCTCGGCCAGCACCCGGTTTCCGGGGTACAGCGGAGTGCGGTCGTCGCGCAGCCGCTCCAGAAGCCGCTGGTGCAGGTTGAACGTCAGGTTGTAGGGCGGCGTGATGCGGGCGCTGTCCGCTTCGGGCAGATCCCCGGCTGCGGTGGCTTCCAGAGGCTCGCCGGGACGGACCGCCAGTTGGGGCCACAGCATGCGACCGAGTCTCACCAGCGCGTCGTCGTGATCATGGACCCGGGCCACCGCCCAGGCGGTGTGGTCCTCATTGCCGAGCGCGACCGCCTCGCCCTCGGCCAGGCCCAGCTGCTCCAGTCCCGCCGGGGACAGGCTGGCCTCCGAGGGACCCAGCTTCGATCCCGGCGCGGGCCGGGCCGCCCACCGGGTCAGCTGTGCGCTGCCTGCCACTCCGGGCACGGCTCGAGGACTTCCATGGCCACTCCGCCCTCGGGGCTGATGGCCGAGTCGAGGTTGGCCCAGCACACCAGCATCCGGGTCGGTCCGACCCCGGTGTTGAAGTGCTGGTAGGTGACGCCGGCTTCCTTGATCGGGATGGCGATCACGTCGCCCTCCTCCCATTCGTGGGCCCGGCCGTCGAGCACGGTGTGGCCGCTGCCGGCCAGCACGAAGTGGAGGATCCCGCCCTGGCAGTACAGCTTGCCGCTGTTGGAGCTCTGACCGATCTCCAGTTCGTGGAAGTACAGGGCCCTGGTGCTGGGCGTCTCCAGGTGGGGATGCAGGTACCAGCGCATGGTGCCCATCCGGTTGAGCTCGGGGTCGCAGTCCTCGCGGCCGATCAGGTTCTTGGCCGCGGCCCGGCGGTCGCGCTCGGCCCGCGACTCCTCGAAGGTGAGGTCGTACAGGGTCTGCGCCCCGGCCGGCTGGTCGGCGGTCACCTGCTCAGGCATCGCCGGCCCTCTCGCCGATGATCCGGGTGACGGCCACGATCGGGTCCTCCTCGGCCCCGCCGTCGTCTGTGCCGGCGTCTGCGGCCGCCATATCCCGCCAGTTCGACTGCTCCTTGACCTGGGCCAGCATCGAGCCGGTCTGGAACAGGAACGGGATGTAGATGAACGCGATCCACTGCGAACTCTGGGAGTCGTCGTAGTTGAAGTGCTGGTGCTCGACCCCGCCGGGTTTCACCGGCAGGATCAGCAGGTCGCCGGGCTTCCAGTGGTACTCCACGCCGTCGAACACGCTGTAGCCGGCTCCCCGGGTGACGTAGATCACCAGCCCGCCCTGGTGGGTGTGGGCCCCCGACTCGGTCTGGATGTCCTTGCGGAACACCATCCAGTCCTGCACGGCCCGGTTCTCGGCCCGCATGTGCAGGTAGTACTTGCTGCGGCCCTGCCTGGACTGCTGCCAGGGCAAGTCCTTGCCCTTGATCACCACCTGGCCGTCGTTGGCCAGGTTGCGCCTCTCCTCGAACGTCGAGAAGAACACCTCGTAGGGATGGCGGTCCTCAGTGCTGCGGTCACGCTCGCGGAGCCGCGTCTGCTCTCGTTCGGCCATAGTCCGTCCTCTGTCGTCGTCTCTTTGGGTGTCGCGTGCCTAACAGTCGCCGGGCCGCGCCTAGGGCTTCTGCGGCGGTCAGGCCGTCATGCGCAGGAACCGGTTGGCGTTGCCCGAGAACAGTTTCTCGCGTTTGGCGCCGTCTTCAATGCACCACTCGAGCGCGGCGCCGGGCGAGTCGGGGAAACGGCACTGGGCGTGGGGGAAGTCCGACTGGTACATGAGCACGCCGTCGCCGAGCACGCTGTCGACGTAGTCGTAGATCTTGCGGCCCTCGTACAGCTCGATCCCGCAGTAGACATGGCCGGCCCGGGCGTACTCCGAGGGCAGCATCGACAGCGCCGGTCCCTTGCTCTTGAGGTGCCTGGACTGGCCGTCGAGCCGCAGCAGCCACTCCGGCAGCCAGCCGCAGCCGGTCTCGGAGAACCCCACCCGGAAGTTCGGATGCCGGTCGAACACCCCCGACAGCAGCAGGTAGGCCAGGCGGAGCTGCGCCCCCCAGGGGTGGGCTGCGGTGCGGGCCACCACGATGTTGTCCCACACGTCCCGGTAGCCGGGGAAGTACGGGGGCTCGTAGAAGAACGAGTGGTGCAGCAGCGGCAGGTCCGCAGCCGCCATCGCGGCCCAGATCGGCTCCAGGTCGGGGTCGTCGATGGGATAGCCCTCGGCCAGCGCCAGCATGGCCCCGGCCACCGCCGGCTGGTCGGCGCACTCCTCTATGTGGCCCACCGACCATTCCACGTCCTCGCCGGTGAGCAGCAACAGGCTCTTGAGCCGGCCGGTGTCGATGGAGCAGAAGTCGGCCATGTAGCGGGCGTAGGACTCGTAGAGCCCGGTGGCCACGTCGGTGGGGCACACCGTCACCGACTGGGGCCAGGTGCCGGGGATCAGCAGGTGCACGTCGGTGCCCTCCCGGTCCATGTCGGCGATGCGGCCCTCGGCGTTGTCGTGGCCGACGCCGTAAGTGGGGGAGTCCTCGGTGACCACCAGGCCCCTGATCTTGCCCTCGAGCGCGGCCCGGCCACCCGCTCCCAGCTTCTCCTCGAGGTGTGACTTCTCGCCGATCTCGCGCAGGTAGCCCCGGGGCTCGATGCTGAGGTTGGTCCAGGGCCCCTCGGGATCGCCGTAGGTGAGCGGCAGCTCCACCCGGCGCTCGTAGTGGGCCAGCTCTGCGTCCCAGCGGTCGAGCAGCTTCTGGTCGGCGTACCGCTTGAGCACCTCCACCGACGGCCACACATGGGTGTCGGTGTCGATGATGGTCAGCCCGTCGCGCACGACGCTCCTCCTGGTTGGTGTTGCTGGCTCCCGGTAGCGCGGCTCCCGGCCGACCCGCAGCGCCGGATTGTATACCGTTTGTCCGTACACGCTTGCATCGGGGCTGGCGTCACCCGCTCGAGCTCTCCGAGTTCACGGGCCGCGCGGGGCCTGCTCGAACCAAATCAGTAGAGAAACCCGTCGTATGGGAGCAATATCCGTGCAGATTTGAGGCGAGCCTGAACTGTGGTCGACCCGCCCGGCCTCTCAGCCGCGATCTCGGAAGCGGGCGGGGCTCAGCGCATCCACGGATCCCGGCGGCAGGGACGGCCGCTCGCATGCGCCAGTGATCTGCGCGGCCGCCAGCCGCCCCAGAGCCGGGGACGTCTTGATGCCGTAGCCGCCCTGGCCGGCGAGCCAGAAGAAGCCCGGATGGTCCGGGTCGAACCCGGCGGCCGGCACATCATCGGGCGTGAAGGTGCGCAACCCGGCCCAGGTGCGGCGTACGCCCCGGACCTGCATGGTGGTGGCCGCCTCCAGTTCCTCGACCCCCAGCGCGATGTCCTCCACTTCGGGGCGGGCGTCGCACGGCTCACTGGGGGTCTCGTCGACTGGCGACACCAGCAGCATCGGCCCCTCCGGCTCGAAGTAGAACCGGTTGCCGATGTCCCAGACCATGGGCCAGCCCGAGGCATCGACTCCCTCCGGAGGGGGGAACACGAACACCGAGCGCCGCAGCGGCCGCAGGCCCAGCGGGGCGATCCCGGCCAGGGTGGCCACCGGGTCGCACCAGGCACCCGCCGCGTTCACGACCACGTCGCAGTCCCAGCGCCGCTCTCCGGCCTGCACCCGCCAGCCGCCGTCCCGCTCGGTGACCGCGGTGATCGCGGCGTCCACATGCAACTCGGCGCCCCGGCTGCGCGCCCCCCGAAGGAATCCCTGCAGCAGCCCGTCCACGTCGATGTTCATGGCGCCCGGTTCGTGGACCCCGCCGGCGGCGGCCTCGGAGTGCAGCACCCCGACCAGGTCGCAGCACTGCGACGAGTCGAGGCGATGGACCTCTACACCGTGGGCCTCCGCTGCGGCCGCCTTGTCTTCGAGCAGATCGCGCTCGGCGGCCCGGGCGATCCACAGCAGGCCCCTCCTCGACAGCAGCGCGTGGTCGGTGAATCCGGCGGGCGGCTCGGCCAGGAACGGTCGGCTGGCCGCGGCCAACGCGCTCACCACCGGAGCACCCGAGGTCTCGGTGTGGAGGGCCGCGGACCGGCCGGTGGCGTGGGCGCCGGGGTGGGCCTCCCGCTCGATGATGTCCACCGCGGCGTGCTCGGCCAGGTGCCAGGCCGCGGCCGCGCCCGCGATCCCAGCACCGATGACGACCACCCGCATCCGGTCAGCCTGCCACGCCGGGCCCGGACGGCCCTACGCAGCCCTAGGCCAGGCCCACCCGAATCTGCCCGGATATTGCTCCTATGCGACGAGTTTCTCTACTGATTTCGGATCCGCGGGCGCCAGAGGCTTGGGCCGCGCCTCTCAGCCGGTCTCGAGGGGCAGTTGAGTTACCTCGACCGGGTCGTGCTCGCCGGCGTCGTGCTTGCGCCCGCCGGTGATCAGCGACCTCGTGACCGCCTTGGCCGCGAGCTCCTCCAGGTCGTCTCGTCGGGGGTCGGTCAGGTAGGCGTCCACCGCGGCGGTGTCGGGGAACGACAGCACCAGCACCGCGTCGGGACGGCCCGGCCCGCCGTCCACCTCCCCGGCCCGGCGCTCGGCCCGCCCGCCGTGGCGGGGCAGCAGCTTGAGCAGGCGGCTGATGTACCGCTCGAACTGCCGCTTGGATCCGCCCCGCCACAGGCGCACCGTCAGGTCGATCCGGCTCCCGCCGTCCATGGGAACGATTGTACGGCACGCCCCTGACAGGCCGGAACAAGACGGTTCCGAACCGATGCCCGGAAGCTAGAGATTGGCGGCCCGGCGGCGGGTGCCGGCCCGCTCGTGTTCGAACCGCTCACCGTCGAGGCGCCGGCCTAGCTCGGTGATGCGCAGGCCCCGGGTCTCGATGGGAGCTATCCCCGAGTCGGCCAAGCCCTGGTACCGGGCCGCCAGCGCCTCCTTCTTGCGCACCTGGTGGGGCTGCAGGCCGTCGAACTCCCGTGGCGTGATCGGTCCGCCGAGCACCAGCTCACCTGCGGCCACCGCCGAGGCGACCAGCTCCTCGCCGGCCGTGGTGCGCACGATGATCCCGTTGAACCCCTCGTCCTCGCCGGTGGGGGCGCCGCCGGGCCAGATGTCGGCCGAGGCCACGTCGGCGGCCTCGCCCAGCGCGTCGGGGCAGAACTTGCAGCGGGTCTCGACCTGCCAGCCCGTTTCGTCCTCCCACATCTCCAGGTAGGGCTTGGCGAACCGGCGCCCATCGCGGGTCTCCACCACGGTGGGCCCGGGATTGCCGTGCCCCCGGTACCGGAACAGCGCCAACTCGTCCTCGTCGAGGCCGAACTCGTCCAGCACCGCCTGCGACTTGGACAGCCGCGACTGGCCGCCGCACACCAGCGCCAGCCGGAGGGTGCACAGCTCGTCGACCCGGGAGTCGGTTCTCGACACTGCATGCACCGTTCCCAGGTCGCAGGGTTTGGCGATGATGGCGAAGGGTTGTCCCCGCTCCAGCGCCGCGGTCAGGCCGGCCAGCGGTGCCGTCGGCCCGTAGCGCGACCCGGTGTTGGTCTGCACCGACTCCGGGGTCTCCGAGAGCACCCAGCGGCTGCGCATGGGCCGCTCGGGATCGGCGCCCACATGGAGCACGAAGTCGACCCGGCCGGTGCGGAGCGCGTGCATGCCCAGCGCGGTCAGCACCCCGCCGGTGGCGCCCTCGTAGCGCACCTTGGCCCCGCCGGCCCACGCCCGGGCCATCGACCGGTAGGCCCCCCACACCGGGTCGGCGTGGCAGCCGGCCTCGCCCCGGGCTTCGGCCACTGCGCCCGGGCAGGCCGACACCAGGGTGGCCTCCTCGGTGGGGGTGAACCCGTCTGCGGGCGAGGGCCGCAACGACCCGGCCGGGGTCATCACCATCTCGACCCGGCCCCCGGTGACGGCCTCACACAGCCCGCAGCCGATGCACATGTCATTGGCGACGATCTCAGCGATGGTGCGGGTCATTGCCGGTCCAGCGTCGAGAGGAGGTGCCCGTAGATGGGCGGATGACCTGGCAGTGGGCGCGGCCCAGGCAGACGGCCGCATCCTCCAGCACTGCGAAGTTCCGGGTCCGCTCGTCGAGGGTGAACTCGTAGCCGTCGATGTGGTTGACCCGCTGGATGATGCCGGTTCCGGGCGGGGCCACCTTCACGAACTGGGTGGGGGAGTCGTCGAAGAACTGGGGCGTGGTCACGAACCCCGCGTAGGCCCGGTACTGGCGCCGCACGGGTTGGACCATGGCCGGGCTCCTCTCGATCGCGGCCGACACTACTGCCGGCCGGTCCGGCAGGGGGTCAGTCCGTAGCCGGCCGGATCCAGCCCCCCAGAGCAGCGTCGCCCTTGTAGATGCGCTCGACCTCCCGGCGCCGGAGCCGCCAACCGTCGCCCGTGCGCCGGTACTGGTCCCGGCACAGCGCCACCTGCTGGGATGAGGCTCCGCTGCGGAGCTGGCCGATCTCGAGGATGTACCACCGGCCGGTGGCCGTGTCCCCGTCGATCTCGATCCGGCCGTTGGGAGCCACCTGCACCAGCAGCTCGTAGGCCGCCATGCCGTCGACGAACCCGGCCACGATTGCGTCCTTGCCGGCCCGCTCGATGCCGTGCAGGCAGAACGTGGCGTCCTCGTCATCCCAGACCGAGCCCCACAACACGCTGTCCCGGCTGTTGACGCCGTCACAGAATGTGTCGACGAGACTGCGGATGGCCAGCTCGTCCGCGACCTGTTCAAGATCCACGTCTCGGCCTCCGGCCGTCAATCCCGGCCGATCCACGTCTCGGGCTCCGGCCGTCAATCCCGGCTGATCCACGTCTCGGGCTCCGGCCGTCAATCCCGGCTGATCCACGTCTCGGGCTCCGGCCGTCAATCCCGGCTGATCCACGTCTCGGGCTCCGGCCGTCAATCCCGGCTGATCCACGTCTCGGGCTCCGGCCGTCAATCCCGGCTGATCCACGTCTCGGGCTCCGGCCGTCAATCCCGGCTGATCCACGTCTCGGGCTCCGGCCGTCAATCCCGGCTGATCCACGTCTCGGGCTCCGGCCGTCAATCCCGGCTGATCCACTCGTCGAGCAGCACATGGATGTGGCGGACCTTCAGTTCCTGGTAGTTGGCCAGGGTGACGCCGGTCTTCTTCATGGTCCGGAGGCCCTCCTGCATCCTCGGCAGGTTGAACGTGTCCTGGTCGAAGACCCGGGCCAGGCTGCCGAGCTCGGGCGCGTGGGCCGACCATGGATCATCCGGGCCGAGCCAGTTGATCTTGGCCGCCGGCGGCCGCTGGCCCTCGGCGAAGGGCAGCAGGAACATGCACTCCATGATGCAGCTCTCGTGGTCGTCGCCGTTGGGCCGGAAGCGGTAGGTGATGGCGTTGAAGGCCCCCCAGGGGTGGAAGTTGGGGAACACGGTGTAGTAGATCGAGTCGTTGAACTCGGCGTCGCACATCCGATCGACGCGGTCGCCGACGACGGGTCTCCACATCTGGCGCCCGACCTGGGCGGTGAACTCCCGGGCGGACATGCCCTCGGGGACGACCTGCACCGGTTCGTCGCCCAGGCGCCGGTCGGTCCGCACGTCGAACATCTGCTGCTCGGTCGGGGTCCAGCGCAGGTGCGGGCTCGGGACGTTGTTGGGGGATATGGCCCGGCTGAAGTTCCCCCATACGTCGTACTGGGTGATCGCGTCGCCGATGCTCGGCAGGATCTGGGGATGGGTGGCCACGACGTGCAGCGCCTCCGAGAAGGCCTCCGACGCCACCTTCCAGTTGCAGCGGATGATCTTCGCGGCGTGGGCGCTCTTGTACCGGTTCTCCAGGTCCCAGCCCGCGAAATGGTCCGGGAGGTCGCCCAGGAACGACGCCAGCGGCTCGCAGTTCTCGTCGGGGTTGATGAACACGAAGCCGCCCCAGGTGCCCACGTTCACCTCTGGGAGCTGGAACTCCCCGGCCCGGGCGTGGACGTGGGGGAAGTCCCAGTCCGACGGAACCTGCTTCAGGCGGCCGTCGAGCTCCCAGCAGAAGCCGTGGAACGGGCAGCGGATCTCGTTGACCCGCCCGTCGTACTCCCGCAGCATCCGGCCCCGGTGCAGGCAGGCGTTGTAGTAGCCCTTGATGACGTCGGGAGCGGTCCGCACGATGAGGTACGACTTGTCGGCGATGTCGTAGCGGAGAATGTCGCCCACCTCGCCGATGTCCTCGGTGCGGCAGGCCATCTGCCACACCCTGCTCCAGACCTTCTCCTTCTCCAGCTCGTGGAACGAGCGGCTGGTGTACCGCGAGACGGCAATGTCGGCGTCGCTGAACCGGACGTCGCTGGTCCGGCGCAGCACCTCCGGGACGGGATGGGTGTCGGTGTCGAGGATCTGCTGGTATGGGGGCGGGCCCGACCCCGGACGGGCCCCTTCGGGAGGAGTCACGACTCTTCCTCCTGCCGGTACGAGGTCGGCCGGCGGGGGGCCAGCTTGTAGACGCCCGAGGCGATCCAGTTGCACATCTGGGGGTCGCAGGAGCGAAGGTCGCCGCTGATCCAGACACCGTTCTTGTCGAACGTGCCCGAACTGTCCTCGGTGGTCACCCGGACGGCGCCGTCCCCGGTCAGGTCGTACACCGCCCCGCTCAGCGGGTGTTTGAGTCCCGACATGCGCATCGTCCCCTTCCTCCTGTCCCGCTAGAAGCCCTCGACTCCAGCGAACTCATGGAATTGCACCACGGGTTCGCGGTCGGCCACAACACTGGCCGCCCGCCCGGTCCCTCCGTCGGTGGCGATCTCGACCATGGCCGCCGCGAGAGCCTCCGGTGCCAGCACCGCCAGCCCGTCGGGGATCTGGCCGTCTTCGAAGCAGCCGGTGGCGCCGGGGCACACCGCGTTGATGGCGACGCCCTGCTCGGCGAGCGCCGGTGCGATCGAGCGCACGTAGCCGACGAGACCGTGCTTGGAAATGGTGTACACCGGGTCGGGGGGCCAGGCGATGAGCCCCGCCACCGATGCGGTGATGACGATGGCGCCGCCGCCGCTGCGGGCCAGCGCACCGAGCGCGGCTGCGACGCCGAACACGCCGCCGTCGATGTTGACCGACAGGATCCGCCGGTAGGCGTCGAGATCGATGCTGGCCGGGTCGTAGGGCAGGCTCGCCTCCAGGCTCTGCATCGACACACCGGCGTTCAAGAAGACCAGGTCCAGCCGTCCGTGGCGGTCGACCGCGGCCGCGATCATCTGTTCGTTGTCACCAGGGTGACGCACGTCGGTCTCGATGAAGCCGCAGCCGAGTTCCGACGCCAGGGCCTCGCCGCTGCTGGTCGCGATGTCGGCCAGCGTGACGAGGGCTCCGGCCTCGACCAGGTGGCGGGCCAAGGCCCGTCCGATCACCCCCGCGCCCCCGGTGATGACGGCCACCTTGCCGCTCAACCGGCTTGCATCCATCGAGTCACCCCGGCCACTTGACAGTTTCTCGAGATCCTGGCGAAAATATGCGAGCCAGCATAATCCACCGGACCAAGAGGTTGTCATGCCTGCAGCTGAAGGATGGACCCCGCCCGATTGGCAGTCGATGCCGGGGGAGGACCTCAAGCAACACCTTGCCGCCATTCAAGCAAAGGCCGAGGCCTCCGTCAGCGGTCCACTGCCCTTCGAGGAGGGCCATCCGATTCAGCTGAACGACGACGGCACGGTCCGGATGCCGGAAATGCCGGCGGGCGCGCACAGCCATATCGTCTGGCGGAACTATGCCGTAGACGGCCAGCCCCAGGCGGTGCCTGCCGACCTCCACTTTGACGCCCTGATCGGCAAGCTGAAGTACCTGCGCAACCGTGAGCGCCAGGATGTCAACATCCAGGTCTTTCCCGGCGGTTACCTGCTGGAGATGGTGCTCGCCGCGGAGGGACCCGGCGGCGAGCCGGTGCGCATCCAGGCCGGGATGATCTACTTCCTGGACGAGAACCTCGAGCTGGTCCGCCTGCACGAGTACATCGACTCGGTGGACATGCAGGCCCTGCTGTAGCAATCCGAGCCAGGCCCGCGAGCTGTCAGCGGGCGCGGTCGCTCAGCGGAGGTCCGGGAACCGGTCGGCGCCGGCCTCGTGCTCCAGTTGCAGCGTGTTCATGGTGAAGGCGACCAGGTGGTACTGGCCGATGAGCATCGGCAGCTCGATCAACTGTTTCTCGTCGTACCGGCCGGCCAGCGCTGCCCAGGTCTCGTCGGTCAGGCGCGAGCCGTCGTGGAGTTCGTCGACAGCCTGCAGCAGCGCGGCGTCGAACGGATCCCATCCCGGCGCAGCCGGACCCCGGGCGATCCCGATCAGCTCCTCGTCGGTGACGCCGGCCTGGCGTGCGATCCGGCAGTGCTGTCCCCACTCGTACTCCGCCCCGCACCGCCAAGCGGTCCGCAGGATCATCAGCTCCCGGTCCCGCATGGGGATCTTGCCCGCGAGCAGCTTGCCGCCGAACGGGATCCAACGCCGGAACAATCCGGGATGGCGAACGAGCGTGGTCCAGAGGTTCGGGGTGCGGCCACCGCCGTCGGGTCCGCCGGCGAAGTCCAGCAACTCCTTCGCGTAGTCGTCGCGCTCGGCTTCGGGCAGGGGCGGTATCCGGGGTCGGTAGGGCTGGTTCGCCATTTGGCCTCCACGGTCGCAGCGGTCGCGACGGTTGACGCGACTGCCTTGTCAACACTAGAAGGGCGACTCGCCCGGCCGTAATGCGCGGCAATAGGGTGGCTGCCCGTGAGCCCGGCTCCCATCGAGACCGACCTCGACGCGTTCGTCGAGCAGGCGGGCAGGTGGCTCGGCCAGAACGCGCCGCCCCGGCGTTCCCCGACGAGCGAGCAGGCGCCGGTCTGGGGCGAGGGCGACTTCGATGTCGCGGTGTTCCACAACCTCGACTTCGACAGGGAGAAGAGGCTTCTCGACGATCTCGTCGCGTGGAACGCCCGCAAGCAGCAGCGCGGCTATCACGCCGTCGATTGGCCCGTCGAGTTCGGAGGGCTCGACTTGACCTGGGCCCACGCGGTGGCGTTCAACCGCCTCGAGCAGGACTACGAGACGCCGCGGAGCCACGAGCTGTTCGCGGTGACGAAGCGGCTCATCGCTCCGACCATCGCCCGTTTCGGCACCCCGGAACAGAAGGCCCGGTTCGTCGGGCCGCTGCTGGCCACCGAGATCCTCTGCTGCCAGCTCTTCAGCGAGCCGGGCGCGGGCTCGGACCTGGCCGGCCTGGCGTGCCGGGCCGTGCGTGACGGCTCCGAGTGGATCGTCAATGGCCAGAAGGTGTGGACCTCCGGGGCCCAGTTCGCCCATTGGGGCCTGCTGCTGGCCCGCTCGGATCCCGATGTCGCCAAACACCGCGGCGTGACCGCCTTCATGCTTCCTCTCGACCATCCCGGAGTCGATATTCGACCCATCAAGCAGATGAGCGGCGGAGCGGCGTTCAACGAGGTGTTCATCACCGACGCGAGGATTTCCGACGATCTTCGCGTGGGTCCGGAGGGCGACGGCTGGAACGTGGCGCTGACGACGCTCAGCTATGAGCGCGACCGCTCCGAGGAGGGTGCCTCCGGCTCGTCGGGAGGGTCGTGGGAGCAACTCCTGGGCACCGCCCGGCAGGTGGGTGTCACCGGCGACCCGGTGATCCGGGAGGCGCTGACCCGCATGTACGTCCATGGACGGGTGGAGAACCTGCTGAACCGCCGGGCTGCCGATCTGGCTCGCAGCGGTCAGCCCGGGCCGGAGGGTTCGTTGGGCAAGATCTTCTGGACAGAGGGCATGAGGATCATGTCCGACGTGGTGTCGATGGTGCTCGGCCCGCGGCTGGTGGCCGACACCGGGGAGTGGGGCACCTACGAGTGGGGCGAGCACGTGCTGGGCGCGCCCGGATACCGCATCGCGGGCGGGTCCGACGAGATCCAGCGCAACATCATCGGTGAGCGGGTGCTGGGCCTGCCCCGCGAGCCTCGGGTCGACCGTGACCTACCCTGGAAGGACGTGCCCCGCTGATGTGATCGCCGCCTCCGCGAAGGGAGCCGGCGGGGCCAGTGCGAAAACAATATGTTGACCGCTCTATTGTTAGGGGCGGGTGGACCGGGGAGAGTCCTATGAGCAGAGCGCAGCTTGTGGCCATGGCTCAGCGCAACATCGCCCACACACGAGCCAACCTCGGCGATCAGGAACCGGCCCCCTTGCGCGTTCCTGCGTCGAACTACTCCGATCCCGGGCGGTGGCAGCTCGAGATGGACCGGATCTTCAAGCGTGTCCCGTTGCTGGTGGCCTTCGGCAGCGAGCTGCGGGAGCCCGGCGCCTACAAGGCGATGAGAGCCGCGGGCGTGCCGATCCTGGTCACCCGCACCGGCGACGGCGAGATCAAGGCATTCGTCAACATGTGCAGCCACCGCGGCGCGATCGTCGTGGCCGACGGCTGCGGCACGACGCGGGGGTTCTCCTGCCCCTACCACGGCTGGGCCTACGACTCCGGCGGCCGTCTGGTCGGCATCACCAACCGCAGCGAGTTCGGCGAGGTCGACACCGAGAACCTCGGGCTCACACCGCTTCCGGCCGGCGAGCGCGCCGGCATGGTCTTCGTGGGACTCACTCCCGGCGCCGAACTCCACCTCGACGAGTTCCTGGCCGGTTACGACAAGGTGCTCGCCCACTTCAACTTCGGCGACTGGCACCTGTTCTCGCGTCGCGACATCGAGGGGCCCAACTGGAAGCTGGCCTATGACGGCTATCTCGACTACTACCACCTGCCGATCCTTCACCAGAACAGCTTCGGCCCCGACGCCAGCAACAAGGCCATCTACCATGTGTTCGGGCCTCACCAGCGCATGTCGAGGCCGGATCCCTCGCTCCTCGAACTGGCCGACTCCCCCGACGACTGGGACATCAATGACACTGTCGGCGGCGTCTGGACGATGTTCCCGAACGTCTCGATGGCGATCTACCGCGGCGAGTCGGTCCTGCTGTCGCAGTTGTTCCCCGGCCCCACCCCTGATCGATCGATCACCGTCCAGTCGTACTTCCTGGCCGAGCCGCCCGACGAGGCGACCGCAGCCAAGGCCGCCGAGCATGCCGACCTGCTCGAGAAGGTGGTTCGGGAGGAGGACTACACCACCTGCTACGGCATCCAGACCGCGGTCTCGACCGGCGCCAAGCAGTCGTTCCTGTTCGGTCGCAACGAGGGCGGCGGGCACCGGTTCCACAGCTGGGTCGAGCGCCTGATCGAGGCCGAGGACACCGAGTTGGGCCCGATCTTCGCGTCCGCAGCCCACGCCGACGGCTAGTTCCTCTGGCACGCCCCGAGCGAGCTTGCTAGAAATATGACCCAACGCATATTGTGCGCACGGGTTCGCCGCTGAGGTTGTGGCGACTCGGGCACCGTGGTCCAACAAGGGGGATGTGACGTGCGATTTGTCGACAGGGAGACCTCCAAGAAGGTCTCAGGTAAGGCACTGCGACCGTGGCGCCTGCTGCTAGCCGCCCTGGTTGTCTTCAGCCTTGTCGCCGCAAGCTGCGGCGACGACGAGGCTGATCCGGGCACCAGCGCGGCCGATGCCGCCGCGCTTGAGGCTGCCCAAGCCGAAGCGGCCGCGGCTCAGGCCGCGGCTGATGCGGCTGCCGCCGACGCCGATGCCGCCGCGGCCGAGGCCGACGCGGCCGATGCCAGGGCCGCCGACGCCGAGGCGGCTCTCGATGCTGCCATGGCCGAGGCCGAGGGCGCCGTAGACCCCGCCGCCATGGCCGAGCTCGAGGCCGCCCTGGAGGCTGCTGAGGCCGATGCCGATGCCGCCAGGGCGGAAGCCGAGTCCGCGGCCGCCGCCGCGGCCGCCGCCGAGGAAGCCGCCGCTGCGGCTGCGCCCGAGCCCGAACCGGACACCTTCGACGTCAGGATCGCCATCGGGCCCGAGATCCAGGACATGGACCCGCAGCGCAGCAACGCGGTGTGGAACACGATCATGCTGTGGGGCAACGTGACCGAAGGCCTCGTGACGACCGACGACGACGGGAACGTCATCCCCGAGCTCGCCGAGTCCTACGAGATCATGGACGACAACGTCACGTACCGTTTCAAGCTGCGTGAGGGCGTCACGTTCCACAACGGTGAGCCGTTCAATGCCGAGGCTGTGAAGTTCAGCCTCGACCGGATCTCCGGCGAGGAGTTCGGATCGCTCATCGCCAACTACTTCTCGGACTACGCGACGGCCACAGTCGTGGACGACTACACCGTCGACATCATGACTAGCCAGCCGTCGCCGGACTTCCTGGCCGTACTGACCTCGGCCCAGATGGTCCCGCCCGAGTACACCGCGAAGTACCCCAACGCGCAGAACGACAACCCGATCGGCACCGGGCCGTACACCTTCACGTCGAGGTCGGCCGATCAGGTCGTGATCACCAAGAACGCCGACTACTGGGGCGGAACTCCTTCAGGGCCCGACAGCGTCACCGGCCTCACCCGGCCGGAGGTTTCGTCCCGGGTCGCCGGCCTGGCCGCCGGCAACGAGTTCCACGTCGCGCTGGGCATTCCCGCCGACCTCATCGGTGAGGTCCCCGGAGTCGCCTACAACGCGCCCAGTGGCACGATGATGCTCTGGCTGAACGGCTACAACGGCATCACCCAGGACCCGCGGGTCCGTGAGGCCATCGTGCTGGCCGTCGACCAGGAGGGCATCCGGACCGCGATCATCGGCGCGGACACCTCCCTCAGCGGCGAATGCCAGATGAGCATCCCCGGCAACGCGGGCTACAACCCGAACCTCGCCGACCAGGGATACGACCCCGACCGGGCCCGGGAGCTTCTCGAGGAGGCCGGCGCGGTCGGCGGGACGCTCAGCTTCGCGGTGCCCACCGCCCGCTACACCGGCGGCGAGGACATCGCCGAGGTCGTCGTCGACCAGCTCGGCGCGGTCGGGCTGAACGTCGATCTCGTGCTGTCGCCCTACCAGGAATGGCTGGGGAGCCTCTTCGAGCCTCGCGAGAGCCGGGCCGAGATGTTCTTCGTGAGGGCCGGAAATGTGACGCCCAGCGTCACTCCTGCTTGGAACCTGTTCGTCAAGGAAGAGGGCCGGCTGGAGATGATCAACTACAGCAACTACCCGGGTCTCGGCCAGACCGTGCTCGACGCCATGGGCGAGGTCGACCCCGGCAGGCGGGCGGAGCTGTTCGCGGCCGCGACCGAGGGCGTATGCAACACTCACGGCTTCGTGATCCTGTACAAGGAGCGGGGCATCGTCGGCCATGTCGACGGCATAAGCATTCCCGAGCGGGCCGATCCCCGCATCCACTGGACCGGGGTTTCCAGAACGGGGTGACGACCATTTGGTGAGGGCACGGGGTGACGAGCACGAGGTGATGCCGGTTTGAGGCGGGGCGACCCGTTCCGCCGTAGCCGAACCCACCCGCTCGCACCCCCGCCCTCGCCGGTGGGCTCGAGCCGCAACCGGTGAAGCGCTACCTGCTCGGGCGGGTCGCCCAGTTCGCGATCGTGATCGGCGGGGCTCTGCTGATCACCTTCGTAGCGCTGCACATCGTCGGAGATCCCGCCACGCTGGGCCTTCCGATAGGCACCCCGGTGGAGGCCATCGAGGCGTTCAACGAGAAGCACGGCTTCGACGATCCGTTCCTCACCCAGCTCGTCAGGTTCTTCTGGGACGCGCTGCAGGGCGATTTCGGCGACTCGCTGTGGCTCGGCGGCGACTCCCTCGGCCATGTCTTCGGGCGGCTTCCCGCGACTCTGATGCTGGTGGTTCCCGCGGTGCTGGGCGGGGGCCTGCTGGGAGTGCTCATGGGATCGATCGCGGCTCGCAGGCCCGACTCGGCCCTGGCCAACGGGCTCAACGTGCTCTCGTACTCGGTGATCTCGATCGCCGAGTTCTGGCTGGCGATCATGCTCGTGCTCGTGTTCGCGGTGAATATCGCCTGGCTGCCGACCGCGGGCTACACCCCGAAGCCCCAGGTGATGATCCTGCCCATCCTGGTGCTGGCCCTGCGCCCCTTCGCCCAGAACTTCCAGCTCACCCAGGCCACCATGTCCGCCGAGTACGGCAAGCCCTACATCCTGGCGGCCCGGGCCAAGGGCCTCAGCGAGGGCCAGGTCGCCCGCCGCCACGTTCTCAAGAACGTGGCGGTGCCGGTGGTGACCCTGCTGCTGTTCGAGCTCGGCCGGGTGTTCGTCGGCACGGCCATCATCATCGAGATCGTCTTCGCCTGGCCCGGGATAGGCCGGTTGGCCGCCGACGCCCTGTTCAGGGGAGACGTCTTCCTGGTGCAGGCCATCGTCATGGTGGCCGCCACCGCCACCGCGGTGCTCAACCTGCTGGCCGACCTCTTCTACTTCGCGGTGGATCCCCGCACCCGCCATCTGGTCAAGGCGAACCGCCAGTGACTGCTCGCCGGCTCTGGGCCGAGCTGCAACGGCGTCCCGTCATCATCGCCGCGATCCTCGTCGCGGTCGCCTTGGTGGTCTCGTCGGTGCTCGTGCCGATCGTCTCGGACCTGGACGCCTCCGCGCCCAGGCTGTCCAGGAGGCTCCAGGGACCGTCATGGGCCGGTGGCGACGGGGGCCTGCTCGGCACCGACTCGCTCGGCCGGGACCTGTTCTTGAGGATCATGCACGGTATGCGGACCTCGTTCGCGGTCGGGGCGCTGGCCGCGCTGCTGGGCGCGGCGCTGGGAACGCTGATCGGGCTGATCTCGGGCTACTTCGGCGGTGCGGTCGACGCCGTGCTGATGCGTCTGACCGACATCGAGCTCGCCTTCCCCGGGATCCTGCTGGTGATGGTGCTGGTCCGGGTGCTCGAGCGGGGCATCGTCGGGCTGGTCATCGTGCTCGGCCTGATCTCGTGGATGCTGTACGCCCGGGTGGTGCGGGGAGCGGTGTTGACTCTGCGTACCAGCGAGCTGGTCACCGCCACCACCGGGCTGGGCGCATCGACCCCGCGGATCCTGTTCGTGCACGTGCTCCCCAACGTGGCCGCGGCGGCCATGTCGCTGATGGCGGTGACGTTCGCGGCCCTGATGCTGGCCGAGGCCAGCCTGAGCTTCATCGGCTTCGGTGTGCAGCCGCCCCAGATCTCGCTGGGCGCCATCTTGTCGTCGGGCCGGGAGTACCTCTCGACAAGCTGGTGGATCTCGACCTTCTCGGGTCTCTTCCTGCTGCTCGGGGTGCTCAGCACCAACCTCATCGGCAGCTGGCTGCACCGGGTCACCGATCCCCTCACCGTGCGGACCGCGTCGTGACCGCGCCGCTGCTGGAGGTCCGGGATCTCCAGGTCGCCTTCCAGCGCCGCCACGACGCCGAGCCGGTGATGCCGGTCACCGACGCCAGCTTCGACATCCGTCCCGGCGAGCGGGTCGGGCTCGTCGGCGAGTCCGGCAGCGGCAAGAGCCTTACCGCCCTGGCCGTCATGGGTCTGATCGGTCGGATCGGAGGGGAGCTCGGGCCCCGGACATCGATCTCGTTGAGCGGCGAGAACCTGCTGGCCAAGAGCGAGCGGGAGATGCGTTGGATCCGCGGCGGCCAGATCGCCATGATCTTCCAGGATCCGCTGTCCTCGTTGAACCCGGTCCTGAAGACCGGGCGCCAGGTCATCGAGGCGCTGGAGCTTCACCGCCCCGGTCTCGACAAGCGGCAGATGCGCGACATTGCGGTGGACCTCCTCGACCAGGTGCACCTGCCCCGGCCGGAGCGTCTCATGGACTCATACCCCCACGAGCTGTCGGGCGGGATGCGCCAGAGGGTGATGATCGCCATCGCTCTCGCCGGAGACCCCGACCTGCTGATCGCCGACGAGCCGACCACCGCTCTCGACGTCACCATCCAGGCCGAGGTGCTCGACCTACTCCACGAGCTGGGCGAGGCCCGCGACCTGGCCGTCCTGCTGATAACTCACGATCTGAGCATCATCGCCGGCTTCACCCACCGCGTCCTGGTGATGTACGGCGGCCGGCTCGTCGAGCGGGCCCCGACCCCTGATCTGTACGCCGACCCCCGCCACCCCTACACCGGGCTGCTGCTGCGCTCGATCCCCCCGCTGGACCGGACCGAGGAGCGTCTGGTGGCCATCGCCGGGTCTCCGCCCGAGCCCGCGGCCCGTCCCGATGGTTGCGGCTTCAACCCGCGGTGCCCTTTCGCCGTGGACCCTGTGTGCACCACCGAGCCCCCGCCGCTCGTCACGCTCGACGATGCGGCTGACGGGTCCCGGGCCACGGCGTGCGCCCGGGTGGGGGAGATCAACCTGGCATCGCTCGCGCCCGCGCCGGCCGCCGCCGCGGCCCGCACCGCGGTCGACGACGGGGTGCTGGTCAAACTCGAGCGTCTCGCCAAGACGTTCAAGATCAAGGGCGAGGGCCTCGTGGGCCACGAGCTGATCACCGCGGTGGACGGGGTCTCGCTGGAGCTCCGGCGGGGTGAGGTGCTCGGCATCGTCGGAGAGTCGGGCAGCGGCAAGTCGACTCTGGCCCGATGCATGCTCCATCTGATAGAGCCGAGCCGCGGAACGGTCCGCTTCGACGGCCAGGACCTCGGCGGCCTCGGTGTGCGGCAGCTGCGCCGGTTGAGGCTCCAGATGCAGATGATCTTTCAGGACCCGGCGTCGTCGCTCGATCCCAGGATGCGGGTGGGCCGCATACTGGCCGAGCCCCTCCGCATCCACGGGCTGTGGGGGACGCCGGGTCACGACGAGCCCGCGCTGCGGGACCTGATCGAACTCGTTCAGCTCCCGCCCGACTCCCTGAACCGGTTCCCTCACGAGTTCTCGGGCGGGCAGCGCCAGCGCATCGCCATCGCCCGGTCCCTGACTGCCCGGCCCTCGCTCCTGGTATGCGACGAGCCTGTCTCCGCTCTCGATGTGTCGGTGCGGTCGTCGATCCTGAACCTGCTGGCCGACCTGCGAGAGGAGTTCGGGCTCACCATGGTCTTCATCGCCCACGATCTGTCATTGGTCCGCTACCTGTGTGATCGAATAGGGGTGATGCACCGGGGCCGTCTGGTCGAGCTGAGAAGCACCGAGGACCTCTTCGCCGATCCCGTCCACGACCACACCGCCGAACTGCTGGCCGCCCAGCCGGTTCCCGACCCGAACACCGAGCAGGAGCGGCGGGCCCACCGCCGGAGCCTCGCGGGGGCGAGCCGGTGACCGAGCATCGCGGCGGCGGGGACGCGGTCGGGGCAGAGCCCGACCCGCCGGCAGAGACCGGGCGCCGGTCGCCCAACCCCCGCGGGCGCCCTCCCGGGGACACCACGGCGAGGACCAAGCAGGCGCTGCTGCGCTCCGCCCGGCAGGTCTTCGCCGAGTACGGCTACCACGGCGCCACCATCGCGGAGATCACCCGCCGGGCCGAGGTCAGCACGCCGGTGCTGTACCACCACTTCGGGAACAAGGCCGGACTGTTCACCGCGGCCATCGAGGAGGTGTCGGAGCTGTTGGCCGAGTCGTGGGGCGAGACCATCGCGGGCCAGGGCGACCTCCGGAGCAAGATCAACGCCATGCTCGACACCGCCATCCAGATCCATGCCGCCGACCCGGAGCTGGCCCGGTTCCTGCTGGCCACCCGCATGGAAGTAACCCGCACCCCGGAGCTGGTGGCAGTGTCGGAGTACCGGGACTTCACCGCCGGCCTGTTCCGCTCCGTCGCCTTGCAGTCGGGTCTCGACCACGAGCGGGCCGGCGCTGTCGCCCATGTCCTGGGCGCGTTCTTCGCCGGTGTCACCGTCATCGCGGTGTCTTCGCCCTTCGACTACGAAACCGCGGTCGAGTCGCTGCGATCACTGCTCGACAGCGAACTCTTCGACAGTTAATATAGCGCATCGAATATAGCGCACCGGATATAGCGCACGAGACAATTCACGGGGGACAGCCATGGCTCTTCAAACTGACGAACGCTCCGGGCCGGCCACCGAGCGGCTCATGATGATCTCGTCGGACACCCATGCCAGCCCACCCTTCGAGGGCTTCGCCGACTATGTAGAGCAGAAGGACATGGCGGCCTTCCAGGCCGAGCTCGAGAGCCGCCAGGCCTTCCGCGACCACTCCAGCGTCGGCAAGGCCCAGGGCAAGTCCGAGGAGATGAACACCCTCCAGCAGGAGCAGGGCATGGGGCCCGGAACCCGGGACCCCGACGTGAAGGCCCGCCACGAGGAGGCCGACGGCGTGGTCGGCTGCGTCATCTTCCCGAACGGCCCCCGCCCGTTCAGCCCCGAGTACCGCGAGCGGGCGCCGCTGGGGCTGCCGGCGCCCTCGATCCAGCAGCGCGTCGCCGGCGCCCGCATCTACAACCGCTGGCTGGCCGACTTCTGCTCCGCCTACCCGGACCGGTTCTTCGGGATCGCCCAGATCGAGATCGAGGACGTGGACTCGGCCGTCAAGGAGGTCCAGTGGGCTGCCGAGAACGGCCTGCGGGGCGGGATCGCCTTCCCCGGCGTGGCCCCTTCGGGCGAGTACCCGGGCCTCCACGACGAGGTCTACGAGCCGTTGTGGTCGGTGTGCGAGGAGTACAACATGCCGCTCAACACCCACGGCGTGGACTCGATCCCGGCCCAGCACTACCCGTTCGGGCACGTCGCCAACATCCTGTTGACGCTCACCGAGGCGTTCTTCTTCAGCACCCGGCACCTGTGGTGGCTCATGTGGACCGGCGTGTTCGACCGCCATCCCGGTCTGAAGCTCACCTTCGCGGAGCTGCTCGCCGACTGGATCCCCCGCACTCTCAGCGACCTCGACAGCACCCTCAACAGCAATCTGGGGGCGCAGGGCCGTGCCGTGCTCGAGCTCACGCCGACCGAGTACTGGCAGAGGCACTGCTTCGTCGGGGCGAGCTTCATGTCCCGGACCGAGGCCAACGCCCGCCACGACGTCGGTCTCGACAGCGTGATGTGGGGCTCGGACTACCCCCACGTGGAGGGCACCTGGCCCCACACCCGCGAGAGCCTGCGCAACACGCTCGCCGGCCTTCCCGTGGAGGACATCCGCAAGATGCTCGGCGAGAACGCGCTGCGCTGCTACAGCTTCGACCGCGACAGGATGAGGGCCCTGGCCGACCAGTTCGGGCCGACGATCGACGAGATCAGCACCCCCCTCGAGGAGATCCCCGACTCGCCCCAGGCCCGCCTGGGCATGGCCTTCCGGGAGGGCGACCACTGGACGTAAGAGGCCCCGCGGGTCGGCGAGCGAACCCGTTCCATACGGTCGGGGCCGTGGCCCGAGCGGCCCGTGAGCGCAGCGAACAAGAGCGGGAAACACCCCGTCCCGATTCGACGGGGCTGCACCTACCCGCGCACGTTCTGAGGCCCGCCGCGCCGTGATCGACATGGGCGAGGCCTTCCATGTGGGCGTGCGGGTCGTCGATCTCGACGCGGCCATGGAGCAGCTCGGCCCCGCGCTGGGTGTCCGCTGGGCGGAGCCCCGCGACCGCGACGACCAGCCCGTCTGGACCCCTGGAGGCGGCCTGGAGAGGGTGCCGCTGCGGTTCTGCTACTCGGTTGATCCGCCGATGCACATCGAGCTGCTCGAGAGCTCCGGCGGGTCGGTCTGGGACGCCGGCGATGCGCCCGGCACCCACCACATCGGGGTGTGGGTCGACGACGTCGACGCCGAGACCGAGCGGCTCGTCTCCTTGGGCTGGTCGCTCGAGGCCTGCCGCAGCGATCCCGGCGCCGACGGCACCCACGGCATATTCGCCTACCTCCAGCCCCCGACCGGCCTGCTGGTCGAGGTCGTCAGCCGCGAGATCCAGCCCTTCTTCGAAGCCTGGTGGGCCGGGGCCTGAGCCCGAGCAAGCGGCCATGGAAGTATCAACTCGTGGCGTTGGTCCCGCCGGAATGCTGCAGAGTCAAGAAAAAGGGACCCCGCGCATTTCCGGGGTCCCTGATACCTGGGGCGTACGGTTACATTCGGCCGAAACCTACTAACCGGAGCCGTCAGGCCACTCTCATGATAGGCAGCGGAGACGGGGTCCGGCGCATGCGCACCGACTCGGCGGCTCCGCCGCCGTGGCCTCTACTGTTGGAGCGGCTACTGGTTCCGGCGGGTGAGCGCGTCGTCTAGGTGTCCGGCCAACTTGCGCTCGCCGATGAGTCGCAGCTGCTCGGCGAGTTCCGGGCGCGACTTCGGGAAGACCCCCGCGGTGCTCAGCGCCGCCCGGGCGCGGTGGGTCAGCGCCGACAGCGCCATCTCTGCTGCCGCGTCGTCGTCGCCGGCGCCGGCTAGGGCGTCTGTGTGGCGCTCGGCCTGCTGGGCAAGCCTGATGGCCTCAGCCGCCGACGGCAGCACCAGCCGGGGATTCCAGCTGGCTCTCAGCGAACTCCACCAATCACGGCGCTCGAATAGCGGCCGTCCGAAGCGCACCGCCCACGACAGGTAGCTGTGGCCACTGGCCAGCTTGGGGGCCACATCGGTCTGGTTGTAGCACCGCAGATCGACCGAGATCGGCGGGCGCACCAGACTGGGCCGTGTCCCGCGGTGTATCAGCACGAGGTCTAGATCGTCGCTCCGGTCGACGTCGCGCACGGCCGAACCGGTTGCCACCACCGCTTGGACCCCGGTGTCGTTGCTTGCCGTCTCCACAAGCAGGCGTGTCCAGGATCTCGCGGCATCGTCAGGCCACAACCGCACGACGGCCTCCCAACTGTCCACTGCTTGCGTCCGATCCGCTGTGACGGCCTGAGGGGTCATGGCGCCACCATCGTCTCGACTGCCTTGAAGTAGGCCCGAATCTCGTTGGCGACATCCTCGGCGTCGAGGTCCTCGTCCTCGGGCGGTTCGCTGTCCCCGTAGGCCTCAAACTTGCGCCTGTCGTTTAGATCCACCAGCAGTCGCTCCACGTCGGGCAGGCCATGATCGGTGGCGAGGCGTCGGGCATGGTCCACTTTCGCGGGGTGGGTGTTCTTGGGGCGAGCCTGGCCCAGGTGCAGCGCCGCAGCGACCACGCACCGCTCCAGGCAGTAGAACCCGTACAGGGCAAGGTCCGCCCAGTCCACAGGGTCCCACCACGCAGCCTCGACCTTCTCCAGGTGTCGCCGCGCTACCTCGAGAGCATTCTGCGCCGTCTGTGCCATGCCGGATCCCTATTGCCGCCGTCGGCAGCAGTGCTTGGGGTTCCCCGCGTATTGTACAGAGCCGCGATGCGCCAGGACTAGGTCGACCCGGTGCCGCTCGCCCGGCGACTGGGCTGGGCGGCACCCGCTCTAGTTCGCGCATCACGGGCCGCTCGTCGGGCCGCTGAGGAGCCGGGGTCAGGTTCCGGTTAGGCGGTCGACTACCGGCGCGAAGTCCTCGGCCACTCGGGTGCCGACGGTGATGTAGGAGAAGCCGTAGGTCTCGCGCCGGGACTCCAGCTGTTCGCAGATGGCGTCGACTGAGCCGATGAGCGTGTGCGCGTGGTCGTCGAAGACGGCGGGATCAGCGCCGAACCGGCCCGCGATGGCTTCGATGGCGCCCTGGCGGTCGTCGGTCACCACGGTGAAGTAGGCCCCGATCTCGAGCTCGATCTGGTCGAACCGGTTGCCGGCCCCGGCCTTGATCCACTCGATCTTCTTAGCGGTGTGCGCCCCGCTGCCACTGGTTGTGCCCTCCGGGCCCAGCCGCCCGGCGCGGTTGTCGAGGTTGACGCTGACGATGTCGGCCTCACGGCCGGCCAGTCCCAGCACCCGGGGCGCCCCGCCCCCGATCATGATGGGCGGCCCGCCCGGCCGGACCGGCTTGGGCACCCCCTCGAATCCGGTGACCTGGAAGTGGGTGCCGTCGATGTCCACCTCGCCGTCGCCGAAGCAGGCCCGCATCACTGCGAGGGTCTCGGCCATGCGGTCGATGCGCACACCGGGCCGGTCGAAGCCGATGCCCATCGCCTGGTACTCGTCGGCCATCCAGCCGCAACCCAGCCCGACCTCCAGGCGCCCGTCCGACAGCATGTCCACCGAGGCCAGTTCCTTGGCCAGTACCACCGGATGGCGGTAGTCGGTGCCGAGGACCCGGCACCCGACGTTGATCGTCGAAGTGACGTCGGCCGCGGCCATGATCGCGGGGATGGCGGCCAGGTCCTGGACGCCCGCTTTGGACGCGGTGAGGGCGGGGCCGGGCCCGATGTGGTGGTCGGCGGTGAAGAACGTGCTGTAGCCCAGATCCTCGGCCCTACGGGCCTGCTGGCGCCAGTCCGCCGCGGACGTCGCCGAATAGGAATAGACCGCGAACCGGAACGGGTTAACCATCGTCTCTCCTCCAGTACGGGGCCCGCAGCGCCCGCTTGTTGATCTTTCCCATCGCGCTGCGGCCCAGGTCGTCGACGAACTCGACCGATCGCGGGCACTTGATCCGCGACAGCCGCTCCCGGCAGAACGCAACGATCGCGTCGCTGTCGGGCTCCCAGCCGTCGGCGGCCACCACCAGTGCTCTCATCTCCTCGCCCATCTCACGGTGGGGGATGCCGATGCAGGCCACGTCGGCCACCCCCGGATGCTCGATCAGCACGTTCTCGGCTTCCGCCGGGTAGAGGTTCACACCTCCGGACACCACCATGTCCGAGAACCGGTCGGTGATGTAGACGAAGCCGTCGTCGTCGATGTAGCCCATCTCGCCGAGGGTGAACACGCCCGGCTCCAGGTGGGCGGCCCGGGACTTCTCGGGATCGTTGTGGTACACGACGCCCCGTCCGGTGGTGTCCCGGAAGTACAGCCGGCCCTCGGTGTTGGGCGGCACCGGCCGGTCGTGGTCGTCGACCACTAGGGCCTCGAACGGCGGCACCGGCCGACCGACCGAACCGGGATGGGCCAGCCAGTCCTCGCTGTTGATGGTGCAGGTCGAGCCCACCTCGGTGGCGCCGTAGGCCTCGACGAAGATCGGGCCCCACCAGTCGATCATGGCCCGCTTCACATCGATGGGGCACTTGGCCCCGGTGTGGGCCACCAGCTTCACCGACGACACGTCGTAGCGGTCCCGGACCTCGGCCGGCAGGGCCAGCAGGCGCACGAAGTGGGTGGGAACCATGACCGAGGTCTCGACTCGATGGCGCTCGATGGCCGCCAGGGTCGTCTCGGCGTCGAACCGGCCGAGGATCACCGTGGGGATGCCGGCCACCAGGGTGCGCAGCCCCGACAGCGGACCGGTGTGGTACATCGGGCCGACCACCAGGTGGGTGCCGTACTTGGCGTACCGGCTGCCCTTCAGGGCCTCGGTGTGCTCGGTCATCGTCGCGCCGCCCGCGAACATCGTGGGCGGCAGGTCGGTGCCCTTGGGCCGCCCGGTGGTGCCCGACGTGAACATCAGGTTGGGCAGGGGCGCCACGTCGCCGGGCGGGTCGCGGTCCGGGCCGGTGGCGAGCCACTGATCCCAGGGCGTCGCGTCTTCGGGGAGCCCCCCTCCCCAGCCCACGACCGTCTCGACCCCGGCCGAATGGGCGGCCTCCACACCGCGGGCAGCGGTCTCGGGCCCGACGAAGAGAATCCGCGAGTCGGACTCCGCCAGGATGTAGGCGGTCTCCGCGGCGGTTAGATGGAAGCTCACCGGGACGGTCGATGCTCCGCCCAGCAGGCCGCCCAGATGGGAGAACGCGATCTCTGCCGCGTTCTCCGCGAACACGGCCACGCGGCGGGACGGACCGAGATCGGTGGCGAGCAGGTTGCCGGCGGCCCGGTTGAGGATCGAGTCCAGTTCGGCCCACCCGAAGCATCGCTCACCGTCGACGAGGGCGGCCTCGCCGGGACGGTCTCGGGCCAGCAGGCGACAGAACGCGGGCACCCCAGTCTCCCTCGTGCCGTCCTCAGCGGGCGAGGATGGTGACGCCGGAGATGCCCGGCGCTCCGTAAACGTGGGTGTAGCCCACGTTCGGGTCGCCCGGGACCTGGTGCTCGCCCGCGGCGCCCCGGAGCTGCAGCACGTTCTCGTACACCTGGCGCAGCCCTGACGCGCCCACCGGCTCGCCGTTGGCGATGCAGCCGCCGTCGGTGTTGACCGGTAGGCGGCCGCCGATCTCGGTCTCGCCCATGGCGATCATGTGCTCCTGCTCGCCGTGCTCGCAGAAGCCGTTCTCGGCCATGTGCATGATCTCGGCACCGACCTCGGTGTCCTGAAGCTGGGCCACGTCAACCTCGTCCGGTCCGATGCCGGCCATCTCGAAGGCGGCCTTCGACGCGTCCACGGTGGGCCCGTCGGACCATTCGGGAGGCAGGTGGGGCGCCATGACCTCGAACGACCCGAACCGCCGGGAGCGGACCACGGCCGCCTTCAGGTAGATGGGTGTGTCGGTGTAGTCGCGAGCCTTCTCGGCTGACGAAAGGACCAGAGCGGCGCCGCCCTCGCCGGGGGAGCAGAACATGTACTTGGTGAGCGGGTACGACAGCATCGGCGACTCGCTGATCTCTGCGATACTCAGCGGTCGGCGCCTCCAGGCCATCGGATTCTTGGACCCGTTGCGGTAGGCCTTCTCGGCCACCCTCGCCAGGGTCGGCTCGGTGATGCCGTGCTCGTGCATGTAGCGGTTGAGCTTCATGCCGAAGAACTGCGTGGTCAGGGCCAGGCCGGACTCGCCGTACCACTCGCCCAGCCCCCAGGCCTCGGTGTCGACCCGGAACGCGCCCCGCTCGTGCTTGTCGAAGCCGACCGCGATCCCGAGGTCGAACATGCCGGCCTTGATCGAGTTGTAGGCCGCGAACAGGGCCGAGCCCCCGGTGGCGCAGCCGTTGGCCACGTTGATGAACTGCAGGCCGGTCAGCCCCAGTCTCGCCACCATGGTGTCGGCGTTGCCGGCCGCGTCGCTGCCGCCGAAGGCGAACTGGATGTCCGCCCACTCCACGCCGGCGTCGGCCAGGGCCCGCCGCACCGCGATCACGCCCTGGTCCACACCCGGCACACCGTCGGTGCGACCGAACGCGTGCATCCCGATCCCGACGATGGCAACCTCACTACTCACGGCTGTCTCCTCCCTTTGGCCCTTGGGGCGAACGCGAAGGTCACGACCTCGTCCCCGTCATCGTTCACGAAGAGCGGCTCGATCACCAACTCCATCACCATGTCGATCTCCAACTGCTCCGGTTCGGCCACCGTCAACCGGGACTCCACCCTCACCTTGCCGTCGACCTCCACATACCCCACACCGAACGGCTTGAACGACTTGGGGTCGGCGTCGCCCGCGAACGGCGGCGACTTGGGCGGGTAGCCCTGCACCGTCCAGGTCCAGAGGATGCCGGTGCGACCGAGTTCCACCGCTTCGGTCGACGAGCCGCTGCACTTGGGGCAGAACCTCTGGGTGGGGAACATGTGGTTGTCGCAGTCGAGGCAGCGGCTGGCGATGAGGCGGGGCTCGTCGGACGGCCACGTGAAGAGGCCCTCCGTGATTGGAACCCGTCGCATCGGTGTCAACCTAATTCCTGATCGTGTGACGAGAAGGGTCGCGCGTGCCGCTGGACCCGGCCCGCTGGGATCGGGCCGGACCCCTTGCCGTAGGCTGCGGCCGCTGGTGATCAACCGGCAACTCGACCCAATTGGGAGCGACCGTGGACCTCGGACTGGCAGGCAAGAAGGCTCTCGTTACCGGCTCGACCAAGGGAATTGGCCGGGCCGTCGCCGAGACGCTGCTCGCGGAGGGGGCGTCGGTTGCGATCTGCGCCCGCAACGGCGATGACGTCGACCGGGCTGTTGCCGATCTGTCCGGGGCCGGCACTGTGGTCGGCTCGGCGGTGGACGCCGGCGATCTCGGCTCGCTCGAAGCCTGGATCGCGTCGTCGGCCGAGGCTCTGGGCGGTATCGACATCTACGTGCACAACACCTCCGGCAAGGGCCAGAAGCAGCTCGACGACTGGGCCACGAACTTCAATGTCGATCTCAGGGCGCTGGTGGGCGGGGTGGCCGCCGCCGCCGATGCCCTCGCCGACGGAGGCGGAGCGCTGGTGAGCATCGGCACCACCGCCACCGTGGAGCACTTCGCTTCCGGCTCGAACAGCTACAGCGCCTTCAAGGCCGCCGTCACCAACTGGACGCTGGGCCAGGCCCAGGTGCTCGGTGCCAGAGGCATCCGCTGCAACGTGGTGTCGCCCGGACCGATCTTCATCGAAGGCGGCGACTGGGACCGGATCCAGGGCCGCCTGCCCGAGTTCTTCGAGGCCACCCAGAAGAGCCATCCCGGCGGCGACATGGGGACCGCCTCCGACGTCGCCAACGCGGTGGCGTTCCTGGCCAGCGACGCGGCCCGCCACATCAACGGAGCCAACCTCACCGTCGACGGCGGCTTCCTCAAGCGTGTCGACTACTGAGTCGACTACCGAGGAGCTCACCACTGGGCGCGTCGACGCCTGCCTGGTGGCCGGGGGCCAGTATCACGACATCGATTTCGCCCGTCGCGAGCTGCTGCGACTGCTGGCCGAGCATCCCCATGTGCGCACCCGGGTCGACGCCACCTACGAGGACACCGGCGTGCTCGACGGGTGCCGCTTCCTGGTGAGCTACACCTGCGACGTGCGGCCCTCGGAGCGGGCCCAGCGGGATCTACGCTCCTGGGTGGAGCACGGCGGGCGGTGGGTGGCCCTCCACGGCACCAACTCGGCACTGGACCTTCCCCGGCCCAACGGCGTGGAGTCGCCTCGCTGCTTCCCGGTGTTCGCCGAGACCCTCGGCAGCCAGTTCATCGCCCACCCGCCCATAGCCCCCTACCAGGTCGAGCCGGCCGAGCCGGGCCATTGGCTGGTGGCCGGCATCGATTCGTTCACCACCGACGACGAGCTGTACCTCATGGAGCACGCCGACCGCGATGCCCTCCAGCCGCTGCTGCTCACCCGCTGGCGGGGCGAGGCCCGCGGGTTCGCCGAGAGCGACTGGAACTCCGGCCCGGGCGAGCACCTCGTGCAGTACCTGCGCCCCCTCGGTTCCGGCGCCGTGCTCTACAACACCCTGGGGCACTGCCGGGGCCACTGGGACATGTTCCCGTTACGGGACTACTACCCGAAGGTTGAGCGCTGCTCGTGGAACGTGCCCGAGTACTACGAGCTGCTGCGCCGGGCGATCCGCTGGGGCCTAGGAGCGGTCGGATGACCGGCCCGTCGCACGAGGTGCTGCGCGACATCTACCGGCGCATGGTCCGCATCCGCTTGTTCGAGGAGGCCGCGGGCCGGCTCTCCGAGGCGGGCCGGGTGCCGGGCTTCATCCACCTGTACGTCGGCCAGGAAGCGGTGGCGGCCGGAGTGTGCGCTGCGCTACGCGACGACGACCAGGTCAGCTCCACCCACCGGGGCCACGGCCATCTTGTGGCCAAGGGTGGCGACCTGTCTCGCATGATGGCCGAGCTGATGGGCAAGGCCACCGGGTACTGCGGCGGCAAGGGCGGATCGATGCATGTCTGCGACCTGGACTTGAACATGCTCGGAGCCAACGGGATCGTGGGCGGCGGCGTGCCCATCGCGGTCGGCGCCGCGTTCGCCAACAAGTACCAGGCCAGCACCGCGGTGAGCGTGGCCTTCTTCGGCGACGGGGCCACCAACATCGGAGCGTTCCACGAGGCCGCCAACATGGCCGCCACCCTCGAGCTTGGTGTGCTGTTCGTGTGCGAGAACAACGAGTACTCCGAGTTCACCCCCCGCCATCTCACCATGGCCATCACCGATGTCGTCGAGCGGGCCCCGGCCTACGGGATGCCCGGCACCGTGGTCGACGGCATGGATCCGGTGGCGGTGTTCGAGGCCACCACCGCCGCGGCCGATCGGGCCAGGGCGGGCGGGGGCCCTTCGTTCATCGAGTGCAAGACGTACCGGTTCTACAACCACCACGGCGTCCAGACCCTGGGGATGAAGTACCGCTCCGACGCCGAGCTCGAACAGTGGCGGGCCAGGGATCCCATCCCCCACCACGAGGACTTGATGGTCGGCGCCGGAGCGATGACTCTCGACGGGATCGAAGCCGCCCGGGCCGAGATCGCCGCCGAGGTCGAGGCGGCCATCGAGTATGGCGAGCAGAGCCCGCTGCCTGACCAGGACGACCTGCTTACCGATGTCTACTCCGGCCCCGCCGACTCGCGGCCGCCGCTGCCGCCGGCATGACCGAGCTCACCTACCTCAAGGCGTTCAACGACGGCCTGCGCCAGATGATGGACGCCGACGGCGACATCTTCGTCGTCGGGGAGGACGTGGGCCGCAGGGGCGGTGTGTTCGGTAGCTTCGCCGGCCTCTTCGACGAGTTCGGCGAGCTCAGGATGGTGGACACCCCCATTGCGGAGCAGGCCATCGTAGGTCTAGGGATCGGCGCCGCTCTGTGCGGACTGCGGCCGGTGGTCGACCTGATGTTCATGGACTTCGTGCTAGTCGCCATGGACCAGCTGGCCAACCAGGCCGCCAAGCTCAAGTACCTGTTCGGCGGCAACGCCCGCCTGCCGGTGACCATCACCACCAACGGCGGTGCCGGTTTGTCGGCCGCGGCCCAGCACAGCCAGAGCCTCGAGGCGATGCTGTGCCACGTCCCGGGCCTCAAGGTGGTGATGCCCTCCACTCCCTACGACATGAAGGGCCTGATGGTGTCGTGCCTGCGCGACGACAACCCCACCGTGCTGGTGAAGCACAAGCGCATGTTCGGCGTGAAGGGCGAAGTTCCGGCGGAGCTGTACGAGGTTCCGATCGGTGAGGCCCACGTCGTTCGTCCCGGTGCAGACGTGACCGTGGTGGCCTACAGCCGGATGGTCCCGGAGTCGCTCACCGCGGCCGAGCAACTGGCCGCCGACGGCATCGACTGCGAGGTGATCGATCTGAGATCGGTGCAGCCGATCGACACCGAAACCGTTGTCGCGTCGGCCCGCAAGACCAACCGCATCGTGGTCGTGCACGAGGCGGTCCGATTCGGCGGGCTCGGTGCCGAGATCGCAGCCCAGATCCAGGAGCACGCCTTCGACTATCTCGACGCGCCCGTGGCCCGGGTCGCGGCGCCCTTCACACCGGTGCCGTTCAGCCCCGCGCTCGAATCCCGCTACGTCCCGGACGCCCCCCGGATCGCCGCGCAGATCCGTACGACTCTCGACCGCGGCTAGAAGCCGGGCATGGCCACCGAGTTCCAGATGCCGAAGCTGGGCCTCACCATGGAGGCCGGCACCATCATCGGCTGGCATGTCGCCGACGGTGCGGAGGTCACTGAGGGCATGGCGGTGCTGGCCATCGAGACCGACAAGGTCGAGAGCGACGTCGAGGCCAGCGCGTCGGGCCGGCTCCATCAGATCGGGTTGCCGGGGGAGACCTTCGGTTGCGGGGCGCGGATCGGGTGGTTCCTGGCCGAGGGCGAGGAACCACCAGTAGCAGCCCCGGCCCGCCCTGCGCCCGGATCGCCTGCGACACCAGCCCCGGCAACGCCAGCTCCGGTCGCGGGAGCGGGCCGGCCGGCTCGCGGCGACGGCGGCCGGATCCTCTCGTCGCCCAACGCCCGCCGGGTGGCCGCCGAGCTGGGCGTCGACATCGCCGCGGTCGCAGGCTCCGGCCCCGGCGGCCGCATCGTCTCCGAGGATGTGCGGAGCTTCGCCGGGGCGCTCCCAGCACCGGTGCCCGGCACCGGCGACGGGCCGATGGCCACCATCGCGGCCCGCCGGTTGGCCGACCTGCTGGGTGTCGACATCGCAGCCGTTCCTCGCACCGGCGCAGACCCGCGGGTCACCCGCGACGACGTCGCCTTGCATGTCCGGCAGCAACTGGCCGGGGCCGGGCCTGCATCCGCTTCGACCCCGCCTGGACAGGCGCCCGTGCCACGGCGGACGGGGGGCCGGGCTCGTCCGTCCGGCTCCAGCACCGCATTGCCCCCACCCTCGCAGACACCCATGGGAGTCGTTCCGATGCGGGGCATGCGTCGCACGATCGCGTCACGGATGCACGATTCGCTCCACGACATGGCCCAGCTCACCCTCACCATGGACGCAGCCATGGACCGGATCGTGGCCGACCGCAGACGACGCCAGGTCGACGGTGGCGCCCCCAGCTACACCGACTATGTGATCGCGGCGGTCGCCGCCGCCCTCGTCGAGCATCCGGTAGTCAACAGCCAGATCACCGATGACGGCATCGCCCTGCTGCCCGAGGTCAACGTGGGGATGGCGGTGGCCCTCGACGACGGCCTCGTGGTCCCGGTCGTGCGGGGCGCGGACCGCAGGTCCATCACCGACATCAGCGTCGAGACGGAGCGGCTCGCCGCGGCTGCCCGTTCCCGGTCGCTGGGACTGGACGACTTCCAGGGGGCGACGTTCACGGTCACCGCCATGGGCATGTACGGCGTCGACGCGTTCACCCCGATCATCAATCCACCCAACACCGCCATCCTCGGCGTGGGCCGCATCCGGCGCGATGTGGACTGGGACGACGACGATCGGCCGGTGCCGCGGCCGACGCTGACCCTGAGCCTCACCTGGGATCACCGGGCCTTCGACGGCGCCCCGGCCGCCGAGTTCACCCGTACGGTCTGCGAGGTGCTCGAGTCATGGGGGCTGGGGTGACGGCCTTGTGCTGACGGCCGTCAGTCGGGCGTGTCGGGGCCTCGTTTGGCGGGCAGCTCGATGAAGATCTGGCCGTCTCGCACTTCCAGCGAGTAGCGGGGCTGGTAGCGCTCCCTCGCCTTGCAGAACCCGGTGGCGACCTCGTAGGCCCACTGGTGGCCGGCGCACACCAGCCGGCTGCCCAGCATCACGCCCTCGTTGAGCTTGCGGCCCCGGTGGATGCACACGTTGGACAGCGCCACCGGCTCGCCGCCGTTGTGCAGCAGCAGGATCTCATGGCGGTGCAGGCTCACTACCAGCTTGCCCGCCGACGCCAGCTCATCGGCGGTGGCGTCCACCTCGAACCATCCCCTGGGTGGCGCCATGGTTCAGTCCCTCAGCCGGTGCCGGCCCAGCCCGCCCGGGACCCGCCGCCGCCGTCGCCGGGCTCGTCGTCGAGACCCACCTGGTCGGGATCCCAGCTGAAGGTCACATCGCCCCGGGTGTATGTCTGGCAGGCCAGGCGGTATCCCTCGTCCACCAGCTCGCCCAGCCGGGCCCGCTCCCGTCTCCGGGGCGGGTCGAGGTTCTCGGCGCCCTCCTCCACCACCAGCCGGTCGGTGCCGCAGTTGCCGCTGGCGCACTGCCACGGCACGTCGATGTCCTCCCGGATGGCCATGCGCAGCACGTTGACCTCGTCGCCCTCGGCGAACTCCACGTACGCCTCCGCGGTCTTGAAGTAGATGCGCGGCACGCCGGTCAGATCCCCGCCCCGCCGATGTCAACCGTGCTCGATCAGCCGACAAGCGCGGGCTCGCGCTCTTCTTCCTCCACCCATGGGCCGAGGTCGGGCTCGACGTACGTCTGGTACAGCGCCTTGGTGTAGGCGAAGCGCATGTCGGCCGCCTCCCGCACGTAGTGCAGGCAGCGCTGCTGGAGTTCCGGGGTGTCGGCGTACTTGAGCACGATCTGGTAGCCGCGCTCGCCGTGGATCTCGTCGGAGGTGATGTGCAGGTCGAAGAACTCGGCCTCCCACTCGGAGAACCCGTACTGGTTGATCAGCGTCGGGTACTGGGTGCGGTAGATCGACGGCACCTGCGACTCCAGGCCCACGATCAGCGCAGCCGAGGACACCACGAAGTTCTCCCGGCCCGACACGTAGTACATCCACCCCTGCATGCCCTTGGCGAACGGCATGGCGTTGTTGCGGTCCTGCACATAGGCCCGGGTGCCGCCGCACGCCTCGGCGAAGCGGATCAGCAGATCGGTGTGGCGGTCGTCGCTGAGCTCCTCCTCGTACATGTTCTGCAGCAGGAAGTCCTTGGCGTCGCGGGCGTGGTCGGGCGTGTTGGCGTACATGAGGCCCAGGTAGTCGCCGAACGGGCCGATGTAGTGGTAGTGGTTGGTGGCCCAGTGAACGAAGTGTTCCTTGTGCAGCTTTCCCGTCGCCCAGGCCCGGCTGAACGAGGCGTCCTTGGCCATCGTGCCGGCGAACGCCTCTTCCAGAGCCACTCTGAATTCGCTGTGGGACATCAGGTCGGCCATGACACTGCTCCTAATGGTTCGGCTGCTGCACGATGTGTCCGGAATGGAAGGGGCGCCGGGGAGAGGTCGGAATCCCCGGCGCCCGCCATTGTATACAATACTGAGCGTTCTGATCGGGCTCAAATCGGGCGGGCTCGGGAGGGAGACGGCCGTGCACGAGACCCAGGTTGACTTCTTCAGTGAGGGTGTCAAGTTGAGTGGGCTGCTCCGCTCCCCCAACGTGGTCACCGGCCCGGCGCCGGCCATCGTGCAGGGGCCGGGCTGGCTCGGGCTCAAGGACGCCAAGCTGTACCTGCCCTACCACGAGGCCCTCACCGCCGCCGGCTTCCATGTGGTGATCTTCGACTACCGGGGCTTCGGCGACTCCGGGGGTGACCGGGGGATCCTGCTGCCCCAGTACCAGCTCGAGGACCTCGTCAACGCGGTCACCTACCTGTGCACCCGCGACGACGTCGACGCCGACAACATCGGCGTGTTCGGCAGCGGGGGCACCGGCGGGGGCAACGCGGTGCTGCTGGCCGCGGCCGACCGCCGGGTGCGGGCCGCGGTGTCGCAGGTGCCGGTGGCCGACGGCCGGGACTGGCTGCGGCGGATGCGCCGCGAGTACGAGTGGTACGAGTTCCTGGCCCGCCTCGAAGCCGACCGTAACCGGCGGGTGCTCACCGGCGAGGGCGAGATGGTCCATCCTCGGGAGGACATCATGGTCCCCACCCCCGAGCGGCGGGCCTCCAAGGTCAAGGCCGACGTCGACGACCGGATCCCGTCGTCGGTGCCGCTGCGCTGCGCGGAGGCGATCATGGACTACCGGCCGATCGATGTGGTCCACCAGGTGGCCCCGGCCGCGCTGATGATCATCGCGGTGGCCGACGACGCCACCACCCCCACCGACCACGCCGAGCGGCTCTACGAGCGGGCCGGCGCCCCCAAGAAGCTGGTCATGCAGCGCCACACCACCCACTACGCGGCCTACAAGCAGTACGGCGACGCGGTGATCCCCCAGATGGTCGACTGGTACCGCACCCACTTCACGGGCGGATCGGTCGAGGTGCACTCCGCCACACCGCCCGAGCCGCCCGAGCTGCTGGTCAAGGACCCCGACGGCGCCGCCGGCTAGCGGTCTTACGTCTCGCTGATGCCTGCTGTGATCGACCGGGTCGTCGCCGGAGGCACCGTGGTGTCGGGTGCCGGCGCCGAGCCCGCCGACCTGCTCATCGCCGGCGAGAAGATCGCGGCCGTGGCCGCGCCCGGGGCGATCCCGCTGCCCGAGGGGGTGGAGCGCATCGACGCCACCGGCAAGTGGGTGCTGCCCGGCATGGTCGACGTGCACGTGCACCTGCGCGAGCCCGGCTACGTCCACAAGGAGGACATCAGCACCTGCACCGCGGCGGCCGCGGCCGGGGGAGTGACCACCGTGTTCGGGATGCCCAACCTCAACCCGGTCACAAAGAACCTGCAGGTGCTCGAGGAGCTCTTCGACCTCTACGACACCAAGAGCATCGTCGACTGGAACCACAACCCGGTGCCCAGCGTGCTCGGCGAGGTGCAGCCCATGGCCGGCGCCGGGGTGGCCGCCTTCAAGATCTACATGGTGGTCGACACCGGCCGCGACTACCCCCATCCCAGCGGCACCGGCATCCACGACCACGGCCACCTGCTGCGCATGTTCGAGGCCATCAACCCCACCGGGCTGCCGTTCATGATCCACCCCCACGACCAGGCCATCATGGACGTCACCGAGCAGACCCACTGGGACCGGGGCGACCGCAGCCCGGCCGCCTACGCCCAGACCCTGGCCACCCACAACGGCCTGATCTGGGATGCCGCCATCGCGGTGATCCTCCAGATGGCCGAGGCCACCGGGACCAAGCTCCACATCGTCCACATGCAGACCGAGGGCTCGGTCGAGCTGGTGCGCCGGGCCAAGGAGCGGGGCGTGCCGGTGAGCTGCGAGGTCAACCACTGGGCCCTGTTCCTGTCGCGGTGGCAGGACATCGAGAAGCTCGGCCCCTACGCCCTGTCGTACTGGGTGCCCGACCACCACCGCGAGGCAGTATGGGGAGCCCTCAACGACGGCACCATCGACATGCTGTCGTCTGACCACGCCCCCCACACCCGGGCCGAGAAGGAGATCGGCTGGGAGGACTGCTGGGCCTGCCACACCGGCACCCCCGGCGTCCAGGAGCAGTACCCGATGCTGCTGGACTGCCATATGGACGGGATGATCTCGCTACCGAGGGTGGCCGAGGTGGTGGCCGAGGAGCCGGCCACCGAGTTCAAGCTGGCCTCCAAGGGGTTCCTGCGGCCCGGCTACGACGCCGACATCGTGATCTTCGACCCGGCCGATGTGACCCGCCACTCGGCCGACACCGTGCTGTCGAAGTGCGGCTGGACGCCGTACGACGGCCGGATCACCAAGGGCCGCATCCACCGCACGATCGTGCGGGGCCGCGACGTGTACGTGGACCGCAAGGTGGTGGGCGAGCCCGGCTGGGGCCGCCACGCCCGCCCCTCGTTGTGACCCGGCCAGAGACCCTGACCCCGTTGAGGAGGGCGCGACTGCCGTGACTGACACCTCTGCCATGAAGTTCGGCCTGCTGATGCCCCACTTCGGGGGTCATGCCAGCCGCCGGGCCGTGCTCGACGGGGCGGTGCTGGCCGAGAGCTTCGCCTTCGACTCGCTGTGGGTGCGCGACCACCTGGTGTTCGAGCCCCACTCCGAGATGGAGGCGGCCGACATCACCTTCTACGAGGCCCTCACCACCCTCACCGCCATCGGGGCGGTCACCACCGACATCACGCTGGGCACCGGCTCGCTGATCCCGTTCCGCCATCCGGTCCACACCGCCATCAGCATCGGCACTCTGTGCAGCCTGGTCGGCGACCGGGTGGTGCTGGGCTTCGGGGCGGGCACCTTCGACCACGAGTTCGACGTGATCGACATGGCCGGGGTGGACCGGGTGGGGCTGGTGCGGTCCAACGCCGAGATCCTGCGCCGGCTGCTGACGGAGGACGGGGTGACCTACCGGGACGACGTCTACTCCTTCGACGACATCTCCATCGAGCCCAAGCCGGGGGCGCCGGTGCCGTTCTGGTACTGCGGGGCCACGCCCCGCTCGGCCCGCCTGGCCGCCGAGTACTGCGACGGCTGGATGCCGGGGCGGACCACGCTGCTCACCATCGAGGAGCGGGTGGCCACCATGCAGACGATGACCGCGGCCAGCGGCCGGCCCATGCCCACCGTTGCGGTGATCCCGCCCACGTCGATCGCGGCCACCCACGACCTGGCCCTGTCGGGCGTGAACCTGGAGGGCCTGCTGGCCTGGGCCAACCTGCGGGGCAAGTGGTGGGCCAAGCCGCCGTCGGGGAGCTTCACCACCGCCGCCGACATCGAGGGCTCGCTGATCGCCGGCACCCCCGACGAGGTGGTCGAGCAGGTTGGGCGCTTCGCCGACGTGGGGGTGGAGCACCTGGTGTTCGACCTGCGCATGAACTTCGACCGCTGGTTCGCCTCCGTCGAGCTCCTGGGCCGCGAGGTCCTGCCTGCCTTACGGGCCTGATTCTCGGGCCGGAGCCCGTAGCGGCGTATGCCGCCGTTTGTGCAGCTTGCAATGAGACTCAATGTCGAATCTCGTCGTTGAGTTGCGCTAGAGTGAGTCTTGAGCTATTCTGATCTACGAGCTTCGCCACCGGGCCAAACAGCGGTGCGCCACTGTCCCTCACTACGCGTACGAGCTGCACCTGCATCCGTGCCGCTGGCCCCAGGAGAGGCTCCATGACATCAGTCGCCCCCGCCCATCGGGTACCGCACATGACTCACACCCCCGATCCCGCTGCGACGCCGCAGGCTCAGGACGCCGGTCTGTCCGCAGAGGTCAAGCCGGCGAGACCCAGGTTGCGAGACCAGATCGCCGAGAACCCGCTGTTCAGCCTCTTGGGCGGGATCGTTGTTGCGGCTCTGACTCTCTTCGGAACCGCCCTCGTGGCCCTGTTGCTGTTCGCTCTGAACAGCATCAACGACCGCATTGATGGTCTCGAGGTCAGTCTTGGGGCGCGTATGGACCGCCTTGAGGCGCGTATGGACCGCCTCGAGGCCAAGGTGGACGCCGGGTTCGCCGCGCAAGGTGCCCGGATCTCCGAGCTTGATGCACGGTTGACCGCTCAGATTGCCGAGCTTGATGCACGGTTGACCGCTCAGATTGCCGAGCTTGATGCACGGTTGACCGCTCAGATCGCCGAGCTTGACCGGAAGCTGACCGCCCTGGTCGCTCACCTCAACGCGACCGCAGCGGTCGAAGCCGCGCTCGAACACAGATTGCTGACCCCGGACGCGGCCACCACCGAGCCTGAGGGCGAACCACCCGGCTGAACCCCGATCCCTTTAGGCTCCGCCCTACGAGGGCTTGATGTGAAAGAAGCAGTAGACCGGGAGTTCGTGGTCGAGGCGGCCCGTGACGAGGTCTGGCCCCGGCTGCTGGACGTGCAGGCGGTGGCGTCGTGGCTGCCGATCATGCACTCCGTGACCGAGGTGTCGTCGGGCACCACCGGCATCGACGGCTCCAGCTTCCAGGCGGCCTTCGAGGACAAGGTCGGCCCCTTCACGCTGAAGGCCGACCTCCGCATCGAAGTGTCCGGCGTGCGGGAGCCCGAGGAGGTGGCGCTCCGGGCCCGGGGCGAGGACCGCAAGATCCGCTCCCGCATCATGATCGACGCCGCCGCCCGCCTGTCCGACGCCGGCCCCGGCCAGACCCGGGTCCGCCTGAGTGGCTCCTACGAGATCACCGGCCGGGTGGCCACCCTCGGCGCCGGCGTGATCCGCTCCAAGGCCAGCAAGCTCATCGACACCTTCTGCACCAACGCCATCACCGGCCTGTCGGTCCAAGAGGCCGAGTGAATAGGCGAGCGCACCCGGCGCATACGGGCGAGGCCGTGGCCCGAGCGGCCCGTGAGCGCAGCGAACAAGAGCGGGAATGACACCGCTGCGACGCGACGCACTCCCGCCTATCCGCGTGGCCCCCTAAGCGGCCGGCTCCCCTGAGCCGCAACAAGCTGTCGCACGAGTACGCCACATGAACCGTTCTCGGCAAAGATCAGCCGCGTGACGGTGCTTCCTGAACTCGGGCTGATCCGGACCGACGAGCTGGACGGGGTGCTGGCCGCGGTCGACTACGACCATGCGCCCTACGCCGGGGGCACCGAGTTGGTGCCGGCCATGGGGCTGGGCCTGCGCCGCCCGGCGGCCATCGTGGACCTCAAGCGGGCCGAGGCCCTGAAGGGGATTGCGGTCGACGGCGAAGCTGGCACGATCACCATTGGCGCGGCCGTGACGCACCGGCGGCTATCCGACGACCCCCGAGTACAGGAGCACCTTCCGACCTTGGCTGCGGCGGCCTCGCGGGTGGGGAACGCCCGGGTGCGCTCCACCGGCACCGTCGGCGGCAACCTCTGCTTCGCCGAGCCCCGCTCCGACCTGGGCTGCGTCCTGGTGGCCCTCGGCGCCACCGCCGAGGTCCGCTCCACCCGGGGCGCCCGCACGATGTCGATCGGCGAGCTGCTCGTGGGCGCCTTCGAGACGTCGCTCGAGCCCGACGAGATCCTCACCGCGGTCGCCGTGCCGTTCGAGCCGTCGGGCATGTCGTACTGGAAGCTCCAGAGCTACGAGCGGCCCACCCTGGGGGTGGCCCTCGTGGTTGCCGAGACCCGGTGGGAGATCACCGTGGGCGCGGCCACCGAGCGGCCCACCCGGGCCGTGATCGCCGCCGGCGACACCGCTGCCCTGGGCGCCTTCGTCGAAGATCTGGAGCTCAGCGACGACATGACCGGCCCGCCCGACTACAAGCGCTCGGTGCTGAGGGCCCACCTCGAACGAGCACTAGGGACGACTGGATGACAGCCGCAACCCGCGCGTACCGGGTTGGAGCCGGCCGAACAGGCGGCGCACGGACGAGCGTCGGGCCCAGCGGCCCCGGAGCGGTTCGATGACGGGTTCGCAGGCGCCCACCTCGACCGTGATCCGGTTCCGGGTCAACGGCCGCGATCTTGAGATGCTGGTCCCGGTGCGGCTGACGGTGGCCGAGCTGCTGCGGGACCGGCTCGGGCTCACCGGCACCAAGGTGAGCTGCGAGATGCAGGTGTGCGGGTCCTGCACCGTGCTGGTTGACGGCGACCCGGTCAGCTCTTGCGCCACTCTGGCCTGCGACCTCGACGGCACCGAGGTGCTCACCGTCGAGGGTCTCGCTCAGGGCCGGGACCTGCACCCGGTGCAGGAGGCTTTCATGGACGCCAACGCCCTCCAGTGCGGCTTCTGCACGCCCGGCTTCATCATGATGGCCGTCGCCCTGCTCGACGCTTGTCCCGACGCCGACTCCGGCGCCATACGGGAGTGGATGGACGGCAACCTGTGCCGCTGCACCGGATACGCCCCCATCCAGACCGCGGTCACGGTGGCCGCCTCCCGGCTTCCGGCTGCGGCCGCGGAGGACGGCCGGTGATGGCCGCCGCCGGACAGCCCGGTCGACTCGCCCTTGCGCCTGCGACCGCCGCACTCACGCGCTCCGGGTACCCGGAGGGTGACCGATGACCGCCGTGGCCCGGCGGGACGGGTGGGAGAAGGTCACCGGCCGGGCCCGGTACGCCGTCGACATGGCGCTGCCCAACATGGCCCACGCCGTGGTGGTCCGCTCCGAACGGGCCCACGCGCACATCGCCGGCATCGACCGGGCCGGGGCCGAGGCCGCCCCCGGCGTGATCGCGGTGGTCACCGCCGACGACCTCGGCGACCTGGGCCGCCGCTTCGGCCACATCGTGCCCGATCACGCCATCCTGGCCGACGGCAAGGTCCGCTACTACGGCGAGCCGGTGGCGGTGGTGGTAGCCGAGACCCCGCATGAGGCCGCCGACGCCGCCGAACTGGTGTGGGTCGACTACGACGACCTGCCCGCGCTCACCGACGCGGCCACCGCCCTCGCCTCCGACACCCTCATCCACGAGCAGGCCTACGCCGAGCCCGGCCAGGAGTTCTTGGGCGTGGCCCCTACCGGATCGACCGGCAACGTCGCCCACCGCGACGAGTTGGCCTGGGGCGACGCCACCGCCGCCCTGGCCGCCGCCGCCACCGTGGTCGAGACCACCGCCACCTTCCCGCTCGTCTACGGCTACGCCATGGAGACCTACAACGCGCTGGCCGACTGGCAGCCCGGCGGCCTGCACGTGATCTCCACCGCCCAGCACCCGCTCATGGTCCGCAAGGAGCTGGCCCGCGTCTTCTCGCTGCCGCTGGCCGCGATCCGGGTCGAGGTGCCCTACATCGGCGGCGGCTACGGCTCGAAGTCCTACACCAAGCTGGAGCCCCTGGCCGCGGCGGTGTCGTGGGCCTCGGGACGGCCCGTGAAGGTCACCACCGACATCGAGGCGGCCATGAACACCACCCGGGCCGACGGTGCGGTGGTCACCGTCCGCACCGGCTTCGACGCCGGCGCCCGGATCTGCGCCCGCGACATCGACATCCGGTTCGACACCGGCGCCTACGCCGACAACAGCCCGCTGGTGCTCACCAAGAGCATCAACCGCAGCTTCGGCCCCTACCGGGTGCCCAACCTGCGGGTGCGGGGGACCGCGGTGTACACCAACACCTCCCCGGCGTCGTCGTACCGGGGCTTCGGAGCGCCCCAGGGCGCGCTGGCCGGCGAACTGAACATGGACATGGCTGCCGAGCGGCTCGGCATCGACCCGATCGAGCTGCGCCGCCGCAACCTGCTGGCCCCCGGCGACACCATCATTGACGGCAAGCGGCCGCTCGATGCCGACCTGGTCGCCGACCTCGACGCGGTGGCCCGCGCTCTGCAAGAGCACGCGGCCGCTCCTGCCCCCGGTGTGCTGCGGGGCCGGGCGGTGGCCGTCACCGCCAGCGACGCCGGCGCCTCGCCCATCTCCACCGCCCAGGTGCGCATGCACGCCGATGGGTCGGTCACCCTGCTGGTGAGCAGCACCGAGATGGGCCAGGGCAGCCGCACCGCGTTGGCCCAGATCGCGGCCCGGGAGCTGCACGTCGACCTCGACGAGGTGGCCGTCGGCCAGAGCGACACCCGCTTCACGCCGTTCGAGTGGACCACCGGCGCCAGCCGCACCACCACCGTGGTCGGCCTGGCCGTGCAGGCCGCCTGTGCCGATCTCTGGGACAACCTGCGGGCCAGGGCCGCCGAGTCGGCCGGCGTCTCCGCTGACGATGTGGTTGTCCACGACGGCCGCGTGCACCTCGCCGCCGAGATGCTCACCCCGTCCGAGGTGATCCGCCGGTGGTTCGGCGCCGACGCCGGCGAGGTCGTGGGGGTCGGCGTGATCCGCCGTCACGGTGTCACCGAGATGCTGCCCCCGTTCTGGGAGATCGGCGCGGTCGGGGTGGAGGTCGCCGTGGACACCGCCACCGGCGAGGTCGCGGTCGAGCACCTGGTCACCGTGGGCGACGTCGGCCACGCCGTGAACCCCGACCTGGTGAAGGGCCAGGACCTCGGGGCGGCCACCCAGGGCCTGGGCATCGCCCTGTGGGAGGAGATGGTCTACGACGGCGAGCAGCTCACCAATCCCAACCTGATCGAGTACCGGGTGCCCCGCCTGCGCGACACCCCCCGCCGGATCACGCCGGTGCTGGCCGAGCGGGGCGACGGGGCCGGCCCCTACGGCGCCAAGGGCGCCGGCGAGGGCGCCCTCAACCCGGTCCCGGCCGCGGTCGCCGCCGCGGTCGGCCGGGCCGTCGGCGTATGGCCCACCGAGCTGCCGCTGACCCCGCCTCGGGTCTGGTCCCTGCTCCAGCAAGCCGCCGCGGCCTCGTGAGGCGCCATCACCGAAATTGGCGACGAAATGGGCACTGAGTACCCGTTTCGTCGCCAATTTCGGCGGAGGACGGCTACTCGGGCTCCTCCAGCAGGGTCAGCGCCGCGTCCAGGTACTGCTCGGCGGTCTGGGTCATGCGGATCAGCCCGTAGGCGTCGAGCACGGCCCGCTTGATCCTCTCGGGACTCGCCCTGCGCTGAGGAGCTATCAGGGCCGCGATCTCGTTGAGGGGCACCTCGTACAGCGTCCGGTCGCCCAGCTCCCGCACCACCACCGCGGGACCGCCGGCCGGCCGCAGCACCTGCTGGACCTCGCCGGCGTTGTCGAACTCGTCGACCTCCACCCGGAGTCTCAGCGTGAGCCGGCCCAGGGCCTGCTCCATCGGGGCCCGGGCCCGCTGGGTGACCTTCGAGGATCCCGCCCCCCGGATGTAGAGCCGGTACGCCCGGTCCGCAGTGATCGGACCCTCCGCGGTCACGATTTCCAGCAGATGGGCCACCACCTCGGCGACCGGCGCAGTGCGGGGGTCGGGCAGCCCGCCCCCCTGCCATGCCGCATAGGGCTCCGGCCCCGCCGCGGGATCGAACGCCGCAACCGCCGTCCCGCCATCATCCGCGTCGCCCGCCGCCGTGCCGGGGCCGCCCGGCACCGGTCGCAGTTCCATCCAGCCTTCGGGGTTTCCGAGCTCGCCGAAGCCCAGTGGCCGGTACAGCTCGTGAGCGTCGGCGGTGATCAGCATCAGCCGGCTGATCCCCGCCACCGCCGGATGCTCGCACGCCGCGGCCGCCACTGCCCGGCCCAGCCCCCGCTCCCGGTACTCGGCCAGCACGTACACGTCGGTCAAGTAGCCGAAGGTGGCCCGGTCGGTCACGATCCGGGCCCCGCCCACCATGGATCCGTCAGGCCCGTAGATCCCCAGCACCACGCTGTTGGCAACCGCCACCGCGGTCTGCTCGCGGGAGCGGGACTGGGCCCAGTACCCCCCGACCTGCAGGAAGTCGTGCATGGCGTCGGCGTCGAAGCGCTCCGGGTCGTCGGAGATCACGTATTCGCCACACCACCACTGGTGCGGAGTCCGGTCTTGACCCCCCTCGCTCACGGCGCCAGACGCTACCGGCTGTGCCCAAGAGCTCCCCAACGGCTAAGCGCCATCCCCCACGTCTGGGTAGTATCAGCGCCGGGTAAGCGGGCCGATTTGGCCGTAGTCCGGCGCGACCGTCTACCCCCCACCCCGACCAGCGGCGCCGCATCTACTCGGAGCAATCCGCCCTCGCTCCCGCGCCCGGTGGCGTACGGTTTGAATCTACTACTAATTTTGGCAAAATTAGTAGTAGATTCGAAACGATGGATCGGAGGTCATCAGAGTGAAGAAGCCTCTCGCACCACCGGACTGGATTCGGCTGGCTGCAGGAATCAATGAGGAGGATCCCCAGCGCCTGCTCCAGATCGTCACGGGGGGTCGGCCCGATGACGCCAAGGGCCGCTACCTGCACTGGGACCAGATGCGCCACCGGACGCCTCCCGACGGACTCACGCTGCAGGAGTGGTGGGTTGGTAGCGCCGCGAGCCGGATTAGCCAGGCGCGAGTCCTCCCTCTCACCGGAACGGACGGCAATCCCTTCCGGTTCACCAATATCGACCGGATCCAGGAAATGGTCCACCGCATCGACCAGCAGGCGAGCGGTCGCATCGAGACCGATGACATCGTCGCCAACGCCGGATCTCGCAACCGCTACCTAGTTTCGTCTCTGGTTGAGGAGGCCATCACTTCGAGCCTCCTTGAGGGCGCGGCTACCACTCGCCGCGTCGCCAAAGAACTCCTGAGGTCGCACCGCGCGCCGCGCGACACCGGTGAGCGCATGATCCTCAACAACTACCTGGCAATGCGCGAGGCGCAGGAGATGGCGGGCTCTGGTGAGCCGCTGATCCCCGATCACGTCCTGGAGCTGCATCGGATCGTCATCGATGGGACCTTCGACAATGAGTTCGAGTCGGGAAGGCTCCAGCAGCCTGGTGACGACCGGGTGATAGTGGAGTGGGATCACGCGCAAGTCCTGCACGTGCCACCGCCCGCCGAGCAACTCCCGGCTCGGCTTGAGCAGTTCTGTGCCTTCGCCAACGGTGATGTCGGGGAGGGCTTCCTGCATCCCGTGGTGCGGGCCATCCTGCTCCACTTCTGGATTGGCTACGACCATCCCTTCGCCGACGGCAACGGACGAACGGCTCGGGCCCTCTTCTACTGGTCGATGCTTCGCTCCGGGTATTGGCTGGCCCAGTACGTCTCCATCTCGTCCATCCTTCGCAAATCTCTTCGCGACTATGTCCTGTCATACCTGTACACCGAGACCGACTCCAACGACATCACGTACTTCGTGATCCACCAACTGGAGGTGCTGGAGCTTGCCATTGAGGAGTTGCGGACCTACCTGAGCCGCAGAGTCTCGGAGATCTCTGAGGTTGAACGGCTGCTGCGTGGCGTTCCGGGTGTCAACCACCGCCAGCTCGCGGTCATCGGGGAAGGGTTGCGCGATCCCGATGCTTACTTCACGATCGCCGGTCAGGAGCGCGTGCACCGGGTGGCCTATCAGTCTGCTCGCACTGACTTGCTGGGCCTGGAGGATCTCGGCGTGCTTCGAAGGGTCCAGTCGGGCAAGAAGTTCGAGTTCTGGCCGGTTGATGGTCTTTCCGACCGGCTCCGAGCCCTGGCCGACGAATCACAGCGATGAAGTACTAACTCACTACAAATATCTACTAAATTAGTAGTTGTGCGGGGCTACAGGGTTGGGAGGAGTTCGTCGAAGAGGGCGCAGAAGCGCTCGGATGCCGCCGCCGCGGTCTCCATCACCTCGATGTGCGACAGCGGCTGATCGGAGATGCCGGCGGCCAGGTTGGTGCACAGCGAGATGCCCAGCACCTGCGCGCCCATGTGGCGGGCCGCGGTGGCCTCGGGCACCGTGGACATGCCCACCATCGAGCCGCCCAGCGCCTTGGCCATGCGGATCTCGGCCGGGGTCTCGAACATCGGGCCCCGGAACCAGAAGTACACGCCCTCCTGCAGCGTCTGGCCGAGCCGGGCGGCGGCGTCGTGGGCCTTGGCCTGCAGCTCGGGCGTGTAGACGTCGGTCATGTCGGTGAAGCGGGGGCCGAGGCGCTCGTCGTTGGGTCCGGCCAGCACGCTGATCCCGGCCAGGTTGACGTGGTCGGTGATCACGGCCAGGTCGCCGGCGGCCATGCCGTCGCCGCAGCATCCGACCGCGTTGGTGAGCACCACCACCCGGCATCCGGCGGTGACCGCGGTCCGCACGGCGAACGTGATGGCCTCCGGGCCGTGGCCCTCGTAGGCGTGGGCCCGCCCCGACAGCAGCAGCACCCGGTTGTCGCCCATCCGGGTCGAGTAGGCCGTGCCCGCATGGCCGATTATGGACGGGATGGGAAACCCCGGCAGGTCCTCGTAGGACACCGCCACCTTGTCGCCGACCCGGTCGGGGTATGCCCCCAGCCCCGACCCCAGCACCACGCACACGTCGTGGCGCTCGCACCCGGTCCGCTCAGCCAGCACCCCCGCGGTCCGCTGCAGCCGCTCATACAGGTCACTCATGTCGGTCTCCTTCAGTCATGTGTCCGCCAGGCTCGGAGTCGGCGGGCGCAGGAACACCGGGTCACCAGGTGGGGCGGGTCAGGACCCCGCCGTCCACCAGCAGATCGGCGCCGGTTATCCAGCGCGCCAGGTCGGAGCACAGGAACACGCAGGCGTCGCCCACGTCCTCGGGTGTGCCCATCCGGCCCAGCGGAGCGGCCGCGTGCCAGCGGGTCACGCCCTCAGGCCAGTCCTCGGCCAGGCCGGGCCGGTCGATCAGGCCGGGCGACACGCTGTTGACCCTGATGCCGTGGGGCCCGTAGGCGCCGGCCGCGGCCCGGGCGTGCATCAGCAGTCCGGCCTTGGCGCTGGCGTAGTGGCCGTGGAAGTCGGTGGGGTAGCGGCCCTCGATGGATGCGATGTGCACGATCGACCCACCCGTGCCCTGGGCCCGCATCGCGGTGGCCGCGGCCGCCGTGAGCCGGTGGACCGCGGAGAGGTTGGTGTCGATCATCTCGGTCCACTGGTCGTCGCTCATCTCGGTGAAGTGGACCACGGGCTGTATCCCGGCGTTGTTGACCAGCCCGTCGATGCGCCCGGCGGCGTCGAGGGCGGCTTGCACCACCCGCTCGGCCCCGCCGGCCGCGGCCAGGTCGGCAGTGATAGAGGCCACCGGCGCACCGCCGGCGTCCATCAGATGATCGACGGGCGACGAGCGGGTGTGGGCCACCGCCGTCGCCCCCGCGGCCACCAGCCGTCGCACGATCCCGCCGCCGATGCCGCCCCCGGCGCCGGTGACCACGATCACCCTCCCGTCCAGGCGGATCATCTCATCGGGGGTTCGCAGTTCGCTCATCGCGTCCGCTCTACTGCGGTAGCTGCCCCGTTCGGGGCGAGTCGAGGGTCGGCCGTCCCGGGCCGCGCCGATGGGGTCACGGGTCGCTCCGGGTGAGTCGGGCAATACCGTCGGCGGCCTCGGGGTAGGTCGCCGCCAACTGACCGGCGTCTCCGAGTTCGAAACCCCCGGCATCGAAACCGGGTGCCATGGTCGTGCCCACTAGCGACCAGTCGCCGGATGTGGCCGCGCCCATCCACACGCCCGCGGGCACGGCCACCATCGGACGCTGCCCGTTGGCGAGGTCGTCGCCCAGCACCGGCCGGCTCACCTCGCCGCTCGGCTCCAGGAGCAGCATTTCCACCGCAGCGCCTGCGTAGTGGTGCCACAACTCCGGCCCTTCGAGCCTGTGCAGGGCCGAGAAGTCGTGCGGCGTCATCAGGAAGTAGATCGCGGTCGAGTGCTCGTCTCGCCACGTCTGGGTCCAGAAGCCTCCCTCGTGCTCCATCGGCGCCAGCCCCAGCATCGTGATCACCCTGTTCGCGTTCATCGGGTGCTCATCGCTCGGGCGGCGGTCATCGGTCATCGGGTCCGCTGGTCATCGGGTCCGCTGGTCATCGGGTCCGCTGGTCATCGGGTCCGCTGGTCATCGGGTCCGCCGGTCATCGGGTCCGCCGGTCATCGGGTCCGCCGGTCATCGGGTCCGCCGGTCATCGGGTCCGCCGGTCATCGGGCCAGGCGGCGGGCCCGGGCCTGGGCGTCGGACACCGCCGCGGCCAGGTCCATCGTCAGCAGCCGGCCGTCCTCCACCACCTTGCGTCCGGCCACCCACACCCCGCTGATGGCGCCGGGCGAGCCCGACCACACGATCCTCGACAGCGGGTCGTCCTCGTCGGCGATCACCGGGTTCAGCGCGGGCTCGGCTGCCGACAGTGCCACCATGTCGGCCCAGCATCCCGGCGCCAGCCGGCCCAGCTCGGAGTCCCAGCCCACCACCTCGGCCGCTCCTGCGGTGGTCATCCGCAGAGCCTCCGCGGGCGGGAGGGTCTGGGCGTCGCCGGAGCGGATCCGGGCGGTGCGGATGGCGGTGCGCGTCTCCTCGAACAGGTCGAGTCGGTGGTGCGACGCCGGCCCGTCGGTGCCGATGGCCACCCGCAGCCCGGCCGCTCGCATCTCGGTCACCGGCGCCACCCCGGAGGCGTGCTTGGCGTTGGAGCACGGGCAGTGCACCACCGCGGTGTCGTTGCGGGCCAGCACCTCGATGTCCTCCGGCGTGAGCCACACGCCGTGGGCCGCGATCACGTCGCCCTCGAGCAGCCCGAGCGATTCCAGGTACTCGGGCGCGGCCAGCCCCCCGAACCGCTCCCGCACCGCGGCGTCCTCCCACTGCTGTTCGGCCAGATGGATGTGCACCGGCATGCCGGTGGCGGCCGCCCGGGCCGCGATGGCGCTGAGGCACTCCCTCGACACCGAGTACGCCGCATGGGCCGCGATCCCGGCCCTGATCAGGTGGTTGCCGGCCCAGCGGTCCCGGAGGGCCACCATCTCGTCGAGCTGGTCCGGCCACGGCCCGGTCAGGGTGAAGTCGGGATCCTCGATCACTCCGGGGGTCACCAGGCAGCGCAGCCCGGCGTCGGCGGCGCCCTCGGCGAGGGCCTGGCCCTGGAAGTACATCTCCACCGACGTGGTGATGCCGTTGGACAGCATCTCGGCCGCGCCCAGTCGCATCCCGGCCCGCACGTCCTCCGCGGTGAGCTTCGACTCCCGGGGCCACATCACCTCGTGCAGCCAGCGGTCCACCGGCAGCCCCTCGCCCGCGCCCCTCAGCAGCACCATCGGCGTGTGGCAGTGGGCGTTGATGAGGCCCGGCATGAGGATCCCGGCCCGGTGCACCGCGGTGCCCGCGTCCCGGTCGGGCGCGTCCCGGGCCGGGCCGCACCAGACGATCCGCCCGTCGTCGCCCACGTCCACGGCCCCGTCGGCGATCGGCGCGGGCACACGCCCGGCGGGTCCGTCCATGGTGACGAGCACGTCGCACAGGTACCGGTCCATCCCGCCCCACCCTAGAGAGCGCCCTGCGCGACGAGGGCGACGCCTGGTCGTTCTGTGTGCAGTTTCGCGGTCGTGGTGCCAGGTTCTCGCGCCCAGACTCGGCAGAGGGCGACGCCGGGTTGTTCTGTGTGCAGTTTCGCGGTCGTGGTGGCGGGTTTGTGCGCACAGACCTGGGTGGGGCTTGCAGAGGCGAAGACCCTCGGGCCCGCCGGATCCGACTCTCGGTGCCCAACTAGCCTGCAGGCGCATGGACGGCGGCGGGTTGAGGACCCTGGACTGGGTCGGCGGCGCGGTCGAGATGGTCGACCAGACCGCTCTGCCCGCCGCCTACACCGTGCTGCGCATCGACAACGTGCCCGACATGGTGGCCGCCATCCGCCGGCTGTCGGTGCGGGGCGCGCCCGCCATCGGCGTGGCCGGCGCGTTCGGGGTGGCTCTGGCGGTGCAGGCCCACGGCACCAGCGGTCCGGCGTTCGACGATGCCGTGATCCGGCTCCGTGAGGCCCGGCCCACCGCCGTGAACCTGGCCCGCATGGTCGACCGGACCGCGGCCCGGGCCCCCGAGGGCCTCGACGCGGTCCTGGCCGAAGCGGTCGCCATCCGCGACGAGGAGCTGGCCGCCTCGGTCGCCATGGGCAACCTGGGCGCCGATCTGGTGCTCGAGTTGACCGGCCGCGACGACGTGCGGGCCATGACCATCTGCAACACCGGCGGGCTGGCCGCGGTGGAGCGGGGCACCGCCCTGGCCGTGATCCAGACCCTGCACGAGCGGGGCCGGCTGGCCGAGGCCCTGGCCCTGGAGACCAGGCCGCTGCTCCAGGGCGCCCGCCTCACCGCCTGGGAGTTGGACCGCATGGGCGCCCCTCACCGTCTGCTGGTCGACTCGGCCGGGCCGTTCATGCTGGCCAGGGGAGAGGCCGACGTGGTCCTCACCGGCGCCGACCGCGTGGCCGCCAACGGCGACACCGCCAACAAGATCGGCACGTTCTCGCTGGCCCTCGGGGCCCGCCACGCCGGCGTGCCCTTCATCGTGGTCGCCCCCGAGTCGACCGTCGACGGCGATACCCCCGACGGTGCCGGCATCGCCATCGAGGACCGGGGCACCGACGAGGTGGTGTCCCTGGCCGGGGTGGCCACCGCCCCCGACGGCACCGCGGCCGCCAACCCCGCCTTCGACGTCACCCCGGCCGACCTCATCACCGCCGTGGTCACCGACCAGCGAATAGTCCGCCTGGACCAGCACCAGACCCCCGGGTAGCGCAGTAGAAACTGGCGGTGCCGGTTCCGCCTGCTTACCTAGCTGGACTGTCCGCCAAGGGCTCAGTCGTGAGCTCAAGCTCCAATGCACCCGCTAGGGCCACGACCGTCGAGAGGGTCGGATTCGGGCTCGCAGCCGAGAAGAGTCGCCGTATCACCTCCGGACGAAGGTCTGCCCGGCGGGCAAGCTCAGCCTTGCTCAGGTTCAGGCTGCATCGACGTTCATCCAGCGCGCGAATGAGCATGTCGATTTGATCGATGCGACGCCGCGCTGAGGTGTAGGCGCGGTCGTAGTCCGGATCTTCCCGGCGGTTCTTGAGGTATCGCTCCGCCCCGGTGAGCTCAGACATACGATCAGCATAGCGTGACATAAGTGTTACGGCCAAGGTGCTGTCGATAGCCAGGTCTGCTATGTCGAAGTCCCTCGCTCGGCTGTCACTAGGTAGCACACTTGGGCAGCAGACCGAGGGAGGTATTGCCGTGAAGTACGCGCTGCTGGACTTGCCGACCCGGGTGGATGCCGCGGTGGCCAATGCGGCTCGGGCCGAGGCTGCCGGGCTGGACCGCTACATGGTGGCCCAGGTCGAGCGGGCCGACCCGATCGCGGTGCTGGCCGTGGTGGCCGACCGGGTGCCCCGGATCGGGCTGGCCACCGGCGTGATCGCCATCCAGTCGACCCTGCCCCAGCACCTCGCCCAGCAGGCCCGCACCGTCAACCAGATCAGCGGCGGGCGGTTCACGCTGGGCATCGGGGTGTGCCACCAGCCGATCGTGACCGAGGCGTTCGGGCTGGAGTGGGACCGGCCCTACAGCCACATGGTCCAGTACCTCGACGCCCTGCTCCCGCTATTGGACCGGCAGGCCACCGACGTGAGCGGCGACCTGGTGACCCACCGCACCGCCATCGAGGTGCCCGGTCCCGCCCCCGGGGTGCTGCTGGCCGCCATGGGTCCGAGGATGCTGAAGCTGGCCGGGGCCCGCACCGGGGGCACGCTGCTGGCCTGGACCGGGCCCCGCACCATCGAAGAGCATGTGCGTCCGTGCATCGGCGACGGGTTCGTCTCGGCCGCGGTGTGGGTGTGCGTGACCGAGGATCCCGGCGAGGCTCGGGCCCGTCTGGGCGAGCAGCTCGTGGGATACAAGACGCTGTCGTCGTATCAGGCCATGGCCGAGCGTGAGCGGGTGGCCGACATGATGGACCTGCTGGTGGTCGGCAGCCCCGACGAGGTCCGGGCCGAGCTGGCCCGTTACGCCGATGCGTCCGCCGACGAGATCGCCGTCATCCTCCAGGGCACCCCCGCCGAGCGGGAGGCCGGCTGGGCCATGATCTCCGAGGGCCTGATCTGAGGGCCTGGTCCGAGGGCCTGGTCTGAGGGCCTAGCGCCGGGTCCGGCCCCCGGGACGTCTGGCCTTTCCGGCCGTCTGCCGGGTCCGGCGTCCGGGACGCCTGGCGTTGCCGGCCTTCTCTGGGTCCGGCGTCCGGGACGCTTGGCCTTTCCGGCCGTCTCTGGGTCCGGCGTCCGGGACGTCTGGCGTTGCCGGCCGTCTGCCGGGTCCGGCGCTGCTAGCGGATCCGGCCCGGCAGGCTCCGCCAGGTCGGCGGCCCGTCGCCGTCCGCGGCCCGGACCCCCCGCCATGCCAGCCCGGCGGCCACGGTCAACACCGTCAGCGCGGGGATCACGGTCCACACCAGGATCCGGCCCGCGATGTCGTAGAGCCAGGCTCCCAGCACCGACGTGAGTCCGGCCAGCAGCACCTCGAAAGCGCCCATCAGCCCCTGGGACGAGGCCTGGCGGTCGTCGGTCACCGTCTGCGAGTAGGCGTAGAGCCCGGCGGTGAAGCCCAGGCCGCCCCCGACGGCCATCAGCATCGACACCGCCACCAGGCCCCAGACGGAGTCGAGCACGCCCAGCAGGATGCCCGCCACCGCGCTGCCGGTGAGCCCGCCCACGCACAGCCACAGGCCGCCGGTCCGCTGGGCCCACGCCCCCGCCACCGGGGCCAGGGCTCCCAGCGGGAGGGCGAACAGCGTGATGCTCAGGCCCACCTCCCAGGTGGCCGCACCGAGATCGACGAGGCTCACCGCCCACACCGCCTCCCACGCCCCGATCATCACGAACTGGCTGGTGACCAGCAGCAGGGTTCCGACCACCACCCGGTCGCGCAGCAGTTGCAGCGAGTTGGTGGTGCGGATGCCGGCGGCGCCCTCGTCGGTCCCGGCCCGGCCCATCACCAGCACGGTCGCAATGGCGACGCCGGCGAGGACATAGAAGGGCATGTCGAGGTTGAAGGCGTCGGCCAGCACCGCGGTGACCGCCGGGGTGGCTGCGAACCCGACCACCTCGATCACGCCCAGGCGCCCGAGGTTGCGGCCGGTGTGGGCCGGGTCGGCCAGGATGACGTTGCGGCGGATGGCGGGCTGGGCCACCCCGATGGCCGCGCCGAGGGCTCCCCGGGACAAGAGCATGGTCCAGAAGCCCGTGCTCGCCGCGAACCCGATCATGCTGGCGGCCGCGGTCACCAGCCCGAGCCGCACCATCAGCGGGGCGTGCCCCCGGTCGGCGATCCGGGCCAGGGTGAGCTGGGTGACGAAGGCGGTGAGGAACCCCGCGCCGACGACCAGCCCCACCTGGGTCTCGGTCAGCCCGAACTCGTCCCGCAGGTCGCCCAGCAGGGTGATGACCGAGGCCAGCGAGCCCATGCACAGGCCCTGGGCCAGGTAGTAGGTAAGCAGCCGGGGCTCCCGCCCGTCGTCGATCATCGTTTCAGTGTCGGCTGGGTGTCAGAGTTCGAGGTGCAGGCGCATGGCGTCGTCGATCTGCGCCATGAGGTCGAACGGCACCCGGCCGACCAAACTGCCGACCCGTGTGACGTCCACCGATCTGATCTGTTCGGCCTGGGCCTTCGAGTCGATGCGCAGGCCGGTGCTGCCTGCTTCCAGCATCACTTGGAACGGATGGATCACTTCGGTGTGGGAGGTGACCGGAACGACCGTTACCACCCCTCGCTCCAGATGGGCAGCGATCGTATTGGCGCCGTCGTTGCTGACGATCACCGCTGGACGCGTGCGGGCCGACTCGGTTCCGACGACCGGGTCCAGGCCGACAATGCGGATCTCGCCCCGACGCATCAGTCCGGACCGAGCCCATCCGCGACGACGGAGTCCCAAGCGCTGTCCTCGGCGTCGCTGGCCCACTCTGTGAACGCTGCGGCGTAGTGCTGCGACAGTTCGTTGGCCCTCAGCAGCCGTATCGCCCGCTGTAGTGCCGCCGACCGGGACGCCATGCTGTGGGATCGAACGTACTCGTCGAGGAACGCGACGTCGCCCTCCGGAATGCTCACGCTGACCTTCATGCGCCCAATGCTACCAAAGTAGCAAACAGAATACTACCAACTGCCAGGCCCGTGCCCGGTGTGTGGGAATGTCAGACGACGACGAGGCCCTTTCGCGACTTGCTCTGACCTTTGCATTTCTGTACCTGCTGCTCATTGGTGCCCAATCTAGGAAGCGTGGGCTGCCCAATTCTCGCACCCCTCGTTTGTGTATCGGCGCTTCAGAGCGGCGCGAAATGGCGGCTTCTCGGCCGGGGAGCCTGAATCGGCGTTTGCTGCCTAATTCTCGTTCCGGGGGTGCGAGCACCTGCCGGGGCGTGGCGCGCCGACCGGCGCATTCAGCAGCCCGTTATCCGCTTCACGCCGCGTTTGCGGTCTGACAGAACGAAATCAACGAGGAGGAACATCCGATGCTTACAGTCACGCCGCCCGAGGTTCAGGAAGACGAGATTCAGGTTGATGACGCCGAGAAGGACAGCGTTCTGCTGCGGATGAGCCCGACCCGAGTGAAGGCAAAATCAAAAGAACGAAACTGCATGGGATTCAACTATATCCAGTTGATCGTCGGCATGATCATATTCGTCGCTTTAAGTAGGATTGTCGGCCCCCCAGCGTTCAGGATGATTACGCGCGCGAGGTCCACGGCGCTGGAGGCCAACATTCAGACCGCCGCGGAAACGGTCAGAAACGTCTTGGCGATAGACCCTGCTAAACGAGGCGACCCCGGCTCTACCTCCGGTGGTCGGACAGCGGGGCAACCCACCGACACATTCTTGGCTGCGCTTACGGACGACGCCCCGTTCAACTGGGAAGACGATTGGGCGTTGGCGGCCGAAGACGACTCCGACACCATCAAGGTTCAGTTCATAAACAAGAGCGCTACGCAAGCCGTCGCTGCCGGTACGACTGCGCCTTCTGTTGGGTGGCTACTCAACGCTTGGGATGCCGTCCGCATACAAGCAAGAAATCAAGACGGCGCTTGGGCTTGCGCCCTGATTGTGCTGAAACCGGATACGGATGAACTGGATACCGACACATCAGCCAGCTCCGTTGACATCGTGGACATCACCGGCGGCGATGTCGCATCCAACACCCACGCTATTGGTGTTGCTATTGCGGATGCTCGATTGAGGGGCGTGTGGTTCAGCTCGGGAGCGACTTATACCGCAGGTGACGACGACCAGCACTGTTCACCAACTGCTACCAACTCCTCTGCGGTGACTGCGGGATGTAGCGTTGGGACTCACACCACGGTTAGCGCTTGCCACGACGCGGGAGGAGCGTTCGTTCCGCCTATTGCTGCGAGCGCAACCATCGATCCGTTGCCTGGCAGTGCGGATACTTGGGGCATCACCACAGATCGGGCCTTGACCCGCAACATCTAACCATCTTCCCCCTAGCTGGTTGACGGCCGGGCGGTGCCTGCGGGTGCCGCCCGGTCCCGCGTGCGGGTTGCCGGTAACGAGGTCGGACTGTTCTTGAACTAGTTGGCTAGTTCAGCCCACCTGTTGGGGTTGGTGTGCAACTCATCTACAAGTCTGTCCACGGCTTCAAAGAGCCAGGGCAGGTCTTCGGCGCGAGCATCGTCCGTAAGCCCGTACGGGTCGTGGACCGCCATGTTGCCTCTCTTGCGGATTGACGTCAGACCATCCCGCAAGCTTGACGACAGGCCTAGGTCGCTCACCGCTAGGTCAATCAGCTCTACCAATGGCTTACCTACTGTTGAACTCCCCTTGGCCTCCAAGTGGCGCTTCAGGAATGCTTCCAACAAGACCCGCACTAAGGCGCAGGCTGCCCTGGGAGAGATGGGTGAGACGGCAGCCGCTTCCGTATAGATGGCTAGCTCTCTGTCATCCAGGCCGTCCGTCGGCGGAGTACGAATCCTGGCTTGCGGGTAGACGAGTTGGTACTTGGAGTCTCGGCGTATCCAGAACCCTAATCCACCGCAACCGGTAGACACGCATTGGTCTACGGCCCATCCGGGACCATTACTCACAGGGCGGCGCTCGGTTAGCACCCCGCATGTAGGGCAGGTGCCGGGGCTGGCATGGGCAGGGGGTTGAACGGGTGTCTTCTCAGCCACTGTCGCAGATTCCTTCATCAATCTTGCGGGGGACACAGGCTAGTACTGGTGGTACTCGGAGCGGTGCCGCTGCCAGCGCCCTGAGCAGAGGCCTTTGAACGTTTCCGACAACTGCGGCTACCCTTCCCGTTTGCCGTCCGACATAGGGGTTTGCCGAAACCCCGTTTAGCGACCCGGCCATCCAGGTGGCTGATGCATCGCCATGGCCTCCTTCGGGCCGGGTCGCACAGTGTCGGACGGCAATTCGATGCTCAGACCGCCCGAAGGGGGCCACCATGCCCAAGACCCGATTTCCTATCGTTGCGATGCTCGCTGCTGCTGTGTTGGCCGCAGGATGCGGAGGCGGCGGCGATGACGCCACCGACGAACCCGACGATGAGGCCGCATCTGAGGTCACCGCAAGCGGTGCTGGCCAGCCAGCGACCACCACCGTGAGCGAGGCCACCGACCAAGCCGCCGCCACCGAACCAGCCCCGGAACTGGTGCGGCTAGCCGACCGGTTCTCGTGGTGCTCCACACACCAACGCACTTGGGACCGGCTGGCCGAAATGCAACAACGAGCCAACGACATAGAGGCCGCACGGCTGGACGCTCAGGCAGCGTGGGATGCCGCTACCGACGAACTGGACATTGCTGAGGCAGGCCAAGCCGTGGAAGCCGCCGAAGAGAACTACCGAGACTTCGTGCCCGCGTTCCGGGATGTGTTGTTTGACGCGACGCATCTGCTTAACCCGGACTGGATGAGCAGAAGCGGCGACGAAACCGAACCCATCGCTGTGGGGCGCGCCCGCGACGCCTTCCACGCTGCTGCCGACCCGACCCTTCTTGAACTGCTGGACGCGGTGCGAGCGGGCATACCTCACCCTGAACCGGCCCCCGCCGTGAGTGAGCCGGTGGAAGAGGAGCCACTGCCCCGTGAGGAACTTCTAGCTGCCCTGGAGGCGCTTCGTGACGAAGCAGATGATGCGGCGCAGACGAGCATCGGAGCCAAACAGGCCATGCAGAGTGCGTTTCTTGACCTACAGGCGGCGCAGACTCCCGAAGACGTGATGGACACCTATCAGCGGTTCCTGGCGGCCTACTTGAACCTCCACGAGCTTGAAGACACCGCCTCGCTCATCCGCTGGACGGCCGAACACCAAATCCATGCCGCGCTTCGGGCCGCTGGCGGAGCGACCGACGCTTCTTTCAGATGGGTTGAGGACACCAAGAACGCCGTCCGGTATGTCCGCCACATCCATCCCTGGCCCTGGGACCCCAACCGCAACCGCATCCCGACCGAAGGAGCGAGCTTCGGCGAAGTCACGCATGCCGTCCACGGGACATTGGAGCAAACCGTCAACGAACTTGTGCTAGCTGACCCAGCGTGGACAGCGTTCCAAGCGTCGCTCAGCGAGTCATGCCAGCCGTGACTCCTCTAGCAAGTCCCCCAGGTGCTTGACTCGCTCTTCCAGTCTCTCTCGCTCGTGTCGCTCCTGCCGGAGCGCCTCCACGAGAGTGTTCTGCACCTCACTGATTTGGTCGCTGACCTCATCGATCTGCGTGCAGACCTCTAGGAGTCCGGCTCGCAGGCCCCGCAGGAGGTCCTCATCTCCATCACTGATGCGGGGCGACATCACGTTGGTGCTCTGCGCCCAGTGCTCCCAATCGGGGCGCCCCTGTTCGAAGCCTGACCTCCCGGTGGTGTGCATCCTGAGAAAGACCGCCTCCAACAACGCATCAATCCGCTCCTGCCTGGTGGGCCGGTCGGAAGTCTCGCTCATTGATTGGCCTCCCCTAGTGTCGTGGTTCCTTGCAAGCGAGGGCTGGCCGCTCGCAGCAGCGCAAGGCTAATCCGGGCGATACCCGCAGGTGCCCCCGCCCTATGGTCAGGTGCGTTGGTCGGGGCGGGGCCAGTGTTCCCAGTTCCAAAGCCGGACGCGGAAGACTCGCTCTAGGCGGTCCACGGTGAGCATGTCGGGGAAGGTCTTTCCTTCTAGGAAGTTGTGGACTGTGGTCTTGGACAGCCCGGCCTTCTCGGCGAGCTTCTTGTAGGTGAGTTCTGCGGGGGTGCCGGGCTTCTTGCGGACCTCGTATGCGTCGTTGAACCTTCGGGACAGGTTCCACGCGAGCACGGCTTCAGGTGGCGCGCCTGGTCTTAGCGGGCCATCGGGCCAAGTCGCTCCGGGCGCCAAATAGTCGCGGGGGATGCCCTTGACCTTCTTGCTGCGGGACATGGTTCAGCGACGCTACTTGCTGCTCTTGGAGGGCGCTGTCTCACCCCCTGCCTAGTGTTTTTTGAAATGAACGCAAGGCGGTGGTTTCGGGCTCAGAATCACCACCCGAGAGAGTCATGTCAGAGAAATCCCAGTTCAGAGCCTATTTCTTGTTTCCCTGGCAGGCCGAATCCTTCCCCCGGTCGCGGGCGATTCTCCAAGCTGCAATGTTGGGCGATGTATCTGAGCCCAGCACCGCGAACAGTGCTCCACGAAGGACGGCAACCGTGACGCGCCTCGCAATCGTTGCACTATGGCTGCGGCTGATGTTGTGGTCCGCGTCAAGTGCGTCGGACGATGCGCCCAATAAGCCGGAGTTGAAGCCGGAAGTGGTCAAAGCCATTGAGACCTGGCAGCCGCGCCATCCGAACGCACGAGACGAGGCCGACCTGCCGGTGGTGCTGCCGGTTGTGCGCCGGTGGGTCACCGCGACCGCGCCGGAAAGCGCGTCCACGGCAAGGCTGTTGATGCGGACGACCACAGGGTTGGCGCTGTGGGGCTGGCGCGAGCTTGGGACTCTGAAGGCAGACGTGGTGCTGCACATTCAGAACATTGAGTACTGGTCAATGACCTACACGAAACAGAAGGAGAATCGGTCCGCGACTTGGCGTCACAACACACGCGCCTGTCTGCGCCGGGTCGGCAAGACCATGAATCCGCAGAGTTGGCCCCTACAGCCGACTTCCATGGGCGGTCGGCCGGTGGCGCTGCCCTACACCGCCGACGAGGAACGGACGTTCATGCTGTTGGCGGACCTGCCCGGCAGACGAAACCGTGCAGGTCGCCTTTGGGTGGTGTGCGCCAGCTTGGGGGCGGGGATGACCGGAGCAGAAGCCGTGCTGACGCTTCCCGGTGACCTAGTGGAGCGTGGAGACGGACGGCTGGCGGTGAAGGTCCGGGGCTTGAACCCGCGTGCTGCGCCGATACGGGACGCCTATACGCCGCTCGCTCGCAATGCGCTGGCTGCCGCTGAGGGCACAAAGTTCGTGCAAAGCGCAAACCAAAACGCAGCCACCTACATCTCCCACAGAATCATGGGCGACCCCCAGTCCAACCCTGAGGTCACCAAACTGTCGCTGCGGCGGGCGCGTAACACCTGGCTGGCTGCTCACTTGCGGGCAGACACGCCGTTGCTGGCGCTGCGTGTCATTGCTGGACCGGTGAGCGCCTACAAATTGGACGCGCTCATCCGCAATGCCGCTGAGGGGATTGACCCCGATGAGGCTGTGCGGCAGGGGCTGGGCGCATGAGTCGCAGCGGGTTCCGCCGAGCGGCGTGCCGCCGAGCAGCCCGCGGGTCGGCGCTGTATGGCGCAGCTACCTCCGGTGACCGGAGGCTGCCCAAAGACCATCCCAACCCTGCTGACGGTGTGTTGGAGACGTCCAGGGAGCGGGGGATGCGGATGCTGACGTATCTGCGTCACCGCGGCTCCAAGTTCACGGCGGCCCTTCAAGACAGGCTGGACAGGGTTGTGGACTCCGATGACGAAAATCGGCTGGGAGAGCATCACCCCGGCACGAGGTCGCAAATCACCGCTGAGGTCATGCTGCTTGCTGTTCTGTTGTGCGCGCAGGTGTTGCGGTCATTCAGACTGACCGACCTGTCGCGGGTGCTGGCCGGGCTGGATGCCGACGTCGCTCGCGAGGTGGGCCTGCTCGGTCCCGACGGCGAGATTGTGGTTCCCTCCTACAACTCGCTGTGGCGGCAGATGACACGGCTGATTGAGGCGCTGCGTGAGGGATGGACGGTCGTGGAGCGCGAGGGCCAGCCCGACGAGCGGCGCGTCAGATATGGCATGGCCTGGCTCATCGTCGCGATGGTCAAGGCGAGCATCCCGCGGCGCGAGCGCCGCAACATCCGGCATCTAGTGCTGGACGGCACAAGCGTCAGGTCATGGGGAACATGGCTGCCGGGCGTCACAAAGAAAGAGGCCGACGAAGACCCGCTCGCAGTGTGGACCAAAGAGTCCGCGGACGGCGACGTTGACGGAGACGAGCAACCCGACCTGGAAAAGCTGCGCCGCGCTGCTGAAGATGCTGGCAGCAATGTGCGGTATGGGCCGGACAACCGGCGCATCTACGGTCGTGACGAGGATGCTCGCATAGGGCACAAGTCCCGCAACTCAGAAGGCCCCGCGGGCTACATCATGGGCTTTGAGTTGACCATCGGCGTGTCCGCCCCGGTCGTGCATTTCAACGGCCATCTGAACAAGGTCGTCTTGGAAGACTCTGCGTCGTGGATATGCACGATGAGCTATGACCCCGCAGGCAGCAACCCCGGCCCTATCGGCGCGAGGCTCATCTTGGCGGCCCGCGAGATATTCCCCAAGCTGAAAGAGGTCACCGCGGACCGAGGCTTCACCACCAAGCGAGAGTCGTTCCTGCGGCCGCTGCACGAACAGGGCATCAATGTGACGATGGACTACCGCAAAGACGTCATCAAGAAGGCTGACTTGGTGGACCTCGGCAAGCAGGGACAACAGGCGTATCTGCACGCTGGAACGCTGCTGTCGTTGGACACTCCCGAGACGAAGCTCGTGCCGCCTGAGGAGCTTCGTGCTGAGGACAAGTGGTGGGAACGCGACGATGACCTCAGCGTTGAAGAGCACAGGGAAGCCGCAGAGCGCAAAGACGCGCTCACCGAGTGGTACGAAGACCGGGCGCGTCTGTGGCGCTGGTCCCTGAAGCGACGGCTGCCCGGAGGCAATATCCAGTTCCGGTCCCCGGTCGCTGCGGGCCGAGCTGCCACGTCAGCGGCGACGGAGGCGGAGGGCTCCTACAAAGTGCCGCTGCTTGACTCGGATGACACCGGTCGCGCTACCGCCACCGGCTTGCTCCAGGTTCTTGACCAGTGGCAGAGAATCCCCTACGGCACTCGGGCGTGGCACAAGGCGTACCACACCGCCCGAGGCGTCGTTGAAGGCACCATCGGAAAGCTCAAGGAGAAGGGCGGACTGGCGCGGGGAACCTGCCAAGTCATGGGGTTGGTGCCAAACGCCCTGGCCGCTTTGGCCCGAGTGGTGGTCTACAACCTTCACAAGCAGGCATCCATCGCAGCAAAGGGCGGCGGCGATGACCTCTGCGACCGGGAACCTGACGGCACTCCGCCGCAGCAGACCCCCGGACAGGCACCGCGCCGCACACCCGCACCATCGCGAGCGCCTCCCTAGAGCGACCAGCTACCTGAGTTGAAGCTGACGGCCTAGACCGTCAGCTTCAGCGCGCCCGAGCACACGCCAGCGCGGCTGACGGCATGGCGTGGCGCGGTCATAGGTCGCAGCGTGCGCAGATCTAATCGTCAAAGTGCTCACAAAGCGGCACGTAACCCTGCTAATTTCGGCAATATGCAAACCCTAATCTCGCCATCTCGCGAAACGGCCGACGAGCGGATGACGAGAATCGAACTCGCATTCTCAGCTTGGGAAGCTGATGTTCTACCATTGAACTACACCCGCGGAGGGCCGCGAGCGTAGCTACTGCGGCGTCGTGTGCACAGCCCGGTGGAGTTCTGTGTCGTACAGCCCCAGCAATCGTCCCGGGCCCGCAGGCCGGCTCAGGAGTACCTGACGAAGACGGGGCGGTCGGTGGCTGAGCGCTCGGGGTCGAAGCCGTAGCCGAGCCCGTCGAAGTCCCGCAGGCCTCGCACCGACTTGACCCGGTTGCGGATGATCCAGCCCGCCATCGACCCCCGGGCCCGCTTGGCGAAGAACGAGATCATCCTGGGCTCCTTGTCGCCCCGCCCGTCCAGGAACGCCGGCGTCACCAGGCGCCCGTCCAGACGCCCGGTGTCCACCGAGCGGAAGTACTCGTTCGACGCCAGGTTCACAACCGCCGCCGGCCCCGGACTGGCAGCCAGATCGGCGTTGAGCACGTCGGTGATGCGCTCGCCCCAGTACTCGTACAGGTCCCGCCCCCGGTCGGTGGCCAGCCTGGACCCCATCTCCAGCCGGTACGGCTGCATCAGGTCCAGCGGGCGCAGCACCCCGTAGAGCCCCGACAGGATCCGCAGCACCTTCTGGGCGTGGGTGTAGTCGCGCTCGGTGAAGGTGGCCGCCGCGTCCATACCCTGGTACACGTCGCCGGCGAAGGCCAGCAGTGCGGGCCGGGCGTCGGCGGTCGTGAACGGCTCCTGGAAGTCCTGGTAGCGCTCGAAGTTGAGTTCGGCCAGCTCGGCGGAGATGTCCATCAGCTTGGCGATCTCGTCGGGCGACTTCTGCCGCATCACCTCCACCAGCGGCGACGCCTCATCCAGCATCCGGGGCTGGGTGTGCTTGCGGGTCGGCAGCGCCGAGCTGTAGTCGAGCGCCTTGGCCGGCGAGACGACGATCAGCACGGCGCCGTTATACCTCCGCCAGCGTCCCCTTCGGCGAAATTGGTGCGGATTCTGGGTGTCTGGTGCCCATTTGGTCGCCAATTTCGGGCGGGGAGCGGCTAGGCGGCGGTGGCGGGCTTCTCGACGGGCTTCTCGGCGGGCGCCGGGACCGCGGATGCGGGTTCGAGTTCGGGCAGGCAGCGGCGCAGGTTGCGGATCCCCTGGCCGATGCGCTGGCGGTTCTCGATCAGGGCGAAGCGCACGTGGCCCTCGCCGCCGGGTCCGAACCCCACGCCGGGCGACACCGCCACATGGGCCTCCCGCACCAGCTTGGACGCGAACTCGATGGAGTCCATGTGCCGGTACGGCTCGGGGATCCTGGCCCACACGAACATGGTCCCCCTCGGCGGCTCGACGGGCCAGCCGATGCGGTTGAGCCCCTCGCACAGGGCGTCGCGCCGGCGCTGGTACACCGCGCACGCCTCCAGCGGGTAGTCGGGCTGCTCCCGCAGGGTGACCGCCGCCGCGATCTGGATCGGCTGGAACGACCCGTAGTCGAGGTAGCTCTTGAGCTTGGCCAGCGCGGCCACCACCTCGGCGTTGCCCAGCATGAACGCCATACGCCACCCGGCCATCGAGAACGACTTGGTGCACGAGTAGAACTCCACGGCGCACTCGGCGGCCCCGTCCACCTGCAGGATCGACGGCGGCTGGTAGCCGTCGAAGCCCAGATCGGCGTAGGCGTTGTCGTGCACGATCAGCATCTCGTGCTCCCGGGCCCAGTCGACCACCTTCTGCATGAAGTCGAGGTCGACGCAGGTGGTGGTGGGGTTGTGGGGGAACGAGATCACCGCCACCCGGGGCTTGGGCCGGCTGTAGTGCCAGGTGAGCTGCATCCGGTGGACGAACTCGTCGCCGCCGGCGAGGGGAACCTCCCGGATCTGGGCGCCCGCGAACAGCGGCCCGTAGATGTGGATCGGGTAGCTGGGGGTGGGCACCAGGCAGGTGTCGCCGGGCTGCAGCAGCACCCACATGAGGTGGCTGAACCCCTCCTTGGCGCCGATGGTGTTGATGACCTGGGTGTCGGGGTCGAGCTCCACCCCGAAGCGGCTCCGGTACAGGGCGGCCATGTTGCGGCGCAGCGCGGGCAGGCCCCGGCTGGACGAGTAGCGGTGGTTGCGGGGGTTGCGGGCCGCCTCGCACAGCTTGTCGACGGCGATGTCGGGCGACGGCAGGTCGGGGTTGCCGAACCCGAGGTCGATGATGTCGGCACCCTCGTGGCGGAGCTGGATCTTCAGGTCGTTGATGATCGTGAAGACGTAGGGCGGCAGTCCGTTGATGCGACGGAAGTCCATCGACCGAAAGTAACAGCCTGGACCCGCCGATCAAGTGACCTATGTCACACTCCGGCCCGCCGTCGGCCCGTGCGCTGACCTACGCTCCTGGCGGTGATCCTGTCGGACCGTTCGATCCGTGAGGCGCTCGACGCCGGCCGCATCGTGATCGACCCCCTGGACGGGGGCGCGGTGCAGCCGTCGTCGGTGGACCTGCGCCTGGGGTCGAGCTTCCGGGTGTTCCGCAACCACTCGCTGGGCTTCATCGACGTCAAGCAGGACCTGTCGGAGCTTACGTCGCTGGTGGAGTCCGACGACGATCACCCGTTCATCCTGCATCCGGGCGAGTTCGTGCTGGGCGCGACCCTTGAGCGGGTGGCGCTGCCCGACGACCTGGTGGCCCGCCTCGAGGGCAAGTCGTCGCTGGGCCGGCTGGGACTGCTGATCCACTCGACGGCCGGTTTCGTGGACCCGGGCTTCGACGGCCAGCTCACCCTGGAGCTGTCCAACGTGGCCAACCTGCCGATCACGCTGTACCCCGGTATGCGCATCGGCCAGATCAGCTTCCAGCGGATGACCACCCCGGCCGACACGCCCTACGGGTCTCAGGCGCTGGGCTCGAAGTACCACGGCCAGCGGGGGCCGGTGCCGTCGCGCTACTGGGAGAACTTCGAGTAGTTCTCCGGGTCAGCCGGTAACCACCGGCAGGCTCTCCCAGCCCCGCACGGTGGAGGTGCGGGCCTGCACCGCGTTGTCCCAGTCGACGTCCCAGGCGGGCCAGCGCTTGAGCACCTCGTCGAGCGCCACCCGGCCCTCGATGCGGGCCAGCGCGGCGCCGAGGCAGAAGTGGATGCCGTAGCCGAAGGCCAGGTGGAAGTCGATGGTGCGGCCGATGTCGAACGTGTCGCCGCCGGCGAACTTGCGGTCGTCGCGGTTGGCGGCCCCGTTGAGCAGCAGCATGACGCTGCCGGCGGGGACGGTCCGGCCGTGATGCTCGACCTCCGCGGTCACCCAGCGGGCCTGGACGGGGGAGGGGGTCTCGTAGCGCAGGATCTCCTCGATGGCGGCCGGGATCAGCTGCGGGTCCTCGACCAGGGCCCGGCGCTGTTCGGGGTGCTCGGCCAGCAGCTTGCCGGTCCAGCCGATGAGCCGGGTCGTGGTCTCGTTGCCGGCCCCGTTGAGGAGGGTGACGAAGTTCATGACCTCGGCCCGGGTGAGCCGGCGGGGTGTGCCGGTGTCGTCCTCGAACTCTGCGTGGAGCAGCTCGGTCATCAGGTCGTCGGTCGGGTTCTCGGCCCGCCACTTGATGTACTCGCGGAGAAAGTCGGCCGAACTCACGTCGCCCGGGCGGTCGAAGGTGAACTCGGGCATGGTGCCGTCGTCGAGCCGGAGGCTGTCGTCGACCAGGTCCCGCAGCACGGTCTGGTCCTGCTCGGGGATGCCGAGGAGCATGCCGATGGCCCGCATGGGCATCTGGGCGCCGAGGTCGGCGATGAAGTCGAACCGGCCCGAGCCCACATGGGGGTCGAGGCTGCGGGCGCAGAACTCCCTCAGCTTGGACTCGAGGGCGTTCATCTTCTTGGGGGTGAACACCCTTGACACCAGGCCGCGGTGGTAGTCGTGCACGGGCGGGTCCTCGAAGATCATGAGACCCGGCGGGACGTCCATCGCGCTCCTGATGATCTCGAGCACGGTGCCCTTGGCCGAGCTGTAGGTCCGCCAGTCCTTGAAGGCCTCGGCCACGTCGTCGAACCGGCTCAGCGCGTAGAAGTCGTAGCGCTCGTTGCGGTACAGCGGCGCCTCCTCCCGCAGCCGGCGCCAGGCGGGGTACGGGTCCGCGTCGATCTCGAAGTCGAACGGGTCGTAGTACGGGTCGCGGGCGGCCTCGGCCTCGATGGTGGGAGCCCCGATGCTAGACATACGCCGGTCACGCTAGGCAGGAGGGCCGACCCTGGCAATGTCGCTGTTCGACGCGTTCCGGTTCGACGGCAAGCGGGTGCTGGTGGTGGGCGGCGCCACCGGCATGGGCGCGGCCGCGGCCGAGCTGGCCCTCGACCTCGGCGCCGAGGTGGTGGTCATGGACCGGGCCGAGGTGGCTGTGCCCGGGGTGACCGCCATCGGGGTGAACCTGGCCGAGCAGGCCTCGATCGAGGCGGCGGTGGACGGGTGCGGCGGGCCGGTGCACGCCCTGCTGGCCTGCGCGGGCGTGGCCGACGGCACGCCGGGCCTCGAGCGGATCAACTTCGTGGGCCACCGCCATCTGATCGACCGGATGCTCGAGGGCGGGATGCTCGGTACGGGCTCGGCCATCGGCTTCATCTCGTCGTCGGCGGGGCTGGGCTGGGAGACGAACCTGGAGGAGCTCTCCGAGGTGCTGGCCATCACGGACTTCGACGAGGCCGCGGCCTGGTTCGTCGAGCATCGTAAGGCCGACTACTACCACACCAAGCAGGCGGTGTGCGCCTACGTCGCCACCCGGGCCTACGGGTTGCTGCAGCGGGGGGTCCGCATCAACGCCATCTGCCCGGGCCCGACCGTGACCCCGCTGGCCGAGGCCAACCGGGAGCTGTGGCTGACCTTCGGTGCCGACTACCGGTCCGACGCGGGCGTGGAGGCGTCCACACCGATGGAGCAGGCCTACCCGCTGCTGTTCCTGTGCAGCGACGCCGCGGCGTACGTCACCGGGGTGACGCTGATCAGCGACGCCGGCTACATCAGCGCGGGCATCACCGGGTCCTATCCGGCGGCCACCGACCCGGCCAACTTCCTGATGGGCCGCTTCTAGCCGCGCCGTCTATCCTCGGGGCCATGCCGAGACCCACCAAGCGCCGTGTGCCGGCCGGCCGTGTGACGGCCAAGGGCACCCGCCCCGACAACTACAAGCCGGACACCAAGACCCACACCGGGTTCGATGTGCAGGATCCGAGCCCGATCTGGGTGCCGATCCTGCTGTTCGGCCTGCTCGGGCTGGGGGTGGCGCTGATCATCGTCAACTACATGGCCGTCTTCTGGGACACCTCCAATGTGGTGCTTCTGGGGGGTCTGGGCCTGATCCTGGCCGGGATCATCACCGCCACCCAGTACCGCTGACGCAGTACCGCCCACCCGGGTACTGCGTGATCACACCCTTGTAATTTCCCCCAGCTTTGTCCACATCCTGTGGATAACTTCTGTAGGGGTGGTTCGGCTCACTCGATAGGAGTCACCAGATCCATCTCGTCCTGGCAGTGGCGGGGCGGTTCGGGGTCCTCGTCGGGGGCGACGGTCATGCGCACCTCGGCGCCGCAGATGCTGCAGCGGTACTCGATCTTGACCTTGCGCAGGATCCCCGGGTCGGGCGGCTCGGGCAGCGGCCGGGCCAGGTTGCGCAGCATGGCCAGGCCCAGGCGCAACACCGCGTAGGCGATAGCCACCGCAATCAGGACCTTCACGATGTCGGCCAGGATGGCCCCCAGCACCAGGCCGCCCAGCGCCAGCACGATCAACCCGATGTTGACGGCCCTCTCCCGCTGCATCTGTGACGGCCTCCCGCCTGCAGTTCCCCGATGCCCTGCCTACCCCGATGCTACGCGACCGGCCCGGTCATGCTTCGGCGGCCGTCCGGCCAGGGCGATGATGAGATCGTCAACCTTCGCTTCGAGCCTGTCGAACCTCGCGGTCTGCTCGTCGAACCGGGTGTCGACATGGCTGCGCAGGTCGCGGAAGTCGGATCGCAGCCACCGGAAGCCCGCGCCGCATGCCGCGACGACAGCGGCGAGCGCAACTCCCAGCAGCGTGGCGAGGACTTCGGTTTCCATGGCTAGGCGACTGCTCCGCTCTCTCCCGCCTCAAGCGTCGGCGGCGCCCCCGGCCGAGGCTCGGCCGGCGGAGGGTCGACCAGGATGCCGGAACGGGCCAGCGCCATGATCAGGCTGTCCACCTTGGCCTCCAGCCGGTCCACCTTCGCCTCGAGTCGATCCATTCTCTCCTCAAGCCGATGGAAGTCGGATCGCAGCCACCGGAAGCCCGCGCCGCAGGCCGCGACGAGAGCGGCGAGCGCAACTCCCAGCAGCGTGGCGAGGACTTCGGTTTCCATGAGAGTCACAGTAACAGACTGCTATGACACAGACAACTTGAAACTTACTTAAATATCCTTTCGCCACAGGATGGCGGCTGAGCCGGTGGGCCCGGCGCTGATCGTGAGCAGCAGGCTCCCGGTCACCGACAGGCCGTCGGTGATCAGCCGCAGCTCCTCCGCGGCCCCAGCATTTCCGGTGGCCACTGCGCCGCCGGACCGGTTGACGGCGTCCTGGCCTATGTCCAGGGCCCCGGCTACGAGCGCGACCGTGGCTGCGTCGTGTTCGACGACGGCGATGCCGTCCACCGCGTCGAGCCCGGTCCCGGTCTCGGCCAGCGCCCGCTCCACAGCCGCAGCCACATTGCCGACCGGGTCGAACGGGTCCCCCGCGGCCCGTCCCGTTCCTACCACCGTCGCCAACGCCGCGCCGCGTCCACCGGACCGCACCTCGGCCCGGTCCCCGACTGCTTGCAGCAGCACAGCGGCTACGCAGTCGGCTGGGGGAGCGAACGTGGCCGCGGTCAGGAGCCCCTCGTCGTCGAAGGCGGGGGGCAGCTCGGCGGGGTCGCCCCAGTCCCGCACGACGTCGGCCGCCACCGGGTCGCCCGGGTACACGCCTCGCGCCGCGGCATCACCCGGCCGGGCCGCCACCGCCACGATGGCCGAGGCCGCTCCCGACCGCTGCGGCTCCCCCGACTCTCCCGGCTCCTCCGGCTCTCCCGGTTCTCCCGGCTCTCCCGGCTCTCCCGGCTCTCCCGGCTCTCCCGGCTCTCCCGGCTCCTCCGGCTCTCCCGGCTCCTCCGGCTCTCCCGGTTCTCCCGGTTCTCCCGGCTCTCCCGGCTCTCCCGGCTCTCCCGGCTCTCCCGGCTCCTCCGGCTCTCCCGGCTCCTCCGGCTCTCCCGGCTCTCCCGGCTCTCCCGGCTCCTCCGGCTCTCCCGGCTCTCCCGGCTCTCCCGGCTCTCCCGGCTCCTCCGGCTCTCCCGGCTCTCCCGGCTCTCCCGGCTCTCCCGGCTCCTCCGGCTCTCCCGGCTCCTCCGGCTCTCCCGGCTCTCCCGGCTCCTCCGGCTCTCCCGGCTCCCCCGACTCTCCCGCCCAGGCTCGCCGCCACCGGGACTCCTCGGCGGCGGCGTTGAGAGCGTCCCGCCCCATGCCGGCAGCCAGGGCCGCACGCTCCGACAGCCGGGGCGCAGGCAGCAGGCCGCCCACCGCCTCGAACCGCTCGGCCACCCCGCCCCAGGGCGCGCCGTAGGCGCGGTTGAGGGCGGCCGCTCCCGGCGGCACCACCGAGCACAGGCCCAGCCCCAGCACCAGCACGGTGCGGGCCTGCCCGGACCGGATGGACGCCACCGCGGCCTGCACCGCGGCCAGCCCGCTGGTCTCGCCCCGGTCGACCACATGGCCCCCCACCCCCACCGGCCAGCCCGCAGCCAGCACGATCGCCCGGGCCGCGTCGGCCCCGCAGGCCCCCACCGGGTCGGCGCAGCCCACCACCACCTCGTCGAGGTCGTCCGCCGGGAGCCGGGCCCGCTCCAGCGCCTCCCGACCCACCACGCCGGCCAGCTCCACCGGATTCCAGCCGGCCAGCTCGCCGTCCACCGGCCGCACCGCGGTCCGGGCCACCGCCACCACCGCTACCGCCACTACACCATCCGCGCTCACTGGTGCGTCCGACCAGACATGCAGGGAACGTCGTCACGCCGCGGCAGGATCCGCACAGATTCCGGGGACCGGGTCCCGACCCGGCTCGACGCAGCGCTACCCACGGCATCAATGTCTACCCGGCATCGGTGTCGCCGGTCCGGCCGGTCGCGCCCACCGCGTGACCGCCGCCACCTTGCCGGGCGCGATGAGGGGTCGTGGCGTGGTGTCTACACTCCCAGCGGCCGGCACAAGCGGCCGCTGGGAGGCACCGTGAGCAAGCGCACAGCCGACATCGTGATCAGGACGCTGACCGGGCTGACCGTGCTCGGTCTGGTGCTGGCGGCGGCGCTGCACGACCCGTGGAGTGGCGACGCAGCCGCCTGGTTCGTCTACAGCGACGGTGCCGGCCTCAAGCCCGACGCCGCCAGGGCGTTCGATATCGCCCTCATGATCCTGCGGGCCGGCCTGGGGATGATGATCTTCGTCCACGGCTACAACAAGGCGTTCCGGGGCGGCAGGATCGCCGGCACCGGCCGCTGGTTCGAGTCGATGGGGATGCGACCCGGCAAGGTCCACGCCGCCCTGGCCGCCGGCACCGAGATGGGCGTGGGCGTGCTGCTGGTGGTGGGCCTGCTCACCCAGCTCGCCGCCGCCGGGCTGATCGCCTTGATGGTGGTGGCGTTCTGGACCGTCCACCGCGACAAGGGCTTCATGATCACCGGCGAGGGCTGGGAGTACGTGGCCCTGATCGCGGTGACGAGCCTGGTGTCGGCCATCCTGGGCCCGGGCCGCATATCTGCCGACGCCGAGCTCGAGATCGCCCACCGCCTCGACGGCTGGACCGGCCTCTGGATCGCTCTGCTGCTCGGCGTCGGCGCGGGAGCCGCCCAGCTGCTGCTCTTCTTCCGCCCCCCGCCCCCCGAGCCCGACGCCGACGCCTAGAGCCTGGGACGGGTGCGGGGGCGCACCCACGGCCGGCTGACCCGCCCGGCCGCCAGGTCGGCGCCGGCGTGGCCGAAGATGGCGCCCAGCACCAGCAGCCCGCCGGCCACGGTCACCGGCGGCGGCGCCTCGGCCAGCACGATCCAGGCCAGCAGGATCGAGAACGGGGTCTCACTGGACGCCAGCAGCCCGGCCTCCGCGGCCGGGACGAGCCGCACGCCTTCGGTCCACAGCACCAGCGACACCGCGAACACCGCTCCGAAGAACACCATCAGCGGCATCTGGTCGGTGGCCACCCCCAGCGGGTCGGCCACTACCAGCGCCACCAGGAACAGCAGCACCCCGGCCGAGCCCAGCGCCAGCACCGCGTCGGCGCCCTCGAAGCGGCGGATCAGCACGATCAGCAGGGCCAGCGTGATGGCCAGCACCACCGCCCGCAGGTTGCCGTCGAGGTCGCCGGGTCCGAGGTTGCCGGCCACCGTGAGGGTCACGCCCCCCAGCGCGACCGCGGCCGCCACCACCGTCGAGCGCCGCAGCCGCTCGCCCAGGATCAGCCACGCCAGCCCGGCGGCCAGGAACGGCACGGTGGCCCAGATCACGGTGACGTTGGCCACCTCGGTCCGCTGGAGCGCGTCGATGTAAAGGATCATCGACATGGCGGACAGCCCGGCCAGCAGCAGCCCCTGGGGACCGAGGGTCGCGCTCCAGCGCAGCCGTTGCGGTTGAGCGCCGATGCGGCCCCTCAGCCACACGTAGACCAGCACGGCGCTGCCGCCGAGCCCGCTTCGCCAGCTGGCGATCTGCCAGACGTCGGCCTCGATGCTGCGGGAGATGGCTCCGGTGGCCCCGAACCCCAGCCCCGACACCAGCATCATCGCCGCCCCCAGCCGCCGCGACCGCTTGCCCCTGACTTTGCCCCCAGTTCCGCCGCCCGGTCCCGCGCCCGCGCCGGAGACCCCGCTGTCCGGTCCTGCCCCCGCGCCGGATGCCCCGCGGCCTGGTCCTGCCCCCGCGCCGGATGCCCCGCGGCCTGGTCCTGCCCCCGCGCCGGATGCCCCGCGGCCTGGTCCTGCCCCCGCGCCGGATGCCCCGCGGCCTGGTCCTGCCCCCGCGCCGGATGCCCCGCGGCCTGGTCCTGCCCCCGCGCCGGATGCCCCGCGGCCTGGTCCTGCCCCCGCGCCGGAGACCCCGCGGCCTGGTCCTGCCCCCGCGCCAGTTCCGCTGTCCGGTTGTGCCCCCGCGCCGGTGGCCCCGCTGGACCGCTGGTCTGGAGTGTCCCGGGCGGCCGTCAACTAGGAGACCGGCGGATGGCTAGCCGGCCGCAGCTGCGGCGGGCTCGTAGCCGACCTGGCAGAAGCCGTGGTTGCAGTACCCGTACGGGTTCCGAGCCAGGTACTGCTGGTGGTACTCCTCGGCGTAGTAGAAGGGCCCGGCGTCGACGATCTCGGTGGTGATCTCCCCGAAGCCCCTGGCCGTCAGCGCGGCCTGGTACCGGTCCCTCGACGCCTCCGCTGCCTCCCGCTGGGAGTCCGAGTACACGTAGATGCCGCTGCGGTACTGGGTGCCGACGTCGTTGCCCTGGCGCATCCCCTGCGTGGGGTCGTGCATCTCCCAGAACACCTTCAGCAGCTGCTCGTACGGCGCCGCCGCCGGGTCGTGCACCACCAGCACCACCTCGTTGTGGCCGGTGCGCCCGGTGCACACCTCCTGGTAGGTGGGGTTGGGGGTCACGCCCCCCGAGTAGCCCACCGCGGTGGTGTGCACCCCCGGCATCTGCCAGAAGAACCGCTCCGCCCCCCAGAAGCACCCCATCCCGAACACGGCCTGCTCATATCCCTCGGGGAACGGCGGCTCCAGCGGGGTGCCGAGCACCAGGTGACCGTAGGCCTGCACCGCCATGGGCTCGTCCCGTCCGGGCAGGGCGTCGGCGGCGGTCGGCATCCGGCTCTTGTCGCGTCGCAGCAGCATGCCCCGACTGTATCGCCGGCTGCCGCAGGAGGTTTCAGCCCTGCCGGCGTCGGCGGTGGGGCTGACCAGCCCAGCGCCGCCCGAAATTGATGCGGATATTGGGTATCAGGTGCCCATTTCGTCATCAATTTCGGATGGGGGAGCTTGGGCCGGGCTCAACCGGCCCTTCGGCGCCACGGCTACCCTCTGGCGCAATGCTCGACACCCTGATCACCGCAGGCACACTGGTCGACGGCACCGGCGCCCCGGCCCGACCCGCCGACATCGGCATCGCCGGCGACCGGATCGTGGCCGTGGCCGACCCCGGCGAGCTGGCCGACGCCGCCGCCGGGACCACCGCCGACACCGCCACCGCGACCACCCAAACCATCGACGCCGACGGCCTGATCGTGGCCCCCGGCTTCATAGACCCCCACACCCACTACGACGCCCAGATCTTCTGGGACCCCCGGGCCACCCCGTCGAACCTCTTCGGCGTCACCTCCGTCATAGGCGGCAACTGCGGCTTCTCGCTGGCCCCGCTCACCCACCCCGACGACGGCGAGTACCTCAAGCGCATGATGGTGAAGGTCGAGGGCATGGAGCTGGCCGCCCTGGAGCAGGGCGTGCCGTGGGGCTGGGAGAGCTTCGCCGACTACCTGCGGGCCGTCGAGGACAGCGGCATCGGCGTGAACGCCGGCTTCCTGGTGGGCCACTGCGCCCTGCGCCGGGCCGTGATGCGCGGCGACGCCGTCGGTCACGAGGCCAACGACGACCAGATCGCCCTGATGCGGGCCCTGCTGGCCGAGTCGCTGGCCGCCGGCGGGCTCGGCTTCTCCACCGGCCGCAGCTACACCCACAACGACTGGGACGGCCAGCCCGTGCCCAGCCGCTGGGCGTCCGAGGAGGAGGTGCTGGAGCTGTGCCGGGAGACGGCCACCCACCCCGGCACCACCCTGGAGTGGGTTGCCGACGGCTGCATGAAGGGCTTCACCGACGACGAGGTCGACCTGATGACCCGCATGTCGCTGGAGGGCCGGCGCCCCCTCAACTGGAACGTGCTCACCATCGACTCGGCCCGCCCCGACGACTACCGCAACCAGATCGCGGCCTGCGAGCGGGCCGCCGAGGCCGGCGCCATCGTCGTCGCGCTCACCATGCCGATCCTGGTCGGCATGAACATGAACCTGGGAACGTTCTGCGCGCTGCACATGCTGCCCGGCTGGCCCGACACGTTCGGCCTGCCCATAGCCGAGCGCATGGAGGCTCTGCGCCGCCCCGAGACCCTCATCGCCCTCGAGAACTCGGCGGCCAGCCCCGAGGCCGGCGTGTTCAGCCGCCTCACCGGCTGGTCCGACTACCGCATTGGCGACACCTACTCGGCCGCCAACGAGGGCCTCAAGGGCCGCCGGGTGGGCGACATCGCGAGGGAGCGGGGCCAGCGGGACTTCTTCTGCCTGGTGGACATCTGCCTCAACGACGACCTGCGCACCGTGCTGTGGCCGGCCCCCACCGACGACGACCCCGAGAGCTGGCGGCTGCGGGCCGAGGCCTGGGAGCATCCGGCGGTGATGATCGGCGGCAGCGACGCCGGGGCCCATCTCGACCGCATGGCCGGCGCCTGCTACACCACCGCCTGGATCGACGACTGCCTGCGGGGCCGCCGGCTCACCAGCCTCGAGAACGCGGTCCGTCACCTCACCGAGGCCCCGGCCCGGCTGTTCGGCCTCAAGGGCCGGGGCCGCATCGCCGAGGGCTATCACGCCGACATCGTGCTGTTCGATCCCGACACGGTGGGTGCCCGGGAGCCGGTGCTGGTGGCCGACCTGCCCGGCGACGGCCGGCGGCTGTGGTCCGAGGCCACCGGCGTGCGCCGGGTGATGGTGAACGGGGTCACCACCGTGGTCGACGGCGAGGCCACCGAGGCGCTGCCGGGCACGGTGCTGCGCTCGGGACGCCACACCGCCACGGTGCCGGTGGGGGCGGCCGAGTAGTTCAACCAGGACCAGAACCCAGGACCAGGACCGAGGACCAGGAGGACAGCCAATGGCCGAAGGCTCGATCGAGATCTACGAGACCGAGGACCGCACGTTCCCGCCGCCGCCGGACTTCGCGGCCGCGGCCCAGGTCGGCGACCGGTCGATGTACGACGAGGCCGCCGCCGACTTCGAGGCCTTCTGGGCCGGCCAGGCCCGCGACCTGCTCGACTGGGACACCGATTTCCACACCACCCTGGAGTGGGACCTGCCCTTCTCCAAGTGGTTCGTGGGCGGCAGGCTCAACGTGTCCTACAACTGCCTCGACCGCCACGTCGCCGCGGGCCGGGGCGGCAAGGTGGCCTTCCACTGGGAGGGCGAGCCCGGCGACACCCGCACCATCACCTACTCGGAGCTGCTCGACGACGTGCAGCGCTTCGCCAACGTGTTGCTGCGCCTGGGCCTGCGCCGCGGCGACCGCATCGCGGTGTACATGCCGATGATCCCCGAGCTGGCCGTCACCATGCTGGCCTGCACCCGCATCGGGGTGGCCCATTCGGTGATCTTCGGCGGCTTCTCGCCCGACGCCATCACCGACCGCTGCGCCGACGCCGAGGCCCGGCTGGTGGTCACCGCCGACGCCGGCTACCGCAGGGGCGCCCCGGCGGCGTTGAAGCCCAACGTGGACCTGGCCCTGTCGGCCGGCGCCCCGTCGGTGGAGCATGTGGTGGTGGTGGACCGCTGCGGCACCGACCCCGACATGGTCGAGGGCCGCGACCTGTGGTGGCACGACCTGATGTCGGAGGCCGCCCCCGACTGCCCGGCCGAGCCCATGGACTCCGAGCAGCTCCTGTACCTGCTGTACACCTCGGGCACCACCGCCAAGCCGAAGGGGATCATGCACACCACCGGCGGGTACCTGACCCAGGTGGCGTTCACCCACCGCTACGTGTTCGACCTGCGCCCCGAAACCGACGTGTACTGGTGCGCGGCCGACATCGGCTGGGTGACCGGCCACAGCTACATCGTGTACGGGCCGCTGGCCAACGGGGCCACGTCGGTGATGTACGAGGGCACGCCGGACACGCCCCGGCCCTCGGAGCGGTCCGGCGACCGGGCCGGCTGGGCCAAGGACCGCCTGTGGGACATCGTCGAGCGCTACGGCGTGACCCAGCTGTACACCGCTCCCACCGCCATCCGCACGTTCATGAAGTGGGGCGAGCAGTGGCCCGCGGGCCGGGACCTGTCCAGCCTGCGGGTGCTGGGCACCGTCGGCGAGCCCATCAACCCCGAGGCGTGGATGTGGTACCACCGCAACATCGGCACCGAGCGCTGCCCGATCGTGGACACCTGGTGGCAGACCGAGACCGGCGGTCACATGATCTCGCCGCTGCCGGGGGTGACCACCACCAAGCCGGGCTCGGCCACCCAGCCGCTGCCGGGGGTGTTCGCCGAGGTGGTCGACGACTCGGGCTCGGTGGTGGCCGAGGGCGGCGGCTACCTGACCATCATCCGTCCGTGGCCGTCGATGCTGCGGGGCATCTGGGGCGACCCGGAGCGCTACCGGGCCACCTACTGGTCGGAGTTCGAGGGCCGCTACTTCGCGGGCGACGGGGCCCGCATCGACGCCGAAGGCTACCTGTGGCTGCTGGGCCGGGTGGACGACGTGATGAACGTGTCGGGCCACCGGATCTCCACCACCGAGGTGGAGTCGGCGCTGGTGGACCATCCCGCGGTGGCCGAGGCCGCGGTGGTGGGGGCGTCGGACGACATCACCGGCCAGGCCATCGTCGGCTACGTGATCCTGGTTGGTTCGGCGCAGCCGTCCGACGAGCTGCGGGAGGAGGTCCGCCAGCATGTGGCGGTGAAGCTGGGGCCGACGGCGAGGCCGAAGGCGGTGTTCCTGGTGCCGGACCTGCCCAAGACCCGCTCGGGCAAGATCATGCGCCGCCTGCTGCGTGACGTGGCCGACGGCCGGGACTTGGGCGACACCACCACCCTGGCCGATCCGGGGGTGGTGGCCGAGATCCGCGACCGGGCCGCCGAAGCCGCCGACGAGGAGTGATCGCCGTCTCTGCCCGCGGTCTGTGCGCGGTTTCCGGGTCTATGGCCCGGTTTCTGCACACAGAACGTTTGACGGCGGTTCCGGCGGCGGCCTGGCGGCCATGACCACCGGCACGGCGGCCGGCACGCCGGCCGGCACGCCGCACAACTGGTTCTTGCGCGACGGCGCGCCGTCCGCGGGGCCGCTGGTGATCTTCGACCTCGACGGCGTGATCTCGGATGCGTCGCACCGCCAGCATTTCCTGCGGGGCGAGCGCAAGAACTGGCGGGGCTTCTTCACCAATGCCGGGCTCGATCCCCCCTACGGGGCCGGCCTGGCCCTGGCCGCCTCGGTGGACGGCGACCACGCGGTGGCGATCCTGACCGCCCGCCCCCACTACGTGGCGGACATGACCCGGGCCTGGCTGGCCGCCAACGAGGTCCGCCACGACCTGCTGATCCTGCGCCCCCGCCACGGCCGGGGCAGCGGTGGCCCCTCGGCGGACTTCAAGCGCCACGAGATCCACCGTCTGCGGGCCGCCGGCTACGAGATCACCATGGCCATCGACGACGACGAGCGCATCATCGCCATGTACCGCTCCGAGGACATCTTCGCCCTCTACACCCACTCCGGCTACTACGAGCGCTAGACGCCGGAGGCCGACCGAGCAAGCGGCACTGGTGCTGGGTAGTGGCCGCATCGTGCTGGCCAGCGAGGCGGCACCCTGCTCGCGGTAACCCCCTGCGGGCTCTTGCCTTCGGCCGGTAGTTTGGGCGTGGCGCACATGGCGCACGCGGAGGTGACCGACGATGTTCAATGCGGCCAAGACGTTCACGCTGCTGGCCCTGCTCGGCGGCCTGTGCATCGTGATCGGCGGAGCCCTCGGCGGCGAGGCCGGCCTGGTGCTGGGCCTGCTGCTGGGCATAGCCATGGCCGGTGGCTCCTACTGGTTCAGCGACAAGCTGGCCATCGCCTCGGCCCGGGCCCAGCCGGTGACCGCCCAGGACATGCCCCAGTACTACGAGATCATGTCGGACCTGTGCCGCCGGGCCCAGATGCCGATGCCGAAGCTGTACGTGTCGCCCAACCCGCAGCCCAACGCCTTCGCCACCGGCCGCAACCCCAACAACGCGGCGGTGTGCATCACTGCGGGGCTCACCCAGGCCATGTCCTGGGACGAGGTGAGGGGCGTGCTGGCCCATGAGCTGGCCCACATCCGCAACCGCGACATCCTGATCGGCTCGGTGGCCGCGGCCGTCGGCATGGCGGTGACGTTCGTGGCCCACATGGCGATGTGGGGCGCGATGTTCGCGGGGGGCCGGGGCGACGACCGGGGCGGCAACCCGCTGGGCCAGCTGGTCCTGGCCATCCTGGCCCCGATCGCGGCGGCGATGATCCAGGCCGCCATCAGCCGCAGCCGCGAGTTCCAGGCCGACGCGTCGGCGGCCAAGCTGCTGAACGACGGTCGCCCCCTGGCCCAGGCGCTGGGACGTCTGGAGGCCTACTCCCAGCGGATCCCGTCGGGCGTGAACCCCAGCCAGGCCTCGAACTACATCATCGACCCGCTCAAGGCCCAGGCCCGCGGCGGCGGTGGCGGGGGAGGCTTCGGCAAGATGTTCTCCACCCATCCGCCCACCGCTGAGCGGATCCGCCGCCTCGAGTCCGGCAACTGGAGGTAGCCCCTCGGCCCTCGGGCCGCCCACCCCCTCGGCACCCCTCGGTTCTCAGGGGTCCTTGAGGATCTCGTGGTCTCCGCAGCGGCGCCAGATCACGTGCCGCTGTCCCGGAACCGTCTCGTCGCCCCACGAGAAGGTGGCCCTTCCATCCCGCGCCCAGGTCATCTCGAACACGCCCGGCGCGCCCCTCACCCCCTTGACCCGAAGGCCGGAACGAAATCGGTGACTTCTGCCTGCCTCCATGTCGCGAAGGTCGTTATCGAAGCGGTCCCAGCCGGTGTCCAGCTGAGCCCGCTCAGTCTTTGTGAGCCGGGCTAGGTCTCGCCGAAAGCGGCCGGACTCGTCGTACGTGGGCATGGCCGCGCTTAGGCACTGACGTCTGCCAGCTAGTCACGCACCACCGGGTCTGAGAGCATTGCCAGGTCTGCGGCCAACATCTCGGTGCTGCTCAGGAAGCGGACAACCCGACCCGCTGCGATATCGGCATCCGGGCTGGGCTCGCAGCCCTCGTCGAACTCCTCTGCCGCGAAGGCTCTGCACTTGGCGACCTTGACCCTGAGGTCCGGGAATAGGCCGCTGAGCGCCGAGACGAACTCGTCGGAGCTGTCGCAGCGGACGTGCAGCCGCCTTATGTAGTAGACGACATCGTCGTAGTGGGCGTCGGGGTCGTCGAACCAGGCCTCGTCGGGCTGGTCGTCCGCGCCGCGCCTATCCGGGCCGGCGATCTGCGCCAATTCCACCGCGACCAACTCAGCGGTGCTTCGAAAGCAGACCCATGGACCCGGTCCGAGCTCGGCTTCCGAGTCAGCCTCGTCGTAGCTGCCGAGGTCGATTTCCGCTCCGGCGGTGATCCGGGCGAGCTTGTCCTCCAGGTCGGGGAACAGGCTGCTGAGCGTGGCGATGAACTCATCGGAGCTGCCGCACCGCCTGTGCAGTCGCCTCATGTAGTCGACGACTTCGGTGAAGTGGGCGTCGGGGTCGTCGAACCAGGCCTCGTCGGGCTCGGCATCGTGCACGAGGGCCACGCTATCTCTGTCGCGTTCGGCGACGAAGGCGGTGGATGCTCCCGAGCCCTCAGAAGTGTTTTGCAATACGTTAACAATCATGGACAGTAATGTAACTGTCCGAAATTATCCTTACAACCTCGCACCCGGCGACGCGGCGGCTAGTCGCGGAAGTTGACGTACTGGAGGGGGACGTCGAAGTCGGCTTCCTTGAGCGCTGAGATCACGGCCTGGAGGTCGTCGCGCTTCTTGGACTGGACCCGCAGCTGGTCGCCCTGGGTGGACGACTGCACGCCCTTGATGCCGAGGCCCTTGATGAACTTGTTGAGCTCCCGGCTGCGGTCCGACGAGATGCCGGCCCGCAGTGCGGCCACCTGGCGCACGGTGGCCCCGGCGGCCTCCTGGACCTTGCCGTAGTCGAGGGCCTTGAGCGACACCTTGCGCCGCACCAGCTTCTCCTCGAGCACCTGGCGGGCCGCGGCCAGCCGGTCCTCGGTGGACGAGTTCAAGGTGATGGCGCCCTCGCCGAGCGCCACCGCCGTGCCGGTGTTGCGGAAGTCGTAGCGGGTGTTGACCTCGCGGGCGGCCTGGTCGACCGCGTTGCGGACCTCCTGCATGTCGAGCCGGCTCACTACGTCGAAGGTGGGCATGGTCAGCCAATCGGTCGGGGATGCGGGGACGGGATCTCGGGCGGCGATGGTATCGTGCTGGCCGATTTGGGTCGGTGCCCGAGCGGCCAAAGGGAACGGGCTGTAAACCCGTCGGCTCAGCCTACGGAGGTTCGAATCCTCCCCGGCCCACATCACATTCACCCAGCCATAATCCGGCGGCTGGGCCGGCCGATCTGCGCCTGTGCGATTCTTCGTGTCTCCTGAATCGCTTGCCGGTGGCTTCAGCCGAGCGGCGGACCCGCGGCTGTCTACCGACTTGCATACCAGTTCGGTATGCTGTGGCCATGGCCACCCAACAGGTCGCTGTCCGTTTGCCTGAGCCGCTTCTCGCGACTCTTGACGACCTCGTTGAGAGCGGTGCGTACGAGAGCCGAGCCGCGGTGGTGCGAGCCGGCATAGAAGCCATCGCGCAGGTTGAGCAGCGGCGCCGGATCGACCGCGCCATCGTCGACGGCTACTCGCGTGTGCCACCGGCAGAGGCCGAGGATCACGCGGCACTCGTCTCGCTGAGTGAGGCGATCCTTGAAGAGCCGTGGTGACTGACCTTCGGCGCGGGCAAATCTGGTGGGGCGAGATGGAGGGAGTCGGCCGGCGCCCCTTCCTCGTCATGAGCCGCAACGCCGCCATTCCTGTGCTGAACAGCGTCCTGGCTGCTCCCGTCACGAGGACCATCAGAGGGATCCCCACGGAGCTGCCGCTCGGTCCTGACGACGGCATGGGCGCGGACTGCGTCGCGAGCTTCGACAATCTCAGGGTCGTGCCGAAGGCGAACCTGGTCGGCCACGTCTGCTCGCTGCGGCCCGGACGCCTCGCTGAGGCCTGCGCTGCGCTCCGAACTGCGGCGGACTGCTAGACACCAACGCCAGCTCCAGGTACAGCCGGTTCGCGGCGTGCGTGACAAGGGCAAAGCTGCCCAAGCAACTGGCGGTACCCGCCGAGGGTCAGGCGAGCATGCGCTGCATCACCACCACGTCGAGCCAGCCGCCGAACTTGCGGCCCACTTCCCGCTCGGTGCCCACGACGGTGAACCCGACCGTCTGGTGCAGCCCGACCGACGCCTCGTGCCCGCCGGCGATGCGGGCGATCATGGTGTGGAAGCCCCTGGCCTCGGCCACCCGCACCAGCTCCTGCATGAGCCGCTGGCCGATCCCCCGTCCCCGAACGGACTTGTCGACGTACACGCTGGACTCCACCGAGGTCCGGTAGGCCGCCCGGGGCCGGTACTCGCTGAGCGAGGCGAACCCCACCACGTCGCGGCCGGCTTCGGCCACCACCACCCCGAGGGCGCCCTCCCGGTCGCGCAGCCAGGCCCGCTGGTCCTCCAACGACCGGGGCACGATGTCGAAGGTGTGGGTGGTGTGCTCCACCTCGTGGTTGTAGATCCGGCGGATCGCCTCGGCGTCGGCCACGGTGGCCAGCCGGATCACCACGTCGTCCATGCTCCCGAGGCTACGACTGTGTGCAGCACTTTGTATGATCCTGGGGCTTGTCAGACCGTATGATTTCCGTATGTCAATGCGTATGATCCGATCCCGGGGCTGCGCTCGGTCCTTGATCCGCAGCGACATCAAGATCCCGGCTCACCGGCCTCCCCATAGATATAGGGACTGCCATGTGAGCACGCCCACCGACGCGTCCACATGTCTGGCCCTCCGACGCCGCCGCCCCGCCTGCGGTGGGTTCCCGCTACGAGGGCGTTGAGAGAGCCGGCTGGTCCTCGCCGGCAGTCTGAAGCTCGATGCGTAGCACTCGTACGCCGGGCACGGACTCAACGTCCCGAAGAGCCGAGCACAGCGCCCCGTCGCGCGTCGATGCTGCGCGGTCGAACTCGAGGGTGTTGTGCCCCACGGTGGCATCTCCGCATCCGGCTTCGTAAAGGGCGTCGAGGGTCTCCCACGCTAGGAGGTCTGTGCCGTCGGTGACGAGCACGAAGTGGTGCGTGGCCAACGGCTCCTCAAGTGATGCTGCAACTGCATTCATGTTGCGCGGCTCCGTCGATGGCACGCCTCGATCCTCGACACGAATACTGCCATAGATGGAAATGGCTGACGGTCTCCGGTTGAGCGACTGTCGGCGCCCGCCGGAAGGAACTGTTGGATTGTCAAGAAACGAATGACGGCCGCCGGGTGCCCGGCAGGTCTGGCTGGATCCGTACCCGACCTGTCGGCTGCGCTGGCCGGATGGCGCCTGGTGACCGGGCCGGCTCTGGTGTTGGGTGATGGGGTCCGTCCCGGCTGCTGGCCGGATGGTGCTTGGTGATCGGGCCGGCTCTGGTGTTCGGCGGTGGGGTGGGTGCTGGCCGAACTGGTGTCGGGCTGGGGCCCGGCTCTGGTGTTCGGCGGTGGGGTGGGTGCTGGCCGAACTGGTGTCGGGCTGGGGCCCGGCTCTGGTGTTCGGCGGTGGGGTGGGTGCTGGCCGAACTGGTGTCGGGCTGGGGCCCGGCTCTGGTGTTCGGCGGTGGGGTGGGTGCTGGCCGAACTGGTGTCGGGCTGGGGCCCGGCTCTGGTGTTCGGCGGTGGGGTGGGTGCTGGCTGCTGGCTGGATGGCGCCCGACGATCGGGTCGGCGCCGGTGTTGGGCGATGGGTCCGTCCCGGCTGCGCTGGCCGGCCGGCGCCCGGCGATGCGGGGCCGGCACCGCACGGCGGCTAGGGGGCGCGGGCCGGGCCCCAGCGGGTGCGGACGGGCGGCTCCAGCAGGAGACGACCGTTGCGGCGTCGCACGGCCCATTGGTTGTAATGGACCTTGTTGTGGCAGTCCCAGCACAGCAGCGTCATGTTGGCGATGGTGGTGAGGCCTCCCAGCGCGACGGGTCTGATGTGGTGGGCCTGGCACAGGGCCGGATGGCAGCCGCAGCCGATGCAGCCTCCGTCGCGGGCGATGAGCGCTCTGAGCTGCGCGGCGGTGGCAGTGCGTTTGGTGGTGCCTCGCCACAGCGGAGTGCCCGCCGAGCCGTAGAGCACCCCGGTGAGGGCCGCGTTGCAGGAGAGCAGGTCGAGGACGCTCGGGGGCAGCGGCTCCCCGGTAGCTAGCTGCGACACCAGTTCGCCGGTGGCGGAGTCGACGTGTGACACCACGGCGATGTCGGCAATCGGCCGGCCGCCGCGCTTACGGCCACCGCAACTGCAGCCGCTGTCCGAGCTGCCGGTCGTTCTGCCCCTGCTCGCGGAGTTGTTCGTGCCGTTGCGTCCCAGCGGGCTGCTTGGGTTGGCGTTGTCGTCGTTGGTGGTGTCGTCGGCTCTGACCGAGCCGTCGTCGGTGCTGCCTGTCGCTGGGCCCGTGGCGCCGTTGCTTCTGGCTGGGCTGCCAGCGCTGTTTGTTGCTGGCCTGCCGGTGTGGTCGTCGCTCGCCCGGCCGGCTGGGTCGCTCGTTCCGGCTGTGCCGCCCGCAACACTCGCATCGCCGCCAGTTCGGCCTGCGAGGCTGCTGCTGGCTGGGTCCCTGCCGCTCGCGCTGTGGTCGGCGGGGTCCCGGCCGCCTGCGCTGCGGCTGGCATCGCTGCCAGTTCGGCCTGCGAGGTTGCTGTCGGCGGGGTCCCTGCCGCCTGCGCTGTGGTCGGCGGGGTCCCTGCCGCTCGCAACACTGGCATCGCCGCCAGTTCGGCCTCCGACGCTGCTGCTGGCTGGGCTGCGGTCGCCCGCGCTGTCGTTGGCGGGGTCCCTGCCGCTCGCAACACTGGCATCGCCGCCAGTTCGGCCTGCGAGGTTGCTGCCGGCGGCGGGGCCGCGGTCGCCCGCGCTGTCGTCGGCGGGGCCGCGGTCGCCCGCGCTGTCGTCGGCGGGGCCGCGGTCGCCCGCGCTGTCGTCGGCGGGGCCGCGGTCGCCCGCGCTGTCGTCGGCGGGGCCGCGGTCGCCCGCGCTGTCGTCGGCGGGGCCGCGGTCGCCCGCGCTGTCGTCGGCGGGGTCCCTGCCGCTCGCAACACTGGCATCGCCGCCAGTTCGGCCTGCGAGGTTGCTGCCGGCGGCGGGGCCGCGGTCGCCCGCGCTGTCGTCGGCGGGGCCGCGGTCGCCCGCGCTGTCGTCGGCGGGGCCGCGGTCGCCCGCGCTGTCGTCGGCGGGGCCGCGGTCGCCCGCGCTGTCGTCGGCGGGGCCGCGGTCGCCCGCGCTGTCGTCGGCGGGGCCGCGGTCGCCCGCGCTGTCGTCGGCGGGGCCGCGGTCGCCCGCGCTGTCGTCGGCGGGGCCGCGGTCGCCCGCGCTGTCGTCGGCGGGGCCGCGGTCGCCCGCGCTGTCGTCGGCGGGGCCGCGGTCGCCCGCGCTGTCGTCGGCGGGGCCGCGGTCGCCCGCGCTGTCGTCGGCGGGGCCGCGGTCGCCCGCGCTGTCGTCGGCGGGGCCGCGGTCGCCCGCGCTGTCGTCGGCGGGGCCGCGGTCGCCCGCGCTGTCGTCGGCGGGGCCGCGGTCGCCCGCGCTGTCGTCGGCGGGGCCGCGGTCGCCCGCGCTGTCGTCGGCGGGGCCGCGGTCGCCCGCGCTGTCGTCGGCGGGGCCGCGGTCGCCCGCGCTGTCGTCGGCGGGGCCGCGGTCGCCCGCGCTGTCGTCGGCGGGGCCGCGGTCGCCCGCGCTGTCGTCGGCGGGGCCGCGGTCGCCTGCGCTGTCGTCGGCGGGGCCGCGGTCGCCTGCGCTGTCGTCGGCGGGGCCGCGGTCGCCTGCGCTGTCGTCGGCGGGGCCGCGGTCGCCTGCGCTGTCGTCGGCGGGGCCGCGGTCGCCTGCGCTGTCGTCGGCGGGGCCGCGGTCGCCTGCGCTGTCGTCGGCGGGGCCGCGGTCGCCTGCGCTGTCGTTGGCGGGGCCGCGGTTGGCCGCACTGTGGTTGGCGGGGTGGCCGACGCTGCTTCCTGCGTTGGTCAGGCCGTCGAGGGCGTCGGCCATGGCCTGGTCGAAATGGCGCTTGCCGCCCCCGCCCCCGCCCCCGCCACCGCCTGAGCCTGAGCCGGAGGCGTCGGCGCGGCGCAGGCGGCGGGCCTCGGCCTCGAGCCGGTTGCGGATCCGCTCGCCGGTCACGGGGTCGAACTCGCCCTTCATATGGGTCATGCCGTCGTCGCCGTCCCACACGCGCAGCGAACGACGCTCCCGGCACCGCCGGTAGTCGGCCTCGCCGCGGTCGGCCTGGTGGCTCGCCGTCCACCGGCGCGCCTCCCGGGCGAACTGGTCGTCGGGCATCGACTCCGCCTTGGCCAGCAGCGATGTGTCGGCGTCCACGGCGCCGGCCTCGACCCCCTCGGCGGCCTGCGCCAGCCGGGCCGCATTGGCGAACGACACCCGGCCCGACTCCAGCGCCTCCCGCGCCGCCGGCATCGCCTCGAGCATCCGGGCGGTACGGGCCTGGCGCTCCGCCTGGCGCCGGGACACGCCGGTTGCGTGGCGCAGCACTCCGGCACCGCCGTCGCCGTGGCGCTCCAGCGAGGCCAGCGTGGCCGCTGCCCGCGCCTGGTAGGCAGCCAGCTTCGACCCGATCGCCTTGGACGTCTCCAGATCCCGGCGAAGCTCCGCGGCACTGCGGTCGCCGACCGACGCCAGCATCCGGGTGACGGCCGCTTCGGCCAGTTGAGCCTGGGTCTGAGCTCCGCTGATGACCATGAACAGACTATCCCACAGGGGTGTGACATTGAGTGACAACCATCGAATATTGACGACATGCCCCATGGTGCGTCTCGCGCCCCGTGCCTCACATTCCGTGCCTCACATTCCGTGCCTCACCTACGGCACGTCGCCGACGCAGCCCCGGTGCAGGTGCACGAAGGACCGGCCCCGCAACCCGAGCGGCCGCCAGGCCCCAGCGCCGGCCGAAGCCAGCCGCCGAACCGACTAGACATGAGGGCTGCTATATGAGGGCCTGCAATAGGGCTCCTATATGAAGGTGGCTGCTATATGAAGGTGGCGGTCCTGGGATCGGGCGTCGGGGCGCTGGCGGTGGCCGCGGACATGTCCCGCCACGGCCGTCACACCGTCATGGCCGACCTCGACGGCGAGCAGTCCAACCTGGACCCGGTCCGCGCAACCGGCACCATCACCGTCACCGGCTACGGACCTCGGGAGGACGACGGCCCTGGTGCCGGACGACGGGAGGATGACGGCCCTGGCGCTGGCGGGGGACTTGGCGGGCATGACGGCCCTGGTGCCGGACGACGGGAGGATGACGGCCTTGGCGCTGGCGGGGGACTTGGCGGGCATGACGGCCCTGGTGCCGGACGACGGGAGGATGACGGCCTTGGCGCTGGCGGGGGACTTGGCGGGCATGACGGCCCTGGTGCCGGTAGTGAGCCGGGTGCGGGCAGCGGCCCCGGTGATGGACCTCGGGAGGATGACGGCCCTGGTGCCGGTGATGGACCTCGGGAGGATGACGGCCCCGGTGCCGGTAGTGAGCCGGGTGCGGACGACGGCCCCGGTGCCGGCGGGCGCCACACCGAAACCTGGCCGGTCGCGGTCGCCGACTCCGTCGCGGAGGCCCTCGCCGGCGCCGAACTCGCGGTAGTGGTAGCGCCGTGTGACGCAATCGACCGCTGGGTCCACGCCATCGCCCCCCACACGACCCCCGACCACACCGTGCTGCTGGCCGGCGAGGGCGGCGGCGCCATCGTGGCCCGCCGGGCCATCGAGCCCCCCACGATCATCGCCGACACCAACACGCTGCCCCTCCGGGCCCGCGCCACCGGCCCCGCCACGATCGAGGTGACCCCCAAGCGGGGCGGCGTGCTGGTGGCGTCCCTGCCGGCCACCCCGCCCGCCACCGCCCGGGTGATGGAGCTCATCGGCGACGTCTGGCCCCACGTCACCGCCACCGACACGGTGTGGACCACGGTGCTCACCAGCTACGACGCCCTCGACGCCGCCACCCTCGACGCCGCCACCCTCGACGCCGCCACCCTCGATGCCGCCACCCTCGACGCCGCCACCCTCGATGCCGCCACCGCCGACGCCCTCGACGCCGCCACCCTCGATGCCGCCACCGCCGACGCCCTCGACGCCGCCACCGCCGCCACCCTCGACGCCGCCACCGCCGCCACCCTCGATGCCGCCACCGCCGACGCCCTCGACGCAGACGCCGCCGCCCTCGACGCCGCCACCGCCGACGCCCTCGACGCCGCCACCGCCGACGCCCTCGACGCAGACGCCGCCGACGCCGCAATCGCAGCGGCCGACGCCGAGCTGCGGGCCCTGAGACAGGCGCTCTTCTCCAGGGAGTCCCGCGGCTACCACGACTTCCGAATGGCCCAGGGCCTCACCCCCGACAGCCCGCCACCCAACCAGGCCCCCGACTCCGCCACTCCCGGTATCCCCTGCGGTGACGACAACCCGCCCGAGAAGCTGCCGCCGGATTCTCTGGTCGGTTTTTCCCCCTGGGGTGCGGACAACTCACCTGAGAATCCCCGGCCACGCAGCCAAGCGCGGCAGCCACCCACCACCAGTCCCGGCCACGCACACGCCAGCACCCCGCCCGCAGCGCTGGTGCTGGCGTCCTCGCTGGGCCGGGCCGCCGGCGTCCCCACCCCGGCGATCGACGCGCTGGTGTCGGGCGCCTTGGCCCCCCAGGGCCCGGACCTCACCGAGCCGGCCCCGACGCTGGCCGCGCTCGGCCTCGGCGGCCTGGACGTCACCGGGCTGGTCGGCTTCGCCCGCTCCGGCTATTTCCCCTAGAGGCCCGGGCCCGCCAGGGAGCCAAGCCGGTCCATACGGGCGAGGCCGTGGCCCGAGCGGCCCGTGAGCGCAGCGAACAAGAACAAGAGCGGGAGACAGCCCGCTGCACCGCGAGGCGGTCGGCTTCGCCCGAACCGGCTATTTCCCCTAGAGGCCCGGGCCCGCCAGGGAGCACGGCCCCGCCGGGGAGCACGGCCCCGCCGGGGAGCACGGCCCCGCCGGGGAGCACGGCCCCGCCGGGGAGCACGGCCCCGCCGGGGAGCACGGCCCCGCCGGGGAGCACGGCCCCGCCGGGGAGCACGGCCCCGCCGGGGAGCACGGCCCGCCGGGGAGCACGGCCCCGCCGGGTCGCCCGGCAGGCAGGGCCCGGCCCCACGCCGCACCCCACCAACGCGCGCCCATGTCCGGCACCTCGAACCAGGCCCCCCACGGCCGGGCCCGGCCACCCCCAACGTCCCGCCGGCCCCCTCGGCCGGCAGGCCAACGCCCCTCCGACGCCCCGCTCGAACGCATGCCCCGGACCGGCCTGCAAGCTGTTTCGAATGAACTGCATGCCACGGACCCCATGCGCTACGTTGTGTCGCATGGCAAATGATTGCCCTGTGTTGATGGTGCTGTTATGGTGCCAATCCGTGAACGACGACGTGCCACCGCACGGAGACGCGCCCGGGGCACAGGGCCGCGTGTATTGCCTGGAGTGGGATTAACCGATGATTGAACGTATCGGCCGACCTAGCGTGCTACACTTTCTGACGGTCATGGGCCCCGCCATCTTGGTAGGGTTCTTCGGACGTTCCGGATCAACGATCCAAGGGGGTGTAGCCGGTGGATTACGCAGGTAGCGTTATGCGGGTTGCACTTCGGCGGGTTTGCGCGTACGAGTCGTGCGATTCCGGGCGGACCGAACTTGCCACAGATGGAATACAGGTATAGAAAGGAGGGGCACATGCCCCAATTGAAGGGGCCTGTGCCCCAGGTACAAGCAAAGGAGGGGCCGATGCCCCAGCTAGTGAAGAAGCGGCGCTCGGGTTGGGCAGTGCTCGCCGCGGGCGCCTTGATCGCGTCGGTTCTCGCCTTCGGGGCGACCCCGGCGATCGCCGCGGAACAGGTGGCCGATGCTCAGGCCACATGGAAGGCGTGTCTCGGCCCGGCGCTCGAGGACCGCGGGTTCACCGACGTGTCGATGGACAGCTCCCACTACGACGCCATCAACTGTTTGGCCTACTACGGGATCTCCGCCGGCAAGACCGCCGATACCTACGATCCCGGCAGCCATATCACCCGCTCGCAGATGGCGCTGTTCCTCACCAATGCTGCGGCCAAGGCCGGCATCGAGCTCGAGGAAGCCATGGACATGGGCTTCACCGACCTCGGCAGCACCGGCGACAACCGGGTGGCGGCCATCAATCTGCTGGCATCCAAGGGCATCATGCCTGGGCGCACGGCCACGACCTTCGACCCGACCGGCTACGTCACCCGCGCCGACATGGCTCAGCACCTGTTCACGCTGCTGGACCTGGCGCTGGACTCGTTGCTGATCGACATGCTGCCCGACTCGGTGGAGACGAATCCACGGGACGGGGTCGGCATGATTGAGCACAGCGACTTCGACGGCGACGGCCGAGGCACTCGTGTCGACGACTACTTCGGCGATGTGCGCAGGACGCTTCCGGCTCACACGGACGACATCATTGGTGCCGTCTACGAGTTGGGAATCACCGCCGGCACCAACGGGATGGTCGGAGAGAACGGCGAGTTCTCGCCGGGCGAAAATGTGACACGCGGCCAGATGGCCACGTTCATCATGGCGGCTCTGAACCACACCAACCTGCGCCCCGCGGGCCTCACCGCGCAGCAAACACGTGACGACACGCAGGTGTCGGTGCGCGACGCCGATTTCAAGCCTGTCGTGAACGCCCGCGTGGAGGTATTCAACTCACACTTCGCCGACGAGGCCTTCGACGGGAGGGGAAGGTGCATCAACCGCTTCGTCACCGCCTCTGATCCGAGCTTCGACGACTGCGAGATCGATGCCGGCGATGCCCGCACCGAGGTCGACGGCAACGTCGAGTTGAAGCCCGGCCTTGGTGGCGGCCGCGCGACGATCATCTGCAGCTCTGGCGCCCCGTACGCCGATGACGACGGTGCACACACGACCACGCCTCAGCCAGACCAGTTCGCGGCCGAGGGCAGAGTCAAGTACCTGGTTGATGCAATGGGCCTCGTTGATCCCGAGATCAACTACAAGCTCTGGGCGTGGACGGGAAGCTTCGGCGACGCCGTCGACTCCGACACCGACCTGTTCGAAGCCGTTCCCGCGAACCGGACCACGGGCCTCAACCCAGCGGTGTCGGCGGTCCTGAGCGGCGGCACGACCGCCCCCAAGGTCGGGATGGGCAGTTCCTTGGTCTATGAGATCCAGCTCGTTGACTATCTGGGCATCCCCGTGGGCCCGAACCCGACCGGGAACCAGGACTACACCGTGACCGTGCGAAAGCAGCAGGTCAGCGACGCGGGCACTGCCGTCCCTGGCACGGTGCAGATCACAAGCCTGGAGAGGCGGTCGCCCGACCACAACGGGCACATAAGGATCGTCGTCCACAACCCCGACCCCGTCATCGGCGTCGATAACAATGACGTCGAAGTCTCTGTCACGGTGCAGCGACACCCGGGGACCGGTGCTACGGGCGACAGCGCGAACATGCTCCGTTTCGTCGACACCACAGGCGCGACCGCTGGTGGAACCCTCGGGTTCGAAGCGACCGGCGTTCTGATTCGCGAGGCAACAGGAGCAGCGACTAGCCCCTCTGGCACGAGGATTATCGGTGCTCAAGCACCCGTCGAGACCTTCTCCGACGACGCTCCTGTGGCAACCAGCGTCCGGGTTTCGCCCAAGGCCGCTGGACGGATACTGTCGAGCGCGGACCGGAACTCCATCGCGGTGACGGTGCTGGACCAGTACAACAACCCGTACCGGGCCGGCCAGAGCGGGTATAGGGCAGCGAGCACTGTGGTCGGTGGCTCGCCAACCGGCAGCCTGTTCAGCAACGGTGCCTCAAGAAGTGCCGCTGCTACTTCGGACGGGAGCGGCCGTGTCTTCTTCGCCTATGACTACGTCCAGGCAGCTCCGGGTACCGAGACCGTCACTATCACCGGCACTGGCACCACCGTTGACAGCACGGCTAAGGTGTACTGGGCCAACATCAGTGGTCCAGGCGACGGCAGCGGGCCTCTGTCCTTGGCCGATCCGAGCACCCGAACTCTGTACGTGACTCCTATCGATGAGGTGCCCTCGGCCTTGCGGTACGGCGCTGACGACAACTTCCTGGTCGTCACCACTTCCCCCGTAGTTACGACAGAGCTCTCGTTGGAGCAGTTCCAAGAGGTGCTGATTGTGGCGAACTCGCCTGATCCTCGGATCAGCTTCACCGCAGCAACCACGCTGACTTGGGAGGGGTTCAACAACAACCGGCCCAACGACAGGGCGACCTGGACACTCACGGGCCTGATGTGCAACCCGCCTGCGGGAGCCAATGAGGAGCCCACGTAGAGCCCATGTAGGTTCTAGTAAGAACCACCAACCCCGAGGAGGCCCCCGTCTTAAGGGCGGGGGCCTCCTCGCGTCTGCGCAGCGGACGGGGGCGGTAGTCGATGGCGATATCGCCGCGGCCGGGGGTACCCGTCCTGGAGCGCGTGCGGTACCGTTGGGTGCCCGGCAGAGGAGGTTACGGCTTGGCTGTTGGGTGCATCCGCTGTCGGCGACGGGCTCGCCGGGCCACGAAGCGGGTCGTGGCCGCCGCCATCGCGGTCGCCATCGCGGCGTCGGGCCTGGCGGCGACCGCGTCCGCCCAGGACAGGTACACCGACGTCACCAGCACCTCGCACCGCTCCCACAAGGCCAACATCGACGCACTCGACAGCTCGGGCGTGTTCGACGGCACCGAATGCGGGGCCCGGCGGTTCTGTCCAAACGACCCGGCCAAGCGCTGGACGGTGGCGGTATGGATCGTGCGGGTCATCGACGGCACGGACCCGGTCCTCGTCGAGGAGTCGAGGTTCGCCGACGTCGACAACAACGAATGGTGGATGCCGTATGTCGAGCGGCTGGCCGACCTGGGAGTCACGGCCGGATGCAAGACCGACCCGGTACGCTTCTGCCCGTACGAGACCGTGACCAGGGCCCGCATGGCGTCGTTCCTGGTGCGGGCCTTCCGGCTCCAGCGGGCCGAGTCGGCCAACTTCACCGACACGCGCGGCAGCGTGCACGAGGCCAACATCGACGCCCTGTTCGCGTCCGGCCTCACCGCCGGCTGCAACCAGCGCCCGCTCCGCTTCTGCCCCCGCCTTCCCGTCACCCGGGCCCAGATGGCCACCCTGCTCAACAGCGGCCTCAACGCATCGACCAGCGTAGGCACCGGCGGAACGACCGGACCCACCGGAACACCGGTCGCCGGCACGATCACCAACAGCCAGGGGGAGCGCAGCGGCGACACCCAGCTCTCGGCTGTTAGGGGACGCACCTGCGCGATCCGCTCCGACGACACCGTCACCTGCTGGGGCGGCGACGACGGCTACCGGGAGCACCTGAGCGCCTCGGGGCTCGACGACGTGGTCGCGGTGAGCATCAGCGACCACCCCACCGACGCGCTGCACGCCTGCGCCGTGCACGACAACGGCGACCTCTCCTGCTGGGGCGCGGGATCGGAGGGGCAGCTCGGGCAGGGCAGTCTGAGCACCTACTACCTCCCGGTCCGGGTCCTCGACATCAGGGACGCGGTGGGGGTGGCCGCGGGAGCGGGCTTCGCGTGCGCCGTGCACCGCAACGGCGACGTCTCCTGCTGGGGTGCCAACGAGCTGGGGCAGCTGGGTAACGGCACCACCATCACCGGCCGCTACTGGCCGCAGCGCATCAGCCGGTTCTTCGACGCGGTGGCGATCTCGTCCGGCAAGGACCACACCTGCGCCATACACGACGACGGGGAGCTGTCGTGCTGGGGCTGGGTGTACGGCACCAGGCCGACCAGGGTGTCGGTTCCCGGCGACGTGACGTCGGTGTCGATGGGCGGGGTCGAGACCTGCATCACCACCGCCGACGGCCGGGTCTACTGCTGGGACTTCCTCGGGAACACCGCCTCGCCGATGACCCAGGTGGCCGGCATCAGCGACGCGGTGAAAGTGTCGGTGGGTGACGACAGCGCCTGTGTGCTGCACCTGCGCGGCGGCGTGTCGTGCTGGGGGCGCAACGACGTCGGCCAGGTCGGCGACGGCACCACCACCCGCCGGCACGCGCCGGTGCAGGTCGGTTCCATCAGCGACGCGGTGGACATCAGCGTCAGCGCCGGATCGCCGACGGTGGGGGCCCACGCCTGCGCCCTGCACTCCGACGGGTCGGTCTCCTGCTGGGGAGGCAACGAGGCCGGCCAGCTCGAGGACGGCACGCTGACCAACGGCCTCACCCCGAGGCAGGTCGAGCTGCCCAACAGGATTCACCGCTCGGACGTGCCCCGCAACGAGGACGCTCTGCTGCTGGAGTGGATCGACGATGTCGTGAGGAACTGGGGCAGGGAGTTCCCGTGGCTGTGGGACGCATGGGACCACATCGACGCCACCACAGCCTCGAGCGACTTCGGCTCGGGCGGGGATGTCGCCGTGGTCTGCACTGGCGGAGAGTCCTACGGCTGCGACGTCACGTCCATGACCATCACCGACATCACGACCGACACCGTGATCCGCCAGCTCGCTCGGGTCTACGACCTGCAAGCCGGCCTGGCCTTGCCCGAGGAGTGGGGGGCGGTGCAGCTCTACTTCGCCGACCGGTACCCCAGGTGCGCCCCCGGCGACTACCTGCACGGCGCCGAGGTCCTCGCCGACGCGCTGCTGCACGTCACCGCGCCGCACGCCTACCTGCCCCACTACCAGGGCCGCACCTGCTCGGGGCTGCCCAGGACACCGACTCCCGAGGCCGAGCAGATCGTATTGCAGGGCTTGGATGGCCGCCGGGCGCCCGACTGGTACTACAGGGAGATCGACAGCGCCAGCGATCTGTGGATCACCTGGCGCCGAAACCCGTCGCTGCCGGCCCTGGACAATCTCGTGAGCGGGGCGCACGGCGGGCTTTGCAGCATTGACTGGATCGCGACCTGGATCGGGCCGCCGGTGGATGCGACGGCCATTCCCGTGCAGCATCCGCCGCCGTTCAGGGAAGCCACAACCTGCTGATCCGCCTTCGCCAGCCGGACGCTACCGCAGGCGCGCTCAGAGGGCGCCTGCGGTAGCGTTTGAGGACCTCCGGCAGGACAGTTGTCGGGACCTGTGAGCGCTAGCTGAATCTCGCGTTATGCGCTAACTGAAATTCGCGTTGGCGTCGGGGGTCTTCTGGCCCGGCATCAGCATCCACCAACTGCGGGGGTGGCTCCCCCAGCGTGTCGAGCGACCAAGCCACGACAGCGCTGGAGGAGCCGGCCCCATGATGAACCAGGAGACCTACGTGAAGCTAGAGGACCTGCACAAGCAGGGTTGGACGATCAAGGAGATCGCCGCGGAGACCGGGTATCACCCGGCCACGATCTCGAAGTGGCTCAAGTGCGGGCCGCCTGTGAGACGGGCGGTGAGCGACGAAGCGAAGGTGATGACGGCCCGTTGGGCAGAGCGGATCGAGGCGCTGGTGAGGGCGTATCCGCGGCTTTTGGGTGTCAGCGTGTGGCGCTGTCTGCGGGCCGAGGGCTTCGAGGGGTGTTATTCGACGGTGACTGGGGAGCTGCGCCGGATCCGGGGCCCGAGGTTCACAGCGGCGGATCGGGTGTCGGTGCCGATTCACACCGATCCCGGCGAGGAGGCCCAGTTCGACTTCTGCAACCTCGACGCAGTCGCTCGACGCTGGGGCTGGCGCGGCCCGCTGCGCTGTTTCGGGATGATCTTGTGCTGGAGCCGGCACCGGGTGTGGTGGTTCTGTGGCAGCGAGGACCGCAACAGCACCTTCGAGGGCATGGTGCGGTTCTTTGAGGCCGTCGGCGGCGCCCCGGCGGTGTGCCGCACCGACCGGATGGGCGCGCTGGGAACCTCTCAGGGATCTCGGTTCGTGCTGTGTCCCGCGGCGGTTGAGTTCGCGGCCCATCACAGCACAAGGATCGCCGCGTGCCGCGCCGGCGACGCCAAGCGCAAGGGCAAAGTCGAGCGGCCGTTTCGGCAGTTGCGTGAGACGCTCATTCCCGAGATCGAAGCCGAGGGCGTGCCGGAGTCGCTCGACGAGCTCAACCGGCGCGCCGAGCTGTGGCTGGCCGCGCATGTGCATGCTGTGGCCTCGCGCAGCACCGGCGCCCGCCCCTGTGAGCGTCTCATCGTTGAGCGGCCGTTCCTGTCGCCTCTGCCGGCGGGCCGCTTCGACACCGACTACGTCCAAGTGCGCCGTGTGCACAACATCTTGCCGTTCGTGAGCGTCGACGGCGTGCGCTACTCGGTGCCGCCTGAGACCCTCGGACAGCTCACAGAGGTCCGCCGTCGGGTGGGATCTGAGCGTTTGGAGGTGCGTTGGGCCGGGCGGCTCGTCGCGGTCCACACTGTCGCCGCGGGCCGCGGCGACGACGTGTGGGACCCCATCCACCGCCAGGCCGCCGAGACCGCGGCCCTCGCCGGGCGCCCGCGGCGGCCGCGGCTGCGCCTCGCTGCTGCGAACCCCGAACCCGAACCCGGCCTCATCGACGTCGGCGACGGCTTCGACGTCGACCCCGTGGACCTGTCACAGCGCTACCCGCTGACCACCGCCGACGGCGAGGCCCAGCGATGAGCGGCCTCTATGAGCAGATCAAAGACGACCTCGGCTACCTGCGCCTCGACGCCGCGGCCGGATGTTTCGCCGCCCTCGCCGAGCAGGCCCACACAGACGGCTGGACCCACATCGAGTTCCTCGCCCGGCTCATCGACACCCAAGCCACAGCCGACCGCGACCGCCGCCTCACAGCCCGGATGCGCTACGCGAGGTTCCCGTTCCATCGACGCATCGAGGACTTCGACTTCGAGTTCCAGCCCACAGTGGACCCCAAACTCGTCGCCGACCTCGCCACCTTGAGATTCATCGACGAGCACCGGCCCATCATCTTCTTGGGCCAGCCCGGCTGCGGCAAGACCCACCTCGCCGTCGCGCTCGCGATCTGTGCCGTCGAAGCCGGCTACCGCGGCTACTTCACCACCGCCGACGCCATGGTCAAGACCCTGCTGCGCGCCGACCACGACGGCACCGCCTCCACCAAGATCAAGACCTACACATCGCCCACCGTGTTGGTGATCGACGACGTCGGGCTCATCCCCCTCAAGACACCCGACGCCTCGGCATGGTTCTTCGAGGTCGTCAACACCCGCTACAACCGCGGCAGCCCCACCATCGTCACCACCAACCGAGGCCTGCCAGAGTGGGGCAGCGCCTTCGGCGACACCGTCGTCGCAGCAGCCATCCTGGACCGGCTCATGCACAACGCCGTCGTGTTCAACATCCGCGGCCCCAGCTGGCGCCTCCGCGACCACACCGGCCTCGAGATCGCCACCACCGAACCCGCCCAACGCAGAACCCGCTAACCTCACCAGCGCCGACCGGAACCCTCGCCACGACGCGACTCTCCGTTAGCACCAATCGCGACTCTCGCTTAGCGCCAACAGGACCATCACAGAAGGACGAAGGGTGTCTGCTACCTCCCTCCCAGCCGACGTTGCGACCCATCCATCGGGTCCTGTGTCGAACCGCATGTCATCGATCAAGACTCCAAAGGTGCTTGCCGCCGGCGCCTTGATCGCCTCGCTCCTCGCGGTCGGGGCCGCCCCTGCGGCCGCAATCGACGAGAACTCCGAGCAGAATCACAAGGCCACAAGAGACGTGTGCATCGGCGAAGCCGCCGATGACCGAGGGTTCACCGATGTGGGCACTCTCCAGGCGGCCGTGCGGCACATCAACTGCCTGGCCTACTACGGGATCTCCGCCGGCAAGACCGCTGACACGTTCGACCCCGACAGCAACGTGACCCGCAGCCAGATGGCCCTCTTCCTGCACGCGGCCGCCGACCTCATGGGCGTCGACCTGTCTGGCGGCGACATGCCGGCTGACTTCGGTGACGTCTCCGAGTTGGGGGAGAACCGTCAAGCCGCCATCGTCGCACTGGCGGGCAACGGCATCATGGCCGGCCGCAGCGCCAACTTCGAGCCCTACGCCGACATCACCCGCGCCGAGATGGCAGTGGCTCTGGTCAACCTGCTCGACCACACGCCGGGCGCTCCGGTGCACAGGAACCTGCAGGGTCTGTTCATACTCGGCCATGAGGCTCGAACCGCGAAGCTGCCCAATGACAGCTTCGCTGACGCGGAGGCGTCTGAGTCTCAGCCGGTGAGCAACGCCATAAGCGCGGCCTACGAACTGGGGATCACCTCGGGGGTCGGCGACGGGACCATGTTCCACCCGGCCGGGTCTGTTCCTCGCCGCAACATGGCGACGTTCATCATCAACACGCTGAACCACAGCAACATCGACCCGCCGGCCTGACCACCCGAGCGGCGAACTCGGGTCCGCTCCTCCATTCAAGGTCCATCGGACTGGTACAGTGGCGGTGAGGGCAGGACGGACGAGGTGAGCCAATGACCCCCCGTGGCGACGAGGACCGATTGGGCACGCTGGAGCGTCGTGTCAACTCGATTGACCAGCGACTTGAGCGCGTCGAGGGCAAGCAGGACGCAATGCTCGCTTGGCAGCAGGCACACAGCGAACGGGTCACCTGTGTCATGCAGCGGTTCGATGACCTCGAGAAGTTGATCCGCGAAAGCCTGAACGGCGATGGCTCCTGACCCCGAGCCCTTCTAGGGTCTGCCGCTCGACGAGCCCTTGGTCGACCCCACAGCTAGTGGTGAGGGGTCGAGTACGAACCCCCGTGTGTTACGCTGGCAGCGTCGAGAGCAGGAGCACTGCCCGCTTCCCCTGCTAGTGATGTGAGGCGATGCTCCGGCCTCCGCAATCTAGGGTGATTACTTACGTGTGTAGCCATCGGGGTGGCCGGTCGGCGCTGGACGGTCCCCGACTGCCCCATGGGTCTGACAACCCTTACCGTCAGAGTGCGAGGTGCCGGGACCGCCCGCCGCTTCGTCATCGGCGCCTCCGGGCGGTTCCGGCACCGGCAGGGTCAGCGTAACACACGGGAAAGGGCTCCCGAATCGCAGCGAACGGGCACGATGCCCTCCCTTTGTCCCCCGAAATATCAAGGCATTACTTGCGATTAGATCGCCTAGGGGCACTGCTTCAGGGGTTCAGGGATGACTGGGCGAACGTGCGCGTCTCAGCCACACCCGGCTCGGGACGGCCGCCCACCAACTCGGCCGCAGCCACCATGTGGGAGCGCGAATAGGCGAGGAACCGTCGTGCCGTAGAGCGGTGTCATTCCCGCTCTCTGTTGTCTGCGCTCACGGGCCGCTCGGACCACGCCGTCGCCCGTATGAGCCGGGCTAGCCCGCCCCAATTCGCTCGGCCTTCTCGTGGGACAAATCAAGGACACTTGCTGCAATCGCAGAAACCTAAGTCGATCTTGAACGTCAGGGTAATTGCAGGTATTTGCGCACGGGTTGGGCAGTGCTCGCCGCGGGCGCCTTGATCGCGTCGGTTCTCGCCTTCGGTGCGGCCCCGGCGGCAATCGCCTCAGAAGAGGTGGCCGATGCTCAGGCCACATGGAGGTCGTGTCTCGGCCCGGCGCTTGAGGACCGCGGGTTCACCGATGTGTCGATGGACAGCGCCCACTACGACTCCATCAACTGTCTGGCCTACTACGGGATCACCTCCGGCAAGACCGCCGATACCTACGATCCCGGCGGCTACGTCACCCGTTCGCAGATGGCGCTGTTCCTCACCAATGCCGCGGCCAAGGCTGGTATCGATCTCGGCGACGCCATGGACATGGGCTTCACCGACCTCGGCAGCACCGGCGACAACCGGGTGGCGGCCATCAACGCCTTGGCATCCAAGGGCATCATGCCTGGGCGCACGGCCACGACCTTCGACCCGACCGGCCTCGTCACCCGCGTCGACATGGCCCAGCACCTGTTCGCGATGCTGGACCTGGCGCTGGACTCGATAATCATCGACAGGCTGCCCGATGCAGTGGAGGGCAACGAGGACGGTGTCGGCCGCATCGAGTTGTACGACGATGGGTCGGCTAGCGATCCGTCGAATGTCGCTGGCGACGGGATTGGCTGGCGGCCCGACGATTACTTCGGGGATGTGCGCAGGACGCTTCCGGCCCATGTGGACGACATCGTCGGTGCCGTCTACGAGTTGGGCATCACCGCCGGCACCAACGGGATGGTCGGCGAGAACGGCGAGTTCTCACCGGACGCAAGTGTGACACGCGGCCAGATGGCGACGTTCATCATGGCGGCCATGAACCACACCAACCTGCGGCCCGAGGGTCTCACCGCTCAGCAGACGCGTGGTGGCCCCCTTGGTCAAACGCAGGTCTCGGTGCGCGACGCCGACTTCGCGCCCGTCCGCGGACAGCGCATCGAAGTCATGTCCTCGAGCTACGCCGATGACGCGTTCAACAGCAGTGGGCGATGCATCAGCCGCTTCGTGTCGACCTTTGACAGCAACTTTGAGGGCTTCGGCAAGTGCGAGATCGATCTCGGTGATCCCGAGACCGACGCCGACGGCAACGTCACGATGTCGCCCGGCTCGAGCAGCGGACCCACGTTCGAATGCGCAACGGCTGGCGCTGCCCCACGCTCTGCTGACCGTGGCGTCGCGGCCCACAAGACCTACACGGTCGAGACCCCCGGGGTGACAGACCTTGACGCCAACTACCGGCTCTGGGCCTGGACGGGAGAAGTCGGAGACGAGATCGGTGCAAACACCGAACTCGTCGAAGTGGGTCCCTCCAACGCACAGACGAGGCGGAGCGCGGCTGTGGCGGCCGTCTTCGACGGAGGAACGAACTACAAGGTCAGGATGGGTCAGACGCTGACCTATACGATCCAGCTTGTCGATCGTTACGGCGAGCCGGTCGGACCGAACCCCGGCGCGAACCACGCCTACAACGTCAGGATTAGGGCAGTGACGGGCGGAAGCGTCGCGCCCATCCTCAACCCTGCCGCATTTATAGCGGACAGTTCGCCCACGGGATTGGCGGCCGGCGGTACGTACCTGTTCGACAACGCCGAAACGATGACTCCCGACCGCAACGGGCTGATCACGATCCCGGTGCGGGTCCCCGATCCCCATCCCGTCACTGACAACGCTGATGCAGCGGTTGCTGTCCGGGTACTCAATGCCCTCGGCAACACGCTGCCTCTTGTTGACATGACGGGCGGCAACTTCCTTGATCGCGGCGCTGCTGGTGCCGCGTATCAGGCCGGGATCGACGCAGAGGGCGAAGAGTTCTCCGACAATGCTTCAGCGGCGACAACCGTTCGTGCCGGGTCCACTCCTTGGCGGCTGCACATTCCGGGCGGCACCAACCGCAACACCATTGCCGTGACGGTGCTCGACCAGTACGGCAACCCCTACACGGGCACGGGCTTGACAGCCACGGGCACCCCAGCCGCTCGGCCGGCGGTCACCTCTGCCGTGAGTAGAGGAACAGCCACGCTCAGCTACGACGGCCCCGCTGCCGTTGCCGGTGAAACCACAACCGTCATGGTCACAGGACCCATTAGTGCTCCTAACGTGGTTGTTCAGTGGTCTAGCCGCGGCATGGCTGCAACTGGTGGCGCCGTTGGCAACACCTTGGTGCTCGATGCTGCCAGCCGCGAGATCGTCGTGACCGGACCGGCGGCCTATCAATTCGGTGACGACGACACCTTCATCGTCGGAACCGCCCCCTCAACGGCATCCCTCACCCGGACTCAGTTCCAAGAGGTTCTGAAGATCGCAGCCGACCCGACGGATCCCCGGATCCAGCGGGTGGCGGCGACGACGCGACTGGATTGGTCCGGGTACAACTTCAATCGGCCCAACGACGGGGCCACTTGGACGCTGAGCGGCCTCACGTGCCGTCGCCTCGAATTCGGCTAGGCGTTCAACCCATATAACCACCAACCCCGAGGAGGCCCCCGCTCAAGGGCGGGGGCCTCCTCGCGTCCGCACAGCCGACGTCGGTGACGTCTCCGAGTTGGGCGAGAACCGCCAAGCCGCCATCGTCGCACTGGCGAGCAACGGCATCATGGCCGGCCGCTCCGGTGCACAAGAACGAGCCCCGGCTTGTTCGCCGGGGCCTCAGCCTGCTGGCCGGGGCCACCTGAGGGCACAGACGCGAGGAGGCCCCGGCTAAATGCCGGGGCCTCCCCGGGGTTGGTGGAATCAGATTTGGAGGGGTGGGAGCCGGGGCCCTGGTCAAGCCCCGGCTCCGTACCTTCCTACCCCTAGGAGGTAACGACGGTCAGGACGAACGTGAAGAGGGTTCTCTCATCCTCGTCGTCGTGGTCGTAGCCATTCCAGGCCAGGGTGCCGTTGCGCTTGCCAGGGAGATCCGTGTCACCATTAACCCGGGCCAGGTTGGCCGGATCGATGACCGTGGCCAGCAGAGCCTCGAAGCTCTCCGCATCGACGTAAGAGGATGAGGTTGCGGCGGGATCAGCCTGCGTTGGTGCGGGCACCGTTATGTGGAAGATGTCGTTGTCGTCGTAGCGAAGCAGTATCGGCCCGGCCACTATGACCTCGTCGTTGTCAAGGCTTCCAGCCAGAATGGCAGGAGCAGCGCCGGTATTCGCTGGTGCGACGGTTCTCTGAGCCCAGTGGATATCTGCTTCGCCAAACACGTCGGCGACGTCATCATCGTTGCGATTGATTCCGTCGGGTCCGTCGTTTCCGGCCCATGTGGCGGTGACCGTCTCGGTAAACGCTGTGGTGCCGCTGTGGCTGTAGAAGATGCGGACGCTGCCAGTCGACGTAGTGCGACGCATACCCGGCATAGCCGAGTTGGCACTGTTGGTGGTACCGCCAGCCTCGTCCTCGCTCGTCAGGGTCACAGGCTGGTTGCTCATCGGCCTGCCGTACTGGTCGAGGACGGTGACGGTGACACCGTGGGTCGCCGGGTTCGAGGCGCTCGCCGGTAGTTCGGCGTAGGCCCCGATGGACTCCACGTTCACCGTGGTCACCGCAGGGGCCGCCTCACCGAAGACCACGTAGCCGACCGGCCTCGCGGTCGGAGTATCGCCAGCGCCGGGCGCGTTCTTCCCCGGCGTCAGGACGTACACGACCGTACGGGTGTCGGCCAGCGACGTGGCAGACGGGTTGGGATCGTCAGTGGAGAGACTGAAGGTGATCTTGCCGTCTGCGTCGGTCTTGTACGTCTCCGGAGCGCCTGTGCTGACGAGGCCAAGAGCATCGCCATCGCTGTCTTGCACGGTCAACTCGCCGGTGCCGACGTTGATCGTGAAGTCGGAGGTACCGGTGCCAACGGTTCCCGAGTAGACGCGGATGGCCAGGCTGTACTCCGCGCCGCCCATCTCGGCGCTGGTGCCGATCGACGTGTCCTTGTCCAAGCTGCTATCGACGTACTGGAGCTGCCCGGTGAACTCCACGGCAGTACCGAAGCGCGCCATCGGAGTCCTGGCCTGGCTGGGCGAGACCGTCATCTTCGTCGCCGCGACCGGAGAACTGACCGGCCCCTGGTCGAACTCGATGAGGTCTGCGTCGTCGTCGACCTTGTCGCCGGCCTCACCGGTCCACACCCACACGGTGACGCCCTTGCCGGCCTGAGCGGCCGTGAGCCCGTTGAGCGCCGCGTTGCCGTCGGCGTCGGTAGCCGAATCAAGGACATGGATCTCGCACGTGCTGGAGTCGCTGCCGTCCACAGCCTTGACGATGGAGCGGCACTTGCCGTCGCTGTTGAAGGCTCGGTCAGCTCTCGTGGCGTCAACGTAGAACGCGTCGACCAGCTCGTTGGCCACAGGCTCGAAGTCGGCGTTGCGCAACGACGCAGTGAGCATGCCATTGTCGCTCTGGACGGTCAGACCCGCGGGTCGCAGGTTGCTGTGGGCCAGAGCGTTCATGATGAACGTCGCCATGTTGCGGCGAGGCACCCCGTCGTTGGGCCTGAAAGTGGCATCGGGATAGCCGCTGGTGATGCCCAGCTCGTAGGCGTAGCTGATAGCGGTGTCCACACTCCTGGGAACGGTGCGGCGCGCGTCGTAGAAATAGTCCAGGTCGCTCGAGTCGATCGGGGCTCCGTTGACGGCCAGCTGGCCCTTGGCGGTGCCGGCCTGCACGAAGTTGCCCGGAGCGGTGTGCCTCACCAGGTTGACCAGGGCCACAGCCATCTCGGCCCGGGTGATGTCGGCGTGGGGCTCGAAGGCCATGCCGCGGCCGGACATGATGCCGTTGCGGGCCAGCGCCTTGATGGCGTTCTGGCGGTTCTCGGCCAACTCGGAGATGTCGCCGTAGTCGGCCATCATGTCGCCGCCCATGAGGTCGACGCCTGCCCTGGTGGCGGCTGCGTACAGGAACAGAGCCATCTGCGAGCGGGTCACGTTGCTGTTCGGATCGAACGTGCCGTCCGCCTTGCCGGCGGAGATCCCGTAGTAGGCCAGACAGTTGATGTTGGCCACGGCCGCGTCGAGGGTGCCCAGATCGGTGAACCCGTGGTCGTCGCGGGCCTCGCCCACACAGGCCGAGAACGTGGGCTTGACGTTCTGTTCAGCCTTGTTGTCCTCGCCGGTCTTGATCTCCGCGGCTCCCGCCGGGGCCGACCCGACTGCGAGAAGCGAAGCAACCAAGGCGCTCACGGCGAGCAGTGCCCAACCCGTGCGCAAATACCTGCAATTACCCTGAAGTGTAAGATCGACTTAGGCCTCTCCTGATGCAGCCAGTGTCCTTGATTTGTCCCACATGGAGGCTGCGGCGGTGGTGGGCTGGCGTCGGGGGCCGGGGTTGGCCGAGACGAGCACTCGCGCCCAGTCGTCCATCACTGCACGGCGGGCGGCGAGCAGGTCGGAGCGCTGGTAGGCCCGCTCGACGGCCCCGGCGGTGTGGGCCAGCGCGGCCTCGGCCACCTCGCGGCGCACGCCGGTCTCGGCGCACCAGGTCCTGAACGAAGCCCGCAGGCCGTGGGGCGTGAAACCCTCGAGGCGGGTGAACCGGCTCAGCGAGCCGCTGGTCAGCGTCCGGCCCTTCGGCGACGGGAACACCAGCCCCGACCCGTTGGCGTAGCCGCGGGTCTCGTCGAGCGCGGCCAACGCCACCGGCGACAGCGGCACCACATGCTGGCGGCCGGTCTTGGTGCGCTCCGCGGGCACCGTCCAGATGTTGGACTCGAGGTCGATCTCGGCCCAGGTGGCCAGCCTGGCCTCGGCGCTGCGAGCCACCGTGGCGGCCACGAACCACAGGCAGTCCACCGTCGGACGCCATTTTTCGTATGTGGAGTCGAGCTTGGCGAACGCCGCCGCGAGCTCGCCGTGGGGCAAGCTGGCGAAGTGCCGAGCCGGGGAACCGTTGTAGCGGGGCAGGGCCGCGGCCAGAGACGGGCCGGCGGGGTCGTCACGGCGGTGACCCTCGGCGATGGTCCAGCGCATCACCACGCCTATCCGGGTCTTCACCTTGCGGGCGGTCTCGCGTTTGGTGTGCCAGATCGGGAGCAGGATCCGCAACAGATCGGCGGTCGTCACCGCATCCACCGGCACGGCGCCGATCTGCGGGAAGGCGTAGCGCTGCAGCGACGACCGCCAGTTGTCCTCGGACCGGCCGCCGTCCTTCCAGCCGCCGCGGTGGGCCTCGATGACAAGCTCGGAAGCCTCCGAGAAAGTGGGCACTGACATGCTGGGCCGCGCCAGAGTGGGGTCTCCCCCGTCCCGGGCGATCTTGCGGTACTCGTAGGCGAGGTCGCGGGCCTCGGCCAGCGTGCGGTAGGTGACCGATCCGAGCCCGAGATCCCGGCGCCGGCCCCGGATCGTGCCCCGCCAGACCCACTGTTTGGACCCTCCGGGGGCGACTCGCAGGATCAGACCGTGCTGGTCGTAGTACTTTCCGGGCGTCTTGATCCCCCGGACGCCAGCCGCGGTGAGCTTACCCATCCCTGAACCCCTGAAAAAGTGCCGATCGGCGGTTCTAATCGTGGATCATGCTTGATTATTTGGGGGACAAGGTGAGGGCATCGGGCCCATTCGCTGCGGTTCGGGAGCCATTTCCGGGGCAACTCCTGGTGAAGAAGTTCTAATCTGTTTCCATCAATAAAATGCTTTATTGGTGGGAATGCTATGTGTTGTACTGCTACGGTCGGTAGCGCTAATACCGCACATTAGCCAACGTTGACGGTTTCTTCTGCTGCGGGCTAGTGTGGGGTGTCACCGTCGCAGGCCGCGGTCACGGCTCGCCTTCAGCATTACCGCGGCCCGGAGGTATCCACCCGATGGACACCAGCACCCTCGACTTCAACACCTTGACACTGCTGGTGGCGATCATGGGCTCGACGCTCACGATCATCACCCTGATGTTCCGGCAGTTCAAGCACTTCGACGGGAAGCTCGACGCGCTCAACACCAGGGTCGGGAGGGTGGAGACAACGATCGCACCCATCGACGCCCGCTTCGACGGTGTCGACGCCCGCTTCGACGGTGTCGACGCCCGCTTCGACGGTGTCGACGCCCGCTTCGACGGTGTCGACGCCCGCTTCGACGCGCTCGAAGCCCGCTTCGACAAGCTGGAGGCCAGGTTCGACACCATGGCCAGCGACGTGTCGGACGCCCGCGAGCGGCTGGCCCGCATCGAGGGCCATCTGATGGCGCCCGAGGGCTTCACGCTGCGCACGCCCCAGCCGCCGGCCGCCGAGGACCCCGAGCCCGGCCATCGCGAGACCGGCTAGCGGCCCGCCGGTTCGGCGTCGCCGTGTGTTCTGAGCCCGGCCATCGCGAGACGGGTTAGCGGCCTGCTGGTCCGGCGTCGCCGTGTGTTCTGAGCCCGGCCATCGCGAGCCCGGGTAGCGGTCGCCCGGGGTGTCCCGAGTCCGGCCATCGCGAGCCCGGTTTGCCGTCGCCCGGGGTGTCCCGAGTCCGGCCATCGCGAGACCGGTTGGCGGTCGTCCGGGGTGTCCTGAGTCCGGCGATCGCGAGAGCGGTTGGCGGTCGTCCGGGGTGTCCCGAGCCCGGCCATCGCGAACCCGGTTAGCGGCCTCGCCGGTCGTGGCGTCGCCGGGCGTGGTCTGTGCGCGGTTTCGCGGTGTATGGCCCGGTTTCTGCACACAGAACGAGTGAGCGCCGTCGCCGGGCGTGTGTCCCGAGCCCGGCCATCGCGAACCCGGTTAGCGGCCTCGCCGGTCGTGGCGTCGCCGGGCGTGGTCTGTGCGCGGTTTCGCGGTGTATGGCCCGGTTTCTGCACACAGAACGAGTGAGCGCCGTCGCCGGGCGTGTGTCCCGAGCCCGGCCATCGCGAACCCGGTTAGCGGCCTCGCCGGTCGTGGCGTCGCCGGGCGTGGTCTGTGCGCGGTTTCGCGGTGTATGGCCCGGTTTCTGCACACAGAACGAGTGAGCGCCGTCGCCGGGCGTGTGTCCCGAGCCCGGCCATCGCGAACCCGGTTAGCGGCCTCGCCGGTCGTGGCGTCGCCGGGCGTGGTCTGTGCGCGGTTTCGCGGTGTATGGCCCGGTTTCTGCACACAGAACGAGTGAGCGCCGTCGCCGGGCGTGTCCCCCGTGCCGGGCCATCGCGAGACCGGTTAGCGGCCTCGCCGGTCGTGGCGTCGCTGGTCGTGGCGCGGCCCGGCGTGTACTCCGTGCCGGGCCATCGCGAGACCGGTTAGCGGCCTCGCCGGTCGTGGCGTCGCTGGTCGTGGCGCGGCCCGGCGTGTACTCCGTGCCGGGCCATCGCGAGACCGGTCCCGGCGTGTATCCCGTGCCGGGCCATCGCGAGACCGGTTAGCGGCCCGCCGGTCCGGCTTCGCCCGGGGTGTCAGCCGGTCGCGGCTTCGCCCGGGGTGTCAGCCGGTCGCGGCTTCGCCCGGGGTGTCAGCCGGCCGCGGTGGCTGCGACCGGTGTGACCGGCTCGATCCCCAACGACTCGTAGGTGATCATCGGGTAGTAGCCGATGCCCCGCTGCTCGAACTGGGGTCCGGCCAGGCTGCTGCGGTCCACCAGCGTGACCGCCGCCACCGTCCCCGCCCCGGTCTCACCGACTATGTCGAGCGCCTTGAAGATCGACCCGCCGGTGGTCACCACATCGTCCACCAGCAGGATCCGGTCGCCGGGACCGATCTGGGCGCCCTCCACCCATCGCCGGGTGCCCCGCTGCTTGGCCTCCTTGCGCACGAAGAACCAGCGGCAGTCGCTGACCGCGGCGATGCCCACGGCCAGGGCGTCGGCCCCCATGGTGAGCCCGCCCACGGCGTCGAAGCGGTGACCGGCGCCGGTGACCGTCTCCACGATGGCCTCGCAGGCGAGGCGCAGGTGGCGCCACTCGGCCAGGGCCTCCTTGCCGTCGATGAAGTCCGACGACAGCGCCCCCGACGCCAGCCTGATCGGCGTGTCGAGGCGGCGGTACCCGAGTTCCTTGATGATCCTGAGCAACTCTTGACGCAGTGGCGATTGCAGGGTCGAGCCTCCTCGTTCGGGTGCCGGCGCACGGGTGCCAGCAAGCTAGGACCGGCGACCCGGCACCGGGTGGATGCCGCTCACCGGAAGCCGCCGCCACCATACAACCCCCGATCACCGGCCGTCTGCCGCTCTGATCCGGGCACCGCCCCCTGCGCCTCCTGCGGCTCGGGCGGTCCGGGCTCTGCCTCCTGCGCCTCCGGCGGTCCGGGCTCTGCTTCCTGCGCCTCCGGCGGTCCTGGCCCGGGCTCTGCTTCCTGCGCCTCCGGCGGTCCTGGCCCGGGCCTCCGCCTCCTGCGACTTCAGGCGGCTCGGGCGGCGTCGTCGCCGTTGTCGCTCTCGTGCTCGGGCGGGGGCGAGATCCTCAGGTGACCCTCGATACGGCCGAGCCGCTCGCGCACGTCTGAGAGCCTCTCGCTGTTCTTCATGATCAGGTCGTGGTTCCGCATGATCAGGTCGTGGTTCCGCGAGATCAGCGTGCGCATCTCCTCCCGCGTCTTGTTGTAGGCGCTCTCGATCAGGTCGCGGTTCTCAGTCTTGGCGTTCTCGATCAGGTCGCGGTTCTCAGTCTTGGCGTTCTCGATCAGGTCGCGGTTCTCGGTCTTGGCGTTCTCGATCAGGTCGCGGTTCTTCTCGATCAGGTCGCGGTTCTTCTCGATCAGTTCCCGGTTCTGATTGATCAGGTCGCGGTTCTGATTGATCAGTTCCCGGTTCTCCTTCTTGGCTTCGGCGACCAGTTCCCGGTTCTCCTGGCGGGCCCTCTCGAAGCCTGTCACGATCAACTCGCGTGTCTTGGTGTTGTCGACGTGCTGGTACCGCATCGATGCGGCCACGAACAACAGCATCGGCCCCAGGACCGCGGCCAGTATGGGGCCCAGATCCAAGAGCGTGACCGTCTCCATTCCCCCACAGTAGCCGCACCCTGAACATGATGCAACGTCATGCATTGTGATGCTCTGACCTCAGGTTTTGTTCCGATGTCACAGGGGGGTATTAGTGTCTTTGGCACAGTTCCATGACGTATCGCTCAACCAGGACATCCGGCACACCCGGCACAACCAGGACATCAGCACACCCAGGACACCCCGGCACAACCAGGACATCAGCACACCCAGGACACCCGGCACACCCGGCACACCCGGCACACCCAGGCATCAGGACACCCCGGCACAACCCGGCACACCCGGCACAACCAGGAATCAGGACACCCGGCACGCCCAGCACACCCGGCACAACCAGGAATCAGGACACCCGGCACAACCGGGACATCAGGACACCCGGCACACCCAGGACACCCGGCACACCCAGCACACCCGGCACACCCAGGCATCAGGACACCCGGCACATCCAGCACACCCGGCACAACCAGGCATCAGGACACCCCGGCACGCCCGGCACACCCGGCACAACCAGGAATCAGGACACCCGGCACGCCCAGCACACCCGGCACAACCAGGCATCAGGACACCCCGGCACATCCAGCACACCCGGCACAACCAGGCATCAGGACACCCCGGCACATCCAGCACACCCCGGCACAACCGGGACATCAGGACACCCCGGCACATCCAGCACACCCGGCACAACCGGGACATCAGGACACCCGGCACAAACCCGACACAACCGGGACATCAGGACACCCGGCACAAACCCGGCACAACCGGGACATCAGGACACCCGGCACAAACCCGGCACAACCGGGACATCAGGACACCCGGCACAAACCCGGCACAACCGGGACATCAGGACACCCAGGACAATCAGGACGCTCAGGATGATCACCATGTGGGAAGACTTCAACACCGCGGTGCAGGCCATCGACGTGGCCGCCCTGGACCGGGTCGGTCTCGGCGATCTCGCTGGCGAGATCGGTCGCACCCGTGCAGTGCTGGACGGCCTGGAGACCCGGATCACAGCCGGGCTCCGGCGGCTGGGCGCCAGCGAGGCGAGCGCCGCCGAGACGCTCCGCCGGCGCACCGGCTGCTCGACTCGCGAGGCCAAGCACCGGACCCGGCGGGCGGAGGCTCTCCGGAGGATGCCCAACGTCGCCGATGCGCTGTCGTCGGGACGGCTGACCGGAGAGCACGCGTCCGCTCTGGTCCGGGCGGCTGCTGAGACGTGGCCGGAGGCGGTCGACCGTGATGCCGGGCTGCTGGTGGAGGCGTCGTCGATGCCCGCCGACGCGGCGTCCAGCAAGGCCAGGGACTGGGTTCGGCAACGCCAGACCGGCGACGACCTGGAGCGTCTCCACCAGTGGCAGCGCCGCAACCGGTCGCTGCTGTTCGCAGCCGGCGAGGGCGGGATGATCGCCGGCATCGCCAAGTTCGACCGCGTGTCGGGGGCTCAGTTCCAGAACCTGGTAGAGGCTCTGGCCGACCGTCTCTACCGCGCCGACGGTGGCCGCGACAATCCCCACGCCCGCTCCCGGGCCCAGTGCCGTCACGACGCTCTCCTGTCACTGGTAGGCATCGAGCCCTCGATCCCTCCCCCCGCAATCGCCCCCGCCGGCGCCGCCCCAAACTCCGATTCGGTCGCCCCGAACTCCGGCGGCTCCGCCCCAAACTCCGCCGGCTCCGCCCCAAGTTCCGCTTCTGGGGGCTCTGGCTCCGCCGGCTCCGCCCCAAGCTCCGCTTCTGGCTCCGCCCCAAGCTCGGATTCTGGCGCCGCCCCAAGTTCCGATTCGGTCGCCCCGAACTCCGGCGGCTCCGGTGCCGGCAGCGCCGGCCGCTTCAACGGCCACCGCCCGGTCCTCGAGGTTGCCGGTCACGGTAGGGCGAGTCCGAGGCTCTCCACCCCCCGCCAGGAGCTCTTGCCCGAGCTTGCCAGCTGCTCTCCCCCCGGCACCGGCCCCGACGCAGGTAGCGGCACGATCTCCGGCCCCAGCCCGGTCTCCAGCGCCGTCAATTCCGCCGGCTCTGGGCCAGGCTCCGATTCGGTCGGTTCCGTCGCCGGTGGCTCCGTTCCGGGTTCGGGTGGCTTCGATTTGGTCGGTTCCGTCGCCGGTGGCTCCGTTCCGGGTTCCGAGTTGGGGGACCCGGGCGCCCTCAACTCCGCCGGCTCTGGCCGACGCTCTGACTCGGTTGACTCCACCGCCGGTGGCTCCGGCCCGCGCGGCTACCGTCCGATCCTCGAGGTTGCCGGTCACGGCAGGGCGAGTCCGAGGCTCTCCACCCCCCGCCAGGAGCTCTTGCCCGAGCTTGCCAGCTGCTCTCTCCCCGGAACCGGCCCCGACGCGGGTAGCGGCACGATCTCCGGCGCCGGCCCCGACGCGGGTAGCGGCACGATCTCCGGCGCCGGCCCCGACGCGGGTAGCGGCGCGATCTCCGGCGCCGGCCCCGACGCGGGTAGCGGCGCGATCTCCGGCGCCGGCCCCGACGCGGGTAGCGGCGCGATCTCCGGCACCGGCCCCGACGCGGGTAGCGGCGCGATCTCCGGAACCGGCCCCGACGCGGGTAGCGGCGCGATCTCCGGCACCGGCCCCGACGCGGGTAGCGGCGCGATCTCCGGCGCCGGCCCCGACGCGGGTAGCGGCGCGATCTCCGGCACCGGCCCCGACGCGGGTAGCGGCACGATCTCCGGCACCGGCCCCGGTTCCGGTGTGGGCGGCGCGATCCACGGTCCCAGTCCCGGCTCCGGCGTGGGATGCACCTGCGGACGCGGGTTCGGCCCCAAGGCTCAGCTGTGCGTCGTGATGGACGTGCCCTATCTGGCCACCAACGGCGAGCGCGGCCGGTGCGAGATCCCGGGCGTTGGTGCCATCGCTCGCAGCGAACTGGAGCGCCTCGGTTGCGACCCCGACATCTACGGCATACTGTTCGACCAGCAGGGCCTACCCCTCTATCACGGCCGCAAGGCCAGACGCGTCTCCCCCCAGCAGTGGCGGGTGCTCGTTGCCCGCGACAAGGGATGCGTGATCTGCGGCGCCCACCCCAACTGGTGCCAGGCTCACCACGTCAGGTACTGGGTGCTCGGCGGGCCCACCGACATCGACAACCTCGTGCTGCTGTGCCACGCCCACCACCGCTGGGTCCACGACAACAAGATCATCCTGCAACGAGGCCCCGACGGCTGGCACGCCCCAACCGGCCTGCCCCCGCCCGGTGAGCTGAGCGGTCGGCGAGTTGGTTCCCGTGCTCCGGTCCGGTGATTCGAGTGGTCGGCGAGTTGGTTCCCGTGCCCCGCCCGGTGAGCTGGGTGGTCGGTCAGCTCGGTCCCGTGGTCCGGGACGGTGAGCTGGGTGGTCGGTCAGCTCGGTCCCGTGGTCCGGGACGGTGAGCTGGGTGGTCGGTCAGCTCGGTCCCGTGGTCCGGGACGGTGAGCTGGGTGGTCAGCGAGTTGGTTCCCGTGCCCCGCCCGCCGAACTGAGTGGTCGGCGAGTTGGCTCCCGTGCCCCGCCCGGTGAGCTGGGTGGTCGGTCAGCTCGGTCTCGTGCCCCGCCCGGTGAGCTGGGTGGTCGGTCAGCTCGGTCCCGTGGTCCGGGACGGTGAGCTGGGTGGTCGGCGAGTTGGTTCCCGTGCCCCGCCCGGTGAGCTGGGTGGTCGGTCAGCTCGGTCTCGTGCCCCGCCCGGTGAGCTGGGTGGTCGGTCAGCTCGGTCCCGTGGTCCGGGACGGTGAGCTGGGTGGTCGGCGAGTTGGTTCCCGTGCCCCGCCCCGTGAGCTGGGTGGTCAGCTCGGTCCCGTGGTCCGGGACGGTGAGTTGGGTGGTCGGCGAGTTGGTTCCCGTGCCCCGCCCGCCGAACTGGGTGGTCGGCGAGTTGGTTCCCGTGCCCCGCCCGGTGAGCTGGGTGGTCGGCGAGTTGGCTCCCGTGCCCCGCCCGGTGAGCTGGGTGGTCGGCGAGTTGGCTCCCGTGCCCCGCCCGGTGAGCTGGGTGGTCGGCGAGTTGGCTCCCGTGCCCCGCCCGGTGAGCTGGGTGGTTGGTGTGCCCTGTGTTTCGCGTAGTCGGCGCACACCTTGAGGCCAGTAGGATCGCGGCGGTTGGTGATGTCGCAGGCGTTCGTTGACCTCGCACCGCTCGTTCCCGCCGGGACACGCACGGCGATCGTGCACGGGGTTGCTGCCAGCACCCGGCAACGGCTGGCCGGCCTGCTGCCGGAGGCCAGCATCCGCGACCTTGCCGACCTTGCCGGGACTTCCGGCGCCGCCGGGACCGATCCGGCTGTCGGGGCTGATCCAGCTGTCGGGGTGGACTTGGCTGTCGGGGGCGACCCGGCTGTCGGGGTCGACTTGGTTATCGGGAGCGATCCGGCTATCGGGGGCGACTTGGTTGTCGGGGGCGACTTGGTTGTCGGGGGCGACTTGGTTGTCGGGGGCGATCCGGCTGTCGGGGCGGACTTGGCGGTGATGGAGGTCGCCTCCCATGTCGGTCAGGCCCGGATCGCAGCCGAGCTCCTCGAACTCGCCGGTCACCTGCGCGACGGCGCCGTGCTACTCCTGGTGACTGCCCGCAGGCTGGGATCGGCCCGCCAGCTCACCACCCTCGAGGACATGTTCGGGACAGCCGAGGTGGTCCAGCGCAGCGGCCCGGCCGTGGTCCTGCGGGCCGTGCGAGGCCCGGAGGTGCGAGCCACCGCCGACGCCACCGCGGCTGCTCCGACCATCGAGACCGTCCTGCTCGGGCGAGACCTCCGCTTCACCACCGGCGCCGGGCTGTTCGCCAAGAGCCGGATCGACGGCGGGACCCGGCTCCTGATCGAGGCCCTGCCATCCGATCACCAGTGGCGCGACGTCCTCGACCTGGGATGCGGCTACGGCCCCATCGGGATCGCGGTGGCCTCAAGGTGGCCGCAGGTCCGTGTGACGATGACCGACATCGACCCGCTCGCGGTAGGTGCGGCCCGCGCCAACGCCGGGCTCAACGGGGTGGACGGGCGATGCGAGGCCTGCGTCAGCGACGGGATCTCAGCGCTCGCCGACCGGCGCTTCGACGCCGTGCTCAGCCATCTCCCCACCCATGTCCCGAAAGCGACCCTGCGCCGCCTGATCGACGAGTCCGCCAACGTGCTGCGACCCGGCGGCGAGTCAATTGTGGTGACCGCCTCCGCAGTCGACCTCCGCGACCGGATCGCGTCGGCGTTCGGCACCGTCGAAGTCCTGGCCGAGAGCCGGGCCGGTACAACACCGCCATACCGGGTCGTGCGGGCCGCCCAGCCCGACGGTGCCTAGCCCGGCCCTACCCTGTGGGTTCTGGTTCAGCCCGCCGGGTGTCGTCCAGCCCGACGGTGCCTAGCGCGGCCCTGCCCTGTGGGTTCTGGTTCGGCCCGCGGGGTGTCGTCCAGCCCGACGGTGCCTAGCGCGGCCCTGCTCTGTGGGTTCTGGTTCGGCCCGCGGGGTGTCGTCCAGCCCGACGGTGCCTAGCCCGGCCCTACCCCGCCGGCCCGGCCCCGCCAGCATCAGCCCCGGCGGGCTGCGGTCTTGCTCAGCGACGTGACCGCCACCCCGGCGATCACCAGGCAGATACCGGCGAACAGGGCCACCGTGGCCGGCTCCGACAGCACCGTCATCGCCAAGGTGGACGCCACCGCCGGCTCCAGCATCCCCACCACCACCGCCACGCTCAGGCTGAGACGCTTGAGACCCGCCGCCCACAGCGAGTGGGCCAGCGTGATCGTCACCAGCCCCAGGTACAGCACCGTCGACGCCGACTCGACCGAACCGAAGGCGTCGTTCCACGAACCCAGCGCAGTGGGCAGCATCACCACCGACCCCGCGGCCATGACGGTGGCCACGGTGGTCACCAGCGGCCGGTCCCTCGACAGCTGCTGTATGGCGAACCCCTGGCACGGGATCCCGCAGCCGGCCACCGCCGCGAGGACCACCCCGCTCCACACCACGTCGGCGGCCCCGCCCGACAGCAGAGCCACCCCGGCCAGCGCCAACGCCACCCCGATCAGCCAGCGCCCGTCCGGACGTTGACGGTAGGCCAGCCAGTCGACCACCCCGGCCATCAATGGGCCGACTCCGATGCCCACCAGCGTCCCGACCGCCACCCCGGTGCGGGCCATCGCCTCGAAGAACAGCATCTGGCTGACGGCCACCCCGCACGCCCCCAGCGCCACCCAGCGAACCGGCAGCCGGTAGCGCCACGGCGCCTGGCCCCGCACCGTCGACACCGCCAGCAGCCCGGCCGCCCCGATCACCCCCCGCCACGCCCCGGTGGCGAACCCGCTCAGCGGATCCGCGCCCAGCTCGGCCGCGGTCCCGATGGTGCCGATCAGCGACACCGCCACCACGACCGACGCCACCCCCCAGAACGTCGACTCCCGCCCCTCAACCGGATCATGCCCAGTCAACGCGCCCCCCGAGCCAGTCCAAGCTCCCAGCGTATTCGGTCCACCCGGCGGCTCCCGAACAGGCCCGAAGCCCAGGCGGGGGCCGTCTAGCCGGCGCCGTCGCGCCGGGCTCCGGGGGTCAGGTTGTGAAGACGCCGAGAGCCGGGGTCGTCTAATCGGGGTCGTCTAATCGGGGCCGTCGTCGCGCCGGGTTGTGAGGGCGCCGAGAGCCGTGGCCGGGGCCGGGGTCGTCTAGTCGGGTCGTCGTCTAGCCGGGCTCGGGGGTCAGGTTGTGAGGGCGCCAAGTGCCGGGGCCGGGGCTGTCTAGCCGGGGTCGTCTAGCCGGGCTCGGGGGTCAGGTTGTGAGGGCGCCGTGAGCCATGAGCCGTTGCCGGGGTCGTCTAGCCGGGTCGTCGTCGCGCCGGGCTCGGGGGTCAGGTTGTGAGGGCGCCGAGAGCCGTGGCCGGGGCCGGGGTCGTCTAGCCGGGGTGGTCGCGCCGGGTTGGGGGGTGGAGTTGTGAGGGCGCCAAGTGCCGGGGCCGGGGCTGTCTAGCCGGGGTGGTCGCGCCGGGTTGGGGGGTGGGGTTGTGAGGGCGCCAAGTGCCGGGGCCGGGGCTGTCTAGCCGGGGTGGTCGCGCCGGGTTGGGGGGTGGGGTTGTGAGGGCGCCAAGTGCCGGGGCCGGGGCTGTCTAGCCGGGGTGGTCGCGCCGGGTTGGGGGGTGGGGTTGTGAGGGCGCCAAGTGCCGGGGCCGGGGCTGTCTAGCCGGGGTCGTCTAGCCGGGCTCGGGGGTCAGGTTGTGAGGGCGCCAAGTGCCGGGGCCGGGGCTGTCTAGCCGGGGTCGTCTAGCCGGGCTCGGGGGTCAGGTTGTGAGGGCGCCAAGTGCCGGGGCCGGGGCTGTCTAGCCGGGGTCGTCTAGCCGGGCTCGGGGGTCAGGTTGTGAGGGCGCCGAGAGCCGTGGCCGTTGCCGGGGTCGTCTAATCGGGGTCGTCGTCGCGCCGGGCTCGGGGGTCAGGTTGTGAAGATGCCGAGAGCCGTGGCCGTAGCCGGGGTGGTCGCGCCGGGTTGGGGGGTGGAGTTGTGAGGGCGCCAAGTGCCGGGGCCGGGGCTGTCTAGCCGGGGTGGTCGCGCCGGGTTGGGGGGTGGAGTTGTGAGGGCGCCAAAGCCGAGGCGGGGGCCGGGGCCGTCTAGCCGGCGGCGTCGTCGCTGCTTCCTGGGGTGTCTCCCGCTGGCGGTGCCAGTCCCAGATGCCCTTCGATACGGGCCAGCCGCTCGCGGACGCTGACCATCTCCTCGCTCAGCTTGCCGAGTTGGCCGCTGAACTGGTCGCCAAGTCTCTCGATCTGGCGGGTGGTCTCAGCCCGAATGGCGTCGCTCTCGCGGCGCTGGTTCCAGATCGAGCCCACAATCAAGGCGACCAGCGTCACGAACATCCCCAAGGTCATTGTGTCGGCCGCCTCCATGCCTGGAGCCTAACGGCCCGACAACCACGTCACAACTCAAAAAAGCATGAAAATCATCAACCATATGTTCCAGTGAGACGCTCGACCTGCCAGCCCCACCGGTTGGCGCACCATGGCCGGCTGATACGTTGGCGCCCCGTATGGCGCAGCCTCCCAGTGCACTGGCGCCCATGACCGACCGTCTGGTGAGGCCCGACTGGGTACGTCGCCTCAACCTGATGGCCGGCTCCGTCGGGGGCCACGCCCGGGACCTGGTCCCCATCGACGCCGCCGCCATGCTCGACACCGCCGCAGCCGCCCTCGGGGGCCTGCCCGACGGCGACCTGGGCGACCCCCGCTGGCAGGAGCGCTTCGAGGCCCTGGCCGGCGCGGTGGACGCCTCAAGAATGCACATGGTCGGGCGGCTGATGACCAAGCAGGAGCTGCTGCGATCGCTGCGCACCCGGCTGCTCCTCACCGGGCTCATCGACTCCTCCCCCGAGGTCTGCGACCGGCCCGTCACCGCCCCGGTGATCGTCACCGGCCCGGCCCGTTCGGGCACCACCATCCTGTTCGAGCTGCTGGCCCTCGACGGCGACCTGCGAGCCCCCACCGCCGCCGAGGCCCTGCACCCGGTGGCCCAGCCCGAGGCCGAGGATGCCCCGCTGCCCGAGCCGCTGGAGCTGAGCGAATGCGAGCAGGAGCTGTGGGCCGACGTCCAGCCCGAGTTCCAGGCCCTGCACGAGCTGCGCTCCGACCTGCCGGTGGAGTGCGTCACCCTCACCCAGGGCAGCTTCTGCGGCTTCCACTGGAGCATGATCGGCTCCAGCCAAAACTGGCTGCCCGACCCGGCCGTCAACTACGCCTACGAACGCCAGTTCCTCCAGGCGCTCCAGCACGGCGCCGGGCCCACCCAGTGGCTGCTCAAGACGCCGGGCCACCTGATGCTGCTGCCGCTGCTGTACGCCGAGTTCAGCGACGCCTGGGTGGTGCAGACCCACCGCGACCCGGCCAAGACCATGCCGTCCACCGTCAGCACCACTGCCATGATCCAGTGGCTCCGCACCGACGACGTGGACGTCGACGCCATGGCCGAGGTCATCCTGGCCGTGTTCGCAGCCGGCCTCAACGGCTCGATCGACGTGCGGGCCTCGGGCACGGTGCCAGCCGACCGGTTCGTGGACGTGCACTTCTCCGAGCTGATGAGCGACCCGGTGGCCACCCTGCGGGCCGCCTATGCCCAGATGGGCCGCGACTTCACCGACAGCCACGCCACCGCGGTGCTCGACTACCTGGCCCACAAACCCAAGGGCAAGTTCGGGGTCCACCGCTACCAGCCCGAGGACTGGGGCTTCACCGCCGAAGGGCTGCGGGCGGCCCTGGCCCCCTACATCGACCACTACGGCGTAGCCCAGGAGGACTGACATGCCCGCTCCCGCCCGAAATTGGTGCGGATTCTGGGTGTCCAGTGCCCATTTCGTCGCCAATTTCGGCAGGGGAGGGGGGTGACCGGTGGAGACTGAATCCCGACGGGCGCTGCGTGAGCTGATCGGCCTGCTCAGCGAGGTCGACGAGCGCTGGGTGTCGCCCGAGTGGAACCTGCATAGCGACGAGGACGTCTTCGGCGCCCACCGGGCCCTCATGCACATGCTCCAGTGGGGTCTGGTCGGGCTGTTCGAGCGCGATCCGGCCGCCCCCCGCTTCCATCGCATCGTCGACCCCGACCGCAAGGTGCTGGGCGACAACCCCGACGCCGTCTACTTCGACGCCCCCGTCTCCGCCGACCACGCCTACCGGGTGACCGGCGAGATCAAGGGCGCCACCTACGTCTCGATCACCGTCGAGTCCGGTGAGGCCTGGGGATCGATGGACAACCAGGTGGTGGGAGTGCTCAACGACGAGTCCTTCGACGTCGACGCCGGCGGCCGCTTCGAAGTCCATCTCGGCGGCGAGCCCCGGGACCGCAACTGGCTGGCCCTGCCCGAGCGCGCCGGATCGATCAGCACCCGCCACTACTTCGAGGACCCCACCCACGCGGCCGCCGACCCGGCCCGGGTCCCCGAGATGCGCATCGAGGTGATCGACGCCGGCGGCAACCCGGTCACCACGCCGCCGCCCCGCCCGTCGGACGCCTCGGTGGCCGCCGGCATCGACAGGGTGGCCGGCCTGGTGCGCGAGCTCACCGTGGACCGACCCCCGCAGTCCAGCGCCCAGCCCCGCATGTGGGTCTCCCGGGTGCCGAACGTGTTCCCGCCTCCCGACCGGCCCGGCGACCTGGGTCTGGCCGCCTTCGACGCCGCCTACGCCATGGCCCCCTTCCTGATCGGACCGGACGAGGCCCTGGTGATCCGGGCCCGCTGGCCCCAGTGCCGCTACGGCAACGTGTGCCTGTGGAACCGGCACCTGCAGACCTTCGACTACGCCACCCGGTCGATCTCGCTCAACCGGGCCCAGACTGTCGCCGACGACGACGGCCGCTTCACCGCGGTCATCGCGCACACCGACCCCGGCGTGCCCAACTGGCTCGACAGCGAGGGCCGGCCCTTCGGCATCGTCTACTGGCGCTTCATGCTCCCCACCGGCGACATCGAGACCCCCCAGGCCGAAGTCGTCCCCTTCGCCGAGCTCCTAACCAGACTCTAATATATTTTCATGTAATTGAAGGTTCAGCACAGGTGTGAGCTAGGGTCGGATCATGGACCCGGAGACCGCGACCACAGTGCTGCTGGTCCTCGGGTCCGCGTTCGGGGTGATGTTCGCCACGATGACCACCCTCCTGGTCGTGTCGATACGGAGCCAGCACCGAGATAGCCAGGAAACTCGTGAATACGTCGCTGTGCAGATCGAGAAGGCGTTCGGTGACGCCATGGGGACGCTCGGTGACGCCATAGGCGCGCTGCGAGTGGAGTTCAACGAGCGTCTGGACTCCCGGTTCGCCGAACTCATGCGGGTGATCGAGCACAACCACCAGATCTCCGAGCTTCAACACAAGGCCACCCAGAAGCGACTCGACCGGCTCGAGGCCGGCGTTGGCGACACCCGCGAGCGGCTGGCCCGCATCGAGGGCCATCTGGGGATCGGCCCCCATCAACCCGCTGACCCCGTCGAGCCGTACGAAGGCGACAGCGACGCCGCCTAGCTCAACCCGCTGACCCCGTCGAGCCGTACGAAGGCGACAGCGACGCCGCCTAGCTCAGGCTGCTGACCCCGTCGAGCCGTACGAAGGCGACAGCGACGCCGCCTAGCTCAGGCCGTTCCCCCGTCGAGCCGTACGAAGGCGACAGCGACGCCGCCTAGCTCAACCCGCTGACCCCGTCGAGCCGTTCGAAGGCGACAGCGACGCCGCCTAGCTCAGGCCGTTCCCCCGTCGAGCCGTTCGAAGGCGACAGCGACGCCGCCTAGCTCAGGCCGTTCCCCCGTCGAGCCGTACGAAGGCGACAGCGACGCCGCCTAGGTGCGCGTGAGACCCGCCGGGCACCGAGGTAGTACCGTCGGGCCGCACGAGCCATACAACCGGGAGGCTGAGATGGCGGGGGACAACGGGTCCGGCGACACCTACTACGACCTCGGTTCATACACCTGGCCCGTCAGCACCCAGGACGCCGAGGCGCAGATGTGGTTCGACCGGGGGATGGCGTGGTGCTACGGCTTCAACCACGACGAGGCCATCGTCTGCTTCGAGCGGGCCCTCGAGCACGACCCCGGCTGCGCCATGGCCCACTGGGGCATCGCCTACGCCATCGGCCCCAACTACAACAAGCCGTGGGAGGACTTCGACGACGACGACCTGTCCCAGTCGCTGGACCTCGCCCTGGCGTCCCTCGCGGCAGCCCGTGAGGCGGCGACCGGCGTCACCGCCCTGGAGCAGGCCCTGATCGGCGCACTGGCCCACCGCTTCCCGGCCAGCGCCGACGGAACCACCGGCCCCGACGACTCACACGACTTCGCGGCCTGGAACGACGCCTACGCCGACGCCATGCGGGCCGTGCACCGGGCCCACCCCGACGACCTCGACGTGGTCGCGCTGTTCGCCGAAGCCGTCATGAACCGCACCCCGTGGGCGCTGTGGGACCTGATCACCGGCGAACCCGCCACCGGAGCCGGCACCGTCGAGGCCGTCGAGGTCCTCGAGACCGCCTTCGCCGACCTCGACTCCGCCGGCGCCAACCAGCATCCCGGCCTGCTGCACATGTACATCCACCTGATGGAGATGTCGCCCCACCCCGAGCGGGCCCTCAAAGCCGGCGACACGCTGGTCGACCTGATCCCCGACGCCGGGCACCTGGTGCACATGCCCACCCACATCGACGTACTGTGCGGCCACTACCAGAACGTGGTGGCCCGCAACCACGCCGCGGTCGTCGCCGACCGCCGGTACCTGCAGCAGGAGGGCCCCGCCAACTTCTACACCCTGTACCGCTGCCACAACTACCACTTCCAAGCCTATGGGGCGATGTTCCTGGGCCAGTACGGCCCGGCCATCGAGGCCGCAGCCGAGATGGTCGAAACCCTGCCGGCCGGGCTCCTGGGCCCCGACGACACGCCGCTGGCCGACTGGCTGGAGGCCTTCGTGCCGGTCACCCAGCACGTGCTGATCCGCTTCGGGAAGTGGCAGGAGATCCTCGACCAGCCCCTCCCGGAGGACCCCGAGCTCTACTGCGTCACCACCGCCATGATGCGCTACGCCCGGGCGGTGGCCTACGCCTCCACCGGGCGGGTCGCCGAGGCCATCGGGGAGCGGGACGCCTTCATGGCCGCCCGGGACCGGGTCCCCGAGAGCCGGATGCTGTTCAACAACACCTGCCTCGACATCCTGGCGGTGGCCGAGGCCATGATGACCGGCGAGGTGGAGTACCGCCGGGGCAACTTCGACGCCGCCTTCGAGCACCTCCACCGGGCGGTCGAGCTCGACGACAGCCTGCCCTACGACGAGCCCTGGGGCTGGATGCAGCCCACCCGCCACGCGCTGGGCGCGCTGCTGATGGAGCAGGGCCGCCTGGACGAGGCCGAGGCCGCCTACCGGGCCGACCTGGGGCTGGACGGCCAGCTGCGCAGGGCGTGCTGGCATCCCGACAACGTCTGGAGCCTGCACGGCCTCCACGAGTGTTTGACCCGCCAGGGCGAGACCGTCGAGGCCAATCACATCAAGCAGCGCCTCGATCTGGCCATGGCCCGGGCCGACGTGCGGATCGAGTCGTCCTGCTACTGCCGCCTCGACAGCGCCGCCTGACCCGCCGGCACGCGCCGGCACGCGCCCTGCTCGTCTTCTTCGCGACGTGCCAGCAAGGCCGTGGGCAGTGTCTGCCAGCCTGGGCGGCCGGTGAGCGCAGCGATGCGGGTTCGGCCTCAAATCTGCACGGGTTTTGCGCCTATATGACGGGTTTCTCTACTGATTTGGGTTGAGCTGGGCGCGTCGCGCTACAGAGTGGACCTGCGCCCCCCTAGCGTGGTGCCGTGAACTCCCGCATGCGCACCCTGCTCACTGGGTTGGCGGCGACGGGACTGCTGGCTGCGGCCTGCTCAGGCAGCTCCCCGGGCGCCCCGGCCTTCACAGGCGACTCGAACCAGCCCGCCGACGCCCCCGCCGAGGTCCCCGCTGAGGGTTCGGGCCCCGCACCCGAAGCTCCCACCACCGGCGCCGGCAACGGCCAGGACACCTCCGCCACCGGCACCGGCCAGGACATCGCCAGCACCGGCCAGGACACCGCCGCAACCGGCAGCGCCAGCGGCGCCGCCCAGGACACCGAGACCCAGGACGACGAGACGGACTCGCTGCACCCCCGAGAGCGGGGCGTGCTCCGCAACTACCTCGGATACGAGTTCCCGCCCGCCCCCGCAGTACCCACCGGCCCGATCGACCCGCTCGCGGTCGACACCCTCGAAGTCATCTGGCAGGGCCTCGCCTCGGGCGGCTTCACCGGCGGCATCGTCGCCGGCCTGGCCGACTTCGACGACGCCCGGCTGGCCTGGATCATCTCCGACCTCCTCAGGTTCGTCCCCTTCGGCGACATCCACGACGGCGCCGTCTCGGGCTTCGAGCGGATGACGGGCGTGGACCTGAGCGACGACCCCGTGGCCGGGCTGAGCACCTGGCAGTCCGTCACCGACCACCTGCTGGCCTGGAAACTTCCCGCCTTCGACCGCTACGACGACTACAAGGCCCGCCTGTTCACGCTGGTCGAGCCCCGCTGGGAGCCGTTCTTCAGCGACCCCGACGCCGACATCGACTGGCGCTTCGTGAGCTGGGGCGGGGTGTACATCGACGACCGCGAGCTCGGCGACCCCGACATGTGCCCCCGGGGCTGCATCCCGGCCCTGGACGATCCCGCGGTGACCGACGCGGCCGGAGGCTCGTGGTACTCCGACCACAGCCTCGTGTTCGCGGTCTCGATCGGCGGCGAGTCCCGGGCCTACCCCCGCCACATCATGGAGATCCACGAGATGGTCAACGACACCGTCGGGGGCCGCCGGATCGGGTTCCCGTACTGCACGCTGTGCGGGTCGGCCCAGGCCTACTTCACCGACGACGTGCCCGACGGCGTGACCACCCCCATCCTGCGGACCTCGGGTCTGCTGTCGCGGTCCAACAAGGTGATGTACGACCTGGTCACCAAGTCGGTGTTCGACACCTTCACCGGCGAGGCGGTGTCGGGGCCGCTGCACCAGCAGGGGGTGGTCCTCAACCAGGCCACCGTGGTCACCACCACCTGGGGCGAATGGAAGGCGGCCCACCCCGACACCACCATCATCGCCGAGGACGGCGGGACCGGCCGCGACTACCCGCTCGACCCGCTGCGGGGCCGCGACGACCACGGCCCGATCTTCCCGATCGGCGACGTGGACGGCCGCCTCGGCGTGCACGACCAGGTCTTCGGCGTGGTCCTCGACGACGGCACCCCGGTGGCGTTCGAGGTCCTGACCGCCGCAGGCGCCCTCAAGGAGGGCCGGTCGGTGGAGCTGGCCGGAGTGACGCTGCGCCTCGACGGCAGCGGGGTGCGGGCCGTCGACGCCGCCGGCGACGAGATCGAGGGCCATCAGGCGTTCTGGTTCGCCTGGAGCCAGTTCATGCCCGACACGCTCCTCTGGGAGCCGTGACGGGGAGTCGTAGCCCGGGTGCCGTGACTGGGAGCCGTAGCCCTGGGAGCCGTGACTGGGAGCCGTGACTGGGAGCCGTAGCCCCGGGTGCCCTAGCCCCGGGTGCCGTGACGGGGTGCCGTGACTGGGAGTCGTAGCCCCGGGTGCCCTAGCCCTGGGAGCCGTGACTGGGAGCCGTGACGGGGTGCCGTGACTGGGAGTCGTAGCCCCGGGTGCCCTAGCCCTGGGAGCCGTGACTGGGAGTCGTAGCCCCGGGTGCCGTGACTGGGAACCGTGACTGGGAGTCGTAGCCCCGGGTGGCCGTGACGGGGAGTCGTAGCCCCGGGTGCCGTAGCCCTGGGAGCCGTGACTGGGAGTCGTAGCCCCGGGTGCCGTGACTGGGAGCCGTGACGGCTGCAAGAATGATCGCTCAGCGAGGCTGCCGAAGGGAGGACGTGTGCGAAAGGTGACCGAGACCGATCTGCCCGGCGTGGGGGTCCGCTTCGACCTGCAGACCGACGCCGGCCGCAATGTCGGGGTGGTGGCCCACCAGACCGGGCGGCGCGACCTGGTGATATACGACGAGCAGGACATCGACCGGGCCTGTGAGAGCGTCGTACTCTCCGAGGACGAGGGGCACACCCTCGGCGAGCTGCTGGGCGGCAGCCCCGTGCTCGAGCATCTCGACGACGCCGTGCACCGGCTGGAGGACCTGGTGATCTCCTGGGTCACGATCGGCGCGAAGTCGTCGCTCGCCGGGCAGACCCTGGCCGAGGCCACCCTGCGGACCCGCACCGGCGCCGGAGTCGTCGCGCTCGTCAGCGAGTCGGGCTCCATCCCCATCCCGGGAGGAACGGACCGGCTCGAACCCGGCGACACCGCGGTGGTGGTAGGCGTTCCCGCCGCGGTCAAGGCCGCCACCAGGCTGCTCACCCGCCCCGGCTGACCCGTCGGGCCCGGCCAGCGTGCACCCCGGCGGCGACGGCGACCCAGTGATCGAGCTAGTGGGCGAACCAGTGGGCGAGCTAGTGGGCGAGCTAGTGATCGACCCGGGGGCGGGCGTCCTCGGCCTGGTCGGCGCGGGCTCGGTCGACAGTTTCCTGGTGATCGAACTGGGGGCGGTGGTCCTCGGCCTGGCCGTAGTCGCCCGGCTGGCCCGCAGGATCGGCCTGCCCGCACTGCCGCTCTACCTGCTGGCGGGACTGGCCCTCGGCGAGGGCGGCCTCCTCGAGCTGGGGGCGACGGAGGACTTCATCGAGGTCGGCGCGGAGATCGGCGTCATCCTGATGCTGCTGATGCTGGGACTCGAGTTCTCGACCCACGAGCTGATCGCCAACGTGCGCCGGACGACGCTGGGCGGCTTCGTCGACCTCGCCCTGAACTTCCCGCCCGGGTTCGTGGCCGGCCTGATCCTCGGGTTCGATCCGGTGGTGGCGGTGCTGCTGGGCGGCGTGACCTACATCTCGTCGTCGGGCATCGTGGCCAAGCTGGTGGCCGACCTCGACCGCATCGGCAACCACGAGACGTCGGTGGTGCTCAGCATCCTCGTCATCGAGGACCTGGCCATGGTGCTGTACCTGCCGATCGTGTCCGGGGTGCTCTTCGGCGGCTCGGCCCTGGCCACCACCGTCACCGTCGCCATCTCGCTGCTGGCGGTGTTCGCCGTCCTGACGTTCGCGTACTTCTTCGGCGAGCGGCTCAGCGCCTTCGCTCTGAGTCAGTCCAGCGAGGCGCTGCTGCTGACGCTGCTCGGAGGCACCCTGCTCGTCGCCGGCATCGCCGGGCGCCTCAACCTGTCGACCGCGGTGGGAGCGTTCGTCGTCGGTGTGGCGCTGTCGGGCGACATCGTCTCGCACGCCCGGGGCCTGCTGCTGCCGCTGCGGAACCTGTTCGCGGCGGTCTTCTTCGTGTTCTTCGGCCTCAAGGTCGACCTCGGCTCGATCCCGGGCGTGGCGGTGGCGGCCGGCCTCATCGCGGCCGTCACCGTCGCCACCAAGATCGCCACCGGCTGGATCTCGGCCGGGCGGGCCGGCATCGGCAAACCGGGCCGGGTGCGGGCCGGTGCTGCCCTGATAGCCCACGGCGAGTTCTCGATCGTCATCGCCGAGCTGGGCGTCGGCCGGGAGAGCGACCTCGGCGCGCTGGCCGCCGCCTACGTCATCATCCTCACCCTGGTAGGCGCGGTCCTATACCAGTTCTCGGACTCCATCACCGTCCCCACCCGCAAGCGCCGCCGCGCCCACACCCGGTAGCTCCTCCATGAGCTCCATGACGTGGAGCAGGCTCTGACCGCGAAACGGTCGGCGCCCGTGCGGCCCCAACATCCTCGCCGGGGATGCACGCGTCAAGGCCGCATCTCTACGAATCCGGCCGCGGCGAAATCGTTGTCGAAGGCCAACGCCTCGCGAAGCCGTCGGGCCTGCATTACTTGGAAGCTCGCCGCATCGACAAAGGAATAATTCCGCTCATCGTGGCGGCGCAGCCAGCGCCACGCCCTCGCCTCATCCTCGGTAGTGACAGCATGCACGACAAGCTTGGCAGCTGACACGAGCATGCCGACACGGTCGATGTAGCCGACCGCGGTGCGGTGGCTGTCCCTACGCTGCAGGAGCGTCCATGTCTCGCCCACAACAAGGTTCGTGGTGAGTACCTGCTCGTGGTCCCCGACCCGCGCGAACATCTCCAGCGCTTCGAGATGGCGCGAATCACGTGGGAGGGTCCAGGCCGCCCACCAGCTCGTGTCGGCGAACTTCAATGGCCGTAGACGATGTCGTCGATCTCGCCGGGCTCGATGCTCACATCCGGGGAGCCGAATCCCGCGAGTTCGTACCACAGGTCCTTGCCGGACAGGTCGTTGCCGGACTCGGGCCCCGCGGCGGGCAGGACCGCCGCCAAGCCCCTGCGGATCAGCTCGGACTTGGAGATCCCCAGCCGCCGTGCCTCTGCCGCAGCCTGGGCGTCGAGTTCCTCGGGCATCGTGATCGTCACCGCCTTCATGGGCGAAGGTTACACAGTTTGATACATATACTGCGTTACAAGATCTACATATGACGGGCCGCGCCTTACCCGTCGGCGTGCCGCGGTTCCGGTGGTTCGGGCAGGCCGATCCGCAGGTAGCCCTCGATGCGGGCCAGCCGCTCCCGGGCGTCGCCGAGGCCGTCTGTGAGCTTGGTCAGCTGGCGCTGGGTCTCGCGGTGGTTGCGCTCGGTGATGTCCTTGTGCTCGGCGAAGTCGGCTCTCAGTTGGTGATGACTCTTCTCGAAGTCTGTCCGTAGCTGGTCGTGGCTCTTCTCGAAGTAAGCGCGTAGCTGGTCGTGGGACCGGTCCGTGTAGCGGATCGACTCCTCGTGTGACCTGCGGATCTCCCGCTGGAGGTACCACGTCTGCAGCAGCATGGCTGTGAACACAGCCAGCACAAGTTGCAGCAGCGAACCATCCATGACCACAACATAGCAGACCATGAACCATGAAACAACTTAAAAATCAATAAAGACAGCTAATCTTCAGGTCGGCGACAGGATCGGGTGGTGGACGAGTTTGGAGCCTTCCAACATGAACGGGGTCAGAGCTCAGGCTCGCCGTTGAGGCGCCGGGCCAGTGACAGGGGGTTGGCGTCGCGGACCGCTTCCGGAAGCAGGTCGGGCGGGAAGTTCTGGTAGCAGACCGGGCGCTGGAACCGCCGGATCGCCAGCGTGCCCACCGACGTCGAGCGGGGATCGGAGGTGGCCGGGAACGGGCCGCCGTGCACCATGGCGTGGTTGACCTCCACCCCGGTCGGCCAGCCGTTGGCGATCAGCCGGCCCGCCTTGCGCTCCAGCACCGGCACCAGCCCGGCCGCGGCCTCATGGTCCGACTCGGTCATGTGGATCGAGGCCGCGAGCTGGCCCGGAAGCGCCTCCAGCACCGTCCGCAGCTCGTCAATCGACTCGTAGGCGGCCACCAGCCCGGCCGAGCCGAACACCTCCTCCTGGAGGTCGGGCGACTCCAGCACCTGGGCCGCGGCAGCGGTGAACAGCACCGGCGCCGGGGCGTTGGCCGACTCACCGGCCCGACCCGAGCACACCCGGGCCGCACCGGCCGCCTCCAGCCGGGCCAGCCCCTCGTGGTAGGCGTCTCGGATCCCGGCGGTCAGCATCACCTGGCCGGTCTGGGCGGCCACCGCCGCGGCGATGGCCTCCACCAGCGCGCCGGCCGGCGCGGGCACGAACAGCAGCCCCGGATTGGTGCAGAACTGGCCCGCCCCCAGCGTCAACGACCCCACATAGGCGGCCGCGAACGCCTCCAGGTCGCCGGCCGCGGCCCCGGCCCCGGCCAGCACCACCTGCGGGTTGATGCTCGACATCTCGGCGTACACCGGGATCGGCTCGGGCCGGGCCGCCGCGGTGGCCATCAGCGCGGTGCCGCCCGCCTGCGACCCGGTGAAGGCGATGGCCTTGACGGCCGGATGGGCGGCCAGGGCCTGGCCCACCACCCGGCCCGCCCCGAACAGCAGCGAGTACACCCCGCCGGGCAGCCCGCAGGCCTCCACCGCGGCGGCCACCGCCGACCCGGCCAGCTCGGCCGTGCCCGGATGGGCGTTGTGGGCCTTGACGATCACCGGGCAGCCCGCGGCCAGCGCCGAGGCCGCGTCGCCGCCAATGGCCGAGAACGCCAGCGGGAAGTTGCTGGGCCCGAACACCGCCACCGGGCCCACCCCGATGTGGCGTTGGCGAACGTCCGGCCCGGGCACCGGAGCCCGGTCGGGCTGGGCCTCGTCGATGCGCACCCCCTGGTGGGAGCCGAGCCGAACCTCGCGGGCGAACAGCCGGATCTGGCCGGTGGTGCGCCCGTGCTCGCCCTCGATCCGGGCCCTCGGCAGCCCGCTCTCGGCGCAGGCCCGATCCACGATGGCCTCCCGCCGGTCGTCGAGCTCGGCCGCGATGCGCTCCAGGAAGCCGGCCCGCTCAGCCGGCGACGTCTCCCGGAACACGTCGAACGCGGCCCCGGCCGCACCAGCCGCCGCGTCCACCGCCTCCTCGGTCACGAACGAGAACTCCGGATCCAGCTCAGCCCCCGAGGCCGGATCCACCGCCCGGACTGACTCACCCGAACCAGCGCCGCCCCACCCGGCAATGATCGATCGTCCCGTCAGCTCTATCTGTCCCATCATCTCCTTCCCGTGGCCTTCACCGTGCACGCTCCTCCCCAGCCCGGAGCGCGGCACAGGTATAGCCGTCCGCTATGACACGGCCCTGACGCAACCACTGTCGGTCGGTCCGTGGTACCGCTCTAGACAGCTACGGGAACGAGATCGCAGCGCTGGCTCTTCTGGGCCAGCATCGTCGCAGCGTCTACCCGATCGGGCGGGCTCGGATCGTTGGCCCAGACCAACCCGACGGCCTCGCCCATCTTGCGGATGATGTCCGCTATCTGGACGTTGAGGGTTGGAGGTCCTGCCGGATCGGGGAGATGGAAGTACATCTCCATATCCCCGCTGCTCGCTTGTCCCCACACGGACGGGTCGGTGATGCGGGACTCGTCGTCGAGATGGTCCGCGATGCGGCTGATGATGTCGTGGAACTCGTCGGATGTCAGAGGCCTGGCACCGTCATTGTCGATGCAGCTGAGCACGCCCGCGACCGTCACCTCGGCCTGAAGATGCTGTGCTGTGGTCACCGGGTTGTCACCTGCCTTCGCATCGGTCGATGTCTGCTCGGACCTTCTTGAGCGCTCCTTGCGCCGAGGGGGTAGCCGAAACGGTCACGATGCACTTGCAGTCCGCTGGGCAGAGCGCTTGGAAGTGGCGCTTGCGCTTGATGACGCGCCAACCCCGAGCTTCCGCTTCCTGTAGCAGCGATTCATAGTCCCGTCTGGTGTGGCGAGGTCGTCGTTCACTCACTATGTGTGCCGGAATACGATCGTCAAGCTAACAGGACAACGAACCGGCTGTCTACGCGACCATGCGGGCTCGGTGTTCGCTGACTGCGGCCTCCCACTCGGGCCATGTCGGCTGGGCCTCCTCGGGCAGCACCGCGAAGGGCACGTCACCGGCTGCGAGGCAGCCGCTCTCGATGAACTCCGCCTGCGTCCGCACCCGGTCGTCCAACCCGGCCGAGGCCGGCGTCGGCATGTACCGGAAGTCGACGCTCCAGCGGCACTCCCGAGTCCGGTTCTGCTTGCTGCCGTGGACGGTGAGGTTGGTGAAGAAGAAGGCACCCCCCACCGCCACCGGGACCGGCACCGGCGTGCCTCGGGCCTCGACGTCCTCGGCGATACGGACGTTGCGGTCCTCGCCCCGCATCGCATCCAGCAGCCCCCACCGGTGGCTGCCCGGGATCACCCAGCAGCAGCCGTTCTCGACCGTGGCCGGCACCAGCGGCACCCAAACCGACACCATGTGCAGGTCCTCGGTGTGCTTCTCCATCCGCCCCACCTCGGTCTGGTCGAAGTAGTGGCTGTCCTGGTGCCACGGGAACGACGTGACCGTGCTGGCCGGGAGCTTCTGGCGCAGCGAAGGGCTGGCGATCACCGACACCTCCTCACCGAGCAGCAGGCCCACGACCCGCAGGATCCCCGGATGGGTGTACAGCCCGTAGAACTCGGGCCCGAAGAGCCCGAAACCCCAGTCCCGCGGCGAGATGCCCTGCTCCTCGCAGATGGCCGCGTAGCGGCGCTCGAACGACTCACCGGCGTACAGCGAGCCCAAGTCGCCACGGGCAAACTGCTCGGACGCGTACCGATCGACCGCCGCCGCGATGAAGTCCCGCATCGGATCCAAGTCCAGGTCGTCGACTACGTCGGAAACCACCACATAGCCGTCGCGCCGGTAGTGCTCGACGATCTCGATGTCGCTCATCTGTGCCACGCGCCACCCCCGTAAGCCAGCACCCGGCCGAAGCCACCCGGCTTGGCCCGCCCTTCAGCGATGTATATATCATGCATCGAAGCACCGCAGGGGGGTCAACACCGGGTGGGTCCTTCCCGACTAGCGCCGCTAGCGCGAAAGAACCTGAGCGAGCAGATCATCGACGCGATCCGCAACGCGATCGTGGAGGGCCGCTTCCGGCCGGGCGACAAGATCCCGGAAGCCGAACTGGCCGAGCAGCTCGGAGTGAGCCGCACCCCCGTCCGGGAAGCGTTCAAGCTGCTCGAACAGCAGGGCCTCATCGAGATCCGGTCCAAGCACGGCACCTACGTGGCCAGCATGAACCGGGCCGAGGCCGAGGACGGGCTCCACGTCCGCGCCGCGCTCGAAGTCCTTGCCGTGCGCCAGGCCCTCGAGCGCCTCTCGCCCCAGGAATGGGACGAGCTCTGCGGCCGGTACGAGGCCATGCTGCAGGACGCCTGGCGGGCCTCCGACACCGCCGACGCGGTCGCCGGCATCGAGTTCGACATCGCCTGGCACACGCTGCTGGTCGAGTCGGCCCGGAATCATGCCCTGCTGCGGACCTGGTCGATGGCCGGGCTGTCCAACCTCATCTGGTCGTTCGAGTTCGAGCTCTACCCGATCGACGACTTGGCCTTCAAGTCGTGGGTGCTCCGCCACGTCGAGTTCCTGGACGTGCTGCGGGGCCGCGACCCGGACGCGTGCGAGGAGGCCGTCCGTTCTCACATTCTCATCAAGGTGCACGACGTGGATGACGCCGACGGCTGACGACGTCGACGGCTGACTCCACCGACCCACAACCAGACAACCAACCACAAACACACCCAGGGGGACCAATGTCAGACAGCGAGCAAAAGGGAATCGTCAAGCGCACTCTCAGCAGGCTCTGTTGCGTCTGACTTCGCGCGACGGGATCCACCGGGAATTGGTCCGCATGTGGTGAGGTCTTTGGGCCTGAGCAGAAGGAGTGCTCATGTCCGATTCGATCGATCCGACACGCCGCGCCAAGCGGTTCTTGTCAGCGGAGCAGAAGTACGAGATCTGGTTGAAGATCCTCTGTGGGGAGTTGACCACCAACGAGGCCGCGGCGCACGCTGGTGTGGACCGCTCGACGGTGTTGAAGCTGCGCAAGGTGGCCAAAGACGGCGCCATCGCGGCGCTGCAGGCGTCGAGGCCCGGACGCCGCAACGGCGCCGCCGATGGCGAGCTGGTGCAGCTGCGGGCCGAGAACGCCCGGTTGTCGGCCACGGTCGTCGAGCAGGCGATCGAGCTGGCAGCGCTGCGGGGAAAAGCGCCCTGGGGCTGAGCGGCCCGATCCCGCGTCGGGTGCCGGCCGACGTCAAAGAGGATCTGTTGAGCATCGTTGCTGAGTGTGTGGCCTCAGGGTGGACGACCCAGCGTGCCTGTTCGGTGCTGGGGGTCGACCGGCGCCGCGTCTGGCGCTGGCAGCGCCGCCGCAGCGCCGGCGGCGGCGAGGAGCTGCAGGACCGCTCACCGGGCGGCAACCCGATCCATGGCCTGCTGGAGTGGGAGATCGCCGCCGTGTTGGAGCTGGCCGAGCGGTGGGGCCCCGTCGACCGTTCGCACCGCAAGTTGGCCCATCGGGGCTCATACCTCAACCAGGTGTGGGTGTCGCCCTCCACGGTGCGACGTGTGCTGACCTCGGCCGATGTGAACCTGCCCCTAGCGCCGCCGAGGCCCGAGCGCCCGCAACGCCGGCCGTGGCCCGAGTGGGTCCAGTATCGCCCCAACCAGGTGTGGGGATACGACGTGACCCACTTCGGGCGCTGCCGGGCCGCGCCCAACTGCTTCGCCATTATCGACTTGGTGTCGCGCAAGTGGATCGCCACGCTGCTGTCGACCGAGGAGACCGCCACCCAGACCCAGGTGGTGTTCCTCGACGCTCTCGAAGCCGAGAACCTCATCGGCGCCGTCGAGGGCCGCCTCGACACCGGCGAGCTCCCCGACCCCGATGAGATCCCGATCCTGTTGGCGGTCTCCGACAACGGCGCGCCCATGACCGCCGACGCCACCAGGGCGTTCATGGCGCTGTGCTCGATCGCCCAGCACTTCGGTCGCCCCAACACGCCCACCGACCAGGCGCCCATCGAAAGCTTCTTCGGCCACATCAAGGGCGAATGGCCCCGCCTCGAGGCCATCTGTGACCCCCAGATCCTCGACGCCGAACTAGAACGTGTCCGGATCGACTACAACACAGTGCGACTGCACGCCGGCATCGGATACGTCACCCCCGACGACGAACACCAAGGCAAAGGAGAAACCATCCGCCAAGCCCGCCGAGACGGCCTACGCCGAGCCGACCAGGCCCGACGAGCCGCACGACGAACCACCGACCACCCAAAGCCCCACCATGCGGACTGAAACTCTCACAATCCGTCGCGCGAAATCAGAAACGCGTCAAGGCGCAGGTTCAACATGATCGCCGGCGGCTCGGTGCTGCTGGCCGCCTGCGGCGACGACGGCGACACGGCCCAGCCGGCCGCCACCACCACCGCCGCGCCGGCCACCACAACCGAGGCCGCCCCCGCGACCACCACGCCCGCGACCACAACCACCATCGCGGCGACAACCACCACCGAGGCCGGCGCGACCACCACCACCGCCGCGCCGCAGCCCCTCAAGACGCTGCGCTACGGCTATCACGCCGCAGCCACCTCGGCCGACACGCTCGATCCCGCCTACCGGACATCGTCCACCGACGGGCTCTTCCAGACGCTGGTCTCCGAGCAGATCGTCCGGCTGGACGAGAACCTCACCCCCACACCGCATCTGGCCGAGAGGTGGGAGGCCAACGCCGACGGCACCGAGTGGACGTTCCATCTGCGCGACGGGATCACCTTCCACGACGGCAAGCCGTTCGTGGCCGCCGACGTGGTGTACACCTTCCAGCGGCTCCTCGATCCCGACGTGGCCTCGCCGGGAGCGGGTGGCCTTCCCGGCCTCGAACCCGACGGGATAACCGCGCCGGACGACCGCACGGTGGTCATGCGGCTCACCCAGCCCAACGTGGACTGGCCCGAGGCCATCACCAACTCCCACACCCGGATCGTGCCCGAGGGCGCCACCAACGCCGATCTGGCCGCCCAGAGCCTCGGCACCGGCGCATACCGGATCGACGAGTTCATACCGGGCGAGATCAGCACCGTCTTCGAGCGCAACGAGAACTACTGGCAGCCCGGCTTCCCCAAGGTCGACTTCTTCGAGGTGATCACCATTCCCGAGGTAGAGGCCCAGTTGGCCGCCATCAGGGGCGGTCAGATTGACATCCTGTCGAGAGCCCCTGCGGCCCAGCTGGACGCCCTCGACGCCGAGCCCGACATCATGGTCATCAGCAATCCGGTCGGCAGTTCCTCGGTCGCCTACTGCCAGATAGATGTCCCGCCGTTCGACAACAACGACCTGCGCTTGGCCATCAAGTACGCCACCAACCGCCCGCAGCACAACGACCTCGTGTACGGGGGCCGGGCCTACCAGATGAACGACATCCCCCTGCCGGGGTTGATCCGGTTCGGCCTGGCCGGCTCACGCGAGCACAACCTGGCCATGGCCAGGGAGCACCTCAGCCGGGCCGGCTACGCCGACGGCATCGACTTGACGCTCACGCTGGCCTCCATGGAGGACTGGATCGAGTGGACCCAGGTCTGGCAGCAACAGTTGGCCGAGGCCGGTATCAATGTCGAGCTGAACGTCACGCCGGCCGACACCTACTGGGGCGACCAGTGGCTGTCCGCGCCCTTCGCCATGACCGGCTGGAACGTCCGCACCGTCGACCATGGCCTGGGCCTGTGGTACCACTCCGACGCCGAGTGGAACGAGACCCACTGGCGGAGCGAGGAGTTCGATGCCGACCTGGCCGCCGCCCGGTCCACCACCGACGAGGCCGAGCGGACCAGGCTGTACCACAAGATGCAGCAGCAGATCATCGACGAGGGCGGCCACTTCGTGCCCAACATGTTCCCCTTGAGCAGCGCGGTGCGCGTCGGCGTGACCGGTTGGCAGCCCCGCGGGGTGTACTACACCATCGACGTCCCCTAGACGACGGGTCACCAGCCGCGGGTAGAACCCGCCATGAGCCGCATGAGTAGCCTCGGCTAGTGCATTTCGTCCGCGTCACCGGGCAACGAACTGCGCTGGCCGTGGTCGCCCTGTTCGCGGTGTCGCTGATCACCTTCTGGGCGGTTGAGCTGCTGCCCGGCGACGCGGCCACCCGGATGCTCGGGCGGGAGGCGACCCCGGAGCGGGTGGCGAGCTTCCGTGAGCAGATGAACCTGAACGCGCCCGCCGTGGAGCGCTACACGACCTGGATCACCGGCTTCGTGCAGGGGGACTGGGGCGAGTCGCTGGTGCAGGCCCGGCCCAAGACCGAGGGAGCGCCGGCCGGGCGGATCAACCGGAGCGTCACCGACATCATCGTCCCCCGCCTGACCAACACGCTCCAGTTGGCCGCGTTCGCCCTGATCATGTACGTCCCGCTCAGCCTGGCAATTGGCATCGTCACCGCCGTCTACCGGGACCGGGCCTTCGCGGCCGGCCTGTCGACGCTGGTGATCCTGGGCTGCGCGGTACCGGACTTCGTGATCGCCATATTCCTGCTGGTCATCTTCGCGGTGGCCCTCGAATGGTTCCCCGCGTTGTCGCTCGTCGACCAGGCCGAGACGTTCGGCGCCCAGTTGCGGATGATGACCCTGCCCGCGGTGACGCTGACCGCGGCCATGACCGGCTTCGCGGTGCGCCAGATGCAGGCCAGCCTGCTGTCCGTGCTGAACTCCGACTACGTGCTGTTCGCCACCCTCAAGGGCCTGCCCCGCCGCAGGGTGATGCTGCTGCACGCGCTGCCCAACGCTCTGGGCCCGGCCCTGCGGGCCACGGTGATCAACGTGGTGTGGCTGGTGGGCGGGGTGGTGCTGGTGGAGGTGGTGTTCACCTATCCCGGCATCGGGCTGCTGCTGCTCGACGCGCTGCGGCTGCTGGACACGCCGGTGATTCTGGCCTCGACCATGATCCTGGCCGGCGTCTACGTCCTGTGCAACCTGGGGGCCGACCTGGTGGCAGCCGCGTTGAACCCCCGCCTGAGGACCGGATGATGGCCGAGCCTGCCGACACTCCTGCGCCCGGCACGCCGGTGCCTGACGCCCCGGTGCCCGGCGCGCCAGTGATCGACAGGCCGGAGACCGGGCCCGGCCGCCTCCGGAGGCTGGCGCGGCTGGCCCGGGAACGGCCTGTGTTCGTGGTGCTTCTGGGGGTGCTGGCCCTGCACTTCTTCACCGCCATCACCGGACCGTGGTGGGCACCGTACACCCACGACACGATGCTGGTCGGCGAGCCGTTCACCGGCCCGTCGTGGGACCACCCCTTCGGCACCGACAACTTCGGGCGCGACGTGTTCAGCCGGGTGGTCCGGGGCGAGCGGATCGTGTTGATCCAGGGGCTGTCGGCGTCGGGCCTGGCCATCCTCGCCGGCTCCACGATCGGCATCCTGCTGGCCTACAAGCGGGGTTGGGTGGACGAGGTCGGCATGCGGGGCGTCGACATCATGCTGGCCCTGCCGGGGCTGATCCTCACCCTGCTGATCCTGGGCTCGATCGAGACCAACAACCTGGTGATCATCATCACCGTCGCCTTCTTCTTCACCTGGCCGGTGACGCTCACCGTCCGGGCCGCGGCCCTGGGGGTGGTCACCGAGGACTTCGTGACCAAGGCCAAGCTGCGGGGCGAGTCGGCCTTCTCGATCGCCCGGCGCGAGATCCTGCCCAACGTGCTGGGCAACGTGCTGGTGGAGTTCTCGCTGCGCACCGGCTACGCGGTGTTCTTCATCGGCGCGCTGAGCTTCCTGGGCTTCGCGGCCGCGCCGCCGTCGCCGGAGTGGGGGCTGATGATCAACGAGGGCCGCAAGTTCCTCAGCGCCTCCAAGTGGATGGTGCTGGGCCCGGCCGCGGCCCTGGCCTCGCTGGTGGTGGCCCTCAGCCTGGTGACCGAGGAGGTCGCCGACATCCTCGGCGTGTCCACCCGCCGGAGTTCGGACTGATGGCCGGTAACGCTGCCTCCGGCACGATGACCTCGGCGGTTGCCTGCGATGGGCGGAGGCGCGATGGCCTCGGCGGTTGCCTGCGATGGGCGGAGGCGCGATGACCCCGGCGCCGGCCGGCGATGCGGCCACCGGTGGCCCTTCCGCGAACGGCGGCGAGCCGCTGGTGCGGGTCGACGACCTCACCGTGGACTACCGCAACGACGACCAGTGGGTGAGCGTGGTCAAGGACGTGTCGTTCTCCATCGGTCGGGGCGAGACGCTGGGCCTGGCCGGCGAGTCCGGCTGCGGCAAGACCACCACCGCGCTGGCCATGTTCGGCTACAACAAGCCCGGCAGCCGGGTGGCCGGGGGCCGGGTCACCTTCGACGGCCGGGACCTGCTGGGCCTGTCCGACCGCCAGATGCAGCCCATCCGGGGGGCCCGGATCTCGCTAGTGCCCCAGAACCCGGCCAGCACCCTCACGCCGTCGATGAAGGTCGGCCGCCAGGTGGTCGAGACGCTGGAGGGCCACGGCGTCAGCTCGGGCAGCGACGCCATGGACCGGACGGTGGAGTTCTTCGGCCAGGTCGGGCTGCCTGAGCCGGACAGGATCGCCCGGCGCTACCCCCACCAGCTCAGCGGCGGCCAGCAGCAGCGGGTGGTGATCGCCATCGCCATCGCCTGCCGCCCGGACCTGATCGTGCTGGACGAGCCCACCACCGCGCTGGACGTCACCACCCAGGCCCGGCTGCTCGACCTGCTCACCCAGATCAAGGATGAGAGCGGCATGAGCGCCCTGTACGTGAGCCACAACCTGGGCGTGCTGGAGCAGATCTGCGACCGGGTGGCGGTGATGTACGCCGGCGAGCTCATCGAGATCGCGCCCACCGCCGAGCTGTTCAACCGGCCCCGCCACCCCTACACCCGGGGCCTGATCGCGGCCGTGCCCCGGGTGGAGGCCGAGCACGCCGGCACCGAGAAGCTGCGGGGCCTACTGCGCCGCGACGACCTGCCCGACGGGTGCGGCTTCGCGCCCCGGTGCCCCTACTCGCGGCCGCAGTGCTTCACCGATCCGCAGCACCTGGCCGAGATCGAGCCGTCGCACCAGGTGGCCTGCTGGCGGGTCCCCGACCTAGAGGCCGAGGCATCGCCATGACGCCGCTGCTCGAAGTCACCGACGTCCAGATCTCGTACCGGCCCCGCCGCGGGCTGGTGTCGAGGCTGGTGCGGGCCCTGCGGTCTGATACGAGCGAGCCGGTGCCGGCGGTGCGGGACGCCTCGTTCACCATCAACCCGGGCGAGACGGTGGCCCTGGTGGGCGAGAGCGGCAGCGGCAAGACCACCCTGGCCCGTTCCATCGCCGGGCTGATCCAGCCCCAGCGGGGGACGATCAGCTTTGAGGGCAACGACATCACCCGGCCCGTGCACCGGCGGCCGCCGGAGCTGCTGCGCCACATCCAGTACGTGTTCCAGAACCCGGCGTCGTCGCTGAATCCCCGCCGCAAGGTCCGCTACAGCCTGGGCCGCACCCTCGACGTGTTCTTCAAGCTGTCGGGGGCCGAACGGCGCGACCGGATGGCCGGTCTGCTGGACAGCGTCCACCTCGACCCCGGCTACATCGACCGCTACCCGCCCCAGCTCAGCGGGGGCGAGGCCCAGCGGGTGGCCATCGCCCAGGCCCTGGCCGCCGAACCCAAGCTGATCCTGTGCGACGAGGTCCTGTCGGCCCTCGACGTGTCGGTGCAGGACAACATCATCGAGCTGCTGCGGGAGCTGCAAGCCAGCCGGGACGTGGCCTACCTGTTCATCGCCCACGACCTGGCCGTGGTGCGGTGGCTGGCCGACCGGGTGGTGGTGCTGTACCACGGCCGCATCGTCGAGCAGGGCACCGTCGAGGAGATCTTCACCCCGCCCCATCACCCCTACACCGCGCTGCTGCTCGACTCGATCCCGGGAAAGGGCGAGCACCAGGTGTCGGCGCTGGCCGAGGACGCGTCGACGGTGGGCACCGCCCCCGACGCCGGCTGCGCCTTCGAGCCCCGCTGCCAACACCGGATTGCCGGGGTGTGCGAGGTCGACGACCCGCCCCGCCTCCACGACAGCCCCACCCACGACGTGCTCTGCCACCTGAGTGCCGACCAGCGAGCACCCCTCCAGATCCGCCCCGCAGCTACGGCTGCCGCCGACACGCCCTCCCAGGAGACCTGATGGCTAGTACCACCGGCTCCAAGACGCCCGAGGAGACCCGATGGCTAGCCCTACCGAGCCCGATCGGCCCGAGGCGACCTGATGACTTGCGCCGCAGGCTTCCAGCCCTCTAAGGAGATCTGATGACCGGCACCGGGCCGTTCAAGCAGACCTGATGACTTGCGCCGCAGGCTTCCAGCCCTCTAAGGAGACCCGATGACCGACACCGCTGAGCTTCGTGACCGCCTCCAGGGCTGCTACGTGACCGTGCCCACCATGTTCCGCGACGACGACGTGCTGTCGGTCGACCTCGACGCCATGCGCAAGCACGTGAGCTTCCTGGTCGACGGCGGGATCACCACCGGCAACGGGGTGCTGCTGGCCTGCGGCGCGGCCGGGGACTTCTCCACGATGACCTTCGACGAGCGGGTGGCGGTGACCACCGCCGTAGTGGAGGAGGCCGCCGGCCGGGTGCCGGTGGTGATGGGCGGCCAGACCACCAGCACCCAGGAACTGGTGCGCCTGGCCCGGGCCGCGGCCGACATCGGCGCCGAGTACATGCAGGTGTCGCCGCCGTTCTACTTCGCCCACACCGACGACGACTTCATGGAGCACGTCGCCGCGGCCGCAGCCGCCTCGGATGTGGGCATGGTGGTCTACAACACCCACTGGACCAGCCTGGACATCTCCAACGCCCTCATCGACCGCCTGGCCGGCCTGGGCACGGTGGTGGGCCTGAAGTGGTCGATGCCCGACAACGGGTTCATGGAGTTCGAGGGGGTGGTGGCCGACTACTCCGACCGGTTCACCATCATCGACAACCAGCTGCGGTTCCCGACCAGCCACATGCTCGGCGCCCGTGGCATCGAGGTCCACATCTGCAACTTCTGGCCCCAGTGGGGGGTACGGATGTGGGCCATGCTCAACGAGGGTCGCTACGTCGAGGCCCAGCACGAGTTGGTGAAGGTGGTGCTGCCGTTCATGCGGCTCTGGACCGAGATGGAGGGCTACACCAGCGGCGACGGCCACCTCGACAAGCTGTGCATGGAGCTGGTGGGTCTGCCGTCGAGCCGCAGCCGGCCCCCCACCCGCGACATCCGCGACCTCTACCGTGAGCGGGCCCGGGAGATGCTCCAGGCCATAGGCACCCCCAACGTCCTGACCACCGACTGATCGCTACCCAGCCTGCCCCGGCGGAATCTCGGGTTGGTTGTGTGTGGTGGGTCCACAGAATTGACCCGAGATCCTGCGCCCGGCCCGCCCCCGGATTCTCGGGTTGGTTGTGTGTGGTGGGTCCACAGAATCGACCCGAGATTCTCGGGTTCAGCCCGGCTAGGCGCCGGGGCAGGGGAGCGGCACTACGTGGTGGCGGCCGGTGTAGTCCTGGCCCCTCAACAGCCCCATCTGGCGGGGCTCGTCGGGGGCATGGCGGGCCCGGTCGAGGCCTGCGTATAGCGGGTTGCCGGTCACCCGCACGAACGGCACCGTGACCCGGGGCGACAGCCCGATGCGCGGCTGGGCCGTGCGGTTGGGCCCGGACCCGTGCAGCGCGTTCTCGCTGAACAGCACGAACTCCCCCGGCTCCAGCTCGAAGACCCGGATGTCGGCAGGATCGATGGCGCCGGTCGGCACCGCCTGGTGGAACGAGTGACGGGTGCCGTCCACATCGTGGTCGAAGGTGCTGGTGTGCGAGCCCCGGACCACCTGGAGGCAGCCGTTGTCGATGGTGGCTTCGGTGATGGCGATGAAGGCCGACACCCAGACTGGGGGCAGCAGATCGAAGTAGGCGCCGTCCTGGTGCCACGGCACCTCCGTGTAGCGCTGCTCGTCGCCGGTGGCCTCGGCCAGGGGCTGCTTGATCTGGAAGTTGCTGCGCCAGATAAGCAGGTCGGGCCCGAGCAGCGAAGCGATGCGGTCCACCACCTGCGGTCCCCGGCACAGCCGGCACACCGTCTCATGGTCCAGATGGCGGTCGTGATAGTCCACATGGGGATCATCCTTGAGCGCCCCGGGGACGATGATCTCGTCGGTGATCCGTTCCCGCATCGACGCCATCTGATCGGGCGACACCAACCGGAACGGCCCAACCACCCCATCACGGTGATACGCCTCCACCTCCGCCGTACTCAGCGGAAACCGCAGCTCCGCTTCGAGCGAGCCACCGCCCACAACCCCACCCTAGGTGGCCCCGCTACCGTAGAGAGAGTTGCGGGCCGCGTGTGTCCTATAGCGGTGATAACTGACTACACTGTTGCCATGACTGTACTTTCAATACGTTTCAAGCGCCTTGGTGTCTACGAGCGGCTCAAGCGGGGCGCGGCTCAGCGGGCTGAGTCGCTCTCATCGGCGGGGGAGCGACTGATCGACGAGGGGCTGCGCATGGACGCCTATCCCGGGATCGTCTTTCGCGACGGGCCGGCCGGCCGGCGGGCCGCGCTGGACACCGGGCCCGACGTTTGGCAGGTCGTCCCGCTGCTGCAGGGTTTGGAGGGAAGCCTGGAGGAGCGGATCGCGGAAACGGCAGAGCAGCTCTGGCTCACCGAGAGGCAGGTCCGCGCCGTCAGCCGGTACTACGCCGAGTTCACTGACGAGATCGACACCATGATCGCAGAGAACGACGAGGCCGCCGCACGTGAGTATGCCGCCTGGAAGAACGAGCGCAAGCTGCTGACCGGGTGAAGCTCCTTCTCGACGAGATGTACGCCCCCAGCGTCGCGGCCCTACTGCGGGACTGGGGGCACGATGCCATCGCCGTCAAGGAACGAGCAGACCTCGTCGGGATGTCTGACGAGAATCTGGTGCAGGCCGCAACCGCCGAAAGCCGGGTAGTCGTCACCGAGGATGTGAGGGACTTCGCGGTGCTTGGCCGGCGCATCGCTGCCGCGGGACAGCGTCACTCGGGGCTGGTCCTCGCCGAGGCTGGCCGGTTCCCTCGTACCGCGCCGAACCATGGGCGTGTGCTGGCCGATGCGCTCGCTGCCGTCCTCAGTGAGCACGGGGCCATGCTCGACGGCATCGAGTCGTTCGTATGGTGGCTCGAGCGAACTTGATCCGGTGGGTTGCTACAGGCGGTAGACCCTGGTGGCGGTGCTTGAGAACAGGGCGTCCTGCTCGGCGTCGGTGTAGCCCGCGGCCATGATCTGGAGGGCGTTCCACAGCACCGGGTAGGTCAGCGACTGGCGGTCCACCGGGAAGTTGGACTCGAACATGCAGCGGTCGGGGCCGAAGGTGTCGATGCAGAACCGAACGTCGTCGCCCCAGTACGCGGCCACCTCCTCCGATCCCGGCGGGATCTCGGCTGCGGCCCAGCCGGTGGCGAAGTAGACGTCCATGCCGATCCCGCCCACCTTCAGGGCCACGTTCGGGCAGGCGGCCACCAGCCGCATCGACGCCCTCCAGCCGGCGCGGGCCTCCTGCAGGGCGCGGCCGTAGGGGCCGATCGCCGGCGGTGCGCCGAGATGGTTGAGGATGATCGTCAGCTCGGGCACGGCCCGGGCCAGCGCGGCCAGCTCCGGCAGCTGGGGATGGAACAGCCAGGCGTCGTAGCTGAACCCCATCCGGGCCAGCGTGCTCGCCCCGTCCCTGAACTCGGCAGCCTCCATCATGTGCTCGAACGGGCCGTGGTGACTGTCGTGGATCTCGTCGCTGGGGTCCCAGCCGGTGGCGTGGCGGATCCCCCGGAACCGGCCCCCGCCGGCCTCGTCGTGGGCGGCCAGGACCTCCTCGACGGCCTCGCCCCGCAGCAGGTCGGCATGGCTGACGATCCCCCCGATCGTCGGCCCGCCCAACGAGTCGGTGTAGTCGGCCTGACCGGCCACGAACGCGGTCTCGCCCAGCGGCTGCATGTGAGGCTCGCGTTCGGAGTCGTAGTGCGAGATGCAGTCCACGAACACGCTCTTGACGACGTTGTGGCTCCCGGTCATGTCCTCCAGCAAGTCCGGCGCCAGATAGGCGGCCATGAGCCCGGTCCACTGACCCGCACCCCACAGATGATGGTGGGGGTCGACGATCCGCCGCTCAGGGTCCACGGCCTCCTCCTGGCGCAGTGCCAGCCAGTCGAACCGGTCCAGTTCCATCGTCGTCCTCCTCCGGGGCCGGCCCGCGGCCTAATGGTCTCCAAATTGATGGCGATTTTGGGTGTCCAGTACCCAATATGTCACCAATTTCGCAGCCGTGCGGCCAGCCGAGAACCACCAGTCCGACAGATGGCGAACCCGCAGCAACCCAGGTCGCTAGTCCCGCAGACCCTCCAGCGTCACGACAGTGTTGTCGTCGATCCAGTCCCAGTCGAGCTCGACGCCGAGCCCGGGCCCGGCAGGCAGGTGCACACAGCCGCGGCTGTCGATGTCCAGGGGAGCGCCCTTGACGGCGAAGCGGAACATCTCGTGGTGCAGCTCGAAGAACTCGCAATTGCGCACCGAGCAGGCCACGTGCAGGTTGGCGATGTCGAGCAGCGACGAGTGCAGGGCGTGGATCTCCAGGTTCATGCCGGCCTCCTCGCACATGGCCGACGCCTCGCGCAGGCCGGTGATACCGGCCTTGATGAACACATCGCCCCGGGCCATATCGGCGGCCCGGCGCTCCAGGAACTGGGGCAGCTCCCGCAGGCTGACCGTCTCGGTGGCCAGGATCGGGACCTCCAGCCGGCGGGTGAGCTGCTCCAGCGCCGCGATGTCGCGGTCCGGCACCGGCTCCTCGAACCACCGGTAGCCGAGGCGGCCCAGCGCTTCGCCCACCTCCAGGGCCTGCTCGAAGCTGTACCCGGCCACCGCGTCCAGCATCAGCGGGAAGTCGTCGCCGACGGCCTCTCGGGCGGCCTCGGCCCGACCGATGTCGGCGGCCGGGCCGTCGTAGAGGGTCAGCTTGTAGCCCCGGTAGCCCTCCTGGCGCATGGCGAGGGCCTCGGCGAAGGTGTCGGCGGGCGTCAGGTTCCAGTGCGAGCCGGTCCGGTAGGCGGGCACCTCGGTGCGGCCCACGCCGAGCAACTCCGCGATCGGCACCCCGGCGGCCTTGCCCTTGATGTCCCAGAAGGCGACGTCGAGCATGCCCAGCAGGCCGTCGGTGATGGGATAGAGGTGGCGATTGAGGCTCATGAGGTCCCGCCACAGGTCCTCGTGCTGGAGCGGGTCCTTGCCGAGAATGGCCCTCAGGTAAACGTCGTGGAGCTGGTGGGCGGAGCCGATCCCCTCGCCGTTGGCGCCGTAGCCCATGGTGTACCCGTCGATGCCCTCATCGGTGGTGACGCACGTCAGCGGGAAGTGCCACACCGGCGGCACGTCGTCGGGGATCGGGCTGTCGCCGTACCAGGGCTGAGCGTCGAGCGCCAGCACCCGGGTCACCATCCCGGTGATCTTCACGCGGCGGTTCCCGAGTTCATGTCGCCGCCGGCTCGGTTCCCGAGTTCACGTCGCCGCTCCCGGGCTCAGGTTGACCACATGGTGCAGCGGCTCACCGTCGCGGTGGCGGGCCAGGTTGGCTGCGAACACGTCGCAGAGTTCGTCGGCGTAGTCCCAGGTGTAGCCGGCCATGTGGGGCGTCACGATGACATTGTCCATCGCCCACAGCGGGCTGTCATCGGGCAACGGCTCGGTTGCGAACACGTCGAGTCCCGCCCCGGCCAGGCTCCCGCCGGCCAGCCGCTCGATGAGAGCCTCCTCGTCGACCGACGGGCCCCGGCCCACGTTGTAGAAGTAGGCGCCCGGCTTCATGGCCGAGATCACCTCCCGGCTGATCAACCCCCTGGTGGCCGCTCCGCCCGGCAGCGCCCCCACCACATGGTCGGCGCCGGCGACTGCGGCGGCCAGGTCTTCGGGACCGGACACCTCCGACACGTTCGAGCTGGGCCGGTCCGGGTGCCGGCGCACACCCACCACCCGCATACCCAGGGACGCGCACCGCCGGGCGATCGCCGACCCCAGGGTTCCCAGCCCGATCACGCACACCGTCGAGCCCGCCAGCCGGCCGTGGCGGTGCAAGTGCTCCCAGCGGCGCGGCCCCATGGCCGCGAGGTACTCGGGCAGGCGGCGCACAAGGGCCAGCATCATGGCCACGCAGTGCTCGGCCACCCCCTCGGAGTAGGCGCCGCCCGCGTTGCAGACCGTCAGAGAATCCTTGGCGGCCAGCTCCGGGGTCAGGTACTCCTCGTAGCCCGCGCTGGGCAGCAGCAGCAGCCGAAGCGGGCTGGCGGCCAGCAGGTCGGGATCGGGCCAGCCGACCATGACCTCGGCCCCGGCCATCGCCCGGGCGTACTCGCGGGCGGAGGCGTCCTGGCCGAGCCGGTCACAGACCGCGCCATCCCCGGCGGCGTCGCGCAAGTCCTGGATGTGTCCGTCGCCGAAGGCGTCTACGGCAACAAGCAGCCGTGGTGGCGTCGAGGGCAGGGGACGGACCCTAGAGCGTGGGCGGGTAGCGGCCCAAATCAGTAGAGAAACCCGTCATATAGGAGGAAAACCCCTGCAGATTTGGGGACGCCTACCGGCTCGGCCGCTCAGTCGAGCCGGAAGCGGGCCGTGCGCATGTACTGGATGGGCCAGCCGCCGTCGTCGGTGTATTCGTGGTAGGCGGTCACGATGGTGCCGTCGTCGAGCTGCACCACCGTCGGGTAGCCGATGTGCCAGTACTGCCGGTGCTCCTCGCGGGTGGGAGCGTGGCAGCCGGCGATGATGAACTCGTCGGCCGGATCCCAGTTGATCCCGTCCTCGGAGGTGCAGCCCCGCACGTCCATGGGAAAGGCCCGGTAGCTGTAAACGCTCAGCACCCGGCCGTCCTGCAGTTGGATCAAGTCGGCGGGATACCCCCACAGCCGGGTCCGCTGGGGCGGGGCCCACGTCACCCCGTCATCCTCGGAGTGGGTCACCCACTGGTAGTCGTAGCGGGCCGGTCGGAACAGCACCCTGAGCATCGCCACCAGCCGGCCGTTGGACATGCGGGTCAGCGACGGCTCCTGGAAGTTGATGATCGAGGCCGGGTCGAAGGCCATCGTCCCCCAATGCTCCCAGTTGTCCCCGCCGTCGTCGGAGCGCAGCAGGAAGCAGCGCGACGGCTCCCAATTGATCCCGCCGCCGAGCAGGTAGCCGTCGGCGCTGAGGGTTCCCTCCAAGGGCATGAGCAGCCCGCCGTCGGGGAGCTCCACCACATGGCCGGACCCGGTGCCCCCGGCCAGGCAGCCCGCAGTGCCCGAGTCCGCGATCGGGTAGGTGTTCACCGGGAGCGGTCCGGACCAGCTGTCGCCGTTGTCCTTCGACTTGTACACGGCGTAGCCGGTCTGGCGGGACGGGGTGTAGTGCATGGCCTGCTCATCGATGCGACCGCCGATGGCCTTGGGGGACGAGGTGAAGCCGCAGATACGGGTATGCATGATGACGGTGCCGTCGCTGATCTGGGCGAAGGCGCAGTCCCAGTTGCCGGTGTGCTCGGTGTAGTCTTCGACCACCACCCGGGTGCTGGGATCCCAGCTCCTGGCGCCGTCGGACGACCGGATCAGGCACGACCGGCCGGTGTCGGCGTGCATCGGGCCCCGCTCCTCGTTGTAGCCCAGCAGCAGATCGCCGTTCTGGAGCTTGACGATGCTGCCCTGGTTGCAGCACCGGTCGGGGTCGATGTAGGCGTCGACTACTTCGGCGTCCACTCTGCGCATGTCTTGGTCCCCCTAAGGCGTCGGGATGAGGCCGCCGGCGGTCCCGGGGCGTCGGACTGCGATGTATACCTCATACATCAAGTCGGAGCCAAAGGCAGCAGCCGCGCCGGGCCGCCCTCAGCGGATCTCCCGCGAGTAGGGAACGGACAGCGCTGACGGCGCGCTGTACTTGCGGGCCGCCGCCGGGCGGGCCGAGATGATGATCAGCGCCACGATCGTCAGCACGAACGGCAACGCGTTCAGCACGTCGGAGGGCACCGAGGCGCCCAGGATCTGCAGCGTGAACCCGAGGTTGCGCAGCGCGCCGAACACGTAGGCGGCGACCAGGGCCCGCCACGGCCGCCACCCCGCGAAGGTCACCAGCGCGAAGGCGATCCAGCCGAGCCCGGCCGTGATGCCGTGCTGGTAGGTGGCGAAGATCTGGGCCATCAGGTAGGTGCCGCCCATCCCGGCTCCGGCCCCGCCGATCATGGTGTAGACGTAGCGGGTGACCCCCACCGAGATTCCCACCGTGTCGGCTGTGGCCGGGTCCTCGCCGACCGCTCGCAGGGCCAGACCGGCCCGGGTCCGGAACAGCCAGAACGCCGCCACCGCCACCAGCAGCCACGACATGTACACCACCCAGTCGTGGCCGAACACCAGCGGGCCCACCAGCGGCAGCTCCCGCATCCCCTCACCGAAGACCGGCTCCAGCGACGACTGCGGGCGCGCGTAGATGAGAGCCGAGTCGTTCGAGCTGCCGACGAAGCCCGCGAACCCGGTCCCGGTGATGACCAGGGCCAGACCGGAGACGATCTGGTTGACTCGCAGGGTGACGGCCAGGTAGGCGTGGATCAGGGCGAACAGGGCGCCGACGCCTGCCCCCACCACCATGGCCAGCGGCATCGACGGGTACTGGGTGCTCATCCAGAAGCCCACCACCCCTCCTCCGAGCATCATCCCCTCCACACCGAGGTTCATCACCCCGGAGTGCTCGGTCATCATCTCCCCCAGCCCGGCCAGCAGGATGGGCGTGCCGATCACGATCGCCGAGGCGAGGGACAGCAGCAGGACGGAGTCGTTCACGACGGGGCCGCCTCCACCTCGACCGGCCCGGCCCGGCGCTGCAGCCGGAGGGCGTTGCGCAGGAACCACTCACCGCCGACGATGCACAGGAACAGGATCCCCTCCAGCAGGGTCACGATCTCCGACGGGATGCCCAGCACCTGAAGGCCGGGCTTGGCGTTGGTGAAGCTGGCCACCAGGATGGCCACCGGTATCACACCCAGCGGCGAGAGCCGGGCCAGGGCCGCCACCACTATGCCGGCGAACCCCACCCCCAGGCTGAGCGCCCTCGGGTCCAGGTTGCCCAGCACGCCCCCGACCTCGATTCCGCCGCCGAGACCGGCGAACGCTCCCGACACCATCAGCACCGACAGGATCTTCCGGTCGACCCGCATGCCCGAGTAGAGCGCCGCCCGCGGCGAGTCTCCGGTGACCCAGACCTCGAATCCCCACCGGGTCGAGCGCAGCGCCCACCACAGCGCGGCGGCCGCGGCCAGCGCGATGAACAGGCCGATGTGGAGCCGTCCCGTGAAACGGTGCAGGACCATCGAGTCGTCCACGAACCGCCCCACCGGGAACGTGGCCCGGCTCGGGTCGCGCCAGTGGCTGAAGCTGCTGAAGATCAGGTAGTTCATGATGCCGAGGGCCACGAAGTTGAGCATCAGGGTGGAGATCACCTCGTCGGTGTTGAGATAGGCCCTCGGCAGGGCGGCCAGCGCGGCCCACAGCGCCCCGGCCCCCGCCCCGGCGCCCAGCATCAGCACGATGCCGACCGGGCCGCCGATCCCGTTGTCGCCGAGCCAGAGCCCCAGGCCGCTGGACGCCACCGCGCCCAGGATGAGCTGACCCTCAGCGCCGATGTTCCAGATCTTCATCCGGAACGCCACGACCGCGGCCAGACCGGTGAGGATGAGCGGCGTGGCCAGGACCAGCGTCCCGGTCAACGCCAGCCGCCCGCCGAACCCCTTCCTGGCCATCTCGGTGTAGGCGAGGATCGGGTCCTGGCCGGACGCCCAGATGATCACGGCCCCGACCAGCAGGCCGAAGGCCACCGAAGCGGTCGGTGCCGCCATCCGCACCAGCCGGGACGGGATCTGCTGCCGCTCGACGGTCAGCTCGAAGGCTCCCAGGGGCAGGCTCATGCGCTCATGCCTTGTCCGCGGCTGTTTCCGGGGCCGCGTTCGCGTCCGGGGCTGCGTCCGCGGTGCGGCCGGCCATCAGCATTCCGAGCACCTCGGGCGAGGCGTCGTCGGGATCGAGGCGTCCCATCACCCGGCCCTCGTAGAGCACCACGATCTCGTCGGAGAGGTCCAGGATCTCCTCGAGGTCCTCGGAGATCATCAGGATGGCGGTCCCTGCGTCCCGCTCGTCGAGGAGTATCTGGCGGATGGCCTCGATGGCGGCCACGTCGAGGCCCCTGGTCGGGGCGGCCGCCACCAGCACGCGGGGCCGGGCCGAGAGCTCCCGGGCGAGGATGGCCCGCTGGATGTTCCCGCCCGACAACAGGCTGGTGGGCATGGCCCAGCGCACGCCGCGGATGTCGAACTGCTTCTCGAGGCTGCGAGCCCGCTCCTCGACGGCCCGATTCGACACCACCGGCCCCTTCGACAGCGGGGGCCGGCGGTAGGCCTTCAATGCCAGGTTGGCGGTCAGCGGGAGCCCGCCCGCCATGCCGGTGCGCATGCGGTCCTCGGGCACGAAGCCCAGTCCCAGCTTGATCCGCTGCAGGGTGGACGAGCGGGTGATGTCGACGTCGCCCAGGAAGATCTGGCCCCGCTTGGAGCGCCGCAGGCCGGCTATGGCCTCGGCGAGCTCGCGCTGGCCGTTGCCGGCCACGCCGGCCACCCCCACGATCTGCGACTCCCTCACTTCGAGGTCGACCTCCCGCAGGGCCTCGATACCCCGATCACCGTCAGCGGTCAGGCCCCTCACCGACAGGGCGGCCGAGCCTGCCTCCGTCCTGGAGCGTGCCCGGGCGGACAGGTCCCGCCCCACCATCATCCGGGCCAGGGTGGCCGGGTCGGCCTCGGCCGTCTCCATCGATCCGACCCTCTCGCCGTCCCGCAGGACGGTCACCCGGTCGGAGACCTCCAGCACCTCGTCGAGCTTGTGGGAGACGAAGATGATGGCCTGCCCGTCGGCGGCCATGGCCCGCATCGTCGCGAACAGGCTCTGGGCCTCCTGGGGGGTCAGCACCGCGGTCGGCTCGTCCAGGATCAGGATCCGGACTCCCCGGTACAGCAGCTTCAGGATCTCGACCCGCTGCTGCTCCCCGACCGACAGTTGCCAGATGGCGGCCTTGGGTGACACCTCCAGGCCGTAGCGACGTCCCAGCTCCGCCACCTGGCGCTCCAGCGACCGGCGCGAGGTCACGAATCCGGTCTCGGGGTGGCCCAGCGCGAGGTTCTCGGCCACCGTGAAGCGGTCCACCAGCCGGAAGTGCTGGTAGACCATGCCCACCCCGTGCTCGAGGGCCTGCTGGGGCGATGCGAGGTCCACCCGCTCACCGTCCAGATGGATCTCCCCGCTGTCGGGATGGTAGAGGCCGGCCAGGACGGAGCACAGCGTCGACTTGCCGGCGCCGTTCTCGCCCAGCAGGGCGTGAATCTCGCCCCAGCGCAGGTCGAAGTCGACCCGGTCGTTGGCCGGGACCCCGAAGAAGCTCTTGGTTATGGCGCTGAGGCGCGCCGCCTCCTGGGGTTCACCCCCGGGGACTTGGCTGGTCTCTGGCTCTGCCGTGGAGGCTGCCGGTGTGGGGTCGCCGTTCACCTCAGCCGGCGGGAATCTCTCCGATGACTCCTTCGATCAGCCACTGGCAGCACAGGGTGCGCTCTTCCCAAGCGATCGTCTCGCCTTCGGCGACGACCACGTTGCCCTGGTTGTCGGTGATCGGACCGGCGAAGTAGTCGAACGTCCCGTCGACGATCTCCTGGCGGCGCTGCTCGACCAGCGCGATGGTCTCCGCGGTCACGGCAGCGCCGAACGGGGACATCCCGACCACGCCGTCCCTGAGGCCACCGTAGGTCAGGGCCGGCTCCCACGTGCCGTCGGCCAGCGCCTGCGCCTGGGACAGGTAGTAGGGGCCCCAGTTGAAGGTGAAGCCGGACAGCCAGGAGTTGGGCGCCAACCCCGAGCCGTCGATCCCGTAGTGGATGTAGCCGATGCCGGACGCTTCGGCCACGCTGGCCACCGCGGGGGCGTTCACCTCGGCGGCGAGGAGGTCGGCGCCGGCGTCGACGAGCGCCTGGGCTGCCTGCTGCTCGGCCGCCGGGTCGTACCAGCTGTTGACCCACACGACCTGGGTCTCGATGTCGGGATTGATCTCCCGGGCCCCGATCATGAAGGCGTTGACGCCCCGCACGACCTCCTCGATGGCGAACCCGCCCACGTACCCGATGAACTCCACACCGGGCTGCGATCCGGCTACCAGACCGTCGAGGTAGCGGCCGTCCTCGGTGGCGCCGTCGAAGTGACCGACGTTGGGTGCTGTCTGGTACCCGCCCCACGAGAGGTAGACGGTGTCCGGGTAGTTGGGAGCGACCACCAGGACGTCGTCCTGGCACCAGGTGGTGCACACCACCATGTCGTATCCCTGGGAGCCGAAGCCCTCGAAGGCGGCCTGGAACTCCGAGCCGGGCGACAGGTTCTCCACGAACGTGGTCTCGATGCCGTCCATGTTGGCGATCAGGTACTGGCGGCCGTTCTCGTGAGCCTCGTTCCATCCGCCGTCATCGATCTCGCCGTCGTACATGAAGGCGATGCGCAAGGGCTCCGCGGGCGCCTCGGTGGTAGGAGCTGCCGTCGTGGCCGGAGCGGCGGTGGTAGCGGGGGCTGCTTCCTCGGCCTCGTCGTCGCCGCATGCTGCCGCGACCAGCGCCAAGGCGATAAGCGCTATAGCTCCCAGTCGGATCCTTTGCATCCCTGCCCTCCTTGATCGGTCTCCGCAGGACGGCCCGACCCTAGTCCTGCCCACCCGGTGAGTAGCAATCGCGGGGGCTCAATCGCGGGGGCTAATGTCAGCCCCGATGGCTGGCTCGACGACTGACCCGGTGACTGGACTCAGCCCGCAGGACGAGCGCCTCCTGCGGCGGTCCATCGAGGTGTCGGCCTCGGCGGTGGCCAACGGGAACATGCCCTTCGGCGCGATCCTGGCCGGCCCCGGCGGCGACGTGCTGCTGGAGGCCGAGAACACCGGCATCACCGGCCGCAACGACCTCAACCACGCCGAGACCGTCCTCATGAACATGGCGGTCACCACCCTCACCCCCGATCAGATCGCCGCCGCCACCCTCTACACGAGCTGCGAGCCGTGCGCCATGTGCGCCGGGGCCATGTACTGGGGCGGGCTCAACCGGATGGTCTACGGGATGAGCGAGCTCGACCTGCTGGAGATCACCAGCGCCGATCCCGACGACCAGAACATGCGGGGCGTGGGCTGCCGCAACATCTTCGACACCGGCCAGCGCCACATCGAGGTGAGCGGCCCCCACCTCGTCGAGGAGGCCTCGGCCGTGCACATCGCCTTCTGGGCCGCCGGCGGCCCGCAGGATCCCACCCTCGAGTTGAGCCCCCAGGACGAGGCGCTGCTGCGGCGGGCCATCGAGGTGGCTTCCCGGTCGGTGGCCAACGGGAACCTGCCGTTCGGGGCGCTGCTGGCCGATCCCGACGGGAACGTGCTGCTGGAGGCGGAGAACTCCGACATCACCGGCAGGAGCACCCTCAACCACGCCGAGACCAATCTCATGAGGTTGGCGGTCTCCAATCTCACCGCCGATCAGATCGCCACCGCCACCCTCTACACGAGCTGCGAGCCGTGCGCCATGTGCAGCGGCTCCATGTATTGGGGCGGGCTGAACCGGATGGTGTACGGGATGAGCGAACACCACCTTCTCGACATCACCGGCGCCCACCGGCTGAACCCGACCATGCGGGGCGTCGGCTGCCGCAACATCCTCCACAGCGGCCAGCGCCGCATCGAGGTGAGCGGCCCCCACCTGATCGAGGAGGCCTCCCAGATCCACCACCACTACTGGAGCACCCAGACTTAGAGGCCTACCCGCTCGACCCCTTAGAGGGGCCCTCGGGGAGGCGAGCGAAACCGTCCCATACGGGCGGGGCCGTGGCCCGAGCGGCCCTCAGGTCGCAGCGAACAAGAGCGGGAGACACCCGCCCCGACACGACCGGCTTGCACCTACCCGCGCACGTTCTTAGGACGGCCCTCGGTCCCGGGCGAGCCGGGTGATGATCAGGACGGCGGCCAGCCCGGCGGCGGCGGCCACCGTGGGGGCCAGCCACTCGTCGGCGGCGGGCCAGTCCAGGCCGGTTCCCGAGATGATTTCGTTCTCGTGGCGGCTGATCACGCCCACACCGTTGGGCCAGGGCCACAGCACCCGCAGCGAACCGGCCATCAGCCCCACCATCACCGCCATCACCGGGTTGCGGGCCCGGTCCAGCAGCCGGCCCAGCACGGTCGAGAACAACCCAAGGCCCACCGCCGCTCCCGCCAGGAACACGGCCGCTTCGATGTAGCGGAGATCGGTGACGATGTTGATGACCGCGCCGTACATGCCCAGCATCAGCAGCAGGAACGCGCCGGATATGCCGGGCAGGATCATGGCGCAGATCGCCACCGCGCCCGCCCCGGCCAGCACCAGCAGCGACGGGTCGGCGACCGGGCCGGACTGCAGGCCCAGCAGGGCGAAGGTCGCCACCGCCGACGCCACCATCAGGGTGATCCGGTCCCCGCCCCGCCACTCGAACAGCCGGCACGCGGTCACCGCGGAGGCCGCCACCAGGCCGCAGAACAGGCCGGCCATCGTCTCGGGGTGCTCCTCCAGCAGGGTCTCGATCACCGAGGCCAGCAGCAGGATCGTGCCCAGGATCCCGGCGAGCAGCGGCACGATCAGCCACCAGTGGTCGGCGGCCAGCCGCTGACCGCAGCCTCGCCAGTCGCCCCGCAGCAGCCGTCCCGCCGCGGCCGAGACCCCCCGGATGGCGCCCACCAGCCGCTCGTAGATGCCCAACACCACTGCGATCGTCGCGCCCGACACCCCCGGCACCACATCGGCCGCGCCCATGGCCACCCCTCGGGCGAGCCCAACGACCACCCGCCGTCCCGGCCCCCAGCCCGTCTCACGCCCGCTCATCGGCCCGCCACCTCAGTCTCGCCCCAGCCCCAGCCCCAGCCCCAGCCCAGAAATCTCGGTTGAGTTGTGTGTCGTGGAGACCCAGGAATCGCACCGAGATTTTGCGCTCGCCTGTGCCCAGGAATCTCGGGTGGGTTGTGTGTCGTGGAGACCCAAGAATCGTCCCGAGATTCTGCGCTCGCCTGTGCCCAGGAATCTCGGGTGGGTTGTGTGTCGTGGAGACCCAAGAATCGTCCCGAGATTCTGCGCCCGCCCCCGCCTCGACCGCACCCGGTCAGGTCTGGGAGGCGAGGCGGCGGTTCTTGACCTTGGCCTTGAGGTAGTCCCGGTTCAGCACCGCGATGAAGTCGAGGCTGATCTCCTTGGGGCAGGCCTCGGTGCACTCGCCGTGGTTGGTGCACGACCCGAAGAACGACTCCATGGTCTCCACCATGGCCTCGGCCCGACGCCAGCGCTCGGGCTGGCCCTGGGGCAGCACGTTGAGATGGCCGAGCTTGGCCGCGGTGAACAGCTGGGCCGCCGAGTTGGGGCAGGCGGCCACGCACGCCCCGCAGCCGATGCAGGCCGCCGCGTCCATGGCGAAGTCGGCCACATCCTTGGGGATCGGGGTCTCGTTGGCGTCGGGGGCGGTGCCGGTGGGCGCTGAGATGTAGCCGCCCGACTCGATGATCCGGTCGAAGGCCCGCCGGTCCACCATCAGGTCCTTAACCACCGGGAACGACGCTGCCCGGAACGGCTCGATCACGATCTCGTCGCCGTCGCGGAACTTGCGCATGTGCAGCTGGCAGGTGGCGGTGGCCTTCTCGGGACCGTGGGGGCGGCCGTTGATCATCACCCCGCAGGTGCCGCAGATGCCCTCCCGGCAGTCGTGGGCGAAGACGATGGGCTCGATGTCGTCGTCGATGAGGCGCTCGTTGACGATGTCGAGCATCTCCAGGAACGAGCAGTCCTCCGGAATGTCGTGGGCGTCGACATCGAGGAACGCCCCCGGCTCATCCGGCCCGGCCTGGCGCCAGATCCGCAGCTTCAGCCGCATCCTCGCCCCGTGCCCGTTGCCGGCGCTTCCCGCAGCCGAGCCGTTGCCGGCGCTCACTTGTAGCTCCTCTGGGTGAGCTTCACGTACTCGAACTCCAGCGGCTCCTTGATCAGCTCCTGCGGCCGGTCCGGGCCCTGCCAGTCCCAAGCGGCCACGTAGGCGAAGTTCTCGTCGTCGCGCAGGGCCTCGCCCTCGGGGGTCTGGTGCTCCTCCCGGAAGTGCCCGCCGCAGGACTCCTCGCGGTGCAGGGCGTCGCGCACCTTCAGCTCGGCCATCTCCATGAAGTCGTCCACCCGGTTGACCTGCTCCAGCGACTGGTTGGTGGTGCCGGCCGACCCCAGCACCTTCACGTTGGCCCGGAACTCCTCCCGAAGCGCAGGGATCTCGCTGAGTGCCTTCTCCAGGCCGGTGCGGTTGCGGGCCATGCCGCAGTACTCCCACACGATCTTGCCGAGCTCGCGGTGGTAGTGGTCCACCGACTTGGTGCCCCGCTTGGCCAGCCAGCCCCGGGTGCGGTCGTCGACCTCGGCCACCGCCGCCGCGAACGCCGGGTCGTCGGTCGGCACCGGCGCCGACCCCAGCTTCGGTGCCAGGTAGTCGCCGATGGTGTAGGGCAGCACGAAGTAGCCGTCGGCCAGGCCCTGCATCAGCGCGGAGGCCCCCAGCCGGTTGGCCCCGTGGTCCGAGAAGTTGCACTCGCCCAGCGCGTACAGCCCGGGCAAGTTGGTCATCAGGTTGTAGTCCACCCACAGCCCGCCCATGGTGTAGTGGGTGGCCGGGTAGATGCGCATGGGCGAGCGGTACGGGTTCTCGCCGGTGATGCGCTCGTACATGTCGAACAGGTTCCCGTACTTCTCCCGCACCACGCTCTCGCCGTCGCGGGCGATCACGTCGGCGAAGTCGAGGTACACGCCGTTGCGCAGCGGCCCCACGCCCAGGCCCTGGTCCACCACCGCCTTGGCGTTGCGGGACGCCACGTCGCGGGGCACCAGGTTCCCGAACGCCGGGTACTTCTCCTCCAGGAAGTAGTAGCGGTCGGGGTCACCGATGTCGGCCGCGGCCCGGGCCTCGTCCATGTTGCGGGGCACCCAGATGCGACCGTCGTTGCGCAGCGACTCCGACATCAGGGTCAGCTTCGACTGGAACTCGTCGCTGGCCGGGATGCAGGTGGGGTGGATCTGGGTGTAGCACGGGTTGGCGAAGGTCGCCCCCCGTCGGTGGGCCCGCCACGCCGCGGTCACGTTGCAGTTCATGGCGTTGGTGGACAGGTAGTAGACGTTGCCGTAGCCGCCGGTGGCCAGCACCACCGCGTGGCCGCTGTGGGCCCGCACCTCGCCGGTGAGCAGGTCCCGGGTGACGATCCCGCAGGCCTCGCCGTCCTTGACCACGATGTCGAGCACGTCGGCCCGGTTGTGCAGGGTCACGCCGCCGGCCGCAATCTGGGCGGCCATGGCCTGGTAGGCGCCCAGCAGCAGCTGCTGGCCGGTCTGGCCCCGGGCGTAGAAGGTGCGGCTCACCTGGGCGCCGCCGAAGGACCGGTTGGCCAGCAGGCCGCCGTACTCCCGGGCGAAGGGCACCCCCTGGGCCGCGCACTGGTCGATGATGTTGAGCGACACCTGGGCCAGCCGGTAGACGTTGGCCTCCCTCGAGCGGTAGTCGCCGCCCTTGACGGTGTCGTAGAACAGCCGGTAGATCGAGTCGCCGTCGTTGCGGTAGTTCTTGGCCGCGTTGATGCCGCCCTGGGCCGCGATGGAGTGGGCCCGCCGGGGCGAGTCGTGGAACGTGAACGCCTCGACCTTGTAGCCCAGCTCGGCCAGCGACGCCGCGGCCGACGCCCCGGCCAGCCCGGTGCCCACCACCAGGATCTTGAAGCGCCGCTTGTTGGCCGGGTTGACCAGCTTCACCGAGAACTTGTGGTTGTCCCACTTGTCCGCGATGGGCCCGTCCGGGACCTTGGCGTCGAGGGTGAGGCTCATGCGACCGCTCTTCCCGCCGAAGTGGTTGCTGCCCGTGCGGCGCTCATGCGACCACCCCCGCCTGCACCATGATCGGGAAGCTGAGGTTGCCGACCAGGATCGCCCCCGCCACCACGGTGGCCAGCCCCCGCCGCAGGTGGTGGAACCGGGGGTTGTTGACCCCGAGGGTCTGGAACGCGGAGGCGAGGCCGTGGTAGATGTGCACCGACAGGGCCACGTTGGCCACGATGTAGATGATGGCCACCGGGATCGATGACAGCGACTCCACCACGTTGTGGTACACGTCGCCGCGGATGTAGTCGTCGCCCAGCCACCAGCCCCAGGTGAGGTCGGCCAGGTGGAACAGCACGTAGAGGCCGACGATTGGGCCGGTCCAGCGCATGGTGCGGCTGGCGAAGTTGACGGCTGCGTAGTCCTGGCCGCCGGCGTAGCGCTTGTTGCCGCTCACCCAGTTGGCCCGGTCGCTGCTGCGCCGGCTGATCTCCTTGAGCGACCAGGCGCTGTGGATGTGCAGCACGAACATGGCCAGCAGCCCGATGCGCATCACCCACAGGATCAGGGTGCGGGGCACCAGGTGGCCGCCCAGGTCCCGCAGCGCCTCGGCGTACTCGTTGATCTGGGTCGGGCCCTCGTACAGGTGCAGGTTGCCGATCATGTGGACGATCACGAAGGCCAGCAGCCCGATCCCAGTGACCGCCATCACGTACTTCTTGCCGACCGCGGTCTGGTAGATGTTCAGCGGCCAGGGCAACTCCCGGCGGCGGCGTCGAAGCGGCGGTACCCGCTCGCTGGTGCCCGCACCGGTGGGGGTGACCGTCCGCGCCATCCCCCCAAACCTATCGCCCCATACTCCCCGCCCCGAACCCCGGAATCTCGGGTGAGTTGTGTGTGGTGTGTCCACACAACTCGCACCAAGATCGTCAGCCACGCCCGTCCCCTAGATCTCGGGTGAGTTGTGTGTGGTGTGTCCACACAACTCGCACCAAGATCGTCAGCCACGCCCGTCCCCTAGATCTCGGGTGAGTTGTGTGTGGTGTGTCCACACAACTCGCACCAAGATTCGGCGACAAGGCGTTAGCTGGCGCGACGATTGGCTGGTGCCAACAGTTCGGCGACGGTGCTGCAAAGCTGGTTTGGGCGGTCCACATAGTCGCTCCAAGTGAACGTGAGAACAGTCCAGCCGGCCACCGTCAAGGTGTTGCGCCTCCGAGGGTCTCGCTCGAAGGACACGCTGTTGAGGTGCCATCGCTTGCTGTCGAGTTCGATGGCCAGACGGTGTTTCGGGTATGCCAAATCAACCTGCGCCAGTAGATCCCCCGACTGGTTGCAGATTCGGTACTCCAAGACTGGACGGCTGAGTCCGAAGTCGGCGAGGAGATCGGAGACCATTCGACTCCATACGCTGAGCGGCACTCTTTCGTCCCCCCAACGCTCGGCGAGAGCATCCCTGAACGGACCGCAACCCGTACGCCCGTGCCGCGAGTGCGCAACCAGCACGGCGTATAGGTCCGAGAGCCTAAGGAGCCCTTGACGGAGGACCGCATCGATGGTGTGATCCAGATGCTGGCGGTTGACCACCGACGCCACATCCAGAACCGTTCGGCCGATCCAGGTGCATGGGATGCCGTCACGGTCGACCGGCTTGGCCAGGTGCATCTGAGTCGTCCGGTGGAACTGTGCACCCTTGATGGTCGGTCTTCTCGCCCATGGCACGAGGACTTCGATCCGGTCGAGCTGGTAGCCGTCGATGCCGTGAAGCGCGGCAGCCGAGCGGTGGCTGGCTACGCCGTCGCAGGCAAGGCACACGGCGAGCAGTCGCGATAGCGGGGTCTCGGGGGAGACGGTATGCCGATAGACGCCGCGGCCGACGACCGCCCACTGTCCGGTCCTTACACGCCAGCCAATCTGGGCATCGGTCATGCCAGCAGCTAGGGCCTGCCGTCGTGAGACTAGCCCGTGCTGCTGCTGCATCCGCTCTAGTATCTCGCTCTCGCTCATCTGTTTGTAAACTACACGACATTACATGTAAATGGCACTACAGCTGCTTGAAGAATCTTGGTGCGAGTTGTGTGGACACACCACACACAAACAACCCGAGATTCTGGAGGCGGAGCCGGGGGTGGGGGCGGGGGGGGGGGGGGGGGGGCTTGGGTGGCTTGGGCGGGTGGGGCGGTAGGTTCGGCGGGTGGCTGGTGGGGGCTCGATGCAGCTGTTGGACAACGGCGAGTTCGTCGAGGACTTGCACCGGGCCCTGAGCGGCGCCGAGCGGCGGGTGCTGGTCCAGGTGATGACCTTCGACGGCGACGCCTCAGGGCTGACCGTGGCCGACCTGCTGGCGGAGGCCGCCGGCCGGGGCGTCGAAGTGAGGCTGCTGGTCGACTGCTTCGCCCTGCGCTACGTCAGTGACCGCAAGGCCACCGACCCGTCCGTGCAGGACGAGGCCGCGGAGACGAAGGCGATGTTCGCCCGGCTCAGGGCCGCAGGCGTGGCCGTCACGTTCACCCAGCCCTTCGGACCGGTGCTGTTCTTCGGGTTGAGCCGCAACCACAAGAAGCTCTACGTGGTTGACGACCACGCCTACCTGGGTGGCATCAACATCAGCGACCACAACTTCGCCTGGCGCGACTTCATGATCCGCACCAATGACCACGCCATTGTGGAGGCCCTCGCCCAGGACTTCGAACGCACCGAGCGGGGCGACCGCCGCTCCGTGAACACCGCGGTGCTGACCAACCGGAGAATCGAGCCGGCATTCACCGAGATCGTCTACGGCGCGTCCCGCAGCCTCGTTCTCGCCTCCCCCTACTCCCTTGACGTCGGGATCGTCAAGCTGCTCGAGCAGGCCCGAGCTCCCGCCAAGACGGTGATCACCGCCCAGCAGAACAACTACCGCTGGCTACGTACCGTGGAGCCGTACATCTGGCGGCGCCTGGCCCGCAGCGGCGTGGAACTGCACACCTACCCGGACTTCTTCCACGCCCGGTTCCTGCTGGCCGACGACGACAAGCTGCTGGTCGGATCGTCGAACTTCAGCCGGCACAGCTTCCGCTGCAACCAGGAGATGTGCCTGCTGATCACCGACGCCGAGTTCATCGCCGGTTTCAAGGCCCGGATGCTGGCCGACACCGAGCCGCTGGAGCGGGCCCAACCGGTGCGGCGCAGCCCCGCCGCAGCCACCTGGGGCTGGATAGTGGCCCGCTTCTACTTCCACGTGATCGTCGGAGCCGCGCAGGTCGTCGCACCCTTCGCCCCCACCCTGGCCCGTCGGTGACCGGTCCCTCACCGAAATTGATGCGGGTTGTGGCCCTATTGGGGCGGTTTCTCCATCAATTTCGGTAACGGGGGGATTGCGCGGACGGGGGGATTGCGCGGGCTGCTGCTGGGTGACAGACTGATAAGCAGCAGTTATCAGACCGGGGACAACACAGTGGAGACCGTGAAGCCAGCTTGCGCCGACCCGGTGATCTGGAATCAGTGGCACGTGATCAGCGCCCTCGACGAGATCGCCGCCGGCGTCGTGAACGAGACCCTGCTGCTCGACGAGCGAGTCAGCTTCACCGTCACCGGAGACGGCGAGTGCCGGGCCTGGCGGTCATCGCCCGACCTGCCCGCCGGAGCCGGCGCGGCGCTGGGCCGGGCCGAGCCGCTGCCGGTCAAGCCCGAGTACGGCTACCTGTGGACCAGCCTCGGCGATCCCCCCGCCGAGCTGTTCCCGCTGCCCGAGTACCACCATCCCCGGCGGCGCAACATGAACGCCGGCAGCGTCGGCGTGGCCACCTCGGCCCCCCGGGCGGTGGAGAACTTCCTCGACCTGGCTCACTTCCCCTACGTCCACGAGGGGTCGCTGGGGGTGCTGCCCCACACCGAGGTGGTCGAGTACGACGTGGAGATCCGAGACGGCGAGGTCCACGCCACCAAGTGCGACATGCTGGTGCCCAAGGTCGGCGTCAACTTCGACGCCCCGGTGGTGATGCGCTACCGCTACCGGGTGCCGCACCCCTACTGCGTGATGCTCTACTACGACAGCCTCCCCGATCCGTCGGTCGAGGACATCTGCGCCGTCTGGGTGCAGCCCCTGAGCGCCGACCGGGTGCGGGCCCACAACTACATGGGCGTGATCGACGACATCAGCACCGATAACGAGATCAAGTCCTACCAACTGCTGATCTTCGCCCAGGACAAGCCGATACTGGAGAACCAGCACCCCAAGCTTCTGCCCCTCGACCCCCGGGCCGAGACCCCCATCCGGGCCGACCGCTCGGCCATCGCCTACCGGCGCTGGCTGGCCGACCTGGGCGTCACCTACGGCGTGGTGCCCGCCCCGGTACGGGCCTGAGAGCCGACGATCGACGATCCGGTGCTGGTGGATGACTGGCATGCGGTGGCTGGCCCGGGCCGTGGCTGAGGACCCGTCCGGAGCGGGCGACGAGGGATGATCGACGACCCGGTGCTGGTGGATGACTGGCATGCGGTGGCTGGCCCGGGCCGTGGCTGAGGACCCGTCCGGAGCGGGCGACGAGGGATGATTGACGACCCGGTGCTGGTGGATGACTGGCATGCGGTGGCTGGCCCGGGCCGTGGCTGAGGACCCGTCCGGAGCGGGCGACGAGGGATGATCGACGACCCGGTGCTGGTGGATGACTGGCATGCGGTGGCCCGGGCCGCCGACATAGGCGAGTCGCAGGTGGCCGGGGCCCGGCTGCTGGGCGAGGACCTGGTGGTCTGGCGCCAGGACGGCGCCGTCATGGCCTGGAAGGACCTGTGCGTGCACCGGGGCACCCGCCTGTCGCTGGGTCAGGTCACCGGCCTAGGCCTCGAGTGCCCCTACCACGGCTGGACCTACGACCGGTCCGGGACCTGCGTCCACATTCCCTCCCGCCCCCAGCAGCGGCCCCCGGCCAGGGCGTGCGCCACCGTCTACGAGGCGACCGAGGCCCACGGCCTGATCTGGGCCTCGCTGGGCCGGCCCGAGCACCCGCCGCCGCGCTACGACGAGTGGGACGACCCCGCGTACCGCCACGTCCTCGGCGGCCCCTATCCGATGAAGGCCAGCGCTCCGAGGGTCATCGAGAACTTCCTGGACGTCAGCCACTTCCCGTTCGTGCACGAGGGCATCCTCGGCGACCGCGACCACGCCGAGCTCGGCGACTACGCGGTGGAGACCAGCCCCGACGGCATCACCGCGTTCGACATCAACACCTGGACCCCCAACCCCGACGGCTCGGGCGAGGCCAAGACGGCCCAGTGGGTGTACCGGGTGCTGCGGCCCCTGACCGCCTACATCGCCCTGTCGGTGCCCGGCGGCGCCGAGCGCTACACCATGTACTTCGCGGTGACCCCAATCGACGAGCACAGCAGCGTCGGCTGGATGTGGAACTCGATGAACTACAACCGCGACATGTCCGACGAGGACTTCCGGGTGTACATCGACGAGATCGTCCACCAGGACGTCCCCATCGTGGAGTCCCAACGGCCCGAGCTGCTGCCGCTGGACCTGGCAGCCGAGTGGCACGTCCGGGCGGACAGGACCGCGGTCGCCTACCGCCGCTGGCTCAAGGACCTGGGCCTGACCTTCGGCACGTCATAGCCCCCGACCCGGAACGCCGTCCGGCGCCCCGCGCAGTATCTCGGTACCCGACCTATAGGTCTACGACACATAACTCGACCGAGATTCCGGGCAGGGGCCGGGCGCAGAATCTCGGTACCCGACCTATAGGTCTACGACACACAACTCAACCGAGAAACTGGCAGGGGCAGGCACGGGCAGGTGGTCTGAAGTCTGTAGCGCTAGCCGGGAGCGGCTCCGAAGATCCCGGGCATCACCTCGAAGCCGGGTATCCGCTTGACCCGGTCGGTCCAGCGCCTCAGCGCGGGATAGTCGAGACGGGAGATCCCACCCTCCTCCGACAGCACCACGTCGGGGAAGATGGCGATGTCGGCCACGGTGGGATGAGCGCCCGAGCACACCCACTCGCGGCCCTGGCGCTCGCGGAACCACAGGTGCTCGTCCAGTACCCGGAACAGCCGGTGGGCCCCGGCCCGGCAGGCCTCGAGGTCGAAGTCGTAGCCCAGGTTCACGCACAGCCGGGCGGCCGAAGCGGTGTTGGTCGTGCCCTCCGCGAACAGCATCCACGAGGCGGTCTCGCCGATCAGCTCGGGATCGCCGGTCGGGTACCAACGCCCGCTGGGGTCGTACTTGGCCGCCAGGTACACCAGGATGGCGTGGGCGTCGCGCAGCACGTAGCCGTCGTCGTCGATGACGGGGATGTGGCCCAGCGGGTTGATCTTGCGGAACTCCTCGCCCTTGTGCTCCCAACCGGGGAAGAAGTCGATGGGGATCGACTCGTACTCGACGCCGAGGATGCTCATCATCAGCCGCTGCTTGTAGCAGTTGACCGACAGTACGTAGTCGTAGAGCTTGATCATGCCCGCCCCTACAGGTCCAGCACGAGCCGCTCGGAGGAGGCCCTCGACACGCAGGTCATGATCCGGTCGCCGGCCTGGTGGTCGGAGTCGTTGAGGTACACGTCCTGGTGGTCGGGCTCGCCCTCGAGCACCGTCGCCACGCATGTGCCGCACGCCCCCTGCTCGCACGACGACGGCAGAAGCACGCCGGCCTCCCGCAGGACCTCGAGGATCGTCTGGCCCGACCCCACGGTGAGGGTCAGCGCCGAGCGGGCCAGCGCCACGTCGAACGTCGAGGAGTCGTCGATCTCGGTCGGGTTCTTGAAGTACTCGAAGTGGACGGCGTCGTCGGCCCAGCCCGCGGCCGCGGCCTCGCGCCGGGCCGCCTCCAGCATCGGCCCCGGCCCGCAGATGTACATGTGGGCGTGATCGGAGGGCTCGGCCACCAGGCGCCGGATCTCGCCGACGGTCTCGTCGGGCGACATGTCGAGGTGCCGCACCACCGCGGAGCCCAGCCCGTCGAGCACGTCGCCGAAAGCCACATGGTCCGACGACTGGGCGAAGCAGTGCAGCTCATAGCGCAGGGCCATACGGTCCAGCGCCTGGGCCATGGCCAGCAGCGGGGTGATGCCGATGCCGCCGGCCAGCAGGATCGTGCGGGTGGCGTCGCGGCGCAGCGGGAAGTTGTTGCGAGGCTCGGAGATGGCCAGCACGTCGCCCTCCCGCACCGTCTCATGCAGGCAGATCGACCCGCCGCTGGAGTCGGGCTCGAGCTTCACCCCGATCCGGTAGTAGGCGGACTCGCCGGGACCGTTGGTAATCGAGTACTGGCGGACCAGCCCGTTGGGCAGGTGGACATCGATGTGGGCCCCGGGCTGGAACGTCGGTAGCACCCCCTGCAACGGTGCGAGACGGAAGGCGGCGATGCCGTCGGCCGTCTCCCACTTGCGGTCCACCCGCACCCGCAGGGCAGCCGTCCGCCCCGACGGAGCCTCGGGAATTTCGGCCAGATGCAGGGGCACCTGCTGGAGCACCGGCACGATCGGCTCGGGGGCGGGTCGCGAGGCGGCCTCGGCCTCGATGGCGGCCACCAGGTTGTTCAGCTCGACGGCGTGGTGCCTCAGCACGGCCAGCTGCTCGCTCGCGGGCGGCGTCTCGGCGAGCACGCCCCTGATCACGCACCGACCCGAGTCGACCGGCTGGACGAAGAACACCGCCGACGACGCCGAGTCGCCGGCGGTGGCGGTAAGCGCCACCGAGTAGTCGTCCACCCGGCCGACGGCCATGCCGGCTCCCGTCCCGGCCGCAGTCTCGATGTCCAGCCGGCCCGACGGCAGGAAGCGATGGGCCTGCAGGTGCTGCACGGCCAGCTCGGCCGGGGCGTTGACCGGCAGGTTGCGCAGCCCGAACGGCGTGCCCGCCTCCAGGATCTCGACGGTCGGCACGTCGCCCACCGGGGCCTCGCCCGACCACACCAGCCCGTAGCGCTCGACGGAACCGAAGGTCCGGTTGCAGATGGTGCGGGCCGGGGCGTCGGCCGGATGGGCCGGGATGTAGGTGCACCCGGCCGACCGGTTGGCGTAGCGCCAGCCGTGGTACTGGCAGCGCAGCTCGGTGCCGTCGTTGGCGCCGATCGACAGCCGGACGCCGCGGTGCAGGCAGCGGTTCTCCCACACGTTCACGAAGTCGTCGTCGGCCCGCCATATCGCCAGCTCGCGGCCCAGCAGCTGGCCGTGGAACACGTGGCGATGGGGAACGTCGTGCGCCGACGCCACCGGATGCCACAGAGTGAAAGGATCGACTGTCACTGGGTCACCCTCCCTGCCCGCTCAGGCTGACGAACGGATGCTGACTGCTTGGAGATGAGCTTGAAGCCACGCCGGCCAGATGATAAGAACCAGTTATCACCCTGTCAACGCACCAGCCGTCAGACCACCGGGGAGGGAGCGACGATGCGACGGGTCTGCGCCTACCCGCGCACGTTCTCATGCCGCTGGTATCACTCCGTAGGTGACGCCGAGGTCGCTGAGCCAGCGCCGGTAGAGGATGGACGCCCGGTCGGACCGGATCGGGGTCTCGGCCTGCGGGTCCAGCGGGAGCCGCTTCGGGTTCTGGTTCTCGATGATGGGCAGGTCCTGGGCGAAGATGGTCTGCACGAATCGCCGGATGTGCCCGACGCTGCTCTCGTCGTCGATGAGGCTCAAGAACATGTGGCCCCGGCAATGCTCCTCGCTCGTGGCCTGCACGAACAGCCCGATCAGGTCCATCCGCTCCGGTGCGGCCGGGCACGACTTGTAGAGCAGGATCGAGTAGGGCTGCATGATCCGGTAGACGTACTCGACCATCTGCCCCCCGGTGGCGCTGGCCGACGCGGCCGGCTGCCAGAACTGGCACTCGGTGGCCCAGATCTCGTTGGTGTCGCCGTCGACGTGGACGTTGTAGTCGACTACCTCCGTGCGGGGCTCCGATCCCAGGTATCCGTCATGGACGAACGGGAAGTGACCCATGTCGAGGAAGTTCTCGACCGCTCGGGGCGCGGAGGTGTACACGCCGAGCGTGCACGCGTTGAAGTTGCGCCGGTCGGGCTCGAAGAACTCCGGAATGTGGAAGGACCCCTCGGGCGGGCCGCCCAGGCTCGTCCAGACGTAAAGGAACTCGCAGCGGCTGGGCAGCGTGCCGGTCACCGACTCGGGGTCGACGGGCACGCCGGCGGGCAGGTCGCGGCGGGTTCGCCATGCGGCCGAGCGGCCCTCGGGCGTGACCGCGAAGCTGATCGACTCGCCCAGGAGCCGGGTGACGTGCACCACGTTGGGCTCGGCCTCGTCGACGGCGCCCAGAGGATGCCACTGGTCCAGGATCGCCCGGTTCTGGCACTCGCCGTTCGCGCCAGCCATGCAGGCTCAGCCTCCCCAGTGCCGCGATCGGACCGGACCGCCCGGTTCGCTGCGGTTTGTACCACGCTCGGGCTCGCCAAGGAAACACCGCCCCGTGCCTGACGATCTGAGCCGCCAGAATGATCTGGGCCATCAGATCGGGGCCAAGGTCAGGGCGATCCGGGGTGAGCGGGGGCTGTCGGGCCGCAAGCTGGCCGCAGCCGCCGATGTGAGCCAGCCGTTCCTAAGCCAGCTCGAGGCCGGGCGCACATCGGTGGCCATCGCCACGCTGTACCGCATCGCCGCGGCCCTGGACGTGAGACCATCGGACCTGTTGCCCGATCCACCGTCGGGCACCCGGGTAGAGATCCTGCGGGCGGCCGAGCTCAACCCGATGCAGGTGAGCGAGCTGCCCAACGCCACCACGGCCCGCACCGCCTACCGGGGCGGGCGGCGCATCACCGAGCTGGGCGACTTCCGGATCGAGCCCGGGCCCGACGTGGACGAGTGGTTCGAGTCCGCCGACGAGACCGTGATCTACGTGATCGAGGGATCACTGCATGTGGAGTTCAGGGACCGGCCGCAGGTGACCCTCGACGCCGGCGACGTAATGTTCCACTCGGCGTGGGTCCAGACCCGCTGGCGCCTGGCGTCGGAGTCGCCTGCCCGTGTCATCCTGGTCGCAGCCGGAGGCTGACCGATGAGGCCCACCGAGATCCGAGAGACCGAGAGAGCGGGGGCTGCGCAGCCCCCGATCTCGGAGCTGGTGGCCGCGGGCGCGGCCCGTATCCCGGCCACGACCGTGGTGCGGGGCGGCCGGCTCGTCAACGTGGTGTCGGCCGAGGTCTATGAGGCCGACGTGGCGGTGTTCGGCAACACCGTGGTCGCGCTGGGCGACGTGTCGGCCCACACCGGAGGAGACACCGAGATCGTCGACGCCGGAGGCCGGCACCTGGTGCCGGGGCTGTTCGACGGCCACCAGCACATCGAGTGCTCCAAGCTGTCGATCACCAGCGCGGCCAAGATGCTGGTGCCGCTGGGGACCATCAACGTGGTGTCGGGCCTGGACCAGATCCTGGTGGTGGCCGGCCTCGACGGCGCCGAGGCCTTCCTGCGGGAGTCGCAGGGCACGCCGCTGCGGGTGCTGTGGGGCGCTCCCTGCAAGACGCCCTACACCCTGCCCACCTCCACCGTGGGCCACTACTTCGGGCCCGACGACCACCGGGCCGCCCAGCGCTGGCCGGAGTGCGTGGGGGTGTGGGAGACCGTCCGCGAGTTCGTGACCACCGGCGACCCCGACGTGCTGGCCGCCATGGAGCTGGCCCGCGAGAACCGGCTGCCGGTGCTGGGCTGCGCGCCGATGGCCACCGGCGCCGACCTCACCAGCTATGCCTGCGGCGGCATCCGCCTCGACCACGAGAGCTACGACTCCCACGAGTGCCTCGAGAAGCTCCGCAACGGCATGTACATCGTGATCCGGGAGTCATCCTTCGCCCACTTCCTGACCGAGAACATCCGCCTCGTGCTGGAGCACGCTCCGGGCGCGGCTCGCCGGGTGAGCTTCTGCACCGACGACGTGGTGGCCTCAGATGTGCTCGGCCGGGGCCATCTCGACAACATGGTGCGCATGGCCGTCGACGCCGGCGTGGATCCCATGACGGCCATCCAGATGGCCACCGTCAACGGCGCCGAGGCCTACCGGGTCGACCACATGGTCGGCTCGATCTCGCCGGGCCGCTACGCCGACATACTCTTCGTGGAGTACCTCGAGGACTTCCGGCCGTCGATGGTGATGGCCAACGGGCAGGTGGTGGCCCGCGACGGGGAGATGGCCGTCGACCTGGAGCCGCCGGGCCGCGACAGCCTGCTCACCGGGCCGTTCCCCATGGCGCCCGCCGTGCCCGAGGACTTCACGGTGCGCACCGGCCTGCCCGACGGCCCGGTGGAGGTGCTGGCCATCGAGGTGACCGAGCAGATCTTCGTGCGCAAGCGCCGCGACGTGGTACTGCAAGCGGCCGGGGGCCGGGTGCAGCCCGACATCGAGGCCAACCTGGCCCTGGTGAGCGTGGTCGAGCGCTACGGCAAGAACTCGAACCGCCCGACCGCGTTCGTGGCCGGGTTCGGGATCCGCTCCGGCGCGCTGGCCACCTCCAGCGCCCCCGACGACAACAACATCGTGGTGATCGGGGCCTCTCCGCAGGACATGGCGACCGCCGTCAACCACATCGCCGACCACGGCGGGGGCCAGGTGGTGGTGGACGGCGGCAAGGTGGTCGAGTTCCTGCCGCTGCCCATCGGCGGGATCGTGTCCGACCTCGACCCGGCCGACATGCTGGCCGAGGAGGAGCGGCTCGACCGGGCGGCCAAGGCCCTGGGCTGCACGGTGGACTGGCCGTTCATGTACCTGTTCTTCCTGCCCATCACCTCGATCCCCGACTACGCCATCACCGATGTGGGAACCGTCGATGTGGCCGCCATGGACACCTTCGACCCGGTCCTCGGGCCGGCGGCGGCATGAGCGGCGCCATGACCGAGCCGGTCGAGCCCGCCGAGTCCGCCGGGTCCGCCGAACTGGATGTCCTGAGGCGGCACTGGCATCCGGTGGCCCGCTCCGACGCCATCGACGACGGTCCCGTCGGGGTGGTGATGCTGGGCCGGCCGCTGGTGGTGTTCCGCAGCGGCGGGCGGGCCTGCGTGGCCTCGGACCGCTGCCCCCACCGGGGCAGCCCCCTGAGCCTGGGCTCCTACGACGGTGATTGCCTGATGTGTCCCTACCACGGACTGCGCTACGCCGCCGACGGGCGGTGCGTGGCCTTCCCCGCCCGTCCCGACGCCCGGCTGCCGAAGCGGCTGACCCTCGACACCCTCCACACCCGGGAGTGCCACGGGCTGGTGTGGGCCTGCGCGGGCGAGCCGGCCGCCGCCGATCCGCCCGCCTGGGGGTTCTACGACCGGTCCGATGTGCAGACCTTCCAGATCGGCCCGGTGCGCTGGGACGCCTCGGCCAGCCGGGTGGCCGAGAACTTCAACGACATCGCCCACTTCTCCACCATCCACCGGGTGACGTTCGGGCCAAGCGACCGGCCGGTGGCCCCCCAGGAGGTGGTCGCCACCGATACGGGCTTCGCCTCGAACATCAGCGTGTTCCAGCAGTACCGCAACACCCTCGACGGCTCGATGGAGGAGGTCGAGGCCGCCTACCGGTACGACTTCACGTTCCCGTTCTCGTCGATGCTCACCATCACCTACCCCGACGGCGAGGTCGAGTGCATCCAGATGACGGCGCTGCCCGAGTCGGCCACGTCCAGCCTGGTGTTCCAGCAGAGCGCCCGCACCAACCTGGGCGGCGACCCGCTGGAGCCGTGGCGGGATTTCCAGGCGGCCGTCAACGAGGAGGACAGGGTCATCTGCGAGGCCCTTCAGCCCCGCCAGGTCTCCTTCGGCCTCCACGACACCGGCGAGGTGGCCCTGCCCACCGACGTCTTCTCGATCGCCTACCGGCGCCTCTGGAAGTCCCTCTGCTCTGCCTAGCCGCGGCCCCTAGCCGCGCCCCGCTGCGAATTTGATGCGGATTGTGGCCCTACAGAGGCGGTCTCGCCATCAATCTCGGGCCCGGCGCCCGTCCGCCTAGCGGGGCTTGATCCTCTCGGCCAGCTCCCCGGCCCGGGCCCGCGCCTCGGCGACGACTGCGTCCTGGTCGACTCGCGTCGACCGTCCCCCTTCGACGATGATCTCGCCCGCGACGATGTTCATGTCCACGTCGGTGCCCCGAGCGGTGTACACGATGGCCGCCACCGGGTCGTGCATCGGCGCGAAATGCGGCCGGGTGGTGTCGACCACCACGATGTCGGCCAGCATCCCGGCGGCCAGCACGCCGGCCTCGATGCCGTGGACGGCGGCCCCGCCCCTCGTGGCCACCTCCAGTGCCTCATCGGCCCGGGACGCCTTGGGGTCGAGATTGTGGAGACGGTGCATCAGCACCATGAGCCTCATGTTCTCGAACAGGTCCTGGCGGTGCCCGCAGCACGACCCGTCGCTGCCCAGGCCCACCGCGGCCCCGGCATCGACGAGGTCGTGCAGCGGCATGACGCCGTAGGGCACGTAGAAGTTCGACAGCGGGCAGTGGGCGACTGCGCTGCGCGTGTCCCCGAGGGCCTCGATCTCCTCGTCATCGACCCATGTGGCGTGGGCGAGGATCGCATCGGGACCCAGCAGCCCGTTGCGATGAAGCCACGTGGCCGGGCGGTAGCCGTGCTGCTGCTTGAACACTTCAGGGTCGTCGCGGGGCGCGCTGAGGTGGGTGTGCCACGCGACCCCATGGGAGCGAGCCTGCTCGACACTGGCCGCGATCAGGTCGACGTTGGTGTAGGCCGCGTTCATGGGTCCGGGGCAGATCTCGATCTTCGAGCCCCTCGGTCTGGAGCGGATGCACGCCTCGGTGATGGCCAACTCGTCGTCGGCCGACCGCTGGAACGACGTCTCGGGCAGCTTCTGCTGCTGGGAGACCGCGGTCCGGGTTCCGGTCATCCCCCGAGCGATCCGTCCCCGCAGCCCTACCTCCTCGAGGATCCCGGCCACCATCACGGTGGTGTCGTAGTCGTCGCACCCGTAGTGGTGGTCGAGCACGGTCGTGGTCCCGGCCAGGACCGCTTCGAGGGCTCCCAGGTACACCGAGGCGCTCGTCTCCTGCCGGGTTATTGCGGACGAATAGGGCCACATGAACTCGCTGAGCCACTCCCACCCCGTGAGGCCCTCCCCGAGCGTCCGCCCCAGCGACTGGTAGAGGTGGTTGTGGCAGTCGATCAGCCCGGGCATCACCACCTTCCCCTGGCAGGAGATGGTGCGGCCCGCCTCGAACGAGCCCGCCTGCCGGCTGTCTCCGACGGCGGCGATCCGGTCGCGCTCGACGGCCACGACCCCGGACTCGATGACGGGCCGGTCCGGGTCGAGCGTCAGCACGGTGCCGCCGGTCAGCAGCAGGTCGCAGCGGGCAGGCTCCGTCCGGGTGTCGCCCTCAGCGCTCATGACTCCTCCTATCCGGCTCGTCCTATCCGGCTCGCCGCACCCGGTAGTGCGGAAGTGCGACCAGGGTGGCGCCGACCTCTCCGCGGACTTCGCCGGCGGTCCAGTCCACGCTGACCGGCGTGCCCGCACCGGCGTGATCCGCCGCGACGCGGGCGAAGCCGATATCCCGGCCGAAGTCACGCCCCGAGTGATCCGGAACCCTCTGCCCATCCAGCGTGACGGAACCCGCATCGGCAGAGCGACCAGCGTGACCTGGTCTCCTACGGTCAACAAGGTGATCGGCTTTGCCCATGTCGCGTCGAACCATGCCCACCCGGGCACACCGGTGCGAGTCGACTGGAACACCGGCCCCATCCATGGACAGGTCGGCGGCACTCTGGTGGCGCTTCCCCACTACAAGCTGCGACGAGCCGGATAGGCGAGTTCGACCTCTAGTCAGCCGCGCCGCTCATCCCTAGGCGACCATCTCCGGCGCGCCTAGCCCGAACATCTCCACCAGGTCACGGCGGTAGCGGACCGACAACCGGTCGGCGCGGATGTGGGTCTCGGCAGCCAGGTTGAGCGGCACGTTCTCAGGGCGCTGGCTTTCGACGATCACGATGTCCTCGCTGTTGGTGACCAGCTGGTATTCGGCGTAGTCCTCGACGGTGGCGCCCGGGATGTTGGTCAGCGAGACCTGGTAGATGTCGGTGGTACGGGCGCTGACGGGCGAACCGATGTCGAAGAAGTGGCTGGTGACGAAGCTCTCGCCGTCGTCCTCGTAGTAGTCCACCTTCAGATCGGTGGCGAACGGGTAGGTCAGGTGGTGCTGGTAGAAGACCTCGCGCTCCCGCTCGCCGAGGTCGTCGTTGAAGCCCCGCTCGACCTCGATGTAGGGCAGGGCCATATAGAGGCCGTAGTCGGTCTGCTCCAGCGTGTAGTCGGGCACGACCGGCCGGGCCCGGTTCCCGAACGTCTTCATGTGGACCCAGGAGATGTGGGCGATGTCGTTGAAGTTCTCGCAGTGGCGGCTAGCGGTGGCCGCCCATGTGCCCTTCGGGATCTGGATCCGCAGCCATTCCGGCCCGAACTCGTCGAGGTGGGGCCATTCGGGGAGGGGACGCAGGGGCTCGGGCTTCATGCACGCCCACACGATCCCGTAACGCTCGGCCGCGAGGAAGCTGACGAGCCTCATGGTCTTGGCCGGCGGGGGACTGTCGGGGTCGTTGGCGGGAATCCAGGTGCACTGGCCGGAGCGGTCGTAGTGCAGACCGTGGTAGGGGCACACGATGCAGGCGCCGTCGTCGCTGATCCAGCCACGGCTCAGCTTGGAGCCCCGATGCACGCAGAGGTCCCTGGCCACCGCCGCACCCTCGCTGGTGCGGTAGACCACGAGGTCGACATCGAGCAGCTTGGACGCCACCGGCCCGCCGGCAAGCTCCGACGAGAACGCCACCGGATGCCAGAACCCGGCCAGAATGTGCCAGTCGCTCTCGCGTATCTGGGACCCTGCGGGGTACTCCGTCGCAGTTGAAGCTCCGTCGGTCGGCTCGTACATCGCTGCTCCTGGGTGCCTGCCGGGTTCTGGGCGGCAACAATATATGCAGGGGGAATATCGACAGAAGTCCCGCGTCCGGGTGCCACCGCGCCCCCGCGAGAATCTCGGGTGACCCATGTGTCGTAGAGGCACCGTTTCTCAACCGAGATTTCTCAGGTCAGGACACTAGGAGACCGTGGCGGCGTAGGAGTTCGTGGCGAGCACTTCCGGTGCGGTGCCGGCGGGTGAGGCTGCGGTGAGGGTCAGCTCCACCGTCAACTGACCGGGCTGGAGAACCCCTGGCAGGACGGTCTCGATCCGACCCACAAGCACGCAGCTGTCGGCAGGGGCCGCCCCGACCCATCGATGCTCGCTCAGGACGGGGCCGTCACCTCCGAGCACCCGGGCCCGGGCCACGATGCCGTCCAGATCGCGGCGAGTGTCGTTGACCACATGCACGGCCAGGTCGAGACGGTCGCCGGCGCGCAGCTCCTCCGGCATCGGGTCGGCGGTCACGACCACCGGCTTGCAGGCCGCCACCAGGGCCGGCCAGCCCGGCTTGGGACGCCGCAGCCCGTCCAGCACCCCGAACCCGTCGGCGCCGAGGCCGCCGCCCGCATCGGCCAGGGCATGGAGCATGAACCCCCCGGTGGGCCGGTACTTCAAGCGGCGCAGGATCTCGACGGTGGTCCTCACGACCTCGGGCTGTTCGGCCCGCACCGGCGTGCCGAAGGCCGACACGAACCGGCCCAACGTCGGCACCCGGGCCAGCGTGAGGGCCAGATCGGCGGCCCGACCGCCGTGCAGGCCGAACCACAGCTGGCTGGTGGTGCCCTCCAAGGACGGGAGGTGCGGCGGCACGCCGGCGTGGCCCACCACCGGGCGCGAGCCGTCGCAGCGGGACAGCACTCGCCCCAGCCGCCGGTCGAGCACATCGCGGTTCCAGGACGGCCCCAGCCGGCTCCACGCGGCGGGAGTGGGCGAGGGGCGCCTGGCCCGGGGGAACGGATCGTCGTGGGCGCACCAGACCGCCACCGACGGGCGGTGGCCCAGCAGATCGACCGCCTCCCGGGCCTGCCGCCGGGCCTCGCCCACCACGCTGCGGCTCATCACCCCCCTAACGGGCAGGTCCTGCCAGACGAGCATCCCCAGCTCGTCGGCGGTGTCGTAGAGCTCCTCGCGGGCGATGTGGGCGATGGGGCGCACCAGGTCGAGGCCCGCGTTGCGGGCCGCCCGGATGTCGGCGGCCACCTCCGACGGCGAGGCCGTGCCCAGCAGCGGCTTGGTGGGCAGCAGGTTGGCGCCCTTGGCGAACAGCCGCTCGCCGTTGACGTGCAGCACCCACCGGCGCATCTCCACCGACCGGAAGCCGATGCGGAAACGCCTCCGGTCCTGCACCTCCCCGCCGGCCAGGACCTCCATCTCCAGATCGCACAGGGGCTGGTCGCCCAGCGAGTGGGGCCACCACAGCGGGGGATCGGCCACGTCCACGGTCCACTCGACCCGGTTCTCGCCGACGGCCGCGTGGTGGCTGTGGACGTGCTCAGTGCCCGCGACGGTGGTGCGAAGGTACACGTCGCCCCCGTCCGGTACGTCGAGGACGGCCCGAAGTTCCAGCCGGGCCGATGGCTGGCCGCCGGCTCCTGGACCCCGGCCCTCGCCGGCGTTGTGGACCTCGGCGCAGATCGCCCGGGCATGGCGGATGGCGACCGTCCCGCTGGAGCGCAGCCGCACCGGCCGCCACAGGCCCCCCACGATCACGTGGTCGGACCCGCACAGCTCCGGGTCCTGCAACGCCCCCGTCAGCGTGGTCCGGTTGTCGGGATCGCCGAAGCGCCGGCAGGTCGCCTCGATGGCCAGCAGATGCTCGCGGCGAGCCGCGATCTGGTTGGTGACCTCCAGCTCGTGGGGCACGAAGTAGCCGTCGGTGTGCCCGAGGTAGACGCCGTCGAACCAGATGTCGCCCTGCTGGGCAAGTCCCTCGATCCGCAGCCACCAGCGGGTGCCGCCCGTGGAGGCCTCGTCTGCCGCGGCCCCATCCGCCGGCCCCTCGAAGCGCCGCCGGTACAGCACCGACTCCTCGCCGGCAAGGTCCGGTCCGTCGCCTGCCGAGTACTGCGCCCAGTGGCCTGGCACCGCGACCGCGTCCCACGCCGAGTCGTCGTGGTCGAACTCGTGGAAGGTACGCCGCCGACCTTCGGTGGCCGCAGCGATCCGCCACGTGCCGCCCAGGTCCACCTGCCCAAGCTACCGCCCGCCGGGGTCCGGCCCGGCCCGCGCGGAAGCTCCCGGGTTTCAGGTGCCGAACATGGCTTCGATGAGGTGGGGTCCGGGCTCGCGGTAGGCCCGTTCGAGCTGGTCGCACAGGTCCTCGGCGGTGGTCGACCGCACGGCGGGAACCCCCTGGCCCTCAGCCAGGCGGCAGAAGTCCAGGTCGGGCCGGCCCAGGTCGAGCAGGCTGCGGGACACCGGGCCGCCGCCCGCCGCTCCCACCTGGTCGAGTTCCATTGCGAGGATGGCGTAGGCGCCGTTGTTGCACAGCAGTGTGGTGACATCGAGCTGCTCGCGGGCCTGCGTCCACAGGGCCTGGACGGTGTACATGGCGCTGCCGTCGGACTGGATGTTCAGCACCGGCCGGTCACCGCACGCCAGGGCGGCCCCGGCGGCGACCGGCATGCCCTGGCCGATCGCCCCGCCGGTGATGTTGAGCCAGTCATGCGCAGGGCCGCGGCGGGTGGCGCCGAGCATGTACATCCCGCAGGTGGTGCCCTCGTCGGACACGATGGCGCCCTCGGGCAGGGTGGCGGCCACCGCGGCCGCGGCGCTGGAGGCGTCGATCGGGCCCGAGGGCCGTTCGAGCACCGGGGCGCCCCCCGCCCCGGCCGCTTCGGTGTCGCCGCCCATGATCGCGGCGAGCTCGTCGAGGGCGCCCGGCGCGTCGGTTCCCGGACCGGCCAGGGCGTGGACCGTGCAGCCATCCGGCACCAGCCGGCCGGGCTTGCCGGGATAGCCGAAGAACGCCACCGGCTCGACGGTGCCGATCAACACCAGGTGCTCCACGCCGGCGAGCTGCGCGGTGGCCAACTCGACGGGGTAGGCGAGGCGCCGCGGCTCGAACCGGCCCCCACCCCGCGTCATGCGGGCCGGGAACGTCTCGTACAGCGCCTTGGCGCCGCTGGCCCGGCACACCCGCTCCAGCGCGCCGGTGCCCCGGGGCTGCAGCACGGGTGAGCCCACCATCACCGCGCCCGCCGGCCCGGCCGCGGCGAGGATGCGGGCCGCCTCCTCGATGGCGGCGCCGTCCACCGCCGGCGGCGGGGTCGGCTCCACGGCCGGCGCCGGCTCGGCCCCCTCGGACCAGGACACGTCGGCGGGCAGGATCAGCGTGGCGACACCCGCGCCGGAGCGGGACGCGGCCACGGCGGCGGCCGCGTCGGTGGCCACCGATGCAGGCGACTCGCTGCGGCGCGCCCAGCCCGAGACCGACCAGGCGACCGCATCGATGTCGGACTCCAGGGGCGCGTCCAGCGCCTTGTGGTGCAGGGCGTGGTCGCCGACCACATTGACGATCGGCGTGCGGGCCCGCCGGGCGTTGTGCAGGTTGGCCAGCCCGTTGCCCAGCCCCGGGCCGAGATGCAGCAGCGTCACCGCGGGCCGGCCCGCCATCCGGGCGTACCCGTCGGCCGCGCCGGTGACCACGCCCTCGAACAGGCCCAGCACGCCCCGCATCTCGGGCACGTCGTCGAGCGCGGCGACGAAGTGCATCTCGGAGGTTCCGGGATTGGCGAAGCACATGTCGACGCCGGAGTCGACCAGCGTCCGCAGCAGGGCCTGTGCGCCCTTCATCCCGATTCCCCGTTCATGCCGACCTGCTCTATAGCAGGCCCCGAGGCTCGGCCTCTAAGCCGCTGCGGGCTCGGCCTCCAAGCCGCTGCGGGCGCGGCTGGGGGTGCCCGCTAGGGTTCCCGGCGATGTCAGCATCCCGACCGACCACGCTGGGCGAACTGCGGGCCTCGGGCTGGGCGTCGGTGCCGATCCGCGAAGAGCTCCGGCGCAACGCGGTGGACCGCATCCGCTCGTCCGAGCCGCTGTTCGACGATGTGCTCGGCTACCACAACACCGTCATCCCCCAGGTCGAGAACGCCCTGCTGGCCGGCCACGACATGATCATGCTGGGGGAGCGGGGCCAGGCCAAGACCCGCATGATCCGCGGCCTCGTCGGCCTGCTGGACGAGTGGATGCCGATAGTCGCCGGGTCCGAGATCAACGACGACCCCTACGCCCCGGTGTCGGCCCACGCCCGGGCCCTGGTGGCCTCCCACGGCGACGGCACCGCCATCGACTGGGTCCACCGCAAGGACCGCTACGGCGAGAAGCTGGCCACCCCCGACACCTCGATCGCCGACCTGATCGGCGAGGTCGACCCGATCAAGGTGGCCGAGGGCCGCTACCTGTCGGACGAGCTCACCCTGCACTACGGCCTGGTGCCCCGCACCAACCGGGGCATCTTCGCCATCAACGAGCTCCCCGACCTGGCCGAGCGCATCCAGGTGGGCCTGCTCAACGTGCTGGAGGAGCGCGACGTGCAGATCCGGGGCTACAAGGTCCGCCTGCCGCTGGATGTGGTGCTGGTGGCCTCGGCCAACCCCGAGGACTACACCAACCGGGGCCGCATCATCACCCCGCTCAAGGATCGCTTCGGGGCCCAGATCCGCACCCACTACCCGCACGACGCCGCCACCGAGATGGACATCGTGCAGCAGGAGGCCTACCTCGGCCCCGGCCCCGGCGCCAGCGGCGCGGCCGGGACCGCGGGCCTGATGGTCACCGTGCCGGACTTCATGACCCGCATCGTGGTGGCCATCACCCGGGCGGCCCGGTCCAGCCCCCATGTGTCGCAGCGCTCGGGGGTTTCCGTGCGGCTGAGCATCTCCAACGCCGAGACCATGGTGGCCAATGCCATGCGACGCACCCTGCGAACCGGCAGCGACCATGTGGTGCCCCGGGTCACCGACCTCGAAGCGCTGGCGTCCTCCACCGCGGGGAAGGTGGAGATCGAGACGCTGGAGGAGGGCCGTGAAGCCGAGATCCTCCAGCGGCTGGTCAGCTCGGCGGTGCTGTCGGTGTTCAAGGACTGCGTGCCGCCCGACATGCACCGCGAGGTCGTCGACGCCTTCGAGGAGGACCTGGTGGTGGACGTGGGCGACGACGTGGCCGACGGCGACTACGCCGCGCTGCTGGCCCGGGTCCCGGCATTGACCGCTCCGGTCCAGGCCCTGCTGGCCGGCGACGAGGCGGCCGAGTCGCCGGCCATGGTCGCCGCCGCGGTTGAGCTGGTGCTGGAGGGCCTGCACCTGTCCAAGCGCCTCAACAAGGACGCCCAGGGCCCCCGGGCCCAGTACCGCTCCCGCTAACCGCCCCGAAATTGGCGACGAAATGGGTATCAGACACCCACTGCCGGCACCAATTTCGTTGGGCTAGCCGTCGCCGGCGCCGGAGATGGCGGCGGCCAGGCGCTGGGCCGACGGCTTGACCGCCCGGTCGCGGCCGATCAGGCCCCGGGGCGCGCCGAAGCCGAGGGCCCACTCGTAGCCGTCCACCGCGCTGTCGTGGAAGTAGCCCCGCAGGCCTGAGGCCCGGGCGTCGGCCACCACCGCCAGCGAGCCGTCCAGCAGCGTGTCGCGCCAGTCGTCGTCATCGGTGGGCACGCCGTGGGCGGCCACTACCACACCCCGGCCCGGGACCGCGTCGATGGCCCGGTACACGGCCTCGCCCAACTCGGCCGGCTCGGGGGCGAAGCCCGCGGCCGAGCGCCGGGCCGACGCCGGCCAGCTCATCAGCCGGCCGGTCTCGGTCACCCCCACAGGGTGGTCATGGCTCAGCCCCACCAGCTCCGGACCCTTCTCGAAGCACGGCGCGGCCACCGGCGCCCGGCCCGGCACCTCCACCGCGCCCTCCCGCAGGGCCCGGGTCCAGGTGCCCCACAGCAGTTCGTCCCACCGGCGGGTCTCGACCGCGGCCGCGCCGGCGTGCTCGCGCTCCACCGGGGCGGAGTGCAGCGTCGGCGCTCCGAAGGTCGCCATCACCGGCTGGGGCCCCGACTCCAGCAGCCGGCATGCCTCGTGCAGGGCCAGCATGGCCCCCTCGGCCGCCTCCGCGGCGGCTTCGACGCTCCGGCGTCCCGGCGGCCGGTTGCCCAGCCCGTAGCCCCGCACGGCCCAGCCGATGGGATCCTCGATCGGGCACCAGCCCGCGGCCCGGCCGTCGAAGGCCTCGGCCATGCGGTCCACATGCCGGGCCCACCACCGCCTCCGGGCCGCCTCGTCGGGGTGGCCGCCCTCGTCGTCGACGTACCAGCCCGGCAGCGACGTGTGCTGCAGCGTGATCCAGACCCCGAGACCATGCACCGCAGCCGCATCGGCGATGTCGAGGTAGCGGTCCAGGGCGTCGCTGTCGGGCCTCCCCGCGGCGGGCTCCACCCGGGCCCACTCCACGGTCAGGCGCAGGCTGTTGAGGCCCAGCGTTCGCAGCTGGGCCAGGTCGTCGCGGTAGTCGGTGGCGAAGCCGGCGCCGTCGCCCGAGCGGGGCGCCCGGCCGTCTCGCTCCCACACCGACCAGTCAGCGGCGGGCGCCACCCCCTCGGCCGACACCGACGACGCCCCCGCGCCCCACAGGAAGGCGTCGTCCGGGTCCGTCATTTCAGAGGTGCCTCACCGGATCGATGCAGTCAACGCCCTCTGAGGCCGCCACATACATCGATTCGGCGCTGCGCTCGGCGGCCCGCTCAGCGGGTGGTGAGCACGCCGGCGTCGAACACCACCCGGTCGCCCACGCAGGTCTGGAACAGCGTGGTGTCGCCCTCATCCCACATTCGCACGTCGAGGCGCTGGCCCGGAAGCACCGGAGCCTTGAAGCGCCCGGCCATAGACCCGAACCGGGCCGGGTCGCTGTCGCACAATGTGTGCAGCAGGGCCCGACCGGTGATCCCGAACGTGCACAGGCCGTGCAGGATGGGCGTCTCGAACCCGGCCATGGCCGAGAACGACGGATCAGAGTGCAGCGGGTTGCGGTCGCCGTTGAGGCGGTAGAGCAGGGCCTGGTCGGTGCGGGTGTCGTACCCGGTCACATGGTCGGGCTCCCGGTCGGGCTGTTGCCAGGTGTTTGACGGGCCGCGGTCGCCGCCCCAGCCGCCCTCACCGGAGATGAACAGCCCGGCCCGACTGGTCCACATCGGTTCGCCGTCGTGGCTGCGGACGTTGGTCTCCAGCACCACCAGCGCGGCCTTGATCTTGTCGTAGATCCCGGCCACCCGGGCCTGAGCCACTGCGGAGCCCTCAACCGGCAGCTCCTGGTGAAGCTCGATGTGCTGGTCGCCGTGCAGCAGCGCGGCCAGGTTGAAGTCCCCGTAGTCGGGCGATCGGCCCATGCCCAGCACGACCACCTCGGTGGGTAGGGCCCGCTGGGGTGTGCCCCGGGTGTTCTCGGTGGTGAACTCCAGCTCGAAGCCGGTCGGATCGGACGCTCCCGCTCCCACGCCGAGGGCATAGAGCAGGCTGTCCTTGGAGGTCCAGCTGATCTCGGTCTCTTCTCCCACGGCACCCGCGGCATCCGGATTGATGGGCATCACACCTCCACTCCTTGCGGGCCGTCCACGCTAAGAACGTGCGCGGGTAGGTGCAAGCCCGTCGTGCTGCAAGGGGGTGTCTCCCGCTCTTGTTCGCTGCGCTCACGGGCCGCTCGGGCCACGGCCCCGCCCGTTTGGACCGGGTTCGCTCGCCTACCCGCGGGGCCTCTAACGCCCCTAGCACTCCTGCAGTTTCTCGGGTTGGTTGTGTCGATAGAGGGCACACAACCGACCCGAGATTGTGGGGCTGGCCGACCTGCTGTGCTGGCCGGCCGCGTAGGATCGACGGGATGAGAGCCGGTGGCGAGGCCGCGTTCCCGTCGCGCCGCGAGTGCGACCTGGAGGCGTTCGCCGCGCTGGTCGAGCAGCCCCTCGACCCCGTCGACTACCCGTTGGCGGCCCGGATCACCCAGGGCGTCCCCGCCTACGACGCGAGCGGCCTGGCCCACGGCCCCGCCGCCGACGCCGAGCACCGCACCGCGCTCCGTGATGAGCTCTCCAGAGCCCTGGTCGAGGGACCCGGCATAGTCCTGCTTGAGTCAGCCGTGCCCGCCGAGGCTGTCGATCGCGCTTCGGAGGTGTTCTGGGACCTGATCGCGGCCCAGCACGCCCAGGGCGGTCCCGCGGGCGACCACTTCGCCAAGCCCGGAGCGAACGACCGGGTGTGGAACGCCCTGGAGAAGCTGGCTGTGGCCGATCCCGAGGCCTTCATCGACTACCACCGCTCCGACGCCGTTGCGGTGGCCTGCGAGGCCTGGCTCGGCCTCCGCTACCAGCTGACCGAGCAGGTCAACGTGGTCAATCCGGGCGGCGAGGCCCAGCACCCCCACCGCGACTACCACATGGGCTTCCTCACCGACGACGAGGCCGAGCAGTTCCCCCGCCACGCCCACCTGCTGTCTCCGCTGCTCACCCTGCAGGGCGCCATCGCTCACTGCGACATGGGCACCGAGACCGGCCCGACCATGTACTTGCCCCACTCCCACAAGTACGAGTTGGGCTACCTGGCGTGGCGCCGCGGTGAGTTCATCGAGTACTTCGCCCAGCACCGGGTGCAGCTGCCGCTGCGCACCGGCGACGCGGTGTTCTTCAGCCCGGCCATGTTCCACGCTGCCGGCCACAACCGCACCGCCGGCGTGCAACGCATGGCCAACCTGCTCCAGATCTCCTCCGCGTTCGGCCGGGCCACCGAGGCGGTGGACCGCACCCGCGTGGTCCACGCCGTCTATCCGAGGCTGCGGGCCCGGCTGGCCTCGGGACTGGACCGGGCCGCGGCCGCCAACGTGGTGGCCTCCTGCGCCGAGGGGTATGCGTTCCCCACCAACCTCGACCGGGATCAGCCGGTGGACGGCCTGGCCCCGCCGTCGCAGGCCGACCTCATGAACCAGGCCCTCGACGATGACTGGACGCCTGAGCGGCTCCGGCTCGAGCTGTACCTGCACGGCGAGCGCCATCGCAGCGCGGTGGGGGAGGATCCGTCCCTCTTCAGTGCCGGTGACGACGGTGGGCCGGCGATCGCGGGGGAGGTCCCACCGGGGCCTGCCCTGGTGGGTGGCAGCCTGGGTCAGACCGCCCGCCTGACCGTCGACGAACTGCTGGCGCAGGCCCGGTCCGGCCTGCGGCGCTTCGTCCCTGAAGAGCTGGCCAACGAGATCGAGTCCCCGGCCGCGCCCGGTCCGGACGGCCCCCTGGTGGTCATCGACATCCGCGACCGCGACGACCGGGAGCGGACCGGGATGATCCCCGGCTCGGCGAGCATCCCGCTGATCGTGCTGGAGTGGCGCTGCCACCCGACGGCCAGCCACTCCCACCCGGCCGTCGAGTCGTTCGACCAGCCGCTGGTGATGGTCTGCAATGAGGGCTACACGTCGAGCCTCGCAGCCGCCTCACTGCGCCGCCTCGGCTTCTCCAACGTCAGCGACCTAGAGGGAGGCATCGAGGCCTGGTCGGCGGCCGGCCTGTCGGTGATCACCCCTCCGTCCCCCGCCTAGCCGGCCGGCCCCACCGCTGTTTGGAATTGGCAGCTGGGTGGCCCCGTATGGGCGTGTTTGGCTGCCAGTTCGTGGCGGGGGTTGGCCGCTGTTTGGAATTGGCAGCTGGGTGGCCCCGTATGGGCGTGTTTGGCTGCCAGTTCGTGGCGGGGGTTGGCCGCTGTTTGGAATTGGCAGCTGGGTGGCCCCGTATGGGCGTGTTTGGCTGCCAGTTCGTGGCGGGGGTTGGCCGCTGTTTGGAATTGGCAGCTGGGTGGCCCCGTATGGGCGTGTTTGGCTGCCAGTTCGTGGCGGGGCCGCCGCTGGCCTCGCCGGCCGGCCGGGATAGGGTCGGGGCATGGCTCTGCGGGAGCGCTGGCGCCGCCGGCCGCGGGCTAGGCCCGAGCCGGCCCACTTCGCCTACTGGCGCTGGGACGGCACTCAGGCCGGCTTCGAACTCGACGCCGACTCGATCTTCGAGGAGCTGGCCGACGACCTGCTGTACCACGGGGATCTCGCCAGCGCGCTGCGCCGTCTCATGGCCGACGGGTTCGAGGACCGCTCGGGCCGCAGGATCGAAGGCCTGCGCGACATGCTCGAGAGGCTGAGGGAGCGTCGCCGGGAGCTGCTGGAGGATCACGACCTGGGCGGGGTGTACGACGACATCGCCGAGGCCCTGCGCGATGTGGTCCGCACCGAGCGCCGGGCCCTGGACGAACTGGACGGGGCCGCGGCCCAGGCCCGGGCCGACGGCGACGAGCGCCGGGCCGACCTGACCGCTCAGACCGCGGCCACCAAGAACCTGCAACTCGACATGATGCCCCCCGACCTTGCCGGCCAGTTCAAGGCCCTCGACAACTACGACTTCGAGAGCGACGAGGCCCGCCAGCAGTTCGCCGAGCTGGCCGAGCAGCTGCGCGAGCAGCTCATGCAGCAGTTCCTGGACCGCATGGCCGGTGCCGTGAACGACGCGGCCGACGGCTCGGCACCGGAGGAGATGCAGCGGCTCAAGGACATGCTGGCCGAGCTCAACGCCATGCTGGCCCAGCGAGCCCGCGGCGAGGAACCCGACTTCGAGGGGTTCATGGAGCGCTACGGCGACTTCTTCCCCGAGAACCCCAAGACGCTCGACGAGCTCCTGGAGGTGATGGCCCGCCGCATGGCCGCGGCCCAGTCCCTCATGAACTCGATGACCCCTGCCCAGCGTGACCAGCTCCAGCAGCTGTCCGACCAGCTGCTGTCCGACATGGATCTCAACTGGCAGATCAACGAGCTGGCCGGCCATCTCCGCGACCAGTTCCCGGATCTCGGCTGGGACCGGCGCTACGAATTCGGCGGTGCGGACCCCCTCGACTTCAGCGAGGCCACCGACATGCTGGCCGAGTTGGGGGACATCGACCAGCTGGAGAACCTGCTGAGGGGCTCGCCCAGTCCGGGCGCCCTGGCCGAGGCCGACAGCGAGGCCGTCCGCCGGCTGCTGGGAGACGACTCGGCCGACAGCCTCGAGCGCATGGCCGAGGTGGCTCGCATGCTCGAGGAGGCCGGTCTGATCGAGAACCACGAGGGACGCTTCGACCTCACCCCCCGAGCCATCCGCAAGATCGGCCTGGGCGCGCTCCGGGACCTGTTCGCCAAGCTCGACGCGGACAAGCTCGGCCGCCACGCCATCCACCGCGAGGGCATGGGTCACGAGCGCGAGCCCGACACCAAGCCCTACGAGTTCGGCGACGCCTTCAACCTCCACATCGGCCGGACCATCCGCAACGCCCTGACCCGCACCGGCGGCGGGGTGCCGGTGCGGTTGCACCCCGAGGACTTCGAGGTCGAGCGGACCGAGCAGCAGGTGCGATCGGCCACCGTGCTGATGCTGGACCTCTCGCTGTCGATGCCGATGCGCAACAACTTCCTGCCGGCCAAGAAGGTGGCCATGGCCCTGCACGCGCTGATCTCCAGCCAGTATCCCCGCGACTACCTGGGCCTGGTGTCGTTCAGCGAGGTGGCCCGGGAGTTCCGGCCCGAGAAGCTTCCCGAGGTCTCATGGGACTACGTGTACGGCACCAACATGCAGCACGGCTTCATGCTCGCCCGGCGCATGCTCAACCGCCAGACCGGCACCAAGCAGATCATCATGATCACCGACGGCGAGCCCACCGCCCACATCACCCCGTCGGGCCGGCCCTTCTTCAGCTACCCGCCCACCCGCGAGACCGTCGAGCTCACCCTGGCCGAGGTGGGCCGGTGCACCCGCGACGGCATCCGGATCAACACGTTCATGCTTGACGCCACGTCGTACCTGACCAACTTCGTGGAGCGCATCACCGAGATGAACGGGGGCCGGGCCTTCTTCACCACGAACGAGAACCTCGGTGACTACGTGCTCGTGGACTTCGTGGAGCACAAGCGCAGCCTGGTGCGGGCCCGCGGCTGAACAGAAGAATCTGCTCCCCGGATTTGCAATTGTCGTATGACAGTGGTGTAATTACATCGATGGCGCCCGGGCGGGGCCGGGCTCTAGCCCGACCGCTGGGGCCCGGACTCAGTCATAGAGCAGGTCATCGTGGAGGAACACCCAATGGAGCTACACGGCATCTTTCCCGCTGAGGACATGTCCTGGCAGCGCGAGGCCAACTGCCTGGGGGTGCATCCCGACCTCTTCTTCCCCGAGCGAGGTGCATCCACCCGGGAGGCCAAGGAGGTCTGCCGGGGCTGCGTGGTGCGCGAGCAATGCCTGGAATTCGCGCTCAACAACGGCGAGAAGTTCGGCATCTGGGGAGGCATGAGCGAGCGCGAGCGACGCCGCATCCGGCGCGCCCGAGCGATGCAGCGCCGAGCGACCGCCACCGGCTAGGCACGACCCGGCCCCTAGACCAGTCCACCCAGCCGCATACAGGGATGCGGCTGTGGAAAAAGCGCGGTATGCTTCCCGGCGATGACGAACATCTTCGCGGTGGTGCCGAGTATCGGCACATCTGAACTCATCATCATTCTCATCATCGTCCTGCTCGTGTTTGGCGGGGCGAAGCTCCCCAAGCTCGCACGCTCATTGGGTCAGGCCCAGAAGGAGTTCAAGGACGGTCTGTCCGAGAGCGCCAACGAGGGTGAGGGCTCCGGGAGCACCAGCAAGGCCACCGGAAGCGACAGCAACAAGAGCGCTCCGGGCAAGAACGGCTCTGCCTGAGGGCCCCGGCCCAAGGCGGAGAGTTCCATGACGGTCACCGACGTCGAAGCGGTCGACGAGCCGCCGGTGGGTCAGGCCACCATCACCTATCTCGGGCCGGTCGCGCCCCACTGGGAGATTCAACCGGTCTACGGCGACGCCGACTTCATGACCGCGTTCCGCGACCGGGTCCACGCCCGCCTGCTACTACTGCCCCCCCACGACCCGCAGTTCCGGCGCAACCGCGAGCGGGTCAACCGCGACGCCGAGCGTGAGCGCATCATCGTGGACTGGGATCTCGGCTACCCCGAGGAAGAGGATCCCTACCCGGTCCGGGAGCGGGCCTGACCCGGACGGTTACGTGACCTCGCCCCGCCCATGATGCGCGTCGGCGGTTGGGGCCAGCCCTTCACTGACTACTTCAGCCGGGAGCTGTCCTGGCTCGCCTTCAACGCCCGGGTGCTGAGCCTCGCCGGCGACCCCGACGTTCCGCTGCTGGAGCGGGCCCGCTATCTGAGCATCTTCTCCACCAACCTCGACGAGTTCTTCCAGGTGCGGGTGTCGGGCCTCGCCGACCGGGTGGCGGCAGAGCTCACCGAGCGCACCCTCGACGGGCACACCCCGGCTGAGCAGCTCCACAAGGTCCGCCGGGTCAGCTCGGAGCTGTGCGGCGAGCAGCAGCGCCTGTTCCTCGAGCAGGTCCGGCCCGAGTTGGCGGCCGAGGGCATCCACCTGCTCCCGGCCGGCGACCTCGAACCGCAGGAGCGCGAACATCTCCGCAAGCACTTCGAAGAGCGCGTCTTCCCGGTGCTCACCCCGCTGGCCGTGGACCCCGGCCACCCCTTCCCGTTCATCTCGGATCTGTCGCTGAGCCTGGCCGTGCTCATGCGTGATCCGGTCGACTCGGAGCTTCGGTTCGCCCGGGTGAAGGTCCCCAACACCCTCGACCGGTGGGTCCCAGCCAGCGAGGGGACCAACCGGTTCGTGGCCCTCGAGGAAGTCATCGCGGCCCATCTCGACATGCTCTTCCCCGGCATGGAGATGCTGGAGCACCATGCCTTCCGGGTCACCCGCAACGCCGACCTCACCCTCAACGACGAGGACGCCGAAGACCTGCTGATCGCGGTGCAGATGGAGCTGCGCCGCCGCCGCTTCCAGTGGGCGATCCGCCTGGAGGTGGCCGACTCCATGTCGGAAGAGGTGCTCAATCTGCTGTTGCGCGAGCTCGACCTGCCCGCCGACGCCGTCGACCGCATCCGGGGCCCCGTCGATCTGAGCGGGCTGAACGAGATCGCCGACCTGCCCCGGCCCGAGCTCAAGTGGCCGCACTGGCGGGGCATCACCGAGCCCGAACTGTCGCCCGACGGCGGCCGGACCGACTACTTCAAGGTGCTGCGGTCGGGCGACGTGCTCGTGCACCACCCGTACTCGTCGTTCAGCCGCTCGGTGGGCGCGCTGATCCGGCAGGCCGCCTCCGATCCCGCGGTGCTGGCCATCAAGCTCACGCTGTACCGCACGTCGGGCGACAGCCCGATCATCGACGCCCTGGTGGCGGCGGCCGACAGCGGCAAGCAGGTGGCCGTGCTGGTGGAGTTGAAGGCCCGCTTCGACGAGGCTCGCAACATTAGCTGGGCGAGACGGCTGGAGCAGGCGGGGGCCCATGTGGCCTACGGGCTCGTCGGCCTCAAGATCCACGCCAAGATCGCGATGATCGTGCGCGAGGAGTTCGACGGCATCCGCCGCTACTGCCATGTCGGCACCGGCAACTACAACCACCGAACGGCCCGGCTCTACGACGACTTCGGCCTGTTGACCGCGGACCCGGAGGTGGGAGCGGACGTCGCCGACCTCTTCAACCGGCTGACGGGCTATGGCCACAGCGTCGCCCACAACCGGCTGATCACCGCGCCCGAGCAGCTCCGCCCCCGCCTCACCGAGCTGATCGAGCAGGAGGCCCACGCGCCCGGCGGCGGCCGCATGATCCTGAAGCTGAACTCGCTGGCCGACGGGCCGATGATCGACCAGCTGTACAAGGCGTCGCAGGCCGGGGTGGAGATCGACCTGATCGTCAGAGGCCTCTGCAGCCTGCGGCCGGGCGTGCCCGGCCTGTCGGAGACGATCCGGGTCCGATCGATAGTCGGCCGGTTCCTGGAGCACTCCCGCATATACCACTTCGCCAACGGCGACGGGCCGGGCCGGGCCGCCACCTACATCGGCTCCGCGGACCTGCTCACCCGCAACCTCGACCGGAGGGTGGAGGCTCTCGTGCGGGTCGATGATCCGAGGCTGGCGGCTCGGGTGCTGGAGGTAGCCGACGTGTGCCTGAGCGACGAGCGACTGGCCTGGACTCTCGGCTCCGACGGCGTGTGGACCCGCTGCGGCGGGGCTGACGACGACCCCCATGTACGGCTCCAGCAGCTCGCCCTGAACCGAACTCAATAGCCGGGAACGCGTCCTACCATGAGCGGGTGGCCCACGACGGGGTGAATGACAGCGGGCAACCACCACGCCCCGTGCCGGGGTTCAGCCCGTTTCAACGCCTGGCCCGGGTCCACGCCGCGGCTACCGCAACCGACGCAGTCATCGCGGTCGCCCTGGCCGGATCGATCTTCTTCTCCATCAGCCCGGACGCGGCCCGAGACCGGATAGCTCTGTACCTGGCGCTCACGATGGCGCCGTTCGCGCTGGTCACGCCGCTGATAGGCCCGGTCATCGATCGGATGCCCGGCGGGCGCCGGGCCATGATCCTCGTCACCAACATGGGCCGGCTGGCGGTGGCCCTGCTCATGATCCGCCACATCGACACCCTGTGGCTGTTCCCGGAGGCCTTCGCCCTGCTCGTGCTGCAGAAGAGCTACGCGGTGGCCAAGAGCGCGGTGGTGCCCCGCTACGTGCCCTCGGAGTCGAATCTGGTGCAGGCCAACAGCCGCCTGGCGCTCATCAGCGCGGTGATGAGCCTCCTCGGGGCGGGCGTGGGAGCCGCCCTGGTCTTCCTCGGCAGTCCGGCCGTGGCCGCGGGCGTGGCCACCGCGGGCTACGGGGTCGCCACCGCCATCACCCTCCAGCTCCCCCGCATCCCGGTGGCGTCCAACAGGACCAGTTCGACTGAGCGCTCGGCGCTGCGGGCGTCGACCATCCTGCTGTCGGCGACCGCCATGGCGGTGATGCGGGGCGCGGTGGGCTTCGTCACCTTCCTGCTGGCCTTCGAGCTGCGCGGCGGCGAGGAGGGTCTCGACGTGAGCCGGCAGGGGGGCGCGCTCGGAGGGGCGGTGGCCTCGGAGCGGGGCATCGACATAGTCGGAGATCCGGGCGCTCCGGCGTGGCACTACGGGGTGGTGGTGGCGGTGGCCGGACTCTCGGCCTTCACCGGGGTGCAGGTCGCCCCCATCCTGCGGCGCAGCGTGGTGGAGGAGCTGATGCTGCTCGGGTCGCTGGGTCTCGGCCTGGCCGCAGCCGTCCTGGGGTCTATGACCGGAGGGTTGATGGGAATGGCGCTGCTGGCGGGCGGGGTGGCCCTGGCCGCCGCGGTGGCCCGGCTCGCCTTCGACTCGCTGGTGCAGCGGGACGCCCCCGACGCCAATCACGGACGGTCGTTCTCCCGGTTCGAGGCCCGCTTCCAGGTCGCCTGGGTGGTCGGAGCCTTCATTCCGGTGGTCCTGCCGATACCAGTGCGGCTGGGCTCGGGGTTGGTGGCGCTGCTGGCCGTCTTCGCGTTGGTGTCGTTCATCGTCGGACGCCGCCGCATCGCGGTGCGCGGCAATCCACACCTCAGGGACGACGCCTAGCGACCGGGCGGATCTCAGCGGGGCAGGTCGATGCGTGCCAGCCAGAGCCCGGCCGCGTCCACCTCGGCCGGGGTGGGCAGGTTGGCCGGATCGGTGAACAACCGGCGCAGCCCCTCGGATCCCGCCCGCTCCACCACCCCCCCGGCGAACGCGGCGCCCCGCTCGTACTGGTCCTGGTCGAGTTCCAGGCCGAGCAGCCGCTCGACGAAGCGGTCGGACTCGCTGGCCTCCACCCGGTGACGTCGCAGAGCCTCGGCGAGCCGGTCGTAGGAGCCGATCAGCTGGGCTCCTATGTGATCCATGGTGTGGTCGACGTATCCGTTGATGGCCGCCACCAGCGCCGTCATCTGGGGCAGCAGCGCCTCCTGGGCCTCGGAGCGCACCGCTCCCAGGATGGCGTCGGGGCTGCCCAGTGCCTGCTGGAGCTCGGCGAGCGCCTCGGGCCCGCCCGCGATGGGGTCGAACTCGTCCAGCATCTCCTCCAGGCGGCGCGGGTTGGTCTCGAAGGAGGACGCGTGGCGCAGCAGCAGGTCGCTGAGGGTGCCCCGAACATGCTCGACCCCGAATACTGCGTGGTAGACGGCCTCGTGCAGGCACACCCACAGACGCAGGTCGTCGGCGTCGAGGGACCAATGACGACCGAACTCCTCCACGTTGGGCAACGCGATCAGCATCGGCTTGCCCGGTGGCCGAGGTACGGGCAGCACGTAGCCGCCGAGCGCGTGCTGGGCCAGGCGACCCACCATCGCGCCAGTGGTGAGCGACAGCATGGCCGGCCCGATCATGCGGGTGAGGCCCGCGAACATGGCCGTCATGGGGTCGGCGGCGGTGTCGTCGGCGTCGGGGTCTCCACCTGCGGCGATCGACTTTCCCAGGGCGTTGAACAGCTCCCCGTAGTCGCCGGTGGTGCGATCGGACCACCCGACGCGGTTGACGACCTCGACCCGCAGCGGGGCTCCCCGGGACGGTTGCAGGCCGGTCGCGTCGGTGACCCTCAGTTCGGCCACCCTCACCAGTTGCTCCAGAGCGATCCGGTCGGCGGGGTCGATGTTGGGCTCCGAGGAGCCGCCCGAGGCGATGGCCCGAGCCACTTCGCGGGCATGGCTGGACCCGGGCGCCGCCCCCTGCAGAGCCCGCATCAGATCCCCGATGACACCCATGTCGCCCGATCCGCCTGTAGTGCCGGGTTCGCCTGTGGTGCCGGGTTCGCCGGAGAAACCCGGTTCGCCCAGGCCGCTCGCCTTGAAGAGGTCCTCCAACCCTTCGAAGGGGTCGTCGGGGCCGTCTCCGGTTGTCGGCACCTCGCTCATGGAGGCATCGTAGAGGGGTGCAGCCCAGAAAGTCCTGCCCGCGGTGACCCCACCGCCTAGCCCCAGACCGGATTTCGGCGAGCACCGGCCGGCGCGGGTGGTGGTGACGGGTGCCCACGGCTCAGTGGGCCGGCGTGTCGTCGCTCGGCTGGCCGGCCGGCATCCCTCGGTGGCCGTCCTGGCCATCGACAAGGAGGCCTCCCCGGCCCCCTACAACTCGGTCACGACCAAGCAGGCCGACCTGGCTGACGCCGACCTGGGTGCCCTGTTCTCCGGGGCCGACTCGGTGGTGCACCTGGCCTCCACGGTCACCGCGGGCACGCTGAACCCGGCCGAGGTCGAGCTGGAGGCGGCCCTGCTTCACCGGGTGCTGGACGCGCTGAGCTCCGCGGGAGTGCCCCACCTGGTGGTCATGTCGTCGGCCATGGTCTACGGCGCCTGGAGGGACAACCCGGTCCCCATCACCGAGGACGCCGCGGTTCGCCCGATCCCCGACTTCGACTGGGCCGTCCAGCGGCACCGGCTCGAGCGGCTGGCCCAGCAATGGGCGACGGGGCCGGGACGCTCGGTGACCGTGCTGCGGCCGGCCGCGGTGGTCGCCGAGGCCCGTTTGGGGCCGCTCGCCAACACTTTGCGGGCCGCCCGGTCCGGCGTCGCCGCCGACGGCGATCCCCCGGTCCAGTACCTGCACGCCGACGATCTGGCCGCGGCCGTGGTCACCTCGGTGAACGCCCGCTACGACGGGATCCTCAACGTGTCCCCCGACGGCTGGATCCCCCCCGACACCCTTGCAGAGTTGGAGGGGCCGCGGCCGCGCCTGCGAGTCCCGTCGCACCTGGCGCGGATCCTGAGCGCGCTGCGCTGGCGCTCGGGGCTGGCTCCGACACCGCCGGGGGTCGTGCCCTACACCATCCATCCATGGGTGGTGGCCAACGACCGCCTGCGGGCTCTCGGCTGGCAGGCGGCCTACAGCAACGAGGAGGCGTGGGTGGTCTCCCACGAGCCCGGGCCGCTGGAGTCGCTGCCTGCTCGGCGCCGCCAGGAGTTGCTGCTGGCGGGGGCGGTGGTACTGGTGGTGGGCTTCGTCGTCACGGCCCTCCTGGCCGTCCGGGCCTGGCGCAGGCGCCGCCGCGCCGGTCGTGGTCGTCCCTGAGGGATGGGTGACTACGATGTTTGTCGGTGCTGGCACCCCCTGAGAGCGGCGACACCTGGCTAGGGCTGTCACCTGATCCGCTTCCCTCGTCGGAGGTGGCGGATTGGGTGGTGATGCCTGGCTGCGGGGCGGTGGTCCAGTTCAGCGGAACGGCCCGCGACCACTCCATCGACCGCCCGGGCGTGGACCGGCTGGAGTACGAGGCCTACGACGAGGTGGTCAAGCCCCGCCTGGATGCCATCGCGTCCGAGATGCGCCGGCGGTGGGTCGACCTGGGCCGCATCGCGGTGCTGCATCGCGTGGGCTGCGTCGCGGTGGGTGATCCCGCGGTGGTGGTCGCAGTGTCGTCACCCCACCGGGACGCGGCCTTCGAAGCGGCCCGCTTCGCCATCGACACGCTCAAGGCGTCCGTGCCGATCTGGAAGCGCGAGCGCTGGCAGGGCGGCGAGAGCTGGGGTTTGGAGCCCCAGCACATCGGGGGCGTGCCGACGCTGGGCGGCCCCGGCGACGGGACTCCGGCGGCGAGCACCCGGCCGGAGGCGGCGCGGTGAGGGGCTCCGTTCTGCTGGTCCTGGCCTCGCTCGGCCTGGCCACGGTCGTCTCCACCCTGCTGTGGCTGATCCGCAGGATCACCTGGCGCCGCCCCACCCCGTTCCTGAAGAAGCTCGAAGCGGTGTCGCCCGCCCCGGGACGCCCGGTCGGACCGGCCAGCGGCATCTCGAAGCTCGACCCGCTGGCACCCAGCCCCGAGGGCAGCCCGCCCCCCGACGCTCCAGCGGTTCCCGAGGAGCGCTGAGCCCTGCCTCGCGACCTGGCTATCGACCTGGGCACGGCAAATACCCTGGTGTACGCCCGCGGGCAGGGCGTGGTGCTGAACGAGCCTTCGGTGGTGGCCCTCAACACCAACACCAATCAGCTGCTGGCGGTGGGCCACAAGGCGCGGCGGATGCTGGGCCGCACGCCCGGGTACATCGTTGCCCGGCGCCCGCTGCGCAAGGGCGCCATCACCGACTTCGAGATCACCCAGGACATGATCCGGATCCTGCTGAGACAGGTGGGGGTCAGCCGCATCAACCGGGCTCGCATCGTGGTGTGCGTGCCCTCAGCCATCACCCCGGTCGAGCGCCGGGCGGTGATGGAGGCTGCCCGCAGGGCCGGCGCCATCGAGGTGCGCCTCATCGATCAGCCCTTGGCCGCGGCCATCGGCGCGGGTCTCCCCATCGACGAGCCGGTCGGGTCGATGGTGGTGGACATCGGGGGCGGAACCACCGAGACCGCGCTGTTGAGCCTGGGCGGGGTGGTGGCCCTGGAGGCGGTGAGGGTGGGCTCGTTCGACATCGACGACGCCGTCCAGGCCCACATGAGACGCGAGTACGGCATGGCCATCGGGGAGCCCACCGCTGAGCACACCAAGATCGTGGTCGGTTCGGCCGCGGCGACCCGCAACGAGACGGCCGCCGAGATCCGGGGCCGGGAGCTGATGTCGGGTATGCCCAAGACCACGGTGGTCACGCCGGAGGAGATCCGCAAGGCCATCGAGGAGCCGGTGAGCGCCATGGTCGACTCGGTGTTGAGCTGCCTGTCCCAGTCGCCTCCGGAGCTGGCCCAGGACCTGATCGCCCGGGGCGTCCACCTCGTGGGCGGGGGAGGGCTGCTCAGGGGCATGGACATTCGCCTGTCGCGGGAGATGTCGCTGCGGGTGCGCCGGGTCAACGCGCCGCTGGAGACGGTGGTCCGGGGAGCGGGCCGCTGCCTGGAGCACCTCGGCATGGACATCTCGATCTTCAGCGACGACTTCGACTAGCCCTCTCAGTCCAGTCCCGTCCCGGCGGGTGCGGGGCCGCGCAGCTCGGCGGCTGCCGCCCTGACCTGTTTGTCCCGGTCGTTGCCGGCCCTGGCCAGCGCGGCCTCCACCTCCGGGCCGTCGAAGGGTGCGAGGGCGATCACGGCCCGGCGCCGGACCTCGGGCTTGTCGTCCAACCCGGCGAGGACCGCTGGCAGCCCGTCGGGATGGGCGATGGCGCCCAGAGCGGCGATGGCCGACTCCCGGCAGAGCGGATCAGCATGGGATCGGGCCACCCGGATGAGGGCTGCTACGACGGGCGCCGGACCGGCGGCTGAGGCCTTCTCGCCACAGGTCCAGGCCGCGGCCTCCACTACCCGCTGGTCGGGGTCGTCGAGCCGGGCCGCGGCCGCGTCCACGGGAACGTCGGGGCGGCTGGCGGCCAGCTCCAGCGCGGCGACCCGAACGCCGGGCGCGGGATCGTCGAGAGCCGCCTCCAGAAGGCGGGCATCGAGGTCGCCGGCCCGCTCCAGGGCTCGCAGTGCGCTGGCCCGGACCGCCGGCTCGTCGTCGTGGAGGTAGGCACGGGCTTGAGCCCGGTCGCCCTGGTGGCCGGCCACAGCCGCGGCCCGGCGTCGCGTCATGGCATCGGCCCCCTCGGACGGCTCAGCCACCGTGCCCACCGGACCCCTCCCCGGCCCCGCCCATGAACCCGGCCCCGCCCATGAGCCCGGCCCCGCCCATGAACCCGACCCCGCCTACGAGATGGCGTTCTCGAGCAGGAAGCCGGCGACCACGACGATGATGCCGACGGCCGCCGCCAGCACGAAGCCGATGGCCACGACCAGCCCGATCAGCGCGACCAGCGCCAGCAGGCGCTGCCACCACTGGGGGTAGGCCTTCGGTCCCACCACTGCGGTGGGCACGGCCCGCCTGGCCAGTCCCAGAACCCGCAGCACGTCGATCAGCCGGATGCGTCCCCGGGGCCGGGCCTCCCACGCCGACCGGAGGGCTGCCCGCGCCAACTGGAGGACCGCTCGGGCGAACCGCCGGGCCGACCGCGCCCCCGGTGCTCGGCCTCTGGAGGGGGCTTCGCCGGTGGTCGGGGCTGTCGCCATGGGGATACCTTGGTGTCCGGCGCCACTCCAGGGCGCCTGAGCGAAGACGACTGGACGGTTGGCCACGCTAGCTTCCCCACCGCCGACTTCCCCGGCGCCGGACCCGGACCCGCCGAGCCCGCCGGCGCCCCCATTCCGATCCATGCGCCGGCCCGGCGGTGGCCGGTCCCGGCGGGGACGGTGGTGGGCCCTGGGCGCGGTGTTCGTCCTGGCCGTGGCGGCCTCGGTCGCGTCCTTCTTCGTGCCGGCACGGTGGGCCGGCCGTGTGATTCCGGGCGACTCGGTGGTCGACTCCGAGGCGGTGGCCTTCCTGCCCGGCGGCGCCATCACCACATCGGACCGGATCGAAGCCGACGGCATCGAGGTGTACGAGTCCGACGGGGAGATCCTGCTGCTGACCGTGTCGATCGACAGCGAGGTGACCGTCGTCGACTGGATCAGGTCCGCGGTCGACGATGCGGTCGAGTTGCGCAGCCGCGAGTCGGTGTTCGGCGACCGCTCCAACCAGGAGCAGCGTGAATTCAACCGGCACTTGATGAGCAGCGCCAAGGACACGGCCACCATCGTGGCCCTGCAGCGTCTCGGCGTTCACGTAGCCGATTTCACCGGTGTGCTGTTCGCGGAGGCGGTCTCCGGCGGTCCCGCCGACGGCCTGCTGGCGGGCACCGACGTGATCCTGTCCATCGACGGGCTGCCGGTAACCACTGTCGAGTCGCTGCGGGCAGTGCTGGCCGGCCTTGATCCGGGCACGACCGCGATCATCACGGTCGAGGACTCCGAGACGCAGGAGCGACGCGACGTCGAGCTCACGCTGGGCACCCATCCCGACAGCGGCGGGGCGTACATCGGGGTTAGCGGCGTGACCGAGCGGGTCGAGAGGTCCCCGCTGCCTTTCGAGATCGACATCAGCTCCGGCAACGTGGGAGGCCCCTCCGCCGGCCTGGCCTTCACCTTGCTGGTGCTCGACGTTCTCACACCGGGCGAGCTGACCGGAGGCAAGCGGGTCGCGGTCACCGGCTCGATCCAGCTGGACGGCTCGGTCGGGGATGTGGGCGGGGTGGCCCAGAAGTCGGTGGCGGCCCGGGACGCGGGCGCCGAGATCATCATCGTGCCGGCAGCTCTGGTCGAAGAGGCCCGATCGGGTGCAGGCGAGGTCCAAGTGGTGGGGGTCGAGGACCTCGACGACGCGCTGGATGCGTTGGCCGCCCAGGGAGGCGATCCCGTTGGACTCCTGTACGGCTGAGCTGGTGCCCCGATCCGCGTGCTGGCAGGAATGCCCGCCAATCTCCGCTACTCGGCCTACCATCAAGAGGGTCGGTCGCCGTCCGCTGCTCAGGTGCCGGGCGGCGGCGGCGGAGGAGCCATGGCAAACGGCGACGGACTAGATCCGGTGGAGGGGCTTGTCCCCGACGAGCTTGAGCGCGCCGACTTCGACACGGTTCGCCGCGGCTTCGAGCCTGAGCCGGTACGCCGGCGGCTGCGTGAGGCCGCGTCGGAGGTCCGCCGTCTCCACGGTCTGGTCGACTCGCTCCAGGAGCGCATCGCCGCGCTCGAGTCGGCCCCCCCGGAGAGGCTGGATACGGCCCATGTGGTGGAGGCCCTGGGCGACGAGGCGGCCCGAGTGCTGCAGGCGGCCCGGGATGCAGCCCGGGAGAGGTTGGATCGGGCCGAGTCTCGCGGCCAGGAGATCACCGCCGAGGCCAGGACGGCCGCGGCCGACATCCTGGAGGAGAGCCGCGAGCGGGGTCGGGAGCTCGTGGCTGAGGCCCGCAACGTGAGGGAGCGGATCCTGTCGGACCTGGCCTTCAAGCGCCATGCGCATCGGGTGGAGGTCGAGCAGCTCCGGGTCATTCGCGACCGCCTCCTGGAGGCAGTGTCGATCTGCCGCGAGGGGCTGGACGGCTGGATCGCGAATTTCGTGCAGGCGGGTCCTCAAGCCGAGGCTGCTGCGGCGAGGGCAGGCCTGCTGGTGGCGGCCGAGCCCGAGCCCACCGTCGGCGAGATGGAGGCCGAGATCCGGGCTGCCCGCGCCGCGAGACTGCCCCCGGACGAAGAGACCGCCGCCGGCGATGAGGACGAGGCCGCGGCCACCGCTCCGGAACCTGCGGAGGATCCCGAGGCCGGAGCCGGGCCCGCCGAGCCGGCCGAACTCGATGAACTGGAGGACGAGGCGATCTACCGGCCGGACGAGACCGGGGATTTCGGGCTCAGCGAATACGTGGAGATAATCGGCTACAAGGACAAGCCGCCGCAGGGGGCCGCGGTCGGCCTCTACGACGTGGAAGCCGAGCCCCGATTCGAGTCTGACGCCGGACCCGGTGCCGTGCCCGAGCACGAGCCGGGTTTCCCGGCGGTGGAGACCGAGGCAGAGCCCGAAGCCGCGCCGGACGCGGGCGCGATATTCGCCCGCCTGCGGTCGATCACCAGCCGGCCTGTGGCTGAGCCGCCCGAGGGTACGGCCACCGGCGGGGGGTCGGAGGCGGAGGAGCCGTCGGGCGAGGCCGCCGGGTCCGACGACCTTGTCGGTGCGGCCCGAGCCGTGGCCGTGGGAGGGATCGCCCGCCGACTCAAGAGACTGGTCGTGGACGAGCAGGGCGAGTTGTTGGACTCGCTCCGCCGGGGCGGAACGCGAGCTGTCCGCAACCTCGTCTCCGCCGATGCGGGCCCCTACACCCGCGCCGTCGTGGAGCCGCTGCAGGACTTCGCGTCCGACATCGACGTCAGCATCGACGACATCGACATGAAGGCGGCCACCACCGCGATCGTGTCGATCCTGGTCGAGCCGGTCCGGTCCCGCCTCGGCCAACTGGTCGATGACACCGACGACCCGGACGAGCTTGCCCGGGCGGTGCGTTCGATCTACCGGGAGTCGCGCTCACGCCGGGCTGAGGCCGCCGCGGAAGCTGCCCTATCTGCTGGCTGGCCAGAAGCGGTATCGTGAACCGCGGTGCGCACTGTTTCCCCCCCTCCCACCGGCGGCCGACCGCGTTTCGGCTCTAGAAGAACCCGATTCATCGCGCTGCTGGTAGCGGCCGGACTTCTGGTCCTGCTGCTGTCGCTGCGGGGGATCGCCCGCTTCTACACCGACTACCTGTGGTTCGACTCCCTCGACCGGACCGACGTGTGGGGGCGGGTGCTGCTGGCCAAGGTCGCGCTGTTCCTGATCTTCGCGGTCGCGTTCTTCATCCTGATCTGGATCAACCTGATGATCGTCGAGCGGCTCGCGCCCAAGGTGCGCCCGCCCGGACCCGAGGAGGAGCTCCTCAGCCGCTACCACGGCCTGGTGTCGGGCCGCACCCGGCTCGTGCGCCTGGCGGTGTCGGTGCTGTTCTCGCTGTTGGCCGCGTCGGGCGTGTCGAACCAGTGGGAGGAGTGGCTGCTCTTCGTCAACCGCAAGGACTTCGGGATAACCGATCCGCTGTTCAACACCGACATCGGCTTCTACGTCTTCCGGCTTCCGTTCCTGTCGTTCCTCGTGAACTGGGGCTTCGCCGCCCTCATGATCCTGCTAGTGGTGGTGGGCATCTTCCACTACCTCCACGGCGGGATCAGGCTCCAGGTCGCGCCGGGGGCGCAGCGGGTGCTGCCGTCGGTGAAGGTCCACCTGTCGGCCATCCTGGCCGGGCTGGCACTGGTGAAGGCGGCCGACTACTGGCTGTCCCGCTACGAGTTGACCGTGTCGGGCCGGGGCGTGGTCGACGGCGCTCTCTACACCGACGTCAAGGCCAAGCTGCCCGCACTCAACCTGCTGCTGCTGATCTCGCTGGCCGCGGTGATCCTGCTGGTGGTGAACCTGCGCCGCCGGGGCTGGGTGCTGCCGGTGCTGGCTGTGGTGCTGTGGGCCTTCACCGCGCTGGTGGCGGGCAACATGTACCCCGCGTTCGTGCAGCGTTTCCAGGTGGATCCCAACACCACCGACCGCGAGTCCGTCTACACCGACCGCAACATCGCGGCCACCCGATCGGCCTACGGGCTCGTGCCCGACGCCGACGTCTCCCTGGAAGTGTTCGACTACACGGAGAATCCTTCGCCCGGCCAGCTGAGAGCCGCGGCCCAGACGGTCCGCAACGCCCGGATCCTCGACCCGCTGACCCTCACCGACACCTTCGAGAAGGACCAGGGCGAGCGGGACTTCTACCGCTTCTCGTCGGTGCTCGACGTGGACCGCTACGAGGTGGACGGCGAACTGACCCAGGTGGTGCTGGCCGCTCGCGAGCTCAACCTGAGCGAACTGGGCTCGTGGGAGCGCCAGCATGTGGCCATCACCCACGGTTACGGAGCCGCCATCGCGAGGGCCAACGTCACCGACGTCCGGGGCAGCCCGGTGTTCATCACCGGCGGCCTGCCCGTCGACGTGGACCCGGCGATCGAATTGGAGCTCGAGGAGCCCCAGATATACGTCGGCGAGAATCTCGAGGGCTACGCGCTGGTGGGGGCCACCCGGGACGAGGTCGACTACGTGGACGGCCAGGGCAACGAGGAGAGCTTCCGCTACGACGGCGAGGGCGGCGTCAACATGGGGTCGTTCCTGCGCCAGACCGCCTTCGCGCTGCGCTTCGGGCAGCTCGACCCGCTGATCTCCGACTTCGTCGCCGGCGACACCCGCATCATCTACATCCGCGACGCGCAGGACCGGGTGCGCAGCGTCGCCCCGTTCCTCGAGTTCGACTCGGACGCCTACCCGGTGGCCTTCGAGGGCCGCATCCACTACGTGCTCGACGCCTACACCACCACCAACCGCTATCCCTATTCCCAGAGCGCCGACATCAGCGGCCTCAACTCCGGCTCGGAGCTGGCCACAGCGGGCGCCAACTACATCCGCAACTCGGTCAAGGCCGTGGTCGACTCCTACGACGGCGATGTGACGCTCTACGTGATGCCGGTGCAGGACCCGATCATCCAGGCATGGCAGTCGGCGTTCCCCGACCTGTTCACCGACTTCTCGGACATGCCCGACGAGTTGCGTGACCATTTGCGCTTCCCGACGGACATGTTCACCGTGCAGACCAACATGTGGGCGTCGTACCAGGTGTCGGAGCCCGAGGCGCTGATCATCGGCACCGAGCGCTGGGCGGTGGCCCAGGACCCGGGCCGCAGCGTGCTGGCCGGCGGCACCGCCGAGGCCGTGGTCGGCGAGCGGGGGCTGACCAGCCGGGAGCGGCGGGTGCCGGCCTACTACTCGCTGATCCAGCTCCCCGGCGAGGAGGATGCCTCGTTCGTGGCCCTGCGCTCGTTCGTGCCCACCTCCGACGATGACAGCCGCAAGGAGCTGACCGCCTTCATGGTGGGCGAGACCCGCTCCGACGGCACGTCGCGCCTGGTGTCCTACGAGATGGCCAACCTGCTGGCGCCGGGTCCGGCCATCGTGGCGTCGAACATCTCCACCAACCCCGACATCAGCCGGGAGCTGACCCTGCTCAACGACCAGGGCTCGCTGGTCGACTTCGGCGACATGCTGCTGCTGCCCATCGAGGACTCGTTGCTGTACGTCCGTCCCATGTACGTGCGGGCCCAGGGCACCCAGATCCCGCTGCTGGCCGGGGTCATCGCCTCGGTCGGCAACCGCACCGCGCTGGGCAAGACGCTGGGCGAGGCCCTCTCCGACCTCTACCCGGGCACCGACTTCGAAGGGGTGGTGCTGCCGCCGATCGTCACCGACGGCGACGTGCTCCTGCCTGACGACACCGGCCGGGCCGAGTCGACCGAAGACGACGCCGAGCCCTCCGTCACCGATGCTCCCGGTGTGGACCTGGGCGAGCTGACCGGGTCGGAGACCCAGCAGCTGATCGACGAGCTGGCCGAGCTGCGGCGCCGCCAGGACGAGATCCTGGCCCGCCTGCTGGAGCAGCTCGAGAGCTAGCTTCTAGGAGCCCGCCGGCTCCCCGCCCGCCCGCCGGCTCCCCGCCCGAAATTGATGACGAAATGGGCACTGTATGCCCAGAATTCACCCCAATTTCGGGTGGCAAGGCCGGATGGCTGGCGAGCCGGGACTACTCGACGGCCGAGTCGGCGAAGACGCGGGCCTCGCGGGCCACGTCGCCCAGGGCGATGCGGGCCTGCTTGGCCGTGTCCGAGTAGCCGACGGCGTCGAGGATGGGCATCAGCTCCCCCCGGCGGATGCGCATCTCCACCGCAGCCGGGTCCACCAGCGACGGATGCTCCTCGCCCATCGCCTCGGCCAGCATCCTCAGCTCGTGGCGCAGCCCGGCCACGTAGCTGGCCACCCGCACAGCCTTGCTGGCCGGGTCGAGCCCCCGGGTGAGCCACTTGCTCTGGGTGGCCACGCCGGTCGGGCAGCGCCCGCTGTGGCAGCGCTGGGCCTGGATGCAGCCGACCGCCATCATCGCCTCCCGCCCCACGCTGATCAGGTCTACGCCCATGGCTATGGCCACCATGGCGTCGGGCGCGAAGCCGAGCTTGCCCGAGCCGACGAACACCACGGCCTCGTTCAGATCGACCTCGGCGAAAGCCTGGTAGACCTCGGCGAAACCCGCCCGGAAGGGCAGCGAGACGTGGTCGGTGAACGTCAGCGGCCCCGCACCGGTGCCGCCCTCCCCACCGTCCACAGTGATGAAATCGGGTCCCCAGCCCGTGTCCGACATGTGGTACGCGAGCTCGGCCCAGAAGCGACGATCGCCGACCGCCGACTTGATTCCCACCGGCACGCCGGCGGCGTCGGCTATCCGCTCCACGAAGTTGACGAGACCGGCGACGTCTTCGAACTCGGGGTGGTGGTTGGGGCTGCGCACGGTCACCCCCACCGGCACGCCCCGGGCCTCGGCGATCTCCGGCGTGACCTTGGCGGCGGGCAGCACCCCGCCCAGGCCGGGCTTGGCGCCCTGGCTCAGCTTCAGCTCGACCGCCTTGACGGGAGCCGAGTCGAGGCTGGCCAGGAAGGTGTCCATGCAGAAGCGCCCATCGGCGTCGCGGGCGCCGAAGTATCCCGTTCCCAGCTGGAACACCAGGTCGGCGCCGCAGCGGTGGAAGTCGCTGATCCCGCCCTCGCCGGTGTTGTGGAGGCATCCGGCCGCGGCCGAGCCCCGGTTGAGCGCCTCCACCGCGGGTCCCGACAGCGAGCCGTAGGACATACCCGAGATGTTCACCACCGACGCGGGCCGGAACGCCCCCGGCCGGTCGCGCCAGGCCCCGAGCACCTTGGCCGCCCGCAGCTCGCCGTGGGGGGTGTCGCAGTCCACCGGGAAGGCCGCGTGCCGGAAGAACACGTAGCCGTCGGCATCGAGGCGGTTGTCGGAGCCGAACCCGAAGTACGGGTTCTCCCGCTTGGCGGTGGCGTAGACCCAGCGGCGCTGGTTGCGGTTGAAGGGGCGCTCCTCGTCGTTGTCGCTGACGATGTACTGGCGCAGCTCGGGGCCGAACGACTCCAGCAGGTAGCGCAGGTGGCCGATGATCGGGAAGTTGCGCAGGATCGCGTGGCGCTTCTGCGCCAGGTCGTGGACGGTCGTGACGATGAGCACGGCACCTACCGCGGCCAGCGCCCACAGCCACCAGTTCACGTCGAAACGCTAGCCGCCCCCCGATCCCGTGCCGCCGTTGACCCCTCCGCCGCGTCTGTTCGCGCTTTTCGGGCTATGGGACCGGGTTTGTGCGCACAGATCCCGGTCGCCGTCGGTTGAGGCCCTTCACCAGAGGGATTGTTTGAGCGACTGCGGTGGGTCGGGTTATGTTTGGAAATGGCCCGGCGCGTGAGAGGTACATGAACCAGCGCGGCAATGGGGGGTTGGGCCGCGGGCCGCTGCGCGGGTTGGCCCGCTCGCTGGGGCTTCGGCATGTGTTCGTGCTGAGCACGGGGGCGATGCTCAGCTCGGGCCTGTTCCTGCTGCCCGGTCTGGCCGCGGCCGAGGCCGGGCCCAGCGCGGTGCTGGCCTACGCGCTGGCCGGTGTGGTGGCGGTGCCCGCCATGTTGAGCGTGGCCGAGCTGTCCACGGCCATGCCCCGCGCCGGGGGCGCCTACTACTTCCTGATGCGGGCCTACGGCCCGGCGGTGGGGACCGTCTCGGGCATGGCCACCTGGCTCTCGCTGGTGCTCAAGGACGCCTTCGCGCTGGTCGGGATGAGCGCCTACCTGAACATCGTGCTCGACGTGCCGGCCAAGCCGCTGGCGGTGGTGCTGATCGCCGGCTTCACCATCGTCAACATCCTGGGCACCCGGGCCAGCGCCCTGGTGCAGATGCTGCTGGTGGGGTTCGTGCTGGCCGTGATGGCCTGGTTCGTCGTGGCCGGCGCGGGCCAGACCGTCTCGGGCGGCTCGCGCGGCGGAGGCAGTCTGGATCCCTTCTTCGCCGCCGGTACGGGCGGGCTGGTGAGCGTGGTCGGGCTGGTGTTCGTGTCCTACGGGGGGCTCACCAAGGTGGCCAGCGCGGCCGAGGAGATCAACGATCCGTCCCGCAACATCCCGCTGGGAATGGGGCTGTCGCTGCTGGTCAGCACTGCGCTGTACACGCTCGGGGTGCTGGTGGCGGTGGCGGTGGTGCCGCCCGCGCAGCTGCACGACGACCTGGCTCCCATCTACACCGCCGCGGAGGAGGTGCTGCCCACCGCGGGCGCGGTGCTGGTGGTGGTGGCCGCGCTGGCCGCGTTCTCGTCGGCCACCAACGCCGGGATCCTGGCCGCGGCCCGCTACCCCCTGGCCATGAGCCGCGACCGGCTGGTGGGTGAGCGGCTCGGACGGCTCAACCGGTTCGACACGCCGGCATGGGGGGTGGCGCTCACCGGCGTGGGCATGGCCGCAGTGGTCCTGGCCCTGGACGTGGCCGCCATCGCCAAGGTGGCCAGCGCCTTCGTGCTGTTGACGCTGGCCCTGGTGAACTCGGCGGTGCTGGTGCTGCGGGCGTCGCGCATCGCCTCCTACGCGCCGGGGTTCACCGCTCCGCTGTTCCCGTACCTGCAACTGGCCGGGATCGTCATCGACGTCTACCTGATCATCGAGCTGGGGGCGGTCGCCCTGCTGCTGACCGGAGCGTCGATCGTGCTGGGGGTGGCCGGGTACCTGTTCTACGGGCGCACCCGCTCGATGCACGGAGGGGCCATCTACCATGTGTTCGAGCGCTGGGGGAGGCTGGTGGACCGGGGCCTGGACCGCGAGCTGAGCGCCGCGGTGCAGAGCCACGGAGTGCGGGCCGGCGACGAGTATCCGGGGCTGATCGCCCGGGCCGCGGTGGTCAGCATCGGCGAGGGCGAGGACATCAACGAGGCCGCGGTCCGGGCCTCGGAGGTGCTGTCGAGCCAGACGAACGTGGACGTGGCCACGGTGACCGACCGGTTCCTGGAGTCGGGTTCGCTGTGGATCCAGCCCTCGGAGCTGCATCCCACGGCCACGCCGGTGGCTTTCTTCGACACCGACGACGACTACCTGGTGATCGTGAGGGCGGCGGGCGGCATCCGCATCCCGGCGGCCTGGGGGGGCCGTGACGAGCAGGTGAAGGCGCTGTTCTTCCTGGCCGGGTGCAGTGCCGAGCCGGGCCGGGTGCTGCGCCTCGCCGGCGAGCTGGCCGCCTACCTGCACTCGGACCGGGCCGAGGCGGTGGCCGAGGCCGCCTACGAGGCCGAGGTGAAGGAGGCTCTGCTGCCGGACCTGTCGATCGGCCAGTACCCGCTGATGCCGGAGCTGTCGACCGCGGCGCTGATCGGGCGCCGGGTGGATGCGCTCACCATCGACAGCGGCTTCTTCCTGGAGGCGGTCAGCCGCGAGGGCCGGGTGCTGCGAGCCGAGTCGGATCTGGTGCTGGAGGCCGACGATCAGATCACCGTGCTGGGTCCGCTCGACGGCCTTCCCGACGTGGACGGGGTGGCCCGGGTCCTGGCCGACTGACCGGTTCGCCTGTTCGTTCTTGATGTAGTTGTCCCTCTGTGAGGCGCACAACTACATCAAGAATGCGGTTCGGGCCTGTCTCCGGTCGGGCTTGCACGCCGGGGTCTGTGGCTCGCGTCTGTGCTGTCAGGCCTGACCGGGCGGGCTGTGTGCCGTAACGTGAGCGGGTTGGGCCGGGTCCGAAGCACGGACCGGGTCTGAGACGAGGGAGATCGACATGAATCTGGCAAAGGCTGCGGCCATCGTCACCGGGGGTGCCTCGGGCATCGGCCGGGCCTGCGCTCGCCGGTTGGCCGGCCTGGGAGCCCGCTGCGTGATCCTCGACATCCAGGGGGCCAAGGGTTCCGAAGCCGCGGCCGAGGTGGACGGGGTGTTCGTGGAGGGAGACGTGGCCGAGGAGGAGCCGGTCGCGGCCGCGGTGGAGGCCGCCGGCGCGCTCGGTCCGCTGCGGGCGCTCATCAACTCGGCGGGGATCGCCTCCGCGGTTCGCACAGTGGACCGCCACGGCCAGCCCATGGCGCTGGAGCGGTTCCGGCGGGTGGTGGCCACGAACCTCATCGGCACGTTCAACTGCATCCGGCTCGCGGCCGCAGCCATGGCCCGCACCGAGCCGGTGGACGACGACGGCCAGAGGGGGGCGATCGTCAACATGGCCTCGGTGGCGGCGTTCGACGGGCAGACCGGCCAGAACGCCTACTCGGCCTCCAAGGGCGGGGTGGTAGGCATGACGTTGCCGATCGCCCGTGACCTGGTGCCGTTGGGCGTGCGGATCAACACCATCGCGCCCGGGATCATCAACACGCCGATCTACGGAACGGGGGAGGCGGCCGAGAGCTTCAAGGCCCGGCTGGCGGAGGGCGTGCTGTTCCCCAAGCGGCTGGGCACCGCCGACGAGCTGGCCTCGATGGTGATGGAGCTCCTCACCAACGACTACATGAACGGCGAGACCATACGGGTCGACGCCGGCATCCGCCTGCCCCCGAAGTAAGCCCCCGGCCGGACGCTCGGAGGCGTTGCGGGCCTCCAGGGCCGGCCGGTAGAGTTGGGCTGCGGGGTGGAGCAGTCTGGTAGCTCGTCGGGCTCATAACCCGAAGGTCGTAGGTTCAATTCCTACCCCCGCCACCAAAGAAAGCTCAGGTCAGAGCACATGCACTGGTCTGGGCTTCATCGCGCTAGAGCCGATCTTCTAATGGATTTTCTAATATGCGGTCCCGGAAACGGTGTGTGCTGTCCCGGTAGATGCTTGACGCGTTGGCTCCGGTAGCTGTGTTACACCGCGATGGTCCACGTCTGGTGGTGCTGAGCCTTCTTCACTTGTGGCGGCCTGGTCGCCGCCCAGGCGACGAGGCACCATCAGTATGAGTGTCACACCTCTGCTGTGTGCTTCTTGGCGTGGATCCTGTTGGGAGTGATCGGCGGGCGCGAGGCGTGCAGTTGCGTCTTGGGGATGGGCAGAGGGTGCGCGTCCAGACCGACCGCGGAGTGCAAACTGAGGGTGTGACGGTTGGCTCCGCGATCTCGCTCTTCTCTGGCGCCGGGGGCCTCGACCTAGGAGTCGAGTCCGCGGGGTTCTCCATCCTGGCCGCGGTGGAATGGGACGACGATGCCTCCGACACCATGGAGAAGAACGCCCCGACCCACTTCCCAGGTTTGCGAGAGGTGGTTCGGGCCGACCTCTACCCGCTCGCCACCGGCGCCGATGAAGGCCTGACGACGCGGGACATCCTCCGAGCGGCAGGCCTGTCGAGCCGGGAGAGGCCCGACCTGCTCGTGGGCGGGCCACCGTGCGTTGCGTTCTCCAAGTCGGGATTCTGGCTCGACTGGAAGCGCGACGGCGTCGACCCCGCAGCGAGTCTGCTGCAGGCCTATACCCGTGTGCTCGCCGAGGCGAGGCCCCGGCACTTCATCCTTGAGAACGTGTACGCGCTGACCTTCAACAACAAGGCGAGCCGGCCGGCGTTCACCCGCCTGCTGGCCGAGATCGAGGCTGCGGGGTACCGCTTAAGGTGGCAGGTGCTCAACACGGCCGACTACGGGGTGCCCCAGGCCCGGCCCCGGCTGTGCGTCGTGGGCTGCCGCAAGCGAGACACACTGCCTGATCTGCCGGACCCGACTCATCACGGACCATGGGAACGACGAACTACGACCGGTGGCCCGCTGCCCCACGTCACCGCCGGCGAGGCGCTCGCAGGGCTGATCACCGAACCCGAGCCCGAGGAGGTCGTGCGGGGGCGCTGGGGCCACCTCCTGCCCGAGATCCCGCCCGGCGACAACTACCTTTTCTTCACCGAGAAGCGCGGTCACCCCGACCCGATGTTCGAGTGGCGGTCCCGGTATTGGTCATTCCTGTTGAAGCTCGATCCCCGCAGGCCGTCACCGACGATCCAGGCCCAGCCCGGGCCCAACGTCGGTCCGTTCCACTGGGACAACCGCCGCCTGCGCGTACCAGAGCTCCGGAGGCTCTTCACGTTCCCGGACGACTTCGCGTTCGTGGGCAAGCGAGCATCAGTGCAGGCTCAGATCGGGAACTCAGTGCCTCCCCTGTTCGCTGAGCGAGTCGCTCGAGCCGTATCGGCCGCGCGCTGACGCGGCAGCACTGAGGAGCGGGCCATGGCGGAGCTTGCCGGCCGCAGCTACATCCCGAAGCTGTACCGCATCTCCAAGTCCCGCACGCCCGTCGTAGACCTGCTGCTCAGAGGCATCGAGGACGGGGGCGGACGAGTGGTCTCATGCTCCTTCCCGGCTAGGAAGCTGGCGCCCATCTTCATAGGTGCCGAGGACGGGGACAACCACCGGTATGGCCTTCTTGTCTACCCGTTCACCACGACGAGACGAGCCACCCGAAACCGACCATCGACAGAGCACCGCTTCCAGATCCGATACGGCGACCCGGAACGAGTTCGCCTCGAACCGAACCCGGTCGGCCACGATCCCGCTGGCGTCGACATCACTCTGATACTCGCCGTCGACCCCGAGACGGGCATCGTCGTCGGTCTGGATCCGCTCGTCTACGCGCAGCTCCCGATGGGAATCTCGGGCTACTACCGGGACACGAACGCCGAAGCAGTGAGAGCCACGGGCTGGGCCCGGTGGGCCAGGGAGAAGACAAGACCGCGCACGCCCCAGGGCGAGGGCTGGGAAGGCCTTGAGTCCATGGTCGGCTTCCGTCCTGACCGCTTGCTCGACTACGCCCGCTTCGAGGCACTCGCAACGAGCCTCGGCTTTGACACGGGTCTGCGCCTCAGTCTCGCTGAGCACTTCGTTGACGGCAAGATCGGTCGACACGACCTTGAGAATCTCTACGGTGTCAGCGCAGCCACCATCCTCGACATCATCGAGTCGAACTTCCGCCTCGGCGTCGCGGTGCGGGGGAGCGTTGCAGAACACCACTTGGGCAACCGCCTCGACGGCGATCCCTGCGTCGCCAGCTACGAAGCGATCGACCAGGACGGCATGCCCGACTTCCGGATCTGGCTCGACAACGGACGCGAATTAACGATCGAGTGCAAGAACGCTCTCAGCGAGACCTACAAAGATGGCGACGCCAAAGTCGAGAGCCAGAAGACACGCGATTCGGGTGCAGGAAGGAAGTACGGCTACGACGCTTTCGACATCGTTGCAGCGTGCATGTTCCCGGTCACCAAGAGATGGACGTTCAAGTTCAAGTGGGGCCGCGACCTCACACCGTGGACCAAGGACAGCACAAAGATCGGCGCCATCCAGCGAATCGACGAGACCTGGGTCGATTCCCTCGACGACCTGCTCAAGCGCGAGGCCTAGCAGTAGGTGTGACCACGGCGAGGACGCCGGCACTTCACGGGTCGCGTCGTCTGTTGTCGCCTCTCCGCCGGAGAGCTGTGAGGACTAGCTCCTGCACTCTGTTGGCCACCGACTCGGGGTCCTCGTGCTCCCAGACCCGCAGTACCGTCCATCCGGCCTGTTGGAGGTAGTCGGTGGTCTCGGCATCTCGTTCCTTGTTGCGGGCGATCTTGTTGGCCCAGTACTCGCGGTTGGTGGCGGGCTGCGTGCCGTGGTCGGGACAGCCGTGCCAGTAGCAGCCGTCGACGAACACGGCGATTCTGCTCTTGCGCAGGACCAGGTCGGCCGTACGGGGGAACTCCGGCTGGGGACGGATCGACACCCTGAAGCGGATGCCTCGTCGATGCACCGCTGACCGCACAGCCAACTCGGGCTTGGTATCGCGGCTCCGGTTGCCCTGCATCGACTTGCGGTTGCCAGGCGACGAAGCCCAAGACCCGCTCCCAGAGCCCCCGGCCACCTGAATGACCGTAGCGGGTGGCTCCGGCCCGGGAGGATCCAGCTATTGAGGACACAATGACAGGGGCCCCTCGTGAGGAGGGGCCCCGGGTTCTGAGCGGCGAAGCGCTCAGGGTGTTGTGTCCTGATCATATTGGCGGGCCTGCGGCAATGTCATGAGGGGCAATATCCCTAGCTGCCGCATCTAGGTGAGGCGACCAGCGGCTATTGGTCACGCTGGCGTGTGTCGAGCGAGGAAGTCTTCGAGGTGGGAGGCGAGGGTCTCGTGCTGGTCGATCGGGATGAGGGTGCGGCTGTCGTCGACCCACACCAACTCGGCGTTGGCGAAGTGTTCGGATAGACGCCGAGCGTGCTCGGGTGGCATGAGCTTGTCGTCTCGGGCCCACACGACGAGCACGGGGCCGGCGAAGGCGCGCTGCTCGTCGGCCCATTCGAGTAGTTGCGTCTTGTTGGGAACACTGCGCGCGTACTTGTCGAAGTCGCGGCGGATCCTCCGGTCGCGTCTCAGTGGCTCTATCCAGCTCATGAACTGGTCGTTGGGAACGCGTCTGTTGGACAGCGCTCCGAAAGTGACTGGCAGGTGCCGTAGCAGGCGGGGACGCAGCAGCTGTGAGGTGATGAAGGTGCCGCCGGGCAGCGACGCGTTGAGGCACAGCAGCCGTCCGGGCAGCCCGGGCGGGTAGTTGTCAAATGCCTCGCAGGACACGAGAACGAGGTTGGCGACCCGCTGTGAGCCGCCGGGGGCGATCACGAGCTGGGCTCCGCCCCAGTCATTGCAGACGAGCGTGACGTCGCGCAGGTCCAGCTCGACGAGGAAGTCCGCAATCATGCGGGCGAGGGATCCCAGCGTCAGGTCGGCGCCTTCGGGCATCGGGGTGCGGTGGGCGCCGAACGGCAACTCGGGAACGATGCAGCGGTAGCGGTCGCGCAGCTTGCTGACGACACCGTCCCACAGGCTGCCGCCCATCAGCACCCCGTGCAGCAACACGACCGCTGGCCCGTCGCCGCCAGTGTCGGAGTACATCAGGCCAGCCGACGATGGTCCTTCTAGCTGCACTGCTGCCTCCTAGACGCTCGAATCACGCGCGGCACGGCCTCGCTGCGCCCAAGCGTATGACGGCAGGGTGTCCACTACTTCGGTTTGACCTTGGCTTACGTGGGATGTGCACTTAGGCGTGATTGCCACCGCCCGTAACTGGAACACGCTTGAGAAGATCGTGGCGAAGCTCTAGCTGGCTTGCCAAATGGCTCCCTTCCCGTGGAGCCGGACTCCCCGATCGTGTTCGGGACTCAAGTAGTTCGCTGCATGCTCCTGCGGGGTCGTCGAGTTTGGGCACACTGGGTTGATGACTGGTAGGGGAGCTTTCGTCTTTGATCTGTTCCATACGCTGGTCGATCCAGAGCAGTTTCGCTTGCCCGGGTTCCGACGGGTGGAGGCTGTCGCCGACGTTTGCGGGTTGGATCGCGGCAGGTTCTGCGGGTTCTGGTCCGCGACCTATGTTGAGCGAGAGACGACGCCGATCGACCTCGTTGCGTTGGTGGAGCGGTTCTGCGAGACGGAACGCGAGCCGCTCACTGCAGACGAGCGGGCGAGTGTCGACGAGATTCTCGGTATATGCCAGGACGAGGCGCTGCGTGCCCCAGAGCCGAGAATCGTCGAGTTGGTGGCCAAGCTGGCGCGTCGGCGACCGATCGGCGTGCTGAGCAACTGCCATGAGCGGGAAGTTCGATGCTGGGCCGAGTCGCCGCTGGCGCGTCACGTCACCGTGTTCGGGCGATCCTGCGACATCGGAGCGATGAAGCCCGACTTGAGGCCGTACCGGTGGATGGCCGAGCAACTCCGGATTGAGCCTGGCGAATCGGTCTATGTCGGGAATGGATCTTCCGATGAGCTTGCGGGGGCGCGACGGGCAGGATTCGGCTACGTCGTGCATTGCAACGTCTTTGATCGCAGCAATGGGCTTGTGGAGCAGGAAGAGCAACTGCGGCGAGCACGCCAAGCTGACACGACTGTCGACACCGTGGACGAGTTAGGCGATGCCCTCTCCGTTCGCTGACTAACGCTCGGCCGCGCTCGCGTCCTCGGGTCCGGTCGTTGTCGCAGGATGTCCCAATGGAACGTCCGTCAGGCTTCTAATGGACGGGTCGGTACGGGGCGTTCCAGGAGGACCGCGGCCAACTGCCGGGCCTCCTCGAGGCTGTCGACGGAGTTCTCCTCAGGCACGATCTGGAGCGCTCCCAGCCCCTGCAGGCATTCCTGCGGCTGGCCTGTGAGGCCGACCACGAGCGCGTGGGTGTCTTGGCCGGCGGCCGTCTCCACCATGTGTTCCACCACCAACGCTGCACTGTCGTCCAGGTAATTCGTGCTCGTGAAATCCAGGATGACGACCTCGTGTTCCTCGATGTCGGCACCGATGGTGTCCATCAGCCTCTGCGAGGACGCGACGGTGAAGCTCCCCCTGAGCGACACCATGCCGACACGAGCCCGGAACGGATCGGCGTCATCCGCAGCCGGGGACGCAGCGTCGAGGAGGGTCCGGTCGAGCAACGGCGTCGACACGACGCTGTCGAGCTGGAGACGCTCGAACTGCCGGGCGCTGGAGAGCGCCGCGACGATCAGGCCCAGCGATAGCGCGGTGATCAAGTCGAAGAAGACCGTCAGCACCAGCGTGACCATCATGATGACTAGATGCTCCCGCTGGACCCGGTGGATCCGCGTCATGAAACGCCAGTCGACGAAGTCCCAGCCGATCTTTATGAGAATGCCGGCGAGCACCGCATGGGGGATCGACTCGGCATACTCGCCCAGCCCGAGGACCAGGGCCAGCAGGATCAGCGCGCACAGCACGCCCGAGACCCTCGACCGCGCTCCGGCCCGGATGTTGCCGATGGTGCAGACGGAGGCCCCGCCGGGCAGCCCGCCGAGAATCCCTGTGGCCAGGGTTCCGAGCCCTTGGCCCAATAGGTCGCGGTCCGGGTTGTTCCGCTGGCCTGTCATCGATCGCGCCACCACCGCCGTCAACAGCGTGTCTATCGAGCCGATCAGCGCGATGGTGGCCGCCGGCTGCATCGCATCGATCAGGAAGCTCAGCGACAGATCCGGCGCTCGCAGCACGGGCAGTCCCTCCGGGACGTCGCCGATGAGCGGGATGTCGTTGAGCCACAGGGCGCTCAGCGCGGTTCCCACGACCAGCGCAGCGACGACCGAGGGCACGTAGGCCCGCAGCGCGCGGGGCCAGGCCGCGGCCAACAACAGCGTGGTCGCCGCGACCGCGAGCGCCGCAAAGTCGATCTCGTTGACGGCTTCGCGCCACGAACTCATCGTGCTGATCGCTCCCCCCTCCGCGAGGACCGGCAGCCCGATGAAGGGCCTGCTCTGCAGCAGTATGACGATGACCCCCACGCCGGTCATGAACCCGGAGACCACCGAGTACGGCGTGTAGGACACGAACCGGCCGATCTTGAGTACGCCCAGCGCGACCTGTATCAGGCCCGCCAGCATGACGATCGTGAACACGTCGGCGAGGTCGTCTGCGTAGTGGGCGACGACGACCGTCACGGTCACCGCCATCGGGGCGGTCGGTCCCGAGATCATCGTGCGGGTGCCGCCGGCCACCGCGGCCAACAGGCCCAGCGCGATGGCCCCATAGAGGCCGGCGATCGCCCCGAGGCCCGAGGCCATCCCGTAGGCGAGGGCCAGCGGCAGCATCGCTGCTGCGGAGATCACGCCGCCGTAAACGTCTCCGGCCAGGTCCCGGTAGTCGTACCCGCTCCCGCGAACCCGAATCTTCGATGCTAGTCCAATCATAGCATACATGACTGTACGGGTTGTCCGCATAACAGCGGCTACGATTCATGTCTCCGCGGTTCTGGCCTACATGTGGTCGTGAATGTCCCGCTATGCACAAGTTCATCGTGCGGAGTTCTTCTGGGCACACGGCCCTCAGAATCGGCTTGGCGGAGGGCTGGCGATGGTGCCGAGGTTCGACTGGTGCCTGTTCTCGGTCACGAGATTGGTGGTCACGTCGACCACGCCGTCGATCTTCTGGACCTTGCCGTGGATCAATTCGCGCAGATGGTCGATGTCGCGGCAGAAGACGTCGGCGACGGCGTCGTAGGCACCGGCCAGGGTGGCCACATAGACGGCTTCGTCCAGGGCGGTGAGCGCATCGGCCACCTCGACCAGCCGGCCGGGCTGAACCTTGAGCAGCAGAGTCGCGTGTACGGACAGGCCGGAGAGGCTCGGATCCAGCCATGCGTCGACGGAGAGCATTCCCGACGAGCGCATCTGGTTGATCCGGTTCCGGACGGTTCCGGCACTGACCCCCACAGCCTTGGAGATGTCGCTGTAGCTGGTCCGGGCGTCCTCCTTCAGGATCCGAACGATCTTGAGATCTATGTCGTCCAACTGCACGGAGGTCATGTTACAAAACGTCAAATACCACGGGTGTTATACCCGCGAAACCGCCTTGAACTCTTACATCCTTTAATTCTATTGTTTCATTTGAGTGTGCGCGGTCGAGACGCACCAGAGTCCGATCCCTCTCTTTGGAGGGGGGTGCACAACAATTATCTACAACATAGTACGTAATATTAGATATCAGCCGTCAGGCTGCTGGCTGGCGTGCCGGCAGGGAGCGCATGAGTCCTCAATCCGCGCACTCCGGGTGCGGGCGAATCATCTATAGCTACGTATTTTTCTGCACATGATTGATATCACTGGGGGCTTATTCTTCGACATTCGCAACACAAATGGATTGACGCTCCTGATTCATGAAATCAACGACCTCGTATAGTCAACGTTGGCGTACCAGAAGGCACAACCGCAGCTGCTTCGTTTAACCAAGTGCTGAGTCGCCGACCGCCGATCGGCGCGATCATGGGTTGGCGCGCTGCAAGCGAGTGCCTCGCGGCAGGAAGGGGCGAGCAAGGCGTGGACCACGACACCCGCAGCGCCGATCCGCTGGCCGAGGAGGCTGTGGCCCGTGTGGAGGGATGGCTGGGGGCCGACGGATCGCCGGCGTCCGGGCGCGGGAGCGCGGCGACCCGACGCCTGTCGGGAGTGGTGACGGACCCGCCGGCTACCGCCTTCGCTATGCGGTTCGTCGATCGCGTGATCCGCCCGGAGGATCCCGCGGTCGCCGCAGGCCAGCTGGCCTCCCTGGTGGCCGAGGCTCAGCTGCCCGCCTTCCTGTCGCCTCTGGACCGGTTGCTGCTGCGGCTGGGGGCCCGGCTCGGCGGCATGTCGCCCGCGCAGGCTGAACGGCTGCGATCCGGCGGCGCCGAAGTGCTGCTGTACACGCCCGCGGTGGCGGCGGAGGACTTCGACGTGGCCATCGCCTACCTGTTCCGCCGCCTGGAGGAGAACGCCTCCGACGAGAACTTCAGCCACCACCTGTTCGGCCTGCAGCCCGGCAGCACAGCCTTCGAGGCTGAGGCGGTCAAGTTCCGGGCCTCGGTTGTCGAGAGGTGGTCGGTCGGGCGGGCCCCGCGCCGAAGTCAGGACCGCCGCCAACCCGCCGAGCCCTCCGACCCGGACGGCGGCTTCTTCAACGAGCCCGACACGGACCCCGTGCTGGCCCCCAACCGGGCCTGGGCCGGCGGGATCGTGTCCCGGCGCTGGGAAGGGCCCTCCACCGCCCTCACCGATGATGTCGCCGGCGTCGACCGGGTTGTCGAGGCCGCCGCCGAACAGCAGGCGAATTGGGCCGCCCGCCCGCCCGCCGAGCGCCGGGACCTGCTGTGGCGCGTGGCTGACGAACTGAGCCGCAGGCGCGGCGACCTGGTGGCGGCCATGGTCCACGAGGGCAACAAGACCATCGCCGAGGCCGACCCGGAGGTGTCCGAGGCCATCGACTTCGCCCGCTGGTACGGGCAGCAGGCCCTCGAGCTCGGCAGCCCGCGGCTGGCCCGGTTCGAGCCGTTCGGGGTGGTGCTGGTGGTGCCCCCATGGAACTTCCCGGTGGCCATACCGTCGGGCGGGGTCTTCGCGGCGCTCGCCGCCGGCAATGCCGCCATCCTCAAACCCGCGCCGGAGACGCCCGGCTGCGCCGAGGTCGTGGCCGAGTGCTGCTGGGCCGCGGGCCTTTCCCCGGGCCTGGTCGGCTTCATCCGCACCCGCGACGACGATGTGGGCCGCCACCTGGTCACCCATGGCGATGTGCATGCCGTGATCTTGACCGGGGCCTATGACACGGCCCGGATGTTCCTGTCGTGGAAGCCGTCCATGCGCCTGCTGGCGGAGACCTCGGGCAAGAACGCCATGGTGATCACCCCCAACGCCGACATCGACCTGGCTGTGGCCGACCTGGTGGCATCGGCGTTCGGTCACTCGGGCCAGAAGTGCTCGGCCGCCAGCCTCGCCATCTGCGTGGGCGACGCCTACGACTCCCGGCGGCTGCGCCGTCAACTCACCGACGCGGTGACCAGCCTCAACGTCGGCCCCAGCACGGAGCTGGCCACCGCCATGGGTCCCACCATCAGCGCGCCCACCGGCAAACTGCTGCGAGCCCTCACCCGCCTCGACGACGGCGAGGACTGGCTGGTCGAGCCCCGCCGCCTCGACGCCGCCACTTGGACCCCCGGCGTGCGCCTGGGCGTGCGACGAGGCTCATGGTTCCACCAGACGGAGTGCTTCGGCCCGGTTCTGGGCCTGATGCGAGCCGGGACCTTGGACGAGGCCCTCGACATCCAGAACTCCACCGCCTACGGACTCACCGGCGGCATCCACACCCTGGACCCCACCGAGATCCGCCGGTGGACCGAAGCGGTGGAGGTCGGCAACGCCTACATCAACCGGGGAACGACCGGAGCCATCGTGCGCCGCCAGCCTTTCGGCGGCTGGAAGCGGTCCTCGGTCGGTCCCGGGGCGAAGGCGGGTGGCCCCAACTACGTGGCCCGGCTCGGCACCTGGCACCCCGTCGAGTCCGGCGTCGGCGACGACGAATGGCTCGAGGCGGCCCGAGACAGCGATGACGCCGCATGGCGCACTGAGTTCGGTGCCGAGCACGACCCGTCCGGGCTGCATTGCGAGTCCAACGTGCTCCGTTACCGGCCCCTGCCCCGCGTGGTGCTGCGGGTCGAGGCCGACGCCGCGCCCCGCGACGTCACCCGGGTCCGGGCCGCGGCCGGCTACTGCGGTGTGCCGCTCGTCGAGTCCCACGCCGCCGACGAGACCAGCGAAGAGTTGGCGGCCCGGCTCGCCTCCCTCGGGGTCCAGCGCGTGCGGGTGGTGGGAACCTGCCGCGACGAGCTCCGAGCCGGTGCCAACGAGGCCGGAGTCCACATCGCCGACGACCCGGTCACCGCCGAGGGCCGCATCGAGCTGCTCCACTACCTGCGCGAGCAAGCCGTCAGCCGCACCACCCACCGCTACGGCAACGTCCTCTAGACGCTGCTCCTCCCACCTCGGGTATTAGTCTAGTCCCTGGACTAAGTCTGACAGCTCTACCCTGTTGAAAGGGGCAGGGTTGACCAGGCTTCGGTAGGGTATCATAGGAGAATGATTTTGACTGAACCAAACATAGTGAACGTTCATGAAGCCAAAACCCACCTGTCGAGGCTGCTGGAGCGGGCGCACGCTGGCGAGGAGATCATCCTGGCCAAGGCCGGTAAGCCCTACGCGAGGCTTATGCCGCTCGCCCCGAAACGCCGACGCGGCGGTCAGCTCCCCGGCTTGGACGTCGGGCCCGAGTTCTTTGAGCCGCTGCCCGAGGAGGAGCTCAGGGCCTGGGAAGGCGGATGACGCGGCTCCTGCTCGACACGCACGCGCTGCTGTGGTGGTGGTCCGACGAGGCCTTGCTGCCGCCGCGAGTCCGCGAGACGCTCTCGGATGCGGACACCGCGGCCTTCGTGAGCGCCGCAAGCGCCTGGGAGATCGCCACCAAGGTGCGCCTAGGCCGCTTGACACCACACAGGGACGTGGTCCCCAGATTCGGCGAACTGGCAATGGCTGCCGATCTTCGGCACTTGCCCTTGACCCACCGACACGGCCTGCGCGCCGGCAGCTATCCGAACGAGCACCGCGACCCCTTCGACCGGATGCTGGCCGCTCAGGCGGAGCTTGAGTCGCTCACCCTCGTCACCAGGGACGAAGCGTTCAAGGACTTCCCAGTTCAGGTGCTCTGGTAGCACGACCGCCGCAACCGGCTGAGTGCAGACTGCCGTCGGGCGCGTGCTTCACGCAGCCGCGTGCCCTGTTGGCCACCCCGGACGGATTCGTATAGTTCATGCCGTCTATGCCCGAGGGCCGGTCCTGCTCCTACGACACTGTCGTTGTCGGCGGGGGCATCGCCGGGGTGTCGGCCGCTTGGGCGCTGGCCCGGCGGGGGCAGCGGGTGGCGGTCGTCGAGCGGGAGGCTTCCCTGGCCGCGCACAGCACGGGACGGTCGGCGGCCCAGTTCCTGGCCTCCTACGGCGGGGCGGCCAACCGGGTCCTGAGCGCGGCGTCGCGGCCGTTCCTGGAAGCCGGTGCCGACGGCCTGGCCGGCAGCGATCTGCTGGAGCCCCGCAACGTGCTCTGGGTCGCCCCCGCCGGCTTCGGGGAGCAACTGGAAGCCAGGATCGCCGCCAACGAAACCACGGGCACGCGGTGTGAGCGTCTCGATGCCGCCGGCGCCACCAGGCTCTGCCCCGTGCTCGACCCGCGGTGGCTCGATGCCGGCGTGATCGAGTACGGCGGCTTCGACATCGACGTCGCCGAATTGCACCAGGCCTTCCTGCGCGGCGCCCGCGCCGAGGGGGCGGCGGTTCTTCGGGAGCACGGGGTGCGGGCGCTCGCCCGCCGCGACGGGTGTTGGCGAGTGGACGTGGGAGAGCGGGTGCTCAGCTGCGTGACCGTCGTCAACGCGGCCGGTGCCTGGGCTGACGAGGTGGCCGGCATGGCCGGCGTGCGCCCCGTCGGACTGCAGCCCTACCGGCGCACCGTGTTCACCTTCGCCAGCCGCTTCGAGTCGGCGAACTGGCCCCTGGTCGTCGGTGTCGACGAGAGCTTCTACTTCAAGCCCGAGGGCGCCGGCCAGTTTCTGGCCTCGCCCGCTGACGAGAACCCCGTCGATGCCTGCGACGTCAAGCCCCGCGAGATCGATGTCGCCGCCGGGATCGAGGCCGTCAACCGGGCGACGATCCTCGACGTGCGCTCGGTCGGTTCCACCTGGGCAGGTCTGCGCACCTTCGCTCCGGACCGGGTCCCGGTCGTCGGCTTCGATCCCGGCGCGGAGGGGTTCTTCTGGTGCGCGGGACAGGGCGGCACCGGGATCCAGACCTCCCCGGCCATCGGTTCTCTGGTCGCCGACCTGATCATCGGTGAGACTCCGGCGCCGCCTCTCGACAGCATTGCATCGGAACTCAGCCCTCGACGCTTCCCGCAATAGGCTAATAGGCAGTGCTGAACGCACATCCATGGGTAGCGGGCTATGCCAAATGCCCATGAACCTGGCTGATGGGATCCAAATACTGTGTCACCGAGCGAACTGGGATCACGAACGGATGACAGCGCGAATGGCCCGGATACTGTGGATCAACCCCGTCGGCACCGACGCGTACGACGGGCCCATAGGCGCCGAACTACGCGCCGAGGCCGCGCCGGCAACCCGCGTGGACGTGTGCTCGCTGCCAGGCGTCGGCCCCCAGCATCTGGAATGGAACGCGCTGGAGGCGGTGGTGGCCGGTCCGACCATGGGCGTGGTCCGCTGGGCCTCGGAGCAGCAGGGCTATGACGCCGCCGTCATCGGCTGCTTCTACGATCCGTTCCTGCGGGGTGCCCGGGAACTGGCCGGCCCCATGGCTGTCACCGCGCCGGCCGAGGCCTGCCTTCACATAGCAGCCACCGTCGCCGAGCGGGTCTCGATCCTGGTGGGACGGCGCAAGTGGATCCCCGAGATGCACGAGAACGTGGTCAAGTACGGATTCGGTGACCACCTGGCGTCGTTCCGGGTCCTCGACATGAGCGTCGACGAGTTCCAGGCCGATCCCGAGACCACCCAGCAGCGCATCCTCGCCGAGGCCGAGACCGCAGTGCGCGCCGACCGCGCCGACGCGATCGTGTTGGGATGCACGATCGAGTTCGGCTTCTACCGGGAGGTGCAGGACAAGATCGGCGTCCCGGTGATCGATGCCATCACCGCGCCCCTGCGCTACGCCGAGTTCCTGGCCACCGTGGGCGCTGATCACGGCTGGCGGACCAGCCGGGTCGGCGGCTACGACTCCGTTCCAGCACGTGAACTGGAGTGGGTCCCGTTGCTGGAGCCCGTGCTCGACACTGACCCCAGGCCTTGACCCGGGCCAGGAGACCTGTCCCGATGGAGCAGCCATGGACACGCTGACTGCCGGCGACATCGAAGCCCTGTGCCTCGGCGCGACCCTGCTCGGCACCGGCGGAGGCGGTGACCCTTACATAGCCAAGCTGGTCGCCCACCAGGCCCTCGAAACCTACGGACCCGTGGAGGTGGTGAACGCGGCCGACCTTCCCTCCGACGCGCTGGTGCTGACCACCGCGGTGATAGGCGCGCCCACCGTGATCCTGGAGAAGATCCCCGCAGGCACCGAGTACGTGGCCGGTGTGAAGGCCCTGGCCTCGTACCTGGGCAAGGAGCCGGCCGCGATCATGCCGATCGAGGTGGGAGGGTGCAACACGCTGCTGCCCATCGCGACCGCGGCGGAGATGGGGCTGCCCATAGTGAACGCCGACTCGATGCGCCGGGCGTTCCCCCAGATCGAGATGACGGTGTTCACGCTGGCCGGGCTGCCGGCCGGCCCGTTGTCGGTCGCGGACGAGAAGGGCAACCAGTGCGTGTTCGAGACGACCACCAACCAGGTGGCGGAGACGCTGGCCCGCACCGCGGTGATCCAGCTCGGGATGGCCAACTCGATCAGTTGCTATCCGCTCACCGCGGCCCAGGTCGCCGAGCACGCCATCGGTGGCTCGCTCACCTATTGCACCGAGGTCGGGCGCCTGCTGCAGGCGGTGAAGGACGGCGAGGACGGCGCATGGGAGAGGTTCCTCGCCGAATCGGGGTCCAGGAGGTTCTTCAACGGCAAGGTGGTGGACCTAGACCGGCGCACCACCGACGGCTTCGCCCGGTCGACCGTGATCCTTGAGGATCTCGACGGGCTCGACGCAACTATGCGCATCGAGGTGCAGAACGAGAACCTGGTCGCCTTCCTCGACGGCATGCCCGCCATCACCACCCCCAACCTGATCTGCCTGCTCGACTGCGAGACGTTCGACCCCATCACCACCGAGGCTCTGGCCTACGGGAACCGCGTGTTGGTGATCGGCATGCCCTGCGCGCCGGAATGGCATCAGGAGGGGATGCTCGACCTCGTCGGGCCCCGGGCCTTCGGCTACGACATCGACTTCGTGGAACTGCCCGCATGAGCGAGGACCGGGAGTTTCGCATCGGCATCGACGTCGGAGGCACAAACACCGACGCGGTGGTCATCGACGCCGAGGGCTCCGTGCTCAGCGCGGTCAAGGTTGCGACCACCCCCGAGCCCATCGACGGCATCCGCGAGTCGCTCAACGAGGTGCTCCGGGGCGTCGACAGGAAGCGGGTGGCCAAGGCCATGCTGGGTACCACCCATCCCACCAACGCCATCATCCAGCGTCGCGACCTCGACACGGTGGGTGTGCTGCGCCTGGCTGCCCCGTCCTCGCTGGGGGTGAGGCCCGGAGCGGCCTGGCCCCCCGACATCCGCGACATGGTCATCGGGGTCTCGGCCATCATCGAGGGCGGCAACGAGTACACCGGAGCCGAGATTGCCCCGCTGGACACCGAAGCAGCTCGCCGCTTCGCGGCCGACGCCGTCGCCGCGGGATGCCGCGCCATCGCGGTGTCGGCCGCCTTCAGCCCGGCGACCAGCGAGCACGAACTGCGGGCCCGCGACGTCCTCACCGCCGAGCTGGGCGACGGGTTCCCCGTGTCTCTCAGCCACCAGGTCGGATCGCTGGGCCTGCTCGAGCGCGAGAACGCCACCATCCTCAACGCCGCGCTGCTGAGCGTGGCCTCCAGCGTGGTCGACGGCTTCGAGAACTCCCTCGCCTCGCATGATCTGGCCATAGACGCCTACCTCACGCAGAACGACGGGACGCTGCTCACCGCGGCCGAGGCAGGGCGCTTTCCGGTGCTCACCCTCGGGTCGGGCCCCACCAACTCGATGCGGGGCGCCTGCGCGCTGGCAGGGGTCAACGACGCGGTCGTCATCGATGTGGGCGGCACGTCGGCCGATGCGGGCATCCTCGTAGACGGGTTCCCCCGCGAGTCCACCGCGGCGGTGGAGGTGGGCGGGGTGCGCACCAACTTCCGCATGCCCGATCTGATCTCCATCGGGCTGGGAGGAGGCACGGTGGTGCGCGACGCCCGGGCCGGCAACGGCTCCGCGCTCGCCATCGGCCCCGACTCGGTCGGCTACGCGGTGGCGACCGAGGCCCTGTGCGTCGGCGGCAGCACGCTGACCCTGTCGGACGTCTCGCTGGTGGCGGGACGTCTGGACGGTTTCGGCGACCGCGACCTGATGGGGCACCTGGAGCCCGGGCTGGTGCGGGACGCGTTGAGCTGGGTGGACGACCAGGTGTCGATCATGAGCGACCGTATGAAGTCCAGCCGGGCCGAGATCCCGCTGCTGGCCGTCGGCGGGGGAGCCCACCTGATCGCCGAGCGGGTGCCCGGCATTTCCGAGGTGCTGCGCCCGCAGAACTACTCCGTGGCCAACGCCTACGGCGCCTGCATCGCCGAGGCTTCCGGGACGGTCGATCGGGTCTACAGCTACGACCGGTCCAGCCGCGAGGAGTGCCTCGACGACGCCAAGGAACTGGCGGCCAACGCGGCCGTGCGTTCCGGCGCCCACCCGGACCGCATCCGCATAACCACGGTCACCGAGGTTCCCATGACCTATGTACCCGGAGGCGGCTGCCGGGTCATGGTCAAGGCCGTCGGCCCCCTTGCCTGAGTGCGTATCGCCGACTCTCACAACGACCTGCTGCTGGCCTGCATGCACCGGCGCGAGCGGGGCGTGTCCGACCCCTTCGGTGACGACTGGCTGCCGGGACTGAGGGCGGGGGGCGTGGTGTTCCAGGTCCTCCCCATCTTCACCGAGGAGCAGTTCGTCGGCGAGGCCGCCCTGCGGCGCACCCTGGAGATCGTCGCTCTGGCCCGCGAGATCGCAGCCGTCCACCGGCACGACGTAGCCGTCGCAGAGCGAGCCGCCGACATCGACCCGATCATCGACAGCGGACGGATCGCCCTGCTGATCGCCATCGAGGGGGCTGAGCCCATCGGGTCGTCAATCTCGATGTTGGAGACCCTGCACCGCCTGGGAGTGCGCATGGCGTCGCTCACCTGGAACCGGCGCACGATGCTGGCCGACGGGACCGCCGAATCCGGAACGGGCGGCCGTCTCTCATCGCTGGGTGTGGAGGCCGTGGCCGAGATGGAGCGACTCGGGATGGTGATCGACATCAGCCACCTGTCCGCAACCGGTGTGGACCACCTGGCAGAGGTCGCCGCAAGGCCCTTCGTGGCTAGCCACTCTTCGTGCCGGGAGCTGTGCGACCATCCCCGCAACCTCACCGACGCCCAGATCCGGCTGGTGGCCCGCTCGGGCGGGTTCGTGGCTGTCAACGCCTTCGGGGCGTTCGTCTCCGACGCGGCCCCGACCATCGACCGCTTCGTCGACCACATCGAGCACGCGGCCGCAATCGCCGGCGAGGACCGGGCGGCCATCGGCGCGGACTTCATCGAGGACCTGATCGCCACCGTCGATCCCATACTCGGGCGTCAACTGCTCGTGGATCCGGCCGAGCTCTCATTCATCGACGACCTGAAGGCGCCGCGCGACTACGCGAACCTGTGCGGCCGTCTCGTCGAGCGGTTCGGCACCGACCGCGCCACCCGCTTCGCCAGCGCCAACATGCTCGACTTCTTCCGGGCCAACCTGCGGTAGGACCGCACCGGGCCCGCCGCAGCATCCCTTTTGTAGGTTTGGCATCGTGAGCAACGAGCGCCCGACCACGGTGGGACAGCTGCTGGCCTCGCCCGCGCTCACCACCGCTGAGCTGCTGGCTGGCGGGGCCGGGCTGGACGACGTGGTCACCGAGGTCGCCCTCCACGGGAGGCTCCGGCCCGAGGCCCCTCCACGGCCCGGGGAGGCGGTCGTGTTCGACGCGGCCGGTATCGGCGAGCACCTCTACCAGATCGACATGGCCATCCGCATCGTCGCCGACGCGGGTTCGTCCACGCTGATCGTCACCAACCCCGGCTTCGAGCTCGGTGTCGGTGTGCGTCGCCTCGCCAACCGGTTCGACGTGCCGCTGGTCGTCGTCGGTGACGCCGACGCGATGACGCTCACCCATCAGCTGAGGGCTCAGCTCTGGGCGGCTGACGTCGAGCATGCCTCGGCGGTCGACTCGCTGCTGGTCTCGCTGAGCCGGACCCACACCGCCAGCGTGGACCGGGTTCTCGGCTCCATCGCGGAGCTCAGTGCGGCGAGCGTCTGCCTGCTCGGTCAGGACCGGAGCCTGGTGGCCGGAGAGGACATCGAGGTCGGCGACCGCCGGCTGGCGTCGGGTTCGGCCCACCTCGTCGACAACTCCACCGAGGCAGCCCTCCACAGCACGGCCATCAGGCTGACCCCCGGCGAACCGGGCGAGGACGCCGACTACTGGCTGGTGGCCGAGAGCCGCGGGCCCGACGGGGTCCATCGCCTGCTGCGGTCGCTGCTGCAGATCGGATCCTGGTACCTGGCCGCCCTCCTGGCCTCGGTGCGGACCCGAACCGAGAGCGACGCCCGGCGCCGCATCGCGGTGCTCAACGAACTCCTGGCGACGAGCGATCTCCATGAACGCGACATCCGCAACCAGATGCTGGCGCTGGGGTGGAGCGCGGCCGGGTGGAACACCGGCCTCCACATCACACTGCACGGAGCCGACACATCGCGGATCATCGACCTCCACGCCGAGATGCGGGAGCGACTGCGCGGCGCCGGGCTCGACGGGCCGCTGGTGGAGCGCAACGACGGATGGAGCGGCTGGGTGACCGAGGCGTCGGAACCCGCGGTGGAGAACTACACGATGATGGTGCGCCGCCTCAGCGACGCCCTGGCCGGGTTCGTCGACGCGCATTCGGGCATGCGGGCCCACGCCGGAATCGGACGCCCCTACCCCGACCTCGGGGGTCTGCGCCGATCGCTGACGGAGGCCCACGAGGCGGCCCTGATCGCCAACACCCGCTTCGGGGGCCGTTCCGGCGCGGCCCACATCGACCAGCTCGGCGTGCAGCGAGTGCTGATGGGCTGGTTCGGGTCCGAGGACTTCGCCCGCTACGCCCGGTTCATACTGCAGCCGATCCTCGATGTCGACAACGACAACGAACTGCTGCGCACCCTCGAGGTGTACCTCGATGCCAGCTGCTCCACCACAGAGGCGGCCCAGGAACTGGACCTGCACCGCAACACCGTCGCCAACCGCATGCGCCGCATAGCCGGACTACTCGGCGTCGCGCTGGATGACGCAGAGACCCGACTGTCCCTGCAACTGGCCTGCCGGATGCTGCGCATCGACCGCCAGCCAGCATCACTTGTGCAGAGCGCACTTCAATAGGCCCTTCACCTATGCATCAAGCCTAAGTCTGCGTCAGGCGTGTCGCCTTATGGTGCGATCAGCTCGGCATGAGCCGGGCGGCGTACCAGGAGGAGGTGACGCCTGATGGCGAGAATCCTGCGCAGCAGACCGGCGCTCCTGTGGCTCGCACTCATAGCAGTCTTCGCTGTGGTCGCGGCCTCTTGCGGCGACGACCGAGATTCCGGTGGTGAGCAGGCGCCGGAGCCGGCCGCGGCCGACCAGCCCGCGCCTGAGCCCGCTCCCGACGAGGGCGAGGAGATGGACGAGCCGGAGCCGGCCGCGCCCGAGGAGCCCGCGCCTGAGCCCGCGCCCGACGACGAGGAGATGGACGAGCCGGAGCCGGCCGCGCCCGAGGAGCCCTTCCAGGTCGCCTATCTCTCGGCCAGTTCGGCCAACACATGGCTGCTGTCGTCGCGCCTGGAGATGCAGGCGGTAGCCGCGGCCAACAACATCGAGATCACAGAGTTCGACGCCCAGTTCGACCCGGGCCTGCAGACGACCCAGTTCCAGGACGCCATCGCTTCGGGCGCCTACGACGGCGTGATCCTGGTGGCGATCGCCGGCATTGCCTCGGCCCCCGACATCGAGGCTGCGATCGCAGCGGGCATGGAGGTGGTCATCCTCAACCAGGTAGTGGGTGAGGACTACACGACCTCCGAGCCCCAGGTGCCCGGAGTCAGCGCCAACGTCATGGCCGCACCATTCGTTAACGGCAAGCGTCTCGGCGAGTTGACCGTGCAGGCCTGCGCCGGCCTCGACCCGTGCGAGGTGGTCTACATCTACGGGATCAAGGGACTGCCGATCGACGACGCGGCCCGCGCCGGCCTCGACGAGGTCATCGCCGCCTACCCGGCCATCACCATCGTCGCCGAGGGAGAGGGCCAGTACCTCGGTCCCGAGGGCGGCATCAACGCCACCCAGGACATCCTCCAGGTCGCCCCGGACTTCGACGTGCTCGTCGGCGCCGACCAGTCGGTGCAGGGCGCCGAGATCGTTCTCACCGACGAGGGCAAGCTCGACCAGGTCCGCCTCGTGGGCTGGGGCGGCTCGGTGCCGGCCATCGAGGGCATCGCGGCCGGACGCTGGTTCGGCGGGGTGTTCGGCGCCCCCGGCGACGAGGGACGGATCGCCATGGAGGCCATGGTCTCGGCGCTGACCGGTGGCCCCGACTTCGGGGGAGTGGACCCGCTCGCCGATCTCCCCGACAATGGGCTTGTGACGGCCGACAACGTGGATCAGTTCACGCCCCAGTGGGACGGCTGAGGCAGCCGCCTGCGCTTGAGAACCCCGCGCCCGGGGCGCGGATCCCAGCCCGATGAAGCACGCCGAAGCGCTTGTCAGCGTTCGCAACGCCAGCAAGCGCTTCGGCGCGACTCAGGCCCTTGAGGACGTCTCTGTCGACTTGAGGCCGGACGCGTCCATGGGCTCGTCGGCGAGAACGGAGCCGGGAAGTCCACGCTCTGCAAGATCGTTCTCGGCGTGCACGCCCCCGACGCGGGCAGCATCTGGCTGGAAGACTCGCCTCTCCGGCTCTCGAGCCCCGCGGAGGGGGCCGCTCTCGGTCTCGTCGGGGTGGCCCAGGAACTCTCGCTGCTGCCCGCGATGAGCGTGGTCGACAACGTCGTGCTGGGCACCGAGGAGCACTGGGGACCGTTCGTCTCCGAGCGCGCCAACCGCCGCCGGGTCGAGGCCCTGATCGACGAGCATGGCCTAGAGGCTCCTCTCGATGCTCGGGCCGGGTCCCTGTCGGTGGCCGACCAGCAGAAGGTGGAGATTCTGCGTGCGCTGGGCCGGCGGTCCCGCTTGGTGGTTCTGGACGAGCCGACGGCCCGGTTGGCCAGCCACGAGGCCGCGGAACTGCTCGGCACTGTTCGCAACCTGGCCGAGCGCGGCGTCGCCGTCGTCTACGTCTCGCACTTCCTCAACGAAGTGCTGTCGGTCGCTGACACGGTGACCGTGATGCGCGACGGACGGATAGTGCGCACCGGGCCGGCGCGCCTTGAGTCGCACGCCTCGCTGGTGGAGGGCATGACCGGCCGCCAGATCGGTGAGGTCTTCCCGCCCAAGCCGCCCGTGCCTGCCGAAGACTCGCCGGTTGTGCTGCAGGTCGATGGTCTCATCTCGGCTGGTGCCGGGTTCTCCGACGTGTCCCTGCAGATCCGGTCTGGAGAGATCGTCGGCCTCGCCGGACTGGTCGGGGCAGGTCGCAGCGAGGTGGCTCATGCCATCTATGGCTCGCTCGGGGTTGCTGCCGGGTCTGTCGAGGTCGTCGGGCAGCGGCTCTCGGGCAGCGTCGAGGACGCCCTGGCCAACGGGGTGAGCCTGATTCCCGAGTCCCGCCGCGATCAGGGTCTGATGGCCAGACGACCGGTGCGGGACAACACCACGCTTCCCCACCTGAGGCGCTTCGCCGGCCGGCTGGGCATCCGTACCGGCCGCGAGCAGCATGCGGCGTCGGAGGCATGTGACGACGTCGGGGTGCGGGCCGAGAGCATGCTCACGCCGGTGGCGGCCCTGTCGGGCGGCAACCAGCAGAAGGTGCTCTTCGCCCGGGCTGTGCTCGGCGAGCCCCGGCTCCTCATAGCCGACGAGCCCACCCGGGGAGTGGACGTCGGTTCGAAGCGGGCCATCTATGAGGCCCTCAACCGCATGGCTCGCGCCGGCTGTGCAGTGCTGCTCGTCTCCTCGGAGCTGGAAGAGGTGATCGGCACCTGCCATCGGGCCCTCGTGATGCGCCGAGGCCGGATCGTTGCCGAGCACGAAGGCGGCGCGATGACCGAGGCCAGCCTGCTGGCGGCCGCCTTCGGTCCCGGAGACGGAACGGCCCGGGGGCGCAGCCAGGAACCCGAAGCGGGCGCGGGCGAGCCCCGATGATGGCTCAGGTCCTGCCTGCGGCCCGCCGCTACGGCATCGCCGTCGTCACGGTGGCCCTGTTCGGTCTCTTGGCCGCAACGACGGACGGCTTCTTGAGCCAGGCCAACTTCCGCAACATCCTGGACCAGCAGTCGGCTCTGCTCATCGCGGCCTCGTTCGCGACGATCACCATGATCGCGGGTGGGTTCGACATCTCGGTCGCGTCGGTGTTCGTGGTCTCGCCGCTTTTTGCGTTGCAGGTCGAGAACGCCACCGGCGACGCGGGGCTGGCGCTCGTGGTCGGAGTGGCTGTTGGACTTGCCGTGGGAGTGGCCAACGGGCTGGTGGTCACCGCCCTGAAGGTCAACTCGTTCATCGCTACCCTGGCCACCTCGTTCATGGTGTTCGGCGCGGGCTTCCTGATCAGCGACCGAAGCGTGCTGCGGGCCTCCACCGACGCCTACCCGGCCATCGCCCGTACCCGCTGGTGGGGCATCACCACCGGCGCCTGGATCGCGGCTGGCGTGGTCGCGGCGGCGTGGATCCTGCTGAGCCGCACCCGGTTCGGCCGCCACGTCTATGCCGTCGGCGGCAACGCCGAGGCCGCCCGTCTGGCCGGAGTCCACGTAGCCCGGGTGAAGACGATCTCGTTCGCTCTCGCGGGAGCGGCCGCGGGATTGGCCGGAGTGGTGTCGTCATCGCGGACGCTGTCGGCTCTACCGTCAGACGACTTCAGCTTCGTGTTCGGCGTGATCGCCGCGGTGGTGGTGGGCGGGACGTCCATCGCCGGGGGCGAGGGCGCGGTATGGCGCACCATCGCTGGGGCGTTCTTCATCGCGCTCATGATCAACGGCTTCAACCTGCATCAGGTCGACCCCATCTGGCAGCGGGTCATCCAGGGGGCGGTGATCCTGGCCGCGGTCTCAATCGACTCCTGGACCCAGCGCCGACCGACGTAGTCAGATGCCGGCGCCCTCACCGATGATGTCGCCGGCGTCGACCGGGTTGTTGAGGCCGCCGCCGAACAGCAGGCGAATTGGGCCGCCCGCCCGCCCGCCCGCCGAGCGCCGGGACGTGCTGTGGCGGGTGGCTGACGAGCTGGGCCGCAGGCGCGGCGATCTGGTGGCGGCCATGGTCCACGAGGGCAACAAGACCATCGCCGAGATCCGGGCGCCGGGGACTGGCCGACCAGCAACACACCGTCCCGGGGCCCGCTCCCAGGACCCGCCGCACCTGTCATGCGACCGCATGGTTGCACGGGAGCGGCGTCCCCAGCCAGCCCACGCTGCCGACCCCGCCGGGGGCCGTGTCCAGCTGCTCCACTACCTGCGTGAGCAGACCACCAGCCGCACCACCCTTCTACGGCCGCACCGCGAAGGCCCGGCGACGCTGGGGCCCGTAGCGGTACACCCGGAAATCGGCGTCGAGGGCGAGCGCGTCCGTGATGGCCAGGCGCTCCATAAGCGCCCAACTCGTGCGATCGGTCAACGAGAACGCCTGGTCACTGAAGTCAGCCAAGGCTGCGGCGGCGGCCTCCAAGTCTGCATTCGTGGCGCACTCGACCCGGGCGACCCCGCCCGCGATGGCGGCGACGGTCCGATTGGCGGCTCTGTGGTCGATGCGAGCGTTCACGAGGTTCCACAGCTCGGCTAGGACCAGATCGCTGGTGACGAGCCCCCCGCCGTGCTCGGAGAGCAGCGACCGGGCGACCTCGCAGTCGGCGTCGCCGTCGTCGGCCGCCGCGTACCAGATGCTGGTGTCCACGAACACCGGAGCCACCGGTCAGAGTCCCTTGGCCGCGAACTGCTTGTCGATGGCCTTGCTGATCACGGCCTGCTTCCCATCGGCGATCTTCGATCCTCCGCTGTCGAATAGCCCGAAGACCACCGAGGGGTCGCTCACAGGCTCCTCCGGTTCGAGGTCGCGCGCCACGAGTCGTCGGATGTACTCCGACAGCGAGATGCCTTCGCGGGCCGCCTTGCGCTTGGCTTCGGCGTGATGGTGGTCGGGCAGCACGATCATCGTTCTCATTCCCTCTGTATAGCATGATCAGCATAACATCGCTTATGCCGTCATCGTCCCGAGCTTGCTGAGTGAATATACTTGGAAAATGATTTTGTATGACTCAGAAATAGTGAATATTCATGAGACCAAGATCCACCTGTCGAGGCTGCTCGAGCGGGCGCACGCGGGCGAGGGGATCATCCTCGCCAAGGATGGCAAGCCATACGCCAGCCAGCAGCGCCCGCCCGCTTTGATCGGTGGTTGAGGGCAAGACGCTGGCCGTTGTAGCCGTGGAGCAGCCGGGTGCCCATCGACCGGCGTGAGCCGGGGTTCGTATAGTTCGCGATGCGATGACCGATACCTCCTCCCGCTCCTTCGATGTAGTCGTTGTCGGCGGGGGTATCGCCGGGGTGTCGGCCGCTTGGGCGCTGGCCCGGCGGGGGCAGCGGGTGGCGGTCGTCGAGCGGGAGGCTTCCCTGGCCGCGCACAGCACGGGACGGTCGGCGGCCCAGTTCCTGGCTTCCTATGGCGGGGCGGCCAACCGGGTCCTGAGCGCGGCGTCGCGGCCGTTCCTGGAAGCCGGCGCCGACGGCCTGGCCGGCAGCGATCGGCGCGGAGGGGTTCTTCTGGTGCGCCGGACAGGGCGGCACCGGAATCCAGACCTCCCCGGCCATCGCATCTCTGGTCGCCGACCTGATCATCGGCACAGCCCCCGACGGGCTCCCCACCGACCTCGCAACCGAACTCAGCCCCGAACGCTTCGCGCGCTAGGCGGTGCCGGCTCCGACGAGCCGACGAGATCTGGCACGGGGACGGAAGCCGTGACATTCTCGGCGTGATGCGGACCCTCGACGCTGACGCCGTTCGGGCGGCCACGCCGTGGCCCGAACTGATTGCCGCCATCGCGGCCGCACTGGTGGAGGACGATGTGACTGCCCCCGAGCGTCACGTGCATCCCGTCGGCCTGCCCGGCGGCGGCACCGGAGCATTCTTGTTGATGCCGGCCTGGGCGGACCGTCAGATGATCGGCGTCAAGGCCGTCACCTACTTCCCGTCCAACGCCGGCACCGAGGTGCCGACGGTCAACGCCGCCTACGTCGCCTTTGACGGCCGCACCGGCCAGGTCGCCGCCGTTCTCGACGGCGACGAGCTGACGGCTCGCCGCACCGCCGCGATCTCTGCTCTGGCCGCTGACCGGTTGGCCCGCGCCGACGCCCGGCACCTGCTGGTGGTCGGAACCGGCGCCCTGTCGCCCAACATGGCCCGGGCCCACGCCGCGGTCCGACCGCTGGCCCGCGTACAGGTCTGGGGACGCCGCCCAGAGGCGGCCGCGTCGGTCGCGGAGACGCTGCGAGCCGAGGGCCTTCCGGCCGAGGCCTCCGACGATCTCGACGCCAGCATCAGCCGGGCCGACATCGTCTCGTGCGTCACCGGCGCCACCCAGCCGCTGGTGCGCGGCGAGCTGCTCGCGCAAGGCGCCCATCTCGACCTCGTCGGCGGCTTCACGCCCGACATGCGCGAGTCCGACGACGAAGCCGCATCCCGGGCCACGATCTTCGTTGACACCCTGGCGGGCGCTCTGCTGGCGGGCGACCTGGCCCAGCCGCTGGCCGGCGGCGTGATCACCGAAGCCTCGATCACCGCCGACCTGCGAGCCCTCGTCGCCGGCGACCACCCGGGCCGCACTGCACCCGCAGAGATCACCCTGTTCAAGTCGGCCGGCTTCGCGGCCGCCGACCTCGCCGCAGCCCGCCTAGCCCTGCGCTGACCGGTCGCGAGGCTCGCCCTGTTCGGCTTCGCCGGGGTGCAGCTTCGGCGAAGCGGCACCGACGGCCTTGGGCGCAGTGGCGTCAGGCATGCCGATGCCTAGGAAACCCTCGATTCGTGCCAACCGTTGCCCGTTTGACGCCACACTCTCTCCGAGCTTCTCGATTGCACGGTTGGTGCTCTCCCGCCGCTTGTCGATGGTTCGCTGCTGGTGCCAGATGATGGCGACGACGGCCAGCGCGACGGTCACGACCTGAACGAGAGTCTCCACGACGTCTACCTTAGCCGCTCTCACCCAACCTGCAACTCAATAACATGGAACTATCCTAAAACAGCCGTCAATGCTGCTCGGCTAGGGACTGAGCAGCTGCTTCACTTCGGCCACGGTCTCGATCTCGGCGGCGCGGTCGGGACCGCAGGGGGTGAGGTTCAGCGTTCTCGCCCCCGCGGCAACGTACGGCTGGAGGAACTCGGCGATGCCGGCCGCGGTGCCGCACGGCGTGTAGCGCTCGAAGGGCTCGAAGCTCATCCGGTAGAAGCGCTCCATGGTTGCAGCCACATGCGAGCGGCCCTCTCCGGGTGAGGCGCCCACTCCGAGCCACAACTGCAGGCCGTGCTGCCAGTCGACATCGCGGCCTGCGCCGGCCGCCTCGACCACCGCGACCCCCTCGGCGAAACGGCGGGCAGAGCACCACGCGGCCAGCCAGCCGTCACCCAACCGGCCGGCCCGCTCCAGAGCGGCGTCGCTGCGTCCCCCGACCACCACCGGCACCGGCGGATCGGGCCCAGGCCGGATCCGCCCGCCCCGGAACTGGAAGAACTCGCCGTCGCCGTCCACGGTCCGCCCCTCCAGCAGGGCCCGCACGATCCCCAGCGCGACATCGGTGCGGCGGCCCCTGGTGGACGGATCGACATCGCACACCTCGACCTCGCGGCGGTCGTCGCCCCCCACGCCGACTCCCACCGTCAGCCGCCCCGGAGCGGCCTCGGCCAGGGTGGCGATCTGGCGGGCGGCCACCATCGGATGTCGCAGGGCCAGCAGGTAGACGCCCACATGGAGGCCGAGCCTGGGCTCGAGCCCGCTGAGGGCGGCCAGGGTGACGAGGCCGTCCATGCCGCTGCCGTCGCGGAAGCTGACATGGTCGGCGGTGAACATGTGGTCGATGCCGGCGCCGGCGATGCGGCCCAGCAGGGCCCGTTGCTCCTCCGGCGCCAGCCCCCACAGGCCCCACGGCAGGCTCACACCGACGGCGACCATGTCAGTACCGGGTCACAGCGTCGAGGTGTCGGTGTCGAGGCCCATCCGTAGCCGACCCGCGGTCTCCATCGTCCGGGGCGCCACCATGGCGTGCTGGGCGGCCACCGCGGTGTCCCGGAAGCAGCGCTGGATCGGGCTGGTGCGATACACAGCCGCACCGCCCGCAGTCGTGAACATCGACGCGGCCACACCGGCCGCGGTCTGGGTGGCGTGGGTGGCGGCCAGGCGGATCCGTCGCTTCTGGTCGACGGTGGACGGCTGACCCGCCAGCGCGCTCTGCCAAGTGTCGTCCACTGCGTCGAGCATCAGTGACCAGGTCCCGCCGAGCCTCGCCTCCGCTCGCGCGATCTCTGCCTGCGTGGTGGCCCGCTCGGCCAGGGTCCGGGTGCTGCCCTGGGGTTTCTTCGCCCCGGCAAGGTCCACCAGCTCGTCGATCGAGCGGCGGGCGACGCCGACCGCGGCGGACGCCACCCCGCAGGCCAGCAGCCCGTAGAACGAGAACCGGGACCAGGCGTTGTCCCGGACCGGCCCCCCCGCTCCGATCTGCACCCAGCGGCCCTCGGGAACGAACGCGTCGGTGGCCTCGAAGTCGACTGAGCCCGTACCGGCCAGTCCGGCCACGTCCCAGGTCTCGATGAAGGTGATGTCACCGGGATCCATGAACACGAACGGCACGGCCAGACCGTCGCCTCGCGGCTCGGGCCGACCGTCGGGGCCGACCACACGGCATCCGCCCCCGATGGTGGTGCAGTGCTTGGTGCCCGAGCCCCACTGCCAGCGCCCCGACACCCGCAGCCCTCCTTCAGTGGGCACGGCCCGTCCCCGGGGCATCACGAATCCTCCGCCGATGGCGGAAGGATCACCGAACAGGGCCTCAGCGTGGGGATCGGGCAGGTACGACGCCAACAGCGACGTGGTGGCCGCGATGGCCACGCACCAGCCGACCGAGCCGTCGTGGTAAGCGAACTCCTCGCAGACCTCCAGGCTCTCGACCGCGGTCACCTCCGGCCCGCCCAGGTCGGCAGGCACGTACATCCGGAACGCTCCGGTCGGCCGGATCTCGTCCACCAGGTCCATCGGCAGCGTCCCCAGTGCTTCGATCTCTGCCGAGCGGGCGCTGATGGCGGGTCCCAGCTCGCGGGCCGCAGCGAGCGACTGATGAGTCACACAGCCCAATCTAGAGCGACACCACCATCCGGCCCCGATTCCGGCGCTACCGGGCCGCGACCGGTCGCCCACAGGTTTCTCGGGAGACTATCGGGTGGCATACGGCACAGAACTCACCCGAGATTCAGCACCCGCCGGGATCAGACCCGGCCAACAGGTAGCGGGTCAGCCAAACGGCGCGGCTCGTGTGCAAACATCGCTAGTGATGCTGCAGCGCGCAGTGCACTTCGAGCCGGGCCGGTGCGCGGTCGCGGTCGAGCCCTCCGGGGGACTGCCCGAGACGGGCTGGGTGTGGATCGACATCACCGCCGGGCGTGACGATCACGACGAACTCGCTGAACTCGCCGAGCAGATGGGCCTCGACGCGTTGGCGGTGCGGGACGCGGTGGAGGACATCGACCTTCCCAAGGTCGACGACTTCGGGACGTTCATCCTGCTGGTGCTGCACGCGCTGGCCGAGGACCGGATAGAGACCTACGAACTCGACTGCTTCGTGTCCGCGCGCCGGCTCGTCACCGTCCACGACCAGCGCTCGCCGTCGGTCGACGCGCTCTGGGACGGCGTGCTGTGCCGTCCCGAGGTGGCCAGCGGCGGCCCCGACGAGACCCTGGCCCGGCTGGCGGACGTGGCCACCCGCCGGCTGGTGTCGGTGCTGGAGGTGTTCGACGACCGCAACGAGGAGCTGATCACCCAGGCGTTGACCGCCGACGCCGACTTCCTGATCGAGATCACCGCGGTCCGGTCGGACGTGGCCGCGCTCCGCCGGGTGGTGCACCCCCAGCGGGAGGCGCTCGACGTCCTGCGCCACGCGACCTCCCCGCTGGTGTCGGACTCGGGCCGACGGCGGTTCTCCGACGTGTTCGACACCGCCTCCCGGGCCGCCCAGGGCGTCGACGGGGCCCGCACCGCCCTGGCCGAGACCCTCGACGCCTACCGGGGCGCAGAGGCCCGGCAGGCGACCGAGGTGACCAAGGTCCTCACGGTGTACGCGGCCATCATGCTGCCGCTGTCACTGGTGGCCGGGTTCTTCGGCATGAACTTCGTCGACCTGCCGCTGCTGGCCAGCCCGGCCGGGTGGATCATCGTCACCGGGTTCATGGCGTTCATCGCCCTCCTGTCGCTGGGGGTGTTCGTGGCGCTGGGATGGACCCGTCGAACATCGGGACGCACCGCGGGCGCGATCCTCGGCCGCGGCCTGGTCGAGGCCGCCCGGGCCCCGGCGCAGCTGGTCGGTGCCGTGTTCGAGATCTCCACCATGCCGATGCGCTCGGTCGCGGACTCAGTCACGAGCGTGCGCCGGCCCAGGGCATCCGAGCCCGAGCCCGGCTGACGCTTCCGGGGCCGCCAGCCGAAGCGTCGCCGCTCCCGGTGTTGCACAATGGGTGCCAGCACCGACGGGAGGGAGGCTTCCATGGCCCTACAGGATGATGTGCAGGCGATTCTGGATCGCGGGGTGAGCGACGGCGACGTTGCCGGCGCGGTGGCCCAGGTGGTCAGCGGGGACGGCACCTTGGCGGCTGCGGCCGCCGGCCAGCGCTCTGCCGACCCCGGCGCGGGCGCCGGAGAGATGACCATCGACACGGTGTGCTGGATCGCGTCGATGACCAAAGCGATCACCGGCACTGCGGCCATGCAGATGGTCGAGCAGGGCCGGCTGGACCTCGACGCGCCGGCCTCCGGCGTGGTGCCCTCCCTGGCCGAGGTGGGCGTGCTGGAGGGCTTCGACGACGACGGGCAGCCGCAGGTGCGGCCGGCCCGCTCGCCGATCACCCTGCGGCACCTGCTGACCCACACCGCCGGCTTCGGGTACGAGTTCTGGACCGAGGAACTGCTGCGCTACCAGCAGGCCACCGGCGTCCCGTCGATCACCACCTGCGAGCTGGCGTCGCTGACCGCCCCGGCGCTGTTCGACCCGGGCGAGCGGTGGTGGTACGGCACCAACATCGACTACGCCGGCCTAATGGTGGAGGAGGTCTCGGGCCAGCGCCTCGGCGACTACCTCGACGAGCACGTCCTCGGGCCGCTCGGCATGGACTCGACGAACTTCCGGATCAGTGACGACATGGCGGCCCGCCAGTCCGCCATGCACGCCCGGCTGCCCGACGGGTCGCTGGTGGCCATCGAGTTCGGGCTGCCCCCCGAGCCGGAGTTCCAGATGGGCGGCGGCGGGCTGTACGGCACGGTGGGGGACTACTGCTGCTTCCTGCAGATGATCCTCGGTCGGGGCAGCCGCAACGGCGCCCAGGTGCTGCAGCCCGAGACGGTGGACCAGATGACGGCCAACAGCATGGGCGACCTGCGGGTGGTCGCCCTGCCGCCGGTGATCCCCGACCTCACCAACGAGGCCGAGTTCTTCCCCGGCGTCGAGAAGTCGTGGGGGCTGACCTTCCAGATCAACGAGGAGCCGCTGCCCACCGGGCGCCCCGCGGGCGGTCTCATGTGGGCCGGACTGGCCAACTCCTTCTTCTGGATCGACATGGCCAACCAGGTGGCGGGCGCCTACATCAGCCAGCAGCTCCCGTTCGCGGACGCCCGCTCCTACCAGCTCTACACCGACATCGAGACGGCCACCTACAACAGCCTCTAGCCGTGAGGGCGGTCCGGTGCGTCGACGGGCGGGCCACCACCGTCGAGGTGGCCGCCCCGGCCGGTGACGGGGTCCGGGTCAAGGTGGTCTCATCGGGCGTGTGCGGCTCGGACCTGCACATGCTGGAGCTGGGGTTCTTCGATCCGTTCACCATCGGCCACGAGTTCGCGGGCTACACCGCCGACGGGCGGGCGGTGGCGGTGGAGCCGATCCGAGGCTGCGGCACCTGCGGGCTGTGCCGGGCCGGCGACTACAACCGCTGCCCGGAGACGCTCAACAGCATCTGCGGCATCACCCGCGACGGTGGCATGGCCGACGAGGTTCTGGTCTCGCCGGACATGCTGGTGCCGTTGCCGGCGGGGGTGGACCCCCGAGACGCCTGCCTGGTGGAGCCGCTCGGCGTCGCCTTCCACGGATTCCGGCTGGCGGGGCTGCAGGGCGGTATGCGGGTGGCGGTGGTCGGCGGGGGCAGCATCGGCCAGGCGGCCCTGGCCGTGGCCCGCACCGCCGGCTGCGAGACCGCGGTGGCGGCCCGCCACGACGCCCAGCGCGAGGCCGCCGACCGCCTGGGCGCGGCGCCGCTCACCGAGGAGCCCTACGACGTCGTGGTGGACGCGGCGGGCACGGCCTCGGCGCTGGTGGAGACCGCGGCCCGGTGCCGCCCCGGCGGCACCATGCTGCTGCTGGCTGCCTATTGGGAGGGCCTGGAGCTCCCCTTCGCCGACGTCTTCATGAAGGAGCTCACGGTGGTCCCGTCGTCGATGTACGGGCGCGCCGGCGCGGTCCGGGACATGGAGGCGGCCGCCTCCGTGCTGGCCGCGACGCCCGAGATGGCTGAGGCGGTGATCACCCACCGGTTCCCGCTCGACGCCGCCGGGGAGGCCTTCGCCACCGCCGCCGACCGGGCCGCCGGCGCCATCAAGGTCGTCCTAGAGCCCTAACGCCGTTCCGGTGCCCGCCCAGCGGCGGCCCCGAATCCTGTCGCCGTGAGGCCGAGATATGCCATAACATGTTATACTATGTCAGGGTATATAAGATTAGTTTGAGAGAAGGATCTCTTGCGGCAGTAGTGGTATCGATCTGATACCGTGGGAGTATGGCCATGACGCTCAGGTTGACCGATGAGGAGCACGAGGCGCTACGAGAGAGGGCCTCTCTTGAAGGTATCTCGATGCAGGAGGCGGCCCGGCGCGCCGTCCGCGAGTATGTCGCCTCCCGCGATCGCCGTGATCGGATCGACGCGGCGGCTGCACTGGTCCTGCGACGCCATGGCGAGGCGTTGCGTCGCCTCGGCGAATGATCGAGCCTTTGGAGTTTCTCGAGCCAGATGATCTCATCGAGTTGGCCGGGGAGCTCCTCGGCAACCCACCGCCGGTCCGCGACGCCGGATTGCTGGCCGCGGCGGCCGCCCGCCCGCAGGCCAGCGCCTTCGGTGCAGACGCCTATCCGGACATCTGGACCAAGGCTGCCGCGCTTCTCCAGTCCATCGTCGGAAACCATCCCCTGATCGACGGCAACAAACGCCTCGGCTGGCTGGCCACAGCGGTGTTCCTGGAACTCAACGGCGTTGGGATCACCTCGGCTCCCAACGACGACGTCTACCGCCTAGTCATGCGAGTGGCCTCCGAGTCCCCCGAAGTCGAGGACATAGCGCACTGGCTCCGCTCGCTCGTCTAGCTGAAGGTGCTGGTCTGCGCGGCGCCCCGGCGAACCCGGACCGCTCCAGGTGAACGAGCAACTGCCGCATCGACTCGGTGTTCGCCGAAGCCGGGCGGAGCACCGTGTCCCCAACCCGAACGAACTCGGTCACCCGCCCAGCAAGGACCTCCCCTTCGCCTGCTTGACTCCGACCAGCCACGCCACCGAGGCTAACGGTCACCGGACCACCCTGAGCGCTGTGGGTAATACCTGGTTATACTCGACGTTGTGAAGGTAGCGGTCTCCATTCCTGATGCGGTGTTTGAGGCGGTCGAGGAGCTTGCCGCCCGCCGCCGGTGCTCGCGGTCGAGCCTCTATGCCCAGGCGTTGGAGCGCCTGCTGGCCGAGGTGGATGCCGATGACGTGACCGCTCGCATGGACTCGGTGTACGCCGACGAGCCCTCGGAACTCGACCCGGTCCTGCGGGACGCGCAGGCCCGGGCGTTGACTGAATCCTGGTGATCCGCCGCGGCGACATCCATTGGGCGGATCTGCGCGCCCCGACGGGATCAGAACCTGGTCACCGGCGGCCGGTGCTGGTGGTGTCCAGCGACCGCTTCAACCTCAGCCGCATCGCGACGGTGCTCGCCGCCGCGATCACGTCCAATCTCCGGCTCGCGGATGCCCCAGGCAATGTCGAACTCGCTGCCGAAGAGTCGGGACTGGACCGCGACTCGGTGGTCAACGTCTCTCAGGTTGTCACCCTCGACAAGGCGGCGCTGTCCGACTGGGCCGGCACGGTCGGCCCCGCAACAATGCGGCGAATCGAAGCCGGACTAGCCCTAGCCCTCGACCTGCCCGCCCGCTGATGTCCGCCGAGCAGTGGGGAGAGAGCCCTCCGACACGGTGCTAGTGGTTGCCTTCGGGCACTGGCGGCATGTAGGCCCTGATGCGGCTCTGGTTGGCTACCCATCTGTATCCGCGCTTGCGCAAGAGACCCGCGGCTCGCAACCGGTTGAGGTCGCGGCTGAGCGTGCGGGGGCCTGTTGTCGCGTAGAGCCTTGCCACCTTGGGAGTGAGCACCGGCAGTTCGTCTCTTGGGATTGGTTCGTCCGGCGGCATTTCCAGTGCGAGAGTGCGCTGTCGATCGCGCGCCTGACTCGCCGGATAGCGGTTCATCACCTCGTGGATGTAGGTGACCCAAGCCACTTGGAGTTGTAACGCACGAACCTGGCTGACCTGCTCTCTCAGGCCGTCCACGAAGCCCTGAATCGCGTAGGTCAAGAAGTGCGCCGATGTGCTGCTTCGGCTTGCTCGAGCTAGCTCGCGGTAGTACTGGTCCCGCGTGAGGTTGTAGTGGTTCGACAGGAGATGAGCGGCAGGCAAAGGTGCTAGGCCGCTCCTCGCGAGAATCAGGAACTCGAGCAGCCTTGCGGTGCGACCGTTGCCGTCGCCGAAGGGATGTAGCCAGGCCATGTACAGGTGGGCGTAGACGGCGCAGGCCACTGCCAACGCGAACCCGATCTCCGGGTCTTCGGACTTGAACGTGTCGCTCTGCAGCCACTCTGCGAGGCACTCGAGCAGGTAGTCACAGTCCTCTGCCGGAGCGCCCCGGTAACCGGCAACGGCGACGGCATGCTCTCGTACCATTCCCGGCACCGCGTCACGCTCGTGTTCAGTGCCGTCCAGGAGACGCCGGTTGAATTCGCAGATGAGATGCTTTGTGATCGTTGGCGACGCGCTCTGCATGACTTGGTCAGCTATTTCTTGCAGAGCGTCGAGCACGTTGCGCACCTCGCGCTCCTGATAGGCCCGAGACTCTGGGGCCTTGAAGGTGTCATCAAGGATTCCCGCCACCTGTTCCTCGGTGAGGGTGTTGCCCTCGATGGCCGTGGTTGCTTGTGCCCCCTTTATGAGTGCGACCCGATAGAAGTCCTCCGCGACATCGGGCGGGAGGGGGGCGCCGGCCAGGTGATCGCACTTGGAGCGAGCCTCACCCAGCAGCATCCACGTCTTGGGTCCGAGGTCGTTGAAGTCGGTGGCCTTGAAGGTGATCCACGGATGTGACTCAAGGTAGCGTCGCACACTGGGAGGCTACTAATAGACCCTAGTTTTGTCCAACCTGTTGTCCACATGAGTGTCCACTGGTGTGGCAGCCAGCGCCCCTCTATCCGTTCGCATCAAGAAGCGCCCCAGGCGCCTCCTCCTGGGGTTAGGACCCGTAGGCGGTCGCCGGCCTTGGCTTCGAAGGTCACCTTGCCGGGCAGGAGTTCCCGGCTGCCGGAGCGGCGGATCAGCCAGTCCTCGCCGGTAGCTCCGGGGCCGCCGCCCTGAAGGCCCCACGGCCGGGTCACCCGTCGTTCACCCATCAGCGTCACGGTGGCGTCCTCGCAGAACTCCATCTCGCGCACTATGCCCTCGCCGCCGGCGTAGCGGCCCTCGCCGCCGCTGCCGGAGCGGAGCCCGTAGGCGGTGATGCGCAGCGGGTAGTGCCGGGTGAGGCTCTCGATCGGGGTGTTCTTGGTGTTGGTCATGCCGGTGTGGATGCCCGACTGGCCGGCCTGGCCGCACCGTCCGCCCTGCCCGCCGCCGACAGTCTCGTAGTAGGCGAAGGCGTCCGATCCGGCCAGCACGTTGTTCATCGTCCCCTGCGACGCGGCCGGCACCGCCTCCGGCGCCGCCTGCGCCAGCGCCCCCAGCAGCGTGTCGGCGATGCGCTGGGACGTCTCCACGTTGCCGGCGGCCACCGCGGCGGGCGGCTCGGCGCTCACGATCGATCCCGCCGGCGACGACATGGTGACCGACCGGTAGCAGCCGCCGTTGGCGGGGATGGACGGGTCGGTGGCCACCCGCACCGCGTAGTACAGGCACGACACCGCCACTGCCTCCACCGAGTTGAAGTTGGCCTCCACCTGCGGGGCCGAGCCCGCGAAGTCGGCGTGCAGGTTTGTGCCGTCGATGGTGACCCTCACGGTGATGTTGTGGAGGCGGTCGGGGCCCTCCACGTAGTCCTCGAATCCGTAGTCCCCGTCGGGCAGGTCGCCGATGGCGGCCCGCATCCGGCGCTCGCCGTAGTCGAGCAGCCCGTCGCAGACGGCGCTGAACCCGGCCGGCCCGTAGGCCTCGCACAGTTCGGTAAGCCTCCGGGCGCCGACCTCGTTGGCGCCGAGCTGGGCCGACAGGTCCCCGACCCGCTCGTCCGGGGTGCGGGTGGCGGCCAGGAACGGGTCGAGGAACTCCGGCACCCACTGGCCGCCACGAGCGGCCAGAGTCGGCGGGACCACATGGCCCTCCTGGTCGAGCCGGGTGGCGTCGGCCGGCATCGACCCCGGCGCGTCGCCGCCTACGTCGGAGTGGTGGGCCCGGTTGGCCACCCACCCGACCAGGTCACCGCGGTGGGCGACGGGCCGCACGATGGTCAGGTCGTTGAGGTGGGTGCCGCCGTAGTACGGGTCGTTGACCGCGTACTGGGCGTCGAGCTCCAGGGTGTCGCCGAAAGCGTCGATCACGGCCTGCACCGACGCGGGCATCGAGCCCAGATGCACCGGGATGTGCTCGGCCTGGGCCAGCAGCTCGCCGGCGGGCACGAACAGTGCGGTGGAGAAGTCGGCCCGCTCCTTGATGTTGGGGGAGTACCCGGTGCGCCGCAGCACCCCGCCCATCTCGTCGGCCGCGGCCGTGAACCGGTGCCGGGCCACCTCCAGGTCGATCGCGTTCAGCCCCACCCTGCCACCATCCCCCGACGAACTGGCAGCCGAGGATGCCCGATCGGGTGTTGTGGGCTGCCAGGTCGGGTCACCACTCGATCCTCAGGGCGCCGGTGCCGTGCACCACGGCCCGGTCTCCGGCGGCCAGGTACGTCGTCGACTCGCCCTCGGCGATGACGGCCGGACCGGCCACCTCGGCACCCACCGGCAGAGCCGGACGCCACCACACCCCGGCCTCGGTGGTCCCCGACGGGACCGTCACCGGCCGGGATCCCCGCCTCGGGTCGCCCGGCTCGGGGACGAACGGGGGCAGGTCGGACCAGTCCAGCGCGGCCGACCCGACCGCCTCGGCCCGCACGGTCACCGCCTCCACCGGGTCGGAGGGCCGCGAGAAGCCGTTGCGCTGGGCGTGCAGCCGGTGGAACCGCTCGCACAGCGCCTCCCAGGGCTCACCCTCGGTGTAGGGCACCGACGTCTCGTGGGCCTGGCCCACATAGCGCATGTCCACGATCACCGCCGCGGTAGCCGCGGCCTGGCCGCTGTCGGCCTTGAGCTGGCCGCGGGCCGCGGCCAGCAGGTCCCCGGCGCTGGCCGGCAACCGGTCGCGGTCCGATTCCCCGAGATTGACGGTCTGGGCCGCGTCGGCCCGGGGCGGGCTCAGCAGCAGGCCGAAGGCCGAGAACACCCCGGCGAAGGGCGGGACGATCACGCCGTCCATCTCCAGCGACCGGGCCAGCGCGCTCGCGTGCAGGCCTCCCGCGCCCCCGAACGCCATCAGCGACGCATCGCGGGGGTCGGTGCCCTGCTCCACCGACACCGCCCGCACCGCATGGGTCATGTGGGACTCCACCACGGCCACCACCCCCAGCGCGGCCTCGACAGGGTCCAACGAGAGCTCCGACCCCAGCCGCTCGAAGGCAGCCCTGGCCAGGTTGCGACGCAAGGCGACCGTCCCCGCCAGCTTGGCGCTCGGGTCGAGGCGGCCCAGCATCAGATTGGCGTCGGTCACCGCCGGCTCTGCCCCGCCGCGGCCGTAGCACGCCGGCCCCGGGTCGGCTCCGGATGATCGCGGCCCCACCCGCAGCGCGCCACCCGGGTCGGCCCAGGCCACCGAACCGCCCCCGGCGCCGACGGTGTGGACCGCCACCGAGGGCATCAGGCAGGCATGGCCGGCGATCTCGCGGCTGTAGGTCACCTCGGGGCGGCCCCGGCGCACCCGGCATACATCGGTTGAGGTACCGCCCATGTCGAACGAGATCAGCGTCTCGGTGCCCATCAGCTCGCCCAGCGCGGCCGCGGCCACCACGCCGCCGGCCGGTCCCGACAGCAGGATCGACGCCGGGTACGCCGAGGCGTGGTCGAGCGACACCAGCCCGCCCGAGGACCGCATCACCGAGATCTCGTCGATGAAGCCGGCCCGCGAGGCCCGGTGAGCCAGGCTGCCCATGTAACGGGCCACCTCCGGGGACAAGAATGCGTTGAGGAGCGCAGTAGAGAACCGCTCGTACTCCCGGAACTCGGCCACCACCTCTGCGGAGGCCGACACCGGCAGCCCAAGCTCGCGGCCGATCCGCCCGGCGAGGGCGCGCTCGACGGCCGGGTCCGAGTAGGAGTACATCAAGCACACTGCCACTGCTTCCGCGCCCTTGTCGCGAGCCACGGCCGCGACTGAGGCGGCGACCGCGTCGAGCTCGCCGTCCGAGCCGTCCCCGGGCACCTCGACGCCCAGCCGCATCCCCGGCTCGGCCAGCGGCCGGGCCCGGTCGGCGAACGGGTCGTACAGCGACGGCCGGTCCTGGCGGGCGATCTCGATCAGCGACTCGAACCCGGTGTCGGTCACCAGCAGCGTCCTGGCCCCCCGGCGCTCCAGCAGCGCGTTGGTGGCCACCGTCGTGCCGTGCAGCAGGTCGGCGCGGCGCCCCGCCTCCAACGCGGTGCCCGCCCCGACCATGACCCCCTCGCTCTGGTCGTGGGGGGTGGATGGGACCTTGCCGACGGTCATGGCCGCGCCGTCCCAGGAGGCGACATCGGTGAACGTCCCGCCCACGTCGATGCCGAGAGTCGTCGGGCCCGGCGGGCACACGTCTGTGGAGACTGCCTCGATCCGTGAATCGTATTGTGCGATCGCGAGCCGGAGCCGGCGGCCGGGGCCGGGAGGGGCGATCCCGGACGTAGCCTGATGGCTTGCCTGTATTTCTCGGGGGACTGGCTGCGGCCCTGCTCGGGATCGGTGACTTCTTCGGGGGCGTCGGCGGCCGGCGGGTCGACCATCCCGGCGCGGTGGTGTCGATCGCCTGGGTGGCGTCGATCGTCGGGGCGGCGGTTGCCGGCCTCTTCGTGCTGGTGTTCCCGCCCGTCCACTTCGGCCGGACCGACTTCTACTGGACGATGTTGGCGCTGGTGTTCGCGGCCACAGCCCGGCCGTTGCTGTACCTCTCCATGGAGCGGGGGCCGATGGCGGTGGTCGCCCCGACCTTCAGCCTGGTTTCGCTGGTGGTCCCCGCAGTGGTGGGACCGCTCACCGGCGACGCCTTGGGCGGAGCCGAGCTGGTCGGCGTGGCGCTGGCCATTCCCGCGGTGCTGCTGATCTCGAGCGAGGGCCGGCTGCCCACGACCGAGATGCTCCGATCCGGCTCTGCCCTGGCGCTGGGCTGTCTCGTGGGGGTGATATTGGGGTGTCTGAGCCTCACCTTCGCTCAGATCACCCCCGACGCGGGAGCGATGCCCGCGTTCTTGACCCAGTTGGGCGCGGTTGCCGTGATCCCTCTCGTGACGTTGCCGTTCCGGTTGATGGCTCCGGTGGCATCGGAGGTGCGCCGCTTCGGCTTGCTGGTCGGACTGATCGACATCGGCGCCGTCATCGCCATGGTCATCGCCTTCCAGCGGGGCAATGTGGCGGTGGTGGCCGCCATGCTGGGCTTCGCGCCGGTCACGTCCATGACCCTGGCCTGGCGGATCTACCGCGAGACTGTGCGCCGCTGGCAGTGGGTCGGCGCCGGAATGGGCGCGGTCGCCTTCCTCCTGTTCTCGACCGCGGCCTGAGCCGCGGGCCGCAGCCGCTACTGGACTGGCAGCAGCCTCACCTCGTTGAGCGCCCCGACTCGACCGGGGCTCGCCCGGGTCGCCGGAGTGAGGCGTGCGCGGTGCGCTCAGACCTGCCAGAGGTATGACAGGGGCAGGGCGAGGATCCGATCGGCGAGCCTGAGGGCTTGCGAGCCGCTGTAGAGGACTAGGCCGATCTCGAACCGCTCTCCGATCAGGTCTCGCAGCCAGATCAACCATTTGGCGTCGGCGGGCCGGGCCGTGGCGCCTGCCTTGACCTCCAGCGCGATGAGGCGCCCGTCGGGACGCTCGATCAGCAGGTCGATCTCTCGCCCGCGGGAGTCGCGGTAGTGACAGAACCGCAGGTCGGCGGCGATGGCCGTTGCCTGGCGGTGCAGCTCGTTGACGGCGAACGTCTCGTGGAGAGGCCCGCGCTCATCCGTCGCCGGGTCGCTGAGCGACTCCGCGGTCAGGCCGAGCATCGCCGCGGCCAGGCCTGTGTCGGCGATGTGGACCTTCGATCGCCTCTTGGCCCGGGTGGCGGCGCCGGTCGCCCAGCCGGGCAGGCGGGTCACCAGATGCGTCATCTCCAGGTACGACAGGTAGTCGGCGGTGGTGTCGATGCTGCCGAGCTGGAGGTCGCGGTGCAGGTCCTGCATCACGAGCTCGCCGGCGGTGCGGGCTGCGACGGCCCGCAACAGCCGGGGCAGCTCGGTGGATCGACGCGCACCTGTGAGCTCGACGATGTCTCGGGTGACTGCGGTGTGGACGTAGGCGCTGAACCAGAGCCGGCGGTCGTCGTCGCTCAGACGGACCGCCTCGGGATACCCGCCCCGGCAGATGCGCTCCGCGTACTGGCGGCGCGTGATTCCGGAGGGCGGTGCTCGCAGCAGGTCTGAGTGATCCGGGCCGGTCACGCCTCCTTTGGGCGCGTCCACCAGCCGTGCCAGCAGCCCGTGGGTGGCGCCCTCGATCTCGACCTCCGAGAACGGCGCCAGATGGAAGAAGACCGCCCGACCAGCCAGGGACTCCGACAGCACCGGGACAGCCAGGAAGCTCGTGGAGCCGGTCAGCAGGAATGCTCCGGGGGAGGCGTCCGCATCGACGGCGAGCTTGATGGCCCTGACCAGGTCGTCTCCGCCTCGCTGCACTTCGTCGATGACCACGGGCCTAGACCGGCCCGAAACGAAGCCCGTCGGGTCGTCGAGAGCCAGAGGCAGCAGTGCCGGCTCGTCGAGGGACAGGAATGTCCCGTCCCCGACCATCCGTCGGGACAGGGTCGTCTTGCCCGACTGCCGCGGGCCGTGCAGCACGACGACGCGGAACACGCCGAGGGCGCGCCGCAGCGCGGGCTCGATCCTTCGCGGCAGCGTCGTACTCTCGACCATTCAGCGGGCCTCCTGTCGCGGCTGGGCGATGGGCTCACTTCTACTAGATGTTTTACCCTATATCTATCAGTAGTTTTACCAATAGTCTACATAGGATTTCATCTAGACTTCAACGGTCGACGTCCCACCAGATGGTGACCCGCTCGCGCGGGAAGGGGACATCGGCGACTAGGGCGGCCACCTCGGGCTCGCGTTCGGGCGGCAGGCACAGGTTGCGGCACCACTGGGGTGCCTCGAACTCCCGGCGCACCGCGGCCCGCGGATCCTCGGGCAGCAGCGACTCCTCGACGACCGGAGCCAGGCCGGTCTCGGTGATGGCCTCCACCGCGGTGGCCGCGGTGGGCTCGTGGGGCCGCTCCAGGTTCCAGAAGTGGCGCCACAGCATGCGGCGGCGGTCCTGGGGGTGCTTGGGCGTGATCTCGATCACCACCCGGCGGCGGGCGTGTGCGTCCAGCGCGGCCACGAACGGCGGGATGTCGATCACGTTGTAGAGCACGTTGTGGCACACGACCACGTCGGCCACTGGGACCTCGTCGGCGACCTCGGGCCACGAGCCGGCATGCACCGAGGCCGCGACGCCCCGCTGGCGGGCAGTGGCCGCGAACATCTCCAGCATGTTGTCCTGGCGGTCGGTGCCGATCACCTCGGTGGCCGGCGGTACCACCGCGAACGCGGCGGCCCCGCCCCCGCAGCCGACGTCAAGCACCGAGCCCCCGTCGCCCAGAGCCTCAGCCGCCCGGCGGTTCGACAGGGACCGCTCGAAGGTCCCCGGCTCGGGCGCGGCGAAGATCTCCGGAGTGAACACGAAGGGCTGGTGAGTGGCGCCCGCGAGGATCTCGGCGGGGATGGCCCAGCCGGCCATCTGCCGCGCCCACCGCTGCCCAGCCGTTTCCTGCGGGTCCACGAGCGCAGAACCTACTGCAGCTTGCAACTCACCAGATGCGGCGGGCGGCCGCCCACCGGCTCAGCTCGTGGCGGTTCGACAGCTGCAGCTTGCGCAGCACGGCCGAGGCGTGGGTCTCCACCGTCTTGATCGAGATCGTCAACTGGCGGGCTATCTCCTTGTAGGTGTAGCCCCGGGCGAGGTGGCGCAGCACCTCCCGCTCCCTGGCGGTGAGCCGGTCGAGGTCCTCGTCGGACTCCGACCCGGCCACGGCCACGGTGTCCGCCGCGAAGGCGTCGAGCACGAACCCGGCCAGGCGGGGCGAGAACACCGCATCACCGTCGCGCACCCGCATGATGGCCTCCACCAGGTCGTCACCCGAGATCGACTTGGTGACATAGCCCCGGGCTCCGGCCCGGACCACCTCGATCACGTCGGTGGCGGCGTCCGACACCGACAGGGCCAGGAACCGGGTCTCGACCCCGGCCGCGCCCACCGACTCGATCACCTCGCGCCCCGACCCCGACGGCAGGTGCACGTCCAGCAGCACCACGTCGGGGCTCCAGAGTTCGATGGCCTCCACTGCCGAGCCGACGTCGCCGGCCTCGGCCACCACCGACACCTGGTCGCCTATCTCGGCCCGCACCCCGCTGCGGAACAGCCGGTGGTCGTCGACGATCACCACCCGGGGAGGAGCAGTTGCCATGACCATCACGCTAGAGGCCCTGCCGGATCCCGGTTCCCGAAATCTGGGTGGATTCTGCCCCTATGCGACGGCTTTCTCTACATATTTCGTGCGGGTCCGGCCCCTGCCCAGCCATCAGCTCCGGTCCAGGCGGAGACGGACCTCGGTGCCGTGGCCGAGGGTGCTGTTGATCTCGCAGCGCCCGCCCACCCGGTCGAGCCGGCCCCGGATCGAATCCCGGATCCCGCGGGACTCTCCGTCGACCGAGGTGGGGTCGAAGCCTGCGCCCCGGTCGCGCACGAACAGTTCCACTCCCTGAGGCGTCGCCTCCAGATACACCGACACGGTCGAGCAGCCCGACCACCGGGCCGCGTTGGTCATCGCCTCACCGGCCGCGGCCACCAGCGACTCCATGGCCGGGTCCAGCGGCGTGTCACCCACGGCCACCACATCCATGACCACCCCGTGGCGGTCCTCGACCACTCCGGCGAGGTGCTCGAGCGCGGCCCGGACGGTGGCCTGGTCTTGCGCCGGACTGCCGCCATAGAGCCAGCCTCGCAGCTCCCGCTCCTGGCGCCGGGCCAGGGCGGCCATGCGGGCCGGGTCGTCGGACCGCTGCACCAGGGCCAGGGTCTGCAGCACCGAGTCGTGCAGGTGGGCTGCCATCTCGGCCCGTTCGTCGGCCCGGATGCGGCGCTGACGCTCCTCACGCCGGTCCCGGAGCAGCACGGCCACCCACGGTCCTCCGATCAGAGCCAGACCGCCCACCACCAGCCCGCCCGACAGCAGGCCGTCGCGCACCGTGGACAGCGACAGGTTCGCGGCGGCGATGGCCCCGATGCCGAGCGCGAGCAGGATCGTGCCCGCCGCGATCCGCATCGCGACGGACCGTCCGATGCCCGCGGCGGGCTGAACCCTCCACACGACGATCCCCACCCCGAAGGCCACGCACAACGCGGGCCAGATGATGGTGTCGGGCAGGGCCACCCCGAAGTGCCGGACCAGGAGCACCGTTCCCATCACGATCAGAGCCATGCCCGCGGCCCGCCGGGCAGCCGTTCGAGCCGGACGCACGGCATCCACCGGTCCCGCCCCCGCCGTGGGCGCGGGGTCCTGCGGCAGCAGGATCCATCCCAGCAAGTAGAGGGGCACGCCGACCCAGGCCAGCGCGAGTGCCACAAAGGCGATCCTCACGATGGTCGCGTCGATGCCTAGGCGGGCCCCGACACCGCCGCACACGCCCGCGATCATCCGATCGCTGCGGGATCTCACCGGCCAACCGGCACGGGTGGGCGCCATGGGACAGATGATGACACGGTGGTTCCCGGACGGCACCGGGAACCATCCCGGACATCCGCGGCAGCCCTAGGGGATATTTCAGGGACATTCCCCATTTGGCGCTGTGATGCCGGAGCACAAACTGGACGCCATGGCTGAAGAGCAGCAGCCCGGCGTCGAAGAGCCGAGTCCCGGCGAGGACCCCGACCGGACGGACGAGCGCGCCGCGGACGAGCGCGCCGCGGACGAGCGCGCCGCGGACGAGCGCGCCGCGGACGAGCGCGCCGCGGACGAGCGCGCCGCGGACGAGCGCGCCGCGGACGAGCGCGCCGCGGACGAGCGCGCCGCGGACGAGCGCGCCGCGGACGAGCGCGCCGCGGACGAGCGCGCCGCGGACGAGCGCGCCGCGGACGAGGGCGCCGCGGACGAGCGCGCCGCGGACGAGGATGCCGCGGCCAAGCGCACGCTGTGTCGCAGTTCCACCGACAAGGTGATCGCGGGAGTGGCCGGGGGCATCGGTGCCTACTTCGGCATCGACTCGGTGATCGTGAGGATCGCCTTCATCGTCTTGACCTTCCTGGGTGGCGCGGGCCCGTTCCTGTACCTGATCGGCTGGCTGGCCCTGCCGAAGGAAGACTCGCGCAGCGTAGTCGCCAAGGCTCTCGGCGGAGACTCTCCCCACCGCTTCCGCAGCCTGATGGCCGTGGCCCTGATCGGCCTCGGCCTGCTGATCACCGCCAATGTCAGTGGCAGCCTCTTCGGCTTGTTCATCGACGTGTGGCGCATCGCTCCCTACCTGGCTCTGATACTCATCGCCGCCGGCGTCGCCCTGGTTCTGTGGCCGGGACCCGCCGGTCGCCCCCAGCCCGCTCCGGCCCGGCCGCCAGCTCCACCGCCGCCGCCCTCCTCGGCTTACGCGACCGGTGAGCCGCTTCCCCCCAGCGCGGCCGGGCCGGAGCGGCCGCTTCCCCCCAGCGCGGCCGGGCCGGAGCGGCCGCTTCCCCCCAGCGCGGCCGGGCCGGAGCGGCCGCTTCCCCCCAGCGCGGCCGGGCCGGAGCGGCCGCTTCCCCCCAGCGCGGCCGGGCCCGCTGAGGAACCGCGCCGACGGCGCTCCGTGATCGGCTCGGTCACGGTCGCGGCGCTGTTCGTGTACACGGGCGCAGCCATGATGCTGGACCGCCTCGACGCGGTAGACGTCGACCTGGGCGTGTTCTTCGCCGTCGCGCTGGCCATTACCGGTGCCGGCCTGCTGGCGTCTGCCTTCGCCCATCCCGCCCGGGGACTGATCGCGCTCGGGGTGGCGCTGTCAGCGCCCCTGCTGCTATTCGTTGGCGTGGACGTGCCCCGGGGCTCAGGAATAGGAGAGGACCGGGTGAGCGTCGCCGACATAGACGAGTTGAAGGACGAGTACCGCCACGGCATCGGCCAGCTGACCGTGGATCTTCGCAATCTCGATCCGGCGCGCACCGACCACTCCGTGGAGTTGAGCCTCGGCATCGGCGAGTTGCGGGTGTACGTCCCCGAGACCATCGCCACGACCGCCGACATCGACGTGCGAGCCGGGAACATCGTGACGCGCGGGTCCGGCTACACCTCGTACAGCTGGACAGGCAGCGAGGACGGCTTCGATGTCAGTCGCACCGTCACGGTGCCCGCGCACAGCGAGACGACCGGTGAACTGCGCCTGGACATCGATGTCGGCATCGGCGAGGCCCGGCTCATTACCGGGCCCGCCCCCGTCGAGGGATCCAACCGATGAGCTACGAGGAGAACGACATGCCCGGCAACGAGACCGCGGACCCGCCGTCCAATCGCTGGCGCACCGGTCGTATCGACTCCGTCTCGGTCGTGACCGGTCTTCTGTTCTTGGCGATCGCCATCCTGGCGCTGGCCGACCGGTTCTGGGCCGAGATCGATCCGGTGCTGGTGGTCGGCGGGGCCATCATCGCCGTCGGTGTAGCCATGGCTGTGGGCGTGATCCGGCGGGTCACGGTTCGACGGGACTGAGAGCCGGAGCTAGGCGTCGAGGGTTGTGCGCCAGCCGGCCGCAATGTGCTCTAGCCACCACTGCGGGGCGTTGTCGAGCAGGTTCGACAGGTTGGAGTAGTCCCACCAGCGGGTGATGAGCCCGGCGCTGTCGAGTTCCATCACCGACGTGAACGGGTGCCGGACCACCTCGCCGGTGTGGAACCACCAGACCTCGAGGTGCTCGGTGACCACGACCGAGCCCTCAGCAACCACCAGGCCCGGCTCGTGGGTGTGGCGTTCCACCGGCTCCAGCCCCAGCCTGAGCCGGGCCACGATCTGGGCCGGTCCGTGGGCGCCGCCGCCCGACTCGCCCGTGCCCACATCGGCGTAGTTGGCCTCGGCGGCGAAGAAGCCGCCAACCGCCTCCCAGTCGTGGGCGTACAGCGCATCCCAGAACTGCCCGACGATCTGCTTGTTGCGTTCCTGTGCCTCGCCCACCGCGACAGGCTAGGGGGATTCGTCGGAATCCTCGGGTCTGGGAGCCGGTGGCGGGGGTGCAGGAACCTCAGCCCTCGCCCTCCTGCGCCTCGGCTTGCGCTCGGGCCTGGGCTTGCGCTCCGGCTTGGGGGTGCGCTCGGGGCGCGTGCCGCGCCGGCGGCGCCGCCACCAGATGAGGGCCGCGATCACGGCGATAAAAGGCAGGAAGGGCACGAGCACGCCAACCACGACCAGCACCACGCCCACGATCGTGCGCAGGAAGCCGGCGCCGTCGGAGACCGAGTCGGCGAACCCTGGAAGCGACTCGTCGGTGCGGGAGTCGAGCCACACGAAGGTGTTGCCGGAGACCTCGGGAAGCTCTCTTCCCTCCGTGTCCACCGGAGCGGCCTCGACCTCCAGACGGATCTCCAGGCCCCGGGTGGCCGCCCGGCCGGCCAGCCGCCCGTCGGTGACGGGAACCTCCAGCACGGCCACCAGCAGCTCGCGGGGCTCGATCCGGTCGAAGCCGCCCTGCCGCATCTCGAAGTCGCCGATGTCCAGACGCACATCGAGGGAGCGGACCGACACGTCGGTGAGGGCCGAGGCACCCGTGTTCTCCACCTCCAGGCACAGGTACACGGTCGAGTCCGGGTCGATCGTGAGGTGCTGGGCTCCCAGGCAGGGGTCGTCGGCATCGTCGGAGACCCAGGCCCCCACCTCGATCCCGGTGTCGGGCAGCACGGTGGGCGACTGGTGGATGGTCAACGTGATGGTGGCCAGGTCGACCTGGTCGCGCAGGGTGCGCAACTGGCCCCGCAGGACCTCCAGGGTGGTCTCCCGGTCGAGCAGCTCCCGCTCGATCTGGGCCACGTCCTCCAGCTTGACGGCCTCCTCCAGGAGGGTGCGCAGGCGGGTCACGCTGGTCTCGGCCGTGTCGATGCGGCTCTCGAGGTCGACGACCCGCTCGGTCACGTCGTCGGCGCTGATCGACTGGTCGACCAGCTTGCCCACCCCGGCAAGGAGCTCCAGCGCGGTCGAGAAGTCTGCGGGCAGCACCTTGAAGGTGATCTGGGCCGAGGGCTGGGGCTCGGTGCGCGTGGTCTGGTTGAACACGATCCCGCCCAGGCCCTGCACGATGGCCATCGCCTCGTTGCTGGCCGCGGTCACGTCGTCGGCCTGCAGGCTGATGGTGGCCCGGTAGACGATGTCGCGCCCCAGATCGGCAGGCGTGAGCGCGGTGGGAACCGCCAGCGCAGCGTCGCCGGCGCCATCCTGCTGGGGGGCCTCCGGGGAGGCGGATTCGAACTCCGGCGCTTCCTCCGCCATCGCCATCTCACCCGTGTCCGCGTCTTCGGCGAAAGCAGCAGGTGCGGCTGTCGAGAGCGCGAGCGACTCGTCGGCGTCGTTCCCGCCGACGCATGCGCTGAGCAGCACCAACACCGCGCTCACTAGGGCGAGCGCGAGCAGCCTCGGTGTCCTCCGGTGGCCGGGCCGCGGCCCCTTGCCGAAATTGATGTGGATTCTGGGCATATGGTGCCCAGAATCGCCACCAATTTCGGCGGTCACGGGTGTCCTCCCTGCAGTCATGGGTGTCCTCCCAGTTGGGACGGTTTAGCACCTATGACGTAGGCCGGGTGGTTCTGGTTCCCGGCCGGGTGGGGAATCCGTGCTTAGTTGCCCGGCTCGCCCTCTTCCTCGTCGCAGCCGGCGGTGCAGGTGGTGGGCGGCAGCACGACGTCGGTCGCCGCGCCGCAAGGCGCCCCCGCCGCGGTGTAGAGGCCGTCCACGCTGTACCAGCCGGACTCCTGGCCGAGCTGGTTGAACGAGGTCGCGTACAGCTTCACCGGGACATTGGCCGGGACTCTGCGAACCGGCGCGGCCCAGCGGGTCCCGCCGTCGCGAGTGGTGTCCACCTGGCCGATGGTGAACTCGCCGTTGGCGATGACCGGCTCGCCGTCGAGCTGCAGGTAGGTGCGGATCTTGGAGATCTCGGCAGGATTGGGAAGGGCGTCGAATTCCAATAGGAGCTCGTTGTCGGCGCTGCCGCCGAGGCATCTGAGGTCACTGGGCGGCGGCGGAGCGGCCACGCTCACAGTCGGTGCGAGGGTCGTCGTCGTCACGTCGGCAGCGTCCTCCGCCGGGACTTCGGTGGTGGTCGTCGTCTCGGGAGGCGCCACCGTCGGCGTTGTCACCAGCGGCTGCTCGGTTGTCGTGGTGGTTGCCCGAGTCGTCGTGGTGCCGGTGACCTCTTCTCCGTTCGTCGCCTCTTCGGGGTCCTCGTCGTCGCTACATGCCGCCGCGACCAGCACCAACGCCAGCATCGCGGCCCCGAGCCTCAGTGAACGCATGTGGAACTCCTTTCCAGGTGTCCACCATACAAGTTTCGTCCGGCCCCGGCGCGTCACGGAGTCGAACGGTGCGGCGCGATCATAGGCTGTTCTGCGGTGACGGATGCGGACCCTCGCGACGAACTCTGCGACCTGGTCGGCGGTGACGATCCCGCCCCCCGGCTGTGGTCCGCGATCGACTGCGGCCGCATGGCTGAGATCGTGCCTGAGCTGCCCGCGCTGAAGATGGAGCAGGACCCCATCCACCGCCACAAGGACGTGCTCGCCCACACCATCGCGGTCGTGGCGAAGACTCCCGACGACCTCCTGGTTCGCCTGGCTGCGCTGTTCCACGACATAGGCAAGCCCCGGACCCGCAGCTACGAGCACGGTGAGGTCACCTTCCGGCATCATGAGGCTGTCGGGGCCCGGATGACCAGCAGGCGCCTGACCGCTCTGTGCTTCGACGAACAGACGGTGTGCGACGTGAGCGAACTGGTGCGGCTGTCGGGCCGGTTCAAGGGCTACGCGTCGGGCTGGAGCGACGCCGCGGTGCGGCGCTACGCCCGCGACGCCGGACCGCTGCTGGGCCGGCTCAACCAGCTGGTCCGGTCGGACTGCACCACCCGGAACCTGCAGAAGGAGGTCGACCTCCACCGCCAGATCGACGACCTCGAGCGCCGCATCGCCGAGCTGGCCGAGGCCGAGCGCAAGGCGGCGGAGCGACCCCAGATCGACGGCGGCGCGGTGATGGCCCACCTCGGGCTGGCACCCGGGCGCGACGTGGGGCGAGCGCTGGCCTGGCTGCTGGAACTCAAGCGCACCGAAGGGGAGCTGCCCCTCGATGAACTGCTGGCCCGGCTCGACGGGTGGTGGGCTGAGAACCGCCGATGAGCCGGTAGCCTCATTCAGCGTTCGAGACCCCTGCGATCACACACAGGAGACGATTCAGTGACCTATCGAGCGGAGTATCTGTGGATTGATGGCGTTGAGCCGGTCGGTGAGATTCGCACCAAGACGAAGATCCTCCAGAACGACGAGGAGCCTCCGATCTGGGGGTTCGACGGGTCGAGCACGAATCAGGCCTCCGGCGACAACTCCGACGTTGTCTTGAAGCCGGTGTTCACGTGCGGTGACCCGGTGCGTGGCGGTGACAACATCCTGGTGCTGTGCGAGACGCTGCTGACCCATGATCTCTCGCCCCATCCCACCAACCGGCGGGCCGAGTGCGTGGCGGTGTATGAGAAGTTCAAGGACCAGGCTCCGTTGTTCGGGATGGAGCAGGAGTACACGCTGCTGGATGCGGTGACCCGCTGGCCGGCGGGGTTCCCTCCGGCGGGGTTCCCGCCGCCTCAGGGCCCGTACTACTGCGGTGTCGGTGCGGGCCGCATCTCGGGGCGTGACCTGATCGAGGAGCACACCACGGCCTGCATTCAGGCTGGTCTGGGCATCGCGGGCACCAACGCCGAGGTGATGCCGGGCCAGTGGGAGTTCCAGATCGGGCCGCTGGACACCGTGACCGTGGCTGATCATGTGTGGGTGGCGCGCTACCTGCTGTTCCGGTTGGCCGAGAAGCACGGCATCGAGGTGACCATCGAGCCCAAGCCGATGCTGGGCGACTGGAACGGTGCGGGCATGCACACCAACGTGTCGACCAAGGCGATGCGCGAGGGCTACGAGCCGATCATCGCGGCGTGTGAGGCGCTGGGCGCGGCCGGCAAGCCTGAGGAGCATCTGGCCGGATACGGCGCCGGCATCGAGTTCCGGCTGACCGGCGAGCATGAGACCGAGCGCTACGACCAGTACTCCTACGGTGTGTCGGATCGGGGTGCGTCGGTGCGGATCCCGTGGCAGGTCGCCAAGGATGGCAAGGGCTACATCGAGGACCGCCGGCCCAACGCCAACGCCGACCCCTACCACGTCACCACGCTGATCACCCGCACGATCTGCGAAGCCCTCGCCGGCTACAACTAGCCGGACCGGCCCAGAATGGCCGCCGGCACAGCTCCAGAGGCAGGTGCGAACCGGCTGAGGGTCGCGATCTGCCAGGTCAACCCCACCGTCGGCAACCTCGACCGGAACGTCGATCTGGTCATCGACGCGGTGGCCCGGGCCACCGCGGCCGGCGCCGACGTCGCCGTCCTCCCCGAGCTGGCCGTCACCGGCTACCCGCCCGAGGACCTGGTGCTGCGGCCCGGCTTCGTCGCGGCCAGCCGGGCCGCGCTCGAACGGGTCGCCGCCGCGACCGGCCGGTGCGCGGCGGTGGTCGGCTTCGTCGACGGCGCGGGCGAGTCCCGCAGGGCGGTGCCCGACATGGCCGGCGTCCAGAGCTTCAGCGACGCCTACAACGCGGTGGCGGTCTGCGCGAACGGCGAGGTGTGCGGCGTCTACCGGAAGCGCCACCTGCCCAACTACGACGTCTTCGACGAGATGCGGCACTTCCGCCCCGGCGTCGAGGATCCGCCCCTGTTCGAGATAGGCGGCGTCGTCGTGGGGGTCACCGTGTGCGAGGACGCCTGGGTGCCCGACGGGCCGGTGGGCGTCCTGGCCCGCGCCGGTGCGCAGCTGGTGGTGAACGTCAACGGCTCGCCGTTCCGGGTCGGCAAGCAGGCCGCCCGCGAGGAGGTGATCGGCCGCCGGGCCGCCGAGGCGGGCGTGCCGGTGGTGTGCGTGAACCTGGTCGGGGGCCAGGACGAGCTGGTGTTCGACGGCGGCTCGTTCGTGGTCGACCCCGGCGGGACGGTGGCCGCGAGATGCGAGTCGTTCGAGCGGGCGGTGGTCGCGTTCGATCTGGATGTGGCCCCGCGGCGCATGGTGCCCCGAGGGGGTTGGTCGCCCGAGCTGGCCGTTGTGACGGGGGCCAGCCCGGCCGGCCCGCACCGCCCGCCGCTGGAGCCGCCGCTGGTGCCGCCTATGGGCCTCGACGCCCAGCGCTGGGCCGCGCTGGTGCTGGCGACCCGCGACTATGTGCGCAAGAGCGGGTTCACCGACGTGTGCGTGGGGCTATCGGGCGGTGTCGACTCGTCGTTGACAGCCACGGTCGCAGTCGATGCGTTGGGCGCGGCCCATGTCCACGGCGTGCTGATGCCGTCCCGCCATTCCAGCGAGCACTCGGTGACCGACGCCGAGAAGCTCTCGGCCAATCTCGGCATCGACGCTCGAGTCGTCGGCATCGAACCCGGCCACGCCGCGCTGGCCGGGATGATCGAGTCCGGCCTCGGCGCGGGGATCGACGGGGGCGGTCTCACCGACCAGAACATCCAGGCCCGCGTCCGCGGCACGACGCTGATGGCCCTGGCCAACGAGCACGGCTGGCTGGTGCTCACCACCGGCAACAAGAGCGAGCTCGCGGTGGGCTATTCGACTCTCTACGGTGACACGGCAGGAGCCTTCGCGGTGATCTCGGACCTGTGGAAGCTCGACGTCTACCGGCTCTGCCGCTGGCGCAACGAGCAGGCCGGCGCCGAGCTCATCCCGGCCACGGTGCTCGCCAAGGCGCCCTCGGCCGAGCTCGCCCCGGGCCAGCGCGACGACCAGTCGCTGCCGCCCTACGAGGTGCTCGACCCCATCCTGCGCCGTTACGTGGAGGAGCTTCAGGGTGTCGCGGAGATCCAGGAGAGCGGCACCGCTGCGCCCGATGTGGTCGAGCTGGTCTGCCGGCTGGTCGACGCGGCCGAGTACAAGCGCCGCCAGACACCGATCGGGCCCCGGCTCACGGGCCGGGCCTTCGGCCGGGACAGGCGCATGCCGATCGTCAACCGCTACCGATGAGCCTCGGCTACTCGGTGGCCCGGACCGCCCGCCTGGTGTGCGGGCTGCGGTGGGCCTGCGGCCGGGTGTCGGAGATCCTGGGCGCCTGGGCCGGGCAGGCGGCCGCGGCCGGAGGCCCGCACGCCGGCGCGGCCGTCCGTCTGTTGGAGCTGAGCCGCCGGCTCGCCCTGCACCGCGAGACCCTCGACGGGCTCCAGCCCGACTCCGAGCGCATGGCGGCGTGGAGGCAGGCGTCGCCCGCGGATCAGGCGCTAGTGGCCGCGCTCGACGAGATCGCGGCGCTTCAGGGCCCGTCGGAGCGTCTCGCGGTGGCCGAGACGGTCTTGGTGCCCGCGCTCGCCGGCGTATACCGCGAGATCGGCCAGCACGCCGCGCCCCACTGCGATGCCGCTCTGGCTTCGGCGGTCAGAGCGCTGCTTCATGACCTGGACCGCGAGGCGGCCGTGGCCGGAGCCGGTCAGCCCGGCACGGTCGAGACGGCCGGCGCGCTTGAGGTGGCCAGCCCGGTCGAGGCGGCCGGCCGTGTGCTGACCGCGGCCGGCGGCATCGTCGGGCCGGACGTGCTGAGGCCCGGTGCCTGGGCCTAGAGGCCGGTTGGGCGGCGGACTCGCCTGCTCCGGCCGGAGGGCGGTAGCGAATTCGGTCCGGGCGTGGTTGGCGATAGGCAAAACGTCGTTATCGTGAAATTCGTCGGTGGCGAGCGGGGCGGCGATCGTCGTGACCGGCTCCCCAGACCCGGAGCGGGGGTAAGTGGTCAAGGTTAAGGAGCGTGTTGAGCGAGACGAGGAGGATCTTGTCCGCCTCTATCTCACCGACATCGGCCAGTACCCGCTGCTGACCAAGGACGACGAGGTCCGGCTCGCGCAGGAGATCGAGATCGGCGCGGCCGCCCGCCGGGAGCTCAAGGAGGCTGTGCCCGGCTCGCTCACCGACCACCGCCGCCGGGATCTGCGACGCAAGGATCGCCGGGGCCTGGAGTCCGAGCGCACTTTCGTGCAGTCGAACCTCCGCCTGGTGGTGTCGATAGCCAAGAAGTACCAGGCGTCGGGCCTGCCCCTGCTCGACCTGATCCAGGAGGGCAACCTGGGGCTGATGCACGCCGTCGAGAAGTTCGACTGGCGCAAGGGCTTCAAGTTCTCCACCTACGCCACGTGGTGGATCCGCCAGGCCATCACCCGGGGCATAGCCAACACAGGCCGCACTATCCGCCTGCCGGTCCATGCCGGCGACACCCTGGCCCGCCTCCAGAAGGCCCGCTCCCGCCTTGAGCTCAAGTACGGGCGACCCCCCACCCTGTCGGAGCTGGCCGCCGAGGTGGAGATGCCCGAGGACAAGGTCACCGAGGCGCTGCGCTTCCAGTCCGAGCCGTTGTCGCTGTCGGAGCCTCTGCGCCAGGACGGCGACGCCGAGTTGGGCGACGTGGTGGAGGACCGCTCCATCGACTCGCCCTTCGACACCGCGGCCACCACCATGCTGCCCAACGAGATCATGCGCCTGCTGTCCCCGCTCGACGAGCGCGAGCGCGACATCCTCAAGCTGCGCTTCGGCCTCGACCGGGGCGAGCCCCGCACCCTCGAAGAGGTCGGCGAGCACTTCAACCTCACCCGGGAGCGCATCCGCCAGATCGAGGCCCGGGCCATGTCGAAGCTGCGCCACCCCTCCAGCGACACCGGCGCCCGCGACCTGCTGAACGTCTGATCCGGAGCCCGGCGCCGATGCCGGGAATCCAAGGACTGGCAGCCCGGCTGGTCAGCGTGGTGTGCCCCGGCGCCGGTAGTGCCACGCATGCGGCCGCCCATATATAGGAGAACGACACTGATCATGGTGCTTGAGGGCTTCTGCAATGACCAGATCATGTAGATCATGCCCATAATGTGTTGATCTGCGCATATGAATGCATGTCTTGAGCTTGCCTGAGGGTAGGCTCCCCGAGTTCCGTCGAACGGTACGGATCTCTTGATTGGCGAGGGTCTAGAAGGGCAGGCAAGAGGATGAGAACGGTCAAGGCCGCGTTGGGGCCGGTGCTTCTGGCATCGCTGCTTCTGGCTGGTTGCACCAGCGACACCGGTGGCGACGGCCTGTCGGCTGCTGAGGTCGAGGGGATCGTGGAGTCGGCGGTCGCGGGCATGGATGTGCCTGAGGCCGGTGAGGGCCTGTCGGCTGCTGAGGTCGAGGCGATTGTGGAGTCGGCGGTCGCGGGCATGCCGGTGGCCGATGAGGGCCTGTCGGCTGGCGAGGTTGAGGCGATTGTGGAGTCGGCGATTGCGGGGGTTGCTGTGGCCGATCCGGGCCTGTCGGCTGGCGAGGTTGAGGCGATTGTGGAGTCGGCGATTGCGGGCATGGATGTGCCTGTGTCCGATGAGGGCCTGTCGGCTGGCGAGGTTGAGGCGATTGTGGAGTCGGCGATTGCGGGCATGGATGTGCCTGTGTCCGATGAGGGCCTGTCGGCTGGCGAGGTTGAGGCGATTGTGGAGTCGGCGATTGCGGGCATGGATGTGCCTGAGGCCGATGAGGGCCTGTCGGCTGCTGAGGTCGAGGGGATCGCCCGCGGGGTTGTCGCCAAGATCCCGTCGAGGGATGCGGCCGCGGAGTACACGAAGTTCGTGGTGTCCAACGCGATCAGCCGCTATGAGAGCGAGGGCCTCGAGGCCACGCTGTCCCACTACAACAGCATCGACAGCGTCGACGGCCAGTGGTACGTGTTCGTCATCGGCACCGACGACACCGTGATCGGCCATTACGACCCGGGCCGCCGGGGCCTCGACGTGAAGGGTTGGGTCGGCACCGACGCCAACGGCTACGTCTTCGGAGGCGAGATGCTCTCGGCCACCGAGGACGGCAGATGGGTGTCCTACGTGTACGGGAATCCCACCTCCGGCGACATCAACCTGGGCGACCCCGGAGACTTGGAGCTCAAGAACGTCTGGGTCGTGAGGCACGACGGGCTGCTGTTCGCCTCCGGCTGGTACACCCCGGCCGAGAAGTTCCTCCAGGATCTGGTGGGAGCGTTCGCCAACCAACTGGTCACCGCGGGACTGGAGGCGACGCTCACCGAGTTCACCCAGCCCTCCGGTTTCGCCGGCGGGCTGCAGCAGATCCTCAACTACTACGAGAACGCGGAGAACGCCGACGGGAGATGGATCGGGTTCATCGCTGACGAGAGCGGCACCCTCGTGTCGGCGTTCAACAACCCCGAACTGGTGGGGACCAGCGTCGTGGACCTGCTCGGCACCTCGGTGCTGGATGCCCCATCGGCCGGCGCCTGGGTCACAGAAGTGGTCGCTGATCCCGAGTCACCGACCGATTCCCTGGCGCAGTCCGTGCGCATCTGGGTGGTGAACCGCGGCGGCTACACCGTCGGGGGAGGCTGGTACAGGCCCCCAGCCGGCTAGACCGCTATCTCAAGAACCCGTCCCGGCGTCGCGGTATCGCTCTCGCAGCGCCCCGTGCCGTCACTCGCTTGCTGTGGCCCTGGCTAGACGGTGGCGGCGCGGTAGCCGACACCGGGCACGGTGACGATGTATCGCGGGCTCCTGGCGTCGTCGCCGAGCTTGCGGCGGAGGTCCTTCACGAAGGTGCGCACACGCTGCGCATCTCCGGTGGATCCCGCTCCCCAGACCTGCTGGATCAACTGGTCGTAGTTGAGCACGCGCCCGGCGTTGCTGCACAGCTCGAACAGCAGCTTGTACTCGGTCGGCGTCAGGCTGGTGGCACGCCCCGCGACCGACACCGTGCGCGTCACGTAGTCGACGACGAGGTCGCCCACACGGAACGGTTCGGACTGGCGTGACAGGGCCTGTCGCCGCAGCACCGCGGTGATCCTGGCCAGCAGCTCGCTGGGGGAGAACGGCTTGACGACGTAGTCGGCCACTCCCATCTCGAAGGCCCGGGCCACGTCGCGGTCGCTGCCGCGACCGGACAGGATGATCACCGGCACGTCCAGAATCCTCGGGATGCGACCCATCACCTCGAACCCGCTGATGCCGGGAAGCACCATGTTGAGCAGCACGAGGTCGGGCTTCTCCTTGTCGAGCAGATGCTCCAGACCGTCGGCCGAGCCGACCAGGGTCGCCGCGAACCCGGCCCGTGAGAGGGTGTTGCGGATGTAGCGGAGGGTCTGGGGGTCGTCGTCGATGGCGAGGATGCGCTCGATCCTCGACGGCGGCCGCCCCGGCTCGGCGGCATCCGGATCGGGCCCCGTCTCGGGAGCGACGGCGACCTCGTCCACGGCCGGGATCGTGAAGGTGAGCCGGGTGCCCAGACCGGGGCCGTCGCTCTCGGCCCAGATGCGACCGCCGTGGGCCTGCACTATGCCCCTGCAGATGGCGAGGCCCAGACCGTAGCCGTCCGGCTGCCCGTCCCCGTCGGTGTGTCCGTCGCCGTTGCGGGCCCGGGAGAACTTCGTGAACAGGCGGGGCAGGCGCTCCCGGGCTATCCCGACGCCCTCGTCGGTGACGCTCACGGCGACATGCACGCCCTGGGGCGACGCGCCGACGCTGATCGTGGACCACTCGCGGGAGTACTTCGAGGCGTTGGACAACAGGTTGTAGAGGACCTGGACGATCCGCCTGCCGTCCGCCCAGACTCGGGGAAGGTTGGGCGCGATGTCGACCTCGATGCTGCTGCGGTGGCCCCCGCTCGAGAACGCGCTCGTCGCCTGGTCGATGACGGCCCCGAGATCGGTGGGCTCAGGTGCGACCGAGAGGGTGCCCGCCTCGATGCGAGTCATGTCGAGCAGGTTGTTGATCAGGTCCCGCATGTGGTCGGCCTGCTCCTCGATGATGCGGAAGAACTGGCGCGTCTCCGCGGGATCGAGCGGGCCCGAAGAGCTTCGCACCGTGGCGGCCGAGCCCTTGATCGACGTCAGCGGCGCCCTCAGTTCGTGGCTCACCATGCCGAGGAACTCGGCCCGCAGCCGCTCCATCTCCTCCAGCGGCGTGATGTCCTGGACCGCGAGGATGACAGTCACGATCTCGCCGTCCTCATCGCGGATGGGGGTGGCGTTGACGAGTGTCGTCACCGACTCGCCGCCGGGCGCCTCGATGACGACCTCCTCGGCCCGCACCGTCTCGCCTCTGGTTGCGGCCCGCACCAGCGGCAGCTCGTCGCGGGACATCGCCGTCCCGTCGATCCGCCGCAACGTCAGGTGTCCGAGGAGCCGGTCGAGGTCCCGCTCGCCCGTGTCCGGGACACCGACGAGGCGGCACGCCTCCCCGTTCAGCTTCTCGAGCCGCAGAGTGGCCGCGTCGAAGACGAGCACGCCCACCGGGGAGGTGTCGAGCAGGGCCTCGAGGTCGGCCTTGGCCCGCTGCTCCTCGCGGTAGCGGCGGGCGTTGGTCACCGCGGCCGCCGCCTGGGCTGCGAACATCTCCAGGGTCGCCTCGTCCTCCCGGGTGAACTCCTCCCCGCCGTCCTTCTCGGCGATGAAGACATTGCCGACCTGGCGGTCCCGCACCTTGATCTGCGTTGTCAGGAACGTGCCGATCGGCGGGTCGAAGCCGGCGAAGCCGGCCGACATCGCGTGGGCGACGAAGTCCGCGGTGCGCAGGGGTCCGGGCAGCGTGCTGAGGTACCTGAACAGCTCGTTGCCCTCCGGGAACGCCATGAGCTGGCGTTCCTCGTCGGGGGCCAGGCCCGAGATCAGCAGGTCTTCGAGCGCGCCGGCGCCGTCCAGGGTGCTGATCGCGCCGTAACGGGCGCCGGTGAGCGACCTCGCGCTGTCGACGACCCGTTGCAGCACGACGTCGAGGTCGAGGTCCTCGCTGATCCGCAGGATGGCCTCGGTGAGATGGTCGAGGCGCGCCCGCAGCCTCTCGTTCTCCGTTCTCAACGGGTCGTGCTCACTCAACCCAATACCTCGACATGTCTCCGGACGCTCAGCCGCGAATCGGCTGTGCTCGCGCCGATCATAGCCCCCGCCGGGCGGGCCAATGCCAAGGCTCCGGGACCCCGGACAGGCGCCTGGACGCCGCCGGTGGTGTTGCCCGGCCCGGGTGCCCCAGGAGGGCAGGTACGAGTTCCGCCCGGGCCGGGCAGCCGTAACCATAGCGCCCGTTCCAGCCGAAATAGGTATCCGGCGCTACATCGCACCGATCCATGCAGAGACCCTCATGCCACTGCTCTAACCACTCATGGCAAAGGCGCTCTGCCGTCTGGGTGTGAATGTAGGCATGTTGCGAGCCGGTGTGTATACAGTCTTCATTCGAATCAGACGCACTAGATAGCTCTGGCGCAATGCATCGAGCATCTGCCCACCGTTGGGAGGCACCATGATCCACCGTCCGCGGCCGCGACCGGCCAGCCCGCTGGAACGCCGCCGGAGCCGGCCATCGAGCACGACGCGTCCTGGACCGGCGCCGGCGAGGCCGATGCCGGCATTGTGGAGGCGGCTCGCGGCGGCGGTGTCGGTGGCGGCGCTGGCGGTGGGCGGCCTGGGCCTGGCGGCGGTCGCCGCGCAGCAGCCGCCCGTGGGCGCGGGGCCGCTGGCCGGGTTCTCGCTGGTGGCAACACCGAGCCAGTACCGGGTGGCGTCGCTGGAGGACGGCGCCGAGATCACGTTGCCGGATGCCGACGCGAACTACGGTTTCCGGGCCCACATCGCGCGGGGCCAGCGGGTCGGGAGCGTGAGCCTGGAGCTGTCGGGCGCCAAGTCGGTGTCTCCCAAGACCGAGAACTACCCGCCGTACTCGCTGTACGGCGATCATCCCGGCGGGGCCGTCCGGAGACTCGATGGCGAGCCGTTGCCCGCGGGCGACTACGTGCTGCGAGCCTCGGCGTTCTCGCAGCGTCGACTCGGCGGCGAGCTGCTGGGGACTCTGGAGGTCTCCTTCAGCGTGGCCGAGCCCGATCCCGACGCGCGGCTGGTGCAGGCGCCGACCGATCTCGTCGCGGAATGGCGGGACGGTTCGCTGCGGCTGAGCTGGGTGGTGCCGCACCAGCCCGATCTCTGCTACACGGTCAGTGGTGGAACCGTGTGCGTCAACGACATGTACCTGGAGCGTTCCGTGCCGGACGGGCCGTGGCAGACCGCTACTTGGATCGAATCGAGTCGGGTGAACATCAGCACCGGCGAGGTGACGCACTACGCGGGTTTGTCCGATCGCGTCTCGGGCGAGGTGAACCGGTATCGAGTGCGGCTGGAGGCCATTCTCCATGACGGCGCGAGCTGGAGCCGGCTCGATGACGTGTACTCGGAGCCGGTCGCAATAGCCGTCCCGCCCATGGTCGCCATCGCCCTGAACGCCGAGGCCGGCCACGACCAGGTGGCGCTGTCCTGGACGATGCCGCTGTGGTGGAGCGAGTGGGAGCGCCTGACGACCATGGAGCTGCTGCGCGACGGGGTGGTGATCAACACCCAGCAGTGGCAATCGGGCGAACTCGCCTACGCCTACACCGACGGCGACGTGGAACCGGAGACGACCTACGAGTACCGGGTACGGACAGTGATCGACGACGACCACACCGTCAGCCCCGCGGTCCCGGCCACCACCGGGGCGGCGCCGGTGTCGGTGTTCGATCAGCTGGCCGGCGGCGCGAGCACGGCGGTCGAGAAGGCAACGACCGGCGACGGAGTGCCCTACGTCCGGTTCCTGGAGTCGGCGCCCGCGCCCCCGGCGGTGTCCCTGGAACTGCCCGTGAGCCTGATGCTGGGTGATGGAGCGGCGCCGCAGCACTGGAGCACCGTGGCCGCGGGTCGGCCGGCCGGCGCGGTCACCGCCAGCGACGCCACCATCAGCGCGGTGGACCCCCAGACGGTGTACTCCGACGGCACCACCATCTGGGTGCTGCTGCGCAATCCCTCCGTGGGCGTCAACATGAAGCTGCAGGCGTACACGCTCGCCACCGGAGCCCGCGATTCCACCAAGGACCTCACGCTGGCCGCGCCGGCGACCACCGGCACCAGCTACGGCGCCGGCCTGTGGATGGACGACAGCACGGTCTGGACCACCGACGGCATCACAAAGAGCGTGCTGGCCTACCACCGCAAGACGGACACCGCGGACCCGGCCACGTTCAACGCCGGGGACCGCAAGACCGGCCACGACTTCGACCTGTCGGACCAGAGCCCGAGGAATCCGGCCGGCCTGTGGTCGGACGGAACCAGCATGTACATCGCCGACCTGGGCGTCGAGGAGCGGGGCCACCGCTACAGCAGCCCCCGCGTCTACGTCTACGACATGGCCAGCCGGGACCATGTGCGCACCCTGCCCACAACCGACGGGAACCACCCCGCAAACTGGACGTTCTACCCGACGGGCATGTGGTCCGACGGAGCCACCCTGTGGGTGACGAACCGCTGGGACGGCACCGCGGTGGACGCCTACGACCTCAACGACTGGGGCCGGAGGCCGAGCCTGGACATCACCGGCCTGTCCGAAGACAACAGCGGGCCCCAGGGGATCTGGTCCGACGGCGTGCACATGTGGGTGGCGGACCGCAACGCCGACAAGGTCTTCATCTACGACCTGCCCGACGACGCCCGGCTGGGCGGCCTCGAAGTGAGCGACGTGAACCTCCGGGACTTCTCGACAGACGTGGCCGGCTACGCCCGCAACGTCGCCGGCGACACCACCCGAGTCACCGTGGACGCCGCTGCGCTGCGCCGCGACGCCGAGGTGGCCATATCCCCCGCCGACGCCGACACCAACACCGGCGGCCACCAGGTCGACATCGTCGCCAACGGCGAGACGGCCATCACGGTCACGGTGACCGACGGCGCCGAGGAACAGGTCTACACGGTCACGCTGACGCAGCTGGCGGGCACGACCGCGCCGCTGTCCGACGACACCGCGCTGAGCGCGCTGAGCCTGTCCGGCATCAGCCTGCTGCCGACCTTCACCAGCAGCAGGACGCAGTACATGTACTGGCTGACGGACGAGCAGGCCGCCGGCGGGCTGGAGACCACCGTGACGGCCACGCCGCGCCACACCGGCGCCTCGGTGCGCATAACCCCCGCCGACGCCGACGGCGACACCACCGACCACGAACTGGAGACGGGCGGCGCCGGCGCGATCGTCGAGGTCGCGGTGACCGCCCAGGACGGGTCGGCCACGCAGACCTACACGGTGCTGCTGCGCGGCATCCGCCTGGACTCCGACAAGGACCTGAGGTCCATCGAGTCGGACCACTCGCCGAGGGACATCTGGTCCGACGGCGACACGATCTGGGTGCTGTCCGAGCACGACCCCGAGCTGATCGCCCACGACCTGGAGACCGGGAGCCGCGTCGAGGACCGCGACTACAAGCGCACGAGCGACTACAACGACCAGGACATGGGCCTGTGGTCCGACGGCGACACCGTGTGGATCTCGGAGACCTGGGCGACAAAGTCCTACGTCTATCCCCCCGAGCCCGGTCAGGACACGCTGGTCGAGGTGATCGACGCCCAGTCCTACGACCCGGTCGTCCCCCTGACCGGGGAGTTCTTCCTCGATCTGACCCACTACGGCCCCGGCGCCCGCGACCTGTGGTCCGACGGCGAGACGATATGGGTGGCGTGGATCGACGACGACGGCTCATCGGTCACGATGCACGACCGAAGGCTCAAGGCCTACGACTACGAGACCAAGGCCAGGAAGGAGTCGGCCGACATCGTCGTCGACTCGACCGGCGAAGCCGTCAAGGTGTGGTACCGCGACATGTCCTTCGCCATCTGGTCCGACGGCACCATCATGTGGGTGGCGTTGAACCGGGGTGACGAGACCTCGGTCCTGGAGGCCTACCGTCTCGCCGGCGGGGAGCGGGTCCCGGTCATGGACATCCCGGTGGGACTGGACCAGGTGAGAAGCCCGCGCGGGCTCTGGTCCGACGGCCGCAACATCTGGGTGCTGGACGCTCAGTTCGACTGGAGCGAGCGCAGTTTCCGGAAGTCCATCAGGGTGTACTCGCTGCCGCCCAACGCGAAGCTGTTCTCGCTCGCCATGAGCGATGTGGACTTCGGCCATTTCATCCACGGCATGCCCGGGTATACCGCCGAGGTGGCCAATAGCGTCGCCGTGACCACCGTGAGCTGGGAGCAGGCCTTCACCGGCGGCTCGGCGGCGGTGGCCGTCAGCGCGGTCGACGGGGGCGGCAACGTCTCTGCCGCCGACGCGGACAGTGTGACCGAGGGCTACCAGGTGAACCTGGCCGAGGGCAAGAACGTGATCACCGTCACGGTCACCGCCCCCAACGGAACCGACACCTACGCCTACACCGTCACCATCACGAGGGCCGGGGACTGAATCAGGCCAACTGAGACACCCCGGGTTGAGGCATCCAGTCCCGGGCCCGGCGCGCGGCTGATACGCCGGGCGTCCGGTCTCAGCGGATCTGCCTGACCCGGCCCGAGGCGCCCCACTGCCGGTCGGCGGTCAGGATGTCGGCGTCCATGCGCTCGGCCAGCGCCAGGCACAGCCGGTCCGCCAGCGACAGCCCCTCGCGGCGCGTCCAGCGACGGGCCGCCCACTCGGCGTCCGCGGCGACGACGGGCTCGATCCTGATGCCGTAGCTGTGCAGCAGCGCGCGCGGCAGATCCCAGTCGCGGCCTGCGCTGAGCACCTTCTGGGCGACCTCCGACCAGTTCGCAGCCCCGCACCGTGAGCCCGAGTCCAGGGCCGCCTCCACCTCTGCGGCGCCGTCCTCGCCGTGCAGGAAGGCCAGGATGGCCGAAGCGTCCAGGACGACGCTCACGCGGCGTCCTCCACCTCCGATGCACGCCTGCGTTCGGCAAGAAGCTCGCCGACCAGGTCGAGGCCCTCCAGCTCTCCCCGCACCCGCCCGAGCAGCTGCTCGCGGGTCATCAGCACGAGGCCGCCCGACGTGGACAGCAGGATCAGCGGCGTGCCCTCGGTCAGGTGCCTACTCTCACGGACCTGCGCTGGAACCACGATCCGCCCGCGATCTCCCATCACGACCGTATGCATCCCATCCATGCACCAACAATACCACACCGTGCAGCAACCGCTTCCAGCCGGATGGCCACGTTTGCCCGCGCCGGCGTCCTCGGGGGCTTACCGCGGGCGAGGCACGAAAGCTGGCTGTCCGCGCCGTCCCGGTGGTCAGCGCGCCGCCCGCGGGCGGGACCGTCAGTTCGCCACTTGCACGAACGCGACGAGGATCCCCGCTATGGCGGCCCATGTCACCACGATGAAGCCCACCATCGCATACGTCATCGAGCGGAGCTGGTCGGACACCATCTCCTTGATGTCGCTCCTCAGCTCGGTGAATCCGGCGTCCATTTTGGCGTGGACCTCGGTGAACCCGGCGTCCATTTTGGCGTGGACCTCTTTGAATCCGGCGTCCACCTTGGCGTGGATCTCGGTGAATCCGGCGTCCACCTTGGCGTGGATCTCGGTGAATCCGGCGTCCACCTTGGCGTGGATCTCGGTGAATCCGGCCTCGGTCTTGGCCTCGAGACCCTTGACGTCGGCTCGGGTGGCGAGATGCTCGGTGCCCTCGGGAAGGATGCTGCTCATGAGCGCGGCCGCGGACTCCTCTCCGATGGATGCGGTCAGATCGCGTGCCAAGGCGAGGCGTTGGCCCTCTGTGAGACCCATCGCTGGCCCTCCCCTCTTCGTAGCCGGACGTCGAGGGCGAGCCGTGGAGGCCCCGAGGGGACCGTGCCGCTCACCGAGGCACTTGCCCCAGCCTAGCATCCCCATCCAACAGATGCAAAGAAATATCTTGTAGACCTATCAAAGAATCTCTAATATACCTAATAGTAACGATCGGTATCACGCCCCAGGCCGCCACCGAAGCCAAGATCCCTCGAGATATGATTCAGGGTTAAGGTGGGGGAAGCGCCCGACGTGACCGGTGGCATAAGGACCAAGCGCCAACGACGCGTCTCGATCACGTTTCGCACCATTGCTGACACCGGGCTAGCACAGACCTGACTGAACCGGCTCCTGACAGACCCGCGTCAAGACCTTGCAGTCCGGGTCTCAGCGGCTGCGGACCTGGGTCAGGTGCGTCCTGGAGGCGAACCAGCGGGCGACGGCGACTGATTTATGGCGGAGGTGGACGGGAATCGAACCCGCCGGACGGGGATCGCCCGTCCCACCCGCTTTGAAGGCGGGGGAGCCCACCAGGCGCTCAGACACCTCCGCCCGGCAGGGTAACCGGCCGGCCCGGCTCGGCCCCCGCGGAACCTCGTTGCGGTCGCGCCCCCGCCCATTACCCTTCGGCGGGTGAAGACCTTCAAGCGGCTCGTAATCCTGGGCGCCCTGGTGGCTCTGGCCGTCGTGCTCGCCCGCAAGATCCGGGAGTTCTGACCGGCCCGCGGGTCCGTGCGCGTCACCGACCTGGCCGGCGTCGCCGAGGCCCTGGAACTGGGGCGCCGGTCGCTGGTGTCCCTGGTCGGCGGCGGCGGCAAGACGACCCTGCTGTTCGCGCTGGGCCGGCAGCTGCCTGTCCCCACGCTGCTCACCACCACCACCCGCATGGGACGCGACCGCACCGGCGGGTTCCCGTGCCTGATCGGTCCCAGCGACGCCGAGCTGGTCGCCGCGTTCGCCCAACACGACGCGGTGCTGGCCTGGCGGACCACCGACGAGCGCAAGGCGCTCGGCTACTCCCCTGAGGATGTGGACCGCTGGTTTGCCGGCGGGGTCGCCGATCACATAGTTGTGGAGGCCGATGGAGCCCGCCGCCGCCCCTTCACCGCCCCCGCCCCGTGGGAGCCGCCCATCCCGACCACCTCCACCCATGTGGTGGCCTGCATCGGCGCCGACGCGCTCGGCTACGTGATCGCCGACCGGGTCCACCGCCCGCTCCGGGTGGCCGCCGCGGCCGGGTGCTCGCCCTACGAGCGGCTCACGCCGGCCCGTGCGGCCGCCGCGCTCACCAGCCCCGTCGGCATGACCAAGAACGTCCCCGAATCGGCCCGCTTCACCGTGGCCGTGGCCGGGGCCGACCGGGACGACCCGCAGGTCGCCGAACTGGTGGCCGAGCTCGACCGGCGGGGGACCGGGTCGCTGGTCGTCGTCCGCTTCGACACCGACGCCGCCGGGGTGCATCCGTGAGCGACCCCGGAATTGTCGCTACCGGGGTCGGGCTGTGAGCAGCCCCGCCGTTGTCGACAAGGCTGGGGTGCATCCGTGAGCGACCCTGGAATTGTCGCTATCGGGGTCGGGCTGTGAGCAGCCCCGCCGCGGTCGGTGACCGGGGTGCATCCGTGAGCGACCCTGGAATTGTCGCTATCAGGGTCGGGCTGTGAGCAGCCCCGCCGCGCTCGACAAGGCTGGCAGGGGCCGCGACCGGGTCCCGCCGAGCGGTGACATCGACGTCGTGGTGGTGGGCGGCGGGCACAACGGCCTCATCTGTGCCGCCTACCTGGCCCGGGCGGGCGTCGCCACCGTGCTGGTGGAGGCCCGCGACACCGTGGGCGGCTGCGCCTCGACCGTGAGCGACCTGGACGCCCGGTTCAACATCTGCAGCTGCGACCACACCCTCGTGCGGGCCATGCCCTTCATGGACGACCTCGACCTGGCCGCCCACGGGCTGCGGTACCTCGAAGCCGACCCCGCCACCGTCTACATGGGCTACGACGGCAGCCCGCCGTGGCTGTTCTTCAACGACAGCGAACGCACCATCGAGTCCATCGGGCGCCACCGGCCCTCCCAGGCCGAGGCCTACCGCCGCTACCTCGCCGACGCCCGACCAGTGGCCGAGTTCAGCCTCGAGATGAGCACCGGTCCGGCCTCCACGCCGAAGATGCTGGCCCGCCTGCTGGCCCGCCGGGGGAGAGGGGCCGCCAGGCTGCTGCAGTGGAGCCGGGCCAGCGCGCTCGACGTGATGCGGTCCTATTTCGACGACGAGGCCCTGGTCATGCCGGCCATGTCGAACGGCCCCACCATCTGGGGAGCGCCCCCGGACGGCCCCGGCACCGGCATGGCCGGGATGCTCTACGCCATGCGGCACATGGTCAAGACGGGCCGGCCCGCCGGTGGCAGCGGTGCCCTGACCGACGCGCTGGCCGCCTCCTTCACCGCGGCCGGAGGCCGTCTGAGCTGCGGCACGCCGGTGGCCGGGCTGCTGGGAGACGGCCGGGGCGTGCGGGGCGTTCGCCTGGCCGACGGCACCGAGATCGCTGCGGCCGCGGTGGTGGCGACCTGCGATCCCGTCCCGGTGGCGAGCCATTGGCTGGCCGAGCCTCACGGCGCGAGGGCGCGCCGATTCGTGGAGCGGGCCCGCTCGCAGGCGCCCGGCGACGGGTACCAGTCGAAGATCGACGCGGTGATAACCGGCATCCCCCGCTATCGGGCGCTGGAGGAGTCGGCGCTGCTGGACCTGTTCGAGGGCCGCGACCCGGCCCAGTCGAACTTCGTGATGTCGCCCCCGATCGACGAGCTGGCCGAGGCCCACCGGCTGAGGGGTCTCGGTCGGGTGGCGGAGCGTCCGACCATGATGGCCAACGTGCCGTCGGTGCTCGACCCGTCAATGCTCAGCCGCGACGGCCACCACGTGCTGAGCCTCGAGGCTCTGTTCACCCCCTACAACCTCGAGGGAGGCTGGGACGGATCATCCGAGCCGGCCCGGTGGCTGCAGGTGTGGTCGAGCCTGCTGCAGCCGGGGTTCGTGGAGTCGGTCGACCGGTACCGGACCATGACCCGGACCGCTACGAGCGCGAGCTGTACCTGGGCCGCGGCTACACGCCCTCCTACGCGGGATCGCCGCTGTCTTCGCTGCTCGGACGGCGCCGGGAGCTGAGCCGCTACCGGGCGCCGGTACCGGGACTGTTCCTGTCGGGCGCGGCCACCTACCCGGGCGCCGGGATCTGGGGCGCCTCGGGCCGAAACGCCGCCCAAGTCGTGCTGCGCACCCTGCGTTGAACCAACAACTGTCAGAAATCCACCGCTGCGGTGGATTATTGACAGAAGTTCGATCTCGCCGGCGCCTACTCGCCCCAGCGGGGTATTTCGCCGACCTCGACGCCGAGATGCTCCAAGGCCCGCACCACCGTGTGGTCCACCAAGTCCTCGATCGAGGCCGGCCGGGTGTAGAAGGCCGGCACCGGCGGGTACACCACCGCACCGATCTCCGCAGCCTGGGCCATCAGCCGCAGATGCCCCAAGTGCAGCGGCGTCTCCCGCACCATCAGCACCAAGGGCCGGCGCTCCTTCAACGTCACGTCGGCGGCCCGAGACACTAGGTCGGCGCAGAACGAGTTGGCCACCGCCGAGAGCATCTTGATGGAGCACGGCGCGATGATCATCCCCGCGGTGGCGAAGGAGCCCGACGACAGCGGCGCGGCGATGTCGCGGGAGCCGTGGACCACGTCGGCCAGAGCCTCCACGTCGGCGGGCGCGAGATCGGTCTCATAGGCCAGCGTCTGGCGGCCCGGCCCGGTCATCACCAGGTGGGTCTCGACGTCGTGGACGGCCCGCAGCAGTTCCAGCGAGCGGATGCCGTACACCACCCCGGTGGCCCCACTGACGGCCACCACCACCCGGCGGGGCCCGCTCACGGCAGGCCCGCTGCTGGAGGGAACGAGCACCCGCTCACGGCAGGTACTTCTGCAAGTCGACGGGCGCGTAGGCCACCCGCTCGCCGTACTCGCGGCGCTCCCGCTTGTAGGTGGCGTCGATACCCACCTTGGTGCCGATTCCGCGGTTGTCGGCGGTGGGGTCCATCTCGTGGCCCTGGGCCCCGCCCGCGGTGAACACGTCGTCGAGCCAGTGGACCCGGTTGGTGAGGGCCCAGTGCAGCTCCGACGGCTGGCTGACGTCGATGTCGCGGTCCACCACGATCACGTTGCGGATGTTGATGTGGGCCGCCATGGCCGCCATGGCCAGGTTCTTGGGCGTGCCCGGGTTGTCCCGGTCGATCTGGACGACAGCCAGGAACCCGTTGCCGTAGGGCGGGATGTGCACGTCGGCACCGGGGTCGATGTGGCGCACGAAGCGGCGCAGCAGCGGCTCCCGGGGCAGCACGTTGCCGATGAACACGTGCTCGTACCAGCCCGGGATGATCGTCTGGTAGATCGGGCTGTGACGCCACGAGATGGCGGTCACCTCCACGGTGGGGCTGGGCCACATCTCGCCGTGGTAACCGTGGAACTCGGCCAGCGGGCCCTCGTCGGCCCGCTGATCGGGGCGGATCCGGCCCTCGATCACCACCTCGGCCCGAGCCGGCACGTCCACGTCGATGGTGACGCCCTGGCAGACCTCCACCGGTCGGTCCCTCAGGGCGCCGGCGATGAGGAGCTCGTCGATCGGGGTGCGCACTCCCGCGGCGATCATCACCGCGGGGTCGAGCCCGATGGCCAGGGCCACGTCGAAGGGAGCGTCAGGATCGGGCCGGCTGCGCATGAACGTCCCGACGTCTCGCCACTCGTTGACGTTGAAGCCCAGGACATTGCGGTCCAGCATCAGCATCCGGTTGTAGGACAGGTTGCCCCGGCCGCTGATCGGGTCCTTGGTCACGCTCACCGCGCCGGTGATGAAGGCCCCGCCGTCGCCCCGGGAGTGGGTGGGGATCGGGATGCTGCCCAGGTCCACGTCGTCTCCGGTCACGCAGTTGTCGTGCCAGGCGGCGGCCTCCACCGCCGCGGTGGCCACCCCGTTGGCGGGCTCGAGGGCGTGGCCCATGCGGTCCACCACCTCGCCGGGCTCGCATCCCAGGGCCAGCGCGGCGGTGCGCCGGCTCGAGACCGATCCCGAGAAGATCGGCCACGGTGAGTCCTTGGGCGCCTCGAACAGCCCCGGCCCGGCGTCGGCGCGCTCCAGCGCGGCGGCTACGTCGGCAAGCTCGTGATCGAGGCTCACGGGCTCGGATATCCGGTTGAGCATCCCCGCGGCCTCGGCGACGGCCATGTAGCTGCGGAGGTCGCAGACACCCTCGGTCATGCATCCACCCTACGCCCCCGGCCGCCTGAGGCCGAAGTCGCCCGCCGCCCGCCGTCGTCCGCCTTCCTGCGGCCGCACCGGCCGCCATACTGTGAAGCCGATGGTGATCGAGTTCCTGACGTTCGAAGTCGAACCCGACGAACTCGACGAGTGGCTGGCGGTCGAAGAGCGGCATTGGAGCCGCTACCTCGAGACCCGGCCCGGGTTCGCGGGCAAGGAGATGTGGGTGGACGACGGCGAGCCCGGCCGGGTGCACGCCGTGATCCGCTGGGAATCGCAGCAGGCCTGGGACGACGTGCCCGCCGCCGACGTCGAGGCGGTGGACGAAGCCATGGGGGAGTGGTGCCGCGAGGCTGCCATGAGGGCCTTCCGGGTGGTCCGAGACTGCTGAACAGACCCTGCGGCAGGCTGACCCAGGCCGTCAGCACCAAATCAGTAGAGAAACTCGTCGTATAGGTGCAAAACCCGTGCAGATTTGGCGACGCGAGGGGAGCGCCTACAGTGGGCATTCGTGCGGACCGGTGTGTTCCTGTTCGGCGGTGTGGAGTTCCCCGACGCGGGCGCCGGGCCTCCCGTCCCCACCGACCGGCGCTTCAACCACAAGGAGATGTGGCGGGCCACCGAGCGCATCATCGACATGGGCGTCGTGTGCGACCGCCTGGGCTTCGACTCGTACTGGCTGACCGAGCACCACTTCCAGTACGAGGGCTACGAGGTGATCCCCAACGGGATCCTTGTGGGCACGATCCTGGCCGAGCGCACCGAGAACATCCGCATCGGCATGGCCTTCAACATCGTGCCCCAGTGGCACCCCTTGAGGCTGGCCGAGGACTTCGCCACCATGCACAACATCTCGGGGGGCCGCGGCATCCTGGGCGTGGGCCGGGGCACGGTGCCCCGTGAGGCCGAGACGCTGGGCACCAGGATCGGCAGCTTCGACAACCCCGACAAGGCCGCCGCCGACGACTACAACCGCAAGCAGTTCGACGAGGCCATGCAGGTGATCCGGCTGGCGCTGGACAACGAGTCCTTCAGCTTCCACGGCGACGTCTACGACTTCCCGCCGCCGGGCATCCCCGACCGGGGAGGTTTCGTCACCGAGCTCAGCCTGGTGCCCCGCCCCCTCTACCCCTACGAGATCTGGCAGGCCATCACCTCTCCCCCCACCCTCGAGCAGGTGCCCCGCTGGGGCTGGGGCGGCGTGTTCTGGAACAACCACCACTCCTTCGTGAAGATGCGCTGGGAGAAGTTCGCCGAGATCTACGCAGCCGCCCACGGCCGCGAGCTCGAGCGGGGCGAGCACCGGCTGCTGGTGATGAACGTGCGGGTCGACGACACCTACGAGGCGGCCGAGGCGTCGTTCCGCGACGGGCACGACGAGTTCTGGAAGTTCCTCGGCCCGTACGGCTGGAGCAAGGGCTACATGGGCCCCGACGGCAGACCGGCCAAGCCGGGGCTGATCCCCACCCTGGAGGAGTCCATCGACCAGAAGACCTGCGCGGTGGGCACCGGCGAGCAGGTGGCCGAGTTCATCAACAGCTACGACGAGGAGATCGGGCTCGAGAACCTGCTGCTGTTCCCGGCCATGCCCGGCGACCCCTACGACATGGTCGAGGAGCAACTCCACCGCATCGCCGAAGAGGTCCTGCCGCTGCTGCCCAGCTCCTGAAGAGGTCCTTCCGGCCGGCGGGTCCTGTCGCCGCCACCCCCCGGCCTGGGCTGATCGCGTCGTTCCGGCCGGCGGTCCGGGCCTACCAGCGGCTCAGGGCCTTGCGGATCCGGGCCACTCCCTCGTCGTCGGCGGGAGTGGGGACCGAGACGAAGGTGGTGCGGCAGCGCTTGTGGGCGCTGAGCCTCAGCGTCCTGGCCGTGGTCCGCTTGCCGGCGTCGCGGGCCCGGAACCGGGCCAACCGGCTGTGGGGGCTGGTCGTCACCGCTCCTATCCGGCGGATGTTCTGCATCCCGGGCCGCACCCGCTGCTGGTCGTCGAACACGAAGGCCACGCCGGGCACCATCACCCGCTCCAGCCAGCCCTTCAAGGTGGCGGGCACGTTGAACGCCAAGGTCGGGTAGCAGAACAGCAGAGCCTCAGCGGCCTGCAGCCTGGCAGCCGAGTCGCGCACGTCGTCGGAGATCACCGGCCGGTCGCTGTGATAGGCGGCCCGCTCGGCGGCGGACAGGACCGGGTCGAAGTCGTGGACCGCCAGCAGATCCACCTCGTGGCGTCGGGCCTCCAGTTCCTCGACGGCCCCGACCACCACGCGGCGGTCGTCGTCGGAAGGTTCGTAGCCGTCGAGTAACAGGACACGCATCGTTCGCCGGTCTGGTCGTGGTCTGGTGGCGGTACTGTATGGTCGCCGCTGCGATCGGCAACCATCCGCAATGTTCGCCGCTAGGGGGAGACGGATCTGGTGACGACTTCGAACAGCAACGGGGCGCTGTCCTTCGACGGGATCGGCATGATCTTCCCCGACGGCACCGAGGCCCTGCAGGAGATCACGTTCTCGATCGACAGGGGCGAGTTCATCACCGTCGTCGGACCCTCCGGTTGCGGCAAGTCGACCCTGCTGCGGATCGCCTCCGGCCTGCTCGAGCCCACCGCAGGCAGCGTCGAGGTCGACCGCGACCGTCTGGGCTACGTGTTCCAGGACGCCACGCTGCTCCCCTGGCGGACGGTGCGCCAGAACGTGGAACTCCTCGCCGAACTGCACGGTTTCGACTCGGCCGAGCGCAAGCGGCTCTCAACCGCGGCCATCGACCTGGTCGGCCTGCAGGGATTCGAGAACCACTACCCGAAGTCGCTGTCGGGCGGCATGAAGATGCGGACCTCGCTGGCCCGCACCCTCACCCTGAAGCCGCCCGTGTTCCTGTTCGACGAGCCCTTCGGCGCGGTGGACGAGATCACCCGCGAGCACCTCAACGAGGAGACCCAGCGGCTCTTCCAGTCCGAGGGTTTCGCCGGACTGTTCATCACCCACTCGATCAGCGAGGCGGTGTTCATGAGCACCAAGGTCCTCGTCATGTCGAACCGGCCGGGACGGATCGTGGCCGGCTTCGATGTGCCGTTCAGCTACCCGCGCCAGCCCCAATTGCGGTTCGACCCGGAGTTCGCCCTGCTCAGCGGCGAGGTATCCCTAGCCCTGCGAGGTTCGACATCATGACCACAATCCCCGAGGTGACCCGCCCAGGGTCAGAGGACACCGACGGGCATCCCGGCTCGGCCCCGGACATCTCGCTGCAGGCCGACGCCCTGGTCCACGCCCCCGGACCGCCGCCGGGTGCCTCCCGTCCCAAGACCGTGCTCCAGGCGGCCTTCCCGCCGCTGGTGCTCGGGTCGGCCCTGATCGGCCTGTGGTACGTGATCTCCTACGTGATACTGGAGCCGCATCGCCGGTTCCTGCTTCAGCCGCCCCACCAGGTGCTCGACAACGGCTTCCTCGACTGGGACGCCTACTCCAGGATCCTCAAGGCGCTGTGGAACAGCACCCAGGTGGCGTTGATGGGTTTGGGCATCGCCATCAGCATCGGGCTCTTCCTGGCCACCATCATGAGCCAGGCCAAGATGGTGGAGCGGGCCGTCTTCCCGTTCGCGGTGACCCTGCAGGCCATCCCCATCCTGGCCATCGTGCCGATGATCGGCTTCTGGTTCGGCTACGGCACGACGGCGCGGGTGATCGTGTGCATCATCATCTCGCTGTTCCCGATCATCATGAACACCCTCTTCGGACTGCAGTCGGCCGAGCGGGGGATGCACGACCTGTTCACGCTGCACCACGCCAGCCGCCTCACCCGGCTGCGGAAGCTGATGTTCCCGGCCGCGCTGCCGGCCGTCTTCGCCGGTCTCCGCATCTCGGCCGGGCTGTCGGTCATCGGCGCCATCGTCGGCGACTTCTTCTTCGGCCAGGGCGAGGCCGGCATCGGCCAGCTCCTGCGCCGCTACGCCAGCCAGCTCGACGGCGAGGAGCTGCTGACCTCGGTCATCATGTCCTCGGCCCTGGGCGTCGTAGTGTTCTGGACCTTCGGCTGGATCCAGAAGCTGGTGATCGGCAAGTGGCACGAGACTGAGGTTCTCGGCTAGCGATCACGGCGCGCCCCGACCGATCCCCGGACACCCGCGTGGCCATTGGCCGGTAGTCGCTGGTAGTGTCCGATGCTGGCACAGGGCGGTTCGGGGGTCTCCAAAACCGTGGAGTGAGCTTCAGGACAGCCCATCGTGTCCAACATCGCAAGCATCCGACCCCGGTCGGATTGATCCCGGAGGGACAATGAGAAATAGGAAGCACTTCACTCGCTGGCTCGCGGTACTGCTGGCCTTCGGCTTGGTGGCCGCGGCCTGCGGCGACGACGAGGATGAAGCTGTAGATGAGCCTGCGACTACCGAGGCTCCGACTACGGATGAGCCCACCGACGAGCCCGCCGAACCCGACGAGATGATGGACCATCTCGGCGACGGATCGCTGGGCGTGGTGACCGTCGAGGCGGGCGACGCCATCCAGATCCGCTCGCTCGAGGCGATCACCGGTGACGTGGCCTTCTTCGGTCTGCCCATCGATCGGGCCACGCGGATGGCGGTCGACGACTACGGCCCGATCCACGGCTTCGACGTGAACGTGGGCACAAGCCTCGACGACCTGTGCTCCAACGACGGCGGCCAGGCCGCGGCCCAGCAGATCGTGGCCGACGAGGATGTGGTCGGCGTGATCGGCACGTCGTGCTCGGGCGCCGCGGTGGCAGCCGCGCCCCTGATCACCGACGCCGGAATGGTGCTCATCTCGGGCGGCAACACGTCGCCTGCCCTGACCTCGGACCTGGTCGGCAATGCGGGTCCGAACTACAGCGTCGGCTACTACCGCACCGCCCACAACGACCTGTACCAGGGCGCGGCCATGGCCAAGTTCGTGCTCGGCGAGCTGGGAATCAGCACGGCGGCCGCCATCCACGACGGCGACCCCTACACGCAGGGCCTCGCGCAGGCCTTCGCGGACGCCTTCGAGGCCGAGGGCGGCACGCTGACAGGCTTCTCCGCGGTCAACAAGGACGACACCGACATGGTGCCGGTGCTGACCGAGATCGCGGCAGGCAGCCCGGGCGCGCTGTTCTTCCCGATCTTCCAGCCGGCCGGCGACTTCGTGGCCGACCAGGCGCCGGGGGTGTCGGGCCTCGAGGACACGGTGCTGCTGGCCGCTGACGGTCTGTTGAACACCAACTACCTGTCGCTGCCCCAGACCCGGGGCATGTACTTCTCGGGCCCGGACCAGCGCTTCGGCGAGAACGTCAACCAGAGCACCGGCAAGAGCGCGGTCGACTTCCTCGACACCTACAAGGAGCTCTACGGCGAGGCTCCCGCGGCATCGTTCTGGGCGCACGGCTACGACGCCACCACGCTGCTGCTCGACGCCATCGCGGCCGCTTCGTGGGTCGACGACGGCGACCTGATGATCGACCGCCAGGGCATCCGCGACCACCTCAACAGCGTGCAGGGCTTCCAGGGCCTGATCGGCGTCATCAACTGCGACGACTTCGGCGACTGCGGCGCAGCCCGCATCACCGTCGTGCAGAACATCGGTGGCGAGGAGAACGCCGAGGCGAGCCTCAACAACGTGGTGTTCGCCTACGCTCCGGGCACGGCCGGTGTCGGGTCCGAAGGCCTGCCGCTGGCCGAAGTGGTGGCTGCCGGTCTTGCCGATGTGTGTCCGTCGCCGTTGGTGGTTCAGACGGACTGGTTCCCGGAGTCTGAGCATGGTGCGATGTATGAGCTGGTGGGCGATGACTACATCGTCGATGTGGACAACAAGGTTGTTCGGGGTTCGATGGTGCTTGGTGGCACCGATCTGGGCATCGAATGGGAGGTCCGCACGGGTGGTCCCGCCATCGGGTTCTCGCCGGTGTCGCAGCACATGGCCGTCGATGAGGGCATTCACTTGGGCTACGCGTCGACGGATCAGCAGGTCAATCACTGGGATGTGGCTCCGCTGATGTCGGTGGTGGCTCCTCTGGAGCGCAACCCGCAGATGATCATGTGGGATCCCGAGACCTATCCCGACGTGACCGGCCTCGCTGATCTTGGCGAGCAGGGGATCACGATCAACGTGTTCGGCGGCGGAACGTTCTCTGAGGTGTTTGTGGCTCAGGGGATCTGGTCCGCTGATCAGGTTGATCCGTCCTATGAGGGCAACCCGTCGCGCTTCGTGGGTGCGGGCGGCTCGATCGCTCAGCAGGGCTTCGCGTCCTCTGAGGTGTACACCTATGAGCATGTCTATGAGCAGTGGGGCAAGCCGGTGGCGTTCCAGTTGCTGCACGACGCCGGGTTCCAGATCTATTCGCAGACCATCGGTGTGCGTCCTGGTGACCTGGAGGCCTTGAGGCCGTGTCTGGAGAAGCTGGTGCCGATCATCCAGCAGGCTGCTGTCGACTTCAACAACAGCCCGGATCGGGCCAACGCGATCATCGTGGACGCGGTTCTCAAGTATGAGGACTTCTGGGTGTATCCGCCGGATCTGGCCGAGTTCTCGCATTCGGCCAAGCGCGAGTTCGGGCTGATCGGTGACGGCGGCGACGGCATCGTGGGCAACATGGTTCCTGAGCGCATCGCCAAGGTGCTCGACGACATGCGGGCTGCGGGCATGGACATCGATCCGAGCCTGACCGCGGACCAGCTGTTCACCAACGAGTTCATCGACGAGAGCATCGGCCACGGCTTCTAGCCGCTCTCTGACAGACCGCTGACGAGGGGGGCCGGCACCCAGGGTGCCGGCCCCCCTCCACGCGCCCAGGGCCCGGCAGGCTGCCTCAGACGTAGGGCTCGGTGGGGCTGTCGATGCGGGACACCAGGAACTCCCCGGCGGTGACCGGCTCGTAGCGCTCGGGCCGGTCGGCGGTCACGCAGCTCTCGATGGTGGACACCACCGTGGAGGGGTCCGGGTTCACGAAGAACGGGATCGAGAACCGGTCGATGCCCGACGACCCCACCACCCGGTGCGGTGTGGACCGGTAGCGGTCGTTGGTCCAGCGGGCCAGCATGTCGCCGAGTTGCACGATGATGCCTCCCGGCGGGGCCGCCACCGGCACCCACCGGTCCTCCAGCAGCACCTCCAGGCCCGGCACGCCGTCGGTGGCCAGCAGGGTGATGGCCCCGTAGTCGGTGTGGGGCGTGCTGAACACCGGCGGGGCGCCGCCGTCGGAGCGCGCCGACGGGGGATAGTGAAGGAACCGCAGCCGGCACTGCGGCTCCGACATGCGGGCCGCGAAGAAGCCGGGGACGCCCAGGGTGGCCGCCAGCGCCTCCAGCACGCCGTGAGCGGTAGCCAGCGCGGCGGCCACATAGGCCCGCACCGCGGCCGCGAACCCGCGGCACCCGAGAGCCTCGACGGCCTCCAGGTCGACCTCGCCGGCCAGACCCATGTCGAGGTACTCGGCGGCCAGGCTGGACCGGCCCATGTAGGCCGCGCTCGACGGATCACGAGCCTTGATCCGGTCGGGCACGTAGCCGTACCGGTTGATCCTCGGGACCCGGTCCTTGACGTCCGCGTGCAGCCCGAAGAAGGATCGGGCCGCGTCGAAGGCCGCGCCGAGTTCGGCGTCGATCCCGTGTCCGGCCGCGACGAACAGTCCCGCGCCGGTGCAGGCCGATTCGATCTCCACAGTTGTCGCCGACCGGCGAGCCCGCCGTGAACCGTGGCTGCGCAGGGCCGAGATGTCGATGGTCTGCGGCTCGAAGCCGGCCTTACCGGCCGCGGCCGGGGTGTGGGACAATCCGTCCATGACTGAGCTTCAAGCTAGGAGCGCCTGGAGCGGCGGGCCACCCATCCCGGAGCCGCCCGTCCCGGAGCGCTCCGGCGAAGGCCGCGCCTACGGGCGTCCCGGTGGCCAGTGGAATCCCGACCTGGTCGAGACCTCGGCGGGCACACCGGCCGGAGAGCTGCTCCGGCGCTACTGGCATCCGGTCGCCCGGAGCTCCGACGCCACCGGCCTGCCCCGCCGGGTGCGGATCCTGGGCGAGGACCTGATCCTGTTCCGCGGCGGCCGCGGTCGTCCCGGCCTGGTGGCGCCCCGCTGCTGCCACCGGGGAACCACCCTCTACTACGGCCGGGTCACCGACGACGGGATCCGCTGCCCCTACCACGGCTGGCTGTTCGCGGCGGACGGCCGCTGCCTGGACCAGCCCTGCGAGCCGGACCGGGGCCGCAACCGGGCCTCCTACCGCCAGCCCTGGTATCCGCTGCAGGAGTACAACGGCCTGATCTTCACCTACATGGGACCGGCCGACCGCCAGCCGGTGCTCCCCCGCTACGACATCTTCGAGAACCAGCGCGACGACGAGGAGATCGTGATCATCGACCACTTCGCCTTCGGTGGCCCCACCGTGGCGCCGTGCAACTGGTTCCAGACCCACGAGAACGCCATGGACCCGTACCACGTGTTCATCCTGCACAACGCCATCAGCGGCCACCAGTTCGACCCGAGGCTGGAGATCTGGCCCCGAATCGACTGGCAGCGCCACGCCTGGGGGGTCACCGCCAGCCAGGACAGGGACCTGCCCGACGGCACCGTCCTGCACCGGGTCACCGAGGTGCGGGTGCCCACCGTCAGGGTGATCCCCACCCCGACGCTCACCGTGCTGGGCAAGACCAACAACATGTCCTGGGCGGTGCCCATCGACGACACCCACACCTGGGTGGTGTCGATGCTGCGCAAACCCAAGGACCTTCCCCCCCAGGGCCTGCCCACCTACGGCGACGGCAAGACCTGGTTCGAGCTCGACGAGGCGGGCCATCAGCGCTATCCGGGCGACTACGAGACGCAGGTCGGCCAGGGGCCGATCACGCTGCACTCCACCGAGATGCTGGCGTCCAGCGACCGGGGAGTGTCGATGGTGCGGCGCCAGTTCCTGGAACAGGTCCAGCTGGTGGCCTCAGGTGGCGACCCGGTGGGGGTGAGCTTCGATCCCGACGAGGCGCCGGTGTCGCTGCGGGCCGGCAACTACGTGGTGAGGCCGGGCGACGGGTCCCTCGCCACCGAGTACTCCTTCGTGGACCGGTAGGGGTTCAGGGCCGGTGGACGCGGGTCTGCTGGTCGGCTGAGGCCACCAGCCGGCCCCTGCGGTAGACCCGCCGCGACATCGGGGCATCGGCCACCGCGCCCCGCAGCGACGGCGCGTCTATGGCCACCAGGTCGGCCGGATCGCCGGGCTCGAAATTGACCGGGGCCAGGCCCATCACCCGCCGGGAGGTGTTGGACACCATGTCGAAGGCGTCGGCAGGGAGTCGATGCCCGGCCATCACCATCAGCGCGGCCGTCTCCAGCGGGTCGCTGCGGCCCACAAGGTTGAACGGATCCTGCACGTTGTCGGCCCCCGCGGCCACCACTGCACCCGCATCCAGCAACGGGTCGACAGCGGTGAGCCCCCGGGGGGTTGCCACCGGGTCGTCGCGGCCCTGCAGGAACAGATTGGTCTGGGGCAGGGTGATCACCGAGATGCCCGCCGCCGCGACCTCGGCGGCCACCGCGGCCTGCACGTCGGGCGGCTGCATTCCCAGGCTGACACAGTGGCTCGCAGCCACCAGCCCGTCGAAGCCCTTGGCGCTCACCTGGCGGGCCAGTTCCCGCAGCGTCAGCACGGAGGGGTCGAGCGTCTCATCGGTGTGGAGGTCGATGTCGATGCCCGCCGAGGTGGCCAGCGCCAACACGTCGGAGATGTGGGCCGGCGGGTCGTCCTGGAGGTTCGGGCAGCCTCCCACGAGATCGACCCCGGCCTCGACGGCCTCTTCCAACGCACGCACGTTGTCGGCGCTGTCGGGACCGGTCATCGGCCAACCGGTCAGGGCCACCATCTGGAAGTCGATGAGGCCTTCCATGGCCCGGGCCGCTTCCTGCACGGCCAGGACGCTGACGATGCCGATGTCGGCGGTGACGTTGATATGGGTTCGCACCGCAGTCACCCCGTGTACCAGCAGCAACTCGAAAGCCTGCGTGGCCCGCTCCACCGTCCGTTCGTAGGACAGCCGCCCCTTCTCCGCAGCTGCGAACCAGGCCTGGATCGCCCCCATGAGATCACCCTTGGGGTTGGGCACCTCATCCGCGGTCAGGGCCTTGTCGAGGTGGGCGTGGGGCTCGGCCATAGCCGGCACCAGCAGCCAGCCGCCCAGGTCGTCAACCTCGGTGCCGTCCTCGATCACGGTCGAGCCCGCGGCGGCGACGCTTGCGATCGTGCCGTCATCGGTATCGATCTGCACGTCGACGCTGCGGCCGCCGATCAGCCGTGCATTGCGCAGCACTCTCACGAACCCGTCCCCTGCTCTCTTCGCGGTTGCCGGCGATTATCGCGGGGTTTCGCGATGAAAGCCGCAGTCAGAAGACGGCGCCGGCCCGGCGGAGGTCCTCGATCTCGCCGGTGCCGAGTCCCAGCTCGGCCAGGATCTCGTCGGCGTGCTCGTTGAGCGTCGGCACCGAGGGGCGGAACTGGGGCTGGGTGGTCGAGAACCGGGGGGCCAGCCGGGCCTGACGGATCCGACCCGCAGTCGGATGGTCCCACTCCACGAGGGTCTCGTTGTGGCGGATCTGGGGGTCGGCGTGCAGGTCCTCCACCGCGGCGACCTCCCCGCACGGCACGGAGTTCTCGTGCATCCGGGGCACCAGGTCGGCGACCCTCCACCGGCCGAACTCCTCTTCCAGGAGCGCCCCGAGCTCCTCGGAGCGGCCGCGGCGGCCCTCGTGGGTGCCCCACTGCGGGTGCTCGATCCAGTCATCGCGCCCCAGGGCCCGGTAGAGGCCGTGGAACTGCTTGTCGCTCACCACGAAGTACACGATGTGGCCGTCGGCGCACGGTGTGAGCCGGTACAGGGTGGACAGGCGGGTGCCCTCGCCAGCGTCGTCGTCGAGGAGGGTGTCGGCCATGCCGCCGTCGGGCCACAGGAACTGCACCGCGGTGTCGAGCATCGACAGGTCGATGTGTTGGCCGCCGTTGCCCTGGGCCCGGGCCAGCAGGGCCGACACGATGGCCAGCGCGGCCATCCAGCCCGAGGCCTTGTCCACCAGCCCGTTGCGGACCAGGTCCGGGATGGGGATCTCAGGGTTCACCTGGAGGGCCACGTAGCCGGTCACGGCCTGGATGATGGGGTCGTAGGCGGCCCGGCCGGCGTAGGGGCCGCTCGACCCGTAGCCCGACATCGAGCAGTAGATGATCTCAGGGTTGACCGCGGCCGCGTGCTCGTAACCCATTCCCAGGCTGTCCAGGACCCCGGGCCGCATGTTCTGGACGGCCACGTCGCAACCGGCCAGGAGTCGCAGGCCCAGGTCGCGGCCCGCCCCGGTGGACAGGTCGATCTGGATCGACCGCTTGCCCCGGTTGGCGTTGGCGACGGTGCTGTTGATGCCGCCCTTGGCGTAGCGGGCCATACGCGACAGGTCGCCGACGCCGGGCGGCTCCACCTTGATCACCTCCGCGCCGAGATCGGCCAGCAGCATGGTCGCGGTGGGCCCGGCCAGCACCTGGGTCAGATCGATCACCCGTGTGCCCGAGAGCGGTCCCGTCGTCATCGCAGCGCTCCTTGTCCGTGAGCTTCCGATCAGAGTTGCACATCTTCACATACCCCGCACTGGCGAGGCCGCGACCAGCGCCCGAGCCCGTCGCGGGGTTGCACCGATCGCGCTAGCGTCGCGGGTCCGAGTCCGGTGGAGGTGCCGAGTGAAGACCAGAGCAGCCGTGCTGCGAGAGACCGACGCCGACTGGAGCATCGAGGAGATCGAGCTCGACGGCCCCGGTCCCCGCGAGGTGCTGGTGAAGACCACCGCAGCCGGGATGTGCCACTCCGACGAGCACGCCCGCAACGGCTCCATGCCGGTGCCGCTGCCCATCGTGGGCGGCCACGAGGGCGCCGGAGTGGTCGTCGAGGTGGGCGAGGGGGTGGCCGAGCTGGCCGTGGGCGACCACATCTCGGCGTCGTTCGTGCCGTCGTGCGGCCGCTGCCGATGGTGCGCCGACGGGCAGCAGCACCTCTGCGACCTCGGCATGCACCTGCTGGCCCCCGGCATGATGCCGCCCGCGGGAGGCTTCCGCCACCACGATGCCGGCGGCAACGACCTCACGCCGATGCTGAAGCTGGGCACGTTCAGCGAGCACATGGTGGTGAGCGTCGACTCCGCGGTGAAGGTCGACCCCGACGTGCCCGCGGCCATCGCCGCGCTGGTGAGCTGCGGGGTCACCACCGGCTTCGGTTCGGTGGCCAACCGGGCCGATGTCCGGCCCGGCGACACCGTGGTGGTGGTGGGCTGCGGCGGGCTCGGCAGCGCCGCGCTGCAGGCGGCCAAGATCGCCGGGGCCTCCAACATCGTGGCCGTCGACCCGGCCGAATCCAAGCGGGAGGCGGCCGGCAAGTTCGGCGCCACCCACACCGCCGAGTCCATGGAGGCGGCCACCGAGACGGTCGGGCTCATCACCGGCGGCGTGATGGCCGACAGCGTCGTCCTCACCCCCGGCGTCATGAGCGGCGAGATGCTGGCCCCGGCCCAGTTCCTGGTCCGCAAGGGCGGAACGGTGGTGGTGGCCGCGGTCGCCCCGCTGGAGCAGATGGACGTGAAGTTCAACCTGTTCGAGTTCGCCATGCTGAACAAGCAGCTCAGGGGCTCGATGTTCGGTTCGGCCAGCCCCCGCTCGGAGATCCCGCACCTGCTGTCGCTCTACACCCAGGGCCAGCTCGACCTCGACAGTTTCGTGAGTGCCACATACTCGCTGGACGAGGTGAACGATGGCTACCGGGATCTGCGCGAGGGCCGCAACATCAGAGGTGTCATCGTCTTTGACTGAAGAGGCTGGCGCCTCCGGCCTCCACGACGCCCTCGGTGGCCTGGTCGAGGCGGTCGGGGCCGCGGTCGTGGGTCGCCGGCGCGAGGTCGAGCTGGTGGTGGCCGCCGTCGGTGCCGGGCGCCACCTGCTGCTGGAGGGTCCGCCCGGCACCGGCAAGACGACCCTGCTGCGGGCCCTGGCCGCGGCGCTGGACGTCCCGCTGGTCACCGTTGAGGGCAACGCCGAGCTGACCCCGGCCCGGCTCGCGGGCCAGTTCGACCCGGCCCGGGTGCTCTCGGAGGGCTACACCGGCGACGCCTTCGTGGCCGGCCCGCTCCTGGAAGCGATGCAGGAGGGGGCGCTGCTGTATGTGGAGGAGCTCAACCGGGTGCCCGAGGAGACCGTCAACCTGCTCATCGGGGTCATGTCGGAGGGCGAGCTCCACCTCCCCCGGGTGGGCAGGATCGCCGCCGATGACCGGTTCCGTCTGGTGGCTGCCATGAACCCGTACGACACGGTGGGAACGTCGCGGCTGTCCAGCGCGGTCTACGACCGCATCTGCCACCTGTCGATGGGCTACCAGGACGGGCGCGACGAGCGTGAGATCGTCGCGTCGCGGGCCCAGAGCCTGCCCAGCGGCAGCGAGGCGGCCGCCCGCACCGTGGCCCGGGCCGTAGCGGTCACCCGGGCCACCCGCACCCACCGGGACGTGAGGATGGGGTCGTCGGTACGGGGGGCCATGGACCTGTGCGACCTGGCCACCCGCCTGCGCGGCCTGCGAGGGCGGCCGCTCGACGATCCCGGGGTGGGGCTCGACGCCGCCCTGATGGCGCTCACCGGCCGTATCCGGCTCCACGAGGGGGGCGACCGCACCCCCGAGGCCATCGTCCGCGAGCTGTGGGCCGAGGTGCTCGCCGCCGAGCAGGCCAGCACGGACCCGCCCGCCGAGTCGTTGGTGCCAGCCGCGGGAAAAGCCCCGGCCCCCGCCGGGGCGACCAGCCCGGAGGGCTAGTCCTCGAAGGGATGCGGGCCCGCGAGGCGCTGGACGCCGAGCGGGTGCGCACCACGCCCCGCGGCCACTACGAGGGCCAGCCCGGTTTCCGGCTGCTGAGCCCCGAGACGGGGACCCTGGACGCGACCGAGGTGGCCGTGCAGGCCTCGACCGACCCCGACCAGACCCTGGCCCTGCTGGCCGACATGGCGGCGGCCGCCGACCGCAGGATGGCCGCGCTGGCGGCCCGGCTGGCGGGCCGCCTCGCGCTCGACCTGGCCCGGGCCGGAGCAGCGTCGGCGGGCGGCGTCGGCCGTCTGGAGAGCGGACGGGCCGACCGCTGCTCCGGCGACATCGACCTCGACCGCAGCCTCGACGGTCTGCTCGAGGGCAAGGCCGCGGGCCGTCCGGTCCGGCTCGAGGAGCTGTGGGTGCAGCGCTGGCAGCGTCCCGCCACTGCGATCAGCCTGATCGTGGACCGGTCGGGATCGATGGGCGGCCCCAGGCTGGCCTCGGCCGCGGTGGCCGCGGCCGCCTGCGCCCTGCGAGCGCCCCAGCAGTGGTCGGCGCTGGCCTTCGGCGACCGGGTCGTGGCCATCAAGTCCGCCGACCGCGATCGTCCGGCGCTCGAGGTGGTCGACGACATGCTGCGGCTGCGCGGCTACGGCACCACCGACCTTGCGGCTGCGCTGGACGCAGCCCGGACCCAGCTGGCCCGCGGCACCGCCCGCCGCAGGGTGGCGGTGCTGCTGTCGGACTGCCGGGCCACCGCGGGGGGCGATCCGGTGACCGCGGCCCGCCGCCTCGACGAGCTGTGCGTGATCGCGCCGGCGGGCGACTCGGCCGACGCCGAGGCCTTCGCGGCGGCCGCCAACGCCCGGTTCGCGGCCATCGCGGGTCCCCGATCCATCCCCGAAGCGATCGCCTCCGTCCTGCGAGGCTGACCCCCGTCCTGCGAGGCTGACCCCGCCCGCCCCCGCTCGGGCCGGCCGGCTAGCCGAGGGGGTACTGGATCTGGGCCGTGGCCGCCTCCTCGGGGGCCACGACCACGATCTCGCCGTCCAGAATCTGGACCGTGCCCATCGGCTTGCCGACGTTGACGCCCCGCTCGTCGAAGTTGATCGGTCCGTAGAAGGTGTCCGCCGACAGCTCCCGCAGCGCGGCCCGGACTGCGTCGGTGTCGATCGATCCGGCGGCCTCGATGGCGAGATGCAGAGCCAGCGCGGCAGCGGTGGCGCTGGCGGCCTGGTACACCGGCGGCTCGCCCCAGAGGCTCTCGTAGTAGCCGGAATAGTCGGCGGCCGTCCCGAAGTACGGGCCGGAGTAGGCCATGGACGGCTCCCACTGGGTCGGACCGAGCACGCCGTCGACGTCGCGGCCCAGCTCGGCGACCAGCCTGGGATTGGACGGGCCGGCGGTGATCAGCATGCCGTCGGGCTCGAAGCCGATCTCCTTGGCCGAGCTCACGAACAGCACGGCGTCGTTGTAGTGGCCTCCCCCGACGAACAGATCGGGGTCGAGGTCGCGGAACTCCGTCATGATGGCCGACACGTCCTGGATTCCCTCGGCGTAGGCCTCGACGGCCAGCACCTCGATGCCGTTGGCCTCAAGGTGACGGACCGCGCCCTCGCCCACCGCGGTGGCGAACAACGTGTCCTCGTGGGCGACGACCGCAGTGCGGGCCCCCCGGGCCGCCAGGGCCTCGATGCTGGAGCCGGTGTAGTCGCTGGCGATGGTGGCCACCAGGAACAGGTTCCGGAAGCCGCGCTCGAACAAGGCGTCGGAGGCGCCGCTGCCCTCCACCATCAACCTGTCATTGGCCTCGGCGACGGCGCTGGCAGGTGCGGTGAGGCCGCTCGAGTAGGGGCCCAGCAGGAAATCGACCCCGTCGTCGTCGATGAGGCGCTGGGTAAGGCTGCCGGCGGTATCGGCGTCGGACTCGTCGTCGTGGTAGACGATCTCGGCCCGGTAGCGCTGGTCGCCGACGCGGATGCCGCCGTGGATCTCGTTCACCCAGCGCAGCCAGGTGTCGTAGCCCTGCCGGGTGTCCTTGCCCTCGGCCGCGAACTGTCCCGTCTCGCTCACCGATGCTCCCAGCCGGACCGTCCCGTCGAACTCGCCCGAGGCCGTGCCGGCCGAACCGGTCGAGTCGTCGGCCGTGCCGCTGCAGGCCGCCGACATCGCCAGCCCGGCGAGCAGGACCATCATCAGGGCCAGTCCAACGCGCTTCATGTCCAGCCTCCCGGCTCGCCTGCGCAGCGTGTCAGAAGCTAGTTGCGTTTCCGGGGTGCGCGGCGCGGGCCGGTGCTGCCATCATGAGGCCATGAAGGTTCCCCTCACCGTACGTGACCACCTCGACCGGGCCCTGGCCGTCTACCCGGACCGGGTCGCCTTCGTCGACGAGCCCGACCAGCCCGCTCCCTCGATGGGCGAAGCGACCTTCTCGCGCCTCGGTGAGCTGTCCGACGCCACCGGTGCCGGCCTCGACGCGCTCGGCGTGCCGATGGGGGGCCGGGTGGCGATGGTGTCCCACAACGCCGGACGGCTGCTCACCTGCTTCTGGGGGGTCAGCGGCAACGGCCGCATCTTCGTGCCCATCAACTTCCGGCTCAGCGGTGACGAGGTGTCCTACATAGTCGACCACTGCGGGGCCGACGTGCTGCTGGTGGATCCCGAGCTGGCCGAGACGCTGGACCCGATCCCGTGCCGCCACAAGTTCGTGCTCGGCGCCGAGTCCGATGAGGCCCTGTTCCGCCTCGGCGAGACCCCGCAGCCGTGGGAGCCGAACGAGGACGAGACCGCGGTCGTCAACTACACCTCGGGCACCACCGCCCGGCCCAAGGGGGTGGAGCAGACCCATCGCAGCCTCTGGCTCAACGCGGCCATGTTCGGCTGGCAGGCCTCGGTCAGCGACCGTGACGTCTACCTGCACACCCTGCCCATGTTCCACTGCAACGGCTGGGGCATGCCCTACGCGCAGGTCGGCATGGGCACCAGGCAGGTGGTTCTGCGCAAGGTGGACGGGGCGGAGATCCTGCGCCGGGTGGACGCCCACGGGATCACCATCATGTGCGGGGCGCCCGCGGTGGTGGCCGCCATCCTCGACGCGGCCGCCGAGTGGGACGGACCGATCCCCGGCGCGGGCCGCACCCGCATCGTGGTGGCCGGCGCGCCCCCGCCCACCCGCACCATCGAGCGGGTGGAGACCGAGCTGGGGTGGGAGTTCATCCAGATCTACGGGCTCACCGAGACCGCCCCGCTGCTCACCATGAACCGCAGCCGGGCCGAGTGGGACCACCTGTCGCCGGACGCTAGGGCCCGCAAGCTGTCCCGCGCCGGGGCGCCGGCGCTGGGGGTGCGCATGGAGGTGGCATCCGACGGCGAGCTGCTGGCCCGCTGCAACCATGTGCTCGAGGGGTACTGGGAGCAGCCGGAAGCCACCGCGGAGGCCATCGTCGACGGCTGGTTCCATACCGGCGACGGGGGGTACCTCGACGACGACGGCTACTACATGATCACCGACCGCAAGAAGGACGTGATCATCTCCGGAGGCGAGAACGTGTCGTCCATCGAGGTGGAGGACGCCCTGTTCTCGCATCCGGCCGTGGCCGAGGTGGCCGTGATAGGCGTGCCCCACGAGAAGTGGGGCGAGACGGTCAAGGCGCTGGTGGTGCTGGCCCCCGGATCCGACGCCACGCCCGACGAGCTGATCGCCCACTGCCGCGACCGCATCGCCCACTACAAGTGCCCGACCTCGGTGGAGATGCGCGACGAGTTGGCCCGCACCGCCACCGGCAAGCTCCAGAAGTTCAAGCTGCGGGCCCCCTACTGGGAAGGCATGACCAAGGCCATCAACTAGCGGTCCGTCGCGGAATCGACTGGGGCGCCCGGAGCGCTTCCGAGCAGGGTCTCGGGCCTTCCGCGCTGCACCAGCCATTTCGAAGACGCAGCACTAGCAGCCACCGCCTCTCTAGCATCGAGCGATGACCACCATCGACACAGCGGCCGTCGGCGCGCTGATCGAGCGGGCCCGGCGGGAGGTGGACTCCGGGCTGCTGCCCGCCGCCCAGCTGGCGCTGGCCCTCCACGGCGAGATCGTGGTGTCGGAGGCGCTGGGCGACTGCACGACCGCCACCCGGTTCCACACCTACTCGGCGGTGAAGCCGTCGGTGGCTCTCACTGCCATGGAGCTGGCCGCCGGCGGGCTGTTCGACATCGACGGACCGGTGAGCGCCGTGCTGCCGACGTTCGCGGGAAACGGCAAGGACGCCGTCACCGTGTCGCAGGTGATGCTCCACGCCGGAGGCTTCCCGTATGCGCCGTTGGATCGCACCGAGACCACCGACCGCACGGCCCGGCTGGCGGCCTACGCCTCCTGGCGGACCGACTGGGAGCCCGGCACCCGCTTCGAGTACCACGCCCTCTCCGCGCACTGGGTGCTGGCCGACATCATCGCCGAGGTGACCGGCCGCCCCTACACCGACGTGATCGCCGAGCGGGTGATGGCGCCCGCGGGCTGCTCCCGGTGGCTGGGCATCGGCATCGACGACCAGGCCGGCGTGGCCGACGTCGTGGGCGTGGGCTCGGAGCCGACCACCGAAGAGATGGCCGCGCTGGGTCTCGACGAGCTGCCGGGCGGGGTCGGCACCGAGGCGCTGACGGTCTTCAACCGCGGCTGGTTGCGGGCGGCCGGGGTTCCCGGGGGCGGGGGGATCGCCCGGGCCACCGACATGGCCCGCTGGTACCAGGCCGTGCTCCACAACCCCGACGGCTTCCTTCACCCTGGAGTCCGCCACGACGCCATGGTCGTCCGCCAGAGCCATCCGGACTGGACGGGAACCGCTGCCAACCGCTCCCACGCCTTCGTGCTGGCCGGCGCCGACGGCAAGGCCGGAATGCGCGGCCATGGGCATGGAGCCCCCGCCGCAGCCTTCGGCCACGGCGGTGCCGCCGGCCAGATCGCCTGGGCCGACCCGGCCAGCGGGATCTCGTTCGCCTACCTCACCAACGGCCTAGACCGCAACGACCTCGCCTCGGCCCGCCGCCGCGTCGCCCTCTCGACCAGAGCCCTGGCCTGCGGCCAAGGATAAGAACAGGGCGGCTGGTCAGGGCTGCCCGAACGTCGAGACCTTGTCCACCCGGCACTCGAACAGCACCCGGCGCTCGTCGATGGACGGATCGCGCAGGCCGTAGGGCGGCTCTGCGCCGGTGTACTTCGTCCAGATCCCGTCGAGCTGCTCGGAAACCCGGGCGCCCTCGGCGGGATCGTCCTCGGATATCTCCCTCTCGACGGTGATCTTCATCGACACCCAGTGGTACGGGTTCTGGGGATTGATGAGGATCAGCGATATCTCGGGGCTGCTGCGGATCCAGGCTGTCTTCTTGCGGTGCGCGGCCACGTTGACCAGCACCTGGTCGCCGGCGTAGTCGAACCACATCGGGGTCAGGCTGGGCCGGCCGTCGGCACCGATCACCGACACCACCGCGGTGACCTGCTCGTCGAGCAGCCGCTTGTAGACGGGGTCGAGGTCTTCGAGGCTGTCGATCTCGCTCCGTTCGCCGATCCCGAACTGGCCGGCCTGCAAGCCGGCCGACACGTCCAGGAACCTGTACAGCCTGATGGTCATCGTCAACTCCTCGCCGTCGGGTCAGCGCCGCACCCTACAGCCGCGGCCCCACCGCTGAGAAGGTGGCTCGTGCTCACCTGGCCGGCTCGAACAGCCCGAATCGCCAGCCGGGGTCGCCCGGTACCATCGTGCCGGCGCGCTGGGACGCCTCGCCCATCGCCCTGGACCGGGCCGCGACGCTGCGGGCCAGAGCCATCTGCTGGTTCTCCCAGCCCGCCAGAGCACCGTCGAGGTCTCCGGCGCCGGACAGGAAGTCCCGCAGCGCCCAGCCGTCGGCGCAGGCCTTGGCCGTGCCTGCCGCGACATGGGGCCGCAACGCAGCCGCGGCGTCGCCGATCACGATGGCTCGGCCCCGACGGAACCGGTGGGCGGTCATGTCGAATATCGCCTGGATGAAGGGCGCGTCGCAGGCCAGCACCAGTTCGGCCAGCTGCGGTGCGAGCTGTGCGGAGGCATCGGCGTGCAACCCCTCGACGAAGCGCGGCCGCACCAGCCCGGGCGGCACGGTGCCCGGGCGGTGGACGCCGTCGCGGTCGGTCATCAAGTCGTCGTAGGCCGCGCCTTCGACGTTGCGGTACCACACGAAGTTGAGGGCCCGCTCGCCCACCTCGACCGAGTCGGCCGGTCCGGGAATGGCGTAGGCGAGTATGTGCGAGCGCGGCAGGACCTGGTACACCATGGAGTCGGCGAACAGCTCGGCCGTCCCCGGCGACAGCCCGTTCTCGAGGACGGTGCCCCGCCAGGCGACGTATCCGGCGTAGCTGGTCGGGGTGCCGGGCGCCACCGTCTCCCGCACGGTCGAGCCGATCCCGTCGGCGCCCACGACGAGGTCGCAGACGTGGGTGTCCCCGCCCGCGAAGTGAACCGCCGCCGACCCGTCCGACGGGACCACGCCGGTGGCGCGGCAGTCGAGGTGGTACCGCTGCGGCGGCAGCCGCTCCAATAGTGCCCGGTACAGCGTGTTCCACGAAGTGAAGCGGTAGCGGGTGGCCGCCGTGTCGATGACGGCCCCGTCGCGGTCGACGTAGCTCCAGTAGGTGAGCGACAGGGCGACCTGGCGGGCCGTTCCGTCGCCGGCGCCGAGGCCGGCGCCCAGCTCCGTGAAGTACCGCTCGGTCATGGGCAGCACCGCGATTCCGGCCCCCCGCCCCTGCAGCGCCGCGCTCGAGCGCTCGAACACCTCGACATCGCAGCCCATCTCGTGCAGCAGCACGGCCGCGGTCAGCCCCCCGATCGAGCCGCCCACCACTCCCACACGCAGCCCGCTCACTGTCCTGACCGCCACGTCACGCGCACAGAACCTACCGGCATCGCCTCGCGAGCCAGGGTCAGGCGGCTAGGGCCTTGAGCAATAGGAGACAAATGCATTGAAACAACATTGAATATGCACATAGTGCGGGTGGGGTGGCCCCCGAGGAGTTTCTCAACCGGACTCGGCCTGCGGGGGCCACCCCACTCCCGGATCATATGATAGCTGCTGTGTTTCACTGTGCAACATGAAGCGTCATGGAATGGGCTGATGATCGTCCACCAGCCGATCGCGGCGGTTGGGAACGGTCCGGCGGTGTGGCATCATGGCGGACCGGCGCCCCGGCGCCGGATCCGCTCCCTTAGCTCAGCCGGCAGAGCGTCTCCATGGTAAGGAGAAGGTCGTCAGTTCGATTCTGACAGGGAGCTCGGCGCAGGCGCCCGTCCTGCCCGTCCCGGCGACGTAGCTCAGTTGGTAAGAGCGCTCGACTCATAATCGAGAGGTCGACAGTTCGAGTCTGTCCGTCGCTACCCGCCAGAGCCGGGCTGCATGGAAGGCCGCGGCCGGGCCTGGTAGACAACTGCTGTGACTGCAACTCCGGGGCGTCGCCTGCGAGCCGTCGATGAGCCGGCGAGTAACGTCCGCGCCGATCGCGAGTCTCAATCTTCAACGGACATGGTTCCGCTCGTCGAGCGGGCCAAGGCCGGAGACCGGGAGGCGTTCGACCGGCTCGTGCGGATCACCCACTCCGACTCGTACGCGCTGGCTCGTCGCCTGACGGGCAGCACGGAGGATGCTCGCGACGTGGTTCAAGAGGCGTACCTGAGGGCCTACCGGAGCGTCGGCCGGTTCCGCGGCGATGCGCTCTTCAGCACCTGGCTGTACCGCATTGTGGCCAACTGCGCGGCCACCCACATCGGCCGGCGCCGGCTCCACGGCCACGACCACCTCGGCGCCCATGACGATGTGATCGACACCCGGCCCGACTACGACCCGACCCTGCTGGGGGACGTGGCCGCGCTGCGGGTGAACCTCGACGCGGCCATCCGCGACCTCCCGCCGCGCCTGCGGTCGGTGGTCGTGCTGCGGGACATGTACGACCTGCCCCATGAGGCCATCGCCAAGGAGCTCGGCATCTCGGTGACCGCCGCCAAGGTCCGGCTGCACCGTGCTCGCCGGCGCCTGCGCGAGCAGGTGCTCCCCCTGCCCGGCGAGGAGCACGACCATGGCTAGCGACCCTGCCGGCTGCGCGTCGGTGAGCGATTCGCTCGCCGCGGCTGCAGGCTCCGACCGCGCCTTCGGCCCCCAGCAACTGGACCATCTGGCCACCTGCCTGCGGTGCCGGGCCGAGCAGTCCCGGTACCGGCGGCTGATGGAGGCCATGCAGTCGCTGCGGGAGGCGCCCATCGAGGAGGACTCCCGCCTGGAGTCGCAGATCCTGGAGACCCTCGACCTGCACGGGCGCCTCTGGGCCCGGCGGGCGAGGTCTGGGGTCGTGGCCGCGGTGGGCGGCATCGCGGGGGCCGCGGCCACCGCGGGCCTGATCGCGGCCCGTCACCGCCGCGCGGCCCGGTTGGCGTCCTAGAGGCCGGGCGCCCCGATCGATTCTGCGACGGCCTCTCGGAGGCGTGGCGCCCGGCCTGTCGAACCCGTAGCCGTTGCGGGGGTCGCGCTGGTAGCCTTCCCGGACTGCTGAGGGGCGTGGCTCAATTGGCAGAGCACCGGTCTCCAAAACCGGCGGTTGGGGGTTCGAGTCCCTCCGCCCCTGCGAATCGCCGATGGCCACCACCTGCGGCGACACAACCCATCCGAGGTGAAACCCAACCATGGCGATGAACCGTCAGCAAAAGCGCATGCTGCAGAAGCAGGGCGAGGTCGATGCCGAAGGCACGCCGGTCCGCACCCGCAGCCGCCCCGCCTCGACGCCGACCGAGCGGACGTCGCCCGCGCAGTTCCTGCGCGAGGTGAGAGGCGAGCTGCGCAAGGTGGCCTGGCCCAGCCGGGCCGAGACGGTCAACTACTCCATCGTCGTGCTGGTCACGGTCGTGGTGCTCACCGCGATGATCTACGGGCTCGACTGGGTGTTCTCCACGTTCATACTCGAACTGTTCGATTCCTGAGGTCCCCCAACCATGACTGACACCCCAGCACCGGTCTCCGACGCCCCCTCCACCGGAGCGGCCGCGATGGATGACACCGCCTCGAGCGGCGGGCCCGTCCTGACCGAGGACGACCTGTTCGGCGCCGAGGCCGAAGCCGAAGAGCCCGACCTCGTCAGCCCCTACGACAAGCCCGGCAAGTGGTTCGTCGTCCATACCCAGTCGGGCTACGAGAAGAAGGTCAAGCAGAACCTCGAGGCCCGCACCGCGTCGATGAACATGGAGGGCCGCATCCATGAGGTGGTCATCCCCCTGCGCGACGTGCCCGAGTTCAAGAACGGCAAGAAGGTGATCTCCTCCAAGCGGCTGTTCCCCGGTTACGTGTTCGTGCGTTGCGAGCTGGACGACGAGGTCTGGCCCGTGATTCGCGACACCCCCAATGTCACCGGCTTCGTCAACCAGGGCGGGTCGCCCTCGCCGCTGCGCCGCCGCGACGTCGAAGCCTTCCTCGGGGTGGAGGCCGACCGGTCCCGTGAGGCGTCCAAGCGGGCCAAGCCGATGTTCGAGTACGGCATTGGGGAGACCGTCCGGGTCAAGGACGGCCCCTTCGCCGACTTCTCCGGCGAGATCATCGAGATCAACGAGGACCAGCTCAAGGTGAAGGTGCTGGTCAACATCTTCGGCCGCGAGACGCCCGTAGAGCTCGAGTTCGCGCAGGTGGCCCGGCTGTAGGCCCGCCTGCGGGGTTGTAGCCGGCCACCGATCCCGCCACACTTCCCCGTTCGTCCCACACAAGTCTGAGAGAGTCCGAATGGCACGCAAGCCGGTCGCCGCCGTAGTGAAGATCCAGATCCCCGCCGGCCAGGCCACCCCCGCGCCGCCGGTGGGCACCGCGCTGGGCCCCCACGGCGTGGCCATCATGGACTTCTGCAAGGACTACAACGCACGCACCGAGGACAAGCGGGGCCAGATCATCCCGGCAGAGATCACGATCTACGAGGACCGGTCCTTCACATTCATCACCAAGACCCCTCCGACATCGTATTTGATCCGCACCGCCGCCGGTCTCGAGAAGGCGGCCGAGGAGCCGGGCCGCGAGTCGGTGGGCACCATCACCGACGCGCAACTGGTTGAGATCGCCGAGGTGAAGATGCCCGACCTGAACGCCAACGACCTGGAGGCGGCCAAGGCGCAGATCGAGGGCACGGCCCGGTCCATGGGCATCAGCGTCGTCTAAGGGATCAAGCGGAGCGGCACGGGAGCAAGCATGGCCAAGGGCAAGAAGCATGCGGACGCGGCCAAGAGCTTCGACCGCCTGCACCTCCACAACGACACGGACGCGGTGAGCCTGGTGAAGAACCTGGCCAAGCGGCGCTTCGATGAGAGCGTCGACGTGGTCGTGAGGCTCGGGGTCGATCCCCGCAAGGCCGACCAGATGATGCGGGGCACGATCTCACTGCCGTCGGGCACCGGCAAGGAGGTGCGGGTCGCGGTGTTCGCGCAGGGCGAGACCGCCACCAAGGCCCAGCAGGCCGGTGCCGACCTCGTGGGAGCGGAGGACCTGGCCGAGCAGGTCCAGGCGGGCATGACCGACTTCGACGTGGCCATCGCCACGCCCGACATGATGCCGGTGGTCGGCAAGCTGGGCCGCATCCTGGGTCCCCGCGGTCTGATGCCCAACCCCAAGACCGGCACCGTCACCAACGACGTGGAGCGCACCATCGAGGAGTTCAAGGGGGGCAAGGTCGAGTACCGGACCGACCGCTTCGCCAACGTGCACGTCCCCATCGGCAGGGCGTCCTTCGCGGAGGAGGACCTGGTGAAGAACCTCCGGGCGGTCCTGTCGGAGCTCCAGCGGGCCAAGCCGCCCGCAGCCAAGGGCAAGTACGTGAAGAAGGTGGTGCTCAGCTCCTCTATGGGTCCGGCCGTTCGCGTCGACCCGGCCGGGGTCGGAGCCGACGACTGACCCGGTAGGATCGCAGATCGCCACGCTCACCTGAGACATCCGGTGCGCTCCGCGGGGAGCACCAATGGGCCGGCCGGCCCGCCGGACGAGGAAGGCAACCATGACAGTCCCTAGGCCCGAGAAGGCGGCCGTCGTCGCCGAAGTGCGCGACCGGCTGGCGGCCAGCGATGCGGCCCTGCTGACCGAGTACCGCGGCCTGAACGTCACCCAGATGGCCGAACTGCGCCGGTCCCTGCGCGCCGCGGGCGGCACCTACACCATCTACAAGAACACCATGGTGCGACTGGCGGTGGCCGATCTGGGCATCGACGTCGCCCATCTGCTCACCGGTCCGACCGCCATCGCCTTCGTCGGCGAGGGCGGCCGCGGCGACGCGGCCGCGGTGGCCAAGGCCCTCAGAGACTTCTCCCGGGCCAACCGGGACCTGGTGCTCAAGGGAGGGGTGCTGGGCACCAAGGTCCTCGGCCCCGAGGACTTGGTCGCCCTGGCCGAGCTTCCCCCACGCGACCTGCTCCTCGCCCAGCTCGCAGGCGCCTTCGGTGCGCCCCTGACCGAGTTCGCCGGCCTGCTGCAGGCACTGCCCCGCGGCTTCGCCTACGGGCTCAAGGCGCTCATCGACACCCGCAGCACCGGAACCGACGACCAACAACCATCCGAGACACAGGAGGCCTGAACAATGGCAACCAAAGAAGAGATCCTCGATTCGATCTCGCAGATGACCGTGCTCGAGCTGAGCGAACTGCTCAAGGAGTTCGAGGAGCGCTTCGATGTGAAGGCGGCCGCGCCGGCTGCGGTCGCGGTGGCGGCCCCCGCGGCTGGAGACGCGGCCGCTGAGGACGAGGAGGCCAAGAACTCCTTCAACGTCGTGCTGTCCGCGGTCGGCGACAAGAAGATCCAGGTGATCAAGGAGGTGCGCAGCCTCACCTCGCTCGGGCTCAAGGAAGCCAAGGAGCTGGTCGACAACGCGCCCAGGCCCGTGCTCGAGGGCCTTCCCAAGGACGACGCCGACAAGGCCAAGGCCGCGCTGGAGGCCGTCGGCGCCGAGGTCGAGCTCGTCTGACGCGGCAACCGGTCGCGGCCGGAACCGGCAGCACCGACGGCGCAGCACCAGCCGAGGTAGTCCGATGGACCGGTGGGTGGAGCTGGACGGCCCGAGCAACTTCCGCGACCTCGGCGGCCTGCCCGTCGCCGGTGGAGGCTCGATCCGCACCGGCCTGGTGTACCGGGCCGACCGGCTCTCCACCCTGACCGACGCCGACCTGGGCCGATTGGAGGCCGCCGGCATCCGTCACGTCTTCGACCTGCGCTCGGAGGCCGAGGTATCGGAGTCTCCCGACCGGCTCCCGGCGGGGGCGTCCTACGTGCGGATGCCGATGACGAGCGACGAGACGTTCCGGACCCGCACGATCTACGAGCGCATAGTCGAGGGCGAGATCAAGTTCTACGGCGAGGCTGAGATGGTGGCCGGCTACGTGCGCATCCTCAAGAACTTCGGCCCGTCCTTCGTGACGATCGCCCGGCAGGTCGGGGTGGGCGATCCGGTCGTGATCCACTGCACGGCGGGCAAGGACCGCACCGGCGTGGCCTCGATGCTCCTGCTGGACCTGGCCGGGGTGGCCGCCGAGCATGTGGCGGCCGACTACGCGCTGTCGTCGCAGCGTCGCCCCAGCCTCCAGCGAGATCACACCGAAGCCAGGTCGCTGCAGCCGATGCTCGAGGACTTCGGCCTCGATCCGGCCGGCTTCGCTCCGCTGTGGGAGGCCCGGCCCGCGGTCATTCTCGCCACCCGGCAGGAGCTTCACGACCAGTGGGGCGGCGCGGCCGGCTTCCTGTCGGCCGCGGGTGCCAGCGACGCCGACATCGACACCGTCCGGGCCCAGCTGCTTTCCTGAGAGCTGGGCGGGGCCCGATTGCGGCGCGGCGGTGCGACAGCCGCTAATCTCGCGCTGATCGCGCCGCCAGGCTGGTTGCGGTCGGGCGTGCCGCGGGCTAGCCTTTCACTTACCGTGGTCGTCTGTGCGCGCTGGGAGGCGGCTCCCGTGGCTAATTCCTCAATGCTGACGCGCGCACGCGCGACCACGTGATCCCAGATCAGCCGGCCCTCGGGAGTATCACGTGACCGCACGCGCCGCTTCTCGCGAACGCTATTCGTTCGGAAACCTCGAGGAGATCCTCGAACTGCCCGACCTCATCGCGATCCAGCGGGAGAGCTTCTCCTGGCTGATGACCGAGGGCCTGGCCCGCACGTTCAAGGACATCTCGCCCATCTCCGACTACAGCGGGACGCTCGAGCTCGAGCTCGAGTTCGACCCCGACGACGAGGAGCTCCACCCACCCCCGAAGTTCACGGTGGACGACTGCAAGGAGAAGGACATGACCTACTCCGCGCCGATCTTCGTCCGGGCCCGATTCCTCAACGCCGGCACCGGCGAGATCAAGGAGCAGATCGTCTTCATGGGCGACTTCCCCATGATGACCAGCAAGGGCACCTTCATCATCAACGGCACCGAGCGGGTGGTCGTCTCCCAGCTGGTCCGGTCTCCCGGCGTGATCTTCCAGCCCGGCGAGCGCTACCGGCTGCGGAACCTGGCCAAGTACCAGCTCGTGACGGGCACGATCCATCCCTACCGGGGAGAGTGGATCGAGTTCGACGTGGAGCAGAAGCCCCGCAAGGAGATCACCGCGGGGGTGAGGGTGGCCCGCAAGCGCCGCCTGCCCCTGTTCACCCTGCTGAGGGCCCTGGGCTACGACGAGGAGAGCCACCCCGGGTTCCTCGAGCGCTTCGTCGAGCACTTCGACTTCCTGGCCGAGCAGTGGGACAAGCAGGGCCACCTCGCGCCCACCCGCGACGAGTCGCTGATCGAGATCTACAAGCGGGTGCGCCCCGGCGACCCGGCCACCGCGGAGACGGCCCGCTCCTACTTCGAGAACTCCTTCTTCAGCGGCCGCCGCTACGACCTGTCCCGGGTGGGTCGGCACAAGCTCAACCGCAAGCTCGGCCCGGAGTTCGACTTCCTCGAGGAGACCTTCGGGCTCGACATCGAGCGACCGGACCCCGAGCAGTCGCTGCTGTCGCCGTGCGAGATGCTGGCCGCGGCCACCTACCTGCTGAACCTGGCCAAGGGCGAGCCCGGCTACCGCCTCGACGACCAGGACCACTTCGCCAACCGCCGCATCCGCAGCGTCGGCGAGCTGATCCAGAACCAGGTGCGCATCGGCCTGTCCCGCATGGAGCGGCAGGTGCGCGAGCGCATGACCACCCAGGACGTGGAGGCGATCACGCCTCAGACGCTGATCAACATCCGGCCGGTGGTGGCGTCCATCAAGGAGTTCTTCGGCACGTCCCAGCTGTCGCAGTTCATGGACCAGGTCAACTCGCTCTCGGGCCTCACCCACCGGCGGCGCCTCTCGGCGCTCGGGCCCGGCGGCCTGAGCCGCGAGCGGGCCGGGTTCGAGGTGCGCGACGTGCACTTCTCCCACTACGGGCGCATGTGCCCCATCGAGACGCCCGAGGGCCCCAACATCGGGCTCATCGGGGGTCTGGCCTCCTTCGCCCGCGTCAACGCGTTCGGCTTCATCGAGTCGCCCTACCGGGTCGTCACCGACGGGCGGGTTACCGACGAGATCGTCTACCTCGCCGCTGACGAGGAGGAGGAGTACGTCGTCGCGCAGGCCAACGCCCCGATCGACTCCGAGGGCAACTTCATCAACCCGCGGGTGCTCGTGCGGCGATCCCCCCAGGCGGCTTCCCTGCAGGACCTCCGGCTCCAGCTCGAGCAGGAGGTCTTCTTCGGCGCCACCACCGAGATCTCCTTCGTGCCCCCCGACGAAGTGCAGATGATGGACATCTCGCCCAAGCAGATCGTCTCGGTGGCCACCGCCCTCATCCCGTTCCTCGAGCACGACGACGCCAACCGGGCCCTGATGGGCGCCAACATGCAGCGCCAGGCGGTGCCGCTGGTGCGCACCGAGGCCCCCTACATCGGAACCGGCGTGGAGGGCCGGGCCGCTCGGGACGCGGCCGACATGGTCATCGCTACCGAGGACGGGACTGTCGTGGCGGTGGACGGCGACCACATCGTGGTCGACTACGCCGGCTCGGGCCGGACCGACATCAAGCTGCGCAAGTTCGAGCGCTCCAACCAGGACACCTGCATCAGCCAGAAGCCGCTCGTGCGGGCCGGCGACACCGTCAGCGCCGGGGACGTGCTGGCCGACGGCCCGTCGACCGACCACGGCGAGCTGGCCCTGGGCAAGAACCTGCTGGTGGCCTTCATGTCCTGGGAGGGCTACAACTTCGAGGACGCCATCATCCTGTCGGAGCGGCTGGTGCGCGACGACGTGCTCACCTCGATCCACATCCACGAGCACGAGATAGACGCCCGCGACACCAAGCTGGGCTCCGAGGAGATCACCCGGGACATCCCGAACCTCTCCGACGACATCCTGGCCGACCTCGACCACCGCGGCATCATCCGCGTGGGCGCTGAGGTCGGTCCCGGCGATGTGCTGGTGGGAAAGGTCACGCCCAAGGGCGAGACCGAGCTGACCCCCGAGGAGCGGCTGCTGCGAGCCATCTTCGGCGAGAAGGCCCGGGAAGTGCGCGACACGTCGCTGAAGGTGCCCCACGGCGAGTCCGGCAAGGTGATCGACGTCAAGGTGTTCGACCGCGACGATCCCAACGCCGGTGAGCTGCCTCCCGGCGTGAACCAGCTGGTGCGGGTGTACGTGGCCCAGAACCGCAAGATCAGCGTGGGCGACAAGCTCGCGGGCCGCCACGGCAACAAGGGCGTCATCTCGCGGATCCTCCCCGTCGAGGACATGCCCTTCACCGCCGACGGCACGCCGGTGGACATCATCCTGAACCCGTTGGGCGTGCCGTCTCGCATGAACGTCGGCCAGGTCCTCGAGGCCCACCTCGGCTACTGCGCCCGGTACGGCTGGGAGATCGACGGGGAACGGGTGGGGGACGAGCCGGTCCGGGGGACCGAGACCAAGACCCGCCCCGTGACCCAGCCCTCGGCCCTGGTCGCCACGCCGGTGTTCGACGGCGCCACCTGGGACGAGCGCGACCTCGCCCAGGGCAAGCCGACCATCACCGACATCCTCTCCAACCTCAACCCCGAGACGTCCGACGGCCACCGGCTGATCGAGATCGACGGCAAGCAGCCCCTCTACAACGGGCGCACCGGCGAGCCCTACGACAACCCGATCACCACGGGCTACGTCTACATGCTGAAGCTGGCCCATCTCGTCGACGACAAGATCCACGCCCGCTCCACCGGCCCCTACTCGATGATCACCCAGCAGCCCCTCGGCGGCAAGGCCCAGTTCGGCGGCCAGCGCTTCGGCGAGATGGAGGTCTGGGCGCTGGAGGCCTACGGGGCGGCGTTCTGCCTGCAGGAGCTGCTCACCGTGAAGTCCGACGACGTGCTCGGCCGGGCTAAGGCCTACGAGGCCATCGTCAAGGGCGAGAACGTGCCCGACCCCGGCATCCCGGAGAGCTTCAAGGTGCTCATCAAGGAGATGCAGTCGCTGTGCATCAACGTCGAGGTCCTCTCGGCCGCGGGCGAGCACATCGAGATGCGGGAACTCGACGAGGAGAGCCTCCGGACGGTGGAGGCCCTCGGCATCGACCTTCAGCGGCCCGAGCGCGGCAGCGACGAGGACGACCTCGCCCGCACCGCCGGCCACCGCTGATCCAGCAGACAAGAACGCAACGGACGCACGAACGAAAGACGGACTCACATGCTCGACGTCAACGATTTCAGCGACCTGAAGATCGGCCTGGCCAGCGCCGACTCGATCCGCACCTGGTCGAACGGCGAGGTCAAGAAGCCCGAGACGATCAACTACCGCACGCTCAAGCCCGAGAAGGACGGCCTGTTCTGCGAGAAGATCTTCGGGCCGACCCGCGACTGGGAGTGCGCTTGCGGCAAGTACAAGCGGGTGCGCTTCAAGGGCATCATCTGCGAGCGGTGCAACGTGGAGGTGACCCGCTCCAAGGTGCGCCGCGAGCGGATGGGCCACATCGAGCTGGCCGCCCCCGCGGTGCACATCTGGTACCTGCGCGGCACCCGGTCGTGGCTGGCCTACCTGCTGATGGGCACCCAGCCCAAGGAGGAGCTCAAGGCCAAGCAGCTCGAGAAGGTGATCTACTTCGGGGCCAACCTGGTGGTCACCGTGGACGCCGACCGGCGCCACGCCGACATGGGTGAGCTCGAGGTGGAGGTGCGCCGTGAGCTCGACGGCATCGACGCCGACAAGAACCTCGAGCTGTCGCAGCGCCAGGAGCGACTGGAGACGGAGCTGGCCGAGGCCGAGGCGAGCGAGGCCAAGGAGTCGGAGCTGCGGGCGCTGCAGCGCCAGGCCGACAAGGACCTCGAGGAGATCGCGGAGCGCTTCGCAGAGGAGCTCGAACGGGTCGAGCGGGCCTGGGAAGTCTTCTCGGACCTGTTCGGCCGCCAGATCATCGAGGACGAGGACCTGTGGCGCGAGCTCGTCGACCGGTGGGGCGACTACTTCGAGGGCGGCCAGGGCGCCGACGCCATCGCCCGGCTCATCGCGGCCCTCGACTTCGACGCCGAAGAGGAGACGCTGCGGAGCCAGATCAACCCCCCGGAGGGCCAGCGGCCGCTGTCGGCCCAGCGCAAGCAGAAGGCGATCAAGCGGCTGCGGATCCTGGCCGCCTTCAACCGGCGCGACAACTACGGCAGGCGGATCAACGACCCCCGGGCCATGATCCTCGACGTCGTCCCGGTCATCCCGCCGGAGCTGCGGCCCATGGTGCAGCTCGACGGCGGCCGCTTCGCCACGTCCGACCTCAACGACCTCTACCGCCGGGTCATCAACCGCAACAACCGGCTCAAGCGCCTGCTGGACCTGGCCGCGCCCGACATCATCGTCAACAACGAGAAGCGGATGCTGCAGGAGGCCGTGGACGCCCTGTTCGACAACGGCCGCCGCGGCCGTCCCGTCACCGGGCCCGGCAACCGGCCGCTGAAGTCGCTTTCGGACATGCTCAAGGGCAAGCAGGGCCGGTTCCGCCAGAACCTGCTCGGCAAGCGGGTCGACTACTCGGGACGCTCGGTCATCGTGGCCGGCCCCACGCTGCGGTTCCACCAGTGCGGCCTCCCCAAGATCATGGCCCTGGAACTGTTCAAGCCCTTCGTGATGAAGCGGCTGGTGGACGTGGAGCTCGCCCCCAACATCAAGTCGGCCAAGCGGATGGTCGAGCGGCGCCGGCCCCAGGTTTGGGACGTGCTCGAGGACGTCATCCGGGAGCACCCGGTGCTGTTGAACCGGGCCCCGACGCTGCACCGTCTGGGCATCCAGGCCTTCGAGCCGGTGCTGGTGGAGGGCAAGGCGATCCAGATCCATCCGCTGGTGTGCGCGGCCTTCAACGCCGACTTCGACGGCGACCAGATGGCGGTGCACCTGCCGCTGTCGGCCGAGGCCCAGGCCGAGGCCCGGGTGCTGATGCTGTCGGCCAACAACGTGCTGAGCCCGGCCCACGGCCGGCCGCTGGTGACGCCGACCCAGGACATGATCATCGGGGCGCACTACCTGACCGAGATGGTCGAGGGCGCGGCCGGGGCCGGGCGGTCCTTCCGCTCGATCGACGAGGTCCGGTTCGCCTACGAGAACGGCGACATCAGGCTGCACGCCCCCATCGAGTACCGGGGGGCCGAGGACCTGATGGTGGCACCGGCAAACGGCGAGGCGGCCCGCTACGAGCCGACCACAGCCGGCCGGGTGTTCTTCAACAACGCCCTCCCGGACGGCTTCGGCTATGTGAACAGCACCGTCGGCCAGCGCCACATGGGTGAGATCGTCGACCAGCTGGCCCGCGGCTTCCCGATCGCGGAGGTGGCCAGGAGCCTCGACGAGGTCAAGGACATCTGCTTCGAGTTCGCGTCGCGGTCGGGTCTCACGATCTCCATCGACGACGTCAGAACGCCGAAGCAGAAGACCGAGATCCTCGACCGCTACGAGAAGCAGGCCGACAAGATCGAGCGCCAGTTCCGGCGGGGGATCATCACCGACGGCGAGCGCCGCCAGCTCGAGGTCGAGGTCTGGTCCGAGGCCACCGAGGAGGTCACGGGCCGGATGAAGGACGAACTCGAGTCCGACGCGTTCAACCCGGTCAACATGATGGTCGGCTCGGGGGCCCGCGGGAACATGATGCAGATCCGCCAGATCGCAGGCATGCGCGGCCTGGTCGCCAACCCCCGCGGCGACATGATCCCCCGGCCGATCAAGAGCAACTTCCGCGAGGGCCTGAGGGTGCTGGAGTACTTCATCGCCACTCCCGGTGCCCGCAAGGGGCTGGTCGACACCGCCCTGCGCACCGCGGACTCCGGCTACCTGACCCGGCGGCTCGTGGATGTGGCCCAGGAGGTCATCATCAACAGCGAGGACCCGTTCGAGTCCGGCGGCTACGTGAAGGGCATCTGGCTCGACGACATCGGTCCGGACACGCCCGGCAAGCGCACCTATCTCGACACCAGGCTGTTCGGGCGGGTGCTCGCCGACGACGTGACCCTCAGCGACGGCTCCGTCGTCCTCGCCGGGACGATGGTGGGCGACGCCGAGCAGGAGGCTCTGCGCGACGACCCGCAGGTCACGAGGGTGCGGGTGCTGTCCCCGCTCAGCGACGACTCGGCCTCGGGCATCACCGCAGCCTCCTACGGCATGTCACTGGCCACGGGCAAGCTCATCGAGCAGGGCGAGGCGGTCGGCGTGATCGCAGCCCAGTCCATCGGCGAGCCCGGAACCCAGCTCACGATGCGCACCTTCCACACCGGCGGCGTCGCCGGGGCCCAGGACATCGCGGGCGGCCTGCCCAGGGTCGTCGAGCTGTTCGAGGCCCGCACGCCCAAGGGCAAGGCCACGCTGGCCCGCCAGGCCGGAGTGGTGCGCATCCGCGACGACGGCAGCGGCGAGCGCACCGTGGTGATCGTGGAGAACGACGGCACCGAGCACGACTGCAGGATCGGCAGCGAGTACCGCCTCGAGGTCCGCGACGGCGACGAGGTGGAGCCCGGCGACGCCCTCGTGGAGGGGCCCCGCGATCCCAAGGAGCTGCTGGAGATCCGGGGGATCGACGCCACCCAGCGCTACCTGGTGGCTGAGGTTCAGAAGGTGTACCGGGACCAGGGCGTCTCGATCCACGACAAGCACATCGAGCTGATCGTCCGCCAGATGACCAAGCGGGTCGCCATAGGAGAGCCGGGAGACACCAGCTTCCTGCCCGACGAGCGGGTCGACAAGGCCAGCTTCGAACGGACCAACCGGGAGATCGTGCGGTCCGGCGGCAAGCCCGCCTCGGGCCGGCGCGAGGTGATGGGGATCACCAAGGCCTCCCTGGCCACCGAGTCGTGGCTGTCGGCCGCCTCCTTCCAGGAGACCACCCGTGTGCTCACCGAGGCCGCTATCGAGTCCAAGCGCGACACCCTGATCGGCCTCAAGGAGAACATCATCATCGGCAAGCTCATACCGGCCGGGACGGGCATGTCCCGGTACCGCCAGGGCTACTCCACCCACGCGCCCGACCACACGCCCATGGACTACTACACGTCCGAGGACGCGGATGTGGACCTCGCCGACATGCTCGCGCAGAGAAGCAGCGAGCTGGAGGGGGCCGAGGTTCTCGACTATCCGCGGGGTGACGCCGCCGGCGCGGTCACCGAGGCGGGATGACCGTCCCGGCTCGCACACCGATCGCGTGGCGGGGGCGTCGAACCGTCCTCGCGCGCCCCTAGACTTCCCCGTCCGGCTCAACGCCGGCTACCGCCAAGGAACAACCCCCGCATGCCTACCATCCCGACCCGGCTGATAGGCCGCCACGCCGGCAGCAATGCCGGCAGTCGTCGTACCGGCTGATAACGAAGGAACTCCCGCAGCAGATGCCTACCATCCAGCAGCTGGTCCGCAAGGGCCGCCAGTCGAAGCGCCGCAAGGAGTCGACACCCGCTCTGCAGGGCGCGCCCCAGCGGCGGGGAGTGTGCACCCGGGTCTACACCGCCACCCCCAAGAAGCCGAACTCCGCACTGCGCAAGGTGGCCCGTGTCCGCCTCACCACCGGCGTGGAGATCACCGCCTACATTCCCGGCGAGGGCCACAACCTCCAGGAGCACTCGATCGTGCTGGTGCGGGGCGGCCGGGTGAGAGACCTTCCCGGCGTGCGCTACAAGGTCGTTCGGGGCACTCTCGACACCGCGGGCGTGCACGAGCGGAAGAAGGCCCGCAGCCGCTACGGCGTCAAGAAGGAGTCCTGAGATGCCGCGCCAGTTTTCGAGCTTCCGCAGCGTGAGCGGGAGCGCCTGAGATGCCGCGCAAGGGACCCGCGGCGCGCCGCGAGCTGCAGCCCGATCCGATCTACCGCTCGCTGCTGGTGACGCAGGTGATCAACAAGGTGCTCCAGCGGGGCAAGCGCACCCTCGCCGAGCGGATCGTGTACGACGCGCTGGCCATCGTCGAGGACAAGACGGGCTCGGAGCCCGTCTCCACCCTCAAGCGGGCCGTCGACAACGTCCGTCCCCAGCTGGAGGTGCGCAGCCGGCGGGTGGGCGGCGCCACCTACCAGGTTCCCGTTGAGGTCAGGCCCCGCCGGGCCACCACGCTCGCGGTCCGCTGGATCGTGTCGTATGCCCGCGACCGCCGCGAGCACACCATGGCCCAGCGTCTGGCCAACGAGCTCCTCGACGCCGGCAACGGCGTGGGCGCATCGGTGAAGCGGCGCGAGGACCTGCAGAAGATGGCCGAGTCGAACAAGGCCTTCGCGCACTACCGCTGGTAGACGCGCCGTTCCATTCGAAGCGATGGCTGACGAGCGATACCCCCTGTCCAAGACCCGGAACATCGGGATCATGGCCCACATCGACGCGGGCAAGACCACGACGACCGAGCGGATCCTCTACTACACGGGACGCAACTACAAGATCGGCGAGGTCCACGATGGCGCGGCCACCATGGACTGGATGGCCCAGGAGCAGGAGCGGGGCATCACCATCACCTCGGCCGCGACCCACTGCATCTGGCGGGATCACCGCATCAACATCATCGACACGCCCGGCCACGTCGACTTCACCGTCGAGGTGGAGCGATCGCTGCGGGTGCTCGACGGCGCGGTGGCCGTGTTCGACGGCGTGGCCGGGGTGGAGCCCCAGACCGAGACGGTGTGGCGGCAGGCCGATCGCTACGGCGTGCCCCGGCTGTGCTTCGTCAACAAGATGGACCGCACCGGAGCCGACTTCCACTTCGTGCTCGACTCCATCCGGGAGCGCCTGACCGAGCGGGTGGCGGTGCTGCAGCTGCCGATCGGCAGCGAGTCGGACTACCGGGGCATCGTCGATCTGGTGCGGATGAAGGCCCGCGTCTGGTCCGGCACCGACCTCGGGGTCACATGGACCGAGACCGATGTCCCCGAAGACATGATCGAGGAGGCCGAGCTCTACCGCCACGATCTGCTGGAGACGTTGTCGGACTACGACGAGAGCCTGCTCGAGAAGTTCCTGGAGGACGCCGAGATCAGCCCCGGCGAGATCGCGGCCGCCATCCGGGCCGGCACCATCGGCGGCGGCCTCGTGCCGGTGTTGAACGGCTCGGCCTTCAAGAACAAGGGAGTGCAGGCCCTGCTCGACGCGGTGGTCGACTACCTGCCCTCGCCCAGCGACGTTCCCGCGGTGACCGGCGCCGATCCCCGCTCCGGTGCCGCTGTGACCCGCGCCGCCGACGACTCCGCACCCCTGGCCGCCCTGGCCTTCAAGATCGCCACCGACCCCCATGTCGGCAAGCTCACCTACTTCCGCGTCTACAGCGGATCCCTCGACAAGGGCGCGCAGGTGCTCAACACCCGCACCGGCCGCAAGGAGCGGATCGGCCGCATCCTGGAGATGCACGCCAACGACCGGGTCGATCTCGAGTCGGTGGCCGCCGGCGACATCGCGGCCGCGATCGGCCTGAAGGACTGCCGCACCGGCGACACGCTCTGCGACCCCTCCCACGCCATCGCCCTGGAGGACCTCGACTTCCCCGACCCGGTGATCGACGTGGCCGTGGAGCCCAAGTCCAAGGCCGACCAGGACAAGATGTCCAAGGCCCTGACGGCGCTCCAGGAGGAGGACCCCACCTTCCGGGTGCGCACCGACGACGAGACCGCCCAGACCATCATCGCCGGCATGGGGGAGCTCCACCTCGAGGTGCTGGTGGACCGCATGCTGCGGGAGTTCAACGTCGGCGCCAACGTGGGCAAGCCGCAGGTCGCCTACCGCGAGACGCTGTCGGCGGCGGTCTCCGACCACACCTTCGTGCACAAGAAGCAGACCGGCGGATCGGGCCAGTTCGCGGTGGTCACCGCCACCGTCGAGCCCAACCCGGGCGGGCAGTACCTCTTCGAGAGCACGGTCCGGGCCGGCGCGATTCCCAAGGATTTCATCAAGCCGGTCGACGACGGCATCCGCGAGGCGATGAGCAACGGCGTGCTGGCCGGGTTCCCGACGGTGGACGTCAAGGTCACGCTCACCGACGGCCGGACCCACGACGTGGACTCCTCGGAGATGGCGTTCAAGATCGCGGGCGGCGGCTGGTTCCGGGAGGTGGCCTCCAAGGCGAGGCCCGTGCTGCTCGAGCCGGTGATGTCGGTGGAGATCGTCACGCCCGACGACTACCTCGGCGATGTCGTCGGCGACATCAATTCGCGCCGCGGCCAGGTGCGGGGGACCGAGAGGCGCGGCAGCAATCAGGTGATCGGCGCGCAGGTTCCGCTTGCGGAGATGTTCGGATACAGTACTGACCTTCGGTCACGCACGCAGGGGCGAGCGACGTACACGATGCAGTTCGACTCGTACCAGCCCACCCCCGCGAGCGTCCAATCCGAGATCGTCGCTCGCGTACGCGGCGAGTGATCCGAAGTTCTCAACCAACTGAACACAAGAGGAAGCACCCATGGCCAAGGAGCAGTTCGAGCGGACCAAGCCCCATGTCAATGTGGGCACTATGGGCCATATCGATCACGGCAAGACCACGCTGACAGCCGCCATCACCAAGGTGCTGGCCGACCGCGTCGACGGAACCCAGTTCACCGAGTTCGACAAGATCGACAACGCCCCCGAGGAGCGCGAGCGAGGCATAACCATCAACGTGGCCCACGTCGAGTACGAGACCGACAACCGGCACTACGCGCACGTCGATATGCCCGGTCACGCCGACTACATCAAGAACATGATCACCGGGGCCGCGCAGGTGGACGGCGCCATCCTGGTGGTCTCGGCCGCCGACGGCCCGATGCCCCAGACCCGTGAGCATGTGCTGCTGGCCCGCCAGGTGGGCGTCCCCCGCATCGTGGTGGCCCTCAACAAGGTGGACATGGTCGACGACGAGGAGATCCTCGAGCTGGTCGAGCTCGAGGTGCGCGAGCTGCTCGACGAGTACGAGTTCCCCGGCGACGACACCCCCGTCATCGGTGTGTCGGCCCTCAAGGCCCTCGACGGCGACGAGGAGTCCGCCCAGCAGGTCATCGAGCTGATGGAGGCCGTCGACAGCTACGTGCCGACGCCCGAGCGCGACATCGACAAGCCGTTCCTGATGCCCATCGAGGACGTGTTCTCGATCACCGGGCGGGGCACGGTGGTCACCGGCCGGGTCGAGCAGGGCGTGGTCGAGACCGGCAACAAGGTCGAGATCGTCGGCCTGCGCGAGACCCAGGAGACCACCTGCACCGGTGTGGAGATGTTCCGCAAGATCCTCGACCGGGGCGAGGCCGGCGACAACATCGGCGCCCTGCTGCGAGGCATCGACAAGAAGGAAGTGCAGCGAGGCCAGGTGCTGGCCGCGCCCAAGAGCATCACCCCCCACACCGAGTTCGAGGCCCAGGTCTACGTGCTGAGCAAGGAGGAGGGCGGCCGCCACAAGCCGTTCTTCTCGAACTACCGGCCCCAGTTCTACTTCCGCACCACCGACGTGACCGGCACGATCACGCTGCCCGAGGGGATCGAGATGTGCATGCCCGGCGACAACACGGTGATGCATGTGGACCTGATCAGCCCCATCGCCATGGACGAGGGCCTGCGCTTCGCCATCCGCGAGGGCGGCCGCACCGTGGGCGCCGGCTCGGTCATCAAGATCATCAAGTAGCGGCGGGGGTCTGGCGGTGGCGGCGAAGCACAGGGTCCGGATCAGGCTCAAGGCCTACGACCACGAGATCCTGGACCAGTCGACGAAGAAGATCGTCGAGACGGTCAAGCGGACCCAGGCCACCTTCAGCGGTCCCGTGCCGCTGCCGACCGAGAAGCACCGCTACACCGTGGTGCGGTCCCCCTTCAAGGACAAGGACTCGCGCGAGCACTTCGAGATGCACATCCACAAGCGGCTGCTCGACATCCTCGAGCCGTCCAAGAAGACGGTGGACACCCTCCAGCGTCTCGAGGTCCCCGCCGGCGTCGACATCGAGCTCAAGGTCCAGCAGGCCTGAGCCCCCGCCAGCCGGGGCTGGTAGTCAACGAATCGACGTGCGGTCGTCGGACGCCTCGTCGTATCCGGCCGCGATCGTCTCGGCCAATCCAGTCGATAGCGATCGAAGCCGAGCGCGCTCCCCGACAATCTCCTTGATCTCTCGAGCAAGGCGGGCGCGATCGTCTGGGGCCAGCGGAAGGGCGATCTCGATCTCTTTGACCCTGTTGCCGAGGGTGTCGATGATGTCTTGTGTGAACTGGAAGGCGCGGACCTGCTGCATGACAAACTCCGAGTTGAGGGCCGCGAAGAACAGGTATGGGTCGATTGTCGTCTTGTCCGTGAGCCGGAGCCTGAAAATGTGACTCTGGAACAGCATCGGTCCGTCATGCTCGGTTATAAGGGCCGAGGTACCGATGAGGTAAGTTCCGTCGCGGACCATCAGGATGTCTCCGGGCCGTACCTCGCATTTGGGTTGGTGCTGCCGATACACCGATTCGCTCACGCAATGCTTGGGGTCGGCCTTGATCTCCCAGTTCGAGATGTCGGAGGTCCTGATGAACGGGATCGGGCCGGTGCCGTAGGCCATCTTGCCGGGTTCTACCCCGGTGGTGATGTTCAGAAAGCCCGAGTCAACCAAGTCTCCGATCCGAAGCAACTCGTGCGTGGCGCGGAGCCGCGTCGCAGCCGACCGGAGCCTAGGGTCGTAGTACTTCGGCACGTAGATCTGGGAGCGGATCTGACCGCGGTCCAACTGATGGGCGAGTCTGCTTGGCGGCAGCGCCTCGCCCGCCGTGTGCCGAAGGAACAGGGGCGCCACCGAGGGAACTTCGTCTAGGACGCGGGCCTCACCGTCGGCGATTCTGATTGTCGGGTTGCCGCGGGAGTCGTGGCCGCACCATCGGACGTCGGAAAGGAACAACTGCTCCTCATCTCCCGAGGAGGTCGTATCGTCACCCTGCTTGGTGGCGACGATGGCGCAGACCTTCGTATGCGTGCCGCCCTTGCCGCTCGTCTTGAACAGAGGTTCCGGCAGTGCGACAACGGCGCGTATCTCCATCCGGTCTGCGAGCCATCGCATGACGAACCGGTACGACGGATTACCGACCATGCTCTCTGGCAGGACTACGCCGAGGCGGCCACCAGGCTTCAGAAGCTGGACGCATCGCTCGAGGAAGAGAAGTTGGGGCGGTCGGTCGGCGTGGAGAGCGTCGGTAAGCCGGGGCTCGTCAGTGCGTCCGCCGGTCCACTTGTGGCCGAGATCAAACTGCTCAATAATCTGCTTGTCGCTGATCTTGATCTTGCTTCCGAACGGCGGATTGGTCACGACGACGTCGAAGGCACCGAGCGTGATGCTCTCACGGTGTCGCTCGCCCCACCGCTCGGTCGGCTCCAGTGAGTTGGCACAGAAGACTCCACCTCTGCCGTCGCCCATAATTGCCATGTACGCCTTGGTGACCTTGGCAAGGAAAGTGTCCTTGTCGATGCCCCGCAGACATCGCGTGGCAACCTCCCGACGTTCCCGTTCGAGCACAGCGTCGGACCAGCCCTTTTCTGCCCCCTGCGCATCCAAAGTGGTCCAGACGGCTTCGAGGGCTCTTATCAGGAACCCGCCCGAGCCACAGGCCGGATCGATGATCATCTCCCCCGGTCGCGGGTCGAGCATGTCCACGACCATCTTGACCACGTTGCGCGGAGTGAAGAACTGTCCCTCTGCGCCTCTCAGCGTGGGGCCGACGAACACTTCGAACGCCTCCCCAACGGCGTCGCGGTCAGAGTCCATCAGCGAGTAGTTCTGCAGCTCGCCGACGATGTGGGCCAGGCTTGAGGTGTCGACGTCGAGACTCGCGTCGCTGTCGAAGACATCCCTGTACCTAGCTATGACCTGCTCGAAGAGTCCACGGACACGATCCGCGACCTCCTGCTCGGCGTCGCTGGCTGCGGCCCTAAACGAAACGACCTCGTCGGGTCCGGTGTTGAGTTCGTCGAAGAGCTTGCAGAACACGATGTTGAGCACTTGCTCCGCGAGCGCCACATCCCTGGTGATTCCTGCAACGTTGCCAGCCAAGTGATTGCGAAGGTCCCCAAAGACCGCCTTGAGGTTGCGGCTTGGTTTGAGGTCTCGGCGCAGATGCCTGCCGATCTCGTCGATGCTCTGACCGAAACGCGGGATGTTGGGAATTTCCTCGAATGTACGCGTGCCGTCCGCTGACACAATCTTGCGCAGGTAGAGGTGGTCCAGACCGTTGAACCAAACGCCGATCGACGCCGCGGACATCTCCATGTAGAGCTGCAGCTGCTCGTGTCCGTCGCTCTGCGTCGGCCGCTTGCATTCGACGACGATCTGGAGTTCGCTCTCCTGCTTGGCATCCGATGTGAACACGGCAATGTCCACTGGAAATGAACCCGAGGCGTCAGAGGGCGACCGACGGACGCGGTGCTGCGGGTGGCTCTGGATGTGGCTCTTCGGGTAGTTGAAGTCGTCGACCAGGCGTCTGAGCATGACTTGTACCGCGTCGCGCTCCTCCGGCGTGGCCCTGACCGGCTCGCCCGTGATGTAGTCAGTCAGGGTGTCGGCTGGCGCATTGACTGCTTTGTCGTATTCATCCATGTCATGCCCTTTAGCCACTTGTCAGTAGCCGAGACCCTAGGTCCAGGGTGTGACAAGGCACCGTAGGGGGGCGGCGGTGACGGTGGGTGGATGTCGCCGCCTAAGGCAACATCTGGAACGCGTCGTCACAGGTCGTCGCACTGCCGGTGAGGGCGACCCCTCGGGGCAGCTCTATTGTGGATTTGTCTGTGGCCTGGAGCTCGTCATGACCCCACGGTCCCGCGAAGCCCCTTGCGACTGAACTCCAATAGGTGGCCGTCGGTGCTTGACTATGGCTGCGTGGAGGCAAATGCCCGGAGGTCGAGGTCTCCGCGTTTGATGTAGTAGTCGATGATGGCGTCGCGGTTGTCGATGGTTGTTTGGTCGACGGCATCGCTGGTCGCGGCTAGGACGTCTCGGACCTGGTCGCGCCAGCCGAGGTGGTCCCAGTCGTTTGCGGCATCCTCCAGCATCTTGAGGGTGAGTCGCGTGGCCTGTGCCGGTTCGCGGGCTGCTATTTCGGCGAGGCGGCCTATGACATAGCGGCCGAACCACCGACCGCCACCGGGTCGCAGCGTGGCATCGAGGCCCGCGAGGGACCATTGGTTGTCGAACTTGGCGGACGCGAATGTGAGCGGGAATGCGTGGGCTTCGTTGTTGTGAGATTCGGGTTCGTTGGTTATCGCGGCGAGCCGTGAGTCCCAGAGTTCGCGGATTCGGCGCAGTATTCGGGGTTCGATGCCTTGTTCGGTGTTGCGGAGTGATCGTCCTAGGGACTCCATGACGTCTCCGGCGAGTTCGTCGTCCGCGCGCTCGAACCAGCGCTCCAACACAGAGAGCGACAGGATTCCGCGCCAATAGAACGTGACGAGGTGCTCCCCCAGCTTGGTGTCGGATCGCTCGTCGTTTGCGAGTCCGGCGGTGGCGCCGGTGGGGACTCGCTGCACCGCGGCGTCGTACTCGTCACATAGCACGCCGTAGACGTTGTTGAACGGCCGGCACCAGCAGATGTAGGTGTCCCAAACAGCATCGCGAAGGCTCTGGTGTGTCGGGATGGACGGGAACAATCGAGCGATGTTGGCTGATGCCCATTGCTCGTCGAGCAGAATGATCCACGGCAGCCACTTTCCGTAGACGGCCCGCACCGCGAGCGACGGTTCAATGCCGGGATCGAGGTGCTCTTCGAGCACCGTTCGCACCTCAGGCATCAAGTCGAGCCCCTGGGACACGTCGGCGCCCTGTGCGTCGAGTTCGCGTCGGCACCACAGCGCGTATTCCATGACGGCGTGCATGGCCTTGCCGCGGTTCGTGTTGATCGACCGCGTCAACGGATCCATGCTGTCGGTGGCCTCGTCGTGGGGCGACGGGTGCGGGTCGCGGGTCAGGGGCTCAAGAACCTCCCAGGCCGCTTCGCGCAACTCGAACGGGATCTGGTTGTCTCGGTCTGCGACTCCCTCTCGGATCAGCGACGTGACCTGGCCGCGGGTCCAGCGCCATCCCGCGTCGCGGTCAAAGACCGGTGATTCGTCGTGGTTGTCGAAGGGGTGCTCAAGCACCGAGGCCATCAGCTGCATCGGTTGGTCCCACCCGATCTCGCCGCCGGCTCTGACGGATGCTTCGAGTCCGCTCAAGAAGTGGCGGACATAGGTCGGGTCCAGGGTCTCGACTCGGTTCGCGACAGCAGCGAAGTCAGCGGCGCGCTCAGTCACGGCTTCCTGCAAGGCGCGGCCGAGACCCTCCATAGAAGGACTCGGGCCTCGTCCGGAGCCGGTGGGTGAACGCCATTTGGCCAGGTAGTCGATGACGTCGCCCGGCGACAGGGCGTTCATCTCTTCGGTGGTGAGGGGAGTTGTAGGTCCGCCCCAGCTCTCGGACCATCCCAGGAAGTCCGGGTGGTCGGCCTCGCCGCGTCTCGATACGAGTTCGCGGTACGTCTTGGCGTCGTCGCCCGAGAGATGGTCAGCGACAAAGCTCAGCCAGTCGCGCATCCAATGCTCGGCGTAGGCGGTCTCGTCGTCAGGCTCAAAGTCGCCGAGATCGGGACCGGCAAACACCCACCCCAGGAATGTCCTCTGCGTTTCGGGGGGTGCTTCACCGAATCGGGATCGAAGCAGTGCGGCGTATTCGTGTTTGAGGCGGTATGCGTCGAAGATGCCCCTGTCGGCGATGCGCTCAGAAGCGAGTTCGGCGCCGCCTGGGACGACGGCGAGGACATGCAGCGCGATGCGGCGATGCAGAGCGGTCCCGGATTCGAGCAGCTGCACGACGTCTTGGAGGTTCTCTTCGGAGAGTTGGGCGAGGCGTACGGCGGCGTCACGCACGGCGGTCACGAGCACGCAGCGGACACCTCGATCGGTGTTCTCGGCGTGGTCCTCTATAGCCGGTCTCCAGATCCAGGAATGGGCATCGGAATCGGCAGGCTCGCCCTGGCTGCGGGAGTACTCGACTGCGACTGAGAGCAGCGACGAGAACAGCTTCAGGCCATTCAGCCCGGCACAGTCGACCAGATCCGGCAGGATCGTCGTAGTGGCCCGGTCGTATTCCCAGTCCCTGAGGCGCCCGACCGGCTCAGACGGCGCCGGGATCGCGTCGTCTTCGGAGGCGGTGGATGGCGTCGAGAGGCGCTCGAGCCCCAACAGCGCCTTCGTGGCGGCCAGTCCCTGTGTGACCTTGCCGTCGCGCACCAGGCGAGCAACAGCCGATGCGGCCTGGTCGTCGAAGTGCTCGATGAACTTTGTAGCTGCGGGGTCGGTGATCCATTCAACGGTCTTCGGCGCGAGTCGCCGGAACTGTTTGGTGGGGAGGGCTAGCACGCTCTCAAGCAGAATGGCTGTCACTCTCGGGTTGGGCGACGGCCGCGACTTCTCCAGGACCGCCGCGACCGCGTCCGGGACAGCGGGTGCCATGCGAGCGAGGTAGCGGCCCTCGGGCCATGACGGGAACTGCACATACCCGGGCTTGTCCGCCTGCACCGGGTCTGGGGGATCGTCGAACACGCCCTCACCCGCCAGCGCAGAGACCCACCTGGGGTTCTCCAGGTGTTCAAAGAAGTACTCCCGATTCTCGCCGCGAGTCGCCAGCGCCGCGATACGGGCGAGATCTACGTCCGAAGGTGCACCCCAGTCGTTCATCGCTTGTTCGCCTCAGCTAGCAGTTCGTCGAGTTCGTCCAGGTTCTCCTGCGCGGGCCTTGACATGGCGATCAGGTCTTTCTCGAGTTCTTCGAATCTCTTTCTCCATGCCTCGTCGCTCTCGGGGGGCCGAGGGTCGTCTGCCGCGTGCGCGAAGTTGTGAGCGTCGCGTTTGCGCTTCTTCCAGACTTTGCGTGCGAATGCCGGGGTGGTGCCCAAGTTGGTCAAGTCGCCAAAGCTGGCCTGCTCGCGGGCCTGGCGATTCGCCTTGGCGTTGTTGTGGTCCGCGATCAGCCTCCCCACCGACTCCAGCAACTCGATGGACACCTCTTGGCGTCGCGGACCCGACGCCGACGGCACGGATTCTTCCGGCAACCACAGCCTTCCGTCCTCGGGGAAACCCTCGGCGACCCATCGATCGCGAATCTTGTCGGTGAGCGGCTCATAACCCGCGTCTCGGCGCCTGACTTCGGGACCGAGCGCACCAGGAAGCCGGTTGCAGATCTCACGGATCGCGTGAGCGATGAAATGCACCCGACCCGGAAAACTGTCCAGCACAGCCAGCCGGAGAGCTCCCAAGTAGAGAGGCACGAGCGCGGGCGCGCACCTGCTGAGCCGACGGACCAGCGCGGCTCGCTCAGGCGTCCACCAAGGTTCCCCATCGCTATCCGGTCCCGCCCAATCACTCCAGTCGTCATCAGGCGGGCCAGCATCGATCACAAAGCCATGATGCCCACGTGATCTGTCATCAACCACTCGCGCCACACGCGAGTGCCCTGGAGCGACGGCCCAACGGATCACGCGCCACTACGGACTTAATGCTCGCTTCAAGAACCGTGGGTTGAGAATCTCGGTGACGATCGGGGGCCTGCGCTTCGCCATCCGCGAGGGCGGCCGCACCGTGGGCGCCGGCTCGGTCATCAAGATCATCAAGTAGCGGCGGGGGTCTGGCGGTGGCGGCGAAGCACAGGGTCCGGATCAGGCTCAAGGCCTACGACCACGAGATCCTGGACCAGTCGACGAAGAAGATCGTCGAGACGGTCAAGCGGACCCAGGCCACCTTCAGCGGTCCCGTGCCGCTGCCGACCGAGAAGCACCGCTACACCGTGGTGCGGTCCCCCTTCAAGGACAAGGACTCGCGCGAGCACTTCGAGATGCACATCCACAAGCGGCTGCTCGACATCCTCGAGCCGTCCAAGAAGACGGTGGACACCCTCCAGCGTCTCGAGGTCCCCGCCGGCGTCGACATCGAGCTGAAGGTCCAGCAGGCCTAGAGCCCCCTCGCCCTGGCTGCTCAGCGACGAGCGGCGTGGGCGCGGGCCGCGTCGGCCAGCAGTGCTTGCAGCCGGGCGGTGGGGTCCGTCGCGGTGACCAGTGCCTCGCCGATGAGGGCGGCGTCGTAGCCGGCCTCGACGATGTCGCCCATGGCTGTCCCGCCCTCGACCCCGATTCCCGACGCGGCCACCGTGACGATCCCGGGATCGATCTGAGCGAACAGGGGGCCCATCTCGACCGCCTTGCCGTAATCGACGGTGAAGCGGGTGTCCTTGGGCTGGCTGCGCTGGTTCACTGCGATCATGTCGGCCCCGGCGGCCACAGCCAGCTCCAGTTCGGGCTCGGTGCGGATCTCGGTGAGGACGTCGAGGCCCAGTTCCAGGGCCAGCTCGTGCATCGGGCGCAGCAGCGAGGCGTCGACGTCGTCCACGATCACCAGCATGGCGTCGGCGCCCATCGCGCTCGACTCCCGGACGTGCTCGAGGGTGGTGAGGAAGTCCTTGCGCAGCACCGGGATGCCGGCCGCGGCCCGGGCCTGCTGCAGGTCCTCGGGTGACCCGCCGAAGCGGGGGCCCTCGGTCAGCACCGACAGGCACACGGCGCCGCCGTCGCGGTACCGGCAGGCCAGCTCGACCGCGTCCGCGTCTGCGTTCAGGTCGCCCGCAGAGGGCGAGCGCCGCTTGACCTCTGCGATCACCGACAGACCGCCGGCCAGCAGAGCCCGCTTGAACCCGTACCCGATGCTGCCCGCGGGCGGGCGCGCCGGCGCCGCGTCCGGAGCGGCGGAAGCTCGCTCGGGAGATGCTGCTACCACCGCGCCGATGCTACCGGCAGGCCCAGAGGCCGAGCGGGTGGGCGAGCAGGTGCGTTCCCTGCGGGCGAGGCCGTGGCCCGAGCGGCCCGTGAGCGAAGCGAACTAGAGCGGGATACATCTCGGCCGAGCAGGTAGGCGAGCAGGTGCGTTCCCTGCGGGCGAGGCCGTGGCCCGAGCGGCCCGTGAGCGAAGCGAACTAGAGCGGGATACATCTCGGCCGAGCAGGTAGGCGAGCAGGTGCGTTCCCTGCGGGCGAGGCCGTGGCCCGAGCGGCCCGTGAGCGAAGCGAACTAGAGCGGGATACATCTCGGCCGAGCAGGTAGGCGAGCAGGTGCGTTCCCTGCGGGCGAGGCCGTGGCCCGAGCGGCCCGTGAGCGAAGCGAACTAGAGCGGGATACATCTCGGCCGAGCAGGTAGGCGAGCAGGTGCGTTCCCTGCGGGCGAGCGCGCCGGCGCAGGATGTGGCTAGTCCCCGGCTGTCGCCGCGGCGTCCGATTGCGGGGGCTCGGTGGCCGTGGCCGGCCGGTCGCGGCCACCGAGCCAGCTGGAGATGAAGGCCTGGGCGGTGGCGGCCACCGGCAGGGCCAGGAATGCTCCGACGATCCCCAGCAGCGCGGTGCCCGCGATGACCGAGCCGAAGGCCAGCGCGACATGGATCTCCATGGTGTGGGCCGTGACACGGGGCGAGAAGAAGTAGTTCTCGACCTGCTGGTAGGCGACGATCACGATCAGCACGAAGAGCCCGGTGCGGGGCGAGTGCAGCAGGGCGACCACCACCGGCAGCACGCCCGCGACGTACGCGCCGATGGCCGGGATGAACTGCGAGATGACACCCACCCAGATGGCCAGGGCGACCGGCGAGGGCACGTCCAGCAGCAAGAACGCGACCCAGTGCACCAGCGCCGAGATCACGGCCAGGATCGTGCGGGAGTACATGTAGCCGCCGGTCTTGTTCATGGCCAGATCCCAGATCTCGGTGAGGATCGCAGCCCGGCGCTCAGTCAACCGCGACGACAGCATCCGGCGGAGCTTGGGGCCCTCGGCCACCAGGTAGAAGGAGAACAGGGCCACGGTGAACAGCTGGAACAGCAGGCTCACCACCGTGGTCCCCACGTTGACCACGTCGTCGGCGAACCGGCTGGCCAGGTCCTGCAGCCCACCGCCCGCGAGGAACTCGTCCTTCAGCGTGTCGAACTCCAGCTCGACGCCGAAGGTGTCATCGAGCCAGCCCTCGATGTCGTCGATGTAGGAGGGCGCATTCTCGATCAGGTAGTTCGTCTCCGAGGCCAGCGCGGTTCCGACCAGAGCGAAGAATCCGGCGGCAAGGACCGTGGCGACCAGGAACGTGATGGCCGTGCCGATGCCGCGGCGGATTCCCCGGCGGGCCATGGCGTTCACCGCGGGCTCCAGCGCGAAGGCGATGAACAGTGACACGACCAGCACCACGATCAGCGTCCTGAGAGCACGCACCACGCCCACCGCATAGAAGGTGGCCAGCCCGCCGAGCCAGAACCAGACGATGGCCCGCTTCACCCAAACCGGCACGGTCCTGCCGTCGTCCATCGTCGCGACCATAGCCACCGGCGCGTCCCACGACGGGGACCGCCCGCGGGCCGGGGCTGGTGCGGTTGGCGCGCCGGTCTCGACGGGTTGGGGGGTGGGGTGGGTGCCGTTACACTCCGCGGTTCGCCCCGGGTGGTCCGGGGCGAGTACGAATCGACGTCCGCACAGGCCCTCGTTGGATCACCAGCGGTCCTACCGCGGGGGAACCGTGCGGCACAACCGAGTCACTGCTCCGCCGGGCAAGCCCGAGCGGAGCGTTCGCGTGGGCGGCGCTCGCGCCGAGATGTCAGGACAAGGCCATGGCCACCAAGGCGATCGTGGGCACCAAGGTCGGCATGACCCAGGTGTGGGACGAGAACAACCAGGTCGTCGGCGTCACTGTCCTGCGCGTCTCGCCCTGCCGGGTAGTGCAGGTCAAGACGAGCGAGCATGACGGCTACAGCGCGATACAGGTGACCTACGGCATGATCGACCCTGCCCGCCTGACCCAGCCGGAGGCCGGCCACTTCCAGCGGGCCGGCGTCGACCCCGGCCGGGCCGTGCTGGAGCTGCGGCTCGACGATGTGAGCGAATACGCCGTGGGCCAGCAGATCGGCGTCGACGTGCTCGCCTCCGGCGAGAAGGTCGACGTGACTGCGGTCTCCAAGGGCAAGGGATTCAGCGGCGTGATGAAGCGCCACGGCTTCAAGGGACAGCCTGCCGGCCACGGCGCCCACAAGGTGCATCGCAAGCCCGGCGCGGTGGGCCAGTGTGCCACCCCCTCGAGGGTGTTCAGAGGCAAGAAGATGCCCGGCCGGGCCGGAGCCAACCGGGTCACCACCCTCAACCTCGAAGTGGTCAAGGCCGATGCCGACGCCGAGGTGCTGCTGGTGAAGGGCTCCGTACCCGGCCCCAAGGGCGGCACCGTCGTGGTGCGCAACGCGGTCAAGGACGGTTGAGCGCATGGAGCCGGTGAAGGTGGTCTCGTCGAAGGGCCGGAAGGTCGGTGAGGTCGTCCTCGACGGCTCGATCTTCGGCGTGGAGCCCAATATCGGCCTCATGCATCAGGTGGTCAACGCCCAGCTGGCGGCCCGGCGGGCCGGCACCCACAGCACCAAGGGCCGGGCCGAGGTGGCCGGCGGCGGCTCGAAGCCGTGGCGCCAGAAGGGCACCGGCCGGGCCCGCCACGGCTCGATCAGGTCCCCCCAGTGGCGAGGCGGCGGCGCGGCCCACGGGCCCAAGCCCCGCGACTACCGCCAGCGCACCCCCAAGAAGATGAAGCGCCTGGCCCTCGCCGGCGCGCTGTCGGACCGGGCCCGCTCCGGGCAGATCATCGTGGTGGACCGCTGGCGTTTCGAGGAAGGGCCCCGCACCTCCGACGCCGTGGCCGCGCTCGACGCCATCGGAGCGACCGGCAAGGTGCTGGTGGTGCTGGGCGACGGCGACGTCGACGCCCGCAAGAGCTTCCGCAACCTCCCGCCGGTGCACTGCCTGCACGTACGCGAGCTGAACACATACGACGTGCTCAACAGCGATGTCGTGGTGTTCACCTCCGACACCCTGCCCACCTCCGGCACGCGAGGAGGCGACGCGACCGGTGACGGCGGCGGGGCAGGTCACGGGACCAGCGAGAGCGGTGACGGCGATGCGTGACCACCGCGACGTGATCCTGCGCCCGGTCGTGTCCGAGAAGAGCTACGCGCTGCTCGCCGACAACGTCTACACGTTCATCGTCGCCCCCCAAGCCACCAAGCCCGAGATCCGGGCCGCGGTGGAAGCCATCTTCGACGTGGAGGTGGTGAAGGTGAACACGCTGCGCCGCAAGGGGAAGCGGCGCCACAACCGCCGCAACAACACTTGGGGCCGCAGGCCCGACACCAAGCGCGCCCTGGTCACGCTGGCCGCGGGCGACTCGATCGATCTCTTCGAGGCCTGACCATGGCGATCCGCAAGCGCAAGCCGTCCAGCCCGGGCCGCCGGTTCCAGACCGCCTCGGACTTCTCCGAGATCACCCGCTCGACCCCCGAGCGCAGCCTGCTCGTCAAGCAGTCGGGCACCGGCGGTCGCAACAATCTCGGCCGTAAGACCTCCCGCCATCGCGGCGGCGGCCACAAGCAGCGCTACCGCAGGATCGACTTCGTCCGGACCAAGGACAGCGTGCCGGCCACGGTGGCCGCCATCGAGTACGACCCGAACCGCACCTGCCGGATAGCGCTGCTCCACTACCACGACGGCGAGAAGCGCTACATCCTGGCCCCCAAGGGCCTGGAGGTCGGCGACCGGGTCATGTCGGGCCAGGGCTCGGAGATCCGGCCCGGCAACGCGCTGGCGCTGCGCTACATCCCGGTCGGGACCGTGGTCCACAACGTCGAACTGAAGGCGGGCGCGGGCGGACGCCTGGGCCGCAGCGCCGGGGCCAGCGTGCAGCTGGTGGCCAAGGAGGGGCGCTTCGCCACGCTGCGCCTGCCCAGCACGGAGATGCGGCGGGTGCCCATCGACTGCCGGGCCACCATCGGCGAGGTCGGCAACTCCGAGCACGAGCTCACCAAGATCGGCAAGGCCGGCCGCAACCGCTGGAAGGGCGTGCGGCCCCAGACCCGGGGCGTTGCCATGAACCCCGTCGACCATCCCCTCGGCGGGGGCGAGGGAAAGTCCTCGGGCGGGCGCCACCCCGTCTCGCCCTGGGGCAAGCCCGAGGGACGGACCCGGGCCCGCCGCAAGGACTCCGACAAGATGATCGTTCGCCGCCGCCGCAGGCGCGGCACCCGGAGGTAGCTCCCAATGCCCCGAAGCCTCAAGAAGGGTCCCTTCGTGGACGACCACCTCCTGAGCAAGATCGACGAGCTCAACGAGCGCAACGAGAAGCGGGTGGTGAAGACGTGGTCCCGCCGGTCCACCATCATCCCCGACATGGTCGGCCACACCCTCGCGGTGCACGACGGCCGCAAGCACGTGCCGGTCTACATCACCGAGTCGATGGTGGGCCACAAGCTCGGCGAGTTCGCCCCCACCAGGACGTTCCGGTACCACGCCGGCCAGGAGCGGGGAGCCCGGCGCTGATGCCTGCCCGCGGGATGGCTGCCACCAACACGAACGAGCGACCCGGCACCCGGGCCCGGGCCTCCTACGTGCGCAGCTCGGCCTACAAGGCCCGCGAGGTGCTGGATCTGATCCGGGGCAAGAGCTGCGCCGATGCCCACGACATCCTGGCCTTCTCCGAGCGCGATGTCGCCCAGCCCATCGCCAAGGTGCTGGACTCGGCGGTGGCCAACGCCGAGCACAACGACGGCTTGGACGCCGATGAGCTGTACGTCGCGGCGTGCTACGCCGACGAGGGCCCCACCCTCAAGCGCTGGCGGCCCCGGGCCCGGGGCCGGGCCACCCGCATCCGCAAGCGCACATGCCACATCACCGTGATCGTCAGCCGCTACGACCCCGAGACGCTCGAGCGGATGCAGGCGCTGCAGTCGCGGCGTGGTGTCGCCGCGGCCGAGGCCCGCCGGCGCCGGGTGGCCCGGTCACGGGCCGCGGCACCCCAGGACGTCGAAGCCGCCGGCCCCGAAGCCGAGGCGGACGTGGAGGCTCAGGCCTCCGCGGTGGTGCAGGCCACCGAGGCCGCCCTGGCCGACGACCCCGACACCGGGCTCGATGAGGGCGCGACCCCGGAACCCGAGGCAGGCGGCGAAGATATGGAGGCGTCCGGAGGCGCAGAGGCCACCGACGACGGCGCCGAAGAGCCCGGCGACGAAGAGCCCGGCAAGGCAACAGGGGGCGACTGATGGGCCAGAAGGTAAATCCCTACGGGTTCCGCCTGGGCGTTACCACCGAGTGGAAGAGCCGGTGGTTCGCCGACCGCAAGGAGTACGCGGACAATGTCATCGAGGACTGGAAGATCCGGGACTTCCTCATGACCGAGCTGCCCCACGCGGCCATCAGCCGGGTGGAGGTGGAGCGCACCCGGGACCGGCTGCGGGTCGACGTGCACACCGCCAGGCCCGGCATCGTGATCGGCCGGCGCGGCGCGGAGGCTGACCGACTGAGGGCAGGCCTCACGGAGATCAGCGGCAACCCGCGGGTGCAGCTCAACATCCAGGAGATCAAGCAGCCCGAACTCGACGCGGCCCTGATCGCCCAGGGCGTCGCCGACCAGCTGACCGGCCGGGTGGCCTTCCGCCGCGCCATGAAGCGGGCCGTGCAGAACGCCCAGCGGGCCGGCGCGCTCGGTATCCGGGTGCAGTGCTCGGGTCGTCTCGGCGGCTCGGAGATGGCCCGCACCGAGTGGTACCGCGAGGGCCGGGTGCCGCTGCACACCCTGCGAGCCGATGTGGACTACGGCTTCCGCGAGGCCCGCACCACCTACGGCCGCATCGGTGTGAAGGTCTGGCTCTACAAGGGCGACATCCTGCCCTACAAGACGCTCTCGGAGGACAAGGCCTCCAAGGAGGCCGCCATGGCCGCCGGCGAGACCTCGGGTCCCGGCGCCCGGCCCCGCAAGATCGTGTCGTCGTCGGCGGCCCGCCGCCGCGAGTTCACCGACGAGATGGCCGACGAGGAGCCCGCGCCGCTGATCGGCGAGGCCGACCCCGAGTTCGAGAAGCTGCTCGACGAGGAGGCCGCCATCGAGGCCTCCACCCGCGAGCACCACGAGACGCCCCACTTCCGCCCGGGCGACGACTGAGGGTGGTTGGCGATGTGCAAATCGACTGACACCGGCAAAGGGTGCCACGGCCCGCTCGCGACGAGCAGGCCCGGTGACACGCGCCGCGACGACTGAGGATTGGTGCAAGGACGATGTTGATGCCGCGCAAGGTCCGCCACCGCAAGCACCACCGGGGCCGCACCAAGGGCGTCTCGAAGGGGCGCACCGACGTCACTCACGGCGACTTCGGCATCCAGGCCCTGGAGCCGGGGTGGCTGACGTCGCGCCAGATCGAGGCCGCCCGTGTGGCCATGACCCGCCACATCAAGCGGGGCGGCAAGGTCTGGATCAACGTCTTTCCCGACAAGCCTGTGACCCAGAAGCCCGCCGAGACCCGGATGGGCTCGGGCAAGGGCAACCCGGAGCACTGGGTGGCGGTGGTCCGCCCGGGGCGGATCCTGTTCGAGCTCTCCTACCACGACACCGAGATCGCCCGCGGCGCTATCGACCGGGCCATCCAGAAGCTGCCCATGAAGGCCCGCTTCGTAACCCGCGAGGAGGGCTTCTGATGGCGCGGTCCAAGGCTCTTACCGATCTCGGCGACACCGACCTGATCGAGCGCTTGTCCGAGGCCAAGGAGGAGCTGTTCAACCTGCGCTTCCAGTTCGCCACCGGCCAGCTGGACAACCCGGCGCGCCTGAAGCAGGTGCGCCGCGACATCGCCCGCATGCTCACCGAGTTGCGGGCCCGCGAGATCGCGGCCGCCGAGGCGGAGTGGGCCGCAACCGAGGTGAGATGAACATGGCTACCGACTCCCAGGCCCGTCCCAACCGTCGCAAGGTCCGTGAGGGCGTCGTGGTCTCGGACCGCATGGACAAGACGGTGATCGTCGAGGCCACCGAACGGGTCCGGCATCCCCGCTACGCCAAGACCGTGCAGCGGACCGCCCGCCTCGCGGTCCACGACGCCCAGAACGAGTTGGGCGTCGGCGACCGCGTCCGGATCGCCGAGACCCGCCCCCTCTCCAAGACGAAGCGCTGGCGCCTCGTCGAGATCGTGGAGCGTGCCAAGTGATCCAGCAGGAGTCCCGGCTGCGGGTCGCCGACAACTCCGGCGCCAAGGAGGTGCTGTGCATCAAGGTGCTCGGCGGCTCCAAGCGGCGCTACGCCTCGGTGGGGGACGTGTTCGTGGCCACCGTCAAGGACGCCATCCCCGGCGCCCAGGTCCGCAAGGGCGACCTGGTGCGCTGCGTGGTGGTGAGAACCCGCAAGGAGAAGCGGCGGGGCGACGGCAGCTACATCCGCTTCGACGAGAACGCCGCGGTCCTCATCAACGAGCAGGACCAGCCGCGGGGCACCCGCATCTTCGGGCCCGTGGGCCGCGAGCTTCGGGACAAGCAGTTCATGCGCATCGTGTCGCTGGCACCGGAGGTGCTCTAGATGGCCGGCCGTTCCAAGCGTCCCCGCTCCCGTTCGCCGAAGATCATCAAGGGCGACCGGGTCGTGGTGCTGTCGGGCAAGGACGCCGGGCTGGAGGGCCTCGTCGAACGGGTCATTCCCGCGGCGGGCAAGGTGATCGTGGAAGGCGTCAACGTCTCCAAGCGTCACCAGGCGCCCACCCGCAACGTGCAGCAGGGAGGCATCATCGACAAGGCCATGCCCATCGACGCGTCCAACGTGGCGGTGGTGAGCCCCACCGACGGCAAGCCCACCCGGGTGGGTTACCGGTTCACGCCCGAGGGGGCCAAGGTGCGCATCTGCCGGCGCACGGGAGCAGACCTGTGAGCGCGGCCACCGACTACCGGCCCCGGCTGCGAGCCTCGTTCGACGACGAGGTCAAGCCGGCACTGATCGAGCAGCTCGGGCTGTCGAACGTGATGATGGTGCCCAAGCTCGACAAGATCGTGCTCAACATGGGCGTCGGCGACGCCACCACCCAGGCCAAGCTGCTCGAGGGCGCGCTGGCCGACATGGCAGTGATCTCGGGCCAGAAGCCGGTCATCACCCGGGCCAAGCGGTCCCTGGCCAGTTTCAAGCTGCGCGCCGGCATGGCCATCGGCTGCAAGGTCACCCTGCGAGGCGACCGGATGTACGAGTTCTTCGACCGGCTCATCTCGCTGGCCATCCCCCGAATCCGCGACTTCCGCGGGCTGTCGCTGAAGTCCTTCGACGGCAGCGGCAACTACACGTTCGGCATCACCGAGCAGCTCATCTTCCCGGAGATCGACTACGACAAGGTCGACACCACCCGGGGGATGGACATCACGATCGTCACCACAGCAAAGACCGATACCGAGGGCCGGGCGCTTCTGGAGGCGTTCGGGTTCCCGTTCCGGCGAGAGGGGCAATGACCGATGGCTAAGAAGGCCCTCATCCAGAAGCAGCAGCGCACCCCCAAGTTCAAGGTGCGGGCCTACACGCGGTGCCGCAAGTGCGGCCGCCCCCGATCCGTGTACCGGAAGTTCAGCCTGTGCCGCATCTGCCTTCGCGACCTGGCTCACGCCGGGGAGTTGCCCGGCGTGAAGAAGGCGAGTTGGTGAGGTGATTCGCTGATGACGATGACAGATCCGATCGCCGACATGCTGACCCGCATCCGCAACGCCAACGTGGCCATGCACGACGAGGTGTCCATGCCCTCGTCGAAGCGAAAGCTCGCGCTGGCCGAGGTGCTGCGCCGGGAGGGCTACATCGCGTCCTACGCCGAGAAGGACAACTCGCCCCGGCCGGGCAAGACCCTGACGATCGAGATGAAGTACTCGCCCGAACGGGACCGCGTCATCCGCGGGCTCAAGCGCATCTCCAAGCCCGGGCTGCGCATCTACCGGAAGCGGGACGAGATCCCTCGGGTCCAGGGCGGGCTCGGCGTGGCGGTGGTGTCGACCAACAAGGGCCTGATGAGCGACCGGGAAGCGAGGAAGAACCGCATGGGCGGCGAGATCCTCTGCTACGTCTGGTAGAGGCCGAGCGGATAGGCAGAAGTTCATGAGACTACTTAAGGGACGCCGAGCGAGGCCGTGGCCCGAGCGGCCCGTGAGCGCAGCGAACAAGAGCGGGAATCTGAGGGTTGGGCCATGAGTCGCGTCGGGAACGCCCCCATCACCGTCCCCAGCGGGGTGGATGTGGCCGTCGAGGGCCGCAGCGTCGTGGTCACGGGCACCAAGGGAACGCTCCGCCGGGAGCTGCCCGGAGAGATCACCGTGCGTGCCGTCGACGGCTCGCTGCTCGTCGAGCGTCCCGACGACACCGCCCAGAGCAAGTCACTGCACGGGCTCACCCGGTCGCTGGTGCAGAACATGGTCACCGGCGTGAGCGAGGGGTTCACCAAGGAGCTTCGCATCCAGGGCGTCGGCTACCGGGTCGCCGAGTCCACCAACGCGTCGCTGGAGCTGGCCCTGGGCTTCAGCCACACGGTGAAGATCACCGCCCCCGAAGGGGTGGAGTTCGAGGTGCCCCAGCGCACGCAGATCCTCGTCAAGGGCATCGACAAGCAGCTCGTCGGCCAGGTGGCCGCCGACATCAGGAAGTGGCGCCCGCCCGAGCCCTACAAGGGCAAGGGCATCCGGTACGTCGACGAGCGAGTCAAGCGCAAGGCCGGGAAGGCGGCGAAGTAGCCATGGTTGATCAGGCCAGAAGGCGCAGGGAGGGCCGGATCCGCCGTCACCGCCGCGTCCGCAAGAAGGTGCGGGGCACGGCCGAGCGGCCGCGGCTGTCGGTGTTCCGGTCCAGCAGGCACATCTCGGTCCAACTCATCGACGACGAGGCCGGCGCCACCCTGGCGTCGGCGTCCACGCTCGAGGCCGGGCTGCGCTCGGCTCCGGGGGGCAACCTGGCGGCGGCCCGCTCGGTGGGGACGCTGATCGGGCAGCGAGCCCACGACGCCGGCATCAAGTCCGCCGTGTTCGACCGGGGCGGCTACCGCTATCACGGCAGGGTGGCCGAGCTCGCCGACGCGGCGCGCTCGGCGGGATTGGAGTTCTGATGGCTGAGGAGCGCACGATGGGCCCGCCGCTTAGAGAGTCGCGGGTCATCAACATCAACCGGGTGGCCAAGGTCGTCAAGGGCGGCCGCCGCTTCTCGTTCACCGCCCTGGTGGTGATCGGCGACGGGGCCGGCCGGGTGGGTCTCGGCTACGGGAAGGCCAAGGAGGTGCCGCTGGCCATCCAGAAGGGCACCGAGGAGGCCAGGCGCAACGTGTTCGAGGTGGCGATGGCCGGCAGCACCATCATGCACCCGGTGATCGGCACGACCGGCGCCGGCCGTGTGCTGCTCAAGCCCGCGGCGCCCGGCACGGGCGTGATCGCAGGCGGTGCGGCCAGGGCCATCCTCGAGGAGGCCGGCATCGGCGACGTGCTGTGCAAGTCGCTCGGCTCGCCCAACCACATCAACGTCGCCCGGGCCACGATCAGCGGGCTGCAGGCGCTGCGCCGGCCCGACGAGGTCGCTCGCATGCGGGGTCTGGACCCCGAGGAGTTCCTCCCCAAGGGTCTCTGGGACGCCTACCAGGCCACCCGCATCGACCGGGCCGAGGCCGCCCAGCGGGACTACGGCGCGGAGGAGGAGTGATGGCCCTGCTGGTGACCCAGATCCGCTCCGCCATCGGCACCAAGCCCAAGCAGCGCGGTACGCTGCGGGCCCTGGGCCTGGGACGGATCGGCAGGAGCAACACCCTGCCCGACCGTCCCGAGATTCGCGGCATGATCGATAGGGTTCCCCACCTGGTCTCCGTCGAGGAGGTGGACGGGTGACGAAACTGCATGACCTGAGAGCCGATCCCGGGTCGCGCAAGCGCCCCAAGCGGGTAGCTCGCGGCATCGCCGGGCGCGGGGGCAAGACCGCGGGCCGCGGCATGAAGGGCCAGAAGGCCCGCAGCAAGGTGCCCGTGGGCTTCGAGGGCGGCCAGATGCCGCTGCTGCGCCGCGTCCCCAAGTGGCGCGGCTTCACCAACCCGTTCCGCGTGGAGTACCAGCCGATAAACCTCGACACCATCGAGGAGTCCGGACTCGACGAGATCTCGCCCGAGATACTGCGGGAGCGGGGTCTCGTGGGCAAGAAGGCGCTCGTGAAGGTGCTGGGGCGCGGCGAACTCCATCGAGCGGTGCGGGTGCAGGCCCACGCGGTGTCCAAGAGTGCGGCGGCGGCCATCGCGGCAGCCGGGGGCAGCGTCGAGATCATGCCGCTGCCGTGGGGCGACCGCCGGCCACCGCACGGCAGCTTCAACCAGCACACCAACCGCTGACACGGAGCACGGAGAGGGCTGTGAGGACCCGGCGGGCTGATTTGATCGGAGGAGGGAACCGGCCGTGCTGAACCGGGTGCTCAACATCTTCCGCATCCCGGATCTGCGCAACAAGATCCTCTTCACCCTGTTCATCCTCGGCGTGTACCGCCTCGGGGCCTTCATCCCGGCGCCCTACGTGGATACCGACGCAGTCCAGCTGATGCGGGACCAGGCCAACACGTCGGGCGGGATCCTCGGGTTCGTACAGCTCTTCTCGGGCGGCGCGCTCACCCAGTTCGCCATCTTCGCGCTGGGCATCATGCCCTACATCACGGCGTCGATCATCATGCAGATCCTGGGTGTGGTGATCCCCCGCATCGAGCAGTGGCAGCAGCAGGGAGCGGTGGGCCAGCGCAAGATCACCCAGTGGACCCGCTACCTCACCGTCGGCATCGCGCTGTTGCAGTCGACCAGCTTCGCGTTCCTGTTCCACAGCGGCGCGCTGGTGGGCGGGATCGACCTGCTGCCCGACTTCACCGTCTGGGTGGTGTTCGTGGTGGTCCTGACCCTCACCACCGGCACGGCGCTGCTCATGTGGATGGGCGAGTTGATCACCCAGCGGGGCATCGGCAACGGCATGTCGCTGCTGATCTTCACCAGCGTCGTCTCGTCGCTGCCGGCCCAGCTCACCGCGGTCAACGCCAACAACGGGCTGGACGGCCTGGTGGGCTTCGTGGTGGTGGCAGTGGTCCTGCTGGTGTGCATCGTGTTCGTGGAGCAGGGCCAGCGCCGCATCCCGGTGCAGTTCGCCAAGCGGGTGGTGGGCCGGCGCATGTACGGCGGCCAGAGCACCTACATCCCGCTGAAGGTCAACCAGTCGGGCGTGATCCCGATCATCTTCGCCAGCTCGGTGCTGTACCTGCCCACGCTGATCGGCGCGGCCATGCCCGACGGCGGCATCGGCGGCAGCATCAAGGACTTCGTCAACGACCATCTCACCTTCCCGACCAGCCCGGTGTACATGTTCTTCTTCGGGCTGATGATCATCGGGTTCGCGTACTTCTACACCGCCATCACCTTCGACCCGGTGAAGCAGGCCGACACCATCCGCAAGCAGGGCGGCTTCATTCCCGGCATCCGCCCCGGGATCCAGACCGAGCGCTACCTGGCGAAGATCCTGTCGCGCATCACCCTGCCCGGATCGCTGTTCATCGCCGCGGTCGCGCTGGTTCCCACCATCCTGGTAGCGGTGACCATCGGCACCGATGTGGACGCCGGATCGGGCGCGGGGGCGTTCAACTTCGCCTTCGGGGGGATCTCGTTGCTCATCGCCGTCGGTGTGGCCCTCGAGACCATGAAGCAGATCGACAGCCAGCTGATGATGAGGAACTACGAGGGCTTCCTCAAGTAGTCGCTGATGGCTCCCCTTCGCATGGTGATCCTGGGCCGGCAGGGCTCGGGCAAGGGAACGCAGTCGGAGCGACTCGTGCAGGCCTTCGGCTGCGTGCACCTGTCCACCGGCGACGCGCTGCGGGCCGCGGTGGCCGCGGGCACCGAGCTCGGCCGCCAGGCCAAGGTCATCATGGACTCCGGCGGGCTGGTGGGCGACGACATCATGAACGGCATAGTGCGCGACCGCCTGTCGTACGACGATGTCGCCGCCGGCGGGGTGCTGCTGGACGGCTACCCCCGGACCAGCGACCAGGCCGATGCCCTGGAGGCCATCCTGGACGAACTGGGCCACCGGCTCGACGTGGCCGTGAACATCGACGTTCCCATAGACGTGGTCACGGCCCGGATGCTCGACCGGGGTCGCTCGGACGACACCCGGGAGGCGATCCAGCGCCGGCTCGAGCTGTACGAGGAGCAGACCGCGCCCCTGCTCGACTGGTTCGAAGCACGCGGGCTGCTGGCGACCGTCGACGGTGTGGGAGCCCCCGACGAGGTGTTCGATCGCGTCGCGACCGCCGTCGAGCGCTATCGCAGTTGAGCGGTAGCGGCACGTTGGATGGGCGCTCCATCGCAGGTAGCGTTGCCTTTCGGCCTCGCGCCGGCGCCGCCGCGCGCCGACCGGGGCTCACCCCCACAGGAGGCCAGACACTGCCGAAACCCAAAGAGGACGCGATCGTATTGGAGGGAACCGTCACGGAGTCCCTTCCCAACGCGATGTTCCGCGTGGAGCTCGAGAATGGCCACTACGTCCTGGCCCACATCTCGGGCAAGATGCGGATGCACTACATCCGGATACTCCCCGGAGACCGTGTCCAGGTTGAGGTCACGCCCTACGACCTCCAGCGGGGGCGAATCACCTATCGATACAAGTGAGCATCGAGCATCCATGAAGGTCCGACCGAGCGTCAAGAAGATCTGCGACCGTTGCAAGGTCATCCGCCGGCGCGGGCGCGTCATGGTGATCTGCGACAACGCCCGCCACAAGCAGAGGCAGGGCTGACACGGTGCTCACCTCCACAGCAGGGAAGCAGGGCTAGATGGCGCGTATCTCCGGCGTCGACATCCCCCGTGAGAAGCGGGTGGAGATCTCCTTGACCTACATCTTCGGCATCGGGCGCAGCACTGCCCAGCAGATCTGCCAGGCGGCCGAGATCAATCCCGACACCCGGGTGCGGAACCTCACCGACGACGAGGTGGCCCGGCTGCGCGGCTTCATCGACGCCAACCTGAGGGTGGAGGGCGACCTGCGGCGCGAGGTGTCCCAGGACATCAAGCGAAAGATGGAGATCGGCTGCTACCAGGGACTGCGGCACCGCCGCGGGCTTCCCGTGCGGGGTCAGCGGACCCACACCAACGCCCGCACCCGCAAGGGCCCCAAGCGCACGGTGGCCGGCAAGAAGAAGGTCAAGAAGTAGGCGGCTGGCAGCTATGGCGAAACCATCATCGGACCGGAGGCGCACCCGGAAGCGCGAGCGCAAGAACGTCACGCACGGCGTGGCCCACATCAAGAGCTCGTTCAACAACACGATCATCACCATCACCGACCTTCAGGGCAACGTGGTGTCGTGGGCATCGGCGGGAAACGTGGGCTTCAAGGGCTCCCGCAAGTCCACGCCGTTCGCGGCCCAGATGGCGGCCGAGCAGGCTGCCCGTAAGGCCATGGAGCACGGCCTGCGCAAGGTCGACGTGCAGGTCAAGGGGCCCGGATCGGGCCGCGAGACCGCCATCCGCTCGCTGCAGAACGTCGGCATCGACGTGACCGGCATCACCGACGTGACGCCTGTGCCCCACAACGGCTGCCGGCAGCCCAAGCGCAGAAGGGTCTGACATGTCGCGCTACACGGGACCCAAGGCGCGGGTGTCGCGCCGGCTCAACACCAACATCTGGGGCACCAAGGGCGAGGCGATAGCCCTCGACCGGCGACCGTACCCGCCCGGTGAGCGGGGCCGCTCCCGGCGGCGCAGCACCGCCTCGGAGTTCCTGGTGCAGATGCAGGAGAAGCAGAAGGCCCGCCACACCTACGGGCTCACCGAGCGCCAGTTCCGCAACCTCTTCGCGGAGGCCAGCCGGCGCCAGGGCGTGACCGGCGAGAACATGCTGCGCTTCCTGGAGCTGCGGCTCGACAACTTCGTCTACCGCATGGGCTGGGGCGCCACCCGTCCCCAGGCCCGCCAGATGGTCAACCACGGCCATGTCAACGTGAACGGCTCCCGAGTCACGATCCCCAGCTACCGGCTGCGCAAGGGCGACGTCGTCGAGCTGCGGGCCAAGATCCGCGACTCGGCCACGATCCAGTGGAACGTGGACGTGCTCGACCGCAACCCGCCGGCCTGGATCGACCGCGGCGCGGATGCCTTCACGGCAACGGTACGCGACCTGCCCATCCGCGAGCAGATTGACGTGCCGATCCGGGAGCAGCTCATCGTCGAGCTGTACTCGAAGTAGTTGGATCCCATACCCACCGGGCAGCACTCGGCGCCGACCGGGTCCTGCCCGACGCAGCAGAGTCGAGGAGTCCCATGCTTGTAATGCAGCGTCCGACGGTCGAAGTTCGCGATGAGACCGAGGGCAACCGGCAGCAATTCGAGATCGGCCCGCTCGAGCCCGGCTTCGGGCACACGATCGGCAACTCGCTGCGACGCACGCTGCTCTCGTCCATCCCCGGAGCGGCCGTCACCCAGGTCCGCTTCGACAGCGCCCTCCACGAGTTCGCCACCATCGGGGGTGTGGCCGAGGACGTCACCGACATCATCCTGAACCTCAAGGACCTGGTGCTGGTGGTGGAGTGCGAGGAGCCGGTGACGCTGCGGCTCGATGCCCGGGGCCCGGCCGACGTCACCGCGTCCGATATCCAGCGCCATCCCGACGTCGAGATCCTCAACCCCGAGGCACCCGTCGCCACTCTCAACAAGGCCGGCCGCCTGGCGGTGGACATCACCGTCGCCCGGGGCCGCGGCTACGTGTCCGCGGAGGAGAACAAGGAGCTGACAGCGGCCATCGGCGTGATACCGGTCGACTCGATCTACTCTCCGGTGCGGAGGGTCGCCTTCAACGTCGAAGCCACCCGCGTCGAGCAGTCGACCGACTACGACCTGCTGGTGCTCGACGTCGAGACCGACGGCTCGATCTCGCCGACCGAGGCGGTGGCCTCAGCCGGTGCCACCCTCCGCAGCCTCATCGAGCTCGTCGAGGATCTCAGCGACGACCCTCGCGGCCTCGAACTCGGCGAGGTGGCGGCGGCACCCCAGGGGGAGGCCGAGGCCGAGCTCATGGTGGACGACCTGGAGTTGACCGAGCGTCCCCGCAACTGTCTCAAGCGAGCCCAGATCAACACGCTCAGCGAACTGCTGGACAAGACCCCCGACGATCTGCTGGCCATCACCAATTTCGGCGAGAAGAGCCTCGACGAGGTCATCGCCAAGCTCGACGAGCGCGGCCTCTCGCTGAGGGGCGGAGCCTGACATGCCGGCCCGTCCCCGCAGAGGGCGCCGGTTCGGGGGCAGCGGAAGCCATCAGAAGCTGATGATGGCCAACCTGGTGGCGTCGTTGATCGCGGCGGAGGGCATCACCACCACCGAGGCGAAGGCCAAGGCGATGCGACCCATCGCCGAGAAGATGATCACCAAGGCCCGCCGCGGCGGGGTGCACAACCACCGGCAGGTCGTACGGTTCCTGGGCGACCGGGAGATGGCCTCGAAGCTCTTCGACGAGATCGGCCCTCGCTACATGGACCGTCCGGGCGGCTACACCCGCATCGTCAAGCTGGGCCCACGCCACGGCGACAACGCCCCGATGGCCCGCATCGAACTGGTCTGAGAGCCAAGGCCGAGGGCCTCTGATTGCCTGACGGTCCCGAACCTGTGGGAGTCGTCCGCATGCGGATGACGGTCGCATACGACGGCTCGGAGTTCCACGGGTTCGCCCGGAACGATCCAGTGCCCACCGTGGCCGGGTCCCTCAGCGACGCCCTGTCCAGCGTGCTGGGCCATTCCGTGGATCTTGTCTGCGCGGGCCGGACCGACCGCGGAGTGCACGCCCGGGCTCAGGTGGTCTCCTTCGACGCCGACATGGAGAGGGCCGACCCGGTCAGGCTGGTGCGGGCCATCAACCGCATGTGCGGCCCGCGCATCTCGGCGTCGAGGGCCAGCATCGAGTCCCCCGGTTTCGACGCCCGCCGGTCGTGTACCGGCCGGGTGTACCGCTACCGGGTGCTGAACTCGCCGGTGCCGAACCCGTTGGCGGCCGGCCTGTGCTGGCATGTAGAGCGGCCCCTGGACCTGAGGGCCATGCGCACCGCTGCGGACCGGCTGCTGGGCGAGCACGACTTCAGCTCCTTCTGCCGCCGCAACCCCTCCAAGGCGGACCAATCGATGGTGCGCAGCGTGCGCCGGGCCGTGTGGTGGCTCGAGGGTGACGTCGCCGTGTTCGAGATCGAGGCCAGCGCCTTCTGCCACCAGATGGTGCGCTCACTGGTGGCGCTGCTGGTGTCGGTCGGCCTGGGCCGCCACAAGCCCTCCGATGTTGGGGCCATAATCGCGGCCCGCGACCGCAGCGCCACGCCCAGCCCGGCGCCTCCTCACGGCCTGGTGCTCTGGGCCGCCCTCTACGACACCGCCGCCAACGGCTGATCGGCCTTCCCAGAACCGAGGCCGAGCGAGCAGGCAGGCAAATCCTCCTAGTATCAGGGGCAAAGCGTGCGTCTGTTGCCGTGGACATTGCAGGACCAGCATCGGCAGTGTTGCAAGACCTGCATTGGATTTGTTGCTCATATCCCATTGTGATATTGCAGTCCTGGCATTGAGATATTGCAATCATGACATCAAGGTGTAGGGTGGGATGCACCTCGGGTCCGGGGCATAGACCCCGACCCCCGACGCGGACAGAACCCATGGCATCAACGCATCAAGGCGCACAGTATCTCGACAGAATCGCCGACGAGGACCTGCGCCGCCGGTTGCGGTCGGCGCCCGCCGTGCTGATCGAGGGGCCAAGAGCGTGCGGCAAGACCACCACAGCCCGCCAGATCGCCTCCAGTGAGATACTGCTCGAAGAAGCAATGGCATCGGTGCAGCTGGCCTCGCCGGGATCGCTGGCGCTGCTGGAGGGGGCAACGCCCCGCCTCATAGACGAGTGGCATCTCGTGCCCGGCATCTGGGATATGGTCCGGCGCGAATGCGACCGCCGCGGCGTCCCGGGTCAGTTCGTGCTCACCGGTTCCGCAGATCCCCCTGCAAGCGTCAAGCAGCACTCCGGGGTGGGTCGCGTGGCCCGGGTGCAGATGCGTCCTCTGTCGCTGCTCGAGTCGGGGCTGTCTACCGGTGCGGTGTCGTTGCGGGCGCTCTTCGAGGGAGCCGAGTGCTCGGCGCCGGCTCCGCCACAGGATCTGGGTGATGTGGCCGACGCCATCTGCCGGGGCGGCTGGCCGTTGTGCCACCTTATGGACACTGACGACGCGCAGGACTTCATCGGCGACTACCTGAACGAGCTCGCTCAAAGCGAGGTGTCCGCAGTGGACGGCGTGCGGCGCGACCGGGCCGCGGTGGCCCGTCTGCTGGTCTCGCTGGCCCGCAACATCTCCACCGAGGCCGCCATGAGCACCCTGTCATCCGACACCGGAGGTGAGCAGGGGATCGATCCCCGCACCACGGCTGCCTACCTGTCGGCGTTGGAGAGACTGTTCGTCGTTGAGGACGTGCCGGCGTGGAGTCCCCAACTGCGGTCCCGCTCCAGGCTTCGGGGCGCGCCGAAACGCCAACTCGTGGACCCCTCTCTGGCGGCCGCCGCGCTGGACGCCGACCCTGGGCGCCTGCTGGGGGACCTCGAGACGCTGGGCTTTCTGTTCGAGTCTCTGTGCGTGCGGGATCTGCGTGTCTACTGCCAGGCGCTGCGAGCGGAACTCAGCCACTATCGCGACAACACCGGCCTGGAGGTCGACACGATCATCCGGCGACGCAACGGCGAATGGGTGGCCGTCGAGATCAAGCTCGGGGGCCGGGCCGCCATCGAAGCCGCCGCGGCCTCGCTCACCAAGCTCCGGGACGACCGGATCGACCCAACCCAGGTGGGTGCACCCCGCCGGCTGGTGGTGGTCACCGCCACCGGATTCGCCTACGAACGCACCGACGGCGTAGCTGTGGTGCCCATAACCGCCCTCGGCCCCTGAACGCCCAACGGGTATAGACAGCAATCCAGATGGGGTACCGGCTGCAGCGCCTGATCACCTGATACCGCGAGACTGAGCAAACGGGTCCCCTCAGTCTTGAGCCTGTGGCGGTCTCGACTGCTCCCTGGCCTGGCTTCGCGACCGACTGGCAGCCCCCGCTGGTCGCTGCGCTAACCCAAGCCGACGGTGTGTCGGCGGTGCATGAGACCGTCTTCGAGGACCGCCTCGGCTACACAAGCCAACTCACGTTGATGTGAAACCGTTCAGACCTTCAACGACTGCCTCGGAGGGCGGCGACTGCCGGTTACGCGCAGGCTCGTAAAGGTTGGTAATCAATGACGCCCCCTCAAGGCCCTTCAATGACAGAGACCGCCCCGACGGGGCGGTCTCGACCCTACCGGCGAAGCGATAGGGGCAGTGCGAACAATCTACTACGCCGCGGGTGGACGCAAAGCGAGCGCAGCGTCTCGTTGCTTGGGTAGTCGTGTCGCATTGCGGCAATCGTTGAGATCAACCAGCCGCATCCGCATCTGTGCCTGCTCTATGGGCGAGGCCGGGGCTGTGTCTTCCGGAATGGGCGGCCCTCAGGTCGCAGCGAACAAGAGCGGGATAGGCCCGGGCCCGAGCGGCCCGTGAGCGTAGCGAACAAGAGCGGGGACAGGAGTGTCGTTTGGCGGGGTCGGCCGTAGCCTGAGGAGCCGGTCTGTCAGAAGGCCCGAACCGGCGGTGCGGGCCCCGGCCGAGTGAAGGAACCGACGGGAGCGAACGTGGCGACCTACAGCCCCAAAGCCTCAGAGATCGAGCGCAGCTGGCACCTCGTCGATGCCGACGGCATGGTGCTCGGGCGGCTGGCCTCCGAGGTGGCCGGGCTGCTGCGGGGCAAGCACAAGCCCACCTTCACCCCCCACATCGACACCGGCGACCACGTGATCATCGTCAACGCCGACAAGGTGGTGCTCACCGCCAACAAGGCCGAAACCAAGCTGGTGTACCGCCACTCCGGCTATCCCGGCGGCCTGCGCACCGAGACCTACGGCTCGAAGATGGCCCGCCGTCCCGACGAGGCCGTGCGCGACACGATCCGGGGCATGCTGCCCAAGACCCGTCTGGGCCGGGCGCAGATCCGCAAGCTGAAGGTCTACGCCGGCCCCACCCACCCCCATGCGGCCCAGCGGCCCCAGCCCTATGCCATCGACCACGCCCGGGCCCGATGACGCAGGGCACGATTGAGGTGATCGAACGATGAGCGCACCACTCGTACAAGCCACCGGACGGCGCAAGCGGTCAGTCGCTCGCGTCCGGCTCCGCGCCGGTGTCGGCAACATCGTCGTCAACGGCCGGCCGGTGGAGGACTACTTCCCGTCGCAGACCCACCGGATGCAGATTCTCGAGCCGCTGGCGGTCACCGCCACCGAGGGCCGCTACGACATCGACGCCACCATCGGCGGCGGCGGGTCCAGCGGCCAGGCCGGCGCTCTGCGGCTGGGCATCTCCCGGGGGCTGGTCGAGGTCGAGCCCGAGTTGCGGGACACGCTCAAGAAGGGCGGATACCTCACCCGCGACCCGCGCAAGAAGGAATCGAAGAAGTACGGCCTCAAGAAGGCTCGCAAGGCGCCGCAGTACAGCAAGCGCTGAGAGGCCGAGCGCGGCAGGGAAGTTCCTGTGAGCGCATCCCGCTCCGGGCCAGGTGCTGGCACCGGGCGCGAGAAAGAAATGCCGTGACGGTCGCTGCCGGCGGGATGGCGGCATGACGCTGGCGTTCGGCACCGACGGGATACGCGGCGACACTCGCCGCGAGCTCACGGGCGGGGCGGTGGCGGCCCTGGGCCGGGCCGCGGCTGCTGTCCTCGGCGCGGAGCGGTTCGCGGTGGGGCGCGACACCAGGATCTCAGGTCCGGGACTCGTCGAGGCCTTGAGCCGGGGTGTTCGGCACGCCGGAGGGTCCCCGGTGGACCTGGGTGTGGTGCCCACCCCGGTCGTGGCCCGCTGGTGTGCTGATGAGAACGTCGCCGGAGCGGTGGTGTCGGCATCGCACAACCCGTGGCACGACAACGGTGTCAAGCTGTTCGCGCCCGGAGGCCGCAAGGTCAGCGACGAGGCGCAGCACGCCATCGAGCGCGACCTCGCGACCGCCGGCGAACTCCCGGCACGACAGGCGAGGGCGGAGCCGGCCGGCGGCGGGGCATCGGTCGAAGGGGATCTGGCCCGTAGGCGCCACCTCGACGCCGTGATGGAAAGCATCGAGGGTCGCGACCTCGGGGGGCTGCGCCTTGTGGTCGATGCTGCCAACGGCGCCGCCTGCGAGTTCGGACCCACCGGACTGCGCGCCCTGGGCGCGGCAGTGGACACGATCCACGCCAGTCCCGACGGCTACAACATCAATGATGGTTGTGGATCGCTGCACCCCGAGCACCTGCAGGACGCGGTGGTGTCGTCGCGTGCCGATGCCGGTCTGGCCTTCGACGGCGACGCTGACCGGGTGCTGGCCGTCGATCACAACGGGACTGTCATCGACGGGGACCAGATCCTCGCCGTCTGTGCCATCGACCGGGCCGGGCGGGGACTGCTCACCGGGAACGCTGTCGTGGTCACGGTCATGTCCAACCTCGGTCTGATGCATGCCATGGCCGGCCGCGGAATCAAGGTGGTCGAGACCCCGGTGGGCGACCGTCATGTGCTCGGCGCGCTGGAGGAGCGAGGCCTGGTGCTCGGCGGCGAGCAGTCGGGCCATCTGATCTTCCGAGATCTGGCCACCACCGGCGACGGGCTGCTGACCGCGGTGCACCTGCTGGATGCGGTGAAGCGATCCGGCCGCAGCCTGAGCGCTCTCGCCGCCGAGGCAATGACCCGGCTGCCGCAGGTGCTGGTGGGCGTCCCCATGGCTGCCTCGGCGCGACCGGCTGACCTCGACGGGGCGCTGGTTGCGATCGCGTCGGAGGCCGCGGCCCGCCTTGGGGACTCGGGCCGGGTGCTGGTACGCCCGTCGGGCACCGAGCCGCTGATACGGGTGATGGTGGAGGCCGCAGACACCGGCACCGCCCAGGCCGAGGCCGACCGGCTGGCGACCAGGATCGAGGCGGTGCTGTCCTGACATGTGCGGGATCATCGCCATAGTGCGCCGTCCGGCGTCTCGGCCCGTTCCGGACGCTGCCGATGTCACCGGTCTGGTGGAGGACGCCGCCGTGGTGCTCGCCGGGGCCGCGGCCACCGCGTCCGGAAGCGCCCTCGAGGGCGTGGAACAGACCCTGGGGACAGCCGCCGACCGCCTGCAGGAGGCGAACCGCCTGCTGGGCGGGGTGCCGGGCCTGCGGCTGCTGCTGGCGTCGCCGGCGACGGTCCAGGCTCTGGAACGCCTCATCGAGGAGGCCACGGCTGCGGTGGCCGGCATGGAGTCCCGCCTGGACGCCGACACGTCGCTGGACCCGGGCGAGCTCGAGCACTTCAACGAGCAGCTGGTGCGGGTCCGCGACGGCTTGTGGGCGATCGGCCGGGACCGGCTGCGGGCGGCGGGGGCGGTGGCGGATCTGCTGTCGGCGGTCGGGCTGAGCGGCGGCTCGGCCTCGACGGCCGCGGTCGAGGCCTACCTGTCGGTCCATCAGGCCCTCTCGGCGCTGGACCGGCTCGAGGTACGGGGCCGCGACTCGGCCGGACTGCACCTGCAGATCAGCGGCCACGGACTCGACCCCGACGATCCAGCCGTCGCCGAGGCTCTGGAGCGCCGGGCCGGCGACGAGTCCTTCGGCTCGGGCTCGGTCCGCCTCGTCGACGGCGTCCTCAGCATCGTTCACAAGACCGCGGCCGAGATCGGCGAGCTCGGTGACAACACTGCGGCGCTGCGGGCCGCGATCGCCTCCGACGATCTCCTGGCGGCCGCACTGGCGTCCGGCGATGCCCGGGTGCTGGTGCTGGGCCACACCCGCTGGGCTTCGGTGGGGATCATCTCGGAGGCGAACGCCCACCCGCTCAACAGCGAACTGCTCGGCGAGAACACCCCGTACGTGATCGGCGCCATCAACGGCGACGTCGACAACTACGCCGAGCTGCTGGACGCGGCCGGGGTGCGAGTGCCGCCCACTATCACCACCGACTCCAAGGCCGTCCCCGCACTGGTGGGTCACCGCACCGCCCAGGGCCTGGAACCCGGCGAGGCGTTCCGGCGGACGGTGGCCGAGTGCGAGGGTTCGGTCGCGGTGGCCGTCTGCACCGCGGGGGCGCCCGGTCGTCTGCAGCTCGCGCTGCGGGGCAGCGGCCAGGCCCTGTATGTGGGGCTGGCCGACGATGCCTTCATTGTCGCCAGCGAGCCCTACGGGGTGGTCGAGGAGACATCGCACTACCTGCGGATGGACGGTGAGGCTGTGGCGGCGGGCGCCAACCCCAGCACCGGCCGCGGCCAGATCGTCGAACTGGACGGAGCCCGCGCCGGGCTGCTCGAGGGTGTGGCTCGGCATGCCTATGACGGAACAAGCCTGCCGGTGGCCTCGACCGAGATCTCGACCGCGTCCATCACCACCCGTGACGTCGACCGCGGCGACTACCCCCACTACCTGCTCAAGGAGATCAGCGAGGCTCCGTCATCGTTCCGCAAGACGCTTCGAGGCCGGATCATCGACACGCCGGCCGGTCCGGACCTGGCGATCGGGTCCGACACGCTGCCCGACGAGGTCCGAGCGGGCCTGCGGGAGGGCTCGGTGTCGTCGGTGCTGGCCATCGGACAGGGGACCGCCGCGGTGGCGGGCGAGAGCTTCGCGCTGGGCCTCAGGACGCTGATGGCCGACGCCGGCGGGGAGGCCGGGCTCGATGTCAAGGCGCTGCCGGCCACGGAGCTTTCCGCGTTCGGGTTGCGGGCCGACATGTCCGACACGCTGGTGGTGGCCATCTCGCAGTCGGGGACGACCACCGACACCAACCGCACGGTGGAGCTGGTGAAGGCCAGGGGAGCGTCGGTGGTGGCCGTGGTCAACCGTCGCAACAGCGACCTCACCGATCGGGCCGACGGCGTGCTCTACACCTCCGACGGCCGCGACGTGGAGATGAGCGTGGCCTCCACCAAGGCCTTCTACTCCCAGGTGGCGGCCGGTTGCGTGCTGGCCGTGGCCATCGCGGGCGACGCGGCCGGCGACCGGGGTATGGCTGCGAGGCGCAGCCTGCTCGAGGCGCTGCGGACCCTGCCGGGCGTGCTGGAGGCGGTGCTGGAGCGGCGCCCCGCCATCGCCGAGGCCGCCCGGAGCCTGGCTCTGAGTCGCCGCCACTGGGCGGTGGTGGGCAACGGCCCCAATCAGGTGGCGGCCCGCGAGGTGCGCATCAAGCTCTCGGAGCTCTGCTACATGTCGATCTCCAGCGACGTCACCGAGGACAAGAAGCACATCGACCTGTCGGCCGAGCCCCTCGTGCTCGTGTGCGCGGCGGGACTGACGGGTTCGGTGGCCGACGACGTGGCCAAGGAGGTGGCCATCTTCGGCGCCCACCGGGCCGCGCCGGTGGTGGTGGCCGACGACGGCGACACCCGCTTCGACGGCGCGCCGGCGGTGCTCGGCGTGCCGGCCGTAGACCCGCGGCTCGCCTTCCTGCCGGCAACCATGGTGGGCCACCTGTTCGGCTACGAGGCGGCCCTGGCCATCGACGCCGGAGCCCGGCCCCTGCGGGAGGCCCGAGCCGCGATCGAAGCGGCCGCGGCTCGTCCGGACACGACCGCGGACGAGGTCCTGCACCTGGCTCGGCCGACGCTGCGGGCCAGCGCGGCCGCGTTCTCGGCGGGCCTGCGCCGCGGCGGCTACGACGGCCACATGGAGGCGTCCACCGCGGTGCGCATAACGACGCTGATGCGTTACGGGTCGGGTCTCGTGCCGCTCGACAGCTACGAACTCGAGTTGGGCCGGGTCGGCACCCCCGAGGCCGTCGTCGACGACCTGGCCGGGGCGCTCAGCGTCGGGATCGACGAACTGACCCGCCCGATCGATGCCATCCGGCACCAGGCCAAGACCGTCACGGTGGGGATCTCGCGCTCGGACCAGACCCTGCTGGAGGCACCCCTCATCCAGGCTGTGCTGGCCGCGGGAGCCCCCCGGGACCGGCTCTCCTACTCGACCATCCGGGCTCTGGCCGATCTGAGCGGAGCGGTGGTCGAGGTGCTGGGCCACACCCGCTACCGCCTCGATGGGTTGGACACCATCGCGGTGGTGGACCAGGGAGGCGTCGCGTCGAGCATCGTCTCGCGCACCGCGGCCTCGCCGGCCCTGACCGGCAGCAAGCACCGGGTGGCGGTGGAGGGCCGGGTGCTGGCCGCACGGGGTCGCCACGACGGCCGGACGGTCGTGTTCGTTCCCGAGGTCGCCGCAGGCTCCACAGTCGGAATCACCCTGCTGCACGTCCGCTTCGCGGCGTCGCTGCCGGTGGCTGCGGCCCGGGGCGTGCTCCAGGGGTACCGCAACCGCTACTCGGAGCTGCGCGACGCGGTCACCGAGACCGAGCCCGACTTCGATGAGGAACGCCTGGCTGAGATCGCTCCGGTCGACCTGCTCACCTCGCCCATCGGGGAGCTGGCCGACCGCTGGCGCTCCTGACTCCCCGCCGAGTTCGCTGGGTCTGGGCACCTAGGTATCGTTGCGGGGGTGACCGACGGGGCCAGCGACCTCGCCAATTCCGGGGTTGTCGGGATCGGCACCGACCTGGTCGATGTCGACCGCTTCCGCACGGTGCTGCGGCGGCGGCCATCGGTGGCCGAGCGACTCTTCACCGCGAACGAGCGGACCTATGCGCAGAGAGCGGTCGACCCCGCCGCTCGACTGGCCGCGCGGTTCGCGGCCAAGGAGGCTGCTCTCAAGGCGCTCGGCTACGGGTTGGGCGGTATGCGGATGGCCGAGATCGAGGTGGTCCGCGACGGCGACGGCCGTCCCGAGATCGTGCTCCACGGCTCGGCCCGCTCGAGAGCGGCCCAGCACGGCGTGAGTCGCTGGCTCGTCTCCCTCTCCCACACCGACCACCTCGCCTCCGCAACCGTCGTCGCCCTGGCCCGATGATCCCAGTCGTCACGCCGGCGCGGATGGCCGAGATCGACGCAGCCGCTCCCGAACCCGTCGACGTGCTGGTCGAGCGGGCCGGGGCAGCCGTGGCTCGGGCCGCGGCCGAGGTGATGGGCGGGCGGCTGGGCCGGCGCGTCGTAGCGCTGGCCGGTCCCGGCAACAACGGTGCCGACGGGAGGGCGGCCGCTCGCCGGCTGCGGCGGCGGGGGGCAAGGGTCCGGGTGTACTCCGCCACCGATGCTCCCGAGACGCTGCCGGCTGCGGACCTCTACATCGATGCGGCCTTCGGCACCGGCCTGTCGAGGCCCTACACCCCGCCTCAGAGGGGCTGGCCCGACGCTGCGGTGCTGGCCGTCGACATTCCCAGCGGCCTCGACGGCCTGACCGGCCAGTCTCTGGGCGGTCCGGTGTGGCCGGCACGGCGCACGGTCACCTTCGCGGCGCTCAAGCCCGGTCTGTTGTTCGGCGAGGGCCCGGCCGTCTGCGGCGAGACGGACATCTCCGACATAGGCCTCTCGCTCAGCGCCGACGACCTCGACGACTGCGCGCTGATGACCGGCGCCGACATCGAGCCGCTGCCTGCGGGCACCGGCGCCACCCACAAGTGGCACGCCGCCGCTCTGGTGGTGGCCGGCTCGCCGGGAATGGGTGGTGCCGCCGCGCTGGCGTGCGAGGCCGCGGTGCGCAGCGGGGCCCGCATGATCCACCTCAGCACTTCCGCCGAGCCGGGCATGGTCTCATTCATTGAAGCGGTGCGATCCGAGCCACCCCTGGCGGTGGATGCGGACCGCTTCGCGGTGTGTGCGGCCGGGCCGGGCCTGGGCACCGGCGAGCAGGCCGCGAAGCGTCTCGCCGACGCTTTGGCGCTCGACCTGCCCACGGTGATCGATGCCGACGGGCTGCGCCTGCTGCACGACCCCGCGGTGGCGGCGGCCATGGACCAGCGCCTGAGCCGCTCAGTTCCCGTCGTGCTCACCCCGCACGACGCCGAGTTGGAGGCGGTGACGGGCAGCAGGCCGGGGCCGGACCGCATCGCGGCTGCCAGAGCCGCCGCGGCCCTAACCCGCGCCGTCGTGCTGCTCAAGGGCGGCCCCACTGTGGTCGCCGACCCGCACGGGCGGGCCAGGATCGTGTCCAGCGGGGACTCCCGGCTGGCCTCGGCCGGCACCGGCGATGTCCTCACCGGCATCATTGCCGGCCGCCTGGCCGCCTTCGGCCCGCAGCGCCTGCTCCACCGCGTGGCCGAGGCCGCGCACCTCCACGGGAGGGCTGCAGCCGCGGCGGCCGGGGAAGCTGCCCGCCTGCTGGCCAGCGACCTCCTCGACGCCCTGAGGACCGTCACGCCGTGAGCTCGGCCGGGCTGTCGCCGACGGAGGCGCGCGTGCGTCCGGCCGCCATCGAGGCCAACGTCAAGTGCTTGACCGAGCGAGCCGGAGCAGCGGCCCTGTGCGCCGTGGTGAAGGCCGACGGCTACGGCCACGGCGCGGCCGTCTCGGCCCGGGCCGCGTTGGCGGGCGGAGCGTCCTGGCTGGCGGTGGCCACGGTTCCCGAAGCCCTGGAAGTAGCTGATGTCGCCATCGAAGCGGGCCGCGATGCGCCTGTGCTCATGCTGTCGGAGGTCGCTCCCCAGCTTGCAGCCGAGGCCGCCACGCAATGTCCGGAGCGGGTCCGGCTCACGGTGGCGTCGGCGGCCGGCGTCCGTGCGCTGGCATCAGCCGGCGGAGCCGAGCGGGCCGTCCACCTCAAGGTGGACACCGGCATGCACCGCATGGGCGCGTTGCCCGAGGAGTTGGAGGCCGTCGTCGAAGCTCTAGAGGAGGCCGGACCCGGGCTGCACGTCGAGGGCGTGTGGACCCACTTGGCCGTGGCAGACGCTCCCGACGATCCCTTCACGGCCGAGCAGCTGCGACGGTTCGACCAGGCCCTGACCGCCCTGCGCGGCCTGGGGGTGTCCACGGGTGTCGTCCACGCCGCCAACTCGGCGGGGCTGCTGGCCCATCCCGAAGCCCGCCGCGATCTGGTCCGGGCCGGGATCGCGGTCTACGGCGTCCCGCCGTCGCCGGAGCTCGACGGCACAGTGCCCCTCGAGCCCGCGATGGAGCTCGTATCGCGGGTCACCTCAGTGCGCACGGTGGCTCCCGGCGAGAGTGTGTCGTATGGCCGACACTGGTGGGCCGACCGACCCACCCGGGTGGCCACCGTCGCCATCGGCTACGCCGACGGCGTCCGGCGCGACAGCGGCCCTGCAGGGGTGGAAGTGCTCGTGCGGGGCCGGCGGTGCCCGATCGTGGGGGTAGTGACGATGGACCAACTCATGGTCGCTCTCGGCCCGGCCATCGCCGACGAGACGACGGTAGGCGACGAGGTTGTGGTGATCGGCCGGCAGGGCGCCGAGGAGATCACCGCGACCGAGGTGGCTCAGCGCCTCGGCACCATCGCCTACGCGGTCATGACATCCGTCTCGGCGAGGGTCCCCCGGGTGCTCGCCTGATGTCCGAGTCGCTCGTGCCGGTTGAACTGCAGATTCCTGGTGTCGAGGTCGGCCACTGGACCGATCCGGTCGCACGCACGGGCTGCACCGTGATCGTGCTTCCCCCTGCCACCGTCGCCTCCGGGGAGGTGCGCGGCGGCGCGCCGGCGACCCGCGACTTCGCCCTGCTCGCACCCGAGCGGTTGGTCGAGTGCGTAGACGCCGTCGTTCTTGCCGGGGGGTCCGCCTTCGGCCTGGCTGCCGCGGACGGGGTGATGGACGTCCTGGAGGCCGAGGGCCGCGGGTTCGAGACGGCCCACGGGCCGGTGCCGATCGTGGTGGCCATGGCCCTCTATGACCTCGGCGTCGGGGATCCGTCGGTGCGCCCCGATGCCGCCGCCGGCCGTCACGCGGCCACCAACCGGTCGACTTCGGTGGACACCGGACCGGTGGGCGCCGGCGCGGGCGCCACGGTGTCCAAATGGCTCGGTGCCGGGAACGCCGAGCCCGGGGGTCTGGGCATCGCCACCGTGCGCCGGGACGAGCTGGCGGTCAGCGCGATCGTGGCGCTCAACGCGGCCGGCAGCCCGCCGCCGGCAGCTCACCAGACGTTCGAGCAGGTGGCCGACGGGTCGTTCCAGCACTGGAAGTCCCGGTCCAGCCCGTTCACCAGCACGACGCTGTGCGTGGTCGTCACAAACGCCGCGCTGTCCAAGACCGACTGCTTCTGGGTGGCCCAGGGAGGCCACGACGGCCTGGCCCGCGAACTGGTGCCGGCCCACACCCGCAGCGACGGCGACGCGGTTGTGGCTGCGGCCACCGGCGACGTGGGGGCCGACACCGACGACGTGCGACTGCTGGCGGTGGCCGCAGCGGCCAAGGCGGTTCGCGGTGCCGTCGGTACGCTCGAAGGGTGAGATCGGCGCCTCCGGACAGACTTGCGCGAGGTGTGGGTGCTCGCGTGTAGAACCGCCGGCGTCGACGAGACGCGGGCGCTGGGCGGTGCGGTCGCCACGCTGGTCGACGCCGGCGATGTCGTCGTGCTGGTCGGCGACCTGGGCGCGGGCAAGACCGCCTTCGTGCAGGGGTTCGCAGCCTCGCTTGGTGTGACCGCCCCCGTCACCAGCCCCACGTTCACCCTGGCCAACCGCTACGGGGGACGTCTGGTGGTCAACCACCTCGACGTGTACCGCTTCGACTGCCCCGAGGAGGCGAGCGACCTGGCCCTGCCCGAACTGCTCGACGACGGTGTGACCCTGGTGGAGTGGGGCGACACCATCGCGTCGGCGCTGCCGTCCGAGCACCTGTCGGTGATCATCCGCTTCGGTGAGGGCGATGACGACCGGAGCTTCGAGATGCGGGGACAGGGCGAGGCCTGGAACCGGCGTGCCGACCGGTTGAGGGCCGCGCTCGTGCGTTGGGCCGTGCCGTGCTGATTCTCGGCATCGAGACGGCCACCGGCCGCGTGGGCTGCGCCATAGGAGGCCACGAGGGTGTGCGGGCATCGGTTCAGACCACCCGCGAGCGCCGTCACGCCGAGTTGCTCGCCCCCCAGATCCAGGCCGCTTGCACCCACGCAGGTGTCGATCTGCAGGACTTGGGAGCGGTCGCGGTGGACATGGGTCCGGGGCTCTATACCGGTCTGAGGGTGGGCGTGACCACCGCCATAACTATGGCGCACGCCCTGCGGGTGCCCATGGTCGCGGTCAGCAGCCTCGATCTGGTCGCCTACCCCCTGCGCCACACCGGCCGCACCCTCGCAGTGATGATCGACGCTCGCCGCGGCGAGGTGTTCCATGCTCGCTACGGGTGCCTTCCCGGTGGGGTGCAGCGCCTCAACGGGCCCGAGGTCGGTCCCCCTGGCCATGTCGTGTCAGAGATTCTGGCCAGCGCCGACGACACGCTCGTGGCGGGTGACGGCGCGGAGCGCTACTCCTCGCTGTTCGAGGGTCTGCGTGGCGTGGAACTGGCTGATCCCGGCTTCGCCCATCCCTCGGCCGAGTCGCTGGTGCTGCTGGCCCACGCCCTCGCGCTGCGCGAGGAGTTCGTGCGGCCCGATGAGATCCAACCCCTGTATCTGCGGCGCCCCGATGCGCAGCCCCAGAGGCAGAGCGGGTAGGCGGCGCCGATGCCCGGAACGCACGAAACGCCGAGAGAGGCCCCCGGCGAGCCGATCCTGGGCATCGAGACCTCCTGCGACGAGACCGCTGCGGCGGTGGTCGCCGGCGGCAGGCAGGTGCTGTCGTCGGTGGTGTCCAGCCAGATCGATCTGCACGCCCGCTACGGCGGGGTCGTTCCTGAGGTCGCCGGCCGGGCCCACGTCGAGCGCATGGTCCCGGTGGTGTCGCAGGCGCTGGTGGAGTCCGCGGTCGACGACTCCGACATCGCCGCAGTGGGGGCGACCGCCGGGCCGGGCCTGGTGGGCGCGCTGCTGGTCGGCTTGTCGGCGGCCAAGGCGTTGGCGCTGGTGTGGGACGTGCCGTTCGTGGCCGTCAACCACCTTGAGGCCCACCTCCACGCGGCCTTCCTGGATGAGCCGAGCCTGGAGCTGCCCGTGGTGGTGGTGCTGGTCTCGGGGGGTCACACCATGCTCGTGCTGATGGAGGAGCGGCTGCGCTACCGGATCCTGGGCGCCACCGTCGACGACGCCGCTGGGGAGGCCTTCGACAAGGTGGCCCGCTACATGGGCCTCGGATACCCGGGCGGCCCTGTCATCGACCGGCTGAGCGGGCAGGGCGACCGGGAGGCGGTCGCCTTCCCCCGGGCGATGCTGCACGACGGTTGGAACTTCTCCTTCAGCGGACTCAAGACCGCGGTCATCAACTACCTGCGGCGCCGGCCGGATGCGCCTGCCGCCGACGTGGCCGCGTCGTTCCAGGAGGCGGTGGCCGATGTGCTGCTGGCCAAGGCCCGCAGGGCTGCCGCCGAGCACGGAGCGGTGGGTCTGTGCCTGGCCGGCGGTGTGGCCGCCAACAGCCGTCTGCGGGAGATGACGCTCGACGCCTGCACGGCCGACGGCCTGGCTGCCTACCTGCCGAGCCGGGCCATGTGCACCGACAACGCGGCCATGGTGGCCGCCGCGGCCTGGTGGCGCCTGCAGGCTGACGGGCCCTCGCCGCTCACGGTGGGCGCCGATCCGTCCCTGAGCCTGCCGGAGAGCTAGACGCGCCGATCCGTCCCTGAGCCTGCCGGAGAGCTAGACGCGCCGATCCGTCCCTGAGCCTGCCGGAGGGCTAGACGCGCCGATCCGTCCCTGAGCCTGCCGGAGGGCTAGACGCGCCGATCCGTCCCTGAGCCTGCCGGAGGGCTGATCCCTGCCTGCGCTCGCACATAGAAGGCCCAGTCCGCGCGTTGTGGCACCCCCGGACGGGCCGTATCGTTGGCACTCGTCACGGGAGAGTGCCAATTCCCGTGTCGTGGCTGAGGGCAACAACAGGCCGCCCCGGCCACTAGGAACAAGCCAATCCAAGAACAGGAGTCCGGGAGGACACATGAACCTGCAGCCACTCGAGGATCGCATCGTTGTGCGGCCCGGCGACGCCGAGGAGACCACGGCCAGTGGTCTCGTCATCCCCGACACCGCCAAGGAGAAGCCCCAGCAGGGCGACGTACTGGCGGTAGGCCCCGGTCGCCGGTCCGACGACAGCGGCGAGCTCATCCCCATGGACGTAGCGGTGGGCGACACCGTCGTCTACTCGAAGTACGGCGGCACCGAGATCACCGTCGACGGCGAGGATCTGCTGATCCTCAACGCCCGCGACGTGCTCGCCAAGGTCGTCTGAGGTATCCGATGCCGAAGATCCTCAAGTTCGACGAGGAGGCCCGCCGGGGCCTCGAGACGGGCGTCAACAAGCTCGCCGACGCGGTGAAGGTCACGCTCGGCCCCAAGGGCCGCAACGTGGTGCTCGACAAGAAGTTCGGTGCGCCGACCATCACCAACGACGGCGTGTCCATCGCCCGCGAGGTGGAGCTCGACGACAAGTTCGAGAACATGGGCGCCCAGCTCGTGAAGGAAGTGGCCACCAAGACCAACGACATCGCCGGTGACGGGACCACCACCGCCACGGTGCTGGCCCAGGCCCTGGTGCGGGAGGGGCTGCGCAACGTGGCCGCCGGCGCCAGCCCCATGGCTCTCAAGCGGGGCATCGATGCCGCGGTGACAGCCGCGGTGGACGCGCTGGCCGAGCAGGCCGTGCCGGTGTCCACCGACAAGGAGAAGGTGCAGTCGGTGGCCTCGATCTCCGCAGCGGACGCCGCGGTGGGCGAGACCCTGGCCGAGGCCTTCGACAAGGTCGGCAAGGACGGCGTGATCACCGTCGAGGAGAGCAACACATTCGGCATGGACCTGGACTTCGTTGAGGGCATGCAGTTCGACAAGGGCTACCTGTCGCCGTACTTCGTCACCGACCCCGAGCGGCAGGAGGCAGTGCTCGAGGAGCCCTACGTCCTGCTGAACCAGGGCAAGATCAGCGCGGTCTCGGACCTGCTGCCGGTGCTCGAGAAGGTCATGCAGACGGGAAAGCCCCTGCTGATCATCGCCGAGGACGTCGAGGGCGAGGCCTTGGCCACGCTGGTGGTCAACAAGATCCGCGGCACGTTCAACTCCACCGCGGTCAAGGCCCCCGGTTTCGGCGAGCGCCGCAAGGCGATGCTCCAGGACATGGCCATCCTCACCGGCGGCCAGGTCGTCGCCGAGGAGGTCGGGCTCAAGCTCGACTCGGTCGACCTGTCGCTGCTGGGCTCGGCCCGCAAGGTGGTCATCACCAAGGACGACACCACCATCGTTGAGGGCGCCGGCGACACCGCCGACGTCGAGGGCCGCGTCAGCCAGATCAAGACCGAGATCGAGAACACCGACTCGGACTGGGACCGCGAGAAGCTCCAGGAGCGTCTGGCCAAGCTGGCCGGCGGCGTGGCCGTCGTCCAGGTGGGCGCGGCCACCGAGGTGGAACTCAAGGAGACCAAGCACCGCATCGAGGACGCCATCTCGGCCACCCGGGCGGCTATCGACGAGGGCATCGTCGCCGGTGGCGGCACGGCCCTGCTGCGAAGCCGCGCTGCGGTGGCTGAGGTTGCTGCCAGCCTGGAAGGCGATGAGGCCACCGGAGCCCGGATCATCGGAGAGGCCCTCTCCGCGCCGACCCGGCTGATCGCCGAGAACGCCGGCCATGAGGGTGCCATCGTGGTACGCGAGGTCGAATCCGCCTCCGGCTCGGAGGGTTTCGACGCGGTCGCGGGCGAGATCGTCGACCTGATCGGCGCCGGCGTGATCGACCCGGTCAAGGTGACCCGGGCCGCGCTCCAGAACGCGGCGTCGATCGCCGGCCTGATGCTCACCACCGAGGTGCTCGTGGCCGACAAGCCCGAAGAGAAGCCCCCGCCCGGTCCCCCCGGCGGAGGCATGGACGGCATGGGAGGCATGGGCGGCATGATGTAGCCGTTCGCCCCCGCGAACCCCCCAAGGAGCCCGAGCGATGAGCTCGGGCTCCTCCGCGCCCGGGCGGCGTCCCGGCCGGCTCAAGCGCCGCCATTGCCCCGAGGCCCCCCGCCGGCCTGGCTGGTGACACCGCTGCAAACTCTGGACCCGGAATGGCGCCGGTAGCCTCACCAGGATGGATCGCCCGGCGCCGGACCCGCGCAAGCTGCTGGACCACTGGGAGGAGTGGGAGCGGGGCGAGACCCCGCCGGGCCGGGTGATGAGCGATCTCAAGACCGGCGGCCTTCGGGACCTTCTCCAGGACTTGGCGGCGGCCGCGGGCGGCGGCGAGGACGGGTCCTGACCGAGCCGGCAACCCCGGCGGTGGTGTTCGAGCCGCCACCGGCTCCTGGCGGCAGGGGCGGTTCCCAGCACATCCCCCGCCCGCAGCAGGCCTGGATGGGTGGAGCGGCTCCGTGGGCAGAGCTTCCCGAGCATCGTCGCCGACCCAGCCTGGAACGGGTGGTCCAGGCGGTCTCGGCCGCTCCCTCCACGCTCCTTCCGTCTCCCGCCTCGGCGGTGCCGGAATCGGCGCCGTCGGGGGTGCTGGTGCTGCTCTATGAGCACGGCGGCGAGCCGTGGGTGGTTCTCACCCGGCGGGCCTGGCACCTGCGCCACCACGCCGGCGAGGTCTCGTTCCCCGGTGGCAGGCGGGAGCCGGGCGACGCCGATCTGTGGGCCACCGCGGTTCGGGAGGCGTCCGAGGAGATCGGGCTGGACCCGGGCGCGGTGCGGAAGGTCGGGCGGTTGGACCGCTTCGTCACGGTGGGATCCCGCTCGCTGGTGTGCCCGTTCGTGGCCACCGTCGAGGGGCGCCCGGAGCTGGTCCCCGACCCGGCCGAGGTCGAGCGGGTGCTGCACGTCGCGCTGTCCGAGCTGACGGACCCCGAGGCCTGGCGCGAGGAGGTCTGGTCGTTGGGCGAGGCATTCGGCGGCGAGCGCACCATGACGTTCTTTGAACTGCCGGGGGACACCGTGTGGGGGGCGACCGCAGGCGTGCTACGCCGGCTGCTGACTGTCGCGACCGCTACAGCCGGCGCGGCCTGCTGACTGTCGCGACCGCTACAGCCGGCGCGGGCTAGGCTCGTTCGGTGCCTGGCGTCGGGGACCGGAAACACCGCCGTGGCTGAGATCGAGATCGGGCTGGGCAAGTCAGGTCGCCGCGCCTACCGGCTCGATGAGATCGCCATCATCCCCAGCCGGCGCACCCGGGATCCCTCCGACGTGGACATCTCCTGGCAGATCGACGCCTACCGCTTCGACATCCCCGTGCTGGCGGCCTTCGCCGACAGCGTCACCAGCCCGGCCACCGCGGTGCAGATGGGCCAGCTCGGAGGGGTCGGGGTTCTCGACCTCGAGGGTGTGTGGACCCGCTGCGAGGACCCCGCCTCGGAGCTGGCCGAGCTGGGCGACCTGCCGCTGGAGGCCGCAGCCGGCCGCCTGCGCGAGCTCTACTCCCGCCCGATCCAGCCCGAGTTGGTGGCCGCTCGCATCGCAGAGATAGCCGAGACGGGGGTCCGCACCGCGGGCCGGGTACGGCCCCAGCGGGCGGTGGAGCTGGCCCCTCACGCCATCGGTGCCGAGATCGATCTGCTGGTCATCTCGGGCACGATCGTGTCGGCCGAGCACGTGTCCTCGGTTGCCGATCCCCTCAACCTCAAGACGTTCATCCGCCGCATGCACACCCCGGTGATCGTCGGTGGCTGCGTGAGCTACCAGGCTGCCCTGCACCTGATGCGCACCGGCGCGGCCGGCGTGCTCGTGGGGGCCGGCTCGGGCCATGTCGGCACCAGTCGCCATGTGCTGGGACTGGACGCACCTCAGGCCACCGCCATCGCGGATGCCCGCGCCGCCCGTATGCGCCACCTCGACGAGACCGGCGTGTACTGCCATGTGATCACTGACGGGACCATGCGCAATGCGGGAGACATCGCCAAGGCCATCGTGTGCGGCGCCGACGCCGTCATGCTGGGCCTGCCGCTGGCGCTGGCATCGGACTCGCCCTGCCCGGGGCGGCACTGGGACCTGTCGGCCGGCCACCCCACGCTGCCGAGGGGCCGGATCACCGGTGTCGAGCCGCACGGCACGCTGGCGGAGATCCTCCACGGCCCGGCCCTCGATCCGGAGGGAACCACCAACATGATGGGCGGGCTGCGCACGTCGCTGGCCAAGTGCGGCTACACCGACGTGAAGGACTTCCAGCGGGCCGCGGTAGCCATCGTCTCGCCGTGACCCACCGGCGCCGTCACCGTTCTGGGCGCGGTTTCCCGGCGATAAACCGGGTTTCTGCACACAGAAGGCGTGCCGCCCGGTTGTGGCCGGCGCGGCCGCGATAGTGGACCGGGCCCCGGCGGGCCCGGGCGGCGGGTTCGACACCGTGCTGGTGGTCGACTTCGGTGCCCAGTACGCGCAGTTGATCGCCCGGCGGGTGCGAGAGTGCCAGGTGTACAGCGAGATCGTGCCGTCGACGATCACCGCGGCCGAGATCGCCGACCGCCGGCCGGCCGGCGTGATCCTCAGCGGGGGCCCGGCCTCGGTGCACGTGGCGGGCGCGCCCAGCCTCGACGCCGGGATCTACGGGCTGGGGGTGCCGATCCTGGGCATCTGCTACGGCGCGCAGCTCATCGCCGAGCAGCTCGGCGGCTCGGTCGGCCCCAACGAGCGGGGCGAGTACGGCCGGGCCGAGATGACTGTGGCCCACGACGACGCCGGGACGCTGCTGTCGGGTCTGCCGGCGTCGCAGCCGGTGTGGATGAGCCACTTCGACGCCATCGTCGACCCGCCGCCGGGTGCGACCGTCACCGCGTCCACCGCGGCATCGCCGGTGGCCGCGTTCGAGGACCCCGGCCGCGGCCTCTACGGCGTGCAGTTCCATCCCGAGGTGCAGCACACGCCCCACGGACTGCAGGTGATCGAGCGCTTCCTGCGCCAAGCGTGTGACGCCGGCCCGAGCTGGTCCATGCACTCGATCATCGACGCCTCGGTGGCCTCAGTCCGCGACCAGGTCGGCGAGGGCCGCGCCATCTGCGGGCTGTCGGGGGGTGTGGACTCGGCGGTGGCCGCAGCCCTGGTGCACCGGGCCATCGGCGACCGGCTGACGTGCGTGCTGGTCGACACCGGCCTGCTGCGCGAGGGCGAGGCCGACCAGGTGGAGGAGACGTTCGGCCGCCACTTCGGGGTGGATCTGGTGCGCCTCGACGCGGCGGCCGAGTTCTTCGCCGCGTTGGAGGGCGTCACCGAGCCCGAGGCCAAGCGCAAGGTGGTGGGCGAGCAGTTCATCCGAGCCTTCGAGCGGGCCCGCCGCCATGCTCCCGACGCCGGCTTCCTGGTGCAGGGGACCCTCTATCCCGATGTGATCGAGTCGGGCGCCACCACCCACTCGTCCACCATCAAGAGCCACCACAACGTGGGCGGGCTGCCCGAGGACCTCGACTTCGAGCTGGTCGAGCCGCTGCGGTCGCTGTTCAAGGACGAGGTGCGGGCGGTGGGCGCCGAGCTGGGCCTTCCCGACGAGATCGTGCACCGCCAGCCCTTCCCCGGCCCCGGCCTGGCCGTGCGCATCATCGGCGAGGTGACCCCCGCCGCGGCCGCCACCCTCCGCCAGGCCGACGCCATCGTCCGCGACGAACTGCGCAAGGCCGGCCTGGAGCGCGAGATCTGGCAGTCGTTCGCGGTGCTGCCCGACATCCGCACCGTCGGGGTGATGGGCGACGAGCGCACCTACGGGCGCCCGGTCGTGATCCGGGCCGTCACCAGCTCCGACGCCATGACCGCCGACTGGGCCCGGCTGCCCCACGAGGTGCTCGAGGCCATGAGCAGCCGGGTGATCGCCGAGGTCGGTGGCGTGAACCGGGTGGCCTACGACATCACCTCCAAACCCCCGGCCACCATCGAGTGGGAGTGATCCGGGCCGGGCCTGGCCGGGAGTTCTAGCGCAGGGCCTGGTCGAGGTCGGCGAGCAGGTCGTCGATGGACTCGATGCCCACCGACAGGCGGATCAGCCCGGGGTCGACGGCCAGGGGCGAGTCGGCCACCGAGAGGTGGGTCATGGTGGAGGGCTGCTCGATCAGCGATTCCACCGCTCCCAGCGACTCGGCCAGCTGGAACACCCGGGTCGAGCTGACCGCGGCCACCGCGGCCGCCTCCCCGCCGGCCAGCACGCACGACACCATCCCGCCGAACCCGCTCATCTGGCGGGTCGCGATCCGATGGCCCGGATGGTCAGCCAGCCCCGGGTACAGCACCCGGTCCACCGCGGGGTGGTCGTCGAGGTAGGCGGCGACCTCCGCCGCGTTGTCGCAGTGGCGGTCCATCCGCACACCCAGCGTCTTGATGCCCCGCAGCAGCAGGTAGCAGTCGAACGGGCTGGGAACCGCTCCGGCCGCGTTCTGCACGAAGGCCAGCTGCTCGGCCAGCCCGTCGTCGTCGACCGCGATGAAGCCGCCCACCACGTCGGAGTGCCCGCCCAGGTACTTGGTGGAGGAGTGGACCGCGACGTCGGCGCCCAAGCCCAGCGGGTTCTGCAGGTACGGGGTGGCGAAGGTGTTGTCCACCACCAGGCGGGCCCCGACCGAGTGGGCCGCGCCGGCTGTGGCCGCGATGTCGACCACGGTCAGCATGGGGTTGGTGGGGGTCTCCATCCACACCTGGCGGGTCTCGGGGCGCAGGGCGGCGGCCAGGGCGCCTGCGTCGGTCAGGTCCACCGCCGACCACTCGATCCCCCGCTCGCCGTAGACGCGGGCGATCAGCCGGAAGGTCCCGCCGTAGGCGTCGTCGCCGAGCACGACGTGGTCGCCGGGGCGCAGCAGGCCCACCAGGGCGTTCTCGGCGGCCATGCCGCTGGCGAACGCGAACCCGTGGGCGGCGCCTTCGAGCCCGGCCACGCTGCACTCCAGCGCGGCCCGGGTCGGGTTCGACGTGCGCGAGTACTCGTAGCCCCGGTGCTGTCCCGGCGCCGGCTGCACGAAGGTGGTGGCCAGATGGATGGGAACGGTGATCGCTCCGGTGGCCTCGTCGGGTTCCTGGCCGGCATGGATGGCCCGGGTCTCGAATCCCCAGGTGCTCTTGCTCACAGCAGCTGTCCCTGCGAGAGCCCGCCGTCGGCGTTGGACGACAGGTAGCTGAGCACATCGGTGCTGGAGACCACCGCCCGAGGCCTGCCCCCGTCCAGCACGAGCAGAGCCGGCGACCGCTCCAGCCTGGTCACCGCCAGCGCCACCGACTCGCCGATCCCGATCTGCTCCAGCGGTCTGCTCATCACGTTCTCCACCGGCTGGCCCAGCAGGTCACCGTCGAAGGCCAGGGCCATGAGCTGCAGCTCGTGCACCGCGCCCATCACCTCGGCCGCGGCCAGCGGCATCTCGCCCTTGGCCACCGGCAGCTGGCTCAGCCCGTTGTCCCGCATGCGGGTCACGGCCAGGCTCACCGGGTCGGTGGGGTTGACGTACACCAGCGGCGGCAGGGCGTCCTCCTTGGCGTCGAGCACGTCCTTGACGCACGGATGCTCACCGATCAGGAACCCGTGCGTCGCCATCCAGTCATCGTCGAACACCTTGGAGAGGTAGCCGCGCCCGGAGTCGGGCAGCAGCACCACGACCACCGCATCAGGGCCGCAGTCCGAAGCCACCTCCGCGGCCGCGCACACCGCGGTTCCGCCCGAGCCGCCGATCAGGAGGCCCTCGCGGTGCGAGACCAGCCGGGCCATGTCGAAGGACGCCTGGTCGGACACCGCTATGACCCTGTCCACCAGCTCCGGGTAGTAGGTCTCGGGCCAGAAGTCCTCGCCGATGCCCTCCACCAGGTAGGGGCGTCCCGAGCCGCCGCTGAACACCGAGCCCTCGGGGTCGGCCGCGATCACCTGCACCGCGGGGTTCTGTCCTTTGAGGTACCGGCCCACGCCGCTGAGGGTCCCGCCGGTGCCCGCACCGGCCACGAAGTGGGTGATGCGCCCGCCGGTCTGGCGCCACAGCTCGGGTCCGGTGGTCTGCTCGTGGGCCAGCGGGTTGGCCTGGTTGAAGTACTGGTTGGGCTGGTAGGCGCCCGGCGTGGAACGCATGAGCCGCTCGGCAGTGGAGTAGTAGGAGTCGGGGTCGTCGGGGGCGACCGCCACCGGGCACACCACCACCTCGGCGCCGTAGGCCCGTAGCAGCCGCACCTTCTCGGTGCTCACCTTGTCGGTCATCACGAAGATGCACCGGTAGCCCCGCTGGGCGGCCACCATGGCGAGGCCGACACCGGTGTTGCCCGAGGTGGGCTCGATGATCGTCCCGCCCGGACCGAGCAGCCCGTCGCGCTCGGCGGCGTCGATCATCGTCATGGCGATGCGGTCCTTGACGCTGCCGCCCGGGTTGAGCATCTCCAGTTTGGCCACCAGCTCACAGCCGGCCTCGGGAACCGCCCGCCGCATCCGCACCAGCGGCGTGTTCCCTATGAGGTCGAGGACGGAGTCGGCGACCTCCACGCCCGGCAGGCTACCGGGCACGGTTGTCGCAGCGCTCCCCCCGGCTGCTCGTTTCAGCGATATTATTTCAGCAATCTGCCATTGTTGAAATAACTTGCTGAATCGGGCTTCGCTATTTTAGTGGGCTCGAATAGCGGCCCCGTTTCAGCGACGTTGTTTTATCAATCTTGCATTTGTTAAAATAACTTGCTGAATCGGGCTTCGCTATTTTAGTGGGCTCGAATAGCGGCCGGTTATTCAGCGGCAAGGAGAAGGAAGGACCGATGCAATCCACCCGCGCCGGGCGCTTCCGTCCGCAGCTCAGCGGTTACGAGGCGTTCGTGCCCAAGCCGCTTCCGCCCGACCCGCCGCTGCGGTGGGATACTGGCCTGGTCGGGCTGTTGTCGGACGCCACGGTGGCGCTGGGCCGCCTGGACGGGATGGCGAGCAGCCTCCCGAACCCCGACCTGTTTGTGGCGTCCTACGTTCGGCGCGAGGCGGTGCTCAGCTCCCAGATCGAGGGCACCCAGTCGAGCCTCGACGACATGCTGGCCCACGAGGTGGAGGCCCGGGTGGCCGCTCCGCCCGACGACATCGCCGAAACCGTGAACTACGTGCGGGCCATGCGGGTGGGCCTGAGCCTGCTGGACGAACTGCCCTTGTCGGGCCGCTTGATCCGCCGGCTGCACAGCGAGCTGATGACGGGCGTGCGGGGCCAGGAGCGCAGCCCCGGCGAGTTTCGCAGAACCCAGAACTGGATCGGTCCGGCAGGCTGCACGTTGGCGACCGCGGCGTTCGTCCCACCGTCGCCCGACGACCTCGGCGGAGCGATCCGCGACTTCGAACTCTTCCTCAACGACAGCGACACGCCTCCGCTGGTGCTCGCAGGGCTGGCCCATGCCCAGTTCGAGACGATCCACCCGTTCCTCGACGGCAACGGCCGTGTCGGGCGCCTCCTTATCACGCTGCTGCTGGTCCAGCGGCGGGTGCTGGTCCGGCCGTTGCTGTACCTGAGCGTGTTCCTCAAACAGAACCGCAGCGAGTACTACGACCGGCTCAACGCCATCAGGGTCCAGGGTGACTGGGAGGGCTGGCTCAAGTTCTTCCTAACCGGCGTGGCCGCCACTGCTGACGACGCAGTGCGGGCGGCGGCCGAGCTGTTGGCACTTACCGACGAGCATCGACAGATCGCGACCGATCAGAAGCTCGGCAAGTACGCATGGCCGCTGCTCGACCTGCTGGCCGTGCAGCCCATCGTTACCATCAAGTACGCCTCGACCGCCCTCGGCTCGACGCCAGTGACCGTCGGCCGCCTGCTCGACGCGCTGGCTTCCGAGGGAATCGTCGAGGAGATAACCGGCCGCAGGCGCGACCGCGTCTACCGGTACTCACCGTTCCTGGACGTGCTCTCGGACGACCCCGAACCCGCCTAGCAGCTGACGACCACCCCGTCGGTGAGGGGCGGCAGCGGGCGGCAGTAGGGTGAGCCGCGATGGCGGAATCGGCGATTCTGGAGGACCTCAACACGGCCCAGCTCGAGGCGGTCACCCACACCGGCGGGCCGCTGCTGGTGGTGGCCGGGGCGGGGTCGGGCAAGACCAGGGTGCTCACCCACCGCATCGCGCACCTGATCGATCACCACGGCCTGTCGCCGTTCGAGATCCTGGCCATCACCTTCACAAACAAGGCCGCGGGCGAGATGCGGCACCGGGTCGGCAACCTGGTCGGTCCCGTGGCCGAGAGCATGTGGGTGTCGACGTTCCACGCCGCCTGCGTGCGCATCCTGCGCCGCGACGCGGCCTACATCGACTACCCGAGCCGGTTCACCATCTACGACCAGGGCGACGCGGTACGCCTGTGCGGCTATGTGCTGCGCGACCTCAACCTTGACCACAAGCGCTTCCCGCCCCGGTCGATCCACGCCACGATCTCCGCGGCCAAGAACGACAACATCGGTGCGGCCGAGTACGCCGAGCGGGCCTCCAACATCTACGAACGCCGCATAGCCGAGGTATTCGGCCACTACCAGCGCCGGCTGGCCGCGGCCGCGGCCATGGACTTCGACGACCTGCTGCTGCGCACCGTCGAGCTGTTCCGGAACTGCCCGGAGGTGCTCGAGCGCTGGCGCCAGCGCTTCGCCCATGTGCTGGTGGACGAGTACCAGGACACCAATCCGGTGCAGAACGAACTGGTGATCAGCCTGGGCGCCGAGAGCCGCCAGGTGACCGCGGTGGGCGACGCCGATCAGTCGATCTATGCCTTCCGTGGCGCCGACATCCGCAACATCCTGGAGTTCGAGCGGGCCTTCGACGACGTGCGAATAGTGGTCCTGGAGCGGAACTACCGCAGCACCCAGAACATTCTCGACGCGGCCAACTCGGTGATCGTCAACAACGCCGGCCGCAAGCCCAAGGACCTCTGGACCGACCAGGGGTCGGGACCCTCCATCGTGCGCTACCACGCCGACGACGAGGCCGACGAGGCCCGCTACGTGGTCAGTGAGATCGTCAGACGCGGTGCCGAGGAGCAGATGCGCTTCGAGGAGATGGCCGTCTTCTACCGCACCAACGCCCAGTCGAGAGCGGTGGAGGAGCAGCTGATCAAGGCTGAGGTGCCCTACCGGCTGGTAGGTGGCACCCGCTTCTATGACCGCCGGGAGGTGCGCGACGCCCTGGCCTACCTCAAGGCGGTGACCAACCCGGGCGACGAGGTGAGCGTGAAGCGGGCCATGGGGGTTCCCAAGCGGGGCGTGGGCGCCACCTCGGTGGCCAAGATCGATGCCCATGCCGCCGAGCAGGGTCTCACCTTCTACGACGCCCTCCGCCACTGCGCCGAAGCCGGCGTCACCGGACGAGCCGCGGCGGGCGTCGGCCAGTTCTGCGCGTTGATCGATGACGTCGCCTCCCTGCAGGCATCCCCGGCGGCCGTGCTTCAGGAGCTGCTGGAGCGCTCCGGTTACCTCGACGAGCTGCGCTCGGAGAAGTCCGTCGAGGCCGACGGCCGTCTCGAGAACCTGGCCGAGCTGGTGGGCGTGGCCGGCGAGCACGACACCCTCGACGACTTCCTCGAGGCGGTAGCGCTGGTGGCCGACACCGACGACCTCTCCGACGCAGGCTCCGACGAGTCCGCGGTCACGCTCATGACGCTGCACTCGGCTAAGGGCCTCGAGTACCCCGACGTGTACATGATCGGCATGGAGGACGGCGTATTCCCCCACATCCGGGCCCTGACCGAGCCCCACGAGCTGGAGGAGGAGCGCCGCCTTGCCTACGTCGGGATCACGCGAGCCATGCGGCGGCTGACCGTTACCCATGCCTGGAGCCGGCTGCTGTACGGCAGTCGCCAGTACAACCCGCCCAGCCGCTTCCTCAAGGAGATCCCCGACGAACTGGTGCAGACGGTGGACGGCTCCCGGGTGGTGCGCGGCCGTTACTACAGCCGTAGCCGGCGCGAGCGCAGCCTCGACCGGGCCTCGGCCAACCGTGACGAGATCGTGGACCGGGCCCTGGAGGCGGGCCGGCGGGCGAGGCCGTCGCCCTCGGGCGCCGACCGTCTCGGCCTCAGGGTGGGCGACGATGTCCGCCATTCCCAGTGGGGGGAGGGCGTGATCATCGACATCGCCGGTGCCGGGGACGAAGCCGAGGCGTCGGTGCGCTTCGGCAGTGTCGGCGAGAAGCGCCTGCTGCTGTCGTGGGCCCCGCTGGAGAAGATCTGAACCCGCGCCGTCGGGAGGCTCGGGAGGCTATTGGCCGCCGGACCGGGCGAGATGGGTACGGACGTGGTTGCGGTTGATGCGCAACGCCGGGTCGATCAACTGGACCTCGGCGCTGATCGCGACCGGATGGTCGGGCTGGATCGGGGCCAGAACCTCGTCGACGGTATCGATGAGCCTCCTCAGGAAACGCTGGACTGCCTCCGGTTCCCGGCCGGGTCCGATGCGGGCTGTCAGGGACACGAACCCGTAGGAGGGGTCGCCGTCGGCGATCCGGTAGTGGTCGCGGGGCGCGGCCCGGGTGCGCAACCCGGCCAGGGCGGGGAGCCCGTCGTCGAGGGCGGCGGCGTGCACCGTGCTCACCAGCTCGTCGGTGTCGATGAGGTCGGCCAGATTGGCCGAGTATTCGATGATGATGTGAGGCATGGGTTGTCTAGGGAGCGGGAGCCGGGGTTGGTGTGGCCGCAGACGGCTGACGGGGCCCTAGAGAGTGATGCGGCCGTATATGGACAGCTCCACGGCCTCGAACTCCACGTCGAAGGACATCTCGTGCTCGTCGAGGAACTCGGGAAGCTTGACCGGTCGCGTCTTGGTCCCCTCCGGGCCCTTGGGCAGGTGCTCGGTCGGTCCGTACTCAGCTTCCAGCCGGACCACCTCGTCGTCGGCCAACCCGTCGATCCTGCAGGGAACGCCCTTGAACTGGGGGATGCCCTGCTCCCAGTCGATGAAGTCGGGGTCATCGTCCGATGTGAGCTGGGCGTCGGAGAAGTCCCACATGCCCGACATGTTCTCCAGTCCCCGGCGTGACTCCGGCTTCCACCAGCCGTGGGGGACCCGGACGAGGCCGTCAGGCATGGTCGAGCGGATGAACACCCGGCCGACCATGGTCCCGATCGAGGTCGTAACCCGGGCCCAGTCCCCCTCGTCGACACCGAGCGAAGTGGCGTCGGCGGCCGACAGGTAGAGCGTCGGGTCCTTGGCCCGCTTGCGGAACTCCGGGACGTGACGCTGACCGGTGCGGTAGTACTCGTCGTCGGGAAGCCCGATGAACATCTGCATCGGGTACTCGTCGGTGGACGGTGGCGACTCCCGGTAGTAGGGAAGCGGATCGAAACCGAGATCCTCCAAGATGGACGAGTACAGCTCGACCTTGCCCGACGGGGTGGCGAAGCCCGTCGTCAGGTACTTGCGCTCTGTGCTTGCTGGTGCCGGCTCGGGGTCGGGGCTCGGAAAGCGTCCTGCCGCCACGATGTCGGCAAAGGCCTGACCGCTCGGCTCGACTCGATAGTCGAGGAACTCCTCGCCCGTCTGCCACGGGAACACCTCACCCATGCCCATGCGCTGGGCCAACCCGTGCCAGAAGTAGACGACGCTCTTGCACTCGCCGGGGGGTTCCATCGCCTGCTCGCTGATGCCGGCCAGCAAGCCGGGCCGCTCGAGCCAGGAGTCTCCCGGGAGCACGTAGTCGGAAATCTGCGCGGTGGGAGTCATGGCGTGCTCGTACGCCACGAGGAGGTCCTGGGCCATGAGTCCGTCGTAGATCCGCTTGGTGTTGGCGAACGACATCAAGGTGTTGTTGGCCAGCGCGAAGAACGCCTTCACGGGGTAGGGATCACCCTCGGCCATGGCCTTGAACACTGCCATCGGGTTGGCCATGTAGCACCCGCTCACCAGGTTCGCCCACTTGTGGCCCCACACCCGCAGGGTCGGCTCGTTCAGAGCCATCTGGGCCCGGTAGGTGAATGCGGGGTGATCCTGGGCGCCGAGCTGCTTGTCCTTCTGCTCCTGCGGGAGCATGTCGTGCATCTCGATCTCGGTGTCGGACCTGACCGCCGGGTTGAAGCCGGCGAAGACTTCGCCTCCCTTGGCGTCGAGGTTGCCGGTGATTGCCCGCAGGGAGCACTGGAGCCGGATGGCCGAGGTGCTGTTGATCAGCTGGTCGGTGATCGGCGTCCACGGGAAGCAGGCGCTCTTGCTGGTGGCGTACATGCGAGCAGACTCGACGATGAGTTCGGGGGCGAGGCCGGTGATATCGGCCACCCGCGAGACCGGGAACTGGCGGATCCTCTCGGCGAACTGGTCGAAGCCGACGGTCCAGTCACGGACGAAGTCGGCGTCGTAGAGACCCTCCTCGATGATCACGTTGAGCCAGCCGAAGAGGAGCGCGGTGTCGGTGCCCGCACGGACGGGGAGCCACAGGTCAGCCAGATCGGCGTTGCCGCTGCGCCTGGGGTCGATGACGATGAGCTTCGCCCCCCGCGCCTGGGCCATCCGGATCATCTTGTGCTCCAACGTCCAGCTGTGTCGGCGGGGGTCGTGGCCCATCAGCACGATACAGTCTGTGTGCGCCAGGTCGCTGCGGGGGTACCAGCCGTACACCAGCCGATTGACGGCTGCGGTGTTGCCCATGCAGTAGGCGACACCGCCGATCCAGTTGGGGGAGCCGAGGTGGTTCATGAACCGCCGGCTCAACCCGTTGTCGAGCCCGATGTTGGCGTCGGAGGTGGCCATGGCGAACGCCTCTGGCCCGTAGCGCTCGACCACGGCCGTCAAGCGGGCGGCGATGTCGTCGAGGGCGTCGTCCCAGCTGACCTCCTGCCACTGGCCCCCGCCCCGCTCACCGACCCGCTTGAGGGGCCGCATGAGCCGGTCCGGGTGGGCGAACGACTTCGGTGCATACGCCCCCTTCATGCACAGCACGCCCTCCAGGATCGGCGTGTCGCGTGAGGTGACCTTGACCACGCGGTCGTCCCTGACCTTGACCGAGACGGGACAGAAACCGTCGCAGCTCGCGCAGATGACGGACTTGACCTCATCTTCGCTACCGGTTGTATATCGCTTGCTGGTTGTGGGTTTCTTGCTGTCCAGTGCAACCGTGGTCACAGGATTGATCCTCTCGCCGGTCCCCTCCTGGCGCTAGCCATCAGACTACATCGCCCGCCGTCTTACATCAGGGCGAAGTACTCGCGGTGCTCCCAGTCGGTCACGTCGTCGGAGTCGACGGCATCGGCGCCGCTGGCCTCGACGAAGCGGTTGAACTCGAAGCGCTTGAGCGTGAGCCAGTAGTCAAGGAACTGGTCGCCGAACGCCGAGCGGTAGACGCCGTCGTTCTCGAGGGCGTCCAGGGCAGCGCCCAGGTTGGTGGGGAGCTGCTCGACCTGGGCGGCGTAGGGCTCGATCTCCATCGGCCCGGGGTCGAGTTCCTGCTCGATCCCGGCCAGGCCGGCTTCGATCTGGCTGGCCATGTACAGGTAGGGGTTGGCGGCCGGCTCGCCGACCCGGTTCTCGATGTGGCTCGCCGGGTCCCCGGGGCTGGAGATGACGCGCACCATCGCCGCCCGGTTGTCGAACGCCCACGCTGCCCGGTCCGGGGCGAGGGAGTACGGCCGGTTGCGCCGGTAGCCGTTGACCGTCGGCGTCGTGAAGCTCGACGCCGCCGACCCGTGGGCCAGGATCCCGGCAACATAGTGGCGACCCACGTCGGACAGCGGCGCATCACCGCTGGGGACGAAGACGTTCTCTCCGGTGTCGAGACTCGTCAGCGACTGGTGGAGATGCCAGCCGGATGGGTAGAAGCTGGGGATGGCTGGCTTGCACATGAAGGAGGCGAGGTGGCCCATCCGGCGACAGATCTGCTTGGTCGCTGTCCGGAAGAGCACCATGGCATCCGCCGGTTCCAGTCCTCGAAGGACGTCGAAAGTCGTCTCGATCTGGCTTGGCGCCCACTCGTCCTCGAGCGTTCGCAGCGGGAGCCCGACCGAGAGCAGGTGGCTGCGAAGCACCGAGAGCACGTGGTCCACCTCGTCGAGGTGGTTCTCGAGCAGGTAGGAGTAGCCGGTGGCCACCGGCATCACCTCCGGCGGGTTGGGCGGCATGCCCGGAGCGCCGAGCCCCGCCGGATCGAGAGACGGGTCGACGATCCTGGTGAGATACCACTCCACCTCGAGACCGGCCACGTACCCGTAGCCTCGCTCGGCCAGCCGCCCGAGAGACGCCTTCAGGATCCCCCTTGGCGACAGGGGGAACGGTCGACCATCCCGGTAGTGGAGGTCGGCCAGGATCCAGCCCGTCCCCGGGGCCCAGGGCAGGACCCGGAATGTGGACGGGTCGGGCACCATCGTGACGTTGGGAACCCCGCTCAGCTCGTCGACCCCGAAGCCGCCTCCGGCCATGAAAGGGTTGAACACGATCGAGTTGGCCGGGTCGAGCGAGAACGGGGCCATCGAGATCTCGCTGCCGCCCCGCAACGCCGCCTCGAAGGCGGGGATCGACAGCGACTTGCCTCTCAGGAGCCCGTGCTGATCGGGCCACGACACCCGGACCGCCTCCAACCCGTCGGCCTCGATCTGCGATCGGATCGCGGCCGCCTGGGCTCTCTGATCGTCGGACCACAAGCCATGATCGTCTATGATATTCCCACCCATGTTGATATATCCTGTTCTCGATAGAGCGGTCAACTTGAGTCACCGTAGGTCATCGGGCCACACGGGTCCATTTGTTCGAATAATTGTCCCGGTCTACGCTCCGCTCATGACCTGGGTCGAACCGTACCTATCCGACCTGGGCGCGGCCGACGCAAACCTGAGCGACCACGACTCCTTCACCACAGTCGTTCCCCACGCCACGTTCCAGCGAATGCGAGCCGAGGACCCGGTCGCATGGTGCGACCAGAAGGACGGCGCAGGGTTCTGGTCGGTGACCCGCTACCACGATGCGCTCAACGTCAGCCGGGACGTCGAGCGGTTCAGCTCGGCCCAAGGCATCAGCATGGACCAGCTGGCCCCGGACGAGCTTGCAGTTCGGCGCTCGATGATCGAGACGGATCCGCCGGAGCACACCCGGCTCCGGCGGCTGCTCAGTCGGGGATTCACCCGACGCACGGTCGAGGGGTTCGAGGAGCCGATCCGGAAACTGGCCGTGGACGTGATCGAGGAGGCGCTCGAACGCGACGAGTTCGACTTCGTCACCGACATTGCCAAGGAACTGCCGATGCGGATGCTGGGCCAACTGCTCGGGATCCGCGACGACGGGCGACGCCTGGTCGAGCTCGGTGACGCCCTGCTCTCCAATACCGACCCGGACTTCACCGATCATCCGGTGGGCTTCACCGACACCGAGGCATTCCGGCTGCTCCCGTTCCGCAGCCCGGCCGCGCTCGAGCTGTTCGAGTACGCCGAGGTCGAGGCCGAGCTGCGACGCCGGGAGGACCGCGACGACGTCATCGCCCAACTGCTGGCCCCCACCACCGACGGCGATCCGCTGACCGACCTGGAGTTCAAGAACTTCTTCACGCTGCTGATAATTGCCGGGAACGACACCACCCGCTACACGATGACGTCGGCGATGCTGACGCTCATCGAGCACCCGTCGTTGTGGAAGGCCTGGCAGGACGACCGGTCCCTGACCGAGACCGCGGTCGAGGAGATACTGCGGACGACCACGGCCACCGGTCACATGCGCCGCACCGCCACCGTCGACACCACCCTCGGGGGCCGCAGAATCAAGGCCGGTGACAAGGTCATAATCTGGTTCATCTCGGCCAACCACGACGAGGAGGCGTTCGAGCGGCCGTTCCGCTTCGACCTCGCCCGATCCTTCAACGACCACATGGCGTTCGGCCGCAACGGCCCCCATTTCTGCCTCGGCGCCTGGTTGGCCCGGATGGAGGTCCGCCTCGTCTTCGAGGAACTCCTCGACCGGGTCGACCACTTCAAGTTGGCCGGCGATATCGCCCGGCTCCGGTCCAACCTGATCCTCGGCGTCAAGACCCTGCCGGTGAAGGTCTTCTAGTCCCGGTCCGCGAGGTCGCTCGCGGTCAGTCGTAGGCCAGGGGCGGGGCCCAGGCCGACGCGGCGCGCCGGGCGGTGTCACGGTCCTTCCATGCTGCATCGAAGTCCTGGCCGGTGGTGACCGCGTCGATCGCGCCAGGACCGGACACGGGGTTGTCGCGCCCCAGCAGGTTGGACGGCGATGGATCGGCAGCGGTGGTCAGAAACCAGCGTCGGTGGGTGCGGACGCCGACGTCGGTCGGCCCGAGGTGCTCCTCGGCCCGATCGTAGATCGATCCCTGCGATTCCACTGCCCACTGGTCGTGGACGTTGATGTCGCTGCCCATCCCGGTGAAGGTCTGCGTCCGCTGCTCCTCGGGGTCATACCCCCACTGGTCGAACCGCCCGTGGATCGGCCGGTACTCGGGCAGCGTCACCGCCGTTATCCGCTGCTCTCTCATCAGGTCGGCATCGACCGGCTCATCGAAGCTGACGAACATCGAGTACCAGTAACTGCTTTGATCATCGATCGGGACGTGCCACTGGGTGATGCTCATCTCCCGGCTCATGGGGATCGTGATGGCATTGGGAAAGATGCAGTACGAGATCCGGACGTGGGTGAACTCGCCCCGGAAGTCGCGTGTCGTCCGCATCCGAAAACCGAACGAGGTCGGTTCGGCCACGATGGTGGGGTGCGAGGCCTCGCGCATCAACTTGGCGACGGTCACCCCGGTGTCGGCGACCAGGCCGCGGAACTGCCGTCCGTACTGCTCGGAGTCGTCGTCCAGGAACCGATGGAGGAAACCGGCATGGGAAGGATCGACGCCCACCTCTTGCGCTTGCACCCAATTGGCGTCCCACAAGCCCTTGAACGTGAACACATGCGTCTGGGGTGCGATGAGGCAATCGAATCCGGGCAGGGGTGGCGGCTCTCCTCCGCCGAGATACGCCCACACGATGCCGTTCCGCTCCTGCACCGGGTAGCTGCGATGGCGGATCCGCTCGCGTAACCGGCTGGTCTCCGGCTCGGTCGGCGTCTCGAGACAGGCCCCGTCGACGTCGAGCAGCCAGCCATGGAATGGGCAGCGCAGACCCCCGTCCTCCAGCCGCCCGAAGCTCAGGTCGACGCCTCGGTGCGGGCAGCGGCGACCGAGAAGCCCGAGCCGGCCCAACTCGTCGGTGAACAGCACCAGCTTCTCGTTCATCAACGTCACCGGCACGAGCGGACGATCGTCTGCCAGCTCCTCGGTCAGCGCCGCCGGTTGCCAGTACTGGCGCAGGATGTGGCCCCCGGGCGTCCCGGGGCCGGACTCAGTGAGCACCCGGTTGGCATCGGCACTTACCATTCACTCCTACTATACCTGCGCCCTGAATCGAGCTCCGAGGAGCGCTCGGCGGGCCAACATCTGGGTCGAGCGGCCGCGCTCGCGGGGCTAGGTGTCGTGGACTGCTATGCGGAGGCGCTTGTTGGCCTTGCCCTTCGATTCGGTCTTGACCACCTCGAAGCGGCCCACCCCGCCGGTGGAGGGAAGGTGGGTGCCCCCGTCGGCCTGCTTGTCGAGCCCGACGATGTCGACCACCCGGATCTCCTGCACCGACTCCGGGATCAGGTTGACCTTGGTGCGGATCAGGTCGTCGTCGGCCAGGGCCTCGACCCGGGGCAGGAACGAGATGTCGATCCGGCGGTCGGCGGCGATCTCGGCGTTGACCAGTTCGGTGACCTGAGCCGCGAACCCTTCGGGCAGAGGGTCGAACTCGAAGTCCATGCGGGCCGAGAGCGGAGCCATGTTGCCGCCGGTGACCGAGACCCCCCAGGTGTTGTAGATCACTCCGCACAGGATGTGGAGCGCGGTGTGGGTGCGCATCAGGGCGTGGCGGCGCTCCCAGTCGAGCTCGCCGTGCACCGCCGCGCCCACCGCCGGGGCGCTGCCGTCGAGGGTGTGCCATACCACGTCGTGGCCCCGCACGTCGGTCACCGCGGCCGAGCCTCCGTCCCAGCTCAACGTTCCGGTGTCGTGGGGCTGGCCCCCGCTGGTGGCGTAGAAGGCGGTGGCGTCCAGGGCCACCCTCCCGGCGTCGTCGACCGCGACCGCGGTGGCCTCGAAGGATCGGCACTGGGCATCTCGCAGGAATATCCGGTCGGTGGGGTTCGCGTCAGCCATGGGGGCCTCCCGTGCGGCTCGTCAGGACGGGTTGATGTCTACCCGCACGTCGCCGTCGACGACGGCCACCTCGTAGTGGCGCAGGCCGGTCCCGGCCGCGTCGACGATGTCGTCGGGGTCGCAGGTGTTGACGAAGTCGGCCTCGGTGGTCCGCCACCGGAAGAAGCAGTCGCGGCTCTGGCCCGGCCGGCGGGCCTCGAACGCGAGCCAACCGGTCTCGGGGTCGTCGCCGAGGTGCTGCAGGATGATGTCGCGGCTGCCGTCGGCGACGTCTCCGAACAGGATCGGCCCCCGGTCGTCTATCTCGGTGCTGATCCGTCCGATCTCCATGTCCCGGAAATCGCGGTCGCCGAGGCGGATCTCCACGTCGGTCCCGGTGCGGGTCAGCAGCAGCACGGCCCCCACCAGGCCCAGCGCCACCACCACGCCGGCCAGGCCGACCACGAGGGCGGTCCGCAAACTCGGCCGGGGTCCGCTGGAAACAGGCATCGCGGCCTAGTATCGCCTCCCGTGGATTTGTTCGAACACCAGGGCAAGGAGTTGTTTGCCCGCTACGGGCTCCCCGTGCCCTCGGGCGAGGTGGCGTTGTCGCCCGACGAGGCCGCGGCCGCGGCCTCCAGGCTCGGCCTGCCGGTCGTGGTGAAGGCCCAGGTCCACACGGGCGGGCGGGGCAAGGCCGGCGGCGTGAAGCTGGCCGCCGACCTCGACGCGGTACGCGGCCATGCCTCCGACATCCTGGGCCTCGACATCTCGGGCCACATCGTTCGGCGCCTCTGGATCGAGGAGGCGTCGGACATAGCCGACGAGTACTACGCCAGCTTCACGCTGGACCGCTCCGCTCGCAAGCACCTGGGGATGCTGTCGGCCGAGGGAGGCGTGGAGATCGAGACGGTGGCTGCCCGAGATCCAGGGGCCATCGCCCGCATCCACATCGATCCGGTGGACGGGTTGTCGCAGCAGGCGTGCCGCCGGTGGGTTCAGGCCGCCCGCATCCCCGAAGCCGCCGCGGGCGCGGTGGCCGGTGTACTCGAGACGCTGTACCGGGCCTACGTGGACGCCGACGCCGACCTGGTGGAGGTCAACCCGCTGATCGTCACCTCCGCCGGGGAGGTCGTCCTGCTCGACTCCAAGGTGACCCTGGACGGCAACAGCACCTTCCGCCACGACGACTACGCCGCCTACGACGCCACCCAGACCCGCGACGAGCGGGAGCAGGCCGCCCACGCCAAGGGGTTGCAGTATGTGGGTCTGGAGGGCTCGGTGGGGGTCATCGCCAACGGCGCCGGTCTGGCCATGAGCACGGTGGATGTGGTCAATCAGGTGGGGGGCCGGCCGGCCAACTTCCTCGACATCGGCGGCGGTGCCAACGCGGAGGTCATGTCGAATGCGCTGGAGGTGATCAACAACGACGGTGCGGTGCGGTCGATACTGATCAACATCTTCGGCGGCATCACCCGGGGAGAGGAGATCGCCAACGGCATCATCGAGGCGACCGGGCGGGTGGACATCGACTCGCCCATCGTGATCCGCCTCGACGGCACCAACGCAGCCGAGGGCAGGGAGCTGCTGGAGCCCCACCTGGGCGACGCCCTGATGATGGAGCCCACCATGCTCGACGCCGCCCGCCGGGCAGTCGAGCTGGCCGGAGCCGGAGCCGGAGCCGGAGCCGAGCCGGGACCGGAACAGCCATGAGCATCTTCGTGGACAGCAGCACCCGGGTGGTTTACCAGGGGCTCACCGGCTCCCAGGGTCGCTACTACGGCCTGCTCAACCGCGACTACGGCACCCAGGTGGTGGCGGGCACCAATCCCCGCAAGGCCGGCACCGACGTGGACGGCGTGCCGATCTTCGCCACCGTCGCGGAGGCCGCCGAGGCCACCGGAGCCAACGCCAGCTGCGTGTTCATCCCCGCGCCGGGGGTGCGGGACGCGGTGCTCGAGGCGGCCGAGGCGCAGATGGAGCTGGTAGTGGTCATCACCGAAGGGGTGCCCGCTCACGACGAGGCGTTCCTGTTCAACAAGCTGCGGCGCGACCATCCGGATGTGCGGCTGCTGGGCCCGAACTGTCCGGGCATCATCACCCCGGGCCAGTGCAACATCGGCATCACCGCGGGGCACATCGCCAAGCCGGGCGGTCCGGTGGGGATCGTGAGCCGCTCGGGCACGCTCACCTACCAGGCGCTGTACGAGCTCCAGCAGCAACAGATCGGGGTCACCACCTGCGTGGGCATCGGCGGCGACCCGGTACCGGGCACGAACTTCATCGACTGCCTGGCTGCGTTCGAGGCCGACCCGGAGACCCGGGCGGTGATGATGATCGGCGAGATCGGCGGATCGGCCGAGGAGGAGGCCGCGGAGTTCATCGCCGAGCACATGACCAAGCCGGTGGCCGCCTACATCGCCGGGGTCACCGCCCCGCCGGGAAAGAAGATGGGCCACGCCGGCGCCATCGTGTCGGGAGGCAAGGGCACCGCCGCGGCCAAGATGGAGGCTCTGGCCGCGGCCGGGGCCCGGGTGGGCCAGAACCCCACCGAGGCCGGCGACTTGATGGTGGAGATCGTCGCCGGCCTGTAGACACTGGCCGAGATGGACACATCGCCGCGGGCGCTGATCTCCGTCTACGACAAGGCGGGCGTGGTCGATCTGGCCGCGGGGCTGGTCGAGTTGGGATGGGAGCTGATCGCCAGCGGGGGCACGGCCCGGGTGATCGAGGCCGCGGGTCTCCCCGTCACCGACACCGCCGACTACACCGGTTCACCGACCATGCTGGGGCACCGGGTGGTGACCCTGCATCCCCGCATCCACGGCGGGATCCTGGCCGACCGCGACGACCCCTCCCACCGGGCCGACCTGGAGGCTCAGGGCATCGACCCGATCGACCTGGTGGTGGTGAACCTCTACCCGTTCGAGGAATCGCCGGGCATCGAGACGATCGACATCGGCGGCCCGACGATGGTGCGGGCCGCGGCCAAGAACCACGCCCACGTCGGTGTGGTGGTCGACCCGGCCGACTACGAGCCGGTCCTGGCCGAACTCCGTTCGGACACCGGACTGTCCGCGGTCACCCGAGGGCGCCTGGCTCGAAGGGCCTTCGCCCATACCGCGGCTCACGACGCAGCCATCGTCGATTGGCTCGACGCCGAGAGGGACTCGGACAGGCCGGGCCTTCCGGCCACCCTGCGGCTGGACCTTGAGCGGGCCGGGGTGCTGCGCTACGGCGAGAACCCCCACCAGCAGGGCGCCCGCTACCGGGCACGCGGAACCTCCGGCTTCTTCGACGGCGTGGCGCAGCACGGCGGCCCGGCCTTGAGCTACCTCAACCTGATGGACGCCGAGGCGGCCTGGCGGCTGGCCCACAACCTGGGCGACGGGCCGGCCGCAGTGATCGTCAAGCACGCCAACCCGTGCGGAGCAGCGGTCGCCGGCGATCTGGCCACCGCCTACTCGCGGGCCTTCGACTGCGACACCCGCAGCGCCTTCGGCGGTGTGGTGGCTGTCAATGCGGTGATCGATCAGGCCACCGCCGACGCCATGGTCGCCGCGGCCCAGGCCGACGTGGTGATCGCTCCCGGCTACGCCGACGGCGTGATCGAGCGCTTGGCGGCTCGCCGAGCCAACACCCGGCTGATGGAGGCGCCCGCTGACGCGGCCAGCAAGCCTGCGTGGGAGGTGCGCAGCCTCGGCTCCGGTGAGGACTTCCTCGTTCAGACGCCCCGCCGACTCGAGGCCGAGCCCGCCGGCTGGCAGGTGGTCACGGCCCGGAAGCCCACCGAGACGGAGATGGCCGACGCGGTCTTCGCTTGGCGGGTATGCGCCCACACCAGCTCCAACGCGGTGGTGCTGGCCCGCGACCGGACCGCCTGGGGCATCGGCGCCGGCCAGCAGAACCGGGTGGAGGCCGGCCAGCTGGCCGCGGCCAAGGCCGCGGGCCGGGCCGAGGGCGGCGCCTGCGCCAGCGACGGCTTCTACCCGTTCGGTGACGGCGTCCACGCCGCGGCCGACGCCGGTGCCGCGGTGGTCGTGCAGCCCGGCGGCTCAGTCAACGACGCCGCAGTGATCGCCGCGGCCGACCAGCGCAACATCGCCATGCTCCTAACCGGAGAACGCCAGTTCCGCCACTGACGGACCACTCTCTCCCTACCTGGCTCGGCGGCGGGTTCGGCGGCGGGCCAGACGGTCCTCGGTTGTCGGCCTGGCTGGGGGCGCGGACTCGATGTCGGGCGGGGGCTCGTCGCCCCGCAGCACCGCGGCGATCTTGGCGGTGTGGGCCGGGGTGCTGCCGCAGCAGCTGCCGATGACGGTGACCCCCGCGGCCCGGGCCCGGTGGGCGTGGGCGGCCAGCACCTCGGGGGTGCCGTCGTAGACGAGGTTCTCGCCGCTCCACACCGGCACGCCCGCGTTGGGTTTGGAGATCACCGGCGTGCCCGCTGACGCCGTTGCGATTGCAGTGACCGCGGCCTCGGTGTCGGCGATGTTGTTGCCGCAGTTGGCTCCCATGGCCGCCAGGCCCAGCCCTCCCAACCGTTCGGCCAGTTCTGTGCCCGTCACGCCCATCATGGTGCGCCCGGCCGTGTCGAAGCTCATGGTCGCGGCCACCGGCAGGTCGCACGCCGAGCGGGCTCCCCTCACCGCGGCCTCCACCTCGTCGAGGTCGCTCATGGTCTCGATCCACAGCACATCCGCGCCGCCCGAAGCCAGGCCTCCGGCCTGCTCCGCGAACGCCGCCTCGCACGCGGCCGCCGACATGTTGCCCATCGGCTCGAGCAACTCACCGGTCGGCCCCATCGATCCGGCCACCAGCACTGTGCGACCCGTCCGTCCGGTCTCGGTGTCGGCCTCGATGCGGGCGTTGCGGGCAGCGGCTTTGTTCAACTCCACCACCCTGTCCTGGAAGCCGTGCAGGGCCAGGCGGAAGCTCGTCCCGCCGAAGCTGTTGGTGATCACCAGGTCGGCGCCGGCCCGCAGGTAGGCCCGGTGGATGGCCCGCACCTCCTCGGCGTGATGAAGGTTCCAGGCCTCGGGAGGATCGCCGGCACTGAGGCCGACCGCGAAGAGCTGGGTGCCCATGGCCCCGTCGGCCACCGCGTAGCCGGTCGTCTCCAGCAGATCGCTGATCGACGCGGTCATGGGCTCCGGTCCGACATGTTGCAAGCCCCCTCGTCGTGACGGCGGCCACCCGCCACCGTAGCGCTGCCCGCCGCCGGCTCGGCTGCCGCACCGGCGGTAGCCTGGCCGCTGTGACCCTTGCTCCAGCCCGCTCAGCCGGCCTCAATCCAGCGGTGGAACTCGACGTCAAACCCATCGCGGGGGCGCTGGGCGCCGAGGTCCGGGGACTCGATCCCGGCAGCCTTGACGAGCAGGCCGCCGCCGCGTTGCGAGACGCCCTCGACACGCACCTCGTGCTGTTCCTGCCGGACCTGAGCCCCACCATGCCGCAGCTGCGCGACATCGGCGCCGCCTTCGGTGAGCTGGAGGTGCATCCCTACATCGAGAAGGTCGACGAAGACACCCCCGAGGTGTGCGTGCTCGACACCTCGGCCACTCCGAAGGCCGACATCTGGCACACCGACGTCACCTACAGCGAGCATCCGCCCATCGCCGCGCTGCTGCATATGGTGCAGTGCCCGCCCGCCGGTGGCGACACCATGTGGATCAACTGCTACGAGGTGTACGACTCGCTGTCGGCGCCCCTGCAGGCCTTCCTGGCCGGGCTGACCTGCATCCACGACGACGGCAAGCAGGGCTCGCTGCGGGCCGAGCACCCGGTGGTCCGCATCCACCCCGGAACCGGCCGGCGCAGCCTGTACGTCAACAAGCAGCACGGTCGGCGCATCCCGCAGCTGTCCCGGCCCGAGAGCCAGGCCCTGCTGGGCTTCCTGTACCGCTGGCAGGAGCAGGTCAAGTTCAGCTGCCGCTGGCGCTGGTCGCCCGGCGATGTGGCTCTCTGGGACGAGCGGGTGACGCTGCACTCGATCGTCGACGACATCGGCGAAGACGACGACACCCGGATCCTGCACCGGGTGACGGTGCTGGGCGACGACCCCCAGCCGCCCGGCGGCGCGCCGTCCTGGGACCGCCACCGCAGCGACAAGACCGCGGCCAGCGGCTACTTCGGCATGGCCGGCTTCGAGTTCTAAGCCGCGGACTTCAGTCACTCCATGGACCGCCGATAGGTTGATTCGCGGTGCGGTTCGGCGTCTTCTACGAGCTTCAGATGCCCCGCCCCTGGGCCCCTGACTCCGAGGAGCGGCTGCTGGCCGAGGCGATCGAGCAGGTTGAAGTGGCCGACGAGGTCGGCATCGACGTGGCCTGGGCGGTGGAGCATCACTTCCTGGAGGAGTACTCGCACTGCTCCGCGCCCGAGGTGTTCCTGTCGGCCTGCGCGGCCCGCACCCAGCGCATCCGGCTCGGCCACGGCATCCGCCAGGCGCCGCCGGCCTACAACCATCCGGCCCGCACCGCCGAGTGCGTCGCCACCCTGGACCTGATCTCGGGCGGACGGGTGGAGTTCGGCATTGGCGAGGGCGCCACCCGCCTGGAGCTCGGCGGGTTCGGCATCCCGGCCAAGCAGAAGCGGGCCATGAGCCTCGAGGCGGGCGAGCAGATCGCCAACATGATGGCCATGTCGCCCTACCCCGGCTTCGAGGGCGAGTACTTCTCGATGCCGTGCCGCGACGTGATCCCCAAGCCGGTGCAGAAGCCCCACCCGCCCATGTGGATCGCCTGCACCAACCGCACCACCATCGAGCTGGCCGCTCGCCGGGGCCTGGGCGCGCTGGCGTTCGCGTTCGTGGACCCGGCCGAGGCCCGGCACTGGGCCGACGTCTACTACGACATCATCCGCAGCGACGAGTGCGTGCCCCTGGGTCACAGCGTCAACGCCAACATCGCGGTGGTCACCGGCTTCTCGCTGCACGAGGATCGGGCTGAAGCCATCCGTCGTGGCTTCGACGGGTTCCATTTCTTCGCCTACGCGCTGCGGCAACTGGTGGTGCACCACACCATCCCGGGCCACTCCGACATCTGGGACCGTTACGAGGCCCAACGGGGCTCGGCCCTGGACGATGCGGTGGCCGCCGCCCTCGACGCCGGCGACGACTACGCAGACACCATAGGCACGCCCGCCGACGCGGTCCGCTGGCTCAAGGAGGCCGAGGGGTCCGGCATAGACCACGTCATCTTCCTCCAGCAGGGCGGCAAGAACCGCCACGTCGACATCTGCGACAGCCTGCGCCTATTCGGATCGGACGTGCTGGGCGAGTTCACGCCGGGCCGCGCCGAGCGCGACGCGGCCAAGGCCACCGAACTGGCTCCCTACATCGAGAAGGCCCTGGCCCGCAAGGAGTGGATGGGCCCGCTCGAGCGTGACGAGGTGCCGGTGGTGGAGGCCTCCGTGGTGCACGCAGCCGTCCCCTCCAGCCCCATCAGCTGACCTGCAAACCGGTCGCACTCTTTCGCAGCGGCACAAGAACAGCCGGTCTTGCGGTGGCGCGGTGTTCCGGCGCTAAATCGGCCCGGAGCCGGCTCGAACCTGAACATTTGCAAGGGGACCTCCTGCCGAGGTATCTTCCTAGGAAGTAATCTTCCTAGGAAGGTAAACGCGCGGCTAGCCGCCGCAGACGCGAGGTGTACCCATGACGATCGTCGACGAAGAATCGACTGCCTGCCCCGTGGACCACGGCGACCGGTCCTGCCCGGCAGCGGACGCTGACCTCTGGGACTTCGACATGTTCCAGCGCCAGGACCACCACGCGGTTCTGGAGCGGCTGCGGGAGACCGACCCGGGCATTCATTGGGTTGACGAGGGAGACAGGGGCTCGGGTTACTGGGCTATCACCCGTCAGGCTCACCTCAAGGAGGTGAACCGCCGCGCCGATGTGTTCTCGTCCAGCCACAGCGGCACCCAGATGCGCGATCCCGATCAGCGGGAGTGGGCGTCGGGCATCATGAACGACCTGACGCTGATCGACATGGACGCGCCCCGCCACACCCGCTACCGCAAGCTCGTCAACCGGGGCTTCACGCCCCGCATGATCAACCTGCTCGAGGACTACCTCCAGAACCGCACCGACATCATCCTCGACCGGGTGGTGGAGGCAGGCCGCTGCGACTTCGTGCGGGATATCTCGGCCGAGCTGCCCCTGCAGGCCATCGCCGAGATGATGGGCATTCCCGTCGAGGACCGCGCCAAGGTGTTCGACTGGAGCAACGCCATGGTCGGAGGCGAGGACCCCGAATTTGTCAAGAGCCGCGACGACATCCTCCAGAACGCGGCCGAGCTCTTCGGCTACTCCCACCAGCTCCAGATGGAACGTCGCGGCACGCCCTCGGACGACATCGTCACCACGTTGCTGTCGGCCGACATCGACGGCGAGGCCCTTTCCGAGGTCGAGTTCGACATGTTCTTCCTGATCCTTTGCGTGGCCGGCAACGAGACCACCCGCAACTCGATAACCCGCGGGATGATGGCCTTCTTCGAGTTCGGTGACCAGTGGGAGAAGTTCACCTCCGACCCCGACCGCTACATGGAGACCGCGGTGGAGGAGATCGTGCGCTGGGCCACCCCGGTCATGTACTTCCGCCGCCAGGCCCTGTCCGACTACGAGCTCGGCGGGGTGAGGATCGCCGCGGGCGACAAGGTGCTCATGTGGCACGTGGCCGCCAACCGCGACCCGAGGGCCTTCGAGGACCCGTGGCGTTTCGACATCGAGCGCATCCCCAACGACCATGTCGGCTTCGGCGGGGGCGGTCCCCACTACTGCCTGGGCGCCAGCCTGGCCCGCATGGAGATCCGCCTGATGTTCCGCGAGATCGCCCGGCGCATGCCCGACATCCGCCTCGACGGCGAGCCCGACTACCTGCGCTCAAACTTCATCGGCGGCGTCAAGCGCCTGCCGGTGGCCTACACCCCGTCACCGTCGTACGACACCGTGCCGCTGCAGCGTCTCGGCTCCGCGGCGGGCGTCTCGGGCACCGTCGGGTTCGGCGGCCATGTGGAGCGCGCCGCCTCCTGACGGAGGCGCCGAGGGTCCGGTCAGCCCGAGGCCACCTCTACCAGCCAGTCGAAGACGGGGTCGCGGTCGCGGGAGTCCATCAACTCGGGGTGCCACTGCACGCCGATCCATGGCCGGCGGCGGGATTCGATCACCTCGATGGCGCCGTCGTCGCTGCGGCCCGTCGTCACGTATCCGTCTGCGAGTTCGTCGATGGTCTGGTGGTGCAGCGAGTTGACCTCCACCGAAGGCCCGTACAGCGACGCAGCCAGCGAGCCCGCGGCCAGATCGACCCGGTGGACGATCAGGTTGGGGGGCCGGTCGTGACAGGCGTGGGGGGCGACGTGCTGGTGGAGCGTGCCCCCGCCGTGCACGTTCAGCACCTGGATCCCCCGGCAGATGCCGAGTACTGGCTTCCCCGCGTCGGCGGCACCGTCTAGCAGGGCCATCTCGAAGGCGTCGCGATCCGGTTCGCGAGTGTAGAGCTCAGGGGAGGCCGGTTGGCCGTAGCGCTCCGGCTCGATGTCGGTTCCGCCGCTAAGCAGCAGCCCGTCGAGGCGGTCGGCGTAGCCGGTGGGATCGGCGTTGACGGGGAGGAAGACCGGCAGGCCACCCGCGGCGATCACCGCTCGGGCGTAGTCGCAGTAGTACACGTCCAGGTGCAAGTCGCGAAACGACTCTGGCTTCATGTTGAGTTCGCCCGCGGTCTTGGTCCGACCCGTGATGCCGATCAATGGTGCTCTCGCCACGGCCAAGAGTGTATGTTCCGGCCGTGCCTGCGCCGCCGGTCCCCGCAACAACCGCAGGTGCCGTCGAAGTGGATGGGCCGCTGGCCTGGCGCGAGACGGGCGATGGGGAGCCGGTGGTGTTCCTGCACGGGCTGGGAGGCTCCCGCACATCATGGGAGCCTCAGCTGGCCCGGCTAAGCGATGCGTTCCGCTGCATTGCATGGGACATGCCGGGCTACGGCGTTTCGGTCCCGCTCGTGCCCCTGACCTTCACTGCCATCGCCGACTCGGTGGCCCGGCTGCTCGATGACGCCGGGGTCGGCCGTGCCCATCTCGTGGGCGAGTCCTTCGGCGGGATGCATGCCCTGCATACCGCGCTGCATCACCCCGAACGAGTCGGCCGTCTCGTGCTGGCCAACACCAGCCCGGCTTTCGGACTCGACGGCACCGACCCCGCCGCTTGGCGCGCCGCCCGACTCGCCCCGCTCGACGCGGGGCTCACTCCCGCCGAAATCGCGGAAGATGTCCTGACCTCTATTGCGGGCCCCACTCTCAGCGACGATGCCCTCGCCATGCGGGTGGCGGGCTTTGCGCGCATTCAGGCCGCCGGGCTGCGAGCGGCTGTCGAGTGCCTGCCCGCCCACGATGTCCGCGAGCGGCTGGGCGCGATCGCCTCGCCCGCGCTTGTGGTGGCGGGAGGGCTCGACACCGAGACGCCGGTCGCCTACTCCGGCATCCTCGCCGACGGGCTTCAGAACGCCGAGCTGATCGTGCTGGACGGTGTAGGACATCTGGCCGTCTCGGAGGTTCCGAAGACCTTCAACCGCCTGGTGCGAGACTTCCTCAGCCGTGGTCGTGGGCTGGGACCTTCCGGCCCCAGGTGGGCGATATAGGCTGATTCGGGCCGCATCATGGCGCAATCGACACGTGTAGCGACTTGAATGGTCCGCTCGTGGGAGTAGCGACAGACATCCTCACGCCGGAGCGGGCCGAGCTCGTGGAGCGGATGGCGGCCCTGGGGCCGCGCTTCGCCGAGCGGTCGCAGGCCCACGACCGCGACGCCACGTTCCCCACCCAGAACTGGGCCGACCTGCGAGACACCGGGCTTCTCGGCCTGTGCATCCCGGTGGCCGACGGCGGGCTCGGCGGGGACTTCGTGGGGTATGCGCTGGTGGCTGAGGAGCTGGGCCGCCACTGCGCCACCACCGCGCTCACGTTCAACATGCACACCGCCACCACCATCCTGGTGGGCCAGATCGGCGACGATCTGGACCTGACGGCCGCTGAGCGGTCGCTGCTGGTCGAGCGACGGGCCGAGCTGCGGCGCGGCATCACCGAGGACGGCACGATCCACAGCCAGCCCTTCTCGGAGGGCGCGGCCGCGGGCGCCACCGCGGGCTACTCCACCCGGGCGGTGCCCGTCGACGGGGGCGGCGGCTACCGGGTGACGGGGCGCAAGATCTTCGCCTCCCTTTCGGGCGCAGCCCACATCCACAACGTGGTCTGCCTGGTGCCCGGCGACGACCGGATCCGCTTCATGGGCGTTCCCGCCGAGGCCGACGGGGCGACCATCGAAGGAGACTGGGACCCCCTCGGGATGCGGGGCACGGACTCCCGCACCCTCGTGCTTGACGAAGCGGAGGTGCCCGCCCACAACGAGTGGCTCCCGCCCGGAGCGTTCGACCAGGCCGCAACTCGATGGCCCTACTTCTACATGACGCTGTCGTTCGCCTACCTGGGGCTCATGCGGGGGATCCTGGACGCCACCGGCGCCTACCTGCGGGGCGACGGCGGCGGGGCCCCGGCCCGGCGGGACCACCCCATCAAGCAGCAGGGCTGGGCCCAGATGAACCTGGCCTACGACCGGGCCCAGTCGCTCACCTACCGGGTGCTGGCCGAATGCGGGATCGATCCCGGCAGCGAGCAGGTGCGGCGGGCCTGGTCCTCGGTGGTCACCGTCATGGAGGGCGCCCCGGCGATGGCGTCGGTGGCGCTGCAGGTGTGCGGGGGCCGCAGCATGCTGCGGCCCTCCTACCTGGAGCAGGCCTACCGCGACGCCCGCTGCGGGGCCGCCATGCTGCCCTGGAGCGTGGAAGTCTGCCTGGACCGGCTGGGCCGCACCGGTCTCTACCCCGAACACGACGAAGCGCCGGCCTGAGGCCGAGCGGATAGCCGTGACGTGCGGATAACTCGTGAGGCACCGAGCGAGGCCGTGGCCCGAGCGGCCCGTGAGCGCAGCGAACAAGAGCGGGAACAGGTGACCGCCAGCGAGACGTGGACTATTGTTTGGGGCCGAACGTTCTCTGAACGGCGAACAGGGGAGCTTCCATGACCGACTGGGACCGCATCCGGGTGCTCTGGCCCGACCACCTCGGGCTGGCCCGGGGCAAATACCTGCCGTACCGGCTGGCCCACAGGGGCACCAGCCACTGCGTGTGCGTGTTCGCGCTGGGCTATGACCGCAGCATGGTGCCCGCGCCGGGCGCCTACCTGCTCGAGGGCCTGCCCGACACCCAGATCACCTTCGACACCGCCGACTTCCGCCAGGGCTGGGACGACGACGCCACCGGCGTGGTGATCGGTGACCTGTCAATGCACGGCGAGACCTTGCCGGTGTCGCCCCGCGACGCGCTGCGCCGGGCTGTAGCCGACTGGGAGGCCCTCGGCTACACACCCAAGGTCGGCATCGAGTTCGAGGCGTACGTGTTCAGCGGCGGCCTGGAGAGCCCCCGGCCCTACGAGACGCCTCGCTCCATGGTCTACGGGACCGGGGTCGGATCCGATCCCACCGGCGTGATCACCGAGCTGGTGCGCCGGGCGGAGGCCTGCGGGATCGCCATGGAATCGGTCAACGCCGAGTACGACGAGGGCCAGTTCGAGCTCACCCTCGAGTACGGCGACGCCATGTGGGCCGCCGACAACGCCTTCCTGTTCCGGCTGCTCGCTCGCGAGACGGTGTTGACCGCCACCGATGCCTCGGGCCGGCCCCTGGGCCTCGACCTGACCTTCCTGGGCAAGCCGTTCCCGGGCGTCTCAGGCACCGGTATCCACGTGAACTTCTCGCTGGCTGATGCCGAGGGCAACAACGCCATGTCGGATTCCGAGGGCGTCCACGGCATGTCGGCTCTGGCCCGGGGTTGCATGGCGGGCCTCATCCATCACCACCTGGGCATGACCGCGCTGGCCGCGCCCACCGTGAACGCCTACCGGCGCCTGCGCCACGGCGACCTCAACGGGTACTGGGCCAACTGGGGTGTCGAGCACCGCTGCGCCGGCAACCGGGTGCCCCGGGGCGCGGGCTCGCACATGCGCATCGAGAGCCGCATCGGCGACGGTGCCGCCAACATCCACACCCTGGTGGCGACCGTGCTGCAGGCGGCCCGTCTCGGGGTCGTCGGTGGGCTGGAGTGTCCCGAACCCATGACCAGCGATGGCTTCGACGAGGTCAATACCGACATCCACTGCGCCCACAGCCTCAGCGCCGCCCTCGACGACATGGAAGCCGACGAGACCCTGTGCGAAGCCGTCGGTGCCGAGTTGTGCGCCAACTTCGTGTTCAACAAGCGGGCCGAGTGGGACCGCTACACGGAGGGGGCCGGCGACGACGCCGTCGCCGACTGGGACGCCATCACCGGCACAGAGCCCCTCACGGAATGGGAGCTTAAGGAGTACCTGCCCTACCACTGAGGCCGGACGACCCGCCGGGGCGTCCGGGCCGGTGGTCAGGGCGCGGCGAGCGCTAGGCGATCTCGTCGAGCGTGGGCTCCGCAACCAGGAACCCGGCGGCGGCCGCTTCAAGCCTGCTGAACCAGAGCTGATCGACTTCCAAGCCGATCCTGTGGGCGTCGCTGCGGGCACCGGCGGTCCGCGTCCGGCTCGCGGTTTCAGCCTCGCAGCTGGCCGCGCGCACTTCGACGGCCCGGACCGTCGTGTCGCCTCGGGCCCGGCCGTCGATCCCCAACTCGAAGGCCACGCCGCGTTCGAGGGATTGTCGAAGGGTGGCCGCGATCGCCGCCAGGGGCACGCCGGTGCCGAAGGCGGCTGACGTGCTTCCGCCGGCGCGCGCCGCGATCTCGGCTTCCAGCAGCGCGTCGGGCGCGGCAACCCACGCCGACGCGGGGAGATCGAGCGCCCCGATGGCCTTGCAGAAGGCGCGCACTGCGTCACCGTGATGGATCTCCGCGAACGTGACGTTCTCGGCGATCCGTTCGGCGGTGCCCGGATCGCATCCGGCAACGCGGCTGGCCCGGTAGACGAGATCGTGGATCTCCCTCGGCGCCACCCTGAGGGTCGCGCCCATGTCAGCCGCGGGCTCCGCGATCCGTCTCGAGTCCGAGAAGGGGCTCGTTGCCGGAGGCCAGCGTGTCGCGCCCATGTCAGCCGCAGGCTCCGCGATCCGTCACCCAAACACCATTCCGAAGAGGCGCAGCCAGTTGCCGCCGAGGATGGAGTCGCGCTCGGAGGGTGAGAACCCGGCGCCGTCGAGGCCTTCGGTGAGCGAGCCGAAGTCCCTGGGTCCGCGGAACCACGGGGGCCACGCCGGGAAGACCGGCTCCTTGCCGGACTCCCCGGGGCGATCCCAGCGGCCGCCGCGCATCCAGCTCAGTGCACCCGGCTCCCACCCGAGCACCGCGTCGGTGCCGACGGCCACATGCTCGACGCCGACCTGGTCAGCGAGCCGGGCGATCATGGTGCAGTAGTCCTTCCGGCTCACTTCAGCGCCACCCATGAACAGCGGGTAGAGGGTGCAGCCGATCACCCCGCCGCGGCTCGCGACCGCCTTGAGCACCTCGTCGGGCTTGTTGCGGGGCGAGTCGCAGAACCACAGGGGGTTGCCGTGGGTTATCGCCGTGGGCTTTGACGATGCGTGCACCGCATCGAGGCTCGTGGAGTTGCCGACATGGGAGAGATCGATCAGTACTCCCGCATCGTTCAGGGCGGCCACCATTCTGTGCCCGGCGCGGGTGAGCCCGCCGTCGTTGGGCTCCCAGCAGCTGGCTCCCATGTGGTTGGCGATGTTGTAGGTGAGCTGCACTACCCGCACGCCCACGTCGGCGAAGATCTGGGCCATCTCGGGGTCGTCGCCGAGCATCGTGCTGTTCTGGAAACCGAGCACTGCGCCCAGAACGTTGTCGGCGACGGCACGATGCATCTCCTCAACGTTGGTGACCACCCGGATCGCATCAGCGTTGTGCCGGCACAGATGGCGGAACGCACCGATGCGGGTCATGGCGCCGGCGAGGTCCTCCCACGCGCCCACGGTGGCGTGGACGATGTCCACCCCGCCCGATCTGACCTCGTCGATGACGGCGCGGGACCAGCTGTTGATCTGGAGACCGTCGATGATCATTGGGAACTCCCGGGGCGGGCTGGCAGCACCCAGTCATCGCCTGTGTCGACCCCGAGGTCTCCCAGGCGGGGCGCGCCCTGGAACAGGGTGACCCTCAGCCAGTCGGTGGACTTGGGCTTGAAGTTGTCCATGCCGTACATGGCTAGCTGGAACCGTTGCAGCAGCAGCGGCAAGTAGTGCGCAGAGCAGGCATTGTCGCGCGGTTCGGCGTAGGCACAGTCGCTGACACTTAGGCGCTCGGCCGCCAGGCGGTGTTGGGGATGCTCGCTGAGGACGCGATGGATCGGCGTGGCGTCGTCGTAGCCGTCGATCGCGCCACGCAGCCTCCACAGGCGGAGCGCCACGTCGATGGCGACATCGCGGCAGGCTGGTTCGAGCCGGTCCCGCAGGGCGCGGCGCGGCTCCTCGGTGTTGTCGCTGATGACCCACCACCATGCGTCTGCCCCCTCGTTGTCGAGGTCGAGGTGGCCGAGCCACTCGAACCTCGACGCCAGGATGGTCCGCATGTCCCCCACGGTCACCGCGGGATCGAGCGGGTTGTGCTCGTCGACGGTGAGCAGGTCGTCTATCAGCTCATCGTCGCCGTCGTGCAGCTCCAGCAGCAGCGACACGACCAGTTCGGCGGTCTCGGGGCTGTGACTCTCCGACCAGCGGTACAGGGCATCGAACGGAAGCGGGTCACGGCGGCAGCGTTCGAACGCGTCCCGGATTCGCAGAACCACCGCGGCCACGTCGACGGAGTTGAGGAAGGGCCGGCAGTCGTCGTCTGTTCCGTGGACGAAATGTGCGTGAGCCCGCTGGATCCACGCGTCGAGTTGTGCGATCCGGTCGCGGCTGCCCGGCAGCGCCCGCACGTCCGCCAGCGCCATCTCCCGGATTGAGACCCACGCGTGGATCACCCTCGGGTGCTTGAACGCGAAGGGCACGAGTCCCAGCCCGGTGGCGTTGCCCAGTCCGAAGTACCGGCGCCAGCGCTCGTCGAAGGGAGCCGCAGCGTCTCCGCCCCTGGCGCGGGCGCAGTGCTCCACCAGGTCGTAGCCGAGTTCCCGGAACAGCCACGCGCACACGAACTGGGCCCGGTAGGGGACCCGGAGGGGATGGCTGTCGCCGTATCCCTCGAAGGACCGCATCCCGTACTTGCCGTTGGCGTAGAACGCCGTGCTTCGCAGGATGTAGCCGGCGTCGGCCACCAGATGAGGGTCGGGCTGTGCGCCTGCGGCGAGGACGTCGGTGAGGTAGTCGAAGAACCGCACGCTGCGATTGCCCCGCGTGAGCACCAGGACTCGGGGATCGAACCGCCCCGCCTCCTGCAGCGGCACCTCCCGCCGCAGTTCGTCGAGGAACTCGCCGCTGGGCTCGCCCTCGACGAGCGCCGCGGCGACCTCCCACCGTTCGGCTATGACGCGGTCGGTGTGCTCGGACTCGTCGATGGTTGTTGTGAAGGCGATGAAGCTGAGCTTGTGGCCGCCGGCATCGATCTCGTACACCGCCTCGCCGTGACCCCGGCTGTCGATGTCGAAACGGGTTCGCCGGGCGAGCCACCGGCCTCGGGCCGCCCGGCGCAGCATCGTGCGGCTGAAGCTGTAGCGGGTCAAGCGGGCCGCGCCCATCATCGCCGGCTGCATCACCACCGCCGGGGGACGCAGGCGAGGCCGCCGCCGGTCAAGCTCGGCCTGCAGTCGATCCTGGGATGGGGCAACCGCCGCCTTGGCCACCGACGCGCGCCTCCTCCGATGATCGTAGGACCGGGCTGGTGCCCCGCCCTACGATCTCAGATGTCTTTGTCCTCGGCCGATCAGCCGATGATTCAGCCAGCGGCGAGCGCAGCCTCGATCCACGGGTCGATCAGGTCGCGGTTGGCCGCGATCCATTCGGCGGCCGCGGCGGCCATGTCATCGTTGGGGTTGGCGCCCGCGTCGATGGCCACTGCCTGCACGGCGACCGCTAGCGGGTCGATCTCGAAGTCGGCCAGCAGGGACGCAGCCGCCGGGTTGGCCGCCAGGAACTCGTTGTTGGCGGTCACCACTATGTCCGAGGGGGTGAACATGGTCGTGCACGGGTCGTTGGTGCAGGCGTCACCCACCGCCGAGACGCCGGCCTGCCCCTCGATGGCCTGGTCCGGCTCGATGGCGAGCCACAGCACGTCTCGTCCCGGCACGAGCTTGCCCACGAAGGCGGTGGGCGTCCACACGTACTGAAGGACGGGGCCGCCCGTCTCGAAGCTCGCCTGCGATTCGGCGAACAGCGCCGAGTGGGTGGCCGACACCTGCGCGATGCGATCGTCCCAGCCGTTCTGGGCGATCGTGTCGTTCATCACCTTCTGGCAGCCCCAGCCGTCGTCGCAGCCGTTGAGGTCGGCCTTGCCGTCGCCGTCGGTGTCGAAGTGGGCGACCGCGTCGGGGTTGTCGAGCAGCTCCCCGAGAGTGGTGAAGCCGAACCGCTCCACGCTGGGAATGTCCACTAGGAGGCCTTGCAGGGCACCCGACGCCATCATCGTGCCGATGTACTGGACCCTGTCGCCGAAGGTGCCGCCGTCGGGGCTCTCGCCATCGAGCAGGGGAGTGTGGTTGAGCGGCCACGACGACGCCCACAGGTCGTAGTCGCCCTGGGCCAAGGCCGGGTAGAACGTCGCCGGCGCGATCTCCTCGGGGTCGGTGACGTCGTAGCCGAGCTCCTCGAGGAGCAGCTGCACGACGTAGTTCTGGAAGTTGGTCTCCTTCCAGTTGCCCCGCGCCATGGTGACGGTCACCCCCTCGCCGGGCAGCGCCATCTCAGGTTCGGGTGCCGCTTGGGCCTCCGCTTCGGCTTCTGCCAACGCCGCTTGGGCTTCCGCCGCCTCGGCCTCTGCCTGGGCGGCTTCGGCTTCTGCCAACGCCGCTTGGGCTTCCGCCGCCTCGGCCTCTGCCTGGGCGGCTGCGGCTTCTGCCTGGGCGGCCTCCAGCGCCGCCTGCGCCTCGGCCTGCTGTTCTGCGCTGGCCTCGGCCGCGGCCGCTTCGGCTGCGGCCAGCTGTGCCTCGGCTTCGGCCGCGGCGGCCTGCGCCTCCTCCGCGGCGGCCCGCGCGGCGTCAGCCTCGGCTTGGGCGGCGGCGGCGGCGCCGTCGTCGGGCTGTGCCGTCGTCGCTGGTTCGCTGTCGTCGCCGCATGCGGCTGCCAGCAATGCGAACGTCAATAGGACGGCGGCCAGCGCCCTCCCTCTGCCGGTTCTCATTCGGTGGTCTCCTTACCTGGTCGAGCGTGCACGCAGTTCTTCCTAGCCCAGCCGGGTCAGGGATGCAATAGCGATTTCGCCTCTGCCATTCTCGGCCGACTAAGAGCGTCCGTGAATGGGTGCCAGCCCCTCGCGCCGCGGCGTGGTCATTCCCGCTCTTGTTCGCTGCGCTCACGGGCCGCTCGGGCCACGGCCCCGCCCCGTATGAAACGGGTTCGCTCGCCTACCCGCGGGGCCTCTAAGAGCGTCCGTGAATGGGTGCCAGCCCCTCGCGCCGCGGCGTGGTCATTCCCGCTCTTGTTCGCTGCGCTCACGGGCCGCTCGGGCCACGGCCCCGCCCCGTATGAAACGGGTTCGCTCGCCTACCCGCGGGGCCTCTAAGAGCGTCCGTGAATGGGTGCCAGCCCCTCGCGCCGCGGCGTGGTCATTCCCGCTCTTGTTCGCTGCGCTCACGGGCCGCTCGGGCCACGGCCCCGCGCCGTATGGGCCGAGTAGGCTCGCCTATTCGCTCGGCCTCTAACATCCTGCCCTAGAGTCGCGGGGGCTGGCCCAGGCCTAGGAATGGGGCTCATGCCGACCAAGGTCAAGATTGCAGACGTCGTGAAGATCTTCGGCGACGAGCCCGACGGCGAGGCTCTAGCGTTGTTGCGGGCCGGCTGCTCGAAGGATGAGATCAAGGAGCGCACCGGTCATGTCGTCGGCGTGAACGACGCCAACATCGACGTGGCCGAGGGCGAGATCTTTGTGGTGATGGGCCTGTCCGGCTCGGGCAAGTCCACGCTCATCCGCTGCGTGAACCGGCTCTACGAGCCCACCGCGGGCAGGATCGTCGTCGACGGAACCGACGTGACCGCCCTCGATCCCAAGGAGCTCCAGGCCTTTCGCCGTGACAGCACCGGCATGGTGTTCCAGCACTTCGCGCTGTTCCCCCACCAGGACATACGCTCGAACGTCTCTTTCGGACTGAGGGTGAAGGGCGTTGACCCCGAGGCCCGTGACGAGGCCGCGGAGAGGGCGCTGGCGCTCGTTGGACTCAGTGGCTACGAGAACAGCTACCCGCGGCAGCTCAGCGGAGGCATGCAGCAGAGGGTGGGTCTGGCCCGCGCCCTCGCCACCGATCCCGCCATCCTGCTCATGGACGAGGCCTTCAGCGCCCTCGATCCTCTCATCCGGCGCCAGATGCAGGACGAGCTGATGGAGATCCAGGACAAGCTCCACAAGACGATCCTCTTCATCACCCACGATCTCAACGAGGCGCTCCGGGTCGGGAGCCGGGTGTGCATCATGAAGGACGGCGCCATCCATCAGATCGGCACGCCCGAAGACATCCTCATGCGCCCGGAGACCGAGTATGTGGCCGAGTTCGTCCAGGATGTCGATCAGGGCCGGGTGCTGGCCGTCGAGACGGTGCGGGACGAGGCTGCGACGGTCTCGGCCGGCGCGACCGTCACTGACGTCCTCGACGCCATCGGCAGCCGCGGGTCGGAGGCGGCCCATGTGGTGGACTCCGGTGGGCGACCCCTCGGGGTGGTCACCCGCGAGTCCGCCGAGCGGGCCCGGGCGCGCGGCGACCAGCAGTTGGGACCCCTCGTCGAAGCGGTGCCGGTCGTCACCGACGACACCATCCTGGCCAAGGTCTACCAGCTCTTCGGGTCGGGCCTGCCGGTCGCCGTGGTCGACACCGAGGGCAGGCTCATCGGATCGGTACGCCCCCTCGAGGTCCTGGCCGAGCTGGGCCGCGTCGAGGCCGTCTCCGAGCAGCTCAAGCTGGCCAAGGCCGAGGACGCTCGGCAGTGAGATCCAGCGTGCTCGCCGCCGAGTTCTGGGACAACTCCAACCTCGACGCGTGGGAGATCCCCCTCGGTCTGTGGACAGAGGAGATCGTCTTCTGGCTGACCACCCACATCAAGGGATTCCTGGACGCGGTCAAGTGGCCCGTCGACAAACTGTTGGAGCTCATCATCGACAACCTCCTTCAGGACTGGCTGCCGTGGCCGGTCGTGCTGCTGCTGTTCTTCCTGCTCGGGTTGGCGACCAGGAATTTCCTGGTGGGGCTGGGCAGCGCGGCCGGCCTCCTGATCTGCGGGCTGCTCGGGAACGAGTACTGGGACCTGACCATGGAGACGCTCGGGATGATCATCGTTGCCGTGCTGGTCTGCACGGTGATCGGCATCCCGCTCGGGATCCTGGCGGCTCGGGTCGACACGTTCTGGAGCCGGCTGCGTCCCGTCCTCGACGGGATGCAGGTGATCCACCCCTTCGTCTACCTGCTTCCCATCATCTTCCTGTTCGGCGTGCGCCGAACCCCCGGCGTGCTGGCCACGCTGGTCTTCGCGCTCCCTCCCATCGTGCGACTGACCAACCTGGGGATCCGCCAGGTCCCCGCCGATGTCGTCGAGGCGGCCCGGGCCTTCGGGGCGACCGAGACCCGGATCCTGCGCGAGGTGCAGATGCCGCTGGCCCGGCCCGCGATCATGGCTGGACTCAACCAGACCCTGCTGCTGTCGCTGTCGATGGTGGGAATCGTGGCGATCATCGCCGGCGGCGGACTCGGCAAGCCGATCCTGACCGCGCTGAACACAGCTGACATCCCCATCGGCGCCTCGGCCGGCGCGGGCCTCTACTTCGTCGGGGTGCTCCTCGACCGGATCTCGCAGCCGGCGGACAGCGACGACCGGCGCAGCCTGCCGGCGCGGATCCGCAGCGCCTGGACCACTCGGTCCGACCCTGTGGTGCCTGCCGTGCCCGGCATGCAGGCCGACCCGGAGACTCCCGTCGTGCCGGCCGCGCCGGCGCCGCCCGAGCTGGCCGCCCCGCACCGCATCGGGGCCGCGGCGGCGCTCGTCGGCGGCCTGATCACCGCCTTCTCGGTGCTGCTGACCTGGGGGAACGACGCCGGGCTGTTGTCGGCCTACGCCCGATTCGACGACATCGACCTTCCTGGTGCCCACAGCGGGCTGGACGCAACCGGCGGCTCATGGTTCGGGATCGTGGCCGGCCTCGTCGCTCTGGCGGTGGCGTTCGGCGGCGCCTCGGCCCTGTGGCGACCGCGCAGCCGGGACAGGTTCTACGCGGGCGGAGGCGCCTTCCTTGCGGCCGGGCTGGTGCTGGTGTCGCTCGCGGCGGCCTACCTGACCGTGTCCCCCCGGGGCGGGGACTACAGCCACGGCACAGGGGTGTGGCTGGCTCTGCTCGGCGCGCTGATCGTCCTTGGTGGAGGCGCCGGTGCGGTCTGGCGAATGAGATGGGGCGACGAGCCGTCGCGGGCGGGGCCGCGGGAGTTGGCGGGAATGGTCGTGCTGGCCCTGTTCCTCGCACTGGCCGGCGCGTCGGGATCCTGGATCCTGGACCAGCGCAGCGACGCCGCTCAGATCGCCGCTGAGCTGGCGGCCGAGGCAGAGGGCGCCGACCAGGGCGGCTTGGCCGCCGAGGTGCTGGCCGAGGCCCTGGCCGAGACCCGCCGCGTGGTGGTGCGCGGCCTGGACTCTGAGGGTCCGAGGATCGGCTACATGGTCCTGGCCCTCACGGTGGCGTCCCTGGCGGCGACGCTCGGACGACTGGTGCGCAGCCACGGTGCACAGCGCTATCTCGCGGTTGTGCTGTTCGGGCTGGGGTGCGCCATTGCGGCGATCGGGGTTGCCTGGGTCGCCACCTTCGTCCGGTTGGCGACCCCGGCGCTCTCACCCGGCGCCAGCGCCTTCCTCACAGTCATCGGTGGGGTGATCGTTGCCGCTCGCGGCTGGCGCGCCAGCCATCCGGCCTAGCGGCTCCTGAGCCGCCGCTGGAGCCCCTGCTCGCGGTAATTCCTAGAGTCGAAGGCGCTTCGTTCCGCTACGACCAGAGAGGCGGCCATGATCGAGGTGCGGCCCCGGCTGCTGCTGATCCTCACCGAGAACCACACGCTGGTCGATCCCGACGACCTGGTCGGGCTGGTCCGCCTGGCCACCGACGCCGAGGCGGCCGGGTTCGACGCGGTGATGGCCAGCGAGCACATCGTCCTCGGCCCGTCCGCGGGCGCGCTCGGCCGGCCCGACAACCCCAGGGCCTACGCGGCCCCCGGCAATCAGGATCCGGCCACGCGCTGGCCCAGCTCCAATGTGCTGCTGGCCGCGGTGGCCGGGGCCACCCGGCGGGTGCGGCTGGTGATGGGCGCGGTGATCGCCCCGCTGCGCCATCCGGTGCTGCTGGCCAAGGAGCTGGCCACCCTGGACCGGCTCAGCGAGGGCCGGCTGGTGGTGCAGCCCACCGTGTCGTGGCACCGCGAGGAGTACGACGCCCTCGGCGTGCCCTTCGCAGAGCGGGGCGCCATCCTCGACGAGCAGCTGGAAGCCATGTCGGCGCTGTGGAAGCACACGCCCGCGTCGCATCCCGGACCCCGCTTCGCGTTCGAGGACGTGTACTGCGTCCCCAAGCCCTGGCGGGCCGAACCGGCCCGGCCCAGGATGTGGTTCGGCGGCCAGTCGATGCACCCGGCCCTGCTGCGACGACTAGTCCGCTACGGGGACGGCTTCCATCCGTTCGGCCCGGCCAGCGCCGAGGACCTGGACGCGCTGCGGGCCGGGCTGGCCGCCGCGGGCCGCGACCCGGACAGAATCGAGATGGTGGGCGGCACCCGGGCGGTGTTCTCCGGCGCTGACGACACCGCCGACATCGACGAGGCCATGGCCGACTTCGGCGACCAGATCGAGGCTGGCTTCACCACGTTCTGCGTCAAGCCGTCCCAGCACACCGACGACCCGGCCGAGGTCCGGGCCCTGTGCGAGCACATCGTGTCCCGGATGTCGAGCTTCGACGCCGGCGCACCGCGGCGAGCCTACGAGGGGGCCACCTCGTCCAGGAACCAGTCCACCAGGGCGTAGCACTGGCGAGTGTTGCGCTCCTCGTGGCGGCGCACGCTCTCGCGCAGTTCCGCCTTGCTCGTGCCGTGCTCGTTCAGGTGCTCCTCGTCGCACCCGGTGAGGAAGCCCACCAAGTGGGCGTAGGTCACCTCGGGATGGAACTGCGTGCCCAAGCAGCGGCCCAACCGGAAGAGTTGCACCGAGGTGTCGTTCACGGCCAGCACTTCCGCCTCGGGCGGAGGAGTGAAACGGTCGTAGTGCCACTGGAACCACGGCCCCGGTCCAGCCGGATTGGCAGCGCCGTCCGCCGCGAACAGATCGCGCCAGCCGATCTCAGACACCGGCGAATTCTCGACCTCACCGCCGAGGGCCGCCGCCAGCAGCTGCCCTCCGAAGCACACTCCGAGCACCGGCGTGCCCCGCGCGTGGGCGGCTTGCACCATTGCGATCTCGGTGAAGATCCAGCTGTCGATCTCACCGGTCTTGGTGAGCGAGCGGATCGAGCCCATAGGGACAAGCATGTCGTAGTCAGCCGCGTCGGGGAACGGCGCGGCGTCGTTGGGGCGGTCCAGGTCGGCAGTGATGACGTGGTCGTGCACGTCATAGCCGCGTTGCTGCAGGCGTTCACCCACCAGGGCACTGGTGCCCTGCGGTTCGTGGGCGAGCACCAGGGCCCGCTTCGGTCGTGTCACACGTCGAACCATACGTGGGCCTGGCCGGTGCCCGACACCGACTCGTACTGGCCGAACTGGGTGCCCCTAGCGGTGCAGGCCGCTCCCCCCAGCGCGCCCACCATGATCAGGTAGTGGCCGAAGTAGCCCTCGGGAGCGTGGCGGGTGTATTCGGGCAGGAAGTCGATGATGGCGGCATGGTTGCCGGCCGCCATCCATCCCAGGACTTTGCGGTCGGCCGCAGCCGCCTCGGGGGTGCGGATATGGAGGGCGGGGTCGGCGCCCTCGTGGTCGCGGAACTGCCGCAGTGGCCAGAACCGGTGGCTCAGCCCGCCGCTGGCCAGGATCACGACCCGGCGGTCCAGCCCGGCCACCGCCTCGGCCAGCAGTTCGCCCGCCAGCAGGAAGTCGTCGGGCTCGGCCGTCTGGCACACGCCCATCGAGATCCAGCGCTCGTCGCCCTGCAGGAAGCCGAGCAGGTTGATGGTGGGGTAGTGCACCGGCAGGTGGGGGTCGTCGATTGCGGTCACCCAGGTGTCGTCCCGCCCCGCGGCCGCGGCCGCGAAGGCGCGGGCCAGTTCAGGGTCGCCGGGCATGTCGTAGGGCATGGCGGTCATGCCCCGGGGCAGCTCGTCGGAGGTGAAGAGGCCGGTACGGCGCTCGTGGGCCGCGACGATGTGCTCGATGGTGGTGAACCAGTGGGTGTCGACCACCACCACGGTGTCGGCCGCGGCAGGGGCGAGCCGCTCGGCTCGCAGCGCGTGCAGGCCCGCGAACAGCGAGGTGTCCTCCCCCCCGTTGAGGGCCCTGCGCTCCTGCTCGGGCATCACCAGCGGCGGGACGTGCGACACCACCGCGGCGCCCACTATCGACCCCAAGGCCAAGCCTCCCCTCGACTCGATGACGCTATCAGGCAACCACGCGCACCGGCAGATGCTTGATGCCCGCGATGAAGTTGGAGCGCAGGTACTCGGGCTCGCCGTCGGGCTCGAGACGATCGACTCGCTTCATTAGTTCCTCGTACACGAGCCGGGCCTCCATGCGGGCCAGCCAGGCGCCCAGGCACAGGTGGGGGCCGTTGCGCCCGAAGGCCATGTGGTCGTTGGGGTCGCGGGCCAGGTCGAAGCGCCATGGACGGGGGAAGCCGTCATCGTCGTGGTTGGCCGAGCAGAACCACATCACGACCTTGTCTCCCGCGGCGATGTCCTTCCCGCCGACGGTGACGGCCCGGGTTGCGGTGCGGCGGAAGTGCATGGTCACCGCGCTGGTGCGCAGGATCTCCTCCACCGCGGTCTCCGTCAGTGACGGGTCGGCCCGCCAGGCCCGCCACAGCTCGGGATGCTGCATCATGGTGCGCAGCCCGTGGGTCATGGTGTAGCGGGTGGTGTCGTTGCCGGCCGCGATGAGCAGCAGGAGGAAGTTCTTGAACTCCAAGTCGCTCAGCGGCTCGCCGTCGCGGGTGGGGGCCAGCAGCTGGGTGATCACGTCGTCGCGGGGGCAGGCCCGGCGCTCGGTCGCCTGCTGCTCGGCGTATTCGAAGACCTCGGCCGCGGCCGGGCTGCGGAACGGCATCAGCCGGAACTCCTCGGTGTCGGTGGTGTCCACGACGTGGGTGGTGAACTCCGGGTCGCTGTTGCCCAGGAAGGCGTCGCCCCATTCCACCAGTTGATGACCGTCCTCGTCGCTGGTGCCCAACAGCCGGCCCAGCATGCGCATCGGGAGCCTCGCGGCGACCTCGGTGACGAAGTCGAACCCGTCGGCGGCAAGGGCCTCGTCGAGCACCTCCGCGGCCAGCGCCCGGATGCTGTCCTCGTAGGACTCGACGGTGCGGCGGGTGAAGCCCCGGTTGACGAGCCGGCGCAGCCGGGTGTGCGCGGGCGGGTCCAGTTCCATCATGGTGCGGCGGGCCTCGAGCTCGTCGTCGTCCATCTCCTCGAGGCGGATGCCCCGGGAGGAGGTGAAGGTCTCCACGTCGCGGCTGACGGCCAGGGCGTCGCGGTAGCGGGTGATCGACCAGAAGCCGGATCCGGTGGACTCGGGGGTCCAGTGCACCGGGTCCTCGCGGCGCAGCCTCCTGAAGGTGGCGTGGGGCACGCCGGAGGTGAACGAATCGTGCGACGACAGGTCGGCGTCGTCGTCGCCGTGGTCGTCGAGATAGTCGTCCACGAACGTGGTCGTGGCCGAGCTCATCGCGGACCCTGCATCGCTCTGGTCGCGCTTTCCCGCGCGTATCGCAGGAAAGCGCGACCGGAGGCTCGTGGCAGCCAGTCCATGGGCTAGTCGCCTCCGGCCTTGGGGTTGGGGGCGGCCCACAGGGTGGTGCCGGCCGCCATGGACATGCCGACCTGGCGGTAGAAGCCGCCGATCATCTCGATCGGCTGCAGGTGATGCAATTCCTCGGTGGGACCGGTGGGCAGCACCAGCTCGGCATCGCCCGAGTACACCGGGCCGAGGTCGGCGTCGTAGCCCCGCATGGTGACCAGCTCGTCGAGCGAGTCGGTGCCGTCGGCCTCCATGGCGGGCATCTGGCGGCTGTGCAGCATCGGATGGCCGTTCACGAAGCCCGGCGTCTCGGCGGTGCCGGTTATGGTGAGTCGGGCCTCGGCGATGCGCCGTCCCCAGGTGCTCAGGGTGGCCCCGAACCGGCCGCCCGGCCGCAACCGGGGTCCGGCCCGACCCACCGTCACCGGCCGGGTTATGGCTATCTCGCTCATCTTCTTGGGATAGCCCTGGAAGTGTCCCCGGGCCAGGGCGAAGTCCTTGTCGACCCATATGTAGGCCGCCCGGCTGTACGTCTCGCCGCGGAACTGGCACCGCACCACCGCGAACACCTCCCGGTACTGGGCCCGCACCGGGTCGAGCAACTCCTCGAAAGTGTCACCGCAGCTCTGCCACTCGGCCCAGATCACGGCCACCGCGCCCGGATCATCCGGGGCCGGCTCCAGGGGATCGGGAAGGAGGGCGGCCACCCGGTCCGGATCTGTTCGGTACTCGACGGTGAGCATGTCACCCGAGTAGTGCCAGGGGGGAGCCGGCACGATCCCTGCGACCCCGGACGGCGTCCGCGGAAACATGAACCCCTGAAGCTCGGCCATCCCACGAGTCTAATCGTTTGGCACCGAACGATCAAGGGCTCCGCACTCCGGCGAGTCAGTCCGCCGCGAGCCTCGCGGGTATGGAGCAGTTCAGCGCCGGGATGGCCGTGCGGCAGGTCGAGGCAGCTTCCAGGCGGGATCGTAACGGTCATAGCGCCACACGACTGGCGGATTGCTCAAGAGGACTGCCCAGGCGGTGTCCACCTCCTCGGGCAGAAGCGGAGGACGCGGCCGACTCCGTTCTGACGGCGAGTCGTCCTCTTCCTTCATCTGAGCCTTCCCCTCAACAGCCGTCTATCTGGCCGAGAGTATGAAATCGCCCAGCGGCTGCAGGTCGTGCGCCCAGAAGATCGTCAGCCCGGCCTCCTGCGCCTGCACCACGTTGTGTCTCTTGAAGACGCCCGACAGGACGGCGCAGGGAACGGTCTGGCCGCGGCCGAAGTAGTCGATCCACGCGGTTGCTTTGGCCGCAGCGTCGTTGTTGAGGCGCTTCACGGAGTTGGTGGCGGAATTGGAAACCTTGCATTCGATGGGCATGAGGCGCCCGTCATGAAGATGAACGACAAGGTCGGCCTTCCGACCACCGAACGGTGACTCTCCACAGAATGATCCCCGTGCAGGAGCATCGCTGTGAGTGCTGATCTGGCGCGACTTGACGGACTTCAGGCCGATCCCCGACAGGTACTCCGCCACCCGGTCTTCTTGGTCGCTCTTCGCTGAATTCCGTCGGTCCGTCTGCACTCGCTGGGTGGCCATGAGGCTCGCAGAGGCGATGGCCGCAGCGCGCAGTTCCGCGCTGTCCGGGTGGCGATGATCCTCAATCCACGGGAACCGCTTGGTGTCAAGGCTCGCCAAGACGGTGTCGAGTATTCGCTTGGCTGCCACGGGATCATCTCGCAAACGACTCGGCGCGAGCGAAGCGCCCGACAGCGTCTTGAGGTCGTCGGCTGAGATCGGAGGCCCTGCCAAGTAGCGCAACGCGTCCAAGGTGTCCTCATCGGCTAGCAGGTCCGGTGAGGCGTCCTGCAGCGTCGACAAATTGTCCGTCACCGCAAGCAGCATCCTGACACGGGCCGCGAACTCGTCGAAGACGTGTCGGTACTGCTCGACGGGCTCGGTGACCCGCTCTTCGCGGAACGCCTTGAGTGCTCGGGCGATCTGTTCGTCGAGTTCGCCTTCGTTCCAGCGAGGCGGATCGATCAGGATCACGCCGCCATCTCTCCCAGCACTGCGGGCTCTGGCACAGGGATTCGGCCCATTTCGGACGGCTCGAACTTGACGAGGCCGCCGGCGTAGGTTCGTCCAACCGCAGATGGGGCTGCGGCGCGCAGCGCTGCCGCCAGTGCATTGAGGGAAGTAGCGGACATGGCCTCGCGTGGATAGATGCCGTGAACGACGTTCACATTGCGGGCCGTCGAGAGATTGCGGACGAACGCCGGCGGACGCCTTGCCATGTAGGTCGCGAGGATGGGAGCAGGCGTCCGAAGGCCCACAGCCCACCAGGGGTTGCGATTGCGAGCGATGTAGCCGGAGCGGACCCCGCGTCGCTCGGCAGACCGAAGGAACCTGTCGATGAGGAGTCGGTCAGCTTCGTCGAACATTTCGAGGTCGGCTGGTAGGGCGATCACGGCCCGTAGACCATGTGTGCTTGACAGAACACCGTCCGAAGCGTTGAAGAGTTCGGCTGCCCGAGTGATCGACGGAAGGAGTACATCCGGTGGCAGGGCCGGGTCGTCAGCGTCGGTGATCCATATGGAGTTTGCGCCGGTCACTGCACCACGATGCACACGACAGATCTCGCCCAGCTCTACGTAACCTTCGGGTGGCTTCTTGGAGCCGTTGAGCAGCGCTGACCATCTCGGCGCGGCGCGCAACTGTCGTCGGCTGAAAGCCCGCCCGCCGTCCAGCACGCCCAGGTCGGACGTGCTCGGGACCCGCTCCATGCGAATCGACGCACCAGGCTCGCCTACCTCAAAGCAGGTGACGGCCGCAGTGGTTGCTGCGTCGGCGAAGGGTGTGGCATGCGGATCAACTAGGTGGATCGAGACTCCGCCTAGCCGGGTCGCGAACAGCATCCTCGGGAGGTGGCCGTAATTGACGTCGAGCCACTCTGACGAGGTCACGAACGCGCCGAGGTCGCCAGGCCGGGAATGCAGGGCCGTGGCCAACATGAAGTGGACGTGCATCCCGGCGAGGCCGCTGGCCTTCAGCCCGAGGGAGGCCGAGCTTGCAGCCAACCATTCCTTCCATTCCGGCTCGATCTGGTGGTGGCGGACGTAGGGCGGATTCCCGATGTAGGCGGTGGTGCTCTTGAACTCGCCAAAGTCAGCGTCGCGATAATCTCGCACCAGGATCTGCGCCCGATGGTCAAGACCCGCCGCCGTGAGGTTGGCCCGGGCCAGTAGTGCGGCGAGTGGGTCGATCTCCACCCCGACCAGCAGGGCTTCCGGCAGCACATGACCAGCTTCCAGCAGGAACCGGGCCGAGCCTGTTCCAGGATCGATAACGCGGGCTGGCCTTGACCGTGCCGCTACCCAGGTAACGATCGAGGAAACGATCTCGGAAGGTGTGTAGGTCGCGCCGAGCGGCCTGCGCTGGTCGGGTGGGCGCAAGTGCATGAGAGCGTCGCCCAGAGGGTCCTGACCCGAGCGGATCAGGTCGATCAGTCCGCTGTCGTGAGCAGCGTGGCCGGGAACCTCTAGGGCCTGTACGAGTTCGCACTCGGGTTCTGAAAGCTCGGCAAGCTGGCCGTCACGGATGATCGACCAAGCAATACTCGCGAGGTCCTGCTCGTCGCACAGCCCGTCCATGACGGCGGCCGGTGAACCTGTCTCGCAGTCGATCAGCGTCATTTGGTTGCAGTTTGGCATCGCGTCGCCCTCCGTGTGGGGGATACCTCGAATACGAACATATGTTTGTATTCGAGTGTGACAAGCCAACGTTTGACGAACGTGAGAACCGAGACTCCCTCCGGCATCTGAGCATGGACATCACGTAGCTAGGGTGGCTCCGTGCCCGACGCGGCTTTCGATCTGACCGGCAGGCGCGCCGTGGTCACCGGTGCGTCGGCCGGGATCGGGGGCGCCGTCGCAGCCAGGCTGGCCGGTGCGGGCGCCGACGTGGTGGCGGTGTCGCGGTCGGGGCGAGTGCCGCAGGCGCAGGGCTCGGTGCGTGCGCTCGTGGCCGATCTGGCCGATGCCGAGGCTGTCGATCGGGTGATCGACGAGGCCGTCGGCGCGCTCGGCGGGCTCGACATCCTGGTGAACAACGCGGGCCGGGGCGACTGGCTGCCTCTCGGCGAGCTTGACCGGGAGTACTTCGACGGGCTGGTCGGACTCAACCTCTGGACTCCCCTGCGGCTATGCCAGCTGGCCCATCCGCATCTGGCTGCGGCCGGCGACGCCGCGGTGGTGATGATCGGCTCGGTGGACGCGGTGAGGCCCTCCGCGGGCGGTGCCGTCTACGGGGCGACCAAGGCCGGGCTGGCCGCGGTCACGGTGGCGCTGGCCAAGGAGTGGCGGGCCGACGGCATCAGGGTCGCGCAGGTCGATCCGGGAATCGTGGACACGCCGATGGCCAGCGGTGTGATCCGCGAACTCTCTGAGGCGGGTGTGTCGGTGAACATCGCGGGGCGAGCCGGCGAGCCCGACGAGATCGCAGCCCTGGTGCATTACCTGGTGGCACCGGCGGGCCGGTTCGCCACCGGCGTGTCCTTCCGCCTCGACGGCGGCGCGGTCGCCCTCGGTCCATTCGATCTGCTGGAGCCTTGACGTGAACGACCCGACCCGGCACTGCAAGGCGCGTTGACATGGCGCCGCCACAAATGTTGATGATCCTCACCGAGAACCACACCATGCTCGACCCCCGCGACATGCGGGGACTGATCGACCTGGCCCGGATCGCCGAGGACAGCGGCTTCGACGCAGTGATGGTCAGCGAACAGACGATGCTCGGCCCCGATGCCGCCACCGGTGGGCTGATGAGCAATCCCCGGATGTACGCGGCCATCGGGAACCAGGATCCGACGACGCCGTGGCCCAGTTCGGTCGCCACCCTGGCCGCGGTGGCCGCCGCCACCAGCCGGGTCCGGGTGGTGGCCGGCGCCATCATCGCGCCGTTGCGGCATCCGATCCTGCTGGCCAAGGACCTGGCCACCATCGACCTGCTGTGCGAGGGCCGGCTGGTGGTGCAGCCCACCGTGTCGTGGCAGCGGGCCGAGTACGAGGCTCACGGTGTGCCCTTCTCGGAGCGGGGCCGCATCCTCGACGAGCACCTGGAGGCCATGTCGCGGCTCTGGGCGGGCTCGCCCGCCAGCTACCAGGGCCGGTACTTCAGCTTCACCGACGTGTACTGCGAGCCGAAGGCCTGGCGGTCGGAGGGTCCTCGCATGTGGTTCGGCGGCGAGTGGATGCACCCGGCTCTGATCCGCCGCATGGCCCGCTTCGGCAGCGGGTTCCACCCCTTCGGGGCCCCCACGGCCGAGGATCTGGCCCAGCTGGCCGCAGGGTTGGCCGCGGTCGGGCGGGACATCTCCGAGATCGAACTAGTGGGCGGCACCCGGGCCACATTCGCCTCGCCCGACGCGGTGGCCGACGTCGACGAGGCCATGGCAGCGATCGATGGTCAGGTCGGGGCCGGCTACACGCTGTTCTGCATGAAACCGTCGCAGTACACCGACGCCATCAGCGAGGTGCCCTCCATCTGCCGGCGCATGGTCGACTACTGCACTCGTCTCGGCGCCTAGGAGGTAGCGCCTTGGAACCAGACGCGCTCGACCTCGAGGCGTTCCGGCGCAACGCCTACGCCCTCGTCGACTGGGTCGTCGACTACCTCGGCGGACTGGAGGACCGACCCGTGCGTGAGCCCGTGCAGCCGGGCGACGTGCGGGCCAAGCTGCCAGAGCGCGCCCCGGAGGCCCCAGAGGCTTTCGATTCGGTCCTGGCCGACCTCGACCGGGTGGTTGCCCCGGGGCTGACCCATTGGCAGCATCCGGGGTGGTTCGCGTACTTCCCGGCCCAGTCGTCGCCACCCGCGATCCTGGGCGAGCTGGCCGCAGCCGGCATCGGCGTGCAGGGGATGCTGTGGTCCACCTCGCCGGCAGCGACCGAGATCGAGTCCCATGTGCTCGACTGGCTCGTCGACCTTCTCGGCGTGCCCCAGCAATGGAAGACAACGGGTGCAGGCGGCGGGGTGCTGCAGTCGGGCGCGTCAGCGTCAACCCACACCGCGCTGGTCGTAGCCCGAGAGCGGTGCCTGCTGCGGAGCGGAGCCGGCCCGAAGGACCTGGTCGCCTACACGTCGAGTCACGCCCACTCCTCGATCGAGAAGGGGGCCCGGATGGCCGGCTACGGGCACATCAGGCTGCTGGCGACCGACCGCGAGTTCGCGGCCCGACCCGACGCGCTCGCCGCGAGCGTTGCCGAGGACCGCCAGGCCGGTCTCGCACCGGCCTTCGTGTGCTCGGCGGTAGGCACCACCGGCACCACCGGCGTCGATCCGGTGCGGCGCTTCGGCGAGATCGCCCGGGCCGAGCAGATGTGGCACCACGTCGACGCGGCCTATGCGGGCTCGGCCATGATCTGCGAGGAGTTCCGCCACCATCAGGACGGTCTGGAGCTGGTGGACAGCTACACGTTCAACCCCCACAAGTGGCTGGCCACCAACATCGACTGCTCGGTGATGTGGGTGGCCGATCGCCGGCCGCTCATCGAAGCTCTGAGCGTCCTGCCGCCCTACTTGCGCGACGAGGATTCCGAGTCCGGGCAGGTGATCGACTACCGGGACTGGCACGGCCCCCTCGGCCGGCCGTTCCGGGCGCTGAAGCTGTGGTTCGTGCTGCGCTGCTTCGGCGCGGCGGGCCTGCGCCGGATGATCCGCGCCCACGTCGGCTGGGCCCGTGAGCTGGCCGGCCGCATCGACGCCCACCCCAAGCTCGCAACCATCGCTCCCACGCCGTTCGCGTTGGTTTCATTCGTCCATGTCGACGGCAACGATGCGACCGACGAGCTGGTCGATCGCATCAACGACGACGGGAGGTTCTACATAACCGCCTCGAAGGTCGACGGAGTGCGCTACGCCCGCATCTCGGTGGGTTCCACATGGACGGGCCGGGCCCATGTCGAGGCGCTCTGGGATCTGATCGACTCCAGCGCCTGACCGGCTCGCCCGACCCGCTCAGGGCGAGCCGGCTGCGACGATCACCCGGCGGAGGAGCTCGGCCATCTCCTGTTTCTCGCTCGTCGAGAGGTCGCCCACCATCTCGCCCTCAAGAACGTTGAAGAGCGGGAAGAGCTGCTCGATGGCCTCCAGCCCGGCGTCGGTGAGCGAGACGGTGACCTTCCGGCGGTCCTCCTCGACCTGCTTGCGTTGGACGAAGCCCCGCTTCTCCAGCGTCTTCACCACGCCCGTCAGCGTCCCCTTCGAGAGGTCGCACTCGTCGGCGAGGTCGGCGGACCGCATCTCGCCCCAGACCCACAGGACCCACAGCGTCGTGAACCCTCCCCAGGAGAGACCGAACTCCGACAGGACACCCTTCTCGGCCCGGCGGCGCACCGCGGTCGCGGCCCGGTAGATGTTCGACACGGCCAGCATCGAGTCGAAGTCCAGGCGCCGGTCGCCGAGGCGCTCCTGGATGAGGCGCTCGGCGTCGAGAAGGCGGGGGTCGGCTCGATTCTGCACTACGGATCCCGATTTCGTTTGCTACCAAACGGATATTATGCTAAGCCTTCATCCGACAACATGTCGGAATGGTCCACAAGATCTTTGGAGGTCCCCATGAGACTGAACAAGCTGCTCGTCGTTTCGCTCACCGTGCTGGCCCTGGTGGCTGCCGCCTGCGGCGACGACGAGGACGATACCGCTGACGCGCCTGCCGCCAGCACCACGGCCGCGCCGATGGCCGAAGAGGAGCCGATGGCCGAAGAGGAACCCATGGCCGAAGAGGAGCCGATGGCCGAAGAGGAGCCGATGGCCGAAGAGGAGCCCATGGCCGCCGAAGAGCCCATGATGATGAGCTTCGACGTCGACGCGGCCCTCGATGCCGACCTCGACAACTGCGGACCGGCGCCCAGCGGGGATCCGTTCATCATCGGCTTCGCGGCCGACCTGTCCGAGGTCGGCGGCTTCGCCGACATCCCCATCTCGGAGGCCGGGCAGTACTACGTGGACCTGATCAACTGCGCCGGCGGCGTCGGCGGGCATCCCGTGGAGTTCGTCATCGAGGACGTCCAGGGCGATCCTGAGGTGTCCCAGCGGGCCACCGCGGACCTGCTCGATGCCGGCGCCCATGTGATCCTGGGCCCGCCGTTCGCCGACACCGGCGACGCGGTGCTGCAGACCGTCAACGCCAGCCGGGCGGTGATCTTCGTGGCGTCGACCGAGCCAGTGCTGCCGGATCCGTCGATCTACTCGTTCATGACGACGTTCAGCGACACCCAGCAGGCCGAGGCCGCGGCCCAGTTCGCCATCGATTCCGGCATCACCCGGGCCATCACGTTCTCGTCGGAGGGCCCGTACTTCGGGTACAACCCCGAGACCTTCGCGGCCAAGTTCACCGAGCTCGGCGGCGAGCTGGTGCTCGATGTGAGCTACGTGCCCTTCGAGGACTTCGACTTCGCCTCCCACGCCAACGAGGTGGTCGGCGTGGCCGACGGCACCGAGATCCTCTACACCGCCATGATCGCCCCCCAGCTCGATGCGTTGCGGGGCGCCATCGAGGAGCGAGGCGTCGACTCCATCACCTACTTCGGGGCCGACGCGTTCGGGGTGAGCGGCATCACCGTCATCGACAACAACGAGGGCGTGTACTGGACCGACCACGGCTTCGGCACCGGCGGCAACCGCTACGAGCGCCTCAACGACGGACTGGCGGCCAAGGGCATGCCCAGCGAGGCGCCGGGCTTCGCGGCGCTCGCCGGCGATGCCATCACCATGGCCATCCAGGGCTTCATCGACGCGGGCTCGACCGATCCGCTGGCCATCGCCGAAGCGATCTCACAGCTCACCGGCGTCGAGGCGGTCACCGACACGATCGGCTACGCGGGAACCGACGGCACGCCCGACACGCCGGTGTACATCCTGCAGATCGTCAACGGGGAGACCGCCCTCGCCGCAAGGATGTAGCCACCGCTCCCGCGTATCGGGGCGGGATACAGCCCTCGGGTAGGGTGCCGCGATGCTCGACGTATCCGGTCTCACGACCCGCTACGGGGCCATCTCGGCGCTGCGCCGGGTGAGCCTCTCCGTCGGGGCCAATGAGGTGGTCGGCCTCATCGGCCCCAACGGCGCGGGCAAGACCACGCTGCTCAACACCGTTGCCGGGCTGCTGCGCCCCTCCGAGGGCCAGGTGATGCTCGACGGTGAGCCGGTCACCGGCTCCAGCCCCGACCGGATGCTCCGAGCAGGTCTGGCCCTGGTACCGGAGCACCGCCGCCTGTTCGCCCAGATGACCGTGGTCGAGAACCTGCGCATCGGCGGGGTGACTGTCGGCGGCGACGAGCGGTCGGAGCGCCTCGACGAGATGGTGGAGTTGTTCCCGGTGCTGAAGGACAAGTGGTCGACCGCGGCCGGGTACCTGTCCGGCGGGGAGGCCCAGCAGCTCGCCATCGCCCGGGCGTTGATGAGCAGCCCCCGCATCGTGCTGATGGACGAGCCGTCGCTGGGCCTGGCCCCGGTGCTGGTCGACTTCGTGTTCGACCTCATCGGCCGGCTGCGGACCGAGGGGCGCACCATGCTGGTCGTCGAGCAGAACGCCACCCGCCTGCTGGAGGTGGCCGACCGGGCCTACGTGCTGCGCACGGGAGAGATCGCAGCCGACGGCCCGGCGCCGGACCTGCTTGCCCGCGAGGATCTCTTCGACACGTTCGTGGGGGTCGCCGGAAACCCGGATCCGTCCGAGCGGGCATGATCGACCTTCTGCAGAGCCTGATCGACGGGCTGGGACGGGGCTCGATCTACGCCCTGCTGGCGCTGGGGATCGCGGTGATCTTCGGCGTGATGCATATGGTCAACTTCGCCCATGGCGAACTCATCACCGTCACGGCCTATGTCGCGTTCGGGGTGGTCGTCACCGCCGGGTGGGGGTGGTGGGCGGCAGCCCCGCTGATCTTCCTGGGAGCGGTCGGAACGTCGATCGCCATCGAGTTCGTCGCGTTCCGGTGGGTCCGGGGATCCTCGGACTTCACCATGCTGCTGACCTCGTTCGCGGTGCACTTCCTGGTGCAGGCCATCTTCGTCATGACCATGGGCGCCAGCGTGCGCAGTTTCCCCCGCCCGGATTGGGCCGACCGCGTCTGGTCGGTCGGCGACCTCAACATCCAGGTCATCGACGTCGCCGTGATCGGAGCCACCGCAGCCACCTTGGCGGCGACCCTCTACCTGCTGCAGCGCACCATGTTCGGGATATCGCTGCGGGCCGCGGCCGAGGACTTCGACGCGGCCCGGCTGATGGGTGTGCGAAGCAACAAGGTGATCCGCCAAGCCTTCATCCTGGCCGGCGCCCTGGCCGGGATCGCCGCGATCTTCTTCTTGATGCGCACCGGCCAGGCCCGCCCGACCACCGGCTTGAGCCCGCTGCTCAAGGGCATCCTGGCGGCCATAATCGGCGGCCTCGGCAACATGCAGGGAGCCGTCTACGGCGGACTCCTGCTCGGAGTGTCGGAAGTGCTGCTGCGGTCGTGGCTTCCCGAGGACCTGGTCGGGATCACCGATGGCGTGGTGTTCGCGCTGATCGCGCTGTTCTTCATCTTCCGGCCCCAGGGGCTGGTGCATGTGAGATCCGCGGAGCGGGTGTGATGAACGTCGAGTCCGGCGCGGGCGATCCTGCCGGGGTTGGGCCGGTGCATGTGAGATCCGCGGCGCGAATCCGATGACGGGGCTGTTGTCGAGCCGGGCCGGCTCGCAGCTGGTCGGTTCGGGTGTGCTCTTCGCAGTGCTGGTGCTGGGCGGGCTGCTCTACGCCTCCGGCGGCGGCCCGGCCCGAGACATCCTGGTCACCCAGATGCTGATCAACGCCATCATGGTGATCGGGCTGCAGATCTATATCGGCAACACGGGCGTGCTGTCGTTCGGCCACATGGGGTTCGCGGCGATAGGCGGGTACGCGTTCGCACTGCTGGCCACCACCGTCGAGCGCAAGGCGCGGATCGTCCCGGACGTGCCCCTGGGTCTCGACGGTGTGTCGCTCAATCCGCTGGTGGCCGGGGCCGCGGCCGTGGTGATCACCGTGGTTGCGGGGCTGGTGGTCGGGCTGGGTCTGGCCCGGTCGGGAGCCAAGTCGGGCGCGGTGGCGGCCACGGTCATCACCCTCGCCCTGCTGTTCATGGTCCACGAGGTGGGTGGGGCATACGCCGACCTCACCGGCGGCCGCAACGGGATCTCCTTCTCGGTCGGTCGGGGACTCGACAGCCGCCTGTGGGTCTATCTGGCGCTGATCGGGGCCATAGTCCTGGCCCGGCTCTTCAAGAGCAGCCGCATCGGCCGCATGGCCCAGGCGGCCCGCGAGGACGACTTGGCCGCCCGGGCCATGGGCATCAATCCGGCCCGCGGGCAGATGGTGGCCCTGATCCTGTCGGTGGCGGTCGTCTCGGTGGCCGCGTCGCTGAGAGTGTTCCAGATCGGATCGGTGGCCCCCTCGACCTTCTTCTTCGACTACACCCTGCTCACCCTGGTGATGCTGATAGTCGGCGGCCGCAACAGCATCGCCGGCTCGGTGCTCGGGGTGGCCCTCATGACCGTCGTCAACGAGACCACCCGCCATCTCGCCGATGTCGATATCGACGGCGGCCCCGCGGACATCCTCGACGTCGTGCTGCGGCCCGGGCTGACCGACATCGTGTTGGGCGGCTCGATGCTGGGGTTCATGATCTTCAGGGCCCGGGGACTGATCGAGGACTGGGAGATCGACCACTGGCTGCGCCGTCGCTTCGGCCGGGCCGAGGCCGTGCCGGACCCGCTGCGGGCCGCTCCGACCCCCGAGCCGGCCCAGTTGAGCGCGGTCGACGTGACCGTCGACTTCGGGGGGTTCCGGGCGCTGGAGCGCGCCGGCCTGGAGGCGTCCAATCTGGAGGTGGTGGGCCTCATCGGCCCCAACGGCGCGGGCAAGACGACCCTCCTCAATGTGGTCACCGGCCTGGTGGAGGCCACCGAGGGCTCGGCCACCCTCACAGAGCAGTCTCCGCACGGGCCCGAGGCCTGTCCTATCGCCGGGGCCGAGCCCTTCGAGGTCGCCCGCGCCGGGCTGGCCCGCACGTTCCAGAACCTGCGGCTGTTCCCGGCGCTGACCGTGCGGGAGAACGTCAACATCGCTGCTCTGGTCGCTTCCAAGCACCGGTCCGGCGTCGACCGCCCGTCCGTCGAGCAGCTTCTCGTGCACGCCGGGCTGTGGGAGATGCGGGATCGGCGGGCCCGCGAACTCGACTACGGCAACGCCCGGCGACTGGAGCTGGTGCGGGCCGCCGCGCTGTCGCCCGTCTACATCCTCCTCGACGAACCCACCAGCGGCATGAGCAACGTCGAGTCGGTGGCCATGATCGACGAGGTGCGCTCTCTGGCGGATGCGGTGGGCGCCGGCGTGGTGGTGATCGACCACGACCTGGCCTTCATCACCGGGGTGTGCGACCGGATCTACTGCCTCGACCAGGGGCGCGTGATCGCAGCCGGCACCCCCGCCGAGATCCACGCCGACCCGCGGGTCCAGGCCGCCTATCTCGGCGCCGCCGCGGCTGCGACGGCTGGTTGAGGTCGCCATGTCAACACTGCAAGGGGTCTCAGAATGACCGAGTACCGCCGCATCCTGCTCGACGGGTACCCCGTTGCCGTCGAGCGCCACCGCGATGAGCTCGTGGCCCGCGACGGCCGGCGGGTGGCGGTGGCCGACGCCGTGCACCTGCCGCCGTGCGAGCCGACCAAGATCCTCTGCGTCCACCTGAACTACTCCAGCCGGGTCGCCGAGTTCATGACCCGGCTGCCCCCGGCCCCGACGTACTTCCACAAGCCGATCACCGCCCTCAACGCCCACGGCGCCGATGTGGTGCGGCCCGAGCCGTGCCGGTGGCTCAACTATGAGGGCGAGATCGCCATCGTCATCGGTCGGGCCTGCCGCAACGTGTCGCCCGCCGAGGCCGGCGACTACATAGCGGGCTACACAGTGGCCAACGACTACGGGCTGCACGACTTCCGCGACACCGACGCGGGGTCGATGCTGAGGGTCAAGGGAGCCGACACCCTCTGTCCCGTCGGACCTTCGCTGGTGACCGGCTGGGACTTCCGGGGCAAGCAGATCCGCACCCTGGTGAACGGTGAGATCCGCCAGGACGGCAACACCGACGAGATGGAATGGGACATGCACTACCTGGTGGCCGACCTGGCCCGCGTCATAACGCTGGTGCCCGGCGACCTCGTGCTGTCGGGCACCCCGGCCAACTCGCGCCCGGTGGTTCCCGGCGATGTCGTGACGGTCGAGGTGGAGGGTCTGGGCGCTTTGACCAACACGATCGTGGCCGGCCCCGAGCCGGTGCGCTCCGATGTGGGCGCCCAGCCGTCGGACAGCGAGGAGGTGGTCTCCACCGCGATGGGCGGCGACTGGGAGCACCGGGGCAAGCGGGCCCCGAGGGGACCGGGCGCCCGCCACTACCAGTCGGCTCTGGACGAGGACAGCTGATGACGACCCGGCCGCGAGGGGCCTTCGACCAAATCAGTAGAGAATCCCGTCGTATGGGAGCAATACCCGTGCAGAATTGGAGCGCAGACCCGCAGGTGGGGCCGCGATGACTGAGTCTGGTCGGGTGGATGTCGGCGGGGTGGAGGTCAGCGTCGACCACCTGATCGGTGGCGAGCGGGTCGCCGCGGCGCGCAGCTTCGAGTGCCGCTCGCCCCTGGAATGGGACCGCAAGCTCGCCGATGTGGCCCGTGGTGACGCCGCCACCGCCGAGCGGGCCGTTGACGCGGCCGTCGACGGCTTCGGAGAGTGGAGTGCGCTGCCGGCAAGCGAGCGGGCCGCGGCCATGCGCCGGGTAGCGGACCTGATCGAGGACCGCAATGACGACATCGCCCTGGTGGAGACGCTCGACATGGGGTTCCTACACCGCTCCATGCGGGAGCGGCTGGTGGCCCGGGGCGCCCTGAACTTCCGGTTCTACGCCGATATGGCCGAGGCCCATGCCGAGCCCCGCTGGCCGGCGCGGGGCACCACCCACACCGTGCAGCGCATGCCGGCCGGGCCGTCGGTGGTGATCACCCCGTGGAACGCGCCGTTCATGCTGGCCACCTGGAAGGTGGCCCCGGCGCTGGCCGCGGGCAACAGCGTGGTGCTCAAGCCGGCCGAGTGGTCGCCGCTGTCGGCGTCCGTGCTGGCCGACCTGACGGTGGAGGCCGGCCTGCCCGCGGGCGCGTTCAACCTGGTGCAGGGCATCGGCTCGGAGGTCGGTGCGGCCCTCATCTCCGACCCGCGGGTGAGGCGCATCAGCTTCACCGGCTCGCCCGAGACGGCCCGCCGGATCGGCACGGCCGCAGCGGCCAACATCGTGCCCTTCACCGCCGAGCTCGGCGGCAAGGGTCCGCTCATCGTGTTCGCCGACTGCGACCTGGAGGCGGCGGCCACACAGGCCGCGGCCCAGTACGAGGACTCGGGCCAGGTGTGCCTGGCCGGCACCCGCCTGCTGGTGGAGGCCGCCGTCCGCGACGAGTTCCTGGAGGCCCTGAGGGCCCGCACCCAGGCCCACGTGCTGGGCGACAGCCGCGACGACGCCACCACCATCGCCCCGATCGTGCATCCTGACCACCTCGCCCGGGTCGAAGCTTTCGTGGATAGGGCCCGGGCCGGGGGCGACACCGTCGTGTGGGGCGGCCGGCGTCGCACCGGTTCCCTCCACTACGAGCCCACGCTCATCGAGCCCGCCTCCAACGACTCCGAGATCGTGCAGCGCGAGGTCTTCGGCCCGGTGCTCACGTTCCAGACTTTCACCGATGAAGCCGGCGCCATCGAGCTGGCCAACTCCACCCGCTACGGCCTGTCAGCCATCGTCTACACCGGCTCAGTCGACCGGGCCGAGCGGGTGGGCCGGGCGGTGCGGGCCGGCATCGTCTGGATCAACACCTTCCTAGTGCGTGACCTGGCCGCCCCGTTCGGAGGCTGCGGCCTCTCCGGCATAGGCCGCGAGGGCGGAGACCACGCCCTCGACTTCCACAGCGACCTCAAGACCCTCATCCTCGCCGACTAGGCAGCGAGGAGGGCTAGAACATGCGGCCCTCCATGCGGGAGGCGGCCAGCCACATCTCCATGTCGCGGATGGTCTCGGCCATCGCTTGGCCGATGAGATCGAGCTTGCGCACCTGCTCGATGCGGTCCGCGGCCTGCTGGAGCTCCCGCTTGGGCAGCAGCTCCCGGAAGATCCCGCAGGCGTCGGCCAAGGCGATGATCACCACATCGCGGGGCGCGGGGATCTGGTCCGAGAACAGCACCTCCATGATGCGCAGCTTCACCTCGCGCTCGGCCTGCCCGTCGACCAGCGGATAGCGCCGGGAGCGGAACACCCACAGGAAGCGGTCCTCGTGCCGCTCCAGAATGCCGGCGGCGACCAGGCGGGACAGGGCCTCCTCGCGGATCTGCTCGCCCTTCTTGGCCGTCTGCTCCACCCAGTAGCGGGCATCGCGATGGTCGCCGGCCGCGATGTCGGCCAGGGTCGGGTCGAGCAGGCTGTCACCGACCGGAGTGTCGTCGATGAGCACCAGGTTCTCCGGGTCGGTGTCGATCCGGTTCTCCAGGGCCAGATCCATGAGCACCGCCCCGGCCATGGCCCGATCCATCGACCACGACGGCACGTGCGCGAACTTACCGTCGTCGTCGTGCAGCATCAGCAGGATGATCTCTTCGGCGAATCTCAGCATGGCGCTCTGTGTATCACATCCGGGGCGGTCGCGGAACACCGCCGCCGGAGTTAGAAGTCCTCGTCGAAGGAGACCTCGCCCTCCACGCCCACCTGGTACGCGGAGACGGTGCGCTCGAAGAAGTTGGAGAGCTCCTGCACGTCCTGCAGCTCCATGAACGCGAACGGGTTGCGGCTACCGAATCGGCGGGGCAGGCCCAACTGCAGCAATCGCTGATCGGCTACGTACTCGAGGTAGGACCGGGTGTTGGTGACCGACATGCCGGGAACGCCCTCGCCCAGCAGGTCAGCGGCGAACTGATGCTCGGCGTCCACCGCCTCGGCCAGCATGTTGCTGATGTCGCGGCCCAGAGCCTCGTCGAACAGCTCGGGCTCCTCGGCCCGCACGGTGCGGATCACCTCGAAGGCGAAGTTCATGTGCATCGACTCGTCGCGGAAGACCCAGTTGGTGCCGGCAGCCAGCCCGTTCAGCAGGCCTTTGGACCGCAGGAAGTACACGTAGGCGAACGCGGCGAAGAAGAACAGGCCTTCGATGCAGGCCGCGAAGCAGATCAGGTTCATCAGGAACCGCCGCCGGTCGGCCGCGGTCTGTAGCGGTCCGTCACCGACCGAGTCCATCCACTTGAAGCAGAACTCGGCCTTGGCCCTGATCGACGGGATGCTCTCAATGGCCGCGAACGCCTCGGCCCGCTCGTCGTGGTCGGGGATGTAGTTGTCGAGCAGGTTCAAGTAGAACTGGACGTGCAGCGCCTCCTCGAACAGCTGGCGCGACAGGTACATGCGGGCCTCGGGCGCGTTGATGTGCTCGTAGAGGTTCAGGACCAGGTTGTTGGCGACGATGGAGTCGCCGGTGGCGAAGAAGGCCACCAGGCGACGGATCAGGTGCTTCTCGGCCGGCATGAGCTTGCGGTCGAGGTCTACGAGGTCGTCGGAGAAGTCGATCTCATCGACGGTCCAGGTGTTCTTGATCGCGTCGCGGTACATCTCGAAGAACTGCGGGTAGCGCATCGGCCGCAGCGTCAGGTCGAACCCGGGGTCCAAGATGTTGGGTCGGGCAGGAACGCTGGATGTGGGATGCCCGGGCCGGGCCTCTGCCTCCGAGTCAGGCTGGGCGCCTGTGGGAGGGGTGGGGACGGCGGAGTCCCGGCCCGGGAGATCAAGGTGATCGACAGGAATGTCGGTGATGGCCATCAGTCGCACGCCTCGCAGGTCTCAGGATTCTCCAAGGAGCAGGCCACGGCCTCGGCGTCGGCGGGCGAGGTGCCGTTGCCACTGGTGGTGGTCTGGTTGATGCGGGTCGCTGGGCGCGACCGCAGGTAGTAGGTGGTCTTGAGGCCCAGCTTCCACGCGTGCATGTACATCGACGACAGCTTCCCGATGGTCGGGGCCTCCATGAACAGGTTGAGCGATTGGCTCTGGTCGATGAAGGCGCCCCGATCAGCGGCCATCTCGATGAGCGAGCGCTGCGGGATCTCCCACGCGGTGCGGTAGACGGCCCGCAGGTCGGAGGGGATGCGTTCGATCTGCTGGATCGAGCCCTCGGCCTTCTTGACCTCGGCGATCATCTTGTCGTCCCACAGGCCCCTGGCTTTCAGCTCGGCCACCAGGTAGCGGTTCACCTGCATGAACTCGCCCGAGAGGGTCTCGCGCTTGAACAGGTTCGACACCTGCGGCTCGATGCACTCGTAGCAGCCCGCGATGGCGGCGATGGTGGCTGTGGGCGCAATGGCGATGAGCAGCGAGTTGCGCAGTCCGTTTGTGGCGATCCGCTCCCGCAGCGGCGTCCAACGCGCGGCATCGGACGGCTCGGTGCTCCACAGGTCGAACTGGAGGTCGCCGGCCGCGGCCCTGGTGTCGGCGAAGCCGGGGTGGGCTCCGTTGGCCTCGGCCAGTTCGCTGGAGGCCCACAGGGCGTTGAAGTAGATCTCCTCGGAGATGCGGCGGCTGAGGGATCGGGCCTCGGCCGAGTCGAAGGCCAGGCCCAGCTTGAAGAACACGTCCTGAAGGCCCATGAGGCCCAGGCCCACCGGGCGCCAGCGCTGGTTGGAGGCCTCGGACTCGCCGGTCGGGTAGTAGTTGATGTCGATCACACGGTCGAGGAAGCCGACTACCAGCCGCACGACCTCGCCGAGCCGTTCGAAGTCGAAGCCGGCCGGGGCGCTGCCGTTGGACGCCGCCGCCTGGTGCACGAACGCGCCGAGGTTCACCGACCCGAGGTTGCAGACCGCGGTCTCGGCGTCGCTGGTGACCTCGATGATCTCGGTGCACAGGTTCGACAGGTGCACCACCCGGTCCCTGGCGTTGGCGCCGCCCGCGTCGGCTCCGGGCCCGGTCTGGTTGCACTTGGCGTTTGAGGCGTCCTTGAACGTCATCCAGCCGTTGCCGGTCTCGGCCAGGGTCCGCATCATCCGGGTGTAGAGCTGGCGGGCGGGCACCTGGCGCTCGAAGCGGCCGTCGGCCTCGGCCTGCTCGTAGATGGCCCGGAACTCCTCGCCGTAGGTGTCGGTGAGCTCGGGCACCTTCTTGGGGTCGAACAGGCTCCACTGCCAGTCCTTCTCCACCCGCTCCATGAACAGGTCCGGCACCCAGTTGGCCAGGTTGATGTTGTGCGTCCTGCGGGCGTGGTCGCCGGTGTTGTCGCGCAGCTCGAGGAACTGCTCGATGTCGGCGTGCCAGGACTCGAGGTACACGCAGGCCGCACCCTTGCGGCGACCGCCCTGGTTGACGGCGGCCACTGAGGAGTCGAGGGTCTTGAGCCACGGGACGATGCCGTTGGACAGGCCGTTGGTGCCCCTGATCAGCGAGCCCTTGGAGCGGATCCGGTGCCAGCCCACGCCGATGCCGCCGGCGTACTTCGACAGCCGGGCGATGTCGGTGTAGCGCTGGTAGATGCCCTCCAGCGAGTCCACCGGGGAGTCGAGCAGGTAGCAGCTCGACATCTGCGGGTGCATGGTGCCCGAGTTGAACAGCGTCGGGCTCGACGGCAGGTAGGCCAGCGACGAGATCAGGTCGTAGAACGCGATGGCCTCTTCGGGGTCGGTGCTCAGCCCGCAGGCCACTCGCAGCATGAAGTACTGCGGGGTCTCGATCACGAGGCGGTTGTCCGGGTGGCGCAGCAGGTAGCGGTCGTACACGGTCCGCAGGCCGAAGAACTCGAAGTTGCGGTCCCGGCCCGAGTCGATGGCCGCGTTGAGGGCAGGGGAGTGGGCCCGCACGAACTCTGCGGTCTCGTCGCCGATCAGCCCGAGCCGGTGGCCGGTGTCGATCGACTCGGAGAACCATGGGATGTTCTGGTTGCGGACCTCCTTGTCGATGTAGGTGGCCAGCATGCGGGCCGCGAGCTTGGAGTAGTTGGGCTCCTCCACGATGAGGCCGGCCGCGGTGCGGATGCTGAGTTCGTCGAGCTCGCGGGTGGTGGCGCCGTCGGCGAGGGCCGCGATGGTGCGGGTGCTGACGGTCAGGGGATCGATGCCCAGCAGGCCCTCAGCGGCCCGGGCCACCGCGTTGACGATCTTGTTGACGTCAACCGGCTCGAGGTTGCCGTTGCGCTTGCGGACCTGCATGGTCGTGGGCCCGGAAACAGTGGGAGGCATGTCGGCGACAGTGGTCAGCCGGTCCTGGATCATCGTCACGTCAGTGCCCTCCTCTGACCGGCCCTTCGAGGGGTCCCCGCCCGCAGCAACCCCCGAAGCGGCTCGGTCACAACTTCGGAATATGAATTACAGCACCGTAACTACACGCGTGTCAAATTACGCCCCCGTCACCCTCGCTGAGCAGGGTTTCTTGCTCAGGCCGGGCGACTAGCTTCTGGAGAATGGAGATACTCGACGTCGATCTGGTCGCTTTCGAGCGGGGCAGCAGGACCGAGCGGGCCGCGGTGGTGGACGGTGTTATGCGCAGCCTGGCCACCGGTTTCGTGTATGTGGCCCACGACCTGGCTGAAGGCGTGATCGACGAGGCCTACGGGCATCTCGAAGCGTTCTTCACCCTGCCCCAGGAGCGCAAGGACCGCTACATCGTGGAGGGTTCCCACGGCCAGACGGGCTACACGCCGATGATGACCGAGACGGCGGCCGTCTCCGACATCCCCGACCTCAAGGAGATGCTCAACTGGGGTGAACCGGCCCCGCCGGGCCATCCGTTGCGCCAGCGCTACCCCCACCGCTACGGGCCGCCGGTGCTGCCCGAGGACGATCTGCCCGGCGTGACCGATCTGCTGCTGGAGTTCCACGCCGGGGTCCTCGACATCCAGCGCCGGGTGCTGCGGGTGATCGCGGTGGGGCTGGGAATCCACGAGGAGTTCTTCGACGTGATGCTCGCGCACGGGGCGACCCTCACCCGGGCCATCCACTACCCGCCGATGGACACCGCCCCCACAGACGGCTTCATGTGGGCCTTCGAGCACGGCGACATCAACCTCATCACCATGCTGCCCAGGGCCACCGCGCCCGGCCTGCAGGTACGCACCGCGGCCGGGTGGGTCGACGCCGTCCCGCCGGCGGGCAGCGCCATCATCAACACCGGCATGATGCTCGAGCACCTCACCAACGGGGTGATCGGCGCCGGCATCCACCGGGTGGTCGCGGCCGAGGGCCAGAGCGGCGACCGCTACTCGGTGGTGCAGTTCGCCCACCCCACGCCGTGGACGATCCTTCAGCCGCTGCCCACGTGCGTAACCGACGAGCACCCTCTGAGGTTCCCCACGATCACTTCGGCCGACGCGCTGGACAAGGTGATCTGGGAGATCAACCTGGTGGAGGACGGCCGCCGCCTCGACACGGGCTAGTGCTGTGTCGTCGAAATGGCTGGGGCAGCACGGAAGTGCCGAGACCCGGTTTGGGAGCGCTCCGGGCGCCCCGATCAATTCTGCGACGGACCACTAGTCGCTAGGATCGGGCACACACCAGGAAGGCTGGCGCATGGTCCGCAATTCCTTCGAGGGCATCATCCGTTTCTGGCGACTGCTGCGCCGCCCGCCGCCGGAGCGATCACACGTCGTCGCATCCCGCAGGATGGCCAAGCGCCTGCGGGGCGCCACCGGCATGTCATGCAGTGGCGCCTACGGATCCGGCGGCAACAGCAACATCGACGAAGTGCTCGGCAAGGAGCTCACCGACGGCCGCCAGGAGCGCTAGTTCGATGGGCGGCCGAAGGGTCAGCGGCGGGTGCTGTCGCCGGGTCGGCGGCGCCGGGTGGTGCTGGGCTTGAGGTAGCAGCGGGCCTTCTGACCGTCGATGGCGACGTCGTGGGCGACGAAGCCGGCGAGCCATCGGCCGGTGGTGAAGGACTCCGAGACACTGTCGGCGTCGCCGCCGGCGGCCTTGAATGTGGTGATCTGCAGATCGGTGGCCAGCACCTGCTCGGCCACGTAGTCGCGCCACCGGTGCAAGGCCGCGGCCTGCTCGGCTGACGCCACCGCCAGCGACACCTCGATACGGTCGGTCACCACGTAGCCGTCGATGCGGCGGCAGTCCTGCACCACCCTCACCGCGTCGCGGGCCCAACCCTCGGCCTCCAACTCCGGCGTGACGGCCGTGTCCAGTACAACCACGGCGTCGCCCGAGGACAGACCGGCCGCGGCGCCGCCGCCGGACGCCTCCACGGCCAGCTCGAAGCTGCCCTCCTCCAGCACATGGCCGGCGACGGTGACCGTGCCGTCGTCGTTGCGGGTCCAATCACCCGACCGGGCCGCCTTGAACACAATCTGCACATCGCCGCCCAGGCGGGGACCCAGAACCGCGCCGTTGGGCCGCAGCACCAGCGACGCGTGGGCTTCCAGATCGTCGGTGAGCGCCACCGACTTGACGTTGATCTCGTCCACCAGCAGGTCCACCAGCGGGGCGATATCCTCGGCCCCTGCGCCGGCCAGGGTGGCCCGCGCCAGGGGCAGGCGCACCCGCAGCCCGGCAGCCTCGCGCACCCGCAGCGCAGCCGAGGCCGCGTCGCGCAGCCGCTCCATGCGGGCTACCAGCGCATCGTCGGCGGGCAGGCCCTCGGCGTCGGGGTCGGGCCAGTCGGTCAGGTGCACCGACGATCCGCCGGTCAACCCTCCGTGGATCTCTTCGGTGATCATGGGCAGGAACGGCGCGGCCACCCTGGTGAGGGTGGTCAGCACGACGTACAGGGTGTCGAAGGCGGCCTGATCGGTGTCGGCCCCGCCCGCGTTCCAGAAGCGGTCCCGGGACCGGCGGATGTACCAGTTGTTGAGCGCGTCGATGAAGGCGGCTATCTCGGCCGCGGCGCCGGGCAGGTCGTAGGCGTCCATCCGCTCCGCGACCCGCTCCACCAGCGTCCGGGTCCGGGCCAGCACGTAACGGTCGAGCACGTCGTCGCTGCCGGTGCGCGGCTGGGCCTCATAGCCCTCGGCGTTGGCGTACATCGTGAAGAACGAATAGGCGTTCCAGATGGGCAGAAGGATCTGCCGGGTCACCTCGTCGATGCCGTCGTCGTTGATTCTCAGGTCGCCGCCCCGCACGATGTTGGCCGACATCAGGTACCAGCGCAGGGCGTCGGCCCCCTGGTTCTCGAAGATGTCGGTGGGCTCGGTGTAGTTGCGGAGCTTCTTGGACAGCTTGGCGCCGTCGGCGGCCAGCAGGATCCCGTGGCAGATCACGTTCGAGAACGCGGGCCGGTCGAACAGTGCCCCGGCCAGCACGTGCAGGGTGTAGAACCAGCCCCGGGTCTGGTTGATGTACTCCACGATGAAGTCGGCCGGGAAGTGGCTCTCGAACCACTCGGCGTTCTCGAAGGGGTAGTGCACCTGCGCGAAGGGCATCGAACCCGACTCGAACCAGCAGTCGAGCACCTCGGGAACCCGCCGCATCACCGACCGGCCGGTGGGGTCGTCGGGGTTGGGGCGGGTGAGGGAGTCGATGGAGGGCCGGTGAAGATCGTCGGGACGCACCCCGAAGTCCCGCTCGAGCTCGTCGAGGGAGCCGTAGACGTCGACGCGGGGGTAGTCGGGGTCGTCGCTGCGCCACACCGGGATGGGCGAGCCCCAGAACCGGTTGCGGCTGATCGACCAGTCGCGGGCGCCCTCCAGCCACATGCCGAAACGGCCGTCGCGCACATGGTCGGGCACCCAGTTGATCTGCTGGTTCAGTTCCATCAGCCGGTCCCGGATGGCGGTCACCTCCACGTACCAGCTGTTGATGGCCCGGTAGATGACGGGCGTGTCGGTGCGCCAGCAGTACGGGTAGTTGTGCTCGTAGCTGTCGTGGCGGACGATCCGGCCCCGGTCCTTGAGCTGCCGGATGATCGGTGCGTTGGCCTCGAACACGTTGACCCCGGCCCAGTCCGACACCGGCTCGGTGAACCGGCCCCGGTCGTCGACGGGCACCGCGTCGGCGATGGCGATGCCGTTGGCCTCGCACACCTCCTGGTCCTCGGCCCCGAAGCCCGGTGACATGTGGACGATCCCGGTGCCCTCGGCGGTGTCGATGAAGTCGGCGGCCAGCACCCGGAAGGCCTCGTCCCGGTGGGCGAAGAACTTGAACAGCGGGACGTAGCTCCGGCCGACGAGCTCATCGCCGCGGACGGTGCCGACCCGGCGGGCATCGGCGAGCTGGGTGTCGTAGGCGGCGACGGTGGCCTCGGCCAGCACGTAGTGGACGCCGCCTTCGGACATGACCGCGTAGTCGATGGCCGGACCCACGGCAATGCCGAGATTCGACGGCAGCGTCCACGGTGTGGTCGTCCAGGCGAGGAGCTTCATCGGTCCGGGGTCGCCGGGTTGGGGCACCAGGTCGAAGGCGACGGTGATGGCCGGGTCCTGGCGGGGCCGGGTGGCGTCGTCCAGGCGGATCTCGAAGTTCGACAGCGGCGTCTCCGCGCCCCACGAGTACGGCATCACCCGGTAGGCCTCGTACACCAGGCCCTTGCGGTAGAGCTGCGAGAAGGCCCACATGACCGACTCCATGTAGGGCAGGTCCATGGTCTTGTAGTCGTTGCCGAAGTCCACCCAGCGGGCCTGGCGGGTGACGGTGTCCTCCCACTCCCGGGTGTAGCGGACGACCGACTGGCGGCAGTGCTGATTGAACTCGGCGATGCCGAATTCCTGCACGGCGGCCCGGCCGGAGACGCCCAGCTCGCGCTCGGTCTCCATCTCCGCGGGCAGCCCGTGGCAGTCCCATCCGAAGCGCCGGTCCACCCGGTTGCCCCGCATCGTCTGGTAGCGGGGAACGACGTCCTTCACGAAGCCCGTCAGGAGGTGGCCGTGGTGCGGCAGCCCGTTGGCGAATGGCGGCCCGTCGTAGAACACCCAGTCCCGCTCCGCGGGCCGGAACCTCACCGACTCCCCGAAGGTGCCGTCGGCCTTCCAGCGGGCCAGTACCCGCTGCTCGATGGTGGAAAAATCGGGGCTGCCGACCTCGGGATACGGCTTGCCGCCGCCTTCAGTCATGGCCGATCAGGCTAGCGGCGCGCCCTGGCCTGACCGTCCCGGCCGGCGGGTCCTGTCGACGCCACCCCCCGGCCCGGCCGGTCGCGGCTGCCGGCGCCCCCGGGCCCAGCCGGGCCGCGGCGATCGGCTGGTGCTTGAATCTGAAGATATGACAAGATTGAAGCCGATGCAGCAATTGGCATAAGTGCTCTCGGCCAATCTGTGAGTTGTCGCCGACCTGGACAGCGCCGACGATGCAGGTTGCGGGAGCGCGTGACCGCCGCCCGCAGGGGGGTTCGGCCGTGACAGCAGGCGCCGAGTGGACTTTCGACCGGTACCGGATGGGGGACACGCCGCTGCCTACCCCCAACCTTGCCTGGAACACCTACGGCACCGGGATCGAGAGCATGGGCCTCGACGGTCGGCCCGAGCCGGTCGAGATCCCCCGTCCCGACGCCGACCAGCTGCTCGTGCGCGTCGACGCAGTCGGTCTGTGCTTCTCCGACGTGAAGCTGATCCGGCTAGGCAGCGACCATCCCAAGCTCTACGGCCGCGACCTCTCGATCGACCCGGTCCGTCTTGGCCATGAGGCCACGGTCACCGTCGTCGAGGTCGGCGACGACCTCAAGTCGACATACAGCCGGGGGGACCGGCTGGCCATCCAGCCCGACATCCATGTGGACGGCCGGTCGACCGCCTACGGCTACACCATCTCCGGCGGGCTGATCCAGTACCACCTCATCGGCCCGGAGATCCTGGCCGCCGACGACGGCGCTTACGTGATCCCCGTAGACGACGGCATCGGCTACGCGGCCGCGGCGCTGTCGGAGCCCTGGGCCTGTGTCGAGGCCGCCTACACGCAGCGGCGCCGCCTCCGGCCTCTGGACGGTGGTACCGCGTGGATCATCGGCCATACCGAGGACGCCCGCCCCTACGACTTCGGCGCATCACTGCGCGGCGCGGCCCGAGTGGTGCTCACCGGTCTGTCATCGCAGTCCCGGCAGCGGGTCCTGCTGGCTGTGGGCCCCCAGGCCGAGGTCTCGGTGGCCGATGCAGCGGCCCCGTCCGGCTACGGAGCCCTGGTCCAGGAGATGACCGGGGGCCGCGGGTTCGACGACATCATCGTGCTCGACCCCGTCTCCGGTGAACAGGTGACCGAGGCTGCTCGACACATCGCGTTCCGCGGCACTCTCAACCTCGTCGGTGAGCGCCCCCTCGACAGCCCGTCGAGCATCGACTTCGGCCGCCTGCACTACGACTACACCGCCTATGTGGGCACCCGCGGCCCCGATGTGGCCGCGGCCTACGGCGAGCAGCGCAACCGCTGCGACCTGCGCCCCGGCGGTGTGGCCGTATTCGTGGGGGCCGGCGGACCGATGGGCCAGATGCACGTGCAGCGAGCCATCGAGAAGGCCGACGGACCGGCCGTCATCGTGGGGGTCGACCCCGACACCGAGCGGCTCGGTGTGCTCGAGGACTCACTCAGCGTTCTCGCCGAGCGGGCCGGCCGCCGGCTGGTGCTGCTCGATCCCGGCCCGTCCGGCGCCCCCGTCGAACAGGTTGTGGCCGACCTGACCGGCGGTTCCGGAGCCGACGATGTGGTCGTCACCGTCCCGGTGGCCTCGATAATGGCCGGCGCGGCCCGCCTGATGCGGTCCGACGGGATGCTCGTGTTCTTCGCCGGCGTGGCCAACGGCACCACCGGGCCCCTGGACATGAGCCAGGTGTACCTGGGCAACGCCCAGTACACCGGCACGTCGGGCTCGTCCATCGCCGACCAGGCGCTCGTGCTCCACAAGGCGGTCGAAGGCAACCTGTCACCGGACCTGAATCTCGCTGCGGTCGGAGGCATCGACGCCGGCCGCGAGGGCATGCAAGCCGTCCTCGAAGGCCGCTTCGCCGGCAAGGTCGTCATCTTCCCGCAGGTCACGGGGGTTCCGCTGCTCGGCCTCGACGAACTGGCGACCCAGTATCCGGAGATCGGGGAGGCCCTGGGCGAGAGGGGCCAGTGGACCCATGAGGCCGAGAGGCTCCTGATCGAGACCTGCGCATCGGCTGACCGATGATCACCACCGTCACCCCCAACCCGAGCCTCGACCGCACCCTGTCGATCGACCGTCTCGACCGGGGCAGGGTGATGAGGGCGACCAGGGTACGGGTGGAGTGCTCCGGCAAGGGCGTGAACGTCGCCCGGGCTCTCAGCCGCAACGGTCACGCCGCCCGGGCGGTGATCCCCGCCAACGCCGACGATGCCGGCGTGTTCGTCACGTCGTTGGCGGCTGATGGCACCGGTGCATGCACTGTCGGAATCCGCGGCTCCGTTCGGGCGTGCCTGGCCCTCGTGGAGCCGGACGGGACCACCACGGAGGTCAACGAGCCCGGGCCGGAGATGAGCATGTCGGAGGCGCACGATCTCCTGTCGGCCGCCGTGGCCGCGGCCGCCGATTCCGACTGGGTGGTCGCCAGCGGCAGCCTGCCGCCGGGCGCGCCGGTCGACCTGTACACGCAGTTGGCCACAGCCGTGCCCGACGCGGACCGGCGCCTGGCTGTCGACAGCAGCGGTGCGGCGCTCGATGCGCTGGTCGGCACGCCGTGCGCACTGGCCAAGCCGAACCTGGTGGAGTTGGTGAACGTGATCGGTCGCCGGCCCCGCACCGTCGGCGAGGTGATCGAGGTGGCCGAGATTCTCCGCCGGGGCGGGTGGCGCTCGGTGCTGGTCAGCATGGGCCGGCTCGGCGCGGTGCTCGTGGCCGATGAGGTCTGCTATGGCGTGGCCCCCGCGACTGACGTGCGCAACACGGTGGGAGCCGGTGATGCGCTGCTGGCGGGGTTCCTGTCGGCTGGCGGCAGGGGTCCGTCGGCCCTGGCGGAGGGCCTCGCCTGGGCGAGAGCTGCGGTCAGATCCACGGACACCCTGGGTGAGGCGGTCGCCGACCATGATCGCCGCGCCGTGCAAGTGACCGCAGATCCACCGCGCGACCGTTGCGTGGAGGTGTTCGCATGACCGAGCCGTTCCCGCTGTCCATCGCGGCGATGTTCCGTCGGGGATGGACCGGCTACACCAGGAACATCGGCCCGCTGACGGCCGGTGCGGTGGCGACTCTCGCCGTCTACGGCCTGTTCCGGGTTCTGGCGCAGCAGGCGTTGGACGACGGTCAGCAGCTGGCGTCCATCGCTCTCGACCTCGTGGGACTGGTGCTGGCCGGCACGGTGGCCCTGCCGTGGTACGTGTACGCGCTCGACGCCGCCCGATCCAATCCGGTCGCACTGGCAGCACCGTGGCGAGGTGGTTCTCGCTTCTCGGCTCAGTTCGTGTGCGCGTTCTGGTTCTGGGCCGCCTTCATGCTCGGCGTGCGCTACCTGTTCGGCATCCCGTCGATCCTGGCCCTGCTCTTCTACGGCTTCCACGGGTACGTCGTCGCCGACCGGACTGCGAAGGGCGGCCTGCGGGCGCTCGGGACCAGCGTGCGGCTCGGCCACAAGCGCCGGGTCGCGCTGTTCGCCATCCTGGCGCTGTTCATTGTGTTCAACCTGCTGGCCGCCCTACCGCTCGGCTCCGGAGCGACGCCGTTGACGATCGCGATGAGCGTGGCCCTCTTCACCGCGACCGGCAGCATCTCGCTGGTGTCGGGCGCCTGCCTCTACGACGCCCTGTACGCACGCTTGGAGGACCAGTGACCACACATCCCGAGATCCGCATCCTCGGCACCCCCGCGTCGTCGGGCGTAGCGCTCGGCCCGGCGGTGGTCATCGACCACCAGACGGTGGAGGTGCTCGACCGCGCCGATCCGGCGGCGGCGTTCGCGGCCGCGGTCCAAGAGGTGCGCCAGGAGCTGCAATCGATGTGCGAGGCCGCCCGGGACGCCGGCCGGGCTGAGGCCGGTGACGTCCTCGAGGCTCAGGCCCTGATGGCTGCAGATCCGATGATGGTCGACGCGGTCAACAGCGCGCTCGCCGGCGGGGCGGGCCTGGACGCCGCGCTCACCCGGACCGAGACCGAGATCAAGGCCATATTCGCCGCCATCGATGACCCCTACATGGCGGAGCGGGCCCAGGACGTGGGCGAGGTGATCGACCGGATCCGTCGCAACCTCGCCGGCGTCGACGCCCCCGGCGCGCGGCTGATCGAGACGCCGTCGGTGCTGGTGGCGAGATCGGTTACCGCGGCCGACACCGCCCTGCTCGATCCCAAGCTCGTCCTAGGGTTCGTGACCGAGGCCGGCGGCCCGACCAGTCATGTCGCCATCATCGCCCGGTCACTGGGCGTCGCGGCCGTGGTGGGCGCCCACGGAGTGGTCGGCAGCGTGAGCGACGGCGACCCGATCGCGCTCGACGGCTCAACCGGCGACATAGCCGTCCGCCCCGACGCGGCCACCGCCGATGACTTCGCGGCCCGCCGGGCCGCGGCCGAGGCCGAGCTCGCGGCCGCCGAGCGGTTCAGGGGGATCGGCGTCTCCTTCAGGGGGCAGCCGATCCGGGTGTCGGCCAATGTCGGGTCCCGCGAGGACATCGTCCGCGCCGTGGAGGTCGGCGCGGAGGGCGTCGGACTGCTGCGCACGGAGTTCCTGTTCCTCGACCGTACGGAGGCGCCCAGCGAGCAGGAGCAGTTCGACTTCTACTCCTTCGCGGGCTCGTCCTTCGACGAGCCGGTCGTCGTCCGGACCTTCGACATCGGCGGGGACAAGCCCGCTCCGTACCTGGAGGTCGAGGCGGAGGAGAACCCGTTCCTCGGCGTTCGGGGAGCGCGCCTCTACGCCCAATGCCCGGATGTCTTCGAGACCCAGGTTCGGGCGATCCTTCGTGCTGCCGGTACCGCTGACGTGCAGATGATGCTCCCCATGGTCTCCACCATCGAAGAGGTCACCGAGCTGCGCGCCCGGATCATGCAGACGGCGGAGGAGCTCGGCGCGGAGGGGGTGGACCATGCCGTGCCGCCGATCGGGGTGATGGTCGAGGTGCCCTCCATCGCCCTGACGGCCGACGCGGTCGCGCCCCACGTCGACTTCTTCTCGATCGGGACGAACGACCTCACGCAGTACGCGATGGCGGCCGACCGGACCAACGGGTCGCTCGACAGCCTCCAGGACGCCCTCCACCCGGCGGTTCTGGCGCTATGCGAGCGCACGGTGGCCGCCGCCCGGCGCCACGACATCGGCGTGTCCGTCTGCGGCCTGGCGGCGGCCGACCGGCTGGGCGCGGCGGTGCTCACCGCCCTGGGCGTCGACAAGCTCTCGGTCACCGCTCGATCCGTCAACATCATCAAGTCGGTGGTCGACTCGCTCGATCAGGCCGACGCTGGCGCGATGACGGAGGCGGCCCTCGGCGCGGGGACGGCCGCCGAGGTCCGAGACATCGTCGGTGCGGCTCTCGATCACCGATGACGTCCTCGCTCGACACCCGCGTGCTGCGGATCACCCGCTGGCTCCTCGAGCAGGATCAGCCGCGCAGCACCGCGTCAGTCGCAGCCGACCTGGGATTGAGCGAGCGGGTTGTTCGGTACCGCCTCGATCACATCGACCGGTATCTGCGTTCTTGCGGCGCGGAGCTGGTCCGTAAGCGAGGCCTGGGACTCGTGGTCGACGGGCCGCCCGACGTCCGGGCCCAGATCACCGCCGACCTGCCGCCCCTGTCGGATGCTCCGAGGGTCTACGCGCCGGAGGAGCGGGTTCGGATCCTTCTCGCGGCGCTGCTGTGGGCTGCGCCGTCGGTGGTGTCGCTCGAGGACCTCCACTATGAGCTCGAGGTGTCCAAGGCGTCGGCCCGCCGTGACCTGCGGGCGGGCGAGCCGTGGCTGGAGCGCAACGGATTGCCGCTCGTGCGCCGCCCCGGGCAAGGGGTCACCGTTGTCGGCACCGAGCGCCGCATCCGTCAGGTCATCGTGCAGCTCATCCTCGAAGCGATCCCCGAGGAGGTGCTGCTGCTTCAGCTGGCGGAGAACCCGTCGACTCGGTCGGCCGCGAACGTTCGCGTGCCGGTGGGCCTGCGGGAGCGGATCTTCGCGCTGCCACTGCGGGAAACCGCGGCGATCGTGCGTTCGAGCCCGCTCGGCCAGACCCTCACATCGGGTCGCAGCGACGTCGTGTTCGCGCTCTTCCTGGCGGTCTCGGTGGCGAGGATCCGCGACGGGCACACCGTGACCGTCGAGGCCGGCCTGTACCGGTCCGTCATGGATCATCCCATTGCCGGGAGCGTTGCCGGAGTCGTTCCGGGCCTCGAAGGGCTCGTGGGGGCCTTCCTGGCCGCGCCCGAGGTCGCCGCCATCACCGAATACCTGCTCGGTCTGGACACGCTCGACACCGTGCGGTCGGACTCGGCGTCCATCAACCCGGACCTCCTCGACCGGATCATGGAGATCGCGGGCGAGCGCCTCCACGTCGCGCTCGGCGACGACCTCGAGTTGAAGCGGGGTCTGGCGGCGCACCTCGAGCGGCTGCGTGTCCGGTTGCGCTACGGCCTGCCGATCCACAACCCGCTCCTGCATGAGGTGCGTGAGCGCTATCCCGAAGTTCATTGCGCTGCGACCGAGATCGCCGGAACGATCCAGTCTGCGATGCAGGTGCCGATGAGCGACGACGAGATCGGCTTCATCACGATGTACCTCTCCGGCGCGATGGAGCGCGCCCGCCTGCGGCCCCGGCGCCGGGCCCTGATCGTCTGTCCCAGCGGGATGGCGACGGTGTGGGTCCTGGTCTCGCGGATCCAAGCCGAGTTTCCCGAACTGGAGCTGGTCGAGGTCCTGTCGGAGCGGGGCTACGACGAACTCCAGCACGGCGAATTCGACCTGGTGATCTCCACCGTCCCCCTAGTCGAGAACGAAGTTCCGGTGGTCGTCGTCAGCCCGCTGCTGTCGGCCTCCGACGTGAGCCGGCTGGCCCGTTACGCCTGAGAGGCCGGGCGCGATCGATCCGGTGCACGAAGGCCGCGAGGCGCGCCGGAATGTCGTATATGGGCGGTGCGGTATTGGTAGTAGCGCCGGTCGCGCATGTGGCGGGACAGATGGGAGAATCGAGGCGTCACCTAACGCTATAGGAGGACCCGCGCATGTTACAGCGTGTACAACGTTTCGGCGGTTTCCTCTCCAGCATGGTCATACCGAACATCGGTGCGTTCATTGCTTGGGGATTCATAACTGCCCTGTTCATTCCGCCCGGCTGGCTGGAGAAGACCGGCCTCGACTGGGACTGGGGAGCGATTACCGGGAACACGGTCGGCCCGATGATCAAGTACCTGCTGCCCCTGCTTGTCGCTTACACCGGCGGCAAGCTGATCCACGGCCACCGGGGCGGCGTCCTCGGGGCCGTTGCGGTGATGGGGGTCATCGGCGGCGCCTCGTTCGAGTTGGCCGAGGGCGCCGTCATTGGGGATCCGCCGCAGTTCCTTGGGGCCATGGTCGTCGGCCCTCTCGCCGGCTACGTGATGAGAGAGATCGACAAGTGGCTGGAGGACAAGCGGCCCGCCGGGTTCGAGATGTTGATCAACAACTTCTCGCAGGGCATCGCGGGCGTGTTCATGGCCATGCTCGGCTACGTCGTCATCGGTCCCATCATGTCGTGGCTCGCCGAGCGCTTCGGCGACATGGTGGAAGGCCTGAGCGACGCCGGGTTGCTGCCACTGATGGACCTGCCCATCGAGGTCGGCAAGGTGCTGTTCCTCAACAACGCGATCAACCACGGCGTGCTGACGCCGCTGGGAGCCACCGACGTCACCGAGACCGGCCGGTCGATCTACTACATGCTCGAGTCGAATCCCGGCCCCGGGCTGGGACTGCTGCTGGCCTACTGGTTCGCGGGCAAGGGCCTGGCCAAGCTGTCGGCTCCGGGCGCCATCATCATTCACTTCTTCGGCGGCATCCACGAGGTCTACTTCCCGTTCGTCCTGATGAACCCCGTGATGATCGGGGCCATGTGGGCCGGCGGAATCGTGGCCGACATCGTGTTCGTGATCTTCGACGCCGGTCTCACCGGGCCGCCGTCTCCGGGGAGCATCTTCGCCTACATCACCTTCACTCCAACCGATGGAGCGGCAGCAGCCGGGGTGTACCTGGGCATGGCCGCCGGTGCGGCCGCCGCGTTTGTGGTCGGATCGATCCTGCTGCGGCTGTTCCCCGTCAAGGAGATGGACGATGCCGACGACGACGACACTTCGCTAGGGGATGCCATGGAGGGTGTCCCTCTGGGCTGATCAGCGCAGAGTTGCGTTGTCCCCCAATGGCGCAACTTGTGACGGGTCGGAGCGGTGGAAGTGGTTCCACCGCTCCGACCGCTCTACTCGCATTGGCTACGGTATTTCGCGTTGAGCCAAGCAGGACTATCGATGGAGGACAGCTGTGACAGAGAGAGTCACGAAAGCGGCGGACGAGGTCAAGCTCATCGTCTTCGCCTGTGAAGCGGGCATGGGAAGCAGCCTGATGGGGGCCAACCAGCTCAAGCGCATGGTGAAGAAGGCGAAGCTGGACATCTCGGTGATCCACACCCCGGTGGGGCAGTTGACCGCCGAAGCCGATGTGGTGGTGGTCCACAAGGGGCTCGCCACGCAGGCCCGCGAGAAGGTGCCCAGCGCGGCCATCGTCCCGTTCACCATGTTCGTGAACGATCCGGCCGTGAAGGATCTGATCACGAAGCTCTCAGCGGGCGACCCGATCGTCTCGAAGTTATGAGCGCTGCCGTGGAGGAGGGCCTCGGAACCGTTCTGACACCCGACGATGTCGTGCTCGGATGCAGGGCGGAGTCCATGGACGAAGCCATTGAGTTCTGCGGCGGCCTGCTGGTAGCCCGCGGCTCTGTGGCTCCCGAGTACGTCGAGGGCATGAAGCAGCGGGAACGGGTCGTCTCGACCTACCTCGGCAACGGGGTCGCCCTTCCTCACGGGGTGCTGGAGAGCAAGAGCGATATCCGCTCCACCGGGATCGTCGTGACCCAATACCCCAAGGGGGTCGACTGGGGGCCGGGAACGGCTCATCTCGTCGTCGGGCTAGCGGCGGTGGGAGACGATCATGTGCAGGTCTTGTCACGGCTGGCTGAGATCCTTCAGGACGAGGACCTCTGCGAGGAGCTCGCGCAATCCGACGACGCCTCGTTCGTCTACGGGCGACTGACTGCGCCCCCATCCGACGATTGAATCCCGGAGCAACCCGTGTACAAGGAACTAGTCATCACCAACAGCCACGGCCTTCACGCCCGGCCGGCAGCCGAGTTGGTCGAGCAGATCGCGTCCTTCGACGCCGGTGTTCAGATCGAGGTGGGCGATAAGACGGCCAACGCAGCCAGCATCATGAGCCTGCTCGCGTTGGGAGCCGGTCCCGGCAATACCGCCCGGATCACCTCGAAGGGTCCCGACGCCGAGGCGGCCCTCGAGGCCGTGGTGGCGATCCTCACCGCGGACGGCTGACGTGGCTCGCCTGGACCATGACGGGCTGGTGGCAGCCGTTGCCGCGGCTGTCGATGCCTCCCCGGATGCTTCCGGGACCGCCGACCTCGTCTTCGCGAACGGCTCGATTGTGGTGGCGGCCCAACCCCGCGACCTGAAGGGTGCCTTCAAGAGGGCCAAGAAGATCGACGGCTACCGGTGGGTGGCCATCAATCGTGAGGATCTGTTCGGGGCGAACCCTCTGTCCATCGGATCCAAGGTCGGGATTCTCGATGCCCAGGGCCGCATCCTGAAGAACGCGGACTCGCCCCGCAAGAAAGTCTGATCGCCCCGCCGGCGCAGGCCAGCGCGATGCCCGGCCGGCGGGTCCTGTCGTCGAGCCGAGATGACCGACACGGGCTTCGCCCTATTCGTCGGTCATCTGACTCGCCGCCACCCACCGGCCTGGCGGGTCGCGGCGTGCGGGCTGGCCTGTCTACGATGCTCGGGGTATGGATCGTGACGGCTATGGGAGCCTTTTCGACCTGAGGGGACGGACCGCTATTGTCACCGGGGGCACCCGGGGCATCGGCCGGGCCATTGCGGAGGGGTTCGGGTGCGCCGGCGCCCGGGTGGTGGTGGCGTCACGTTCCGCGGAGTCCTGCGCCGCGGCCGGGGAGCGTCTGACCGCCGCGGGCTTCGAGGCCCTGGCAGTTCCCACCCACATGGGCGACCTTGAAGCCGTCGAGAGGCTGGCCGCAGCCGCGGTCGACCGGTTCGGCACCGTGGATGTGATCGTCAACAACGCGGCCAACGCCCTCGCCCAGCCCATCGGTGCCCAGACCCCGCTCGCATGGCAGAAGTCCTTCGAGGTGAACCTGCGGGGCCCGGCCCTGTTGACCCAGGCGTGCCTGTCGCAGTTGGAGGAGAGCCCCCACGCCTCGGTGATCAACGTGATCAGCGTGGGGGCGTTCATGTTCTCGCGGGGCTTCTCGATCTACGGTGCGATGAAGGCCGCCCTGCTGTCCTACACCAGGGCGGCGGCCGGCGAGCTGGCTCCCAGGGGGATCAGGGTGAACGCGCTGGCGCCGGGCCCGGTGGACACCGACATGGTGCGCAATCAAGGGCCCGAGGCGGCCGAGTCGATGGGCGCGGGCACGCTGCTGGGCCGTCTGGCCCATCCGGACGAGATGGTCGGACCGGCGCTGCTGCTAGCCAGCGACGCCGGCCGGTTCATCACCGGCCAGGTCGTCGTCGCCGATGGAGGCCTCCACCCCCACTGACTCCGGCTGATCCTCGCCGGCCGGGGCTTCGTTCCCGGTGCCGGCGGCCTGACCGTCGTCGGCGGCGTCCTGGGTGGGTGCTTCGGCTGCGGGGGTTGCGTCTGGGGTTGGTGTTTCGGCTTCGGGTTCGGGTTCTGGGGTCTCTTGTTCGGCTGCGGGTTCGTCGTCTGGGGTGGGTGCTTCGGCTTCGGGTTCGGGTTCTGGGGTCTCTTTTTCGGCTGCGGGTTCGGGTTCTGGGGTCTCCTTTTCGGTTGCGGGTTCGTCGTCTGGGGTCTCTTCCTCAGCTGCGGGGGCTGCGTCCGCGTCGTCGGCCGCGTCACTACTGTCCTGCGGCGCGGCCTGGTCCCCGCCGCGGAGGCTGCGCAGGGCCTCCGCGGCCTCCCGGTAGGCGGTCTCGGCCTCGGCCGTCTCGGCCGCGGACGCCTTGCGGTCGTTCAGCTCCCGCACGGCCGCAGCCGCATCGTCCTTGGCCCTCTCGGCCTTCTTGAGGGCGCGCTCATGGGCCTGCTGCTCCCGGTCGGCGACCAGGTAGGTGTTGTACAACGTCAGAGCGGCCGCGGTCTCTTCATCCAAGGGGCTGTGCTTGGAAGACTTGGTCACACTTTCGGGCATCTTGGGGTCCAGGAACGTGGATTGGTCTAGGGTTGCCGCCGGGCGTTTGACCACCGCAACGGCTGAACGTACTACGGTATCGGGCTGACAACGTTGGGGAGGAGTGCTGCATGGTAGAGATGGGCGAGGAGATCATCGTCCTTGACGAGGTCTACAAGATCTTCGGGCCCCAGCCCCGGGGCCGTGCGTTCGACTTGGCCCGCGCCGGGATGGACAAGAACCGGGTGCAGGCCGAGACCGGCCATGTGGTGGGCCTCGACAATGTGTCCTTCTCGGTCAACAAGGGCGAGCTGTTCGTGGTGATGGGCCTGTCGGGTTCGGGCAAGTCCACCGCCCTCCGCACCGTCAACAAGCTCCACGACATCACCTACGGCTCGGTGATTGTCGATGGCACCGATGTCCAAGCGCTCGAAGGATCGGACTTGCAGGTGTTCCGCCGCAAGTACATGGGCATGGTGTTCCAGCACTTCGCGCTGTTCCCCCACCGCAAGGTGATCGACAACGTCAGCTATGGCCTCAAGGTGCAGGGGGTGGAGAAGCAGACCCGCGAGGACGCGGCCATGCGGGCGCTGTCGCTGGTCGGGCTTGGCTCCTACGCCCAGAGCTTCCCCTCGGAACTGTCCGGCGGCATGCAGCAGCGGGTAGGTCTGGCCCGGGGCCTGGCCTCCGATCCCGACATCCTGCTCATGGACGAAGCCTTCAGCGCGCTCGATCCCTTGATCCGCCGCCAGATGCAGGACGAGATGATGGAGATCCAGGCAGATCTCCACAAGACGATCCTGTTCATCACCCACGACCTGAATGAGGCGCTGCGCATCGGCGACCGCGTTTGCATCATGAAGGACGGGGCGGTGGTGCAGATCGGAACTCCCGAGGAGATCCTTACCCAGCCCGCAACCGGATACGTGGCCGAGTTCGTGCAGGATGTCGACCAGGGCCGGGTCATCCAGGTTCACGAGATCATGCAGGAGCCGAGGCCGGTCTCCGCCGACGCCACGCTGGCTGAGGCTCTCGACCGCATCGGGGACCGCTCGGGCGCCTTCGTGATCGACGCCGCCGGGTCGCCCACCCACCTGCTCACCGCGGACGACGGGATGCGGGCCCGAGGCATGGGCACCACCGATCTGGGTCCCGCCCTGCGAACCGACTTCGACAGCTGCGGCCGGGAGGACTGTCTCAACACCGTGTACGCCGCGGCCGGGCGCGGCCTGCCCATCGCCGTCTGCGACGAGTCAGGAACTCTGGTCGGCAACCTCGACCCCCGCCACATCATGGAGGAGATGGGCCGGGTCGAGCACCTGATCGACGACTTCGAGCGCGAGGTGTTCATGTGAGCGTGCTGGCCCAGGGGTCCGGGCAGGTCGACTTGCCCGAGGCCGGGTTCACGGACAATGAAGTCCTTGACCTGTTCCTCGTGCCGTTCGGCAGCTGGATGGAGCAGGCGAGCGACTGGATAAGCGAGAATCTCGGCTGGCTGCTGGCGATCATCGAATGGCCCTTCAGAACGCTGAACGACGTGCTCGTGGAGAACGTTCTGCAGCCGATGTCCTGGGTCGGGGTGGTGGTGGCGTTCCTGGTGGTCGGCACCCTGGTGCGCAACCTGCGAGTCGGTGTCTTCGCAGGCGTGGCCATCGCCGTGTGCGGGTTCCTCGGCGACTTCTTCTGGCGACCGACGATCGAGACCATCAGCTTCGTGATCGTCGCGGTGCTGGCGTGCGTGATCATCGGGCTGCCCCTGGGCGTTGCCTGCGGGCGCTTGGACTCCGTCTGGCAGGTCGTGAGACCGATTCTCGACGCCATGCAGGTGGTCCACGCCTTCGTCTACATGATCCCGTTCGTCTACTTCTTCGGCACCGGCAATGTCGGGGCCACCATCGTGACAATGGCGTTCGCGATCCCACCACTGGTGCGCCTGACCAACCTCGGCATCCGCCAAGTGCCCGAGGACGTGGTGGAGGCGAGCAGGGCCTACGGCGCACCTGAGTGGCGGGTCCTGTTCGACGTCCAGGTTCCCCTGGCCCGTCCGGCCATCATGACCGGGATCAACCAGACGCTCCTGCTCGCGATCTCGATGCTCGGCATTGCGGCCATCATGGGCGCCAAGGGCCTTGGTGGGCTGCTGTTCGGCGCTATCAGCCGTCAGAGTGTGATCGACGCCGTGCCCGCCGGTCTGGCCTTCTATCTGGTTGCCGTGGTGTTCGACCGCATCTCGCAGCCCGAGGCTTCGGGCTCGGGCGGCCTGCTTCACCGCATCCGCCGGGCCTGGGCCCATCGCCGTGACCCGGAGGCCCTGATGCCGGCCGAGGAACCGGCGACCGCCGACGAGGAGACCGAGGCCGGAGCCGAGGCGCCGAGCGATCATGGAAGCATCGCGCCGCTTACCAGCGCAGAACGCAAGCCGATGCTCATCGCGGCGGGCGGCGGCGCGGTGGCCGCGGTGTCGGTGCTGCTCACATGGACCACCGGTGCGGGGTTCCTCAGCGCCTACGGCCGGCGGAGCGACGAGCTTCTTGTCGGCGAGTCCTTCAACGGCCTGTCGGCTTCGGGCGGCTCGTGGTTCGGCTGGCTCGCGCTCGTCCTGGGATTGTTCGTCGTGGCCGCGGTGGTCAACACCTGGGTCTCGCCCGGTGGGGGGCCGCGCGGGCTCACCAGCGACGGAGCGGTGATCGCCTCGCTGGCCCTCCTGGTGCTGATGGCGTCGTACCTGCTGGCCGCGCCGTCGGAGCTGGCCGCGAGTTCGGTCACTTCCGTCGGGCCGTGGATCGCGCTGATCGGCGCGCTGGTCGCGTCCGCGGGGTCGGTGGGCTGGATCCGGCGCTCGCCCCACGTCGCAGCCCGTCCTCTCAGCTCGCGGGTCCGCTGGGGCGCTGTCGGGGCAGCAGTGTTCGCCGTGCTCGTCTTCGCCGTGGGCGCGGTGTCGGTATGGAGCTTCGATGAGCGCGGCGAGGTGGTTGTGACGCCCGAGGTCCAAGCGCAACTCGACGAGCTTGAAGCGAAAGCTGCGGCGAATCCTGAGGATGCGGGGGTGATCTCACTGGAGATCGCTGAGCTGAGGGACGAGCTGAAGGCCGACTTCCGAATCATCGTCGACGGGGTCAACAGCAAGGGCGCCCGGCTCGGGATCTGGACCCTTGTGGCCGGACTGGCGGGGCTGGCCGCAGCACTGCCTGCAGCCGGGGTGTTCGGCCGTGACGAGCACCGGCAATGGCGCTGGAGTTCCATCACCGCCGGCATCGGCTTCGGGGCAACCTGTGTCGCCTTCGGCTGGATCTTCACGCATGTCCGCTCGGCGGACCCCGACTACGTGAGCGGGATCGGCTCCTTCCTCGCCATGGCAGGCGGGCTCGTACTGGTGGCCGCGGTGGCCGCGGTGCTCAAGGAGTTCGGTAGGGCCAAGGTGTACGCCGATGAGTTCGCGGCCCTCACAGAGGAGTCTCAGCCGTGACCGTTCTAGCGCAGCAGGGCGGCGGCGAGTCTGCGAACCCTGGGTTCTTCAGCGAGGAACTGCTCGACCAGTTCCAGATCCCGGTCGGCAACTGGGCCGACCAGGCGGTGGACTGGATCGCAGTGAGGCTCGAGACGCTGCTCTCGATCATCGAGTGGCCCTTCTCCACGCTGATCGGCTTCGTGGTGGACGACATCCTGGAACCCCTGTCGTGGGTGTGGGTCGTGCTCGCCTTCTTCGTGATCGGCACCCTGATCCGCGGTGTGAAGGTCGGCGTCTTCTCCGCGGTGGCTCTCGGCTTGTGCGCGCTCCTGGGAGTCAACTTCTGGCTGCAGACGGCCAGAACCATCGGGTACGTCGGCGTGGCCGTGCTGTTGTGCGTGGTCGTGGGACTGCCTCTCGGTGTCCTGTGCGGGCGTGTCGATTCGGCCTGGCGGGTCGTGAGACCCGTGCTCGACGGCATGCAGGTCATCCATTCGTTCGTCTACATGCTGCCGTTCATCTTCTTCTGGGGGACCGGGGTGGTGTCGGCCACCATGGTGACCATGGTGTTCGCCCTGCCCCCTCTGGTGCGCCTCACCAACCTGGGTATCCGCCAAGTCCGCGAGGACGTGGTGGAGGCGAGCAGGGCCTACGGCGCGCCCGAGTGGCGCGTGCTGTTCGACGTGCAGCTGCCGCTGGCCCGCCCCGCCATCGCCACCGGGATCAACCAGACGCTGCTGCTGGCCATCTCGATGCTCGGAATCGCCGCCATCATGGGAGCGGGGGGCCTGGGCCAGCTTCTCCTCAAGGCGATCACCGATCAGAGCGTGTCGAAGGGCGCGGCCAGCGGGCTTGCCTTCTTCCTGGTGGCAGTGGTGCTGGACCGCATCTCGCAGCCCCAGTCGGATGGGTCCGGTGGTCTGCTCAGGCGCATCCGCCGGGCCTGGGCCCATCGCCGCGACCCTGAGAAGCTGCTCGAGGCCGCCGGGGACGCTCCGGCCCCTGCCGGCCCGGCCGGAGGCTTCGCGCCGGCCACGGCCGAGGAGAAGCCCGGGATGGTGCTGGCCGGGATCGGCGGCCTGCTCGCAACCGTCTCGGTGTTCCTGGTCTGGACCACCGATGCGGGCTTCATGAGTGCCTACGGCCGGCGCACCGACGAGAATCTCGCCGGCGAATCCTTCAATGGCCTCTCGGCCTCGGGCGGCTCCTGGTTCGGTATCGTGACGCTCGCGCTGGGCCTCCTGGTGATAGGTGCAGTCGTGACGGCCTGGCTCGCACCAGGGCGGGGTCCGCGGTACCTCACTACAGACGGCGCCCTCATCGGCGCGCTGGCCTTGCTGGTGATGATGGTCTGTTACGTCCTGGCATCGCCATCGGACCTGTCCTCGCCAGGCGCCGGGCTGGGGGTCTGGGTCGCCCTCTTGGGCGGTTTGCTCGCCAGTGCCGGCGCGCTGATGTGGATACGCCGGGCGCCGCATACGCCGCTGCATCCGCTGAGCCTCAAGATCGGCTGGGGTCGCGTGATCGGGGGCACGGTCGCGGCGGTCATCATCCTGGTGGGCATGTTCTCGGCGTGGTCGTTCGATCGCCGTTCCGACCAGGTCATGAGCGAGGAGACGCTGGCGCAGATAGAGGAGTTGAAGCAGAAGGCCATCGACAACCCGGCGGACGCCGGCCCCATCTCTGCGGAGATCTCGGCGCTGACCGCCCAGATGAGCGTGACCCAGCTTGCCGTCACCGACGGCCTCAGCAGCGAGGGCACGCGGTTGGGACTCTGGACACTTCTCGGCGGGGTGCTGGGCCTGGCCACGGTGTTGCCCGCCGCGGGAGCCATGGGCCGCGACGAGCACCGACAATGGCGCTGGAGCACGATTACGGCCGGGATCGGCGCGGGCGTCGCCTGCGCGGCGTTCGGTTGGATTGCCGTCCATGTGCGCAGTGCCGACCCCAACTACCTCAGTGGCATCGGCTCGTTCCTAGCGCTTCTCGGCGGTGTGCTGCTGGCGGCTACTGCCTCCGGGATACTCAAGGAGTTCCGCCGCTCCAAGGTGTACGCGGACGCCGAAGCGAGTTTCACTCAGTGACACGGATCAAATCCGAGCGGGCATGGGGTGGCTTGATGGACATCCGTCCGCTATTCTCATCGGCCGACCGCGCCGAGCCTCAGAGCTGAGGCGCGGTCAAGCCAAGCAACCCCAGGAGGGAGAAGCATTCATGAAGAGGCGAGTTTCGGTATGGCTCGCATTGGTGGCAGCGTTCTCGCTGATAGCTGCCGCATGCGGTGACGACGACGAGGAAACGACGACAACGCCGGCCGCGGAGGAGCCGGCCGCCCCGGCTGAGGAGCCGATGGCTGAGGAAGAGCCGATGGCTGAAGAGGAGCCGATGGCTGAAGAAGAGCCGATGGCTGAAGAAGAGCCCATGGAAGATATGTCGATGACGCCCGGTGACGGCTCATCGATCACCATGGGAAGGGCCGACTGGACCACGGGGTACTTCCAGGCCCAGGTCTACAAGCAGCTGCTGGAGGAGCTCGGCTACGAGGTGTCCGAGCCGTCCGAACTCGAACTCGGTCCGTCGCTGGCCTACCTGGCCATGGCTCAGGGAGACATCGACTTCTGGGTCAACAGCTGGTACCCGGGCCACGTGTCATGGTGGCTGCCCGAGTTGCCTGACGGTTCGCTGGTCGGTGACCACCTGACCATCGTCGGCAACGAGATGATCGCCGGTGGCCTGCAGGGCTACCTGATCACCAAGTCCTTCGCCGACGAGCACGGGATAACCCATCTAGACCAGCTCAACGACGACCCGGCGATCCTGGCCGCGTACGACGCCGCGGACCAGAACCCCGGTGACGGGATCGCCCAGATCTACGGCTGCCCCGACAGCTGGACGTGTGACAACATCATCGACAGCCAGATCGCCTTCTCGGGCTGGGAGAACATCGCCCAGGTCAAGGCCGGCTACGACGCCATGTTCGCCGAGGCGGTGTCGAAGGCGGAAGCGGGCGAGCCCGCCGTGGTCTACACATGGACCCCGAGCGCGTACATAACCCAGCTGCGTCCCGGCGACAACGTCTACTGGCTGGCCGCCGAAGAGGTCATCGACGACTCCAACCCGACCGGCATCGAGGGCGGCGAGGGCCACGACCAGCGGCCCGGCCAGGCCAACATCGGAGCCGATTCCTGCCCCGCCGCCGCGGACGCAGGCACGTGCCAGCTGGCGTGGGTCGCGGCCGACATCCAGGTCACGGCCAACAGCGGTTGGCTGAGCGCCAACCCGTACGCCGCGGAGTTGTTCTGCGCGGTGCAGCTGTCGGTCATCGACGTGTCGCTGGCCAACGTCGAGCAGTCCGCTGCCGGCGACGCTGCCACCGAGGACTTCATCGCGGGGTTGGCCTCCGACTGGATCGCGGGCAACCGCGGCACCGTCGACGGATGGCTGGCCCAGGCGCGGAGCGCCCCGATGGATCCCAGCTGCGACGAGACGGTCATCCCGCTCGCGCTGCAGTAGACGCTCTAGCGCTACCGCGTCCGTGAGCCGTTAGCGGCTCGCTACAACACGACAACAGGGCGGGGCTTCGGCCCCGCCCTTGTCGCGTCTGGGCCGGGGCTTCGGCCCCGCCCTTGTCGCGTCTGGGCCGGGGCTTCGGCCCCGCCCTTGTCGCGTCTGGGCCGGGGCTTCGGCCCCGCCCTTGTCGCGTCTGGGCCGGGGCTTCGGCCCCGCCCTTGTCGCGTCTGGGCGGCGGGCGTAGTCTCTTGCCCTTGTCGCGTCTGGGCCGGGGCTTCGGCCCCGCCCTCGTCGCGTCTGGGCCGGGGCTTCGGCCCCGCCCTCGTCGCGTTCGGGCGGCGGGCGTAGTCTCTTGCCCGTGAGCGGGCGGCGCCACGAGCCCAAGATCGGTGTGGGCCGGGTCAAGCCCCCGGACTGGTTGCTCGAGCACGGCGAGCGCAACCTTCACGCCCTGGGTCCCGGTCCGGACCTGGAGGCGGAGTGGGCGGCGGCAGGGCTGAGGCTCCCGGACCGCGCCGCCATCCGGCGCTACCGGCTGGAGCGGGTCCGGACGCAACTCCGGGCGGCCGGATGCGGCGCGGCGCTGCTGTATGACCCGATCAATGTCCGCTACGCCACCGACACCACCAACATGTCGCTGTGGACGTTTCACAACGCAGTCCGGTACGCCTTCGTGGCTACCGAGGGCCCGGTGGTGTTGTTCGAGTTCTCGAAGGGCGAGTTTCTGGGCCTGCACTCCGAGGCGGTGGACGAGATCCGGCCAGGGACGTCCTACGTGTACTTCTACGCGGGGTCTCGGGCCACCGAGATCGCGGGCCGGTGGGCCGACGAGATCGCCGCGCTCCTGGCCGAGCACGGCCGCGGCGAGCGGCGCCTGGCGGTGGACCGCCTCGACCTTCTGGGTGTGCGGGCCCTGGAGGCCCGGGACGTGTCGCTGGTCGACGCCGACGGGCTCATGGAGGAGGCCCGGGCGGTCAAGTGCGGTGACGAGGTGTCCGCCATGCGGTGCGCGGTGCATGCCTGCGAGGCCGCAGTAACTGACATGCGGGCCGCCTTCGAGCCCGGCGTCACCGAGATGGCGCTGTGGGCGGTGCTGCAGGCCGGGAACTTCGCCCGCTACGGCGAGTGGATCGAGACCCGCCTGCTGTCCTCTGGCCCCCGAACCAACCCCTGGTACCAGGAGGCCAGCAGCCGCCGGGTGCAGGCGGGGGAGCTCATGGGGTTCGACACCGACATGGTGGCGGCCTACGGGGCCTGCGTCGACATGTCCCGCACCTGGCTGTGCGGGGGAGGCCGGCCCACTCCCGCACAGCACGACACCTGGTCGCTGGCCGTTGAGCAGATCGAGCGCAACACCGAACTTCACGTCGCAGGCGTGTCGCTGCGCGAGATCACCGAACGGTCCTGGTACCCGCCGGTCGACGAATACAACGGCTACACCGTGCTCTCGCACGGGGTGGGGCTGTGCGACGAGTACCCGTCGGTGTTCGTCCGCGAGCGCTGGGACGAGTCCGGCTACGACGCTGTGCTGGAGCCGGGCATGGTCATGTGCATCGAAGCCTTCGTGGGGGCCAAGTCCGGAGGTGAGGGCGTGAAGCTCGAGCAGCAGATCCTCATCACCGCCGACGGCAACGAACTGCTGACCACCTACCCGCTCGAGCTCATCTAGCTTGGGGACCTGTGAGCGATCCGTCGTTGGGGCATGGTTCGGGTGGCGCCCTGCCCAGGGTCGGGTTCGTGGGGCTTGGGACCATGGGCGGCCCGATGTGCCGGCGTCTGGTGGCCGCGGGTTGTCAGGTGACGGCCTACGACCTGAACCCCGACGCGCTGGCCACTGCGGTAGAGGCCGGTGCGGTGGCCGCGGAGTCAGCGGTCGGCTGCGCTCGGGGCGCTGACCTGCTCATGACGTCGCTACCCGGACCCCATCAGGTGGAGGCGGTGATGGCCGGGCCCGGTGCCGCACTCGACGGGCTGGGACCGGGCTCGGTGTGGGTGGACCTCACCACCAACCGCCGCGAGCTGGTGCTGGAGCTGGCCTCCGTCGCGCCCGACGGGGTGGCGGTGGTCGACTCGCCGGTGACCGGCGCGGTCGACGGTGCCCGTGGCGGCACCCTCACTCTGTTCGCGGGCGGCGAACCGGAGGCGGTGGCCTCGGTCCGGCCGGTGCTCGAGCACCTCGGAACGGTCATCGAATGCGGGCCGCTCGGTTCCGGCAATGTGGTCAAGCTCGTCACCAACCAACTCTGGTTCGCGGCCGCGGCCGCGCTCGGGGAGGGATTCGCGGTTGGCGTTGCCAACGGTGTGGCGCTGGAGACGCTGTGGCGGGCGATCCTCGACAGCGTCGGCGACAGCTTCGTCGCCCGCCATGACGCCCCCAGCGTCTTCGCCGGACACTACGACCCGTCCTTCCCGCTTGCGCTGTGCATCAAGGATCTGGGCCTGCTGGCAGAACTCGAGTCGAGCGTGGAGGCTGACCTACCCATGGCCGAGGCCGCCCGCAGCGCCTTCGAGCGAGCCGCGCGGCGCTACGGGCTCGACGCAGGCGAGATGAGCGTCGCCAGGCGCATTGAGGACGACGCGGGGATGTCGATGCGGCTGGAAGGCGACTGGACCCCCCACTGGGAGAAGTGATGCGCGAAGAGACTCGGGAAATGATGCGGGAAGAGACTCGGGAAGTGCCGCTGGAGGAGAGGTGATGCAGTCCGGAGCGGTCGCCGAACTGGTCGAACTGGTCAACCTGCCAGCGTTCCCGATCCACGATCCGGCCAGCGCCGGTTATGTGGCCGCGGTGGACCGTGCCCGGGCCGGCCTCCGCTCCGAGGGTTGTGCGGTCCTGGGCGGCTTCGTGCGGCCGGAAGCCGTGGCCACGCTGAACGACGAGATCGTCCAGCGCAAGCACGCCACCCACTACTCGACCCAGGTGATCAACCCGTACTTCCACACGTCGGTCAACCCGGACTACCCGCCCGACCATCCGGTCAACACCTTCATCGAGCGCTCCAGCGGCTTCATCCCCGGCGACGCCTGGGATGCCGGTTGCGCCACCGACACCTTGTTCAGAGCCCCGGAGGTAGCCGGGTTCATTGCCGACTGCCTGGAGATCGGGGCCCTGTACTGCTACGACGACCCGCTGGCCGGGCTTACCGCCAATATCTGCGATCCGGGTCAGCAGTTCACTTGGCACTTCGACACCAACGACTTCGCGGTGACGGTGCTGGTGCAGCCGGGCGACGAGGGCGGCCTGTTCGAGTACGTTCCCCGGATCCGCTCAGCCGACGATGAGGGGTTCGATACCATCGCGGCGGTGCTCGCCGGCGGCCGGGACGGGGTGCGGACACTCGAACTGCGGCCCGGCGACCTGCAGATCTTCCGGGGCAGGCACTCACTGCACCGGGTCACTCGGGTGGCTGCCGGTTCCCGGCCACGCCATGCCGCGATCTTCGCCTACACCCTGGAGCCGGGGGTGATCGGCCGGGTGGAGCGCACCCGCCAGCTGTTCGGCCGGGTGCTTGCCGCCCATGAGGAGGCCGAGCGGCGGAGAGTCCGCTCCGACGCCCTGCTGGACTGACTCCCCGGCCGTTCGGTGACCGTGGAACTGCGGCGTCAGCGCGGGTCGAAGTGTTCCACGTCCACGTAGGCGCCGGAGGGCTCCACCCGGACCAGAGCCAGGCGCGACGCCATGAACGAGGCGTCGATGGTGGGCAGGCCCTCCGGCGGCCACCGTCCCGATGGAGGGTCGCGCCGGAAGCGGGCCACGGTCATGTGGCCGGTGAAGCGGCGGTTCGGGGGAGGCTGGCCGATGTGGGCGGTCGCCTCCGTGACCGAGGCTGCGAGGTCATCCACGCCACCGGCCGGCAGCATGACGACGCCCCGCCCCAGGCGCCTGAGCGTCGGCCCCAGCGTGACTGTTGCCGGCGCAAAGCTCACATGGCGCAGCGCCCCGGTCGCATCGGTCTCGTCGCACTGACCCAGGAATCGCAGGGTTATGTGCAGCCGCTCGGGCCTGGTCCAGCGCAGACCGTCGACATCGGGCCGGGGCATGGCAGCCAGCTCCCGCACCAGATCGTCGGGCGGCCAGACGGCGACGAACAACCGCGGCACGTTCCGAGAGTACGCGCCGGACCCGGCGGCCGAGCGGTAACGGCCGGCCCGGTGTTCAAACCGGCGGTGTCGACAGCCCAGTGGCCTGTCGGTGAGACTCATGGGGTGATGTCGACGTGACGGTGCTGTTGGGGTTGCTTGGCTACGAGGACGGAACCGCGGCCGCCTTCATGGCGGTGATGTCATCGTGACCGTGCTGTTGGGGTTGCTGGCCGCACTGTCGGTGGGGACATCGGACTTCCTGGGCGGGCTGGCCAGCCGGCGAGTGCACCCGGTGGTCGTGACCGCGGCCTCGACGCTCGCCGGTCTCCTGCTGGCGTTGGTCGCCGCGTTGATTGCGGTTGGCGAACTGGCGGTCTCCGATCTGGCGTGGGGGGCTCTGGGCGGCATTGCGCTGGCGCTCGGGCTGGTGGCGCTGTATGCGGGCTACGCCCGAACGCGGGTCAGCATCGCGGCTCCCGTGGCCGGTGTGGGGGCGGCCTCGCTGCCGGTGATCGTCGAGTCGCTCTTCGGCGACGATGCCCTGTCGGCGGCCGCAACCCTGGGGGTTCTACTCGGGCTGGTAGCGATCGGGCTGGTCAGCATCGTCCGTTCCGAGCAGCGCGGCACCGTCGGCTCCAGCGTCCTCTACGGCTTGGGCGGCGCGGCCGGGATCGGGCTGCTGTTCGTCTGCCTCGCCCATTCCGCTGAGGACAGCGGCCTGTGGCCGATCGTGGCCGCCCGGGCATCTGGTCTCGTCGTGCTGGTGGCGATCATGGGCGCGAGGCGGCTCTCGCCCTCGATGTCTCGTAGCGGTTGGCTCCTTGTCATCGCCATCGCGGCGCTGGTTACCGCTGGCAACACCATGTTCCTGACGGCGACGCGGGTGGGGTCTACATCGGTTGCAGCCGTCCTCAACTCGCTCTTCCCGGCTGTGACGGTGTTCTGGGCATGGGTCGTGTTCCGGGAGAGTCTGCGCAAGGTCCAGTTGCTGGGACTCGCTATCGCGCTGGTGGCCGTCGCGCTCATCGCGGTGGGCTGAGCGATCCGGAGCCCACGAGACGCGGGTTCGCGTCGCTGGCTGCGGGCACAATGGTGGGCGTGGAGGGGTGGGCGTGGAGGGATCGGGACTGATGGCGACGGGGGAGGCAGGCCGGCCGGGGCCGAGGCTGGAGGCCGCGCTGGGCGATATCACCTCCGAGCCGGTGGACGCCATCGTCAACGCGGCCAACTCGTCGCTGCTCGGCGGGGGCGGTGTGGACGGGGCCATCCACCGGGCTGCCGGCCCCGAGTTGCTGGCGCATTGCCGGACGCTGGGCGGCTGTGACACCGGCGATGCCAAGATCACACCCGGCTTCCGGCTTGCGGCCCGCTGGGTGATCCACACCGTCGGACCGGTCTGGCACGGCGGCACTCGGGGCGAGCCCGACCTGTTGGCGTCGTGCTACCGGTCGTCGCTGGCCCGCGCCGACGAGGTGGACGCCGATTCGGTGGCGTTCCCCGCCATCTCGACCGGCGTCTACGGGTATCCCACCGAGCCGGCGGCTGCCATCGCGGTCAGCACGGTCCGGTCCACCCAGACGAGGGTGCGCAGCGTGCGCTTCGTGTGCTTCAACGCTGAGACCCTCGACGCCTACCACGCCGTGCTGGGCTCCCAGCCTCCCTAGCCCGCCGTGTCAGCGCCGTTCGTCGACCCTCGCCCCCTGTACGAGACGGAGTCGCCGCTCTGCACCCGGGTCGGGATCTTCGGCCGGTATCTCGTCGTTGACTCTGCCTCGCAGAGCCTGTTCGAAGACGTGACACGGGAGGTCGCCCTCCACTCGCCGATCGCTGACATCGGGTGCGGAGTCGGCGTCCCTCTCCTGCCGGTCGGTCCGACGGCGTTCGACCGGCCCGACGTGATCGCGGGCGACCTGTCGTTGCGCCAGTTGCAGTCGATCCGCGGAACCGCACGCGAGCTTCCGCCGTGCCTCGTCCAGTTCGACGCCGTCGGCCTGCCGTTCCGGAGCGCGTCGTTCGGCTCGGTGGTAGCCCGGCACATGCTCTACCACGTGCCCGACCCCCGACTGGCCGCGGCGGAGGCCGCCCGGGTGATCCGCGACGACGGACTCTTCGTGGCCACCACCAACAGTTCCAGAAGCCGGCCGGAACTTCAGGATGCGCACACCTCGGCGGTGGCCGAACTCGGCGGGCGGCTCGTCGAGCGGATGTCGGCCAACTTCGACGCCGAGTCCGGCGGCCAGAAGCTCGCCGGCTTGTTCCGGAGGGTGCAGGCGGAGCCATGGTCGGGCGTCCTCGCCTTCCCGGCTGTCGACGCCGTGCTCGACTACTACCGGAGCACGGCCTACTTCAGGATGGCCTTCGATTCCGAGGCGCAGCGCACCCGGCTGGCTGAGCGGGTCGCCGAGATCCTGCGATCGCGGTTCAGCGACGGCCCGGCCCCTCTAACTGTCGGCGGCACCGTCTTCATCTGCAAGGGGCCGATGCGTGTTGCGGACCTGTGACTTGGGCGGGTTCTGCAAGCAAATATCCTGAACAATCTCGATAGATACTAATGAATGTCGTACCCCTATGTCATGATGTGCTCATGGGTATCTCGACGGCACGACGGGTGCGGGAGGGTCTCGCGGAGTTGATCCGCTTCGTGAACGATCCCGCCACCCCGACTTCGGATATGAAGCTCGTGCTGGCCGAGTGCGGGAGCATCGGCGGGCAGTTGGCTGTGCTGCAGGCCGACGCGGCTGCTGGGGTTGCGGCCCGGGAACGTCACGGCGACGGCGGTGTGGGGGTGCTGGCCCGGGCTGCGGGGCTGTTCAGGAGAGACGCCGCCAGCCAGGTCAAGACACTCGAGAAGCTCCAGGAGATGCCTGCCGTGCGCGACGCGCTGGAGAGCGGTGAGATCTCCATAGCCAACGCCAAGACTCTCGCGGTCATCTCTGACAAGACCAGCGTGGGCCAGGTGGAGCAGGACTCGGAACTCTTGGCCAGGGCCGCGGCCCTCACGCCCGAGCAGTTCGCTCAAGAGGCGGGCCGGTGGGCGGCGCGGCGCCAGGTCGATGACGGTGAGGAGCTGTACCGCCGTCAGCGGGCCCGGCGGCGGTTGAGTTTCTGGGACGGCGACGACGGGATGGTGCATCTTCGGGGCGAGTTGGATCCGGTGACGGGGGCCAAGGTGCGCAAGCGGTTCGTGCATGAGGCCGAGCGGTTGCGCCGCCTGGACCGGCAGAGTGCAGGCGGGGAGAAGCGCAGCCTCGACCGGCGCATGGCCGACGCGCTCGACACTCTGAGCTCACACGGCAGCATCTACGCCGGAGCCGAAGGCCCGACACCCGCGGGCCGCGGCGGCGACGGTGTCGGGAGCCGAGCCAGTGGCGAGGTGAGCGGGGCTGAACGCGGTTCGAACGAGGGTGGAGGCGATTTGAGCCGGGCCAGTGGCGAGGTGAGCGGGGCTCGGCACGCGAGTTCGAGTCCGACCGGTGGCGGCAAGTGCGGGTGCGGTGGCCGGCCGTCGGCTGACATCACCATCGTTCAGCATCTCAACGCCGACGGCACCGACGCCTTCGCAGAGGTCGCCGGGGGCGGTGTGATCCCCCAGAGCGTGCTCGAGGAGTACTTCTGCAACGGTCGGATCACAGGGGTGGTGTTCAGCGGTGAAGGGGTGCCGCTGTGGCACGGCCAGGCCAAGCGGGTGGCAACCAGAGCCCAGATGAACGCTCTGCGAGCCCGCTACGGGGCCTGCGGGGGCTGCGGCGTCAACATGTGGATATGCCAGGGCCACCACATCGAAGCCGTGTCACGGGGCGGGCCCACCAACATCGACAACATGATGCTGCTGTGCTGGGCCTGCCATCAGAAAGTCCATCACCACGGATGGCGGGAGGTTCCCGACGGGCGGGGGCTGTACACCATCGCTCCGCCCGAACGCATCCGCCACGGCCCCGCCCACGCCCCCGACCCCTAATCCGCGCCGGGGTCATCCAGGCGGGGCCGCCCGCATGGTCCGCCGGGCCGTCATCGCACCGAGCCGGTCTTGCCGTCCCCTGAGCGGGCTGGCCGACCCAGTCGAACCGCGAGAGCAGATCCGAGCGATCCTCGACCGACGATACGGATCCGCGGTTCGCGATCGAGTGGCCCGGGCGTGCAGCCGTAGTGGGCAAGACGCGAGTCGGGAGATCGGGGTCGAGTCCCGGCTGGCTGCGAGCGGTGGACGGTCAGGCGGCGAGGGTTGACACCGGGTAGGCGAGCACCTTGTCGTCGTTGGTGACGAGCGTGTGGCCCTCGGTGACGGCCTGGGCGACTAGGAGCCGGTCGAACGGATCCGCGTGCAGGTGCGGAAGGGCTCGGAGACCCATCGCATGAGCCGCGGTCAGGTCGAGCCAGTTCGCGCCGAGCCGCGAGGCGAGTGTGAGACAGCTGTGCTTCATGGCCAGCTTCCCGAGGGCGCGCTTGATCTCGATCTCAGCGACCGAGATCGATGACACGAACAGGTCGTTGATCGGGTCCTCGAGCGCGTCGACGGCCTCGCCCGAGAGTCGCTCCGGTGCCTCGTTGGCCCAGAGGAGGACGTGAGTGTCGAGCAGCAGGGCCGCCATCAGAGCGGCTCGGCCAATGCGTCGAGCACCTCTGGGGGCGTGTCGTCGAAGTCGTCGGCGATGCTTATCGTGCCGCGGAGTTGCCCGAGTTGACGGCGTACAGGGGGTCTCTCCACCTGCCTGAGGCCCTCGGCGAGAAGCTCGTTGATGACCGCGCTGAGCGTTCGACGCGACTCGAAGGCAATGCGCCGGGCCTCCTCGTGGATCCGCTCATCCAGTGACACTGTGGTGCGCATACGCGCATCATAGCATCACAAGGCGGCTGGCCTAGACGGGTGGAGCCACGTCGACGATGGCGGGGCCGATGCCGAGCACGCTCTCGATGTGGCTGGCTGCCGAGAAGAGGCTCAGCTCCCCGTGGGGTCGCCCGATGAGCTGGATCCCCACCGGGAGGCCGGTCTCGGATCGGCCGCAGGGGATCGTGATGACCGGCAGGGTGGTGGTGCTCACGGCCGCCGCGATCGTCAACCAGCGGTAGTACTCGCTCACCGGAAGCCCGTTGCTGTAGCCGACGTAGCGCTCCGCGACCGCGAACGGCAGCACGGCGGCCGCCGGGCAGATCAGCAGGTCGTAGTGGCTCATGAACCCGGCCGCGAGCTCGAAGATCCGTGCTTGCGCCGCGATGGCGGCACGGACAGCGTCACCGTCGACGGCCAGCCCCCGCTCGACGTTCCACACCACCTCGGGTTTGAGGACGTCTCGGGCCTGGGGGAGTTCGGCTCCCAGCAGGGCGGCGAACAACAGGGCCCGCGGGACGTCGAAGGCCACCTCGGCATCGGCAAGATCGGGGTGGTCGGCCACGACTGCGACGCCGTCGCGCTCGAGCGCCTCCATCGCCCGCGTGCATACCGCGGCGACCGCGGGCGCGGTCTGGGTTACACCGAGGTCGACGCTGAAAGCAACCCGTTGCGGCGGCCGCGGCGCGGCTGCGGCGCTGCGGAACGACTGCTGCGGCGGGGGCTTGCCGAGCCCGGCGCGGGGGCTCTCACCCACCATCGCGTCGGCGAACAGGGCGAGGTCGGCGATATCACGGGCCATCGGCCCCTGCTGGGAGTGCACCTGGAACGGCATCACCGTCGGCCCGTTGGCGACCCGTCCCGGCGAGGGGCGCAGGCTCGTCACCCCGCAGAAGCTCGCGGGGGTGCGCAGCGAGCCGGCAAGATCCGAGCCGTGGGCCAGCCAGGCCATGCCGCTCGCCAGCGCGGCGGCCGCTCCGCCCGAGGATCCGCCGGGGGTGAGCCGCAGATCGTGGGGGTTGCGGGTGGGACCGAAGACATCGTTGAACGTGTTGCCGCCCGCGCCGAACTCGGGAGTATTCGACTTCGCGAAGACGACCCCGCCCCGGGCCTCGACCGTCTCGACGATCACATCGGATACGTCGGGCACGAAGCTCTCTCTCAGCCGCGATCCGTAGGTGGTCCGCACGCCGGCGACGGGCGTGAGGTCCTTGATGGGGACGGGCAGGCCGGCCAGCACCCCTCGCTCGGCGGGCGGGACGGGCATGAGCCGGTCGGCGTGGCGCCGGGCCCGGTCGAAGCAGCGGGTCGGCAACGCGTTGACCAGCGGGTCGACCGCCTCGACACGGGCCTGGACCGCGTCGAGGGTGTCGTGGGGGCTGAGATCGCCCGCAGCCAGGCCGGCGACCACCTGGCGTGCGCTCAGCCCTATCAGCTCGCTGGCCACGGGAGTGCCTGCCCGTCAGCCGTGGACCGACATCGAAGAGTTGGGGTTGATCTCGCGGTTGCGGCTGAAGGTCCCCATGTCGATCGGCAGGCCGGTGTAGCGGCCCTCGACCACCAGCGGGTCGGCATCGTGGTCATGGCCGCCCTCGACCGCCTCGATCAGCTCGGCCATGCAGTGACCGGCCACGCCGGCGTTCTTGAACTGGTTGCCGCTGGTGCCGATGGCCACGTAGAAGCCGTCGAGGTCGGTGCGGTCATAGACGGGGATCCAGTCGTCGCTCACGTCGTAGAGGTCGACCACGCCCTTGCGCTCGTGGGGCACCCCCACCGACGGCAATCGCCGGTTCAGCCGCAGCACCTGGGCCTCCCACTGCTCGGCGCTGAGCCGCTGGTTGTACTCGTCGGGGTCCACCCAGTCCTGGGGGTCGCACCGGGGGTCGGTGCTGCCCACCAGGATGTGGTTGCCCGTCTCGGGCCGGAAGTAGATGCCGTTGTCGTCGTCGGCGATGTTGAAGCCGTCCCGCTCGTAGTCGAATCCGGCCGGTCCCGGGGCGTGGTGGACCTCGTGGCGCAGCGCCCGGGTCTTGATGTTCATCGACTCGTAGACACCGGCCATCCGGTTGATCAGGAACGAGTGGGGGCCGGCCACGTTCACCACCACGGGCGCGGCCACGGTCGAGTCGCCGTCGAGGGTCACGCCGGTCACCCGGCCGCCGGCGTGGCCGACTGCGGTCACCGCGGTGGCGAAGCGGAACTCGGCTCCGGCCGCCTCGGCGGCCCGCTGCAGGTTGTGGGTCGTGAGCTGGGGGTCGCTCACGTAGCCGGCCTCGGGGGTGAACACCGCTCCGGGCAGCTGCTCGGTCGGGTCGGCCCAGAACTCGGGATCGTCGGGCCGCTTGGGCGGGCCGAACACTCCCGCGTCGAGGATCGGCATCCGCTGGAGCAGCTCGCTGGTGGACCACTCCTCGTAGGCCACGCCGATGGCGTCGAAATGGGGGAGCACCTTCAGGTAATGGCCGCCGGGATCCTTCAGGGCGGCCATGCCGCACTGCTTGTACTCGATGAGGCCCAGCTCGTCGGAGGCCTCGAGGTACGCGGCCCAGTCGAGCCAGTACTGCAGGCCCTCGTAGGCCATGGCCACGCCCGTGTAGGTCGAGTAGGTGAACCGCACGATGGCGCACGAGTTGACCGTCGAGCCGAAGCCCGCGGCGGGAAGCTTGTCCACGCACAGCACCCGCCGGCCCCGCCGTCCGAGCTCGAAGGCGATGGCCGCGCCGATCACGCCCGCGCCGATCACAACCGCGTCGAAGCTGTTGGAGCGCTTGGGGCCGTTGGAGTTGCCGTCCGCGGCGTCTCGGCGGTCAGATGCTCGGGCTGGGGCGGGCGCGCTCGCTCGACCCTCCGCATCGGACCGAAGGCCGTTCGCGGGGCCGGGACTCTCAGAAGCGCTCCTGCGGTCAGATGCCACGCCGGCGCTCATCCCGCATGTCGAAGGCGATCTTGACCGCGCCGCGCCGCCCCGCCTCGGCGGCATGGCCGAGGGCGTCCACGTAGCGATCGAGGGGGTACAGCGCCGACACCAGCCGGTCGAATGCGACCTTGCCGGCGAGTTCGATGGCCAGATCGAAGCTGGTCGTGAGGCGGCCGTCGGCGCGGACCTCGGTTCCGTAGGCGTAGCAGCCCCCCAGCTCGACCTCCCGGTGCCACAGGCCGGTCAGCTCGACCGTGACCGTGGCCGGCATCCCCAGCACCACGACCCGGCCTCGCGGCCGGCACAGCGACAGGGCCTCCGCCAGCGAGGCCGATGATCCGACCGCGTCGACGACGACATCGGCCCCGCCCGAGAGGTGGTCCCCGACCATGAACGACCCGGTAGCCCGGCGCACGGCCCGCTTCAGCTCCCCCGGTTCGACGGCCGTGTCGGCGCCGAACTCCAGCGCCAGCGCCCGCTGGGTCGGGTACCGGGCCCCCACCATGATCGACGCCGGCTCGGTGAGGCCCCGCAGGGCGGCCACCGCCACCAGGCCCATGGTCCCGGCCCCGACCACGGCCACGGTGTCGCCGGGCCGGGCGCCGGAGCGCAGCGCAGCGTGCACGCCGCCCGCCACCGGCTCGATCATCACGGCCAACTCGTCGCTCATCCAGTCGGGGACGTCGTGAAGCTGAGTTGGGTGGGCCACCAGCTCGGTCGACCAGCCCCCTCCGGTGGACTTGCAGAAGCCGGTCTGCAGCCCCGGCAGCAGGTGACCGCTCATCAGGTGCCGGTAGTCGTCGCCGTCGCCGGGCGCGGCTCCCGGATAGGGCACATCGAAGCCGCGGGCCTCGTGTCCCAGCACGGGCTCGACGATCACACGGCGCCCGTCGTCGGTGTCGGCCACGATCTCGTGGCCGGGCACGAACGGGAACGACACGTAGTCCTCGAAATAGCGGGCCGAGTGGCCGTCGATGGTGGCCAGGTCCGAGCCGCAGATGCCACAGAGCCTGGGGTGGACCCGCAGCCAGTCCTCGCCGGGCAGTTCGGGCGGATCGTCTTCGATCAGCTTGAGCGGCCCCCACCTCGCTCCCGCGCCGGGCCGGAGCCGCGACGCCAGCGCCGCGGCCACATAGCGGGTCTCCTGGCGCGAGAAGCGCAGTGCCTTCACGAAGACGGATCGTATCGAGATTAGGGTTGCCGGCCATGATGATCGCAGGCCGGGCCGCATGAAGCTGGGGCTCGGCCTGGAGCTGTACCGGGGCTCGTCCCTGGAGGTGCCCGTGGCCACCGTGCAGCTCGCCGAGCGGCTCGGATACCACAGCGTGTGGACGGCCGAGGCCTACGGGGCCGACGCGCTGTCGCCCCTGGCCTACCTGGCCGCGCACACCCGCCTGATCAAGCTCGCCACCGGTGTCGTGCAGGTCGACGCTCGCAGCCCGGCAGCCACCGCCATGCACGCGATGACCATCGACGCGCTCGCCGGGGGCGGGCGCACCATCATCGGTCTGGGCGTGTCGGGGCCCCAGGTGGTGGAGGGGTGGCACGGCGCGCCCTGGGGGAAGCCGGCGGCCAAGCTGCGCGACTACACCGCGATCATGCGCAAGGTGCTGGCCCGCGACGAGCCCGTCACCCACGACGGCGACGCCCTCCGGCTGCCCTACGACGGTCCCGGCGCGCTGGGCCAGGGCAAGCCGCTGAGATCGATCCTGCATCCCTCGCCAGGCATCGAGATATGGATCGCGGCCGGAGGGTCCCGCAACGTCGCCCTGGCCGCCGAGGCGGCTGACGGCTGGCTGCCGATGGGCTACGGACCCGACGGCGCCGAGACCTACCGGGAACCGCTTCAGCGGGGGCTCGCCCGCCGCCACGGGGGCCTTCGACCCGAGCCCGAGGTGTTCGGGTCGACCACGGTCGAGATCACCGACGACGTGCAGGCCGCCCTCGACGCTCGCAAGCCGTTGGTGGCCATGTACGTCGGCGGCATGGGAAGCGACAGCCACAACTTCCACGCCGAGGCCATGGCCCGGCGCGGGTGGCCGGAGGCCTCCGCTCGGATCGTGGAGCTGTGGCGGGCCGGTCGACGGGACGAGGCCGTTGCCGCGGTGCCTGACGACTACATCGACTCCCAGTCGCTGGTCGGCCCGACCCGGCGCATCCGGGCCCACTGGCCCGATGCGATCCCAGCGGGCCTGACCGGCGTGATAGTCCGGTGCCGCCACGACGGGGGTCTGAGGTTGGCCGCCGAGCTGGCCGGAACCCGAGACACCATGGGAACGAACCCATGACCGACGAGCAACTGGCCGGCACCGGAGACACGACGGGAGCGAACCCATGACCGACGAGCAGCTGGTCCTCATCGACGAGCCGGCCGAGCACGTCCGGCGCATCACGCTGAACCGCCCCCACAAGCGCAACGCCATCTCAACCCCGATGCGGACCGCGCTGTTCGATGCCCTGCACCGCTTCGACAACGACCCCGAGGCCAGAGTCACCATCGTGCGGGGCGCCGGGCCCTGCTTCTCGTCGGGTTACGACCTGTCGGGTGGGCTCATGGACGATCCGCCCTACCCGTCCGCGCCCGGCGACGGCCAGTGGACCCGCCAGGCCAGCGACGGCTGGTTCTCCATCTGGGACCTGGCCAAGCCGGTCATCGCGCAGGTGCACGGGTACGCCTACGCCGGAGGCACCGAGCTGGCCACGGCCTGCGACCTGGTGTACGTGGCCGACGACGCCCGCATCGGCTACCCGGTGGTGCGGGTGGCCTCGCCCCCGGACTGGCAGTACCACACGCCGCTGATGGGAATGCGCCACGCCATGGAGGCCATGCTCACCGGCGACTCCGTCAGCGGTGCCGAGGCGGCCCGGATGGGGTGGGCCAACCGGGCCTACCCGCCCGAGGAACTGGAGGAGGCCGTGCTCGCGGTGGCGGAGCGCATCGCCGGCGTGGCAACGGACCTGGCCCAGCTCAACAAGCGCATGGTTCACAGGGCCTTCGACGTGCTCGGAGGGCGGGCCGCGATCCGGTCGGGGCAGGAGTTCCAGGCCCTGGCCGCTCACCAGCCGTCGGTACGGGCCGCCATGGCCGACCTGCTGGGCTCGGTCAAGCGGGCCATCGGCGACACCCCGCCGACCTGAGCGGAGGGCATCCAGCGCCTATCCCGGCCAGAGGCCCAGGACGGCTTGCTAGAGCGCGGGCTGAAGACAGCTCCTGAATAGGTTTTCAGAATGTTTCATATATTTCTCCTCTCTTTGGGTTGTTGTTGTCACATCAGGCTGCCATGATGGTGTGACAAATACATGAAATAGCACGATGCAACTCGTGCTACTACCCAAAGGAGGGTGTCAATGGCAGGCGACATGCTGGTGATGTCGAAGTCTCAGATGGAGCAGCTCGCGGTGATCTTCGCCCGGCAGAAGGAGACGGCGGAGGGGGTGATCAGCGCCATCGGCGCCGGTATCGACGGCACCACCTGGCAGGGGGCGAGGGCTGAGCGGTTCCGGCAGCTCTGGGAGACGGAGTTCCGCCCCAACCTGCGAGCGCTGTGCGACGCACTAGGCGAGCACTCCGCGTTCATCACCGCCGAATTGCAGGCGGGCGTCAGCGCGCTCGACACCGTCTGAGCGCCGCGGTGCGGCCCCGACTGCCGCAACGGCGCGAGGATCGCTGAGCGGTTGCGGATCCGCCACCTCCGCGACGGCGCGGAGCAGACCGTGGAGATCGACTCCCGCCTCGAGGGCTACACCGTGGCGGATCTCATGGCGGCGCTCAACGGCCGGATCGACGGACCCGGCGACAGCTCCGCCGGCGTCAGGGTCGACGGGTGCTGGCACGGTCCCGGCACCCCCCTCTCGTCCATCCCGATCTGGGAGGGGGCGCTGCTCGAGATCGCTCCCGGCTCCGGGCAGTCCCCCTCCCAGTCACCGGGTCAGCCGACCGGGCCGGCACCCGGGGCGTCGGGCCGGGGCCAGGTCCTCGCGGTCACTGCGGGCCTGCGGGCCGGAACCCGTCACCGATCGCCCCCGACGGGGACCTGGACGATCGGTCGCTCAGAAGGCTGCGATGTCGTGCTCGACGACCCGGCAGTGTCGCGCCGCCATGCCCGGATCAGCGTGGAGCAGCCCGGCGCGCGGCCGGTAGTCGCCGACCTCGGATCGCGAAACGGCATCGTCGTGGCCGGCCGGGCCACGGCCGATCCGGCAGCGGTTCCGGCCGGCGCCACCGTCAGGCTCGGCGCCACCTGCCTGCAATGGCGGTCCGAGACGGACGACGCGCCCGCAGCCGTGCGCGCCGGTCTGGGCGCCGCCGCGGGGCGGGTCCCGTTCAACCGGCCGCCGCGCCGCCGGCCCCCGACGTCGCCGGCGACGCTGCGGGTTCCGGCCGAGCCGCCGCCCCCGCCGGAGCCCGAGCCCCTGTCGTGGGCCGGGATCGCCCTGCCGGTGCTGGCCGGCCTGGTGCTGGCTCTGGTGTGGAACCCGTTCATGGCCGTGTTCGCGGCCCTGGGCCCGCTGATCACCATCGGCACCTGGCTGGAGCGGCGCCGGCGGAGCACCCGGACCCATCAGCGGGCCTGCGAGGACACGGCCGGCCAGGTGGAGGCCTTCGTGGCCGCGCTGCCCGCGGAGGCTGCCGCCGAGCGTCTCAGGCGGATGGCGCTGGTCCCCGACCTGGCTGAGCTGGTGCGCCGGGCGGAGACCCCGTCGTTGCGCTGCTGGGAGCGCCGGCAGCGCGATCCCGACGCCATGCGACTCGGCGCCGGCACGGCCGATGTGCCCTACTCGCCGCCGATCGAGGTGAACGGCGACGGCGCCGCCGCGCCGGAGGCGCTCGAAGCACTGGACTCGCTGGAACCGCTGCGTGATGTCCCGGTGGCCGTGTCGCTGGCGCCCGGCGACATCGTCGGCATCGTCGGTCCGCTGCCCGCGGCCCGGGCCGTGGCCCGATCACTGGTGTTGCAGGCGGCTGTGCTTCACGGTCCGGCCGACCTGGCCGTCGCCGGCCTCGCCCCCGGCCGGGCGCGGGAGTGGTCGTGGCTGCGCTGGCTTCCCCACACCGCCGACGCGGCCGGCGGCGGCCCGGGCGCGCTGGCAGCCACCGAGGGCCACGCCATGGCGGCCGCGGCCGAGATGGCGGCCGCGGGCTGCGCCCACCGGATCCTGCTGGCCGTCATCGACGGAGCCGAGGCGTTCACGGGCCGGTCCGCGCCGGGCCGCACGCTGCTCGCCCTGCGGAGCACTGCCGGCATCATCGTCACCGCCGACGTCTGCGATCTCCCCGCCAACTGCACCACCATCGTGCAGGTCGATCATGCCGCCGGAGGCCTGCGGCTGGTCGACCCCCGCTCCGCGGCGACACTGGCGCCTCTCGTCGCGTGGGGCGCCACCATCGCGACCGCCACCCATGCCGCGGCCCGCCTGGCCCGCCTCGACGACCCCGAGCTGGGGGCGGACCACGCCAACCTGCCCGAGTCGGTGTCGCTGGTGGATCTCATGGACGGCGACCCGACCCCGGAGTCGGTGGCGCGACGCTGGCAGGCCACTCGAGGCACCGCTGATCTGCGGGTGCCGATCGGCGCGACAGCCGAGGGACCGCTGGTGCTCGATCTGGTGGTCGACGGCCCCCATCTGCTGGTCGGCGGCACCACGGGCTCGGGCAAGTCGGAGCTTCTGCGCTCTCTCGTGGCAGGGCTGGCGCTGTCGGCTGATCCCGACCACGTCGCGTTGGTGCTCATCGACTACAAGGGCGGCGCGGCCTTCGACCGGTGCGCGGAGATGCCGCATGTCGCCGGGATGGTGACCGACCTCGACGACCGGCTGGCTGAGCGGGCGCTGGTATGCCTCGAGGCCGAGTTGCGCCGCCGCGAGGAGCGGCTCCGGGCCGCGGGGGCCGAAGACCTCGCCGCCTTCCGGGCCCGCAGCCGTCCCGGCGCCGAGCCGCTTCCAAGGCTGGTGGTAGTGGTCGACGAGTTCGCCACGCTCGCCGCGGAACTGCCCGACTTCCTGCACTCGCTGGTGGGAATCGCCCAGCGGGGCCGGAGCCTCGGCGTCCACATGGTGCTGGCCACCCAGCGGCCCGCAGGGGTGGTGACCGACGACATCAGGGCCAACACATCGTGCCGGATCGCCCTGCGAGTGACCGATCGCCACGACTCCAACGACGTGATCGACTCGCCGGCCGCGGCCCGGATCCCCCGGCAGCGACCCGGTCAAGCGCTGGCCCGGCTCGGCCCGGGCGAGCTGGTCGCCTTCCAGTCGGCCCTGGTGACCGGCACCACCAGGCGAGGCTCCGGCGGCCTTCGGGTCGGGCCCGACGGCGACGCTTCGGACGGGGAGTCCGCCGAACTCCCCCGCGGATGCCGCTCCGGACCGGGACCCGGACCGAGAGTGGATCGGGTGGACCCGGCGGAACGCAGCGACCTGGATGCCGTGGTGGACGCGGTGACGGTCGCGCACCGGCGCCGGGACGGACGAGCGCCGTGCCCGCCGTGGCCCGAGCCGCTGCCCTCCGACGTGTCAGCGGAAATCCTGCCGGCAAGGGCCAAACCCGGCGACCCCGCGGCCTGGCTGGTGGACGAGCCCTCTCGTCAACGCCAGTTCGTGAGCGGATGGAGCCCCGGCCAAGGCCACCTGGTGGTGGTGGGCGGCCCCGCATCGGGAACCTCCACCACGCTGGCCTCCGTGGCTCTCGATCTCTGCCGGAGGCGTGGCCCCGACGACCTTCACCTGTACGCGCTCGACCTGGACGCCGGGCTGCTCGCCGCGCTCGAATGCCTTCCCCATGTGGGTGCGGTCATCGCACCCACCGACGGTGAGCGCCGGACCCGGCTCCTGCGATTCCTCGACGACGAGGTGGTCGCCCGACGGGCGGGCGGCGCTTCGGCTCCCATCGTGATGCTCGTCGACGACCTCGGCGGGCTGATCCGGGCCCACGATCCGGTGCGCGACCCCGAACCCCATCAACGGCTCGCCCGCATCTGGAGCGACGGCCCCGCAGTGGGTGTAACGGTGGCGGTGAGCGTCGCCCGGGCCGCCGACCTCCCGCCGGAACTGGCCGCTACCGCGGGTGTGGTGCTGGTCCACGCGACCGCGGATGCCGGCGAGGGGCTGCGCTTCGGCCTGCGCACCCCGACCGCGAGCCTGGCCGCGGGCCGGGCCGTCAGGGCCGACGACGGCCTGGAGGTGCAGGTCGCCCGACCCGGGGGCGGCGACTTCGCGTCGGCCGCGGCCGCGCTGGCCGCCAGTGCAGCACCAGCCGGGCGAGCACCGGCCCGGATCGGCTCGCTGCCGCCCAAGATCTCCTTCGAGGACCTGCCCGGCAGCCTTCTCAGCGATGATCGGCGCATCGAAATCCGCTTCGCCATGGGCGATCTGAGTCTCGCGCCGACCGGCTTCGCGCTGCACGCCGGCGAGCACGCCCTCGTGCTCGGACCGCCCCGAACCGGGCGTACCTGTGCTCTGGCCGCGATGGGCGCCGCCGCCCGCGGCGCCGGAGTCGAGGTGGTGGTCGTGGCCGACCGTCCCGGTGATCTGGCCCGGCTGCTCAGGATGGAGCCCGTCCCGGTGGCCGAGCTCGACGCCTCCGATGCCCGGCGGCTGCTGCTGATCGACGACGCCGATCGCGTCACCGATCCCTCTGGAGAGCTGGCCCGCCTGGCTGCCGGCCGCGACGGTATGTGTCATCTGGTGGCCTCGGCCAGCGCCGAGCGTCTCCGCTCGTCCTACGGTCACTGGCTCAACGAGATGCGAACCTGCCGGACCGGGGTGCTGTTCAGGCCCGGACCGCTGGACGGGGACCTGCTCGGCGCGGCCCTGCCGGCACGGCTGGAGCTGCCACCGGTGCCGGGCCGGGGACTGGTAGTGGCCGACGGCGCCGCCGCGGTTGCGCAGGTAGCACTCGTGGACACGGCTGCGTAGCGTCGAGGCCCGGCGTGTCCGGCCGGACCCGCCGAAGTCGAGCCTCCGGAGCCCGCCGTGACCCATCCCAACATCCGAATCGAGACCTCCGGTGCGGTCACCACCGTCACCGTCGACCGGCCCCGCCGCAAGAACGCCTGCACCCCGGCCATGTGGGCCGGGCTGCGCCACGGCTTCCGCGACATCGCCGAGTCCTCAGCCCGAGCGGTCGTGCTCACCGGAGCAGGCGGCGACTTCTGCGCCGGCGCCGACGTCGGTCCCGGCGACGACACCGAGGCCACCGACGGGCCGAGCCGGCACCGGATCGATCACATGCGCGACATCGGCGACACCGTGATGGCCATCCACGACTGCCCCCGGCCGGTGATCGCCAAGGTGGACGGAGTGGCCGTGGGCGCCGGCCTGGGAATGGCCCTCGCCGCCGACATGGTGTGGTGCTCGACCAGGGCCCGGTTCTCGCTGATCTTCGTCAAGCGGGGCCTGAGCCTCGACTTCGGAACGTCGTGGCTGCTCCCCAAGCGCATCGGCCTGCACGAGGCCAAGCGCCTGGCCTTCACCGGGGAGATCATCGGCGCCGAGCGGGCAGCCGAGCTCGGCATCGTCAACGAGGTCGTGCCGGCGGAGGAACTCGACGCCGCGGTGGACGAGATGGCGGCCACCATCGCCGCCGGCCCCCCGATAGCGCTGGCCGGCTCCAAGCGCCTGCTCAACAACGCCGCCAACATCTCGCTGTTCCAGGCATTGGAGGCCGAGGGGCTGAGCCAGGGCGTGAACTTCGCCACCGGCGACACCAAGGAGGCCCTGAGGGCATTCATCGAGAAGCGCGACCCGGCCTTCAAGGGCTGGTGACCCTCAGGCTGCACACGCTCCTGCAGGGGCTGGATCTCGACGACAACGCCTTCGCGATGGACTTCATGGCCCGGCGCAAGCGGTCAATGCCCGACATCTGGGCCTGGGGAAGGACCCGACCGACCGGCTGGAAGGACGGCGCCCCGGCGACCCGCAGAAGTCACCGGGGCGCCCTGCCCTACCGGAGGTTGTCGCTGCGGCTACTGAAGTGAGCCGATGTCGCTTGCAGCGATACCCAGGGCGTCCCAAGCGGGCGCGAGCGCGGCCCGCACTTCGTCGCCGAAGCCGTTGGCGCCGGGCGGGTTGTCCAGGTTGAAGATGGCGTCCATGGCGTCAGCGTCGGCGCCGGCCGGAACCATGTATGCCTCGACCACCCGCCAGAAGGCCAAGCCCTCAGCCTGGTGCTCCTTGGCCTTGGCGTCGTTGCCGTCGGCCAGGTCGCCCTCGATCAGGCTGGCGTAGCGGATGGCCGCCTGCGAGTAGGTGATGGCCAGGCCTCGAAGGGCCTCGGCCGCGGCCGCCTCCGCCCCGGCCGCGTCAGAGTCGAGCAGAGCGTCGCGGCCCGCGATCATCGCGGCCAGGATCATCTCGTTGGCCCGGGCGGTCTCGCCGTCGGCTCCGACCGTGCCGAAGTTGCCGGCTCGCTTGTTGCCGGTGGCGTAGGGAGCGCAGCCCGGCTCGGCTCCGTGGAAGAAGGCCCAGCCCTCGTCCCAGTTGTGGACCGCACCGCTGGCCACGTCGAAGTTGCCATCGTGGGCCTTGGCCAACGCGGCGTTGAACTCGTGGACCGTCCAGGCCACCATGATCTGGTTCTGGATGCCCTTCTCGGCGCCCTGGGCCCGCACCGCGTCGCTCTGCCCTGCAAACATGCCGGTTCCTTGCAGGGCCGCGGTCACGAAGTCGTCGAGGGGTGCCGGGGTTCCGTAGTAGGCGTCGAGGCCGTGGCTGCGGTCGTCGCGGGCCGCGAAGCCCCCGATGGCGCGGATCGAGCCGTCGCTCTTCACCGAGTGTTCGCCGTTGCGGTAGATGTCCTCGACCGCGGCGAAGTCGCCGGCGTCGAGGAGGTCCCCGATACCGCAGATGTCGGCCACCACCAGCCGGTGCGAGTCGACGTTGGACGCATACTCGTAACCGCCGTCGCCCGGCGTGCTGGCTCCGTCCCCCGATGCCGGCGCCGACGCGCTGGCTGAGGCCGAACCGCTGGCAGAAGCGCTGGCCGACGCCGATCCGGTCCCGGACGCCGACCCGGTGCCGGTAGCCGGCGCTGACGCGCTGGCTGAGGCTGATGCCGAGCCGGATGCCGACGCTGAGCCTGAAGCGCTGCCGGATGCCGAAGCCGAACCGGACGCGGAGACCGACTCCGAACCGTCGCTGATCTCGCGAACGGAGGCGCCGTCGTCGGTGCCGCTGCACGACACGGCAACGAGCGCCAGCACAGCGAGGAGCACGGTCGCCGGTGAACGGGAGGAAAAGCGGTGCATGGCCGCTCCTTTCAGTGGCCTAAGCAGTTATAGTAGGGATACCTAACATACAATGCCAACTCTAGCTAATCAAGTTGGCGTGGCTGCGTTCAACTCCCGGTAGACGGCGGGGATCACATTGCGCAGGTAGCGGCCCAGCTTCACAAAGCTCTGGCCCGTGGTGCGGAAGCGGTAGCTGATCGGCACTTCGGCGTACCGGTAGCCCTTGGCCAGGAGATCCAGCGTCAGCACCTGGGCGTAGTTGTAGTCATGGATGATCTCCGCGTCAGCGGCCGCTCCCGCAGAGAAGGCGCGATAGCCGGTCTGGCCGTCGGTTATCCGCCGCCTGGCAATGAGCGACAGAGTCCAGGTGAGGACCATGTTTCCGAGGCGGCGGTGTGGCCTCATGTGGTGGATCCGGCCGAGGAACCGGCTTCCGGCCACGTAGTCGGCCTGGCCGGCCAGAACGGGAGCCACCAGACTGTCCAGTTCCTCGGGCGGGTACTCGCCGTCGGCGTCGCAGAAGGCCACGGCCCCGGCTCCCCGATCGATGGCGGCCGCAAGGCCTACCCGCACGGCCGCGCCCAGGCCGCGGTTCTCGTCCAGGCTGATCACCTCCGCTCCCGCAGCCCGAGCCCGCGACGCGGTGGCGTCGGTGGAGCCGTCGTCGATCACCAGCACCGCGACGGGACGGCCTTGCACCTCTGCAGGTGCCCGCTGCACGCAACTCGCGACCGAGTCCTGCTCGTTGTAGGCGGGCATGAACAGCACAACCGGCGCATCGTGGGCCGTGCCGGCCGGCGGAACCGCGGCTCGTGTCGCCGGTTCCACCGATCCTGGGGCGCGCCGCAGGCGAAACCGGCCTGCGAGGCTCGGGCTGGGCACGAACAGAGCGACCGCACCGACTCCGAGCGAGTACGCCGTCTTGAGCGCGTGGGCAGCCAGAGCGGCCACGAGCGCATCGCCGGCGTCATGGCCGAGGGCGACGTAGGCCGCGACCGCGGCCGCCTCGTAGGTTCCGAAGCCGCCCGGAGCGATGGCGGCGACTTGTGCGGCCACCGACACCGCAGTCACCCCCACAGCCTCCGCGACGGTGATTTCCAGCCCGGCCCAGCGAGCCGCCTGCCACACGAGCACCGCTTCGCACAACCAGGCCACGATCGACAGGCCCAGGGCGGCAGGGCCCGGCCGCCGGACGTCGGGGCGCTGCCCGGCCAGCCGTTGCAGCCACAGCCAGGCCGCCAGCGCGGCGGCGACCACCGCGGCGAGCACGAGCCAGCCACCCCTCCCGGCCAGGCCCGCCAGTGCAGCCGGGCCAGCCACCAGACCGAGACCCACCACGGCCAGCAGGTCGGCCGAGCGCAGGGCGACCACCGAGGCAGTGGCCGCGTCCAGGCTCGCCCCGGCTCGCCGGACCACGCTGACGACCCGCATCGGCTCCCCCAGCCGCAGCGGGAGCAGGTGGTTGCCTCCCAGAGCGAGGTGGATGCCGCTGAGGGCGTGGCCGAAGCCGAGTCCCGGCAGTACTCGGCGCCAGGCGACGGCCCGCAGCACGAAGGCCGCGCCGAACGCGCCGACAGCCATCAGCACGCTCCGCGGCTCTCCACGAGCGGTCCGGGCGGCCCGGGCCAGAGCTTCGCCGTCCACCGTGGACGAGACCACGGTGACGGCCAGTGCGGTGACGGCTACGACGAGCACCGGCATGATGCCGCGGGGAAGGCGCGTCCTAAGCGCAGAAAGTAAGTTCACGATTCTCATTAGGCTGGCTTTACGTTTTTCGCAAACCGACACTATAGTGCTTCGCCATGACCCGACCAATCCTCTCCCTCATGGTGGCTGCAGCCCTGCTCGCGGCGTCCTGCTCCGAAGGCGAGACCCGCACGCTGGACGGGACCGCGGCTGAGATCTATGGCGGAGCCTGCGCCTCCTCCAACGGCCGGGAGGTAACGGTCTACTCGGGCCGGACTGAGAACCTGATCGGCCCCACCCTCGAGGCCTTCGCCTGCGAGACGGGCACCGACGTGGCGGTGCGGTGGGGCAGCTCCACCGAACTGGCCCTGTTGATGGCCGAGGAGGGTGATCGCACGGCGGCCGACGTCTTCCTGTCCCGCTCGCCCGGACCGGTCGGGTTCCTCGAGAGCGAGGGCCTGCTCGGCGCTATTGACAGCAGTGTGCTCGGCCTGGTGACGCCGGAGAACCGCTCCACCACGGGGACATGGGTCGGATTCTCGGGCCGCAAACGCGTCCTCGTCCACAACCTCGACGCCGTTCCGCCCGAGGAGCTGCCACAGTCGGTGTTCGACCTGACCGGGGAGCGCTACCGGGCCCGGGTGGCCATCCCGGCCACCAACGGCTCCTTCGTCGACTGGTTCACCGTGTTCCGCGACCAGTACGGCAGCGATGTCGCCTCCCAATGGCTTAGCGACATGGTGGCCAACGGCGCCCGCTACTACCCCAACAACCGGTCCATCGTCTCAGCGGCCGGCCGCGGCGAGGTCGACATGGGTCTGGTCAACCACTACTACCAGTACCAGGAGGCCGCGGCGGCGGGCGACCGCCACCGGGCCGCCAACCACGACCTGGCCGACGACGACATCGGTTCCCTTCTCATCATCACCGCGGCCAGCATCACAGTCGGGAGCGACAACACACAGGCGGCCAACGAGTTGATCGCCTACCTGTTGACCGAGCCGGTGCAGCGCTACTTCAGCCAGCAGACCTTCGAGTACCCGCTGGCGGCCGGGGTCAAGCCGGCCGATGTGCTGCCGCCCCTGAAGGCACTGGAGATCGGCAGCGTCGACTTCGACGCCCTGGGCGGCGGCTTCGCCGAGACCATCGCCATCATCGAGGCCAGTGGCATCCTCAACCAGTAGCCGCAGTGGTTCCCTAGACGGCTGAGGGCATCCTCAATTGGTGACCGCTGAGACGAGGCGACCAATGCGCTTGTCGGGTGCCCCGCCTCTGTTGAGGGCGGTGGGTCTGGCCTTGGCTCTGGCGTTCGCCTTCCCAGGGGTGTACCTCGTCTACCGGAACTTCGCCGCGGGGGCCGACCCCGCCGGGTTGATCGTCAGTGACCGCACCATAGGACCCCTCTGGCGATCGCTGCGGCTCGCGATCTCGGTGTCGGGCGCGGCCCTGGCGCTCGGAACCGGCCTCGCCTGGCTCACCATTCGCACCGACCTCCCGCTGAGCCGGCTGTGGCGCGTCCTGTTGCCGCTGCCCCTGGTGTTCCCCACGTTCGTGGGTGCAGCCGCCTTCATCTACACCCTCAACCCGGGTGGGCTGGCCAACGACGTGCTGTCCGGCATAGGGGTGGGCCGGACGCCCGAGCTGCGGGGCTTCTTCGGGGCTTGGCTAGTCCTGACCCTGATGACCTACCCGTATGTGTACCTGCCGGTAGCGGCCCGGTTGCGCCAGCTTCCGAGCACCCTCGAGGAGAGCGCCCGCGTTCTCGGTGATGCTGCCTTCAAGGTCTTCGGACGGATCTGCCTACCGCAGATGGCCTCCGCTATGGGCGCGGGGACCCTGCTGGTGTTCCTCTACACCCTCAGCGATTTCGGCGCGGTTCAACTCATGCGTTATGACACGCTGACCAGGGCGATCGCCACCAACCAGCTCGCCAACCCACCGGTGGCGCTGGCCCTGAGCCTGATCCTGCTGGTGCTGGCCGCACTGGTGGTGCTCGGCGAGCGCCGGTTCTCGCACCGCCTGCCCGACGCCAGCGCGGGCCAATCGGACCGTCCCATGGTCTACACCCTCGGCCGCTGGCGAGTCCCCGCCCTCGGATCGGTGGTCGTGGCCGTCGCGGCCGCCGTCGGTGCCCCCCTGGTTGCGTTGCTGGACTGGGCCGCCGGCGGCCTGGTGAGGTCCGTATCCGGAGGCCGGCCCCTCACCATCGACGCCTCCAGCGTGCTGGGTGCGACGGTCAACACCCTGGGGGCCAGCCTGGTCGCGGCGGTCGTGTCGACTGCGGCGGTGCTGCCCATCGCCCTGCTCGTCGGCCGCTACCGGTCGCGCTCGGGCTCCTTCGCCCACGCGGTGGTGATCAGCACCTTCGCCCTTCCCGGCATCCTCATCGCGTTGTCGATGCGGTTCTGGACGCTGCGCTCCGATCTGGCGTTCGAGTTGTTCAACGACACCATGGCTCTGCTCATCTTCGCCTATGTGGTGCGCTTCGGTTCGTTGGCCATGGGCGTGACGCTGGTGGCGGTGCGCACCGTGCCCGACCGGCTCCATGACTCGGCCCGGATCCTGGGCGCCGGCCGTCTGCGCCGGTTCTTCTCCGTCGATGTGCCCATCATGGCGCCCGGCCTGCTGGCCGGGACAGGCCTCGTTCTGCTGTCGGTGATGAAGGAGCTGCCGATCAGCCTGTTCGTGTCGCCGTTGGGATTCTCCACGCTGACGACGAGGATCTTCGGGTCCTTCGAGGATGCCTTCATCGCCGAGGCGGGAATCATGGCGGTGGTTCTCGTGGCTCTGTCGTTCGTGTTGACGTGGTTCCTCGTGATCCGCCGAGATGACCTGATGTGAGGCTCACGCCCCTGGCTCGGGCAACGCCGTCGAAGCTCGCCATGGCTATGGCAGCCGTGGCGCTGTGGACCTTCGCAATGGCCCTGCCGGCCATCGGCGCCCGGGCCTCCTACGGCGCTCGTGTCACCGCCGATGAGCCGCAGTACCTCACGACCGCCATCAGCATCGGCGAGGACTTCGATTTGGACATCAGCGATGAACTGGCCGAGCGCCGGTTCGAGCCGTACCACGAGATCAACCTGAACGCCCAGACCATCGACCTCGACGAAGCGGGCCGGCGGGTCAGCCCCCACGATCCGCTGCTTCCCGCCATGCTGGCGGTGCCGATGCGTCTGGGAGGATGGGTGGCGGCCAAGGCGGCGCTGGCCGCCTTCGCCGCTGCGACCGCGGCGGCCACCCTGTGGCTGGCGGTGCGACGGTTCGCGGTGCCGGTCGGGGTGGGGGCGCTGGTAGTCGGTGCCTTCTTCGCGTCGCCGCCGCTGACCGCGTACGCCACCCAGGTCTACCCCGAGATGCCTGCGGCGCTGTGCCTCGTGCTGGGACTGGCCGCGGCGACCGGCCCGCTGGGGCCCCGGGGGCGGGCCGTCCTGCTCCTGAGTGTCATCGCTCTGCCCTGGCTGTCGATCAAGTACGCGCCGATCGCCGCCGTGCTGGTGGCCGCGCTGGCTGCACAACAATGGCGCCACGGCAGGCGCCGGCTTGCCATGGATTTGTCGGTCCTCGTCGTCGCCGCGGCGGTGTACCTGGTCTTTCACCGTGGCGTGTACGGCGGCTGGACCGCTTACGCCAGCGGAGACCACTTCGTGGACGGCGAACTGCGGGTGCTCGGCCGCGACCCCGACTACCTGGGCCGGAGCCGTCGTCTGGTGGGTCTGCTGGTGGATCGGGGGTTCGGGCTGGTCGCCTGGACCCCTGCGTACCTGCTGGTCGTACCGGCTCTGGCGGCAATGGCCCGCCGGCGTCCGCCGGGCTGGCCGGCGCCGGTCGCGGTGTTCGCGACCGGATATGCGGTGGCGACCTGGGCGGCGCTCACCATGCACGGCTGGTGGTGGCCCGGCCGCCAGCTCGTGGCAGTGCTTCCAGTGGTCGTGGTGGCGGTGGCTTGTCTGGTGAGCCGGCATCCCGTCCTGCTCCGGCTCGCGCTTGTTGGCGGCGGCGTGGGGATCTTCAACTGGCTGTGGCTCGTGGTGGAGTCGTCCACGGGTCGCCGGACTCTCGTCACCGACTTCGAGGCGACCGCGAACCCCGTGTACCGGGCCTGGAGGGTGTTGCTTCCCGACCACCGCGACTTCGACGCGGCTTCGGTGGTCCTCACGCTCGTTTGGGCGGTGGTGCTGGCGTCGATGGGGGTATGGGCCGTGCTCAGGGAGCGGCCGGGACCAGACGGGAATCGTCCGCAGGCTCCGCCTCAGCAGCCCACCGGCGCCGATGCCACGCCCACTGCTCGGCCAGACCTCGGTGCAGGGAAGTGACGGGTCGCCAGCCCAACACCCGATGGGTCGCCGCGCACTCCGCCGAGGTTGCCAGCGGATCTCCGGCCGGGCGGGCCACAGTGCTGATCGGAACGGCCCGGCCGGCCAGGCCCGCCACCGCGGCGATCACGTCGTTCAGCGACACCCGGATGCCGCCGCCGACATCGAATGTCCGGCCTGCGGCGGCGGACAGCGCTCCCGCCGCCGCGGTGGCCGCCGCGACATCGCGCACGAAGGTGAACTCTCGTGTCTGGGATCCCGAGCCTCGCCTCACGAATGAGGGGCCCTCGGGCCGGACCGCCTCGAACATCCGGTGCATGGCCATGTCGGGACGCTGGCGGGGGCCGTAGACCGTGAAATACCGCAGCGTCACGATGTCGAGCCCTCGCCGGCCGTAGACACCGGCCAGATGCTCGCAGGCGGCCTTGGAGGCGCCGTAGGGGCTGATGGGGCTCAGGATCCGGCGGCCGCCCGGCCCGGCGCTGTCACCGTAGACCGACGAGCTGGAGGCCACGACCACCCGGCGGATACCCGCGGTCAGTGCGGCCTCCAGCACGGCCTGGGTTCCGGCCACGTTGATCTCCCAGGCGTCAGAGAAGCCCCCGCCCCAGGAGTCCTGAACGCCGGCCCGGGCGGCGAGGTGGTACACGGTCTCGGCTCCGGCGAACAGCTCGGCGAGGTCGCTGCCGCGGAGGTCGCCGACTTCCAGACGGAACCAGGGGCGTCCGCTGGCTGCGGCCAGGTTCGCCCGCTTCTGCTCCGGACTGTAGGCGGGATCGAGGGAGTCCAGCCCGATGACCGTGCGGCCCCGGTCGACGAGCAGGTCGACGAGATGGGAGCCGATGAAGCCGGCGGCTCCCGTCACGATGTCAGTGGGGCCGCGCCGGCGCTGGGCCCCGCCTCCGTTCCTGGTATATTCACCTGGGTCTACAGTGAGCATTAGGTGTACCTTACAACAGTTGTGGCCGCGTGAGAAACCGGAGTTGCCCGCATGGCTGAGGTAGTCGTCGTCGGGGCTGGCCCGGCCGGTCTCATGGCCGCGCTGGCCAGCGCGCGAGCCGGCCATCGATGCACCCTGCTGGAGGCGGGCGAGACCGTGGGCGGCATGGCCGGCAGCTTCGAGGTCGCGGGCCAGCGGGTGGACTACGGCTCGCACCGGCTCCATCCCGCCACGCCCGAGCGGTTCCTGGAGCTGTTCCGCTCGTTGCTCGGCTCTGACCTTCAGATCCGTCCGCGCCATGGCCGGATACGGCTGGGGGGCCGCTGGCTCGCCTTCCCGCTGCGGGCGGGGGACATGGCCCGCAATCTCCCGGTGTCGTTCAGTATCCAGGCTGCGTTGGATGCGGTCACGGCACCGCTGCGCCGCCGTCGCATGGGTGTCCCGCTCTCATTCGAGGACGATGTGGCGAACCGGCTGGGACCGGCGGTGGCGCGGGAGTTCTATGTTCCCTATGCCCACAAGCTCTACGGCGTCGAGGCGTCCGAACTCGATCGGGAACTGGCACTGCGCAGGGTGAGCGCCTCCAGCGCGGTCGATGTGCTGGGGCGGGTCGTGCGGGCCGCTCGCCCCCAGGGTCGCCGCTTCCTGTATCCGCGAACCGGATACGGCCAGCTCAGCGAGGCGCTGGCTGCGGCCGCCGTCGACGCCGGTGCCGAGGTGAGGACGCGAGCTGCGGTCTGCCGGCTCGAGGCCGGCGGCGCCGGCGTGGCGGTTTGCTACGACGGTGGATGGATCCCCGCGGACGTGGTCCTGTCGACCATGGCGGCACCCGCTCTGGCCAGGGCCCTTGAGCCCGCTGCGCCCGTCGAGGTTCAGGAGGCATTGGAGCATTGCCGGAGCAGAGCGGTGGTCCTGGCATACCTGGTCGTGGGCCGGGATCGGTTCACGCCCTTCGATGCCCACTACCTTCCCGGTCCGGAGACCCGGATCGCCCGGCTCTCGGAGCCCAAGAACTACCGCGACGGCGATGATCCGCGGGGGCAGACCGTGCTGTGCGCGGAAATCCCCTGCTGGCCGGGCGACGAAGTGTGGGATGCCTCCGGCGACTCGATCGGCCAGATGGTGGCCGCCGACCTGAAGCGAGTCGGCCTCGGTGCCGTCGAGCCCGCCGGAGTCGAAGTGCGGCGGCTTCCGTCGGTGTACCCGGTCTACGAGACGGCCACAGCCGGGGCCAGGGCGACCGTGGATTCGTGGCTGCGATCGCTCGCCTCCGATGGCGTCGTGTCGCTCGGGCGTCACGGCCTGGGCGTCCTTGACAACCTGCACCACATGTTGGCCATGGGGGAGGCGGCCGCAAGCTCGGTCCGTCCGTCGGGTCGTGTAGATGCGGCTGCCTGGGCCCGGGCGCTGGACGGGTTTGCCGGGCATGTGGTGGAGGACTGAGCACTGCCCGCGGATCTATTCGCCCCGGTCCAACCGGGTCGTAGCGGGTTAGGGTGGGGTGATGCAGGGCTCGCCGGAGATCATCGACTTCCTCAACGAGGCGCTGGCCGCCGAGGTCACCGCCATCAACCAGTATTTCGTCAACTCCAAGGTGTGCGAGGACTGGGGATGGACCCGCCTGGCCGCCAAGATGCGCGAGGAGTCGATCGAGGAGATGCACGACGCCGAGAAGCTGATGGACAGGATCCTGTATCTCGACGGGATGCCCCGCCTGGAGAGCCTCGCCAGCGTTCGCGCCGGGAAGACCGTCGAGGAGCAGATGGAGAACGACCGCCAGCTCGAGGTGGCCGCCATCGACCGCTACCGCCGCGGCGTGGCTCTGGCCGAACAGCAGGGCGACGTCGGCACCCGTGAGCTGCTCGAGCACCTGCTGGTGGGCGAGGAGGAGCACCTCGACTGGATCGAGACCCAGCAGAGCGCCATCGCCGACATCGGCATCCAGAACTATCTCCAGGCCCAGATGGGCGACTGAACGCCCCGCCTGTCGCGTTGATCGGGCTGAGCCGGCGGGACTAGGTGGATAGGGCCGAGTCCTTCCCGCGTCGCCAAGCCCGCACCCGGCGCTTCACCCTGGGCGAGCCCCGGGACTTCCGGGTGGCCGTCGACGGCTCCCGGGTGACATTCCTGCGCTCGGCGGGCCCGGCCGACGCCGTCAACTCCCTGTGGGTGCTCGACGTGGCCAGCGGCACCGAGCGCCTTGTGTCCGATCCCCGCCAACTCGACGACGGCAGGGGCGGCCACGATCTGCCTCCAGCCGAGAAGGCCCGGCGCGAGCGGGTACGGGAGACCGGGTCCGGCATCGTCTCCTACGACGCCGACGAGGCCCTGACTGCGGCGGTGTTCGCCCTGGAAGGGCGTCTGTGGCGGGTGAACCTCGCGGCGGGCGGTCAGCCTGAGCCGCTGGCCGCATCGCCGGATGCGTTCGATCCCCGGCTGTCGCCCCCCGGCGTGCTCGTGGCCTACGTGGCCGGGTCGGGTCTGCGAGTAACCGGCGACGCCGCCGGCGACCGGGCTGTCGCCGGGGAGCCCGGCGAGACGGTGACCTGGGGTGCGGCGGAATTCGTGGCGGCCGAGGAGATGGGCCGGACCCGGGGTCACTGGTGGTCGCCCGACGGCCGGCGCCTGCTGGCCGCCCGGGTGGACACCACCGGCGTGGCTCGCTGGTGGATCGCCGATCCCGGGTCGCCAGACGCCGAGCCCGTCGGGGTCCGCTACCCGGCCGCCGGCGCAGCCAACGCCGAGGTGCGCTTAGCCACATTCGACATCGACAGTGGCAGCCGCGTGGATGTCGCCTGGGACGAGGACGGTTGGGAGTACTTGGCAGGGGTGCGCTGGAGCGCCGACGGGCTGGTCCTGACGGTCCAGACCCGGGACCAGCGCGCTCTCGGCGTGCTGCAAGCCGACCCGGACACCGGCTCCTGCCGGCTCCTGCGCAGCATCACCGACGCCGCCTGGGTTGATCTCGCTCCGGGTGCGCCCCGGCTGGCGGGCCGGCGGCTCGTGACCGTGGAGGACCGGGACGCGGCTCGCAGGCTGTGCGTGGACGGCGAGCCCCTCACGCCCGCCGACATGCAGGTCCGGGCCGTACACCACGCCGGCGACGCAGGAGTCATCGTGACCGCCTCGGTCGAACCGGCCGAGGTTCACGTCGCCTACCTGGGCTGGGACGGCGAGGTCGAGTGGCTCACCTCTGAGCCGGGAGTGCACGGCGTGGCCGTGGGCGGTGAGACGACGGTGCGCATCAGCCGTTCGATGGACCGATCAGGGCGCCGGTGCACGGTGCGGTCGGCGCGACGGGAGGGGCCGGACCTGCTGATCGAGTCCCACGCGGCCGACCCCGGCCTGGACCTGAACGTGAAGGTCGTCGAGCTCGGCGAGCGCAACCTGGTCTCGGCCCTGGTCATGCCCTCCGGCGCCGGGGATGGGCCGTTGCCGGTGCTTATGGATCCCTACGGCGGGCCCCACGCCCAGCGGGTGCAGCGGGCCGAGGCGCTGTTCCACACCTCGCAATGGTTCGCCGACCAGGGCTTCGCGGTGCTGGTGGTCGACGGGCGGGGCACGCCGGGGCGGGGCCCTTCCTTCGAGCGGGCCGTGCGGGGCGACTTGGCCGGCCCCGTCCTCGAGGACCAGATCGACGCCCTTCATGCCGCTGGGGCCATCGAGTCGCGCCTGGACCTGTCGAGGGTGGCCATCCGGGGCTGGTCCTTCGGCGGGTACCTGGCCGCGCTGGCGGTGCTGCGCCGACCCGATGTGTTCTCGGCCGCCATCGCCGGCGCCCCCGTCACCGACTGGCGGCGGTACGACACCCACTACACGGAGCGCTACCTCGGCCATCCCGCGGAGGAGCCCGGCAACTACGAGCGGACCGACCTGACCCCGCTGGCACCGGGCCTGGAGCGTCCTCTGATGCTCATCCACGGCCTGGCCGACGACAACGTGGTGGCCGCCCACACCCTGCGGCTGTCGCAGGCCCTGACTGAGGCCGGACGGCCCCACACCGTGCTCCCGCTCAGCGGTGTGACCCACATGACCCCCCAGGAAGCGGTGGCCGAGAACCTGCTGCTCATCCAACTCCGCTTCCTGCAGGACGCCCTGGCAATGACCGGGCGCGACTGACGCCGGGTCGCGTCGCAGGCGCCTGTCACGATCGGATTCCTTGCCAGCCCGCGGGCTCGCCGATGAAAGTTCTGCAGCTGGCCTTCCCAAGAGGTTGGGGGTCGGCTCCGGCGACCTAGGATGCCGGACTCGATGGGACAGATTCAGGTGCAACATTCGAAATGGTCGCGTGAAAACCGGCGCTGGGCGCCGTGGTGCTGGATTGCCCTGTCGGCGATGGTGTTCACAGCCTGCGGGTTCTTCGGCTCCGACGAGGCCGGCGACGCCTCCACGGGCGTACCCGAACCGAGCGCGGCCGAGCCGAGCGCGGAGGCCGAGGAGGCCGCGGAGCCGGAACGAGAATCACCGATCGAGATTCCGCTCGACACACCGGAACCGAGCCGCGAAGAGGGCGTACCCGTCGACGAGGGCGTTCCCGTCGACGAGGGCGAAACGGCCGGCGCGGGGGAGCTGCCGCAGACCGGAGCGGACGAGGAACAGGAATCTGAGGGTGCACCGGAGAGGTGCCGTTGGGAGACCGAGGAGGGCGCCGACGTCTTCAGTGAGTACGTGATGGCGAACGTGGTGTGCGACATCGGGTCCAGCCTGGACGATCTGCTCGGCACGCTCGCGCCCGGGCTCGACCCGGCGGGGGACCCGGCCGTGACGGACGGGGTCGACACGACGGGTGCGATCGACCCGAGCCCGCCGGCCCCCGGGATCCGGGACCTCTTGGCGCCTGAACCGGCGCCCCGGCGGGCCCGGTTCGGTTGGCGATGCGCGGTAGGGGCCAAGGGCGAAGACCTCGACGACGGCTACTACTTGTTCGACCACTCGGGCCGGCTGGAGATGTTCGCCTCGAACGGCGGCCCACCGCAGACTCTGCAGTTCGAATCGGCACGGCCCTTCCCAGTCGATGAGCCGGCCATCCTCGACCAGTTACCGGGCCTTGACCAGGTGCCGGGCCTTGACCAGGTGCCGGGCCTTGACCAGGTGGTCGAGTTGGGCAGCAGTGGCCAGACCGGCGGGGATGCTGCCCCGGCACGGGAGGCGGCCGTTCTCGTTCGCTTCGGCTCCGACGACCACCCATTCACACCCTCATGGGCGGTTGTCGCGTTCGGCGAGGACCTCGACGGAGAGTCGGACCTCGACACCGAGCTGGAACTGACGCTAACGAATCAACGGATCAGCTACGTAGGGCTTTGGCGGGCCTCCGAGAACCGGCCGCCTCGCGATCGGGCCGGCGTGCTGACGGTGCTGGAGGATCGGGACTACGACGGACGGTACGAATCCGACGAGTGGGAGACATCGCAGGAGCACTCCAGGCACGACCCGCACCTTCTGTTTGCCCCCGACGAGATGGTCGCCCCCATCACCGCCGCCCTCGTGCTCGACACCTCAGGCAGGCTCCACACCGCGGTGGCCGGGGTCTACATCGACTTCGACATCACGGGTTGGGAAGACCACGTCGGCCCGGTGCTTGAAGCCTGCGGGTTCAACACCACCCCATCCGAGCTGTCGGCGCTGAGAGACGAGGCGCCGGGCCGGCCCGAGCCGACGATCACTGCGCGCCGCACCGGGTCTCCGGAGTACGGCGGCACCGGGCCGGCGGGGTCGGGCGGCGCCGGGTCGTCGGCGCCGGGCGGCGCCGGGTCGGCGGGGTCGGGTGGCATCGGGTCGGGCGAGTCGGGCGGCATCGGGCCGGCGGGGTCGGGCGGCGCCGGGCCGTGGGAGTCGGGCGGCACCGGGTCGTCGGCGCCGGAAGGTACCGAAGGCGACGCCTCGGCCCCCGAGCCGGACCCCAGGTTCAGCTGACCGCGGCCGGCCGGACACGTCCCGGCCGAAACCGTCACCGCGGGCGCGGCGAACCCGACCTCGTCGAGTTCATGTCGCCCGGTCTCCGTACGGGAGTCCGGCAACATTGATACGTTGCCGAGTCGAGAGTGGCGAGGCGCCACCGCTTCGATCTTGAGGAAGGGTCATGGAGGTTGAGCCAGCCGAGTCGGCGTCCGGAGGCGCCGCCGACCGCGTAATCGCTTCGAACCATGTCGGCGGCCTACGCCGGGAGCGGCTGCTGGAGGGCGGGGCTTGGGACGACTTCTGCGACACCCTCAAGGCCGCGGGCCGCATCGTTGTGCGGGAGACTCCCGACGGCAACCCCCAGGACCGGGTGGAGGGCTTCCGCTACCTGACCCGCGTCATCATGATGGCCTCGGCCCGGGCGGTCGAACGCCGCACCCCTGGCACCCGGCCCCGGCCCATCAGGCTGATCCCGCCGCCGCTGCGGGGCGGGCAGGGAGTGCAGTCACCCAACCAGGACCACATCGTGCAGCCCGTGGACTCCCGCTACCGCTACCGGGTCACCGGGAGCCTCGGCAGCGCCTACACCCACCTGTCGGCTTGGAGCCCGCCCATCCCTGACGATGTGGGTGCGTTCGACGTGGGGCTCGGCGCCGAGGACCATCTGCCCGGCTTCAACCCCAACATGGCGCTCACCCCCCACAGTTTCGTGCTGGCAGAGCTGGCCGCGGCCGACGGCACGGTGGACTTCGTGATGTCGGTGACCGATCCCGGGCCCGGCGAGGTGTGGTTCCCGATGACCGCGCAGACCAGAGAACTCATGGGTCGGGTGGTCTACGAGGACCGTGGCTCCCAGTCGCCGCCCCGCCTCGAGATCCGGTGCCTCGACGAGCATCCCCGCCCGGCCACGCCCGAGCCCGACGACATGGCGGTCCGGCTGGCCGTCGCGGGACAGCTGGTGCTGGGGCTGCTCAGCGACTACGGGGGATGGACCCGTGACCTGCTCACCCGCGAGAACCAGCTCGAATACACCAGGGAGTGGTACGAGCGCATCGGCGGGTCGCCCGACGACCGCCACTTCGAGTTCGGCTACTGGCGGCTGCAGCCGGGCACCGCGCTGGTGGTGGAGTTCACCGAGCCCCGCTGCCAGCACTGGAACTTCCAGCTGTGCAACCACTGGATGGAGAACCTCGCCGACTACTACCGGGGCCGGGGCTACGTGGACAGCGAGAACGCGGTGCGCGCCTCCGACGGCCGGGTGCGGATAGTGGTGGCCGGGACCGACCCGGGCGTCGCCAACTGGATCGATCCCGGCGACCGGGACCACGGCGTGATGGGGCTGCGTTTCGTTCAGCCCGCAACCACCCCCGAGGTGTCCAGCCGCCTAGTCCCGATGGAGAGTCTGGCTGGGGCCTGAGGGGCCACGCGCACCCCTCCGGACCTGTGCGAATCTATGATCAACATCACTCGGGTTGTGCTCGCGCCGATAGTGCGCGAACATATTCGAGGCGACTTCCTTGACCGAGGCCGCGTGGGCATTCGGTCACCTAGCGGGGCGGTGGTGCGCACTACCGGGGGGAGGAGGTGCGCACCACCGCCACCGCACGCGGCGGTCCGCACGAGCCCCGGTTCAGGCCGCGCTGCGCTGGCAGGCGTGTCCGGGTGATCGCCACACCGCGATCCCGGAACACTTTTGCCGTGACCCGCGGTCCTACAGGCGCCGCCAGCACTCGTCGAAGGCGTTGATCGTGGCCATCCGGTCGTCGCCCATGGGCAGGATGTTGATGGAGTCCACGCCCACTTGCCGCAGCGTCGCGAGTTGAGCGGTCACCCGGTCTCGATTGCCGGCGACCGCCATTTGTTGAACGAAGCTCACCGGCAGCAACGAAGCGGCTCGTGCGGCCTCTTGGAACTCGCCCCCGCTGTAGGACTCACGGACCGCGGTTGTGATCTCCGGATCGAGCCCGACGAGATCGCAGTAGATCGGCGCGGTCTGCGGGAACCAGGCTGCAATCGAGCGTGCGCCGGCGATGGCGACAGCCTCGTCCTCGTCGATCACGCCGTAGACGAAGATCGCGATGTGCGGACGGGGTCTGCCTGCCTTGGTCGCGCCCTCGTCGACACGGTCGATCGCCCACTGGACCACGGCCGGGTCGAGGCCGCACAGCAGGATCACCCCGTCGGCCACCGCGCCGGCGAGTTCGAGGGTGCGGGGCCCGCTGGCTGAGACGAATACGGGCAGATCGGCCCGGGCGTCAAACCTCAGATGAGCATCGACCAGGCGGAACCCGGGTCTGTCGGCCGTCACGGACTCTCCGGCCAGCAGTTGGCGGATCCCAGCGATGGCCGCCTCGAGTTCCGCCAGCCGGGCAGGCTTGGCCCCCAACGCCATCAAGGGTCGATCCCCCGCACCGATGCCCAGGATGGCGCGGTCGCCGGCGATCTCGGCCAGCGTTGCCGCCGCCACCGCGGTCAGCGCGGGATGGCGGGTCACGGGGTTGGTGACCGCGGTCCCCAGTCGCAGCCGGGTGGTGGCCCTCGCCGCGAGGGCCAGGAGCTGGTACGGGTCGCGGGCGTGCAGCGACGACTCGGTCAGCCACAGGTTGTCGAATCCGGTCGCTTCGATGTGGCTCGCCATGGCGAGGAACTCATCGACGGTGTCGACGCCCTGCAAGACCACTCCTCGCCGGATGCCCGTCATCAGGTGTCCCTCGTAGCCAACGGCGGCGGCGGTGTTACCGGGTCAGCTCTCATCGGTGCGTCAGCCGATCCGTGAGGTCGGGCGGCACGCCGAACTCTTCGAGCACCCCGCGGGTGTGCGCGCCGAGCCCGGGGGGTCCGTCGAGGCGCGGTCGCTCCCCGTCGATGCGGAACGGCGGGTCCATCGCAGCGACGACGCTATCGCCGCCGTCGCCCGGTCTCCGCAGGATGTCGAGCGCCTCGACCTGGGGAGACCCGAGGGCACGGAGCAGCGAGCGGACCTGACCGGCCGGGATCCCGGCGGCATCGAAGCGGTCGAGCCAGGCGGAGGCGTCGTCGGAGGCGAGGACGGCGTTGATGGTGGCGGTCAGCTCGTCGCGGTGCGAGACGCGAGCCGCGTTGTCGGCGAACCGGGGATCGGAGAGCAGATCGGGCCGGCCGAGGACGTCGCAGAGGGTCTCCCAGAGCTGTTCGTTGCCGGCTCCGGCGAGGACGACGTCTCCGTCGCGGGCGGTGAACGCTCCGTAGGGTGCGAACGTGGGGGAGTGGCTGCCGAGCAGCGGGGGGCTGCTCCCGGCACTCACGGCGTCGCTGGCGATCGTCGTGAACGACGCCATGGCGAACTCCAGCAGAGACGAGCAGACCTGGCTGCCGACCCCGGTCTCCTGCCGCGCCAGATGGGCCGCGAGCAGGGCGGTGACCGCCACGAGCCCGGCGCCGATGTCCAGCATCGGCGCTCCGACCTTCACGCTGCCCGACTCGGCGGAGCCGGTCACCGACATGAGGCCGCTCTCGGCCTGGACGATGAGGTCGAAACCACCCCGGGTCGCGTCGGGCCCGAGGTCGCCGAACGCTGAGATCGAGGCGTGGATCAGCCATGGGTGCCGCTGATGCACCGAGCCGTAGTCGAGGCCGTAGCGAGCCATGGACCCTGGCCGGGCGTTGTGGACCAGGAAGTCGGAACCCGCGAGCAGGTGCTCCAGGGCCTCGGCGCCGTCCGGCAGGCGGAAGTCCAGCAGGACGCTCTCCTTGCCGCGGTTGACCGATGCGAACAGGTTGGATCCCTCGCCGGTGCCGGCCAGCCCCTGACCCCGGTAGGGGTCGCCGCCGGGGGGAGGCTCGATCTTGAGGACCCGGGCGCCCAGGCCGGCCAGGATCATCGTCGTGTAGGACCCCGCCACGTACCGGGTCAGGTCCACGACCGTGGTGCCCGCAAGCGGCTCAGCTACCACGGCGAGGGCTCGCGATGCGTCCCGAACGCCTTCCGGAAGACATCGGACAACTCGCCGAGAGTGGCCCCGCGGCGCGCCGCTTCGATCAGGGGCTCCATCACGTTGTGGCCCGACACCGCCGCACCCGACAGCGCGGCCAATGCGTCCGAGACATCGCCGCGGCCGGCGAGGTGCCGGTCCAGCCGGGCCAGCTGGCGGTCACGGCCCTGCTCGTCGAGTTCGAAGAGCCGCAGTTCCGTGGCGTCCTCCTCCTCGACGTGGGCGTTGAGACCGACCTTCACCGCGGTCAGGTTCGCAATGTCCATCTCGGAGCGGTATGCGCTCTCGGCAATCCAGCGCTGGGGCACGCCCGACTCGATCGCCGCAACCGCGCCCCCCAGGGCGTCGATCTCGCCGATGAGGCCGGTGGCTCTGGCTTCGAGCTCATCGGTCAGCGCCTCGACGAAGTAGGACCCGGCCAAGGGGTCCACCGTGTCGGCCACACCGGTCTCGTGGGCGATGATCTGCTGGGTCCGGAGCGCCAGGGTGACCGCTTCGTCGGTCGGGATGGCCATGGCCTCGTCGTAGCCCATCACATGGATCGACTGGGCGCCCCCGAGGACCGCCCCGAGGCACTGGATTGTGGACCTCACGACATTGTTGAGCGGCTGCTGGGCGGTGAGCGTCGCCCCCGAGCAGCCCGAGAAGAACCGGAGCCGCATCGCTTCAGGGTTGGTCGCGCCGAACCGGTCGCGGGCGATCTGTGCCCAGAGACGGCGGGCGGCTCGGAGCTTGGCAACCTCTTCGAACATCTCGAGGGTCGTCGCGAAGTGGAACGAGAACCGGGGCGCGAACGCGTCGAACGACAGCCCCCGATCAACCAGCAGCTCGGCGTACGCGATCGCGTCGCTCATCGTGAAGGCGAGCTCCTGGACGGTGTTGCACCCGGCCTCCCGGGCGTGGTAGCCGGTGATCGAGATCGGGTTGAGACGCGGGACTTCTGTGGTGCAGAACTCCACGACGTCGCCCACCAGCCGCATCGACGGGTCCGGCGGGAAGATGAAGGTCTTGCGGGCCACGAACTCCTTGAGGATGTCGTTCTGCAGCGTGCCGGCCAGCTGCGACCGGTCGGCGCCCTGGCGCTCGGCCGCGACCAGATAGAAGGCCAGAATGATGGGCGCGGTCGCGTTGATGGTGAAGTTCACCGACAGGTCGTCGAGGGGGAGGCCCTCGAACAGTTCCGCCATGTCGTCGGCGGTGTCGATCGCAACACCGACCCGTCCGACCTCCGCCTTCGCGGCCGGCGCGGATGAGTCGAGCCCCAGCTGGGTGGGAAGGTCGAAAGCCACCGAGAGCGCCGTCTGGCCCTGCTCGAGGAGGTAGTGGAATCTCCGGTTCGTGTCCTCGGCCGACCCGTACCCGGCGTACTGGCGCATCGTCCACAGGCGCTGGCGGTACATCTCGGCGTAGGGTCCGCGGGTGAAGGGCGGCTGTCCCGGAGCACCGATCCGCTCATCGAGGGCAGCCGGATCACCGAGATCGGCCGCCGTGTAGAGCCGGGCGACGGGGATTCCCGAGGCGGTTGTCGGGTCCTGGGCGGTCTCGCTCATGGCCGCTCCTGCCGGCTGTCGGCCAGCGCGGTGATGCGCTTCACGACGTCGCCGATGGCCGTGCCGGCCGGAAAGACCTCGTCGACGCCGATCTCGAGGAGGCGCTCGACATCGCGGGGCGGCACGATCCCGCCCACGACCACAGGCACGTGCTCGAGGCGGTGGAGGGAGCGTTCCGCGATCAGATCGCAGGCGAGCGGGAGATGCGCCCCGGAGAGGATCGAGGCCCCGATCACGTCGACATCCTCCTGGAGTGCCACCGTCATCATCTCAGCAGGGGTGGATCGAAGGCCGAGGTAGATGACCTCGCAGCCGGCGTCGCGCAGAGCGAACGACACGACCTTCGCGCCGCGGTCGTGGCCGTCGAGACCTGGCTTCGCGATGAGGATGCGTCGCCGTCGGGTAGTCACTCGTGTGCTGCCAGGGCCAACGCCGCAAAGACTGCATACACCTGCGTTGCCTCCTTGATGTCGGCCACCGGGAGGTTCTCATCGGCACAGTACACGGGCTCACCGCCGGGGCCGAAGATGACGGTGGGGATGTGCCCGCCGAAGCTCGCGGTATCGCCGAGCCAGTCGGCCGCCATCAGCTCCGGTTCCCGGCCACGAACCTGGCGGACGGCTTCGACCATGGTCTGCACCACATCCGAGTCCGGGTCGGCCAGGTACGGCGCCTTCACGTCCACCAGCTCGACCTCGGCGCTGAAACGTGCGTCGCGGCGCCTGGCATTGTCGAGGCAGCGATCGATCTCGGCCCGGACGGTCTCGATCGACACGCCGGGCTGGGGCCGGCAGTCGACCCGGATCACGCACTCGTCGGGAATCATCGACGGGCCCCCCGGAGGGAGCCCTCCATAGACCCGGCCGGGAGCCATCATGGTCTCGGTACCGAAGCGCGCCGCTATCTCGGGGCTCAGTGCGGGCTCGAGCCTCGAGGCGTCCAGCTCGAGGATGGCCAGTGCCGCCAGGGTGTTGGCGTTGATGGCGTGGTGCTTGTGGCAGGTGTGCGCGGACCGGCCCTGTGTGGTGACGTCGAAGTAGTAGCGGCCGCGGTGGCCGAGGAAGATCTCGTTGTCGGACAGCTCGCCCAGCACGCACAGATCGGCACGATGGCGTTCGAAGTACCGGATGCTCCCCGTCTGGTCCCCCATGTGGTCGCTGACCGCGGCCATCGCGAGGGTGCCCCTGAGCGGCAGGCCGCAGTCGCGGACGGCCTCGATGGCGGTGATCTGGCATGCGAGGGCGGCCTTCATGTCCATGATGCCGTGGCCGAAGACGCGGCCGTCGATGAGATCGCCGGAGAAGGGTTCGGCCGCCGACCAACCGATCGAGACCGGCTTGGTGTCCATGTGGCCGGTCATGACCACCCGGGGGCCGTCACCGAAGGAGACCTCGCCGATGGCATTGGGGCGGTCGGGGAGCACCGGCTGCAGCTCGACGCCGGAGAAGCCGCGGTCGCGCATCGACGTGGCCAGGAAGTCGGCAAGGTCCCCCTCAGCGCCGAGGATGCTGGGTATGCGGCAGACCTGCCGCGTCAGGTCGACTGCTCGTTGAGTGTCGACGGCGGCAAGAACACGGGCCGCAACCTCTGATGGCTCCATCCTCCTGAATCGCTCCCTACTCGCTCGGCCTCTCGACCTCGCCTGGACTCGTGGGCGGACACATGATGCGGGTGGCGGGAACCGGCACAGAGTCGAGCGTGAGCGTCGCGTCGCGCATGACGCAGTCGAGATGGGCTCGCGCCGCGACGGTTCCGCCGTAGGCGATCGAGTTGCCGAGGGCGATGTGAGCCGTCCCCAGCGAGGATTCGGTCTCCATCGCGACCTCGCATACATGACCGGCGGGGTTGAGTCCGAGGGAGACCTCGGCGAAGTTGGTCATCAAATCGTCACCGCAGCGTTCGAGCATGCCGGTGAGGCGATGGCTCTCGGGTCCCTCGGCGCCGACGAGGCGCCCCTCGTCGAAGGTGAGGACCACCGGGTCGGGCAGCGGGCCGGTCCCCATGAACAACAGGTCGGCATCGATGACGGCAACGCCGTGGGCGGTGCCCTCCACCGGAGCGGTGCCCGCCTCGATGTCGGGGGGCGCCATGTAGGACCCCGTGGTCCTGCAGATCCCGTGAAGCACCCGGCCGGGCCGTCCGGATACGGAGCCGCGGAGATCGGTGCCGGCAGCCGTGGTGAGCCGGAACTCCGACGCCTGGGTCCAGAGTTCGCCGACCTGCTCGGCGCGGGCCCGGAGTTCGTCGAAATCGACTGACAGGGGGCCGTCGGGCCGCAGCGTGTCCAATGTGATCCCGGGCATGGCCAGATAGCGGACGCCCACCGCGTTGGCGTCGCGGCGGGCCTCGTTCGAGCCGATGAAGATCGATGTCAGCTCGATGACGGCATCGCTCTGTGCCATGGTTCGGGCTACGTCGGGGGAGACTTCCGCTCCCGGGATGTCCAGCGGGGCCATCTCCAGTGTCGAGGCGACGGCCGACCGTGCCTCGATCCCGGCGCGCAGCAGGTCCGTCACCCGGCGGTCGCTGCCGGTGTCGGTCAGCAGCACGACCCGCTCACCCGCACCGACGCCCAGGCACCGGTCGAGCACATTGGCCACCGCGGCGGGCATGTCCATGCTCTCAGGCTTCCGACGGGGGAGCGACCACCTCGCACCGGGGCCCCGTTGCCCGGCTGAGGCGGCGATCAAGGGTGAGCAGCGGCCAGTCGAGCGCCTCGGCCACCGCCACATACCAGGCGTCGTAGGCGGTGAGGTTGAACCGGAGCTCCCAGACGCGCGCGGCGAAGGGAGCGAATGGGTAGAGCCTGAGGTTGAGCCGCAGCAGGTCGCGCTGAGCGGCAGTGGCTTCCGAGCGTGAGACCGTTCCGGTCAATTCCAGGCGGCGCAGGATGTTGGTGGATTCCGCCACGGCGAGTTCGGGCGCGGCCAGTGGAGGTTGCGAGATGGCAATTCGGGCCCAGGGTCCCTCACGCCGGGAATCGACACGCGCCGTGACGAGCACCGAGGCGTCGACGACCACGCTCATCTGCGGTCAGCGTCGCGGGCGGCGAGAATCTCCTCAGCGGTAACGACGGTGCCCGACTCCTCGACCCGGCGCCGGACGTCTTGCAGCCACTCCTCGACGGAGGGCTTGCTTGTCATGCGCTCCAGCGCTTCTCGCAGGTACTGCTGCATGGACTGGTGCTTGAGCGCGGCCCGCGACGCCAGTTCGTCGCGGACTTCCTCGGGCACATTCCTGATGGTGATCTGCACTCCCATGACAGCATTATGACAGCAATGCCAGCATTCTGCAAGCAGCTATTTTGAGTATTATTAGGTTACCACAGTCAGCTCAGTGGCCTTGAGGGAGGCCCACACTGTGAGCCCCGGACGCAGTTCAAGTTCGTCGGCGGAGCGGCGAGTGATGTCGGCTCTCGCCGTCAGCGGGCCTCCCAGGTGCACACGGGCCCGCTCCCCGTCGATCTCGACCCGCTCCAGTTCGGCCTGCCAGGTGTTGCGGGCGCTGCCGGCGGGACGGTCGTGGTGCAGGGTCACGGCGTGGGCCGGGAAGGTGACGTAGACGGGTCCGTCGGCCTCGGACGCCACCGTCAGCACCAGTCCGGCTCCGGTGGTGACCGATGTGCCCTCCGCCTGGCCCGGGACCACGTTCGCGCCCAGGAAGGTGGCCGCCCACTCGCACCCGGGCCTGGCCGTCACCTCTGCAACCGAGCCCCTGCTGGCCACTGCGTCCCCGTCGAGCACCACCAACTGACGGGCCAGCGTGGCCACGTCGATCGGGTCGTGGGTGATCAGCAGCGTGTGGCGGGCCGGTGACTCGCCGATGAGGGCCCGCAGGCCGGCCCGGCCCGAGGAGTCCACTGAGGCCAGCGGCTCGTCGACGATCAGGACCTCGGGCTCGGGGGTCAGGGCCCGGGCGATGGCTACCCGCTGGCGCTGCCCTCCCGACAGCGCCGCCGGGCGCTTGGACCAGACCCCGGAGTCCACTCCGACGCGTTCGAGCAACTCGCCCGCTCGCCGCCGGGCCGCGGCCCGGTCGGTGCCTGCCCGGCGCGGGCCGAAGGCCACGTTGTCGATGACCCGCAGGTGGCCGAACAGCCGCAGATCTTGGAACACCATGCCCACGCGGCGCTGGTGGGCCGGCACGAAGGCACCGGCTGCTGGGTCGTCGACCACCGAGCCGGCAATGGCCAGGCGCCCGCTGGTCAGGCGATCGAGCCCCGCCACGGTCCGCCCCAGCGTCGTCTTGCCCGAGCCGTTGGCCCCGACCACCGCTGTCACGCCCTCGCCGATCTCCAGGCCGTCAACCCGCAGCATCCAGTCCGATCGGACGACGCGTCCGTCGAGCGTGACAGTCACCGCGGCATCCACCGGTCTCGCAGGGCCACCAGCACCGCCAGGGCCACCGCCATCAGCACCAGGCTGATGGCCACCGCCGCCTCCGGATTGCGTTCCAGGGCCAGGTAGGTCTCCAGCGGCAGGGTGCGGGTGCGGCCCGGGAAGTTGCCGGCAAAGGTGAGCGTGGCCCCGAACTCTCCGACGGCCCGGGCCCACGCGAGGGCGGTTCCGGCTGCCAGCGCGGGCCGGATCGTGGGCAGCGTCACATGCATCAGGGTTGCCCAGGCGCCGGCGCCGAGGGTGGCGGCCGCCTCGTCGAGGTCGTCGCCGGCCTGGCGCAGGGCGGCCTCGACGGTCACCACGAAGAAGGGGAGAGCAACGAACGCGGCCGCCACCACGGCCCCGGCGGTGGTGAACGGGAGGCTCACGCCGAACCACGAGTCGAGCCACTGGCCGACCAGGCCCCGCCGCCCCAGGGCGAACAGCAGAGCGGTGCCGGCCACCACCGGCGGCAGCACCATGGGCAGCATCACCAGCGCCCTAACGACCCTTCCGAGACGCAGGCGGCGCCGGGCCAGCACGAACGCCAGGGGAAGGCCCAGCACGACACAAGCCGCGGTGGCCGCCAGGCTGACGATCAGAGACACCCGCAGCGCCTCCAGCACTTCGGACTCGCCCAGCACCGAGGGCAGCGCCGACCACGGGGCCCGCTGCAGCAGCCCGACGATGGGCAGGGCCAGCAAGCCGAGAGCCACGAACCCCACGACCGTCATGGTCGTGGGCAGCTGGCTGGTGGGTCGGGCCGGGCTGGGCTCCGCGTTGCCGGAAGGACGAGCGGCCGTTGGCGCCTGCATGTGCCGAGGATGTGGACGTCGTCTCATGGTGGTACCGGCGATACGGGCCGGCGGTCCGACCCCAGGAAGCCGTACGCGTAGAGGGCCTTGGCGCCAACGCTGCCGCCCAGTGCGAAGTCGTCGATCACCGCCTGTACCTCCGGCAGGGGTTCTGCGGACACCGAGGCTATGTAGTAGCCGGTGATGTGGTCGCTCAACTCTGGTGCGTCGACGGCGGCGAGTCCCAGCATTCTGGCGTCGGTTGCGTACACGAGTCCGGCATCGAGCTCACCCAGCGACAGCTTGGATGCCAGGGCGCGCACGTTGAGCTCCAGCGTGTCCGCAGAGGGCACGATCCCCGCTTCGTCGAGTGCCCGCCGGGCCAGTTCGCCGCAGGGGACCTCTGAGGCGCACAGGCCGATCAGAAGGTCTCTGCGGCCCAGGTCGGCCAGCCCGATGACGTCGGCCGGATTGCCGGCCGGGGTTGCCAGCACGAGCGTGTTGACCGCGATCAGCACGGGCTCTCCATGTACCGACCCTCCCGCGACGGCCTGCTCCATGGTGGCCGCGTCGGCGGTGATCAGCACGTCGGCGTCGGCACCGGCGGCGAGCTGGGCTACCAGCGTCGAGCTTCCTGCGATCACGGGGATCACGCCGTCACGGCCCTCGAACACAACCTCGATCACGTCGGTGAGCGACGAGGCGGCCATCACCACGACCTCTCCGCCGGAACCATCGTCGGTGGCGCCGCTGCATCCAGAGGCGAGCATCGCCGCCGCGGCCATCACGGCTGCCGTCGCCCCAAGTCTGGCCCGCCACCGACGACGCGTTCCGGTGACGCTGCCCGCCGCCATAGGGGACGGAATCTAGTGGCGCGTCGCTGCGTGGGCTCTCTCGACCAAAATAGGTAGAGAAACTCGTCATATGGGAGGAAAACCCACACCGATTTCGAGGTGAGCCCGACAGGTGGGCTACTCGAGTGGCGGTCGGTCCATAGCTTCCGGTCGGCCTCTAGGGTGTCGCCATGCTCATCCTCGCTCAGACATCAACCAATCCCGGACTAGCGGACGCCTGCGGCACCTCGAACCGCGGCTTCGTCTGCGAGCGCGTCTACAACTGGACCGACAACAGCAGCCTGGCCACCGCGGCCGACTGGCTGCTCGACCGGCCGATCCGCATCGCGTTCATCCTGCTGGTGGGATGGATCGTGACCCGGATCGCGAAGCGGGCCATCGTGCGATTCACCAAGCGCATCGCCGCCGCGCCGAGCAACTCACGGCTGCAGAAACTGCGCGAGAAGGGCCCGGGCAGGGCGCTCATCGACGAGGCGGCCCAGGTCCGGGCCGAGTCGCGGGCTGAGACCCTGGGCCACGTGCTGCGCAGCGTGGTGGTGGCGCTGGTGTGGACCTTCGTCGCGTTGATCATCCTGGGCGAGATCGGAGTGAACCTCGCACCGTTGATCGCGGGCGCGGGCATCGGCGGCGTCGCTCTCGGCTTCGGCGCCCAGTCGATCGTGAAGGACTTCCTGTCGGGCCTGTTCATGCTGATCGAGGACCACTACGGGGTGGGCGACTGGGTAGACCTCGGCTACGCCTCCGGCACCGTCGAGGAGGTCTCGCTGCGGTCCACCACCCTCCGTGACATCAGGGGCACCGTGTGGCACGTGCCCAACGGCGAGATCGCCCGGGTGGGCAACTACTCGCAGCTGTGGTCGAAGGCGCTGGTGGACATCGAGGTTGCCTACGGCACCGATGCCCGCCTGGCGATGGGCATCATGCAGCAGGTCGCCAACGACCTCTGGAACGACCCGGAGTGGGGCGGCGACGAGCTCTCGGAGGCGCCGACGGTCTTCGGAATCCAGAGCCTGGGCGCCTCCGGCATCGGCCTGCGGGTGGCGGTCAAGACCGAGCCGTCGATGCAGTGGGCGGTGGAGCGCGAGATCCGGCTGCGCCTCAAGGAGGCCTTCGACGCAGCTGGCATCGAGATCCCGTTCCCGCAGCAGACCACCTGGCTCCGCGACGACAGCGGGTTCTCTGCCACCACGCTCCCCGAGCCCGAGCAGGAGGCCTTCCGGGCGCTCTACGAGGAGCAGCACGCCCCAAGGCCCGAGGACGACTTCGAGGAAGGCCGCTAGACCTCGCGTCTGCCGCACTTTCCGATGCGGTACGGGCGAATCGCTGTCGACGGCGAATCTTGTTGGGTCCGCGTGGACGGCGACGCGGTCCACGTCCTGACCGGTTCCCCCCTGGAGGGCGAACCCGCCGTCGAGCGGTCCCTGCCGCTCGCCGGGGTGGCTTACCTTCCGCCGGTGGTGCCGTTGGTGTTCTACGCGGTCGGGCTCAACTACCGCGACCACGTCGAGCAGCAGCGGGCCGCGGGCCGGCAGGTCTCCGTGCCGGCGCGTCCCGAGGTGGGGTACCGGGCCAACAACGCGCTGATAGGCCACGGCGAGGCCATCCGGGTGCCGCCCGACGTGACGGGCCGGTTCGAGGCCGAGGGCGAGGTGGTGGCGGTGATCGGCCGCCGGGTTCGCAACGCGTCGCGGGCCGAGGCCCAGGAGTCGGTGTTCGGCTGGACGATCGGCAACGATGTGAGCGCCCGGGAGTGGCAGCGGGCCGACCGCTCGTTCTGGCGGAGCAAGAACAGCGACACCTTCAAGCCGATGGGTCCCTGGATCGAGACCGATGTCGACCCCATGGTCCAGACCACCATCGTGCGGGTGAACGGCGACACCCGCGCCGAGTTCGCCACCGGCGGCATGGTCTTCGATCCGTGGGACTTCATCGTCGAGGCGTCCCGCTACATCACCTTCCATCCCGGTGACGTGCTGTGGATGGGGGCCGACTCGAACTGCCAGATCGAGCCGGGGGACACCGTCGATGTCGAAGTCACCGGCATCGGCGTGCTGTCGAATCCTGTCGAGCTCGACACTCGCTGAGACGCCGGGCCGTCCTTCGTTTCAGGGGATTCGGCGGGTGATCACCGACACGCCGTCGCCAACCGGCAGCAGAGCCACCAGCACCCGCTCATCGGCGACGACATGGGCGTTGAAGGCTCGCAGCTGCTCCGTGGTGGCGTCTGTCTGGGAAGGGTCGGCCACATGGCCGTCCCACAGCGTGTTGTCCACCAGGATCACGCCCCGCGCCGACAATCGGGGCACCAGCTCCTCGTAGTAGGCGATGTAGGACCCCTTGTCGGCGTCGATGAACGCCAGGTCGACGGCGGGCTCCGCGGGCAGGGAGCGCAGCGTGTCCAGGGCGGGCCCGATGCGCAGGTCGATGCGATCGGCCACGGCGGCGCGCTCCCAGTGCTCGCGGGCGATGGCGGTCCACTCCTCGGAGATGTCGCAGCACAGCAGCCGCCCGCCCGCCGGGAGCGCCTTGGCCACGGCCAGAGCCGAATAGCCCGTGAACGTGCCCACCTCCACCGCGAAGCGAGGCTGGAGCAAGCCGGTGAGCAGCGTCATGAGGGCGCCTTGGGCGGGACTGATCTGCATGACGCTCGCATCGCCGAGCGCGGCTGTGGCCCGTATCAGGTCCCGCTGCACCTCGTCGGGGGCGGTGCAGTGGGCCTCGATGTAGGCGGCGAGCGCATCGTCGAGGAATACCGAACGGGAACTCATGACCCAGTGATGCTAGCGACGCCACCCCTCACCAATTGCGCACGGGGTTGAACCACATGAGGCCCTCGAACCGGGCGAAGCCGGCATCGGCGGTGGCCACCCGAGCGCCGGAGGTGACGGCCAGCGCGGCGATCCAGGCGTCGGGAACCAGGTTGCCAACAATGTACGGGTCGTTGCTGATGAATCGAGCGAGTTGGCGCCAAGCGGCCTTGGTCGGGCTCAGCGCGCGGCCGACGGGCGAGGCTCTCAACGCTTCCACGAAGGCGAGCGCGGCGGGGGCAGGGGCCGGGTCGGTGAAGATCCTGCGGTTGGTGACGACTCGAAGGAAGCCGGTCAGGACGACATCCGGAAGCAGCATCGGCTCCGGACCTGCCAGGACCGCGTCCAGCCAGTCGGCGTGGCGCTGGTGGTCCGTCGCGTCGCCATGGAAGGCGTAGACGAGCATGTTGACGTCCGGCAGGATCATCGCACGCCGTCGGCGTCGAGTGCGTCGGCCACGGCCTCCTTGTCGGCGAGATCCACTAGCAGGCGTCCGCCTGCGCCCCCGTAGCGGGGCAGCTGGTGGGGCGGTCGATCCTCGGCAGGGGGGTGCAGCACGAGTTGCAAGCCCTCTACGACCAGCGCTGTGAAGGTGCAGCCGCGCTTCGCGGCGTAGCGCTTCGCCTCCTCGCCGAGACCTTCAGGCAGATTTATGGTTGTCCGCATATATACAAGCATACCAAGCGGGAGATCCTCCGGGGTTGTCGCCATCACAAGACATTGAATATATTGAGAGTAGACCAGTATCGCGGCCTCTCGTCAGGGCGCCAAGTGTCGGCTCGACCAGGAGAAGCCAGCATGGCGCCGCTGCTGATGACCGTGGAGTTCACGCTCTTCGGGCTGTTGATGTTCAACCTGGGTCTGCTAGTACCCATCCTCAGGAACAAGTGGTACCGCCGGCGGATGAGGCGCGAGCGCGCCGGCCGCGGCGGGACCATAACCAAGAGCGACATCCGCGAGGAGCTGTGCCGTGACCCTGTGGCCATGGACATGTTCCTGAGCGACCACACGCCCGAGGACGTCCAGCGATACCTGTACCTGGAGGCCGAGCGCAGGGCGATCATGCGCAGACGCAACCAACTCGCCGACAACGAGAACGACTTCTTCGCACCGCCGCGGCGGCCGGGACCCGACCCGGGCTTCAGCGGCTGCCGCAGCTAGCCCGGCGGAGCCCGCGCCCGCAGCCCGGTGGAAGCCGCGCCTGCAGCCCGGCGGCGCGCCGTAGCATCAGGCGGCGATGGCTGCGATCACACCGCCGGGGGACTGGACCTACGGCGTCGGCCTTCCCATCCACACGCTCACCGCCACCCTGGCCGACCCGTGGGAGCACACCGCCACCGTCGACGACCTGGTGAGCGTTGCCCGCAAGGCCGAGGACACCGGTCATCACTTCGTGGGCGTGACCGACCATGTCGCCATACCCGACAACGACTACGCGGCCCACATGAGCACCACCTGGTACGACACCGTGGCCACCCTGTCGTACCTCGCGGCCCGCACCGAGACGGTCAATCTGGCCTCGGTGGTCTGGATCGCGGCCTACCGCCACCCCTTGCAGACCGCCAAGTCGTTTGCCACGCTCGACCACCTCTCGGGTGGCAGGGCCATCCTCGGCGTGGGCGCGGGGCATGTGGAGGCCGAGTTCGACGCCCTGGGCGTGGACTTCGCCGCCCGGGGCCGGCTGCTCGACGAGGCGCTGCAGGCGGTCAGGGGCGCCTTCGACGCCCAGTACGTGAGCCACTCAGGAGAGGCCTTCAACTACTCCGATGTGGGGGTCGGCCCTGGCCCGGTGCGGCCCCTTCCCATCTGGGTGGGCGGCAGCGGCCGGGCCGCGTGGCGTCGGGCCGGCCGGCTGGGCGACGGCTACGTGCCGATGGGCAACCCGGTGGGGCAGTACAGCGAGATCATCGACACCATGAACGCGGCCGCGGCCGGCCGTCACGGCGCCCGCTTCGACGTGGGCTTCATGCCGCCGTGGTGCTACCTGCTGGCCGGCACCGCTCCCGAGGGCCTGCCGCCGGTGATGGCCTGCGGCGTCGAGCCGCTCGCGGCCAGCATCCGGGCCGGACGCGACGCGGGGGCCAACACCTTCCATCTCAAGTTCCGGGCCCGGAGCCTCGACGAGTACCTCGAGCAGTTCGACGCCTTCGCCGAGTCGGTCGTCCCCCTCGTGAACCAGCCCTGACCCCATGCCGAACTTCTGTCAAGAAACCACCGTACAGGTGGATAACCGACAGAAGTTCGCCGACGAGGTACGCCGAGGGGTCCTAGGCGCTAGTTGATGCGGCGGTCGCGGCCGGCCCAGAGCTGGTCGCGCAGGGCGAACTTCTGGATCTTGCCGGTGGCGGTCTTGGGCAGGTCGCCGAAGGTCACCGACTTGGGGGCCTTGAACCGGGCGATGCGGGACTTGACGTGCTCCACCAGGTCGGCCTCGGTCACTGCCGCACCCAACCGCAGCACCACGAACGCGGCCGGCACCTCGCCCCAGGTGTCGTCGGGCGCAGCCACCACCGCGCACTCCACCACATCGGGATGCGACGCCAGGGCCTGCTCCACCTCGATCGAGGCGATGTTCTCGCCGCCGGAGATGATCACGTCCTTGGCCCGGTCCCGCACCTCCACGTAGCCGTGGTCGTGCATCACCGCCACATCCCCGGTGCGGAACCAGGTGCCGCCGGAACCCTCCACCGAGGCGGCCGCGGTGGCGTCGGGATCCTTGTAGTAGCCGAGCATCACGTTGTTGCCCCTGATGGCGATCTCGCCCTGGGTCTCGCCGTCGGCGGGCACGTCGGCACCGTCCGCGTCGACCACCCTCACCGATGACGTCACCAGCGTGCCCACCCCCTGGCGGGCCTTGATCCGGGCCTGCTGGTCGGCCGGAAGGCCGTCCCACTCGCGGCGCCAGTCGCAGATCAGCGACGGCCCGTACGTCTCGGTCAGCCCGTAGAGGTGGGTGACATCGATGTTGAGCTCGGCCAGCTGGGCCAGCAGCGTGGGCGACGGCGGCGCGCCCCCGGTGGCCACCTTCACGGTTCGGGGGGCCGGAGCGGCGTCCGGGTGGTTGACCAAGCCGATCAGCACGGTGGGGGCCGCGTTGAAGTGGGTCACCCCGTCGTCGCGGATGTGGCGCCACACCGTGCCCGGATCCAGCGTTCGCAGCATCAGGTGCGAGCCGCCCACGGCGGTGACCGCCCACGGGAAGCACCAGCCGTTGCAGTGGAATATGGGCAGCGTCCACAAGAACACCGCGTCGCTGTCGAGGCCGCACTGGGCGGCCATGGCCAGGGCGTTGAGGTTGGCGCCGCGGTGCGAGTACATAACGCCCTTGGGGTTGCCGGTGGTGCCGGAGGTGTAGTTGAGGCTCAGCAGCGACTCCTCGGCGGCGATCTCGGTCCGATGGGGCTCGGCTGCGGCCAGCAGCGCCTCGTATTCGCAGTCCGGGGCGCCGGCATCGCTCGACACGACCAGCCTCAGGTCCGGGATCTGCTGCTGGATCGACAGTGCGACGTCGGCCAGCCCATGGTCGACGAACAGCACCTTCGACTCGGCGTGAGCCACGATCCAGGCCAGTTCGCCGGCTGACAGCCTGAAGTTGAGGGCGTTGAACACCACCCCGGCCATCGGGAAACCGAACGCCGCCTCCAGGGCCATCGAAACGTTGGGGGCCAGCACCGACACCGCGTCGCCGGGCGCCAGGCCCAGATCGACAGTGGCCCCGGCCAGCCGTTCGCAGCGGTCGGCGAACTCCTCGTAGCTGCGGCGCAGCGGCCCGTCGATCACTGCGGGACGGTCGCCGTGCACCACCCGGGCCCGGTCGAGGAACGACACCGGCGTGAGCGGCACCGGCACGAACGGCGACGTTGCGGGGTCTCGACCCGAGGGCATGGAACCCAACGCTATGTGACCAAGATCACGAATGCGACGGGCCTCGCCGGCCATAGGTTCAGTAGCGAGACAGTCGAGCGAGACGAGTGGATGGCTCATCGCAAGTCCGAATGAAGGCAAGGAGAAAGAGGAAAGCAAATGACATACACACTCCTGATCGCCGTCGTGGTGTTCCTGGCTGTGCCCGCGGTGGCCGCGGCAGCCCGGATCGCAGCCCACTACCGCTACGGGGCCCACGGCCGTCCCGACCTCGAGTCAGGCCACACCCGGGTCCTCAGGCCGGCCGAGGCCCTGTCCCGTGCCCGGCACCCCTCGCGGCTGGCCGAGGGCGATGCTGGCGGCTCGCGGGCTCGCACCGAGCCTCGCACGGCCACGTTGCGGCCCGTCTTCCACATCGGCGCGACGCCGGTTCCCGAGCGAGTGAGCCCCTGGCCCTCCGATGAGCACATCCGCGGGGAGTTCGGTCTCGACAGCCCCGACCATCGGGACCGAGCCGCCTAGCGACCCTCGCCCCCAAGCCCGAGGTCCCTGGGGTTAGTGATCTGTACCGTCCTCAACCACAGGGATCTCGGGTGGCCCGGAGTCGGGCTCGCAACTCGTGCTTGAGCACCTTTCCCGACGCGTTGAGGGGAAGCTCCTCCACGAAGGTGATGCCCCGTGGGGCTTTGTAGTTCGCCATCCGCTCCCGGCTCCAGCCGATCAGCTCGGTCCCGGCCGTCCCGGTGGCGGCCGCGCCGGGGGCGGGCACCACGAATGCGTGGCCGACCTCGCCCAGCCGCTCGTCCGGCCGGCCCACCACCGCCACCTGGCCCACGTGAGGGTGGGCCAGCATCGCGGCCTCGATCTCGGCCGGGTAGGCGTTGAAGCCGCCGCAGATGAACATGTCCTTGAGCCGGTCGGTGATCACCACGTAGCCGGCCTCGTCCATGGTGCCGATGTCGCCGCTGTGAAGCCATCCGTCGGCGTCGACGGCAGCTGCGGTGGCTTCGGGGTCGTCGAAGTAGCCGTCCATGACGTTGTAGCCCCGCACCACGATCTCGCCGGGCTCGCCGGTGGCAACCTCGCGGCCGCTGGGGTCGACCACCCGCACCTCCACGTCGTCGATGGCCCGTCCCGATGTGGCCGAGATCACCTCGGGCGGGTCGTCGTGGCGGCACATCGTGGCGATGCCTGAGGCCTCGGTCAGCCCGTAGCCGGTCACGATCACCTCGAAGCCGAGCCGCTCCCGCATGGCCTCGATCATCGGCACCGGCACCGGGGCGGCTCCGGTCACCGCCAGCCGCAGAGTGGACATGTCGAAGCTGTCGAGGTCGGGATGGTTGAGGATGGTCTGGTAGATGGCCGGCGGACCGGGCAGCATCGAGATCCGCTCCTGCGGGACGCGGGCCATGACCGACGGCACGTCGAACACCGGGTGCGGGATCATGGTCGCCCCCGTCATCAGGCAGGCCAGGATTCCCGCGTTGAGACCGAAGGAGTGGAAGAACGGGTTGATGATCAGGTAGCGGTCGTCGTGGCGGAGCCCGATCACCGAGGCCCAGCTGCGGTAGGCCCGGCACACCGGCGCGTGCCTCAGCACCACGCCCTTGGGGCTTCCCGTGGTGCCGGAGGTGAACATGATGTGGCACGGATCCTCTCCGGACACCGGCGCGGGCTCCACACCGGCGCGAGCCTTCGGCGGAGCCTGGGCGACGAAGTCCGGGAACCCGGCCGCTCCGGGCGGCACCGGCTCCCGCAACGCCACGACCTGCTCCACGCACGCGGGCACGCCCCCGCCGGCGGCCCGCAGCATGCCCAGATGGTCGGTGCCGAGGAAGCCGGTCGAGCAGAAGAGCAGGCGGGCTCCAGACCGGTCGAGCACGTAGGCGGCCTCGTCCCCCCTGAAGCGGGTATTGACCGGGACGACAACCCCGCCCGCGGCATGCACACCCAGCGCGGCGACCGCCCACTCCCACCAGTTGGGTCCCCACACTCCCACCCGGTCTCCGGGAGCGAGACCCCAGGCTGCCAGCGAGCCCGCCGTCTGGTGGACCCGGTCCCTCAGCTCGAGGAACGACAGCCGCAGTTCACCGTCCACCAGGGCCTCGGCCTCGCCGAAGCGAACCGCGGCGTCGTCAACCAGAGCTGGGATGGTTGTCACGTGTCCCAGGCCACCAGCAGCCGTCGGGGACCCCTGAAGGTGATGTTCCCGAAGCGCTCCAGGCTCTGGTCCTCCACCAGCCGCAGCGACGGGATCCGCTCGGTCAGCACCTCCAGGGCGACGTTGGCCTCGAGGCGGGCGAGGCGGGCGCCCAGGCAGAAGTGGATGCCCTTGCCGAAGGAGATGTGGTTGCGGGCGTTGGGCCGGTGGATGTCGAAATCGCCGGGGTCCTCGAAGACGTCGGGCTGGTGGTTGGCCGCGGCCAGGCTCATGAAGATGTTGGTGCCCGCGGGTACGTTCACTCCGGCCACCTCGGCGTCGACGTTGGCGACGCGCCGCCAGCTCGTCTGGGGCGACTCGAAGCGCAGCACCTCCTCCAGGGCGGCACCGATCAGCGACGGGTCCGCACAGAGCTCGTCCCACTGGTCACGCCGCGGCAGCAGGCAGATCAGCGCGTTGGACAGGAAGTGGCTGACGATCTCGTGGCCCGCGAACGAGAGGCCGTACACGATCGACTCCACCTCCCGGTAGGTGAGCTCGGTGGCGTCGTCGTTGTGCACGGCCAGAAGTTCGGAGGTGAAGTCGTCGCCGGGGTCGTCCACCCTGGAGGCCACGAAGTCGCGGCAGTAGCGCCAGTACGACAGCATCTTGTGGGCGATCTCCGTCTGCTCGGCCTCGCTCGGCTTGCCCCAGCTGAAGGCCAGGCGGTCCGAGCACCACTCCTTGAGCTTCTCGTCATCGCTGGTCGGGAAGCCGATGAAGCGGTAGATCGTCTCGCCGGGCAGCGGGTGCGCGAACACCGGCACGAAGTCGGTCGGGGAGCCCTCGGCCAGCAGGCCGTCGACGAGAGCGTGGCTGCGGCGGCGGATGTAGGGCTCGAGGATCCGCATGCGCCGGTTCGAGAAGCCCTGCTTGGTGTGGTTGCGGATGCGGCCGTGGTCGGGAGGCTGGCGGTTGGACATGACCGCCACCGGGTCGAAGTCCGGCGCGGCCAGCACCGCGTGGGCGGCCGGGCACAGCGGGAACACGGGATCCTGCACGTTCTGGGAGCCGAACGTCTCGGGATCCAAGAACACGTCGGTGACGTCGTCCATGCGGGTGACGACCAGGTAACCCAACTCGCTGGAGTAGAAGACGGGCGTGTCCCGCAGCCCGTCGAGCACCGCATAGGGGTCGGCCAGGTAGTCGGGCGCGAACGGCGTGAAGCCGGTGACGGGGCATCCCGACGGCGGGGGCGGCACCTCGTCGGGCAGCCGGTGGTAGGACGCCTCGGTCTGTGTCACAGGCTGACTCCTCTCTCTGAGGTGGCAGAGTAGTCGTCCGGCGTCTGTACTCCCAGCGGCGTGCGTTAGGGTCACGGTCATGGCTAGGACGCTCGCGGAGGCCACCCGCCGGGTGCTGGGCTCGCGCCGCCGGGACGGCCGCCGGCCGGCTGCCTCCCAGCCCTCCCGAGACGACGATGCAGCCCTCGTGGCCGATCTGGAGGCGGCCATCGGCGCAGACCGGGTGCGCTCCGACGCGGCGGCCCGCTACCTGGCTTCGCGTGACGCCTCCATCTACCGGGAGGGAAACGCCGGACCGGTCTGCTATCCGGGCTCGACCGCCGATGTAGTGGCGTGCGTGCAGGTCGCCGCCCGCCACGGCCGGGCCGTGTCCCCCCGGGGCGCAGGCACCGGTCTGGCCGGCGGTGCCGCCCCGCTGGGTCAACCGGTGGTGCTGTCGATGACCCGCATGGACCGACTGCTCGAACTCGACCTCGACAACGGTGTGGCCTGGGTGCAGCCCGGCATGGTCAACCTCGACCTCACCCGGGCGCTGGCCCCTCACGGGGTGCACTACGCGCCCGACCCGTCCAGCCAGGCGGCCTGCACCATCGGCGGCAACGTGGCCAACAACTCCGGCGGTCCCCACTGCCTGGCCTACGGGGTGACCAGCGCCCATGTGCTGGCCGTGGAGGTCGTGCTTTCCGACGCATCCGTGGTGACGCTCGGCGATCTGAGCGCCGAACCGGCCGGCTACGACCTGCGGGGCGCGTTCGTGGGCTCGGAAGGGATGTGCGGCATCGCCACCGCGGTGGCCGTGCGCCTCACCCCCAACCCGCCCGCAGTGCGCACCATGCTGCTGTGCTTCGACGACGTGTCGGACGCGGCGGCCACCGTCACTGCCATCATCGCGGCGGGGATCGTGCCCGCGGCCATCGAGATGATGGACCAGCGCTGCGTGACCGCGGTCGAGGACTTCGCTCAAGCGGGATACCCCAAGGACGCCGCGGCGGTGCTGCTGGTCGAAGTTGACGGACCCGCGGGAGGCGTGGCCATCGCGGGGGAGAGGATCGCCGGAATCGCCGAGCGCAACCAGGCCATCAGCGTGCGAACGGCCGCCGACGACGACGAGAGGGCCCGGCTGTGGAAGGGCCGCAAGAGCGCCTTCGGGGCGGTGGCCAACGTGATGCCCGACTACTACCTGCACGACACGGTGGTGCCCCGCACCCGGCTGGTGGAGGTGCTCGAGCGGGTGTACGAGATCGTCGACCGCTACGACCTGCTGGTGCTCAACGTGTTCCACGCCGGCGACGGCAACCTGCACCCCATCCTGGCCTACGACTCCCGCGTGCCCGGAGCGGACGAGCGGGTACACGCCGCCGGCCGCGAGATCATCGAGATGTCGCTGGAAATGGGCGGAGCGCTGACCGGTGAGCACGGGATCGGGGTCGAGAAGCGCGAGTACATGAACCGCATGTTCAGCGCGGTGGACCTCGATCAGCAGAGCCGGCTGCGGGCGTCGTTCGACCCGCATTGCCGCATGAACCCGGGCAAGGTGCTGCCCAGCGCGCACAGCTGCTCAGACATCGGCGCGTTGAGGGCTTCCGACGCGGCCGGCGTCTGGGGCTGAATCGGTGACGGAGTTCGACGAGGCGCTCACAGGCTTCGCGGCCGAGGTCGGCTCGGAGGGCCCGGTGTGCGTGCGAGGCGGTGGCACCCGCTGGAGCCTCGGCGGCGACATGGCGCCGGGCACCCGTGAGGTCGCCGCTCCCGCGGGGATCGTGGCGTTCGAGCCGGCCGAGATGACGGTGCGGGTGCGGGCGGGCACACCGGTGAGCGAGCTCCATGAGGCGCTGGCCTCCTCCGGGCAGCGCACCGCCCTGCCCGAGCGTGCAGGCGGGACGGTCGGCGGCGCCTTGATGGCGGGCGAGTCGAGCATCGCCCGGCTGGGACTCGGTCCGGTGCGAGACGCCCTGCTGCAGGCCCGCTACGTGTGCGCCGACGGCCGGATTGCCAGCGGCGGCGCCGGCACCGTCAAGAACGTCAGCGGCTTCGATCTGTGCCGGCTGCTGGTCGGCTCGCTCGGAACCCTCGGACTGGTGGGCGAGGCGCTGCTGCGTACCGTGCCGGTGGGGGAGGTCGAGCGCTGGGTGCGCCTGCCGGGGGCTGCGGTGGATCCGGCACGGTCGCGTCACACGGCGGCGTCGGTGCTGTGGGACGGCAGCGCGGTGTGGGCGTTCCTGAGCGGCTACGGGGTGGATGTTGACGAGGACCTGTCGCGCCTGGCCGAAGTCGCGCCGGAACCGCCCGAGGACGTCGACGGTCCACCGGATCTGCCGTCTCACCGCTGGTCGTGCACGCCGTCCGAGGCGGCTTCGTTCGGGTCGGGGAACGGCGCGGCGGTCCGCTTCGTCGCCGAGATCGGCGTCGGGGTGGTGCACGCCTCCGAGCCACAGCCTGCTCGACCGGTCGATCCAGGGGTGGCGGAGCTGAACCGGCGGTTCAAGGAGCGTTTCGACCCGACCGGCCGCCTCAACCCCGGCCGCGACCCTCTAGGGAAGCCCTGATGCCCCCAAGACCGCCGGCCGAGCGAAATTGGTGCGGATTGTGGGTATCCAGTGACCATTTGGTCGCCAGTTTCGAGTTGGGGAAGTCCTGATGCACCTCGGGCTGGACGACGACGAGCTGGTTGCGTGCGTGTCCTGCGGGCTGTGCCTGCCGCACTGCCCCACCTTCGTGATCACCGGGCGGGACACCGAGTCGCCCCGGGGCCGGATCGCGTTGATGCGAGCCGTGCAGAACGAGGGCGCACCGGTTACCGACGACCTCATCCGGTCGATGGAGACCTGCGTGCAGTGCCGGGGATGCGAGACGGCGTGTCCCAGCGCAGTGCCGTTCGGCCATCTCATGGAGGGCACCCGGGCTGCGCTGGCGGCTGACGGCCGGATCACCCCCCGCTGGCAGCGGCTGGCCTTGAAGGGGCTGCGCCACCGGTGGCTGCTGATGGCCGGTTCCACCCTGCTGGCGCTGGCTATCCGGTTGCGCCTGGTCCCGACCCGGCGGCTCGGGCTGCCGGCCCGGATTCCACTGCGACGGCCACCGCTGCGTGCCTCCGGCAACGACGTGTGGCTGTTCACCGGCTGCGTGATGGACGCCTGGCAGCGAGACGTGCACCTGGCCGTGCAGCGGGTGCTGGAGGCCGCCGGTGTGGGCGTCGAGCCCACCGGCGGGGCCGCGCCGTGCTGCGGGGCGCTGCACATCCACGCCGGACTGGAGTCCGAGACCAAGGACATGGCCCGCGAGGTGATGGCTGGGCTCTCCGGCGACGACCGTCCGATCCTGGTCGATGCAGCCGGCTGCGGCGCTTCGCTCAAGGACTACGGCCACCTGCTGGGCACCGACGAGGCCCGGGCCTTCTCGGCCCGGGTGTACGACGTGCACGAGTGGCTGGCCGGACGACTCGGCGAGTTGCAGTCCCGGCATCGGGTCGATCCGCTGGACATCACGGTGGCCGTGCAGGACCCGTGCCACCTCCGCCACGTGCAACGAGCCCACCAGGCGGTCCCCGAAGTGCTGGCGCCGTTCGTGGCGAGCGTCGTGGCCCTCGATGACGACGGCCTGTGCTGCGGGGCCGGTGGCGCCTACTCGGTTATGGAGCCCGATCTTTCCAGGGCGATCCGGGAGCGCAAGACCGCGTCGGTGGCCCGGTCGGGAGCGTCGATGGTGGCCAGCGCCAACCCGGGCTGCTCGCTGCATCTGGCCGCGGCCGGCCTCGACGTCCGCCATCCCCTCGAACTGGTCGACCAGGCCCTGTCCTCCTCCCGCGCCTGAGGGGCCACGCGGATAGGCGGGAGTGCATCGCGTCGCAGCGGTGTCATTCCCGCTGTTGTTCGCTGCGCTCACGGGCCGCTCGGGCCTCGGCCTCGCCCGTATGCGCCGGGTGCGCTCGCCCATTCGCTCGGCCTCTAGGCGCTACGTCCTGAGCGGCCCCGCCCGGTCGCCGTGATTGAAGGCGGCCGGGTTTCCTGTGGTGCCCGGGAACCGGCCGCCGGTTCGCGTCGTCGCCTTGCCCGCGCCGGGCAGCCTCATGGCCTCTCGGCCCGCGGGCGATCAGGCGAAGCTGAAGATGGGCGGGAAGGCGACCACCACTACTGCGGCCCACACCGCGTAGACGGGTGCATAGCCGGTCTGCCAGCGCTCCAGGTCCGAGAACGGGCGGCGATCCCGAAGAAAGCCTGCGTACAGCCATGCCGACCAGGCCAGATTGCCCAGCAGCACCAGGTTCTCGCCCACCGCCGCGATCCGGTTGGGCGTGGTGCCGAAGTCCGACAGGCGTCCGGCGATGGCGCCCAGCACCAGGACGTCGACGAGCAGGGCCGCCCCGATGAGCACGATCAGCAGGATGTCGAACAGGCCGGGCGGGGCTCGCCGGTCACGGGCGGCGACGGAGTAGATCACCAGGCCCAGGATCAGCGCCAGCAGCACATCGAAGAAGATGAGCACGCCCCGCCCGACGTCGATGCCTCTGCCAGTCACCGCCACGGCCACCAGGAAGGCCAGCAGCAGCGCGGCGAACAGCGGCGTGAACAGCCGGGTCAGCACGGGTGCGAGACGCTCCAGCACGCCTTGTCTCGACTCGGCCAACCAGGCGGCCACCACGACGGCGCCGGCCGCCCCGCACGGCACCAGCCACAGGCCGATGAACTCGCCGGCGTCGAGCCCGATGGCGGAGAAGATCCCGGCCGTGGAGCCCGCGAACACGCCGCCTCCCAGCGCGATCAGCCCGTAGTAGATGAGCCACTCCCCGGTGAACCGGACGAAGCCCATGCGCCGCTCGTGGGAACGCCAGTCGCCTCCGGCGTGAGCGATACCGACGACGAGCCATAGCAGGATGGGCAGATGCAGCGCGGCCAGGATCTCGGTGTCGGAAGCGTCGCGCCCGCCGTCGAACGGGTAGGCGTTGACGAACACCGCGGCCGCCGCGAACGCGGCCGCCAGCAGGCCGAGGGGGCGCCGACCGAGCCGCTGCTTCCAGGCGAAGTAGCCGGCCAGGAAGGGCAGCACCAGCAGGCCGAGGTTGCGGGCGTAGAACTCCGTGTCGGACTCGAGCCCGGCGCCGAAGAGCTCGGGAGCCTTGATGGCCGCCGCGGCGGCGACCGCGAGCCGCGCCATCACGAAGAACTCGCGGCGGGCTCGGGGGTCGGCGGCCTCCGGCCCCAGTCCCAGCCGGTGCCACAGCCGGCCGGGCGTCTCCGGCACGGGGTCCGCCCCCTCGTGACTGTGGTCGGTGGCGGCCCGGGCCACGGCGGACAGTGCCTCGTCGAGTGCCCCGACCCGTCTGGCTGCGACTAGGAACGCTTCGTCCGGTTCGAGGGGGGCGCTGTGGAGTTCGGCGAGGTGGTCGCGCAGTTCGCTCTCGAGTTCGGCGAGGTGGTCGCACAGTTCGCTCTCGGGCGGCGCGTCGCCGATGCGGTCGCGCCACTCGGCGATCAGGGCTTCGAGCCGGTCGTCGATTCCCGCAAGCTATCGGCGGGTGCCGTGACCTCTGGTCCGGGCCAGTTGCCGGTCCCGGAGGCGTTCAGGCTTGAATGTGTCCATGGACGAGTTCATGCAGGCGGCGATCGACGAGGCGCGCGAGGGTCGGGCCACCGGCGGCATCCCCATCGGGGCGGTGCTGGTGCACGACGGCGAGATCATCGGGCGGGGCCACAACCGGCGCGTACAGATGGGCTCGGCCATCCGCCACGGCGAGACCGACGCCCTGGAGAACGCCGGGCGGCTGCCGGCCCGGGTCTACCGCGACTCGGTGATGTACACCACGCTGTCGCCGTGCGCGATGTGCACCGGGGCGATTCTGCTGTACGGCATCGGTGAGGTGGTGGTGGGCGAGAACCGCACGTTCATGGGGGAGGAGGCCCTGCTGGCCGAGCGGGGCGTGTCCGTCACCGTGCTCGACGACGAGACCTGTGTGGCCATGATGGAGGACTTCATCGCGGCCGAGCCCGACCTCTGGAACGAGGACGTCGGCGAGGACTAGGCGGCCGCCGCGCGTTCTTGATGTAGTTGTGCTCGCTGGAGCGGAATACCTACATCAAGAATGTGGGAGGCGCGAGGCTACAGGCAGGCTTGGGCGGCTTCGGCTATGCGGCGGCCGCGGAGGTCGCCCATGAGGTCGGAGTCCATGCGGTTCATCACGTAGCAGACGCTCATGCGGCGTCCGAAGTCGATCGCGGCGAGCGACCCGCCCCAGCCGCCCCAGAACATCTGGCCGGGCCCGACGGTGATCGTGCCGAGCTGGAAGCCGAAGCCGAGGCCGTGGCGCATGCGCACCATCAGCACCTTGTCGATGCTGTCGGTGTGCTCCTCCAGGGCCCGCCGCACGCCGGCCTCCGACATGAGCCGGACCCCGTCCACTGCGCCCCCGCAAGCCAGAGCGGCGTGGACGCGGGCCACGGATCGGGCGTTGCCGAAGCCGCCCGCCGCTGGGATCTCTGCGGCTCGCCACGCCCGGGTGGCGGGCTCGGTGGCCGTCATCGGGCAGCTTGCCAGGGTCTTGACCGCGATGGAGTCGGCGGAGACCTCCACGCCGTTCACGGTGAGCTTGTCGCCGGTGAACACCGGGGGCTGCAGGGCCGCCACCCGGTGGTCCTCGGAGGCGGGCAGGCTGATCCAGAAGTCGGCGCCGAGAGGCTCGGCCACCTCGGTGCGGAACCAGTCGGCCATGCGGCGCCCGGTGATGCGGTAGAGGATCTCGCCCTGGAGCTGGCCCTGGCTGACGGCGTGGTATCCCGAGGCCGTGCCCGGCTCCCACCACGGGGCCTGGGCTGCGAGGTTGGCGGCCACGCCGTCGAGGTCGTAGAGCTGCTCCATGGTGATGGGCGGGTCGAAGCCGGGCACGCCGGCGGTGTGGGTCATCACATGGCGGACCAGCACTCCCTGCTTGCCGTTCTGGGCGAACTCGGGCCAGTAGTGGGCCACGGGAGCGTCGAAGTCGAGCTCGCCCCGGTCGGCCAGCATCAGCATGCAGGTGGCGGCCATGGTCTTGGTGGTGGAGTAGACGTTGACGATGGTGTCGCGCTGCCAGGGCGTGCCGTCGGTGTCGGCGTCGCCGGCCCAGATGTCCACCACGGACTCGCCGTCGACGGTCACCGCCGCGGCCGCGCCGATCTCCAGCCCCTCCGCGAAGTTGGCCTCGAAGGCGTCCCGCACCGCCTCGAACCCACGCTTGCAGCTCCCCTGAATCTCCATACCCCCATCATGGCGCGGCCTGCCGCGGTTGCCTCGATCTAATGTAGCGGGCCTATAGTTGACTGACAGCTACTTTGCTGCTATAACAAAGTTATCGCTTCGTCATGATGCCCTCATGACACATGTTGTAAAACTCTCGATAGCTCCTCATATCACCGAGAGTGTCGGCGAAGCCCCTCTTGCCCAACTAGCCGAAAGGGTGTGATCACCGTGCGGCGCTCCGATAGGAAGACATCTCATCGCCGGTCGTCCAGCCACAAGGAAATCAACGCGCAGGAACTGGAGGCGGTGGCCGCGGTCAGGGACACCCTCGCCCGGGTGATCGCCGACGGCAGCCATGCCGACCGCTCTCACGCCATTGAGGCCATCCAAGCGATCGACCGCGGTTGGGAGGACGACCGCAAGCAGTACTCCGTGACCTTCAGGCTGGCGAAGGTGTATGACGCCCGGTTCAGCCTGCTGGGCTCATTCAGAGCAAATACGGACGAACTGCCTGCCGGGGCCTCGACAACGATGCAGGCATCGTTGTACGCCATCGACCATCTCGCCGGCGTGCTGCTAACCAGCCTGGCTGCCGTGGGGGTGGCCGTCTACCCGACGATGGACGCGCCCTCCGGCGAACTGCTGGAACTGCCGCGGGGCGATAAGGACGCACTGCTCGACATGGTCGATCAACACCGAGCCGACTGACTCCGGCTTCGCCTGCACGGATCTGGGTCTCCCCGTCGTCGCCTGGGATCTTAAGTGTGTTACGCTTAAGCGAAACCCAAGTCTCCGAGTCGGCCTACCGGCATGGGCTGACGATCGACGAGATTCGCCACGCATGGGCGAACGCCGTCGCCTTCTTCGATATCGACCATGAACATGAACCGACAAAGAGTCTGTGCATTGGACCGGACACCGCTGGCAACCTCCTGGAGGTTCTGTACCTGCAGTTGCCCGACGGCGACCTGGTCATCCATGCAATGCCTCTGCGATCCGCGTTTCGAGCGTTACTGACCGGAGGATCGCGATGAGCAGGAAGTCTCGTATGGCGCCAATGCCCACAGAACAAGACCTTGTGGAGATCGCGGACGAGTTCGAGGCCGCGGAGTTCAGTCCGGTCGAGCTTGTCGCGATCAAGAGGACGCGCCGCCGGTCGCCGAGGCTGGGCGAAGCGAAGGCCACGGTCCAGACCTTTCGCGCTCCGCCGAGCCTGATGGACCGTGTAAGGCGGAAGGCCGCATCCGACGGCACCACTGAGAGCCAGGTGATCCGCGACGCTCTCGATGCCTATCTGTCTCCTCACTGACGCATGGCCCAGGGCGGTGAGGACGACGTGCAGGGGGTCCTGAAGAAGCTCAACCGCCTCGGCCTGTTGAGCGAGGCGTTCAAGGCTCGCCAGCAGCGCGACATCGACGGCACCGCGCCCGGTTCGCGCTTCGTGTAGGGGTCGGGGAGCGGCCATGGACTCGCTGCGGGGAAGGGTGGTGGTGGTGACCGGGGCCAGTTCGGGGATCGGGCTGGCGGTGGCCGAGCGCTTCGTGGCCGCGGGCGCCCGGGTGCTGACCGGAAGCCGGAGCGAGCCGCCCGGCAGCACCGGCCGTTGGGTCCGCACGGACGTGGCCGACCCGGCTCAGGCCGACGCCCTGGTGGCTGCCGCAGTGGAGGCCTTCGGGCGGGTCGACGTGGTGGTCAACAACGCCGGCGTGAGCGTCGAGAAGACGGTGGCCGACACCACCGACGACGACTTCGACCATGTGATGGGTGTGAACGTGAAGGGCGTGTTCAACGTGTGCCGGGCCGCGGTGCGCCAGATGCGGACCCAGCCCGAGGGCGGCGTGATCGTCAACGTCGGCTCGATCTCGGGCCACGTGTCGGACCACGGCATGGCGGTGTACAACACGTCCAAGGCGGCGGTGCACGGCCTGACCCGCTCGATCGCCATCGACCACGGCGTCGACGGCATCCGCTGCAACGCGGTGGCGCCGGGCTGGATCGCCACGCCCATGGCCGACACCACCTTCGAGCAGGCCGCTGATCCAACAGCGGCCCGGGAAGCGGCGGTGCAGCGCCACCCGGTGGGCCGCCTGGGCCACCCCTCCGATATCGCCGGTCTGGTGCTGTGGCTGGCCAGCGATGAGGCGTCCTTCGTGTCCGGCAGCGTCTTCACCATCGACGGCGCCCTAACCGCCCAAACCCCCGTCGCTCCCTAAGTTCAGGCCCATCCGTGACGTCCCCGGGGTGAGGACAGTCAAAAGATCAGGACATAGCTTGAAACTGCTTGACAAGAGCTATGCTGTGGTTGAAGCTGCTGCGGGCGTACCGTAGCGGCGGACTTCAGCCGATTCTCTGGGGTGCATCAGCAATGGGGACATTCGAGTTGCCTCTACAGATTGCTGGCTTGAGCGGTGGGCGAGCCGTGGAGATCGAGGCCACGGTGGACACCGGTGCCTTCTACAGCATGGTCCCGGCGCGCCTGCTGCGCGAGATCGGCGTCGAGCGGTCGGATCGGCGCCTGATGCGGCTGGCGGATGGAAGGGTCGTCGATGCCGACATCGGCGAGGCGCGGGTGACCGTCAACGGCAGGAGCGTGACGACCCAGGTGGTCTTCGGTGAGGATGGCGCCCCGCCCCTGCTGGGGGCCTACACCCTCGAGGGCCTCGCCATGGCGGTCGACCCCGTCGACCAGCGCCTGATTCCCCGCGGCCTTCTCCCCTTGTGAGCCACAGCTGCGACTGGGTCGCCGAACACCGGCAGGCTGCTTGGCGTTCTATTCGAGATCGATTGGGATTGCCCCCAGATCGTGGGAGGGGCAGAGTTCATCGGGCATGATGGGGGGTGTGGATGTGAAGACGCTGAACCGTCCGGTGTACTCCCTTGCTGACGCTGCGGAGATTCTGCGAATGAGCCCCAGCACGCTCGCGTGGTGGCTCGACGGAGGTGAGCGTGGGCGGCGCGTCTATCCGCCGGTGATCCGCATTGAGTCGACGGGCGAACGAAGCCTCACGTGGGCCGAGTTCGTCGAGGCCGGTCTGTTGCGCCAGTATCGCCGGGAACTTGGCGTTCGGCTTCACGAGATCAGGAGGTTCGTTGCTGCTCTAAGGGATGAGCTGGGCGTCGAGCACCCGCTGGCTCACGCCCGTCCGTGGGTGGGTGAGGGTCCGCGACTGCTGATGCGCTTCCAGCAGGAGTATGACCTGCCCGGTGACCTGTGGCTCTTCGCGCCTGCGAGCGGCCAGTTGATGCAGTTGCCGCCGGCTGAGTCCTTTGTGAAGCGTGTCGAGTGGGACGATGATCTGCCTGTCGCGTGGAGGCCTCACGACGATGCGGCCTCACCCGTCCGGTGCCGCCCGGGCCGGCGCTTTGGACGCCCCGCCGTATGTGGCATCAGCACGTCGGCGATCTTCGAGCATCTTGATGGGGGAGAGTCCGAGGAGGAGATAGCCGATCAGTTCGATCTGGCCGTGCAGGATGTGCGCTGGGCGGTGGCGTATGAGACTTCCTGCGCCGCGCCTCTCGCGGCGTGAGACCCGCCGCGGTTCGCTACTGCTTCGACGCCGACATCCTCGGTCTCGGCAAGGTTGTCGCCGGGCTCCGCCCCGACGCGACCTACCCGGGGGATCCGGGCGCTGTCGTGCGCAAGCGGAGGCGGTCCCCGTGCGCGATTGCGAGCACGGATGTCGACGATGTCGACTGGATTCCTCGTATAGCTGCAGACGGAATGGTCGCGATCTCTCGCGACTCCAAGATAACGAGGCGCCTTGCCGAGGTTGAGGCGGTAGTCCAGCACAAGTTGCGGCTGGTTGTGCTCACCAGCGCTGATGCCGGGACCGTATGGGCGCAACTCGAAGTCCTCATGTGCCAGTGGCGACACGTCGAGCGCTTGGTCGACATCCCCGGCCCATACATCTACCGGGCCAGCCGCACCCGGCTACAGCCGATGCCTCTGTAGCAAGCATCTCTCAAGCAGTTGGCGGCGAGCATCGGCCAACTGAACGGCCGAGTTCCTGCCCGTCAGCACATAGCATGGTTGCCGTGGCCCGGCGGGGACGCGAATACTGGCTGAAGCGCGTCGACCAGATCAAGCAGTGGCGGGAACCCGGCCAGTCCGGCCGGCGAGCGCCGCACAAGCCCCTGTTGCTGCTGCACGCACTCGGCCAGCTGCACAACGACCAGAACTCCCGCGTCCGCTACGAGGACCTGGCGCCCCAGCTGAGTTCATGGCTGGCCGAGTTCGGCCCGCCGCGCCAGACCCACCATCCCGATCAACCGTTCTGGCGCCTGCAGAACGACGGACTCTGGTCGGTGTCGACGCACGCGGACGCGGCGAATGCGCCCGACTCTGGTCGGTCCTTGCAACCCGGCCACAGGTGGCTCATCGACTCGAAGGCGGTCGGGCAGCTTGCGGACGATTTCCAGGCGGCTCTGTTGGGGGACCCGGGGTTGCTGATCGTTGTGGCCCGCTCGCTGCTTGCCTCCAATTGGCCCGAGAGCCTGCACGCGGAGATCTGCCAGAGCGTGGGCTTGGACTTGGAGTCGCTGGAATCTCGCGTGGCGTCGGATCGTGTCTTGGCGCTGGCCGAGCAAAAGCGTCGGCGCGACCCCGAGTTCCGGGTGAGGGTGCTGCGGGCCTATGACTACCAGTGCGCGATGTGCGGGTTCGATGGCAGGCTCGACAGCACCACAGTCGGGCTCGAGGCCGCACATGTGCAATGGTGGGCCGAGGGTGGGCCCGATCGCACCTTCAACGGGCTGTGCTTGTGCGTGATGCATCACAGATTGTTCGACCGCGGGGTCCTCGGATTGGGCGGGGCCCAGCGGATCTTGGTTTCGTCGCACTTCGTGGGACGAAACGATGCCGCCGAGGAGCTAGTGACCTCGCTTATGGGAAGGGAACTGCGGCCACCCCGCAGCCACTCCGACGCCATCGTCGAACAGCACCGCCACTGGCATGAACGCGAGGTCTTCCGCGGTCCGGCGCGTTAGTTTCTCGCTCCGGCGACGGTCCTCGTTCGAGCGCTCCGAGCACACGGCTCCGCGCTGTTGTGCTATCGCCTGATCCGTGCCCTCCCGCGGTCGTCTGCCAACGTCGCCACGCAGAGGATGTCGAGCTGTTCGGGGCACAGTCGGCGCGCAGAGGCGAGGGCCTCGATGGCCGCTTCAGCCCGTTCTAGGGCCGTGACTGCCTCGGGCTTCGTGCACGAGTAGTCGTGGTCGTAGTCCGCTAGGTGTCGGAGGTCGTACAGCGACTCGAAGTTGCGTGCGAACAGCAAGAGGTCGGAGTGGCACGTTGGGTGCCCGGGGAGCCACCGGACGGTTCCCGTGTTTGTGAGGTCCTTGCACGCGCCTCTGGCCGACGTGTGGCTGACAAGCCGGTGCACGGCGTTCTTGGCAGCTTCGGATGTGTGATGGACGGAGGCCTCAGAGGTCAAGGCTACGAACGTCGCGTAGTATGGCGTCGAGATGGCGCGCCGCAGCCGGGGCTTGCGAGGTCGGCCTCGTCCTGTAGGAACGAGGTGCCGAGCGGCCTCAAGGAGCCCCGCGGGGCTGAGTTCAGCCGAGGCCACCGCGGTCTCAGGCGGCTTGAAGCTGCTCGCCCCGCTGGTGGGCGGGTTCGGCGATTTCGTCCGGCGTGCGGAACAGGCAGAGCGTCGTCGTTGCGCGGCCGACAGCGTCTCGCGTCCGTTCCTCGTATTGATCGAGGATCTTCAGCGGCCACGTCTCGCCACCGGGCGGTGGCAGCTCCCAGGTCACGATGACGATCCACTCGTCGGCGAAGTCGAAGTCGGGCTCCACCGACAGGTAGCGGGCCCGAGCGTTGTCGCCCTCCGAGCGCAACAGGGCGTTGAGCTGGCGCAGGCCCTGTCGCGCCGCCTCCACGATGTCCATACTGGAGCATACGCTAGCGAGATGTCCGTCTCGCATCCATGCCTGAGAGGTCGCGCCGGGCGGGTAGTCTGGGCGGTCGGCCCCGCTGTTCAGCTACTTGGTTGAGCGGGATCGCAGACCCAGGATTTCCTGTGCCGCCTCGGGGCGGTGCCGGAGGGCCTCGATGAGTTGCTCGAAGGTCATTTCCTTGCGGTCGAGCAAGGATCGAGTCTGAGCAATACGCGGTCAGGCTCAGACCGCCATGGTGGCATGCTCTGACTAGCGAATCGGCTCAGCTAGCTGGCCCGTACCACCCTGGCTCGTGTATCGCTCTCGCAGTTCAGAGATCGCTTGATCGCCGAGATTCTGGCCCAGCCAATAGGCGATGACCTGCGACGCGAAATTGACTGCCGACTTTCCGGATACAACCTTCTCACCGTTCATGAGAACCTGCTGCCAACGTGGCTCAGTTATTGACCAGTCTAGCTGATTCACAAGTTGGCAAGCCTCTTTGAGGCTCATCCTAGTCCCTGTCTCACTGTCCTCCTCGCGAAGTTGCACGATAGCCTGTACCAACGCCCACTGCGCGACTGGCTTGCCGAGAAGATAGTCAGCCCGTATTTCTCGCCGTCGAGCATCCCCCTGATCAGTTGGGTCAAGCACGGCATTGCTGAAGTGATCGACGGAGGAACATAGCGTCTCCCAGAACTCTGTAGCCTCCTTTCGCATGACCCCCTGTGTTGCCTTGTCCGGCAGGGTCTCTGTGTTGATCCTGCCGTGGGTGTCTTCAAGCAGGTACTTCGTGCTCTCATAGAGTGTCGATAAGGTTGTGAACTCGCTAGCCTTGACTGTAAGTGTGTTGCTTCGCGCATTCACCAACACATCAGGAATAATGTTGTTGGCACCGACAACTGACTCTCGCACGATGACCGCGATGATGTCGTCGTCCGCGGTAATGAGATTCTCAGCCTTTGAGGTCCTCTTAGCGTATCGGTTAACCTTGTTGAATATCTTGCGTGACTTTGATTCGTCATGCTTGATGAGAAGGACGGTGCAGATGTCCTCGGCCACCTCCGTGCGCGGTTCAAGATCCCGTATGTGCTGCTGTTTTTCGTCCTTTCCAGTAATGGCAAAGCCTAGGGCCGCCAGGCGATGCTGGCCGTCCAGCGGCACTAGAACCTCGGTTCCTTCAAGTGTCAGAAAGCCGAAAGCGCTGCCCGCAGACTTATAGAGGTTCGGTACCTTCTCCCCGAATATCTTGGTCATTGGCTCGAAGTCTGTTTTCTCAGAGTGGAGCATTGTAACAATGAAGGCTCCGAAGAACCGGTCGTCATCCTGGACTAGGTAGGGAGCGATCTGGCGCCGTACACGGTTGTAGTTGATGTCACGTTGATATCGCTCTTCAAGAGAAAGGTCGTCCCAGCCTTCAATCTCCCGTGGAATCACGAGTCGTTCCGTAAGTTCCTTGGCAGGCATCGTTACGATGTAGTAGTCGGTGCTACCGAATCGGCCCCGCATTGCTGGTAGTACTGAAGCCATTGATGAATCCTTCTCACTTTCCTTGCTTGTTGGCAAGTGGTTGTAGTTGCTTGATGAATCGCTTCTCGATGCGATCTATCTCCAGTGGGTTATCGACTACGATGTAGCGCACCCGCAGTTGAGATCCTTTTGCACTGACCCAGGCTGCTAGATCTAAATTATGTGATCCCTTCCAGTGTTGTTCCAGCCGCTGTGCAATAGTCTGCTCCTCAGCCTTTCCTATATAGATACACCGTTTGCCGTACCACATTCCGTAAACTCCAAACGCACCGGAAGGAATCTTGTCGAATCCAGCCTTCCTAAAGGTCAAGTGATTGCCGTATGGCTTCCATCGACAGGTTTGTTTGTATTCCGATGCCACGGTGCTTGGCGCAGTCGTCATAATGCGCAGACGTTGCAGGGTTCGGTGTCGTCTTCTTCGTCGAAGGCTTCGGCCAGCGCTTCGATGAGGGGGAGGTTGGCCCGGGTCTTGCTGGCGCGGGCCATGGCTGTCTCGTGGCGTTCGAGGATCTGGTCGCGGCGGTCGCGCAGCTGGACCAGGGTCTCGCCTCCCGACCACGTGTACTGGCGGCCCCGCATGGCCCGGTCTCCGAAGTCGGCGTCGCCGGCGACCCCGGCGTCCTGCAAGACCTTCTGCTCGATGGCGACCGCCCGCTCGAACAGCTCCGGATGACGCTCGGAGAGGCCTATCCACTCCGCCTTGCGCTGGTAGAAGCAGAAGTAGCACCCCGAGCGGGTCCGCCACTCGTAGTAGGCCGGCAGGCCGATGCCGGCGTCCTGGAGGATCCTCAGCACGGCGTCGTGGTCGATGCCGTCCTCCACGAACGGGAGCCGGGTCCTGATGTTGGGCTTGGTGGATATGTAGCCCTTGCGGTTCGACTCGTCGGCCCGGATCGCCACGTACGACACAGCCGGCGCGTCGCCGATCCACTCCTCGATCGGCTTGATCTTCATGTTCTTGGTGCACCAGCGCATCTGTGGCGACGGCAGCGTCCCCCGGAACACCTCGAACCAGTGGTCGAAGCCCCGCGTCGCGTTCAGCCTCGCGATCGGCTTGGCGAGGATCACCTCCAGGCGGGTCAAGTACTCATAGGTCTCAGGCAGTTCCGCTCCGGTGTCGCAGAAGAAGTACTCCATCTCCGGCACCCGGTCCCGCATGTACACCGCCAGGGCGCTGGAGTCCTTGCCGCCCGATATGCCGCAGATGTGACGCACCGCGGTCTCAGGTTCAGGCAGAGCCGACTCCCGCTCAGGCACCGGCCGCCCTCCTGCGTGTCTCGGCAACCGCGGCGACCTCATCGAGTGCGCTTGACTCGGCAGCCGGGAGTAGGCGCTCGCTCAGCAGGGCCAGGAGGCTCTGCTCCGCCCGCTGAGCCGAGCCGGCAGCGGGCGCCAACTCGGCGAGGATCCGGTCCAGAGCGCCCTCCAGGCCGGGCCGGCTTCTCGCGTCGATTCCGACCATGCGGATGTACTCGCTGCCGTCTGAGCGGGTGACGGTCACCCTGAGCGCATCGAACGGCCCGCCCCCGTCGGCGCGCCGCTCGGCGTGTAGCGCGACCAACCGGTGGAAGGCGGCCAGCCTCTCGGGCAGCTCGCGGCGGAAGCGCAGGCGGTCGTCGTCGGTCCACTCCGCCGGTGCCTTGCGGGCCACGACGGTGGCCACCGCAGCGATCCAGTCCGCATCGGACCCGGTGCCGTCGTTGGCCAGCGCCAGCACGAACGCTCGAACCTCGGGGTCGAGCACCTCGTCGCCCAGCGCCGCAGCCTCGCCCATCACCGACATGCGGCTGTTGGCGCCGCAGGTGTCGAGTAGCAACTCCAGCAACTCTGCCAGCAGCCGGTCCAGGCACGAGTCCAGTTCGATCATGGCCGTGGCCACCGCAAGCGCGAAGTCGCTTGCGTGCTCGCAGTCCTCATCTCCGGCCGAAACCGGGTCGAAACCGAGAGCCTCCGGCAGGGCAGCGAACAGCAACTCGTCGGGCTCGACCGCAACCGTCAATGCCTCCCGCACCGCCAGGGTGTCGGGCGCCACATTGCGGGTGTGGCGGGAGTAGTTGTCCAGAAGGCTGATCCGCGAGACCAGACCGCTGGCCACCGCGAGAACGTTGGCCACCCGCTGCCTTCGGCTCCTGGTCCCGCGGGCGGCGAGCCCGAGATGGTCGGCCAGCGCCTCGACCACCTCGAGGCGCCCGCCGCTGGTGTTGGCGAAGTGCTTGATGTCGAAGTGGATGGGATTGCGCACCATCCGCTCCGAGAGTTCGGGCGACAGCAGCGGCTTGAACGTGCCGTGCTCGTAGATGGCGACCTCGTTCCGGAAGGCGAGCAACCCTGCGGTGACGAGAACGGGTACAACTGCGGCCTTCATGCCGATCGGAGGCGACATCAGCGCGGCATGGACATCGCTCAGGCTGATGCGCTGGTCCCTGGAGCGTCTGAACTCGCCCACCAGAACCCCCCACGCGGGTCTCAGCGTGTCGTCGGTCGGCGGCCCGAAGGACATGCCCGGACCCCGCCTATCGGCGGAGTGCAGACCGGTACGCATGAGGAACGAGCGGTACATGGCCGTCTCGGGCCCGTAGCCCTCGAACCCCAGATCGGCGATGGCTGCATCGCCGCGTTCGATCATGGCTTCCAGGAGCAGCCGCCGTGACTTGGCCCCCTGCGAGGTCAGCTCGCTGCGGTTGAGCATCTCGTTGCCGATCGTCGGCGTGCTCGGATAGGCGATGTCGGCGGCCGCTGACAGAGCGGCGCTGCCCCGTCCGGCAGGAAGCTCGATCATGCCGTCCCCGTCGTGCTCGCTGCGGAGCAGGATCCAGCGGCACGCTCCGGAGCCGAAGGCGTCGGTCAGGGCGTGATCGAATGCGACCCGGGTCTGCGCCAGACGCTCCCCCAGTTCTCGCCGCGCCACCCGATCGCCGGCCACGGCGGGGTCGTCGAGCACCGAAGCCACCGCCGCGACCTCCCGGGCGGCGACATCGACAGCCGAGATGTCCTGCGGGATGGCCGCGACCACCGGCTTCGTACCGGGTGTTGATCGGGCCTGGCTCGGCGGCCGGCCGTCGGGATCGACGACGAGAAGGACCTCGCCGTCATACGGGGAGGACGGCTCGGGTGCGGCCGCCTGTTCGCCCCTGTCGACATAGCGCCTGTTGAAGACCCGAAGCACGTCGTGCTCCGCGCTGTGACGGGCGGCGACGACGGGCTCGGGCCGGTCGATCCCCGACACGATCTCAGCCAGCGGCTCTCCCTGGGTCCGCAGACGGGCAGCGTCGAGGAGAAAGCCGAGGTCGACGTCGCTGCCGTGCCATATCCGGTACTCGTCGGCGAAGTCCCGGAAGGTGACGATGCCGGCGCTCTCCAGTTCGGCCAGAGCGGATCCGGCGCCTCGGCCGGCCAGTGTCAGCAGTTGCTGCGACGCTCGGACGGTTCCCGTGGTGGACACGAGGTTCAGCAGGGCGACGGCCTTGGCCATCCGGGCCTGCGGCGGCGTGAGGCCATGAGAGTCGCGCAGCCGCGTGGCGATCTCAGTCCAGCGACTCGACTGGCGCGCCGACGAGATGCTGAGCGCACCGCTGGCGACGAAATAGTCGTACACCGCGTCGAGGCCCAGAGACGGCAGCGGGCCCCTCGCCGGAAGGCTCGCCGTCTCGAGGAACGACAACACGCCGTCGGGGTGCGGGCCTGCGAGGAAGGAGAACAGCGTGCGCTCGTGCTGGCCGTAGCGGCTGCAAAGCTCTGGCAGCACCAGCGCCGTCAGCGGATGCAGTGGATAGCAGGCGGCAAGGACGGCTGGATCGGCGAGTTCCGCAATGCCGAGCGCCCGCATCTTCTGGGCGCAGGGCCGCGCCCAGCGGTCGATGCGTGCCTTCAGGCGCTCGTCGACGATGCTGAACACGGTGCCGATCAGCGAGCGGGTCTGCCCGGGCGAGTCCACGAACGACACATCCTCGAAACGGCCCTGCACCTTGGCCCACTCGCGGCGCCGCACAACGTCTGCGCCTGCCAGACAGTCCTCGAACGAGAGGTGCTGAAGTGTGACCACGAAGATGGGCAGGCCCGACCCCTGACCGGCCTCGGCGAGCTGCTGAAGCAGGTAGGGATCCGCGTCGGCGCTGTCGCGGACCGCTTCGAGGTTCTTGCCGAACTCGTCGATAATCAGCAGCAGCGGCGCGTCCTGCGCCAAGCGGCGGGCTGTGTCGACCAGCACCGACGGCGATGGGCCGCTCAGGTCCGGGTCGATCTCTGGTGGAGACTTTGGAGCGCCGATCAGCTCTGAGACAGCGAGGAAATCATCCGCAGGGGGGGGGGGTAGGCGCCTCGCGGAGCACAGCGGAGTTCAGCGCGCGTGCCACCGTGTGAGCCAACGGCTCGCGCGCCGCCGTTGCCAGCGCGCGGGTGAAGCCGCGATTGAGGGTCCCGTGACGCCTGTGGGCACGCCGGATCAGGTCGGCCGCTGCCGGGGAGGCGTCATCGACGAGTTGCAGGGCGGTGCGCCGAAGCCGCGACCGGCCGCCGAAGGCCGCGTCCAGAAGGAGGGCCAGCGACGACTTGCCCGACCCGTACGGGCCGGTAAGTGACCACGCGCCACCCGCCGAGCCGCTTGCGGCCGCGGCTGCGATGCGTTCGACGACATCGAGGCCCCTCCCGGTCAGGACGTACCCGTCGAGCGGCTCGGGCCGGGCGAGGTCGCGCTCGAGATTCGCCGAGCGGGCGAACCGGCTACCGACCTCGATGCTGTCACCCAGCGCCGGCATCAGCCGACTCCCGCCAAGGCGTTCAGACTGCGCAGGCTGTCCAGCGAGTTGCGGCCTGCTCCAAGGCCCTCCAGCAGATTGTCGTCCACTGCGGCGTCGCCGACGCAACCAGCGCTGACTCCCGACGATGACGAGCCGTAGTAGTGATCGAGAACTGCGGTGGCGATCTCGGAAGGATCGTCCGTGCAGGCGAGCTGCCACGCTCCGGCCGGGGTGGTGAGGTCCAGTCCGTCGGTTTGATCCACTGCAGGCTTCAGCGCGGCCAAGAGTTCTGTCTCGTTGAGCTTGAACGCTCGGCCGGGGGTTCCGGGCTCATGGGCAAGCCGACTGAGCGTGACGGTCCTGCCGCCACTGCCGGTGCGGTCGATGCAGTCGAGCGCTGCATAGGCAACCACTGCCGGGGGCAGCGTCGGCTTCGGTCCCAGCGTGAACCGGTTCAGGCCGGTTGCGGGCGACCGCCCGAGCAGACTCAACTCCCGCAGCGGGCAGTCGAGCAGGTCGTCAATGCTGCCCCGCCGGGAGCGCTCCGCAGGCGCGTAGGTCCGCAGCAGTGCGCCTAGGTCCTTCCGGACGGACGACTCGTGCGGCGGTGTCCAATCGGCAACAGTCTCCAGCTGCGCGGACACCGCCTCTGCGAGGTCGGCGTCGCTGAACTCGACCGCGTTGAACTCGTTGAATGCCAGCCACCAGACCGGCAGTCGCGAAGGCGGCGCCAGCAGCAGCCAATGCAACAGCCACAGCGTGCCCGGATCCTCCATATAGGGGTCCCAGCCCTGATCGCCGAAGAGGGCATGGCCGCGGCGGGTGGGCACGAACTGTGGGGCTCTCCGGTTCGGTGACTGCGGGTCCTCAACGATGAGCTTGGCGGCGAGGCCCCAGAAGCGGATGGCTCGCACCATGTTCTTGCCCACTCCGATGACCACCGGCGCGTCCTCCCGACCGAAGGCGTAGGGGTCTGTGGCCGCGACGGCATACGCCTTGCGAAACCACCCGTAGCGCGGGTGGAACGTCTCGTGCCGGGCGAACGAGCGCACCGCGGCTTCGACGAGCCTCACTAACCGGCCCTTTCGAACACAGCGCGAAGATAGCTTGCATCTGTGACTTCGGCCTGGGTCTTATTTCGACTAATACAAACGGCGGCCCGCGCTCAAGGCTCAGCAACAGTGAGCCAGATCCCTCCAATGGTGAAGGTTTGGTGGTGTGACCGTCAGCCTGCCATGACGCGGACGCGCCTTACTGAGGCAGTAGCGCTCTTGACTGCGAGTTCCATGTCTGCGTTGGTTGTGAAGCGGCCGATGCTGAAGCGCACGGACTCGAAGGCGGCCTCGTGCGACAGGCCCATGGCTACGAGTACCTCCGACGGCTCGATCGATCCGGCGCTGCAGGCGCTGCCGGTGGACACGGCCACCGGGTCCATGTTGGACATGACCGCCTCGGCGTCGGCACCCTCGAAGCGGACGTTGGCCGTGTTGGGCAAACGCCTCGACGGATCGCCGTTCTGATGCACGCCTGCCAACCGAGCACACAGTTCGGCCACCAGCCGGTCGCGCAGGATCCCGACTCTGGCTGATTCCGACTCGCGCTCATCGGCGGCAATTCGGGCGGCGGCGCCCAAGCCGACGATCCCGGCGACATTCAGCGAGCCCGAGCGCAGCCCCCGCTCGTGGCCGCCGCCGTGGATCACCGGTGACAGACGCCCCAGAGCACGGCGGGTTGCCACCAGGGCGCCGACCCCGCCAGGACCGCAGATCTTGTGGCCGCTCACCGACACCAGGTCCGCCCCCAGCGTCTCCATGTCGAACGGCAGGCGGCCCGCCATCTGGGTGGCGTCGCAGTGGAACATCGCACCGGCGGCCCGAACCCTCTCGGCGATCTCGCCGATCGGATTGATGACGCCGGTCTCGCTGTTGGCGGCCATAACCGACACGAGCAGCACGTCGTCCGCGACGAGGTCCTCTACGGCGGCGGGGTTGACGAAGCCGCCGGCCGTCACCTCGATCACATCCAGCTTCACGAGGCCGCGATCGGCGAGCCACCGAGCAGTGCGCGCCACTGAGGCGTGCTCCACCGCCGACACCAGAATCCGCTGCCGGCCCTCAGCGGCGGCTTCCACCGCACCCCGCAGAGCCAGGTTGTTGGCTTCGGTGGCGCCCGCGGTGAACACCACCCCACCCGGCCGCCCGCCCACCAGCGCGGCAACATGCTCACGGGCATCGTCCACCGCGGCGGCCTGCCGGCGCCCGAACCGGTGCACCGACGAGGCATTGCCGACCTCACCCGACAGCACCGGCGCCATCGCCTCGAACACCCTGGGATCGAGCGGCGCCGAGGCGTTGTAGTCGAGATACACCTCGGTCATCGCGCCTCCGCAACTCTCGCTAGGAAGGCCCCATAGGCGGTCATGGACTTCACGGACCCTCCGTACCCCTCAGATCCAGCGGCCGAGCCGACGCTACCCTCCCGCTCGCACCGAGGCGTGGAGATGCAGCGTCACTGGAGCCAGGTGATCCTGCACGCGCTCGACGCTTGCCCAGCCCTGCGTCGAGACCCCGGACAAACAAGGCGACGCTGATGGCTGTGTGCACGCTCGGCGGTCCTCGCCGGGCTTCCTACCGGCCTCGGCGCGCTCGGCGCTCTCGCGTTGTTCGACGTATCTCTTCCCAAGAAGCGTTCATCTGGTGATCGGGCACGCTCACGGTGCCGCCCAACTCCAGCAGACTGCGGCTGCGACGGCCGGGCTCGGGAGACTGCTCCATCTCGTTGCTAGCTCGTTCCTGATCTCGGCTGTGTATCTGCACACTTCCAATATATCTGCTACCTTGTCAATACATGACTCTTCCTATAGTTATAGCTATCTGGCTGCCTTTGATGTGGATGTTCCTCTTGCTGTTCATTCTTGATGATGATGACTGATCTGGAGCGCTACGGGAGGGAGTCAGCGGATCGGGTCGCGTACCAGCGGGTTCCCGAGGAGTTTGATCCCTTCTGGGAGGACGCCCAGACTTGGCATGAGGAAGCAGAGGACTCCCAGCGAGGCGGCGCAACATCTATGGATGACAGCAACGATCAGCGGGTTCAGCCGGCTTTGCATGCGGTGTTGACCGGCGATGCTGATGGGTTGCGGGCGGCGCTTGAAACCGATCCCGGGGTCGTGAACCTCAAGATCGGCGAGAACACCATGCTGGAGTGGATGACCCAGCCCGAAGGGGGACCGCCGGCGCCGGAGATCGTCGAAGTCCTCATCGACGCGGGTGCTTACCTGAATCGGGCCCTGAACCTCGCCGGGTGCTGGAACTTGGCCGACCTCTGCCGGCAGCTCCTAGCCGCCGGCGCTGATCCTGCGGCCCGGGCCGACGCTGGGATCACACCGCTGGAGTCGGCCGCCATGCACAGCTCAATCGAGGCCGCCGACGTGCTCGCGGCGCACCGGCTGCACCGGCCCTCGCTATGGCTGGCCGCGGCTGCGGGGCGGCTGCCGGAGGTTCGGGACTGGGTGGCGGCCGACGGGTCGCTGCTGGCCGATCCCGGTCCATACCGCCCGAACTGGGCCGACGTGGGCCGCCCCGCCGGCGCTCCGCCGACCGACGACCCGGTCGAGATCGTGGGCGAGACCCTCGTGTTCGCGGCCCTCAACGACCGGCGAGCCGTCGTCGACTACCTCCTCGACGCTGGAGCGGACATCGACGCCCGGCCATACCGGAACACGACCGGGCTGCACCTCGCCATCCAGTTCCAGCGCGCCGGGATGGTGAGGCACCTGCTCGACCGGGGGGCATCCGTCACGATTGAGGACGCCAACTACGGTTCCGACGCCGCCGGGTGGGCCCAGGCCTGCGACGACGGCAGCGACACGGCCGCGGCGATCCGGTCAATGGTCGGCGCAGCCTGAACGTAAGGGCCTAGTGTCCGAGTCAAGAGTTTCTTACGGGTGTCACCGTCAGATTTCTTGGTGCGATTTGTGTGGATTGACGGCACAGAACCAACCCGAGATTCCGCAGGGCCTGAACCGGCCGCCTGAACCAGCCGCGTCAGGTCGCTAGTTCGCGACGAAGCCCCCGTCGACGCACAGGACCTGGCCGGTCATGAAGTCGCTGTCGGACGAGCACAGGAACAGCACGGTGCCCACGATGTCCTCGGGCCAGGCCTGACGGCGCAGCGCCTGGCTCTGGGCCACCGCCTCCATGCGGTCGGGGGCGATGTGCTCGCCCACGGTCTCGGTGTTGGTCACCCCCGGCGCCACCGCGTTCACGGTGACGCCGTAAGGCCCGGCCTCGCCCGCCAGAGCACGGGTAAGGCCGATCACCCCCGCCTTGGAGGTGGTGTAGGCCGCCATCTGGGCCGGCCACACCAGATCGGTGCCCAAGGCCATGTTCGACGAGATGTTGACGATCTTGCCGCCGCCCCGGTCCCCCATGTGGGGAAACACCGCCTTGGCGCACAGCCACGAGCCGGTGACGTTCACCCGCTGAACCAGCTCGAACTCCTCCACCGGGACCTCCCAGATCGGGGTCCGGGGCTCGTCCAGGAACCGGAACATCACCGCCGCGTTGTTGACCAGGATGTCCACCCCGCCGAACCGCTCGACGGTTGCGGCCACCATGGCGTCGACGCTGGACTCATCGGTGATGTCGACCTCGATGGCCAGCGCCTCACCGCCCGCGGCTTCGATGCGCTCGGCGGTGGCGCCGGCCTGCGCCCCGCGAATGTCGGTCACCGCCACGCGGGCTCCACCGGCGGCCAGCGCCTCGGCGTAGGCTGCCCCCAAGCCGCCTGTCGCGGCCCCGGTGACGATGGCCGTCCTGCCTGCGAAGCGCTCGGTCATCGGCACCTATCCCTCGCCGGTCCCGCCAGTGCCGGCGGGTTCGCCAGTCTCGGCAGTATCGCCGGTTTCGCCATTCCCGGCAGCCTCGCCGGTGTCGCCTCCCTCGCCGGGGTCGCCTCCTTCGCCGGTGTCGCCTCTCTCGCCGGGGTCGCCTCCCTCGCCGGGGTCGCCTCTCTCGCCGGTGTCGCCTCTCTCGCCGGTTCGGCCAGTCCCGGCAGGCTCGTCGGTGTCGCTGGTCTCGTCGGATGCGGCCGGAGGCACCGGCGCGAGGTAGCCGACGATCAGCAGCATCACCCCCACCACGATGAACGAGACCACCCGGCCGAGCGCGGTGAGGCTGCTGAGATCGACCAGGAACAGCTTGGCCACCACCACCGCCATCCACGACGCGCCGGCCACCCACACCGACCGGCGGGCCATGCGCACCCCGGCCACCATCGATGACAGGGCGATCACCGCCCACAGGATCGACAGCGACGTCTGCAACTCGGTGGAGTCCCACAGCGACTCGAGATCCCACGGCACGTCCAGCCAGTGGCTCACGGTACGGGACGTCTCCGTCGTCGCCAGGACCACCGCCAGCCCGGCCAGCGCCGGCGTCCAGCGGGCATCGACGAGACTCTGGAACGGCTGGTCGGACTCCGCCACGGCGAGCCTCTTCCAGGCGAGCAGCGCCGCCAGTTGAGCTCCGACGAGCACAGTCAACGGGTTCAGCACCGGCAGGTAGAGCAGCGGCCGCGGGTCGGCCTCGTAGGAGACAGCCGCACCGAGCACCACCACTGCCGCCACCATCAGCAGCGGACCGGCGAAGGCCAGCAGGTAAGCCCGCCAGTGGGCCGCGACCGGCCACGACAGCCAGCGGCGCCCGGCCATCGCCGCGCCCGCCAGCACGATCACAGAGGCCGTTGTCGCGAAGAACGGCCAAACGCCCCCAGCCACCCCGTCGACCTGCCAGGACACCTCCACCGCCACCAGCACGGCCAGAATCCAGCACCCGCCGATGTGCAGCAGCGCGGCGACGGACCGGAACGCGTCCTCGCGCCTGCGCAGGAGCAGGTAGTGGGCCGCCAACGCTGGAGGCCAGACGGCCCATCCCCAACGGTCGAGGGGATGGGACTGGGTCAACAGCGACACCACCAGCATCGAGGCCAGAGTCGGCAGGACCAGCAGCCCCCAGGCCTCGAGTTGGGGCCAGCGCAGCCGGCGAGCCGCCAGCGACCCGGCGGTGAACGAGCCCACCATGAATGCCAGCGACGTCGACAGTTCGCCACCGGCAGGCAGCTGCTGCACGATCTCCATCAGGCCGGCCGCGAGCCACCAGGCGGTTCCCCAGCCGAGCGCCACCCACGCCCTGAGGTGGTCGGCCCCGTCGCCATGCGCCCGGCGGCTCAGGGACCAGGCCGATGGGCGTGAGTGTCCTACGTCGACAGGGGGTGTTTCCCGCTCTTGTTCGCTGCGCTCACGGGCCGCTCGGGCCACGGCCTCGCCCGTATGGGCCGCCCTTGCTCGCATATCCGCTCGGCCTCTTGGCAGCCAACCCGACACCAGGCCGGCCACAGCCAGCACCAGCGCGCCCAGGAAGTGCTCGTTCACGATCGCCGGCGCGCCGTCCGGGTAGGGCAGCGACTCCCCCAAATGCACTGCGAACGACAAGGCGGCCAGCACCTGGAGCAGGGCACCCCCGCACAGCGCGAGCAGCCGGCTGCGCCGCAAGCCCAGCCATACCAGGAACAGGCCCTGCGCGGCCCACACCGTCGTCGTGAAATAGGAGTCCAGCGCGAGCGGCACCGCGATAGCGCTGAACACCACGCCGAGCCCGGCGTAGGCCTCCACCAGCTGGCCGCGGTCCGCGCCGAGCCGCCGCGACACCAGGGCCAGACCGCCCTGCACAGCCGCCAGCGCGGCGGCGCTGACGGCCAGGCCGTACTCCGTGTGCCCGATCGCCAGCTGCTGCAGCCCCAAGCCGATGAACGGCGTGCCGAACAACAGGGGCGCGGTCCAGGAGCCCCGCACGAACGGCATGCCCGAGGGCCGCGACTCGCTGATCATGCCCTTGAGGTCGGGAGCCTCGCGCACGGCGAACAGGGCCGGCAGCCCCACGTACATCAGCACGAACAGGGCGATGAACGGCTGCGCGGAGACCCATTCGTCCTGCTCGTAGCGGTTCGACAGCCAGAAGGCGGTGAGGCCGAACGTGAATCCGAAGCCAAGAAGGTTGAGTTCGGGCCAGGTCTTGAACCAGGCCACCGCGAAGATCGCCGCGTTCAGCACAGCGAAGAAGGCGAACACGACGACATGGTCCTCGGGCTGCGAGTACGTCAGCACCGGCGCCAGGAAGCCGCCGATGATCCCGAGCACCGCCAGCGGCCGGGCGTCCTGGACGATTGAGAGCACTCCCGCGCCGGCGGTGATGATCACCACGGCCGAGGCGGCGGGCACCGCCGCCAGGACGTCGTACACCGCGAAGGCGGCGTAGGCGGTGACGTAGAGCACCGCGATGGCGCCGCCCTGGAGGCTCACGCCGTAGATCCGTCGCCGGTTGCGCTGGCGCCAACCTACGGCCAGGAGCACCAGCCCGAAGACGGCCGCGGCGGCCAGCCGCACCTCGATGGTCAGTTCGATGATGCCTCGCCGGTGGGCCTCCCTGAGCAGCAGCCCCACCCCGACCAGCGAGACCAGCACACCCACCTTCACCGGAGCGTTGCCAGTGGTCACCCACTGCTTGACCCAGTTCGCCAGCCACGAGATCGGATCGCCGGCCGGCTGCCGCGCCGCACCGGGACCGTCGGTCGGCGGGCCGGCAGCAGCGGGCGCCGGGGCTTGAGGCGCCCGGGTCGACGGGTCCGGGGGCGCAGGCGACTCGGGCCGAGCCGCCGCAGTGACCGCGGGCCGAGCCTCTGCGGGCAGGCTGGGCCGGCCGTCCGCGGGCGGAATGACCGCCGGCTGTGGCTCGGCCGGCCGTGCCCCGGCCGGCTCAGCCTCGGCCGCCTCAGCCTCGGCGGGCTGCGTGGCGGTCGCCTCAGCCTCGGCTGGTGGCGTGGAGCGGGCCAGCCTCGTGAGCCAGGCGTGGGTCTGCTGGGCCCACTCCTTCATCTCGGCCGCCCAGGCCTGCATCTCGCCTACCCCGGTCTGGGCCTCCTCCACCTTCTTCAGCCGCCTGCGGAGATCGAATTGCTGGCCCACCAGAAGGCCGAAGGCGCCTCCGAACACCAGACCGGGAAGCCCTGCGACCACGGCGCCCAGCCCCGCGCCGATCACGGCGAGCAGCGCGGTCAGCATGCCCGCGTCACGACGCCGGCTCGGCCAGGGTCTTGATCTCCAGGAACTCCTCGAACCCGGCCACGCCCATCTCCCGGCCGATACCCGACTGCTTGTAGCCCCCGAAGGGGGCGTCGGGGCCGTAGTACACGCCGCCGTTGACGCTGACGGTGCCGGTGCGGATGCGCCGGGCCACCGCCCGGGCCCGCTCGCCGTCGGCGCTGGCCACCGCCCCCGACAGGCCGAACTCGGAGTTGTTGGCGATGCGTACCGCCTCGTCGTCTCCGCCGTCGTAGGCGATCACCGACAGCACCGGGCCGAACACCTCCTGCTGGGCGATGGTGTCGTCCTCGCCCACGCCGACCAGCACCGTGGGCTCGTAGTAGAAGCCCCGCGGCAGGTGCTCGGGCCGGCGCCCGCCCCGCGCCGCCGTCGCGCCCTCGGCGAGGGCGGCAGCCACCAGGCCCTCGACCCTGGCTCGTTGCCGCTCGCTGATCAGCGGCCCCATCAGGTGCGATTCGTCGGTCGGGTCGCCGTAGGGCATGCCGTCGAGGGTGGCGCCCACCGCGTCCACCACGTCGTCGTGCATGGCGGCCGGCACCACTAGGCGGGTCGTTATGGCGCAGCCCTGGCCGGCGTGGGTGCACACCATGGCTGCGGCCATCAACCCCACCGTGGCGACGTCGGCATCGTCCAGAACGACGTACGCGCTCTTGCCGCCGAGTTCCAGGAACACCCGCTTGACGGTGGCCGACGCCGCGGCCATCACCCGCCGGCCCACCGCGGTGGATCCGGTGAAGCTGACCATGTCCACATCGCGATGGGAGGTCAGGGCCTCGCCCACCGCTGCGCTCGACGACGCCAGGACGTTCACCACCCCGGCGGGGATGTCGGTGCGTTCCGCGACGAGCCGCCCCAGAGCCAGCGCCGACCACGGCGTGTCGGGCGCCCCCTTGAGCACCACCGTGCAGCCCGCGGCCAGCGCGGGGGTCAGCTTGGCCAGGTTGATCTGGGTGGGGAAGTTGTAGGGGGTGATGGCGGCCACCACCCCGGCCGCCTCCCGCTCGGTCCAGCGCCGGTGCGAGCCATACACCGACTCGGCCACGCCCAGGTCCTCGGTCCAGTCGTAGGAGTCGAGCAGATCGGCGTGCCAGCGCACCATCTCGACTGGGGCCTCCAGTTGCGGACCGCCCCGGGTGAGCAGGATCGGCGCGCCCGCCTCGGCCACCGTGATGGACCGCATCTCCTCGATGCGGAAAGTGAGCGCCTCGTGCAGTTGACGCAGGCAGCGTGACCGGAAGGCGTGGTCGCGGGCCCATTCGGTGGTGTCGAAGGCCCGGCGGGCCGCGGCCACCGCAGCCGCGGCGTCGGTGGGACCGGCGTCGGCGGCGGTGCCCAGCACCTCCTCGGTGGCCGGGTTGATCGTCGGGAGGACGGCCCCGCCGGCAGCATCGATCAGCTCGCCGTCGATCAGCAGCTGCCTCTCATGCCACATTGTCCTAGACCCTAGGCCCCGACGCCGACGTACCGCCGCCGGGAATTGGCAGCGTTTGCGCGCTGTGTGCGCGTGCTGCTGCCATTTCGATCGCCGACGTACCGCCGCCGGGAATCGGTGCTAGTCGCGGGCGGGCTCCTCTAGCGGGTCGAGGTCGAGCGGAGCGGGCAGCGAGCCCAAGTCGACGAACAGGCCCGAGCTCTCGTAGTCGCCCGCCAGCGCGTCGGCGGCGAGCAGCACCGCGGCCGCCGAGTAGGTGGTGCGCTCCCGGTCGGGGTAGCTCACGTAGGCCGGGAAGGCCCGGCCGGTGAGATAGCTGCCGTCGGACTCCCGGAGGCGCTGGGCCCACCCGAACAGCGACCGGGCGGTGTCGCGGTCGCCGACCGCCAGATAGGCCATGGCGCACTCGCATGTCTCGGCTGTCGTCACCCAGTCCTGGTTGCTGACGCAGCGCACGCCCTCGCCCTCATGGACGAAGGTCCTGCGCCGGGACGCCAGACGGGCCCGAGCCTCCGCCCCCTGCAGCACGCCGGCCAGGACCGGGTAGTACCAGTCCATGGCCCAGCGGTCCTTGGGGGCGAACGCCTCGTGGCCGAAGTGGCGGATGGTGTGCACCAGCCGGGCCAGTGCCAGCTCCCAGCTGGGCCGCTCCTCGCCCACCTGGCGGGCGACGGCCAGGCCGCACCGGAGGCTGTGGCTGATTGACGAGGACCCGGTGAGCAGCGCGAACGGCCACGGGGTGCCGTCAGCGTGCCGGGCCCACAGGATCTCGCCCCTGGTGGTCTGCAACGCGAGCACGAAGTCGAGCGCCCGCTGCACCACCGGCCACATCTCGGCCAGGAAACTCGCGTCGCCGAAGCGCAGCCAGTGATGCCACACGCCCGCCGCGACGTAGGCGATCGTGTTGGCGTCGAGCTTGTCCTGGTCGACACCGTCGGCGGTGTAGTACTGGTGCCAGGATCCGTCGGGTCGCTGGATCCGGGCCAGCCACTCGTAGGCCGCGTCGGCCTCCGCCCGGCGTCCGGTCACCGTCAGGGCCATGGCCGCCTCGACGTGGTTCCAAGGATCGGCCACCCCGCCCGCGAAGCGGGGGATCATGCCGCTGGGCAGCTGCAGGGCTGAGATCGTGTCCGCCGTGCGGTCGGCCTCGGCTCGTGACAGCAGGCCCGCCACCTCCGGTGTCTGCGGCGCGGGCTGTGCCGGTTCGCCGGCTGGGGGCGACTTCCCGTTGGTCGAGCGACCCCCGAGCGGCTGGCGCGGTTCAGGCTGCATGGGCCATGTCCTCGCGATTGCGCGCCCCGGCCGGCTCCGACACGTGGTGAGGCTTGTCCGCGTACACGACAAGGCTCTTGCCCAGCAGCGGGTTGAGCAGTCGCTCCGCGGCCGCAGTGACGAAGGGTCGCTTCACGATGTCCCATTCGAGCACCCGGTGGTAGGCGCCGACCAGCCGGTTCTCGTCGACCTCCCGGTTCGGCCCGACCGCGCAGCGCAGCCACCAGTACGGGCTGTGGAGGGCGTGGGCGCGGTGCCAGCGGCCCGGCTGAAGCCCGGCTGCCGAGAGCCGGCGCCTGACGTCGCGCAGCCGGTAGATCCGCACATGGCCGCCGGGAACGGCCGGCGCGTGGTACTCGCTCGACAGCTTCCAGCACACCGTCTCGGCCAGCCACGACGGGATGGTCACCGCCAGCCGGCCCCCCGGGCGCAGGACCCTGGCCAGCTCGGCGAAGGCCGACTCGTCGTCGGTGATGTGCTCGAGCACCTCCGAGGCGATCACCCTGTCGAACGAGTCGTCGTCGAAGGGCAGTCCCAGCGCGTTGCCCTGCACGGGCGCCGCCATCACCGATTCGTCCACCTCGCCGGAGCCCACGAGCAGCCGGGCCAGGTCCCGGACCTGCTCGACCTCCGGGCGGGCCAGGTCGCAGGCGACGACCTCCGCCCCCCGCTTGAGTGCCTCGTAGGAGTGGCGTCCGAAGCCGCAGCCCAGATCCAGCACGCGCTCGCCGGCGCGCACATCGAGCCGGCCGTAGTCGACGGTGAGCATCAGAGGGCTGCCGCCTGCCCGTTCGGCCTCTTGGCCGCGTCCTCCAGCGCGGCGCGGTACTGCTCGACGGTCCGCTCCGCGGTGTGGCGCCAGGACCATTGGTTGATGACCCGCCGGCGACCGGCCTCGCCGACCCGGGCCCGGCCGCCGGGATCGTCCAGCGCGTCCCGCAGCACCGCGGCCAGCGCCTCGGCGTCGCCGGGCTCGGTCAGGAAGCACGTCTCGCCGTGGGTGCCGGCCACCTCGGGCAGCGCCCCGCCGGTGGTGGCCACCAGCGGCACGCCGCACGACATGGCCTCGATGGCGGGCAGCGAGAAGCCCTCGTACAGCGAGGGCACCACGGCCAGTTCGGCTTCGGCGTACAGCTCCACGATGCGGTCGTCGGACACCCCCGACACGAACGTGACCGCGCCGGCCAGCCCCAGTTCCGAGATGGCCCGGCTGGCCGCGGAGTCCGACTTGGCCCTGCCGATGATGGTCAGCTCGAGGTGGCGCTCGGTGCGCAGCTTGGCCACCGCCTCCAGCAGGAAGCTCAGCCCCTTCATGGTCACATCGGCGCTGGCGGTGGTGATCAGCCGGCCCGGTACCCGGGCGACCTCGGGCCTGGGCGAGAACAGCTTGGGATCGACTCCCACCGGCACTACGTGGATCCGCTCCGGCGGCACGCCGTGGTCCTGGACGATGTCCCGCTTGGACGACTCCGACACGGTGAGCACCCTGGGCAGCCGCTTGGCCACCTGGGTCTGCATCTTCGTGAACGCGTACCAGCGGCGCTTGCCGATCTGGTCCCTGAGCGTGAGGGCGTGGGCCAGCTCCAGGCGGCGGTCCACGGTGATCGGGTGGTGGATGGTCTCCAGCAGCGGCCATCCCTGGCGCTGCATGGCCAGGATTCCCCATCCGAGGGTCTGGTTGTCGTGGACTATGTCGAACTCGCTGCGGCGCCGGCGCAGGTGCCGCCAGGCCCGCAGGCTGAACGCCATCGGTTCGCTGAAGTTGCCGGTCACGAAGGACACGTGCTCGGCCACGTCGATCCAGTCCTTCAGCTCCCACGCCCTGGGCTTGCGCATGGGATGGGGTGGAGCCCAGATGTCGAGCCCTCCGAGTTTCACGAGCGGGACCCTCGGATCGAGTTCGGGGTACGGGGGCCCGCCGAGCACGGTGACGTGGTGGCCCAGGTCGGTCAGGGCTGTCGAGAGGCGGCTCACGTAGACGCCCTGGCCGCCCACATGGCGCTTCCCGCGGTACGAGAGCAGGGCCACGCGCAGGGGTGCCGGTCGGTCCGCTGGGGCGGGCATGGCGCTAGTGCTTTCTCCCGGGCCTCGACTTGTTCAACACACGGCCGAGGCCGAGCGCCAGCGAGAGCGTCAGTACCGAGGCTAGAGCCACGGGCCACGCCCCCAGCCGGACCGCGAGCGTATCGCCGTGGCGCAGTTCCACGGTCGTCTGGATGACCCTGCTCTCGGACACCCCGGTCCGCTCGATCACGTTGCCGCCGGGGTCGATGACCGCGGAGAAGCCGGTCGGCGCGGCCTGTACCACCCAGCGGTCCGTCTCGATGGCCCGAAGCCGGCTGGATGCGATCTGCTGGGACTGCACCACCGTCAGCCAGTAGCTGGAGCCGTTGGTGGGATTGAGCACGACCAGACCGTCGCCGTCGCCCACCCCGCTGCGGGCCCGGTGATCGAAGAAGATCTCCCACGAGATCGACACGGCCAGCGGCCCTAGGGGCGTCTCGACGATGGCGGGCTCGTCTGAGGGCCCGGCTCTCAGGTCCCGGGGCGGCAGCTCGTCGCTGAACCGCTCCGCGGTGGAGCGCAGGGGCACGTACTCGCCGAAGGGGACCCGCTGGACCTTGTCGTAGTGGTCGCCCTCGGTGCCGTCGGGCTCGTACACGAGCGAGTAGTTGAGGTTGGCAAGGCCGTCGGGGCTGCGCTCGAAGAAGCCGGCCAGCAGCACCGTGTCCAGCTCGCGGGCCAGATCCGAGAGCCTTGTCCGGGCCTCCTCGTCGGTGAGCAGCGGCTGTTCGCAGCGCGCCGGGGTGACGGCCGAGTTCGGGCTGGGGTGAACGACGTCCTCGGGCCACAGCACCAGGTCCACCGGGGCCGACACCTGCTCGGCGGTGGTGTTCAGGTGACGCTCGAACACGGCCCGCTGCTCGCAGATGTCGGCTCTGGTGTTCTGAGGTCCACCGCCTTGCACCGCGGCCACGGTGATGCGGGCGCCGTCACCGGCGGCAATCGGCTCAGCGCCGGGGGCTACCGCTCCGGCGAGCACCGCGGCCACCAGCACGACGGCACCGACGGCCGCGGGCCTAACGCTCCCGGACAGGATCGCGGCCAGCGTCACCCCTGCCACCGCCGTCAGCGCGGTCAACAGGAGCGGTCCGCCGATCCGTGCGGTGGACCCCAACGGGCTCGACACATGGCCCATGGCCATGGTGGCCAGCGGCACGCCACCGAAGGGCCATGTCCAGCGGAGCAGCTCGGCCAGCACCAGCGCGGCGCAGAAGCCAGTCCGGCGACGGTGGTCGGGCGGCACCAGCGCGCCGGCCGCGGCGTGCATGGCGGCGAAGCCGATCACCGCCACGGGCCAACCGACGAGGGTCAGGTCGATCATCCAGACGGTGGCGGGACCCAGCCAGCTGACGCTCACGAGCGCGGACCGTCCGGCCCGTTGCCAGAGGCTGGCACCGGCCAGCAGCTCGACCCACAGCGCCATGCCGGCGAAGGCCAGCGGCCAGAACCCCCACGGCGGCAGCGACCCGGCCAGCAGCACCCCGGCCAGGACGCCGCGGGCCGAGGGCGGTCCCCATCGCAATGGCGAAGCGCTCTCGCGGCCCGGGGATCGGCCCTGCTTCGCCTGCGCGGCCACGATGCTCAGCCTCTCGCCGGTCCGGGGAGTCGGTTGGCGCTCACTCAGACGGGTCGCTCACGGTTCGTTGCCCGCGGACCCGAACTCCTTCAGTTCGTTGCCCGCGGAACCGAACTCGTTCAGTTCGTTGCTGAGTTCGTTGAGCTCCTCGCTGAGTTCGAGGGTGAGGTCGTTCAGCTCGTCGTTGAGCCTGCCCAACTGGTCGCCGCGCTCATCGACGAGTCCCGACGGCATGAGACGGTGGACGCCGGAGACGGGGCCGACGCCGCGGATCCGCACCGTCACGTCGCCGATGCATGTCACCCAGTCCGGCACGCTGCCAATGTCGGTGACGGTGAATATCTCGCCGGCCGGGGCGGCGGCGCACAGCTTGGCGGCCAGGTTCACGGGCTCGCCGACGTAGTCGTCGCCCTCGAAGAGCAGAGCCTCGCCGGTGGCCGCGCCCACCCGTATCTGCACGCCCCGGTTGGAGAAGTGGTGGATGAGGTGGGCGGCCAGGGACAGCGCGGCGGTAGCGCTGGTGGACACCAGCATGACGCCGTCGCCCAGCCACTTCGCCACCCTGACGCCCCGCTTGGCCGCGACGCTGCGGGTGATCCTGCGAAAGTCGCCGAGCACCGCCACGGCCTCGTGCGGCCCGTGGGAGCGGGTGTAGGCGGTGAATCCGCAGAGGTCGGCGAAGCAGAAGGTGCGGGTGACGCTCAGGTGGCTGTCGCCCTCGGGCAGCTCGTCGGGATGGACGGTGACGAGCGGCGGGCTGGCCACGGCCCACTCGCGCGCCGGTCCGGTGTCGGGCGCGACGAGCGGCGTCAGCACCTGTTCGGCTTCGTGGGGGTCGGGGGTCGGGTTCACGATGGGTTCGTTTATAACAGCAGGAGCCTGCTCACGGTCGCGGCGGCGTGCTGTCCGCTGCGGATGCAGGCCGGCAGCCCCACGCCGCGCAGAGCGGCGCCGGCCGCCGCGAGACCGGGCGTCTCGCTGGCCAGGCATGCCTCCAGCGCGGCCACCCGGCCCAGATGGCCGGGCCGGTACTGGGGCAGGGACCGCCTCCAGGGCCTGAGCCGGGCCTCCAGGGAGCCTCCGGCCAGGGCGCCGCGGTCGAGGACGCCGGTCTCGGCGAGCTCGCCCGCGAGCGTCGACACCAGATCGTCGGAGTCGAGGTCCATCCACCGCCGATCGTCGGTGCGTCCGGCCGACACCCGCAGCACGGCCAGGCCGGACCGGGCGTAGTGCTGCCACTTCGAGGACGACCACGAGCACGCCGTGGTCAGCAGGCCCCGGCTGCGGGGCACCAGGAAGCCGCTGGCGTCGAGGGGTCGGACCAGGTGCTCGTCGGAGACCACGAATATGGCCAGCGCAACGTCTGCGTACTCGATGTCGCCGAGGATCCCGGCCGCTTCGGGGGCGAGAGTCTCGAGCAGGCGGGCCGACTCCCACGCGGGGCAGGCCGCGATCACCCCGCCGGCGTCGAGAGACCCCTTCGGCGTGGCCACCTTCCAGCGGGGACCGCCCCCGGAGCCCGCCGCCGGGGTCACGTGCCGCACCGGCGTCGAGAGGCTCACGGCGTCGCCCAGCTCGGCGGCGAGCGCGTCGATCATCCGGGTGACGCCGCCCCGCACGCTCTGGAACACCGCCGGCCGGGCCGCACCGCCGTCGCCGCCGGGGCCGGCCGCCGTCCGCTGGAGGGCCGCACCGAGAGGTCCTCCCCGGCGAGCAGCCTCGTGCAGGGGCGGAGCGCACGCCTCGATGCTCATCCCGTCGGCGGAACCCGCGTTGATCCCGCCCAGCAGCGGGTCGACGAGCCGCTCGAACACCTCATCGCCGACACGGGGCCGCAGCACCTCGCCCGCCGTGGCGTCGCCGGCCAGCGGCTCGGCGTCGCGGGCCAGCCCGCGGCGCAGCGTCTCCGCGCCCGCCTCCGAGACGATGCCGGTGCCCTCCACCGCGTCCGCCGTCCACGGAACGCCCAGCACGGACCGGTCCGGAAACCGCAGCAGTCCGCCGTCACCGAGGACGTAGGCGCCGCTCGCGGCGGGAGTCACCAGTTCGGCGCCCAGCCCGATCCGGCGGCACAGCTCGGCCGCGGCCGGGTCCCGGGCCACGAACCCGTCGGGACCCGAATCGACGGTCAGGCCGCCGACGCTCGATTCGTCGATGCTTCCGCCGGGACGATCACCGGCCTCCAGCACAACCGCCTCGACGCCCTTGCCCCTGAGTTCGTAGGCCGCGGCCAGACCGGCGATCCCGCCGCCGATCACCGCGACCGGCCCCGCGCTCGCCGCCATCGGGCCGGTCACCCCGTTTCGACTGCGGGTGACACGTCTCCCTCGTCGTGCACCAACTCCACCACGCGTGCCAGCACGTCGGGATCGCTGCTCGGCAGGACCCCGTGGCCGAGGTTGAACACGAAGCCGGGATGCCCGCCGTTGGCGACCAGCACAGCCCGGGCCGCTTCGCAAGCCGCGGGCTTCCCGGCCAGCACCACCGCGGGATCCAGGTTGCCCTGCAGGGCCCGGCCCGGACCCACCCGGCGGCGGGCCTCGTCGATCGGCACCCGGAAGTCCACCCCCACCACCTCCGCGCCGCACTCGCCCATCTGGTCGAGCAGCTCGCCGGTACCCACCCCGAAATGGATCCGCGGCACACCCGTGCTGCCCACCGCCTCCAGCACCCGGGCCGAGTGAGGGGCCACCCCGCGGCGGTACTGCTCGGGCGACAGGGCTCCCGCCCAGCTGTCGAACAACTGCACCGCGGCCGCCCCGGCCTCCACCTGGGACAGCAGCGAGGCGATGGCAAGGTCGGCGAGGCGGTCCATGAGGTCGTGCCACAGCGCTTCGTCCCCCAGCATCAGCGACTTGGTCCGGTCGTGATGGCGGGACGGGCCACCCTCCACCAGGTAGGACGCCACCGTGAACGGGGCGCCCGCGAAACCGATCAACGGCACGTCGAGGATGTCGACGGCCCGGCGTACGGTCTCGATCACGTACGGCGTGTCAGTGCCCGGATCCAGGGGTCGCAGCCGGTCGAGGTCGCGCCGGGCCGCGAAGGGACGCTCCACGACCGGGCCCGTGCCGGGCACGACCTCCACGCCGAAGCCGGCAGCATGGACCGGCACCACGATGTCGCTGAAGAGGATGGCTGCATCGACGCCGTAGCGGCGCACCGGCTGCAGCGTGATCTCCGCGGCCCGGTCGGGGTCTGCGATGGCGTCGAGGATCGAGCCGTCACCCCGCACGGCCCGGTACTCCGGCAGGGACCGGCCGGCCTGGCGCATGAACCACACCGGCACGCGCTCGTGGGGCCGGCCGCGGCAGGCCCGTACGAAGTCGCTGTCCTCGAATCGTCGGTCTCTCATCGGGTCGAACGAGAACTCAGGGACCGATCAAGCCGCGGCCCGGCGCAGCCTGCCCGCGAAGCGCAGACCCGCCCGGTCGGACAGGATGCGGCGGACGGTCCGATCGGCGTCGGCGGCCAGCTCGGATCGCCAGACCTGCGCCGGATGGCCGCGGTCGGCCTCCTCGCCGGCGTGACCGGTGCGGTCGACCTCAGCGTCGTTGCCGGTGTCAACCAACTCCACCCCGCCGGCGTCGGGTTCCACCACCAGCACGGAGATGCCTCGACGGCGGAGCCCTTCCACCTCCTCGCGCAGCTTGTCGTCCACCCACTGCCGCCGGGCCGCCCGGAAGGCCCGACCGTCGGACCACGCCAGCTCCAACGCCTCCGACCACCAGGCGCGATCCGGCGCCGCCTGCTGGGCGTCGCCCAGAGCCACAGAGTCGCGGGCCTTGGTCCAGGCCTGCGACAGCGAGCCCCGGACCGAGGACCATCCCGCGACGCCGCTCATCGGTGACGACACCACAACCAGGTCGAAGGCGGGGGGGCCCATCAGGTCGGCGTTGGTGTAGGAGTGCACGCCGCCGTCGACGTATCGCCGTCCGTCCACTGCGACCGGCTCGAACATCACCGGGACCGCGCAGCTGGCCCGCACCGCCTCTGCCGCAGTGGCCTGGATGTCGTCGCGCCCGAACACCACTCGCTCGCCGTCGGACAGCCGCACGGCCGTCACCCAGAACGGCTGGGCGGGCCACGGCTCGGGATGCAGCTCGGCCATTCGCTGCTGAAGGGCCTCGGTGGTTCGGGTGCCTCTCGGCAGCAGGCCCACGGCCGCATGCAGGGGCCGGGTCTGCCACGGGGGCCACAAGGCCCTCGCGGCCAGGGTCGGTGACTGCGGTCCCTGCTCGTTCCAGTCCCGTTCGCTGCGGCCCTCACGGTAGGGGGTGGTGACCTGGTCGATGATGGCTTGACCTTCAGCGCTGACGGGCTCGCCGCGGCGATGGGCATAGAGGTCCGCCGGCGGGATGCCGGCCCTCAGACACAGGCCGGTGATGGCGCCGGCCGAGGTCCCCAGGATCAGATCGGCGCGGCGGGCGTCCCAGCCCGTCACCGCGTGCAGTGCCCGGACCACGCCCGCGTGCCACGCCTCCGCGGCCGCCCCGCCCCCGCTGAACACCAGGCCCACCGACACCGCCTCGCCGGCGCCGAGTTGGGCGGGCCCGGCATCGCCAGCCACCTCGGCGTCCCATGTCTCGGCGTCATCGACGTCATCGGCGTCGGCGAGCGGGGCCGCCTCGCTCGGGTCCATGCAGCCGAGGATACGGGAGATAGAATCAACAGTTCCCCCGAATTGCCGGAATCCGCCCGCGAGCGGCCCGCCGCTAGCAAGCCGGATCGGCCGACATCAGCATCCGCGGTTCAGTCTTGACCAGTCGCCATCCCGATCTAGAAGCCGAGCAGGCTTACTTCGACCTCGCGCATGCCTGCCTCGACACGGCCCGTGAGCGGGCCACCATGGCGACGTCGGTGTTCCGTGGGGGCCGGGGCGGCACCACCCAGGCCCGGTTCGAGCGCGAGGCCATGCTCGAGGCGGCCCTGGCCCGACTCACCAGGCTCGACATCGGCGACCGGTCGCTGGTGTTCGGGCGCATCGATCCGGCCACGACAAAGGAGCGCTTCTACATCGGGCGCGTCGGCCTGTGGGATGCCGACCACGAGCCGATCGTGGTGGACTGGCGGGCGCCGGTCGCCGAGCCCTTCTACCGGGCGACCGGCCGGGCGCCGCTGGGCCTGGAGCGCCGGCGGCACTTCGCGTCCCGGGGCAGCACCCTGCTTGGCATCGAGGACGAGTTCTTCGGCGACAAGGCCGCCATCGGCCTCGACATCGCCGACCGCGACTTCGACGGCTCCGCTGGCGGCGCGGCCGCGCCCGACGACGGCTCGCTCGACGGCCGGCCCGTCTCGGGCGCCCTGATCGCTTCGCTGGAGGAGGCTCGAACCGGTCGCCTCGCCGATGTCGTGGCCACCATCCAGGGCGAGCAGGATCGGGTGATCCGCTCCGAGTTGCCCGGCGTGCTGGTGGTCCAGGGTGGGCCGGGGACCGGAAAAACGGTCGTAGCCCTTCATCGGGCCGCCTATCTCCTCTACACGCACCGGTTCCCGCTGGAGAGCCAGGGGGTGCTGGTGGTCGGCCCGAACCGGCTCTTCCTCGCCTACATCGAGCAGGTGCTGCCCTCCCTGGGAGAGGCCGGTGTGGAGCAGGCAGTGCTCGCGGACCTGCTCAGTCCGGCGGTGCGGGTCGCGGGTCTCGACGACGAGACCGTCGCGCGGGTCAAGGGCGACCCCCGCATGGCCGGGGTGCTGCGACGAGCGGTGCGCGATCGCCGCCGCCCGCTGCGCCGGGACCTGGCCGTCGGCTTCGAACTGCAGCGGCTGCGCCTCACCGTGGAGCAGTCCGCGGAGATCATCGATGACGTCTCCAGGCGGAGCCGCAAGCACAATGCCGGCCGCAGGCTGGTGGAGGAGGCGTTCTTCGCTGCTCTGGCCGCCAGCGGTCGCCGCGCCGCCGACCCGATCGAGGTCCGGGAGGGACTCTCGGACGTGATCGAGGTTCGGGAAGCGCTCGAGTGGATGTGGCCCGTTCTCACGCCGGCCCATCTGGTGAATGACCTGTACGGGTCCAGGGCCCTGCTGCGCTCGGCCGCGGGGCGTTTCGACACCGACGAGATCGAGCTGCTGTACCGGCCCCGACCCGGGCACGCCTCCGAGGTCACGTGGTCGTTCCAGGACGTGCCCGTGCTCGACGAGGCGAGAGCGCTGCTGGGGTACCGGCCCGGGCACCGGGACGAGGACGCGGTGCTGACCTACGGCCACATCGTGGTGGACGAGGCCCAGGACCTGTCGCCCATGGAGCTTCGCATGATCGCCCGGCGCAGCCTCAACGGCTCGATGACGGTTGTGGGCGACATCGCGCAGGCCACGGGATCCTGGGCCCACGAGGATTGGGAGTCGGTTCTGGAGGGCCTGCCCGACCGTCGCCCGCCCCGCCGGGTCGAACTCACGCTGGGCTACCGCATCCCGGCACCGGCCATGGAACTGGCGAACCGGGTGCTGCCTCACGCTGCACCCGGTGCGGTGCCTCCCCGGACGGTGCGCACCATCGGCGACGAGCCCCGGGTCGTGTCTTGCGCGGCGGCAGCCGATCAGAACGGCTCCGCCGGCTCAGCGGCCGTCCTGGCCGCGACGCTGACGGAGGTCATCGCCCAGGAGCGGGCCGAGGTGGGCGAGGGCAACGTGGCCGTGATCGTGCCCGACTCGCTCCACGAGAGCCTCCGGGGGGAACTGAACCGACGTTCGGTGCCCTTCGGCGGCCCCGGCCGTGCTGGCCTGGAGCAGCAGGTGACGCTGGTGCCGGTGCGGCTGGTGAAGGGCCTCGAGGTCGACGCCGCGGTGGTGGTCGAGCCGGCCCGCATCGTGGCCGAGGAGTGCCAGGGCGTGCGCTCGCTGTACGTGGCCCTGACCAGGGCGACCAAGCGGGTGACGGTCGTGCATGCCGACCCCCTGCCCGACGTGCTCGCCGAGCCGTCCGTGGCGGCCTGATATCGCAGGCCCGGCAGGCGCGAATCACAGAGTGAAGCAACCCGGAGCCTGAGAAGTCAGGACGGCTAGGGTTGACATAGTGAGGACTGCTGGCGTTAGGGTATAAGGCGTGCTTGATAGCGCTGAGGCGCCGGCTGTCCTGGCGGCCCCCTCCTCCCCGTCGCGGTCGGCGACTCTTGCTCCTCGCCGGGGTCGGGGGATTCTGGTGGAGGATGCCAGCGTCGCCCTCGGCGGGGCACCGGTCCTGCGCAGCGCCTCGATCTCCGCGGAGCCGGGCCGCACGCTGGCGATCCTCGGTCCTAGCGGCTGCGGAAAGACGACGCTGCTGAGGGTGCTGGCCGGACTTCAGCGGCTGGACTCCGGCCGGGTGGTTCTCGGCGGGAAGCAGATGTCGGGGCCCGCGGAACCGAAGAACGGCACCGCGGGCAACGGAGCGTCGCGGAACGGCGACTCGCCGCAGATGGTTCACGTCGCCGCCGACAAGCGGGGCGTGGGCATGGTGTTCCAGGACTGGTCGCTGTTCCCTCACCTCACCGTGGCTGCCAACGTGGCTTTCGGGCTGCCCCGCTCGGAGCGGCCCCGCAGCCGGGTGCTGCCCCGACCAGCCTCGAGCCGGGTGCACGATCTCCTCGACCTGGTCGGCATCGGCGAACTGGCCGAGAGATTGCCCGGCTCGCTCTCGGGCGGGCAGCAGCAGCGGGTGGCGCTGGCCCGGGCGCTGGCGCCCCAACCCTCGGTGCTGCTGCTCGACGAGCCCTTCTCCAGCCTCGACACGACTCTGAGGGTGGAGGTACGCGCCGAGGTGGCCGCGTTGTTGCGGGAGTTGGAAGTCACATGCGTGTTCGTGACCCACGACCAGGACGAGGCCTTCGTGCTCGGCGACGAGGTGGCCGTCATGCGAGACGGCCAGGTGATCCAGCAGGCCGCGCCGGCCGTGCTCTACGAGCGGCCCGCGGATCGCTGGCTGGCCGGCTTCGTGGGCGAGGCCGACACCGTCTTCGGGCGGGCCGAGGGCGACATCGCCCACACCGCGCTGGGCCCCATGCGGCTGCGAACTCCGGTCGAGGGCGCGGTGGACGTGCTGGTTAGACCGGAGGAGCTGGCCCTCACCGAGGGTGACTCAGGGGTGGTGGATCACATCGAGTTCTTCGGCCACGACACCCTGTACTACATCCGCTCGGCCGACGGCGATGTGCTTCGCTGCCGGACCACCGGCGCGCCCCGCTTCGGAATCGGAGCCTCCGTCGACCTGTGCCACAGCGGAGTGAGCACGGTCGCCTTCCCCCGCTCCTCCTAGTTGTCCGTCGCGGGGTTGGTTGGGGCGCCGGCGTGGTTCGGAGCCGAGGTCACCGGCCCTTCCGCGCTGCCCCAGCCATTTCGAAGGCACGGCACTAGTTGGAGGCCGCTGCGCCGGCCTGGGCAACCAGGTCGGCGAGCATCCGGCGCATCTCCAGGGTGATGCGGTCGGCCTTGGAGTGGTACTCCAGCGCCGGGGCCAGTGGCACGGCCTTGGTGCCGATGCGCTGCAGGAGCACCTTGTCCTCCTCGGCCACCGCCAGCTGGAAGTCCACCGCCCCGGCGATGGCGTCGGGCTCGTCATCTATGTCGTTGCGGTAGTCGGTGCAGTAGAGCCGGGTGGTGGCCGCGTCCACCGGTTGGTGGCAGAAGCTGATAGTCAGCACCATGTCGGGATAGCCGATCCGCAGGTACACGTGGTGGGGGGCGGTGAAGACGAACAGCAGCTCCCGCTCCACCACCTTGTACTCGCCGTCGGAGCCCATCGAGTCGTCCAGGGCCTTGGTGAAGTGGCGGTGGCTGGCCGTGAACCGCCAGCCGTCGCGTTCCATCCTGTAGTCCCGCACCAGCTTGTCGTCCTCGTCGCCGAAGGTGTCGAGGTGCACGAACGGGAGGTGGCCCAGGTCGAGGAAGTTGTCGGCCATCTGGGCCGCCCCCGCGTTCCAGTCCAGCGGCGGCAGGGGGCAGTTGACGAAGCTGGGGTCGTCGTGCTCGGGAACCTCAGGCAGCGGGGCGATGGGGTCCTCGGGCGCCAGCCACACCAGGTCCAGGGACTCCGCCACCCCCGCGGCCTTGGTGGCGCAGGCCCGAGCCGGTATGGGCAGGTCGGGGTCCACGGCCGGGATCTCGACACAGGTGCCGTCGGCCGCGAACCGGAAGCCGTGGTAGGCGCACCGCAGGGTGTCGCCCTCGATGGTCCCCGCGCTCAGCGGCGAGTACCGGTGCGGGCAGGGGTCACGCAGCGCGGCCAGTTCGCCTCCCAGCCGCACCAGGCACCAGCGCTCGCCCAGAAGCTCCACCGCAACCGGCCCGTCGTCGCCGACGTCGGCGCTGCGGGCCACCGGGTGCCAGCACCGGCGCAGGGCGGGGTGCTCGTTGTCGATCCAGGTTGTGCTCCACGGCGTGTCGGTGGTCATCGGTGTGTCCCCCTTGGCGCTCCGGCTAGCCGGCGGCGCCGAAAGCCGGCGTGATCCGGGCTAGCCGCTCCACGGGCGCCGGTCGAGCCATCTCGTAGTCGTGGATCTCGGTCAGCACGTCCACGTAGCGGTCATAGAAGGCTTGGCGCTCGGGGAGGTTCTCGAGAAAGCGACGTTGGAGGGCGCGGGACCGTTCGGCCATTGCGCTGTCGTCGACGCGAGTCGACCGTCCCTCCGAGACCACCGGCTCGCCGTCGACGATCACGGTGTGCACCGACTGTCCGTGCTCGGCCAGCACCAGGCTCGTCGCCAAGCCCTCGGCGTGCACCGGCACGTGGCGCTCGGTGTCCAGCAGCACGATGTCGGCCGCGCCCCCTGGCTGCAGCGAGCCCAGCGGCTGGTCCAGCGCAGCCGCGCCGCCCTGCAGGCACATCCTCCAGATCGCAGGGGCCTGCGGCCAGCGCAGGTGCGATCCGTGCAGTGTCTGCATGAGCGTGGCGAACTTCATGGCCTCGAACATGTTCTGATTGTCGTTGGAGGCGGCGCCGTCCGCACCGAGGGCCACACTGACACGGCCCTCGAGCAGATCGGCGACCGGCAGGATGCCGGACCCGCACCGTAGGTTCGACACCGGGTTGTGCACGATGGTGGCCCCGCAGCGCCGAACCGTCGCGAACTCGTCGGGGTCCATCCACACGCAGTGGGCCAGGCTCGCGCCCGGGAACAGCAGGCCCAGATCCTCGAGGTAGGCGACGCTGGATCGCCCGTAGCGCTCGATGTTGGCACCGATCTGGGTCCTGGTCTCCAGCACATGGGTGTGGAACCCGGCGCGGCGCTCGCGGGCCAGCTGGGCCAGGCCGTCCATCAGCTCGTGAGTGCAGCGCTGCGGTGCCGACGGCCCCACCATCGGGGTGAGCCTGGAGTGGGCGCCCTGCCAGCGATCGAAGAACCTGGCCATGGACTCCAGCAGCCCCGGTGCTTCGAACGGGTCGCCGAGCGGCTCGGGCTTGGGATCCGAAGCGCCTGCGAACGACATCGTGTCGAAGATGTCGAGGTCGCCGATCATGGGGGCCAGCCCGGCCCGCATCCCGGCGTCGGCGTAGGCGCTCATGATGGCTTCGGAGTAGTTCTCGAACTCCCACGGCGCGACCCAGCCGTGATCGAGCACCGCGGTGCAGCCCGACTTCAGCATCTCCAGCGCCCCGGCCATGGCCAGCGTGTAGCGGTCGTCCGCGGTGATGGGGGGCTTCCCGAACACTGCCCACATCAGCCATAGGTCGAGGGGCAGGTTCGGGGTGGTTCCCCGGTCGAGGTTCTGGGCCGAGTGGGTGTGGGCGTTGATCAGGCCCGGCATGGCCACCATCTGGTCGGCGTCGATCACCCGGGCCGATCCAGGGCGCAGGCCGGCGCCGACCTCGGTGATGGTGCCGCCCTCGGTCCTGATGTCCGCGACCTGCAGCGGACCTTCGGCGTCGAGGATCGTCGCCCCCTTCACCAGCAGTGCGGAGCCGGTCATCGGGCTCGACCGGTCAGCGGCAGCACCGGTGTCGCGCCACGCATCACAGGTAGTCGACGTTGGTGCCGAGCTGCACGTAGCGGCGCGGCGCCATCTCCGCGATTATCCGGGCCCCCAGCGCCTCGGCCTCATCGAGGAGAGCCTCCTCGTCGATTGTGAGCAACCGACCCTCGTGCATCACGAGCCTGCCCGCCACGATCGTCGACTCGGCGTCGGTGCCCACCCCGTAGCGCACCAGAGTGGCCACCGGGTCGGTCGACGGGGTGAGCCGCACGTTGTTGGCGTCGATGACGCAGATGTCGGCGGCCTTGCCCTCCTCCAGCGATCCGATCTCGTCGTCCCACATCAGCAGCCGGGCGGCGTCGATGGTGCCCATCTCGAAGGCGTCGCTGCAGGAGAACCCGTAGGGATCGAACAGCGGCATGGCCGCCTGGTTGTGCATGATGTGGGCGATCCGCATCAGCTTGAGCACGTCGTTGATGATGGTGTCGCAGCCCAGCCCCACGGTGATGCCCCGGGCTCTCATCAGCGGCACCCGGGTGACCGCCGACATGATGTCGGTGCACACCACCGGGGCGTGGGCCAGCTTGGCCCCGGCCGCGGCCATTAACTCGACCTCGCGGTCGGTGGTGAGCATGGCGTGGATGGCTACCAGCCGCTCGGTCAGCGCCCCGATGGAGGCCAGGTGCTCGAGGGGCCGGTGCCCGAACAGCGACACGCTCAGCTCGATCTCCTCGCGGTCGCGGTTGATGTGGGTCATGATCCCGGTGCCCCACTGCTTGGCCAGCTCGTCGGTGGCCAGGTAGCGCTCGTCCGAGCACGACGGCACGCCCAGGTTGTGCACCCACGGCCGGAGCCGCCCCTCGCCCTTCTCGAACCACTTCTTGAGGAACTCCTCGGTGTAGGCGAGGTCGTCGGCCAGCGCGGCGGGGTCGTCGCGGTACCACGACCTCTCGGTTATCTGCTCGTAGTTGCCGGCCAGCCGCGACTCGCGGTCCCACATGCCCCGGGCCAGCGCGCAGCGGATCCCGGTCTCCATGGCGGTTTCGGCGATGGGTTCCTCGTGGGCCACGGTGCAGGTGGTCTCGGTCATGGTGGTGACGCCGGCCCTCAGGAGCTGCGCGAAGGCCACCTGGGCGCTGACCCTCACGTCGTCGGTGCTCTGGATGTCCTCGGCCGGGATGTAGATGCGGTAGATGTTGGGGAAGTCCTCCACCGTGCTCTCCCGGCACAGGGCTTGCGCGATGTGGTTGTGGCAGTCGATCAGCCCGGGGATCACGTAGCGCCTCGCCCCGCCGATGCGGCGCGCCGCGGGGTGCATGGCCCGCAGCTCCGCGGCGTCGCCCACCGCCGCGATCCGGTCCCCGGCCACGGCCACCGCGCCATCACCGATGACCCGCCGGTCCGGATCCATGGTCACCACCGTTCCCTCCACCAGCAGCGACACCGGCTCGGTGGGCGCCTCGCCTCCTGTCACCTGGGCGGCCTGGTCATCTCGGTCCATGGCACTGCTCCTTGGGGTCGGGAGTCATCGTCATCGTCGTCGGCGGCGTCGAGCGCATGGAGGAAGGCCTCCAGTTCGGCGCTGTCGATCTGAAGCTTGTGCTCGGCGGCAGGGTAGACGCCAGACTCGACGTCGGCCCGGTACTCGCCGTAGGCGGCCACCCGCTCGGCGTGGAGGCGCCCGTACTCGGCACGGAAGTCGCGGTACTTCTTGGAATGGCGGGGGTAGTGGCCGGTGTTCGACCCCAGGATGTCCATGCTGAACAGGTACTGGGCGTCGCATCCGGCCCCCGACCCCATCGAGATCAAAAGCAGCGAGCTGCGCTGCGAGACAGCGGCCGCGACGGGCTCGGGCACCAGTTCGATCTCCGCGGCGAACGCGCCCGCCTCCTCCAGGGCTCTGGCCTGCCGCCACACCCTCAGCGCGCTCTCGGCTGTCTTGCCCACCGCCCGGTACCCGCCGTACCAGGTCCGGTGGGTGGGGATGAAGCCGATGTGGCCCACCACCGCCAGCCCCTCGGCTGCGAGCCGGGCCACGGTGTCGAGCCCCGCCGCGCAGTACACCGCGTCGGCGCCCAGGCGGTACATGGCCATCCCCATGCGCAGGTACTCGTCGGCGGTGGCGTGGACCCCGTAGGCCAGCGCGGCGATGATGAACGTGGTGGGGGCGGCCTCGCGGACCTCGCGGCTCATGGTCTCGTCGGGCAGGCACATCATGTCGAGTCCGGCCTCCTCCACCGCCCGGACCTCGTCCACCGACAGCACGAAGATGTCGGTCAGCTGGCGCTTTCCCTTGCCGGCGATGAGTTCGGCGACGGTGGGTTTGGCCCGAGTCATGCCCTGAAGAAAACCACAAGACTTTGATAGGATCAAACACGCTCCATGCGAGACCGGTTAGACGAGGTAGAGCTAGGGCGGACCGGGCTCCGGGTTCCACGCCTGGGGATGGGAACAGCCCCGCTGGCCACGGTCTTCTGGGGCAACGACGCCGACACCGCGGTCAGGACCGCGGCCCGGGCCCTCGAGCGAGGCGTCGGGTTCTTCGACACGGCCCCGTTCTACGGACTGGGCGAGGCCGAGCGCCGTCTGGGCCGGGCCCTTGCCGCCGCTTCAGAGCTCCCCCGTCCGGTCATCGCCACCAAGGCCGGCCGCCTACTGACACGCCAGCCCGGCGGCTCGGTCGACGTCCACTTCGACTTCGGCTACGACGCGGCCTGGCGATCCCTGGAGTCGAGCCTGGAGCGTCTCGGCGTGGACCGGGTCGACATCGTGCACATCCACGACCCTGACGACCACATTCATGAAGCGCTGGAGGGCACCTATCCGGCGCTGCTGGAGCTGCGCGAGCAGGGCGTGATCGGGGCGGTGTCGCTGGGCACCAACTCCGTGGCCACCGCGGCTGCCTTTCTTGAGCGAGCCGATCTCGACTGCGTGCTAGTGGCCGGCCGCTACACGCTGCTCGACCGATCCGCGACCGGACTGATAGACGCCTGCGCCCGGCGCGGGGTGGCGTACCTGGCGGCGGGCGTCTTCAACAGCGGGGTGCTGGCCCGACCCCAGGCTGGCTCCTGGTACGACTACGGTCCTGCATCGGGTGAGACCCTTGCTCGGGCGGCGTCCATCGACGCGATCTGCCAGCGCCATGGCGTCACCCTGCGGGCGGCGGCGGTGAGCTTCCCTCTCACCAACCCAGCCGTGTCCTCAGTGGTGGTCGGGATGGCCGCGCCGGCCGAGGTGGACGAGAATCTCGACGCGCTGAGCACACCGGTGCCCGGCGAGCTGTGGCTGGAGCTGCACGGAATGGAAATGCAAGTATGAGGGAGCGACACCCATGAGAATCGAGAATGTGCGGGCCGTGCTGGCCGGCTACCGCAAGATCGACCCCGACATGGAGCGCAGCTTCGCTCTGGTGCGCATCGAGACCGACGACGGAACCGTCGGCTGGGGCGAGTCGTCCACCAACTGGGGGCACTCCTACCCGACGGTGTTCCGGGCCGCGGTCGACGATGTGTGCTCGCGGCATCTGGAAGGACGGGACCCTCTGGCCATCCGTGACCGCATCGCCGACCTTCAGGTGGCCCTCGACGGCTATCTCGGCTGGGAGGGCCTCTCCAGCCAGACCATCGGCGCGATCGAGATCGCCCTGTGGGACATCCTCGGCAAGACCCTGGGTGCGCCCGTGCACCAGCTACTGGGCGGCCGCGCCCATGAGATCCCGCTGTACGGCACGGGCACGACGATGTTCGAGGAGAGTGCCCAGTGGCACGCCCACTACTTCGATCAGTGCATGGACCTGGGGTTCGCAGGTGTCAAGGTGCGCCTGGGTCGCACGATCGACGGCGACGAGGAGGCCGTGGCCACGGTGCGTGAGCACATCGGCGCCGGCAAGTTGATGGGAGTCGACTCGTACTGGTTCCACGACCCGGACTCGGCCATAGAGCTGTGCCGCCGGATCGCTCCCTACAGCATCCATTTCTTCGAGGAGCCCGTGCCCCAGTACCAGATCGAGGGCCTGGAGAGGCTTCAGCACAACTCGCCGATCCGGGTGGCGGTGGGGGAGCGGGTCTACTCGCCCCGCATGTATGCCGAACTGGCCCGCCGCGACGCGGCCCGGGTCTTCGAGCCCGACGCCACGCTCACCGGCGGGATCCTCAACTGCCTGGAGATCGCCGGCATCGCGGCCCGGTCCTCAATCGAGGTCATCCCCCACGTCGGGGGACCGACGGTGGTGGGATTGGCCGCCAACCTGCACTGGGCTACTGCGGCCAGGGTGAGGCTGTGCGAGTACGACATCGACCCGCACCAGCCGATGATCACCGACATCGGCCACAATCCGGGCTTGGCCCTCACCGACCTGGGCGGGGGGCACATCACTGCCCCGACCGGGCCGGGCCTCGGCGTCGACGTGGACGAGCAGAAGCTGGCCGCTCACCCCTACCGCGAGGGCGACACCTACGCGGAGCTGTTCCCCGAGCACGAGTCGGGCCGCACCGCGGCCGGCGCGGGCCCTCCGACGGCTGATGGGCCCGGATAACGCCCATTAGTCTCCGACCGATGGCCGCCACCGCCCAACCCCAGCCCCGCCGAGACCACAGCACTCGCGCCCTGGAGGAACTGGGCCAGGCCGTGCGCAGCCGCCGCAACCAACTGGGCCTTACGCTGAGCCAGGTCGCTGACCGGGCCGGCCTGTCGGTTCCGTTCCTCAGCCAGGTGGAGACCAGTTTCGCCGCCCCCAGCCTGACATCGTTGTTCGCCATCGCCGGCGTGCTCGAGACCACGCCCGAGCGCCTGCTGGCCGGCCCGGTCTCGGCTGACGTGGTGGTCACCGGACGCGACGAGGGCCAGCGCTACGACATCACCGATGCCCGCCAGACCGCGTTCCGCCGCCAGCTGACCGGCCTGGAAGAGCCCTTCAGCGCGGCCGAGTACGTGGTCGAGCCCGGCTCGCGTCTGGGCGGATTCTTCTCATCGGAGGGCCGGGAGATGATCCACGTCACCCAGGGCACGCTCGCCGTCGACCTCGACGGCGGCGACGGCCACATCGTCACCCATCGCTTGGCTGCGGGCGACACGATGATCTACTCGACAGCCACCCGTCACCGCTGGCACCACCTGGGCGCCGAGACGACCCGCTTCGTGCACGTCTCGGCTCCCGGCTGAGTTCCTGCGAATGCGGATCAGGGATCTCGCGTGATGTCCGACGGGAGGAGGAGCAGGGTTGCGGCCCGGGTGCACCTGGCTTGCGGGCGGGTCGCGGGTGGGGCGAGGGCCATCGCGGAGGCCCATCGCTTCGGGGTGCCCGACCGGACCCAAGGCCTCCGCAAGGCCGCAGCCGAGGGACTCCTCGACTGATTCCTCGCCGCGGCCCCTCGGCTGCGGCGCTCGGCATCGGTTGGCTCGACTAGTGGGCGCCGTTCCGGACTCCGGACCTGACGATCACCGATGCGATCGTGACGGCCACGCCGATTGCCGCCGCCGCTAGCCAACCCAGCCGCCGAGGTTGCAGCCGGTTAGACGAGGTGCTGTGGGTGTCGGACATGTCGATTCCTTGATGGGTCGGGGCCGCCGGCGCGGCCGCTGTTGGGGGGAGGGGGACTGGGCGTGTCACCGAGCCGTTCGAAATGGAGCGAGCCGTCATCCTGTTTCCAGGCTCGGATGTATTGGCCTCGGCCGTCGATTCAGGGCTCGATGAGGGGGAAGACCTCGCTGGCGACCAGGTCGCCTGTGCTCAGTCCGTGGGGCAGCATCCTCCAGAACACCGCGGCCTGCTCTCCCAGGTCGAGGTAGCGGGTGTCGGGGTGGGCATACCGCGTCGACAGCCGCCGGAAGGGCCGCTCGGCCACCTCGCGGATGCCGGTCGAGTGCAGCATCCGGGAGTCGATGGCCACCGCGTCGCCGGCCTTGAGGTCCCAAGTGGTGACCGGGAAGCGCTCGGGGTCGGCGTCCACGTCGGGCACCGGCTCCAGCTCAGAGGCACCGCCGATGGTGGTGGTCGAGGACGAGAACTCGATGGGGGCGTAAGTGATGCCGGTGGCGTGGGAGCCCTCCACGACCCGCAGCGCGGCGTCGGCGGTCACATCGTCGAGGGTGACCCAGATCGTGACGAAGGGCCGGTCCAGGTTGTAGTACGGGTGGTCCTGATGCCACGGGCTGCGCGACACGGCGCCGGGCTCCGAGCAGAACCACTGGTCCTCGATCAGCACCGCGGCGTCGGCGCCGCAGAGTTCCGCGCCCAGTGCGGGCAGCGCCGAGGAGCGGGTCGCCTCGGCGATGTCCGCATCGTCGAACCAACGGAACAGGTCGCTGTCCACCTTCAGCTCCCCCGGCGGGGACAGCACTCCGTAGAACTGGCTGGGGCTGGCCTGGCAGCGCGCGATGGCGGCTTGGAGGCGCTCGCACCAGCCCCTGTCCATCAGGCCGGGGATCACCACCGCGCCCTGCGACTGGAAGGTGGTTCTTCGCTCGGTCGCCACCAGGGCTTCAGAGTCAGCGGGCACGAGTCGCCGCCGGTGTCGTCATCAGCTTGGCGTAGTGGGCCAGGTAGCGCCGCTGGGGAGCCTCGGAGGTGATCGGGCCGCAGATCGTGCCGTCGATGCCGTCGGTGGCGCTGTCGCCGGTCAGGCCCCGGCTCATGTCGATCCACTCCATCTCCGGTACCTGTAGGCCCCGCTGGACCCGCTCGAACATGTCGAGGTCGTCGGGGGTGCCGAAGTTCACGAAGTCCTCGTCGGCCCTGAGCCGCAGCAGGTCGATCTCCGGCGGCGCGCCCGGCGCGGACGTGAGCCAGAGGTTCAGCCGGGTCCGGTCCACCGCCACCGGCTCGACCACCAGCAGCTGGTTGCCGACGAAGATCAAGTTCGGGAACAGCGACAGGTTCAGCATGCTGCCAGTGGCCAAGTCGAGCAGCTCGGTGGCTCCCGCATCCACCAGCGCCGACTCCAGCGGCTCCCGGAAGGGAACGTCGCGCATGGTGGCCCACGGCCCCTGGGGTATACCCGGGCGCTGGTCCACCACCATGTGGCCGTTGCGCAAGGCCTTGGACACCATCGGGGTCGCCCCGGGGTCGCGGGCCAGCACCGTCTCCACGTCGACGGTGGAACCCAGCGTGTTGTAGGAGTGGTGGGCGAAGGTGGCGTGCAGGCCGTCGGCCGCGTTGTCCCACGACAGCTTCCAGTTCCCCGCGAACTCCAGCAGCTGCGGCGAGCCCATCACCGCCAACTCGCCCCCGGGATGGCGGTCGATGATCGTGTCGAACGCCTCCGCGGCCTCACCCAGCCAGGAGTCGAGCGGCTCCGGCTCCGCGTTGAGGGTGGCGAACACGAAGCCCCGGTAAGTGGCTGTCTCCAAGCGTCCCAGCGAGAGTGTCGAGTAGTCCTCGGTGGGGTGGTCGGCGGGGAACGGGATGGCCACCAGCTGCCCGTCGGGCGTGTAGGTCCAGCCGTGGTAGGGGCAGACGAACCGCTTGGCGCAGCCGCTTGCCTCCGCGGCCAGCACGGTGCCCCGGTGCGCGCACCGGTTCAGGAGCACGTTCACCGCGCCGTCGCGGCCCCTGGTCATCAGCACCGGCCTCAGGCCCAGCGTGGTGGTGCGGTAGTCGCCCGCGTCGGGGATCTCGCTCTCATGGCCCACGTAGCACCAGGACGCGGCGAACACCCGGGTCATCTCCACCTCGAAGATCGCCGGGTCGGTGTAGATGCGGCGGTGCACCCGATGGGGCTGTACCAGTTGGGCGAAGTCAGCGGTCGAGGGATCGAAGTCAGCGGCGGTCACGGGCACCCCCTCTCACAGGAGAAAGCTCGGATTGCGGACGCCCGTGGCGAGCGCGGGAATGATCAGGATCTTGGTGCGACGGCGATAGTCGTCGCCAGTGAGCTCTTGGATCTGGTACCCGGCGAGCTGCTGCTGGCGGCCGTGGCGATGCTCGTCGATCAGCACGGTGGACCGGGTGACGAGGCCGGCTGGTGTGGCCCAGGCCTCGACTCCGCCCACGATGCGGGTTGTGCGCGACGGCGGCTGCTGGCCCCAGGCCGTCGGGTCGAGCCGCCACTCGACCCGCTCGGCCAGGCGCCGCCGATCGTCCAGCAGCAGCGACTGGTCGGTGCCGGGATGCGCGGGTACCGACAGCGGCACCCACAGCACCGCGTCGTCGGTCCAGCCGGCCAGCCAGTCCTCGAAGCGGCCGGCATCCAGCAGCCGGGCCTCGTGCAGCAGCGCGGCCGAGGCCGCGGCCGACAGGTCCGGGTCGGCCTGCGGGCGACCGTCCATCCCGGACAGCAGCCCGGCCAGGTCGTCGTAGCGGGCCAGCACCGCGGCCTGCGCGTCTGAGACCGCAGGATCGCCAGGGCCACCAACGTCTGCAGGTGCGACGGTCATCGTGAGATTCCCGGAGCCATGCGCTCGAGGGTACGGAGCTCGAGCGCGGCCACCAGCCAGTAGCCGATCACGGCCACGATCGTCAGCACGGCCACCGACACCCACAGGATCTTGAAGTCGTTGCGGGTGAAGGCGGTTACCATCACCGCCCCGATCCCGTCACCGGTGGCCAGCCACTCGGCCACGGTGGCCCCCAGCAGCGAGGTCGGCACCGCGATGCGGGCCGAGGCCAGCAGGGCCGGCACCGACGTCGGCAGGTAGGCGTTGCGCACGTTGGCCGCGGAGGCGGCGTCGTAGGACTTGAGCACGTCGAGGATCCCCTCCGGTGTGCGGGTCATGGCCGTGTAGCAGTTGACCAGCGTCGGGAAGAACGACATCACGGCCACGATGGCGGTGGTGGTCAAGAGGCCCCGCCCGACGAACAGGATGATCACCGGCGTGGTGACGATGATCGGGATCGACCGCAGTGCCACCGCGATCGGCATCAAGGCCCGCTCCAGCCACGGGACCAGGATGAACACGAGCGCAGCCGCCAGCGCGCCGACGAGACCTACCACGTATCCCAGCGAGGTCGTCCACAGCGTGGTGCCCAGCGCCTCGAAGATCAGCGATCGGGTCTCGGCCGCTTCGGGTTCGGAGAACAGCTCGGCCCAAACATCGACGGGTGTCTTGGCGAAGAACGGCTCGATCCCGAACACCCACAAGAACGCGTACCAGAAGACGAACACGACCGCGATCGGGGCCAGCAGCCCGGCCAGCCGGTTGAGCAGGCCGGGCTCAGTGCGGGGCACGGGCACTGCGCCCACATCCAATGCGGGCGACCAGGGGCACAGGTACCGGCCCAGCGCTCCGATGGCCAGGTACCCGCCGGTGGCCACGACGGTGGACATCACCGCGATCACCCAGATCCGGTCGGTCTGCAGCGCGCCCAGGGCCCTGACCGTGAGGATGCCCAGGCCCCGGTGCGCGCCGGTGAACTCGCCCACCACCGCGCCGAGGAAGGCGGCGGGCGCGGCGATCTGCAACCCGGCGAACAGCGCCGGGACCGAGGCCCGCAGCCGCACGGTGCCGAAGGCGACGAGCCGGCCCCGGCCGTAGGAGCGGATCACGTCCAGGGCGCTGCCCGGCGCCAGGTCGAAGCCCAACAGCGCGGCCACGTAGGTGGTGAACACCACAGCCAGCGCCGACAGCGCAATGGGGGTGGCGTTGCCCGGCCCGGTGATCAGCCGCAGGATCGGGGCTATCGCGATGAACGGCAGGCAGAAGATGGTCAGCACCACCGCGCCGATGCTGCGCCGCAGCCATGGCACCAGCGTCGAGGTCACGGCCAGGGCCATGGCGACCAGGTTCCCCCACAGGAACCCCCAGGCCGCCGTCTTGGTCGAGTGCCACAGATTGCGCAGGTAGAGGCCGCGGAACTCGAAGAACTCGACCACCACCGCGGTGGGCGGCGACAACCGATACGAGCCCGCGTACACGGTGCGGGCCAGCAGCTCCCACAGCAGCAGCACTGCGATCCCGACCGCCGAACTCAGCAGCCGTGGCGGCACCCGGTCGAGCCGGCTGCCGCCTGCCGGGCGTGCCGGCGCGGTGGCCGCGGTCTCGGCAGTGGCGCTCAACTGGCGTCCGTGTCGAGCTGCACAACCTGCCCCTCGGAGCGGTGCAGGCTGGCCGAGACCGCCTCCACCTCAGTGTGGAACCGATCGGTGAGCAGCAGTTCGCGGGTGCGGGGCCGCTCGAAGCCGATGGCATGGCGGGCCACCACCCTGCCCGGACGGGGCGACATGACCAGCACCTCGTCGGCCACGTACACCGCCTCGGGGATGGAGTGGGTGACCAGGATGGTGGTGGTGCCCCGGGCCGTCCAGATCCGCTGCAGCTCGTCGTTGAGCTGCTGGCGGGTCAACGCGTCGAGGGCGCCGAAAGGCTCATCGAGCAGCAGCAGATCCGGGTTGGTGACCAGCGACCGGGCGATGGCCACCCGCTGGCGCATGCCTCCCGACAGCTGCGAGGGCCGGGCCTTCTCGAACCCCTGCAAGCCGACGAGTTCGATCAGTTCGTCGACCGCCTTGGCGTCGTGGCGCCGGCCGACGAGCTCCAGCGCCAGCCGGATGTTGGTCGTGACCGTCCGCCACGGCAGCAGCGACGGATCCTGGAAGGCCACCCCGATGCGCTGGCGTCGCCGCATCTCGTCGGGCGACGAGCCGTCCATGTCGATGGTTCCGTTGTCGGGGGTGTCCAGACCGGCCACGAGGCGCAGCGCGGTGGACTTGCCGCAGCCCGACGGTCCGATCAGCGCGGTGAACCCGCCCGCCGGCACGTGCATGTCGAGTCCGCGCAACGCGATCACCTCGTCGCCGGCGAGGGCGAAGGTGCGACCGACCCCGACGACGTCTACCGGCGCTCCCCGCCGGGCCATCACCCGCGGTGTCTAGAGACTGCTATGGCTTCCCGTCGCTAGAGCACCGGACCGTCGGCGTAGATCTCCTCCAGCAGGGAACGGTCCCAGAAATCCTCAGTGACGTTCACGCCGAGTGCCTTGAGGACGCGGATGTTGTCGGCCACCGACTGGTCGGTCCACCACAGGAAGCCGCTGGCGTCGGTCACGTCGCTGAACATGAGCTTGACGAACTCGTGGGCCTTGACCCTCTCGGTCTCGTAGTCCATGCCGGCGTCGGGGAACCGGTCGACGGTCACCTGCGCGGACGTGTCCGGGTCGGCCTTGTGGTCCTGCCAGCCCAGGATCTCGCCCCTCAGCAGCGCGAGCACGTCATCCCGGCGGTTCGCCAGCGTGTCCTCGGTGACGATGTAGGTCTGGCTGTGCACCGCGTAGCCGAAGTCGGCGAACAGCATGGTGGTGTTGTCGATGCCGGCCACGGTCATGGCCACCGGCAGGTCGACGAGCCAGCACAGCAGGGAGTCCACCTCGCCGTTGACCAGCGGGGCCGGGTCGTAGTCGGCCTGGATGACCTCGATGGCGTTGACATCGACGCCGTTCAGCGACGACAGCAGCTCGAGGTCGAGCTGGTTGTTGAAGGCCATGCCGAGCCTGCGGCCCTCCAGGTCCTTGGGCTCGTTGATCGGGTTGCTCGTCAGCGAGGCGATCACGAACGGGTTGCGCTGCATGGCCACGCCCACGACCTTGATGGGCGCGCCGTCGGCCTTCGCCTGACCGGCGAAGTTGGCGGCCGATATGCCCATGATGGACTGGCCTGCGATGACCGAGGTGTCGGGAGACACGCCCGGTCCGCCCGGCACCAGCGTCACGTCAAGACCCTGGGCCGCGTAGTGGCCGTTGGCGTCGGCGAGGTAGGAGCCGCCGAACTGCACCGAGTCGAACCAGCTCAGATGGAAGTTCACCGGTGTGAGCGCGGCTGGTGCGGGCTCGGAGCCCGAGCACGCCGTGATCAGGGTGCTGCCGCCCAGCAGCAGGCCGGCCCCGGCGGCGGTGCCTCCCAGGAATGTGCGTCTCGAGAATTGGTTGGCGGTCATGGGGTCCCCCTGCTCAGGCAGCCTTCGGCGACCCGTCGAAGGCTGGACTCACTTTGACCACATCAAAGTACCACACCGCCGGAGGCCGCGCTAGAGGGGGAGGGCGGCGCGGCGAGCGAAGGTTCGTGCTCAGCCGGCCGGCGCGGCGGTGACGAGGATGCGGGAGGTGGCGTAGTCGCTCAGTCCCACCGGCCCGCCCTCGACACTGAGGGTGAAGGTGCCGTCGGGGGAGCGGGCGGTGACCGTGCCCACCGACCCCGGTGTGACCCTGGCCTGCTCGAGGAACTCGAGCATCCCCGGCTGGAACTCCAACTCCTCGGGGATGCGCTGCACGGTGAAGCCCCGCCCCACCTCGAGGTTGTCCAGCGTCACCATCTCGGGCGCCTCGTACGCCGAGCCAGGGATGGGGTTGCCGTGGGGGCAGGTGGTCGGCTCCTCGAGCACCCGCATCATGGCCTTCTCCACCGCGGGGGAGATGATGTGCTCCCACTTGCCCGCCTCCTGGTGGGCCTCGGCCCAGGAGAGCCCCAGAATGTCGGTGAGGAAGCACTCGGCCAGCCGGTGGCGTCGCACCACGGTCTCGGCCAGCGAGTATCCCCGGGGGGTGAGCTGGATCGTGCCCCTGCCCTCCTCGACGAGGCCCTCCGCCTGCATCCGGCGGATCATCTCCGAGACCGCCGGTCGGGAGATCTCCAGCCGGTCGGCGATGCGGGCCTGGATCACCTCCAGGTCGTCCTCGGCCAACTCGAAGATCGTCTCGCAGTACTCCTCGAAGGCGGGATGCCACTCGGGCGACTCGTAGGGCGTCGCCTCGGCCGTGGTCGACGTCATGGCTCCACCATAGGCCAAGGCGAGGCTATTCGCCGTCCAGTTCTGCGATGACCGGGGCGAAGGCCTCGACATCGGCGTTGGCGGCTCCCAGGATCATGTAGCTGAAGCCCCAGCGCTCCCGCCGCTGCCGCAGGGTGTCGGCGATCTCGGCCGGCGATCCGATCAGCAGCAGCGGGACGTCCGCCACCACCTCGGGTGGTTGACCGAACATGGCCGCGGTCGCTTCGATGGCCTCGGTAGTGGCCTTGCCGCCCCCGGTGATCTGCCACGACGCGATCAGCACGTTGAGCACGAGCTGGTCGAAGCGGTCGCCGGCCGCTTGCCGCACCCATTCGAGCTTGGCGTCGAAGCGGTCGGCGCCGAGCACGTCGTTCATGGCGTCGAGCCCTATCTCGCCGGAGCGCAGGTTGGCGTTCACGCCCACGATGTCGGCGTGGCGGCCGGCCAGGGTGAGCATCCGGCGCCCGCCCCCGCCTATAGCCACCGGCACCGGCGACTGCACCGGTTTGGGCAGGCCCTCGAGGCCGCGGATCGTGAAATGCTCGCCCTCGAAGGTGACCGGCCCGTCCTCGAAGAGGGCCCGGATGATGTGCAGGGACTCGACCATGCGGTCGATGCGCACGCCGGGCGGGTCGTAGTCCATCCCGGCCCCGTCGTAGTCGACCCGCTTCCAGCCCGCTCCGAGTCCCAGGTCCATCCGGCCGCCGGACAGGATGTCGAGGGTGGCCACCTCCTTGGCCACCATCACCGGGTGGCGGTAGTCGTTGCCGTACACGAAGGCGCTCAAGCGCAGGGTGGTAGTGGCTGCGGCCGCGGCGGCCAGCCCCGGGCCCACCGCGAGCTGCTCGTCGAAGTGGTCAGGCATCACCAGGTTGGAGAAGCCGAGGTCCTCCACCTTCTTGGCGGTCTGGGGCCACGTCAGGCCCGGCAGGGGCCCCTTCAATTCGACGCCGAAACGGAAAGGATGAGTCATGGGCCTCACTGTAGGCCCGGCGGGTGTCGCAGGGGGTCGGTACGGTGGCGGCGTGGTCGACCCGCTAGCTGTGTTCTCCGAGCCGACCCGGGCCTGGTTCACGTCGGCCTTCGCGGCGCCTACGGCGCCCCAGGCCGAGGGCTGGCCGTCCATCGCGGCCGGTGATCACACGCTGGTGTGCGCCCCCACGGGCACGGGAAAGACGCTGGCCGCGTTCCTTTGGGCCATCGACCGGCTCATGTCGCGGGACACCGCGGCGGCCGGTGATCACACGCGGGTGCTCTACGTGTCGCCGCTGCGGGCGCTGGCGGTGGACGTGGAGAAGAACCTGCGGGCCCCGCTGCACGGGATCCGGCTGGCCGCTGAGCGTCTCGGACTGACCGTGCACGAGCCCACCGTCGGGTTGCGCACCGGGGACACTTCGGCCGACGAGCGCCGCAAGCTGGTGCGGCATCCCCCCAACATCCTGATCACCACGCCCGAGTCGCTGTTCCTGATGCTCACCAGCCAGGCCCGCCAGATCCTCACCGGGGTGCAGCATGTGATCATCGACGAGATCCACGCGGTGGCCGCCAGCAAGCGGGGCACCCATCTGATGGTGTCGCTGGAGCGCCTGGAGGAGTTGTGCGAGCGCTCGCCCCAGCGCATCGCTCTGTCCGCGACCCAGCGTCCCCTCGACGAGGTCGCCCGCTTCCTGGGCGGCTTCACCGGCACGGGTGGCGGATCGCTGGCGCCGCGGCCCGTGACCGTGGTGGACGCCGGCGCCCGCAAGGAACTCGACGTGGAGGTGGTGGTCCCGGTGGCCGACATGGCGTCGCTGGGCGAGACGGTCGAGGCACCGGCGTCGGCCGGGGCCGCGGCCGGGCCGCTGCGGCGCAGCATCTGGCCCGCCATCCATCCCCGGCTGCTCGAGCTTGTGCAGTCCCACCGGTCCACGCTGATCTTCGCCAACGCCCGGCGGCTGGCCGAGCGTCTCGCGGCCCGGCTCAACGAACTGCACCTCGAGGCCCAGGACGAGGAGTCAGAGAATCTCGGGCCGATTCCTGCGGATCCACGACACACAACCGACCCGAGATTCCCCGGTGGTGGCGGGGACGCTCTCACCCATGTGGGTGAGTCGATCGAGAGCCTGCTGCAGGCGCCGCCGCCGGTCCCGCTGGGCGACGAGCAGGTCGGCTCCGGGGCGGCCGACGGCCTCGAGCTGGTCAAGACCCACCACGGGTCGCTGTCCCGCCAGCGGCGCCTGCTGATCGAGGACGAACTCAAGCGGGGCGAGTTGCGGGGGCTGGTGGCCACCTCCACCCTCGAACTCGGCATCGACATGGGGGCGGTCGACCTGGTGGTCCAGGTGGCCTCGCCCGGATCGGTGGCCTCCGGTCTGCAGCGCATCGGCCGGGCCGGTCACCGGGTGGGCGAACCCAGCCGGGGCCGGATCTTCCCCAAACACCGTGCCGACCTGCTCGAGGCGGCCGCGGTGGTGGAGCGCATGCACTCCGGCGAGGTGGAGCACACCCGCTACCTGCGCAACCCCATCGATGTGGCCGCCCAGCAGATCGTGGCCATGTGCGCCATGGACGACTGGCCCGTCGAGAAGCTCGCCGCGCTGCTCCGGCGCAGCGCCGGCTTCAACGAGCTGTCCGACGAGGTGCTGCACAGCGTGCTGGAACTGCTGTCGGGCACCTACCCGGCCGAGGAGTTCTCCGAGCTGAGGCCCCGAGTGGTGTGGGACCGGGCCAACGGCGTGCTGCGGGGCCGGGCCGGGGCCCAGCGCCTGGCCGTCACCAACGCCGGCACAATCCCCGATCGAGGCCTGTTCGGCGTGTTCCTGCCCGACGGGACCAGGGTGGGTGAGCTCGACGAGGAGATGGTCTACGAGAGCCGGGTGGGCGAAGTGTTCCTGCTGGGCGCGACGACTTGGCGCATCGTCGACATCACCTTCGAGCGGGTGGTGGTGACGCCCGCTCCCGGCGAGCTGGGCAAGATGCCGTTCTGGCACGGCGACGGACCCGGCCGCCCCATCGAGCTGGGTCGAGCCGTGGGGAGCCTCGTGCGGGAGCTGCGCTCCGGTGAGGCCGGGGCGGCTAAGTCCCGTCTGAGGGAGCGCTGCGGTCTCGACGAGACGGCTGCCGAGAACCTTGTCGCCTACCTGGAGGACCAGTCCGCGGCCACCGGCGCGGTGCCCGACGATCGCACCGTGGTGGTGGAGCGATTCCGCGACGAGATCGGCGACTGGCGGGTGTGCGTGCTCACCCCGTTCGGCGCGCAGGTCCACGCCCCCTGGGGGGTTGCGCTGCAAGCCCGCCTGCGCGAGGCGTGGGGCGTCGATGTGGACCTGATGTGGGGCGACGACGGGATCGTCATGCGGCTCCCCGAGGCCATCGACGAACTCCCGCTGGACGACCTGCTGTTCGACCCCGACGAGGTCCAGGAACTGGTGGTGTCGCGCCTGCCGGAGACGTCTATGTTCGCGTCCCGGTTCCGGGAGTGCGCAGCCCGGGCATTGCTGCTGCCCCGGCGCCGTCCCGACCAGCGCACACCGCTGTGGCAGCAGCGCCAGCGGGCCGCCGACCTGCTGTCGGTGGCGGCCAAGTTCCCTTCGTTCCCGATCCTTCTGGAGACCACCAGAGAGTGCCTCAACGACGTGTTCGACCTGCCCGCGCTCGTCGGGCTCATGACCGATCTGCGCAGCCGCCGGATCCGGATGGTGGCGGTGGACACGCCCCAGGCGTCGCCCTTCGCCCAGTCGCTGCTGTTCTCGTGGATCGCGGTGTACATGTACGAGGGCGACGCTCCGCTGGCGGAGCGGCGGGCCGCGGCACTGGCCCTGGACCGGGATCTGCTGCGCGACCTGCTCGGCGCCGAGGAGCTGCGAGAGCTGCTCGACGCCGGGGTGATCACCGACGTCGAGTTGGAGCTGCAGCGGCTGGTCGCTGGAGGCCAGGCCCGGGACTCCGATGAACTCCACGACCTGCTCAGAGTCCTCGGGCCGCTGACACTCGACGATCTGACGGTCCGGACCGTCCCGACGGCGGGATCCGACGCCGGGCAGGTCACGGGATGGGTGCGCACGCTGGTGGAGCAGCGCCGCGCTATCGAGGTGCGGCTGGCCGGGCGGCACGTGGTAGCCGACGCCGCCGACGCGGCCCGGCTGCGCGACGCAGCCGGAGCAGCCCTTCCGGTGGGGCTCCCGGCATCGGCCACCGATCCGGTCGACGACCCTCTGGGCGATCTGTGCGTGCGCTATGCCCGCAGCCACGGCCCGTTCCTGGCCCGGGACGTGGCCCGATGGCTGGGCGTCGGGGAGCAGCCGGTGGTGGCCCGGCTGTCATCGCTGGTGGCCGAGGGTCGCCTGCTGAGGGGCGAGTTCCGGCCCGGCGGCGCGGATCGCGAGTTCTGCGACGCCGACGTCCTGCGGCGCATCCGCCGCCGCTGCCTGGCCGCCCTGCGCCAGGAGGTGGAGCCGGTGCCTCCCGAGTCGCTGGCCAGGTTCCTGCCCGACTGGCAGGGCGTCGGTGGCCGCCGCCGGGGCGTGGACGCCCTCGCCGATGTGGTGGCGCAGCTGCAGGGGGCGCCGGTGGCCGCATCGGTGCTCGAGGCCGACGTGCTGGGTTGCCGGATGATCGGCTACAAGCCCGCCGACCTGGATCAGCTGTGCACCTCCGGCGAGGTCGTGTGGGTCGGCGCGGGCGCGCTGGGTGCCACCGACGGCCGGGTGCGACTGGTGTTCCGCGACCAGGCCGGGTTGCTGGTGCCCGCCGCCGAGCCGTGCGAGGGCGCCCTGCACGACGCGCTGCGAGAACGGTTGCGCGACCGGGGAGCGTCGTTCTGGGGTGACCTGGTGGCGGCCGCGCAGGCGGCGTCGCAGCCCTACGACACCGAGACGGTGCTGGCCGCGCTGTGGGACCTGGCATGGGCCGGCGAGGTCACCAACGACTCCCTCGTTCCCCTGCGGGCCCGCATCGCCGGTCAGGCCCGCAGCCGCGGCCGGCACTCGCCGTCCCGGGCCGGCCGCTCCCGCCGGGGCCGGCTGCGACTGGGAGGGCTCAGCTCCACCGGACCGCCCTCGGCCGCGGGCCGCTGGTCGCTGGTGGAGCCGCTGCTCAGCCCCCAGCCTTCTCCTACCGAGTCAGCCCTGGCTCGGGCTCATCAGCTCCTGGACCGGTATGGCGTGGTCACACGAGAGACCGCCCTGGGCGAAGGCATCGACGGCGGGTTCGCAGGGGTCTATCCGGTGCTGAAGGCGCTCGAGGAGCGGGGAGAGGCCCGCCGCGGGTACTTCGTGGCCGGTCTGGGCGCGGCCCAGTTCGCCCTGCCCGGCGCAGTCGACCGCCTTCGCGGGGCTCGCGAGGCCCAGCCTGAGGCCGCGCCGGTCGTGCTGGCCGCCACCGACCCGGCCCAGCCCTACGGCGCCGCGCTGGCCTGGCCGGACTCGCCCGGCCGCCCGGCCCGCACCGCAGGAGCCCATGTGGTGCTGATCGACGGGGTGCCTGCGGTCGTACTGGAACGGGGCGGCCGGTCCCTGACCACCTTCGGGGCCGCGGCCTCGAACGACGCCTGGATCGAGGCGATCGTCGGCCTGGTCAAGGACGGCCGGCTCCGCAAACTGGAGATCGCCAAGGTCGACGGGACGCCGGTGCGGGAGACTCCATGGGCGGCCCGCCTGGAAGCGGCCGGCTTCACCTCCGCATACAAGGGAATGCTCTACCGCACGTGACTGCGCATGGCAGTGGGAGTGCATTGCCAAGCACCACGGGCTGCCCGACTTTGTGGAGCGAGTCGCTTAGCTTGAGCCCGGACGGATACCACCGCTTCGTCCCTTGCCGATGATCTCACCTCGCGCTCACGCGTAGTTCTCCCTGCGAGGCACACGTCGACCCAGGTCGCCCGGTGAGACTGACTCGGGCCCGCAGTCCGGAGCAGCAGCCCCTCCGTGGCCGGCCGAGACACTGAGTATCTCGGAACAGTCCCGCGACAAACATGACGCCCGCCGGGGAGAGGCCTTCTTGGAAGTCCTCCTGGTCTTCTGGCCCTTCGCGTAAACGTGGGATGAAGGGTTGCTGGCACCGGTTGGGCTCATGTCTCGACCTCCACAACCAGCTCGCCCGGCGTGTCCACAACCACCGCGAGCACACGGATCTGACGCAGGTGCAGCCGCACCCCCACAACATCGGAAGCCATCGGGGCCCTCCTGGATCGTGATCATGTCAATCACCGATCCCAGCAGGGCCTCGACCCCTACTCAGGGACCCTCAGACCACCCCGCACCCCACAAATCCGCGAAGGCTCTTCTAATCGCACACCATTTAGAAAAGATACATCGACAACATTTCCAAATAGCGTTCATTTGGGAAGGATACAGCGCTAACCTTTACATATGAGCTGGCAGGATGGGGGTGGCGCGGGCACTACTGTGACCGCCGAGTGGAACGGGCGCCAGGTCGACACTTGGAGACCGGCAGAGCTCAGCGAACGTGACTTCTCCCTCACCGAGCCCGAGGCCCGCGCAACCGAGCGGGCCGCGACCGCGCTGCTGGTATCGGATGCGCAGCTCCCGGACACGTGGGAGGCATTGGCCAGGCTCCTACTGCGCCACGAAGGCATCGCTTCGTCGGGGATCGAGGGATTGCGAGAACCGCTGGTGTCCGTGCTGATCGCGGAGCGCACCGGCGCCGGCGGTGCCGCCGGCTGGGTGGCCGACAACCTCGAAGTGATCCGTATGGCACTGGAGGAGGCGCACCAGCCTCTCAGCGTGTCGACGCTGCATCGTTGGCACACCCACCTGATGCGCAACAGCGGTCTGAGCGCTGAATTCATCGGATCGTTCCGCCGCAGCGTCGGATGGGTCAGCGGCAGCTCCCCTCTGGACGCGGCGTACGTGCCGCCCCCGCCCGGCGAGATACCCGAGCTGATGGACGACCTGTTGAGGTTCGCGGACAGCGGGGCAGGCCTGGACCCGGTATCGCACACGGCGATCCTCCATGCCCAGTTCGAAGCGATCCACCCCTACGCCGACGGCAACGGCCGGCTGGGCCGGATACTGGTGAACCGGGCGCTGAGACGAGCAGACCTGACACTTCGCACGACGGTGCCGGTCAGCGTCGCCATCGCCCGCGATCCAGGCGGATACCTCTCCGGGCTGGTGCAGTTCGAACAGGGACACCCCGGGCCGTGGATTCGCTGGTTCGCCGAAGTGGCCGAGAAGGCGGCCGCCGCCACTGGCAGCCTCGCGGCCCAGACCCGACAGATCACCGAGACGTGGACTCGCAGACTCGACGGACTGCGAGCAGACAGCGCAGCACGAGCGCTAGTTCCTCTGCTGGCCGGACATCCCGTCCTGTGCGCCCCAGACGCAGCCGACCTGCTCGGCGTCAGCAGGCCCGCGGCCAGAACCGCCCTGAGAGCGCTGACCGATCGCGGCGTGCTGGCGCCAGTGGAAGCCGACTCCCCCGGCGTCGGCCGGAACCGACACTGGTTCGCCGCCGTCGACCTCATCAACACCTGGTCGAGCTAGCCGAGTCTGAAAAGTGGCGGAGAGTCTGAGTTCGACACGAGATGGCTGGGGCTGAAGCCGTTGCCATCCGATACGGGCAACGCTGACCTGTCGGCGAATAGTGTCTGCTCTACTATCGCCTCGGCCGTTGCCGTCGCTTCACTCGCCTCGCCGCCACTGGTCCAGAGCCAGGACGAGGGCGCGTTCTAGCCACCCGTGGAACCGTCGCTCCACGGACTCGAACGGTTCCTCGTAGTTGATCTGGAAGACTTCCTCCGAGACTGGCTGCAATTCAATGATCTGCTGTTGAAGAGGTACGGGAGACGTGCCTTCGGGATCATCCTCCGTTTCCTCGGGTTGCTGTCGCCGGTAGAAGCACATCGAGACGCCGACAAGCCCCCGATACTCCGTTCCGATCCCATGGAACGAGGTCAGAATCTCGGATCGACCGTTCTCTGTTTGGATCCCCAGGCGAACCCATTCGTGATGGACTCGGGTGTTGGCGAAGTAGTCGAGTCTGTTGGCCGTCTCGACAACCTGATATCGGTTCCATGTTCGTCGCCGTGTGTCCTGATCCTCGCCAAAGTCGCACCAAACGCGCCTTCCGTTAGAGACTCCGAGGCGGCGCTCCAGTTGCTCCTTCAACTCGTTACAACGTGCGCGGCACTGGACCCGCACTTGCTCGGCTGTATCAACCGCGCGGCGCAATTCCGACTGCGCTGGAGCCGCCGCCGCGCCGAACATGTCACCAATGACGTCGAGCATCTGCTCTAGGTGGAGCGAATCCCGCCGCACGTCTTCCGCGATCGTGATGGCGCGGACGAACCACTTTCGCTGGAGTTCGGCCACTAGGCGTATGAGCAAGCTGAGGTCGCCGCGGTCTGCTTCCTCGAGCGCGCCGATATAGCGGGCGCGGTCGTCTCGCGTCACAACTAGTGGGAACCACCCCGATCCAATGAGCACGAGCGACGCGATGGCCCTAGCAATTCTCCCGTTGCCGTCTTGGAAGGGATGAATCTGTGCGAACCGGTGATGCAGCCACGCCGCACCGACATCGGGCGCTGTGCCTGCCGTCGAGTGTTCTCGGTGCATCTCGATTAGCCGATCCATCTCGGCATCTACGTGTTCAGGGGGGCAGTACTCGTGGAGCTTGCCGTCTGGGCGCACGGGATTGTTCGGGCGGACCTTGAATTCCCCGTGTCTCAGCTCGATCTCGTGCTTCCTGCCGAACATGTCGATGCCGGTCGCGTGGACCTGCTTGCGAGTCATGAACTGGTGCAACTGCTTCATGAAGGATGTGGACAAGGGACGCTCGTTGGTGACCGCGTCGAACAGCCAATCGACGGCTTCGGCATGGTCTCTGATGATTCCCGCGACCAACTCAGGAGGCTGGTCTGTTGCGTCGCTCGCGATGAGGGATGCGTCGATGCCGTGCTTGATGAGGACCTCAGTCGTACCACGGTCCAGGCTGTACAGCCGCTCGATGATCCCCGTTTCGATTGCCCACTCGCGCTTCAGGCGCTCGTTGAACTCATCCACTTGTAGACGATCGAGTGTCTCCTGAACTTGGGACCACGTCCGAGCCAGCGCGGGCAATTCTTCGCTGGCCGCGGCGTAGTCGGCCTCGACTAGATCGGTGATCGGTGTCCAGGGGTGCCCTACCTCGAATTCGTCCATTCCGAGCACCGTACCCAGTCCAACTAGCGTCGGTGGGGATCTTGGACCCAAGGTAGAGGAGGAAGCGCATCATGAGACTGCCGCCTGCGGGGGCTGTGCACGACGAGCGGGAGATCGAGGCGGTCGTGGCGGTGATGCGGGACAACCCGACGCTCGACATCGCCGACGCGACCCTGGCGCTGGAGGCTCGGGTGGCGGCCAAGCTGTCCAAGCGGTTCGGGCTGATGGTGAACTCGGGCTCCTCGGCTCTGCGCATAGCGATCGACCTGCTCGGCCTGGAGCCCGGTGACGAGATCATCACCTCGCCGCTGACCTTCTCCACCGACATCGCGCCCATGGTGCAATCCGGGCTGGTGCCGGTGTTCGCCGACATCACCGCCGACACGTACCAGATCGACGCCGGCGCGGTGGAGGCCATGATCGGACCCCGCACCAAGGCGATCCTGGCGCCCAACCTGTGCGGCAACTGCCCCGACTGGGACCGGCTGCGGGCGGTGGCCGACGCCGGTGGCCTGGCCGTGGTGGAGGATTCCTGCGATGTGCTCGACAGCTACCAGCGGGGCCGGCGCACCGGCGAACGAAGCCACATCGGCGTCACCAGCTTCGCCCGCTCCCACGCCATGACCGCGGGCGGCACCGGCGGGCTGGTCGGGATCGACGATCCCGAGGCCCACGACCTGGCCCTGTCGCTGCGCCGCTGGGGCCGGCGCAGCGAGTCCTACCTGTTCGGCTCGCGCCAGGGCCGGCAGGACCGGTTCTCGGCCCTGGCCGACGGCACCCCTTATGACCTCGTGTTCGTGTTCGACTCGATCGGCTACAACTTCGAGCCCAACGAGCTCTCAGCGGCCTACGGGCTGGTGCAGCTCGACAAGCTGGAGGGGTTCAACGCCCGCCGGCGAGCCAACTGGCGCCGCCTCGACGACTTCATGGCCGGCCGCGAGGGCGTGAGAGCGGGGCGCACGACGCCCGAGACCGACACCACCTGGATGCGGTTCTGCTTCGAGATCACCCACGACGCCCCGTTCACCCGCACCCAGGCCCAGGAGTTCCTGGCGGAGCGGGGCGTGTCGACCCGGATGGTGTGGACCGGCAACATCCTGCGCCAGCCCGGCTTCGCGGCCATCGAGCACCGGGCCCCGGCCTCCGGACTGCCGAACTGCGACCGGATCATGGATCGGGCACTCTCGCTGCCCATCCACCACGGCCTCGACCCCGAGCACATGGACTACATCTGCGAGCAGCTCGACGCCCTGTTCGAGCGGTACTCCTAGCCCCTTCGTGGCGGGCGCACCGGTGTCCGGGCCTACTCGTGGGCGATGGCGTCGAGGATGTTCATGCGACCGGCCCGCACCGCGGGGAGGATGGCGGCCAGCAGCCCCGCCACCGCCGAGATGACCACGAACACCAGGAGGTCCAGCCACGGCACGGCCACCGCCTTGACGAACGACTCCGGCAGCGCCAGCGCGGTGGCCACGCCGAAGACCGTGCCCACGGCCACGCCGAGCAGGCCACCGAAGACGGCCACGATCAGCGCCTCCCAGTAGATCGAGCGACGCAACTGGCGCCGGGTCATGCCCACCGAGCGCAGCAGGCCGATCTCGTGAATGCGCTCGAACACCGACAGGCTCAACGTGTTGATGATGCCGATCAGCGCGATGACGAACGACAGGCCGATGAGCACCTGGATCACCCTGATGATCGCGGTGAGCTGGGACTGCTGGGTCTGGCGGAACTCGGCCTGGTTCTCGACCTTGACGGTGGGGTAGCGGTCGATCACGCCCTCGACGGCGGCCCGGCTTCGTTGCACCAGCGACGCCTGCTCCGCCTCGCTGGCGGCGTCGGGCAGGCCGGCGATCCGGGCGCTGGCGAAGGCGAGGTCGTTGCGGTTGAAGTGGCGGTCCCACAGGGCTCCGTCGATCAGCCAGTTGCCGTAGATGGCGGCGTCCTCGAAGATCGCCACCACGGTGAGGGTCTCGGTCTGGTTGTCGGGGAAGGTGGCCTCGACGGGATCGCCCACCTCGACGCCCAGGCTCTCGGCCGAGTCGCTGTGCAGGGCCAGCGAGGTCAGCGGATCGGTGCCGGCCATGTCCCCGGAGCTGACCTGGGGGTCGAAGTGGTCGTCGGCCAGGGCTATGTCGGCGGCAACGATGTCGCGCAGCTCGCCCTCGACGCTGAGCCCGCTGAACGCCCACTGGATCCGCATGACGCTTTCGATCTCTTCCAGCGCCTCGATCTCGTCGGCCACCCGGGCGGGGAAGCCGGGCGGGGGCCCGAAGCCGGTGGCGCTCGACTGGATGAAGTAGTCGGCCTCCACCGCGTTCTCGAGGATGTCGTTGAAGGTCTTCTTGATCGACTCGCCCACCACCGCGGCCAGTCCCATCAGGGCGAGGCCGATCAGCAGCGCCCCTGCGGTCGACGCAGTCCGCCGAGGGTTCCGGGCCGCGTTGTCGCGGCCGAGCCGGCCCGGCATCCCGAACAGCGCCCTGACCGGACGGCCCAGCGCCGACGCTGCCGGCCGGGCGAAGACCGGGCTCACGATGTTCATGCCCACGAAGGCGAGCACGGCGCCGGCTCCCAGCAGCACGAATGTCGGCGTGGCGTCCAGCCCGGCCGTCATGCCGGCCGCCAGCGCGACGACGCCGGTCGCGAGCACCACCCCGCCCGTGATCAGGCGGCGGCGCAGGCCGGTGGCGCCCAGCTGGAAGTCGTGGCTCAACGCGGCCACCGGGGAGATCTTGCGGGCCCTCATGGCGGGCGCGATCGACGAGATCATCGTCACTCCCAGGCCGACGACCGCGGCCAGAACGACGGTGCGGGGCTGGAGTGTCAGCGGACCCGGCGGGAGCGGGAAGCCGACTACGTCCAGGATGGCGCGCAGCACCAGAGCCAGTGCCAGGCCGAGCCCGATCCCGATGACGGTGCTGAGGGCGCCCACGATGGCCGACTCGGTGATCACCGACCGGCTCACCTGTCGCGGGGTGGCGCCGATGGCCCGCCACAACCCGATCTCGCGCACCCGCTGGCCGATGATGATCTGGAAGGTGTTGTTGATGATGAACGCCGACACGAACACCGCGATGAACGCGAACACGAGCAGAACGGTGTTGAAGATGTCGACGACCTGGTTGAAGTCATCCTCCTGCTCGGCCGCGTCGACCTCCTGGGTGATCACCCGGTAGTCGTCGCCCAGTTCGGCCTCCAGCCGGGCCTGCACTTCGGACACGTCGGCGCCGGCCGACACCAGGACGCCGACCGCCTGGTAGCCGTCCTCCATGCCCAAGAAGCGCTGGGCCTCCTCCAGCTCGAAGGCGGCCATCGTCTGGCCCAGGCCGGTGTGCGAGTCGGGGGACCCGAAGTTGAACAAGCCGACCAGCTCGAACGGCTCGGCGTCGAGCGGGCCGTTGATCTGGTAGGTCTCGCCGATTCTCAGATCGTTGTTGGCCGCGGTCACGGTGTCGGTCGCGAACTCGCCGGACCCGGCGGGCTGCCGGCCTTCGGTGATGAAGAACGAGCCCGGGTTGAAGCTGAAGCCCAGCGCCGGCGGACCCGGAGGCCTTATCGGCTCGCCGTCCCCGTCGACGATGTAGACGTTCAGGGCGGCCAACTCGGGCCGGGCCAGGTCCACGCCCTCGATGCCGGCCACCTGCTCGGCCACCGCCTCGGGCACGGTGGCCCGCTCGAAGTCACCGCCGAATTCCTGGTCCACCCGCACCGTGAGGTCGGCGCCCTTGGCGATGTCCTCGGCGAGCCCCGCGAACGTGGACCGCAGGCTGTCGGTGAGCGTGAATGAGCCCACCACGAACGTCACTCCGATGACCACCACGAGGGTGGTCAGCGCGAAGCGCAGCTTCTTGTCGATCAGGCTGCGCAGGGCCAGCTTGAACATCGTCGAACGCCCCCGGCCTGCCGCTCAGTCCGCGGCTATCGCTTCGAGGACGTTCATGCGGCCCGCCCGGTAGGACGGGAACACCGCCGCCAGCAGACCGAAGGCCACGGCCACTAGGACGAGTCCGGCCATCTGGCCGCCGGGCACCGACACCCGGTCGATGATCTCGTCGGGGATCGCCACCGAGAGGGCGACCCCGAAGGCCAGCCCCAGCACCACGCCGATGATGGCGCCGTAGAGGGCGATGGTGGCCGCCTCCCAGCGGATGACCCGCCGCAGCTGGCGCCGGGTCATTCCCACCGCCCTCAGCAGCCCGATCTCATGGGTGCGCTCGAACACCGACAGCGTGAGGGTGTTGACGATCCCGACCAGCGCCACCACCAGCGCGAACAGCAGGAACACGTTGACCAGCGCCAGCACTGTGTTCAGGTTCGACTCCGCGCTCTCCTGGAACTGCTGGCGGTCCTCCAGGCTCGCCTGGGGATAGGCGCTCAGCACCTGCTCCAGCAGGGTCCGCGTCTCCTCGGGATCGCTGCCGGCTCCCTTGACGGCCACCCATTGCTCGAAGGCGTCGGCGGCGACAGTCTGCTCGTACAGGGATCGGTCGATCAGCCAGTCGTCCCAGAAGGGCGGCTGGGTCTCGGTGAAGACCGCGCCCACCGTCACCGTCAGGGTCTCGCCACTGACCAGCACGAGTTCGACCGGGTCTCCGACCGACAGGCCCCACTCGTCGGCCCGGTCGGCGTTGACGAGCAGCGCGGAGGCCGGGTCGACGGCGTTGAGAGACCCATCGGTGACGCCGAGGTTGGCGACCTGGTCGATGGTGGCCAGTTCGGTCACGGTGATCTCGGTCTGCTCGATCCGGTCCGGCGCGACGGGGCTGAAGATCTGCACGAGGTCCTCGTCGAGTCCGACCACGGTCCCCGCTCCGGCCCCCCTTAGGTCTTCGGCCAGCGTCTTGGGCACTCCCGAGATCGTCTGAGTACTGATGATGTAGTCGGCCTTCACCGCGCTGCCGAGGCTGTCGGAGAAGGTGTCCTTGAGCGACTGCCCGACTACGAGCACCATGGCCACCAGCGCCAGCCCGATCGTCAGCGCCACTGCGGTCGCCGCCGTCCGGCGGGGGCTGCGGGCTGCGTTGTCGCGGGCCAGCCGACCCGGTGTGCGCAAGATCCGCGGCAGGGGCCGGGCCAGCGCCGAGACGACTGAACCGGCGATCAGCGGGCTGAGCACGGCCACCGCCACGAACACCACTGCGGCCCCCGCGCCCAGCGACACGAGCTGGGCGGTGGTCGAGTCGAAGTCGGCGAACAGCCCTCTACCGGTGAGTACGAGCCCGGCGACGGCCAGAGCCGCGCCCAGGATCGGCCGCCAGAGGCGGAGATGCCCGCCGTCGTCGCCGGCGTTCTCCGACAGGCCGGCCACCGGCGACACTCTGGACGCCTTGACTGCCGGAACCAGCGACGCGATCACGGTGAAGCCGACCCCCACCGCGAACGCCCAGGCCACGGTGCGCGGCCTCAGCGGCAGGGGCCCGTCGGGCAGGGAGGCGCCGAAGGCGTCGAACAACGCCTGGAGCCCGAGCGCACCGAGCATGCCGAGTCCGATGCCCGCAGCGGAGGCGGCCACGCCGATAACCACGGACTCGATCAGCACCGAGCGGCGTACCTGGCGGGGGGTGGCTCCCAACGCCCGCAGCAGTGACAGCTCGCGCACCCGCTGGCCCAGCACGATGTTGAAGGTGTTGGAGATGATGAACGTGCTGACGAACAGCACGACGAAGGCGAACGTCAACAGGATGGTCTGCAGCGGTCCGATCAAGAACTCGAAGAACTCGCCGAACTCCTCGGCAGCCTCCTGGGAACTGATCACCTCGGACGCGGCGGGCAGGGCCGCCTCGATGCGGTCCCGGACCTCGGTGAGGTCGGCTCCGGGCGCGGCCCGCAGGTCGATCTCGTTGAACAGGCCCTCGTAGCCGAGCACCTCCTGGGCGGTGGCCGTGTCGAACACTGAGAACACCACTCCGGCGCCGGCGTCCTCACCGAACCCGAACTGCATCGTGCCGGAAAGGGTGAAGGTGCGGGGCCCTGTGGGCGTCACCACCTGGTAGTCGCTACCCAGCTCGAAGTCGTAGTCGGCGAACGTCTTGGCGTCGATGGCGAACTCCGAGAGCCCCTGGGGCCACCGGCCGGCAATCAGGAAGTACTGCGAGAGCGACTCGTCCGCGAGCCAGTTCACGCCCGCGATAGGCCCGCCGAGGGTGGATACGGCCTCGCCGGAGCCGTCCACGGGGATGACCCCGTCCACGAAGAAGCGCCCTTCGGCAACCTCCACCCCGTCGATGGCCCGGATGTCGTTCACGAGGCTGTCGGGAACGGGCGGAGCGTTGGCGATCTCACCGAATCCGAGCGCGCCGCGCACCGTGAAGTCCTTGCCCGTGTTTATGTCCACGCCGATGTCGTCGAAGGTGGACCGCAACGAGTCGGCGGTCACGAAGGCGGCCACTACGAACGTGACGCCCAGGACGATGGTCCCGGCGGTCAGGGCGAAGCGGATCTTGTGGGTCAGGAGCGACTTGAGGGCTAAGCGCAGCACGTAGGGATCTCTGTCGCGAGGACCGGAATCCGGCGTCAGGCGCCGAGCCGGGTCATGTGGTCGCGGATCGTCTGTGGCGTCGGGTCTTCGAGTTCGTCCACGATCTTGCCGTCCACCAGGAACACCACCCGGTCGGCGTAGGAGGCGGCCACCGGATCGTGGGTCACCATCACGATGGTCTGGCCCATCTGGTCGACCGCGCTCCGCATGAAGCCGAGGATCTCGCCGGCGGTGTTGGAGTCGACGTTGCCGGTGGGCTCGTCGGCGAAGATGATCTGGGGTCTGCTGGCCAGGGCCCGGGCCACCGCCACCCGCTGCTGCTGGCCGCCGGACAGCTCGTTGGGGCGGTGCTTGACCCGGTCGGTGAGCCCCGTCGCTCCGACGACCTCGTCGATCCAGGCGGTGTCGCCCGTCGATCCGGCGAGGTCCATCGGCAGGGTGATGTTCTCGATGGCGGTGAGGGTGGGCACCAGGTTGTAGGCCTGGAACACGAAGCCCACGTTGTCGCGGCGCAGCAGGGTGAGATCCTTCTCCGACAGCGTGGTGAGGTCGGTGTCGCCGATGATCACCTGGCCGGAGGTGACGCTGTCGAGTCCGGCCATGCAGTGCATCAGCGTGGACTTGCCCGACCCCGACGGGCCCATGATGGCGGTGAACCGGCCCTGCTCGAAGGCCACGTCGATTGCGTCGAGGGCCCGCACCTCGGTGTCGCCCGATCCGTAGATCTTGGAGGCGGCCACGGCCCGGGCGGCGACGGCCAGTGCTTGCGTGGGGGAGAGGGTCACGTTTTCTCCTAGGCGCTGATGGGAGGTCTCAAGCGGGACTCTACGAGCGGCCCGCCCCTCCCCAACCGGGGATTTCCCTTAGTTGCCCTGAGAGCCCCTGACCTTTCTGGGGTTCCGGCTCGGCTGGTAGCCGGACTCTAACGTCACCGTTGGCCTTGCCGATCCTCGATCGCTTCCTTGAGTTGGGCCAGGAAGCGCCCGCTGGCGCCGCCGTCGATGATGCGGTGGTCGAAGGTGGCCGACACCGTCATGGTGGCGACCTCTGCCGGAACGCCGTCGATCAGGCGCACGACGGGGCGGGCCATGCCGAAGGCGGCGATCATGCTGGTGCCCACCGGCAGCATCGGCGTGCCGGCCAGCATCCCGAGAGCGCCCACATTGTTGACAGTGGCGGTGGCTCCGGCCAGCTCGTGAGGCTGCACCGTGCGGTCGCGGGCCGCCGCGGCCAGCCGCATGACCTCGGCCGAAAGCTCAGGCAGCGACAGGGCGTCGGCGCCCCGCACCACCGGAACCATCAGCCCCTCGGCAGTGTCGACGGCCACTCCAATGTCGTAGTGCTCGAAGTACTCGATCTCGTCGCCGTCGAGCCTGGCGTTCATGACGGGGTGGTCCCGCAGGACCGGCACCAGCCGCGCTACCAGCAGCGCGTCGATGGGCACACGCGAGCCGGTCTCGGCTGCGACATCCGCCCGTGCTTCCAGCAGCCCGCGAGCGTCGGCGTCCACCATCGAGGTGAACTGCGGGATCTGCATGGACTCGGTCATGTGCCGGGCGATCGAGCGCCGGGTGGCGGACAGTCGCTCGCGCCGGCCGCCGCCTGTCGCCGGGGCTGGCGCGGCGGCCTCGACGTCGGCGACGGTGATGGAACTGCCCGGTCCGGTACCGGTCACGGTGGCCAGGTCGATGCCCCACTCCCGGGCCAGCTTCCGAGCCTTTGGAACTGCCTTGACCGAGTCGGACGGGGTTAGCTGAGGTGGGCCAGGCGCGGCGATAGCCGGCGGAATCGCGGTCGCGGTGGCTGCTGGCTCTGGTTCGTCCTCCGCGGGAACTTGCTCGCCCGGCTCACCGATCACGATGAGGGTCTGGCCCACCTCGATGACGTCGCCGGGCGCGCCCCCGAGGGCCAGCACCGTGCCCCGGTAGGGGGTGGTCATCTCTACCACCGACTTGTCGGTCTCGACCGAGCAGATGGGCTGGTCCAACTCCACGGAGTCGCCGACGTCCACCAGCCACTCCACGATCTCGCCCTCGACCATGGTGTCGCCCACGGCGGGAAGTCTGAAGACGCTCGCCATGTCAGTGCTTCGGCCGTTCGAGCCGCGGGGGTGGGGTGGTCACGGAGGGCAGGTTCGGCATGGAGGCCATCAGCCGGCAAGTGCTCGGCGGATGCCGGCCGCGATGCGATCGGCCGTGATCATCGAGTACCGCTCTAGCTGGGTCGGGCCCCAGAACACGTCCATGTGGGCGACCCGCACCGGCGGCGCCTCCAGCGAGTAGAGACCGTGCTCGCTGACCGCGGCCAGCACCTCGGCCCCGAACCCGCTGGTGGTCTGGGCCTCGTGGGCCACTACCAGCCGTCCGGTCCTGTCGACGCTGTCCAGCACGGTCTCGCGGTCCCACGGGTACAGGGTCCGCAGGTCGACGACCTCGGCCGACACCCCTTCGGCGGCGAGTGTCTCGGCCGCCTTCAGCGCCTGGCGCACCGGAGGGCCCCAGGACACCACCGTCACGTCGGTGCCGTTCCGCAGCACGCGGGCCCGACCGAACGGGATCCGGTAGGGCTCGACGGGCACGTCCTGCTTGAGGCCGCGGTACAGCGAGATGGGCTCCAGGAACACCACCGGGTCCTCGCTGGCAAGCGCCGACTCCATCAGGCCCTTGGCGTCGTAGGGGTTGGACGGGTACACCACCACCAGGCCGGGCGCGTGGGTGAAGAACGACTCCGGAGAGTCGGTGTGGAACTCGTGGTTGTCGAGGTTGGTGCCCACCGGCAGGCGGGCCACCACCGGGGCGGTCAGGTGGCCCCGGTAGCGCCACCGGATTCGGGCCACATGGCCGATGAGCTGATCGAAGGCGGGGTACACGAACCCCGCGAACTCGATCTCGGCCACCGGCCTCAGCCCGGCCATGGCCATGCCCGCCGCGGTGCCCATGATGCCGGTCTCGCACAGGGGGGTGTCGATCACCCGGTCGGCACCGAAGCGCTCGTGCATCCCCTCGGTGATGCGGAACACCCCGCCCTCCACACCGACGTCCTCACCGAGCATCACCAGCGACGGATCCCGCTCGAAGGCCGAGTGCAGGGTCAGCTTGAGGGCCTCGGTCATGTCGAGCCGCCGGGTCTCCCCGGTGGGTGACGGGTCGTCAGCGACGGTCCAAATCTGGTCCGGCTCCAGCGCGGCGAGGGCTTCTCCGTTGTCGTGCTGCTCACGGTGCAGCTGCTCGGCCAGGGAGGCTGGGGCCCGGGCGAACAGCTGCCGGGGTGAGTAGTCGCGTGACACCGCAGGGCGGGCCTCGAGCTGGTCGACGAACGCCTCGAGGTCGGCCGAGATCCCGGCCCGCATGTCCTTCTCTTGCTCGGTCTCCCAAAGGCCCTTATTCACCAGGAAGGCCCGCATGCGGGTGATGGGGTCCCGGTCGCGCCACTGGGACTCCTCGTCGGTGGTGCGGTACACCGGAGTGCCGTCGTAGGTCGAGTGGGGAGCGAACCGGTAGGTGAGCATCTCGATGAGCGTCGGCCCCCCGCCGGACACGGCCCGCTCCACGGCCTCACGGGCCGCCTGGTACATGGCCAGCGGGTCCATGCCGTCGACGCGCTCGCCACTGAACCCGTAGGCGTCGGCCTTGGCGGCCAGCGTGGCCGCCGCGGTCTGCTTGTCGATGGTGGTCGACTGGGCCACCTGGTTGTTCTGGCAGAGGAAAACGGTGGGGGTCTTCCACACTCCCGCGAAGTTCATGGCCGCGTGGAAGTCGGACTCCGACGTGGCGCCGTCGCCGAAGGCCACCATGGCCACGGTGTCGCGTCCTTGGAGCCGCTCGGCGTAGCCGAAGCCCACGGCGTGGGGCAGGTGGGTTCCGATGGTGGCGTTGAGCCTGGTCACCCGGTAGCGGTTGACGTCCCAGAGGTCGTCGTCGTCGGGCACGCCCATCCAGAGCCCGACTGCGCTGATGGGGCTCATGCCGCGGGCCAGCCACATGCCCAGCTCCCGGTAGGCGCTGAAGAGCCAGTCGGACTCCCGCAGGGCCAGCGCCGCGCCCACATGGGCCTCCTGGCCGCTCACCTGGTAGTAGGCCGGCATGCGTCCCTGGCGCTGGAGGTTGAGGAGCTTCTCGTCGGCCATCCTGGTGGTGAGCAGCAGGCGGAGCATCTCCACGAGACGGTTGTCGTCGACGTCGGGCGCGGGTCCTACGAGCTCTCCGGCCGGATCCAGGATCTGCCGCATCCTCACACTCCTCCGTGAGCCGCTGTCAGCCGTACTCTATGATAGGAAACGCTTGTATATCACTTCGAACGCCTGTGATTCCATATCTCAGCTCCAGAGACAGCTTGAGTTTCGATGACTAGGGTGGGATCATGACCGAGACAGACCCGGCCAGGGCGGTCACCGCCGACACCTTCGACGTGAGCGGCCGCAAGGTGGTCGTTACCGGCGGCACGGCCGGGATCGGGCTGGCTTCGGCCGCCCACCTGTCGCAATGCGGGGCCCAAGTGGTGATCTGCGGCCGGCGGGACGAAGGCGAGACGATCGCCGACGGCATCGGAGCAGCCTTCGTCGTGATGGACGTGGCCGACGACCTTTCCGTCGAGCAGGCCTTCGCGACGGTGGCCGAGCGGTTTGACACGCTCGACGCACTGATCCTCAACGCCGGCATCGACGAGTACCACGGCGAGGTAGAGGACCTGGACATGGGTGTGTTCGAGCGGGTCATCGACATCAACACCCTCGGGGTGGTGCGAGCCCTTCGCCACGGCGTGGGCCTGGTGCGTGACCACGGGTCGGTCATCGTCACCAGTTCTCCGGCCGGGTCCGTCGCGGCCCCCGGCATGGCTGCCTACGCCGCCTCCAAGGCCGCTCTCGACCATCTGGTGCGGGTCTGGGCTCTGGAGTTGGGACCGCGCCAGGTCCGGGTCAACGCGGTGCTGCCCGGCATCGTGGAGAGCGAGATGAACTCCGAGTCAGCGCCCGACCTCGAGCTGATCAGGCGTATGACCGCCAACGGGGTGTTCCGCAAGGCGGCGGAGATGGCGCCGGTTTTCCACTTCCTGGTCAGCGACGCCAGCGCTCCCCTCACGGGGTCGCTCGTCGGCTGCCACGACGGCATCCCCCTCGGCTACAGCCACGAGGTGATGGCCCATCTGGCCGCCGACCCACCCAACAGCGGAGACGGGTAGTGGCCGGGGCGCTGGCCGGCCAGGTGGCGCTGGTCACCGGCGCGGGCCGGGCCGGAGGGATGGGGGAGGCGACGGCGCGCCGGCTGGCCGAGGCCGGCGCCGACGTGATGGTGACCGATCTGGCCCGCGACCGCCCCGAACTCCGTCAGGACTCCACACACGGCCTGGGCGACGACCTGGCCGCGCTCGAGGCGCTGGCCGCAGAACTCCGTGCCCGCTTCGGCGTCAGGAGCTTCGCAGCTGCGTTGGACGTGACCGACCAGGCCCAGGCCGAGGCGGTTGTGAACCGCACGCTGGAGGAGCTGGGATCGCTGGACATCCTGTTCAACAATGCGGGGGCCACCACCGGCGTCGGCCGGTTCGTTGACCAGACGGAGGAGCAGTGGAACCTGTCGTGGCAGGTCAACGTCATGGGATCACGCCGTATGGCCCTGCTGGCTCTGGGGCCGATGATCGAGGCCGGTCGGGGCGTGATCGTCAACAACGTGTCGATCGGGGGACTGGTGTCGGACCCGGGATACGGGGCCTACAACGTCACCAAGTTCGGCCTGACCGCCATGACCAAGCTCATCGCCAAGGAGCACGGCGGAGACGGGATCCGCTGTGTGGGCGTGTGCCCCGGCCCTATCGACACCCAGATGGCGGTGGCCAACCGCAGGCTGGTCGCCGACCTTGCCGGTGTCACCGACGACGAGGCCAGCGAGATGCTGGTCTCGGAGGTGCCGCTGGGCCGGTGGGGCACGGCCGACGAGGTGGCCCAGCTGGTGGTGTTCCTGGCGTCACCGGCCGCCTCCTATATCAACGGCGCCCTCATACCCATTGACGGCGGTGTACTTCCCTAGGCCGTCTAGCTGAGGCCGGCGGTCATCGATTCCTTGACTTCCACCAGGTACACGAACGCCTCGACCTGCCGCACACCCTCCACTGAGCGGACGCGGTCGAGCAAGTCCGCCAGATGGGTCTCATCCCGGTAGCTGGCCTCGGCGATCACGTCGAAGCGCCCGAGCACGATGGCCACCAGGGTTATGTCGGCCACGGCCGCCATCTCCTCGGCTACCGGTCCAGCCGGTCCGTCAACCTCGATCATGAGCCCGGCGTAGCCCTTGACCCCTAGGACTCCAGGGCTGACGATCGTCTGCACGGTCACGACGCCCGCGGCCATCAGGGCCAGGACCCGCTCCCGGGTGGCTGCATGGGACATTCCGGCAACCTCGGCCAGTTCTGCAAACGTCGCCCGACCGTCGGCTGCCAAGTGCTTCAGGAGCCTTATGTCGGTGGCGTCCACGGTCCGGCGGCGGGCACCGAGCCGGTGGTCACCGGCGGGGGAGTGCGACCAATCCTGCTTCACGTAGGCCACCAGCGACGAGGCGTCGATACCGCGCACCTGCGGGTCGGCCCGGGCTGCCTCTATGGCCTCGTCGAGGTGCTCGGCGTCGCGGGCCCTGAACTCGACGAACAGCCCGCGGGTGCCGGCCAGGATCAGCACGAAGGCGGCCTCTTCCATCTTGGCCATCCGTTCGGCCACCGGCGTTACCGCTCCGCTCACGTCCACAAGGCAGTAGGCGAACTCGCCGTACCCGAGGGCTCGGGGGTCGATGCGCCCGAGTATGTGGATGACGTCGCTATCCAACAGCCGGATGACCCGGGCCTTCACCGCGGCCTGGGACATGCCGATGCGCCTGGCGAGGGCGGCATAGCTGGCCCTGCCGTCGGCCACCAGGCTGTCGATCAGGGCGCGGTCTACGTCGTCCAGTTCCGACATGGCGGCGTAATCGTAGGCGCGGGCCACCGCCACCTTCCGGTCGTCCTTCTCGCTCACCTAGGAAGCGCAGGCTCTTGGTCGAGTTCGGCACCGAATCCGTGGCCGAGTTGTCATTGAGCAAACAGAACTATTGCTTCAAGCGCTGACTTGCCAACATATGTAAAATCGAACTAGCAAGACTCCCACGAACGCGCCCTAGCCGCGAAGGAGGAACACACCATGAGTCCCAAGTCCCCTTGGAGGTTGTTGACGGCGGTCCTGCTCGCATTCGCCCTAGTCGCGGCAGCCTGCGGCGACGACGATGCTCCCGCAGTAGACGAGCCCGCACCTGCGGCACCCGCAGAGGAGCCTGCCGAGGAGCCGATGGAGGAGCCCGCCGAGGAGCCTATGGAGGAGATGGCCGAGGAACCCATGGAGGAGCCTGCCGAGGAACCCATGGAGGAGCCCGCCGAGGAACCCATGGAGGAGATGGAGCCCGTCAAGGTCGGTTTGATCGCCCAGATCGAGGAACTGATGGCCTTCCCGGAGGTGCCCGCGGTCGCCCAAGCCTACGTCGACTACTTCAACGCCGAGCATGACGGCGTGAACGGACACCCCATCGAACTGGTGGTCTGTGGCGCTGGCGACGCGGTGGAGTCCCACATTGCCTGTGCCAACGAGTTCGTGAACGCCGATGACATCCATGTGGTCATCAACAGCGGCTTCCTGTCCAACAGCATTGTCTCGGGCACGATCCTGGCCGAGGCCGGAGTAGCCAATCTGGGCTTGGGCAACGACTTCTTCGACTACCTCACGCCGAACCTCTACAACTTCGATCCGGGGCTGCCGGGTCTGGCCCAGGTCTTCTTCGTGTTCGCCAAGAACCAGCGGGACGTCTCCACGATGACGCTGTTCCTTGCCGACGACCCGGCCATCGCACCGTTCGAGCCGGCCCTGTACGCCATCGCCGAGAGCAACGGCATCACGATCACCGAGACCATCGCTCTGGGGTTCGAGCCCGACCTGACCGGGCCGGTCTCGGCGGCCGACACCTCCAACGACGGCTGGCTGTTCGTGCTGGCCGACGGCGCCCAGTGCACCGCGGCCGCGACCGGCGCGGCAACGGTCGGCTATGGGGGCCACATCTTCGGCAACGATCTGTGCCTGAGCCAGGACTTGGTGGAGTCGGGCGCAGTGGACGGCTGGTCGGGCCCGATCGTTTCCAGTGCTCCGACCGTCGACGGCGGCGCTGAGATCGACGAGATCAACCGCATCCTCGACGCCTACGGCGGCGCCGGCGTGCAGACCGCGGGTCTGGCCGGCTGGGCCCTGGCCCAGGTTTACATTGCCCGGGACCTGCTCACCGACGGAGGCGGCGGCGATGCCACCGACGAGTCGGTACTGGCCGCGCTCAGCACCTACTCCCGCAGCGACATCCCCGGCTACCCCGAGGTGAGCTGTCCCGGTCCTGATCCGTGGCTCGGTGCCTGCAACACCTCGCCGTTGATGGTGACCATCGTCGACGGGCAGATGACCGCTCCCGACGGGTTCACGTTCCTCGACTTCTCGGAGCTCAACTTCCTGCTGGGCTGACGCCCGTACGGGGCTGATCGGCTACGGTCGAAGCAGGCCGGACCCCGCGGTGGGGTCCGGCCCGGCTTCGGTCGGGGTGCCTCCGTGCTAACCAGACTGCGTCCAATCGAACGGGCCGGTGCCGTCGCTCTCGGCGCGCTCGCACTCGCCTGGATCGCCGGCGCACTGCTCAGTCGGGAGCTGTTCTTCGACCCTGTTCTGTTCGGCCTCGGCTCGGGCGCCATCATCGCCGCGCTGGCCATCGGGCTGGTGGTGGCCTTCCGGGCCTCGGGCGTCATCAACTTCGGCCATGGGGCCATCGCCACGTACGTGACTTACGTGTACGTCTCGCTGGTCGGAAACGGGCAGTACCCGGTTCCGCCGCTGCCCAATCCCCTGGCGCCGATCGAGGGAATCTCCGGGATCGAGATAGTCGACTTCCCGACCTTCGTGAGCCTGGGGGACTCGATGGGCAAGGCTCCGGCGTTGCTGATCGCATTGGCCACCGCGGCAGCCCTCGGGCTGGTGGCCCATTTCGCCATCTTCCGTCCTCTGCGCTACGCCCCGGTGCTGGCCAAGGTGGTGGCCTCGGTGGGCATCATGCTGTTCCTTCAGGCCGCCGTGGTGCTGCGCTTCGGTGCGAGAGCCAAGGCCACGGAGCCGATCTTCCCCAACGACCCGGTCGAAATCCTCGGCGCGCGGGTGGGTCAGGACCGCCTGTGGGTGCTGGGCACGGTCATCGTGATCACCGCCGCGCTGTGGGTGCTGTTCCGTTACACCCGCTTCGGGATCGCCACCCGGGCCGGGGCCGAGAACGAGCGGTTCACGACGCTGCTGGGCTTCAACGCCGACTTCCAGGCCGGGGTCAGCTGGGTCATGGCCTCGGTGCTGGCCGGTCTCGTGGGGATCCTGGTGGCGCCCATCACCGGCGTGACCCCCAACTTCTTCACCGTGCTGCTGATCTCGTCGTTGGGTGCGGCCCTGATCGGGCGGATGTCGTCGTTCGTGATTGCCGCGGTCGCGGGCCTGGTGCTGGGCGTCGTCGACCAGGAGCTGTTTCGCCTGGAGCTGGAGTGGGGCTGGATCCCCGACATCGGCATCCGCAGGGCGCTCCCCTTCGTGGTGATCGCCCTGGCCATGGTGGCCCGGGGCGAGTCGCTGCCGTCGAGGGGCGCCGTCACCGTTGAGCGGCTGCCCGATGCGTACGCCCCCCGCATCACCCGGGGCCGCCTGATCGGGTACGGGGCGCTGATCGCGGTGGCGTTCTGGCTGACGGTGTTCGCTCCGTTCCAGTACCGGGCTGGCATGCAGAACTCCATGATCGGGGTCATCCTGGCCCTGTCGCTGGTGGTGGTGACCGGCTATGTGGGCCAGATCTCGCTGATGCAGATGGCCCTGGCCGGGATCGGCGCGTTCTCGGTGGCATCCTTCGGCACCCAGGCGCAGATGCCGCTGCTCGTCGCACTGCCGCTCGCCGTGGCCGCCGGCGTCGGGTTCGGCCTCATCGCGGCCATCCCGTCACTGCGCACCCGGGGCGCCAGTCTGGCCATCATCACTCTGGCCAGCGGGCTGGCCATTGGCGAGATCTTCTTCTCGCGTCCCGGGTGGTTCGGGCTGGACCGCGGCGTCAAGACGACCGAACCGCCGGCGCTGTTCGGCGTCGAGTTCGGGCCCAACAGTGACTTCATCTTCGGCGACGGCAAGATCCCCACCGGCGGTTACGGGCTGTTCCTGCTGGTAGTGGGCGCGCTGTGCTGTATCTCGGTGATGCGGCTGCGCCGGTCACGTCTGGGGGAGCAGATGCTGGCGGTGCGGGCCAATGAGCGAGCCGCGGCCGCGGCCGGTGTGAACGTCGCGGCCATAAAGCTGTCGGCCTTCGCCATCTCGAGCTTCTTCGCCGCTCTGGGCGGTGCGCTCATCGCCTTCAATCTGGGAACGTACGGCACCGACACGTTCGGGATCTTCGCTTCGTTGACCGTGCTGGCCTTCGCCTACCTCGGCGGCATCAGCACGGTCGGCGGTGCCATCACCGCGGGGACGCTGTTCTCTGAGGGGATCGGCATCGTCGTCACCAACGAGTGGTTCATCGACGTGGGCCCCTACACGGCCTACGTGGCCGGGTTCTTCCTGATCGGCACCGCCGTCTACAACAACGAGGGCATCGACGGCTTCCAGCGCAAGCAGTTCCACCAGCTCGGTGCCTGGCTGCGACGCCGATGGGGACGCAGGGTGGAGGTGACCGTCGATGGCTGACGCGGTCCTCGCCACCAGCGGGCTCAATGTGCGCTTCGGCGGCCTGCTGGCCGTGAACGATGTGGCGCTGGAATGCCGCCGCGGCGGGCTCACCGGGCTGATCGGCCCCAACGGCGCAGGCAAGACGACCTTCATCGACGCGGTGACCGGGTTCCTGCCCAACAACTCCAGGGGATCGGTGCGGCTGGAGGGCACCGAGGTGTTCGGACGCTCGCCTCACCAGCTCTCCCATGACGGCCTCACCCGCACCTGGCAGACACTGGAGTTGTTCGACGACATCACCGTGCGTTCCAACCTCGACGTGGCCAGCCGGCGGCTGAGCCTGGGGGCCGCGCTGCTCGACTACTTCCGGCCCCGCCAACGCGAGGAACGGGTGGAGGAAGTGCTGGACCTGCTCAACCTGGGCGAGATCGCCGAGCGCCAGCCCCGCGAGCTGTCCCAGGGCCAGCGCAAGCTGGTGGGCGTGGGGCGGGCCCTGGTGGCGGAGTCGTCCAAGATCCTGCTGCTCGACGAGCCCGCAGCCGGACTCGACAAGGCCGAGACCGAGTGGTTCGGCGCCCAGCTTCGCGGCCTGGTCGACCAGGGATACACCATGCTGCTGGTCGATCACGACATGGGCCTGGTGCTCAACGTGTGCGACTACATCCACATGCTGGTGTACGGCCAGCTGACCGCCTCGGGCACACCCGAGGAGATGCGCAACGATCCCGAGGTGATCGCGGCCTACCTGGGGCACAGCGGGGCCGAGTCATGAGCGAGCTTCCGGTCATGGACGGGGCCGAGTCATGAGCGAGCGGCTGCTGACCATCGACGGGCTCGACACCGGTTATGACGGCGTGGCCGTGGTGCGGGGCTTGAGCCTGCACGTGGACGCGGGCGAGGTGGTGGCCTTGCTGGGACCCAACGGCGCCGGCAAGACCACCACGCTGACGACGATCTCGGGCATGGGCCAGATCCTGGCCGGCTCGGTGATCATCATGGGCCGGCCGGTGCCCCGGCTGCGCCAGGCCCACCGGGTGGCCCGCTGGGGCGTGATCCACGTGCCCGAGAACCGGGGCCTGCTGTACCAGCTGACCGTGCGTGAGAACCTTCAGCTCGCCAAGACCAGCGGCAGAGTGGACATCGATCGGGCCGTCGACTTCTTCCCCGCCCTCGGCCCGCTGATGAACCGCCGGGGCGGGCTGCTCAGTGGCGGCGAGCAGCAGATGCTGGTGCTGGGGCGGGCCATCGTGGCCGAGCCCAAGCTGATGATGGTCGACGAGATGAGCCTGGGACTGGCCCCGGTCATCTACGAGGAGCTGATGCCGGTCGTGCGCCGGATCGCCGATGAGACCGGCGCCGGGGTGCTGCTGGTCGAACAGCATGTCGACCTGGCCCTGGAGGTGGCCGACCGCGGCTACGTGCTCAACCACGGCGACCTGATGATGCAGGGAGCCGCTTCCGACCTGCTGGCCGACCGGGCGCTGCTGGACGCCAGCTACCTGGGCGTCGAATCCTTGGAGGACTGAAATCGTGGCCACCAAGACCAACACCGTGCTGACCATCCCCGAGCCCCGCACCACTGCGCTGGCGACCAAGCCGTACCCGGTGGCCGGACCGGGTTTCGTGATCGTCGAGGTGGCGGTGGCGCCGGTGTGCAACGAGGGCCGCATCTACCGCGACCACCAGTTCGAATGGCACGACAGCCCCGAGCACCTCGGCCACGAGGGGGTCGGCACGATCGTCGAGACATCGCCGGGGTCGCGCTTCGCTGTCGGGGACCGGGTGGTGGTGTTCCAGGGCAACAGCTGCCAGGAGTGCTTCGTATGCACCCAGGGGCTGTCGCCCACCCACTGCCTCGGCATCCCGTACGAGTCCTACGAGGAGGGGATGGCCCCCCAGGACATCCCCGCCGGCCTGCTCGGCATCGAGAAGGTCAACGGCAGCGCCTCGGGCGGATTCGGCATGGCCCGCTACCGCTTGGCGCCCGAGCACATGGTGGTGCGGCTGCCCGGCAACTTGTCGTTCCACCACGCGGCCGCAGCCAACTGCACGCTGGGCTGCACCTACACCGCCGCCGAGGAGGCCGGCGTCAAGGCAGGAGACGTGGTGCTGGTCGGCGGGGTGGGCTTTATCGGCCTCGGCGCGGTGGCCAACGCCCTGCACCGCGGGGCAACCGTGGTGGTGCTGGGACGCAACCGGTATCGCATGGACCTGTGCCGTGAACTGGGGGCGGCCGCCGTGATCGATCCCGGCAGCTCCGGCTGGCTCGAGCAGATCCATGCGGTGACCGGTAGCCGCCGCGGCGCGGACGTGGCCTTCGAGTGCTCGGGAGCGCCGTACTACCTGGACCGCTGCATGGCGGGCCTGCGCCGCTACGGCACGCTGTTCTCATTGGGCTTCACCGGGTCGGAGGGCTACTCGGTGAGCGTCCTCAACGACATGATGGACCGCCACATCACCTGGACCGGCGGCCACGACGTGCGCTTCCGCGACCGCGACGGCCTGCTGCGAATGCTGTGCGACTCCGACGTGCAGCGCCGCATAGACACCATCGTCACCCACACATTTCCCATGAGCCGGGCCGCCGACGCCTTCGAGGTGGCCCTCACCAAGGACTGCGGAAAGATCTACCTCCTCCCCCAGGAGTAGGCGGTGGTTCTAGCCCAGGAAGCGGTCTAGGACGTTGCGGGTGATGGTCTCGACCTGGGCGTCGGCTTGGGCGAGGGCGTGGCACCACTCGGTGGTCCCCGCGCAGAAGACCTCGCCTGCCCCTTTGGCCATGGCGGTGATCACCGCGCAGCCGTAGCGGATGTGGTCGCGGTTCGCCGGCGTGTCCTCGGCGAAGAGGGCCTCGGCTGCGAAGGCCAGGTCGCCGTCGGCGATGGAGATCAGGTTCCCGGCCTGGCCGTGGTCCTCCTCTTCGAGAGTCACCGGAGTCAAGGCCAGGATCTCCAGGCCCTCGGGGGTCCCGTCGGCGCCGGTTGGGTAGGGGAGTCCCGAGCGGAACGTGTAATCGATGCCGTCCGTCTCGTAGCCCACCAGGGGCACATCGGCGCCCAGGACGTCGCCGTAGTAGACGTCGGCTCCGGTGAAGGCCCAGTGGTCGGGCCGGTACACGATGAACCCGCCCGCTCCCCTCGGTGACAGGCCGCCCATCCGGGAGTACACGCCCCGGAAGCCGTTGGCACCGAAGGTCGTGACCGGGGGCCGGTTGATGTAGTGGGCTTCGAACGCTCCGGTGCGGCGGTCGATGTCGTCGCTGTGGCGCTCGGGGTCGGCGTGGGCCGCGTACTTGTGACACACCTGGGTGTGCAGGCCGTCCTCCATCCGCACCTGCCAGACGATGTTCCCGCCCAGGCGGGCGTAGCGACCGCCGCGCTCGATGAACCGGTCGAGCACGGCCCGGCCGTCGGCGGACCAGTACTCGTCGTGACCGGTGGTGACCACGACCCCGTACTGGTCGAGCACCGCAGGATCCCGGTCCAGATCCCACTGCGACAGCAACTCGGGCTCATATCCGTTGGCCTCCAGCCAGCGGAACGTCAGCGCGTCGTAGCGAGCCCAGCCGGCGGCCACCGTCCACACCGAGTAGCCGTTGCTGATGGCCCAGTCCGCGGCCGGGATCCCCACCGCTGCGCCCACCGGCAGTGGCGGCTGGGCCAGACGGGGAACACCTACCGGGGTGCGGATCAGGCCCCGTGACCAGGGTCGATCGAAGCTCAGGCGGGGCTTGAAGCTCTTCTCTCGTACCTCCAGCGGGTCGGCGGTGTGGTCGACGTACTCGTCGGAGAAGTACCCGCAGCCCCCACCCCAGTCGTTGTACTCCTGCCAGGTGTAGGTGGCCGCGACCATGGCCAGCTTCGAGCGCTGGCCGGGCGCTGCAGGCCGCAGCACGAAGAAGGCGTCCTGGGTCACATGTCGGCCGTCCCGCTCGCCCCGCAGGACGACGACGTAGCCGCCGGAGGCCCAGCCGGCCGTGACCTCGAAGCAGGCGCCCCGGGGCCAGCCGCAGCCCGACGCGACCACGTCGTCGCCGATCGGATGGCGAGCGCCGGTGAGGCCGGTCTGCTCGTGCACCTTCTCGAAGGTGTGGCCGTCCCTCCGCACCTCGAATCCCCAGGTCGGAGAGGAGGTCGACACGTGCAGGCCGACCGTCTCGCCCGGCGCGTAGCTGGGCCGGTCGGTGTAGCCCCAGATCTCCGGTGCCTCAGGATCGTCGGCGGGACCGTCGGCGGTGATCCGCTCCAGCCAGGTGGGCCATTGGCCCTGCGACGCGCCCCGTTCGACGGTCACGGCTGCCGCGCCGGGGTCGGCAGATGGCCGCGAGCCATTACGGCATCACCATGACCTTGCACTGATCGCTGGGTGCCCTCAGGGCCTCGAAGGCGGCCGGTAGGTCGTCGAGGCCTATGCGGTGGGAGATCATCGGGGCCGGGTCGATGCGACCGGCCGCGATCATCTCCAGGATGAACTGATTCTCGGCCTTGGTGTAGACGCGGGCGGTACGGATCTGGGGCTCCTTGTAGTAGGCCAGCAGGTGGTCGAAGGAGTCGGGCTCCATGCACACCCCGCCGGTGACCACTGTCCCTTGTACCCGGACCGCGGCGATGGCCGTGTTGAGCATCCCGGGGCGCCCCACCGCCTCGATCACAACGTCGGGCTCGGCTCCCGTGAGCTCGGCGAACCGCGCCGCGGCGTCGGTGCCTGACCCGGCGTCGATGGCGTCGGTGGCGCCGAGGTGGAGAGCCAGCTCCCGGCGGTGCTCGACCCGCTCCGACACGACCACCCGGCGGGCCCCGATGAACCGGGCCCAGATGGTGGCGGCCAGCCCGATGGGTCCGGCACCCAGGATCAGCACCCGGTCGCCGATCTCCAGCGCGGCCTGGCGAACGCACAACAGCCCGGTGGCCAGCGGCTCGCACAGCGCAGCCACATCCATGTCCACGCCGTCGGGAACGGCCAGCAGGTCCGACAGCGAGACGGTCAGGCACTCGGCGTAGGCGCCGTCAGGCTCGTCGGGTCCCAGCGCACCGAAGGTCAGCTGGTCCGGACATTCCTCGGGGCGGTCGAGCTGGCAGTAGGGGCAGCGCCCGCACGATCCGACCGGCATGACGTAGACCCGGTCGCCCACCGCCCAGTCCCCGACAGGATCCGGGCCGATCTCGACTATCTCGCCGGTGACCTCATGGCCCAGCACGGCGCCCCGGCGGGCCAGGTCAGCCTCGGCGGTGGTGGCGTGCAGGTCGGAGCCGCACACCCCGCAGGCCTTCACCCTGATCACGGCCTGACCGCGTCCGGGTCGGGGGTCGGGAAGCTCAGCGATGCGCAGCGGCAGGCCGGGAGCGTCGTAAACGGCGGCCCTCATGCCAAGCTCCCGGCCCGGTGAACCTGCAGGGCGGTGTCGCTTCGGCGGGGGAGCACTTCCGGGTTGCGCTTCCAGTCGTCCACCCAGTGATTGTCGCACCCGCCGCGGCGGTGGGCGTCGGCCATCAGGCCGGCCGGCACCGGGCTCATCAACTCGATGTGGGTGCCATCGGCGTCGTACAGCCAGGCGATGGTGCTGCCGTACTCGGGGTAGTAGGCCGGCTTGCTCAACGGCTCCACCCCCCGCTCCACGGCCCGCTGCCAGATTCCGTCCACGTCTTCGGTGGTGAAGCAGATGTGGTCGTAGCAGCTGCCCCGCCGCTCGAACACCGGCCCGTCGATGGTGTCGAAGGCTCCGCCGATGATTTCCAGGCTGAACTCGTGGCCGGCCGCGTCGAAGAACGGGTCGCTCAGAATCACAAACCCCTGCTTGCCCCCGTCCGGGAGCGGTGCCGTGAAGTCGTAGGTCTTGACCAGCCCGAAGTGCTCGACCCAGAACGCCTCGGCCCGGGCCAGATCCGAGGTCACGCAGCACACGTGGTGCAGGGCCAGGTCCCCCCGGCGACCCCGGGCGGGCCGGGGAACGGCCACGTCTCGGTGCTCGACCAGGTCGATCATGAGCCCCTCCGGCGACCACACGCCCGCCGCCACGGCCAGGGTCACCCCGTCGATGATGAACGGCTCCGGCGCCCAGGCAGAGGCCACCCCTGCGGCCATGAGACGGGCGTAGGCCTCTTCCACGTCCTGGCACGCCAGCGCCACCCGCTCGATGCTCCAGGGTTGGTGGGTCAGGTACTCCTCGGACTCCGCCAGCAGCGGCGGGCCTTGGAACTCGAGCAGCACGTCGGTTCCCGCGCCGCAGTAGGCCACGTCGTGGGAGCCGCGGCGGTAGGCCCGCTCGGTCAACTCGCAGCCCAGCGCCCGGTACACGCCGGAGCTGTAGTCCACGTCGGGAGCCAGGAAGCCGACATGATCGAAGCGGAACTCCATCACCGGACCTTCATAGCGGCTGCAGTGCTAGCCAGCGAACTCGGCTCGCAGGCTGTCGACATCCAGGCCCACGCTCTCGATGATCTGCACGAACGAGTCCCAGTGGGCCGGCAGGATCTCGACCGGTTCGGACGAGTCCATGGCGCGCCAGCCCCGCTCGCCGGGCAGGAAGATCTCGTCGACCCCGGGGCGCCGCTTGGCTCCCTTGACCGCCTCGACGAGCCTGTCCGACTTGTGACCGGCCTCGTCGGCGGGCATCCAGTGAGAGGGGTCGATGACGATCACGCACGCGCCGCCGGTGAGGGCCTCGTCTCGGGGCTCCAGCCAATAGGAGGGCGGCCCCGCGATCTCGGGGCTCAGGCGGGCGCCGGGATTGACGATCCCGGCCAGCATCTCGGTGAACAGGTTGAAGGCGTACAGGCGGGGCGAGCCGAACACCGACGGCGCCTCGCAGTCAGAGATCCGGCCGTAGTCCTCCATCTGCTTGAAGTAGGGGGCCGGGTCGTCGGTGAGCTCGCCCGTGCCCGGATCGACCAGGAAAGGCCCGGGCAGCCGCCTGCCCTGGAAGTAGGCCTCGCTGAGGTTTCCGTCGTGGACCTCGATGGCCTGGATGTCGCAGGTGATGGGCGGGTGCTCTCCTCCGGGCGCCGCGGCCGCGAACGGAGCTCCTGACAGCACGTTCTCCATCCCGCCCCAGGGCGACACCAGCGGCAGGCTGTTGTTGGTGGCCATCGCCATCATGCCCTCCCGGGCCGCCATCCGGACATAAGTGCCGAAGGCGCCCGCGTCGTTGAAGTCGCGTACGAAGGCGATGGCGATGGCGTGCTCGCGGGCCTTGGCCATGGCCGCCTCGGTGGCCATGGTGATGGCCCACTGGCCCGACGACCGGCGGGCGTCGATCACCAGCCAGGCCGGTCCCTCGTCCACCATCTCGGGAACGGCGGTGACGTCCATGGTGCCGGTTCGGGCCAGCAGCACCGGGATCTCGAACACGCCCATGCCCTGGGTGAGCTTGCCGTTGCGGTCCCCGTCGGAGACGCATCGGGCCACCACCTCGGCGTGCTCGGCCGAGAACCCCAACTCGCCCAGCACCCGGCGGTAGCAGTGCTCCAGGAAGTCGGGATCCTCCCGTGGCATGGTCCCGCCCCGGGCGGGATCAGGCTCACTCATGTCGGCTCCCTTCGTTCCAGCGTGACTGGCTAGTGCAAGACTCTTCCGCATGACCACTCATTGCGACAATGCCTGAACTGGGACGGCTGCCGGCCGACTGCACGACGGACGACATCGTTGAGGCCAACGAACGCGACGGGGGCGTAATCGTCGACGGTTGGCTTGCACCAGATCTGCTCGAACGGTTCAATGCGGAACTGGAGCCCTGGCTGGACTCGCACGCGGGCACCGACTCCGGCTCCGACGCCTCGGACGAGTTCCTCGGAAGGCGCACCCGGCGGCTCCAGGGGCTGTGCGCCAAGGCCCCCAGCTTCGTCGAGATCATGCTGGACGAGCGGCTGCTGGGCTTCGCCGAGGCGGTGGTGGGGCCTATCAGTCCCACCCTCATCCTCAACGACGGCGAGGTCATCGACATCGGTCCGGGTGAGTCGGCCCAGCCGTTCCACCGCGACGACGACGCCTGGAACTTCGCGCATCCTCCAGCTCCGATGATCGTCAACACCATCGCCGCGCTGGTCGACATCACCCCAGAGATGGGGGGCACTCTGGTAGTGCCCGGCAGCCATCGCTGGGAGTCCTCCAGGCAGCCAGCTACTAAAGAAGTTGCCGCCTGCTCGCTCCCCGCGGGCTCAGCCCTCTTCTTCCGGGGCGACACGCTGCATGCCGGCGGGGCCAACCAGACCCGCGACCGGTGGCGGCGGGCCCTGTCCACCGGCTACTGCTGCGGCTGGCTGCGACCGGTGGAGAACAGCTACACCAACATCCCGCCGGAAGTGGCGCGGGGCCTGCCCCGGCGGACCCGCGAGTTACTCGGCTATGCGCTCTACGACGCCTCGCCGGTGGGCGGCGGCTACCTCGGTTACCACGACATGGGTGACCCGATGCGCCTGTTCGAGGACTGAGGGGACCGCCCTACAGGTCGTCTAGTGATTCGTGGGTTGAGCCCACCGACATGAACTCGATGATGGTGCCGAAAGGGTCGCGGCAGTAGACGGCGTCGCCGCCGTGGTCGAAGCGGAGCGGATCGCCCATGCGGGTGCCGCCCAGCTCGACGAACCGGTCGAGGGCGGCGGGCACGTCGTCGACCTCTATGGCGAGATGGCGCAGCCCCAGCTCGTGGGCGCCCCGCTCGGCGGGGTCGTCCCCGACCCGGGTCGGGGCGTGGTACTGCCACAGCTCGATGTAGCTGCTGGAGCCCCGCATCATCACACCGTCGGCCGAGGATCCGACCAGCCCCACTGCGCTGTCGACGTCGGGGTCGGGGGCCCGCCACCGGTCCCGCCCGATGACCTCCATGTCGAGCAGCGCGCCGTAGAAGGCGACGGCGGCGTCGAGATCGCGGACCACCAGCCCGGCGTGGTGGATCCCCCGTATTCGCAAGGTCACGCGGCCAGTCGCTCGCGCACCTGCACGAGGTTGCCGCTGGGCTCTCGCAGGTAGCCGGTGAGGGCTCCGATGCGGTCGTCGTGAGCGGGCGGAGCCACGTCGCCGAAGCCGGCCGCCACCGCGTCGCGCCAGGCCGCGTCCACGTCGCCGGCCTGGTACAGGATAGTGGAGATCGCCGGGCCGTGGCGCTCCATGAGGGCGCGCTCGGCCTCGGTGCTGGGGGTGGCCAGCACGTTCACGCACTGGCGGCCCTCGTAGGTGTGATCGGCCAGGTACACCAGCCCGTCGTTGTCGCTGCGGGCGTCGAGGATGATCCGCTGGCCCAGCACCTCGGTGTACCAATCGACCTGGCTGTCGAGGTCCCGGCACAGCTGCACCACGCCCAGGGTCTGCAGGCCGGGATGGCCCACCGGGCGGAACTCCACGTCGGGGGTCTTGAATTCGCCCACGTACGACATGATCTCCACCCAGCGACCCTCGGGGTCGATGGCCACGAAGCCGTGGTAGGTGTCGCCGAACTCCTCGTAGGGCATGGCCACGGTGGCGCCGTTGGTCTGGAGGTGGTCGACGGTGTCGTAGGCGCTGGGCACGATCCAGCAGATGTGGTTGATGCCCGAGCCGTGCTCGGCGAACCAGTTGCGCTCGTACTCGAACTGGTAGGGGGGCGACTCCAACTGCATCTGGAAGGGGGCTCCGCAGGCCAGGAAGGTGTAGTCCACTCCCCCCTCGCCGGTGTGGTGCAAGTCGGGGATCCCCTCCCAGTAGTAGGCCGGGATGGCGTGGTACCAGCGCAGCCAGTTCCACATGGCGTCGCGGGGCTGCTTCTCGAAGATGCACAGGTGGTGCAACTGGTAGGTCGGGTCGGTCATGGGCTTCTCCGGGCTGATCATCTCCGCGGTCCGGGATCGAAGCAACGATAGGTGGCCGGCCGCGGTGGAGAGAACGCAGAGCGGGGACTGGGAGCAATCAGACCGCACTTGCGGCCAATGTAGGTTGGGACCTCAACCGAGCCCAGGAGCGACTGCCTTGACCCCAAATGACGACACGGCGCCAAGCGTCGCCGAGCCGGCGCTGCCTGATGACGAGTTCGTCTGGCACAAGCTGGTCGATCTCGACGCGCTGGATGAGGGCCGGGTCATGACGGTGACCGTCGGCCACGAAAGCCTGTGCGTGACCCGGACTTCCGACGGCGGCTACGGCTGCCTCGGGAATGCCTGCCCCCACCAGGGCGGCCCGCTGGGGGAAGGTTCCATTGAGGGCGGGTGGCTGCGCTGCCCGTGGCACGGCTACGACTACTCGCCCAAGAACGGCAGGCCCCCGCCGCCCTTCGACGACGCCCCGGCCGCCTACCGCACCGAGGAGCGGGCCGACGGCGTGTACGTGGCCCTGCCGGTCGAGCGGCCCCGGGACCGAACCGTGTCCGACGTGCTGGTGGAGACCATGGTGACCTGGGGTGTGACCCACGTCTTCGGCATGGTGGGCCACTCCAACCTCGGCTTCGCCGACGCGGTGCGGGCCGCCGAAGCTCGTGGCGACCTGGCGTTCATCGGGATCCGCCATGAGGGCGCGGCCTCGTTCGCGGCCTGCGCCTACGGCAAGCTCACCGGCGGGCTGGCCGCCTGCTTCGCCATCGCCGGGCCCGGCTCCACCAACCTGCTCACCGGCCTCTACGACGCCAAGACGGACCGGGCTCCCGTGCTGGCCCTGTCGGGTCAGGTGCCCTCGGCGGTGCGGGGCCGGGGGGCCTTCCAGGACACCGACCTGTCGGCCGCGTTCGCCGATGTGGCCCGCTACTCGGCGACGGTGCAGTCCGGGTCCAATTACGCCGAGCTGATGACGCTCGCCTGCAAGACGGCCATCGTCGAGCGGGACGTGGGCCACCTGGTGCTGCCCGACGAGGTGCAGGTCCTGCCCGCCCCGTCAGGCGCGGCCGGTGAGCCCGCCTCGCCGCAGGGGCGGACCGGGTCGCGGGCCGTGGAGCCCCCGGCCGAGGCGCTGGCCGCCGCGGTCGGCGCAGTGGCCGGCGCGGCCCGGCCGCTGATCATCGTGGGCCATGGCGCTCGCGGCTCCATGGCCGACATCGTCGCGCTGGCCGAGCAGATCGGGGCGCCGGTGGCCACCACGTTCAAGGGCAAGGGGCTGATCGGGGACCGCCACCCGCTGGCCTGCGGGGTGCTGGGCCGCTCGGGCACGCCCATCGCCAGCTGGTTCATGAACGAGGCCGACCTGCTGCTGACCTTCGGGGTGTCGTTCGCCAACCACACCGGCATCGCCGACTACAAGCCGACCGTGCAGGTGGACTTCGATCCCATGGCCCTCGGCCGGTTCCACCCGGTGGACGTTCCGGTTCTGTCCGAGGTGGGGGTGGCCGCCCGGGCCCTGGCCGCAGCCATGCCCACCGATCGCCGATGCCAGGACCTGCGTGGCGAGGTGGCCGAGCGCTGGGCCATATGGCGCGACGAGAAGGCCCGTCGCCGGGCCGACGACCGGGGCGAGGGCCTCAACGCCGCGTCGGTGTTCGACGCGCTCAGCCGGCTCGTGCCCGCCGACGCCATCGTGCCGGTCGATGTCGGCAACCACGCCTACTCCTTCGGCCGCTACTTCGAGACCAGGGGCCAGACCGTGCTGATGTCGGGCTACCTCGGCTCCATCGGCTTCTCGCTGCCCGCGGCCATGGGTTGCTGGGCCGCCACCCGGAGCCGAGGTGAGCACGCCGGCCGGGCGGTGGTGTCGGTGTCGGGCGATGGCGGGTTCGGCCAGTACGCCATGGAGCTCACCACCGCGGCCAAGCACGGCATGGACATCACCCACGTGCTGCTGAACAACAACGAGCTGGGCAAGATCTCCAAGGAGCAGCGGGCCGCCGAGCTCGACGTGTGGCAGACCTCGCTGCGCAACCCCGACTTCGCGGCGTTCGCCGAGCTGTGCGGGGCCCGAGGTTTCCGGGTCACCGCGCTGGACGAACTCGACGCCGCCATCGAGGCAGCCCTCGACCACCAGGGCCCCGCCCTGGTCGAGATCCTCACCGACCCCCTTCTGGTCTAGAGCGGCGGCCCGGCACCGGCCCGATCATGGGTGAGGTGTCGGGGATGGTTCAGGGTCATCCCTGATTGGGCGATGGCACGCCGCTGGGGACGATGGAGTCGTGAATGAGCCGGCCACAGAGGCGCGAGCGACGGGCACCAAAGCTACGGACCGGCCGTATGATCCGCGTGTGACCATCGTCGAGACGCAGGCGCTGACGCAGCGTTTCGGCTCGACTGTGGCTCTCGACGCTCTCGACCTGCAGATGCAGCCCGGCGTGACCGGGCTGGTGGGGGCCAACGGCGCGGGCAAGACCACGCTGCTGAACGCCATGCTCGGCCTGCGCATCCCGACATCGGGATCCCTCACCGTGCTGGGGTTCGACCCGCAGAGGACGGGCCACAGGCTCAGGGCCTACGTGGGGTTCGCGCCGGAACGCAACGTGCTGCCCGACGAGATGCGCGCCGTCGACTTCGTCCGCCACCTGGCCGAGGTGCAGGGGTTGCCCCGCGGCGAGGCCCGCAACCGCGCCTCGGACACGCTGTGGCTGGTCGGGCTGGGGGAGGAGCGCCTCCGGACGCTGGGCACCATGTCCACCGGTCAGCGCCAGCGGGTCAAACTGGCCCAGGCCATCGCCTCCGACCCCAGGCTGGTGCTGCTGGACGAGCCCACCGACGGCCTCGACCCGGTGCAGCGCAGCGAGATGCTTACCCTCATCGGCCAGATCAGCCGGGACTTCTCCATCAACGTCGTGCTGTCGTCGCACCAGCTCGAAGAGGTCGAGCGGGTGTGCGACAACATCGTGGCCCTGGACGCCGGTCGCCTCGTGGCCTGCGGACCGATCAGCGACCTGGTCGGCGCGGGCGACGGGATCACCCTCGAACTGGTGGACGTGGCCGAGCCTCCCGGGTCGGTCGACGCGGTGGAGGCTGCACTGCGAGCCGGCGGTCTCGATGTGCGTCGCCACGACGCCACGCTGGCACTGCGGGGCGCGGAGTTCGAGGAGCTCTGTGACCGGTCCCGCGACGCGGTCGCGGCGGCCGGTGCCCGCATCCGACGCCTCGAGACCCGGCGCCGCACGCTCGAGGACCTTTTCGAGGACGCCGCCCGATGAGCGACACTCCGGCCCCGAACTCGAACGCGGCTGCGGCCGGCGAGGCTGCTCAGATCATGGACCGGGGCTACCGGTCCTACGACGGGCCCCGCACCGGGCTCCCCGGATCGATCCGCTCGGTGGTGCGCTACTCGGTGCGTCACACCCTCGGGCTGGGCCGTGCGGCCCGGCACAAGATCCTGCCGTGGCTCGCGGTGGTCATCGCCCTGGTACCGGCGGTGGTGTTCGTTGGGCTGGCCGTCGTGCTCGACATCGACATGATCGAGGACGAGATCCTGCCCGACTACCACGAGTACTACGGCTTCATCACCACCGCCCTGTTCTTCTACTGCGCCATCATCGTGCCCGACATCCTGGTGGCCGACCGCCGCAACGGGATGCTCCAGCTGTACCTGTCGACCCCGCTGCAGCGGTGGAGCTATCTCGCCTCGAAGGCGCTGGCCGTGGCGCTGGCGCTGGCCGTCCTGACGATGGGGCCCGTGCTGTTCCTGCTGGTGGCCCGCACCATCGAGGGTTCGGGGCCCGACGGGCTCATCGAGTGGATCAAGATCTTCGTGCGCATCATCGCGGCCGGTGCGGCCATCTCCGCGGCGTTCACCGCGGCCAGCCTGGCTGCGGCCAGCCTCACCGACCGGCGCCTCTTCGCGACCATCGGCGTGGTCGTGCTGCTGTGGGGCAGCGGCTTCACGACGCTGGCGCTGGTGGAGGCCGCCGACATGAGCGCTCAGATCTACGCCTTCGACCTCGGAGGGATCGCCGACGAGTTCAAGAACCGGATCTACGGCGTCGAAGGGTTGGATCCCTTCGGAGCGCCCGAGTCCCGCGAAGAGGATGCGTTCCAGCCCGGGGCCGGACGGGAGCAGCTGTCCACCCTGTTCGTGGTGGCGGCCAACTTCGCGTGGGTGGCGCTGGGCTCGGCGGTGGTGTGGTGGCGCTACCGGCGATTGGCGCTGAGCCGATGAGCGTTGTCCCGCCCCCTCCCGCACCGCCGACCAACGGTTCGGCCATGGTCGAGGTCGCCGGTGTGTCGAAGGTGTTCGGCGACGTGGTGGCGGTGTCCGACGTGAGCTTCTCGGTGCGGGCCGGGGTCACTGCCCTGCTCGGTCCTAACGGCGCGGGCAAGTCCACCCTGTTCAGGGTCATGTGCGGGCTCACCCCGCCCACCAAGGGCACGGTCCGGGTGCTGGGCGCCGATGCCCGCCGCGACCGCGACGTCCGGGGCCGCATCGGCCTCGTCCCCCAGCAGGACGGCCTGTTCGACCGGCTCAGCGCCTTGCAGTTCGTGACCCTGGCCGCGGCCACCGAGGCGGTGGCCGAGCCCGAGCCCGCCGCCCGGCGGGCGCTTGGAGTGGTGGACCTCGACCCCGACGACTCCAAGCGGTTGTCGGGCTTCTCCAAGGGCATGCGCCAGCGGGTCAAGCTGGCCGCCGCGCTGGTGCACGACCCCGAGGTCCTGATCCTCGACGAGCCCCTCACCGGGCTCGACCCGGTGCAGCGGCGCCGCATGATCGAGCTGTTCCACGGTCTCGGCGATGAGGGCCGATGCGTGCTGGTGTCGAGCCACGTCCTCGAGGAGGTCGCCCGCCTCGGGTCCCGGATCCTGATGATCGCCCAGGGGCGTCTGGCCGCCACCGGCGACTACCGCGAGCTGCGCGAGCTCATGGACGACCGCCCCCACCGCATCCGCATCGCCGTGGACCGTCCCCGCCAGTTCGCGGCCGCCCTGGTGGAGTCGGGCACCGCGGTGGGCGTCAGCGTCGGCGTCGACTCCCTCGTCGTGGACACCCGCGACGTCGACCGCCTGGGCCGGGAGGTCGCTCCGCTGGCACAGCGCCTCGCGGCCCGCCTGTCGCGGGTCGTGCCTCTCGACGAGGACCTCGAGTCGGTCTTCCGCTACCTGGTGGAGAAGCGATGACCGCGCCAGTCCCGACCCGAACCCGTGGGCATGTGCCCAGCCTCCGGGTTGCGGCACTGACCTACCGGGTGCTGGTCCGCCAGGTGCTCACCCCCGGAAAGATCGTCGCGCTCGGCGCGCTGGGGGCGCTGATGATGCTGGTGGGCTGGCTGGTCGGCCTCAACGCAGGCAGCGATCAGAGTGCGGCCGACCTGCTCAGAGACGGTGCCGGCTACGCCGACGGCTTCGGCCTGATCATCCTTGTGCCCATCGTCTCGCTCGTGTTCGGCTCGTCGGTGCTGGGAGAGACCCGCGAGGACGGCACCCTCGTCTACCTGTGGCTGCGCCCGATGGGCAGAGCTCCGGTCGTGGCGGGTGCGGCCGCCGCGGCTGCCACTGCAGCCCTGCCGCTGACGGTGATCCCGACCGCGGCGGGCGGCTTCCTGGCCGCCGACGGCGTCTCGGGGTCCGGCGATCTAGCCCTTGCCGCCGCGGCCGCGGCCGCGCTGGGCACTGCGGCCTACTCGTCGCTGTTCGTGCTGGCCGGCCTGCTCCTCAAGAAGCCGATCATCTGGGGCATCGGCTATGTGCTGCTGTGGGAGGGTCTGGCCGTAGGGCTGGGCGAGTTCGCGGCCCGCCTGTCGCTTAGGGGCTACACCCGGTCGGTGCTCAGCCAAGTCTCCGGGATCGACTACGGCTTCGACGCCCACACGACCACTACCGCGATCGTGGTGCTGGCTGCGGTGTCCGTCGCGGGTCTGGTCCTGGCTGCGATCCGGCTCAACCGCCTCGAGGTCGCCTAGCCGGCGATCGGCCTCGACGTTACGTCATCGATGACGTAACGTGAATCTTCGTAGCGGGTTTGACGTTCTGCCGGGAAGGCTGCGCGTGGATCGATGGGTGCTGCCTGAACCGGCGGAGACAGCAGAGGTGCGGATGGAGGACGGCGCAGTGATCGTTCTGCGTCGCCACGGCAACCCCGATGGTCCCCGCCTTGTGATCAGTCACGGCAACGGCCTGTCCGCCGACCTCTACTACCCGTTCTGGTCATTGCTGACCGACCGCTTCGATCTGGTAATCCACGATCTGCGAAGCCACGGATGGAATCCGGTCAGCAGCCTGAGTCGCCACAACCCGCCGCAATTCATACGGGACAGCTGGGACATCAGCATGGCGATCCAGAGTGACTTCGGGGAGAAGCCGATGGTTGGGGTCTTTCACTCGCTGTCCACGCTGCCGGCTCTGTGCCATCTTCCCCTGGACTACCGGTTCGAGGGATTCGTGATGCTCGACGCGCCGTTCTGTCCTCCCGGAGGAACCGCGGCCGACCTGCAAGCCATGTTGGGGCTCGTGGCCGCCCACGTCCGCCGGCGGGCGGCTCGCTACGAGACACGCGAGGAATATGTGCGGCTGATCGACCGCTCACCGGCCTTCTCCTTGATTCCGCCCGAGACACGGGCTCTGTTCGGGCAGACGCTTCTTCGGCCGTCCCCCGACGGCGGCTACGAACTCTGCTGCCCGCCCGAGCACGAGGCCCAGATCTTCGAGTACTGGTTCGGGTGGGCGATGCAGGCGCACACCTTCCTGGACATCCTGGACTGCCCGGCCAAGGCGATCAGCGGCGATCCCACCGCGCGACACGCCTATATGCCGAGCATGGACCTGACGGATCTGATGAAGCTCGACTACGACTTCATTCCCGACACGACGCATTTCCTGCTGCTCGAAGCCCCTGAGAGGTGCGCTGAGTTGACCATCGAGTTCCTGGAGCGGCACGGTCTGGCCTAGGCACGGTCCCGCCGTCGAACTCCCAGGGTTCTAGCGGCCGGTGAAGGTGGCCTTGCCGGGACCCTTCTCGAGGAAGCTGGCCACTCCGATGGCGGCGTCGTCGGTGTCGAAGCAGGCGCCGAACTGCTCGGCCTCGCAGGCCACCGCATCGGCTAGGGACAGGGCCAGGCCGTCCATAACGGCCTGTTTGGCCATGCGCAGCGCGGCCGGGCCAGCGGCGTAGCCCGCGGCCATCTCCACCGCCGCGTCGTAGGTCTCCTCGGGGGGATGCACCGCGGAGACGAGGCCGATGGCGAGCGCCTCGTCAGGATGCACGTTGCGTCCCGTGTAGATGATCTCCTTGGCTCGGGTCACGCCCACCAGCCGGGGGAGCCGCTGGGTGCCCCCGCCGCCGGGAATGATCCCGAGCCGGATCTCGGGCTGGCCCAGCACCGCGTCCTCAGCAGCCACCCGGAAGTCGGTGGCCATGGCCAGCTCCATGCCGCCGCCGAGCGCGTAGCCGTTCACGGCCGAAACCGTGATCTGAGGCATGTTCTCCACCGCGAGGAAAGCATCGTTGAAGACGCGCGACCGCGCCTGGGCCCCCGCCGCGTCGAGGCCCGTGAAGCCTCCGATGTCGGCACCGGCCGCGAAGATCCTCGGGCCGCCCCAAACCACCGCGGCCCTCACGCCGCCGTCGGCCGCGATGGTGTTGGCGGCCTCGGTCAACTCAGCGAGCATCTGGGGGTTGATGGCGTTCATCTTGGGCCGGTCGATGCGGATGGTGGCCACGCCACTACTTGTCTCTACTCGAACGAAGTCGCCCACGGCTGTCTCCTCGGTGTCTTGCGGGTCCGCGACCCTACCGGAGGTGCCGGGCGGGCATCTTCACAACGGCTTCATAGTGAGCTAGTCGAAGCCGAAATGCACAATCTGCAACCATGACTTCCGATTGTGCTACGGATTGGGGCTTCAAGCGCCATTGAGACCAAGTCGCTTCGCGGTCAGGGGGGGAGCCGCTCCACCTCGTCGATGCGCACGGCAACGAGATCGATGTCCGAGCGGTCGCCATGCTCGGTTAGTCGCCGCTGCTGGAGTACCGCCGCCAGTCTGGCGCCTAACCCCTGGCCGGGTTCCCCGGCCTTGTCGCAGCGCCCTGCTACGTTGCGAACGACGGGCAGTGCGACAGGGAGTTTCGATGCCGACACTTGATTTCAAGGGCAAGAGGCATATCTACGCGCATCACCTGACCGTCCCGTACCGCCCGCTCGTGCCTGAGCCCGACAAGTCCGTCGGAGACTGCCCTGACGACGACAATCTCATCGTCCACGGCGACAACCTCCACGCTCTCAAGGCCCTGCTGCCCCGCTACGCCGGACGGGTGAAGTGCATCTACATCGACCCGCCCTACAACACCGGCAACGAGGGCTGGTCGTACAACGACAACGCCAACGGACCCATTCTCAAGCAGTGGCTTGCAGACGAGGCGCCCGTGGACGTCGAGGACTTGGAGCGCCACGACAAGTGGCTCTGCATGATGTGGCCCCGCCTGAATCTGCTGCGGGAACTGCTATCCGAGGACGGCATCATCTTCGTATCAATCGACGACCACGAGCAGCACCATCTACGCATGCTGATGGACGAGATCTTCGGCGAGGAGAACTTCTTTGTGACTCAGACTCGCAGGGCAATGCATACCGTACGAAATTCAAGCAAGGACTTCAATCTGAATGTGGACTATGTGCTGACCTACGCTAAGAATAAGGCCTGGTTTGGTGAGTACTCGGAGAGATATATTCGCTACCTGGTTGATAAAACAGAGCGGTACCCGAATGATGATGGTGACGGACGAGGTCCGTACAAGCTGGATCCACTAAGCGCTCGAAACTATTATGAACCATACACGTTCACTTTCAGCAACGGGATTGAGTGGTCAGCGCCGGCTGGCAGCTATCCGAGGTACTCGAAGGAGAAACTACAAGAAATGGAGCGTTCAGATCGGCTTGTCTACTCTGGCAAGGAGCCGCGCGCTAAACGCTATCTTTCAGAAGTACAGGAAGGTCAGCCACCGAATGCAATGTTGGATCCAGAAGTTGTGGGTTTCAATGCTAGTGGCACGCGGATGCTACGATCAATCTTCGGAACTGGTGGTGTATTCCCACAACCGAAACCTGTCGAGCTTGTGCAGTATCTCATCGATCTGCTGAGGGATCCACAAGCTGTCATTCTCGATTCATTCGCCGGATCCGGCACGACTGCTCAAGCCGTGTTGGCATTGAACAAGCAGGACGGCGGCAATCGCAAGTTCATTCTTGTGGAGTGTGAGAACTATGCCGACACTGTCACCGCTGAGCGGGTGCGGCGAGTCATCTCCGGCGTGCCTGACGCACGAGACACTGACCTTTGCGAAGGACTCGGCGGGTCGTTTACCTATTGTACGCTGGGTGATCCGGTCACGGCCTCCGGGATGCTTGACGGCAAAACCTTGCCGACGTTCTCGTCGCTTGCTGCATGGCTGATGCACACGGCCACGGGACAGTCTGTCGGATCGTCCGAGTTGCGGCCTTTGGACGAGCACGGCCTGATCTACAGCGATTCGCGCCGCAACTACTACCTGCGCTACAGGCCGGACCTCGATTGGCTTCGCAGCAACGAGGCTGTCTTGACCGAAGGACGAGCCGAGGAGATTGCCAGGGTCTGCAAAGAAGAGCAGAAGGAGGCCGTGGTGTTCGCGGCCGGCAAATACATCGAACTCGACGACTTGAACGAGTTCAACATCATGTTCGGCGAGTTGCCGTTCGAGATCAGGCGGTCGGAGCAGGTCTGATGCGTCTCGAACTCAAGGAATACCAGCACAGGACACTGGATGCCTTTGTCCGCTGGTCGAAGGCGCTCGACGATGCTCGCGTCAAGTCCGACAACGGCATTGCTGCGCTGGAGCAGGCGGGCGTTGACGTCCCGGCGAGTATTCGGAACTTCCCGCGCGCTGCTTGGGACCGCCTCCGCGAGGACGGCGGGATCGAGTCGGACGCCCGGGAGCACGTAGACCGCTTTGATGATGCCAAGAGGCCTATCCCCCATGTCTGCTTCAAGGTGCCGACCGGCGGAGGCAAGACGCTGCTGGGCGCAGCGGCCTTGGAGAGGCTCGGACTGCAGACCGGACTGGTTCTCTGGATCGTGCCGTCGAGAGCCATCTACACACAGACCAAGGCTGCCTTCAAGTCGCGCGAGCATCCGTACCGCCAACTCCTCGAACACGCAAGCGGCGGGCGCGTGAAGTTCATGGAGAAAGAGGACCGCATCGATCGCGGCGACGTGGAGAACTACCTCTGTCTCATGTTGCTGATGCTGCCGGCCACCAACAGACAGAAGGGCAAGGAGTTCCTGAAGATGTTCAGGGACTCGGGCCGGTACATGACCCTGTTCCCAAAGGAGGACGACGGGCCGGCTATCGCCGCGCTGCTTGCAGACAACCCCGACCTGGAGTGTTACGAAGACGGGACCGTCAAACAGAGCCTGTTCAACGTGTTTAAGACACAGCGTCCAGTGGTCGTTCTCGACGAAGCCCACAAGGCCTACGGCGGTACAGGCGCTACCGAGTTCGTGAGAGCCGTCAACCGGCTCGCCCCGAGGCTCGTGGTCGAGCTGACCGCGACCCCGAATCGCAACATCAGCAACCTGCTGGTCGACATCTCGGGCGTGGACCTCAAGAAGGAGCAGATGATCAAGCTTCCCGTCGAGGTCACCACCAGCGGTGGTGAGTGGCGCGACACTCTCGCCCGAGCCTGCGACAGGCTCAACGATCTCCAGGCGGCCGCAAGCGTGCTCGAACGGGGTTCGGGCCGCTACATCCGCCCCATCGCCGTTGTGCGGGTCGAGCGGACGGGCAGGGCCCAGATGGGCGGTGACCACATCCACGCCGAGGACGCGCGCGACTACCTAGTGAACCACCTCGGAGAGGCGCCAGCGGCTGTGCGGGTCAAGTCGTCCGAGAAGGACGAGATTGCGGAACACGACCTTCTGTCCCCCTATTCGCCGGTGCGCTGGATAATCACCAAGGCTGCGTTGATGGAAGGCTGGGACTGTCCCTTCGCCTACGTCCTTGTCATGTTGGACAACACCAGCAGCAAGAGGGCCATCACACAACTCATGGGCCGGGTGATGCGGCAGCCGCACGCTCGCTGGACCGGGGTGCCCGACCTCGATAAGTGCTACGTCCACTGCTGGAAGACCAAGGTCGATGACGCCGTCATGCAGGTCAAGAGCGGACTAGAGCACGAGGGCCTCACCGGACTCGACCACGATGTCGTCGGCAGCGATGCGGTCGATGTCGAGGTCACGACCGTACGGAGACGCGACCGGTTCCGGCAGCGCGACATCTTTCTTCCCAAGGTCCTTCACCGCCACCGCGACGCCTGGCGCGATCTCAGCTATCAGCGGCACATCCTCCCCCACATCGACTGGGCCGGCATCACCGCACCCACTCCGGTGGCCATCACAAGTTCCAGTTCGGGCCTGTTCGAGGAGACGGTAGCCGTCGACCTGGGCGGCAGCGGCGTGTCGGACGCCTCCCGCCAGTTGATCGACTCGGATCCCGTGATCACGCTGTCGTGGGTGACGCGCCAGCTCACGGATCTGGTGCCGAATGCCTGGCAGGCGGCCCGGATCGCCGGGGATCTCATCGAGTCGCTGCGCGGCCTGGGACAGAGCGAGGCCGACATCTACGCGCAGCGGCGTGACCAGATAATCCGGCTTCGCGAGGGTGTGGCAAACCAGATCGAGCACCAGGCCGAAGAGGTCTTCACCGGCAAGCTCAAGCGCGGCGACATCCGATTCGACTTGGAGGCGAGCGAACCCAACTACAGGATGCAAGAGGAGTTCACGCTGCCCGTCACTGCGAACGATCATTCCTTGGAGCGGGCCGGAAAGCCGGTGCAGAACAGCCTCTTCGAGCCGGTGTTCGAGAAACAGTTCGACACCGGGCTCGAGAGGGACTTCGCCTTCTACGTTGATCAGCACGAGGCGATCCAGTGGTGGCATCGGGTCGCTGTCCGCCAGCAGCACGAGTACTACCTGCGCGGCTGGAACCAGGACCGCATTTGGCCCGATTTCGTGGCCATGTCCAGCAACGGGGACGGTAAGCCGCGGCTGCTGGTCGTCGAGACCAAGGGCGGGCACCTGGCGGGCAACCCCGACACGGAGTACAAGACGAAGGTGTTCGCCACACTCGAGGAGTCGCTGAATCGCGAGGGCGGCTACGAATGCGGCGAAGTCAGCCTCGACAACGGAATCACGAAGGGCCGGTTCCGGATCGTGTTCCGCGAGGAGAGCTTCGCCGAAGTGATGACCTGATCGTGAACGCGGCGGGCCCTTCCCCCGACAGCATCCTGCTCACCGACCGGGTCGCGGTGGTGACCGGCGCCTCCCGGGGCATCGGGGCGGCGACCGCCCTGGCCCTGGCCCGCTTCGGCGCCCACGTGGCCGTGTTCGACAAGGATCCGACGTTGCTTCCCGACGTGGTAAGTGAGGTCGAGGGCTTGGGGCGCCGGTGTGCGTCGGGTGTGCTCGACGGCCGCGACGACGACGCGGTGGCCGCCTTCCTGAAGCGCACCCACAACGAGCTGGGTCCCATCGACGTGCTCGTCAACAACGTGGGCGGCACCTTCCGGGCCCGATTCGACGACGTGTCCCCCAAGGGGGAGCACGCCCTCATCCGGGAGAACTTCTCCACGGTCACCAACTGCGCGCGCCACGGGGTCCCGCTCATGTCCGACGGCGGCTCCATCATCAATGTCACCTCGGTGGAGGCGTACCACGCCGCTCCCGCCTTCGGGGTCTACGCGGCCATGAAGGCGGCGGTGCAGCAGTTCACCAAGACCCTGGCTGTCGAGTACGGGCACCGGAACATCCGGGTCAACTGCGTGGCCCCCGACATGATGCCCACCCCCGGCGACGAGGTGCTGGCCGAGCAGTCCAGCTCCCTCATGGAGGGGCTGTTTCCCACTCCGCTGCGCCGGAAGGGCCACGCGGACGAGTGCGCCGCTGTGATCGTGTTCCTGGCCTCCGACATGGCCAGCTTCGTCACCGGCGAGTCCATCCTCGTGGACGGGGGCACTGTGGCCGCAGGCAGCTGGAAGACCCGCCACGACGGCTCCTTCGGCCTGTAGCCCCCCGCAGGTCCCGGTATCTCAGGTCACGACATTGGGGCGGGAAAGCCCCTGGGCCTCGCACATGGCGTAGTAGGCAGCCAGCACGCCGGGCCCGTCGGTGACCGACTCCACGTTGCCGTCGGCGTCGAGGTTGAGGTTCACGCCGTGGATCTGGAACCACACGTCGGTCGGCTCGGTGTTGTCGGCCGGGGTGGTGAGGGTGTGGACGCTGCCGGCCGGTTCGAACAGGAACGACCCGGCCCGGTTCACCTCCGGATACTCGAGGTACTTCCAGGCGCCGCTCAAGGTGTGGGCATAGACCGGACCGGTGTGGCGATGGGTCTGGATGACCACTCCCGGAGCGAACCGGTTGCGGAGGATCCACAGCCCCTCGTCCTCGCGCACCATCATCACCTTGAGTTCGATGCCGCCTCCGGCGTCCGCCCAGGGAAGCTCCTCGTCACCACGGTGGATGGCAGCCGCGGGTGCGGTGGCGGCGGTTGCAGTCATCGGCCTCTCCTTCGATCTCACCCCGAGTCGCCCTGCTGGCGCAGGAAGCGCTCGAACTCGGCGCCCAGGTCGTCGGGACTGGGCACGCTGCGCTTGGCCCGAGCGTCGGCGCGGGCCTCGAGGCGTCGCACGTAGGCCACCACGTCTTCGTCGGAGTTCATGGCGTCGTTGACCCGTTGCTCCCACTCCTCGGCGGCCTCGTCGAGCTCCGACCACCCGGTGGGGATGCCGGTCACCCGCTCGAAACGCTCCAGCAGGGCCCGGGCCCCCTTCGGGTTGGGAGCACCTGAGACGTAGTGGGGCACAGCCACCCGCAGCGACACCGCCGGAACCCTGAGCGTCTCGAATCGTTCGTGCAGGACGCCCACTATCCCGGTCGGGCCCTCGTAACTGGGCCGGTCCAGTCCCCATGCCTCGGCCAACCCGGTGTTGGTGGTTGAGCCGGTCACCAGGAAGGGCCGGGTGTGGGGGATGTCTGCGATGTGGGCGCCCACGGTCACCAGAGTGGAAGCCGAGGTGCGCGATGCCAGCTCGACGACGACGTCGGCGTAGGTTCGCCAGCTCAACTGAGGCTCCGCCCCCACCACCAGCACCAGGTCGTGTTGCCCGTCGGGCGGGCGCAGCACATGAACGTCATTGGAGGGCCACACGATCTCTCGCGCACCACCGTCCTCGAGCTTGACGGTGGGCCGCTGCTCGGCAAAGTTGAAGAACTCCTCGGGGTCGATGTGGGCCACCCGGATCGAGTCGCTGCGCTCGCTCAACCACTCGAGGGCGCCTGTCGCCGCGCCGCCCACGTCGAACCAACCCTGGAAGGCGGTCACCAGCATGGGCGACCGGAGGTCGGGCAGCGTCGCCTCCCACACCAGATAGCTCACCCCCCAAGCATGGCGCGGATCGGGCCTCGATCGCACCCCGCACCGCGCCCGGGGCGCTCGAGCGTTGGACCGCGGCTACGGCTCGGCTAACCTGTGTGGCCGTGACCACCTTCGCCGACCTCCTGCTTCTCGTGTAGGCGAGCGCCACATATCGGTGCTCGCCGAATCCCCTCGTGCCACTGGCCGGGGGGATTTGTGCTTCTCCGGACCCGCTCACCAAGGACAGAGACGATGCCCACCCCCAGTCCCATGCCGTTCACCAAGTACCGGCCCTACCCCCCGGTCGAGCTCGCCGACCGCACCTGGCCGGACCGGCGGATCACCAAGGCGCCGCTGTGGTGCTCGGTCGATCTGCGCGACGGCAACCAGGCCCTCGTCGACCCGATGGACATACCGCGCAAGCAGCGCATGTACGACCATCTCGTCGACATGGGCTTCAAGGAGATCGAGGTGGGCTTCCCGGCTGCCTCCCAGCCCGACTTCGATTTCTGCCGCAAGCTCATCGAGGAGGACCGGATTCCCGACGACGTCACCATCCAGGTGCTCACCCAGTCCCGCGGCGAGCTGATCGACCGCACCTTCAAGGCCGTGGCCGGTGCGCCCCGGGCCATCGTGCACCTCTACAACTCCACCTCCGTCACCCAGCGGAGAGTGGTGTTCCGCACCGATCGGGCCGGCATCGTGGCCATCGCCGCCAACGGAGCCGAGCGCTGCATGCGCAACCTGGAGGCTCTCAGGAAGGCCGGCGACGGCGACGGCATCCGCTTCGAGTACTCCCCGGAGAGCTACACCGGCACCGAGCCCGACTTCACCATCGAGGTGTGCGAAGCGGTCATGGACGTCTTCGACCCGACGCCGGACTGGCCGCTGATCCTGAACCTGCCCGCCACCGTGGAGATGTCCTCGGCCAACATCTACGGCGACATGATCGAGCACTTCCACCGCAACGTCCGCGACCGGGACTCGATCGTGCTGTCGCTGCACCCCCACAACGACCGGGGCACCGCGGTGGCCGCGGCCGAGTTCGGCATCATGGCCGGCGCCGACCGGGTGGAGGGCACCCTGTTCGGCAACGGCGAGCGGACCGGCAACGTGGACGTGGTCACCATCGCGCTGAACCTGTTCACCCAGGGCGTGGATCCCGAACTCGACATCAGCGACATCGAGGAGGCCCGCCGGGTGTTCGAGTACGCCAACCGCATGACCGTGCCCGAGCGGCACCCCTACGTCGGTGACCTCGTGTACACGGCCTTCTCGGGAAGCCACCAGGACGCCATCAAGAAGGGCATGGCCGCCATCTACGACGTGGCCCCGGGCGAGCCCCTGACCGGCGACTACGACGTGTGGGACGTGCCCTACCTGCCCGTCGATCCCCGCCACCTGGGCCGCAGCTACGAGGCCGTGGTGAGGGTCAACAGCCAGTCCGGCAAGGGCGGGGTGGCCTACGTGCTGCTGCACGAGTACGGCCTGGACCTGCCCCGCGGCCTCCAGGTGGACTTCTCCAAGCAGATCCAGACCGTCACCGAGGACACCGGCACCGAGATCACCTCCTACGAGATCCACCGCCGGTTCATGGCCTCCTACGTCGAGCCCGAGCGGCCCTGGATCGAGCTGATCGGGCACCGGGCCACCACCGACACGATCGGGACCTCCCGCACCGACATGGAGGCCCGCCTGCGGATCGACGGGATCGAGCGCACGATCAGCGGCTCGGGCAACGGCCCCATCGACGCCTTCGTGAGCGCGCTGCAGACCAACGGACTGTTCGCGGGCAAGGTCGTCGACTACTACGAGCACGCCATCGGCGCCGGCAGCGACGCCACCGCCGCCGCCTACGTGGAGGTCGACACCGCTGGCCGCTACACCACCTGGGGCGTGGGACTTCACGAGTCGATCGTGTCGGCCTCGCTGCGAGCGGTGGTGAGCACCGTCAACCGCATGCACTCCGCCGGCGTGCTGGGCTGAGCACGCCGCGCCGCCGGCCGCGGCGGGCAGACTGGGACATGGCCTTCTCGCTGATCCGATACAACTTCGTCTCGCCCGACCCCACGGACGCCCAGGCGATGAGCGACCGCTACCGGGCCGGCCTGGAGATCGCCCGCTACGCCGACAGCCACGGCTTCAACGCCGTGTCTCTGGAGGAGCATCACAGCAGCCCCATGGCGTGGTGCCCCACCCCGCTGCTGAACGCGGCCATGATCCTGTCGAGCACCGACAACCTCATGGTCACGATCTCGGCTCTGCTGCTCCCGCTTCACGACCCGATCCGGGCCGCCGAGGACATCGCGGTGATCGACCTGGTCAGCAGGGGCCGGCTGGTGATAATCACCGGTCTCGGCTACCGGCCGGTGGAATACGCCGCCATGGGCAAGGAGTGGAAGCGCCGGGGCAAGGTCCTCGACGAGGCGCTGGACGTGCTGCTCACGGCTTGGAAGGGCGAACCGTTCGAGCACAACGGCGAGACGGTTCAGGTACTGCCCATGCCCTACAGCCGGCCCCATCCCATGGTCCTGGTGGGCGGATCGTCCCCCGCGGCGGCCCGGCGGGCGGCCCGATTGGGCCTGCCCATGCAGCTACCGGGCCAGTTCGGTGAGATCGAGGCCCTCTACTACGCCGAGTGTGAGCGCCACGGCACCCAGGGGTTCTGCATCGCCCCGGACAACGTGGTCATGTTGAACGTGGCTGAGGACCCGGACCGGGTCTGGGCCGAGCACGGGGAGTGCTTCATGCTGGAGGCCATGACCTACAAGGGCTGGCAGCCGCCCGGTCAGACCTCCGCGGTGTGCTCCAAGGCCACCACCGTCGAGGAGTTGCGGGCCGAGGGCATCTACCGGGTCCTCACCCCGACCGAGGCCGTGGACCTGGCCCGCAGCACGGGCACGCTGGCCCTGCATCCCCTGGTGGGCGGGATGCCCATAGAGGAGGCCTGGTCCAGCGTCCAACTGACGGCCGAGAAAGTGTTGCCTGCCCTGGTGGACGCCTAGCAGGTGCGCGATTCGGCCCCTGTTCTGCGGACCGGTAACCTCGGAGCGGCCGAAACCGACAGGAGACCATCGATGGACTATCGCAACCTGCTCTACGAGCGCGACGAGCGCTATGTGACCATCACACTGAACCGGCCCGAGCGGCGCAACTGCCTGTCGTCGGAGCTGCTCGGTGAGCTCGAGGACGCGCTGCGTACAACCGGTGGCGACGGCGAAGTGGCCGGCGTGGTACTGGCCGCCAACGGCCCGGTGTTCTCATCGGGGCACGATCTGGCCGAGATGTCGGCGATGGGTGAGCCGGAGCTTCACGAGCTGTTCACGCTCTGCAGCTCGGCCATGATGGCGATGGCCGAGGTCCCGCAAGTGGTGGTGGCCAAGGTGCATGCGCTGGCCACCGCGGCCGGAGCCCAGCTGGCTGCCAGCGCGGACCTGATCGTGGCCAGCACCGAGGCCGGCTTCGCCACCCCCGGAGGCAAGGGCGGACTGTTCTGCCACACCCCGATGGTGGCGGTGGCCCGCCCTCTGGGCCGCAAGCGGGCGGTGGAGCTGGCGCTCACCGGCGACGTGATCGACGCAGCCACTGCGCTGGACTGGGGTCTTGTCAACCGGGTCGTGCCGCCCGAGCAGCTGGACGAGGCGACCATGGACCTGCTGGGCCGGGCCACCCGGGGCAGCCGTTACGCCAAGGGCATCGGCAAGCAGACCCTCTACGCGCAGATGGACATGGGAATCGGCGAGGCCTACAAGTTCGCCACCGAAGTGATGTCGTCCAAGGCAGCCCAAGGCGACGGCGCCGAGTGGCCCAAGGCCTTCATCGAGAAGCGTCCCCCCGTCTGGACCCACACCCACTAACGGTTCTGCGGGCACGGCCCTTCATCGGCCGTCGACCGACCAGTGCCAGGGCTCGCTGGGGAGGTTGATGAGGCCGAACTGGGGGGCCAGGCGTTGCAGCGCCTGGAAGACGGCGCTGCTGCGACTGGTGATTAGCCGCCCCGACTCGGTGAAGTCGATGGCCAGCCCCTTCTCGTGGTTGCTCCGGCCCGGCCTAGCCGTCGGGGGACGGCAGGTGCTGGAGGGCTGATGCCAGATGGCCCACTCCGACGTCCCGCAATTGCCTCTGCGAAGGTTGATCTGCTCCTGATGGTTGCGGTACCCCCAGCCGCCCATGTCGAAGCCTTCGGCTTCCAAGGCGGCGACCAGCCCGTCGACGTCGTCGGCGATCTGTGAATTGACCTCATAGCCGCGCACCCAGACGAGCGTGAAGTTGACGCCATCGGGGCCCACCGTCGCGACCGGCTCCTCCGCCCGGCCCGCTTCCTCGGCCCTGCGCCGGGCCTCCTCCTCGGCTCGGCGCCGGGCCTCTTCCTCGGCTCGGCGCCGAGCCTCCTCCGCCGCTCGCTGGCGGGCGAGGGCTTCGACGATCTCGCGTTCGGCAGCCTCGATCTCCGCGGCCAGCTCGGCATCCTGCTGCTTGATCAGCTGGACCTCGACGAGGCGCCGGTCGACCCGCTCCTCGGCCTCCACCGACAGCGCAGCCTCGCGGTCGACCGCCTCGAGCAGGTCGGCAAGTACGAGGTTGGCCTCCCGGCGGCGAGTCTCGGCCTCGGCCGCGGCCTCCGCGGCCTGGAGCCGCCAGCGCTCCAGTTCCTCGCCCAGCCGGCGCAGATCGTCGAGGTCGTCGATGCCGCTGCCGGTCGCGAACCCTGCGAGGGCTTCCTCGCGGGCGTTCTCCCACGGGTCGGCGCCCAGGACGCTCAACGTCCCGGTCGGGGCCTGGAACGACACGTAGGACTCGATCACAGCCTTCAGCAGCCCCTCCTGGGTGGACAGCAGCTCCGCCTCGAGCTCGGTGATCCTGGCCTCAGCCTCGGCCACGACGGCCTCGGCGTCGGCCACAGCCCGCTCCGCCTCGTTGAGGGCAGTCTGCTGAGCGTCCACCGCGGCCTGTGCCTTGTTGAGCGCGTCGACCAGATCCCCGGCCTCGGCCGTGGCCGCATCGAGGCTCTCGGTGGCGTCCTCGGCCACCCGCTGCAACTCCTTACGGTCGGCCTCCCGCTCCTCGACGATCCTCTTGCTCCTGTCGATGATCTCCTCATCGCTCTGCGCGGCGGCCGGACCCGAGGTGGCCGCCGCGAGGAAGAGCACGCCGAGCAGACCCAACCAGCGTCGCTGGCGGAGCGGCGGTAAGGAGCGGCAGCGGGATCTCTCGGTCATGGTGTTGTCACCCGCCCGCCAAGAACCCTTCAGAAGCTACCAGCACGACGATCCGGGATGGCCGCGGGCTGACGTGCCGGCTGCGGCAGTCCGTTAGCGTGCCGTCGTGCAGCTCGGGTTGACGCTGGGGTATTGGGGCCGGGCGATGCCCGACGGTCTGGTGGAGCTGGCGGTGGCGGCCGAGCGAGCCGGGTTCGACGCGGCCTGGACCGGGGAGTCGTGGGGCTCGGACGCGTTCTCGCCGCTCGTTCTGATCGCGGCCGCCACCGAACACATCCGGTTGGGAACCGGCGTGGCGCAGATCGCGGCCCGCACGCCCACGGCCACCGCCATGCACGCGGTGACCCTGGACCACATCTCCGGCGGGCGGGCCATCCTCGGCCTGGGCGTCTCCGGGCCCCAGGTGGTGGAGGGCTGGTACGGCCGTCCCTCGGCCCGGCCCCTGGCCCGTACCCGCGAGTACGTGGAGATCCTGCGCCGGGTGTTCGACCGCGCCGACCACCTCACCTTCGAGGGTGACCACTTCCGGCATCCCTACACCGGAGAGGGGGCCGAGGGCCTGGGCAAGCCGCTCAAGATCATGACCCATCCGCTACGCCCGATCCCGATCTGGATCGGAGCCGAGGGGCCCCGCAACGTGGCCCAGACCGTCGAGATCGCCGACGGCTGGCTGCCGCTGTACTACTCGCCGTTGCGCCCCGAGGTCTACGCGTCGCAGCTGGCCGGCGCTCGTAACGGCTTCGAGGTCGCGGTGCACACGACGGTGCGGGTGTGCGACTCCGACGAGATTGCCGAGGCTCTGTGGCCGGTGCGGTCCAGCCTGGGCTTCTACATCGGCGGGATGGGGGCCGAGGGCCAGAACTATCACACCCAGCTCATGGCCCGGATGGGGTACGAGGAGGCCGCCTACCAGGTCCAGCGGCTGTTCCTGGAGGGCCGGCGCGACGACGCCATCGCAGCCGTGCCCCTCCAGTTCGCCGACGAGATCTCCCTGGTGGGGCCGGCCGAGCGGATACGCGAGCGGCTCCAGGCCTGGGAGGACTCTCCGGTCACCATGCTGAACGTGGCCGCCCGAACCGAGCAGGAGTGCCGCCAGGCCGCGGAACTCATCAAGGGCTGAACCGCCGCTCCGACCCCCCTCAGTGGTGGTAGGGGACCGGCATCGACGCGCTGGGGGGCGGGGTGGTCTCGATGTCGGGGGGCGGCGAGTTCCACTCCGGGTACTTGCGCACCGCGTTGGCCCGGTACTTCTCGGTGGAGTGCACCCTGTCCTTGTCGAACTCGGGGATCACCTGGTCGCCGAAGATCTCGATCATCTCGAGGATCTCCTCGTACTCGAAGCCCTCGTTGGGCAGGCCGAACACCAGCTGGTCGGTTCCCACCGCCACGTAGGACCTCTCGAGCTGCTCGCATACCTCCTCGGGCGTGCCGCACAGCATGTAGCCGGCGTCGATGGCCAAATCCAGGATGGCCTCGTCCGGAATGCCCATCGGCGGCTCGGGCCAGGTGGGGGCGCCGTCGCGCTTGGGGATGGTGTCGTGGTAGAGGCACACCATCGAGTACAGGTAGCCCCGGCCGCTCATGAGGGCGATCTCGCGGGCCCGGTCGCGGTCCTCCAGGCAGATCAGGGCGTTGGTCATCATCACGTTGTCGTTCATGTACGAGCCGAGAGGCTCGGTGCACTCCGCAATGGCTTCCTTGTAGCTGTCGATGCGGCCCTTGAGGGCGGGGGCGGGCTCGAAGTTGAAGGCGATCGCGCCGATGCCCATCTTCCCGGCGGTGGCGAACGTGGCCGGGTTGCCGCAGGCCACCCACAGCGGCGGGTGGGTGCCGTCGAGGGGTTTGGGGAGGACGTTGTGATTGGGCGGCACCCGGAAGTGCTCGCCCTCGTAGGAGTAGTCCCGCTGGGCCCACATCCGGGGGATCTCGGCGATGGCCTCGTTCCACATGGCCTTGGTCTCGGAGGTGAGCGTGCCGTTGAAGGTGGCCACCTCGTGGCTGCCCGCGCCCCTTCCCGTGCCGAACTCGAAGCGTCCCTCGCAGAAGTGGTCGAGCATGGCGGCCCGCTCGGCGATGCGCACCGGGTGCTCCTTGGTGGTGGGCAGGCTGGTGATGGCCGTGCCCAGGTGGATGTAGTCGGTCTGGGCCGCGACCCAGCCCATCACAACCTCGGGTGCGGACATGTGGCTGTACTCGGTCAGGCAGTGGTGCTCGCCGAACCAGGCGAACTTCCAGTTGTGCTTGTCGCCGAGGATCGGGTACGACGCCTCCCGCATCAACATGAGGTGCTCATGCTCGGGTATGTGCGCCGACGGTCCCGGGATGTAGCCGTTCTGAAAAAGCCCGAACTCCATGAACTCTCCCGTATTGGTTGGCAGGCAGTAGCGGCTGTCGAGACTGAGGCTAACGGCCCGCGGCCTCAGTGGTAACTGGTCGGTCCCTCGGGGACTGCGGGGCCGGCACCTCGAGGCCGGCCGGCTCCGCCCGGGCGATGAGGTCGCCGCGTCCCGGCGGTGAGTGGTCTGGCTAGGGTCGCCGGGATGAGTCGCTGGTGGGAGATCGGTGGAGCGTCCCAGGGTGGCGTCTACGACGACCGCTGGCGGCGGATGGAGGAACGGGGCGAGTGGATCCACGGCGAGGCCGACCTGGTGTGCTGGTTCGAGCCGGTCTCGGTGCTGGACGCGGGCTGCGGGACCGGCAGGGTGGCGATAGAGCTCGATCGCCGGGGCGTCGATGTCGTGGGCGTGGACATAGACCCGCGCATGCTGGACGAGGCCCGGGCCAAGGCCCCGCACGTGCCCTGGATCCTGGGCGATCTCACCGGTGTGGCCGTTGGAGGGCCCGGTGACGGCGCGACGCGGGAGTTCGACGTGATCGTGCTGGCGGGCAACGTGATGCTGTTCGTCGAGATCGGCACCGAGGCGGCGGTGGTGGCCAACATGGCCCGGCACCTTGCGGCGGGCGGTCGGATCGTCTCGGGGTTCCGGTTGGGCCTCACCCCCCTGACCTTCGCCGACTACGACCGGTTCGCGGCCGCGGCCGGGCTCGAGTTGGAGCACCGCTGGACCACCTGGGACCGCGAGCCCTACGACGGCGGTAGCTACGCGGTGACGGTGCATCGCCGGCCCCCGGCCGCGTGAGCGCGGCGACCGGCGACCACGCGCTCGCGGCCCGTCTCGCGGATGAGACCGGCCGGCTCCTGCTCGACCTGTTGAACGACCCGTCCGGGCCGCACGGCTGGGACCTGGAGATGGCAGGAGACCGGCGGGCGCACGAGTTCCTGGTCGAGGAGTTGCGGCGTCACCGGCCAGACGACGCGGTGCTGTCCGAGGAGGGCCGCGACGACCGCCGGCGACTGGACGCCGAACGGGTCTGGATCCTCGACCCGCTCGATGGATCCAGCGACTTCGGCATGTCCGGGGCGTGGTCGGTGCACGTGGCACTGTGCGAGCGGGGCGTGCCCACCGCCGCCGCGGTGGCCGTGCCCGCATGGGATACGACGTTCAGGACTGATCCCGCCCCGCAGCCCACGATGTGCCGGGTGGGCCGCCGCCGGGTGGTGGTGGCCCGGTCCCGGGGCTACAGCGACGGGCGCCGGCTGTCCCAGCAACTGGACGTCGAGGTTGTGGCCATGGGCTCCGCGGGGGTCAAGGCGATGGCGGTGGTGCGCGGCGAGGTGGACGCCTATGTCCACGGGGGTGGGCTCTATGAGTGGGACACGTGCGCGCCGGCCGCAGTGGCGCTGGCTTCGGGGCTGCACGTCTCGGGCGTCGACGGTTCACCCCTGCGCTTCAACAACGCCCGCCCCCACACTCCCGGCCTGGTGATCTGCCGCCCCGACTTCGCGGGCGAACTGCTCGAGGCCCTCGCCCCGGTCACCCGCCGGCGGTAGCCCGGATGGGGCTGGCGGTCGGATCCCGGGGTCTAGGGACCGGCCGCGACGTTGAGCGCGCCGGGAACGACCTCCAGGGTTATCGGCGTCGTTCCGATCGGCTCGCCGTCGCCGACGAGGTCCATGGACTCGCCCTCGATGGTCATGGTCCTCCCCCGCAGCATGTGTGCGTGACGATGCCCCACATGGCCGCCCTCGAACACCTTGGGCAGCAGGCGCAGCATGGTGGTCCGGCTGGCCGGGCCCACCACGCACGCGTCGATCATCCCGTCGCATGGGTCCGCGTCGGGGCAGATCGCCATGCCGCCTCCGAAGGTCCGGGCGTTGTTCACCGCGAACAGCGCGCTGCGGTAATCGGTCCGTTTCCCATCGACAGTGACGGTCAGCTCGCGGTGGCGCAACCCCGGCATGGTCAGGAGGGTGGCCACCGTGTAGCGGCTGGGCCCCCGGGGGAAGCGCATCCGGTCGGCTCTGACGTTGACATCCACGCTGAACCCGCCTGTGACGCTCAACATCACCCATCTCTTGCGGTCGGTGCTGATGGCGTCAACCTCCTGTGACGGACCCAGAGCCCTGGCCGCAGCCTCCTCCACGCTGAGGCCGAAGAGCCCGAAGGCCCGGGCGAAGTCGTTTCCGGTGCCGGCCGGCACGATTCCCAGGATCGCACCGGTCCCGGCCAGCCCCTGGACGGCCAGATGGACAGTCCCGTCCCCGCCCACTGCTATCAGTCGCTCCGCGCCGGCCTCCACCGCGGCTCTGGCCGCATCGGCCGATTCGGAGGCTGAGGCGCCGCTGATGTCAACCGGCGTGTGGCCGGCGTTTTCGATCACTCGTCGCACAATCGGGGCGGCCGCTGCGGCCCGACCCCTTCCGCCGCGGGGGCTGACAAGTAGATGAACCTCGGCCACGTGCTCGGTCTAGCAGCGCTCCGGGTGCGCCGCTGGCCAACCGCGCCAGCCGTCGGACCCTACAGACCGAGGAAGCCGCCGCCGTCGGCCACGATGGTCTGGCCGGTGATGTAGCGGGCCCCGTCGGAGGCCAGGAACACGGCCACCGGGCCGATGTCGGCGGCGGCGTCGCCCAGGCGGCCCAGCGGGGTGCGGGCGACCAGGCGGGTCTCCAGGTCGGGATTGGCGGCAACGGCCGCGTCCATGGCCGGCGTGCGGGCCACGGGGGCGATGGCGTTGACTCTCACGCCGTGGGGACCCCACTCCCGGGCCAGGCTCTTGACGATCCCGCGCTGGGTGGCCTTCACCGTGGCGTAGACGGGCAGGTTGGCTGATCCCTCCACCCCGGCGGGCGACGTGAGCAGGATCAACGTGCCCGGCCGCCGCCGGAGGTAGGGCAGCGACGCCCGGGCACAGAGGAAGCTCGCGGTGGTGGCGGTGGCGATCTGGGGCCGGATCCGGTGGCTGCCGGTGAGGTGCACCCCTCCGGGTCGCCCCGCGTGAGCCACCGCGTTGTGGACCATGATGTCGAGCCCGTCGAAGCGTTCCGCCGCCTCAGCCACTGTGGCCTCCACGTCACCGGCCTGGGTGACGTCGCAGCGGACGAAGACTGCTTCGTGGCCGGCGGCCCGGATCGACTCAGCCGCGGGCTCGCCGTTGGCGGCCCGACGGGTAGCGATCACGACGGAGGCTCCCGCGGCGGCCAGCGCCGACGCGATCCCGGCGCCGACGCCCTGCCCGGCTCCGGTGACTACCGCCACCTGGCCCTCCAGCACCTGGCCCCCGTGCGCTGCGGTCATCCGGCCATCCACGTTCCGCCGTCCATCACCAGCGAAGCACCGGTGAGGCCGGCGGTCATCCGGCTGTCGGCGAGGCCGTTGATCACCGCGGCGATCTCGGCCGCTGACGGCAGGCGGCCCAGCGCCGGGTCGTGCAACGCGGTGGCCGCGGTGGCCCTAGCCGCGTGCTCCGGCGCCAGGAACATCGAGGGATGCAGGGTCACGGCGTGGGCCCGGATGCCGTCCGGCCCCCAGCTGCGGGCCAGCGATCGGGCCAGGACCCGCAGCCCCTCGGCCAGAGCCGACAGCGCCACGAAGCTCGCTGCACCGGCTGCGCCGACCAGCGGCACCAAGAACACGATCGTCCCCCGCCGATCGGCCAGGTGCCGGTGCGAGCCGCGGGCCAGCCGGATGCCGGCCTCCAGCGGAGCGTCGCAGGCCGCGGCCCAGTCGCTCGCCGTGATCTCGTCGATCCGTGCGGGAATGCGACTCTGCTGCGGGTAGAGGGCGTGGACCACCAGATCGAGTCCGTCGACCGTGGTGCCGTCGGCGCGTCGGATGCCGTCGACGAAGCCGTCGTCGACCGCCTCGGCTCCGGGTGCGACATGCAGCACGTTCCCCGACAACTCCGACGCCAGCGCAGTGGCCGGGTCGTCTCCACCGACGACGAGGATGTGGCGACTCATGCGTCCGCCCGCTCGTCGTCGCCGATCCGCGCCCTCGCCTCGACCGCGCCCCAGGCGGCGACGCCGCCGACCGCCACCGCGCCCAGCACCCACAGCCACCCGACCAGCGACGGGCTGTCGAGTTGGAAGAACTCGCGGACGAAGGGCAGGGCCATCGTCGCGCCGTAGGAGGCGGCCCCGGATGCGGCCAAACCCACCTTCCACGGTCTGAGAGGCCGGCTGATCAGCACCAGGATGACCAGGCCGATCCCCAGCAGGGTCATGGTGGCCGAGGTGCGGGCCTCGTAGAGGCTGATGCCGTCGAGGCGGCGCACGACCTCGTAGAGGGCGAAGGTCACTGCGGCGGCGGCCGTCCCCGCGGGCAGGGAGAACCGGAGCACCCGGCCCAGGAATCCGGGCCGGACGAGATGGTCGTCGGCGGCCAGGGCCAGGAAGAATCCGGGCACGCCGACGGAGAACGTGCCGATGAGAGTCAGGTGGCGGGGCAGGAAGGGGAAGGGCGAGCCCACGATCCCGATGAGAACGGTGAGCAGCACCGCGTAGGCCGCCTTCGTGATGAACAGGTTGGCCACCCGCTCGATGTTGTTGATCACCCTGCGGCCCTCGGCCAGCACCCGGGGCATGGTCGCGAATCGGTTGTCCAGCAGCACGAGCTGGGCCACGGCCCTGGCTGCGGAGGATCCGGTGCCCATGGCGATGCCCATGTCGGCGTCCTTCAGGGCCAGCACATCGTTCACGCCGTCGCCGGTCATGGCCACCGTGCGTCCCCGTGACTGCAGGGCGTGGACCATGGCCCGCTTCTGGTGGGGGTCGACCCGGCCGAACACGGTGTTCGACTCCAGCGTGTCGGCCAGCGCTTCGGGCTCGGAGGGAAGCCGGCGGGCGTCGAAGGCAGGCGCAGCGACCCGGCCCTCTCCGTTGCCGTCCGGGCCGCTGGTGATGCCCGCTCGGTGGGCCACCGCGGCCACGGTGGCGGGGTGGTCGCCGGAGATGACCTTCAGGTCGACGCCCTGATCACGGAAGAAGGCGAAGATCTCCGCCGCGTCGGAGCGGATCGTGTCGCCGAGATGCACCAGGCAGACCGGCTCGCGGTCGTCGGGAAGGCTGTCGTCGGAGAATGCGGCCGCTGCGGAGCGGGTCACCACCAGCACCCGGCCACCCTCGGCGGACGCGGCTGCTGCCTTCGTTCGGGCCGCGTCGCTGGCCTCGCCGGTACCCAGCAGCACGTCGGGAGCGCCCAGGTGGTATGTGCCCCGGCCCTCGAAACTGGCCGCGGCCCACTTTCGGGCCGACGAGAACGGCACGCTGCTGCTCAGGTCCCATCCGTCGGGCCGGTCGCCGACCGCGGCTGCGATGGCGGCCAGGGTGGCGTTGGGAGCCGGGTCGGCCGAGGCCAGCGCGGCCAACGTCTCGGTTGCCTCGGCCTCGGTAGTCGAGCCCATAGGTTCGGCGCGCCCGAACGAAATCTCCCCGGTGGTGATGGTCCCGGTCTTGTCGAGGCACAGTGTGTCCACCCTGGCCAGCAGCTCCACCGACGCCAGCTCCTTGGCCAGCGCCTTACGACGGGCCAGGGCGACGACTCCCGTGATGAACGCCAGGCTGGTCAGCAGCACCAGTCCGTCGGGCACCATGGCCACCGCCGCCGCGACGGTGCCCCGCAGCGCCTCCTGCCAGCGGTCCTCGGTCGCCAGCAGCCTCGCCAGCAGCAGCAGCGTCGCCAGCGGGATGATCCACGTGAGGCGGCGCAGGATCACGTTGACGCCGCCCTTGAGCTCGCTGCCGGCCAGCTTGAAGCGGCGGGCCTCCTCCGACAGCCGGGCCGCGTAGGAGTCGGCTCCGATGGCGGTGGCTCGGCACCAGCCCGCCCCCGCGCTCACGAACGACCCCGACATCACCCCGTCACCGGGGGCCTTGTCCACGGGATCGCTCTCGCCGGTCAGCAGCGACTCGTCGATTTCGAGTCCCCGGGCGGCCACGACCTCGCCGTCCACCACCACCTGGTCACCGGGCCGGAGTTCCAGGACATCGTCGGCCACCACCTCGCCGGTGTCGATCTCCAGCGCCCGGCCGTCGCGCACCACCCGGGCCCTGGGTGCCGACAGCACGGCCAGCCTGTGCAGCGTGCGGCGGGCCCTGAGCTCCTGGGCGATGCCGATGACGCTGTTGGACACCACGACCCCGGCGAACAGGGCGTCAGCCGGGTAGCCCGCCACCATGATGAGCGCGAACATCGAGCCGATGATGGCGTTGACCGGGGTGAGCACGTTGGCCCGCACGATCTCGCCCACCGTGCGGACGGGCGCGTCGGGCACATCGTTGGTGAGGCCATCGCGCCGGCGCTGGTCCACCTCGGCCGCGCTGAGTCCCCGGGGCGCGGTGGTCTGATCGGGCACGCCGGTTGCGGGGATGGGATCGGGGCTATCGGCGGTCACCGGAGCTGGTCACACCCGCTCGACCCGCTTGAAGGCCTCGCCGTAGGGCAGACCGGCCCGGCGACCGGCGGCCCGGCACTTGTCGAGGACGCGGGAGCGGAAGGCGGCCCGGTCCGTGCCGTCGTCGTCGGGACCGATGCCGTGGGTGCTGCGGAACTGGCTCTGGTGGGCCAGCAGGGCGTTCACTTTCGCCTCCATGTGGTCGTCGGCCACCTGCTCGAGGTGGTCGGGGTCCTCGCACTCGAACAGCAGCAGCTCGACGGGCCGGTGGTGCGCCACGCCGTGCTCCTTGAAGAAATGGGGGTCGCGGGCAGCCACTACCGCGTCCATGCAGAGGAACCCGGCCGCTCGGTGGTCGGGATGCAACCTCCAGCGCTTGAAGGGGTCATGGCCCAGCACCACGTCGGGGCGCAGTTCCCTGATGATCCTCGCCATCCGGCTGCGCAAGGCCATGGTCACCTCCAGCTCCCCGTCCACCTCACCGAGGAAGCGCACCTCGCCGGTGGCGCCGAGCCTTCGGGCCGCCTCGGCCTGCTCCGCCTGGCGACGCTCGACCAGGGCGGCGATGTCGGCGCTGGCGTCCCAGGTGCCTTTGGAGCCGTCGGTGCAGACCAGCAGGCTCGCTTCGCAGCCGGCTTCGGCCCACTTGGCCAGGGTGGCGCCGCAGCCGAACTCGATGTCGTCGGGATGGGCGCCGATCGCCAGCGCCCGGCCCGGAACGGCCACATCGACGGTGGTCACCGGCTCGCCACCAACTCATCGAGCCCCAGCGGGCTGCGCAGGTCTTCGGGCAGGTGGCGCAGGTCCTCGGGATGGTCGATGTCCACCGCGAGGCTGGCGTCGTCGACGATGGTGACTTCGAGCCCGAGCCGTTCAGCCTCGGCGACGTGCCGTCCGAAGGAGCCCGGCCCGTACGAGAACCGGAAACCGGCCGCGGTGGGCACGCACACCACGTTGGAGCCGTCCCGCCGGCGGTCGCCGACGATGGTCAGCCCCGGACCGACCGCGGGTTGCAGCGTTCGGGCGAGGGCCAGATCGGCGTGGGCCACCACGGCACGCTCGACTCCGGCGACGGCCAGCTGATCCACGGCCGTGGTGACGGCGATGGTCAGTCCGGGGCGCCCGGCCGCCACGACCGCCGCGCCCAGGTCCGTGGCCCAGGCCGCCACCTCGGCGTCGTCGGTGACGACGTGGACGGGCAGCGGCTCGGCCGCGGCCACCACCCGGTGGGCCATCAGGAGCATCAGGTCGCGGCAGCGGGCCTCACCGAGGATGCCCGCGAGCCGCGACAGGGCGCCGTCGAAGGATCGGATGGGAACGATCACCGCCGTCGCGGGCTCTTCAGGGACTGGTGGCAACGCCACTGGGCGGCTCCGGGCATTGGAGTTCGGGGGCTGGGCCGAGTCTAGGGTTGCGGCTGTGAACGTCCGGGTCGCGGTGATCGGCGGCGGATCGTGGGGCACGACTGTCGCCCATCTGTGCGCTCACAACACTGCCACGGTGCTCTACGCCCGCGACCCGGCGGTGGCCGACGGGGTGAACACGACCGGCGAGAACAGCCGTTACCTGCCCGGCCGGCGGCTGCATCCCGACCTGCGGGCAACCTCCGACATCGCCGAGGCAGCCGGCGGCGCTGACGCGGTTGTGATGGGCGTGCCCTCGCACGGATTCCGCGACACGCTGCGCCAGCTGCGCCCCCATATCGAAGTCGGGACGCCGGTCGTATCGCTGACCAAGGGCCTCGAGGCCCAGACTCGCAAGCGGATGACCGAGGTCGTGGCCGACGAACTGCCCGGTCGGCCGGCCGGGGTCCTCACCGGGCCGAACCTGGCCAAGGAGATCCTCGCCGGCCACGCCGCCGCCGCGGTCCTGGCCATGGCGCCTCCGGACGCCCCGACGGCCGAGATGCTCCGGGACGTGCTGTGCGCCAGCGACTTCCGGGTCTACACCAACACCGACGTCGTCGGGGCCGAGATCGCCGGAGCCACCAAGAACGTGATCGCCCTCGCGGCAGGAATCGCGGACGGGCTCGGTTCGGGGGACAACACCCGGGCAACGCTCATCACCCGGGGCCTGGCCGAGGTCACCCGCCTGGGCGTCGCCCTCGGCGGGGAGCCGCTCACCTTCGCTGGTCTGGCCGGCATCGGCGACATCGTGGCCACCTGCGTGAGCGCTCAGAGCCGCAACCGCCATGTGGGCGAGCGACTCGGCCGGGGAGAGACCATCGAAGAGATCGTGGCGTCCATGGACCAGGTGGCCGAGGGCGTGAAGTCCACCCCAGTGGTCGCGTCGCTGGCCCGCTCGCTGGCGGTGGACATGCCCATCACCGAGGAGGTGAGGGCCGTGATCGAGAACGGCCGCACTGCGGCCGAGGCCTACCGCTCCCTGCTCGACCGCCCCCCGACCAGCGAAACCCGAAGGTGATCTGGCCCCGAGTCGGCAGGGAGCGGTCACGCGCCCGCGCGGCAACCGCGCCACCCCTGAGAAGGGACGGGGAACTGATCGGCGATATCGAAGGACCGGCGGCCGTGGCCAGCCCCGGCGGCACGGTCGAGCCGCTCGGAGCTCAGTGGGGCTTGCGATGGGCCGTCGGGACCGGGGATCGCTGGCACGTCGCCTCCGAGGAGGCCGCGGTCCGCGCCCGTCTGATCGACGGCATGCCCGTGGTGGCGACCGCCATGAGAGTTCGGGGCGGAGATGTGGTGCAGCGGGCGGCGGCCGTCAGGGATCGGTCCGGCCGTGCTGTGGTCGTGGAGTTCGTCAACGAGACTCCGACGTCAGTGAGCCTGGCTGTCTCCGTGCTCGGGTTCGTTGAGAGAGCCGCGGTCCGCGGCTCCCGGCTGGTGGTCGGGGATCGGATTGCGGCCGAACTGGACCGGATCCCGGGCGGCGCGGTCGCGGTTGCCGACGGTGAGGTCTGGGATGCGGTTCGGGCCGGGCCGGCGGCCGGGGACTGCGAGGCCTCCAGCGGCGGGGGCCTGGTCGGGGCGGCGGCGTTGGTTCCGTTGACGCCCCGGACTCCGTTGCGGGTCGTCGTCCCCATCGAGGGAGCACCGGCGGTCCGCGGCTCGCCGGAGGATGTCGCTTCTGGATGGCGGGCGGTGGTGGGCCGGGCCGCTTCTGTGGAACTACCCGATGAAGCGGCGTCGCGGGCGTGGGACAGGGGCGTCGCGGCCGCGATCCTGGCCGCGGGCGCCCTTGAGCCGGAAGATGCGGCCCGGTCGGCTGTCGTGCTCGACCAGGTGGGCCTGGTCGAGGAGGCCGACAGGGCCAGGGCTGCGGTGGCCGACGCGCATCAGCAGTCCTCCCTGTCCCCGGCAGCCGCTCCCGTCGCATTGCGTGCCCTGGCATCTCGCCGGTTACGCAGCGGCCGGGTTTCGGGTCTGGCCGAATGGGCGGGACCGCTGGTGGACGCCGCCGGCACCCGCCTCGACGCCTTCACGCTGGAGCAGGTTGCAGCCGCGTTGGAGCCGGAGGCGCCCGCCGCGGCCCGCGACGCGCGCCGCCTGCTCACCGAGATCGCCTCCCGATCGTCGGTTCCGCCGCCTGCCACCGCGGGTGACGGCCTCGGCGCCGCTGTTCGTCATAACGCTGAGTTCGGCGGCGACGGCCTAGTTGGGCTGGAGGCCCTGCTGGATTGCCTCGTGACGGAGGCGGCCGATCACATCGTGCTGGCCGCCGGGCTGCCCGCAGCCTGGAGAGGGTCGTCAGTCGACGCTCTCTCGCTTGTGACCCGTCACGGCACGCTGTCGTTCTCGGTGCGCTGGCACGACTCGCGCCCGGCTCTGCTTTGGGACTTGGCGCCGCCGACGCTGGGGCCCCGGTCACCGGTTGCATTGCGCTGTGGGCTCGACCCGTCCTGGTCGGCATCCGAACTGTCGGGCGAATCGCTCCTCAACCCGGCCCCGGAGCGTGCTTAAGGCATTGCGAAGCGGTTGGTATAATCTGCGTATATATGTATATTTTGGTGCTATGTCATCAGAAGAGACGCCGCCTGTGGTGCTAGGAGAACAGGAGGCTGAGTTGCCCGCGATGCCGGGCAAGGAGCCGAAACGCGCGATGATCCGGTTTGTTCGCGCCAGTGAGACGCCGGACTTGCGGGTGTTCCTACCGGAGGGAATGCCAACCTAGGCGTCGCGGTCCTGCGGGCGCAGCTCTGCTGGGGCCCGTGGCCTAGCCCCAGCGTCGTCGGTATTGGTACGGATGCCGGGCGTGGTCGAGCGACCCTCAGTCCCCGGCGTAGACCTCCAGGTGGCGGCGGGCCGTGCCCGACCACGAGTAACGGCCGGCCGTGGCCGCCCCGTTGGCTCGCAGCCACTCCACCAGGCTGGGCTCGTCTCGCACCCGGGCCATGCCGGCGGCCAGCGAGGCCGGGTTGGCCGTCTCGGTCATGACCGCATCGACGTCGTGGGTCAGGAACTCCTTGAAGACCTCGATGTCGGAGGCCACCACCGGCAGCCCGGCGGCCAGGGCCTCAAGCACGACCAAGCCCCAGCCCTCGCTGACCGACGGGAACACGAAGCTGTCAGCAGCACCGAACCAGCCGGGCAGCTCGGCGTCGGGAACGGTGCCGACCAGCACCACGTCGTCGGTGAGCTTCAAGCCGTGGGAGCCCAGCGAGTCGAGCACCCCGTCCCGGTAGGCCCGGTAGTCCTGGAAGGAGTGCCCGCCCACCACCGCCAGCATCGCGGGCCGGCCCGGCATGGCCTTGAGCCGGCCCAGCGCCTCGACGAGGTAGCGCGAGCCCTTGCGAGGCTCGATCCCTCCCACCGTCAGGAACACGTGGCGGTCAGCGGCACCGATCCGGGCCCGCAGCCGGTCCCGCTCGCCGGGCGGCCGCGCGCCGGCGAAGCGATCGACTCGCACGCCGTTGGTGACCACCGCGGCCTCCACGCCGTAATCGTCGAGAAGGCGCCGCCTCCAGGGCTCGCTCACCACCAGCACCCGATCCGGTTCGAGGATGGCCGCGTCCTGGCACTCGATCAGCGCGGGCGTGGTGAAGTCGTCTATGTGGTGAACCGTCCGGAAGAGCCGGAACCCGCCGCCGCGGTCCCGCACCCGGGCCGCGGCCCTGGCCGAGATGCAGTCCTGGGTGTGCACGATGTCGAACCGGCCGCGAAGGTCCGCGAGGCCCGACTCGAGGGCATCGATGTGCGAGAAGACCCGCTCGGTCAGCGTCCCGGCGCGGGGAGGGGCTTCGATGATGTGCACCGGCACCGCCGCGGCCCTGAAGAACCCCTCCACCGGATCGCCCAGGGCGATGAGGGTCACGTCGGCACCCTCAGCGGCCAGAGCCTCCGCCAGTTCCACGCTGTGCACGGCACCGCCGCGAGGCTTGACCGAGTAGGTGACGATCGCGATCCGGCTCGGGAACCTCACGTCGACAGGTCGTGGTGGACGAGGGCAGGGTCGCGGTTGACAAGCGCGGCCGCGGCCAGGGCCGCTCGGGCGTTGGTGTTGGCCACGATGCAGCCGGCCTGGCGCATCGCGTCGCGCTGGCGCTCGAACCCCTGCGGGTCGCGGTCGGTGCCCAGGACGTAGACCACCACGGCCGCACCCTGCGCCCTCAGCTCTGCCGCCACCGGGGCCAGCACCCCGGCCGGGTCGGGGTGGGCACCGTCGCCGATGACCACATCGAGCAGCACGACGGCCACGCTTCGAATCGCGGTCTGCTGGCGCAGCAGCTCGACTCTCGCTTCGGGGTCGATCATCGGGTGGGGCCGTCCCCGGGTGTATTCCTCCTCGCCCAGGTCCAGGCACACGTGCGCATCTGGTGGACCGGGCAGTCCCCATGACGGCTCCAGCGGCGTGTTGGAGTACACCGGCCCGATGTGGCGGCTGGCTACGACCATGGCCTCGTAGGCCAGCGTGCCCCCGCTGAACAGCCCGACCAGGCGTCTCCGGGAGGGGCTGAGGGCGGTGGTCAGCCCGGCGACCTCAGCGTCGATGGAGCCGATCGGATCGGGCTCCAGCGAACCGAGCGCGCCCAGCGCGGCCGCGGCCCCCTCCTCGAGCGTGCCGCACACCGTGACGCCACCAGCGGCATCCAGCGGCCGGTCCAACCCGATCAATGCAGCCACCATCGGCTTGCTGCGGGGGGCGCCCAGCAGGCGCTCGGCGACCTCGGCCGCGGGCGGCTTGGACACCAGAAGCGTCAACTCGGTCCCTTCGTGGCGGTCGAGCGCCTCGATGGCCGCCTCGGCCATGGCGCCGGAGACCGCGGCCGAGAGGTCCCGGCCGCCGACCCCGATGACATGGGACACCCCCGATCCCCAACGGTCGAGCAGCGTCATCACTTCCTGAGCGCCGGTGCCGGCCGCGGCCACCACCCCCACCGGCCCCCGAGCCACCCGGTTCGAGAAGCCGAGCCCCACACCGGCGAGCACCGCGGTGCCCGCGCCGGGGCCCATGACCAGCCGACCGAGAGACCGAGCCCGGCGCTTCAGGTCGGCCTCTTCGGCCAGACCCACGTTGTCGCTGAACAGGAGAACATCGAGACCCCGGGTCAGGGCCTTGTGGGCCTCGAGGGCCGCGTACGGACCGGGCACCGAGACGATGGCGACATTGGCCTCCGGTGCCGAGACCAGGGCCTCGTCCAAACCGGCGGGGCGTGCGTCTGCCGGCGGACCGCCGGCGCCGATCGACTCGCTCTCCTCGAACAGCACCGCCCAGGCTCTCAACAGGGCTGCCGGCAAGTGCTCGTCGGTGCCCCTGACCGCGAGGACCAGGTCGTTGGCCGCGGCGCCTTCGAGCCCTTCGGTAACTCCCTCGTCAACCAGGGCTTCCAGGTTGGCCGGCGTGGCCATGAGCGCCCAGGCCCAGTCGACCCCGGGAGCCTCCTGCATGGCGCGGGTGGCCTCGAGCAGTCGCACGCTGTCGACGTAGCAGTCTGCTACCACTCTGGCGGCGGCGGTCATGGCAGGGATCCGTCAGGAGATCAACGCGGGAACCGGATCGGGCACTATGCGGGTGCCGCGGGGACCCGCGATCACACCGGCGGGCTCGTCGAGGGTCGCGTACACCAACTCCGGCGTGGTGATGGCCGAGATCCTTCCCGGAGCCTCCACGAACTCGATGGCCGCCTCGACCTTGGGTCCCATGCTTCCCGGAGGGAACTGGCCGTCGGCCAGGTGGAGCCGGGCCTCGGTCGCCGTCATCTCGGCCACCGCCCGCTGCCGGGGAGTGCCGAAATCGAGTTGCACCGCGGCCACACCGGTGACCATAACCAGAGCGTGGGCCGCGACCGCGTCCGCGATGCGCTCGGCCGCGAAGTCCTTGTCGATGACCGCGTCGACACCCCGGTAGGCGCCGTCGGCGGACCGGGCCACCGGGATCCCGCCCCCGCCGCCGGCCACCACTATGTAGCCCAGGTCGATTAGAGCCGAGATGGCGTCGGCCTCGATGGGCGCCATCGGCCGCGGTGACGGCACCACCCGCCGGTAGCCGCGCCCGGAGTCCTCGGCCATGGTCCAGCCCCTCGTGGCCGCCAGGGACTCAGCCTCGGACCGGTCGAAGAACGGGCCGATCGGCTTGGTCGGCTCCGAGAGCCCGGGATCGCCGGAGTCGACCTCGACGTGAGTGATGACCGACACCGCCCCGGCGATCTCCTGCTTGCACACCTCGTTGAGGGCGAGGCAGATCAGGCTTCCCAGCTGCCCCTGGGTCATAGCTCCCAGCGTGAACAGGGGCAGGGCGGGCACGAGGTCGATCGAGCCCTCGTGCTGGATGGCGAGGTTGCCGACCTGGGGGCCGTTGCCGTGCACGATCACCACGTTCGAGCCCTTGCGGATCAGCGAGCGAACCGACAGGGCCATGGCCAGCGCGTTGGCGTACTGCTCCTCCAGCGTGCCCCGCTGGTCCTCGCGGATCAGCGCATTGCCGCCGAGAGCGAGGACTGCGGTCTCGGCCAAGGCGCACTCCCTCTCGTCAGGCTTGATCGGGTCCGGCGGAGCCGGTCTCAGTTCTCGGATCTGCCGATAGCAGAACCGACTTTCTTATAGTAGATGACGCGGTCAAGGCCCTGCCAGGCCACAATGACCGGTGCTGAACTACGGGAGCGTCCACGACAAGGAGTCGGCACCATGAGCGACCGCTCACTGGCCACAGACCCCACTGCGGTGCTGGCCGCTCATTGGGACGAGAGCGAGCGCCGGCTGTATCCGGTGGCCACCACCAACCCGGACGCCTACCAGTCCGCGGTGAGGCTGGTGAGAGCGGTGGCCGACGCCCTGGCCGAGGTCGAGGACCTCGGCGCGCTGGCCCAGTGGTGGGAGCGCCGGTCCGATCTGGTGGACGGGGCGCTGCGGGCGTCCGGCGACATCGCCGGGTACCGGCTGCCGGAGGCGGAGATCGCGGGCGCTGCGTTCGCAATACGCCGCCGCGAGCTGCTGGCCGAGCAGGCCGAGCGCCGGCGCCGGGATCGCATCGCCGAGGCCCGCCAAGCCGGACAGGCCTGGGCCGTGGTCCACGAGCAGGGCGACCTGGGCTCGGGCCTCGTCGATCCCTACCAGCGCATCGAACTGCATCTGGACACCGGGCTGGCGGTCGTCAGCACGGTCGAGCCCGATCCCTCGACGATGGCGCCCACCTATGTGGTCATGGTGGTCGCGCTGGACGGCGAGCAGGGCCCGACCGCGGAGGTGGACGCGGCCTCCTTCGGCGATGTGGAGACCGGTGACCGTGAACTCTTCGAGGACCACCGGCTGACCATGAAGAGCCGGATCGAGGCGGCTGGGGCCTGACATGGAGGCACCGCCGGGCGAGCCGAGGCCCCGCTCGGGCACTGCGCCGGGAGAGCCGACGGGTTCAGTCCCAGAGACCGGTGACCGGCTCGCGGTTGAGGTCGATCACCGATCGGGTGTCTGCGCCGAGGCGCAGGCTCAGAACTCCGCTGCCGGTGAGGGAGCCGGCGACCGCCGCGGTGAGACCCGCGTCGCGGAACAGGTCCACACACGCTCCGGGCCGGTCCGTGGCCAGCCAGAAGGCGTAGGTCGGGAAGCTCACCAGCCAGCGGGCCAGGTCGACTCCAGCCGGGACAGGCAGGGCGTCAAGGTCGATATCGGCGCCGAGGCGGCCGGGCTCGAGGAGCATGGCCAGCGAACCGATCACTCCGGCCATGCTCACGTCCTTGGCCGCCGTCGCCACCCCGGTTCGGGCCGCCTCGGCCAGCAGGCGCACATCGGCGGCCAGGCGCGGCCCCTGCACGGAGATCGTGGTGAAGAACGCGAAGTCGTCGCGCATCCGGCCGTCGAGGCAGCAAACGAACACGAGCTCCTGGCCCGGACCGGCCCGGGTGGCCGACAGGACCCTGTCGGCGCTCCCCAGCGCGAAGGCCGAGAGGGCGGGCTCGCCTGCGTACTCGCTTATGTGCCCGCCCACCACCGGAACCTCGTAGAGAGCGGCGGCCTCGGCCATTCCCCTCAGGCACTCGGCTGCCACCGCGCCGTGAGCCACCACCGTGTTGACGATGGCAGTGGGGACCGCTCCCATGGCCGCGAGGTCGTTGACGTTGGCCAGAACTGCCGCCATGCCCGCGCCGTGGGGATCGGATGCCACGAACGGCGGATGCATGGCCTCGCCGCACACGACCAGCGAGCCTCCCTGCGGCATCTCCACCACCGCACCGTCGTCGCCGGGTCCGGTCAGCGCGTCGGGCTCGGTGACCGCGCCTCGCACCGCTCCGACGGCCCGCTTGGCGAGCAGGCCCGGATGGGAGCGCACCGCGTCCACCAACTCGTCGAGGTCGATCCGCGATGAAGCCTCCGGCGGTGGCACGGCCGCACGGTACAGCAGCCGGGCGCCGGGGCGCCGTGCCCGCAGTGTCGGTCGGCGAGGGAGTGCTGGACGCGGCCGCCGGCGGCTTCGCCGGTCGGGTCGTGAGCGTGTTCAACGGCGGGTTCTACGTCTCGAACCCGTCGCACACCGTCTTCGCGGTGCTGGGACCGCAGTCTTGGGCCGGGCCACTGCACCTGGTAGCCGCAGAGCTGCCCGGACCGCCTGACCACCACGACGCGGTGACCGTGTCGGACGGCGTGCTGGCCGCGGGTCGCACCCGGATCCGCGTCGATCCCCACCGGCGCTGGGCACCTCGCCTGCCGGAGCGGCTCAGTGCCGGCCCGGCGGCGTGGTGCGACATGGCCGATCCGGTCGATCCCGATCTGGCCCCGGTCTGGGAGGCAGTCGTAGGCGACCTGCGGCGCGGTGACCTGGCAGCCGCTTCCCGTCGCCTTCAGGGGCGCGGCGCCGGACTAACGCCGACCGGAGACGACGTGCTGGCGGGGATCCTGCTGGTATGCGCCATGGATCCAGCCTGCCGTGGCGCCCTGGGCCGCCTGGCCCGCACGGCCCGCACGACGGCGCTGAGCCGTGCCTACCTGAGGTGGGCTGCGGCAGGCCAGAGCATCCAACCCGCACACGCCCTGCTCGACGCGGCCGCCGACGGCGACCAGAGCGCAATGGGTCGGGCAGCCCGGTCGCTGGCAGCAGTGGGCGCGACATCCGGCAGAGCCCTCGCGGCCGGGGTCGCTCTCGCCGCCACCGAACTGTCCAGTACCGAAGTGACCCGTAGAATGGTGTCTCGGCCCGCCGTTGGGTGACGCCGGTCAGGAGATCATTCCGATGCCCATCTCCGAGTCTCCCCGGTTCCTTGAGACTGCCGATCGAACGTCCAAGCCGCGCCGCCGGGGGATCACCCACGTCATCGACAAGGGCACCCCGCTGGCAAACATGGACGAGCTGCTGAAGGCCCACGGAACGTTCGTGGACGTCTGGAAGTTCGGCTTCGGCACCGCCTACGTCGACGGCACGGTCGGAGCCAAGATCGAACGGCTGGAGGCCCACGGGGTCAGGGCCTGTCCCGGCGGCACCCTGCTGGAAGCCGCGTGGTGGCAGGGCCGCAGCGCCGAGTTCTTCGAGTGGTCCGGGCGTCTCGGCTTCAGCTGCGTGGAGGTCTCGCGGGGTGCCACCGGCCTGCCGGCCTCCTCCAAGCGCGACCTGATCGATGCAGCCTGCAAACACGGTTTCGAAGTGTTCGCCGAGGTGGGCAGCAAGGATCCTCACGAACCGGCTCTGCCCGCCGAATGGCTCGAAGAGGCCCGGAGCGACCTGGACTGCGGCGCAGCATGGCTGGTGGCCGAGGGCCGCGAGAGCGGGACGGTGGGCCTCTATGCCGCCGACGGATCGGTCCGTGCCGACCTGGTGGAGGCCCTGGAACGCCTCGGCGAGGACGCGCCCGTCGTCTACGAGGCGCCCCTGCGCCAGCAGCAGGCCTGGCTCGTCAACCATCTGGGCCCGAACGTCAACCTCGCCAACATCGCTCCGGGAGAGGTGCTCGCAGTGGAGGCGCTCAGGCAGGGGCTGCGCTCCGACACCCTCCGGACCAGCCTGGTTTCCGGCGCGGCGGGTTCGATCCCGGATCCGGTGAATCCGTGTTCGATCTAGATCCGGCTGCGCCCAACGTGATGCCGGCCCGTTACCGGCAGGTGTCGGTGGCATCGGTTCCCAGCCTCTCGCCCGACGATCTGGTGGCCCGCTTCACCGGGCGCGAGGCGTACCACCGGACGAGATTCGTGATCGCCCGCCTGGGCGGCGATCCCGGCCGCTGCGCGCTGGTGGAGCTGGCCCGCGACGGCAGCGACGCCCTGTTCTCCGAAGCGGTTGCCGCTCGTGTGCTGGCGGTGGCCGAGGAATGCGCCTACGTGCGCGACGACAGCGTCGACCTGGGCGTTGGATCCCACCTGGCTCGGGCCGCGGCCCAGCACCCCGAACACCGGTGCGTGGTGGTGGAGGGCCGGTACCGCCATATCAGCTTCCTGCTCAACGCCGACCCCGTCCGGGTGACGGTGCTGGATGTCGTGCCGCCGGAGCCGTCCAAGCTCTCGGACCAGGTCGCCCGGGTCCTGGACACGGCCGAGAACCTGCCGCCTGTCTCGGTGAGCGAATGGATCGTCGACAGCCGCTCGCTGGTGGCCGAGGCCGGTTCGCAGCCGTCGGAGGGGCTGATCGTCCCCTGCCGCGGCGGGGGAGTAGAGCTCGAGGGAGTGGCGGTGTCGCATCTCGACGAGCGGCCGTCCTTCGCCGGCTCGACCCTGCTCGGCTGCGAGCGCTCCCAGCAGATCCACCGCTGGTTCTACGGGACCGACGCGCCCCGCACCATCGATTGGTGCCCGCGCCGGCTGATGGACGCAGCCGGCGACCTCGGTGGCTCGGGGCTCGTGCTGAGTCGCTGCTGCATGCTCGATGAGGGCATGGAGCGCCACGGCGACACCGCCATGGTGCCCTGGGGCGCGACCCTCGAGGAGGTTCGTGACGCCCTTCAATCGCTGGCTGGATCCGGGCACGACCGGTGGACGCCCACCTGATCGACTCGGCCGTCTACGGCCACGGGTGGTCGACCCCGGAGTCGCTGGCCCTGTTCTGCGAGCGCGCCCGCCTCTCCCGCTGGGTGCTGGTGCTCAAAGCGCTCGCCGCGGCTCAGGCCGATCTCGGGATCATCCCCGCCGCTTCCGCCGGGGCGATCGAGGGCCTCGACGCGAACCGGCTGGACGCGGCCGCGGTGGGCGCGGAGACCCGGCGGACATCCCACTCCACCATCGGGCTGGTGCGCGAGCTTCAGGCCCACCTGCCCGCCGAGGCCCGTGAGCACGTCTACTACGGCGCCACCGTGCAGGACATCACCGACACCGCCGCGGCGCTGGAGATGCGCGATGTGGGCGCGATCGTGTGGCGCGACGTGCGGGCCGTGGAGGGCTCGCTGCTAGACCTCGCCGGACGGCACCGCGACACGCCCATGCTGGGCCGCACCCACGGCCAGCCGGGCGCTCCGGTCACCTTCGGGCTCAAGGCGGCCTCCTGGGCCGATGAGACCGCCCGCCACCTGGAGCGGTGGCGACAGAGCCGCCCACGCCTGGTGGTGGGCCAGCTGGCCGGGGCGGTGGGGGCGCTGGGCTTCTACGGAGAGCTCGGCCCCGAGCTGCGCCGCCGCTTCTGCCGGCGCCTCGATCTGGGCGAGCCGGCCATCTCCTGGCTCACGGCACGGGACCGGATCGCCGAGTTCGCCAACAACTCGGCTCTGGTCTCGGCGACCATGGCCCGCATGGCCAACGAGGTGTACAACCTGCAGCGACGCGAGATCGGCGAGGTAGCGGAGGCGGCGTCGGAGGCCACCATGGGCAGCATCACGATGCCCCATAAGCGCAACCCGGAGCGCAGTGAGCAGATGGTGACCCTGGCCAGGCTGGTGCGCTCGGCCGCGGGGGTGCTCACCGAGACCATGGTCGGCGACCACGAGCGGGACGCCCGCACCTGGAAGACCGAGTGGGTGCTGCTGCCCGAGATGTGCCACTACCTGCTCTCCCAGCTCAGCCTGGCCCGGGGCCTGGCGGCCAACATCGAGGTGGACGCCGGCGCGATGGCTGCCAACCTGGAGACCATGGGCGACTTCGGATCCCAGGAGCTGCTGAGGCGCCTCTCGGCGAGGCTGGGCAAGCACCGGGCCAATGACGAGCTGCAGGAGGCCTACCGGACCGCCCGTGCCAGCGGCCGCCCGCTGGCCGAGACTCTGGCGGGCATCGCCACGCCGTCCGAGCTCGAGGGGCTGGACCGCCCCGCTACGGGCGCGGCCGCCGGCATGGTCGACGCAGTCGTCGCAGCCGCGGCGAAGCGCCGCGCCTCCGAGACCGATGAGTGGGCGTGACCGGAGAATTGGCCGCGTTTCGCCCGCAGTGCGTGCATTCTGCGGCGATGCCCGGCATGAAGGGGGGATCGGTGCCATGAGCCCAGCCGACAGGTCCGGCAGCGGAGCCCGGTTGGCGGGGCCGTCGGGCGAGGCGCCCGCACCGGAGCTGGTCGACGCCGGATTCGCGTGGGAGATCGCCGACGCCCCGCTGCTGCATCACGGCCTGAACCTCGCCGACATCGGCCATGTGCTGGATCTGCGGAGCAGGGGCCTGATTCCCCGGGAGGCCGCGGCCGACCTGCTGGAGGTGCTGCTCGACGCCTACGGCACCGAACCGGCCGACTTCCCCTACGACTCCGCGGCCGGTGAGGTCTACAACTCCCGGGAGCGCCACTTCGTGGAGCGAATCGGCGATTCGGCCGGATGGCTGCACGCCGGCCGTCCCCGCCGGGAGGCCGCCCGGGTGGCGTTGCGGCTGCTGCTGCGGTCCCAGACGGCGCGGCTCATCGAGGCCGGAGCCGACTTCGCGTCCACCGCGGCTGCGGTGGCCGCCGAGCACGCCGAGACGTTCATGGGCGACCAGACCTACCTCCAGCAGGCCCAGCCGTCCACCTTCGGCCACTACCTGCTGGCCTTCGTCCCGCCCGCGCTGCGCGACGGCGACCGGTTCCGGGCCGCTCTCGAGCAGGTCAACACCAGTCCGGGCGGCGCGGGCTGCGTCAACGGCAGCCGCCTGCTGGACGATCGCGGAGCCATCGCCGCCGACCTCGGCTTCGACGGCGTGATCTCCCACACCCGCGACGCCATGTGGCAGACCGACGTGTTCATCGATCTGCTGGCCACCTCGGCGAGCATGATCGCCAACCAGGCCAAGCTGGCCGAGGACCTCGAGATCTGGTCGAGCCAGGAGTTCGACTTCGTAGACCTGGCCGGACCGTTCACCCGGGCCTCGGTCCTGATGCCCCAGAAGCGCAACCCCTACTCCCTGTCCATCATCCGGGGGGCCAGCGGAGTGCTGATCGGCCGTATGAGCGGCTTCCTGGCCGTGGTCAAGAGCCCGTCGGCCCGCAGCGACAACCTGATCTTCGCCTACGGCGAGATCCCCCGGGCGCTCGACTTCACCATCAGGGTGAGCGCCCTGACGGCGGGCGTGGTCAGGTCCTTGACCGTCAACGCCGAGCGGATGTGGTCCGAGCTCGAACGAGGCTTCACCCAGGCCACCGACCTGGCCGAGTACGTGATGGTGGCCGCCGGCGTTGACTACCGCACCGCCTACCACGTCGTCGGCCGGGCCGTTCGGGCGGCCAGCGGCCGCGGGCTGCGGGGGTTGGACATCACGCCCGATCTGCTCGACGACGCAGCCGAGGAGGTCTGCGGACGACGTTTGCAGCTCGACCCGGCTGCATTGGCGGAGGCGCTCGACCCGCGCCGGATCGTGGCCACCCGCCGGGCCACGGGCGGGGCGTCGCCCACTGAGGTGAGGTCGCTGGCCGAGGAGTTCTCCGACCACGCCGAGCGCCTGCGGTCCGCCGCGGTCGAGGCTCGCAAGGGCTACGCCCAGGCCGAGGAGAGCCTCCTGGCCCGGGCCCGCGAGCTGGCCGGCGCCTCCTGATACCGGCGGTTCGGCTCTCAGGTACCGACCCGGACTGGAGCCAGCGTTTCCCTTGCGACTGGCCGCTGTCTTATAGTTGACGCCACTGGACTACGGCCGAGGTATCCGCTGACTGGGAGGCTCCGATGGACGGCATCCACGACATGGGAGGAATGCAGGGCTGGGGCACCGTGACCATCGACCCCGACGAGCCGGTCTTCCGCGAGAGATGGCACGGCCGCGCCTTCGCCATGGGAGCGATGTCGATGGGTCTGTCGGGCACCAACCTCGACGCCTTCCGCCACGGCCTCGAACGCCTGCATCCCCACCACTACCTGGTCGACGGGTACTACGGCCGCTGGCTGGCGTGCGCCGAGACGCTGCTGGTGGACAGCGGCGTCATCCCGCCCGGCGCGGTGGAGGCCCGGGCCCGGAACCTGATGGGGGAGTCGGTCAGCGAGCCGGAGGACGTGGAGGAGAACAAACCCGTCTACGAGCGGGGCGGCCCGGGGTCGCTGCGCGAGATCGACGACCCCCCCGCCTTCTCGGTCGGGGACCGGGTGAGGGCCAGGGACCTCCGCACCGGCGGCCACACCCGGATGCCCGGATACATCCGCGGCCGCACGGGCACGGTGCACGCCCTGCGCCCGTCCGCGCTGCTGCCCGACACCAACGCCCACTTCGCGGGCGAGAACCCCCAGCACGTCTACACCGTCGAGTTCGACTCCACCGAACTCTGGGGTTCTGACGCGGAGGCGGCCACGCTGCGGATCGATCTGTTCGAGAGCTACCTGGAGGCGACCTAGATGGCTGATCACGCCCACACCACAGACCGGCCCTCGCCCGCAGTGCGGTCCGAGGCGCTGGAATCGCTGCTGACCGAGCGCGGTCTCGTCAAGTCCGAGGTTCTCGACGGCTTCATCAACCGCTTCGTCAACGACGTGGGCCCCATGAACGGGGCCAAGGTGGTGGCCAAGGCCTGGGTCGACGACGACTACCGCGCCCAGCTGCTCGCCGATGGCACCGGTGCCATCAAGGAACTCGGCTTCGCCGGGCCCCAGGGTGAGCACATCGTGGTGGTCGAGAACTCCGACGACGTTCACAACGTGGTGGTGTGCACCCTGTGCTCCTGCTACCCCTGGCCGGTTCTAGGGCTGCCACCGGAGTGGTACAAGGACCCTGCCTACCGCAGCCGCATGGTACGCGAGCCCCGCACCCTGCTGAGCGAGATGGGCCTGGACCTCGACGACGGCGTGGAGGTCCGGGTCTGGGACTCCAGTGCCGAGAACCGGTACCTGGTGCTGCCCCAGCGGCCCGGTGGCACCGAAGACCTCTCCGAGGACGAGCTGGCTGCGCTCGTGACCCGGGACGCCATGGTGGGGGTGGCCAGGGTCAGCCCAGGCTGAAGGCGCCGGTGGCTCTCACCCTCGACATCGAAGGCCCGGCCGCACCGCCCCGCCTCAACGGCGAGTTGGTCTTCGACGCGCCCTGGGAGGGTCGCAGCTTCGCCATGGCCATGGCCCTGGTGGAGGGCGGCCATTTCACCTGGGACGACTTCCGCGACCACCTCATCGCCGCAGTGCAGCGTTGGGAGTCGGATCCGGTGGGCGAGTACCGGTACTACGAGCGTTGGCAGGAGGCCCTCGAGTCGATCGTGGAGGAGCGGGCCATCGTCTCGGAGCCTGAGGTGGACGCGCTGGCCGAGGCCTTCGCGTCACGCCCGGCGGGACACGACCATCACGATCACGACCATCACGATCACAACCATCACGATCACGACCATCGCTATCAGCACGACCACTGAGATGGTGCCGGGGCGCTAGCCAGCCCCAGACCCGGAATGTTGCAGCGCCAGGTTTGACGCCTGATCGCCAAGGGTTTAGGTTGGGAAATAGTTATGTCTCATCCGAAATGTCGGAGGGACAGGAAGGGGCTTGTCATGCCTCCCATCACCATAGTGTTCATTGCCACCGGCCTGATCGTGTGGCTGAACGCCCTCTACTTCCTCGGCGTGGGCGCCGACGAGAAGGAGGGGGGAACGAATCCGCTCGTCAGCATCGGGCACGCGAGCCTCGTCGTGGGTCTGCTGAACCTGGTCCAAGCCGTCTACATCATGTGGGCCCGGCCGCTGGACGACGCATCCGTCGTCCTCGCCGGACTGGTCACGTTCTACGGCCTGTTCTTCGTGGTTCTCGGCAAGACGGAGGCCAACGGATGGGACCTGCGCGTGGTGGGGAACCTCGCCGTGCCGACGGCCATCCTCCCGCTGTTCTGGTGGGACTTCTTCGCGGGCAGCTGGATGTTCCAGTCGATCCTTATCGTGTGGCTGGTGGCGTTCGGGTCGGTGGCGCTCACCACCTATGGCAAGCTCCAAGCGAAGCTCCTGGGCCTGGTCCTGGCCGGAACCGCGATCTACACATTCTGGGTGCCGGCTCTGATCCTCGCCACGGGGAACGAGATCCCCTAACCGCGACAGCATCCGGGCTCTCCCGGCCACAGATCGCGACAACGGTCGGGCGAACCGCGCCGGACACGACGTAGCCGACAATCCGGTGGTAGGAATTGTCTGGTGTCCCTGGCCGAACTCATCATTGACCTGCAGTTCAAGGGTCTGCGGATAAACGCCCCCTTCGAGCGACGGCCGGGCGGGGCCGGACCGTCGGATGCGGGCATGGTCTGGATCGAGGGCACTGCGGTGACGGTGCCGGTGGACGCCGGATTCGTGGCCGACTCCCCGTACTCGCTCGAGCCTGAGGACGTCGGGTTCGGGATCTACGCCGACGGTGTCCGGCTGGCCGGCGCGGCTCCCGCTGACCGGCCCCGGTTCTACGGTCTGACCACGGCCGACGGTGTCCCGTACTGGCAGTTGGCCCTCATGCACCTCGACTCGCTGGCCAGCACCGTGCTGCAGACCTGCGCCTACTGGGGCAACGAGGACCAGTGCCGCTTCTGCGGGATCGGGGTGTCGCTGGACTCCGGAAACACCGTGCTGGTGAAGCGCCCCGCGCAGCTGGCTGAGGTGGCGGTGGCGGCCAAGGAACTCGACGGCGCGGTGGACATCACCTTGACTACGGGCTCCACCTACGGCCGCGACAAGGGCGCCCTCTACGTGGCCAAGTGCGGCCAGGCCATGAAGGAGGCCTCGGGCCTTCCCGTCGAAGTCCAGTTCGAGCCGCCCGACGACCTCAGCGTGATCGACCAGGTGGCCGACCGGGGCATCGACTCGGTCGGAATCCATGTGGAGACCTTCGATCCTGACGTGCTGCGCTGGGTCGCTCCCCCGAAATATCGCACCGGCATCGACCGCTACTTCGAGACCTGGGAGTACGCCGTGGAGCGCTTCGGCGAGGGGCAGGTCTCCACCTATGTGATCCTGGGCATGGGGGAGGACCCCGGCCTGATCGTGGACGGCTGCCGGCGGGCCGCCGACATCGGCGTGTACCCCTTCGTTGTGCCCCTGCGGCCGGTCCCGGGCTCGCTGATGGGCGACTGGACGCCCCCCGCCGCCGATTATGTCGACCGGGTCGCCCGCAAGGTCGCGCCGTACCTGGTGGAGCGGGGGCTGACCGCGGACAAGGTCGCGGCCGGCTGCGCCCGCTGCCAGGCCTGCTCGCCGGTGGGAGCGATGGAGCGGGAGCTGCAGGGGTCGAACGGGCGCAAGCTGATCCCCGTGACGGCCCTGGGCTGATAGCGGGGGCGGCAGTGGAGCGAATCGAATGCTGGCGGGCTGTCTCCCCGGAGGCCCGGAGCTGGCACATGCGCATCCGGCACCGGGTGTTCGTGGAGGAGCAGCGGGTCATTCCCCTCACCGACGTCGACGACTGGGACGCCGACTCCGACACGATCCACGTGGTCGCCGGCCGGGGACCGGAGGTGATCGGCACCGTTCGCCTGTACCGCACCGACGACGGAGGCCGCTGGAAGGGCGACCGCCTGGCCGTGCTGCCCGGCTACCGGGCGGGAATAGTCGGGATCCGGCTGGTGCGCTTCGCGGTGTCGACTGCCGCCGAAGCCGGAGGCACGGTGATGGACGCCTTCGTGCAACTCCAGAACGTCACCTTCTTCGAACGCATCGGATGGGAGCACAACGGGCCGCCCGTGCCCTACTACGGCCTGCCGCACCAGCCGATGATCTTCCGGCTGGCTGAGGCCCGGAGGCTCGTCGAAGCCCATATCCCAGAAGATGCTCACCTGCGACTGCCTGCCGCCCGCGACGCGCCGAGCGCCCTGCTCGTCACGATGTCGTAGGGCCTCGGGCCGAACGGATACGCACGCCGGCTGCGATGGGCGCCATTGAGTTGCCCGAGAGGGTGGAAGTCGTCAACATCGGCCTGGAGCGGTTCGAGACCGCAGTGCGGGACCAGGGCGCCCCTGCGGTCGGCGTGGACTGGCGCATCCCCGCCGGCGGCGACCTCGACGCGGTGGCGGCGCTGGCCCGGCTGCTGGGCCCGGCCGCGGACCGGGTGGACGCGGCCAACGCCGAGGTGATCAGCCGTCTGGACCGTGGCGTGCCCATGCTGCTGGGTGTGGAGACGGCGGGCTCGGTGATCAGCGGCTTGGACGAAGGGACGATCCTGCACTGCGGGCCGCGGATCGCATGGGCCGACATGTGCGACCCGCTCCGCCGGTCGGTCAGGGCCGCGGTCGTGGCCGAGGACTGGGCCCCCCGCACCGATGCCGCCGACCGCATGGTGCAGGCCGGTGCGATCCGGCTGGAGCCGGCCAACGAGCACTGCGCAGTGGTGCCGATGGCCACCGCGATCGGTCCCACCGCGCCCGTCTACGTGGTCTCGGTCGATGCCGGCGGCACCACTGCCTACTCCGGCCTGAACCAGGGCTCGGGGGAGGTCGCCTGGTTCGGCGTCGACTCCGACGCGGCCGTCGAGCGCCTCCGGTTCCTGCGGGACGCGCTCGGTCCGGCCCTGGCCCAGGCCCTCGACGGGACCGGACCGATCGACGTGTTCTCGCTGGCCGCCCAGGGCATCGCCATGGGCGACGACGTGCACATGCGGGTCCAGGCCACCACCAACCTGCTGTTGCGCGACCTGCTGCCTTACCTGGTCCGCTCCGACAGCTCCAGGATCGGCGAGGTGGCCGGCTTCCTGAGCACCAACCACCTGATGTTCCTCAACATTGTCATGGCCGGCGCCCGCGCCCTGGTCGAGTGGGCATCGGAGGTGCCCGACTCGAGCATCGTCACCACCATGGCCCGCAACGGCACCACCTACGGCATCCGCCTTCCCGGCCGGCCCGAGCACTGGTTCATAGCGGAGGCGCCCCCCGTGCAGGACGCCCTGTACTACCCGGGCCAGGGCCCCGGCACCAGCGCCGCAGACATCGGCGACAGCGCCGTGCTGGAACTGGTGGGGCTGGGTGGCCCGGCCGCGGCCAACTCTCCTGCGGTGGCCGGCTTCCTCGGGGGCCGCATGGCCGACGCCGCAGCCGTCACCGCGGCCATGGGCCGCATCTGCGCCGGCGCCAGCAGCCGCTTCCGGCTGCCGGTGCTCGACAACGCCGGCACCCCCCTCGGGGTCGACGTCCGCCGGGTGGTCGAGACCTCAATCACCCCGGCGGTCAACACCGGGATCCTCCACGTCTCCGACGGGTCCGGCCAGGTGGGCGCCGGAGTGGCCCGCGCCCCTGTCGAGTGTTTCGCGCAGGCCCTGCTCGACCTCGACCAGCGCCTGTCGGCGAGGCCGAACGTATAGGCGAGCGGGCCCGTTCAACTGGGGCGTAGAGCGGTCCACACCGCCCGTGCCGCGTGCCGGTACGGGTTGTGCCAGCGGTGCTCCTGGTCGGTCCGGAAGTGGATCGAGTCGCCCCGGCGCAGCTGGAACGACTGGTCGCCGACGTCGACGTCGAGCCGCCCCGACAGCATGTGGATGAGCTCCTCGCCCGCGTGGCGCAGAGGGTTCTCGCCGCTGTCGGCCCCCGGTTCAACCTCGGCGATGGCGGTGGCCACGAAGTACTGCCCGTAGGGGCCCGAGATCCCGCCCAGGGTGAGACCCTCATGGGGCGTGTAGATCGACCGGCGCTCGGCCGCGGGAGTGAAGACCGCGTACAGCGGAGGCTCCTGGTCCTCCTCCACGAAGTACGACACCGGCTGTTCGAGGGCCGCGGCCAGCTTCAGCAGCGTCGTGATGGTCGGCACCATCGCGCCCTGCTCGACCTTGTGGATGGCTGCGGTCGAGACGTTGGACCGGTCGGCGAGCTGCTGCAGCGACAGGTTCCACTGCTTGCGGAGGTGGCGGACCTTGGGCCCGATCGAGTTCACGACCGCGCTGAGACTCTCGCTGTGCGTCTGGCTTGACGGTGCCATCGAGCCGTCGCCTCCGTTGCCAGCCCCGGCCTCTCCACGCATAGGGCGTGAATCCTAGACGGCGGTCTTTCGCTTGTGATCGGGCAGTGTCGTATAGTTCACGGGCTCAGAGCCCGCCCGAAGGACGACTTCTCCGTGAGTTCGCTTACCCGCACAGTCTCGGCCCGGTGGCTGGGCGCATACCGCTGCGATGTGTCCGCGGGCGACTTCACGATCCCGGTGGACGAGCCTGAGAGCGTGGGCGGCACCAACGAGGGGCCGCAGCCCACCGAGCTGCTCCTGGCCGCGCTGTCGTCGTGCTTCACCCTGGCCGTGGCCCACGCGGCCGGTAAGCGCGGCATCGAGTTGGCGCATGTCGACGTGGAGGTGACCGGCACCTACGACGGGCCCCGCTTCTCGGCGCTGGAGATCCGCGTCGACGCCGGCTGCGAGGAGTCCCTCAAGGAGGCGCTGGTCGAGGCCGCGGCCCGGGTGTGCTACGTGAGCAACACCATCCGCAACACCCCCGAGCTGTCGGTGGTGGCTGTCTGATGCCGGCGCGGTCGAGGCTTCGCGGGCTTGACACCCGCGCGGTGACGGCTTTAGGTTCCGATACGTAGATATCTCATCCGACACGTCGTTGAGCGGGCCGGGAGACGGTGCCGCGACGAGAGGAGGACAATGCGGATCGCAGTGATCGGCGGTGGCGCCGCAGGACTGGGTGCCGCCGGCGCGGCCAAAGCGGTCGATCCCAGCGCGGAGGTGGTGGTCTACACCGCCGACACCGATGTCGCCTACAGCCCCTGCGGGATCCCCTACGTTCACGGGCGCGAGATCGACTCGTTCGAACGGCTCTTCCTGGCCACCAAGGAGCAGTACGTAAACACCGGGATCGACGTCCACTACGAGACCACCGTCGAAGCCATCGATGCGAAGTCGCGTACCCTCACCGTCGCGGGTGAGGGCGTGGTGTCCTATGACCGGCTCATCATCGGCGCCGGCTGGAACTACGCCAAGGTGGACGTCGATGGGGCCGACCTCGACGGGATCTACGAGGTCAAGTACATCCGGGCGGCCATGGACTGGGACAAGCGCCTGGACTCCTGCAAGTCTGCGGTGGTCGTCGAGGCCGGTCTGGTGGCCATGGAGATGGTGGCGGCCCTGCTGCACCGGGGGATCAAGGTGACCGTCGTCGACCGGGCCCCGTGGCCGATGGCCGACGTGCTCGATCCCGACATCGTCGAGCCCGTGCGCCAGGCCTGGGAGGAAGCCGAGGTCGACATGCAGTGGGGCAACTGGGTCACCGCCTTCAAGGGCGACGGCGCCGTGAGCCGGGTCGAGACCGAGCAGGGCGCCATCGACACCGACATCGTCATCATCGGCACCCACAAGGTGCCCAACAATCCGCTGGCTGCGGCGGCCGGTCTGCAACTGGGTACGACCGGCGGGCTGGTCGTCGACTCCAGGATGCAGACCTCCGATCCGAACATCTACGCGGCGGGCGACTGCACCGAGATCCCGCACGGCGTCACCGACATCCCGATCCAGGGGCTGACCGGTTCCCACGCCTACGCCCAGGGCAAGACGGCGGGCACCAACGCGGCGGGCGGCACACGCCACTACCGGCCGGTGTTCGTGCCCTGGGGTCTGCTGGCAAGCGAATGGATGATCGGCGGGGTGTCCTTCGGCGAGACGCTGGCCACCGCGCTGGGCATCCAGCACGTGGTGGGCAAGGCCCAGGGGATCACCCGGGCCCGCTACTACCCGGGCGTGAGGCCCATCACCGTGAAGCTCCTGGCCGAGCCGGGGTCGCTCAGGCTGATCGGCGCGCAGATGGTGGGCGGCGAGGGAATCAAGGAACGGGCCGACTTCCTGGCCATGGCGGTGCGGGTCGGGCTCACCGTGGAGGAGCTGGCCACGATGGAGAACGTGTACTCGCCCGCCATCGGTGCCCTCAACGAGCCGATCTCGGTGGCCGCGCAGAACCTCCTGGCCGGGCTGTAGGGGCCGGCAGACGCTCATGAGTTTCGCTCACTGGCTCCGCTCGAACTCCGAGCACTACCTGGCCATCGACGCTCAGCGGCGTGTCGGGGCCCGTTACGGCGCCCGGGCCCCGGAGAAGGCACGCGGCGCTCGGGAGATCTTCTGGATGCATGTGTTCACACCGGTGTACCGCCTGCTTCCGTGGGGCGTGCGGCGCCGCGTCATAGCTATCCTGCCGGGCTCGCATCGAAGAGACTGGCCCATCCGATCGGGCCGGCCCCGGGGACCGGCCGTCTGAGAACCCAATCCCCAACCGATCTAGACATCGACAACAAGGAGGCGAAATGCCGAAGACAGTGACCATCCCGCCGCCCCAAGAGGGCGACGTAATGCACAACATCGAGGAGAAGGTCTTCCCCGATTACAAGGCTGAGGAGGGCGACCAGGCCTACGTGTTCATGCACACCGTGCCCTTCGAGGGCTCGGTCGGCCTGGTGAACATGCTCACCGCCACCCGCCTGCAGCGCAAGGGCTTCAAGCTGACGTTCGTGCTGTACGGCCCGGCCGTGCTCATGGCCAACGCGGCCCGCGGCTACCCGGCTGTCGGCCAGGAGGGCTTCCCCGGCAACCTCGGGTACAACCGCCAGCTCCAGACCCTCATCAACGAGGGCGCGACGGTGTACTGCTGCCGGTTCGCCATGGGCGCCCTCTACGGCATGCGCGAGGACGACGTGATGGAGGGCGTGACCCCCTTCAACCCGCTCGACGTCCTCGATGCCAACATCCAGGCCTGGCGCGACAGGGCTCTGGTCCTCTCCACCTGGACCCTCTAGCGACCCTGTGAGCTGACCCGGCGCGACTACGGTCGCGCCGATGGCCAACACTGCCTCCACTGCCGCCCCGTTGCGGCGCGCCCTGCGGGGGCGCGCCCCGGGGTTGCGGGTGGAGCGGGACCTGTGGTCCAGCGGCGCCGATGTCGTGGCCGGAGTGGACGAGGTGGGTCGGGGATCGTGGGCCGGGCCGCTCACGGTGGCGGCCGTGGTCGCGGATCCCGACACCAGGATCTACAAGGTGCGCGACTCCAAAATGCTCAACGCCTCCGAGCGCGGGGTGCTGCACGACCGCATCAACCAGTGGGCCCGGGCGGTGTCGGTGGGCCACGCCACCGTGGCCGAGTGCGCCGAGTGGGGCATGGCCGACGCCCAGCGCCTGGCGGCCCGGCGGGCCGTCGACGGTCTGGGCCTGGAAGTCGACCATGTGCTGGTGGACGGGTCCTGGAACTTCCTGAAGCCGCGTCCCGATGAGCCCGGCCGAACCGAACCGGTTCGCGACGACGGGCCGGCGGTGACCACGATCGTGCGGGGCGACGCGTCGAGCCTCTCGATCGCGGCCGCGTCAGTGGTCGCCAAGGTCACCCGAGACCGCCTCATGGTCGAAGCCGCCCGGCGCTATCCGGCCTACTGGTTCGCGTCCAACAAGGGCTACCCGTGCCCCCGCCACACAGCCGCGCTGGCCGCGTGGGGCCCGTGCGCCATCCACCGGCGGCGGTGGGTGTTCATGGACGACCTGCGCTGGAGCGGAGTCCCGCGCCTGCACCCGCCGGGCGATGACACCCAGCCCCGGCTGTTCGATCTCGCCGCTGGGGGTGCAGCCCCGGCGAGCGGCCGGCTGTAGCCTGCAGTCGCCATGGGCCAGCCCGTCACCTTTCTGCGTACCTCGTCGCCCAGGCCCGGGCTCGTGCGGTTCGAGTTGAACCGGACCCTCACCGGCATGGGCCACGAGCGCTACCGGTCCACCGAGGAGATCCTCGGCGACCGTCCCTGCGATGAGCTGGCCCGCCGCATGCTGGCCACCGGCAGGCTGTCGTCGATCCACATTCACGGCTCGGTGATCACCGCCGAGATGGCCGGCGGCGACGACTCCGGGCTCGGCGAGGTGATCGCCAGCCTCTACACCTACTACGTGCCCGGCGTGGAGATCCCCAGCGACGACGAGCTCATCGCCATGGTGGAGGGCTGACCGGGCCCGACCCGGTCCTGTGACAACTCTCCTGTCGCGAACGCCCGCTGGCACAATGGCGGGGTGGACGGCTCGGGCGGCGTGGACGTAGTCGGCTGGCCGGTGGTGGCGGCCTCGCTGTCGCTGGTGGTGCTCGCGCTGGCCCTGGGATGGGCGCTCGGTCTGCGGATCAGCCGCGACGTGGCGGTGGCGGCGGTGAGGGCCGCGGCCCAGTTGCTGGCGGTCGGGGCCGTGCTGCTGCTGATCTTCGAGTCGGCCTGGGCCGACTGGTTGGCCCTGTCCTGGGTGGCGGTGATGGTGGTGGTGGCCAGCGCGGTGGTGCGACGGCGGGCCTCGAGGCGGACATCGGCGCGGATTCCCGCGATGGCCCCGGTCACCGTCGCCGTCGTCCTGCTGTCGGCCGCCATCAGCCTGGTCGTCACGTTCGGCTTCGGGGTGCTGCCCTACGAGCCGGCCTCCGTGGTCGTGATCGCGGGCATAACCATCGGCAACGCGGTGCCGGCCGCGGTGCTGGCCGTGGACCAGGCCGTCGGACGGTGCCGTGACCGGATCGGCGAGATCGAGGCGGCACTGGCGCTGGGACTGGGCCGTCGCCAACTGGTGCGCTTCGTGGCGCCCCGGGCGGCTCGTTCGGCCATCATCCCCCAAGTCGAGCGGACCAAGGTGGTGGGGCTGATCGCGCTGCCCGGCGCCATGACCGGTCTGCTGCTGGCCGGTGTGGATCCCGTGGATGCGGTGATCGTGCAGGTTCTGGTCATGTACCTGGTGCTGGGAACGGCCGCACTGTGCGTCACCGCTCTGGTGGGCACGGTCGCCCTGGCTGTCACCGACGGCCGCGGCGGGGTGGCCCCTTGGGTTCGTCCGGGGCCGGGGGTGGGCGAGCCGGCCCCGGCGCGGCGATAATGCAGGGCCGACACGGACGGATGGGCCAGCCCGGTCCCGCTGTCCGCCTGCAACCTAGGAAGGATCTCCCCATGGTCAACCCCATCCCCGACGGGTACCCGCGGATCACCGCCTACCTGTGCGTTGACGGCGCGGCCGACGCCATCGACTTCTACACGAGCGTGTTCGGCTGCACCGAACAGCACCGCATGACCTTCGGCGACCGGATCGGCCACTGCGAGCTGACGCTGGGCGAATCGATGATCATGCTGTCCGACGAGTACCCCGAGATGGGCGTGATCGGCCCCAAGACGCTGGGTGGGACCCCGACGTCGATGAACGTCTACGTCGAGGACGCCGACGCCACCTTCGCAGCCGCGCTGGCGGCCGGGGCCACCGAGCTGCGAGCGGTCGAGGACCAGTTCTACGGCGACCGGTCGGGGCAGTTCGAGGACCCGTGGGGCCACCGTTGGGGCGTGGCCACCCACATCGAGGACGTCGACGACGAGGAGCTGGAGCGCCGGGCCGCGGCGATGATGAGCGGATCCGATCACTAGTGAGCTCACCGCCGCAGTCCCTGGCCGTCCTCGACGTCGAGGGCGTGCTCACACCCGAGGTGTGGATCGCGGTGGCCGAGCGAACCGGTATCGACTTCCTGCGCCGCACCACCCGCGACGAGCCCGACTACGACGTGCTGATGAAGGGCAGGATCGCCGCCCTGGACGCGGCCGGCATCACCATGACCACGATCATGGAGGTTGCCGAGGGTCTGGTCCCACTCGAAGGCGCGGTGCAGTTCCTGCGGGAACTCCAGTCACGCATGCCGGTGGTGCTGCTGTCGGACACCTTCGAGCAGTTCGGCCGCCCGCTGATGGCCCAGCTGGGCTGGCCCCTGCTGCTGTGCCACACGCTCGTGGTGGAGGACGACCGCCTCGCTGACTACCGGCTGCGGCTCAACGACCAGAAGGCGAGAGCAGTCGAGGCCTTCCGATCGCTCAACTACCGGGTGGTGGCGGTGGGCGACTCCTACAACGACATGACCATGCTGGCCGCGGCCGACGCGGGGGTGTTGTTCCGGGCGCCGGCCAATGTGCGATCGGAGCATCGGCAGTACCCCTGCTGCACGGGTTACGACGAACTTCTTGACCTGCTGACCGACCGGCCGCTGGGCTGAGGGGCCGAGCGGGAGGCGCCGCGTGGGGTGACCGATTCCCTCCCGAGATTCATTTCACATTTTGTATAAAAAATTTGCGCGGTCTCGAAGGGGGCGCTACTGTCCGGTCCGATCGCTTTCAGGAGGAGGTATTCCCATGAAGTTCAAGTCAGTGATCGCTGTCCTTGCCGTCTTGGTACTGGTTGCCGCCGCGTGCGGTGACGACGCCGAGCCTGCGCCGGACACCAGTGCCGCCGACGCTGCGGCTGCCGACGCCGCGGCTGCTGAGGCTGCGGCTGCCGAGGCTGCGGCTGAGGCGGCGGCCGCTGAGGCCGAGGCTGCGGCTGCTGAGGCTCAGGCTGCTGAGGCCCAGGCCGAAGCCGACGCTGCGGCTGCCGAGGCTGAGGCCGCGGCCGCCCGCGCCGCCGAGGCTGAGGCAGCGCTTGCGGCCGCGATGGAGGAAGCCGAAGGGGCGGCGGACCCCGCGGTGGTAGCCGAACTCGAGGCACAGCTCGAAGCGGCTACTGCTGAGGCCGCGGCGGCTGAGACGGCGGCGGCTGAGGCGGCGGCCGCGGCTGAGGCGGCCATGGAGGAGGCCATGGCGGCTCCCGAGCCGATGGATCAGGCCGTCGACATCAGGGCGGCTCTCAATGCGGACCTGGGCAACTGCGAGCCCGCTCCGGCAGGCGAGCCCATCAGGGTCGGCATGGCCATGGACTTCAGCGACGTGGTCGGCTTCGTCGACATCCCCGGCTCCAAGCTGGTGCCCCACTTCGCCAACCTGATCAACTGCATCGGCGGCGTCAACGGCTCGCCGGTCGAGGTCCGGGTGGAGGACGTCGGCGGCGACGCCACCACCGCCGGCGTGGCGGCCCAGCAACTCCTCGACTGGGGAGCGCACTTCCTCATCGGCCCGCCGTTCGCGGACTTCACGCTGCCCATCCTGCAGGCCACCGGCGGCCAGGTGCCCGTGTTCGTGGCTGCTTCGACCGAACCCACGCTCTCCGACATCGAGAACAACTCGTTCCTGGTGACCTTCGACGACTACGGCCAGTCTTCGGCGGCAGCCGAGTGGGCCCTCGACCAGGGCATCACCCGAGCCTTCGTGTTCACCCAGCCGGGCCCCTACACCGGCTACAACCCCGACGTCTTCAAGGAGGTCTTCGAGGCCGGCGGCGGAGAGATCGTGGCCGAACACACCTACGTGTGGATCGAGGACACCGACTTTTCCGCCCAGGTGGCCGAACTGTCGGAGGTGCTCGAGAACAACGAGGCCTTCTTCTCGGCCGCCCTGGGCTTCCAGGTCACCGCGCTGAGGGGCCAGCTCGAGGGCGCAGGCTTCGACAACATCACCTACATCGGGACCGACGCGCTCGACGCCACCGGCATCGCCTTCGAGGACAACAACGAGGGCATCGTGCACACGCCCCACATCAACGTGGAGCCGGGCGGGCTCAACGACCGCCTGCTCAAGGGCTACTCGGCAGCCAACGACGGCGAGGTGCTCGAGAGCCAGGGCTTCATGGGCCTCTACGTCGACTCGCTGCTGCTGGGCATCCAGGGCATCGTCAACTGCGGCTGCACCGACTCTGCCCAGATCGGCGACGCCGTGGCCCAGATCTCCGGATTCGAGGGCTTCAGCGGCACCATCACCTACGTCGGCACCACCGGCACACCGCCCAAGTCCGTCCCGATCAAGCGGATCGTCAACGGCCAGGACGTCCTCGTCGAGATGAGGTAAGGAACGAGCCGGCGGATCGTGCTCACGAGAGCAACGGCCGACAGGGCCGGTCCATGATGCTGGAAGTCGAGGGCCTCACAACCCGGTACGGCTCTATCTCGGCATTGCGAGATGTGAGTCTGTCCGTTGGGGCCGGCGAGGTGGTTGGCCTCATCGGCCCCAACGGAGCCGGAAAGACCACCCTTCTCAACACGGTGGCCGGCCTGCTGGTGCCGGCTGCGGGGAGGGTGGTCCTCGATGGCGCCGAGATGACCGGGACCGCGCCCGATCAGGCGCTTCGCTCAGGCTTGGCGCTGGTCCCCGAGCATCGCCGGATCTTCGCCGACTTCACCGTCGCGGAGAACCTGCGCATCGGAGGGGTGACCCTGCCGGCTGCCGAGCGCGGCGCCATGCTCGAGGAGGTTGGCGAGCTGTTCCCGTTCCTGCGTGGCAAGTGGGACACGCTGGCCGGCTACCTGTCGGGCGGCGAGGCCCAGCAGCTGGCCATAGCCCGAGCGCTGATGTCGAGACCGACCTTCGTGCGGGGGAGCGCGCGATGACCGAGTTGGTTCAGAACGTGATCGACGGGCTGGGGCGGGGCAGCATCTACGCGCTGCTGGCGCTGGGCGTGGCGGTCGTCTTCGGGGTCATGCACCTGCTGAACTTCGCCCACGGGGAGTTGATCACCGTGAGCGGCTACGCCACCTATGCCGCCTTCAGCAGCGGCTGGTCGTGGTACCTGGTGGCTCCCCTCATCGTGGTCGTCGCGGTGGTCACCAATCTGCTCATCGAGCGGATCGCGTTCAGCCGGGTGCGGGGATCGTCGGAGTTCACACAGCTGCTCACCTCCTTCGGCATCCATTTCCTGGTCGCCGCCATCTTCTTGATGTACATCGGCGCCCGGGTCCAGACGTTCCCGGAACCGGGCTGGATCGCCGACACCTACTCGATCGGGCCCCTGCGAGTGGAGGTGTTCGACACCGTGGTCATCATCGTGACGATCGTGACCCTGGCCGTGACGGTGGTGCTCCTGCAACGCACCATGTTCGGGCTGTCGCTGCGCGCCGCGGCGGCAGACTTCGATGCCGCCCGGCTGATGGGCGTCAACTCCGACCGGGTCATCCGGGGCGCGTTCGCCCTGTCGGGGGCACTGGCCGGGATCGCCGGGATCTTCTGGCTCATGCGGGCGGGTCACACTTCGCCCACCGCGGGGATCGACCCGATGCTCAGCGGCGTTCTCGCGGCGCTCATCGGCGGGCTCGGCAGCCTCAAGGGCGCGGTCATCGGTGGTCTCGTGCTGGGCCTGGCCGAGGTGATGCTGCGCACCTGGCTACCGGGGACCGCCGCCGCGCTCACCGAGGGGGTGGTCTTCACCCTGATCGCGCTGCTCTTCATCTTCCGACCCCAGGGTCTCGTCAACGTGGCTCACGCGGAGCGGGTGTGATGGCGAATCGCGTGTCGCCGGCCTCAGCCTGGACGCGGAATCGTCGCCGGGAGGCGGAACTGATGTTCCCCGACCTGCGACGCGACGTCGCCTTCCCGCTGTGCGGCGCGGTCGTGCTGTTCGCGTTGTTCGTGGGCGGGGGGCTGCTGTACACGGTGGTCGTCGAGGGAGCGTCGGCCGAGAAGCTGATCACCGCGATGTTCATCGACGCCATCATGGTGATCGGCATCCAGATCTACGTGGGCAACACCGGAGTGTTCTCCTTCGGTCACATCGGCTTCGGCGCGGTGGCCGGATACGCCTTCGCGATCTTCGCCATCGCGCCCGACGACAAGCACACGCGAATACCGGATGCGCCGTGGGGACTGGCCGACGTCGAGATGGGGCCCCTGCCCGCGACCGCGGTCGCTCTGGGAATCACGCTGGCGGTGGCGGTGATCGTCGGCATCGGGCTGGGACGGGCGGGAGCCCGGTCAGGCTCAGTGGCACCGACGGTCATCACCTTGGCGCTGCTGTTCTTCACCCACGAGGTCGCCAAGAGCTGGCACGATCTGACCGGCGGCGAGCGAGCCGGGCTGACCTTCGGGATCGGCGACACGCTCCAGTCCCGCACACCGGTCTACATTGCGCTGTTCGCGGCGATCGTGCTCGCCCTGCTGTTCGCTCGCAGCAGCATCGGAAGGCTCAACCACGCGGCTCGCGAGGACAACCTCGCGGCCCGGGCCATGGGCATCAACCCCGTCGTCCAGCAGACGATCGCGCTCCTGCTGTCGGTGGCCGTGGTCTCGGTGGCCGCCTCACTGCGGGTCTACGAGATCGGCAGCCTCCTGCCCGAGTTCTTCTTCTTCCAGTACACGCTGCTCACGCTGGTCATGCTCGTCGTGGGCGGCCGCAACGGCGTGACCGGAACGCTGCTCGGCGTTGGTGTGATCACCGCGGTGCGCGAGAGCGCCCGACGCATGGGTTCCGACGGCTTCGAGGTGTTCGGGTTGGGACTCGACGGGAACCTCGACTGGGTGTTCCGGGAGGGACTGCCGACCGTCCTGCTCGGCCTGGCCATGGTCGGCTTCATGATCTGGCGTCCCAACGGCGTGCTCGACGACTGGGAGGTCGACGCCTGGCTGTGGCGCCGCTTCAGCCGCCGGAAGCCTCCCGCCGAGGCGATGGACACCCCTGTGCCCGAAGCCCTGGACCTGTCCGCCCGCGGCGTCACGGTCGAGTTCGGCGGCTTCCGGGCCCTCGACAGCGCCTCGGTCGAGGTCTCCAACCAGGAGATCGTCGGGCTGATCGGCCCCAACGGAGCGGGCAAGACAACGCTGGTGAACGTGATGACCGGCATCGTGGATCCCTCCACCGGGGAGGTGCACCTGGGCGAGATGGGGCTGACCGCGGCGCCGTCCCATGCGATCGCGCGCGCCGGCCTGGTCCGGACGTTCCAGAACCTGAGGCTGTTCTCGTCGCTCACCGTGCGGGAGAACGTGGAGGTCGCCGCACTCATGGCCGCCGTCCATCGCAACGGCGGCAGCCGGGCCGACGTCGACGCGATCGTGGCAGACGCCGGCTTGTGGGACCAGCGCAACCGGCGGGCCGGCCAACTCGACTACGGGAACTCCCGGCGCCTGGAGCTGGCCCGGGCCGCGGCCGCGGCGCCCGCCTTCCTGCTGCTCGACGAGCCGACCAGCGGGATGAGCGACTCGGAGTCGCTCGCGATGGTCGAGAGCGTCCGGAGCATGGCTGCCGCGGTGGGTGCCGGCGTGCTGGTCATCGACCACGACCTCAACTTCATCACCGGGATCTGCGACCGGGTCTACTGCCTCGACCAGGGCCGCGTCATCGCCAGCGGCACCCCTGCGCAGGTGCAGGCCCATCCCGCGGTGCAGGCTGCCTACCTGGGCGAGGCCGCGCTGCAGGCAGAGGACCAGCCATGAACGGTGAGTACCCGCCGGTCGATCCCCGGCGCCGCAGGCGCGGCAGCCTCGCCGACGAGGTCGTGACCTACATCCGGGACCTGATCCTGGCCGGGTCACTCAAGCCGGGGACCAAGATCGACCAGGACGCGGTCGGTGACGCGCTCGACGTGAGCCGCAGCCCGGTCCGGGAGGCGCTGGTGATCCTGGGCCGCGAGGGCCTCGTGGAAGTCACTCCTCGCCGGGGCGCATCGGTGGCGCGGCTGACTCCCGACGACATCGTCGACCACTACGAGCTGTTCGGGGTGGTGGCGGGGCGAGCCGCGGCCACGGCCGCCGTGTCGCTCAAGGACGACGAGATCGCGGAGCTCGCCGCCATCCACGAACGATTCGAGCGTGACACCGGCGAGGACCTCTCCGAGCTGAACAATGCCTTCCACCGGGTGATCAACTCCGCCGCCCCTCGCCGGACCCGATGGCTTCTGCGTCACCTGGTCCGCTCGGTCCCGTCCCGCTACTACGAGTTCATCGAGGGCTGGGACGCGCACGCCGTGCAACACCACGCCGCCATCCTCGAGGCGATCGTGCAGCGCGATCCCGACAGCGCCCGCCGCGCCATGGAGGAGCACCTGCACCAGAGCGGCATCGCAGCCGCCGGATTCCTGGAGCGCCACGGCTACTGGGATGAGGAGCCCCTGCTGTGACCGCCGCCGCATCCGCAACCGCGCTCGGCGGCACTCACGCCGGTCCGGCAGCCGAGGACTTCGACCTCATCCGCACCGAGGTGCGTCGCCTGTGCGACAGGTACGGCAACTCCTACTGGCGGAGCCTCGAGCCCGACCGGTACCCCGAGGACTTCGTGGCCGAGCTGACCGCCCAGGGCTGGCTGGGCGCGCTGATTCCCGAGGAGTACGGCGGGGGCGGGCTCAGCCTCGCCGGGGCTTCGGTCATTCTCGAGGAGATCTCTGCCAGCGGAGGCAACCCCAGCGCGTGCCATGCCCAGATGTACGTGATGGGCACGCTGCTCCGGCACGGCTCCGAAGCGCAGAAGCAGCGCTACCTGCCGCCGATCGCGGAGGGCCGGCTGCGGCTCCAGGCGTTCGGGGTGACCGAGCCTGCCGCCGGGTCCGAGACGACCGCCATCCGCACGCGGGCCGAGCGCCGCGGCGACACATGGCACATCAGCGGGCAGAAGATCTGGACGTCCCGTGCCCTGCACTCGGACCTGATGCTGCTGCTGGCCCGGACCGCGCCGCCCGGGGAGTTCGCCGAGCGCAGTTCGGGACTCTCGGTGTTCATCATCGAGCTGCGGGACGCCGCCGGGGAGCTGGTACCGGGTCTGACCATCAATCCGATCCCGACCATGATGAACCACAACACCACCGAGGTGTTCTTCGACGATGTGGTGATCGGCGCGGACGCCCTGGTCGGCACCGAGGGCATGGGGTTCTCCCACATTCTCGACGGGATGAACGCCGAGCGGATCCTGATCGCGGCCGAGTGCGTAGGCGATGGCCGGTTCTTCCTCGACCGGGCCAGCGAGTACGCCCGCCAGCGCGAGGTGTTCGGGCGTCCCATAGGGATGAACCAGGGAGTGCAGTTCCCCCTGGCCCGGGCCTACGCCAACCTGCAGGCCGCCGACCTCATGCGCTGGAAGGCGGCCGGCCTGTTCGACCGGCGCGAGCCGTGCGGCGCGGAGGCCAACATGGCCAAGATGCTGGCCTCGGAGGCCTCCTGGGAGGCCGGCAACGCCGCCCTCGACACGCACGGAGGCTTCGGTTTCGCGGTCGAGTACGACATCGAGCGCAAGCTGCGCGAGACCCGCCTGTACCAGGTCGCGCCGGTCAACAACAATCTCGTGCTGGCCTTCATCGCCCAGAAGTGTCTGGGCCTGCCCAGGAGCTACTGACGTGAGAGCGGTCGTGCTGGACGCATTCGGCACCCGACTGCGTTTCGCGGGCGACCATCCCGACCCCGACGGGTCCGGCGAGGTGATCGATGTCACCGCGTGCGGGGTCTGCCACTCCGACCTGCATGTCGTCGATGGGGAGATACCCAGCCCGCTGCCACTGATCCTCGGGCACGAGGTGACCGGCATGCACCGGAGCCTGGGTCCGGTGATGGTGTACGCGCCGTGGGGTTGCCGCTCGTGCGAGCTGTGCGCGGAGGGTGTCGAGATGGTCTGCGTCGACGCCAGGGAGGCGGGCATATTCGCCGACGGCGGCTACGCGGAGAAGATGCGGGTCCCTGCGGTCGAGTACCTGGCGCCCACCGGCGACCTTGATCCCGTCGTCAGCGCCCCCCTGGCCTGCGGCGGGCTCACCGCCTACCGGGCGGTGACGCAGGGGCTCGAGACCCTGCGGCGACCGGGCCGGCCCCGGCGGGCCCTGGTGATCGGCGCGGGCGGCCTCGGCCAGTACGCCATCCGGTACCTCCGGCTGCTCACCGACGCCGAGATCGGCGCGCTGGACCTCGCCGCGGCCAAGCGGGCCACCGCCGTGGAGCGGGGGGCCCACCACGCCTACGGACCCGGCGACGAGCCGCCCCCCTTCGACTTCGTGATCGACTTCATCGGCAGCGAGGCCACGCTGGCCGCCGCGGCGGGCGCGGTGGCGAGGCTGGGGCTTGTGGTGGTCGTGGGCCTCTACGGCGGGCGCATCCCCTTCGGCTTCGGAGCCGTGCCCCACGAGGCCCGCTTGATGTCCAGCGTGTGGGGCAGCCGGGCCCAACTCGACGAGCTGCTCGCATTGGCAGGCCGGGAGCCCTCGATCCTCAACCCGGTGGAGACTCTGCCCCTCGAGGACGCCCAGTCCGCCCACGACCGGCTCCGTGCCGGCGACGTGAAGGGCCGGGTCGTGCTCACCGTCGCCTGAATGTTGTCCATCCAACCTCAACCAACCACCAGGAGTATCGATGACCGACACCGAAGCAGCAGGCAGGTTCCGGGACCAGTGCGCAGCCGCCGGGGTGCATACCGTGGAGGTGGCCATCCCCGACACCCAGGGGCACCTGCGGGGCAAGCGGGTGCCCGTCGAGCGCTTCTTCAGCACCGTGGCGACTGCGGGCGTGGCCATCGCGGACGCCATCTTCATCATGGACGCGCAGGATGACCTGACCGACAACCCGTTCATCAATATGGACACCGGATATCTCGACTGCAAGCTGGTACCCGACCTGTCCACGGGGAGGACCTTCACCCACCAGCCCGGCTACGCCATCGTCTTCACCGATGTGTTCGACGAGCACGGCCGACCGCACGAGCTGTCCCCCCGGCGGGTGCTGGCCCAGCAGATCGAGCGGTGCCGGGCCCTGGGATACGAGCCGGTAGCGGCCACCGAACTCGAGTTCTACCTGTGCCATCCCGACTGGAGCCCGGTCCAGGACCACATCAAGTACTCCTCGCTCACGGACGCGGTCGCCCTCGAGGACTGCATCGCAGACATGCGGGCCGGGCTGCTGGGCGCCGGGCTGGAGGTGGAGTCCTCCAACGCCGAGTACGGGCCGGGGCTGATAGAGGTGAACATCTCCTACGCCGACGCCATGACCGCGGCCGACGCGACGGTGGTCTTCAAGAGCATCGTCAAGCAGGTGGCGGTGCGCCACGGGCTGAGGGCCACCTTCATGCCCAAGCCGTGGGCCGACCAGTCGGGCTCGGGTATGCACGTCCACACCAGCCTCAACGCCGACGGGGCCAACGCGTTCGCCGACTCCGACGGCGCTCCCAACGAGCTGATGTCGCATTGGCTCGGGGGCCTGCTGGAGCACGCCCAACCGATGGGCCTGCTCGGATCGCCCACCGACAACGGGGCCAAGCGGGTGAGGCCCTACACGTTCGCCCCGACCCACGTGCACTGGGGCGGCGACAACCGCACCGTGCTGGCCCGCTGCATCACCGAGGGCGGCTCGCCGGCCAACCGGGTGGAGTACCGGGCTGCGGGCGCCGACGCCACCGCCCATCTCATGATCGCCGGAGTGCTGGCTGCCGGCTGCGACGGGCTCGAGCGCGGCCTGCCGATCCCGCCGATGAGCGAGGGCGACATGTACTCCAACCCCGGCGACTGCGCTCCACTGCCCGCGACGCTGGCCGACGCCATAGCGGCCTACCGCGACTCCGCGCTGGCGGAGATGCTCGGCGGGCAGTTCTCGACCAACTACTTGTGCACCGCCGAGCACGAGCTCGCCCTGGCCGTCGAGAACTCGCCCGACCCCGAAACGGTCAACGACTGGGAGCGAGCCCGCTTCCTGGCGCACTGCTGACCCGGAAGCCGGTGCCGTGAGCCCGCCAGCCGCATCCACCCCGACCCTGGCTCCCGAGATCGCCGACCCCCGGCTCTATCTCGATGCAATCCCCCACGAGCGGTTCGCGCAGATCCGGGCCATGCCGGGATTGGCCTGGCATCCCCACGGCGACAACGGCTTCTGGGCCGTGACCCGCCACGCCGATGTGAGGGCGGTGTCGCGCAACCCGGCGGTGTTCTCGTCGGCCATCGGCCACACCAACCTGTGGGATCTGGAGGCCGACGCGCTGGAGGCCCGCCGCTCGCTCATCGACACCGACGCCCCCGATCACACCCGGCTGAGGCGCATGGTGGCCGGCGCGTTCACCCCCAAGAACATCCGCCGGTGGGAGGAGGCGGTGCGCGACATAACCGTCGAGCTGCTCGACGAGTTCGTGGCCCGTGGCGGGGGCGACTGGGTCGAGCTGGTGGCCGCGCCCCTGCCCATCCGGGTGATCCTCGCCATGCTGGGCGTTCCCGTCTCCGACGCCGGCTACCTCGTCGAGCTGTCGAACTACCTGGTCGAGGGCACCAGCGACACGCAGTCCCTGCCCCCGGACGCCTTCGGGAACACCACCGAGTTGCGCCTGCTGCCCTTCAACAGCCCGGCCAGCCACGCCCTGTTCGAGTACGGCGAGGAGATGCGGGCCAAGCGGCGGGCCGATCCCCGCGAAGATCTCGTCACGCACCTCGTCAAGGCCGAAGCCGACGGCGGGCGCATCTCGAGGCACGAGTTCCGCCACCTGTTCCACTTGCTCGTCTTCGCCGGCAACGAGACCACCCGCACCGCTCTCAGTCACGGAGGGATGGCCCTGGCGGCCCATCCCGACCAGTGGCAGAGGATCCTTGACACCCCTGAACTGGTCGGGTCGGCCACTGAGGAGATCATTCGCTGGGCCACCCCGGTCCTGCACATGCGCCGGACCGCCGCGACCGGCTGCGAACTGGCCGGAACCCGCATCGCGGCAGGCGACAAGGTGGTGATGTGGTACGCCTCGGCCAACCGCGACGAGGCCGCCTTCACCGATCCTTTCCGCTTCGATGCCGCGCGGAGCGACAACGAGCACTTCGCTTTCGGAGGGGGAGGCCCGCACCTCTGCCTGGGTGCGTTCCTGGCCCGTCTGGAGGTCTCGGTCCTGCTGGAGGAGATGGCTGAGAGGCGACTGTTCCTCGAACAGCGCGGCGAGCCCGTGCGGATGGCGTCGAACTTCGTCCACGGCGTGCTCTCGGTCGAGATGGCCCCGGCAGGCGCGCCGTGACCGGCGACCAAGTGCGGGTGGCCGTCGACTCCGAGCGGTGCATCGGCGGGGGACAGTGCGAGATGCTCGAGCCTGACGTGTTCCTGCTCGATGACGAGGAGGTCGTGTCGGCGGTGATCGGCGCCGGCACGCTGCCTCGCTCGAGAGCGGAGGTGGTTGCTCACCGGTGCCCGGGCGCGGCCATCTCGATCATCGAGCCCGAGAGCTCGAGCGGCACGGACGGATAGCGGGGAGGAATGATGGAGACCTACGACAACTGGATCGGTGGAGGATTCGCCGCTCCCGCCGCCGGTCGGCGCATGGAGACGTCGAATCCGTTCACCGGCGAGGTCTGGGCCGCCGTCGCCGACGATCCCGGCGCGGTGGACGACGCCGTCGCCGCGGCCCGGCGGGCCTTCAGCGACGGGCCGTGGCCGCAGATGCCCGCGGCCGAACGGGCCCGGCTCATGAGGCGCCTGGGCGAGATCCTCACCCGGGACGCGGCCGAGCTGGCCGCCATCGAGACCCGCGACAACGGCAAGATCATCCGGGAGACCTCGGCGCAGGCCAAGAGCCTCCAGAGCTACTACGACTTCTTCGCCGGCCTGGCCGACAAGATCGCCGGCGAGCAGATCCCCAGCCCCGCACCCAACTTCCTCGTCTACACCGAGAGGGTGCCCGTGGGGGTCGTGGCCGCGATCATCCCCTGGAACTCGCCCCTGCTCCTGCTCACCTGGAAGCTGGCCCCGCTGCTGGCCGCGGGTTGCACCGCGGTGGTCAAGCCGTCCGAACTCACCCCGGTAACCGCGCTCCTGCTGGCCGAGCGGGCTGCGGAGGCCGGATTCCCGCCGGGGGTGATCAACGTGGTGACCGGCGGCCCCGCGGTGGGAGCGGCGCTGACCGCACATGAAGGCATCGACAAGATCACCTTCACCGGCGGCGGCGGCACCGCCCGCCATGTGGCCCGGGCCGCGGCCTCCAACCTGGTGCCCACGGCGCTGGAACTGGGTGGCAAGTCGCCCCAGATCATCTTCGACGACGCCGACGCGGAAGGCGCGGTCAACGGCCTGCTGGCCGGGATCTTCGCGGCCAGCGGCCAGACCTGCATTGCCGGGTCGCGCGCCTACGTCCAGCGGGGCATAGCCGACGAGATCGTGGCCCGGGTCACGGCCCGAGCGGAGGAGCTGGTACTGGGCGATCCTTCCGACCTTGCCACCGAGATGGGACCGGCCGCGTCGGATGCTCAGCGCGACCGGATCCTGGCCATGATCGAGCAGGCGCGCTCTGAAGGGGCCGTGGTCGCGGCCGGGGGAATGGTCGATCCCGCGCTGGGCGGCCGTTTCGTGCGGCCGACGGTGCTGACGGGGGTCAACAACGCGACGACTATCGTGCGCACCGAGGTGTTCGGCCCGGTCCTCGCCGTGATGACCTTCGACGACGAGGACGAGGTCGTCAAGCTGGCCAACGATTCCGACTACGGGCTCGCGGCCGGCGTGTGGACCCTCGACGTGCGCCGGGCCCTGCGGATGGCCCGGGCCCTGGCCGCGGGCACGGTGTGGGTCAACACGTACCGCACCGCCAGCTACGCCGCGCCCTTCGGTGGGTTCAAGCAGTCCGGCTACGGCAAGGACAACGGCCGCGAAGCCCTCGACGGCTACCTCCAGACCAAGGCGGTGTGGGTGGAGCTGACCGGCGCCACCCGCGACCCGTTCGTGCTGGGTTGATGGCCATCACTGAAGACTTCGTCGCGCCGGCGGACCTCTCAGATCCGGCCACCTTCTCCCAGGGCATCCCCCACGGGGCCTTCGCGAAGATGAGGGCCCGACCCCGACTGAGCTGGACCCCGCCCGGTGGTGGTGACCGCACCGGGTTCTGGTCGGTTACCCGCCACGGGCCGGTGTCGGAGGTCTCCCGCGACACCGAGCTGTACTCCTCGGCGGTCGGCCATATCCAGATCTACGACATCGACGAGGACGCTCTCTCGGCCCGGGCGTCGATGATCGACCTCGACCCGCCCGTGCACACCCGTCTGCGGCGTCTGGTCAGCTCGGCGTTCACGCCCCGCCACGTGCAGTCGTACGAGGCTGCGGTGCGATCCAGGATCGCCAGGTGCCTGGATGCGCTGGTGCAGGCCGGCGGCGGCGACTGGGTCGAGGCCGTGGCCGCGCCGATCCCCATCGGGGTGATCTGCGACATCATGGGCGTGCCCGAATCGGACCACGACTACATGATCGAGCTGACCGACCATCTGGTGGCCGGCACCTCAAGCAAGCCGCTGGAGCCCACCGCCTACGGCAACACCACCGATCTGCGGCTGCTGCCGTTCAACAGCCCGGCCGCCCACGGCATCAACGAGTACGCCCGCGCCCTCGGCGAGCGGCGCCGGGCCGAGCCCGCCGACGACCTGATCACCAAGCTCATCGAGGCCGAGGTCGACGGCGAGCGCCTCACCGACGCCGAGTTCACCAACTTCTTCCGGCTCATGGTCTTCGCCGGCAACGAGACGACCCGAGCCTCGATGGCGCACCTGGCGCTGCACCTGGTCGAGTTCGCCGACCAGTTCGAGCTCCTGCGGTCCGATCCGACTCTGATGGCCCAGGCGGCCGAGGAGGTGATCCGGTACTCGTCCCCGATCCTGTACTTCCGGCGGACCGTGACCCGCGACACCGTGCTGCAGGACACTCCACTGCGACTCGGTGACAAGGTGGTGATGTGGTACGCGGCGGCCAACTTCGACGACGAGGTGTTCGACGAGCCCATGCGCTTCGACGTGACACGGCCCCTGCGGCCCCCCAACGTCGCCTTCGGCGGCGGTGGCGCCCACTTCTGCCTGGGTGCACCGCTGGCCCGCCTCGAGCTGGCGGTGCTCATCGAGGCGATCCTCTCACGGGGCATCGAGCTGCGGCTGGCCGGCGATCCCGTGTACGTGGATTCGAACTTCGTCAACGGCATCGAGCATCTGGAGGTCGAGGTCAGGTGAGTCCCTCGGACCTGCCTGCCCCCGGGCCGGTGCAGGGCGCGCCGGCCAGTGTCAGGGCGTGGGCGCGGGCCTGGGAGCAGTACCTGCACTATCGCGGTGATCCCGTCGCGGTGGCGTCGGAGGCCGGCGCTGACGACGAGTCTTTCGTTATGGGTCCGGTGTTCGCCGCGGTCTACCGGGTGCTGGCCGGATCTCCGTCGGGCTCGGTCGCCTTGGCTGCGGATTCGGGGCGGGCCCGGTCGCGGGCGGCCCGGTCCGGGGATCGGGAGCGGGCCCACGTGACGGCGCTCGAGTTGCTCGTGGCGGGGGAGTTCACCGCCGCGGCCCACCGATGGGATGAGATCGCCCGCGGCGTGCAGGACTTCGCTGCCGTGCGCTTCGCTCACGACATCTACCTGCACGTCGGCGACGACATCGGCCGTCTGAACTCCAGCACCCACGCCGCCGAAGCGTGGCGCGACCAGCCGGGGTGGGGGTTCGTGGCCGGCCAGCACGCCTTCGCTTTGGAGGAGGTCGGACGCTACGACGAGGCCGAGGAGCTGGGCCGGACAGCCCTGAGCCTCGATCCCGACGATCTGTGGGCCCGCCATGCGCTGGCCCACGTCTACGAATCGACCGACGACACCGGCGCCGCGCTCGAACTGCTGGAGGGCTCGGTCGAGCGGTGGAGCGCCCAGGAACTCCTGGCCACCCACATCTGGTGGCACCTGGCCCTGCGCCTGCTGGCCTCCGGTGATGCTGCCGGCGCGCTGGCGATCTTCGATGAGCGCCAGCCCCATGCCTCCACCGCGTTCCAGCTCTGTGACCAGGCGTCGCTGCTGTGGCGTCTCGAGCTGGCCGGCTGCGACGCCGGCGATCGCTGGGACGCGTTGGCCGACCGCTGGGACGAAGTGGCCGAGCGCCACACCTGCGGTTTTCTGGACGTGCACGCGGCCCTGGCCTACGCCCGCAGGCCCGATCATCCCGGGGCGCACCGCTGGTTCCGGGGTCTCGCCGAGCGCGAGGCCGGTACCACCGAGAACGACCGGACGTTCATGGACGTGGTGGCGCCGCTGGCCCACGCGTTCCGCGCCTACGCCGCGGGCGACACGGACCGCTTCGTCGGCGTCGTTGACGATCTCGGCCCTTCCGCGCGCTGGATTGGCGGCAGCATCGCCCAGCGCGACCTGATCACCCTCACCCGCCAAACCGCAGGGGTGCTGGTGTGAGCTGGGAGCTCACTCCGGAGCAGCGGGCCCTGCAGGCCGAGGCCCGGACTCTGGCCCGGGACATCATCGCGCCGCGAGCCGCCGACGTGGACCTCAGCGAGCAGTACCCGTGGGACAACGTCAGCGCTCTCCAGCAGGCCGGCTTCACCGGCATGACCGTGCCGGCCGCCTTCGGCGGCCCCGGCCGGTCGCTGCTGGACGCGGTGCTGGTGGTGGAGGAGATGGCCAAGGTGTGCGGTGTGACCGGCCGTATCGCGGTGGAGTGCAACATGGGCGCGCTGTCCGCAGTCATGGCCTACGGAACCGATGTCCAGCGCAGGAAGGTCGCGGCGCTGGTGCTGGCCGGGGACAAGCCGGCCATCTGCATCACTGAGCCGGGCGCCGGCAGCGCCGCGTCGGAGATGACCACCCGAGCCGACCGGCGAGGCGACGGCTACGTGCTCAACGGCACCAAGCACTGGATCACCGGCGGTGGGGTGTCCCGGACGCACCTCGTGTTCGCCCGGGTCTACGACTCCGACGGCACCGAGGAGGGCATCGGCGCCTTTCTGGCCTTCCGGGGCGAGACGACCGGACTGCAGATCGGTCCCCGCGAGCCGACGATGGGCCTGCGGGGCATTCCCGAGACGACCATCGTGTGCAGCAACGCCGACATCGGTGCGGGCATGGCCGTGCAGCCGCCGTCGGGGCTGGGCCGGGGCTTCGCCGACTTGATGAACGCCTACAACACCCAGCGGGTGGGAGCGGCGACGGTGGCGCTGGGCCTGGCCTCGGGCGCCTACGAGCTGGCTCTCGAGTTCGTGAAGAAGCGCGAGCAGTTCGGCCGCCCGATAGCGGAGTTCCAGGGCCTGCAGTGGATGCTGGCCGACATGTCGGTGAAGCTGGAGGCGGCTCGCAGCCTCATCTACCGGGCGGCGGCCTCGAAGGGGCCCGGGGGCAGTCCGTTCCCGGATCCGGCCCTGGCCGCGCAGGCCAAGATCTTCACCTCCGAAGCGGCCATCGCGGTGGTGAGCGACGCACTCCAGGCCCACGGCGCGGCCGGCTACAGCCGCAACAACCCGCTGGAGCGCATGTACCGCGACGTGCGCATGTTCACCATCGGGGGCGGCACCGCCCAGATCCTGCGCACGGTGGTGGCGTCGCGGATCCTGGACATGAAACTGCCCCAGCACCGCGGCGGTTACCTGCCGAAGGATCTGGAGCCGTGACCGCATGAGCTCGCCGCTGGCGGGCGTGATCGTGGTCACGCTGGAGGTGGCGGTGGCCGCCCCGTTCGCCACCCGCCAACTGGCCGACCTAGGCGCCCGCGTCCTCAAGGTCGAGCGGCCCGGCGAGGGGGACTTCGCCCGCCACTACGACTCCACGATGGGAGGCTCTTCCGCCTTCTTCGTGTGGGCCAACCGCGGCAAGCAGAGCATCGAGCTGGACCTGAAGGAACCCGATGACCGGGCTCGCTTCGACCGGCTCGTGGCCGGTGCGGACGTGTTCGTGCAGAACCTGTCGCCCGCCGCGGCCCGGCGGGCCGGCATCCTCGCCGACCAGCTCAGGGACCGGTTGCCCGGCCTGGTCGCATGCGACATCTCCGGCTACGGCCTGGGCGGCCCCCGTACCGACGACAAGGCCTACGACCTTGCCGTTCAGGCCGAGGGCGGCGCGGTGGCGCTGACCGGCACAGCGGAGCAGGCGTGCAAGGTCGGCTTCTCGATCGCGGACATCTCCGCGGCCATGTACGCCTTCTCGTCGATCCTGGCCGCGCTCTATCGCAGGCAGGCCACCGGCGAGGGCGCCTCCATCGAGGTGTCGATGCTGGAGTGCCTCGCGGAGTGGACCGCTGCGCCCACCTATGCGGCGGTGGGTAGAGGCTCAGTGCCGCCGCGGGCCGGTCACCGCCACACCATGATCGCGCCCTACGGCATGTACCCGATGAGCGACGGCGAGCTGGTGATGGTGGCCGTGCAGAGCAACCGGGACTGGGCCGACTTCGCCGAACACGTGCTTCGAGACCGGGCGCTGACTACCGATTCCCGGTTCGTCGACAACTCCGACCGCATCGCCAACATCGATGACTTGGAGACCTTGATCACCTCGGTGTTCGCCTCGGTCAGCGTTGAGGAGCTGATGGGGCGCTTGCGGGCAGGCCGCGTCGCCCACAGCTTCGTCAAGGACCCCATGGCGCTGTGGCAGCACGAGCAGCTGAGGGCCCGCGATCGCTTCATGCCGGTGACCACCCCGACCGGCTCGGGCGAGGTCTACAAGCCCCCCTTCAACCTCAGCGGTGCCGGCGATCCAAACACCACCGTCCCCGCCCTCGGCGAGCACGCCCCCGACCTCATCGCCGAACTGGAGGCCCGCGCCGCCCGACGTCAGGGGTCGGGGTTGTAGTCGGGGTTGCTCCAGACGATCAGCGACGCCCAGCTGTCCACCGCCGGGTCGGTGATGTAGTCGGCGATCACGCCCCGGGCCTCGAAGCCGTTGGCGATCTGCATGGTGAGGGTGGCGTCGTACAGCTCTGCGGCCGACACCTTGGCCACGTAGTCGGCGGCCGACATGCTGTCCTTGTGGTCGGCGTAGCCGGGGATCACCCCTCCGGCCACTATGCCGGCGAGATTCAGGTCCCGGCAGATCTGCTTGCGCAGGTCGTAGAGGCGCCGGCCGATGCCCCGGCGCCGGTAGCCGGGAAGCACCGCGATGCTGGTGCCGTAGTACCAGGCGCCGCCGGGCACGTGGCCGCTGCCGCCGCCTTCCCCCACCAGGTCGCGGATCGAGTGCTGGGTGTGGTCGAAGTCGAAGTCGACCCGGATGCCGAGCCCCATGGCCACCGGCGTGTCGCCGTCGAGCACCACCACGCCGCCCTCGGGGAACTCCTCGGCCAGAGTCCGCAACTCGTCGGCCCAGTAGAGGTCCTTGCGGTCCGCGGTCGGGAACGAGGTGTGCTCGATGTGCTCCAGCGCCTCGGCCCACTCGGCCCGGAGGGTGGTGTAGGTCAACTGGCCCATGGCCGGTGGCTCCGGCTCAGGCGCCCCGGGCCGCGGCGGGGGCCAGCGAGAAGTGCTGGTAGTCGTTGTCGGCGGGCTGGCCCCAGCAGGCCCAGAAGTCGCCGGTGCGGGGCCGCATGATCACCGCGCCGCTGGACTCCACCCGGTACTTGGCATCGGGCCACCGGCAGATGGCGGTGGGCTCCCGGGTGACCTCCATGAGTCGCTCCGGATCGATCGGACGGCTGCCGTCGGCCAGCATGGCCGCGGCCAGCTCCAGGCGGCGGCGCGAGTTCGCCATCAGCTCGCCGTCCCTCTCGCCCTCGAAGGGTCGGGCCTCGGGGTAGGCGACGTGGTTGGTGTGCACCAGCGGGTCGGCGGCCAGAGCCTGGACCGGCCGGGCCGACGGCATTGCCTCGACATTGAACCCCCGGCCTCCGGCGTCCAGGATCAGGTAGTTGTGGGCGCCGGCCAGGTCCGCTCCCAGCAGCACGTCCAGAGCGTCGGCCGCGGCGGCCTGGGCGAGCATCTCGCGGATGACCGTGGGCCACATCACCCCGAAACGGCCGTCGTTGCCGGTCAGGTTGTTGATCCCCACGCAGACCCCGGCGGAGTTCATGCCGATCTGGCCGAGGCATCCGACGGTGGTGAACACCAGGGCGTCGGGACCGTTGCCGGGGCGCAGGCGGGCCAGCACCACATGGTCGGTGGCGGTGTCGTGCATGTCCCACGTCTGGCCCAGGAACCCGGCTCCGTCCGCCCGGCCGTCGGGCACGACGAAGGCAGTGCAGTCGTCCTCGATCGCCTCCGGCGGGTGGGCGCCGCCGGTGACGGCCCGCACCGTGTCGACAAAGTCGGTGAAGCCGCCCACCACCACAGCCTCGGCCGGGGTGATGCCGGCCGCGCCGGCCATGGCCAGCATCTCGGCGTGGAGACCGGGCGAGAACGACTCATGGGCCGGCAGGCAGGCCTCGGCCAACTCCAGCACTGCGCCCCGCTCCAGCGGCCCGCCGCTCCACAGTCCTTCGGCGACGAGCTCGACCCGGTCGTCGGCGTATCTCCGGATCTCGGCTGCGAAGGCCCGGCCGTGGGCGTCGCCCATGGCCTCAGGCGATCCAGCCAGGTCGAGATGCCTGATGGGCGGTCGCTTCATTGTCCGCAGAGTACTCCCGTTCGCAAGGGTCACGGAGTGAGACTCAAGAGCCGCCGGCGGGGTGGCACCCCGAAGCGGGCGTACAGTACCGGGATGCCCCCCGGTGCAGCCTCTGGCGCCCGCTATCGCGCCCGGTCGATGTGGCTGGACACCTATCCGGGCTCGCTCGACCCCAGGCCGCCGCTCGAAGGCGACGCCGATACCGATGTGGCCATCGTGGGCGGCGGGTTCACCGGACTGTGGACCGCGTACTACCTGCGACAGCTCGATCCGGCGCTGCGGGTGACGGTGATCGAGCGCGACATTTGCGGGTTCGGGGCCTCGGGTCGCAACGGGGGCTGGGTCATCGGCGAGCTGGCCGCGGGCATCAATAAGTACGCCGCCCTCTCCGACCTGCCCGCCTCGCTGCGCCTGGCCCGGGCCATCTTCGACAGCGTCGACGAGATCGGGAGGGTGACGAGCGCGGAGGGGATCGAATGCGGCTACCACAAGGGCGGCGTGATCCGCTGGGCCCGCAACGCACCGCAGGCTGCGCGCCAAGCCGCCCAGGTAGCCCACGAGCACAAGCTGGGCCTCAACACCGACGAGATCCGGCTGCTCAGCGCAGAGGAGGCTCGCGAGCACGGCCGGGCCACCGGAGTGCTCAGCGGCATCTTCTACGCCCCCTGCGCAGCCGTCGATCCCGCCCGTCTGGTGAGGGGTCTGGCCCAGGCGGTGGAGCGCCACGGTGCGAAGATCTACGAGCAGACGGCCGCGGTGGCCATCGAGCCCGGTCGGGTGCTGACCGACCGGGGAACCGTGCGAGCCGAGGTGGTGGTGCGGGCCACCGAGGCCTACACCCGCGACCTGCGGAGCCGGAGGCGGCAACTGCTTCCCGTCTACTCGCTGATGATCGGCACCGAGCCGCTGCCGCAGTCGACCTTCGACGAGATCGGCCTGGCCGACCGGCCCACCTTCGCCGACGACCGCTACATGGTGATCTACGGGCAGCGCACGGCCGACAACCGGATCGCCTTCGGCGGCCGGGGCGTTCCCTACCTCTACGGATCGCGGATCAGCCCGACCATCGAGCAACACCACCGCTCCCACGAGCGGATCCACGCCACCCTGGTGGACCTGTTCCCGGCGCTGTCGGAGGCACAGGTCACCCACCGCTGGGGCGGGGTGCTCGGCGTGACCCGCAACTGGACCCCCTTCGTGCACTTCGACCGCGCCGCGGGCACTGCCGGTGCCGGCGGTTATGTGGGGGAGGGGGTTGCGCCGTCGAATCTGGCCGGACGCACGCTGGCCGACCTGATCTGCGGCGCGGACTCCGAGCGGGTCGACCTGCCGTGGGTCGGGGTCCGCCACCGCCGCTGGGAGCCCGAGCCCTTGCGGTGGCTGGGCGTGCGGACCAGTCGCTGGATCATGGCCGGCGCCGACATGTACGAGTACCGCACCAACCGGCAGGCCAGAACGGCGGTGGCCCTAGCCCGCAAGATCCGCAACGACTGATACCACCGATGTCGAGCGCGGGATCGGCGGATCGGTAGGAGACACCTACCCCACCGGAGGGGATATTCTGACGCATGACAACCAACGCCCAACTAGCTGAGCGCTACGCCTCGGCGCTGCCCAGCTTCCTGCATCTGCTCCATGACGAGCCGGTGTCGATCGACCGGGGCGAGGGCAGCTATGTCTGGGACGTCGAGGGCCGTCGCTACCTCGACTTCTTCGGCGGGGTGCTCACCACCATGATCGGCCACGCCGAACCGAGCGTGCTTTCCGCCGTGCAGGAGCAGGCGGCCAAGGTGATGCACACCTCCACGCTGTACCTGAGCGAGCCCATGATCGCCTTCGCCGAGGACGTGGCCCGGGTGTCGGGCATCGCCGACGCCCGGGTGTTCTTCACGCCCTCGGGCAGCGAGGCCAACGACGCCGCGCTGCTCATGGCCACCGTGCACCGCGGCTCCAACCAGATCCTGGCCATGCGCAACAGCTACCACGGGCGCACCTTCTCGGCCCAGGCCATCACCGCCCACCGCAGCTGGTCGACCACCAGCCTCACCGGCCTCAACGTCACCTTCGTCCACGGCGGCTACCGGCTGCGCAGCCCGTTCCGCCACCTCGACGACGATGCCTACACGTCGGCCTGCGTCGACGACCTCGTGCAGCTCATCGACATGACCACATCGGGGGACGTGGCCGCCATGATCGCCGAGCCCATTCAGGGCGTGGGCGGGTTCGCGGTCCCTCCCGACGGCTTCTTCGGGGCCATGGGAAAGGTGCTCTCCTCCCACGACATCCTGTTCATCTCCGACGAGGTGCAGACGGGCTGGGGCCGCACCGGCGAGCACTTCTGGGGCTACGAGGCCCACGGCATCGTGCCCGACATGCTCACCTTCGCCAAGGGCGTCGGCAACGGCATCACCCTGGCCGGCGTGGTGGCGAGGGCCGAGATCTTCGACTCCATCGGCGCGCTCCAGTTCTCCACCTTCGGCGGCAACCCGCTGTCGGCCGCCGCCGGCCGGGCCACCCTCCGGCGGGTGCTGGAGGACGACCTTCAGGCCAATGCGCTGGCCATGGGCCGGCGGCTGGTGGACGCGCTGGCCCCGGCGGTGGAGCAGGCCGACTTCGTGGCCGAGTTGCGGGGCCGGGGACTGATGCAGGCCCTGGAGTTCGTGCACCCCGGCTCCATCGAGCCCGACGCGGCCCGGGCCGGCGCGGTGCTCGAAGGCTGCCGGCAGCGTGGCCTGCTGGTCGGCAAGGGCGGGCTGTACGGCAACGTGATCCGCATCACCCCCATGCTCAACGTGACCGCCGCCGAGATCGACGAGGGCGCAGCCGCGATCGTGGACTCCCTGGCCGCCGCCGGCGCCTAGGGAGTCTGCGCGACCCTCCAGCCCGTGATCGCCGTCACCCTGCTCGGGACCGGCGGTCCCGTGCCCGACCCGCACCGGGCCGGGCCGGCGACGCTTATCAGCGCCGGGCCGGAGCAGTACCTGGTGGACGCGGGCCGGGGCGTGCTGATGCGTCTGGCCGCAGCCGGCATCGGCCCTGCCCAGTTGAGCGCGGTGCTGCTGACCCATCTCCACAGCGACCACATCACCGACCTCAACGACGTGATCACCACCCGCTGGATCATGACCTTCGAGCCGAGCCCGCTGAAGGTCGTCGGGCCCGCCGGGACGGGGCGGGTGGTGGACGGCATCCTCGAGTCGCTCGGGCCCGATATCGCCTACCGTCTCGCCCACCACGAGGATCTCGGCTACCGGCCCCCGGTGGAGGTGACCGAGGTGGCCGAGGGTGAGATAGACCTCGGCACCGAGGTGCGGGTCTCGTGCGCGCCCACGGACCACCGGCCCGTCGAGCCCACCGTCGGGTTCCGCTTCGACTACCGCGGTTCGTCGGTCGTCGCTGCCGGAGACACCGTGCCCTGCGAGGGACTGGACCGCCTGTGTCAGGGCGCCGACGCCCTGATCCACACCGTCATCCGCAAGGACATCGTCGAACAGTTGCCGATCCAGCGGGTGCTCGACACCCTCGACTACCACTCCTCACCGGAGGAGGCCGCCCAGACCGCGGCCCGGGCCGGCATGGGCACGCTTGTGCTGACCCATTACTTCCCGCCGCCCTCCGGCGATGACGCCGCCGAGTACCGAGCGCGCGCCTCACGGCACTTCGACGGCACTGTGGAGGTCGGCGACGACCTCCACCGCGTCGAGATCGGACCCTAGATTCCGCCATTTCCGCACCTGCAGCTACGGGGCGGTGGAGGTCCTGATCGACGGCACCGCGTCGGGCCGCGCGACCCACCGGGCGGACTGCAGTGGACGACGCCAACACCGCCCGCGCCGAGATGGCCCGCCAGTGATCACGGCTGCCAGCGATCATGGCCCGCCGGTGATCGCCCGCTGGCCTGGAGGCTGAGCCTGGCCCGGTCGGTCGCTACGGCTAGGAGGGCTCCAGTTGGGCGGTGGCGCCCCGTCCGAGGACCCGTAGGAACGCGCCGGCCCGGGGCTTGGGGTAGAAGAAGCTCGACTTGGGCGGCATCCTGCTGCCCTCGTCGGCCACAGTCAGCAGCTCGTCCACCGACAGGGGGTACATCACGAAGCCGATCCGGTCGGCGGCTTCGCACCGCCGGACCAACTCGTCGAGGCCCGCAGTGTCGGGGACGTAGTCCACGGTGCCGGTGGCGGCCAGTTCCTCGGCGCCCAGAACCGGGTCGAGAACCAGCCGGCGCAGCCGGTCGACGTCAAGCGCGTCGAGGGCCCCCGCCTCGGAGTCCGGTGGTGGCAGCGTCAGCCGGTGCCAGGTTCCCGCCGCATACACGCCTACCTCGCCCCGATGCCTGGGCCGAGCGTCCTCCGCGCTCGGCACACGCTCCAGCTCGCCACCCATGTAACTGACCCTGGAGCGAACAGCCCACAGGCAGTCGTCGCGGCTGTCGTGGTTCTGGTCGGCCACGACCCGGTGGTAGGCCTCGACATGCAACTGGCTGTGGGGGAACACCGCGGCCAGGGTGCGGGCCAGCACGGGGTTGTCCGGGTCGCGGGCTAGGGCCCTCTGAGCCGCAGCCGAGCGATGATGGCCGTCGGTCACGTACATGACCTTGTCGTCCAGTGTCTCCAGGAGCTTGTCGGTCATGTTGGCCGGCACCGTCCAGATCTGGTGGTGGACCAGGTCCGAGCCGAATTCAAGCTCCGGTGGCGCCGCGCTGGCGGCCTCGTCCAGTAGCGCCGCATACTCGGAGTCCGCCCATGCTCTGACCGTCAGCGCAACCGGGTGCGATGTGGCGCCCACCCCCATCAGGTGGGCGGTCAGCAGCTCGGTGCGATCCTCCCTCACGCCTTCGTGGATGCGGATGCGGCCCTCGTCGAAGCCGCTCACCGCCACCGTGCAGATCATGCCGGTCTGGGAGCCCCGGGCGTGGGTCAGACGGTAGAGGTACAGCGCGTGCCGTCCCGTCGGGGCGAACACCTCGGCATCGAGCAGGCGGGTCAACGCGGCTGCTCCCTGGGTGACGAGCCGGTTGAGGGAGATGTCCTCGTCGTCGAGCAGGTCCTCGCTGCTGCGGGTGACGTTCACGTAGCTGTAGGGGTTCTCCCTGACGATCGAGCGGCGCTGACCCGGGGTGAGGTTGTCGTAGGCGCGGCTGATCACCCGGTCGGCCCACTCCGGCCTTACGAGCCAGCCCGCGAAGGGCGCCAGCATCGGTTCGGCTCTGTTCATGCCTCGAACACCGAGACCTGGATCACGTCGGGGAGGGCCCGGACTGCGTCGAGGAGGCCGTCGTCGATGGCGCCGGCCACGTCGATGGTGGCGGCCGCGGCCACTGAGCCGGCAAAGATCCGGTTCTGCATCGTGGAGACATTGAGGTGCCCGCGCCGGAGTTCTTCCAGGACCGCGGCCAGCACCCCGACCCGGTCGTAGTGCCGGACACTGAGCGTGGCCGTGCGCTTGGGAGCCTGCTCGAGGTTCACGCAGTTGGCGACCGAACCGGTGCGGTATGCCTCGATCACCTCGGCCGTGCCCTCGGCCACCGCCTCCTGGGCCTGGCGGGTGGAGGCTCCTATGTGGTGGGTGGCCACCACCTTGGGGTGCTGGGCCAGTGCGGAGTCGACCACTCCGGCCCCGCCGGTGGGTTCGTCTTCGAACACGTCCACACCCGCCCTCATGTCGGTCGAGTTGAGCGCGGCCAGCAAGGCCTCCTCGTCGATGACCTCGCCCCTGGATGTGTTGATCAGCACCGAGTCCGGCTTCATGGCGGCGAGGAATCCGGCATCGACTATCCCGGTGGTCTCGGGTCCGCCGGGCACGTGCAGCGACACGATGTCGCTGGCAGCGAGCACCGAGGTCTGGTCGGGGAGGGTCCGGACGCCGATGTCGCTCATGCGCCGGCGCACGTCGTGGGGTCTCGGCTTGTCCTCGGTCACGACCTCCAGCCCGCAGGCGGCGGCCCTGCGGGCCACCTCCAGCCCGATAGCGCCCATGCCGATGATGCCCAGCGTCGCGCCGTGCAGGCCCCGGGCCTTGCTGTAGGCCTTCTTGTTCCACTGCCCGGCCCGCACGTCCGCGGCGGCGTCGGCGATGTGCCGGTCGATGGCGAACATCAGTCCCAGGGTCAGTTCGGCGACCGCGATGGCGTTGCGCCCGGGGACGTTGCACACGAACACGCCGAGTTCCGAGGCTCGCTCGCAGTCGATGGTGTTGGTGCCCGCGCCGGCGCGCACCACCAGTCCGAGGTCGGTGCCGGCTTCGATCGTCTCGGCCGTCACCCGGGTGCTGCGCACCACGAGCACATCGAAGCCGGCAATATGGGCGGGCAGTTCCTCGGCGGTGAGGGAGGGTTGCAGCGTGCAGACATCGCCGCCAGCGCGCAGCCGTTCAACGGCGGCGTCGGACAGGCCGTCGGCGAACAGGATCCTCATGCTGCTCCCACCTCGGAATTTCTCAAGCGACGCGGTTCGAACCCGAGACGCACCGTTTTGGAACAGTTCCGTATGCCGGAACGATTATCGTAGGCCCGCGGTGTCTACCCTGTCGAGACCGTCAAACGACAAGAATCGACGATTTTTCAGCCCCCGACAGGAGGACGATGACCGAGCATTCCCATCTGGGCGACTTCGAGAGGACCGAGGGCGGGGCGGTGCTGATGGACGGCAACCGGCTGCGGGACGAGATCGTCGCTGAGCTCAACGCGGAGATCACGGCGGCCGGGAGTCCCGAGGTCTGCTTGGCCACCGTGCTGGTGGGCGACGACAAGCCGAGCCGCATCTACGTGCGCAACAAGCAGCGCAAGGCCGCTGAGGCAGCCATGGTGTCGCGCCATGTCGAGCTGGGTGCCGACACCGCGCAGACCGAGGTGGAGGCGGCGGTCAGGGACCTGGCTGCCGATCCCGGCGTCCACGGAATCCTGGTGCAGCTCCCTCTGCCCGGGGGACTCGACGCCGACGCTGTGCTGGAGCTGATCCCGCCGGAGAAGGATGTGGACGGTCTGACGCCCCGGTCGATGGGTCGCCTAGTGCGTGGCCAGCCCGGACATGTGCCGTGCACGCCGCTGGGGGTCATGCGCCTGCTGGACCGCTACGGCGTGCCGACTTCAGGGACGCGCGCCGTGGTGATCGGCCGCTCGACTCTGGTGGGGCTCCCGCAGATCCTGCTGCTGGGCCGTAAGGGCGTGGACGCCACGCCCACCCTGGCCCACAGCCGCACACCCGAACTGCAGGCGGTGTGCCGGCAGGCCGACATCGTCGTGGCCGCGGCCGGTATGGCCCGGCTGGTCACCGGGGATTTTGTGAAGCCGGGCGCAGCGGTGATCGATGTCGGGATCTCGCGCACGGCCGACGGCATTGTCGGTGACGTCGACTTCGACGCGGTTCAGGGGGTGGCCGGGGCGGTCACGCCCATGCCGGGCGGCACCGGTCCCATGACCATCGCCTGCCTGCTGCAGAACACCCTGGCCGGGGCCCGGATGCTGGGAGCCTTCCCGGCGTAGCCTCCAGCCGGGCCTGGACCCTCCCCGGCTAGACGACGTCCAGGTGACGGCGGACGGCCCAGTTGAACATGTCCCAGCCGTAGCCCTCGACGACGATGTCGTCCTGGACGGGCCGGGTGGCGCTGCCCGAGATGGGCAGGGCATGCCGGGCCTTCATCTGCACTTCGGCCACACGCTCCATCAGCACGAACCATCCGACGGCGTCGGCCGGGCTCGAGCCGACGGTAAGGAGTCCGTGATTGGCGAGGATGACGGCCCGGCAGTCGCCGAGGGCGACCGCGATGCGCTTGCCGCCGTCGTAGGAGACGATGTGCACCTCCTCGTCGTCGAAGAGGGCGTGGTTCCCGTAGAACAGCGCCGATTCCTGGCTTACCGGCTCGATCATGCGACGTTCCGCCGAGAACGGGGTGCCCCACGGTGTGTGGGTGTGCGCGGCGGCGGTCACGTCGGGCCGGGCCTCGTGGATGGGGTGGTGTATGTAGTAGCCGGAGTTGTTGATGGGGGCCGGGTGCCCGTCCTGGTCGACTGCCCTGCCGTCGGGCGCGACCAGCACCATGTCCTCGGGCTGGGCACGCTCGAACAACACCCGGTGGCGCACCATCCACATGTGGTCCTGCTTCTCGGGGTCGCGGCAGGTGATGTGACCGTCGCCCAACTCGGCCCAGCGCAGCGTCCCGAAGAGCCGGTAGGCGGTGGCCAGGTCATACAGGAGCCGGGCCCGCTCGGCGACAGGATCCTCCAACTCCGGCTCCACCGCCGGCCACCCGTGACGCGGCCTCGTCATCAACCCATTCTGCCACCTGTCGACGATGGGCGCGACTGCTCGCCTAGGCGCTCCTCTTGTGGGGAACGATCGTGCTCGGCTGCGCTTCCTGGTCGCCGCCGGCGTGCGCCTTGACGCTCCGCACGGGTTCCTCCACGCGAGCCAGTTCAGGGATGGGCTTGGTGTCGCCGACAGTGCCGAGTTCCTCGAAGCGTCGGGCCTGAGGAAGCACGCGGCCCTCCAGGGAGCCGACTCCCTTGTTGTATGCGACTACTGCCTGATCGAGACCCTTGCCGACGCCGTGCATGTGTTCTGCGAAGACCCTCAGCCGGTCGTACAGCTCCTTGCCGAGATCAGCGACCTTCTGGGCGTTCTTCTGGATGTCCTGCTGCTGCCACGCCAATGCCACGGTCCGCAGGAACGCCAGGAGGAGTCCGGGAGTTGCGATCAGCACTCGATGCTCCCGCCATGCCTGTTCCCAGAGAGTCGGCTGCACCTTCATCGCTGCGTCGAGAATGGGGTCGGCGGGCACGAACATCAGCACGAAGTCGGGCGATCCGGCCACCACGTCGGCGTAGTCACGGTCTCCCAGAGCCTTGGCATGCCTCGAAAGGGCGGCCGCGTGGCCGGCGAGAAGGTCGCGTTCCTGGTCGTCGGCTTCGGCCTCGTGGGCTCGCAGGAAGTTCTCCAACGGCGCTTTGGCGTCAATCACGACCTTGAGGCCACCCGGCACGTTCACGATCGCGTCGGGCCGCACCACGCCTCCCGCCACCGGGACGGTGTGCTGCGGGGAGTAGTCGATGTGCTGTCGCAGGCCCGACAGCTCCAATATGTTGCCCAGCTCCTGCTCGGCCCACCGGCCCCGGATATTGGGCGAGCGCAGCGCCTCGCTGAGGCTGCCGGCGACCTGCTGCAGAGAAGCGATCTGGGTGGTCAGACGCTCATAGGCCCCTACCCGCTTCTGCTCGATCTCGCTGGCATGCTCGCCGAGCTTCTCGAGACTCTCGCGTATGGGCCCCACCAGGTTGTCGATGGCCTCCCTGCGCTGTTCGAGCTCCGCCGCTCCGAGCTGTCGCTGGCTCTCGAACTGTGCCTTTGCCTGCCCGAGCAGGGCTTCGGTGCTGTCCTTGAGGACACCGGCGGCCAGTCCCTTGAACTGGTTGTCCAGTTGCTCACGCGCGCTGGCCAACTCCTCGGCGCGAGCCCTGTGATCCGCTTGTGCGGCGGCGAGTTCCGCCCGAGCTGTGCTCAGGTCCTGGCGGGCCGAGTCCCGCTCACGGCGAGCCTCGTCGCGCTCATCCCGGAGCTGCTGTACCTCGCGGTGGCGTTCCTCGAGTTGGACTGTCAGCCGTGCCATGTCGTCAGGCGAGCCGGCGGCACCGGCACCGCGCTTCGTTCGCAGGACCGCAGCCCCCCCAAGCAACACGGCCAGGACAGCGACGAGGACGATTGCACTTGTTGGTTCCATGCCTTCGAAGGTACTTGCCCCCTATGACATCCCTAGGTGATGCCCCGCCGCTCGCTCCCCGAGCCGGCACTCCCACCCTTAAGTCGGATAGCTATTTCAGCAATTGTCATGCAATACTGCACCGAACGGATTGGTGCAGGGATCAAGGATGCGGGGTGCCAGATGGAGGAAGAACGGGTCTTGAGGCGGATGCGACGCCAGCATGGGCTCGTCGCTCGTTCACAGGCGCTGAACGATGGCATGACGAGTCGTCGGATCGATCGTCTCGTCAGCTCGGGTGTGTGGGAACGCGAAGCCCCGGGGGTCTATCGACACGAGGCCGTACCGTCGACCATTCGCTCACGACTGCTCGCGGTGTGCATGGCTCACGGCGCGGTGGCCAGCCACCGGTCCGCCGCGGCGCTTCACCCCATCGAGGGGTACAGGCTCGATCGGGTGGAGGTGGTCGTGCCACCCGGAACGGGTCGCGGCATTCGGGGCGCCCGTCGCTACCAGTCGACTCAAATGGGCCTAGCCAAGCCGGTAGAGCGCGACGGCATTCCGTGCACCGGTGTGGCCAGGACCGTTCTCGACCTGGCGGCGGTCGTCCCCCGAAGGCAACTGGATCGCACGATCGACGCAGTGCTCCGGGACGGGCAACTCCGTCTGTCGGACCTCTACGGGGTGCTTACTGCTCACGCACGGCGCGGACGGCGAGGGAGCGACGCTTTGCGGGCGTCGCTGGCGGAGCGCTTCGATGACAACGCTGTGCCCCTCAGTGACTGGAGCCGCATGGTCACTGACCTACTGGTCGATGCTGGCCTGGAACATCCGGCGTTGGAGCACCGTGTGCGAGGAAACGACGGGAGCTTCGTGGCCCAAGTCGACCTCGCCTACCCAGGCCACCGGGTGGCGGTCGAGTTGGACAGCGCACGGTGGCACGACAACCGCGAGTCGTTCGTGCACGACCGCCGGCGTCGCAACGAGATCACGCTCGCCGGTTGGACCGTGCTCAACTTCACATGGAGCGACTACGTCGACCATCCAGCGGCCCTCTGCGAGGCCGTTGCCGGGGCGCTTGCTACCGCCCGGTCGAACAAGTGTCAATAATCCACCGTAAGGGTGGAAAACTCACACTTGTTCCGGCCGACCGGGTCAGGTGGAGGTGACGCTGCTAGTGGCGGCGGTGGGCGGCTTGCCAGGAGGCGGTGGCTCCCACCTGGTTGAAGGTGAACACGTGCAGGCCGGACACGTCCAGCTCTTCCAGGCTCGGACTCAGAGCGGTCAGCAGGTGGTCGGGGTTGTAGCTGGGGGAGGTCATCAGCTTCGTGATGGCGGCCCGGTTCTTGCGCAGGTAGCGCAGCGAGGGCCCGACGCCCAGGCGCGCCCCCATCGTGAGCAGCTTGGTCCGCTCGACCACCCCGGAGATGCCCAGATGCACGGGCAGCGTCAGCCCCGCGGCCCGCTCGGTTCGCAGCCAGTCCTCGATGCGGCCCGGGTCGAAGCACATCTGCGTGCTGCAGTAGCCCTTCACGCCCGCCTCCGCCAGCAACTCCTGCTTGGTAAGCAGGGCCTCGTGCAGGACGCCGTCGTCGATCAGCGGATGGCCGTGCGGATAGGCCGTCACACCGATGGTGGTCAGCCCGTGCTCGCAGTCGAGCAGATCTCGCAGGAACGAGGCCGCGTCGGAGTAGGCGCCCGGCGACTCCACATCGCCGCCGACCAGGAACATGGTCGACACACCGGAGGAGCGCAACCAGCCCGCCAGCTCCACGACCCGGGCCCGGTCGGGCACCAACCGGGCCGAGATGTGGGGGATCGCCACATGGCCCAGCCCCAGCAACCGCTCGGTGATCTCGCAGGTGGCGTCCTGGCCCTTCACCGGGGACGCCGTGACCGACACCGTGGAACCCTCGGGCAACGCCTCGATGGCCGCTTCGAGACTCTTGAGCGGTATGACCTCGAAAGTCAGCCCGGCGATCAGCCCGAGCCGGTGAAGCCGAGCCCCGAGAGACTCCGAGACCAGCGGCCTGAGCCGGAGTCTTGACGCCATTGGTGCCGCCAGACCCTCAGCTGAGGCCGACGATGTTGCCGTCGGCGTCGATGTCGATGCCCATGGCGGCCGGAACCCGGCCCAACCCCGGCATGGTGCGCATGTCGCCGCAGATGGGATAGACGAAGCCGGCCCCAACCGAGGCCCGCACCTCCCGCACCGGCAGTGTCCAGCCGGTCGGAGCGCCCTTGAGCGTCGGGTCCGACGAGATCGACAGGTGGGTCTTGGCTATGCAAACCGGCAGGTCCCCGAAGCCGGCCTCGGTGTAGGTGGCCAGCTGCTTGTTCGCGGTCCCGGAGTACTCCACCCCGTCAGCACCGTACACGCGGGTGGCCACCGTCTTGATCTTGGACTTGAGGGAAGCGTCGTCGGGATACAGCACCTGGAAGTCGCTGGGCTCCTCGGCCGCCTCGGCCACCGCCTCGGCCAGGGTGGCCGCGCCCCGCCCGCCGTCGGCGAAGTGGGTGGTCACCGCGGAGCGGGCGTTGTACTCGGCCGCGATCTCCCCGATGGCCGCGACGTCGGCTGCGTGGTCCTCGGGGAACACGTTGATGGCCACCACCGGCGTGCACCCGTGGATGCGCATGTTCTCGAGCTGCTTGCGCAGGTTGGCGCCCCCGGCGTGGACCTCGTCGGGATTCTCGGCCAGGATCGCCTCCGGCAGAGGCCGCCCCGCCACGATCTTGTGGTTGCCCGAGTGGGCCTTGAGCCCCCGCACAGTCGCCACCAGCACCGCCGCGTCCGGGGCGATGCCCGAGTAGCGGCACTTGATGTTGAAGAACCGCTCGGCGCCCATGTCGGCGCCGAAGCCGGCCTCGGTGAGCAGGAAGTCCGAGGTGCGGATGCCCACCTGGTCGGCCACGATCGAGGAGTTGCCGGTGGCGATGTTGCCGAACGGCCCGGTGTGCACCAGCGCCGGAGTGTTCTCCAGCGTCTGCATCAGGTTGGGCTTGATGGCCTCGCGCAGGATCACGGCCATCGATCCGGCCACGCCGATCTCCTCGGCGGTCACCGGCGTGCCCGCCTTGGTGTAGCCGACCACGATGCGGCCCAGTCGGGCCCGCAGGTCGTGCAGCCCGGTGCAAAGCGCCAGCGCGGCCATCACCTCGGACGCCGCGGTGATGTCGAAGCCCGACTCGCGGGGCACGCCGTCGAGCCGACCGCCCAGTCCCAGCGTGATGTTGCGCAGGGCCCGGTCGTTCACGTCGAGCACCCGGCGCCACGTGATGTTGTGGATGTCCAGGCCGGCCTCGTTGCCGTGGTACAGGTGGGCGTCGACCATGGCCGAGCACAGGTTGTGGGCCGCGGTCACGGCGTGCATGTCGCCGGTGAGGTGCAGGTTGAACAGCTCCATCGGCACGACTTGGCTGTAGCCGCCGCCGGCCGCTCCGCCCTTGATCCCGAACGTCGGGCCCATGGAAGGCTGGCGTATGGCGATGGTGGCGCTGCGGCCGATGTGCTGGAAGGCCTGGCCCAGCCCCACAGTCGTGGTCGTCTTGCCCTCCCCGAGCGGGGTGGGGGTGATGGCCGACACCACCACATAGCGGGCCTTGGGCCGGCCCGCGGAGGCCATGGCCTCGACCGCGTCGAGGCTCACCTTGGCCGCGCCGGCGCCGTAGGGCTCCAGCATCTCGGCCGGGATGCCGGCGTCGGCGGCGATCTCGCCGAGCGGCTTCAACTGGGCCTGGGAGGCGATCTCCAGGTCGGTCGGAAACGGCATCGTTGCCCTTCTTTCGGAGCTGTCGTGCGCGGTTGCTCGCGCCAACCGGAGTGTTGGCACACAACCACCCCGGAGGGTAGCTTGTCGTTCCGTATCTCGGAACGATTCCGCATTACAGAACACACGGCGGCGGCCGTCCGGGGACGGTCGCCTTCGGGAGCGGCGGGTCGGTGGCTCGCCGTGCCCGGGAACCCGGTGAGGGAGGACTGCACGTGAGCGACTTTCCGACCAGCGCGAAGTGCGTGGTGATCGGGGCCGGCATCGTCGGCAATTGCCTGGTGGGCCACCTGACGAAGCTCGGCTGGAGCGATCTGGTGCTGGTGGACAAGGGCCCGCTGCCCAATCCGGGCGGCTCGACCGGGCACGCGTCCAACTTCATCTTCCCGGTGGACCACAACAAGGAGATGTGCCTGCTCGGGGTGCAGAGTGCCAACCAGTACCGCGACCTCGACCTGTCGGTGGACTCTGGCGGGATCGAGGTGGCTCGCACCCCCGAGCGCATGGACGAGCTCCAGCGGCGCATGACCTCGGCCACCGCCTGGGGCGTGGAGGCCCGGCTGCTCACCCCCGACGAGGTGGCCGAACTCTGTCCCTTCATCAATACCGACGTGATCCTGGGAGGCTTCTACTCCCCGACGGTGTCGGTGGTGGACTCGCTGGAGACCGGCACCGTCATGCGCCGCCTGGCCATCGACAACGGGTGCCGGGTGCTGGCCAACACCGAGGTGCTCGACATCGTCACCGAGCCCGGCCCCAACCCCGGCGACCGTACCGTCAAGGCCGTAGTCACCAGCGCCGGGACCATCGACACCGAATACGTGGTGATCGCCTGCGGCGTGTGGTCCAACCGGCTGGCCAACATGGCCGGGGCCCACATCCCCCTCGTCCCGGCCGTGCACCAGATGGCCGATGTCGGACCGATCGACGTCCTGGCCCAGACCGGCAACGAGATCGGCTACCCGATCGTGCGCGACATGGACACCTTCTGCTACGAGCGCCAGACCGCGGGCTCGATGGAAGTAGGCTCCTACGCCCACCGACCCATCTTCCACCATCCCGACGACATCCCCTCCAACGAGGAGGCCGCGCTGTCGCCGACGGAGATGCCGTTCACCCCCGACGATTTCGACCCCCAGATGGAGCAGGCCATCGAGTTGATGGACATGCTGGGAGACGCCGAGATCAAGTACGCCATCAACGGGCTGCTGTCGCTCACCCCCGACGCCATGCCGTGCCTGGGCGAGGTCCCCGAGGTCCGCAACCTGTGGTCGGCCGCCGCGGTGTGGGTGAAGGAGGGGCCGGGCATGGCCCAGGTGGTGGCCGAGTGGATGACCTTCGGCTATCCGCGGGTGATCGACGCCCACGGTGCCGACATCGCCCGCTTCTATCCCGAGGAGCGCCCCGACGAGCACATCTGGGCCCGCTCCGCCGAGCACTTCAACAAGACCTACGGGATAGTGCACCCGGCCGAGCAGTGGGAGAGCCGCCGCAACCTTCGGGTCGGGCCGTACTTCTCACGCCAGGAGGACCTGGGCGCCTTCTTCTTCCAGGCCCGCACCTGGGAGCGGCCCCAGTGGTTCGAGTCCAACGCCGACCTCGTCGAACGCTACGGCCTCCAGGAGCGGGAGGTCGAGTGGGACAACCGCTGGTGGAGTCCGATCACCAACGCCGAGCACCTCAACCTGAGGGACAACTGCGGGCTGGTGGATCTGAGCGCCTTCCAGATCTACGAGCTCACCGGGCCGGGCGCGGTCTCCTTCGCCGACCGCCTGGCCGTCAACAAGGTCGACATCGGTGTGGGCCGCTCCATCTACACGCCGTGGCTGACCCCCGACGGCGGCTTCCACTCCGACTTGACCATGATGCGCATGGCCGAGGACCGGGTACGGATCGTGACCGGTGTGTTCGACGGCGGCCGCGACGAGTTCTGGACCCGCCGTCACATGCCGACCGACGGCTCGGTCAGCTTCGCCAACGTCACCGACGACATCACCACCCTGGGCCTGTGGGGCCCCAACGCCCCGGCAGTGCTCAGCGCCATCTGCGACGCCGACTTGAGCCAGACCGGCTCGCCCTACGGCTCGCTGGTCGACGTCGAGCTCGACTGCGGCACCGGGCGCCCGGTGGCGGCCACCCTGTTCCGCATCTCGTACGTGGGTGACACCGGCTGGGAGATCTACCTGGCCTGGGACGATGGCCCCTCCGTGTGGGACGCCCTGATGCGCGTCGGCGCCGACTACGGCCTGCGGCCCACCGGCGGCGGCGTGTACGGCACGTCCGGCCGCCTGGAGAAGGGCTACCGGCTCATGGGGGCCGAGCTGGAGAGCGAGTACAACCCGCTGGAGGCCGGCCTGGCCCGGCCCCGGGTCAAGGCGGCCGACTTCATCGGCAAGGAGGCCTACATGGCCGCCCGGGAGGCCGGCGACCCCGAGGTCCGGATGTGCGTGCTCACGGTGGAGGACCTGCATGACGGCCGGGGCCGCAAGCGCTACATGCAGGGCGGCAACGAGCCGATCCTCACGCCTGCGGGCGAGCGCATCGTCGACTCCCACGGCCGGGTGTCGCGGGTCACCACCGCGGGCCCGGGGCCGTCGGTGGGCAAGCACCTGCTGATGGGGTACCTGCCGTCCGAGCTGGCCGTGCCGGGCACCGACCTCCAGGTGATGTACATGAATGAGATGTTCCCGGTGCGGGTGGCCGGAACCGGCGCGGTCTTCGACCCCGGCGACTCCCGCATGAAGAGCTGAGAGGCCCCAGCCGATGCCGGTATCGATGGCGCCCGTGTCACAGAGCTGACGGAGCGGCGTGTCGTGAGGATTCTGTGCTGCGTGAAGCGGGTGCCGGCGCCGGGCGCCCGCATCAATGTCACTGCCGACGGTCTGGCCGTTGACGCCGCCCACCTCGGTTTCACCACCAGCCCGCACGAGGAGTGCGGCGTCGAGGAAGCGGTGCAGATCACCGAGCGCACCGGCGGCGAGGTGACCGTGCTGACCCTGGGTCCGGCCGAGGCCGCCGAGCAGTTGCGCTATGCGGCTTCGGTGGGCGCCCACCACGGTGTGCTGGTCCAGACCGGCGGCGCGGCCTGGGATCCCCAGCGCACCGCTCGGGCCCTCACGGCGGCCATCGAGACGCTGGAGGAGTCCGGGGGTCCCTTCGATCTGATCCTGTTCGGCAACGAGTCGGCCGACTCGGGGGGATTCCAGGTGGGGGTCAGGGTGTGCCACGCCCTCGGACGGCCCATCGTCAACGGCATAAAGGGGATCGAGATCGACGGATCGACCCTGCGGGCCCGTCGCGAGATCGACGGCGGCTTCGAGGTCTACGAGCTGGCCATGCCGGCGGCCCTCGGGGTGAAGGAGGGCATCAACCTGCCCCGGTACCCGACCATGAGAGGCCGCCTGGCGTCCAAGAAGCTGGCCGTCACCACCATGGCGATCGACCCTGAGGCAGGGGGTCAGGCCCTGGTCCGGCTGCACCGGCCTACCGAGACCCTGTCGCAGACGACCATTCTGGGCCACGGTCCCGAAGCTGCCCCCGCGGTGGTGGACGTGCTTGAGGAGCTGGGGGTGCTGTGATGCTGCTGGTGGTGCTGGAGCACGACCGGGGCACGCTCAGCGAGGCCGGCCGGGAAGCGCTCACCTTCGGCCGGACGCTGGCCGCCAAGATGGATGCCGAGATGCACGCGGCCGTCATCGGTGCCGGCGCCGCCGATGCGGCCGGACCGGACGACATCGCGGCCGAGGCCGGCGACCACGGCGCCGTCAGGGTCCACACCGCGGACGCCGACGTGCTCAGCGACTTCGGACCCGAGGCATGGGGCGAGTCCATCGCCCAGATCTCCGGTGCCCTGGACCCCGATGCGGTCCTGGCCTGCGGCAGCGAGCGGGGCAACGAGGTCATCGCCCAGGCCGCCGTCCGCCTGGACGCACCCATGGTGGCCAACTGCACCGACATCACCCCGCCGGGAACCGGCGGCGGGCAGTGGGCCATGACCCGCGTGCAGTGGGGAGGCTCGCTGCTGGAGGACGCCACCTTGAGCTCAGCCGGCCCGGCCCTGCTCACCTGCGCTCTTCACACGGTGGCGTCGTCGCCGGTCAGACCCGCGCCCGACGGCCCGCCCGAAGTAGGCGAGATCAAGGTCGACCTGCCACCTGAACTGGCCCGCACCGTCGTGAAGGAGCGAGTGGTCCTGGAGGCCGGGGTCACCCTCCCCACCGCGCCGGTGGTGGTGGGCGGCGGCCGCGGCGTCGGCTCCGCCGAGGGTTTCGCTCCTCTGGAGGATCTGGCTGAGCTGCTCGGCGGGCGGGTCGGTTGCAGCCGGGCGGTCACCAACAACGGCTGGCGGCCGCACTCGGACCAGGTAGGCCAGACCGGCACCCGCATCGCCCCGGAGATCTACATCGCTTCGGGCATCTCGGGCGCCATCCAGCACTGGGTGGGCGCCATGGGGTCCAAGCACATCCTGGCCATCAACATCGACCCGGAGGCCAACATGGTGGTCAAGGCTGACTGGGCGGTGATAGGCGATCTGCACCAGGTCATCCCGGCCATCAGCGCGGAGATCCGCCGCCGCTGGTCCTGAGAGGATGTCGCTATGACGGTCCAGTCGATCCAGCGGTCGTTCGCATTGTTGCGGGCTCTCGCGCTGGGTCCCGTGGGCGTCACCGAGCTGGCTGAGCGGGTCGACCTGCCCAAGAGCACGGTGGCCCGGCTGCTGGCCTCCCTCGAGGCGGAGCAGGCCGTCGAGCAGACCGAGGCGGGCGGTGAGTACCGGCTGGGCCCTGGCCTGATCGACCTCGCCGGATCGGCTCCCCGGGGACGGAACCTCGTAGCCGCCGCACGACCCCACCTGCTCGAGCTGGCCGAGAGCCTCGACGAGGTCGCCGGACTGTCGATCATTGACGGCGGTCAGGTCTACTACCTCGATCAGACCGAGTCCTCCTCGAACATCCAGGTTCGGGACTGGATCGGCGAGTACGCCCCCTTGCACGCCGTGCCGTCGGGGCTGGTGATCCTGGCCCACCAGCCTGAGCGCTTCATCGCGGAGTACCTGGCTGCGCCGCTGGTGGAGTGCACGTCGTGGACGATGACCGACCCCGGCGAGCTCCTGGATCGTCTGGAGCAGGTGCGCAGCATCGGATACGCCTGGGTGTACGAGGAGTTCGCCGAGGGGATCAACTCCGTGGCTGCTCCCGTCTTCGAGAGCGACGGCAGCGTGGAGGCCGCCCTGCACGTCCACGGTCCCGCGTACCGATTCCCTGACCCGGACGACACCCATGACCATGGGATGGTGATGATCGAGGCGGCCAGCCGCCTATCAGCGCAGTTGGCCGACTGAGTCTTGCGCCCGTCAGGATCGGGCGCTGTCGAGGAGCGCGGCCACACGGGCCGCGGCATCCTCGAGCCCAACCCGCTGAGTCTCGCCCGTAGACCGCTCGGTCAGCTCGACCTCGCCTTCGGCCACCGCCCGCCCCGCGGTGATCCGCCAAGGGATGCCGACCAGCTCGGCGTCGGCGAACTTCACCCCGGCCCGGGCGTCGCGGTCGTCCAGCAGCACCTCGACGCCCAGATTCTGAAGCTCGACGTAGCGCTGCTCGGCCGCGGCCACCGCGGCCTCGTCGCGCATGCTGGCCACGGTGATCACCGTCTCGAACGGCGCCACCCCTACCGGCCAGATGAGTCCCCGGTCGTCGTGGTGCACTTCGGCCACTGCGGCCATGGCCCGGCCGATGCCGATTCCGTAGGAGCCCATCGTGATGGTGCGCTCCACGCCGTCGGCGTCCAGCACGGTGGCTCCCATGGCCTCGGCGTAGCGCCGGCCCAGCTTGAAGATGTGGCCGGTCTCGATGCACCGGACCACCTCCAGCGGGCGGCCGCAGTTCACGCAGGGTTCCCCGGCCGACACCTCTCGCAGGTCGAGCCACTCGTCCACCGCGATGTCGCGGTCGATGTCGACGCCGGCGTAGTGCCAGTCGTCGGTGTTGGCGCCGGTGGCGAGGTTGCGCCGCCCCCGCAGGGAGTGGTCGGCCACGATCCTCAGGTCCTTCACGCCCACCGCTCCGAGTGAGCCGGGATGGGCTCCCAGCCGTTCCAGCGTCTCGGCCGGCTCGGCCGGACGGATGTCGACGGCCCGGGTGCCATCGGCAAGCTTCTGGAGGTTGAGCTGGTGATCGCCCCGCACCAGGGCCAGCGTCATCGAACCGTCCAACACCATCACCATCGTCTTGATCTGGCGGTGGGCGGGCGCGCCGCCCTCGGCCGTCTCCAGCGCGGCGATGGTGCGCACTCCCGGGGTCGGGAACCGGGTGAGATCGTCGCTGGAGTCGCCGTCGTCGAGGGGCGCCAGCGTGGAGGTGGCCCGCTCCACGTTGGCCGCGTAGCCGCAGCCCGAGCAGCGGGCGATGTCGTCCTCGCCGGCCGCGGAGGGCACCATGAACTCGACCGACCCGGTTCCGCCCATCATCCCCGAGGACGCCTGCACCGCGATGGCGTCGAGCGACAGCCGCTCGAAGATACGGGTGTAGGCCTCGCGGTGGATCTCGAAGCTGTGGTCCAGCCCGGCGTCGTCGAGGTCGAAGGAGTAGCTGTCCTTCATGGCGAACTCGCGCACCCTCAGCAGGCCCGACTTGGGACGGGGCTCGTCGCGGAACTTCCACTGGATCTGGTACCAGACCTGGGGCAGTGACCGGTAGGAGGTGACCTCCCGGGCGATCTCGGTGAACACCTCCTCGTGCGTCATCCCCAGAGCGAGGTCGGCCTCCTTGCGGTCCTGGAGCCGGAACATCTCCGGGCCGACGGAGTCCCAGCGCCCGGAGCGCTGCCAGATCGATGCCGGGTGCATGGCCGGCAGCAGGAACTCCTGGGCGCCGATCTCCCCCATGCCGAGGCGCACGATGTTCTCGACCTTGTCGTGCACCCGCAGGCCCAGCGGGAGCAGCGAGTAGTGCCCGGCGTGGAGTTGGCGGATGAACCCGCCCCGCACCAGCAGCTTGTGGCTGGCCGCCTCGGCGTCGGCGGGCGCGTCGCGCAGCGTGGGAACGAACAGCCTCGACCATCTCATGGCCCCGCCACCGTATCCATTCCGCGGGGCTCGGACGTGTTCGGGTCGCCCCTGTCCGGAGGCTGTCCCGGCGGGCCGGGAGCGGTAGGGTTCCGGCAGTGAATCGCAACCCGATCATCACCTGCGCGGTGACCGGCGCGGGCGACACCGCGGGCAAGCATCCCGACCTTCCGATCACACCCGTCCAGATCGCGACGGCCGCGCTGGAGGCCGCCGACGCCGGTGCGGCCATCGTGCACATTCACGTGCGGGATCCCGCGACCGGCAAGGGCACCCGCGACGTGGAGCTGTACCGCCAGGTGCTGGACCAGGTGAGGGCGGCCAACTCCGACGTGATCATCAACACGACCGCGGGCATGGGCGGGGACCTGCTGATCGGCGATCCCGACCCGTTCGACTTCGGACCCGAGGGGACCGACCTGGTGAACGGCCTGGAGCGCCTGGCCCACGTGGAGGCCCTGCAGCCCGACATGTGCAGCATCGACTGCGGCACCCTCAACTTCGGCGAGGGCCACCAGGTCTATGTGAGCACCCCGAACATGATCCGCGACATGGCCAAGAGAGTGCGGGAGATCGGTGTCAAGCCCGAGCTGGAGATCTTCGACACCGGCCACCTGTGGCTGGCCAACACCCTTGTGGACGAGGGCCTGATCGCCGATCCGCCGTGGGTCCAGCTGTGCACCGGGATTCCCTACGGCACGCCCACCGACGTCGGCCTGCTGGCCGCGTTGACTCGACTGCTCCCCGCCGGCGCCGAGTTCACCAGCTTCGCCCTGTCGGCAAGCCAGATACCTTGGGCGGCCCAGTCCATCCTGCTCGGCGGCCACATCAGGGTGGGCTTGGAGGACAACCTGTACCTGTCTCGCGGTGTCTTCGCCTCCAATGCCGACTTGGTCAACCGGGCCTGCGACGTAGTAGAGGCAATGGGAGGCCGGGTCCAGACACCCGACCAGGCGCGCGAGACGCTCTCGCTGGGCTGAGGGCGACACAAAAGGAAGGGGCACATGGGCGGACGATCACGCGACAAGAAGCTGCCGCGGCTGACCACCCCGATGGTCCGCGACGGCGGGCGGCTGCGCCCCGCCAGCTGGGACGAGGCGCTCGACCGGGCCACCGACGGCTTCCGTGCCGTGCTCGACCGGCACGGACCCGAAGGCTTCGGAATGTTCAGCTGCTCCAAGGCGACCAACGAGATGAACTACGCGGCCCAGAAGTTCATCCGCACCGCCATCGGGTCGAACAACATCGACTCCTGCAACCGCACTTGACACGCTCCCTCCGTCGTCGGTCTGGCGACAGTGTTCGGAGCGGGAGGCGGAACCTCGTCATACACCGAGGTCGAGCAGGCCGACGTCGTCCTGCTGTGGGGCTCCAACGCCCGTGAGGCCCACCCGATCTTCTTCCATCACGTCCTCAAGGGCCTCGCCAACGGGGCCCGCATGTACGCCATCGATCCCCGCCGCACGTCCTCGGCCAAGTTCGCCGACCGCTGGCTGGGCCTGTCGGTGGGCACCGACATCGCGCTGGCCAACGCCATGGGGCGCGAGATCATCGCGGCCGGGCTGCACAACCCCGACTTCATCGCCCATGCCACGCAGGGCTTCGACGCCTACGCAGCCCATGTCGAGTCCTTCACCCTCGACTGGGCGGCCGAACAGACCGGCGTCCCGGCCGAGGCCATCCGCGAGATGGCCCACGCCTACGCCACCGCGGAGGCGGCCCAGATCCTGTGGACGCTGGGCATCACCGAGCACCACAACGCGGTCGACAACGTGGTGTCGCTGTGCAACCTGGCCCTGCTCACCGGCCACGTGGGCCGCTGGGGCTCGGGTCTGTGCCCCCTCCGGGGCCAGAACAACGTCCAGGGCGGCGGCGACATGGGGGCCATCCCCAACAAGTTCCCCGGCTTCCAGGACGTGGCCGACGACGCGGTGCGGGCCAAGTTCGAGGCCGCCTACGGCACCGAGCTCAACGGCGTGCCCGGCAAGCACCTGACGCTCATGTTCGAGGCGATGGAGGCCGGCGAGCTGCGGGCCTGCTACGTGATCGGCGAGAACCCCGCCGACTCCGAGGCCGACGTGGAGCACGCCCGCAAGCTGCTGGCCGGCCTCGACATACTGGTGGTGCAGGACATATTCATGACCCGCAGCGCGGAGATGGCCGATGTGGTGCTGCCCGCGTCGGTGGCCTGGGCCGAGTCCGAGGGCACGGTCACCTCCAGCGAGCGGCGGGTGCAGCGGGTGCGCGCCGCGGTTCCCCCACCCGGCCAGGCCCGCCACGACATCGACATCATCGGCGAGATGGCCCGCCGCCTCGGCGTCGACTGGGGCGATCCCAGTCCCGAGGAGCTGTGGGACGAGATGAGGTCGCTGTCGCCCATGCATGCCGGCATGTCCTGGGAGCGCCTCGACGCCTCCGGCGGCATACAGTGGCCCTGCGGCAGCGAGGACGATCCCGGTTCGGAGTTCCTGCACGGCTGGCTGTGGGCCGACGACCTCGAGGGCCGGGATCCGGCGCCGTTCAGCATCACCCGCCACTCGCCTCCCAAGGAGAAGCTCAGTGACGAGTTCCCGCTGCGACTCACCACCGGCCGGGCGCTCGACTCCTACAACACCGGGGTCCAGTCGGGCGGTTACGCCTCGCCCATCCGCTACGGCGACGCCATCGACGTAAACCCGTCCGACGCGGCCGATCTCGGCATCGCCGACGGGGAGAGAGTGCTGGTCAGCTCGCCCCGGGGCTCGGTGGAGATGGACGTGCGCGTGCAACCGGACATCCCTGCCGGCCTCACGTTCACGACCTTCCATTTCCCTGAACTGGTCGACGCCAACGTGCTGACCAACGACGAGTGGGACCCGCGCTCGGGTACGGCAGAATTCAAGGCCGCCGCCATCCGGATCTCCAAGCTTGAGCCTGAACCTGCCCCGGCCTGATGCAACCGCAACGAGGATCAGGTCTGTCGCGTCGCGGCGGTGTCATGCCCGCTCTTGTTCGCTGCGCTCACGGGCCGCTCGGGCCACGGCCTCGCTCGGCGTCCCGCGAAGATGTATCGCTCCCCGCTCGGCCTCTTGGCGCATGACCGACATCTATCTGGGCGCGGACCGCGCCAGCGAGTCCGAGACGGCCGCGGTCGATGAGGCGCTGAGCGCCCGGGGGGTCGACCCGGTGGTGCAGCCTGAGACCGAGCGGCTGTACACCTCCGGAGCGGCCCGGCGGGCCGAGCGTCGCCACTACCTGCTGCCTGCGCTGCACGCCCTTCAGAACGCGGCTGGCTGGATCAGCCCGGGTGGGATCAACTACGTGGCGGAGGTGCTGGGCGTGCCGCCGGCCGAAGCGTTCGGCGTGGCCACGTTCTACGACCTGTTCCGCACCGAGCCGCCCGATCACGAAGGCGACACCTTCCATGTGTGCGTCGACGCGGCCTGCCAGATCGCGGGCTACGACGACCTGACCTCCTCGATCCAAGCGTCCGGCGGCCACGTGCATCGGAGCCCGTGCCTGGGCCAGTGCGAGCGGGCACCGGCGCTGTTCGTCCAGGGCGTGGGAGGCCGTCCCGACCACGTGCCCGCCGACTCCGAGCCCTTCGAACTACCCCAGGCTGGCGGTCCGTCGCTTCGCTTGCTGCGCCGCATCGGCGTGGCCGACCCGGAGTCGCTGGAGTCCTACCGCGCTCACGGCGGTTACGCCGCGCTGAGCCGGGCTGGCGAGATGGGGGCTGAGGCGGTCATGGAAGCGGTGGCTGAGTCCGGCCTGTCGGGGCGGGGCGGAGCCGCGTTCCCGACCGGCGTCAAATGGCGGGCTGTGGCCGGCGAGACCGGGCGGCCCAAGCATGTAGTGGCCAATTGCGACGAGTCCGAGCCCGGCACCTTCAAGGATCGCATCGTCATGGAGCACGACCCGTTCGCGGTAGTAGAGGCGATGACCATCGCCGGCTTCGCAACCGGGGCGAGCAACGGCTGGATCTACATCCGCGGCGAGTATCCCCGGGCCACCGCCCGCCTGCAGGGGGCCATCGACGCGGCCCGGGCGGCTGGCCTGCTGGGCCCTGACGCCGCCGGCACCGGCCACGACTTCGACATCGCCATCTGGCGCGGCGCGGGCGCGTACATCTGCGGCGAGGAGACGGCTCTGTTCAACTCGCTGGAGGGGTTCCGCGGCGAGCCCCGCAACAAGCCACCGTTCCCTACCACGCACGGCCTGTTCGGCGAGCCCACCGCCATCAACAACCCCGAGACGCTGATCAACGTGCTTGACATCCTCATCGACGGCCCCGAGGCGTACCGGACAAGGGGCACCGAGCGATCGCCCGGTACCAGGCTCCTCTGCCTGTCGGGACACGTCGGCCGCCCAGGCCTCTACGAGGTGTCCTTCGGAACCACGCTGGGAGAGGTTCTTGAGCTCGCAGGCGGGATCGCGGGAACCGGCCAGCTCCAGGCGGTGCTGTTGGGCGGGGCGGCCGGGTCGTTCGTCGGGCCTGATTCGCTGGATCTGCCGCTCACCCTGGAGGACACCCGGGCCGCGGGCACCACCCTCGGCTCGGGAGTGGTGATGGCCTTCGACTCGTCGGTGGACATGACCGATGTGGTGGTGCGCATCGCCGAGTTCTTCCGCGACGAGTCGTGCGGGCAGTGCGTGCCGTGCCGGGTGGGCGCGGTGCGCCAGCACGAGACCCTGGTGCAGATGCAGAAGCGGGGCTCGCTTTCGCCGGCCCGCCGGGCCCTCATCGACGAGATGGCCGAGGTGATGGTGGACGCCTCCATCTGCGGTCTGGGCCACACCGCGGCGTCCGCGGTCCGCTCCGCCCTCGACCTCGGCCTGATAGCGTCGGCACCCTCATGACCGGCGCCGCGACCATCCCAGCCACTCATATTGAGGGGACGGCCGTCACGATCACAGTCGATGGGCAGCCGGTGGAGGTGGCCGAGGGCTCCACCATCCACGCCGCCTGTGTCCAGGCCGGTATCGACACCCCGACGCTGTGCTGGGCCGAGAACCTCACCCCGGTCAACGTGTGCCGGGTGTGCGTGGTGGAGCTGGAGGGGTCCCGGGCGCTGGTGCCGTCGTGCTCCCGCCCGGCCGAGGAGGGGATGGTCGTGCAGACCGACACCCCCCGGGTACGCCACAGCCGCCGCATGGTGCTCGAGTTCCTGGGCTCGGGCGTGGACCTGAGCCAGGCCGACGACCTGCACCACTGGATGGAGGCCTACGGCGCCGACCCCGACCGCTACCGCGACGAGGAACACCCGGTCGAGCGGGTCGACGAGCCGGTCAAGATCCAGGACGAGCTCTACATCCGGGACTACTCGAAGTGCGTTCTGTGCTACAAGTGCGTGGAGGCCTGCGGAGACGACGCCCAGCACACCTTCGCCATCGCGGTGGCCGGCCGCGGCTTCGACGCCCGCATCTCCACCGAGTTCGACGTGACCCTGCCCGACTCGGCCTGCGTCTACTGCGGCAACTGCGTGGGGGTGTGCCCCACCGGCGCGCTGCAGTTCAAGACCGAGTACGACCTGCGCGAGGTGGGGGAGTGGCGCCCGGAGGACCAGACCGTCACCCGCACAGTGTGCTCCTACTGCGGCGTGGGGTGCAACCTGGAGTTGCATGTGCAGGACGAGCGGATCGTGAAGGTCACGTCTCCGGCGGACCATTCGGTGACCAGCGGCCACCTGTGCATCAAGGGCCGCTTCGGCTGGCAGTACGTCCACGGCGAGTGACCCGGCCCATTCCCTGCACTCTGACCGAAGGGAACCGCGAGAGTGAACGAATCGCCTGAGTCGGCCGCGCTCGAGGCTGTAGCCGAGCGGTTGAGGGACGCGATGGTCGCGGGTGTGCCCTGCGATCCGGTGCGCGGCCTGGTGGGTGACTCCGCCAGCGCCGAGGCCGGGTACGCGGTGCAGCAGATCAACACCGAGCACTGGCTCACAACCGGCCGGCGGATCAGCGGGCACAAGGTGGGGCTGACCAACCCCGCCGTCCAGGCGCAACTCGGCATGGACGAGCCCATCTGGGGCGTCCTCTACTCCGACAAGTGCCGCACCGACGGCGATGACATCGGAGGCACGGGGCTGATCGAGCCCCGGGTCGAGGTCGAGGTGGCGGTAGTGCTCGGCGAAGACCTGGACAAGGGCCGGCACACCGTTGCCGACGTGATCAGTGCCACCGCCTACGTGCTGCCCGCGCTGGAGATCGTTGACAGCCGCCTTGCTTGGGACATCACGAACTTCGACATGATCGCCGACAATGCCGGCAGCGGCCGCTATGTGCTCGGGACCCGCCCGGTGCCGTTGACCGCGGTCGACCTGCGGCGGGTTGAGATGCAGCTGACGATCAACGGCAACGCGGCCGCCACCGGCAACGGAGCCGCCTGCCTGGGCAACCCGCTGAACTCGGTGCTGTGGCTCGCCGACACCCTGTGCCGGCACGGTACCCCGCTGCAGGCCGGCGAGACCATCATGACCGGCTCCCTCTGCGGGATGTTGCCCCTCACCCCCGGCGACGAGATACACGCCGAAATAGAAGGCGTCGGCACCGTGTCCACGGTGCTGTAGGAGCGCCGGCTCTCGCTATGCGGCGTTGCAGCACTCACTAACGGCAGCGGCGAATCGCTCGTAGGACCGGCTGCGGCCGACGGTCGTCGTACCATCGGCAATTGCAGCCGCTACATGGCGGGCGACGCTGGGTGAGTCCGCCTCGGCATAGGGGTGCCTCCGGTCTCCGCGGCGAGTCCGCCGCTTCAGTTCTTCCTTCGGATCTCGAATTGTGTCCCAGTCGCGGTTGGCTCGTTGCAGTGTCCCTCGCCAGGCCCGGCGCCGTTGCTCGGTCGCGTCGGGGAACAGCATCCACCAAGCCTCAATCTCCTCGACGGGGACAACGGCGTGTGCATTCGTGATGCCAGCATGTCGGAGTGCCTCCTCGGTTTCCCGATGGAGTTGTCCGCCTGGATCGGGTCCGTCTGCGTCTCGATGCACGAAGACACAGACGGCGGGCTGATCGTGGCTGGAGACAGCATCCGCGATGCGCCCGATCCAGCTTGACACTGAGCGGGGTGAGGCCGATCTGCTCAGGGAAACGGGATGAGGTCGTTCCCGTACCCTGCCAGCGAGTTCTGGACAGAGAGCCTCAATCAGGTGGACGATAGCGAGCCGGTCATTACGGCTCTCGCCAAAGACGAGCACCACGGCTGCGCGGCCGGGTTGGTGACGCCTAGTCGGCTGAGCCATTCTGTCGTACTAGTTGGGGACGCCGCCCAACGCGCCCGCGAACCAGAGTTCGCCGAGTCCGTACTCTGACCGTTTCTCGCGTCGGGCGATTTCATAGCTATGGATGGCAGGAATCTTCGACGCGCCCGTAGCAGGGTCGCGGTCGCACACGACGAGTTCTGGCGGACGTAGGCGGTTGACGAACGTGGGAGCGTGGGTGGTAACAAGCAACTGAGTGTGCTCAGAAGCGGCCCGCAACCGCTCTACGAGGAGATCCAGCGCGTAGGGGTGCAGGCCATGGTCGGCTTCCTCGATCGCTGTGAACGGCGGCTGATTCGGTTCGTGCAATGCCGTTAGCAGGGCAAGCAGCCGGACCGTGCCGAAGGAGGCGTCAGCAAGCTCGATCGGCATCCTCACGCCGCGTTCACGCAGCACCACCATCACGCCGCGGCTGGAACCGCCGAGCAGTTCGAACTCGATTGAATCAAGACCCGGAAGGCATGCCCTGACCTCGTCAACGAGAATTGCGAACGAGTCCGGCTCCGCGAGGGAGAGGTTGTGCAGTGCGGCCGCCAGGTTGCTGGCGTCGTCTGCTAGGGGTCCCGGGATGATCCTCGACGGCCTTCGGGCCGCCTGCATGTCGGGCTCGAGGATCCGGATGCCCGACAAGAAATCCGCCAGCAAGCGGATTCCTTCGCCGCCTTCCTCATCGGACCAGTCGGGGAGTGTCGCCAGTCCTGTCGTCTGCCGGTTGGCGAGTTGCCGGGTCTCGCGGTCGCCTTCGTCCATGTCGTCGGCGCCGAACTCGACTTTCGTGCCCTTCACGGTGAGGCGTCGGCCCTGTCCAGGCGTCCGCTTCCAGACGAACGACTCCTCGCGAATGAGCTGATCACTGGTGCTTTGGTAGAATTTCAGCTCATACTCGTCCGGCGCGCCGACGCTAGCGTGCGTCGTGACGATTCCCTGCACCCCGAGAACAACCCTCGATGATGGCCCTCGACCGTCCTGTCGAAGGACATAGAGGTATCCCCCGGCTGCGTCGATGGCGGCGGCGAGATCGAACCGCACGGTGGATGCCAAGAACCTCAGTACTCCCAACACGTTGGTCTTCCCGGATCCGTTGGCCCCCACCAGAACCGTCAGCGGACCGAGAGGCACGTGGACCTCGGACAAGGATCGAAAGCCCTTCGCCCTCAGCATGGTAAGTTGCTGTCGGCTCACAACGGGCCAGCTTGCACGGGCGCCGTCGGATGCGGACTAGCCGAGTTCACGGTTCCGATGGTACCCGGCGGCCTATGGTGCTGGCAGCCCGAGGCATGATCGACTACGCGGCTAGCCGTACCTGGCTTGCCTCCTCGCGCAGTCGCTGCACGCTTGCCGCGACGGATTGGACACGCTCGAGCACCTCAGCGAGCGTGCCGGACATGTCCAGTGCCATGACTTCGAGACGCTTGCTGGTGTGCTTGACGCGGTATGGCCACTCGTCGGCCTCACCTTGTGCGTAGACGAGCAGTCCGCCAGGCAGTCTGAGGGCGGTCGCGTAGGCCAGGAGCTGGTACAAGTCAGCGTTCGGCACCCGATCGCTGGTCAGGTTCTTGTACTTGGCGTCGCCCACGAACGTGCAGATGTCGTCGTCCCACCACGAGAGGTCGGGCTTGAGTCCCGCTCGCCCGTCTTCATCGAACTCGACCTCGCGTTCCGAGCGCAGCCTCTCGGACGACACGCCGAGTGCCTCCCGGAGCGCCACCGTCAAGAACTCCTGGAACAGGTCGTTCATGTTTACGAGGAAGCCCGACGCCCGCACGGCGCCGCGGGCCGATGAGAAGGCGCTGTGGCGCAGAATGAGATGGGCCAGCGCCAGTACATCCCGGTAGTGCTCGTTGAGGCGGGTGAAGCGAGTCTCAGGCAGATCGCCCGCTGAGAATTCGACAAGCGCCACCTGCTCGAGCATCCCGACGACCCAACTCAACCCCGCGCGGGCGTCCTGCGAACCGAGACGCATCCGCGCCAACTGGGCGGCGGCCGCCTTGACGAGTCGGTTCTCGAGAATGTCCTCGGTGAACTCGTCGTAGCGAACCTCGATGGGAAGCATGAATCCAGGTCGCTGCCGGATCTGGTCGTCGATCCTGATCCGGCCCCGAACGGTCGGAAGGGTGTCCTCCTCGACTCGGTAGCCGTGGAGCAGGCCGTGGGCGAACGCTCGGCGCGCCGCTGCCGCGAGCGCAAGCGCAAGCACGTCTGGAAGGGCCTCGTCCTCCCGGAAGTCGAAGGGCTCCTGCTGCGGCTTCAACAGTCTCATCGCGTAGCAGGCGAGCGACAAGAGTTGGGGAATCCCAATCTTCGGCTCGATCCGCACCGACATGTCGCGGACCTCGACGGCACCCACGGTCGATCCAGGGGTGACCATGTACCGGTCCGCCGTGCCGACAATCGGCTCGATGGTCAGGTTCAACGGGTTGGCATCGCCCAGCAGCGCGTCTCGCTGGGCCAGCGTCAGGGTGTGCTTGGTCGGCCGATACTCCCGCAGATCGATTGGGAGCACGGCTCAGCTAGCGGTATGTGCCGGATGCCCCGGCGCCGGCCTCGGCGCCGCCCGACGATACGTCGTCGGCCTGGTTGCTGCTGGACGTCCCATCAACGGATCAGGCCCCGCCTTCGGCGCGGTTGGACTCGTCGTCGGCCGGACTCCCGTCAAGGTCGTCTTCGCTCATCTCAGGCTCGGGGCTGCCTTCGGCCTTGCGTCGTATTCGGTTTAGGTCGAATTCCGCGACGCGGTCGGGGTTACCGATGAGTGCCTCCTCTACGTATGGAAGGACGCTGTGCTTCCAGATGTCCGCGACAACCTCCTCGCTGAGATCCTCCTCGAAGAAGTGGCTCGGACCGATTGCGACATTGCGGTCGTCCTGCAGCAGCTTGTTGGCCTCGTCCAGCAGATCAGCCACCCATGCCATCTCTGTCTTGCCGTGCTTCTCAAGCCAGCCGCGCAGCAGGCCCTTGATGGGCTCGTCGTCGGGGTGGAACTCCACGAAGCTGAACCGGCGCCGTAGAGCCAGGTCCACGAGCGCGATCGACCGGTCGGCGGTGTTCATTGTACCGATGATGTACAGGTTCTCCGGGAGGGAGAAGGGCGTGTTCGAGTGCTGCAGGCGCACTTCCTCGTCGCGATACTCCAGCAGGAAGTACAGCTCTCCGAACACCTTGGCGACATTGCCGCGGTTGATCTCGTCGATCACCAGGAAGTGCCTGCTGTCAGGGTCGCTGCGTGCCCGTTCTGCTGCCTGTAGCAGGGGACCGCTCTTGAGCACGAAGGTCGGTTGTCCGTCCGCTAGGTCCGGGCGGTAGCCCTCAACGAAGTCCTCGTAGGCGTAGGACGGGTGAAACTGCACAAGCGTGACCCGCTCCTTTCCGCCAGCGAGCCGTTTGGCGAGTCTCTGTGCAACGTGGGTCTTGCCGGTGCCCGGCGGTCCTTGCAAGATCACCTGCCGCTTACGCTTCAACTGTCTCTTAATCCGCTCAAGAAACTCGACCGGAAGGCAGAGCTTCTTGGCCAGCTTGCTGAGACCTGTTGGAGGCTTGGGCCCGTTATCGGGATCGGGTCCCTTGCTCTTGATGAAGAGCCAGAGAGCTGACTGAGCATCGAGACGGTGGGGCAGATTCAGGCCTCGCTTCGACGCCTCATCGATGAACAGGTCGAGGAAATCAAGAGCGTGGCTGTACAACTCTGCCTCGCCGGCGTCCTCGCCGGGGGCACCAAACCCCGTATGTCTGTACGCATCCTTGAACACCGTGACTTGAAACGGTGGATGCTTCTTCGCCCCCAGGCACATGAGCAGAACCGACGCAACGTTGGCGCGCGTTCCCGGCCCGGGGATCATCGCTGGGTCAAGACGTTCCATGAACCCCGTGATGCGCTTTGATAACTGGGCTTCGCTATCGCTCCACAGCAGCGATAGCGCCCGGTGAGCGTCGCCAGGCGCCGAATCGATCCAATTATGAAGCTTGGCTACGTTCACGGGAAAGATGAGGCCGCCAGCCTTGCTGAGTCGGCCCTTGACAGACTGTTGCCAGTCGTCTGGACGCGCCAGCAGAGTTGTGCGCGCCTCCGACAGCTGCTCTGCTACACCAACCTTGTCCTTGCGCAGTTCTTTCAGCGTGCCGCTCTTCTGGTACTTGCGCGCTCTACCGACAAGTTCATCCCAGCCCGCCAGCTTGTACGAGCCATCCCATTCGCTTCGTACTTCGGGGAAATAGAACTTGAAGCTCTCACCATGAACCGGCTCGAGAGCAGCGCGAATCTCTTGCAGATTGCGATCGACATCTTCGTCCGAATGCTCCAAAAGACTCTCATAGGCTCGTACGATCTTGTTCTTCTGATTGAGACTCATGATGAACTCGAACGTGTCGGGATGGACAAGATGCAGCAACGCCTGCCGCTGCATGGCGGGTGTTTCCTGCGAGCCATCGAACAGCGCGCTCTGAAGATGCAGGCCCATCACGAATGCCTTGAATTCCCAGGGATCATCGAGCAACCGCTGGCGGTCAACGGGCTCCTGACGCTTCCACTGACTCGCAAACTCGATGATGAAGCCGACGTTGAAGGGACGGTTTCCTCCGTGAAATCCTTGACCGCCACGGCCAAGGCCAGGCGTCAGACCGGCAACCATCTCGGGTGGAATCGCTACAGTCTCGTCTGACCACCCCAAGACTTCGTTCAGACGCGCTTGAACATCCGTGCTGTTCCTCCTGCGGTCAACCACAAAGTACACATACAAGACCTCTGCCATAAGCTGATGGACGTCAGGCGCAGACCCTGCCAGTTGTCTCTCCAGCTTCGAGAAGAAGGTCTCCTTGGACTCGTCCGGGCGGTCGAGGAACCGCCGGTAGAGTTCGGCCAACAGCTCGAGCGTCCAGATCGACTGGCCGGGGGTGAAGAGCGAGTCGTCGGTCCTCAGACCGCGCTCTACCCAGACCTCGGCGGCGTCATAGACCGTCTCAGCCCCCTGCACTCTTGATCCCATCACCGTTCCTTCACGTCATGCTGCCGCCGGAAGGATGATATGCGGGCTACGTCCGCGTCCAATCAACGTCTGTCGCACGAGTCGTCTCATGCGCCGGTGGTCGTCCCCGCAACGGCCGCCTCCGTGGAGTTGTGCTCGGGAGCGAGATCGACTCGCCCCGCCGCTGTTCACATATCCGAGGGGTGGATGTGGATTATCACGCCTTCTTCGGCGAAGGCGTCCGGCCATGAGCGGCCCACATTCACCTCCGCCACATGCACGGGGGCGCCGTGGACGAGGGCTGCGGCGAGGAGTTCGGAGGTGATGACGCTGAGCCGGTGCCGCGACATGATCTGTGCAGCCGTGATCGTCAGGTACCGGGGGTCGAGCACCGTCAGCACATCGGTCGGCGGCGCCAGAGCGGCGCGGACCATTCGCTCGTCGATCCCCTCGCTCAAGCGGCCGCGCACCCCACTGTCGAGCAGGGCGCGCAGCAAACGGAAGTGGAAGCCCCACGGAATCACGGGATCCTCACCAGGCCATAGCCGGTTGCCTCGGCCCGCCAGTGTCCACACCGCAAGGTGGTCGTCGACAATGATCACGACCTGCGGGCCGTCAGCGGCGGGATGCCCTCATTGGTCGTCCACGAGAGGGTCGACGCTGAGGTCAGGATCGTCTGCGAATAGTCGGGCGGACACCTCGGCGTATTCGTCGGCAAGTGCAGCGAATGCTCGCTTGACTTCGTCGTCGAGCACGACGGGCCGTGCTGCGGCATCATCGATGATGTCCCGCAGTACAGCGCTGCGGGTCGTGCCTGCGGCGTCGGCGCGAGCCTCCAAGTACCGGGTCTGATCCTCAGTCAGGTACACGTTCGTCCTCTGCATACACCGTAACATACACCACCACTGGGCCCTCGATCACTCGGTTCTCCTCAATGGGCGCCCTCCGAAGTGGTGCAGCGCCCGGTATCCGACCCTCACGGACCAGACGTCATGGGCGTCCGGGGATTGCTCCCGCAGCCGCTCGGCTGCGCCGAGGATGCTGTCGGCGACAGCCCAGCTTCCGCTGTCGACATCGATAGCGACGTACGCGCCGTGGTGATCCGTCTCGATCCGCGGCCGGATGTCGCGCTCGTAGATCTCGTCACCGAGGCGCGCGGTCTCCTTGGCCGGGCGTCGGATGGGTGTCACCGTGGTTTTCCCGTGTGCATAAGGGCCGGATCGGACAGCGCTGCAACCTCCACGACGCCTACTTTAGGGGGCAGTAATCACGATACAACTCCAGAAAGCATGAAAATTATCCTGATGAGCTTGGATCGACGGACGGCTCGGGCGTCTCCTTGCTGCGTCAGTTAGGCGTGCCTTTGCTTGAGGCCGAGGCGTCCGGCGCGCTGTCGCCTTTCGCGGCTGCGGCGGCTACGGCGCGGCGGCGCAGGTGGACCGTCCAATCGGCCAGTCCCACGATGACACCGCCAACGATGTTGGCGCCCCAGGATGCCCCGCTCGACCAGGCGAGACAGCGCCACGTCAGTGGAAAGCCTTCAACCGGACGAGGGGAGGCGCTCCGGCACCTACAGCCCGGCACTATAGCAGGCTCAAGCGGGGGCGAACCGGGGGTCGCGGTCACGGAGCTCGGCCAGGCGCTCGCAGCCGAGCTGGTGCATGACGCTGGTCAGCTGCTGCTCGAAGAGCGTCACCACGAACTCCGCCCCGCTGGTCCCGAGGGCGCACAGTCCGTACATGAAGGAGCGGCCCGTGAATGTGAAGTCCGCGCCGAGGGCCAGCGCCCTGGCAATGTCGAGGCCGCTGCGCACACCGCCGTCGAACAGCACCGGCACCCTCCCACCGATGCGCTCCACTACGGGGCCCAGCGCCTCGACCGCCGCGGGTGCCGCGTCGAGCTGGCGCCCGCCGTGGTTGGATACCACCACCGCGTCCGCACCGGTGTCGACGCAGCGGGCGGCGTCGTCGGGGTGCAGGATCCCCTTGACCACCACCGGGCCGGGCCAGAGTTCGCAGGTCTCGGCCAGGTAGTCCCACGACAGGGTGCCGCCCAGGCTGGCGCCCACGAAGCCGGCCAGCTCCCGCAGCGTCGCCCGGTCCACGTAGCGCTCCAGGGTGTGGAACCGGGGAATGCCGTTGCGCAGCAGCCCAAGGGTCCAGGCCGGCCTCAGCGCGGCTTGGGTCACATGGCGGGGCGTTATCCGGGGCGGCATCGAGACCCGCTCCCGGGTCTGGCGCTCCCGGCGGGCCCGCGCCGGAACGTCGGCGGTGACCACCAGGACGCTGAATCCGGCCCGCCGGGCCCGACCCAGCAGGTCGTCCCGGACGTCGGCATCCCGCGGCGGGTAGAGCTGGAACCAGCCCATGCCCCCAGTTCGAGGCCCGAGCACGGAGACGTCGGCGGTGTTCACCGTGCTGGCCACCAGGGGGATCCTGCAGCGGGCCGCGGTGTCGGCCAGCGCCAGGTCCGCGCCGGGCCACATCAGCCCGGTCAAGCCCATGGGGGCGATCCCCACCGGCAGCGAGTAGCGGACCCCGAACAGCTCGGTGCCAATATGGGGCTCCAGTTCGCCCTTGAAGAACCTCGGCGTCAGCAGCACCCGCTGCAGGGACTCGGCGTTGCGGTCCTTGGCCCGCTCCTCGCCCTCTCCGCTGTCGAGGTATTCCCAGGCGAAGCGGGGAGTCCGCCGCTGCGCCTTCCGTCGCAGGTCGTCGACGGTCTGGTACTTGACGGCGGGGTCAACCACGCGCTGGGCCGAGCACGTTGTCGAACAGGGTCAGTGTCTGGCCCCAGGCTCGCTCGGCGGCGGCTTCGTTGTAGGTGTGCGCGTCCGGCCAGGTGTAGGCATGGTCCGCTCCACCAAGGACGTCGATCGTCACCCGGTCACCGAGAGGGGACACCGCCTCGATGAAGGGCCGCATGCTGGCCACGCTCATCATCCGGTCGGCCTCGCCGAAACCCGCGTAGAGCGAGCCCGCAAGCTGATGGGCGGTGAGGTGCGGCGAGTCGGGCTCGCCGTCCACCAGGAACGACGGATGCCACATCGCACCCGCGGTGAACTGATCGGGCAACCGCATCATGGTGCGGAACACCGCCCGGGCCCCGAGGCAGAAGCCGATGCAGCCGGCGGGCTCCAGCGACCCTGCCGGCCGCTCGGCGGCGACTGCTTCAAGGGCCGCGTCGAGATCGTTCTGGATGCCCGCGTCGGTCAGCGACCTCAACAGCATCATCAGGTGGTCCTGGGCGCCCGGGTCGGCGGCCGCCTCCGCCGGGCCGTAGCCGATCATCCGTCCGCGGCGGTGGTACAGGTCGGGCAGGATCACGTCGTATCCGTGGCCGGCGAGGCGCCGCCCGAAGACGTGCAGGGCCTCCCGGATCCCGGGCTTGTCCATGAACATCACGATCAGCGGAGACGGCCCGCCCGACTCGGGCCGCATGCGGGGCACAGCCATCGGCTCGCCGTCGCTGTGGGTTTCGAGGATCGACTCTTGCACTCCATGGGCACCCATAGCCGGTCAAGCTACCGCCGGGAGCGGCAGCGGGGCGCCGGGCGCCCGCTCCTGACCGACCCAGGCGTGATCTACGATGGAAGGCCGTGGTCGATCTGCTGCCTGAGACCGGGAGCGGGCTGCTCGACCGGTACCGGCCGGGCAGCGCGTTCGACGAGGCCTTCGACGCCGACGGATCGGTACGGGAAACCTACCGCCGGATAGTCGAGCGGTTCCGCGAGCTCGACATCAGCGAGGTGAAGAGGCTCGAGAACCTGGTCGCTGACGAGTTCCGCCGCCAGGGGATCACCTTCACCGTCTACAGCGAGGAGGAGGGAACCGAGCGCATCTGGCCGATGGACCTCTTCCCCCGGATCATCGCCGCAGCCGAATGGGAGGAGCTGTCCCGGGGATTGAGCCAGAGGGTCGCAGCTCTCAACTACTTCCTGGCCGACCTGTACAACGGCGAGGGCGCGGCCGTGGCCGACGGTGTGGTGCCCCGGTGGCTGGTCGTGTCCTCGCAGGGCTTCGAGCGCAACGCCGTGGGCATCCGGGTCCCCCACTCCGCTCACTGCAACATCGCGGGGATCGACGTGGTGCGCGGCCACGACGGCCGCTACCGCGTGCTGGAGGACAACCTGCGCAGTCCCAGCGGCATCTCCTACGTGATCGAGAACCGGGCCGCCATGGCCAAAGCCTGCAGCTGGCTCTTCTACGACCATCCGGTGGAGCCCACCGAGCAGTACGGCAGGATGCTGCGCTCGACGCTGGAGTCGATGGCGCCCGACGGTCGGGACTCCCCGCACATCGTGGTGCTGACCCCGGGCATCTTCAACTCGGCCTACTTCGAGCACGCCTTCCTGGCCCGCTCGATGGGCGTCGAGCTGGTGGAGGGCCGCGACCTGGTGGTCGACGACCACACCGTCTACTCCCGCACCATCGAGGGGCTGGTCAAGGTGGACGTGATCTACCGGCGCATCGACGACGACTTCCTCGACCCGGTGGCCTTCCGGCCCTACTCGACGCTGGGCGTGCCCGGGCTGCTCAGCGCGCTGCGGGCCGGGACGGTGACGGTGTGCAACGCGCTCGGCAACGGCGTGGTCGACGACAAGGGCATCTATCCCTACGTGCCCGAGCTGATCCGGTACTACCTGGACGAGGAACCGATCATCGACAACGTACCCACCTACATGATGTGGGATCCCGACCAGCGCTCCCACGCCCTGGCCCGGCTGGACCAACTGGTGGCCAAGCCGGTCGGCGAGTCCGGCGGGTACGGGGTGCTGATCGGTCCCCACGCCACCGAGCAGGAACTCGACGAGGCCAGGGCCACCATCGAGGCCGATCCCCGCAACTGGATCGTGCAGGAGCTGGTGCAGCTCTCGACCCTGCCGTCGCTCGCGGAGGACTGCCTCGAGCCCCGCCACCTGGACCTGCGGCCCTTCGTGCTGACCGGCGAGCGGACCCAGGTGTTCGGTGGCGGGCTGACGCGGGTGGCGATGAGGCGCGGGTCGCTGATCGTCAACTCCTCCCAGGGCGGAGGCTCCAAGGACACCTGGGTGCTGGCCCCCGAGACGTGACGACTCCCGGCACGCCATGACGCCCGACACGCCATGACTGCAGCGGTCCCATTCATGTTCCGGACGGCACCGTGATCCTGGCCCGTCACGCCGAGGCGCTGCTGTGGGCGGGCCGCTACCTGGAGCGGGCCGAGAACACGTCCAGGTGTCTGAACTACGCGGCCAACTCGATCACCCACCTGCGCGCCGGCGAGGCCACTGCTGAAGGCGAGATGCTCGTGAGGACCCTCGGCCTTCAGGAGGAGCTGGAGGCGGTGGGGCCGCTGGAGAGTCAGCCACAGCTGATCGCGTTCCTGCTGTCGGACACCGACAACCCGGGCTCGGTCGTGTCGGCCGTGGTCGCGGTCCGGGAGAACCTGCGCACGGTTAGGGACCGCATACCGATAGAGCTGTGGGAGGAAGCCAACGGCCTGTACCTGAGGTTCCCGTTCCTGGGCCACGCCGACGCCGCCTCAGGCGGGCTGCACGAGGTCCTGCTGATGGTCCGCCGGGCCTGCCTGGCCATCTCGGGCATCCTCAACGAGGGCATGAGACGCGACGAGGGTCATGCCTTCGCGGTGCTCGGGCGGATGCTGGAACGGTCGATCTTCACCGTGGGCCTGCTCGAGGCGAGCCACGCCGACTCCCGCGGCGCGATGGACTCCACCCGGATGCTGCGCCTCACCAGCTCTCTCCAGGCCTACCACCGCCAGCACGGCAATGCCCCCGACTTCGACAGCGTGGTGCGCTACCTGATGCACGCCCGAGACCTGCCACGCTCGGTGCTGTCGTGTCTCGACCGGGCCGAGGAGTGCCTGACCGGCCTCGCTTCCACCGCGGTCGCCCTGGACCGTCCCCGCCGCAAGGTCGCCCTGCTGCGAGCACGCCTGGAACTCGGCGAGATCGAGGAGGCCATGGCCACCGCGCCGGTGCCGCCACTCCAGGACCTCCTCGCACAGTTCCTGGAGCTGGCCAGTGACGTGCACACCGGCATCGTGCCGCCACTGGCGATGGCCACCGTGCGCTCCCAGTACGTCCGCCCCGGCCGTGCCACCCGCGAGGCCGAGCGGGAAGCGCCACGATGAGGCTCGGAATCGCCTACAGGATGCACTTCCGCTACTCGGAGGCGGTGACCGAGTCGCAGAACGAGGTGCGGGTGCGGCCGCGGGACGACGAGCATCAGCAGGTGCTGTCATACCGGTTGACATCGCGTCCGGAACTTCAGGTTTTCCTGTTGACCGACTACTGGGGCACGACTGTCGAGCACCTCGGTATCCGGACACCCCACACCGAACTTGATCTGGTGGCTGAGGCCACCGTGGAGACCGAGGCGCGTCCAGTGCCGGGCGAAGCCGTGGCCGCTGAGATGCTGGCCGACACCGACTTCCAGATAGCCCACCTCGAGTTCCTGGCCCCGTCCCAGCATGTGGAATGGGCTCGTGGCGACGCCGTCGAGCAGCGGGCCGCGTCGGCGGTCGCAGGAGCGTCCGCGGTTCAGGACATGGTCGAAGCGGTGGTGGCCGACGTGCGGGGGACTCTGGCCTACCGGCAGGGCGTCACCGACATCGGTGTCACGTTGACCGAGGTGCTGGAGGGCGGTGCGGGAGTGTGCCAGGACTTCGCCCATCTGGCCACCGGGATGCTGCGCAGCGTTGGCGTCCCCGCCCGCTACGTGTCCGGGTATCTCTTCGCGGCCGACGAGACCGCGCCGGACGCCGAGAGTTCCGATGTGGTGAGCGTGCAGACCCACGCCTGGATCGAGGCGGCCCTGCCCGGATGGGGCTGGTGGGCCCTCGACCCGACCAACGGAGGGGCCGTCGGTGAGCGCCACGTGGTGATCGGCTACGGCCGCGACTACGGCGACGTGCCGCCGGTGCGGGGCGCGTTCACCGGTTCGGGCACCGCCGAGGTCGACGCCGAGGTGGTGATCGGACGGCAGGTCGGCGGGCAGCACTTGGGTCCGGTGGGCGAGCCGGGTCCGCTCCAAGCCGCGGTGGCTGCACCGCCGGCCCCGCGCTGGCGGCATCAGGAGAGCCAGCAACAGCAGTGAGTCCGGCCCCGGCCGGTAGGACGCTCAGCGCCGCGCCAGGCGCGCCATCGGTCAGGTCAAGCCTTCACCTCTGCCTGCCCGGCTCCACCCGTCGATCCCTACTGCATTGGCCGTGACGCCCCGCCGCGGGCCCAGAGCTGGCAGGCCAGCGCGATGGCCGTGTAGGTCAGGTACGCGATGCCGACCGGCATCACCGAGCCGTCGATGGCCCGGTCGGTGAAGGAGGCCAGCAGCGACCCCAGCATCCAGGTGCTGACCCCGATCGCCGACGCGGCTGTGCCGGCCAGCTCTCCCATCGGTTCCATGGCCAAGGAGATCCCGGACGGGAATACCGCTACGTGGATGGCGTTGGCCAGGCTGAACAGCACCAGCCACACCCCGAACGGCGGCAGACCGTTGCCCGCGACCGTAACTGCGAACAGCGCGACCGAGACCGCGGCGAACGCGCTTCCCGCGCCCAGCGTCAGCTGACGGGCGTGTATCCGGTGCAGCAAGCGGTTGCTGCCCAGAGCGACGACGGCCGCCACCACACCTGCGACGGTGAAGTAAGGGACGAACCAGTTCGGGCGGTCGTATACGTCGCTGAGTATCAGCTCGGTGCTGCCCAGGTATGCCAGGAAGGCCCCGAAGCCGAAAGTGACCATGAGCGTGTAGCCCAGAGAGGTGCGGTTGGCGACCACGAACCGGAATCCCGCCAGCATCGGCCCCAGCCGCAGCGGCCGGCGGTGGGCAGGGTCGAGGGTCTCATCGAGGCGCAGCGTCCATGCCAGGGCCGCCAGCGAGGTCACTACCCCGAAGGCCATCACCCAGCGCCATGATCCGATCACAACCAACGCCTTGCCGATGCCCGGCGCGGTGATCGGCGCGATGAAGAAGACCGTCTGGATGAGCGTCATCACCCGGGCCATGTTCGTGCCGGCGAAGCGGTCGCGCACGATGGCCTGCGTCAGGACCCGGGGCCCGGCCGCGGCAAACCCCCACACGAACCGGGCGGTGTACAGAACGCCGAGCGACGGGGCCAGCGCAGCCATCAGCGCGGCCGCGGCGTACAGCAGCAAGCCTCCGGCGAGCGTCGGCTTGCGCCCCACCGCGTCGGCGATGGGGCCGTAGAACAGGTGCCCGACCCCCGCACCCATCAGGAACAGGGTCACGGTCAGCGACAGCCGGGTGGAGTCTTCGTCAAGGCCGAAGGCGGGACGCATCTCCGCGAATGCGGGCAGCGTGATGTCGATCGCCATTGCCGCCAGGGCGGTCAGCACTCCCATGAGGAGCACGAACTCCCGCTCGCTCATTGGACGCAGTGGTTCGCTCACGGCGACGCGCCGCCCCGGGCCCAGAACTGGCAGGCCAGCGCGATCAGGCTGTAGCCGAGGTAGGCGATGCTGATCGGCATGACGGTGTCCTCGATGGCCCGGTCGGTGAAGGAGGCCAGCAGCGCCCCCAGCATCGACGTGCTGAAGACGATCACCGACGAAGCGGTGCCCGCGAGCTTTCCCATCGGCTCCAGCGCGAGGCTGATGCATGTCGGGAAGAACGCCGTATGGCAGCAGTTGGCGATGCTGAACAGCGTCAGCCAGGTCAGCAGCGGAGGGACGCCGTTGCCTGCGACGGCGACGCCCAGCAGCGCTGCCGACACCGCCGAGAAGGTCATCCCCGCTCTGAGCGCGACCCGTCTCGCCTCGATGGAGCGCAGCACCCGATTGATGCCCACGGCGGTGAGCGCGGCGGCCACGCTCATGGCGGTGAAGTACGGCACGAACCACTCCGGCTGGCCGTACACGGCCGAGAAGATCAGCTCGGTGCTGGCCAGGAACGAGTAGAACGCCGCGAACACGAAGGTGTTGGCCAGCATGTAGCCGGTGGCGGTGCGGTTGCGTAGCACGGTACGGAAGCCGACGAGCACGGCACCGAGCCGCAGGGGCCGGCGGGCCTCTGGAGCGAGGCTCTCGGCCAGACGCACCGACCACAGCAGCGCAACCAGCCCGGTGAACACGCCGAAGGCCATCACCCAGCGCCAGGAGCCGAACTCCACTAGGACCTTCCCGATGACCGGGGCCACGATCGGCCCGATGAAGAAGACAGCCTGGACCAGTGTCATGACGCGGGCCATGGCTGTGCCGGTGAAGCGGTCCCGGACGATGGTCTGAGACAGGGTGCGCGGCCCGGCGGCGGCCAGGCCCCAGGCGAAGCGGCTGGCGTACACGACCGCCAGCGACGGCGCCAGCGCGGCCACCATGGCAGCCACCGCATACATGATCGTGCTGGCCAGCACGACCCGCTTGCGTCCGACCGCGTCGGAGATCGGTCCGTAGAACAGCGTGCCCACAGCCACACCCATGAAGAACAGGGTCATCGTCAGGGCCAGGCTGGTGGAGTCCTCGGGGAGGTTGAACGCGGCCCGCATCTGTTCGAATGCGGGCAGCAGCATGTCGATGGCCAGAGCGACCATGGCGCTCAATAGCGCCACGTAACAGATGAACTCCGTGCGCCCCATGCGGTCTTCCGGGCCATTCACGGCGGGGAGTCTGCCCCAAGCGCCGTCAACAGCCCGCTACGGGCCCAGTGTCCCGCTCTACCGTCGTGCCGACCGCCGGCGGGTTAGGGTGCGGCCCACCTACGGGCCGGCCGGGTCCAGGAGGGAGACGACGATGACGGACACGATGACGACGGTGAGGCCCAACCTCCCGGGACGGCTGGGCGACCCCGACTTGACCCTGGCCACGGACCCGCGGTCGGACCCCCGCATGGTGGCGGTTCTGGAGCCTCTGGGTATGGCCGGTCGGGCCGACCCGGTTCCGCTCAGCGCCGACTCGTCGCTCGACGACATCCGGGCCCTGGCCGCTCTGGGCGAGCCCGGCTTCCAGCAGGTCTTCAACGGCATGTTCGAACCGCTCGCACCGGTCGAGGGCGTGGAGTCGAGCACCGAGGTCATCACCGGCGTCGACGGCAACGACATAACCCTGTACATCCATCGCCCGGCCGGCGACACCGGCCCCCGCCCCGGGGTCCTGCACATCCACGGCGGCGGCATGGTGATCCTCACCGCGGCCGACGTCAACTACCGGCGCTGGCGTGACGAGCTGGCTCGGAGCCTGGTCGTGGTCGGGGTGGAGTTCCGCAACGCCGCGGGAGCGCTCGGCTGCCATCCGTTCCCGGCAGCCCTCAACGACTGCACCTCGGCGCTGGAATGGATGCACGCCCACCGGGAGGATCTCGGGGTGTCGAAGCTGGTGGTGTCGGGCGAGTCCGGCGGCGGGAACCTCACGCTGGCCACATCGCTGAAGGCCCGCCAGGAAGGCCGCCTGGACATGATCGACGGGGTATATGCCCAGTGCCCGTACATATCCGGCACCTACGCCAGCCCGCCGCCCGGGCTGGCCTCACTGCACGAGAACGACGGCTACTTCCTGGCCAGCGACCTCATGGGGTACTTCGTGGAGGCCTACGATCCGGGCGGAGCCAACCTGACCAACCCGCTGGCCTGGCCGTGGCACGCCTCGGTGGACGACCTGAGGGGCATGCCGCCCCATGCGGTCTCGGTCAACGAACTCGACCCGCTGCGAGACGAGGGCCTCGACTACTACCGCAAGCTGGTGCAGGCGGGCGTGCCCACCTACAGCCGCACCGTCAACGGAACGTGCCACGCCGGCGACTTGCTGATGCCGAGCGCCATGCCGGAGGTCTACGCCGCCTCAGCCCGCGACGTGACGATGTTTGCCCACACGCTCTGCTAGGCGTTTAACCGCGGCTAGTCGCGGCCGACCCGGTCCCGGGCCTGGGCCGGGGTCTCGGTCGCCCCGGCCCGGACCAGGGCCTCCTTGCGGACGAGCTTGACCGGTACGCCGACGGCGTCGCCGGGCGGGAGCATGTCGGCGGTGTAGAGGGCGATCTGCTGGCGGGTGGCCACCTTGTCGCCGTCGGGGTCCAGGTTGCGGGCGTTGGTGCCCTTGGGGGGCACGATGGTCCGGCCGTCGCGCCACTCCAGGTCCCACCACCACTTCTTGACGGGGTTGATGGAGCCGTTGCCGACCTTGTCGTCGAGCCGGGCCAGCCAGCGGCGGGTGAATGGCAGCTTGATGGCTGCCCACAGCAGGGCCCTCTCGGCCAGCACGCCCTCGATGTTGAACGGGCAGGTCTTCATGCAGCGCCCGCAGGCCGATCCCCGCAGGTTGCCCAGCCGGTACTTGGTGCACCGCTCGACGTCGGGCTTCCACATCTCGGCCCCGTTGAACATGATCTTGTCGCCGAAGGGGATGGCCGCGCACGGGCACTCCCGGGCGCACTTGGTGCACTTGGAGCAGAAGTCCTGGAGCCCGAAGTCGATGTGGCGGTCGGGCGTGACCGGCATGTCGGTGGTGACCACGACCGACTTGAACCTCGGGCCCACGAAGGGATTGAGGACCAGCTCCCCGATGCGGCTCAGTTCGCCGAGGCCGGCGTGCAGCACCAGCGGGATGTGCAGCACGTCGGAGTCGCTGTTGGTGTGGCTGCGGGCGCCATAGCCCAGTGAACGGATGTGGGCCGCGATAATCCCCGCTATCTGGGCGCCCCGCATGTAGGCCCGCATCGACTGGGCGCCGCTCACCCAGTCGTCGCCGCTGGCGCCCTCCATGGTCTCGTACCCCTGGTCGAGCAGGATCACCAGCGCGTTGGGGTGGTACGGGTCCACCACGGAGCCGTCCTTGCGGTGCGAGTACCAGGCGTAGGTCGGCACCCGGCACACTCCGGCCATGTCGCCGCCCAGGTGGTGGGCCAGCGCCTTGAGGGCGTCCGCGTTGCGGCCCGGATCGGTGCTGTCGGGCTCGGTCTCGGCGGTCACCTCCCCGTCCTGGTAGGGCACCATGGCGTCGATCTGGTGCACGTAGGCCTGAGCCTGGGGCGTCTTCCAGGCGAACACCTTCACGTCGGCGAGGAACTTGGGACCCATGTCGCCGTTGGCCGCTCGGGGGAAGCCGCCGGCCCGAACCGGCACCCTGGGCACCTCGTCCTCGATGACCAGCGTGGTGGGCCCGTCCACCCGCTTGATGCGCTCCATCGGGTAGCGGCCCATGTGCAGGGGCCGGCGGTCGCCGTTGAGCCGGCCGATGCCGGCCCGGGTGCCGCCCCGGCCCAGCAGCCAGCCCGGACCGGCGGTGCTGCGCAGCGCGGCCCGCGGCCCGCGACGGGCCAGCGGGCGGTCGGGGGCCAACTCCCAGTCGGTGCTGACCGCCGACAGCGCGAACCCGCACTTCAGGTAGGGGGCTCTCAACTCGGTTCCCCTCACTTCCACCAGACCGGCCTGCAACGCCACCCGGTGAAGGTCGAGGTCGGTGCTGCTGGGTGTGTGGGCCACCGCGTCGTGGCCGAGGTTGCGGATGTAGGACGCGGTGATCACCGCCAGCTCCGCGGCCCGAAGGTCGGCGTTGATCCGGCGGGTCCCGTCGATCCAGTCGTCGCCGGGACATTCCTTGGGCAGCTTGCGGCTGAAGGCGATGAGGATGACCACCGCGTACCGGTGGTCGCGCCGGTCGCCGGTCCACGCATCGTCACCTATCAGCCCGCAGCCGACCATGTCGGCGTCGAGGAAGTAGAGCCCCGCCTTCAAGTTGTTGGCGGTCTCGACCGGGTCGTCCGGGGTCGGCGCCTCCGGAGCGACCTCGCCAAGGCGCTGACCGTCGAACAGGTCCAGGTACAGCCGGTAGGCGTGGGCAGCCGATCGAGGGCCGGGCGACTCGGCCTCGGCCTGCGGGGGAGGCAGCCGCTCAGCGCCTGAGCCCAGGGGTTGGGCGTCGGCCGCGTCCAGGCGGGGCAGCCGCTCCAGCGGGTACGGGCCGAGGTGGACCGGCCGTTTGCGGTGCGAGAACAGCCTCACCGACTGGCCAGCCTAGTCAGCGACTGGAATCGGACTGCCCGACGGCAGCCCCGATTGCTCGTCGATCATTCGGGGAGTCGGAGGCGGGTGCCGCGCGTGCTGGGCCGGAGCCGCCCATCATGTCGCCATAGCTTGGTGAGATGCCACCCGTGACGGTCTCGGTATGACTGGCCGGCTGACGGGGCAGCGTACAATCGTCCGGTCGCCAGAAAGGACGGCTCGATGAGCGACACACCCGCCGCGGTGGGCACTTGGATTCTCAACTTCGTGACCCCCATAGGGGAGATGAGTCCTGAAGCGGTGCTGAACGCTGACGGGACGGGCGCGGTCGACGTCGATTTCGGCACGATTGAGATCCGTGATCTCGTCTACGACGGCGACGACGTGACGTTCGCGGCCACGGTCCTGATGCCGATGGGAGAGTTCGACCTGACGGTCACCGCCACGGTTGCCGGCGACAGCCTCACCGGCACGTTCTGGGGATCCGTGGGCACCTTCACCCTCACCGGAGTCCGCAAGGCCTAGCCCCGTGGTAGCGCCGGCCACGCATCGGAACCGCTGGCCGACCGTCAAGATGCACGGGCGGGCTCGGATACGGTGAGGCCGTGCGTCACCTGATCACCGATGCGCTCATCGTCACCGGCGACGGGGCGACGGAGCCTTTCCGTGGCGACGCGCTGATCGACGGCGACCGGGTCGTGAACTTGGGCTCGGTGCCGCCCAGCGCGGCGGCGGGAGCGGACCGCACCATCGACGCGGGCGGCCGGGTTCTGGCCCCCGGCTTCGTCGACACTCACAATCATGGCGCGCTGGCCGGCACCCGCATAGGCGAGCACGGCATCCCGATCAGCTGCGAGATGGCGGTGCGCGGCGGGGTCACCAAGCGCATCTGCGGCGTGGACGGCCTGTCGCCGGCACCGGTGGCGCCGGACCAGCGGGCCGAGTACGCGGCCCAACTGGTCCCCCTCGACGGCATGGCCGGCCCGCCGGGCGACCCGGAGGGGGACGATCCCGCCGGCGGCCTCGACTGGCCGTGGTCGACGGTGGAGGAGTTCATGGCCTGGCACCGGGGCCGCTCCGTCACCGACCTGGGCATGCACCTGGGCCACAGCGCGGTCCGGCGCACGGCCATGGGCAACCTCGACCGGGTCGCCGACGACGAACAGATCCGGGCCATGGCCGAGGTCGTGCGGCGCGAGGCGCCGTGGTGCCTCGGGCTGTCCACCGGGCTCGTCTACAACCCGGCCGTCTACTCCGACCAGCGTGAGATCACCTCCCTCGTGCGGGCCTTCAACGAGGTCAAGCCGGGCGCCCTGTACCCACATCTCCGGTCTGAGAGCGACGACATCATCGAAGCGCTCGACGAGGTGATAACGGCCGCGGTCGAGGGCGGTGGGGGGTACTGCAGCGAGCACTCCAAGATCGCCGGACGTCGCAACTGGGACCGGTTCGGCGACGTGGCCGACCGGCTGAACGACGCCGCCGGCTCGATCCCCACGATGGCCAACATGTACCCCTACACCGCGGGCAGCACGACGGCTGACACCCTGTTCCCGCCCGAGGTGCGCTCGGGCACCCGGGCCGAGTTCATAGCCCGGCTGAGCGACGACGACGTCCGCAAGTTCGCCTTCGAGAAGATCTACGGCGACGGCTCGGGATGGGACAACTTCGTGGCCTTCTGCGGGGGCCTGGAGGGCATCCAGATCGCGGGGGTGCTTGAAGGGGTGGGCGACGACTACCTGGGCAAGCGCTTCTCGGACGTGGTTCGGGCCGAGGGGATCACCGACATGTCCTCCATCGAGGCCCACGACGCGGTGTGCGACTTCTTCCTGCACAACCGGGGCGAGGTCTCCATCATCAGCCACTACGGCAACGAGGCCACCGTGGAGAGGTTCTTCCGTCGCCCGAACATGGCGCTGTGCACCGACGGGCTGATGCCCGGGCCGGGCCAGAAGCCCCATCCCCGCTCGATCGGGTCGTTCCCCAAGGCCCTTCGCATGGCCCGGGAGCTGGGCATCGGTGTGGCCGAGATCGTTCATCGGCTGGCGGTGCTGCCGTGCGAGTTCATGGGCCTGCCGAGCCCCGTGCTGCGGGAAGGAGCCGACGCCTCGCTGGTGCTGTTCGACTGGGAGCGGGTCACCGACTGCAACAGCTACGAGGAGCCGCTGATCCCGCCCGACGGCATCGACGCGGTGTGGGTCCACGGCGACCTGGTGCACCACGAGGGCCGCATCCACCCGCCCAAGTCCTTCGGTGGCCGCCACCTTCTGACCCCACCGACTCGTTCTTGATGTAGTTGACCGCCTCCTGTGAGGTCAACTACATCAAGAAAGGTGGGGCTCGGGCGCGTCGCGCTAGCTCGCCGGCTGGTTGACGATATGGGTGGCCGCGTTGTCGAAGTGGTCGAACATGGCGGCCCGGATCTCGTCGGGCAGGGGTCGGCCGGTGCCGTCGGCGATGACGGCCGCGTCGAGCGACGCCGTCATGTGGGCCATCCAGGCGTCCCGCTCGGGCCGACCGATGGCGAAGGGGAAGTGCCGCATCCGCAGCCGGGGATGGCCCCGCTCCTCGCTGTAATGCGGGGGCCCTCCCCAGTACTGGGCCAGGAAGCCGGCCAGGCGCCGCCGGGACGGCCCCATGTCCCTCGGGTACATCGGCCGCAGCAGCGGATCGTCCTCGACCGCGTCGTAGAACCGGTCGACCAACTCGTCGAAGAAGTGCTGGCCGCCAACGATCTCATACACAGTCGGCGGCGCCGACATGGCTTCGCGCAGCGATCCCTTCAGGCTCACCCCCGCCGAGAAGCTGTCGCCCTCGCTCTCGCCTTCCGCGGGTTCGCCGTGGCCGGTGGCCTGCGTGTCGGCGTCTGGCTCAGCGGTCACGGTCGGGCATCTCCCGGAACTTGGAGGGGTCGTAGGGGGCGCCGCAGCGGTCCAGCGCGGCCCGCCATGAGGGGCTGTTGCGCAGACCCCAGCGCAAGAACCGCAGTAGCGCGGTCGCGCTCAGGCGGGCACCGGGGCGGGCCTCGAGGCCGAGGACGGTGGTGAGCTCGGGGGGCATGGTGGTGATGGCCCCCTGCATCAGCACCGCGTAGCCGAAGCGCTGGCGGGCGGGCAGGGGCGGCTGCCGCAGGAAGTCCACGGCAGATCGCATGCCGGGGCTTGGCGCCAGCGCCGGGTGGGTTCGGACCCATGCGTGCAGGTCGGCCGCGGTCTGGGGAAGGGGAGCCGCCCCGAGCATGGCCCCCACCTGGGACTGCTCGACCACGAACCGGTCGGCCTCGGCCTCTGTGAGCCCCAAGCCGAACTCGCGGTACGACGTAAGGAACGACTCGGTGAGGGTGTTGTGCACCCAGGCGCCCAGCTCGGGGTTAGAGGCGTCGTAGGCCACCCCCCGGTGCGAGGTGCCGCTGACACCCTGGTGGGCGGCCCGGACCCGGTCTACCGCCTCCTCCACCTCGGGCATGGCCCCGAACGTGGCCGACGTGACATAGAACGCGGTGCGGTTCAGGCGGCCCATCGGGTCGTCGCGGTAGCGGCTGTGGTCGTCGACGCCGGCAACCGCCTCGGGATGGGCGGCCTGGATTAGCAGGGCCCGGATGGCGCCCACGAACACGCTGACGTCGCCGATCGCCTTCCAGCTGACCGACCCCGGCCCGCACAGCCCCGGGTCGCCGGGATGGTCGGCGGTGCGCTGCAACGGCATCTCCCCGTGGGAGAACAGCCCGCTTACCGAAGCCCCCAGCCGGGCCCGGTAGCGCTGCAGCGTGTCCATGCCCCGCACGCTACTGCGGGGCGCTGGTCGTCAGGACTGGGCGGTGGGCTGAGGGCCGCGGCGGGCCTTCATGCGCTGGCGCATCCGGGCGTGGGCCTCGGGCGTGCCGTCGTGGAACGTGCCGAACAGTTTGTCGATGGGCACGGGCCGGTTGCCGTAGTTGCATTCGAAGTAGCGGTGGTGCAGATGGTGGAAGTAGTCGGCGCCCGGCGCGGTGCGCCCCTCGCGCCGGCCGACCTCGAAGCGCTCGAACCCCGAGTGCGACACCGACGGCGACACGCCCTGGAACAGCCCGCTGAGGATCACGATGAACGGGTGGGCCGGCACCACCCACCACAGCGCGAACACGCTGAAGTAGACCACGTGCTCCAGCGGGTGCATCGAGATGCCGGTCCAGGGCCCGGTGTTGACGTTGCGGTGGTGCAAGTAGTGGGCGTGGTCGTAGAACCAGCGCACGTGCAGCAGCCGGTGGTTCAGGTAGAAGTGGGTCACCGACCACAGGAACACCCCGACGGTCAGCACCGACAGGTACGGCCACCCCGATGACCACTCCACCCGTGGGATCCAGTCGTTGGCGTAGAACCACATGGTCAGTGACTCGTAGGCAGTCCAGATGGTGACGCCGCTGACCAGGCTCCAGAACACGTTGTCGCGGGTCTGGTTGGTCCAAAGGAACTCCTGGTTGGTGGTGCTCAACCACTGCCGGTTGTACTTGTAGCGCTGCTGCTGGGCCCGCCTCATGTAGAACGCGAGGTGCAGCGACCCGGCCATCGCGGTCAGGATCAGCGCGTTGCGGGCGTAGATCTCGAGGATCCACCCCGGTCGCAGGCTTGCCATCCGCTCCATCGACGGGGTCGTGTAGTTCCAGCACAGCGCGGCCAGCGCTACCCAGAAGATGCCGTAGGGGAGCATCACCGGCGTGACCAGATACCGCAGGGTTGCCACCGGCCGCGGCGGCCAGTCGAACACCGGAGAGGTCGTTATGGGCACCTCGGGCTCGAAGCCACGGGCCGGGGCACCGGGCGTGGAGCTGACAGCCGGGGACGTGTCCGCCATGGGCTACGACCTCCTCGAACCAAGCGAGCCGACGGCCCGACCCGAGTGGAGCAAGATCGTACCCGCGCGGCCACACCAGAGGGGCCACGAGATTCTCGGGTCGATTTGCTTGTGCATACGACCGGTTCATCTACCGAGATTCTGGTGTGACCGACGGCTGTAGCGGCCCCCTATGCTCACCGCCATGAGATATGCCTCCCCGACGACGGTGGCCGAGGCTGTGGATCTGTTGGGCGCTGATCCGGCCGCCCGCGTGTATGCGGGCGCGACCGACCTCATCCCCCAGATCCGCGCCGGGCGGCCCGAACCGACCGTGATGGTCGACCTCAAGCGCATCGACCGGCTGTGCGCCATCAGCACCAACGGCTCGACCTACCGCGTCGGCGCGGCCACCCCGACCGCCGACATCTGCGCCCACGACGGCCTGGCCGCCGCCTTCCCCGGCCTCGTCGAGGCCAGCGGCCTGATCGGCTCGGACCAGATCCAGAGCCGCTCGAGCTGGGGCGGGAACCTGGCCAACGCCTCGCCCGCGGCCGACACCCCGCCCAGCCTCATCGTCAACGAGGCGCGAGCGGTGATCGCCGGCCCCGGCGGCGAGCGCACCGTGCCCGCGGCCGAGGTCGCCACCGGCCCCGGCGCCACCTCGCTGGCCCCCGGCGAGATCATCGTCGAGTTCGAGCTGGACCAGCCCCCGGCCCGCACAGCCGACGCCTACCTGCGCCTCATCCCCCGCACCGAGATGGACATCGCGGTGGTGGGCGCGGCCGCCCGGATCACCCTCGCCGCCGACGGCAACGTGACCGCAGCCGCCGTAGCACTCGGCGCGGTGGCCCCCACCGTGGTGCGGGTCCCCGACGCCGAGGCCGCCCTGATCGGCAACCAGCCCTCCGGCGAGGCGCTGGCCGCGGTGGAAGCGGCCGCAGCCGCCGCCACCAACCCCATAGACGACAAGCGGGGCACCGTCGCCTACCGCCGGCAGGTGGCCGGCGTGCTGGCCCGCCGGGCAGTGTCCATCGCAGCCGAGCGGGCCGCCCAGCAAGGAGACCAGTCATGAGCCGCTTCCACGTCAGCTGCACCATCAACGGCGACCCGGCCGAGTTCCTCTGCGACGGAGGCCAGACCCTGCTCGACGCCCTGCGCGACGAGGTCGGCCTCACCGGCGCCAAGGAGGGCTGCGGCACCGGCGACTGCGGGGCCTGCTCGATCGTGATGGACGGCCGCCTGCTGTGCTCGTGCCTGGTGCTCGCCCCCGAAGCCGACGGCCGCACCATCTCCACCGTGGAGGGGATGGCCGCCGGCGACGACCTGCATCCCCTCCAGCAGTGCTTCCTGGAGGGCGCCGCCCTCCAGTGCGGCGTGTGCACCCCCGGCTTCCTTGTGGCGGCCAAGGCGCTGCTCGACCGCAACCCCGATCCCACCGAGACCGAGATCCGCTACGGCCTGGCCGGCAACCTCTGCCGCTGCACCGGCTACGACAAGATCGTGCGCGCCGTGCAGGCCGCGGCCACCCAGATCACCGCAACGAACGAGAGCTAGGAGCCGAAAGTGACCGTCACAGAGCCCAAGCCCAGCTACAAGTACGTCGGCACCCGGCCCGTCCGCCACGACGGGCTCGAGAAGGTGACCGGCCGGGCCCGCTTCGCGGCCGACCTCAACATGTCCGGCCAGGTCCACGGCATCGTGGTGCGCTCACCCCACGCCCACGCCCGGATCGTCTCCATCGACACGTCGGAGGCCGAGGCCATGGCCGGCGTCAAGGCGGTGATCACCGGCGACGACTTCCCGGCCGTCGATCCCAGCCACCGCCAGTACGACATGTGCATCAACGTCATCGCCCGCGACAAGGTCCTCTACCAGGGTCACGCCGTGGCCGCGGTGGCCGCCTCCACCCGCGACCAGGCCCAGGCGGCCGCGGCCGCGGTGAAGGTGGAGTACGAGGTGCTGCCGTCGGTGCTCACCATCGACCAGGCCATGGCCCCCGGCGCCCCCCTGCTGCATGCCCACATGATGACCGCGGGCGCCAACCCGCCTGCGGAGGAGCCCTCCAACATCAGCAACGTCACCCGGTTCTCGGGCGGCGAGCTCGACGCCGGGTTCGCCGAGGCCGACTTGGTGATCGAGAGGGAGTTCACCACCCAGCCCGTCCACCAGGGATACATCGAGCCCCACGCCTGCGTGGCCGACACCGGCCAGGACGGCCACACCACGATCTGGTGCTCCTCGCAGGGACACTTCAACGTCCGGTCGTCCACCGCCACGCTGCTCGGCTGGGAGAACACCCGCATCAGGGTGATCCCCGCCGAGATCGGCGGCGGCTTCGGCGGCAAGACCACCATCTACCTCGAGCCGCTGGCCGTGGCCCTGTCGGCCAAGGCCGGGCGTCCCGTGAAGATGGTGATGACCCGCGACGAGGTGTTCCGCGCCACCGGCCCCGCCCCAGGCACGAAGCTCAGGATCAAGCTCGGCGTGAAGCGCGACGGCAGCCTGGTGGCCGGGGACGCCTACTTGATCTACACCAACGGCGCCTACGCCGGTCCCGGGGGACTGCTGGGGGCCATGACCGTGTTCGAGTCCTACAAGATCCCCAACTTCGAGATCGAGGCGCTCGACGTGGTGATCAACACGGCCCGTTCGGCCGCCTACCGGGCACCGGCCGCGCCCCTCACCGCGTACGCCATGGAGACCATGCTCGACGAGATCGCCGAGGAGCTGGGGATCGACCCGATCGACTTCCGGATCCAGAACGCGGTCACCGAGGGTGACCCGTCCACCATGGGGTTCCCGTTCGCCCGCATCGGCTTCGTGGAGTGCCTTGAGGCGGTCCGCGACCATCCGAACTACCAGGCGCCGCTGGGACCCAACCAGGGCCGGGGCGTGGCCGCGGGCTACTGGTTCAACATCGGCGAGTCCTCCAGCGCCACCGTCAACCTCAACGAGGACGGCACCGCCACCGTGGTCACCGGCAGCCCCGACATCGGCGGCAGCCGGGCCTCGATGGCGTTGATGGCCGCCGAGGAGCTGGGCATCGACGTCTACGACATTCGCCCCGTGGTGGGCGACACCGAGGCGGTCGGCTTCACCGACGTCACCGAGGGCAGCCGGGCCACGTTCGCCACCGGGATGGCGGTGGTGGAGGCCTGCCGCAGGATGGTTGTCGAGCTGCGGGGCCGGGCCGCCAAGATGATGGGCGTCGACGTCGACGACATCGACTGGGTGGACGGCCAGGCCGTCTACACCGGCAGCGACGGCGAGAAGGCTCCGCTGTCGGTGGCCGAGATCACGGCCAAGGCCAAGCGCACCGGTGGGCCGCTAACCGCCACCGGGTCGCTGGAGGCCCACGGGGCCGGCCCCGGCTTCGCGGTGCACGTCTGCGACCTGGAGGTCGATCCCGAGACCGGCGTGGTGAGGGTGGTGCGCTACACCGCCTCCCAGGACGCCGGCACCGCCATCCATCCCAGCTACGTGGAGGGCCAGATCCAGGGCGGCGTCGCCCAGGGCGTCGGCTGGGCCCTCAACGAGGAGTACATCTACGACTCCGACGGCGTGATGGAGAACCCCAGCTTCCTCGACTACCGGGTGCCGGTGGCCTCGGATCTGCCCATGATCGACGCCATCATCGTGGAGGTCCCCAACCCGGCCCATCCCTACGGCGTGCGCGGCGTGGGCGAGACCGGCATCGTGCCGCCGATCCCGGCGGTGGCCAACGCCATCCACGACGCCACCGGCTGCCGGATCCGCGACCTGCCGATGTCGCCGGTCAGGGTGCTGGACGCCATCACATCCAACGGCGGCTAGCCGGCCCTGGGCAGGGGTTCGTGGCGGTCAGGGTCCACCTGAGCTCCAACCTGCGGGGCCCCACCGGCGGGGTGGCCGAAGTGGAGGCCGAGGGAGCCACCGTCGGCGCCCTCATCGACGACCTCGACCGGCGCCATCCCGGGCTCGGCGACGCCCTGCGGGCCGGCGTGTCGGTCGTGATCGACGGCCTGCTCATCGCCCACCCCGAGTACGAGCCGGTCGCCGACGACGCGCAGGTGTACTTCGTCCCCCAGACCGCCGGCGGCTGTAAACACGGATAGATGTTGAGTTTTTATTAGACGATGCCGCTATGATGATATCATGGCTCGTCTGAACGAACTCGTAGACATCCGCGTAGGCCTGGCGATGGCCGGGCGGGGCGCCGGAGCCCAACCGGGCGAGTGGATGGTCCGCGTCGTCGAAAGTGGGGACATCGTCGATGATCGCCTGCATTTGGAAGGGCTGGGTGAGATCGGGATACGGCGGGGCATTCGAACGGTCGCTCACCTTCTTGAGCCGTTCGACATACTCGTCACGGCGCGGTCGCAGTCGGTGAAGGTCGCGCTGGTGCCTCCCGGCGCCAGCCGCACGGTTGCATCCACGACGTTAATCGTCTTGCGCGCGCCCGACCCGGGCACCGGATTGGCCCACTTTCTCTGGTACTACCTCACGTCCAGCCGTGGACGGTCCGAGGTTGCCGCCCGATTCACGACCACCACTATCCCCACGCTGTCGGTTAGGGCGCTGGGCCAGGTGCCGGTCGTTGTGCCGCCGCCGGACGAATTGCCCCGCCTCGCCGATCTGGTCGAGGCCGCAACCGCATCCCGTGAGGCTGCCCTTGAGGCCGTACACGCCAGGCACGATGTCCTGCGGGACTCCGTGATTTCCGCCATCGCGACGACAGGTCGCGGAAGGAGTTGACCCATGCCGCTCACGATCACCGAGTTGGAGTCGAAGCTGTGGGGTGCTGCCGACATCCTGCGCGGCCAGATCGACTCCAGTGACTACAAGAACTTCATCTTCTCGCTGCTGTTCCTCAAGCGGCTCTCTGACCGCTTCGCCGAGGAGGTTGACAACGCCGTGCGTGCTGGCCTCGGCCGTGAGGTGGCAGAGAGCGACCACGACGAGCACGAGTTCTTCGTCCCGCCCGAGGCCCGTTGGAGCGAGATCGTCCGCCACTCGATGAATCTTGGCGAGGTCCTGAACCGTGCCAGCGCCGAGATCGAGGAGGCGAACGCGCCGCGGCTTGACGGTGTGCTGCGCAACACGAACTGGAACGACGAGTCGAAGCTCGGCGGTCCCAGCAGCCGTGACCGCATCATCGGGAGCCTCCTGCGCCACTTCGACACCCTCGACCTGAGTGACGCCAACCTCACCGGGGAGGGCGAGCACGGCGCCGTCAACGTTCTGGGCGACGCCTACGAGTACCTGATCCGCCAGTTCGCCGATGACGCCGGCAAGAAGGGCGGCGAGTTCTACACACCCCGCTCGGTGGTCCGACTCATCGTGGAACTGCTCGAACCGACCGAGGGCATGCGGATCTGCGACCCGACGGCGGGGTCGGCCGGCATGCTCATCTACACCGCCCAGTACGTGGCTGAGCAGGGGGGCGATCCCCGCAACCTCGTGCTGCACGGGCAGGAGCGCAACCTCGGTACCCTCGCTATTGGCAAGCTGAACCTGCTGCTACACGGCCTGCGCTCGGCGCGCTATGAGGCCGGCGACGTGATCAGCGACCCGCAGCTGTGCGATGAGCGGGGCCGTCTGCTCGCCTACGACCGTGTGATCGCCAATCCGCCGTTCAGCCTGAAGGCCTGGGGGCGCGACTTCGCCCCCAGCGACCCGCATCACCGCTTCGACCGCTACGGCGCGATCCCGCCTAAGACCAAGGGCGATCTCGCCTTCGTGCAGCACATGCTCGCGGTCACGAACCCCGACGGGATGGTCGGGGTGGTGATGCCTCACGGCATCTTGTTCCGCGGCGGGGCGGAGGGGACGATCCGCAAGGGCATGCTTGAGGCCGACCTGTTCGAGGCGGTGATCGGGCTGGCCCCCAACCTCTTCTACGGGGCCAGCATCCCGGTGGCGATCTGCGTCCTGAACAAGGCCAAGCCGGCCGAACGCCGCGGCAAGGTGCTGTTCATCGACGCCGCTCAGCCCGACTACTTCCGTTCCGGCAAGGCCCAGAACTTCCTCGACCCTGAGCATGTCGCGGCCATCGTCGAGACCTTCTGCTCATACGAGGAGGTCGAGCGCTTCGCGCATGCGGCCGATCTCGATGAGATCGCAGCCAACGACCACAACCTGAACATCAGCCGCTACGTCGACACCAGCGAGCCGGTCGAGGTCCTGAGTGTCGAGGACGCCCTCGCACAACTCCGCGAGGCCGAGCGCAGGCGGGACGAGGCCGCGGCCCGCATGGACGAACAGTTGGCGGGGCTGGGCTATGCCCCCGACCGCTAGAGAGGCGATCCGCACCGTCGAACGCGACGGCTGGTTCCATGTGCGCACCACGGGCGGTCACCGCCAGTTCCATCATCCCGTGAAGCCAGGGACCGTCACGATCCCGGGGCCGCTCGGCAAGGAACTGAGGATGTGGGTGTGGAAGAATATCCTGCGTCAAGCGGGCTTGAGATGAGGGTCAAGGAAGGAACGGCCATGAAGTTGACGTACACGGTGGTGTTCATTCTGGACGCCAACGGCTGGGGCGCTTACGTGCCGGACGTGCCGGGTTGCGTCAGTGTGGGCGATACCTGGGAGGAGATGCTTGAGATGATCGATGAGGCTCTGACCGGCCACATAGAGGTCATGCTGGAATTCGGTGAGCCGGTCCCGGAGTCGAAGATGTCCATTGAAGAGGCCTTCACCCACCATCTGGAGTTCATCGGCGATGACGACGACCTTGGGGATCTCGGACTGGACTTCGGTGATCCGCTGCCCACGCTCGCGACGCGGTTCGAGCCTGTCGAGATCGAGGTCCGGGTACCCGAAGCCGTCCGTAGGACCTCCGAGCCTGCCCAGGTGGGATGAACTGGGAGGCTCGGCGTTCACGCTGCACCGAGGACCGATTCCAATGAAGCTGACCTATGCGGTCGTCTTCGAGAAGGCGCCCAACAACTGGGCTGCCTACGCGCCGGACGTGCTCGGCTGCGTGAGCGTCGGAGGCACCTGGAAGGAAGTGCTTGAGATGATTGATGGGGCCCTCACGTTCCACATCGAAATGATGCTGGAGGACGGTGACCCGGTGCCGGAGCCCAAGATGTCCATTGATGAGGCGATCTCCTACCACGGCGAGGCTATCTCGGACGACCTCCTGGCCAGTCTTGGGTTTGACGAACCGTCACCCACGATAGCGACGCGGTTCGAGTTCGTTGATATCGAAGTCCAGCAGAGGGCGGAGCTGTGACCGGCGACTTCTGGGCGTGGGTCGCGTCCCGCAGGGCGCACCAAAACCCCCGCGGCGACTTCATCCGCGACACCCGCGACCTCCTGGCAGCGGGCATCGACCCCTCGACCCGAATAGTGGGGGCGTGCGAGGAGGCCCGCCGCGAGCACGGGAAGCTCCGGCGGGAGTGGGAAAGGCCGTGAGGGTACGTGTCCCCAAGCCAGCCCGCGCAGTCCCCGAACCCGTCCAAGTGGGATGAGTCTCGAGTCCACTAGCATCCCCGACGGCTGGCGCATCGCCCGACTCGGTCAGGTGGCGGAGGTAGTAGGGGGGAGCACGCCGTCTCGCACGCGGCCAGAATGCTGGGGCGGTGACATACCGTGGGTAGTGCCGTCGGAGTTGACGGAACTGGCTGGCCGACACCTACAGAGTTCGCGCGAATCGATCACAGTGGATGGGTTGAAGTCCGCAGGTCTGCGGGTGCTGCCCGCCAGATCAGTTCTACTCACGACAAGAGCGACCATCGGCCTCACCGCGCTCAATGAGCTTCCAGTTACGACCAATCAGGGGTTTCAGAGCCTTGTTGGGAAGTCGGGCATTGACAGTCTCTGGCTTTACTACTGCATCTCTTCGAAGAGGCGCGAATTAGAGCGCAGAGGAGCCGGGAGCACGTTCCGCGAAGTGTCCCGCGACGGAGTGCGGACGCTCCCCATTCTCCTTCCGCCGCTGTCTGAGCAACGAGCGATTGCTGGGGTGCTGGACTCCATTGACGAGGCAATCGAGCGCACTGACAAAGTCATCGCGGCCACCGAGCGCCTTCGCGGCGCCCTCCTACACGAACTCCTGACCCGAGGTCTCCCCGGCCAGCACTCAGAATGGAAGGAAGTGCCCGGCCACGGCACTATCCCTGCGTCCTGGAAGGTAGTTCGCCTTGGCGATGTCGCTGAGGTGCGGTCGGGTCAGGTTGACCCTCGCGACCCGGGGCTCCAGCATCTGCAGTTCATTGCGCCGGATGACCTCGAGTCTGCTACTGGCCGCCTGATCTTGAGACGCCGAGTCTCTGACGCGGGAGCGATCAGCGGCAAATACGAGTTCGATGAGCACGATGTCGTCTATTCGAAGATCCGACCGTATCTCATGAAGGTCTACCTGCCCAAGAACAGCGGACTCTGCAGTGCTGACATGTATCCAATTCGACCTCGCAGAATGCTCACGCGGAGCTATCTGGCCCTCGTCCTAGTGTCACCGTCGTTCACCGACTACGCACGAAAATGCTCCGACCGGACCGGAATCCCGAAGATCAACCGGACTGACTTACTCCAGTTCCAGTTGCGTCTGCCATCCCTGTCTGAGCAGCGAGCCATCGGAGCCGTGCTTGGAGGCGTCGACGCCGCTATCGACCGGACGCTTGAGGAGCGAGACGATCTGCAATCGCTGCAAGCGTCCACAGCGGACGCGCTGTTGACAGGTCGTGTGCGGGTGGATCAACAAGGGCAGAAGGGCATGGACCAACTGGGAACGGATGAAGTCTGAATCGGGTGAAGGGGGCCAGCCATGACCTCCGTCGCCAAGCACAACGAGCTTGAACTCGCCGAGAATCCGGCCCGGGAGCTGTTGGAGCGGCTCGGCTGGACCTACGTCCCGCGGGAGGCGCTGGCACCAGAGCGCGATGACGAGCGCGATGTGCTGCTGGCCGGTCGGCTCACAGCGGCTCTCAAGCGCCTCAATCCTTGGATGACCGACGACCAGGCGCAGCGGGTCATCTTCAATCTGCAACACATTGATACCACCGGCCTGGCCCGAAACCAGGCCGTCCACGAGTACCTGTCGCACGGCATGCCCCTCACCGTCGACCGGGGTGGCCGCCAGGAAACGCCCACCGTGCGCTTCTTCGACTTCGAGCACCCCGAACCTGGTGTGGGACTGAACGAGTACGTCGTCACCACTCAGTTCCGGGTGCGCCGTGGCACCGAGCGCGGCGCACGGCGCACCAGCGAGAACGACGAGCGGGTCGTCAAACCGGACTTGGTGCTGTTCGTGAACGGCGTCCCCCTCATCGTCATGGAGGCCAAGTCGCCGACGCTGCTGGAGATCTGGAAGGAGCAGGCCGTCAAGCAGCTGCACCGCTACCAGGAGGCCGGTCCCGAGTGGCACGGCGCGGGCGCTCCCGAGCTCTTCGACACCAATCTGCTGTGCGTCGCGCACTGCGGCGCCGACGCCCACTTCGGGGCCGTCGGCGCGCCTGAGAACGCCTACACCGGCTGGAAGTCGATCGAGCCGTTCACCGAGAGCAACTTCGAACACCGCCTCGGCACGCCCCCCGAGGGTCAGGCGCGGCTCATCGCCGGCCTGCTCCATCCCACGGTCCTGCTCGACATCCTGCGTGACTTCGTGGTCTACGAGCACGAGCAGGGACGGCTCACCAAGAAGCTGCCTCGCTACCAGCAGTACCGCGCCGTGACCCGCTCGCTCGAGCGCATCGTGCAGGGCCGCTCGCCGGCCGAGCGCGGCGGGGTCGTCTGGCACACGCAGGGTTCCGGCAAGTCGCTGACGATGCTATGGATCGCCACGAAGCTGCGGCGCACGCCCGCCCTGCGTAACCCCACCATCGTCGCCGTCACCGACCGCACCCAGCTCGACCGGCAGATCACCCGGACCTTCCAGCAGTCTGCGGTCGACGTGCCCGAGAGGGCCAAGACCACGCGGCGCCTCCGCGAACTGCTTCAGACCAACAACGGCCGCACGATCATGACCACCATCCAGAAGTTCGAGGACGTGCTGAACGCTCCCGCGGGCCGGCAGGTCTGGCTCAACGACGCCGACAACGTCATCGTGATGGTCGACGAGGCCCACCGCACGCAGTACGGGCGCCTCGCCGCGAAGATGCGAGCAGCCATGCCGCAGGCCACCTTCGTCGGCTTCACCGGCACCCCAATCGACAAGGGCTTCCGGCGGACAACGCTGGGAGTGTTCGGCGACCTGATCGACTCCTACACCATCCCGCAGTCCGTCGAGGATCGCACCACGGTCCCCATCTACTACGAGGCCCGGCTCCCCGACCTGCACATCGAAGGCCCGCAGACGCTCGACCGGCTGTTCGAGGCTCTCTTCGGCGACGAACCCGAAGCGACGCGCACCGAGATCCGGCGACGCTACGCCAACAAGGAGCGCATAGCGGAGGCAGCCAAGCGCATAGAGCAGATCGCCCTCGACCTCTCCGAGCACTACCGCAAGAAGGTCCAGCCGAACGGATTCAAGGCTCAGGTCGTGGCCGCAAGCCGCTCCGCTGCATTGCGCTACGCGCAGCATCTCAACGACTTTGGTCTGTCCACCTACCCGATCATCACCACCTCCCACAACGACGGCCCCGAGTTCGCCCAAGCCAGGGAGCTCGACCAAGACAAGATTGTCGAGGACTTCATCGACCCCGACGGCGGGCCGCAGATACTGGTGGTGGTCGACAGGCTCATCACGGGTTTCGACGCGCCCGTCGAGCAGGTCCTCTACCTCGACCGGTCCATCCGGGAGCACACGCTTCTGCAAGCCATCGCCCGAGTGAACCGCCGCTTCTCGCATCGGAGGAACGGCGTCGCGACGGAGAAGCACCACGGGCTTGTGGTCGACTACCACGGTGTGTCACGCGAGCTTGAGGACGCCCTGGCTGTCTTCGAAGACGACGACGTCCAGAAGGCGCTCTCCGAGCTGGAGGATCCGGGTCCCGTGATTCAGGCTGCCGCCGACAGCGCCGAAGCCCACTTCCGAGACCTCGACCTCGACGACCCGTGGTCCTGTGTGCGACGCTTCGCCGCCGACGCGGCCACCGAGGGTGACTACAAGGCTGACGCCTACGAACGGTTCGACCGCGATTACAGCGACTTCTCGAAGCTGATGGACCGCTACCTGCCCGACCCGGCGGCGCTCGTCTATCTCGACCGCCTGCGCCGGCTCACTGTCATCCGGTCGTACGCGCGCGCCCAGTTCCTGCGGGAGCGGGCCGACATCGACTGGACTGCCGTCGGCGCGAAGGTCAAGCATCTGATCGACACCCGCATCGATGCCAGCGTTCGGCGGCTAATGGCGCCCGTCTCCATCCTCGACCGCGACTTCGAACAGAAGATCGAGAGCCTGCCCCACGACGAGGCGCGGGCCTCGCTGATGGAACACGCGCTGCGTGCCCAGATCAACGAGCGGGTCGCGGAGAATCCCGCCCTCTACGAGAGGCTCTCCGCGGCGCTCGCCCGCATCATCGCGGAGCTGCGGGCCAAGGTGATCGACGCGGCCGAGGGTTGCAAGCGAATGGCCGCGCTGCGCGAGCAGGTTACTCAGGAGGAAATGTTCGCCGCAGACCAGGGCTTCACGCCGATGTCGTACGCCGTGTACGGCCTGCTGGACCGCAAGCGCATCGAGGGAGGCGATCCCAGCGGCTACTCACCCGCAGCATCGGAGCACATGGAGTTCCAGCTGGCCGATATTGACGCGAAGGTGAAGGAAATGGCCCTCGACATCGATGAGATCGTTCAGAATCTCCAGTCCTTGATCGACTGGCACGAGAACCTCGAGAGCCAGCGCGAGGTGCGGCGCGACATCAAGCGTCGCCTGCGTACCGGCTCCTACAACGAGGGCGAGGTCGAAGAGCTGGCCCGCCAGGTCATGGAGATGGCCCGTAAGAGGCTCGTGTGACAGAGCGCGGGGAGGTCGTCTTCGGCGAAGCCCGGATCAAGTACCAGGTTGTCCGGAGTTCGAGGCGACGCAAGACGATCGAGCTGACCGTCGATGCGCCGGGCGTCGTCAGGGTGGCGGCACCGGTCGACACGCCTGCGGAGCAAGTGGAGGAAACCGTGCGCCGCCGCGCCGGTTGGATCATCCGCCACGACGGCGCGACCGCGGCGGGCGCACCGCCTCGCCGGCTTGTCAGCGGCGAGTCCCTTCCCTACCTCGGCCGATCGGTGCGCCTCACCGTGCACCCCACCGACGACGCCAGGGTCGCGGTCAGGTTTCACCACTGGGAGTTCGACGTTGACGTCCCCCGCTCTCTCCAAGGCGAGGAACGGCTTGAGAAGGTGAGGGCCGCATTCGAGGCCTGGTACCGCGACCGTGCCTCGAAGAAGCTCCCGCCGCGTGTCGAGCGAATTGCCAGCCTTCTCGGCGTGCAGCCGAAGGCTGTCCTAATCCGCGATCAGCGCCGCCGCTGGGCGAGTTGCGCTCCGGACGGCACGCTGCGCTTCAACTGGCGCGCTGTAATGGCCCCGCCCGCCCTTCTCGACTACGTGATCGCGCACGAGCTGGCGCACCTGCGCGTCCGCGGCCACACGCCCGAGTACTGGGAGGTGGTCGCCCAGGCCGTGCCCGACTACCGCATCCGACGCGCCCGCCTCCGGGAGGTCGGCCCACTTCTCAACATCTGATCCCAGAGCGGCTGAGCGCTCAGCCGGGCGCGTCCGAGGTTCCTCCCGGGGGTTAGGCCTTGGTGCGGGCGCGTCGGCGGGACTTCATGCGTTGGCGCATGCGGGCGTGGGCCTCGGGCGTGCCGTCGTGGAAGGTGCCGAACAGCTTGTCCAGGGGCACGGGCCGGTTGCCGTAGTTGCACTCGAAGTAGCGGTGGTGCAGGTGGTGGAAGTAGTCGGCGCCCTTCATGGTGGGGCCGTTGCGCTTGGCGAACTCGTACCGCTCGAAACCGGAGTGGGTCACCGCGGTCGCGATGCTGTTGGACGACAGCGTGAGGATCAGGATGAACGGGTGGGCGGGCACGACCCACCACAGCAGGAACATGCTGAGGTACATCATGTGCTCGACCGGGTGCATCGAAAGGCCGCTCCACGGCCCGGGGTTCACGTTGCGGTGATGCAGGTAGTGGACGTGGTCATAGACCCAGCGGGTGTGCAGCACCCGGTGGATGAAGTAGAAGTGGGTGACCGACCACAATGACGTGAACACGGTCAGGAACGACAGGTACAGCCAGGCGGAGTCCCACTCCGCCTGCGGGATCCACTCGTTGGCGTAGAACCACAGGGTGAGGGCCTCGTAGGCCGTCCACACCGAGCAGCCGCTGACCAGGCACCAGAACACGTTGTCGCGGGTCTGGTTGTTCCACAGGAACTCCCGGTTGGTGGTGCTCAGCCACTCGCGCTGGTACTTGTATCGCTGCTGCTGTGCCCGCCGGGCGTACAGCACTAGGTGCAGCGTCCCCGCCACCACCGAGAACATCACGACGTTGCGGGCATAGATCTCCCAGATCCAACCGGGGCTCAGAGTCGCCATGCGCTCCATCGACGGGGTGAAGAAGTTCCACGCCACCGCGGCTATCCCCACCCAGATCATCCCCTGGGGAAGCATCATCGAGGCGATGTGCCCCAGCGTCGCCGCCGGACGCGGCGGCCAGTCCAGTATCGGAGACACCGCGATGGGCACGTCCGGCTCGTAGCCGCCCGTTGCGGGACTCGGTGACCCGCCGTTCGCGGAACTCGTCGCCGTCATGAGCGTGTCACCTCCCACCGGCAGAACGCACCCACTCGCGCCCGGATGGTAGCCAGAACCTGAGGCGCCGTCCCGCCAAGGCTCGAGGGTCAGTCCGGCTCGGCCACCGCCGCCAGGGTGGCCAGGAAGCGGTCGTTCTGGGCGGGGGTGCCGATGGTGACCCGCACCCCCACCCCCGAGAACGGGCGGACGACCACGCCCCGCTTCTCCAGGGCGATGCACACGTCGTCGGTGCGCTCACCCAGATGCATCCACACGAAGTTGGCCTGGGCGTCACCTATGTCCCACCCGTCGGCGGCCAGGGCGTTGGCCACCCGGCCCCGCTCGACCTTGATGGCGTCGATGTTGGCTGCGGCCTCGCCGGCCGCCTCGTCACCGAGCGCGGCCAGCGCGGCGGCCTGGGCCAAGCCGTTGACGTTGAAGGGGACCAGACACTTGTCGATGGCCGACACCACCTCGGGATGGGCCATCACGTAGCCCACTCTCAGGCTGGCCAGCCCGTAGGCCTTGGAGAACGTGCGGGCCACGGCCACGTTGTCGAAGCGGGGCAGCAGATCGGCCAGCGGGTCGCCGAGGGCGGGGTCGGCGAACTCGCGGTAGGCCTCGTCCACCAATACCACCACGTCGCCGGGGATGGTCTCCACCAGCCTCGCCACCGCCGCGGTGGACACCGCCGTGCCGGTGGGGTTGTTGGGGGTTGCCAGCAGCACGAGCTTGGTGCGCCCGGTGACCGCGGCCGCCACCGCGTCGAGATCGAAGGCATGCTCTGCGGTCAGCGGCACCCGCACCAGGGTCCCGCCCATGGTCTGCACCGAGATCGGGTAGGCCTCGAAGGAGATCCAGGGGCTGACCGCCTCGTCGCCGGGGTCTATGTAGGCGGTGGCCAGCTGGTACAGGAGGGCCACCGAGCCGGCACCCACCGTGACCTGCTCGACGGGCAGCCCCAGCCGGTCGGCCAGCGCCTCGCGCACCGCGGTGGCCCGGTGGTCGCAGTAGATGTTGCCGCCCCGGCAGGCCGCGGCAACCGCCTCGACCACCGCGGCGGGGGGCGGGTACGGGTTCTCGTTGGAGGCCAGCTTGATGGCTTCGGCGATGTTGTGTTCCCGCTCGGCCTGTTCGGCGGCCTTACCGGGCTTGTAGGCGGGCAGCGCGTCCACGGCGGGACGAACCCGCCCCACCGGCGTTGCGGGCTTGGTCTCAGACGAAGGCATCCCGCAAGTCTGCCCCATGCCGGCCCGCTCCCAAATCCCCTGCCGCAGGGGTCCTCGGAACGGGAATACCGGTGGGTCCGCGGGCGTAGCATTGAGAGCATGGGAACCGGGTCGTCGCTGAAGGTCCGGACCGATATCCGGGTTGAGGGCATGACCTGCGGCGCCTGTGCCGCCCGGGTGGAGTCGGCGCTCGGAGATTCCGACGGCGTGCTTGACGCCCGCGTGAACTTCGCTTCCAGCCGGGCCACCGTCGTGCATGACAGCACTATCGATGATGCAGGCCTTCGCCGGGTGGTGGAGCAAGCCGGCTACTCCGCACCGATCGACACCGCTAGCGACGACGACTCCGAGCGGCGCCGGATAGCCGGCTTGCGCCGACGCCTGATCGTTGCCGTCGTGGCCGGGCTGCCGGTAGTGGCTGTGTCGATGCTGCCACCGCTGCGCTTCGACGGCTGGCGCTGGGCCGCGCTGGTGGCCTCGGCGCTGGTGGTGTTCGGCTCGGGCTGGGCGTTCCACCGGGCCGCTCTGCGCAACCTGCGCCACCGGGCCGCCACCATGGACACGCTCGTCTCGCTGGGCACCACCGCGGCGTGGGTCTGGTCGGTGGTCGTGCTGCTGGCCGGCGTCGACGGCGGCCACGTGTACTTCGAGACGGGCACCGTGATCGTCGGCCTCGTGGTCCTGGGCAAGTGGCTGGAGGCCCGGGCCACCCGCCGCTCGGGCGAGGCGGTGCGGGCCCTAGCCCGGCTGGGTGCCTCGACTGCCTGCCTGGCCGACGGGTCCGAGATCCCGATCGACGAGTTGGCGGCGGGGATGCGGTTCATCGTGCGCCCCGGTGAGCGGATCGCAACCGACGGCGTCGTGGTGAGCGGCGCGTCGGCGGTGGACATGTCGATGGTCACCGGCGAGCCCGTGCCAGTGGAGGTCGCGGCCGGCGACGAGGTGATCGGGGCCACCGTCAACGCCGACGGAACCCTGGAGGTGGAAGCCACCAGGGTGGGTGCCGACACGGCACTGGCGCAGATAGTGCGCCTGGTGGACGAGGCCCAGGGCGGTCGGGCCGCGGTGCAGCGGCTGGCCGACCGGGTGGCCGGCGTGTTCGTCCCCGCAGTGGTGGTCCTCGCCGCGGCCACGCTCGCGGTCTGGTTCCTGATCGGCTCGGCCGCTCCGGATGCCTTCACCGCCGCGGTGGCGGTGCTGATCATCTCGTGCCCGTGCGCGCTGGGTCTGGCCACTCCGCTGGCTGTCATGGTCGGCACCGGACGGGGAGCGCAACTCGGCGTGATCATCAAGGGCGCCGAGGTGCTGGAGGACACCCGCCGCGTGGAGGCGGTAGTGCTCGACAAGACCGGCACGGTCACCGAAGGCCGGCTCGAGGTGGTCGACGCGGTGGCGGTGGCGGGCACCGACGTGACCGCGATTGGTCTGCTGGCGGGAGCCCTCGAGTCGCGGTCGGAGCATCCGGTCGGCTCTGCGGTCGCCCGGCGGTGGCCGTCAAGCCGGACCGTCACCGACTTCCTAAACCATCCCGGCTTGGGTGTGGTCGGCAGGGTCGATGGCGCCGAGGTTCGGGTCGGGCGGCGACCGCTCTTCACGCAGGTCCCCGACGAACTCGAAGAGGGTGTCGCCGGAGCCGAGGCCGCCGGCCAGACCGCGGTCCTCGCCGGCCGGGGATCTGCCGCCGAGGCGGTCATCGCGCTGGCAGACACGGTCAAGCCCACCTCCCGGCAGGCGGTCCAGCAGATGAGGGCGATGGGGCTGGAGGTCTCGCTAATCACCGGCGACAACCGCCGTACCGCTCGTTCTGTCGGCGATGCCATCGGCGTGGACGACGTCACTGCCGAGGTGCTTCCCGGCGACAAGGCCGCGGCGGTGGTCCGCTTGCAGGAGGACGGCAAGCGGGTGGCCGTCGTGGGCGACGGCATCAACGACGCACCCGCACTGGCCCAGGCTGATCTGGGCATCGCGGTAGGAACCGGCGCCGATGTGGCCGTGGAGGCGTCAGACCTGACCATCGTGGGCGGCGATCTGCGGGCAGTTCCCGACGCCATCGCCCTGTCGCGCCGCACGCTGGCCACCATCAAGGTCAACCTGTTCTGGGCGTTCGCCTACAACGTGGCCGCCATCCCGCTGGCCGCCACCGGTGTGCTGAGCCCGATGGCTGCCGCCGCCGCCATGGGCGCGTCGTCGCTGTTCGTGGTGACCAACAGCCTCCGGCTGCGCCGCTTCCGCTCCCTGCGGTCCTGAGCGGGCGAGCGGCGTCTACGAGATCTGTTATAGGCTCTAACAGCTTGCCCGGTGCGCTCCGGGCTCGGAGAACCGCGGCTCACGGAGGGACTCAGAGATGACTCGCATGACCCCAAGCGAGGCGTTCGTGGAGACGATGGCAGCCCACGGAGTGGACACCATCTTCGGCATCATGGGCAGCGCGTTCATGGACGCCATGGACATCTTCGAGCCGGCCGGCATCGAGCTGGTGCCGGTGGTCCACGAGCAGGGAGCGGCCCACATGGCCGACGGGTTCGCACGGGTGTCGGGTCGCCACGGTGTGGTGATCGGCCAGAACGGCCCCGGCATCTCCAACTGCGTGACCGCCGTCGCGGCGGCATTCTGGGCCCACAGCCCGGTGGTGGTCGTCACGCCCGAGGCCGGGACGATGGGCATCGGCCTGGGGGGCTTCCAGGAGGCCAACCAGCTGCCCATGTTCGAGGAGTTCACCAAGTACCAGGGCCACGTCAACAACGAGCACCGGATGGCCGAGCTCACCGCCCGCTGCTTCGACCGTGCGCTGTCGGAGATGGGCCCCACCCAGCTGAACATTCCCCGGGACCGCTTCTACGGCGACATCGATGTCGAGATCCCGAAGCCCCAGCGCCTCGACCGGGGTCCCGGCGGCGACCGCACCCTCAACGAGGCCGCCGAACTGCTGGCCGGGGCGACCTTCCCGGTGATGATCTCCGGCGGCGGCGTCGTCATGGGCGACGCCATGGCGGAGACCGTCGCGCTGGCTGAGCGCCTCGGATGCCCGGTAGTCAACAGCTACCTGCACAACGACTCGTTCCCGGCCTCGCATCCGCTGTGGTGCGGGCCGCTCGGGTACCAGGGCTCCAAGGCGGCCATGCGGCTCATCTCCAGAGCCGACGTGGTGCTGGCTCTCGGCACCCGCCTCGGGCCCTTCGGCACCCTGCCCCAGCACGGCCTCGACTATTGGCCGGCGCAGGCCAAGGTGATCCAGGTGGATGCCGATTCCAGGATGCTGGGGCTGGTCAAGCCCATCGATGTGGGCATCTGCGGCGACGCCGGTGCGGCCGCGGCCGCGCTCAGCGCCAGGCTGGCCGGGCGGGATCTGGCCTGCGACGCCACCCGGGTGCAGCGGGCCGCCGAGACAGCCGGCGAGAAGGCCTACTGGGAGTCCGAGCTCGACGACTGGACCGAGGAGACCGACGACTTCAGCGTGGACATGATCAAGCAGGCCGCGGCTGAGGCCGACGACTGGATGCATCCGCGCCAGGTGCTGCGGGAGCTGGAGAGGGCCATGCCCGAGCGGGTGATGGTGTCGACGGACATCGGCAACATCAACTCGGTGTCCAACAGCTACCTGCGCTTCGAGGAGCCCCGGTCGTTCTTCGCCGCCATGAGCTGGGGCAACTGCGGCTACGCCCTGCCCACCATCATCGGGGCCAAGAAGGCCGCTGCAGACCGTCCCGCGGTGGCCTACGCCGGCGACGGGGCCTGGGCCATGAGCATGGTGGAGACCATGACCGCGGTGCGCCACAACATCCCGGTGACCGCAGTGGTATTCCACAACCGCCAGTGGGGCGCGGAGAAGAAAAACCAGGTCGACTTCTACGGGCGCCGCTTCGTGGCCGGCGAGCTCGACGGCGGCGAGGACTGGGCCGAGGTGGCCCGGGCCATGGGTGCCGACGGTGTGCGGGTCAATCAATTGGAGGACGTGGGCCCGGCCCTGACCGCAGCCATCGACGCCCAGATGAACGGGGGCCGCACCACCGTCATCGAGGCCATGTGCACCAAGGAGCTCGGTGACCCGTTCCGCAAGGACGCCCTGCGCCGCCCGACCCGCTACCTGGAGAAGTACCAGGACTACACCTGAGCCTCGGGTGGCCGGGCTCGGCCGGTGGACCGGATTGGCTCAGCGAGCGGGCAGCTCCAGCACCCAGCCGATCACGATCAGGTCCGGGTCGGTGAGTCGCTTGCCGTCGGCTTGGACCCTGCCCGCGTTCAGGTCGAAGATCTGCTTCCAGCGCGTCCCGGTTCCCAAATGGGTCCGGGCCAGCCCCCACAGCGTGTCGCCGGGCCTGACCGTGACGGTGGGCGGCTCGGGTTCCGGCTCGGGCGCCAGCGCGGTGATCCGGTTGTCGCCACCGGGCGGGTAGTCGGCCGCAGTTATCCGGCCGCCGAGGTCCTCGATGATGTAGTCGGCCAGCGCCTGCTGGTAGCTGACGCCCAGCTTGGTGAACTCGATGCCGGCCAGCGGGTAGCAGTCGCCGCCGTTGGCCAAGAAGTCGATGGTGGCCAGCACCACCGGATCGCCGGGGACCACCTTCCCGTCGCGCACGATCACGGTGCCGTCGTCGAGCCGGACCTCGCGGATTCTCGATCCGGGGTTGCCGGCCAGCGAGCAGTCGTCGGCCCGGTCGATCTCGCGGGCTGGAGCCGACGGGTCGTAGGTGAACCTGAAGCCCGAAACCTGCGGGAACTGGCCCCCTGCGCCCGGGATCCGGTCGATGGCCTGCTCCAGCAGCACATGGAAGGTGTCGCGGGGCACCTCGCCCACCACCACGAAGTTGCGGAACGGGGCGATGTCCCAGGTGTCGCCGGTGGTGATCTCCCCGGCCCCGACCACGGCGTCGTTGCGGATGCCGCCCCCGTTCTGGACGGCCGCGTCAGGCACGGAGGTGCCGAACGCCGCGGCCAGATTGGCGGCCGCGGCCCGCAAGGCGTCGGCCAGCAGGTTGCCCTCGTTGGTGGAGCCGGTTCGGACGCTGGTTCGGCGCCCATCCAGGTCGACCTCACTGGTGCCGATCACATGGGCGTCGACGGTGGCCACGGCCGCGGCGAGAGGCTCGATCACGGCGGCCTGCACGGCCGGGTCGGGGGTCACGTCGAAGCTGACGCCGTTGGAGACACCCGCGTGGCTGACGATGTTGCCGTCGCCGTCGAAGGTGACGGTAAGGGCTCCGATGCATCGGTAGCCCCCAGGTGCGGTGATCACCGGCACATCGGTTCCCGTCGAGTCCTCCACCAGCAGCGGATACGGTCCGGCGGGCTGGTCGTCGGGCAGGCAGGTGTCGCCCTCGTTCCGCAGCAGGTCGTCTCCGCCGCCCGCGATGACCACATCCACGCCCGCCAGGTCGGCCACCAGGGCGATCTCCTCGGACACGCCCTGCAGGTGGCTCACCAGGATGATCTTGTTGACGCCCTCAGCGGTCAGCCTCGCGACCTCAGCCTGGACCGCGGTCAGCACGTCGGAAATCACCACGTTGCGGGAGGACGAGATGTTGGGAAGCTGGGGTGTGACCGCCCCGATCACGCCGACCTGCTGGCCGCCGGTCTCCACGACGGTGCTGGCGGCCAGCACGCCGTCGGCGACCAACTGCTGCAGCACCGGCTCGCCCGAGAAGTCGGCGTTGGCCGACAGGAACGTGACCGGCGGGTCGAACCCCTCAATGAAGCGGGCGGTCACCTCCGGCCCGAAGTCGAAGTCGTGGTTGCCCAGCGCCATGGCGTCGTACAGGCCGCTGAGCGCGATGGAGTCGTAGAGGGCGCCGTCGCGGGCCAGCGAGACGTTCAGCTCCTGTGAAGCCAGGAAGTTGTCGCCCGATGTAAGGGCGATTGTGCCGCCGCGGACCGAGAACATTCCCTGCATCGCCTTCATCATCGTGGCGAAGCGGGCCACCCCCGGATAGCCGGCCTCTTCGTCGGGCAGCAGCTTCGACTCACCGTCGTTGTTGTGCAGGATCGTCAGGGTGAACGTTTCGGCGCTGATCGGCACCGGTGTGGGTTGCGCACCGGCGGCGGGCGACAGCGACACCACGGCCGCGGCGATCAAGGAAAGGACGGCCAGCAGCACTACCGGCCTGTGACCGGTCGAGGACCAAATCATTGGTGACTCACTTTCTGCGTCGGCTCGGATTCCGGCTGACGCTACGCCGTCAGACGGTGGAGGCGCTCGGCGACCATTTCGTCGCCCGCCGCCGTGCCGTCGTGGAACGCGCCGATCAGCTCGTCGAGGGGCGACTCGAGCCCGCCGTAGTTGCACTCGATGAAGCGGTGGTGGAGCTGGTGGTGGAAGTCGCCCAACTCGAAGCGCTGGCGCACCGGCAGCCGTACCGCGTCGTAGCCCGTGTGGCTCATGGGCGCCCCCACGGTGTGGTGCATCACCGCGAAGAGCATGTGGACACCGCTGGAGGGCACCACCAGGAACAGCAGGATGTCGCTGTACAGGATCACGTGCTCCAGCGGGTGCATGGAGAGTCCCGACCACGGGCCGATGTTCATGTTGCGGTGTCCTGGCCGGGCCGGTCACGACATCTTGATGAACTCCACCCAGTTGCCGTCGGGATCCTCGACCATGGAGATCGTCACCCCCGGACGGCTCTGCGTCGGGGGCCACACGACCGGCGCGCCGGCCGCCTCGCAGCCGGCCACCGCGGCCTGGACATCGTCCACCGAGAGGGTGAAGTAGCGCAGGCCGGTGCAGCCGTTCATGCCTGCGGCGGGATCGGCCGCCACGTCGGTGGTGAGCGTCACCAGCTTCAGCACGCTGTCGTTGCAGAGCAGGCGGTCCATCCGGGCGATCCCGATCGCCTCCATCGCCAGCGTGGCCTCGAACTCGAGGCCTATGACATCCCGGTAGAACTCGAGCATCGCGTCGCCATTGGTTGTCACGATCCCCAGATCGAGGCCCGCCTTGGTGATGGTCACTGCCATGTCTTCCTCCGGTCGCTCCCAGCCTGTCCGGCTTCTCAAGTGAAGCAGCGGACCGGGCGTTGCGCTAGCGAGGTGCGCCCCGCGACGGCGACAGTCGGGCGCCATCTACGATCTGACGGCGTGTGCTGTCCGGGTGAACGATGACGGCTGGCTGCACGGCTCTCGTGACCGGCGCGGGGTCGGGGATCGGCGCGGCCTGCGTCGAGCGGCTCCTGGCCGACGGGCACCGGGTGGTGGGCGTCGACCTGAGAACCGGCCGGATGGCAGACCGCGCCGGAGACCTCCAGGCGATCGTCGAGATCGACGTGGCGGACGCCGCCGCGGTGAACGCCATCGAGGGCATCGACGAGATCGACATCGTGGTGCAGTGCGCGGCCATTGCCGGGCCGGTCGTGCCTCTGACAGACACGTCACCCGACGACTGGGACCGGGTGATGGCCGTCAACGTCTCGGGGGTGGTCAACGTGATGCGGGCCACCCTGCCACCGATGGTGCGACGGGGCTGGGGCCGGGTCGTCAACGTGGCCAGCATCGCCGGCAAGGAGGGCAACGCGGGGCAGGCGGCCTACTCGGCCAGCAAGGGCGCGGTGATCGCCCTCACCAAGTCGGTGGCCAAGGAGCTGGCCACCACGGGAGTGCTGGTCAACGCGGTTGCACCGACGGTTACCGACACTCCGCTCATCGGCCCCGCGTCCCAAGAAGTGCTGGACTTCATGGTGGCCAAGATCCCCATGGGCCGGATATGCCAGCCCGAAGAGGTGGCCGCGCTGGTGGGCTGGCTGTGCTCGGAGGAATGCTCGTTCAGCACCGGTGCCTGCTACGACATCACCGGCGGCCGGGCCACCTACTGATCGACTCATCTGGAGGGGATTGCTGCGATGAAGGTCCTGGTGATGGGCGGCACCCAGTTCAACGGCCGGGCCTTGGTGAGCGAACTGGTGCGGGCCGGTCACGATGTCACCGTGTGCAACCGGGGCCGGACACCGGCCGAGCTGCCCACCGGGGTGCGCCGGCTGACCGCCGACCGCACCGACCACCAGTCGCTGCGCGACGCTCTGGGCGGCACTGACTGGGATTGCGTGCACGACCTCACCGCCTACCACCCGCCCGACGTTGAGATAATGCTCGAACTCCTCGACGGCCGCACCGGCCACTACGTGTTCGCCAGCTCGACCGTCATCTACGCCGCCTCCGACGTGCTGCCCGTCGTCGAGGACGGCGGTGATGAGCGGGGTCCCGACCAGAACGAGTACGGCCTCCACAAGCTGCTCTGCGAGGACCTGCTGCGAGCCGCCCACGCCGAGCGGGGGTTCCCGGCGACCACGATGGCCTTCTCGATGGTGTTCGGCCCGCACAACACCCTGCACGACCGTGAGCAGCGCATGTTCGCCCGCCTGCTGTCCGGACGGCCGGTCCTGGTTCCCGGTGATGGAGCCACCCTGCTGCAACTCGGCCACGTCGACGACCAGGCCCGGGCACTGGAGCAGATGATGGGCAAGCCGGTCACGTTTGGTCGCCGCTACAACCTCACCGGTCTCCAGTCGGTCACCCGCAGTGGCTACATCGACCTGGCCGAGCAGGTCGTGGGCCGTCCCGCGCATCGGGTGGCGGTTCCGGCCGAGACCATGGAGCGGCTCTGGACCGGTGAGCTGAGTGCCGGGTCCGGCGCTGTGAGCCTCGGCATGGACATCCGGTCGTCGGCCGGGTCCGAGCGCGTGGCTCGCAATCCGCGGGCCGACATGCTGCGGCGCAGGTTCCAGGTGGCCCAATTGGTGCAGCATCTGGCCCCGAACATCTGGTGGTGGAACCGCAGCATCGTCTTCAGCGTGGACCGGCTGCGCTCCGAGATCGGCTGGGAGCCCGGCCACGACCTGGCCTCGATGTTCGAGCACACCTTCGATTGGTACCAGCGCTCGGGCCGGGCCGAGGCCGACGCCACCCGGTACGACTGGTCCTTCGAGGACGCCCTCCTGCGAGAACTCGGCTAGCTCCTCGCCGGGAGCTCGTTCCGCTGATCGGGTCAGCGCGGCGGTGTCCTACTATGGCCAGCCATGCAGGCCCTCGCCCGAGCGGATGCTCGACGCATAGGGCCCGCATCCGGAGAGTGACACGATGACCTCAGGACGCAGAGCGCTGGTGACCGGCGCCGGATCAGGGATCGGAGCGGCCTGCGTCGACCGCCTCCTGGCCCAGGGCTGCCGGGTGGCCGCAGTGGACCTGCACGCCGGTGAAATGGCGGCCCGGGCCGCAGAGGTGGACGCCATCCACGAGGTCGATGTGACCGACCCGGCCGCGGTCCGGGCCATCGACGGGGTCGACCAGATGGACATCGTCGTGCAGTCCGCCGGCATCGTCGGCCCGAACGTGCCGCTGCTGGACACCCCGCTGGAGGAGTGGCAGCGCACCCTCACCGTGAACGTGACCGGCATCTTCAACGTGATGCAGGCCACTCTGGGCGGCATGGTCGAGCGGGGCTGGGGCCGGGTCGTCAACATCGCCAGCATCGCCGGCAAGGAGGGCAACCCGAACCTGAGCGCATACTCGGCCAGCAAGGGGGCCGTCATCGCGATGACCAAGTCGGTGGCCAAGGAGCTGGCCACCACCGGCGTGATCGTCAACTCGATCGCACCCGCGGTGATCGCCACCCCCATGAATCTCGCCACCGCCCCCGAGGTGCTGGACTACATGCTCGCGAAGATCCCGATGGGACGTCTGGGGCAGCCCTCCGAGGTGGCCGCCCTGGTGGGCTGGCTGTGCTCGGAGGACTGCTCGTTCAGCACCGGGGCGTGCTACGACATCTCCGGGGGGAGGGCGACCTACTGATGGCCGAGCACTTCCTTGTCACCGGCGCCGACGGGTGCATCGGCGCGTGGACGGTACGCCTGCTGCTCGACGGCGGCGCCGAGGTCACAACCTTCGACCTCGGTGTCAACGACAACCGCCACCGGCTCGTCTCCGGCGGCGCCTCGCTGGGCTTCCGGCGGATCACCGGCAACATCATCGACCGGGCCGCCGTAGTCGAGGCCATGACCGGCGTGGACCGGGTGATCCATCTGGCCGCATTGCAGGTGCCGTTCTGCCAGGCCGATCCCAGCAACGGCGCGGCCGTCAACGTGCAGGGCACCGTCAACGTGTTCGAGGCCGCGGTGGAGCACGGCATCTCGCCGGTGGCGTATGCCTCCAGCGCCGCCATCTTCGGCCCCGTCCACCTCTACCCCGAGCCCGTGCTCGGACCGGACGCTCCGCCCAAGCCGGCCACCCTGTACGGCGCCTACAAGGTGGCCAACGAGCAGACGGCCGCGGTGTTCGCGGCAGACCACCGGCTGGCCTCGGTGGGCCTGCGTCCCTTCACGGTGTACGGCGCCGGCCGGGATCAGGGGGTCACCTCCCAACCAACCGCGGCCATCTACAGCGCGGTGCGGGGCGAGCCGTACGAGGTGGGGTACGGCGGCGTGACCGACTTCCACTACGCACCCGACGTGGCCAGAGCGTTCATCGCTGCTGCCCGGGCCGACTTCGATGAGCCGGTCGCTCCGGTCGTGAACCTGCGAGGCCACGTCACTTCGATCGACGACTTCATCGACCGGGTCCGCCGTATCACCGGCTTCGACGACCTCGGCGTGGGCGGCGAGCCCCTGCCCTTCGCCCACGCCCTGTCAACCGAGGGGCTCGCGGAGCTGCTCGGCGACATCGAGCCCACCCCGCTCGACGACGCGATCGCCGAGACGGTCCGCATCCTGGCCGCGGCCACGTAGCCACCCCCGGCTGTCGACCCAACAGGACGCGGTGGTGCTTCGCTCGGCGCGTGGCACGCTATGGCGGTGACCGCGGCCGCGGATCCCGCCACCTCCAGTCCCGCCACCTCCAGTCCCGGCAGCCCCGACGCCGGTCCGGCCGAGCGGGTCTTCAGCATGTCGGTGGTCGTGTCGGGTGTCCGCTGCTTCCTGGCCTACGTGCTGTTCCCGTGGCTGCTGCCCGCCGCCGGCATCGCCTCGGGAGTGGGCTCAGGCCTCGGTCTCGCCATCGGCGCGGTGGCCATCGTGTTCAACCTGCTGAGCATCCGGCGCTTCCAGCGGACCGGTCACCGCTGGCGGTGGCTGATCACCGCCCTCAACGGCGGGATCATCGTGCTCCTGACCGTGCTCATGGTCATCGACCTGAACGATCTGCTCTAGAGGGGTCGAGCGAGCGGTGACTGTGATCCCAGACTTCTCGCGGGTCGAGCTTCGCGACGTCGACGCGGCGGTTCCCCCGACGGCGGAACCCGACGCCCCGGCGTTCGTGACCCCCGAGGGCATCACGGTCCCGCCTCTGGCCGATCCGTCAGACCTCGAGGCCGGAGCCGCCTTCGTCGGCAGCTACCCGGGCCTCCCGCCGTTCGTGCGGGGTCCGTATCCGACCATGTACGTCACCCGGCCCTGGACGATCCGGCAGTACGCGGGGTTCTCCACCGCGGAGGAGTCCAACGCCTTCTACCGCCGCAACCTGGCCGCCGGCCAGCGAGGCCTCTCGGTGGCGTTCGATCTTCCCACTCACCGGGGATACGACTCCGACAATCCCAGGGTGGCCGGCGATGTGGGCATGGCCGGAGTGGCCATCGACTCGATCCTCGACATGCGGGTCCTGTTCGACGGCATCCCCCTCGACGAGATGACGGTGTCGATGACCATGAACGGCGCGGTGCTCCCCGTCCTAGCCCTCTACGTGGTGGCCGCCGAGGAGCAGGGAGTGAAGCCCGAGCAGCTCGCGGGCACCATTCAGAACGACATCCTCAAGGAGTTCATGGTCCGCAACACGTTCATCTACCCGCCGGCCCCGTCGATGCGGATCGTGGCCGACATCATCGCCTTCACCGCCGAGCGGATGCGGAGGTTCAACTCGATCTCGGTCTCGGGCTACCACATGCAGGAGGCGGGAGCCACCCTCGACATCGAGCTGGCCTACACCCTCGCCGACGGCGTGGAGTACGCCCGGGCCGGCCTGGCCGCGGGGCTCGGAATCGACGAGTTCGCCCCCCGCCTCAGCTTCTTCTGGTGCGTGGGCATGAACTTCTTCATGGAGGTGGCCAAACTGCGGGCCGCCCGCCTGCTGTGGGCCCGGCTCATGAGCCGGTTCGAGCCCCAGGATCCTCGCTCGCTGTGCCTGCGGACCCACTGCCAGACCAGTGGCTGGAGCCTCACCGCCCAGGACCCCTACAACAACGTGGTACGCACCTGCGTCGAGGCCATGGCCGCCACCCAGGGCCACACCCAGTCGCTGCACACCAACGCCTTCGATGAGGCGCTGGCGCTGCCCACCGACTTCTCGGCCCGCATCGCCCGCAACACCCAGCTGTTCCTCCAGCACGAGTCTGGCGTCACCCGCACCGTGGACCCTTGGGGCGGCAGCTACCACGTGGAGCGGCTCACCAAGCTGCTGGCCGAGCGGGCCTGGGCCCACATCCGCGAGGTCGAGGAGCTCGGCGGCATGGCTGCGGCCATCTCCACCGGCCTGCCCAAGCTCCGCATCGAGGAGGCTGCGGCCCGCGCCCAGGCTCGCATCGATTCGGGTCGCCAGGCCGTGATCGGCGTGAACTGCCACCGGGCCGCAAGCGGGGCGGGTGCACCGGTAGAGGTCCGTCGCATCGACAACGCCGAGGTTCGCCGCCGCCAGGTGGCCCGCCTCGAACGGCTGCGGGCCGAGCGAGACGCTGAGCCCCTCCGGGCTGCTCTCGACGCCCTGACCGCGGCGGCGCGAAGTGGTGAGGGCAACCTTCTGGCCCTGTCGATCGACGCTGCCAGGGCCCATGCGACGGTCGGAGAGATCAGCGATGCGCTCGAAACCGTCTACGGTCGTCATGTGGCGGAGATCAGAGCGGTGGAGGGCGTGTACCGCAACGAGGCGGGGGACCCGGGTTCGGGCGACGGCACCGCGGCCGGCGAGATCGACGATGTCCGTGGCCGGGTGGACGAGTTCGCGGTCCGGCGCGGGCGGCGCCCCCGCATCCTGGTGGCCAAGGTCGGCCAGGACGGCCACGACCGGGGCCAGAAGGTGATCGCCACCGCCTTCGCCGATCTCGGATTCGACGTGGACGTCGGGCCGCTGTTCGCCACCCCGGCCGAGGTGGCTCGCCAGGCCGTCGAGGCCGATGTGCATGTGGTCGGGGTGTCCTCGCTGGCCGCCAGCCACCTGACGCTAGTGCCGAAGCTGCGAGACGAACTGGAGCGGCTCGGACGCAGCGACATCGCCATCGTCGTCGGCGGGGTGGTCCCCGATGCCGACGTCGATGAGCTGCTGGCCGCGGGCGCGGCCGCGGTGTACCAGCCCGGGACCGTGATAGCCGAGGCTGCGACCGAGCTGCTGGAGCTCCTGCAGTCGTCACCAAATTGATGCAGTTCGCGCCCCTATAGGGTGGCTTATCGCATCAGATTCGGCGGGAGACGGGATGGATGACCTGATCGCCGGCGTGCTGGCGGGCGACCGCACCGCGCTGGGGCGCGCCATCACCCTGGTGGAGTCGACCAGGCCCGACGACCGCCGCCTCGCCCAGGAGGTGCTCTCCGGGCTTCTGCCCCACGCCGGTGGAGCCCACCGGGTGGGGATCAGCGGCGTGCCCGGTTCGGGCAAGTCGACGCTGATCGACGCGCTCGGCACACGGCTCACCGGCGCCGGTCACCGGGTCGGGGTGCTGGCGGTCGACCCGTCGAGCACGATCACCGGTGGATCGATCCTGGGCGACAAGACCCGGATGGCCCGCCTGGCCGCGGATGAGAACGCCTTCATCCGGCCGTCGCCGTCGGCGGGAACGCTCGGTGGTGTCACCAGCACGACCCCCAACGCGATCACGGTGCTGGAGGCGGCGGGCTACGACGTGGTGCTGGTCGAGACGGTGGGTGTCGGCCAGTCGGAGGCGGCCGTGCACGCCTCGGTCGACTGCCTCTGCGTGTTGACGCTGGCCGGCGCGGGAGACGAGCTGCAGGCGGTCAAGCGGGGGCTGCTGGAGGTGGCCGACGTGCTCGCGGTCAACAAGGCCGACGGCGGCAACGAGCAAGCGGCCCGGCTGGCGGCCGCCGAGCTCCGTCGGGCCCTGCCCCTGCTGGCCCCGACGAGCGGTGACGGGCCGCCCCCCGTGATGACCGTCTCGGCCGCCACCGGTGCGGGCGTGGGTGAGCTGTGGGACCGCATCGTCGAGCACCGCCGCCTGCTCGAAGCCTCAGGCGGTTTGGCCCGCCGGCGGGCCCGGGGCCGTCTGGCTTGGATGAACGTGCTGCTCGAGCGCCGCCTGGTGGAGCAGTTCGAGTCACGTCCGGGCCTCGCCGACCGCCGTGCCGACCTGGAGAGGGCCGTGGAGCGGGGCGAGGTCACCCCCGAAGCCGCCGTCGAAGAACTCCTCGCCGGGCGCTGATCCGCATCCGGCCAACCGCCGGCACCGTCGAGCCTTGGTAGCCGCGCCACGGCCCTCGGCCTCCCGCCCGCCGGGTCAGCGGGCCCGGATCTCGAGGTTCCTGCGGTTGGTGATCTTGTAGTGGCGCTGGTCGTGGGTGATCCAGCCAAGCTTCACGAAGGCATGGATGGCCTTGTTGACCCGCTCCCGGCTGGCGCCCACCATCGAGGCCAGCTCCTCCTGAGTGAGAGGCATCTCGAAGTCGTCGTCATCGCCGGCCATGTCCAGCAGCCGCTTGGCCGTGCGCCCCATGACGTCGAGGAACACCGCGTCGGACAGGGCTCTGTCCATGGTTCGCAGCCGTCTGGCCAGCAGTCGCACTGCGCTCCACAGCGCCGACGGGGTGTTCTCGTACAGGTGCCGCAGCTCCGCGTACGGGACCATCAGGACGCTCGACTCCTCCAAGGCCCGGGCCTGCGCCGAGCGGTTGTAGCCGTCGAGGAAGCCCATCTCGCCGAACAGCTCGCCGGGGCCGAGCACCGCCAGCAGCGACTCCCGCCCGTCGTCGGACTCCTGGGCGATAGCAACCCGTCCCGACAGCACCAGGTAGCACTCGCCGGGCTCGGCTCCCTCCTCGAACAGGACGACACCCCGCTGCAGTGACTGGACCACGCCCGCGGCCGCGATGTGATCCAGCTGCCCATCGTCGAGTTCGGCGAAGAGAATCGTCTCCCGGAGAGCCTCCCGAAGCGACGCGGGGGAGGCCGCGATGGCGGCCTCGAGAGTTGTGGGGGTGGTGTCGGACATGACGACGGCCCACACTAGTAGCGGTGGGTAAGAGTGAACGTGAGCTGAGCGGCGATTCCCGGGCAGGCGTGTGGGCAATTGTGGTGGCGGCCGGCGAGGGCCACCGATTCGGGGGCGCCAAGCAGTTCCAGCCGCTCGGGGACCGGTGCGTGATCGACTGGGCCGTGCATGGTGCCGCCCGCTGCTGTGACGGCGTGGTGGTCGTACTGCCCGAGGCCCGGACCGTCGGCGCCGGCGCGTGGTCGCCCCGCCCGTCTCCTTCCGGCTGCAGCAGTGGCGAGGTGGTGGTGGTCGCCGGCGGGGTGCTGCGCTCCGACTCGGTCAGGTGCGGCTTGAGCCTCGTGCCCGGTGACGCGGGGATCGTGCTGGTTCACGACGGGGCCCGGCCGCTCGCGGGCGACGGAGTGTTCATGCGAGTGATCCAGGCCGTGCGAGACGGCGCCGACGCAGCCGTTCCCGTGATCGATCTGACCGACACGATCCGGCGTCGCAGCGGCGGCATCGCCGATCGCCGCGAGCTCGTGGCGGTGCAGACGCCCCAGGCATTCCGGGCCGATGTCCTGCGGGTCGCGCATGCCGCCGGAGCGGACGCCACCGACGATGCCACCCTGGTGGAGGCGGCCGGCGGGACGGTCGCGATGGTGCCAGGAGACAGCCGCAACCTCAAGATCACCGAGCCTCACGACCTGGCCGTGGCTGAGATGCTGTTGAGCGCCGGCGATGGACTCGAACGTAGGGGAGGCGACCGTGGGTGAGCATGGCATGCGGGTGGGCCAGGGCTTCGACATCCACCGCTACAGCGACGATCCGGACCGTTCGCTGGTTCTCGGCGGCGTTCGTTTCGAGGGTCAGCGCGGTCTTCATGGGCACTCGGATGCCGATGTCGTCGCACACGCCTGTATCGAGGCGTTGCTGGCGGCTGCCGGGCTCGGAGACATCGGGCAGCTCTTCAGCGACACCGACCCGGCCTGGGCCGGAGCCGACAGCATCGAACTGCTCCGACTGGCCGCCGGTGCGGTGCGCGACGCCGGATGGGATCCCGTCAACGTGTCGTGCAGCGTCGTGATCGACGCTCCCCGGATCGCTCCCCACCGTGACGCCATGCAGGGCCGCCTCAGTGCCGCAGCCGGCGCGCCCGTCAACGTCACCGCCCGTCGCAGCGAGGGCGTGGGTGCTCTTGGACGCGGCGAGGGCGTGGCCGCGTGGGCGGTCGCTCTGGTGGCCCGTGTCTCCGGCGGACCGGACCGGTTCGGCACCGGTGAGCCGTCCTAGCCGGCCTCGCCGCCCGCGCCCCGGACCGGGGGGACGTTCGCGTCCCGGCGGGCCCGGTGGCGGCCCCCGCGGCCCGAAGTCCCGGCAGCGGGACCGCGGTGGTCTGGGAGGGGACCAGGTGGAGGGGCGCCAGGCCGTTCGGGAGCTGCTTCTGGCGGGCCGCCGGCGGACCCGCTCGGTGATGCTGGCTCGGGGACTGGACCCGGCTCCGATCGTCGATCACATCGTCGAGCTGGCCCGCGAGCAGCGGGCCAGTGTCCGGGAGGTGAGTCGCTCGGAGCTGGATGCGACGGCGCGCACCGAAGCACCCCAGGGAGTGGTCGCTCTAGCCGACCCCCTGCCCGAGTCCGAGCTGGTCGAGCTGGTGGGGGAGCGCAACGCCCCGTTCCTGCTGGCGCTCGACGGCATCACCGACCCGGGCAACTTCGGCGCGATCCTGCGCACCGCCGAGTGCGCCGGCGTCACCGGTGTGGTGCTGCCCCGCCACCGGTCCGCCCGCATCACTCCGACGGTGGCCAAGGCCGCCGCCGGGGCGGTCGAGCACCTCAGGTTCGCGGTCGTGCCGGGAATGCCGTCGGCGCTGCGCACCTTGAGCAGCCGCGACGTCTGGACCGTCGGCCTCGACGCGGCCGGGCCCCGGCCTCTTCACGAACTCGAGCTGTCGGGCCAAGGGGTCGCGCTGGTGCTGGGCTCCGAGGGCAGGGGCCTGTCCCGGCTGGTGGCCCAACGCTGCGACGTGGTGGCGTCGATCCCGCTGCGCGGGACGCTGGGATCGCTCAACGTGGCCGCCGCGGCCGCGGTGGCCTGCTTCGAGATCTCCCGCCGCCGCTAGCCCTCGCCCGCGGGCTCGGCCATCGCGGCCACGGCCTCGGCGGGCCGGCCCGCGATCACACCGTCCACCCCCAGCGCGAACAGGCCGGCGTAGAACTCTCCGGTCTCGACCACGTCGGTGCCGCTGAGCCACACCCACACCTCGAGGCCCTCGCTGTGCACCCTGTCGACGGTGTCGGCCGTCACGACGTCGATGCCGGCGTAGGTGAAGGGCAGCTGGATCACACGTTGCTGCGGGTCCAGGGCCTGGCCCTCCAGGAACCAACCGACCAGCGTCGCCTCGCCGGGAGTGGTCTGAACCGCGGGGGCGAGCCTGCTGAACTCGGCCAGCACGTCGTCGTTGAAGCAGGCCACGATCACGGACTCCTCCCGCCCCAGTTCGGCGATCTCGGCCGCCAGCACCTCGGCTGCGGCGATGCCGGTCGCGGGATCCTCCTCGCCGTCGGCGTTGCGCTGGAGCTTGATCTCCACATCGAGGACGTGACGGGGGAAGCGCTCGGCCACCTCGGAGAAGGTCGCCACCCGGAAGTCGTCGGGGCCGAAGCCGGGCGGCGGCTCGACCGCGCCGGTCCGCACGCCCCGCAGTACGTATTCTGCAGCCGGCCGGGTCTGGTCGCCCCACAGCCCGGGCACGAACCAGTGGGCGTTGTCGAGGGCCTGTATCTCGGCCAGCGTCAGCTCGGCCACCGGGCCCGTCGCCTCGGTGGTGCGGTCGACGGTGTCGTCATGCTGGACGATCAGGGCCCCGTCGGCGGTCAGCATCACATCGAGCTCGAGGATGTCCGAACCGGCGAGCGCAGACTGGGTGTACGCGTAGAGCGTGGAGTGGGGGTAGTCCTGGTCGCCGCCCGCGTGGGCGATCACCAGGGGCCGGTCGAGCGCTACCAGCTCCGCCACGGTGGAGGCCTCCGGCCGGGGTACCACGATGGTGGTCGTGGTCGGCGGCGCCTCGGTGGTCGTCGGTGGCACCGTTGTGGTTGGCGCCGTAGCGGTGGCGGCTGTCGTCGTCGGAGCCGCAGTCGTGGTGGTTGAAGTCGTGGATGTGGTCGTGGACGGCGACGATGTCGTCGGGGCCGCGGTCGTCGCCGGGGCGCTGGAGGTTGTGGCCGCGGTGCTGGTAGTGGACGCCTCGCCCGTCGCCGCCGACGCTGGGGCCGACTCGCTAGCCGCCTCAGGCGCAGGAGTCTCCGTACCGCCGCAGCCCGCGGCTGCGATCACTGTGGCTGCCGCCAGACTGGCGATCAGTGTCACGCCCCGCGGGAGCTGCCGGGTCGGTCCCCTGTCCCGATCGGTTCCACCCATCGGCGCCGACCCTAGAGGCCGAGCGAATTGCGGGCGAACCCGGCCCATACGGGCGAGGCCGTGGCCCGAGCGGCCCGTGAGCGCAAGCGAACAAGAGCGGGAATGACCACGCCGCCACACGAGGTGCCGGCACCAATTGGGGGGATGCCTCAGTGTCGGGCAACTGTCGGCGTCCGGCCCGCTGGCGGGAAGCCCCCCGGCAACGCCGGCCCGAACAACTGTCAGGTTTCCACCTCTGCGGTGGATTCCTGACAGAAGTTCGCTTCGACGGCGCGGTCTGCCATGATGGCGGCGCAGCCGAGCCCGAGCCGAACGCCGGAGGATCGCCGAACATGCCCTTGAACACCGACCGCTTGACCGGACTGTTCGGTCTGGACGGCAAGACCGCCGTCGTCACCGGCGGGAGTCGGGGCATCGGCCGCATGATCGCCGGCGGCCTGCTCGACGCGGGCTGCCGGGTGATCATCTCGGCCCGCAAGGCCGAGCAGGTGACGTCTGCTGCTGCCGAGCTAGCGGCTCGCGGCCCGTGCGAGGCGATACCGGCCGACCTGTCCAGCGCGGCGGGCTGTGAAGCGCTGGCCGCCGCCGTGGGCGAGAGATGGGACTCGCTTGACGTCCTGGTCAACAACGCGGGCGCGAGCTGGGGCGCCGGACTCGACGACTACCCGGTTCAGGGCTGGAACAAGGTCATCGACATCAACCTGGGCGGTCCCTTCTTCCTGACCCAGAAGCTGCTGGGAATGCTGCGGGCCGCGGCCGGTCCGGACGATCCGGCCCGGGTGATCAACGTCGCTTCGGTCGACGGGATCAAGATTCCGGACATGGAGACCTACTCCTACTCCGCCTCCAAGGCAGGACTCATTCAACTCACCCGCCATCTCGCCAAGCGGCTGGCGCCCGAGCACATCACCGTCAACGCCATCGCGCCCGGTCCCTTCGACTCGAAGATGATGGCGTTCATCCTCGACGATCCCAGGACCCGGGCCGCGCTGGCGACCCAGGTTCCCCTGGGCCGTATCGGCGAGCCCGACGACCTGGCCGGTGCGGCCGTGTACCTGGCGTCGCGGGCCGGGTCCTATCTGACCGGGGCCACGATCCCTGTGGGCGGCGGCCTCGCCTGCGCTGACTAGCGGGCCTTACGGGCTCAGGCGAGGCACACCGGCAGCGACTTGAGGGCGTTGTTCAGGTTGGAGCGCTGGCGCATCGGCTCGCCCGCCAGATCGACCCGTCCGAAGCGGGCCAGCAGCTCCTCGAAGAACACCCGGCCCTCGAGCCGGGCCAGATGAACTCCCAGGCAGAAGTGGGCACCGATCCCGAAGGACAGATGCGGGTTGGGGCTGCGGGTCATGTCGAACGACTGGGGGTTGTCGAACACCGCCTCGTCGCGGTTGGCCGAGGTGTAGACCATGGCCACCTTGTCGCCCGCCGCGATCGGCTGACCGGAGATCTCGGTGTCGGTCACCGCGGTGCGCCGGAAGTAGTGCAACGGGTTGGCCCAGCGCAGCACCTCCTCGACCATTCCCGGTACCGCCTCCGGGCGCCGGCGCACTTCGGCCAGTTGCTCGGGGTGCTGAAGCAGAGCCAGGAGCCCGCTGGACAGCATGGTGCGGGTGGTGTCGTTGCCGGCGGTGACCAGCTGCACGAAGAAGCGGCCGAAGTCGACATCGGTCATGAGGCGGCCGTCGAAGGGGCTGTGAAGCAGCATGTCGGTGAGGTCTTCCTGCAGGGGCATGTCGCGGCGGCGCGCCGCGAAGCCCATCCCGTACATGGCCATCTCCACGCTCGAGGAGCCGCGCTCGGACTCCTCCGCGATGTCGGGGTCCTGGCCGCCGGAGTTGCGCTCGGCCAGAGCATGGATGGTGGCCCAGTCCTCGCGGGGGAGGCCCATCAGTTCGCCCACCACCGCGCTGGGCAGCGGCGCGCACACCTCGTGGACGAACTCCACCTCTACACCGGCCGGTGAGGTGACCCGGGCGTGGATCGGGTCCAGGATGCCGGCGGTGATGGCCCGGATGCGCTCCTCCATGCGGCCGATCACTCTGGCCTTGAACTCGGGCGAGACCGGCTTGCGATAGGCGGTATGGCGGGGCGGGTCCATAGCCAGGAGCATGTCCCGCATGCTCTCGAGGCTCGCCGGTTCGAGGTCCTCGATTACCACCCCGCCCTCCGAGGCCGAGAACAGCTCGGGATGGCGGGCCACGTGGACTACGTCGGCGTGGCGCAGCACCGCCCAGTAGCCGGCTTGATGAGGCACGTCCTGCCAGCACACGGGCCGCTCGCGGCGCAGCCTCGAGAAGGCCTCGTGGGGCGGGCCGTCCACGTAGATGTCCGGCGAGTAGATGTCGGCGACGGTGTCGGTCATGGGTTCCGGGGCCGCGAGCGCCCCACCGGTCGGGGTGCGTCACGGCCGCAAGACCGCATGGTAGCGATGGCCGAGCCGCGCATCAGTGGATGGAATTCACCGCTCACTCGTTAGCCTCGTTCGGTGGTTCCCCTTCTCCAGGAGGGCCGCAAGCGATCTGCGGAGGCTGATCCCAATGGCAACCGGACGATCCAGCTTCGCCAAACGCCAGCGTGACATGGCCAAGAAGGCCCGGGCCGAGGCCAAGCGCCAGAAGCGCCTGGGCCGGGGCGAGCTGTACGAACTGGAGCACGGCCGCCAGCAGGACGACGATGCCGATACGCCGGCCAGCACCCAGACGCTCAGCAACGACGAGATCATGGCCAAGGTGGAGGACCTGCACCGCCGCTACGACGATGGACAGCTCGACCTCGAGACCTTCGACGAGCAGAGGGCCAGCCTGATGGCCCAGATCTCTGTCGACTGAGACGGCCGCGCCCCGTCCAGGTCGCGCTCTTCCAGCCTGCCGCGTCCTGTAGGTTGACAGCGTCATGGGATTGGGACAGATCCGCACGGGGCTCACGTTCGATGATGTCCTGATCGTCCCCAGGCGGTCGTCGATCAGATCCCGCCAGGATGTCTCGGTGTGCACGCGGCTCTCGCGTCACATCGAGCTGGGAATCCCGGTCGTGGCCGCCAACATGGACACCGTCTGCGAGCATGAGATGGCGGTGGCCATGGCTCGCCTCGGCGGGATCGGCATCGTCCACCGGTTCATGCCCATCGAGGCCCAGGCCGATCAGGTCGACATGGTCAAGGAGGCCGGAGCCGACCTGGTTGTCGGGGCTGCGGTGGGAACCGATCGCGACATGCTGGATCGGGCCAAGGCCCTGGTTGCGGCAGGCACCGACGCGCTGGTCCTGGACATCGCTCACGGCCACTCGGACCACGCCATCGACGGGGTGCGCGCCCTGAAGGACAACTTCGCCGACGTCGACGTGGTGGCCGGCAACGTTGCCACCTTCGACGGTGCCGCCGACCTCGCTGACGCCGGGGCTGACGCGGTGAAGGTGGGAGTCGGCCCGGGCGGCGTGTGCACTACCCGCACCGTTGCCGGTGTCGGCGTCCCCCAGTTGACCGCCATAGTCGACGTGGCCCCGGTCGGTGTGCCCGTCATCGCCGACGGTGGCATCCGCAGTTCCGGCGACATCGCCAAGGCGCTGGCTGCGGGCGCTTCCACGGTGATGGTCGGCAGCATGCTGGCCGGCACCAAGGAGAGCCCGGGCGAGGTGGAGCAGGGCTCCAAGGGACTCCAGAAGCGCATCCGGGGCATGGCCAGCTTCGAGGCGGTGCAGGCCCGGGCCGACCGCGCCGGGGAGGACCTCGACGAGGAGTACCTGTCGTACCGGGCCCCTGAGGGCGTCGAGGGCACCGTCCCCTACAAGGGCGAGGTCTCCAAGCTCGTGCACCAGCTGATGGCCGGCTTGCGCAGTGCGATGAGCTACACCGACGCCTGCACCCTCGCGGAGTTCTCAGAGCTGGCCGAGTTCATGGCGGTGACCCCGCAGGGCGTGGTCGAGAGCCTGCCCCACGCAACTCTCGGCTCCCGCTAGCGAACCGGGATCAGCCCACCACCTCCGCGAAGCGCTCCAGGGTGGCGGGATCGCCGCTGACCAGCAGCGTGGTCACCACTGACGACCGCCAGGCCCCCAGGTCCTCGGCGATCTTGGGCCACGGCCCTATCAGCGCGATCTCCTCGCACATCTCGGTCGTGACCGCGGCGGTGGCTGCGGCCTTGTCGCCGGCCAGGTACAGGTCCTGGATGGTGTCGCACTGGGACTCGTAGCCCATCCGGTCGAACACGGCCCGATGGAAGTTCGCTCCCTTGGCGCCCATGCCGCCCACATACAGCGAGATCACTGGCCGCACGAAGTCGGCGCAGGCGTCGACGTCGTTTCCGGGCACCAGGATGGTCGACGCCACCACCTCGAAGTCGTCGAGGCTGCGCCGAGCACCGGGGCGGCCGAAGCCCTCGGTGAGGAAGCCGCGGTACATGGCGTCGTGGCGGGGCGAGAACAGCCAGGCCAGCCAGCCGTCGCAGATCTCTGCCGCCAGGGCTACGTTCTTGGGTCCTTCTGCGCCCAGGAAGATGGGGATGTCGCGGCGCAGCGGATGCACGGTGCTCTTGAGCGCCTTGCCCAGACCGGTGCTGCCGTCGCCGGTGTAGGGCAGCCGGTAGAACTCTCCGTCGTAGGCGACGGGCCCGGCCCGGTCCACCACCTGGCGCACGATGTCGACGTACTCCCGGGTTCGGGCCAGCGGCCGCCGGTAGGGCCGCCCGTACCAGCCCTCGACGACCTGGGGTCCGGAGGCGCCGACACCGAGTACGAAGCGGCCGCCCGAGAGATGGTCGAGGGTCATGGCGGCCATGGCGGTGGCTGCCGGAGTACGGGCCGACAGCTGGGCGATGGAAGTTCCGAGGCGCACCCGCTCGGTGGCCGCACCCCACCAGGCCAACGGGGTGAAGCAGTCCGACCCGTAGGCCTCCGCGGTCCAGATCGAGTCGAACCCGAGCCGCTCCGCCGCCGCGATCTGCTCAGTCACCCCGGTGGGAGGCCCAGCCGACCAGTACCCGGTGTTCAGCCCCAGCTTCACGATGATCTCCAACTGTCGTCGGTTGCAGTCCGGGCCGGCCGCCCGGGTAGTCGCACGGTACCGGTCTCACCCGTCGGGCTGCACAGTCGCAGCACTTGGCCTCAGGGTGGGTCAGCCAAGCGGCCGGTTGCGAGCCGGAGCCCGCGGGGCGAGAGTGGAGCTCAGTGGACTTCGACCTGCCCCCAGACGACGACCCGCGCCGGGCTGCGGTCAGGCGCTGGCTGGCGGACAATCCCAACCCCACGGGCCGGCAGTTGGCCGAGGCCGGATACGTGGTGCCGCACTGGCCCCGGCCTTGGGGGCTGGAGGCCGACGGCCTGCACCAGTTGGTAATCGACGAGGAGTTGAGCGCTGCGGGCGTGAAGCGGCCCGAGAACCTGATCGGCATCGGCTGGGCCGCGCCCACGATCCTCGTGGCCGGCACCGGCGAGCAGAAGGACCGCTACCTGTGGCCGATCTTCAGCGGTGAGGAGTACTGGTGCCAGCTCTTCAGCGAGCCCGACTCCGGATCGGACCTGGCTTCGCTGTCCACCCGAGCGGTGCGCGACGGCGACACCTACGTGGTGAACGGCTCCAAGATCTGGTCGAGCGGCGCCCATATGAGCAAGTTCGGGATCCTCATCGCCCGCACCGATCCCGACGTGCCCAAGCATCGTGGCATCTCCTACTTCATCTGCCCCATGGACGCTCCCGGCGTGTCGCTGCAGCCCATCGTGGACATGACCACGGCCCATTCGTTCAACCAGGTCTTCTTCGACGATGTACGGCTGCCGGCGAGTCTCCGGGTGGGTGCCGAGGGAGACGGCTGGCGCCTGGCCAAGGTCACGCTGGCCAACGAGCGGGTCGGGCTGTCGTCGGGCGGCGTGCTGTGGAGCCTGGGGCCGACTGCTCAGAAGCTGATCGAGCTCGTACGAGGCAACGGCGGGCTGTCCGACCCGGTGCTTCGGGACCGCCTGGCCTCGATGTACTGCGAGGCGGAGGTGCTGCGGCTCAATCAACTGCGCACGCTCAGCGCCCGGCTGGCCGGTCGCACGCCCGGACCGGAGGCGTCGATCCAGAAGATCATGTCCGATGACCATGGCCGGACGGTGCTGGAAGTGGCTGCCGCCACCGTGGGCGCGGCCGGGATGCTCACCGGGTCGGGGCCGGCCGGCGAGATCCCCAAGTCGATGCAGTCCGGCGCCACCGAGGTCAATTTCCCCCGGGGCAGCGGCCTCTTCCCCGACGTCGATCCGATCTGGCACTACGGCCTGCTGTTCTCTCCGGCGCTCACGCTGGGGGGCGGCACGTTTGCTGTGCAGCGCAATATCGTGGCTGAGCACGTTCTCGGCCTTCCCCGCGAGCCCAACGTGGAGGCGGGGCTCACCTGGAGCGAAACCCAGAGGAGGCGGGCTTAACCTGGGGGTGGGCCTCACCTTGAGCGGAGTCCATAGGAGGCACACGTGAAGACGCGCATCACCGAGATGCTGGGGGTCGAGTTCCCGGTCGTGGCCTTCAGCCACTGCCGCGACGTGGTGGCCGCGGTGTCCAAGGCAGGCGGGATGGGTGTGCTCGGCGCGGTGGCCCACTCACCCGAGAGCCTGGAGATCGACCTCGGCTGGATCGAGGCCGAGGTCGGCGACAAGCCCTACGGCGTGGACGTGATCATCCCGGCAAGCCTGGCCGGCGGCCCCGACGGGGGCCACAGCCTCGACGATGTCCGCCAGCTCATACCGGGCACCCATGTCGACTTCGTGGATGAGATCCTGGCCCGCTACGAGGTGCCGCCGCTGCCCGTAGAGGACTGCAGCGAGTCGCTCACGTCCTTCGGCAGCCTGGGCGACGCGACACCGTTCTCGGCCGACGCCGCGACCGCCCAGCTTAAGATCGCCTTGGCCCACGACGCCGCGTTCGTGGCCAACGCGCTGGGCCCGCCCCCGCAGTACATGATCGACGCGGCCAAAGACGCCGGAAAGCTGGTCGGTGCGCTGGCGGGCCGGGCGGTGCACGCCGAACGCCACCAGGCAGCTGGAGTGGACATCATCATCGCCCAGGGGTACGAGGCCGGCGGCCACACCGGCGAGATCGGCTCGATGGTGCTGATTCCCGAGATTGCCGACGCGGTCGATGTGCCTGTGCTCGGCGCGGGCGGGATCGGCCGGGGCCGTCAGATGGCCGCGGCCATGGCGCTGGGGGCCGAGGGCGTGTGGTGCGGCTCGGTGTGGCTGACCACGGCCGAAGCCGAGACCCATCCGGCGGTGAAGGACAAGATGCTCGCGGCCCAGTCCTCGGACACGATGCGGTCGCGCTCGCTCACCGGCAAGCCGGCCCGGATGCTCAAGTCGGCCTGGACCGAGGAGTGGGACCGCGTCGACACGCCCGCCCCGCTGCCGATGCCGCTCCAGCCGGTGCTGATCCGCACCGCCCAGCGCCGCATCGAGCGGGCCGCCCACACCACGGGCTCGGGGGCCGAGAAGCTGGCCAACTACTTCGTCGGTCAGATCGTGGGCACCATGAACCAGTCCAAGGCCAGCGCCCAGGTGGTGTACGAGATCATCGAGGAGTTCATCGACTCGGTGGAGTCCCTGGCCGCGCAGCTCGACTCGTGAGCGCCCCCGGGCGGTACTTCGTCCAGAATCCGGGGCCGACCAACATCCCGGACCGGGTGCTGGAGGCCTTCCGTCGCCCGGCCATCGACTTCTCCGACCCCGACTTCATCGCGCTGGCCGACAGCGTCTGGGCCGAACTGCCCGGCGTGTTCGGCGGGGCCGACGCGATCGTGGTGCTGACCACGGTGGGCCACGGCGCCTGGGAGTCGGCGCTGACCAACACCCTCGACCCGGGCGACACGGTGCTGATCCCCGACTGCGGGCTGTTCGGCAAGCGCTGGGCGATGATGGCCCGCGACCTCGGCTACGACGTGGTGTCCACGTCGGAGCATCTCCAGAGCCCGACCGACCCGGCCGAGATCGCCGAAATCCTGGCGGCCGACACGTCTCACCGGATCCGCAACGTGTGCATCGTGCACACCGAGACGTCCACCGGGGCGGTCACCGACCTGGCAGCCATGCGGGCCGCCATCGACGCCGCCGGCCATCCTGCGCTGTTCGTGGTGGACGGGGTGTGCTCGTTGGGCATCGAGCCGCTGCGGATGCGCGACTGGGGGATCGACGTGGTGGTGGCCGCGGCCCAGAAGGGCCTGATGATGCCGCCCGGTCTGGCCTTCTGCGCGCTGAGCGAGCGGGCCAAGGAGCGCAACCGCTCGGCGTCCACTCCCCGGTTCCATCTGGCGTGGGCGCCCCGCTTCGAGCAGGGCCACATCTACATGCGCTTCGGCGGCACCCCGCCCGTCCAGCACATGTTCGCCCTTCGGGCCGCGCTCGACATGATCGCCGAGAGCGGCGGGATCGACGCCTCGGTGGCCCGTCACCGCCGCTGGGCCGCCGCGGTGCACGCCGCGGTGGACGGGTGGGCGTCGGGGGGTCCGTGGGAGATCAACATCGCTGAGCCCAAGCACCGCACCGCGGCCATCACCTGCGTGCGCACCGGCGACATTGCCGCGGGCCCGCTGATCGACACGGCCCGGGACCGCTTCAGGGTCAGTGTCGGGTCGGGGATGATGAGCTCGCTGGAGGGCCGGACGTTCCGCATCGGCCATCTCGGCGACCTCAACGAGCCGATGCTGCTGGGCGCCCTCGGCGGCCTGGAGACCGCCATGACCGTGCTGGGCCTGCCCCACGGCCACGGCCTTCCCGCCGCGATCGCCTCTTTGGCCGCGTCCGCGACCGACTAGACCCGCCCCCAGCCCGCTCTGTGCGCGCTTTCGGGGCTGTTCCACAGGGTTTGTGCGCACAGAGCGCCCGCCTGGCTGGCGGTCAGGCCTGAAGCAGCGCCCGCACGAGGGCTCGAAGCTCGCCGATGCCGGTGCCCTTGGCGGCGCTGGTCCAGTGGACGGTGGCCCGGTCGGCGCCGAGTCTGGCCGCTAGCTCGGCCTTGCGGGTGCCCCGCCGGGACGGCCGCACCTTGTCGGCCTTGGTGGCTACGTAAGTCACAGGCAGGTCGAGGACATCGAGCCATTCGACCGTCTGGAGGTCGAGGCGGGTGGGGCCGATCTCGCCGTCGATGAGGTGCAACACGCCCCGCAGCGGCTCCCGGTGGGCGAGATAGCCCTCGGCCATGGAACTCCAGCGGCCCTGCTCGGCCTTGGACGCTTTGGCGTAGCCGTAGCCGGGCAGGTCCACCACCCAGCGCCCCGACCCCTCGGCGCCCAACTCGAACGCGTTGAGAAGGCGGGTGGCGCCGGGGGTCTTGGACGTGCGGGCCAGCTGCTTGCGCTGGGCCAGCGCGTTCAGCAGCGACGACTTGCCAACGTTCGATCGCCCCACCAGCGCGATCTCGGCATCCGTGGCCGGCATGTCCTGCGAGCGGGGATACGACGACACGAAGCGCAGCGCCAGCGGTCCGGCCATCCGATCAGGCTAGGGACAGCCGTCAGTGCTGGTGGACGGGACACCAGTAGGTGGTGCGACCGCCGACCTGCTCACGGCGCAGTGCCGCCCCGTCGCGGGGGCAGCCACCGCCACGCACCCGGCCCGGCTGGAGGTCGCCGGTATGGGATCCGCCCCGCTCGCCTAGGACGGCCAGCGTGCGGCGAATGTTGCGATGTAGCCGGGCCGTCTCCCGATCGTCCAGGGATCGGGCCGCACGGACGGGCGACAGGCCGGCTCGCCACAACGCTTCGTCGACCAGCAGATTGCCGAGCCCAGCCACCCGGCGCTGGTCGAGAAGCCGGGCCTTCAGCGCCACCGTCGAGCCGACCAGGGCTCTGCGCAGCTGGCCCAGGGTCAATGACAGCGCATCGGGACCCAGCCTGTCCTCGTCGGGGTCGAGCTGCACGCTGCCAAGCCTGCGAGGGTCGCGCAGCACCATGGCGCCGCCGCCGGTGAACTCCAGCCCGAACCGGTCCCACGCCGGCTCGTGGCGGGGGCTGTCGTACAGCAGGTGGTCGATTGGCATGGCCCCGTCCACCACGATCTTGCCGGTCATCCCGAACCGCAGCCCCAGCCGCGGGCCGTCGGTATCGACGACGACCAGCTTGCCTATGCGGCGAGCCTCCTCAATACGAGCTCCAGTCAGCTCCGAGCGGAGGGCGTCGGTGGTGGTGCCGCCCTTTGCGAACCACTCGTCGGGAGCGTGGACGCGGGCTATCCTGCGCCCCTCAGTGGCCGAGATGGCCCGCCGGTAGGCCTCCACCTCGATGATCTCAGGCATGATCGAGGGACGTCTCTGTCACTACCTCTGCTGTCAGGTCGCCGTAGATGAGCCAGAGATCAGGGAGGTGCCCATTACTGAGGGTTTCAGACTCGCCCCTCTGCTATTGAAGTTATCGAGCATCATGCGGTGACTTCAAGACTGACTGCCTGACCCGATCGCGTCTTTCTTCCTCACGGTTGATGTAATGCTGGGTCATCTCGAAGCGTCTCCCTTACGCTCACCCCGACCGCGGAACTCGGCCTCGGTTAGAGCACCCTTTGACAGATTGCATCCCGCGCACGACAATCCCAGGTTGTCCAACCGGTTCGACCCGCCGCGCACCAACGGCGTCAGATGCTCCAAATGCCAATTGTCCGCGTCCAACGCCGCACCGCAGTAGCGACAGTTCCAGCCGCCGTCACGTAGCGAACACCGCGCCCCTGCCACCCAACGCCACCCACTGATCCTGTCAGGGCGTGGCGGCGGCGACGAACCCTCCAGTGCCTCACGCATCTCCCATAGCAACTCAGTCGCCTCAGTCACCAGCTCGTCCAACCGCTCCTCGCACCAGGTGATCCGATCCGACGCCGACTCAAACCACGCCGCGGACGCATCAACACCGGCCTCTGCCAACGCCTCGTGGGCGCGAGCCAACGCCTCACGAAGTGACTTCGAGTTGGCGTCGGTCAGTTTGTATTCGGCCATCGGATAGCTGCCACGCATCAGACGTGGGGATCATGCGCCGCACCGTACTAGGTCCGACAGTCTGCTGTAGCGGACGGCATCACCGTGCGCGGCGCATGCGTGAGGCTAGAAGCCTCCGGTGCCGAACTCAGCCTTGAGAAGCGTTGGCGAGGTCTTTATCGCGGGCGGCACGCTCCTGCGCGATGAGAGATGCCGCATTAATGCCAAGGTCTCGTGTAGGCATCGCAGCGAGACGCTCATGCCATTCTCGTCGAGTGATCTCGTGCTCGGCGGTCATGACTACGAGGCTAGCTGTCGGCGAGCCAGGTGTTGATGGCCTCGGCCAGGGCGGGGCCTTGGTCCTCCTGGATGAAGTGGCTGGCCGGCTCGAACTGGGCGTGGGGCTGGCCGGCCGCGCCGGGAATGCGCTCGGCCATGAAGGGCTGCAAGCCGCCGAGCACCGGATCGCCGGGCGCCCACAGGGTAAGGACCGGCTTGGTCCACCGGCTGAGGACCTCCCACGCGGCCCGGTTGGCGGGCACGGCCGGATCGTCGGGCGACACCGGCACCAGCAGCGGGAACTGGCGGGCCCCGGCCATGTGCACCTCGGCGGGGAACGGCGCCCGGTAGGCCTCGACGGCGGCCTCGCTCAGCTCGTTGGCGGTGGCGTTGTCGACCAGCCGGCCGCAGTCCAGGAACGGCACGTCCTGGCTGAACTGGCGCCAGAAGTCGAAGCCGGCGCCGGGCGAGTCTCCGACCGGGAGCGCGGTGTTGGCCAGGATCAGCCGGTCGAACAGGTCCGGGTCCTCGGCCGCCAGGCGCAGCCCGATGAGGCCGCCCCAGTCCTGGCCGAACAGGTGAAGCGGGCCTGAGCCCCGCTCGGCCGCGGTGGTCTCCAGGAAGTCTCTCATCCAGGCCACATGGCCCGCGTAGGTGTAGGCGGAACGTTCGACGGGCTTGTCGGAGCGGCCGAAGCCGATCAGGTCGGGGACCATCACCCGATGGCCGGTGCCGGCCAGCACCGGGATCATCTTGCGGTACAGGTAGCCCCAGGTCGGCTCGCCGTGCAGCAGCAGGACGGTGGCCGCGCCGTCGCCGGAGGCGTCCGGGCCGGCGGAGACGTAGGCCATCCGCAGCCCGTCCACGGTCGCGTACCGGGGCTCGTAGGGGTAGTCGTCGATGGCGGCGAAGCGCTCCTCGGGAGTTCGCACATAGGCGGTGCCGCCCGGGGTGGTGAAGGTCTCGATGCCGGTCATGGCTTCACGCTAGAGCCGTCGACCCAGACGTGGCTGATGTCGTCGGCGGTGGCCAGGCGGACCACTTTCTCGAAGATGCGGGCGTGGTCGTCGAGGCCCTCCCAGGTCCGGATCAATCCGCTCGGACGGTCCATGCGAACTGCGATGGCGTCGAATCGGCGGCCCGGCTCGATCAGGCCCACCGGCAGGTCCACGACGGCGGCGCCACCCGCTGTGGCCAGCCAGAAGGCGGTCACAGTGTCGATGCGCGACTCGGGCACGCCCCGCTTGGCCGAGTTCATAGCCGGGTCGACGCCGTCCTCGAGCATGCGGGAGACGGTCACCGCGTCCTGGCACACTCCCAGCAGGCTGGGGCGGGCCCCGCCGGCGATGTCGCTGCCCAGGCCCACGCCAACGTTCGCGGCCAATGCCCGCCGCACCCCGAACACCGCGTTGGCGAAGTAGGAGTTGGACAGCGGGCAGTGGGCCACGCCCGCTCGGCGATCCGCCACCAGGACCATCTCGTCGTCGCTCAGGTGGTCGCTGTGGGCCAGCACAGTGCTCGGACGGATCAGACCGAAACGATCGAGGGCTGCGGAGTCGGTGGTGCCGAATCGCTCGATGGCGTATCCGCAGTGCCAGTCCGACTCCGCGCAGTGGGTCTGGACCCGCACCCCGGTGGCTTCGGCCAGCTCGCCCAGCCCTTCGAGCAGCGCGTCGGTGCAGGCCGGGGTGAAGCGGGGAGTGATGATCGGCTCCACCAGCGGGCTGCCCACCGCCGACACCGCCTCGATGGATCCTGCCGACGCGTCCACACCGGTTCCGGCCGTGGTGTCCCGGTACCACTCGGGTGTGCCCTCGGGGCGGTCCATCGCCACCCGTCCCACCAGAGCCCGCTGCCCATGGCGGGCGCAGGCCCGGGCCAGAGCCGTGGTCGCGTCGAGGTGGTTGGACGAGAAGTAGACCGCGGTGGTAGTGCCACCGGACAGCAGGGTCGGCACCAGGTCGTCCCACACGGCCGCCGCGAACTCGATGTCGGCGTAGCGGGCCTCCAATGGGAACGTGTATTCGAACAGCCAGCGCTCCAGCGGCAAGTCGAGTCCCGTGCCGAGCTGGGGCCACTGGGGCGCATGGATGTGCAGGTCCACCAGACCCGGCAGCAGGATCGTCCCCGGGTCAAGCTCCACCCTCCCGGTCGCGGATGCGAGCGCTTGCCGGCCCGCGGCCGCGCCCTCGGGAGTGGATCGATCGTGCATCGCGGCTATTGCTCCGGCCTGCACCTCGACGACCGCGTCGGTAACCGTGAGGCGGTCCGGTGCCGGCGTCTGCATCAGCGTTCCGGCCACGGCAAGAGTCATCGCGCCACCGTACTCATCGGGTGCAACCGAACACCGTCATCCTGCCGTCTACTGGCAGGATCGGACGGGTCCTACCCCAGCAGTTCGGTGAAGGCGCCGACCGCGGTGTCGATGTCGTCGGCGGTGACGTCGAGGTGGGTCACCAGCCGGGACTGCGAGCCGCTCCAGCGGGTGAGAATGCCGAGGCCGGCCAGCCCGTCTCCCAGGTCCGAGGTGTCGCCGCATGTCTCGTCGAGGCGGATGAACACCATGTTGGTGGCACACGAGTCGATCTTCACGCCGTCGATGGCGGCCAGCCCGTCGGCCAGCCGGGTCGCGTTGGCGTGGTCGTCGGACAGCCGGTCGATGTGGTGCTCCAGCGCATAGAGCCCGGCTGCGGCGGCGATGCCGGCCTGGCGCAGCCCGCCGCCCAGCATCTTGCGCCACTTGTGGGCTTCGTCGATCAGGTCGGCCGGTCCGGCCAGCACCGACCCCATGGGTGTGCCCAGTCCCTTGGAGAGGCATACCGACACAGAGTCGAACGGCTCGGCCACCGCGGCCGGCGAGACCCCCAGCGCCGCGGCCGCATTCCACAGCCGGGCGCCGTCGAGGTGGTGGGCCAAGCCGTGGCGGGCGGCCACTCCGGCCGAGGCCTCCATCTGGTCCAGTGTGAGCACCTTGCCGTCGGTGGTGTTCTCCAGGCACAGCAGCCGGGTGCGGGCGAAGTGATGGTCGGGCGACTTCACCGCGGCGGAGGCCGCGGCCAGGTCGATCATGCCGTCGTCGCCGGTGGGCACCGGCTGGGGCTGGATGGAGCCGAGGACAGCCCCGCCGCCGCCCTCGTACATGTAGGTGTGGGCGTGGTCACCGACGATGTACTCGTCGCCGCGCCCGCAGTGCGCCAGCAGCCCGCAGAGGTTGCCCTGGGTGCCGCTGGTCACGAACAGCGCGGCCTCCTTGCCGAGCAGCGCCGCGGTCGCGTCCTGGAGCTCGTTGGCGGTGGGGTCCTCGCCGTACACGTCGTCGCCAACGACAGCCGCAGCCATCGCCGCCCTCATGGCTGGGGTTGGCTGGGTGACGGTGTCGGAGCGAAGGTCGATCACAGCATGCAAGGCTACGCCCGCCCAGCAACCGATGGCCCCAGGACGCTCACGGCTCAGTGGCTTGGGAAGCCCCGACGGCGGCGGGTACGTGGGACGGTCGGCCCGCGTGCGTCCAGGGCGTTGAACACGTCGATCCAGCGCGACGGCACGCGGGGCCAGGAGAAGAACTTCATCCCCAGGTTCACCGCGGGGCCTATGACCACCAGCCAGTAGAGCGTCCCCCAGCCCACCGTGCCGCCCAGGATGGCGCCGATCGTGAACGGCACGGCCTCGATGATGAACCGGGCCAGCCAGATCGGGACGCCGCGGCGGTGCATAGCCGTCATCACGCCGTCACGGGGTCCCGGACCGAGCTTCACGCCGAGGTACAGGCCCGAGCCCAGCGCCACCAGCCACGGGCTGGCCAGCGTCAGGGCCACTTGTCCATGAACCGAGGCGGGCTGGTCGAAGAGCGCCAACGTCACGTCGGTGGACAGACCCGCGACCAATGCGTTCATGAGCGTGCCGAAGCCGATGGGTTCGCGCCCGCAGACCAAGCCGGCGACCAGCGCCAGGCCGGTGAGTATCGCAACCGTGCCGATGGTCAGCGGGGTGTGCAGCGAGACGCCCTCGTCCCACACGACCCAGGGACCCTGACCCTGACCGCCGAGCACCACGAAGCCCAGACCCATCCCGAAGATCCACAACCCCGCGAGCAGCTGCGGGATCCGGCGGGCCACCTGGCGGCCCGTGGCCGATCGTGAGGCGCCGCCCGAGGCGAACCGAGGTTGAGACACCGGGCTACAAGCCAGCGAGCTCGGTGACGCCTATGGCATCCTCCCCGGCCGCCGCGTAGAAGAGCCAGCGCTTGCTCCCGTCCGCCAGCATGCACGGGTCGCGCAGGCCGTTCTGGCGGCCGGCGGCCAGGCCCCTAGGCACTGGCGTGAGAGGCTCCTCCGCGCCCTCCCAGTCCTGTGCGGGCCGCATGAACTCGGTCACTGGGCCCGGCGTCCAGTTCCGCCAGTCACCGGAGACGTCCATCACTGTGCGGTAGATCCTCTCGGGGGCCTCGTAGCAGCGGGTGAACAGCATCTCGAGTTCGGCGCGCTCAGGGTGGTGGGACACGCAGCAGTGGCGGATCTCGTCGTCGTCGAACAGCATCGGTCCGTAGGTGAAGTCCCGCAGCCCGTCGGGTGAGCGGACTACTTGCGACGGCATGGCCACGCCGTACCAGGCGTCGCCGGCGTCGAACATGCGCAGATAGCTCGGAGCCACCGCCGTCACCGGCTCGACGAGGGTGAAGTGCCGGCCCGTGTCCGATGTCGCCACCATGGTCTTCTGGTTCAGCGACGGGTACATCCCCCAGCACGGCAGATGACCGCCGACATCGGCGGGGACCATCCCATGGAAGTACATCACGAAGCGCTGCCGGCGGTTGTCGGCGTGGACGTCGGGCGAAGCGATGTGGGGCTGGCGATCCGACGGGGTGTCCTCCACGTTGAGGACGTCGGGATCGACCACCCGCCACGGGCCGGTCGGCTCGTCGGCCGCGGCCAGCCGGATGGACTGCCCGACATGGTGGGCGAAGAACATCAGGTACCGGCCGGGAGGCTCCGGCATCCAGGTCGGGGTCGGCAGCACCGACGGCCCGTTCACGTTGAACCGGTCGTGGTCGCGGGGCACACCCGGCGTGGTGGCGTCGATGATGCGGTGGCGGGTCAGCGTCACGGGAGCGGTGTCGACAGGGGAGTGTTCACTGCCCGGACCCGAAGCCGTGGGCGCCGATGAGCGGGACGAAGCGCACCGCCGTCAACTGCTCCGCACGGCACTCCTCGGAGAGGACGCGGTTGCCGTTGCCCCCGGTTTCCACGGTGGCCGGGCGGGTGTAGCGCATGAGGAACTGGTCGCGGTGGCGCGAGCCCACCGGCATCACCAGACGGCCTCCCGGTGCGAGCTGCTGCAGCAGTGGCGGGGGCGGCGCCGGACCGGCCGCGGTCACGACGATCGCGTCGTAGGGCGCCCCGTCGGGCCAGCCCAGGGTCCCGTCGCCCACCACGACCTCCACGTCTCCCAGCTCGTGCCCGGCGAGGGCGGCCCGTGCCTTCTCGGCCAGGCCGGGCCTTCGTTCGATGGTGACCACCCGGCCGGCCAGGGCCCGCAGCACCAGCGCGCCGTACCCCGAGCCGGCCCCGACCTCCAGCACACTGTCGTCGGGGCGGAGTTGGGCGGCCTCGGCCATCATCGCCACCATCGCGGGCTGGCTGATGGTCTGACCCTCCCCGATGGGCAGAGGCCCGTCGTCGTACGCGGCCGCAGCGAGCCGGCGGGGCACGAAACTCTGGCGAGGCACCGTGCCGATGGCTGCGAGCACGGCCTCGTCGCGCACGCCGTAGCGGCGGGCCTGGCGCACCAGGTCTGACTGCTGGCGGGCCGGTTTGGTCATGGGCGGCTCAAGCGGCGGTGCCCGCGGCAGCCAGCCGGCGCAGGGGCGGGTCCTGGCGGGGCGGCGTCCGGCGGGCAGGGAGGGTGGCCAGGAGGTCGGCGGTGGCGTCCGCCACCAGTGCGACGGCCTGCTCGAAGGCGGCCTCGGTCGCGGCCGACGTCTTCTGCACCCCGCTGACCTTGCGGACGTACTGGCGGGCGGCGGCCTCGATCTCGGCGGTGGTGGCCGGCGGGGCCAAGCCGCGCAGGGTCGTGATATTGCGGCACATGGCCGCGACTCTACGCCCTCGTCCCCGAGAGGCCGGCGCGCTCAGAGAGCGAGGCGCGACTATTCGCTCTGCCTCGCGATCTCTCGGCCCGGCGCGGTAGTGTGCCCGGACCAGCCGGCCGGACTACCAGGAGGACGAAGGACATGCCACAGACGGTGCGAGGAGTGGTGTCGAGGGCGGAGGGTGAGCCGGTCACGATCACCGACGTCGTGGTCCCCGACCCGGGCCCCGGCGAGGCAGTGGTGGCCATCCAGGCGTGCGGCGTCTGCCACACCGATCTGCATTACCGCGAGGGCGGGATCAACGACGAGTTCCCCTTCCTGCTGGGTCACGAGGCCGCGGGCGTGGTGGAGTCCGTCGGTGACGGCGTCACCGAGGTTGAGCCGGGCGACTACGTGATCCTCAACTGGCGGGCGGTGTGCGGCCAGTGCCGCTCATGCCTGCGGGGCCGGCCCCAAATCTGCTTCAGCACCCACAACGCGTCCCAGAAGATGACGCTGGCCGACGGCACCGAGCTGTCGCCCGCGCTGGGCATCGGAGCGTTCGTCGAGAAGACCCTCGTCGCCGCGGGGCAGTGCACCAAGGTGGACTCGTCCGCTCCGGCCACCGCGGCGGGCCTGCTGGGCTGCGGCGTGATGGCCGGCATCGGCGCTGCCATCAACACCGCCGGAGTCGGCCGGGGCGACAGCGTGGCCGTCTTCGGCTGCGGGGGAGTGGGCGACGCCGCCATCGCCGGCTCGAAGCTGGCCGGCGCCCACACGATCATCGGCGTCGACATCGACGACCGCAAGCTCGAGTGGGCCCGGGGCTTCGGAGCCACCCACACCATCAACTCCTCCGAGACCGATCCGGTGGAGGCGGTCCAGGCCCTCACCGGCGGAAACGGCGTGGACGTGGCCATCGAGGCGGTGGGACTGCCTCAGACCTACCGCCAGGCCTTCGAGGCCCGCGACCTGGCCGGCACGGTGGTGCTCGTGGGCGTGCCCCGGCCCGACATGACCATCGAGCTGCCCTTCATCGAGGTGTTCGGCCGGGGCGGAGCCCTCAAGTCGAGCTGGTACGGCGACTGTTTGCCGAGCCGGGACTTCCCCATGCTGATCGATCTGTACCTCCAGGGCCGCCTCGACCTCGACGGCTTCGTGTCCGAGACGATCGGGCTCGGAGAGGTGGAGGAGGCCTTCCACAAGATGGAGCGGGGCGAGGTGCTGCGCTCCGTCGTCGTCCTGTAAGCGGCCGGGAACCGAGGCCATGCCCATCGAGCTGGTCACAACCGACGGCGTGTTCGCTCTCGACGGCGGCGAATGGGAGGTCACCAACAACATCTGGCTGGTGGGCGACGACCGCGAGGTGCTGATCTTCGACGCGGCCCACGACCATGAGCCCATCGCGGCCGCGGTGGCCGGCCGGCGGGTGGCGGCCATCGTCTGCACCCACGGCCACAACGACCACATCAACGCAGCCGTGGCGCTGCGCGACGCGGTGGACGCGCCGGTGCTGCTCCACCCGAGCGACCGGATGCTGTGGGACGCGGTCTACTCGGGAGACTCCCCTGATCGTGACCTTGAGCCGGGCTCGGTGCTGTCAGCGGGCGGGCATTCGCTCGGTGTGATCCACACCCCGGGTCACTCACCGGGCTGCTGCTGCTTCCACGATGAGGCCGACGGCCGGGTGCTGTCGGGCGACACGCTGTTCTGCGGCGGGCCGGGCGCCACCGGCCGCAGCTTCAGCGACGAGCCCACCATCCTCCGCAGCATCCGCGACCGCCTGCTGACCCTGCCCGCCGGCACGGTCGTGCACACCGGCCACGGTGACAACACCACCATCGGCGACGAGACCGGGAGGGTCCTCGACCGCATGTCCGAACTAGGTCTCGCCTGAGCCGGCTATGCCGGGTCTCTCGGAGGTGATGGCGCAGCTGGAGGCGGCGGGGACGGCCCAGAACCGCAAGATCTATGCCCGCCACGGCGCGGCCGAGCCCATGTTCGGGGTCAGCTACGCCGATCTCGGCAAGATCGCCAAGCCGATCAAGACCGACCATGACCTCGCTCAGCAGCTGTGGGACAGCGGCAACCACGACGCCAGGGTGCTGGCGCTGCGGGTGGCCGATCCGGCCGCGATGGACGAAGCTTTGGCTGGCCGCTGGCTGGGCGATGTGGACAACTACATCCTGGCCGAGGGCCTCGGCAAGCTCTGCGCCCAGTCGCCCCACGCCCGGGCGCTGAGCGACGCTTGGAGGGACAGTCCTAGTGAGTGGGAGGCCTCCACCGGCTGGTTCATCGTCACCTGCACCGGCGAGGATCCCGAAGTCTGGTCGGTCCAAGAACTGCGCGACCTGCTGCGCCAGGTCGAGGCCGAGATCGGCGAGCGGCCCAACCGGGTCCGCCACGAGATGAACGGGGCGCTGATCGTGATGGCCTTGCGCGACGGCAACCTCCGTCGATCGGTGCTCGCCGCGGCCGGCCGGATCGGCCCGGTAAGGGTCGATCACGGCCAGACCGGCTGCAAGACCCCCGAGGTGGCCCCCTACGTGGAGCGCACCCTGGCCCACCGGGCCGCCAAGACGGCGAGACAGGCAGCCAGGAACTCGCGTCGCCGAGCCGGCTAGATGCGGCTGATGTCGAAGCGGGTGGGGGCGGGATGGTGCTTGGGCGGGCCGATGCCCGCGGCCTTGATCAGGCGCACGACCCGGCCCCGATGCCCGGCGTAGGGCTCCAGCAGTTCGAGCATCGAGTTGTCGTCGCCGTCGGTGGCGCCGCTGAGGGCATAGGTCACCAGCACCGGCACGTGCAGGTCTCCCACCGGCACCGCGTCGGCATCGCCCGCGGCCGCCCCGGTCGTGCGGGCCGCGGTCCACGGTCCCACACCGGGCAGGCGCTGGAGCCACTCTCTCGACTCGGCCGCGGGCATCTGGTGCAAAGCCTCCAAGCGAGCGGCGTGCTTGGCCGCGACCCGGATCACCCGGCTGCGGGCCCGGTCGACGCCAGCGCGGTGGAATCCGTGGTCGGGGACCTGTAGCACCGCCTCGGGGCGGGGGAACAGCGGAAGCGGCCCCCCGCCGGGGATGTCGGCGCCGTGCAGCCTCCCCATGCGGGTCACTGCGGTCCGAGCGTCCGCGCTGACCACCCTCTGGTAGATGGCGGCCGTGGCCATCGCCTCGTACCAGCGGCCCGTGGCCCCCAACCGCGGCACCCCCAGCCGGGACACCAGGCCACGCACGACCTCGTCGCGGGGGCAGAAGCCGCTGGGTTCGTCGTCGTTTCCGAGCAGGGCCGGCAGCTGCTCGATGGCCCAGGCGGCACCCGATCCCCAGGCATCGGCGATCACTTCGCCGCCGAGGGACCGGAAGGCCAGCGACGCTGACCCCTCGGGCGTCTCGGTGGCCCACCATCGAACGCCGTCGCGGGCCTGCGATGTCTTCACCCACATCAACGTCACCTTCAAGTTCAGGTCGAAGGCGGGCCGGAAGACGGTCGAGCAGTCCGGCGAGGACTGCGGGACCCCGACTGCCGGTCCGGTTTGTCGTGGCATGTCAGGAGTCCGGCTCGGCGGAGTCGGGGGCAGTCTCGAGGGCTTCGACCGCGGGCTCGAGGGTCTTGAGGAGTTCGCGGTCAGACGCCTCGGCCAGTCCCAGATCCCTCTTGGCCTCCTCGATGGCCGCCCTGGTCAGCTCGCCCATTATCCCGTCGATCGGGCCGGGACTGTAGCCGACCTGGAGCAGCGCTCCCTGCAACGCGGCGACCTCGTTCCCGTCGAGAGGCTCGTCCGCGGCGGCCTGATCGGCGGCCGCCGTGTCCTCCTCCGAGGGCGCTCTGGCCACGATGGCGCCGTCCGCTCCGCCCAGGGCGCTGTCGAAGATCGGGCCGGCCCAGTTCAGTGCCCACCAGAAGGCGAGCAGCAGGACGATCAGCAGGAAGGCGCCCTGGAGGTGGGTGCGCATGGCCGTGGGCCCGCCCGCAAGCGCCCCTGTCCCGCTCAGTTGTAGGCCCGCCTGCGGAGGCGCTCCCGGATCTTGGTGCACTCCGGGCACACGGGGTAACGGGACGGATCCCGGCTCGGGACCCACACTTTGCCGCAGAGCGCCCGTATCGGGGTGCCCTCGACATAGGCCCGGTTGGCGTCGGCCCGCCGGGTGTAGTGGGCGAAGCGGTCGTGGTCTCCGTCGTCGGTCACCGGTCGGGCCTCGGGTTCGGTGACCGTCGAGGTTCCGGGCGCCGGAGCCTGCGTCCCGGGTGTGTCGTCCGTGACCGTGATGATGGGCGAGCCGGTCATGGCTGCGAGCCTATAGAACCCGCTCGACTCACGAGGAGGCCGCGGACCGTGGCGATGGTGTCGGCCTCGGCGGCCGGCTTGTCGCTGCGGTAGCGCAGGACCCGGGCGAAGCGCAGGGCCACGCCGCCGGGGTACCGGCTCGAGCGCTGCACGCCGTCGACCGCGATCTCCACCACCTGTTCGGGCCTCACCTTCACGACATAGGAGTTCCGCTCGGTGGCGAGCTCCTCGAAGCGGCCGGTCTGCCATTCGAGCATCTCGTCGGTCATGCCCTTGAACGTCTTGCCCACCATCACGAAGCCCCCGTCGGGGTCCCGGGCGCCGAGGTGGATGTTGGACAGCCAGTTGCGGCGGCGCCCGCTTCCCGGCTCCACCGCCAGCACCACCAGGTCGAGGTGGCGGACCGGCTTCACCTTGCGCCAGGCCTTGCCCCGCCGGCCCGCGGCGTAGGGCGAGCCTGCCGCCTTCACCATCACGCCCTCGTGGCCGGCGGCCACCGCGGCGTCGAAGGTTCGCTCGGCCTCGTCGGGATCGTCGGTGACGACGCCGGGTATGCGGTAATCGCCGGCGGCCCGGCTCAGGCACGCCAGCCGAGCCTCCAGGGGATCGTCGAGCAGGTCCCGCCCGTCGAGGTGCAGGACATCGAAGAACACGGGTGCCACACGCACCGGTCCCACGCCGGCCGCAGCGGTTCCGCCGGCTCGCCTGGTGCCCACCCGGCCCATGGTGTCCTGGAAGGCTGCCGGGGAGAGGTCCTCGGCCAGTCCGAGCACCTCCCCGTCAAGAGCCACGGTGTCGACGGGGAGGTCTCTCATTACGTCGACCACCTCGCCCAGACGGCCGGTGACCTCGTTGAGGTTGCGGGTCCAGACCCGCACTTCGTCGCCCTGCCGGTGCGCCTGGATGCGGATCCCGTCGAGCTTCCACTCCACCGAGCACCGGCCCAGCTCCGCGACGGCGGAGGCGGCGCCGTCGGCGGTGGAGGCCAGCATCGGCCGGATCGGCCGCAAGGGCTGGAAGCCCACCGCGTCCAGACCGGGCCGCCGCTGTGACAGGGCGATCTCAGCGGTCTCGCCGAGGTCTCCCGACAGCATCAGAGCCCGCCGGACTGGAGCCGCGGGCACGCCGGCGGCCCGGGCGACGGCCTCCACCACCACACCCTCGCTGGCTCCCTGGCGCAGCTCACCCACCAGCAGCCGCCTCACGAAATCGGTCTCCGCGCCGGTGGCCCGGGCTAGGAAGTCGCCGAGGAGGTCGAGGCGCCGCTGGGTCGATCCGTCACCGGATGCGCCCGCGACCGCGTCGAGCATGGCGTCGAGATCGGCTACCGACAGCGACGCCCGAGCAGCCGGCCGTGTCCGGAGCCCGGCCACCGTCGCCCAGCCCACCCCGATGCGTCCCTGGCGGGGATCGCCGGCGATCAGGCCGGCCACGACGCCGGCCTCGGGTCCGGCCGCGCCGATCAGCAGCCCGGCCAGGGCCTCGATCTTCGCGGTGCGCGATGAGGTGGCAGCCACTCCGTCGGTGCAGGCGACGAGATCGGCGAGCAGCATTTTGCGGTTCTAGCCCAGGGCCTCTAGCTCGGCCAGCGACGACTCCCACTCGGCCAGCAGCGTGGCGGCCCTCTCGGCGGCCTCCTCGTGGGCCGAGGCCAGTGCGTGGACCTCCTCGGGCCGCTCGTAGACGGCAGGGTCGCTGAGGTGGCGGTGCAGTTCGGCCACCTCGGCGTCGGCCGCGGACCAGGCTCGTTCCAGATCGGCCACCCGCTTCCGGAGCCGGCTGGTGGCCGCCCGAGCCTGGGCGCCGGCCCGGCGGCGCTCGGCCCGGTCGGCGCTGGACCCGGCCCGGAATGGAGCCGCCTCCGGGGCTGCGCCGGTTACCGGGGCCTGCGCGTCCCGGGGAAACAGCACCGACTCGTCGGCGCCGAGGTGCCACACCGCCCGGCCGTGGCGGACCTCTATCAGCGCGTCGGACACCGAGCGGATCAGGTGGCGGTCGTGGGTCACCAGCAGGACGGTCCCGGGGTAAGCGGTCAGGGCATCCTCGAGGATGTCGCAGCTGGGCAGGTCGAGGTGGTTGGTCGGCTCGTCGAGCACCAGCAGGTTCACCGGCTCCACCATCAGCCGGGCCAGCACCAGGCGGGTGCGCTCGCCTCCGGACAGCTCGGCCACCCTGCGGTCGGCGTCGTCGCCGCGGAACCCGAACGCGCCCAGGATGGTGCGCAGGTTCCGGCGGCCCGGATCGATTCCGGCCGAGAACACTTCGATGGCCCGCTTGGTGCCGTCGAGCTCGTCGGCCTGATGCTGGCCGAAGGCGGCCACCCGCACGTTCGAGCCGACCCGGACCGTCCCCGAGGTGGGGGACAGCTCACCCAGTATCAGCTTCAGCAGGGTGGTCTTGCCCGCCCCGTTGGGTCCCACCAGGGCCACCGTCTGGCCCCGCTCCACCGCCAGGGTCGCACCGGCCACCACCGGGCCGTCCCCGTCGGGGTAGCCGACGGAGGCCTGCTCCAGCTCGGCCACCACCCGGCCCGAGCGAGGCGGCGGGCCGAAAGCGAAACGAGCGGCCAGATCGGAGCGGCTGGGAGTATGGATCCGCTCCAGCTTCTGGAGGGTCTTGACCCTGCTCTGCACCTGGCGGGCCTTGGTGGCCTTGTACCGGAAGCGCTCCACGAAGCGCTCGATGCGGGCCACCTCGCGGGCCTGGCGGGCCGCGGCCGCCTCTATGCGCTGGAGACGCTCCTCCCGGGCCACCACGAACTCGGCGAAGCCGCCCTCGTAGGCGATAGCTGCGCCGTAGGCCAGCTCGACGATGCGGTCGGCCACCGCGTCGATGAAATCGCGGTCGTGGCTGACGAACAATACCGATCCCCGCCAGGCGGCCAGGCGCCGCTCCAGCCAGGCCATCGAGTCGACATCGAGATGGTTCGTGGGCTCGTCGAGCAGCAGGACGCCGGGTTCGGAGACCAGCAGCCGGGCCAGCGCCGCCCGCATCCTCCATCCACCCGACAGTTCGGCTACACGACGGTCGGTGTCGGCACCGGAGAATCCCAGGCCGGCCAGCACCTTGGCCGCCTCGGCCTCCAGGGCGTACCCGCCGAGTTGCTCGAACTGGGCCTGGACCTCGCCGTAGCGAGCCACGAACTCGTCGTGGCGGTCGCCGTGATCGCTGAGCCGGCCCTCCAGTTCATGCAGAGTCCGGGCCATCTTGGCCAACCGACCGGCTCCCGCGGTCACCTGCTGGCGTACGGTGCCTTCGGAGATCTCCCCCAGATCCTGGGGCAGGTATCCGATCCGGGCGTCGCGGGGTTTGGTGACGGTGCCGGCGTCGGGCTCGGTCAGACCGGCCAGGATCTCCAGCAGCGTCGTCTTGCCTGCACCATTGCCCCCCACCAGCGCGACCTTCCGGCCCGGCGCCAGGTTCAGGCTGACATCAGTGAACAGCTGGCGGGTGCCGTAGGCCTTGGCCAGACCCGAAGCGGCGAGCATCACCGCCCAACGCTACGTCCGAGCTAGAGGTAAACGGGTCAGCCGAGCAGCTTGTCGAGACGGGACTCGGCCTCGGCCGCACCGTCGAAGTCCGGCTCGGTCGACTCCAGCCGGCCGAGCCATCCGACCGACACCCAGCCGGCCATCACCGCGCCGCCGTCGGTGTGCTCGGGAAGCTCGATGGCCTCGCCCCAGTCCATCTTCACCCGGAAGGCGTCGGTGTGGCCCGGCCTCGGCTCGAGATGGGCGGTGGCCATCGAGCGGGGCGGCTCGATACCGACTTCGGTGCGCTTCCAGCCCTTGATCCCGGCCAGGTCCCGGCCGGGGACGTTGATGTTGAGCACTACCGGGCTCTGCGGCAGGTCGGTGATGAGTCCCTTCACGGCGGCGGCAGCAACGGTGGCGGCACTGTGCCAGGGCTGGTCCGCGAGCGTCTCCTCCCAGGCCTGGCCCTCCACGCCGAACGACTCCACCGACTGGCTCACCGCCACGCCCGACACCCCGCCGTTGCGGGCGGTCAAGCAGGCTCCGACCGTCCCCGAGTGGTACACCGAGCGGCCCACATTGGCGCCGGGGTTGATGCCCGCCACAACCAGGTCGTAGCGGCCGAAGAGGTTCAGGCGCCCGAACATCACGCAAAGCGCGGGCGGGCCGGTCACCGACCACACCTCGTCTATGCCGTCGATGCGGGCCCGATGCACCTCGGGCTGGATCAGGTGCAGAGGTCCGAAGGCCGCTCCGTAGCCCGAGTACTCCTTGTCGGGCGCCACCACCACCACATCGCCGATGGTGGCCATGGCCCGGGCCAGCACATGCAGCCCGATGGAGTCGATGCCGTCGTCGTTGGTGACGAGAATACGCACCCGCGGACCCTACCGGCCTGCCAGGCGCCCGAGCCCACGGACGTGAACTTCTTACCTGATGTTCACCTTGGGCCGCCACACTGGAGCAATGAATACAGGACCGGTGAGCCCGGCCGGCGCCACCGTTCACGAGTAGGACTAGCCGGGTGTCGAGCGGGCGAGCGGCTGGTGATCAGCGGCCGCGCCGGGACTTCATCAAGGGCGGGCTCGGAGTGGCCGGTCTGGCCGCGGCCGCACCCCTGCTGGCGTCCTGCGGTGACGCCGACGACGGCCAGCGGGGCCTCGAAGCGCAGCCTGCGGACCCGCAGCCTGCGGACCCTCCGGTCGCGACCGGCGAGCGGATCGTCATCGTCGGTGCGGGTGCCGCCGCGCTGGCTGCCGCCGATGAGCTCCAGGTCCGGGGGTTCGGCAACGTCGTGCTGCTGGAGGCACGAGCCCGGGTCGGCGGGCGTATCTGGACCTCCAGCATCGGCGACGGAATACCCGTGGAGCTGGGGGCGACATGGATCCACGGGGTCCGGGGAAATCCGGTCAGCGCCATCGTGGAGAGCAACGCCATCGCAACGGCTGAGACCGACTACGACAACGCGGTCCTCTACGACCATGGCGGCCGGCCGGCTGAGCCGGTCGACCCGGCGTTGTGGGGTCAGTACATGGCGCTGGCCTACGAGATGCCCGAAGCGTCCCTCGCCGATGTCTTCGAGCACTTCGCGGTAACCCACGGCCTCAGCGACGACGACCGGCGCCTGTGGCTGTACTCGCTGTCGTCGATGTTCTCCCACGAGTTCGGGGCCGACATCAGCGACCTGTCCATCCTGAGCTACGACGGGCCGAGCACGATGCGGGGCGGCGATGTGGTTTTCCCGCAGGGATACAGCCAGATAGTCGACGTGCTGGCCGAGGGCCGCGACATCCGTCTCGATCATCCGGTGGCGGGGATCGACCACTCCGGGCCCACCGTGGTGGTCACCACGGAGTCGGGTGACAGCTTCGAGGCCGACAGGGTGGTGGTCACCGTTCCCCTCGGCGTGCTCAAGGCGGAGGCGATCTCGTTCACCCCGGCACTGCCACCGGCCATGCGGGACGCGATCGCCGCCCTGGAAATGGGAATCCTCAACCGGACGGCCCTGCTGTTCGACGAGCCCTTCTGGGACCGAGACATCGAGTGGATCGGCTATGCGGGCCAGCGGCCCGGCCAGTGGTCCGAGACGCTGAACCTCTACCCGTACCTGGGCCAACCGGTGCTGGCCATGTTCAACCCCGGCTCGTTCGGGGCCGAGACTGAGGCGTATTCCGATGCCGAGCTCACGTCACGGGCGGTCGAGGCACTCGAGGCCATGTTCTCCGGCGTGCCCGCGCCGGTCGACGCGGTCAGCACCCGCTGGGGGTCGGACCCGTGGAGTCGGGGCTCGTACTCCTACCTGCCGGTGGGCGTGGAGTTCGACACCTACCGGGACATGGCCCGCCCCGTGGGCGACCGGCTCTTCTTCGCGGGCGAGGCCACCCACAGCCGGTTCCCGTCCACGGTGCACGGCGCCCTGCTGTCGGGCCGCCGGGCCGCCCGCCAGATCTCCGGCTTGCTGCGCTGACCCCGACCCCTCGGCAATGGGCAGCCAGGAGTGCGGTCCTGGGTGTTCTCGGCTGCCAGTTCCGGGGGTCAGGCGGGGGCCAGTTCGCAGGTCACCGACAGCTCGTCGCCTTCGGCGAGGATCAGCTCGGTGACGCGGCCCGCGGCGCAGACATCGGCGGCGACCGTGCCCAGCACCGCCAGGCGCTCCGCCGTGTCGGTGACCGTGGCCCGGACCACCTCGGTGCGCAACGGCCGCTTGGCATCGGACTTGGCCCGGCGAACCTCGCCCAGCACCGCCGCGGCTACCGCGCTCGGCACCGTGCCCGCGTCGCCGGCCGCCGTCCGGAGGGGCTTGGAGTCCGGCCAGGCCGAGGCATGGATCGAGTCCTCTTGCCACCAGCTCCATACCTCCTCGGCAACGAAGGGCATGAACGGCGCGAACAGCTGCTGGAGCACCCTGAGCGCAGCCCTCAGAGCCGAGCGGGCTGAGATCATCGGGCTAATGAGAGAGTTGGTGTCGGCTTCGATCTCACCGTAAGCGCGGGCCTTTACCAACTCCAGGTAGTCGTCGGTGAACGACCAGAAGAACGACTCCGTGCGCTCGAGCGCCCGGGCGTAGTCGAAGTCCTCCAGGGCCCGGGTCGCCCCGTCCACCAGATCAGCCAGGCGGTGAAGCATCGAGCGGTCCAGCACCTGGCTGATTCCCGACATCCCCAGCCCCGGCTGCAGGCCGACGTCCGGCGCCAGGGCTAGGGCGTCGATCGTCTTGAGTGTGGTATCCGCAGGATCCTCGAAGCGGAGTACGAACTTCGAGGCGTTGAGCAGCTTGACGGCCAAGCGCCGGCCGATGCGGAACTGCTGCTCGTCGAAGGCGGTGTCGGTTCCGGGACGGCCGCAGGCGGCCCAGTAGCGGACCGCGTCGGCGCCGTAGCGCTCCAGCAGGGCCGTCGGCACCTGCACGTTGCCCCTCGACTTGGACATCTTCTTGCGGTCCGGGTCCAGGATCCAGCCCGACAGGGCGCAGTTGTGCCACGGCACCCCGTCGGCGTCGAAGTGGGCCCGAACCACGGTGGAGAACAGCCACGTACGGATGATGTCGTGGGCCTGGGGCCGCATGTCCATGGGGAAAGTGGCGGCATAGAGCGACTCGTCGGTGCGCCAGCCGGTGGCGATCTGGGGTGTCAGCGACGACGTGGCCCACGTGTCCATCACGTCAGGGTCGCCTATGAACCCGCCGGGCGCGCCCCGCTGGGACTCGTCGTAGCCGCCTGGGCAGTCGGCTGACGGGTCGACCGGCAGGTCGGCGTCGGCGGGACGGATCGGGTCGTCCCATGCCGGCGAGCCGCCGGCGTCGAGGCGGTACCACAGCGGTATGGGCACACCGAAGAAGCGCTGGCGGCTGATGAGCCAGTCCCCGTTCAGCCCAGCGATCCAGCTCTCGTAGCGGGCCCGCATGTACGCCGGCACCCAGTTCATCTGGGTGCCCCTGTCGATGAGGGCCTGGCGCAGGTCGTCGTCACGCCCGCCGTTGCGGATGTACCACTGCCGGCTGGACACGATCTCCAGCGGCTTGTCGCCCTTCTCGAAGAACTTCACCGGATGGGTGATGGGGCGGGGCTCGCCGTCGATGTCACCGGACTCGGCGAAGACGGTCGCGATCTCGGTGCGGGCCTGGGCCGCGGTCTTGCCGGCCAGGCGGGCGTAGGCGGCCCGGCCCGCGGCCGACTCGATGGCCGCGGGCGGCTCGGCCGCGAGCCGGCCGTCGCGCCCTATCACGGTCCGCACCGGCAGGTCGAGCTCGCGCCACCAGGTGACGTCGGCGGTGTCGCCGAAGGTGCAGATCATGGCGATTCCGGTGCCCTTTTCGGGATCGGCGAGCTCGTGGGCCAGCACCGGCACCTCAACGTCGAACACCGGGGTGCGCACCGTGGAGCCGAACCTGGGCCGGTAGCGGCCGTCGTCGGGGTGGGCCACCAGGGCCACGCACGACGGCACCAGCTCGGGCCGGGTGGTGTCGATCCAGATGTCGTCGTCGCCGTTGGTGCCGGCGAAGCGCAGCTTGTGGTAGGCGCCCGGCACCTCGCGGTCGTCTAGCTCGGCCTGGGCCACCGCCGTCTGGAAGGAGACGTCCCACAGCGACGGCGCCTCGATCTGGTAGGCCTCGTCCCGTTCGAGGTTCTCCAGGAAGGCGAGCTGCGACACCCGGCGGCAGTGGGCGTCGATGGTGGCGTAGGTGCGGGTCCAGTCCACCGACAGCCCGATGTGGCGAAACAGGTCCTCGAAGGCCTTCTCGTCGGCGGCGGTGAGCTCCTCGCACAGCTCGATGAAGTTGGGCCGGCTGACCGCGATGGTTCTGCGCTTGGCCACCGCGGAGGGCCGGCCCGCGTCGGGCGGGGCTGAGAAGTCCGTGTCATAGAGCATGGAGGGGTCGCAGCGCACGCCGTAGTAGTTCTGCACCCGCCGCTCGGTGGGCAGGCCGTTGTCGTCCCAGCCGATGGGGTAGAAGACGGCCTGTCCGGCCATGCGCCGGTAGCGGGCGATGATGTCGGTGTGGGTGTAGCTGAATACGTGGCCGACGTGCAGCGAGCCGCTGACCGTCGGCGGGGGAGTGTCGATGGAGAAGACCTCGGAGCGGGGCCGTGAGGCGTCGAAGCGGTAGATCCCCGACGCCTCCCACTCGGCGTCCCACTTGGCTTCGAGACCCTCAAGGCCGGGCTTGTCGGGGACCGCCGCCCGGCGCGGCGTCTCGTCGGCGAGTCGGCTCATGCGGGCGCCAACGCTACCGCTCACCGTCGCCCGACGACGACCCGCCGCCCGGCGCCGTCGTGTCCAGGGACGTCGTCGTCGATCGCCGATCGAACGGTTCCCAAGACCCGGTCTACGAGGGCGGTGGGGCCCAGCGGCGGATCCAGGCGTGCATGGCTACTCCGGCGGCCACGCCCGCGTTGATGGAGCGGGTGGAGCCGAACTGGGAGATGGAGAGCACCTGAGAGGATGCGGACCGGGCCTTCTCCGACAGGCCCGGTCCCTCCTGCCCGAACAGCAGCACGCACCGCTCGGGCAGCCCGGCGGTCTCCAGGGGCTCGGCGCCGGGCAGGTTGTCGATGCCCACGATCGGCAGGGCCTCGTCCCTGGCCCAGGCGGCGAGATCGTCCACCGAGGCGTGATGGCGGACGTGCTGGTACACGTCGGTCATCATCGCCCCGCGGCGGTTCCATCTGCGCCGGCCCACGATGTGCACCCCGGCCGCTGCGAAGGCGTTGGCGGTGCGCACCACGGTGCCGATGTTGCGGTCGTGCTCCCAGTTCTCGATGGCCACATGGAACGGGTGGCGCCGGGCGTCCAGGTCGGCCTTGATGGCGTCCACACTCCAGTACCGGTAACGGTCGATCACGTTGCGGCGGTCGCCTTCGCGCAGCAGCTCACGGTCGAGGTGGTCGCCGTCGGGCCACGGCTCGGGATGGGGGCCCAAACCCACCTCTTCGCTCACGGGAGTCACGGTACAAGGGCCCATCGCGACCAGCCGTGCGATCTAGTCTTGATGGCGGTGAGGTTCCGGGTTCGCAGACGCCGCGGCCGTCATCCGTACCTGGTGCGGGGCGCCCCCCAGGACCCCTGGGGCCGTTTTTGGGCCGGGCTCAGCGTGCTCGCGCTGGTTACCGCGGTGGGCACTATCGGATACCACCGCCTCGGGCTGACGGTGGGGGAGGCGCTCTACCAGACCGTCATCACCATCACCACGGTCGGCTACGAGGAGATCGGCACGGTCACCAACAGCTACCGGGTGTTCACCATCGTGCTGATCATGTTCGGGGTGGGCGCGGCCCTCTACACCCTGAGCGTTCTCATAGAGTCACTGTTCGAGGGCCGGCTCGATATCGAGATTCGGAGGCGGCGCATGCAGAAGCAGATTGATCGGCTGAGCGACCATGTCGTGCTGTGCGGCTTCGGGCAGGTCGGTCGGGCCATCCACCGCGACCTGGACGCCGCGGGTCGCACGGTGGTGGTGGTCGACCGCCGCGACCTCGACGGCGAACGGTTGCCCCACACCCTCATCGGCGAGGCCACCGACGACAGCGTGCTCGCGGCGGCCGGCCTGGACCGGGCCAGCACGCTGGTGCTGGCCCTCGACTCCGACGTCGACAACCTCTACATCGCCCTGACGGCCCGCTCGATGCGCCCGAGCCTGTTCATCGTGGCCCGCTCCAACGACTCCTCCGCGGAGCCGAAGCTCCGCCAGGCCGGCGTGGACCGGGTGGTCAACACACACGAGATCGGCGGATCGAGGATGGCCGCCCTGGTGCTGGAGCCCGACGTGATCGACTTCCTCGGCGTGGTCATGCACGCCGACGAACTCTCGGTGCGCCTGGCCGAGACGCCGGTCGTCGCGGGCGGCCCGTTCGCCGGCCGGACGCTGGCCGCCTGCGAGATCGACGAGTCCACCGGCGCGACCGTCCTGGCGGTCCGGCGTGACGGCTCCTTCGTGACCGACCCGCCGGACGACTTCGTGCTGGCAGCCGACGATGTGCTGATCGCGCTGGGCACGAGGGGGCAGCTCGCCGACCTCAACTCCAAGGCGGGCGGATAGCCGCTGGTGCCGTGTCGGCCCCGGCCCGGCCGGGTAGCCTGAGCCGCTCCTTCGGGGATGGTGTAATAGGTAACACAGCTGGTTCTGGCCCAGCCATTGGGGGTTCAAGTCCTCCTCCCCGAACCCGGCGATAGGCTTCGCCCGCCCGCGGGCGCTGGCCCGCGCTAGCCCCGTTCGTCTAGCGGCCTAGGACGCCACCCTCTCAAGGTGGTAGCACGGGTTCAAATCCCGTACGGGGTGCCACTGCTGGAACAATAAATTGCCTTTGACCTCTACAAATGTTATATGCCCAGTATTGCGTTATTGCTTTGGGTATCGAATCCAGGTCTCACCCGCTGAGCACACCAGAGCCAGCGCTGATGCCTGAGCCCAACAGCAACGCGAACGTGGAAGGCCCGGTGTGGACGCTAGAAGCGAGCGAAACCATCGGGCTAGAGGTCACGCAGCGAACCCACCATCGGCCTGAGCCTCACCGAGTCCCACCAGGCTGTTCTCGGCTGATCCCGGCTAGGTACCCTGCGACCGCATGGCTAGCGACCCGATGGACCCCGACGCCGGGTCGAGCACGATCAAACTGAATCTCAGCTTCGCTGCGATCGACTGTCAGGGATGTGGAGTTCGGCGACAAGCGGGACTTGAATGCCCGGATTGTGGTGCGCGCCCAGCCATCACCGAAGTCGACATTCACGTGCAGCGCCGCCAGCGGGCGGTTCGCTTGGCTAGGGAAGCTAGACAATCGTCCGTAGAGGTGCCTCTGGACGGTCCGATGGACTTGATCGGCTCGTCTCGGCTGCCGGACGTGATGGACAAGATCACGCGAGCGCCTGGTCTTGTCGCCAACGAGAAACCGGCCGGAACACAGGAGTTGGTGGAGGCGGCCCGGGAGATTGCAGCTCTTGAGGGCTGGGTACAGAACGCCTCTGAGTTCAGGCCCTGGGCTGCCTACTCGCGCACCGTCAAGGCAGTTGTGTCCAGCATCGTGCGGGCATTCGACGTCATCTTGGATGCACTTGAGGCACCAAGCATCGCAGCGGCCCAAGCCACCGAGGGGGACCTGCAGTCCTTTCTTGACGAAGCGTCGGCAGCCATCGGCGACAGCATCACCCTCTTGGAGAGGTTCGGGCGCATCCAGGATTCGGACAATCCTTGCGCAGCGTGGCTCGACGAGGCAATCGAATCTGACCCGATGTCCGCCGCAGCACGAGGCGCAGAGCTGCTCGGGGCCAACCAGTTGGACTCCGGTTGCATCGATGCGCAAATCGTCGCGGTCGTGTGGGACACCGTTCTTGGGACCATCTCCGATGTTGAGACGTTCTGGCAGAACGTGGCGGATCACTATGGGTTCTTGTGTCTCCATCGGGAGTCGGTCCTTGAAGCCGTTGCGTCCGACAGCTTCGGTGAGCGCCTGATAGCAACCAGGGAGGATGCACTCATCGCTGCGTATCGCGTGGCCATGTTGGGTGACGCAGAGACACTTCGTCAAGGTGTCACCGAGTTACTCGACCACGGGCACCAGCTTGTTGAGCAACCCCTGAAGCTGCACTTGGGGATCCTGTCGGCATGCGTCTCACGGAAGCCGTTTGACAAGACTCAGGCACAGGATGTCTCAGCTCTCATCCAGGTAGCGGCTCAGCACCGACCGCAAGCCACAACACCGCTAGGCGTAGAAATCCGCAACGCCATGGGTCATCGCGACTACGGCGTCATTGATGACGGCCGGATAGAACTCTCCCCAGCGCGTGCGGCTGCCCAAGGCCGCTCACCAGTGACGGTAAGCCAAGAGGAACTCTGTGACGCTGTCATCCGAATCGCGGAGGACTGCGCGATCATGGAGACCGCTCTTGTGGTGCTCTGTGGTGACAAGCTAGAACAAGCTTCAAGTGCGTACTCCTCCTTCCTGATCAGCACCATTTCAGAAGGCTTCCTGGGGTGGACTGACATCGTGGTCGAGTCGACACCAGACGAGACTCTCCTGAAGGGTCGCTGTCTTCGACGCGTGAAGCATGCGGAATTGGCGATGCTCGCCTGCTTGCCTCTGGAAGGTCGCAACAGGCTCAGGCTCCGGCTTCAAGACATGGACCTGGCAGAACACGAGATCGTCATTCCTGTGGACAAGTTCATCGAATGGTCAGGCCGCGACGAGGGCGTCCATAAGACAGTGGCGTTTATCGATCTGCTGAGAGGCACGGTGGTTGACGGCCAGCCGATAATGCACGACGGGCACACGAGCAAGGCTGTCGCGGTGGCTGCAATGCAGTGTCTCGCAGACGAGTCGATGGCCTTTCCCGTACTCCGCGTCACGCTCGCGGCGTGGAGAGATGCAGCGAGGGCATGGAATCACGAACGCCTCGCGAAAGCGATAGCCACAGCCATCGGATGGCGAGCAGGAGCACCGCATTCTGGCGGGTGCGTAGACACGCTTACGGAGTTCGCGAGCCAGGAAGTGGAAGAACTTGATGAGTGGATGCTGTAGATCCGGCATGCCATAGAGGCGCTTGTAATGTGCGCTTCGGTGGCTGAGCGAGGGCGGACGGCAAGTTGACATTGACCAGAGCCTCGACATTGCTCAAATCAACGACCTGCGCCCACCAAGGCATCGATCCCGCCGCTCGCGCGCACCGGCACAATCGGCTCGGTGACGCCGGCCCATCGTGTTGACGCCTCCTGAACAGCGACCATGACGGATTGATGCCCGGGCAGAGCCTCACGGCGGTCGCCGCTGCCGCAGCGACCCTCCACGCTTCGACCACGGCAGTCCTCTTGTCACACCACGGGAATCGACTGCAGCTGCCCAAACTGGTGCGGTAGCTGGCCTCGCCGCGCTGGTCGACGCCAGCGTTAGGGTCCTGCGAGATGACGCCGCCGCAGGAAACAGTCTGGTCGCTGGAGCCACACACGGCGGCGAAGCACGAACTCCTCAAGCACTACTTGGGTGCCTGGTTCCCCATACTGGCGAGCCGCGAGAGGCGCATCATCTTCCTCGACGGGTTCGCGGGGCCCGGCATCTATGACGATGGCCAGCCGGGATCGCCGATCATCGCACTGCGAACGCTGTTGAACCACAGCGCCTTTCCTCGATACAGCCGTTGCGAGTTCATCTTCCACTTCATCGAGAAGGAAGAGCCACGACGCGACAGGCTCCTCACCGAGCTGCGGCAGTTCGATCCGCTCCCATCGAATGTGAAGGTGTCCACTCACCTTGGCGAGTTCCAGGACGTGATAGAGGGCGTGTCAGACTCGCTGAGCTCCCGCAACAGGCGCCTCGCCCCTACTCTGGCGTTCGTTGATCCCTTCGGGGTGTCGGGTGTCCCGATGGAGCTCATCTCGAGATTCCTGGACTCACGCAAGTGCGAGCTCTTCCTGATACTCATGGTCGATCACTTGAACCGGTTCCTCAGCGCCGAGCACATGAGGAGCGGTCGAGACAGCCTCTTCGACACCAACGATTTCTCCGAGGTTGAGGCCGCGCCGGCTGGCGAGCGCATACCCCTGCTGGTCGATCTGTACAAGCAACAGTTGTGTGACGTCGCCAAGTTCCGGCATGCGCTCGACTTCGAGATGAGGCGCGCTGGCGGGACGGTCGCCTACTACGTGGTCTACGCCACCCGCAGCATCACCGGAGTTGAGAAGTTCAAAGACGCTATGTGGAAGGTGGATCCGAGCACCGGCTCGACGTTCTCTGACCGGAACTGGAACCAAGGATCACTGCTCACCGGATCCAACGTCGAACTCAGCCAGCTACAGCACCGGCTGAGCGACGAGTTCGCGGGAGAAGATGTGTCGATCGGGCGCCTTGAGGAGTTCACGCTGGTCGATACGCCGTTCCGCAAGCCCCACCTTCGCAGCGCTTTGAAGTCCATGGAGGGCCAAGGGAGGATAATGGTGGCGAGACCGGAGGGCAGCCGCAGCGGATTCAAGCCGGGCACTCAGATTCACTTCATTAGGGGTCTGGGCATCTGATCCCACGTCACGCCATCAAGGACTCTGCCGGCTGACTTCTTGCCGACTCGGCGCATCGACACCGGCGAGCCGGGAACCGCAGCGGCCAAGTTGTCTGTGAGAACCGCTCCGTCCACTGCGACTGGGACCGCGCCCAGGTCGTCGCTGGGCGTCCACGCTCCCCACTGCTTGAAGAAGAACGGGACATCGGCCTCGACACACTTGTCACGGAGTTCGAACACCCACCGAGGGTGCATGGGCCGGGCATGGTGACCCGACTCGCCGCCTGCGATCAGCCAGTCGATTCCTGCTAGGTCGATGGAATCCAGCGGGCCCAGCAGCGGCTCGGCCGACACGAAGCGCACCGCCGCGGGCACCGACCGCAAGTGCCTCACCCGGAAGCAGTATTGATCGCTCTCGACGCTCACGCCCATCCAGACGTTGTTGGGCCACCGCAGGCGCTCGCCGAGCGCGGCGAGGCGCTTCGAGCGCTTGGTGAGCACCTGGTAGGTGTGCCGCGGCGTGTCGGCCATCACCTCGAAGACGTCCTCGATGAACTCCGCGGGGACTTCGGGATGGAACAGGTCGCTCATCGAGTTGACGAAGATGACCCGCGGCGACTTCCACCGGTGCGGAAGCGACAGTTGGTCACGATGAGGCGTCAGCGCGAAGCCCGGGCCAGAGGTTCTTGGGTCGCCGTCGTTTTGGTACTTGGAGTTGCCCATCGCCCTGAGGCGCCTGGCCAGCGTCAAGGCGTAGCAGTTGTCGCAACCCGCAGAGACACGGTCACAGCCCGTGGTCGGGTTCCACGTAGCTTCGGTCCACTCGATCCCGGTGCCGTCGCTCATGTCGCCTCCCTTCTGACGTCGCCCATAGCCGACGTCTCAAGCATATGCATGCATGTGACACGCACTGTTGGTGTCCGAGGTCACAGTCTCCGTATACTGGGGTACTAAGGGCCGGCGGGGGGCCGGTTGGCGAGCCACTGGTCGACGACATGGCGGGGCCAGCCGATGGAGTTCGCGCCCAGCCTCAGGGCTTGGGGGAATGTGCCGTCGGCGCGCCATCGACACAGCGTTCGTCGGCTGACGCCGATGCGGTCGAGCACGTCGGGCACTCTCAACATGGCTTCGGTGGAGACCCTTGGCAACATTTCAGCTTCCCCCACAGTCGACGTCGACCAAGACGGCGTGGCCGCCGGGGTGGCCGGCCTGGGTCAGCACGGCTAGCGGCACGGCGACGGTGGCGGTGCCTGAGTCACCAGCGCAGCTTCGCACCACCATCGTGGGGACCGGTCGGTGTGATCTGGTGGTCATGGGCCAAAGGCTACGAAGCCGCCAGGAACGCCCAGGAACGTTCAGGAACGCTCGCGAATGCACCCGTGCCGGACGGCCCTCCCGATGGCCCGACCGTACCCATCACGGCCATGGTGGGGGGTACGTTCCTGGCCGCAATGGGTGCGTCCCTGTCGCGTCCTTGGTCGTGGAGTGCCAGAGTTCGTGGTCCGGCTATGGGGCGTTGGCCGGTGGTGTCGGCGGTCGTTCGCTCGGCTATCGGCATTCTTGGCCGCGGGTTCGTTCGCGAGCGTTCGTGGGGTGGTCTGGCCGCCACACGCTTGCACTAGAAGTGCCGCCCTCGAACATCAAGGCCGTTCGATAGTCGAACAGTCCCCTGTCCGAGTATCGAACGGCGTCGTCTTCGGCCCGAGGAACGTATAGGAACGCTAAGGAACGCTCGGGAACGCTGAGGAACGCACGCGTGAACGTCGTTGCGATGACGTTGTATATCGGTGCTTTCGATTCTTGGATTGGCCAATTGCGTAACTCGGCTAGCCCGTTCAGCGTGACCCCCCTTGGGCTTGTTGGCGCTAAGCGAGAGTCGCGATTGGTGCTAACGGAGAGTCGCGTCGTGGCGAGGGTTCCGGTCGGCGCTGGTGAGGTTAGCGGGTTCTGCGTTGGGCGGGTTCGGTGGTGGCGATCTCGAGGCCGGTGTGGTCGCGGAGGCGCCAGCTGGGGCCGCGGATGTTGAACACGACGGCGTTGTGCATGAGCCGGTCCAGGATGGCTGCTGCGACGACGGTGTCGCCGAAGGCGCTGCCCCACTCTGGCAGGCCTCGGTTGGTGGTGACGATGGTGGGGCTGCCGCGGTTGTAGCGGGTGTTGACGACCTCGAAGAACCATGCCGAGGCGTCGGGTGTCTTGAGGGGGATGAGCCCGACGTCGTCGATCACCAACACGGTGGGCGATGTGTAGGTCTTGATCTTGGTGGAGGCGGTGCCGTCGTGGTCGGCGCGCAGCAGGGTCTTGACCATGGCGTCGGCGGTGGTGAAGTAGCCGCGGTAGCCGGCTTCGACGGCACAGATCGCGAGCGCGACGGCGAGGTGGGTCTTGCCGCAGCCGGGCTGGCCCAAGAAGATGATGGGCCGGTGCTCGTCGATGAATCTCAAGGTGGCGAGGTCGGCGACGAGTTTGGGGTCCACTGTGGGCTGGAACTCGAAGTCGAAGTCCTCGATGCGTCGATGGAACGGGAACCTCGCGTAGCGCATCCGGGCTGTGAGGCGGCGGTCGCGGTCGGCTGTGGCTTGGGTGTCGATGAGCCGGGCGAGGAACTCGATGTGGGTCCAGCCGTCTGTGTGGGCCTGCTCGGCGAGGGCGGCGAAACATCCGGCCGCGGCGTCGAGGCGCAGGTAGCCGAGGTCGTCTTTGATCTGCTCATAGAGGCCGCTCATCGCTGGGCCTCGCCGTCGGCGGTGGTCAGCGGGTAGCGCTGTGACAGGTCCACGGGGTCGACGTCGAAGCCGTCGCCGACGTCGATGAGGCCGGGTTCGGGTTCGGGGTTCGCAGCAGCGAGGCGCAGCCGCGGCCGCCGCGGGCGCCCGGCGAGGGCCGCGGTCTCGGCGGCCTGGCGGTGGATGGGGTCCCACACGTCGTCGCCGCGGCCCGCGGCGACAGTGTGGACCGCGACGAGCCGCCCGGCCCAACGCACCTCCAAACGCTCAGATCCCACCCGACGGCGGACCTCTGTGAGCTGTCCGAGGGTCTCAGGCGGCACCGAGTAGCGCACGCCGTCGACGCTCACGAACGGCAAGATGTTGTGCACACGGCGCACTTGGACGTAGTCGGTGTCGAAGCGGCCCGCCGGCAGAGGCGACAGGAACGGCCGCTCAACGATGAGACGCTCACAGGGGCGGGCGCCGGTGCTGCGCGAGGCCACAGCATGCACATGCGCGGCCAGCCACAGCTCGGCGCGCCGGTTGAGCTCGTCGAGCGACTCCGGCACGCCCTCGGCTTCGATCTCGGGAATGAGCGTCTCACGCAACTGCCGAAACGGCCGCTCGACTTTGCCCTTGCGCTTGGCGTCGCCGGCGCGGCACGCGGCGATCCTTGTGCTGTGATGGGCCGCGAACTCAACCGCCGCGGGACACAGCACGAACCGAGATCCCTGAGAGGTTCCCAGCGCGCCCATCCGGTCGGTGCGGCACACCGCCGGGGCGCCGCCGACGGCCTCAAAGAACCGCACCATGCCCTCGAAGGTGCTGTTGCGGTCCTCGCTGCCACAGAACCACCACACCCGGTGCCGGCTCCAGCACAAGATCATCCCGAAACAGCGCAGCGGGCCGCGCCAGCCCCAGCGTCGAGCGACTGCGTCGAGGTTGCAGAAGTCGAACTGGGCCTCCTCGCCGGGATCGGTGTGAATCGGCACCGACACCCGATCCGCCGCTGTGAACCTCGGGCCCCGGATCCGGCGCAGCTCCCCAGTCACCGTCGAATAACACCCCTCGAAGCCCTCGGCCCGCAGACAGCGCCACACGCTGACACCCAAAAGCCGCGGATACGCCCTCACCAGCGCCTCGATCCGCTCTGCCCAACGGGCCGTCATCACCTTCGCTTCGTCGCTCACCGCCCGTCTCACAGGCGGCCCGCACTTGAGCCACTTCGAGATCGTGGCCGGGTGATACCCGGTCTCCGCGGCGATCTCCTTGATCGTCCAACCCTGCTTGTGCAGGTCCTCTAGCTTCACGTAGGTCTCCTGGTTCATCATGGGGCCGGCTCCTCCAGCGCTGTCGTGGCTTGGTCGCTCGACACGCTGGGGGAGCCACCCCCGCAGTTGGTGGATGCTGATGCCGGGCCAGAAGACCCCCGACGCCAACGCGAATTTCAGTTAGCGCATAACGCGAGATTCAGCTAGCGCTCACAGGGCTGACTCCGGTTCGTCCGCCGAACGCTCCAGCAGGGAGCAGGGGCCTGCTGCTTCCCCCGTTTCGGGGCGGACTTGGCACCCACGCTGCCCGTCGCTGCTAGATGAGAGCAAGTCCACCGAAGGAGACAAGCCATGACCGCGGATAACCCCAATCGAAGCGCGCCTAGTGCGATAGCCCGTTGGGAGCAGGCCGCCGATGTTCCCTTGCTGGTTCTCGCGCTGGCCAGCGTTCCACTTGTCGTGCTGGAAGACACCACACAGGGGGCAGTGGCGCTGGCGGCGATAGTTGCCAACTGGGCAATATGGGGACTGTTCGCCGTTGACCTAGCCGTCCGGGTCTGGTTCGCCCGCGGCAGCCGGCGGCAGTACCTAGCTTCGCACTGGTACGACGTCGGCATCGTCGTTCTGTCCGTGCTGCCCTACCTCCGGCCTCTACGGATTCTGCGCTCAGCGAGAGCGCTACGCGTCCTGCGGGCAGCCCGCGTGACCGTCTACGCCACCAGCATCTGGCAAACGGCTCTTCGCCTGTGGGGAGGCCTCGCTGGGCGCGCACTGATAGTGGTGATACCGGTAATCCTCGCAGCCGGTTCAGCCGGAGTGTGGCTGGTCGAGGAAGACAGCAACAGCGCCATCGACCACTACGGAGACGCCGCATGGTGGGCCATCACTACCGTCACCACCGTCGGCTACGGCGACATCGCCCCGGCGACAACGGAGGGCCGCCTCATCGCCGCGGTGCTCATGGTCACCGGGATAGCCGCGTTCGGGGTCGTGACCGCGAATGTCGCAGCCGCGACAACAAAGCAACGACAGCCGGAGCAGGACATCAGTGACCGACTTGAACAGCTACAAGCTGCCATTGACGAACTAAGACAGTTGACCGCTGGGACGGAGCAAACCCCAATCTGACACATATCGAAATACACCGTCGCCGCAACAGCGTTCCTCTGCGTTCCAGTGCGTTCCTCGGCCCCCGACGGCACCAGACTGAGGCGCCGCGGCCCGTCATTCGCGGCGGGTGCGCCCCCCTTCGGCTTGGGCGGGCTCTTTAGTGCACACGTGTGGCGGCCAAACCACCCCACGAACGCCCATTGCGAACGCTCACGAACGCACCCGCCAACAGTCGAGCCGACCACTGTCGACGCCTCCGGTCACAGCCCCGACACCGGATCACGAAACCCGGCACGCGGCAGCCAGGAACGCATCCTCTGAATCGCCAGCAACTCAACCAGTTATCGACGCATCAGTGTCTCCGGGCGGCAACACAGGGCCGCTTCGGCTGGCTGTCGCCGGGAGGTTCAACGGGGTGTGGCCGTTGAGTGGCGGGGACGGCGTGCCGCTCGCGACGGCAGGGAGGCGCGTTTCGGCGGCGTTTGAGGCGTGTGGGGCGCGTCCGGTCGACGAGGCCGCTTGGTGGAGCGAGCTACGGCCATGGGGACTGGCTGACCCTTGATGATCTCGAGTCTTAGCCGAAGATGCCCAGACGCCCGCTGCCTAGGAGTTGCTCGGCGGCCTGGAGTGCAGCCCGGGCGGTGTCGAGCGCCCTGCGGGCGTCGTCTTCGTTGACGCCCGGCGATTCATCGTCGGGATACTCGGCACGGTTGCGGCGTCGACGCAGAGCGTGCAGACGCCCGAATATCGCCATCCCGCCCTCATCGTTGAACTGGACGCGCACGGCGTCGATCACAGCGATGTGGCCCCCTCGGGTCGTGGCTCGCAGCCCCTGTGCCGCGAGCCGAGCGGTGGCCGCCTTGCGGGCGGCGTCGTAGCAGAGCTGAAGTGCGCCGGCGGGATCCTCTTGGAGGCCTTTGGAAGCGAGCCTGATGTGCGCGCCGGCATCTGCAAGCAGGCGGGCCGCCACCTCGACAGAGGGCCTCACCCGTTCGAGCTCACCGTCAGTGATCAGCTGTTGCACTTCGGCGCGTCCGCGCGCCCAGCTCACCGGGCTTCGCCTCCTCCAGACTCAAGCACATAAAGTTCGGGGGCCGATGGCTGCTGGGCGTCCGCGAGGACTGGCACCATCGTTCGCGACTTGATCTCGAGGATGAAACTCTCTCGGCCGGATTCCCACTGCGAGCGAGTCCGCACGGTGGCCTGCACCGGCATGCCGATCCGTCGCTCGACTCGCTCCGCGGCCTCGTCCACGACATCGCGGTGGGCGCTGCCGACCACGAGCACGTCAACGTCGTTGGGTGCTCGGCCGGGCTCGCCGGCATATCGTGCGGCCCATGAGCCGAACAGCAGGACGGCATCAGCGCCCTCGATGTCTGCGAACTCCTCAGCCACCACGATCGGCGGGCCGTAGGTGGCAAGGATGATCCGGCGCACGGAGTCATACAGAGGATGCTCGACCCCGGCGCGCACGAACCGGATGGGGCCGACCTTCTCGGTGACGACCATGCCAGCCTCCTCGGCTCGCCGGACCTCGCGTGTGACCGTGGGCATGGAGGTCTTCGACCAGGTGACCAAGTCCGACAAGCTGTAGCGCTTCTCCGGATCGGCGAGCACCCGCGCCAGGATGCGGCCCTGCGCATCCGAGCGCAGGATCGGTGCGAGCGACGGTGCCGAAACTTTCATAAACCGTATACAACTATACGTCTAAAGGAAGTTGTTTCCTCGCCTTCGCGGGCTTTGATGCAGGCACCGCTGTAGCGCTCACCGAGCCGCGAGCATTCAGCCGGGTGGCTAGGGTGCTGGGCCGTGGCAGCCTTCGAGGGTGTGAGGGTCACCCGAAAGGGCCATTTGCGTCTACCCGAGGGCGTGCGTCGCCGGTGGGGCTTTCAGGACGGTGACGTTGTGGACTGCCGTAACCGGTCCGGCCACCTACATGAACCCCTGATGCTGCTCGCCTACCTGGCCGCGATCACCGAACACATCGACCTGGTGCCCTCCATCATCGTCGCCCCATCAGTTCGTGGACCATGACATCGTCTTGAGCACGGACAATCCGGCTGAGCCGTTCCCCATAGCGGTACCCGCCGGGGACGCGGCCTTCGACCCCGCAGCCACCTGGACGACGCACCCGTCGGCGCGCCGAGAGGTGGCGATTGTGTCTAGCGGTGGATCGTGAAGGCTCGGTGAAGGCCCGGTCCGAAGCGGTACGCCGAGAAATCGATGTCGAAGGCCACCGCCTCGGTGATGTCGCAGCGCTCCATGACGGCCCAGCTTGTCCGGTCGACCATCGAGAAGTCCTGGTCGGCGAACCTCTCGCCGATGCGCAGGGCGCTCACGATGTCGTGGGGCGTGGCGGTGAGGACTTCGGCGACGCTGCGGTCAAGGATCGTGGCCACGAGTTCGTCGGCGGCGGCGCGATGTCGCCGGTTGCGGGCCACCGCCCAGGTCTCCACCAGTACGTGGTCGGTGGTGGCGAGTCGTCCTTGGTGCTCACCAAGCAGGCGGACGGCGCTCTGATGGGAGACGTCGTCGGCAGCGGCCAGCGCGTACCAGGCGCTGGTGTCGACGAAGACGCGGCTCACCCTCGACCGGTTCGGGCTGGCTGCTTGTCGTCGAGGTTCTCGCTGAATGCTTGCTGGACCATCTCGTGTTTGTGGCGGGCGATGTCGGTGGGTTTGGTCCCGGTGCCGAGGATGCCGATCAGTGGCGTGATGTCGCCTCCGGCGGTGCGGGCTGCGGCGTCGTCGGCGCGGATCAGCTCGCGGATATAGGCGGAGACGCTGAGGCCGCGCTCTCCGGCCCGGCGCTTGGCCGCGGCTCGCAGGGCGGGATCCAGCAACACGTTGGTCGGTTTGGCGATAGGGCCACGATAGTGGATATGCGCAATATGCGCAATGCTATCTACGCATTGCTCTAGTCCGGCAGGCGCGCCGGGAGCGCCGCGATGTGCGCGTCGACAACGTCCGAGGTCCCCGACGGCAGGAGTATCCCGCCGACCCCCCGGGCATCGACGAGAGTGGCTGCTCGGCCGGAACGAACCGGGCCCTTCGGCGTCTCACAGACGCTGCCGGGTGTGATCGGAGAACCACTCGAGGTCTTGTTCAGCCACTGCGCCGATGATGATCACCGAGGGCGACGGGACGGTCTCGCGTCCGAGGTCGCTGAGAGTTCCCCGCCATGTCTGCTGGTGTGGGTAGGTGGCCCAGTGGACGTAGGCGGTCGGGGTGTCGCCGGCGAGGCCGGCTGCGATGAGCCGGTCCCGTATGGCGGCGGCGCGTCCTGCTCCCATCAAGACGGCGATGGTTCCGCCGACTCTTGCGATCGCCTCCCAGTCGACGGTGAGGCCGCTGGAGGAGTCCTCGTGGCCGGTCACCGCGGTGAACGACAGCGCCTTGTGACGCAGCGTCACCGGTATTCCCGCGTAGGAGGCCGCCGCGATGGCCGATGTCACGCCGGGCACGATCTCGAAGGGCACTCCGGCTGCGGCCAGCGCGGCCGCCTCCTCTCCGCCCCGGGCGAAGACGCAGGGGTCGCCGCCCTTGAGCCGCACGACCGTCAGTCCCGCCCGCCCCTTGGTAATGAGGAGCTCGTTGATCTCGGACTGCGTGAGCGTGGGTTTGCGGGGCAGCTTGGCCGCGCTGATGACCTCGGCGCCCGGCGGGGCGAGGTCGAGCAACTCTGCGGACACCAGCCGGTCGTGCACGACCACGTCGGCCCGGCCCAGCACCCTGGCTCCCTTCACGGTGATCAGGCCGGGATCGCCCGGTCCCGCACCGACCAGGTACACGGTCACAGATGGACTCTCCTCGCGATGGCGTTGAACGCGGCGGCCGCCGCGGCGCTGCCGCCCCGCTCCCCGACGTTAGTGATCGACACGCTCTGAAGGCCGCCGTCCCACAGCACTCTCAGGTGAAGCCGTCGCCGAGGGTGTGCCACTCGATGCCGAGGTGGTCGGCCAGCTTGCGCTCGCCCACCTTCCAGCGCCCTCCCTTCGCGAGCTGGACGACGCCGACGGTCCATTCCCGGGCCCAGCCGCGGCTCATGACTCCGAAGGCCGCCGAGGACTTGCCCTTGCCGTGCCCGGTGTTGATCAGAACGATTGAGTCCCGCGCCACCGGCGGCTAGGGTACCGGCCGCTGGGGAACGCCGGTGAGAGTCCGGGGCTGTCCCGCAACTGTGAGGCCGAGGGCCCCCGGGCCCGGAGCCAAGCCAGAGTGCCAGCGACCGGGGCCGAGAGGCCCGCCACGACCACGAGGATGGCACCGATATGAACACAGCCATCACCGCCCCGGCCGAACTGGCGCCCGTACGGGTGCCGGTCGTCGGCTGGGTCGCGGCACTCGGCGCCGCCGTGCTGATGTACCTCTGCTTCAACGAGAACGGGGTACTGCTCACCCAGTCATGGGAATACCTCCATGAGTTCTTCCACGACGGTCGCCATGTCTTCGGCGTTCCCTGCCACTGAGGCCACACCCGCCGGGCACCAGCAAACACCGAGAGCCACCTTCGGGACCATCCTGCGGCGCGCTGTGTTGGCGGGCTTGGTCGCTGGGGCGCTGGCCGCGGTCTTCGTGGGCCTCGTCGCAGAGGACTCGATCGACGCGGCGATAGACATCGAGGAGGCCACCGCCGGCGCCGACACCCCCGAAGGGTCGGATGAGGCCGCAGGCGGCCACAGCCACGGTGACGAGGAGCCGCTGTTCACCCGGGGCCAACAGGTTGTCGGCGGGCTTACGGCCGCCGTCTTGTTCGGGCTCGTAGTCGGCGTGGTGTTCGGCACGGTGTACGCCGCGATCCGCCACAAGATCACCGTCGGCAGCGAGACCGGACGGATCCTGCTGCTGACCGCGGCGGCCTACCTGGCTACCGCGGTGCTGCCCTCGCTGAAGTATCCGGCCAACCCGCCCGCGGTCGGCGACCCGGACACCGTGAACGAGCGCACCCTGCTCTACTTCACGTTCCTGGCCGCGGCCATAATCCTGGCCGTCGCGGTGGGCATGCTCTACAAGCGCTTGGCGGTCCGGCTCGAACGCTCCGCGGCCGTGGTCTCGACCGCGGCCGCGGCACTGGCGGGCGCCGCAGTGCTGCTCGTTGTGTGGCCCTCCAGTCCCGACACCGTGACCGAGGGCTTCCCGGCACAGCTGCTGTGGGACTTCCGCCTCGAGTCGCTGGCCACGCTGACGATCATCTGGTCGACGTTCGGACTGGGAATGGGGTGGATGAGCCGGCCCCGGACATGACCTCCCGCTCACCCGCCCTGATGATCTGTGGCCCATCTTCGAACTCAGGCAAGTCGACAATCGTCGCGGGCCTCTGCCGGGTGCTGGCCCGGCGCGGCCTTTCCGTCGCGCCGTTCAAGGCCCAGAACATGGCGTTGAACTCGGCGGTGACCAGGTCCGGCCACGAGATCGGCCCCATTGCTCCATGACCTCGCGGTGCGGGCCGCGGCTCCGCCTCAGACCACGCCGTCGGCTCGAAGCGTGCCGATCTCGGCGGTGGACATCCCCAGCAGGCTCGACAGGACCTGCTCGGTGTGCTCGCCTAGGCCCGGGGCACCCGCCGGAACGGGGGGCGGGTCCGGGCCGAAGCGGGGGAACGGCGCCTGCTGGCGCACGGGGCCGAGCACCGGGTCATCCACCGTGCAGATGTCGCCCCGGGCCTGCACATGCGCGTCGTCCATCAGGTCGGCCGTGTCGTACACCGTGCCGACGGGCAGCTCGCAGGCCACGCAGCGGTCCTCGATCTCCGCCGCGTCCAGCGTGGCCGCCCAGCCGGCCACTACCGCGTTGATCTCGTCGCGGTGGCGGGTTCGGGACCCGGCGGTGGCGAATCGCTCGTCGTCCAGCAGCTCCGGTCGCCCCATCGCGGTGCACAGCCGCTCGAAGATGGGCTGGCTGACGCCGACGATGCAAACGTATCGACCGTCGCGGCTGAGGAAATTGTCGAGTGGGGCCGAGTCGTCCGGGCGGTTGCCGGTGCGCGAGCGCACCGTGCCCAGCTTGTCGTAGGCCGCGATGGTCCACTCCGTGATCCTGACTACCGAGCCGTAGAGGTAGGCGTCGATGACGCCCCCGGTTCCCAGGCCCTTGGCGTCGCGCTCATAGAGCAGGCTGGTCACGGCCTGGGCAGCGAACACTCCGGTGAGGTGGTCGGCGACGGTCAGGCCGGGCGGGACCGGGGGGCGGTCGGGCTCGCCGGTGAGGTGCAGGAGCCCGCCGAACGCGATGGCGGTGCGGTCAAAGCCGGCGCGGAGCGACTTGGGCCCTGTCTGGCCGAACATGCTGATGCGGGCGGTCACCAGCCGCGGGTCGAGCCGGGCGGGGTCGATGTTCCAGCGTTCGAGGGTGCCCGGCCGGAAGTTCTCGCACACCACGTCGCAGACCGCGGCCAGGCGGCGGAACAGCTCTTGGCCGGCCGGCCGGCGCAGGTCGACGGTCACCGACTTGCGGCCCCGGCCCTCCACCGACCAGTACAGCGAGTAGGGGTTGCCGTCGTCATCGGGCGCGAACGGGCCGTTGTGCCGGCTGTTGTCGCCGCGGCCGGGATCCTCGATCTTGATGACCTCGGCTCCCTGCTCGCCCAGGATCCCCGCACAGAACGGGGCCGCGATCCTGGTACCGAGGTCGAGGACCCGGATCCCCGCCAGCGGCTGCCTCACCGCAACACCGGGCCGACTGCGCTTCTCCGGCCATCGTCCGAGGTCGCGGGGGCTGGAGCCGCAGGACTCTCTCGATGATCGCGACGGGCGTCGTTCATGGCCGCGGGCAAGGCTAGTGGGCCGGCCCGGCCCGGGTCGTCGAGTCAGCCCAGCCGGTCGGGGAATACGGGTTCGACGGCGTGTTCCCGCCCGGAGTCAGGCCGGCTGGTTGAGTTCGATCATGTTGCCGGCCGGGTCGAAGAAGAAGGTCTGGCGCCCGGACGTTCCCGGTATCGCCCTGGGGTCGTCCACGTCCACGTCCCGGCCCCGAAGCTCGGCGACGGCCGCGTCGATGTCGTCCACCTTGAATGCCCAGTGCTGGCCTGCGGGCGCCACCCAGCCCTCGACCTCGATGAGGTGGACCTCCCCGCCGCCGGGACTCTGCAGCCAGCGGCCGTTGAAGCCGAAGTCCGGCCGGGGCAGCACCGCCATTCCCAGCACGTCGGTGTAGAAGGGCGCGACGGCCTCCACATCGGGGACGTTGATCGACACGTGGTGGACGGGACCGAGTTCCATGGCCCAGAAACTACCTCCGCTGGCAGGCCGGGCACCATGTGGTGCCCCGGGCGTCGACCACCTTGCGGCGCAACTCCGTTCCGCAGCGCTCGCACGGTTCGCCGGCCCGTCCATAGCAGCGCAGATGGTGCTGGTTGCTTCCCCGTGCACCGTCCAGCCCGGCGTAGTCGCGCAGCGTGGTGCCCCCATGGCGCAGTCCCGAGGCCAGGACGGTGCGGATGGTGTCGGCCAGCAGGCCGGCTCGAGGCTTCGACAGCCGGCGGACGGCGGGATTGATGCCCGCCAGCCAGAGGGCCTCGTCAGCGTAGATGTTGCCCACGCCCGCGACCGGCCGCTGCGACAGGAGCTGGGTCTTGATGCAGCGCCGGCTGGCTCGCAGGGCCCGCCAGAGGCTCTCGCCGGTGAACTGGTCGCCGAACGGCTCAGGGCCGAGGCGGTGGAGGGTGGCGATGCCCTCATGGCGGCCCGCGGGCACGACATGGATCCGGCCGAACCGGCGCACGTCGTGCAGGGTGAGCGCATCGCCGTCATCGAGCCGCCACCAGGCCCGCAGGTGCGGATGGGCCCGGTCGATCGAGGAGTCGACCGCCAGCCTGCCGGTCATTCCCAGATGGATGACGAGCTCGCATCCGGACTCGGTGGAGTCGTCCAGGTCGACGATCAGGTACTTGCCGCGGCGGCGGACCGCGGTCACGTCGCAGCCGACCGCCTCCATCGCGGGCGTGAACTTGGCCGACGGATGGGAGCCCGCCCCGGTGATCGACCGGCCCTCCAGCCGCGGCTGCAACTGGGCTCGGATGGTCTCCACTTCGGGAAGCTCGGGCACCGGCCGCACCGTACCGGAGCCGGCCGGGCCAGCGAGGACGGCTTGCTGACTAGCCCGAGGGTCAGGCTGCGGCCATTGATCCGGCCGCGCCTCGCACGATCACGTCGATCAAGTCGATGAGGTCGGGTCGGTTCCTGAAGTACTCGGCCTGCTCGCCCTTCCAGGGCTGGATGAGCTCATCGGGATCGAACCCGGCCCGCTGCCAAGCGGTGGCGATCACTCGCAGGGCCGCGTCGACCTCCGGAGAAGCAGCCGTGACCGCCGCGGTCGCCATCGCGTCGATGTCGACGGTCTCGCTGGTCACCAACGGGCGCCGGATGGTGGTGATGCGGAACCTGATGGCCTCCGCGGCGATGCGGGTGTGGTTCATGGACTACGTCTCTGGCTGCAGCTTTCTGAGTAGTTCGGAATACATAAACTAGCCTTATCCACAGCCCAAATGGTGGACCCTTGATGCTGTCGGGGTGGAGGTGTCAGGGTTGGCGTCGACAGCAACCGGCGGGACACAGATCGGGTCCGGCACCGAGGCGGCCAAGCGAGCGACGGGCCGTGGCGGGATCGAGACGCTCCTCTATCAGCTCTTGCCACATGGCCACGAAACGATCGTCGGGCCGGGTGCCCGGCGTGGGGGCCCGCACCAACCGGAGGCCCAGGTCCGCCGCGGTGGCGGCCGCGACCACGTCAAGGTCCCACATGACCTCCATGTGGTCGGTGACGAAGCCGATGGGGGCGACGACGACGGCGGCCGCTCCTCGGCTGGACAGATCCCGCAGGCAGTCGTTCACGTCGGGCTCTAGCCATGGCACCGACGCAGGGCCGCTGCGGCTCTGCCAGGCCATGGTCCAGCCGTCGAAACCTGCTCCCGCGGCCACCAAGCGGGCCGTCTCGCTGAGCTGGCGCTCGTAGTCGCAGCCCGCGGCCATCGACTCGGGGATGGAGTGGGCGGTGAACACCAGCCGCGCCCCGGAGCGCAGTTCAGCGGGCAGATTCGTGCGGACATCAGCCACCGCGTCGGCGAACGGCGCCACGAAGCCCGGATGGTCGTAGTAGGCGCGAACCTTGTCGATGACCGGCGCGCGCTCGCCCACCGATGCCCGCGCGGCCGCAATGTCGTCGAGGTACTGGCGGCAGCCCGAGTACGACGAGTACGCGGAGGTGACGACGGCCAGGGCGCGACGCTTGTTGTCCGCAGCCATCCCGGCCACGGTGTCGGCCACCAACGGGGTCCAGTTGCGGTTCCCCCAGTACACCGGCAGGTCGTGTCCCGAGGCCGCGAGCCCCGCGGCCAGAGCGCCGCGCAGCCGGCGGCACTGCTCGTTGAGGGGACTGACCCCGCCGAAATGGTGGTACTGCCGGGCCACCGCCTCCAGCCGCTCGGCGGGGATCTCGCGCCCGGCCGTGACGTTGGCGAGGAACGGCTCGACGTCGCCGGGCCCCTCAGGGCCCCCGAACGACACCAGCAACACGGAGTCGTAGGCCGTCTCCGTCATCCCCACTCAGTCCACAGGCTGAGTCGACTTGTCCATAGGTTGTCCACAGGCAGGGCTGGAACGTCGGCAGGTCAATCCAGCACGCCGAAGCTCTTGATGTCCTCGTCGAGGGTCGAGAGGATGTGGTCGATGGTGCGCTGGCGGGTGGTGAGGCGGGTCAGGCCGAAAGCGGTCCGGCGGACGTGGCCGGCCAGCGCGCCGGCCCGCTCCAGCGCGGCGTCGTGCAGGTCGTCGGCCGCGACCACCTCGTCGAGATAGCCGGCCTCGACCGCGCCGCGGGGCGAGAACACGGTGGCCAGCGACGTCGCCGCGGTGAAGTGCCGGGGGCTGAGCCGGTCCCGGGCCAACTCGATGGCGAATACCGGCAGCGGCATGCCGATCGACACCTCGGTGAGCCCGATCTTGGCGTCCACGTCGGCCCCGATGCGAACGTCGCTGGACAGCAGCATGATGGCGCCGAACGCCAGCGAGTGGCCGGTGCAGGCGGCCACCACCGGCACGGCCGCGCCGTAGATCCGGGCCGCGAGGCGGGCCCCGGCGGCCACGAGGGCCTGGGCCGCCTCGGGACCCTCGCCGATAACGCTCAGGTCGAAGCCGGCGCTGAAGCGGCCCTCCCGGCCCTCGATCACCAGCGCCCCCGCGCCCTGCTCGGCTTCGGTGAGGGCGGCGTCGATGGCCTCGAGGGTGCCGTAGCCGATGGCGTTGGCCTTGCCGTCGTCGAGGCGGAGCACGGCCACGCCGCCGGTCATCTCCAATGAGGTCTTGGTTGTCATGCCCGCACGGTAGCGCGGCCGTCCCAGGAGTCCCGCCTCTGCCGTAGCCGCCTGGTCGGCGAGTCTCGGTAGGCTCCCATCCGTGACCGACACCGCCGCTCCGGCACAAGCGCCCGCCGAGGCTGGAACCGCATCCCAGGCTGGAACCGCATCGGGCGAGGAGATCCTGATCGTCACCGACGCGGCCCGCACCGCGGTGCTGTCCATCCGCGACCGCGAGGAGGACGGCGACACGCTGGGACTGCGCGTCGAGGTGACCGGCACCGCCGGGATCGACTACACCTACGACTTGACGCTCGACCCCTTGGCCGACGCCGCGGCCGACGATCATCTCCACACCTCGGGCGGCCTGACGGTGGTCGTGCCCGACGCCAGCATCGGCCGCCTCCGGGGCTCCACCCTGGACGTGCCGTCGATTCCGGGTCAGGGCGGGCTGGTGATCCGCAACCCCAACCGTCCCAACCCCCTAGGCGACATGGGCCGCCTGGAGCTCACCGGCAGCATCGGCGACAAGGTGCAGCAGCTGCTCGACATCAGCATCAACCCCGCCTTGGCCTCCCACGGTGGGTACGCCAGCCTCGTGGAGGTGAACGACGACGACTCGGTGGTGGTGACTATGGGGGGCGGCTGCCAGGGCTGCGCGATGAGCCAGGCCACCCTGTCGGACGGGATCAAGCGGGCCATCATGGAGGCCATCGAAGAGGTGACCGACGTCATCGACGTCACCGACCACGAAGCCGGGGAGAACCCCTACTTCAGCTAGCCGGGGGGAATCCCCCTACAGCAGCTCCTGCTTGACCGTGGCCGCGATGCCGGCCGCGTCGAGGCCCAGGTCGGCCAGAATCTGGTCGGGCTTGCCGTGGGGGAGGTAGTCGAGCGGCACCCCGAGCACCCGCACCCTTCCAGCGGCCCGCCCGGCGGCCTCGGCCCGCTCCACCAGCGCGTCGCGGATGTTCGTGCCCGCGCCGCCGGTACGCAGCCCGTCCTCCACCGTCACCACCAGCTCGCTCTCGACCGCGTCGGCCACCATCTCACCGCACACCGGGGTCACCGCCCGGGGATCCCACACGGTGGCGTCCACGCCCTCGTTCCCAAGCAGCTCTGCGGCCTGCTCGCAGGCCTCCAGCATCTTGCCCACGCCGATCAGGCACAGCCGGCCGTCGCCGGATCGGGCCTTGCGGGCTCGGAGCCCTGCCCCGACCTGGTCGGGGCTCACGCTGCGGGCCGCGGTCTTGGGCCACCGGATGGCGACCGGGCCGCCGGTCATGTCGACCGCGTCGAGCATCATCCGCTCGAGTTCTTCCAGCGACGACGGCGCCAGCACCACCATCCCCGGCACCTTGGTGAGCAGCACCATGTCGAGGATCCCGTGGTGCGACGGGCCGTCGTCGCCGGTGATCCCCGCCCGGTCGATGCAGAACACCACCGGGGCCCGGTGCAGCCCGCAGTCCAGGTTGACCTGGTCGAAGGCCCGGCTCAGGAACGTGCTGTACACCGCGAAGAACGGCCGCAGCCCGCCCATGGCCATGCCGACGGCCGAGGTCACCGCGTGCTGCTCGGCGATGCCGACGTCGATGCAGCGGTCTCCGAAGTGCTCCCGGAACGGCAGCAGCCCGGTGGAGTCGGGCATGGCCGCGGTGATGGCCACCACCTCGGGGTGCAGTCCGCCCAGCTTGACCATCACGTCGGAGAACATGCCGGTGTAGGTGCCCGGCTTGACCTTGCCGACGTCGTGCATGTGCTTGATCTCGTCCTGCTCGGCCGGCCCGTAGCCCCGGCCCTTCTGGGTCAGCACATGGACCACCACGGGCTCGTCGAACTGGGCCGCGTTGGACAGGGCCTCCTCCAGGCCGGCGATGTCGTGGCCGTCGAATGGTCCCAGGTAGCGCAGCCCGAGATTCTCGAAGAAGCCGGCCGAGTCCCAGAGCTCCCGGATGGCGGCCTTCGACATCCGCATGCCCCGCTGGAGCGTCTCGCCCACCCAGGGGATGCGCTCGGCCACCTCCTCGATTCGGTCGGAGCGGCGCATGATCTTGGGGTTGGAGCGGAACCGAACCAGGCTCTCGGTGAGCCGTGAGACGGTCGGCGCATAGCTGCGGCCGTTGTCGTTTAGCACAACCACCACCCGGCGCCCGCTGTGGCCGATGTTGTTCAGCCCCTCGAAGGCCATCCCGCCGGTCATGGCCCCGTCACCGACCACGGCCACCACCCGGCGGCGGTTGTCGGAGGACTCGAACGCGGTGGCCAAGCCGTGGGCGTAGGAGAGTGCCGTCGAGGCGTGGCTGTTCTCGATCCAGTCGTGGGGGGACTCGGTCCGCGACGGGTAGCCCGCCAGCCCGCCCGCAGTGCGCAGGCTGTCGAAGTCCGAGGACCGCCCGGTGAGCATCTTGTGGACGTAGGCCTGGTGACCGGTGTCCCACAGGATCACGTCGTGGGGCGAGCGGAACACCCGGTGCAGGGCCACGGTGAGCTCGACCGAGCCGAGGTTCGACCCCAGGTGCCCGCCCCGGGCCGACACCGCCTCGATGATGCGGGCGCGGATCTGCTGGCAGAGGTCGTCGAGCTCGGCGTGGGAGCGCTCGCGCAGGTCGTCGGGACCGGAAATGGCGTCAAGTTGCATCGGTCTTGTCTCCTAGGCGTTTGCGGGGCTCACGGGCCGGGGAGCGAGCCAGGGCGGGAGCCAACGGGCGAGCAGCACCCCCAGCGGATAGGCGATGACCACTGCCAGCAGGCCGCCCACGGCGTCTATCCAGTAGTGGTTGGCGGTGACCATCACCGCGAACAGTGTAAGCCACGGATACGAGAGCAGGGCCAGGCGCATCCACCGGCGCCGCAGCACGGGCAGGGCGGCCACCACGCACCAGATGGCCCAGGCCATATGCAGGCTGGGCATGGCCGCGTACTGGTTGGAGATGTCCATCATCGCGCTCGAGTTGAACGACCAGAACCCGCCCGGATCGACCAGGGTGTCGAAGTAGCTGTACGTGAGGTCGCAGGCGCCGAAGGGGCCGCAGTCGTTGAGCAGGCGGGGCGGCATCAGCGGATAGAAGGCGAAGCCGAGCAGAGCCAGTCCGGTGGTGATCGCCAGCACCGTGCGCTGGATGCCGTAGCGCACCGGGTGGCGCCAGAACAGCAGGGCCATCACGCCGATCGTCACCGCGAAGTGGCAGAACCCGTAGAAGATGTTCCAGAACTGGATGAACAGGTCCCAGTCGATGAACAGGTCCTGGATGCCCTTCTCACCGAAGAGGTGCACGGCCCGCTCCAGGGCGATCATGTCGTAGGCGTTGTCGATGGCCGCCTGCTTGACGGAGTCGCCCAGCTCGGACCCGAACTGGTTGCGGATCATCGTGTAGACGCCGTAGAACGCGCCGATGATGAGGACTTCGCTCCACCAGTGCAGCCGGCCGCTCGGACCGGGCCGGGGCTCCTCGGAAGCGGTCTGCGAGCCCTCGTGCGACTCGGTGTCGTCGGGGGCGTCGACGTCGGCGGCTCCCGAAGCCATCGCGTTACAGTAGTCGCTCATGCTCGATGCGGAACTCGTGAACCGGACGCTCTCGGTGGCTATGCGCACGGGAGCGGACTTTGCAGAGGTCTTCGCGGAGGACAGACGCTCGTCGTCGGCGATCCTCGACGACGGCCGGGTCGAGGAGGTCGTCTCGGGCCGGGACCGCGGGGCCGGCATCCGTGTGGTCGTCGGCGAGACCACCGGCTTCGCCCACACCGCCGACCTGAGCGAGACCGGCCTGGCCGCCGCGGCCGGCGCGGCCGCGGCCGCGGCCCGGCAGTCGGGCGGCGCCCGGCGCGTCGTCGAGGTGTCGTCGCTCGAGGTGCCAAGGCCGCTAACGGTCCGGGTGCCCCCCGAGGACGTGCCCAAGTCCACGAAGGTGGCGCTGCTGACCGCGGCCGACGCCGCCGCCCGGTCGACGGACTCGGCCATAACCCAGGTGTCGGCCCGTTACGGCGATGGTCGCCGCCGCATCCTTGTGGCCGACAGCGACGGGCTGTTCACCAGCGACGACCAGGTGCGCACCCTGTTCTCGGTGTCTTGCGTGGCTTCGGGCGACACCGGCATGCAGACGGGCCGCGAATCGGCGGGCCGTACCGCCGGGTTCGAGCTGTTCGACCTCTACGACGTGGAGGAGATGGCCCGCCGGGCCGCCGGCAGGGCGCTCACCAAGCTCACCGCGAGGCCTGCGCCCAGTGGCGAGATGCCCGTGGTGGTCGGCCCCGGAGGCGGCGGGGTGCTGTTCCACGAGGCCTGCGGGCACGGCCTGGAGGCCGACCTGGTGGCCAAGTCGGCATCGGCGTTCGCCGGGCGCATCGGCGAGCGGGTGGCCGCGCCGATGGTGACGCTGGTGGACGACGGCACCATGGCGGGGGAGTGGGGCCACTATGGAATCGACGACGAGGGCAAGCCTGCGGCTCGCAACGTCCTGATCTCCGGCGGGGTGCTCACCGACTACATGTGGGACCGGCTCCGGGCCCGCAAACAGGGACGGGCCAGCTCGGGAAACGGTCGTCGCCAGAGCTACCAGCACCTTCCCATGGTGCGCATGACCAACACCTTCATCGAGAACGGCGACGCCGATCCCGACGACATCGTGGCCGACACGCCCCATGGTGTGTACGTGGCCCAACTCGGCGGGGGCCAGGTCAACACCGCCACCGGGGACTTCGTATTCGGCATGACCGAGGCCTACCTGATCGAGAACGGCGAGATCACCGCGCCCATCCGGGAGGGCAACCTCATCGGCAACGGCCCCGAGGTGCTCACCCGGATCGACGCCCTCGGCAACGACTTCGCGATGGGATCGCCGGGTACCTGCGGCAAGGACGGCCAGGGCGTCCCCGTGGGCGACGGTACGCCGACGCTGCGGGTGACCGCACTCACCGTCGGCGGAACCGCCGCGTGAGTCCGAGCCTGCTGGAGATCGCGCAGCGGGTCGCCGGCTGGGCCGGCGACGGCTTCGACGTGGAAGCCTTCGTGGCTCACGAGCGCGAGACCGAGGTGCGGGCCTACGAGGGCGAGGTCGAATCGCTGACCGCCGCCACCGCTCAGGGAATCGGCGTGCGGGTGGTGTGCAACGGCCGGCAGGGTTTCGCGTACGCCGCGACTCTCGACGACGACACCGTGCGCGAGACCTTCGAGGAGGCGCTCGACAACTCTGGCTTCGGCAGCGTCGACGAGTTCGCGGGCGTGGCCGAGCCCGACGGTGTGGAGCCCGAGTCGCTGGACCTGTACCGCTCCGAGCTTGCGGAGTTCCCGACCGAGGAAAAGGTCGCTCTCGCCATGGAGCTGGAGAGGGTCACCCTGGCTGCCGATCCGAGAGTGACCGGCGTGGAGTCGGCCGAGTACGCCGACTCGGTCTACGAGTCCGCGGTGGCTACCTCACGCGGCGTGGCCGCCACCTCCCGGGAGACCGGCTGCTACCTGGCCGCGTACAGCCTGGCAACGGAGCGCGACGACACCCAGACCGGCTTCGGCTTCTCGGTCGGGCGCCATCCCGGTGAGCTGTCGGCGGAGACGGCCGGCACCGACGCGGCCGAGCGGGCCACCCGGCTGCTCGGCGCGGCCAAGGCCCCCACCCGCCGGCTGACCGTGGTCCTCGACCCGTACGTCACGGCCCGGTTCCTGGGCATTGTGGGCGCGACCCTGAGCGGGGAAGCGGTCCTCAAGGGCCGGTCGCTGTTCGCGGACCGCATGAACGAGGCAGTCGGGGCGTCGTCGCTGACCCTCGTCGACGATGCCACCGACCCCGCCGCCTTCACCGCCTCGGCCATCGACGCCGAGGGCCTGGCAACCCGGCGCATCCCGCTGATCAGCGACGGGGTGCTGCAGGGGTTCCTCTACGACACCTACACCGCCCGGCGGGCCGGGGTCTCCTCCACCGGCTCCGCGGTAAGGGGCGGGTTCAAGGGAACCCCGGGTGTCGGTGCCCACGCCCTCAGCCTCACCCCCGGAACCTGCAGCCAGGACGAGATCATTGCCGGCGTCGACGACGGCCTGCTGGTGCAGGGGGTCACCGGCCTCCACAGCGGCGTGAACGCAGTGTCGGGCGACTTCTCGGTGGGTGCGGAGGGTTTGCGCATCCGCGGCGGCGAGACGGCCGAGCCGGTACGGGAAGTGACCATCGCGAGCACGATCCAGCGCCTGCTGCTGGATGTCTCAGAGGTGGGCTCCGACCTGGAATGGCTGCCCATGAGCGCGGCCGGGGTGACCCTCGCGATCGCCGACGTGACCATGTCCGGCTCCTGAGACCGGTCCCGCGCCGGTATTGACGGCGGGGCACGCTCTGGCGCGGCCCCATAGCCTCAACGGCGGTGCCGATCCTTCACGCCATAGTCCTGGGCATCGTGCAGGGCCTCTCGGAGTTCCTGCCCGTCTCCTCCAGCGGCCACCTGATCCTGGTCCGCTGGCTGTTCGGCTGGGACGAGTTGTCGGGCGACGCCGCGACCGCCTTCGACGTGGCCGTGCATGTCGGCACCCTCGTCGGTGCAGCCGCCTATCTCCGGCGAGACATCGCGACCTACGTCGGGGCGGCCCTGTCGCCGCTGCTCGGCCGTGGCCCGCTCGGACCCGACGGTCGCGTCGCCTGGAGCCTGGCGGTCTCCGCGGTGCCGGCCGGCGTGGTGGGGGTGTTCGCAGGCGACTCGCTGCGGGGCTCGGGCGGGGTGGTGGCGGTGGCGGTGGCGTTGATCGCCTTCGGGCTGTTGCTGGGCGTGTCCGACCGGCTCGCGGAGCGGCGCGGCAGGCACGACTTCGGTATCGGCCACGCGCTGGCGATGGGCGCCGGCCAGGCACTCGCCCTGCAGCCGGGGGTGTCGCGCTCGGGTGTGACCATGACCGTCGCGAGGATGCTCGGCTACAGCCGCGAGGCGGCCGTGCGCCTCGCCTTCCTGATGAGCCTCCCGGTGATCGCCGGTGCCGGCGTCTACGGCCTCCTGGAGTTGAGCGTCCCCTCGTCGCTGTGGACCGCGCTGGCCTGGGGAATGGTGTCGTCGGGGGTCACCGGATGGGTGGCAGTCTGGGGCACCACTCAGATCGTGTCCCGCCTGGGCCTTCAGCCCTTCGTCGTCTACCGGATTCTCGCCGGTGTCGGCGTCCTGGCCCTCGCGGCGACACCTTGGCGCTGACGGGGCTTCATTCGTTCGGGGGCGGGGGTGCTATGACCAGGATCACGCCGCCCGTGGCCAGCGCGTCGATGGTGGCGTCCACTCTTTCGGAGGGCACCGCCAGGATCACCTCGCCGGTGTCGGCGGAGACGACCGGCGCCCCCAGCACTACCGCAGCCCCGTCGAGCACCGCATGCACATCCACAACGTCGCCGGTGGCGAGCACCGTGCTGTCGACGGGCACGGGCACGCCGCGCGTGCCGGACGGAAGCCGCGCCGACAGCCCCGAGGGAGCGGTCTCGGCAGGCGCCTGAGCCGGGTCGGGGGAGTCGCGGCTGAGGGCGGCGAGGACAGCCAGCGCCGCCCCTGCAGCCGCGGCCCAGCGCAACCACCGGTGGCGGTAGAGCATGATTCTGAGCCGCCCCGCGGCGCTGCTGTGGCGCGCCGACGGCCGGGCGGGCGACGGTGAGCTGCGGAACGGCCCGAAACGCGGCTGCGTCCCCTCGAGGTCCTGTGCGGCTGGTGTGGCTGGCGACATCGAGCCTCCTGTGAACGACCGGGCGCGGGCCGGCGGACGGATGGAGGTCCCCGGGCCCGGGATGCCCCGGACCGCGGGGACGGTCGCCAACAGCGACGAGCCGCCGCCGGGGCGGCGGAGGGTCGCGCTTCGCGACGAGCGGTCCCCCGGCGCTAGGAGGAGGACGAGGAGGACGAGGAGGTGCTGGCGTCGGCTTTCGCCCGCCCCTCCTTCGAGCTGGAACTCGACGCCGAGTCCTTGCTCGACGGGCCCTCCGACGACGAGTCCTTGCTCGACGACTCCTTGGAGGGCGTCGAACCGGACGAGTCCTTGGAGGAGTCCGACTCCCGCTCCTTGCGCCGGCCCTTGGCGTTGGAGCCGTGGTCGTTCTTGTAGAAGCCGTCTCCCTTGAAGGAGATGGCCACCCCGCTGAACACCTTCTTGACCGGTCCCTCGCCCGGCACGGCACACGAAGCCGGACCGCCCTCGGGCGGGCACACGGAGAGCGTCTCGTCGCTGAACGACTGCCTCACCTCGAACTGCGCCGAACAGCGTTCGCAGCGGTAGTCGTACATCGGCACGGCGGCGAAGGATAACCGCACCTCGAAACGGCGACACCGCGCCGCCCCCCGGTCAGGCACGCCCGAGCCGCCGCACCTACGATTCGGGCGTGACGGTGTGGATGGCTGTCGCTTTCGTCGCGGCCTACGGAGCCGGCATGTTCCCCACCGCGGCGCTGGTCGGCAACAAGATCGGCCACGACCCCACCAGCGAGGGCTCCGGCAACCCGGGCGCCACCAACATCTACCGGCTGGGCGGTCGGCTCGCCGGCGTGGCCGTGGCCCTGGGCGACATGGCGAAGGGGGCGGCGCCCGTCGGGGTGGCCCTGCTGCTGTGGGACCGGCCCGAGGCGATGGCTGCCTGGATCGGGGCGGTCGCCGGCCACGTCTGGCCGGTGCTGCGGAAGTTCCGGGGCGGCAAGGGGATGGCCACCGCGGGCGGCGGCGGCATCGTCCTCGACCCCCTCATCGGCGCGATCTGCGTCGTGCTGTTCTTCAGCATGGTGCGCATCACCAGGGTGGCCGCGCTGGGCTCGCTGAGCGTGGGCATCACCTATCCGGTGCTGGCCCTGGTGTTGGGCTGGCCGGGCCCCGAGGTGATAGTGGCCGCGGTGGTCATGGGGGTCATGGCGATGCGCCATCACGGCAATATCGTGCGGCTCGTGCGCGGCACCGAGCGGAAACTGAAGGAGACTTGACCCCATGATTCCCCTGGAGGAGGCCCGGGAGCACATCCTCTCCCGTATCGAGGCGCTTCCGGCGCGCCGGTTCCCGCTGGATGAGGCGCTCGGCCTGGTGCTGGCCGAGCCGGTCACGTCGTCGGACCCCGTGCCGGCGTTCGCCAACACCGCAATGGACGGGTACGCCCTTAGGGCAGCCGACACCCTCGGCGCGCCGGTGGAGCTCGAGGTGGTCGGGACCATCGGCGCCGGCGACGACGGCTCGGTGCAGGTCGGGGAGGCCGAGGCGGCCCGGATCATGACGGGAGCGCCCATCCCGCCCGGCGCGGACGCGGTGGTGAAGGTGGAGCTGACCAGCCCGGCCGGCGGGTCCGGTGACCGGGTGAGGGTGGAGGCCTCCGTCAAGGTCGGTAACCACATCCGTCATCCTGGAGAGGACGTGGCCGCCGGGGAGCAGGTGCTGGCCCCGGGGACGGTGGTGACGCCGGGCCGGGTCGGCCTGCTGGCCGCGGTGGGCGCCTACGAGGTGGCTGCGCACGGCCGGCCCCGGGTGGGGGTGCTGTCAACCGGCGACGAGCTCGCGGACACTCCTGGACCGCTGCGGAGGGGCCAGATCCGCGACACCAACCGCCGGACGCTGCTCTCGCTGGTGTCGGAGGCCGGCTTCGAGGGAGTGGACCTGGGGATCGCACCCGACCGTCCCGACGACATCTCCAGGGCGTTCGAGGCCGGTGCGGCGGGATGCGACGCTGTGCTGTCCTCGGGGGGCGTGTCGATGGGTGACTTCGACTACGTGAAGGTGGTGCTGGACCGGATCGGCGAAATGCGCTGGATGCAGATCGCCATCAAGCCGGCCAAGCCGTTCGCCTTCGGTCTGGTCGACGGCACCCCGGTGTTCGGACTGCCGGGCAACCCGGTGTCGTCGATGGTGAGCTTCGAGCTGCTGGCCAAGCCCGGTCTGAGGGCCATGGCGGGCCACCGCGCCGCCGCTCTCGGTCCGGCCCTGGTGCGGGCGGTCAGCGACGATGAGCTCGGCCACCGCAGCGACGGCAAGACCCACTTCGTGAGGGTGTCGGCCAGCCGCGACGAGCGGGGCGTGCTGCGGGTGGCCCGATCGGGTGGCCAGGGGTCCCACCAGCTCGCGGCCATGACCCGCGCCGATGCCCTGGCGGTGGTGCCCGACGGCGCCCGGCCCGGAGTGGGCGACCCGGTAGACGTCATCGTCCTCTAGGCGCGGTTCCACGAGGCCGAGCGGCCGGCCGGCCGCTAGCCTTCGAAGCGATGGCCGCACAACTCGTCGACGGCTTCGGGCGGGTCCACCGGGACTTGAGAATCTCGGTGACGGACCGGTGCAACTTCCGCTGCACCTACTGCATGCCCGCAGAGGGTCTCGAGTGGCTGCCCCGCGACGAGATTCTCACGTTCGAGGAGATCGCCAGGGTGGCCCGGATCATGGTGGAGCGCCACGGCGTCAACGGCATCCGCCTCACCGGCGGCGAACCCACCGTACGGGCCAACCTGCCCGCGCTGGTCGAGATGCTGGCCGCGCTCGGCACGGACCTCGCCATGACCACCAACGGCGTGTCGCTGCCGCTGCTGGCCGCCCGTCTGCGGGCCGCGGGCCTGCGCCGGGTGAACGTCTCATGTGACTCGCTGCGCGCCGAGCGCTTCACCGAACTCACCCGGCGCGACAGCCTCGACCGGGTGCTCGACGGCATCGACGCGGCTGTCGCCGCCGGCTTCGATCCGGTCAAGGTCAACTGCGTGGTGATGCGCGGGGTCAACGACGACGAGATCGCCGACTTCGTGGAGTTCGGGCGGACCAACGGCGTCGAGGTCCGGTTCATCGAGTTCATGCCGCTGGACGCCGACGGCATCTGGACCAACGATCTCGTGGTTCCGGTCAACGAGATCCTGGCCCGTGTCAACGAGGCCAGCCCGGTGGAGCCGATCGAGCGCACTTCGGCGCCGGCCAGCCGCTATCGCTTCGTCGACGGATCAAGCCATGTCGGCATCGTCGCTTCGGTGAGCGACTCGTTCTGCTCGACCTGTGACCGGGTGCGTCTCACCGCCGACGGGCAGTTCCGCAACTGCCTGTTCGCGGTGACCGAGACGGACTTGCGGGCCCTGTTGCGGGCCGGTGCCGGCGACGACGAGATCGCGGCCGCGCTGGAGGCGTCGGTGGCGTCGAAGTGGGCCGGTCACCAGATCAACAGGGTGAACTTCATCAAGCCCCGCCGCTCCATGTCCCAGATCGGCGGCTGAGAGTCGTGGGCTTCACCCACCTGGACGAGCGGGGTCAGGCCCGGATGGTGGACGTGTCGTCGAAGGAGCCCAGCCGCCGCCGGGCCGTGGCCAGGGGCAGGGTGCGGATGGCGTCGGACGTGGCCCGGGCGCTGCGCCGGGGAGAGATGGGCAAGGGTGATGTGCTGGCCGTAGCCCGGGTGGCCGGGATCCAGGCCGCCAAGCGGACCTCCGAACTCGTGCCGCTGTGCCACGGCCTTGCGATCAGCTCGGTCGAAGTGGACTTCGAGGTTCTCGACGACTCGGTGGGGATCGAGGCGAGGGTGGAGACCATCGACCGCACCGGCGTGGAGATGGAGGCGCTGACGGCGTGCAGTGTGGCCGCGCTGACGATCTACGACATGTGCAAGTCGAAGGACCGGTCCATGACCATCGGAGACATCGCACTGTGGGAGAAGAGCGGCGGACGCTCGGGCGTCTACCGGCGCGACAGGCCGAGCAAATGGGCGAGCGCACCCGGCGCATATCGCCCGTCAGATGTCGACCACCCCTGATATCCACCACTTGGCTGCGGCTGGCTGCCATTCTTGACAAGGCCGCCGTCTGCTTGTACGGGTCGTCGGAGCGGTGCGCGGTGTGTCTCGTGCGCACCCGCTGAGGCGTCGGCATCTCGATCCGATCTACCGAGGAGGAGACCAGTCTGTGACTCTCATTGTGTTGGCGGTGCTGGCGACGGCCTGGCTGGGGTACTTCGTGCTGTGGTTCCGGGAGCGCAGGGCTTCTCAACCCGTCCGAACCGGCGGAGTGGTGGGCTTCAACCGTCCCTTCAGCCCCGCGAACGGCAGGGTTGCGCTCACCGGAGGCTCCGGCCGGGGGGCCAGGCACCGCGGCGAGCTGTTCGACGCGCCGCGGTCTGCGGAACAGGCGCTTGCCCGTCGCCGCCAGGTGGTCGCGGTTCTCGGGGCGGTGGCCGTGGCCTCGCTATTGGCGATTCCCGCGCTGGGAGTGGCCGCCCTCGCCGTTCATGTGCTCGCGGACGTGGCCCTGCTGCTGTTCACCTTCGGTTCCGCTCGCCGTCAACAGGTCGTGGGTCCGACCATGGCGGAGGTGAGGGTGCTCTACCCGCTGCAACCCTCGTCCAGCGAGGTTGTGGTAACGCCCTTCAGGCGAGTCGTCAACGGCTGAAGCCGACCCGGTGATCCATGTCTTCATCGGGACCAAGGCGCAGTACATCAAGATGGCGCCGCTGCTGCGGCACATGGATGCCGCCGGGGTGGGCTACCGCCTGATCGACTCCGGCCAGCACACCGAACTGGCCGCGTCGTTGCGCAGTGAGTTGGGGGTGCGGGAGCCCGACCTGTGCATGGGCACCGGCCGAGACGTCGTCACGGTCGCTCAAGCCCTGCGTTGGTCGCTCGGACTGGCAGGGCGCCTCTTCTCGCGGTCGAGACTCCGCATCGAGGTGTTCGGCGGGCGCGATGGCGTGTGTGTCGTTCACGGCGACACCCCCAGCACCTTGCTCGGCGCGCTGCTGGCCAAGCGGGCGGGCATGGATGTCGCCCATGTGGAGGCCGGCCTCCGAACATTCCGCTGGTTCCACCCCTTTCCGGAGGAGATCGTGCGGGTGTTGACGGGCCGGATGTCCGATGTTCTGTTCGCCCCCGGGCCTGGGGCCGCGTCCAACTTGGGCAACGCGGCGGTCAAGGGCCGTGTCGTCGAGCAGTCCGCCAACACCGTGCTGGAGGCGGTACGCGACGCCCTCGGGACTCAATGGGAATCTCTGGAGCAGGTCCACGATCACGGTGAGGTTGAGCCCGGCTCGCCTGCGGTGGTGACCATGCACCGCGTCGAGAACCTCTACCGCCGGTCCCGTCGATCCGGACTCGTCGACCTGGTGACGGACCTCGTCGCGGACGGGCCGGTTCGCTGGGTGGTGCATGGTCCGACCGAGCAGACCCTGGCTGGTCGAGTTCGCACGAGGCTGGTGGATGCGGGCGTCGAGCTCGTGCCGCTGCTGGGCTACCGGGAGTTCCTCGCCAACTTGGCGGCGGCACCCTTCGTGATCACCGACGGGGGATCCGTCCAGGAGGAGTGCGCCCTGCTGGGAGTGCCCACACTGGTGTGGCGTGACCGGACCGACCGGCCTGACGGGTTGGGCGAGAATGTGGTCCTCAGCCACTACGACCCGGCCATCGTGGGCGACTTCTTCAAGGATCCGCAGCGCTATCGGCGATGTGCCCGCCCTCTCGAGTTCAGTCCTTCGGAGCAGATCCTCGCCGAGCTCGACGGATGGCGATGATCTCTCCGGCTACCGAAGCGAGGCCGTCACGGAAGGCCAGCACGATCCGGTATCCGGCGAATACGGCCGCCAGGGCGATTCCGCCGCTGTCCTCCGAGGCCAGCAGGGCCACCAAGCCCAGTTCGGCGACGCCGATGCCCTGCGGAGCGAAGATGGTTAGGAAGCCCACGGCCCAGGCAACCATGAAGGCTCCCGCCGCCTCCAACGGTCCCACCGCGTCGGTGGCTGGGAAGGCCCTCAGATAGAGGGCGAACGTCGCGGCCGCCCATATCCAATAGGACACCGACCACGCAAGCACCCGCAGGTATCCCCTTCGAGTGATGGCCAGTCCCACGTCGAGACGGCCGAGCAGGCGGGACACGGCCCGCCCCCCGGCCAACGGCGCGACGGCCACCGTGGCCGCGGCCAGCGCGGCCGCGATCCAGGCCGGCCCGATGCCCAACACGCCGGTAGCGCCGAGGGTGGCCAGACCGACTGCCAATGCCACCGACGTGCTGACCATCATTTCCAGGCCCGCGGTCGCGGTGAGAGCGACCAGGGGCGGTCCCTTGGTCGAGAGGAGGGCAATCCGGCTGGCTGCGTAAGTCACTCCGAGCGGCACGTACCGCGCCGGCAGGGAACGGGCCGTAGCGAGGACGGTGTCGCGGAGGGGCACGGGATGTCCGAGCATCACCAGGCTGGAGTGCCACAGAGCCGATGCCAGCCCGATGAGCCCGAAACTCGCCACAGCAACCGCGACAATGAGCGCGAGGCGGGCTCCCTCGAACTGTTCGACGGTCGCGCCGCGGTGCGTGACTGCAAGCCAGACGATCGCGGCGCACAGCGCGGCCAGGTAAATCCGGCGAGCGATGCGGGCAGCTCGGGACAACCGGCGGCGCCACGCCGGCGGGTCGGCGGGCTCCGGCACCGGGTGGTCGGGCTGGTGGGGCGGCAGGCTCATGGATCTAGCGGTGGGGCCGCCCCGCGGTCCGCCTACTGGACATCGCCGGCCAAGGCATCGAGTGCGACGTCGTTGACGGCGAGGCGTTCGGTGAGCGCTCCGCGTGCTTCAGCCCTACGGGTGTGGGCTCCGAGGGCCTCCGTCGCCGCGGACGCGAGCCGGCTACCCCCGAAGTGGGCCAGGCCCAGGCGCGGCGCCCACCCCTCGCCCTCGGCGGCGAGAGCGGCCATCTTCGGGGAGGAGTCGACCATGACGGCCGGGCGGTCGTGCAATAGCGCAACGATCGCACCGTGATAGCGCATGGTTACCACTAACCGGCTGCGGGCCACCTCAGCGAACACGGTGTCCAGCGTCGGGGCTACCACTTCCGGGCTCGCACTGAGGCGACCGGCCACCTGGTCGTGCAGGGGACCGTCGCGGCTGGCCTGGAAGGCGACGAAGCGGGGGGTGAGGCCGGTCGCGGCGGCGGCCTCGTCGATTGCTCGGGCGATGCCGTCGAGTGCGGTCGCCTGCCCGGCCTTCCTGGCCTTGCCCGCGGCGGTTCGGGGTCCCCGGCGATTGGGCGGCCGCAGGATCACGCACATCGTGTCGTCGGGGTCCACGGGCGGCGCTTCCAGCGCGACCGCGGGGTCGGTGCCCACGACGGCGTTGTCGAGCCCCCAATGGTGGAGTCGCCGGGCCGATTCGGTGTCACGCACCACGATGCGGTCGAACCGCCCCAGCGAGCTGCGGCTGAGGCTGCGACCGATCGGCCCGTGCACGTGCCCGACCCCCATGCCCACCGCGGCCATGGCGCAGCCGGTTCGGGCGCCGGCCCTCAGGCGGGATGTGTGGAACGGGATGTTCCACGGAGAGGTCTCGGATTGGATGATCCCGCCGGCGACGGCCATCCCGTCGACGTCGCTGAGGGTTTGCCGCAAGGTCGGCGACTGGCCGGGGTTGCGATGGGTGACCGCGGTCACGGCGTGGTCACGCCGGGTGCGGCCGGAGTCGATGCTGATGACGACCGGTTCGGCACCCCGGGCTCTGAGCGACTGGATCAGCGACTTCAGGATCAACTCGTCGCCGAGGTTGTCGGAGCCGAACCAGCCGGCCAGCGCGATCCGTCGAGTCATGTCAGCTTCGCCCCCAGCACAGCGAGCAGCCTACGTTGGCCGGTGAGGTCGTCCGGTGCGGGAGGAGGCGCCGCTAAACTCGCCCCCTCCCGCGGGGGTGTAGCTCAGTCTGGCTAGAGCGCCTCGGTCGCATCGAGGAGGCCAGGGGTTCGAATCCCCTCACCTCCACTCCGCCGGGCGGCCCTCGCCTCGTCCAGCGCGAGAACATCAGCCGACCAGGGCTCGGTCATCGCCGCCGGGTCGCGCGATCAGTAGATGCCGGGGAAGATCCGGTACTTGACCCGGGCCTTGTACTCGGCCCACTTCTCGGGACCGTACTTCTGCTCGCACTCCCGCTCGTCGAAGCGCTGGCGGACGGTGAAGAAGCTGACCACGAAGATGGAGTAGGTCCAGGCCCACAGGTTGCCGGGGTGGCCGAACACCAGCGCGAACGAGATGGCCAGGATCCCCTCGCCCAGGTAGTTGAAGTGGCGGGCCGGGCGCCACCATCCGCTGCACAGGATCTTGCGCTCGCCGGCTTCGATGTACTCCGGCTCGACCCAGAGGAACTTGCGGTCCGGCCACCGCTTGAAGGTGTACTTCTGGAGGTTTGCGCCCCGTCCGATGGTCCAGCCGCCCAGGAACAGCACGCACGCCCCGATGAGCCAGAAGTACGTGAGCGCTGTCGAGTACCCGGGGTCGGAGTGAGGGGCCATGCCCCACAGCGGCAGGATGAACAGCCACCCGTAGGCCACCAGGCCGCCCCACCACAGCTTGAAGCCGATGTGCTCGTGGATCAGGTCGAAGGTGTAGAGCTGGACCCGCTCCCAGATGAAGTAGTCGAACACGTAGAACGTCCAGAAGGCCGCGTACAGGTAGACGCCCGGGTTCGGGTCCTCGACGTTGTTGTGGTGCCACGCCGCCCCGGACAGGGCGTTGAGAGACAGCATCGTGCCGCCCACCACGTACCACCACATCTTGATGTCGATGCGGCCGCCGAACAGCTGGAGCTCCTGGGACCGGCCCTCCCACAGCGCCAGCCACGGGTTGGTGATCTCGCCGGGGGGCTGGCTGAACACCGACCACACCGCGAAGATCGTGCAGAACACCGTGCCCCCGACGATCGCCCACAGCGACGACCGGTAGAACCAGTCGCGGGGCAGGCCGAAGACCTCGAAGGCCCACGCCAGCTCCACGATCACGAACACCAGCAGGCCGTTGAGCCGGTAGCTGCGGGGCTCGCCCGTCTCCCGGTCCTTCACGTAGCCCGTGACCCGCCTCGCGGGCAGGACGATCTGGAGCACGAAGAACACCGCGAAGATGATCAGCGGCGTGAAGAACGCCGCCACCGCCTCGCCGGTGGTCAGGTCTGTGAGGTGCTCGATGCCGAGTGCTTCAAACACAGCGGAATACCCCTTCCTTTAGTCCAGCGCTGAGAGATGTCCTCAGTCGTCGAACTCCTCGGGCATGAGGACGAACTCGGGATAGGTCTCGATACCCAGCTCGGCAGTGTCCTGGCCGAGCCGCTCGGCCTCGGCGGACACCCGCAGTCCCATGGCCATGTCGAGGAGCTTCCACACGATCAGCGACGTGATGAACACGAACGCGCCGATGGCCACGATCCCGATGAGCTGGACGTGGAACTTGGCGCCGCCGGCGATGCAGGCCGCCAGGGTTCCCCAGATACCGCACACGAGGTGGGCGGGGATGGCGCCGACCACGTCGTCGATCCTGATCTTCTCCAGGCCGCTGATGGCCAGGGTGCAGATGACGCCGCCGATGGCTCCGATGATCACCGACCACCAGTGCTCGGTGAGGTCGGGAGCAGCCGTGATGGAGACCAGTCCGGCGAGGGCCCCGTTGAGGCCCGCGAACAGGTCCATCCGGCCGAAGATGGGACGGGACACGGCCAGCGCGGCCACCACCCCGGCCGCGGCGGCCAGGTTGGTGTTGACGAGCACGTTGCTCATCGCGATCGCGTCGGCCGCGCTCCCCAGAGCCAGCTGGGAGCCGCCGTTGAAGCCGAACCATCCGAGCCACAGGATGAGCACGCCCAGCGTCACCAGCAGCACGTTGGACGGGGGCGTGGCCTTCACCGTCCCGTCCTTGCGGTACTTGCCGAGCCGGGGCCCGATGATGATCAGGCCGGCCAGCGCGGCCCAGCCTCCGGTGCTGTGAACGATGGTCGATCCGGCGAAGTCGACGAATTCCTGCTCGGCCAGCCAGCCGCCGCCCCAGAACCAGGAGCCCACGATCGGGTAGATGAAGGCGGTCAGGATCAGCGTGAACGCGAAGAACGCCCACATCTTGATCCGCTCGGCGATGGCGCCCGAGACGATCGACGCCGCGGTGGCGACGAAGACCATCTGGAAGAACCAGTCCGACATGACCGAGTAGCCGTTGCCCACGACCTCGGCGAGGTTCTCGGCGGCGCCGTCGAGCAGGCCGATCTCGGCGTCGGAGGGCGCGTAGAGGAACTGGAACGAGCCGATGACGCTCCCCACATCGACGTACATCAGGTTGTAGCCGATGAAGTAGTAGGCCAGGCCGGCGATCGAGTAGATGCCGATGTTCTTCAGGCAGATCATCGAGGCGTTCTTGGTGCGGACCGCGCCCGACTCCAGCATCGTGAAGCCCGCGCACATCCACATCACCAGCGCGCCCCAGATCAGGAACGCGAAGGTGTTGAGGATGAACTGCAACTCCTCGCGCGGCAGGCCCGCTGACCCACCTCCCCCCTCGTCGGCCAGTGCGACGGCCGGCAGAGCGACTAGGAGCGCGGTCGCAAGCAACGCGATTCCGGTTGCTCTCGGACCACGCTGTCGAATCAAGGTCATGCGCAGTTCTCCCTGGTCTCGAGGCACGGGCCAACAGCCCGCGACATTAGCACCAGGCAGCACTAGGCGCGAGTCTCGATAACAGCCGGGATTTTGCGGGAAGCGAAGTGCTGGGAGGCGCTGTACGGACCGGAGCGGTGGGGTTGTGACGCCGCTCAGGATGCCGGGCTGCCGGCTGCGTCAGCGTGCAAGGGAGCGTAGAAGTCCCGGTTCGGCGCCAGCAGGTCGAAGACCGTCTCATCGCAGTCCGGCAACTCCACATCGCAGCGGCCGAGCGGCTCGGTCCGCTCACCCCAGCGAGTCACCGTGGACCCCCAGGTCACGCCCCCGCCGAAGGCGGTCTGCACCACCACCGAGCCCGGCTGGATCAGCCCGCTGTCCAAGGCGTCGGTCAGGGCCATCGGCACCGACGCGGCTGCGGAGTTTCCGTGGGTGGCGATGTTCAACATCACGCGGGCCGGGTCGATGCCCAGGCGGCGGCCGGCGGCGGTGATGATCCGCTCGTTGGCCTGGTGCGGTATCACCGCGTCCACATCAGCGAGAGTGAGCCCGGCCCGGTCCACCGCCCGCCGCACCGACCTCTCGATGCCCTGCACCGCGATCTTGAACACGGCCCGGCCGTCGAAGTGCAGGCGATGCAGGAAGGGGTCCCTGACTGAACTCAGCCGGCCGCGGGTGCCCAGCGTGGGGAACACCATCGTGCGGCCGGACACGCCGTCTGCGCCCAGGTCGGCGGCCAGCACCCCGTCGCCATCGGTGGACGTCTCCAGAACCGCGGCGCCCGCGCCGTCGCCGAAAAGGATGCACGTGGCCCGGTCCCAGTAGTCCATCACCCAGTGGAGCTTCTCGGCCCCGACCAGCAGCACCCGCTCGGCCATGCCGCCGGTGATCATCGACGACGCGGTGGCCGTGCCGTAGATCCAGCCGCTGCAGGCCGCGTTCAGGTCGAAGGCGGCCGAGTTGACCGCCCCCAGGCGCTCCTGGAGCACGCAGGCGTTGCTCGGGCAGGTGATCTCGGGCGTGACCGTGGCCAGGATCAGCATGTCGATGTCGGTGGGCTCCAGGCCGGCCCCAGCCAGGGCCCGCAGCGCGGCCACCTCGGCCAGGTCGGTGGTCTCCACATGGGAGATGCCCCGCTCCTCAATGCCGGTGCGCTCGATGATCCAGTCGTTGTCGGTGTCGACCAACTGCTCCAGATCCGCGTTGGTGAGCTTCACCGGGGGCACGCATTTGCCCCAGCCCGTGAACGTGGCCCGCATGGTCATAGGCGCGCCCGCCTCACACCCCGTCAGTGGCCAGGCTGACCACGGTGTTGAGCAGGACGTTGGCCCCGGCCACCAGGTCGTCGGGCTCGGTGAACTCGGCCGGGTTGTGGCTGATGCCCTTCACGCTGGGTACGAACACCATGCCGGCCGGGCACACACCGGCCAGGATCTGGGCGTCGTGGCCCGCCCCTGAAGGCATCCGGCGCACCGACAGCCCCAGCGCCGAGGCGGTCGACTCGACCAGCTCGACCACCCGGGGGTCGAACACCACCGGCTCGAATCGGGCCACCCACCTGGTGTCGATCTCGACCTGCTCGCACTCGGCTATCCGCTTGGTCTCCGCGAGCAGGCGCCGTTCGGCCGACTGGAGGTCGTCGTCGTCGGTGTTGCGCAGGTCGACGATGAGCTGCGCCCGGGCGGCCACCACGTTCACCAGGTCCGGGTGAAGCCTCAGCGCTCCCACCGTGCCCACCTGCGTGCCGCCCATGTCGGAGGCGATGCGCCGCACGGCCACGACCAGCTCGCCCGCGGCCAGGCCCGCGTCGCGGCGCATGCTCATCGGGGTGGTGCCCGCGTGGTTGGACTGGCCGGTGATGTTGATCTCCGTCCAGGAGATGCCCTGCACGCCGGTCACTGCGCCGATGCGCATACCGTCGCGCTCCAGCACCGGCCCCTGCTCGATGTGCAGTTCCACGAACGCATAGGGAGCCGGGCCCGGGCACGGCGTCGGGCCCCGGTAGCCGATGCGGTCCAGTTCGTCACCCACCAGCACCCCGTCGGCGTCGGCGGTGGACATCGCCTCCTCGACGGTCAGCCCGCCGGTGTAGCAGAGGCTGCCCATCATGTCGGGCGGGAATCGTGAGCCCTCCTCGTTGGTGAAGAAGGCTGCGGCCAGCGGGCGCTCGAGCTCGACGCCGCTCTCGATGGCGGTCTCGATCACCTCCAGCGCGGCCAGGACGCCCAGGTTGCCGTCGTACTTGCCGCCGGTCGCCACGGTGTCGATGTGCGAGCCCATCATCACCGGCGGTCCGGAGCCCGCATCGGGCTGGACCGCGGTGACGTTGCCGATCGAGTCGATGCTCACGTCGAGGCCGAGGTCGCGCATCCAGGTGACCACCAGGTCACGCCCCTCCTTGTCAGCGTCGGTGAGGGCCAGGCGGTTGTTGCCGCCCCCCGGGATCGGGCCTATCTCGGCCAGGTCCCACAACCTCCGCAGCAGGCGCTCGCCGTTGATTCCCAGGAGCCGCCGGTCCGGCGTGGGCTCGCCCATGGCCGCCGAGGCTACTCGCCCTCCGGCGGGGAATTGGCAGCGAAACGCTCGCTATGCGTGCAAGAGCGCTGCCAGTTGCTTCTACCCGGCCAGGAACTCGAGGATCACCGACAGCGACTCCTCCTGCTGCTCGATGTAGTGACCGTGGCCGCTGCCCTCGAAGACGACCAACCGGGCATCGGGGAGGTTCTCGGCCACGTAGCGGGCGCCGGCCCCGCCCGACCCGGCGTCCAGCGGGGTGAGCACGTCCTCGGACCCCACCATCACCAGCGTCGGCGCGGTCACCCGGTGGAGCGCGCCGGTCACGTCGGTGTCGATCATGGCCTGGCAGGCGTCGATGAACACGCCGGTGCCGACGTTGCGGGCCGTCACCGCCTGCATCTCGGCCAGGGCCTGCTCGCCGCCGGCCGGCCCGTCCAGGTAGGAGCGCGAGAAGGCGTGGGTCAGCAGCACCTCGGCCACCTCGATCGAGGCCACCCCGTAGGCCCGGGCCAGGCTCTGCCACACGCGGAATTGGAGCACCCCCGTGCGATCGCAGCGGCCCACCGCGCCCGCCCCCAGCAGCAGCTTGTCGACCCGCTCGGGGTAGCGGGCCGCGAAGTTGACCGCGATGAAGCTGCCCATGGACCCGCCGTGGATGTGGGCCCGCTCGATACCGAGCGCTGCCATGAGGGCGTCCAGGTCGTCGCTCCAGGTGTCGAGGGTGTAGCGCTGTTCCGGCCGGTCGCTGCTGCCGTAGCCCCGGTGGTCGTAGTCGAGCACCCGGTAGTGCTGCGACAGCCCCGGTGTGATGGTGGCGTACCCCTCGTGGGCGCTGACAGCACCGCCGATCTGGACGACGGTGGAACCCTCGCCGGTGAACTGGTACCACAGCTCGACCCCGTTGGCGCTGACCCTCGGCATCGGCATACCTCCTGCTCTCGCGGGAACTGGCGGGGCCGGCCGGGTGCGGATGCCGGCCAGGCCAGAGCCTATATTGACCCGGTGCCGCTGGAATCGGTAGTGGACGTGCCCGGGCTGTGCCCGCCGCCGGAGCCCTACTCCTATGCGGTGCGGGCCGGCGACACGCTGTATCTCGCCGGCCAGGTGGCTCTCGACGCCGACGGCGGGGTGGTGGGAGACACAGTCGGCGAGCAGGCCCGGCAGGTTTGGGACAACATCGCCGCGGTGCTGGCCGCGTCGGGCAGCTCCGTCGCCGATGTGGTCAAGATCACCTACTTCATGCAGGACGTGCGCGAGATCGCCGAGGAGATCGAGGTCCGCCGGGAGGTGTTCGCGGGCCGGCCGTTCCCCGCGGTGACCGCATGCCAGGCCGCGGCCCTGGGCCTGCCCGGCCTCAAGATGGAGGTGGACGTGATCGCGGTGATCGGCGCCGGAAGTGACTGACGGCGGCGCCGGCGATCCGGTCGAGCTGGTGGCCGCCCGCCTGCGGGAGCTCGGACTCGACCATCCGGCCATCGACCCGGCCGCCACGGCGGCCGACCTGGCCGACCGGATCGCCGCCAGCGCCAGTCTCGACGCCCTGGTGGCCGGCCGCGGCGGGTCGGACCCCACCGCCTTCCACCCGAACTGGCCGCCCCAGCCTGCCTCCGCCGATCCTGCGGGCACTGAGCCCCCCAACTAGGCGATGACCACCATCCCGGCGGCTGCGAGGGCGCTGCGCTCGGGCGCCACCACCAGCCGGGCGCTGGCCGAGGCCAGCCTGGCCGCCGCCGAGGCGCTGAACGGTGACCTGTCGGCCTTCGTGATCATCGACACCGGCGGCGCCCTCGAGGCGGCCGACGCCGCCGACCGGGCCATCGCGGCGGGACGGGACCTCGGCCCCCTCATGGGCGTGCCGGTGGGGGTCAAGGACATCGTCGACATGGCCGGGCTGCCCACCCGCTGCGGCTCTCCCGCGTACGGCGAGACCCCGGCGGCATCGGACGCCGCGCTGGTGCGGCGGCTGCGCCGGGGTGGAGCGGTCATCGTGGGCAAGACCGCCACCCACGAACTGGCCTGCGGGGTCTACACCCCGCCGGTGTCCAACCCGTGGGACCTCAGCCGGGTGCCCGGCGGTTCGAGCGGCGGCTCGGGGGCCGCGGTGGCGGCCGGGATCGTGCCCATGGCCGTCGGCAGCGACACCGGCGGATCGATCCGCATCCCGGCGTCCCTGTGCGGCACGGTCGGGCTCAAGGCCACCTACGGGCGGGTGTCGCGCGCCGGGGTGGCCGCCCTGTCGTGGTCGCTCGATCATCTGGGTCCGTTGACCGCCACCGTGGAGGGCAGCGCGGCCGCGCTCGAAGTCCTGGCCGGACCGGACCCCCGGGGTGACCGCTCGGCGTCGTGGCAGCCGGTGCCGGAGTACACCCGGGGACTGGACCGGGGCGTGGAGGGGCTGAGGATCGGGGTGCTGCACGGCCCGCCCGTCGAGCCCATGCAGACCGACGTCGCCGAGACGTTCGCCGCTTCCGCCGACCTGCTCGGCCGCCAGGGAGCGGCCATGGTCGGCGTCGAAGTACCCGAACTCGAGCACGTGCTGGCCGCCGAGTTCGGGATCGTCTGCCCCGAGGCCGCCGCCTACCACCGCGAGCTGGTGCGCGGCCGCCCCGACCAGATCGCCCCCTTCATCCGCTCGCTGCTGGTGGCCGGGCTGATGATGGAGCCCGAGCACTACTTCAAGGCGCTCCAGGCCCGGCAGGCCATCGCCGACGCCGTGGGGCGGGCCTTCGCCGACAACCGGCTCGACGCGCTGCTCACCCCGACCCTGCCCGGCACCGCGGTGCCCAAGGACGCCGACGACCTGGACTACGGCACCTCGACCGAGCCCGCCGGAGCGGCCTTCGTGCGCACCACCGCCCCGTTCAACCTCTCGGGCCTTCCGGCGCTGTCGGTGCCGGCCGGGTTCGACCGTGACGGGCTGCCGATCGGCCTCCAGATCGCGGCGGCGCCGTTCGACGAGGAGACCGCGCTGCGCGTCGGTGCCTGCTTCGAGTCGGTGGCGGGGGTGTCCGGCCGGCGGCCGCCGGTGAGCGCTCCCGGCACAGCCCACTAGGTCCCGGACCGCATCCATGCCCTTCACCGACCTGCCCACCGGCATAGAGATGTACTACGAGGTCGAGGGGTCCGGCGACCCGCTGCTGCTCATCATGGGCACCGGCGCCGACCACACCACCTGGGCCTCCCAGGTGGAGGCCTACCGGGGCCGCTACACCGTCATCACCTACGACAACCGGGGCACCGGCCGGTCCACCCACCCGCCCGAGGTCAGCGACTACTCGATGCGGATCCTCGCCGATGACGCCGCCGCGCTCCTCGACGTCCTCGGGGTGGAGAGGGCCCACGTGTCGGGCCTGTCTCTGGGCTCGGCCACCTCCCAGGAGCTCGCCATCAACCACCCCCAGAAGGTGGCCACACTGCAACTGCACTGCACTTGGGGCCGCTCCGACGAGTGGTTCATCCGGATGATCGAGACCAACGAGACCTACATCCTCCACGACGACCCCGCCGGCTACATCCGCACCGCGCTGCTGTGGGTGGCCAGCCCGACGTTCATCAACGACCAGCCCGACGACGTGGAGGCCTTTGAGCGGGGCTTCATCCTCGAGAACCCCCACCCGCCGTCGAAGGAGGGGCTGCTGGGGCACTTCCACGCCGACAAGACTCATGACGCGCTCGGCCGCCTCGGATCGATCGACGTGCCCACCCTGATCACGTCGGGCGAGGTCGACTGGCAGGTGCCGACCCGCTACGGGCTGGAGGTCCAGAAGGCTATTCCGGGCTCCACCATGCACGTATTCCGCGGCCCCCACTCCAGCCACATCGCCTTCCACGAGATGGTCGACGAGTGGAACGCGTTCACCCTCGCATGGCTCGACCGCCAGTGGAGCATCACGAGCTGAGCGCGCCGGGGCGCCGCCAGCCGGGTGCGCCACCGTGAGTCCGGCGCGCCGCCGGCTCGACACCGAGCTGGTGAGGCGGGGCCTGGCCGCCAGCCGCGGCGAGGCCCGGCGGCTCATAGACCAGCGACGGGTCACCGTGGGCGGGGCGCCGGCCCACAAGGCGGCCCGGCTGGTGCATGCGGGCGAGGCGGTGGAGGTGGCCGGCGATCCGCCCCGATACGTGTCGAGGGGCGGGCACAAGCTCGAGGCCGCGCTGGACAGGTTCGGGATCGATCCCTCCGGGTGCCGTGCCATCGACATCGGCGCGTCCACCGGCGGGTTCACCGACTGCCTGCTCCAGCACGGCGCAACCGCGGTGACCGCGGTCGACGTGGGCCGCAACCAGCTCCACGAGCGGCTCCGGGCCGACCCGAGGGTGGCGTCGCTGGAGCGCACCGACGTGCGGGGCCTGGACACCTCAGCGGTGGGAGGTCCGGCCGAGCTGGTGACGGCGGACGTGTCGTTCATCTCGCTGAGGCTCATCGCGGCCGACCTGCGCCGGCTGGCCACCGCCGACATCGTGGTGCTGGTGAAGCCCCAGTTCGAGGCGGGCAAGGCCGACGCCGACCGGGCCAAGGGGGTGATCCGGGACCCCGAAGTGTGGCGGCGGGCACTTGCCGGGGTCTGTCGCGCCGTTGTGGACGCCGGAGCGGCCATCATGGGGGTCATGGTCTCGCCTCTCGCCGGCGCCGAGGGCAACGTGGAGTTCCTGCTGCACGCCCGCGTCGGTCCCGGCGCGGGCGGTCTGAGCAACATCGACGAAGGTGTCGACGCCGCTGTGGCCCGGGCGAGTGAGGGCCGGGGGGTCTGAGAGGGATGGCCGCCGTCGGGCTCATAGTCCATCAGAGCCGCCTCGAGGCCACCGCTACCGCCCGGGATCTGTCGATGTGGCTGGTGTCGGAGGGCCACGAGGTCCGCATGCCCGCCGAAGAGGCCGCGGCCGCGTCGTGCCCCGACCTCGAGGCCGGCGGGGACCGCTTCGCGCCCGGACTGGACGTGGTGGTGACCCTGGGCGGCGACGGATCGATCCTGCGGGCCGTCGAGCTGGTCGGCGAGTCGGGCGTGCCCATCCTCGGCGTCAACTTCGGCCGTATGGCCTACCTCACCGAGGTCGCGCCGGAAGACGCCCGCTCAGCCATCGACCGGGTGCTGGCCGGCGACTACGGCGTCGAGGAGCGGATGCTTCTCACTGTCGAGTTCGGCGACGAGGGCTCCGGCGGCCGTCAGCGCCACGTCGCCCTCAACGAGGCTGTGGTCGAGCGGCCCGCGGCCTCCTACGCACTGCGGCTCGGGGTGGCTCTCAACGGCGAGCAGTTCACGACCTACGCGGCCGACGGTCTCATCGTGTCCACCCCGACCGGCTCCACCGCCTACTCGCTGTCGGCCGGGGGGCCGGTGATCGACCCCACCCACCGGGCCCTGCTGCTGACGCCGGTGTCTCCCCACATGCTGTTCGACCGCTCCATGGTGGTGGCGGCCGACGCGGAACTGCAGCTCGAGGTCCTGACCGACCGGGGCGCAGTGCTGTCGGTGGACGGCCGCCGGCTGGCCGCGCTCGGCCAGCACGACTCGGTGGTGTGCTCGGCGTCGCCCCACCCGGCCCGGCTCGTCACCTTCGAGGCCCGCCGGTTCCACCAAGTGCTCAAGGCTAAGTTCGGGGTCAATGACCGTTGAACACTGTTTGATCTTCCAGAGCCCCCCAGTAGCCCCGTGCCGCCTGCTGGCGGCCTGCATCGCCGCGTGCTGACCGAGCTCGCGGTCCGCAACCTCGGCGTGATCGACGAGCTGTCGCTCGTGCTGGGCCGCGGCATGACCGCGGTGACCGGCGAGACCGGGGCAGGCAAGACGCTGGTGGTGGGGGCCATCGACCTGCTCACCGGGGGCCGGGCCGACGCCGCGCTGGTCCGGCCGGGCGCAGCCGAGGCCGAGATCGAGGGGCGGTTCATTCCCGGCGACCACGGCCCGGGCGACCACGCCATGGGCGACCACGGCGACGACGAGGTGGTGGTGCGCCGGGTCATCCCTGCCGACGGCCGGTCCCGGGCCTACATCGACGGGCACCTGGCTACCGTCGGCGCCCTGGCCGAGTTGGGCGGCAGGCTCATCGACCTGCACGGCCAGCACAGCCACCAGTCGCTGCTGCGGGCCCCGGTCCAGCGGGCCGCCCTCGATCGCTTCGGTGCCATCGACACCGCCCGGCTGGAGGGGCTCATCGACGACCGGCGGGCCCTCGAAGGCGAGTTGGCCGCGTTGGGCGGCGACGCCAGGGCCCGCCTGCGCGAGATCGACCTGCTGCGCCATCAGCTCGCCGAGATCGACGCCGCCGCTGTCACCGACCCCGACGAGGACGAGCGGCTCGACCGGGCCGAGTCGGTGCTGGCCGACGCGGCCGCCCACCGCGACGCCGCGACCGCCGCGGTCGGGCTGCTCGACACCGACAGCACAGTGTCCGACGGCCTCGGGCGGGCCGCAGCCGCGCTGACCGGCAGGGAGCCATTCACCGGGTTGGCCGAGCGCATCGCGGCCGCATCGGCCGAGATCGCCGACATCGCGGCCGAGGCCAGAGCCCTCGCCGAGGCCATTGACGACGACCCGGCCGCGCTGCGCCACCGCCGCCAACTCCTGGCCGGACTGCGGCGCAAGTACGGCTCGACTCTGGGCGAGGTGCTCCAGTTCCGCTCCGGGACCGGAGCCCGCCTGGCGGACCTGGAGGGCCACGAGGAGCGGGCCGGGTCGCTGGAGAGACGCCTGGCCGAGGTGTCGGGGACGTTGGCGGCCGAGCAGGCCCGGGTGAGGGCCGAGCGCACCGGGGCCGCGCCCCGGCTGGCCGCCGCGGTCGAGACCCATCTGGGAGAGTTGGCCATGGCCGGCGCCCGCATGGCGGTCGCGGTGAGCGGCGACGCTGGCGAGCAGGTCACGCTCAAGCTCGCCGCCAACCCCGGCCATGAGCCGCAGCCGCTGAGCCGGGTGGCCAGCGGCGGTGAGCTGGCCCGAGCCATGCTGGCGCTGCGGCTGGTGCTGACCGCCGGGCCTCCCACGCTGGTTTTCGATGAGGTCGATGCCGGTATCGGTGGGGCCGCCGCCCAGGCTGTCGGTCGCAGCCTGGCCCGGATCGGCGCTCACCACCAAGTGATCGTGGTGACCCATCTTCCCCAGGTGGCGGCCCACGCCGGCAGCCACCTCGTGGTCGAGAAGCACACCGGGAAACAACAGGTCGGAGGGTCTGCGGCGGTGACGCTGCGGGCGGTGAGCGGCGAGGACCGGCTGGTCGAGCTGTCGAGGATGCTGTCGGGATCGCCCCAGTCGGCGTCGGCCCGCCGCCACGCCGAGGACCTGCTGGCCGCGGCCCGTTCACACCCTTGAGGCTGAGTGTGTCTCGCCGGGTGTCCGCCGGCTGCGGCCCGGATAGCGGTAGCGTGAGATCCCGATGACAAAGCACGTCTTCGTCACCGGCGGCGTGGTCAGCGGACTGGGCAAGGGGCTGACCGGGGCATCGCTGGGCCGGCTCCTCAAGGCCCGGGGCCTGCGAGTTACCATGCTCAAGCTCGACCCCTACCTCAACGTCGACCCGGGCACGATGAACCCGTTCGAGCACGGCGAGGTGTTCGTCACCGACGACGGCGGCGAGACCGACCTCGACCTCGGCCACTACGAGCGCTTCATCGACGAGAGCCTCACGTGCGAGTCCAACGGCACCACCGGGTCGATCTACTCCGAGGTCATCGCGGCGGAGCGCCGCGGCGACTACCTCGGTCGCACGGTGCAGGTGATCCCGCATGTGACCGACGAGATCAAGCGGCGCATCGCTCGGCTCGCGAGCGATGATGTCGATGTGGTGATCACCGAGCTGGGCGGCACGGTCGGTGACATCGAGATCCTCCCGTTCCTCGAGGCCATCCGGCAGTTCCGCCTCGACGTGGGTCGCTCCAACGTCTGCTTCGTGCACGTCACCCTGGTCCCGTTCATCGGGCCTACCGGGGAGCAGAAAACCAAGCCCACCCAGCACTCGGTGACCGAACTGCGCTCGCGGGGCGTGCAGCCCGATGCGATCGTGTGCCGGTGTGACACTCCTCTCACCAAGGAGCTCGAACTCAAGATCTCCAACCTCTGCGACGTGTCTCCCGATGCGGTGATCACGTGTGCCGACGCCGACAGCCTCTATGAGATACCGCTGATCCTGCACGCTGAGGGACTCGACGACGTGGTGTGCCAGCAGCTGGGCCTGGACCCCCGCGGGGTGGACCTGGCGGAGTGGGAGGCTCTGGTGGGGAGGATCCGGCTGGCCTCCGCACCGGTGCGCATCGGCCTGATCGGCAAGTACGTGAGCCTCCCGGACGCGTACCTGTCGGTTATCGAGGCTCTCAACCACGCCGCCATCCACCACGGCGCCGACATCGAGATCGAGTGGGTGCAGGCCGAGGAGGTCGAGGGGCTGCTCGTCGCCGGGCGCTTGCGCGACCTCGACGGCATCGTGATACCGGGGGGCTTCGGCGAGCGGGGTATCGAGGGCAAGATCGCGGCTGCGGGCTATGCCCGCGAGAATCTGATCCCCTGCCTCGGCCTGTGCCTGGGCATGCAGGTGATGACCATCGAGTATGCCCGCAACGCCCTCGGGCTGGCCGACGCCAACTCCACCGAGTTCGACGCCTTGACGCCCCATCCGGTGATCGACCTGATGGACAGCCAGCGCGGCGTCACCGACTACGGCGGCACTATGCGCCTCGGTGCGTACGTGGCCCAGCTGCTGCCCGGATCGCAGGTCGCGTCGGCCTACGGGGAGGAGGTGGTGTCGGAGCGGCACCGCCACCGCTACGAGTTCAATCCTCGCTACCGGACCCGGTTCGAGGCCTCCGACATGGTGCTCTGCGGTGAGTCGCCCGACGGCAGGCTGGTCGAGTTCGTCGAGCTGGACGGCCATCCCTACTGGGTCGGCACCCAGGCCCACCCGGAGTTCAAGAGCCGCCCCAACCGGCCGGCACCGCTGTTCAGCGGACTGGTAGCCGCCGCGATGGTGCGGGCCGCGGGCCGCAATCCGCGCCTGCCCGAGATGAGCGACTACACCGCGGAGCCGTCGGCTCCGGCGTGACGCCCGTGTCCGCGTCGCCGGGCGCCGCCGAAGACCCCTCCGGCACGGCGTCAGCAGCCGGCGGCTTCCACAAGGTTGCCGAGCGCGAGATCCACGCCGGCCGGGTCGTGCGCCTCACCGAGAGCGTCTTCACCACTCCCGGCGGCGGGCGGATAACGCGAGACGTCGTGCACCACCGCGGTGCCGTGGCCGTGGTGGCCACCGACGGCGACGACGTCGTGCTGCTGCGCCAGTACCGCACGCCGGTGGAGGGCGAGGTGCTCGAGATCCCGGCCGGGACCCGCGACGTCGGCGGGGAGGATCCTGCCGGCACGGCCCGTCGCGAGCTGGTCGAGGAGGCCGGGCTGGCCTGCGAGTCGCTGGAGGAGCTGGGGACGTTCTTCAACTCGCCGGGCTTCTGCGATGAGCTCTCCCACGTCTTTCTGGCCACCGGCCTCAGTCCCGTGGCTCGCCGGCCCGACGGGGCCGAGGAGGAGTGGATGACGATCGAGCGCGTCGGCCTGGACGAGGCCGTCGAGATGATCGACCGGGGCGAGATCCGCGACGCCAAGACCATCATCGGCCTGCTCCTGGCGCACCGCCGGCTGGGAAAGTGAGTCCGGTGGCCTCGTCGGCAGCCCCGCCGGCGGAGGCCCCCGCCGCCCTGGACCCGAGAGCCGGGGAGTTCCTGGCCTGGCTCGCGGTGGAGCGGGGCCGGTCGCCGCGGACCATCGACGCCTACCGCCGTGACCTTCTCCGTTACACCCAGAGCCTCGCGTCCGGCGGGCGTGGCCTCGACGACGCGGGCCCGACCGACGTGGTCGCCTTCATCCGCTCCCTGCAGAGCGACGGCCTGGCCGCGGCCTCCGTCACCCGGATGCTCGTCTCGGTGCGCGGGCTCCACCGCTTCCTGGCCGCCGAGGGCCACCGGGCCGACGACCCGACTGCCGACGTGGAGATCCCGAGCCTTCCCCGGGGCCTTCCCAAGGCCCTGTCGATCGACCAGATCGGCTCGCTGATGGACGCGGTCCTCGGCGACGACCCGGTGGCACGCCGGGACCGGGCCGTGCTGGAGGTTCTCTACGGCACGGGCTGCCGGATCTCGGAGGCCGGTTCGCTGTCGCTCGGCGATGTGGACCTCCACGACGGGCTGGTGCGGGTCACAGGCAAGGGGGCCCGGGAGCGGATCGTCCCCCTCGGCCGGTGCGCGGCCACCGCGCTGGAGAACTGGCTGGCGCCGGAGGGCCGCGGCGCGCTGGAGCCGGAACTCTGGGCCCGCCGCGGCGACGCCGAGGCGGTGTTCCTGAACCAGCGGGGCGGGAGGCTGAGCCGCCAGGGCCTATGGCTGGTGGTGCGCCGTCACGGCGACGCGGCCGGCATCGGCTCGCTGTTGACGCCCCACGTGCTGCGCCACTCCTGTGCCACCCACATGCTCGACGGCGGCGCCGACATCCGCTTCGTGCAGGAGATGCTGGGCCACGCCTCCATCTCCACCACCCAGATCTACACCAGGGTGTCGACGGAGCGCCTGCGGGCGGTCTACCGGGCCGCCCACCCCCGCGCGGCAGCAATCATAAACTAAGAATATTGAAATTACAGTAATTTGCTGCTACTATCATCAGCAGCCCGGTCCGTTACCGTCGCTCCGGGCCTCATCGGAGCCGTTGACGGCTCCCGCTAATCGAGACCCACGAGTAGACGGGAGCCCGAGGTGGCAACGCCCCAAGCACAGCGAGCGTCGCTGTTCAACACACTGGCAGAACTGATGGGCAAAGAGGACGCCGAGACCCTCATGGCGCAACTGCCTCCCGGCGGTTGGGACAGCATGGCCACCAAGGACGACCTCCAGGTCCTCGGGGCCACGTTCACCGCCGCGCTCGCCGAGTTGAGGGTCGAGGTAACGACTGCCATTGCGGAGTTGAGGGTCGAGGTCACGACTGTCCTTGCCGAAGCGGCCAAGGAGCGTGCCGAACTCGTCAAGAGCCATGCCGAACTCGTCAAGAGTCAGGCCAGGCACCTGTACATAACCGTGTCCACGATCGTGCTGGCCACCATCTCCATCTGGATCGCGCTGTTCGCCGGGCCGGCCGGAGGCTGAACCTCCGCCCGCACCCGCTGCTGCTAGGGCGCGAGCAGGCCGATGTTGGTGCGGGCCCTCTCCAGCGTGACCGCAGCGATGGCCTGAGCCTTGTCGGCGCCGATCTTCAGCAGGCGGGACGTCTCCGCCGGATCGGCCTCAAGCTCGGCGAAACGGGTCTGGATGGGGCGCAGCAACTCGATCACCGCGTCGGCGGTGTCCGACTTGAGGGCCCCGTACATCGAGTAGCCCTCTGCGGCCTCCTCCGGGGTCCGGCCGGTGACGGCTCCCAGGATGGACAGCAGGTTCGACACTCCAGGCTTGGCCTTGATGTCGTAGCGAACCTCGGACTCGCTGTCGGTCACCGCGGCCTTGATCTTGCGGACGATGTCGGACGGGTCGTCCAGGATGTCCACCGTGCCGCGAGGCGAGTCCAGTGACTTCGACATCTTGTTGGTGGGGCTCTGCAGGTCCATCACCCGGGCCCCGGTAGCCGGGACAACCGCTTCGGGCGGCTTGAAGGTAGGCCCGTAACGGGAGTTGAACCGGTCCGCGATGTCGCGGGTGAGCTCGATGTGCTGGCGCTGGTCGTCGCCTACCGGAACCTCGTCGGCGTCGTACAGCAGGATGTCGGCCGCTTGGAGCGCCGGATAGGTGAACAGCCCGGCCGAGATGAACTCCTGCTGATGGGACTTGTCCTTGAACTGGGTCATACGGCTGAGCTCGCCGAACGACACCGTGCACTCCAGCAGCCAGGCGCACTCGGTGTGCTCTCGCACATGGCTCTGCACGAAGATCGTGCAGACCTCCGGGTTGAGGCCGCCCGCCATGAGCATCTGCGACATGCGAAGGGTCGCCTTGCCGAGTTCGCCGGGCCTCTGCGGCACGGTCACCGCGTGAAGATCGACCACGGGGTGGAAGGCGTCGGCGGTGTGCTGGATCCTGGCCCAGTTGCGGATCGCCCCCAGGTAGTTGCCCAGGTGCAGATCGCCGCTGGGCTGGATGCCGGAGAGGACCCGGGTGGTCATGGAGCGCCAGCGTACGGGAGTAATCTCGCCCTTATGGCCTACGAGGTGTCGACCGCCGTGTACAGCGGCCCCTTCGACCTGCTGCTGCAGCTCATCCTGCGGGAGCAGGTGGAGATCTACGACATTCCGATCGCTCGCATAACCGACGCCTTCCTGGCCGAGATCGACCGGATGCCGGAGTGCGACCTGGAGGTGGCGACCGAGTTCCTGTTGATCGCGGCCACTCTCGTGGACATGAAGGTCAAGCGGATGCTGCCCAACGACGTCGCCGTCGAGCTCGACGACGAGCTGGACGGGATCTCGGAGCGGGACCTTCTCCTGGCCCGGCTGTCGGAGTGCGCCATGTTCCGGCACGCGTCGCAAAGACTGCGACACATGCTGGGCATCGCGGCCCTCAGCCGACCCCGCCGCGTGGGCGCCACCGAGGAACGCTGGCTGCTGCTGGCGCCGTCGATCCTGGAGTCGGTATCGCCCACCGAGGTGCGGGCCGCCTACCTGCGGGCCTCGGCTCCGACTCCCGCGCCCCGGGTTGACACCGCCCACATCACCCCGATCTCGGTGACGGTGGGCGATGCCGTTGCCGAGCTGGTCGAGGAGCTGGCCAGGGCCGGGCGGGTGACCTTCCGCGGCCTCACCGCCGACATCGACGACCGCCTGGGGCTGGTGGTGCGCTTTCTCGCACTGCTGGAACTGGTCAAGCAGGGACTGGCCGATGTCGAGCAGGCCACCACGTTCGGTGACATCGTCGTGGTGTGGACCGGCGGCGACGACGCCGGGGTGCGACAGGCCGCGATCGCGGGCGCGGACGTCTACGAAGGCTGAGGATCGACTCCCGATGAGCGGACCCGCCGGCACTGACGCCACTGGAGAATCGGGGCTCGCGGCGGCGCTCGAAGCCGTGCTGCTGCTGGCGGAGGAGCCGGTGACCGAGGCCGTGTTGGCGGCGGTGCTGGGAACATCGTCCGAGCGGGTGCGGGCCACTTGCGAGAGGCTCGCCGAAGAGTACGAGTCCCAGGGCCGGGGCTTCGTGCTGGCCCGGGTGGCCGGCGGCTACCGCTTCCAGACCGCTCCCGCCCAGGACGCCTACGTGGAGCGGTTCGTGCGCGAGGGACACAGTGCCCGGCTCTCGGCCGCCGCGCTCGAGACCCTGGCCGTCGTCGCGTACAAGCAGCCGGTGTCGCGCCATCAGGTCGCCGAGATCAGGGGAGTGAACGTCGACGGCGTCATGCGGACCCTCAGGCGCCGCGGCTACATCGACGAGATCGCCCGAGCGCCCGGTCCCGGCGCGGCGGTGCTGTACGGCACGACCGCGCAGTTCCTCGAGCATCTGGGCCTGGACTCCCTCGACGATCTGCCCGCCCTGGGAGAGTTCGTTCCGGACCCCGCCGAAGTGGAGGCCATGGAGCACCGTCTGCGGTTGGTGCCCGAGCCCGGCGCATCGGATCCGGGCGAGGCCGGAGACGGCAACCAGTGACGGCCTAGCTGTGAACACCGGCGAGGGTGAGCGGCTCCAGAAGGTCCTGGCCCGCTGCGGGATCGGCAGCCGCCGGGCCTGCGAGTCGCTCATCTCCGACGGGCGGGTGCGTGTCGACGGTTCCGTCGCCCGGCTCGGGGACCGGATCGACGCGGAGCGATCCGTGGTGGAGGTGGACGGGACAGTCGTCGGCGTGCGGCCCGACCTGGTCCACTACCTGCTCAACAAGCCCGCCGGAGTGGTTACGACTGCGCATGATCCTCAGGGCCGACCCACTGTCACCAACCTCGTTCCCGCGCAGCCGCGCGTCTTCCCCGTCGGGCGCCTCGACCTCCAGACCGAGGGCTTGCTGCTCCTCACCAACGACGGCGATCTGGCCCACCGGCTCACCCATCCGTCGTTCGGAATCGACAAGGAGTACCTGGCACACGTGTCCGGTTCGCCCCGGCCCGCCGCGGTGAGGGCCCTTCGCCAGGGCGTGCAACTCGACGACGGGCCCACCGCGCCGGCGAGAGTCGCTCTGGTCGAGCCGGACGTGCTGCGCATCACCGTTCACGAGGGGCGCAACCGGCTGGTGCGCCGCATGTGCGAGGCGGTGGGGCATCCGGTCCGCCGCCTCGTCCGGACCAGGATCGGGCCGCTGGCTGATCGGCACCTGCAGCCGGGCCGCTGGCGGTCGCTGACCCTGGCGGAGGCGAGGTCGCTCGAGAGGGCCGCCGCGGCTGCAAGCCAGCGCGAATAGGTGAGAGGCTCGCCCTCCAAGATGCCGGCCGAGGCTGGGCGGTCGCACCGGTAGCATCGCCGTCCATGGCCCCATCTCGAACCGCCATCATCGCCGGCACGGGTTTGATCGGAGGGTCGGTGGGCATGGCCCTGCGCAAGGCGGGGTGGCATGTGACCGGCATCGAGCCCGACGCCGAGCGAGCCGAGGCCGCGGTAGCCGCCGGCGCGGTCGACGTCATCGGCGAGGCCGGGCCGTGCGACCTGGCCGTGGCGGCCACACCGCCGTCATCGCTGGCCGGGGTCGTTCAGCAGATGCTCGACGCCGGAGCCGCCATCGTGACCGACGTCGGCAGCGTGAAGGCGCCCGTCGTCGCGGCAGTCGACGATGCGAGATTCGTCGGCGGCCATCCCATGGCGGGAAGCGAGCAGGACGGCCTGACCGGAGCCGATCCGGACCTGTTCCGCGACGCTGTCTGGGTTCTCACCCCCACCGGAACCACCGACGATGCCGCCCTCGCCGAGGTGCGCGAGGTGGTCTCTAGGCTCGGTGCCCAGGTGATCGCGCTGGCGCCTGAGCGCCACGACGCGCTGGTTGCCGTCGTGTCTCACGTCCCGCACCTCACTGCGGCCGTGCTGATGCGCATCGCCGAGGGACGATCGACCGAGCACCGGGCCCTGCTCCGTCTCGCTGCCGGCGGCTTCCGGGACATGACCAGGGTGGCCGCCGGTCATCCTGCGATCTGGCCCGAGATCTGTGCCGAGAACCGGACGGCCATCACCGATGTGCTCGACGAGCTGCTCGACGAGCTCGTCGAGATGCGCCTGATCGTGTCCGGGGGTGATCGCGACGAGTTGCTGGCTCGTCTCGAGGCCGCCCGGGACAGCCGCCGAAGCCTGGCGGTGGGCGCTCCCGACCTCGCGCGGCTGACCGAGGTCCGGATCGCGATACGCGATCAGAAGGGTGAGCTGGCCCGGATCACCACGCTGGCCGCCGACCTGGACGTCAACATCTACGACCTCGAGATCGCCCACTCCGCGGAGGGGCCCCGCGGCGTCGTGGTCGCCGTGGTGGAGAGCGACGGAGCCGAGCAGTTCGTCACGGGCCTGGTCGAGGCCGGGTACCGCCCGTCGCTGAACCCGCTCGAATGATGGATCCCTGGCCTTCGACCCTGGCCATCGCGCCGCTGGAGGCCCCGCCCGACGCGGTGGTGAGGCTTCCGGGGTCCAAGAGCATCACGAACCGTGCGCTGGTGTGTGCCGCGCTCGCCGCGGGGGAGACCACCCTGACCGGGGCGCTCTGCGCCGACGACACCGAGGCCATGATGGAGGGGGTCGCCTCACTCGGCGCGGCCGTCACCTGCCGCGGAGAGCAGGCCGAGGTGCGGGTCGGCGGGACCGCAGGCCGGGTGACGCCGGGCCCCGGCACGGTCATCGACGCTCGCATGTCCGGAACCACCAGCCGCTTCCTCGCGCCGGTGGCGGCCCTCTCGACCGAGCCGGTGACCATCGACGGCCATGCCCAGCTGAGGGTCCGGCCCTTCGACGACCTCGTCGGCGCGCTGAGAGAGCTGGGCGCGGAGGTGGCGTCCCCACCCGGCGGCGAAGCCCTTCCCATGCGGATCCGGGGCCCGATCCGCTCGCGTGAGGCCACGGTGGCCGTCGATCGCAGCAGCCAGTTCCTGTCGGGGCTCATGCTGGCCGGCCCTCTCGTGCCGGGAGGTCTGACGGTGCACCTTGACGGTCGAGCTGTCAGCCGCTCCTATGTGGAGATGACGGCCGCGGTGATGCGAGCCTTCGGCGCGGCGGTCGAGGTCGGACCGAGCGACGTGCACATTGCCGGGGGCGGGTACCGCTCGCCCGGACACTTCGCGGTGGAGCCGGACGCCTCGTCGGCCTCCTACGTCTGGGCGGCCGCGGCGATCACGGAGGGGACGGTCCGTGTCGAGGGCCTCGGCTCCGACTCGGTCCAGGGCGACGCCGGCTTCGCCCCGCTGCTGGGGACCATGGGTGCCTCCGTGACCACGACTGAGGCATACACCGAGGTCACCGGCGGCCCGCTCACGGGAATTGACGTTGATCTCGGGGACATGTCCGACACCGCCCCCACTCTGGCGGTGGCCGCGTCGTGCGCTCGCACCCCCACCACGGTGCGGGGCATCGGATTCATTCGCGGCAAGGAGAGCGACCGCATCGCGTCGGTCGTCGAGGAGTTGCGCCGGTGCGGGATAGAGGCCCGGGAACTGGCCGACGGCTTCATCGTGGAGCCCGGCTCGGCACCGGTCCCCGCCCTCGTCCGGACCTACGACGACCATCGCATCGCCATGGCCTTCTCGGTGCTGGGCCTGCTGGTCCCGGGAATCGAGATCGAGAACCCCGGATGTGTGGCCAAGACGTTCCCCGGCTTCTTCGAGATGCTCGACGGCCTCAGGCTTCCGGGACCCGCGCCGGAGGCCCGCCCATGACGGTCATCGCAATCGACGGCCCTGCCGGCTCCGGAAAGTCCACCCTGGCGCAGGCCGTGGCCGATCGACTCGACCTCGATTGCCTGGACACCGGAGCCATGTACCGTGCCGTCGCCTTCGCGGTGCTGCGGGCCGGCGGCGATCCCTCCGATGAGGACTTCGCGGCCGCGGTGGCCCGCACGATCGATGTCAGCGTCGACGGGGGGCAAGTGCTGGTCGACGGGGTCGACGCCACCGTCGAGATCAGGGGGGCGTCGGTCGACCGGGCTGTGAGCCTGGTGGCCGCCAACCCCGCAGTGCGCTCCGAGCTTGTGGCCCGCCAGCGCGAGTGGGTCCGTCGGCGGGGCGGGGGAGTGGTGGAGGGTCGCGACATAGGGACCGTGGTGTTCCCCGACGCAGAGGTCAAGGTCCACCTGATTGCGGACCCCGCCGTGAGGGCCGAACGCAGGGTCAACCAGAGTGGCGCGTCCCCGCCGCGAAACGCCGTTGGCGGCCGCACCCATCACGAAGCAGTCGAGTCGGTGGCCGAGGACATCGCTCGTCGGGACAGGATCGACTCCACGCGGCGCGCCTCCCCGCTGCTGCAGGCGCCCGGAGCGGTCGTCATCGACACCACCGAATTGACCTTCGACGAGGCCGTCGAGCAGGTCATGAGGCTGCTTTGAGCCGCAGCGTCTACGGGCGCCGGACCGGGGGCGAGTCTCCGGGGAAGGGCGCCTTCGGCCGGAGTCGGCAGCCCCTGTGGGGGCGGGTCCTCTACCGGGTCCTCTGGACGATGGTCCTCGCGCTCATCAAGGTGCTGTTCCGGCTGCGGGTGGAGGGACGCGAGAACATCCCCGCCGGTCCGTTCGTGCTCTCGCCGGTGCACCGGTCGTTCATCGACACTCCGGTCGCCGGGATGGCCACCAGCCGGCGCTTGCGGTTCATGGGAAAGGAGAGCCTCTGGGAGATCCGGCTGCTGGGCGCCTTCCTTTCGCTGCTGGGCGGCTTCCCGGTGCAGCGGGGCACGGCCGACCGCACCGCGTTGAGAGCCGCCACCGATGTCCTCTCCCTGGGCGAGCCGCTGGTGATGTTCCCCGAGGGGACGCGCCGCGACGGTGACCGGGTCCGGCGCGACGACATGCTCGACGGCCCGGCGTTCGTGGCGGCGCGCGCCGGGGTGCCGATCGTGCCGGTGGGATTGGGGGGCACGGTCAGGGCCCTTCCGGTGGGCTCGGTGGTGCCTCGTCCGCGCCGGGTGGTGGTGGTCGTCGGCGACCCCATCCCGCCGCCGGCCAAGGTCCAGGGGAGGGTTCCGCGCCGGGCCGTTCGAGAACTCACCGACCGCCTGTACCGGGAGCTGAGCGACCTCTACGTGGAGGCTCGGGTGCTGGCCGGCGAAGAGCCGGCCAGGGCCTGAGCGGCCCGCGACTGCCTGATCCGACTGCGCCCTGCCGGCTCAGCGTTGGTCCCCGCGCGTGTTCGCGGCGACCTGAGGGCCTCAGGCCCTGGGGCTGAGCCGGTCGAGAAGGTCGCTGGCGTCGATCGAGCGGTCGTTCAGCGGCTCACGTCCAGCGGCACTCGAGCCCAGGGTGACCGCGGCGGCGGCCTCAACCGCGGCCAGCAGGTCGCGCAGGTTCCGGGGCGGGGGGAAGTACTCGTCCTCGTCGATGACCGTCACCTCCCGCGCTCCCTCGGTCGGCGCGAGCCGCTCGATCACCTCCCACACGAGATGCTCCGGCGCGGAGGCGCCCGCAGTCACGCCGACAGTGCCCGACAGGTCCTTAGGGATGTCGTCAGCGTCGTTGATCCTCAACACCCGCCGGCAGCCCGCCTCCGCAGCCAGATCAACCAGGGACTGCGTGTTGGAGGAGTTGGCCGAGCCGATCACCAGGAACGCGTCGCACTCCGGCGCAATCTCCATCATCGCGGTCTGGCGGTTGGTAGTGGCGAAGCAGAGGTCGCTGATGCTGGGTTGCCACAGGTCCGGGAAGCGGCGCTTGGTGTGTTCCAGCACGCCCTCCCACTCGCGGTGAGAGAGCGTGGTCTGAGCCAGCACGGCGACCGGGGTCTTGAACTCGGGAAGCGCCGCGACCCCCCTGGCGCTCTCCACCCGGTGGATGGCTTCGGGCGCGACGGCCATCGTCCCAACAGCCTCCTCGTGACCCTCGTGGCCCACGTACACGATCTGGTAGCCCTTGGCCGCTCTGGTCTTGACCTCGTGGTGGACCTTGGTGACCAGCGGGCAGACCGCGTCCACCACGTAGCCGCCCCGGTCGCGGGCCGCCTGGACGACCTCCGGGGCCGAACCATGCGCCGAGAGCATGATGGGCCGCCCCTCCGGCACGGTGGCGATGTCGTCGACGAAGACCACTCCGGCATGTTCGAAGCGCTCCACCACCTGCCGGTTGTGGATGATCTCGTGATAGCAGTACACGGGCGGGTCGAAGGCCTGGATCATCCAGGTCAGCGCCTTGATGGCCATGTCCACCCCCGCGCAGAATCCGCGGGGCGCAGCTAGCAGGACTCTGTTGATCACCGCCACTGAGGCTAGCCGCTACGGGCGGCGCGCGGGCCTTGTAGGCGTGTATCCACCACGCGCCTCGGTAAATGCCATAGAGTCTCCTAGGTCTCTTCGTAGGGCGCGCTGTTCATGCGGTGGGCCACTTAGACATCTAACATCACTAAAATCATCGAAAGGCAACTAAGGCTATGGTTGATGAAATTCCCCCGGAGCAGGCCCAGATCGAGTGGCTCGGCACGACCGCGGCAGCCAAGCGCCTTGGCATCACCACGCGGACGCTCTACCGCTTCATCGACGAGGGATACATCGCGGCTTACCGGATGGGCAGGGTGATCCGCGTCAAGGGCGAGGACGTCGACGCCTACATCGAGTCGTGCCGCATCGAGCCGGGAACGATCTCTCACCTGTACCCCGAAGTAGCGCCTCGAGGGGCGGATCCGGAGTCCGAGGACGACTAGCGAGACTCGGCCGGTGGCCGGACGGGGTCAGGGCCGGATCTCGTAGTACCAGTTCGTCGGATCCAGTTCGACCTCGTGGCGGAGGAAGCGGGTGAAACCCGCAGCTCTTGCCATCTCCTCCAGCCTGGCCGGGTGCATCCCCAGGGTGCCGAGGCCGGCGCCGTCGGGCTCGGACAGCGATGAGGACATGCAGTAGAAGACGGACATCGCGTACATGTAGGGCAGTACGGGGATCTTCCGGTTGGACTCCAGATCCCCCCGCCCCTTGATGTCGGCGACAAGCCACCAGCCGTCGCCGGTCAGGTTGCGCAGGGCGGCGGCAATCGCATCCTGCGGCCGTGGCAGATCGTGCAGCACGTCGAGAGTCACCAGCAGGTCCACGGGGCCGAAGCTGTCGAGGTCGTCGAAGGTGCCCCGCTCGTAGGAGAGATTGTCGAGGCCCTGCCCGCGGGCGTTGGCTCGAGCCGTGGCGATGGCCCCTTCGGAGGGGTCGATGCCGACCACGGCGGCCTCGGGAAAGCTCGAAGCCAGCAGGCGGGCCGCGACGCCGGCCCCGCAGCCGACATCCACGATGCGCCCGCCGCCGCGCAGCCGTTCGCCGGCCCCGTCGAAGCAGGAAAGGACTCTCGACACCAGGAAGTTCTCCTGGCGGGCCGCTGACATGGAGCACTGCATGTGGCAGGCATGGTCGCCGTGCTCGGCCCAGGTCATGCCCAGCCCGCTGGAGAAGGCCTCGGCCGTGCGCTCGATCTCGGTATGGGTCATCGGCGGGCCGAACACTCCGGGCATGTAGGCCCAATGGTCGCGATCGGTGAGAGCCACCCTCGCCTCGGGCGTCAGCGCGAAGCGGCCGTCGTCGTGCTGCACAAGCTCGGTGGCCGCCATGCCGTGCAGCCACTCCCGCACCCACCTCTCCTGCAGGCCGGACGCCTCGGCCAGCTGCGCGCTCGTGCAGGGCTCCGAGTCGCGGAGCGCTTCCCACAGGCCTAGGCGGGTGCCCAGGTGCATCATCGCTGACACCATCTCGCCCTGCTTGATCCGGAACAGCTCCAGGAGGGTCACCGGCAGCAGGTCGGGGTCGAGTTCGGTCCGCATGGCCATCAGTCTGGCGGCGGCGCGGGCTCTGACGCGGCCTCCGAGACGCGGGACGCGTCGAGGAAGAGGCCGCGGGCCATGAGCGAGAGCTCGCGCTCACGCCGGGCCCGGTACACCTCGGCTCGCGTGGTGTGGGCGTCGGCGTCGGTGGGAGATGCTTGGACGGCCCACTCCGCCAGCTGGCACGCCAGGCGCAGCTCGTCCGTCTCGCACAGCTCTGCCGCTCTGCGGGCCAGCCGGTCCGCGCCACCAGCCAGCGAGGCCACCTCAGCGGCCAGCGCGCTGTCGGGCGGGGGCTTGAGGCGGGCGGGGTTGCCGTCGTGCCATCCGCCGTAGAGGCGCCAGATATTGCGCACCGCGAACTCGGGCTCGTCGTAGGACGGCCTCAGGTACGGCTTGTCCAGCAGGTGCTGCGGCACGCGCACGGTGTGAACGATTTCGTCGAGCCGGGCGCCGGCGTTCATCATCTCGAGCGTGTCGCGCACCAGCCCCTCGAGCGCGCTGGCGGTGTCGTCGAGGACTCGGGCGATCCGCTCGGTCCCCGAGATCGGCAAGCCGTGCGCCGGGGCCAACAAACAGGGCCGCAGATCCATCATGCGTCGCAGTGCTGCGGCCCAGTCCGCAGGGTAGCGCTGCGCCTTCTGGGGGTTGCCTGCGTTCGGGAACGCCCAGATGATCAGATCCCCGGTGAACAGCACCCCCTGCCGCGGCACCCACGCGATGGTGTGATCGTCGGTCTCGCCCTTCTCGTGAATGAGCCGCAGGCTGGCCGTGCCCACAGCGAGGTCGAGGCCGTCGCTGTAGGTGACCTCAGGCTTCACCCAGTCGCTCTGGAAGGACCCGAACCTGAAGTTCGAGCCGAACTGGCGGGCGTTGATGATCTCGTTGTAGTCGCGCGTCAGGTCGTACCGGTCGAAGCGCTGCGGCACCGCGTCGTGGGCCACCACCGTCGGTGAGGGGCGGCCCCGCTCGGCGGCGTCGTCGCAGAACGCCCGGGCGCCGCTCACATGGTCCACGTGCCCGTGGGTGTAGACGATCGTGTCGACCGGCACGTCGCGCCAGCGGCGCAAGTGCTCCAGCGCCACCGAAGCGAAGCCCGGCAGCGACGTGTCGAGGACCACGAGTCCGTCATCGCCGTCAAGGGTCCAGATGTGGGAGAACCCGCACACCAGCCCAACACCCTCGGCGACCTCGTGGAACGAGCCGTCGATGGGGTTGATGGAGCGGGGTCCCTCGTAGGTGGCACCGTCGATGTAGCGGGCCGAGCGCTCGAGCAGGGACTCCGTCATGTGGCTCGCCCTTCCTCACATTCAGGCTTGAGCGGGCGACCGGAATCGAACCGGCATCATCAGCTTGGAAGGCTGAGGTTCTAGCCGTTGAACTACGCCCGCGACGCCATCACGGTATCGGTCCCCCACCTCCGTGGCGCTCTCAGGCTGCGGCCGGCCGGGGGTCGGGGCCCGGTAGTGGCACCGGTGGGCACCGGTACAATCCCTGCCGTGCAGAGCAGCTTCGAGACGCTCACCGACAACCGGGTCAAGCTGACCGTAGAACTTGATGAGGCGGAGTTCGAGACCGAGATCGAGGCGGCTTTCAGGCGCATCGCCCGCGAGGTGAGGATTCCGGGCTTCCGACCCGGAAAGGCCCCTCGCCGCCTGCTCGAGGCCCAGCTGGGCCACCAGGCCGGGCGGGCGGAGGCACTCCGGTCCTCGCTGCCCGACTACTACGCCCGCGCCGTGGTCGAGCACGACATCGACGTGATCGACGCTCCCAGCATCGAGATCACCGAAGGAGCGGAATCGGGGCCGGTGTGCTTCGACGCCATCGTCGATGTGCGTCCCGTCATAGCCGTGTCGGGCTACGACCAGCTCAGCGTGCAGATTCCCAGCCCCACCGTCGACGATGACGAGATCACCGGCGAGATCGACCGGTTCCGCCAGCAGTTCGCGGAGCTCGCCCCGGTGAGCCGGCAAGCCGTCGATGGTGACCATCTGACCATCGACATCACCGGCACGCTGGGAGGCGAGGCCATCGATGGCCTCACCACCTCCGACTACGACTACCTTCTGGGAACCGGCGCGGTCGTCCCCGAGATCGATGAGAACCTGCGGGGCGCGGTGGCCGGAGACATTCTGGAGTTCACCGCAGTCCACCCCGACCCTGACGAGGACGGCCGTCTCAGCTTCCGGGTGCTCGTCAAGGAGGTGCAGGAGACCGTCCTGCCCGCTCTCGACGACGCGTTCGTCTCGTCGAACACCGAGTACGGCACCGTCGACGAGTTCCGCTCGACCCTCGAAGCCGGGCAGTCCAGGGCCAAGACGATGTACGCCGCGTCGGCGCGGATGGAAGCCATCGCGGACGCCGTCGCAGGCCTGGTCACCGACGAGGTGCCTGAGGCCATGGTGGCCTCCGAGATCGAGAGCCGTGTCGCCGGCATCACCCGGGACCTGGCCCAGCGGGGTCATGAGCTGGACGACTACCTCACGAGCATCGGCCAGCCCCGTGAGGACTTCGAAGCCGGCCTGAGGATCAGCGCGGACCGCAGCGTGAGGCTCGATCTCGCCCTGAGAGCCGTGGCCGCGGCGGAGGGGCTCGAAGCGGACGAGGACACTCTCGATGCCGAACTGCACCAGGTGGTGCTGGTGGCGTCCCAGCGCGTTCGGGATGGCGAGAGCCCCGACGTGGACACGGCCGCCGAGGCGAACCGGCTGCGGGAGGCGCTGGCATCTTCTGGTCAGCTGACACCGATGCGGTCCGAGATCGCCAAGCGGGCCGCCCTGGAGTGGATCACCGAGCGCGTCGAGCTCGTTGATCCCGACGGCGAGGTCATCGACCCGGAACTGCTGAGGCTGCCCGGAGCCGACGGGACCGGCGCGCCGGGTGAGCCGCCCGGGGAAGTCTCAGTCGCCGACGTTGGCGATGGCGGCGAGAACCCTCAGGATGTAGTCGCCGACGAATCACAGGACGACTCATGAGCCACATCAACCCGCGCAACTATCTGGTACCGACCGTGGTGGAGCAGACCAACCGCGGCGAGCGGGCCTTCGACCTGTACAGCCGGCTGCTCAAGGAGAACATCATCTTCCTCGGCACGCCCATCGACGATGTGGTCGCGAACCTGATCTGCGCGCAGCTCCTGCACCTGGAGTCCGAGGATCCCGACAAGGACATCAACCTCTACATCAACAGTCCGGGCGGGGACATCAACTCGCTGTTCGCGATATACGACACGATGCAGTACATCAAGCCGGACATCACCACGATCTGCTTCGGTCAGGCCGCCTCCGCGGCTGCGGTCCTGCTGGCCGCAGGAGCCAAGGGCAAGCGCCTGGCCCTGCCGCACGCCAAGATCCTCCTCCATCAGCCCTACGCCGGCGCGCACGGCGACGCCAGCGACATCGAGCGGATCGCCTCCGAAGTGGCCAGGCTCAAGGAGTCGCTGGAGCAGGTGCTCTCGGAGCACACCGGCCAGCCCATCGAGCGGATCGCCACCGACACCGACCGGGACTTCGTGATGACCGCCGCGCAGGCCGCAGACTATGGGATCATCGACGAAGTGATCCAAGCGCGTAATGTGGTCGACAACAGCAGCGCCATCAGAGCCATCAGCTGACGCCAAGAGGGGGAGACGACCGCGTGGCCAAACTCGGTGAGGGAGGTGAGCTTCTCAAGTGCTCGTTCTGCGGAAAGTCGCAGAAGCAGGTCAAGAAGCTCATCGCCGGCCCCGGCGTGTACATCTGCGACGAGTGCATCGACCTCTGCAACGAGATCATCGACGAGGAGCTGGCCGGACCCTCCGATGACCCGGTCGGCGATCTGCCGGTGCCGCGTGAGATCTACGCCTTCCTCGACGACTACATCGTCGGGCAGGACAGCGCCAAGCGGATCCTGTCGGTCGCGGTCTACAACCACTACAAGCGGGTGGAGCTCGGCGAGAGCCAGGACCCCGAGATCGAGCTCCAGAAGTCCAACATCCTGCTGATAGGACCCACCGGCTGCGGCAAGACCCTGATGGCCCAGACGCTGGCCCGGATGCTCAACGTGCCCTTCGCCATCGCCGACGCGACCGCTCTCACCGAGGCCGGATACGTGGGCGAGGACGTCGAGAACATCCTCCTCAAGCTCATCCAGGCGGCCGACTACGACGTCAAGAAGGCCGAGAAGGGCATCATCTACATAGACGAGATCGACAAGATCGCCCGCAAGAGCGAGAACCCGTCGATCACCCGCGACGTGTCCGGCGAGGGCGTGCAGCAGGCGCTGCTCAAGATCCTGGAGGGTACCTCGGCCTCGGTGCCGCCCCAGGGCGGACGCAAGCATCCCCACCAGGAGTTCATCCAGATCGACACCACCAACGTGCTGTTCATCTGCGGCGGCGCCTTCGCCGGCATCGAGAAGATCGTCGAGCGCCGGGCCGGCACCTCCGGCGTGGGATTCGGAGCTGACATCCGCAGGCCCGAGGACAAGGACTTGGGCGCGATCTTCGCGGAGGTGCTCCCCGAGGACCTCACGAAGTTCGGGCTCATCCCCGAGTTCATCGGGCGCCTGCCCGTCATGGGCGCGGTGCGCAGCCTCGAGCGTGAGGCCCTCATGCGGATCCTCGTGGAGCCTCGCAACGCCCTTGTCAAGCAGTACCAGAAGATGTTCCGGTTCGAGAATGTCGACCTCGCCTTCGACTCCGAAGCGCTCGAGGCGATCGCCGACGAGGCGATCAAGCGCGCCTCGGGGGCCCGGGGACTGCGGGCCGTGCTCGAGGAGGTCCTGCTCGACATCATGTACGACCTCCCCGGCCGCGAGGACATCGAGACCGTGTTGATCGATCGCGAGGCCGTGCTGCGCAACGTGAACCCCACGCTGGTGCCGCGCGCCGAGGGGGGCGACACCCGCTCCCGGCGCGCCAGCTGACGAACGCGAGTTCCCGCCCGTGGACTACGGCGCGGCACTGGACCATCTCGACACCCTCATCAACTACGAGTCGAGGCCCCGGGCCGGCCGCGTCCATGGACTGAGCCTTCAGTCGATGCAGGCGCTGGCGTCGGCCATGGGAGATCCGCAACACCGTTACCGGGTCATCCATGTCACGGGCACCAACGGCAAGGGGTCCACGGTGCGGGTCACGGCCCGCCTGCTGCAGGAGATGGGCCTGCGGGTCGGCGCCTACACCAGCCCGCACCTGGTGGCTCCCACCGAGCGCATCTCGGTCGACTCCGAGCCGCTGGATCCCGAGACCTTCGGTGCGGCCATCGGCGACGTGGCCCGTTTCACGGATCACATGCGGATGCGGGCCACCTGGTTCGAGACCGTGACGGCAGCCGCATTGCAGCACTTCGCGGATGTGGCCGTGGACGTGGCCGTGGTCGAGGTGGGGATGCTGGGGCGATTCGACGCCACCAACGTCGTCGAAGCCGAGGTGGCGGTGGTCACCAACGTCGGCCGGGACCACACCGACGGAGCAGGTGACTGGCGGCTGGCCGTCGCGCACGAGAAGGCGGGCATAGTCAAGCCGGGCTCGACGATCGTCTGCGGGGAGACCGACCCCCGCCTGCGCGACGTCTTCCGGGCCGAGCCTCATGCGGCCATGCTCGAGCGCGGCTCGGACTTCGGGATCGACCGGGCGCGCCTCGCGATCGGCGGGTGGGTGGCCGACTTCTTCACCCCCTACGGGCGCCATACCGACTCGCTGATAGCGCTGCACGGCCGCCACCAGCTTGACAACGCCTCTGTTGCCGTGGCCGCCGCGGAGGCCTTCTTCGAGGCGAGGCTGCCCGACGAGGTGGTGGACGAGGCCCTGGCCGGCGTGAGGGTTCCGGGACGCTTCGAGATCGTGGGCCGCGACCCTCTCGTCGTGCTCGACGGAGCGCACAACCCCGACGGGGCCCGGGCCGCGGCCGCCACCCTCAACGACGACTTCGCACCGTCGGGCCGCCGCTTCCTGGTGGTGGGGATGCAGTCGGGGCGCGACATCTCCGGCGTGCTGCAGGGCCTCGAGGCGGCCCGGGCCGAGCGTGTGGTGTGCTGCACCGCTCCGACGGCCCGAGGCATACCGGCACCGGAGATCGCGGCCGCGGCCGCCTCCCTCGGCGTGGCCTCCGAAGCGGTTGCCGACGTGGGCGCGGCCCTCGACCGTGCCCTCGAGCTGGCGGCGGGTGCCGATGTGGTCACCGTGACCGGCTCCTTCACCGTCATCGGCGCAGCCAAGACCGTGCTCTCCGAACGCCTATGACTGGGTAGCATCGCCGGCGTGAATCGCACTCTGGTCATCTGCAAGCCCGACGCCGTCGAGCGGGGCTTGGTGGGCGAGATCCTGGGCCGTTTCGAACGGAAGGGCCTGCGCCTGGCAGCCGTCGAGTTGCGGACCCTCGACGCCGGTCTGCTCGCCCGGCACTACTCCGAGCATGTGGGGAAGGGTTTCTACGACGATCTGGTGGCCTTCATGGGCAGGAGCCCCGCGGTGGTAGCCGTCGTGGAAGGCCCCGAGGACACCTGGCGAGTAGTGCGCTCCATGATGGGAGCCACCGACCCCCTGAAGGCGGAGCCGGGCACGATCCGCGGGGATTTCGGCACCGAGGTCACCGAGAACCTGGTCCACGGCAGCGACTCAGCGGCATCCGCCCAGCGAGAGGTGAGCCTGTTCTTTCCCGGCCTGTAGCCGGGTGCGGGGGACCGGCACTCGCCGCGGCAGGAAGACGGAGCGGAACCCGATGCGCGCCTGCGCTCGCGATCGTCTAGCCTCCATGCGGGCGTGTGCGGCCGGATCCATCGCGCTGTGGTAGTCTCTCGGAGCTGATCGAGGCATGAGAATGAGTACAGGGACCATGCAATCGGGGCTCGGGTGGGTCATCGGTCGCGACATGGCTCTGGACCTCGGCACCGCCAACACCGTCGTGTACGTGCGGGGCGAGGGGATTGTGCTCAACGAGCCGTCCGTGGTCGCGGTGAACACCCGTACCCGCAAGGTCCTCGCGGTGGGCTCCGAGGCCAAGAGCATGCTCGGGCGGACGCCGGCCCACATCCAGGCGGTTCGCCCGCTCAAGGACGGCGTGATCGCCGACTTCGACATGTGCCAGGAGATGCTGCGCTTCTTCGTCGAGCGCGTCCATCAGCGGCGCTGGACCAAGCCGCGCATGGTCATTGCCGTTCCGTCGGGGATCACCGGCGTGGAGCAGCGAGCCGTGCAGGAGGCCGCCGAGTCGGCGGGTGCCCGCCGGCCGACCCACATCATCGAGGAGCCGATGGCGGCCGCGATCGGCACCGGCATGAAGGTGTGGGAGCCGACCGGGAACATGGTGGTTGACATCGGTGGCGGCACCACCGAGGTGGCCGTCATCTCCCTCGGGGGGATCGTGTCCAGCGAGTCCATCCGCGTGGGGGGCGACGAGTTCGACGACGCGATCGTCCAGTTCGTCAAGAAGGAGCACTCCCTGCTGATCGGGGAGCGCACCGCCGAGGAGATAAAGATCGTGCTCGGCTCGGCCCACCCCCTGCCGCGGGAGGCTCGGGCCGAGATCCGGGGCCGCGATCTCGTGAGCGGCCTGCCCCGGGTGGTGTCCATCACCACCGAGGACATCCGCGAGGGCTTGGAGGAGTCGGTCGTCGCCATCTGCGATGCGGTGAGGGGCACGCTCGATCGCACACCGCCGGAGCTGGCCGCCGACATCATGGAGTCGGGCATCGTGCTCGCGGGCGGGGGCGCCCTGCTGAGGAACCTGGACCAGCGGATGGCCAACGAGACCGGCATGCCGATCACGGTCGCGGTCGATCCGCTCCACGCTGTGGTGAGGGGCTGTGGTCATGTGCTCGAGAACCTGGACCAGCTGACTGGCGATACCGCCGCGAGCGATCTGTAACCCCCGGCCATGGCCGTGGCCCAGCGCAGTGGGCGGTCCCGGTACCGCTTGATCCTGTTGATCCTCACCGCGATCACGCTCCTGACGCTGGACTTCCGCGGCTACGGGCCCCTCGAGACGGCCCAGAGCCGTGTGCGCGACCTTCTCGAGCCGGTCGTCTCCGCGGTCGATGTGGTGCTCGGGCCGGTGGCGGAGGTGTGGACGGTGATGTTCTCCTACAACGACCTCCGCTCCGAGAACGACCGGCTCAAAGAGGAGATCGACAGCCTGCGCAGCGCCGACCTGCGGACCGAGGCCCGCACCGACACCCTCGACCGGCTCCTGGAGGCCACCGGGGTGACATACGTGGACGACGTCGAGCGGATGACCGCATCGGTATTGCGCGACGCGGTGGGCAACTTCGATGACGGGGTCGTGTCGATCGACGTGGGACATCGCGACGGGGTCGCTCCGGGCATGGCGGTCGTCACCGCGGCCGGGCTCGTCGGAAGGGTCGAGACCGTCGACACCGGACGCAGCACGGTCACCATGATCAGCAGTCCGAATCTGGTGATCGGTGTGCGGCTGATCGACACCGGTGATGTGGGACTCGGTCACGGGATGGCCGGCGAGCAGACCAAGTTCGTGGTGGACACCGGACTGCGCTGGCCCGAGACCGGAGACCTCTCCGAACTGCCCGCCATCGGAAGCACGGTGGTCACCGCGGCGGGGAGCCGCTACCCGGCCAACATTCCGGTGGGGCGGGTGGCCTCGGTCGAGCCGGCGGAAGCGGGCCTGGTGCAGCTGGTGACGGTCGATCTGGCCGCGGCCGTCGATGATCTCGGCTATGTCACCGTGCTGCTGCAGGCCCCGGTCGACGAGGCGCCGGTAGGGCCGGACTCGCCGTTCCTGGAGCAGTCCCCATGACAGCCCCCCAGCTGGCCTCGGCAGGGGTGCGCCGGGGGCTCGCGTCTCTGCGCGGCAGCTTGGTGGTGGCCGCTCTGCGGGTATTCCTGGTGTACATGGCCGCGCTGCTGTTGCAGTTGACGATCTTCGTGGAGGTGCGGGTAGCCGGGGTGGCCCCGGAGCTGCCGGCGTTGGTGGCCGTCCTGGCGGCCCTTCTGGCCGGTGCCCAGGGGGGCTCGTTGATCGCCTTCGGGGCCGGCTTGATGTGGGACGTCTACCTGCCGACCCCCCTCGGACTGGCCGCAGTGTCGTTCGCCCTGGTCGCCTTCGGGTTGGGCAGCATCACCGAGGATCTCTTCCATGACACCCGCGTCCAGACGGGACTGCTCGCCTTCGTCGGAACGGCCGCCTCGGTGGCTGCCTACGCGGTGCTGGGAGAGGTGGTCGGCCAGCGCGGCCTCATCGGCGACGCCCTGCTGAAGATCGTGCTCGTCTCGTCGGCGCTCAACGCGGTGCTGTCGCTGGGGGTGGCTCCGGCGATGCGTTGGGCTGTGTGGGGCGGGCGGTCCCGCGAACCGTCCGTCGACTCTGCTCGGGCCACAGCCAGGTTGGGACGCTGATGGCGGACAATGGCTCCGACGTCTACGAGCGCCAGAGCTTCCGGCTGTATGTCGTCGGCATCGTGGCCGTCTGCCTGGTGGCCGCCCTCGTGGCGCGGCTGTGGTACCTGCAGGTGCTCGAACACGAGGAACTGCAGGACGCCGCCTCCGCCAACATTCTGAGGGTGGTCTACACCCAGGCCCCCCGGGGCCGGATCTTCGATGCCCAGGGGCGGATGCTGGTGGACAACAAGGTGGTCCAGGTGGTGACCGTCGACCGTCTGGCGTTCAGGGCCGCCCTCGACGAGTCCGAGCAGCGCGGCGCGCTCCTCGAGTTGGCCGAGATTGTCAGCCGCTCAGGCCGCCTGACGAAGGTCCGCGATATCGAGGAGCGGCTCGCGAGCCGCGAGTACGGGCCGTTCGACCGGGTTCCGGTGGCGGTCGACATCGACCCCGAGCTGCTGCTGTACCTGGGCGAGCGCCCCGACCTGTTCCCCGGGGTGTCCGTGGAGGAGCGCACGGTGCGGAGCTACCCCTACGGCGATCTGGCTGCGCACCTGCTCGGCTATGTGGGGCCGCTGACGGAGTCCGAGTTCCGGTCCGTGAGCGCGCAGCACGATCCGGCCGACCCGAACGCGAAGACGTACCAGCCCGGCGACGAGATCGGGAAGTCCGGGGTGGAGCGCATATTCGAGAGCGAGCTGCGGGGAGTCCCCGGGGTGCGCGTCTTCGAGGTGAACCGGCTCGACGAGATCGTCAAGGTCCACCACGACAAGGCCCGCCTGCCCCAACCGGGCAACGATGTGCACCTGACTGTGGACCTCGACGTCCAGAGCCTCGTCGAGCGCCAACTGCGTCGGGGACTCGACGAGGCCCGGGACCAGCCGCCGCCCACCGATCCCGATTCCCCCCGCTTCGTGGCCTCGGCCGGAGCGGCGGTGGCCCTCGACCCGCGGGACGGCTCGATCCTGGCCATGGCGTCGTTCCCCACCTACGACCCGCGGGAGTTCGCGGACGGGATCTCGCAGCGGCTGTTCAACGATCTGACCGCGGAGGAGAACTACTCGCCGATCCTCAACCGGGCCATCCAGGGCCTCTACGCGCCCGGCTCCACCTTCAAGGTGGTCACCGCCTATGCAGCTCTGACCCAGGGCGTGATAGCCGACGGCGGCGCGGCGCTGACCGGCGTCGACGAGTTCTACCGGGACACCGGCACCTACCGCTATCCGTTCTGCCTGGAGGAGTCCGACACCTGCCTGTTCGAGAGCCCCTACTGCTGCGAGCGCGGCGTAGACCTGCGCGACGCCATCACCGTGTCGAGTGACACATACTTCTACCGGATCGGCGGCGAGGGCTTCTTCCAGCGCCGCGCGCCCCTCGACGAGGGAATCCAGGAGACCGCCGAGGCCTTCGGCCTCGGTTCCCACACCGGAGTCCCGCTGCCCCACGAGAGGCCCGGGGTCGTGCCCGACCGGGAGTACTACGACTACCAGTTCGAGCAGGGCGTGTTCCTGCGCGGCGGTGACCAGTGGTTCGCGGGCGACACCATCAACCTGGCCATCGGCCAGGGCAACCTCCTGGCCACGCCGCTGCAGGTGGCCAACCTCTACGCGGTCCTGGCCAGCGAGGGCAAGCTCCACCAGCCCAACATCGCCACCAAGATCACCGACCGCAGTGGCAACGTCCTGGAGGAGTTCGGCCCGAGGCTCGTGCGAGAGCTCGATTGGAATGCCGCGCTGTCCGAACCGCTGCTCGACGGGCTGAACGGAGTGACGGCGCTCAACATCCCGAGTCCGACCGGCGATGAGGCGCTGTTGCGGGGAACCGCCTACGGGGCCTTCAACCTTCCCGGCGAGGGAGGCGTAGATTTCCCGCTGAGCGCCTGGCCGGTAGCGGGCAAGACCGGCACGGCTGAGAAGCAGGGGAAGGCCGACTTCGCCTGGTTCACAGCGTTCGGCCCGGCGCCGTGGCCCGAGCGCGGCTTCGACTACAACCCCGAGGTGGTAGTCACGATGGTGCTGGAGGAGGCCGGCTTCGGCGGTGACGTGGCCGCGCCGGCCGTGGCTCGGATCCTCCTTCCGATCGCCACCGGCACGGTGGATCGGGCCCGCACGGCCAAGGAGGTGGACGCCTGCTACGGGGAGGTCAAGCTGCTCGTCGCGTTCCTCGAGGGCATCCGCACCGGCGAGATCAAGGTCGATTCCGACGGTGTGCCGATCTCCGAGGAGCGGCCCGTGCTCTCGCAGGAGTGCGCTGAGCTGGTGGGTGGCGAGATCGCCGTGGAGCAGCGAGGACTGGACGCCCTGCTGTGACTGTCCTCGCCTCGGTGCCCGAGACCGAGAACCTCGAGCGCGAGAAGGATCCTTGGTGGCTGCTGGTCGATCCGTTCCTGACCCTCTCGGCCCTGGCCATCGCGGCGATGGGATCGGTTCTCGTGTATTCGGCCACCAGGGGCGTGGTGGACGACTTCACCGAGCCCAACAACGCCTTCCTCGAGCGGCAAATCCTGTTCATCACCGCGGGAGTCGTGGTGGCCGCCGTCGCGGCCTTCGTCCCACCCAGTCTCATGAAGAGGCTCTACCCGCTCGCCTTCGTGGTGATGATGGGGGCTCTGTGGCTGGTGCTGCAGGTGGGCGTGGAGGTGAGCGGCACCCAGGGCTGGTTCTCCTTCGGGACGTTCAGGATGCAGCCGTCGGAGCCCGGGAAGCTGGCGGTGATCGTGGGGCTGGCGCTGCTGCTGTCACCGCGCGCCGGCGGGGCCGGGTTGTTGCGGCTGGGTCTGGCTCTGGCGCTCGCCGCCGCGCCGATAGGGCTGATCCTGCTCCAGCCGGACCTCGGGACCATTCTGGTGTATCTCGTGGTCGCCGTGGTGACGGTGGTCGCAAGCGGGATCAAGCTCCGCTGGATCGCTCTGCTGGCGATCGTGGCGGCGGTGGGGATCGTGGGCGTGCTCCGCTCCGACGAGCTGGCCGACTACCAGGAGGCCCGCCTGCGGGTGTACCTGTTCGCCCCGTCGGAGGCCACCGATGACGCTGCCACCTACGCCTTCAACGTCGAGCAGGCCCAGATCGCCATCGGCAACGGGGGGCTGCAGGGGCAGGGACTGTTCCAAGGAACCCAGACCCGGTCCGACCTGGTGCCCGCACAGCAGACCGACTTCATTTTCACGGTGGCGGGCGAGGAACTCGGCCTGCGGGGCGCCTCACTGCTGATCGGCTTGTACTCGGTGCTGCTATTCCGCATCTGGAGGACGGCTCAGATCGCCGCGACGCCGTTCGAGCGGCTCCTCTGCACCGGAGTCTTCGCCATGTTCCTGTTCCAGATGTTCCAGTCGGTCGGCATGACCATGGGGATGATGCCGGTCACCGGCATCCCGCTGCCGCTGGTCAGCTACGGCGGATCCTCGATGCTCACGTCGATGGCCGCGCTGGGGCTGGTCGCGGGTGTGTATCGCCGCCGTCTCGACATCGAAGGGATGCTCAATCAGCAGATGTAGGCTGGCAGGGTGACAAACCTGTGGCATCGCCTCGAGCCTCTCCTGCCCCAGGTGTCCAAGCCCGCCCGCTACATCGGCGGCGAGCACGGGATGCAGACCCCGGTCCACGGCCCCGGGATCGTGTCATGGCTGCTCACCTATCCCGACACCTATGAGATCGGCCTGCCCAACCAGGGTCTGCAGATCCTCTACGAGATCCTCAACGAGCGTGGAGACTCGGCCGCCGAGCGCGCCTACGCCCCCTGGGTGGATCTCGAGGCGCAGATGAGGGCCGAGGGGCTGCCGCTGTTCTCGGTCGACACCCACCGCCCGGCCGCGCTGTTCGACGTCATCGCGTTCAACCTCTCCGCCGAGCTCACCTACACGAACGTGCTGAACTGCATCGACCTCGCCGGTGTGCCCGTCCACAGCGGGCTGCGCCACGAGGCGGATCCTCTGATCGGTGCCGGGGGCCACTGCACCTACAACCCCGAGCCGCTCGCGGACTTCGTCGACTTCGTCGTGCTCGGCGACGGTGAGGAGGCGGTGGGCGACGTCACCGATTTGCTGCGGGACTGGAAGACCTCGGGCCGTCCCGGCGGCCGTGGCGGGATCCTGAGGGCCCTGGCCCGGGTGCCCGGGGTATACGTGCCGTCGCAGTACCGGCCCGTCTACGACCGCGGGCGGCTCGCGGCCGTCGAGCCGCTCCACCCCGACGTGCCTGCCGTCGTCGAGAAGCGCACCGTGGCCGACCTCGCCGACTGGCCCTACCCCAAGCGCCAGCTCGTGCCGCTCACCGAGGTGGTGCACGATCGCCTCAACGTCGAGGTCTTCCGGGGCTGCACCCGGGGCTGCCGCTTCTGCCAGGCCGGAATGATCACCCGGCCGGTGCGGGAGCGCCCGGCTGAACAGGTGCGCACCATGGTGAGCGAGGGCCTGCGCCGCACCGGCTACGACGAGGTGGCCCTGACCTCGCTGAGCACGGCCGATTTCAGCGGCATCGAGCAGGTCGTCGCCTCCACGGTCGACGATTCCGGCTGCGGCCAGGTCTCGGTATCGCTGCCCAGCCTGCGTGTCGACGCCTTCACGGTCGGCATCGCGGCTCAGATCCAGCGTGCCCGCCGCACCGGGCTCACCTTCGCCCCCGAGGCGGGCACCTGGCGGATGCGTCAGGTGATCAACAAGCTCATCACCGAAGACGACCTCTACGCCGCGGTGGAGTCGGCCTACTCGCAGGGGTGGCGCCGGATGAAGCTCTACTTCCTCACCGGCCTGCCCACCGAGACCGACGAGGACACCCTCGGCATCGCGGAACTGGCCCGCAACTGCGTGGCTCTGGGCCGGACCCATGTGCGGTCGCCGTCGGTCACCGTGTCCGTCGGCGGTTTCGTGCCCAAGCCGTTCACCCCGTTCCAGTGGTTCGGGCAGAACACCACTGTGGAGCTGAGGCGCAAGATCGGCCTGCTGCGCGACGATCTGCGCCGGGCCAGGGGGGTGCAGCTCAAATGGCACGACGCCGCTGCCAGCCTGGCTGAAGGGCTGGCCAGCAGGGGCGATCGCCGGCTCGGCCCGGTTATCGAGCATGTGTGGCGACACGGAGGCACCTTCCAGGAGTGGTCCGAGCACTTCGACCTGCAGCGCTGGCAGGCCGCGGCCGACGCCTGCGGGATCGATATCGACGACGGGGTGCACCGCCACCGCACATTCGACGAGGTGCTGCCTTGGGATCACCTGTCGGCCGGGCTCCACAAGGATTTCCTGTGGCAGGACTGGCGAGATGCTCTCGACGAGGTCGGTCTCGAGGATTGCCGCTGGACCCCGTGCTACGACTGCGGGGCGTGCACCGGCTACGGCATCGAGCATGTGGTGGCCTCGGCGGTTCCTCCGGCGGGAGGTAGCCAGGGCACCGGCATGGACACCTCGCGCCGCACGGTGGAGGTGCGCCTGATCGAGCGGGGACGAGAGGCCGAGCGGATCGGAAGCCCGGCATGAGGGGGTCGAGGGTCAGGATCCGCTTCTCGAAGCACGGCAAGGTCCGCTTCACGTCCCACCGGGATGTGGCCCGGATCTGGGAGCGGGCGCTGAGGCGCGCCCGGGTCGCTGTGGCCTACTCGGCCGGATTCAACCCCCGGCCCAAGATCGCGTTCGGGTTGGCCCTGTCCACCGGATACTCCTCCGACGCCGAGTACCTCGACGTCGAGTTGGATCCGGACCGGGTGGCCGGCATCGACACCGAGACCCTCGTCGCAGCGCTGACCGCGTCGCTGCCGGCGGGAATGGAAGCGCTGGCCGCGGCTGGTCTCGCCCCTGGCGAGCCGTCGCTCCAGCACGCGGTAACGAGCTGTACTTGGAGGATCGAGGCGGCTGGCGCCGGCGCCGTCGAGGCGTCGGAGGCGCTGGAGCGGGCCATGGCCCGCAGCGAGTTGCTGGTCCAACGCGAGCGCAAGGGGCGGCTGGACACTGATGACATCCGGCCCGCCGTGCTGGCCGCCGAAGTGCAGGGGAACATCACAGACGGTGTGAGGCTCATCGCCGAGTTGGGCACGAAGCCGCGGGCGGTACGCCCGCCGGAACTGCTCGCGGGCCTCGACCCGCCGCTCAGCCTGTTGCGGGCCCACCGTCTTCACCAATGGATCGCAACCGACGGGCTCCAGCGCCGTGAACCGCTGGCTGTTGCCGAGCTGTCGGTCGCAGGAGCAGGGGTCGCACCATGACCCGCCTGCTCACGTACTCGAAGGAACACAATGAGCAACGAACGCAAGACGGCGGGCGCTCCCCGCGCCGCCGAGAAGGACGCGCGGAAACCTAAGCCGGAAGCGAGGAAGCAATCCCCGAAGCAAGCGCAGGCCCCTAAGCCGTCCAAAGCCAAGCAGGCCGATTCGGCCGGAGGATCGACCGGCCGGTCCAGCAGGGAGCGCCGCCCCGATCAGCAGCCGCCCCGCAAGCCGAAGATCGGTGACACCCGTCCCGCGCCGCCTGCGGTAGACACCGCCGCGGGCGGGCGTCGAAGCGACGGGCGCACGAACGAGGGAGGCTCCTCCGCCGGCGGGCGGCGAAGGAGGCGCCGGCGCGGCGGCGGGAACCGATCCGGCCAGAAGCCGCGCCAGCCAGCGGTGGTGGAGGCCGTCACCTACGACGAGCCTGTAGAGCTCGACGAGAAGAGTCTCAAGGGGCGCCGGGGCCGCACCCGCAAGGGACAGGCGCTCGGCCGGTACCTGATGTGCGTCCACGTCAGCGAGCAGGCCACTCAGATTGCTGTGCTCGAAGGCAGGCGCCTCATCGAGTTCAGGGTCTCCCGCCCGGCCGACGAAATCAGCCAGATCCACGGCAACATCTATCTCGGGCGGGTGCAGAACGTGCTGCCGGGAATGGAGACCGCCTTCGTCGACATCGGCACGCCCAAGAACGCGGTGCTGTACCGGGGGGACGTCCAGTACGACCCCGACGAGATCGAGGGCGGCCGCACAGACGGCGACCAGGTCAAGCCCCGCATCGAGGAGCTGCTCAAGCCCAAACAGTCGATCCTGTGCCAGGTCACCAAGAACCCGATCGGGGAGAAGGGCGCCCGCCTGACCCAGGACGTGTCCCTGGCTGGCCGGTTCGTGGTGCTGGTGCCCAACTCGACGGGGTTCGGGATCTCCAAACGCCTCCCCGACGGCGAGCGCCGGCGTCTGCGGTCGATCCTCGAGAAGGTCAAGCCCGATGGTCATGGCCTGATCATGCGGACCGCGGCGGAGAAGGTCACCGCGGCCGAGATCGAGCGAGACGTCGTCCGCCTGCTGCGCCAGTGGAAGGACATCGAGAAGCTGGCCAAGTCGTCGACGGCCCCCGCCCTGCTGTACCGGGAGCCCGAAGCACCCCTGCGCCTCATCCGTGAAGAGCTCAACACCGACTACCGGGGGGTGATCATCGACGATCAGGATCTCTACTCGAAGGCGTCCGGCTACATCTCGTCGATCATCCCGCCGCTTGCGGACCGGGTCGAGTACTACAACCCAGGCAAGCAGGACCTGCCGCTTTTCGAGCGCTACTACGTCACTGAGCAGCTCAAGAAGGCACTCGAGCCCAAGGTGTGGCTGCCCTCGGGCGGCTCGCTCATCATCGAGCACACCGAGGCTCTCACCGTGGTCGACGTCAACACGGGCAAGAACGTCGGCAAGTCGAGCCTCGAGGAGACGGTGCTGGCCAACAACCTGGAGGCTGCCGACGAGCTGGCCCGCCAGCTGCGCCTGCGCGACATCGGCGGGATCATTGTGGTGGACTTCGTGGACATGGAGGTGGCGGCCAACCGGGCCCAGGTGACCAAGCGCTTCCGCGAGGCCTTGGCCCGGGACAAGACCCGCACTCAGGTGCTCGACATCAGCGGTCTCGGGCTGATGGAGATGACCCGCAAGCGCAGCGGCGAGGGACTGCTCGAGTCGCTGTCGGACAACTGCAGCGACTGCTCCGGCCGCGGCTTCCGGCTGCTGCCAGACCTCCTCGATTAACCTCCGGCCGGCCCCCCGTGGAGGCGGAATCGCGGGCCGGTACCATTCGATGGCTATGTACGCAGTGGTCCAGACCGGCGGTAAGCAGTACCGCGTTGAGCAGGGCTCCACTATTGAGGTGGAGCGGGTCGCCGAGCCGGGCTCGGAGGTCTCGTTGCGCCCGGTGCTGCTCGTGGACGGTGACTCGGTGCTGGCGACGCCGGACGATCTGGCCGGCAGCAGCGTCACCGCGGTGGTGGTGGACGAGCACCGCGGCCCCAAGATCCGCGGCTTCACCTACAAGTCCAAGAGCAACCAGCGTCGCCGGTGGGGTCATCGCCAGACGTTGGCGACCCTTGAGATCACCGGCATCACGAAGGGCTGATTCGATATGTCCAAGACCAAGGGCGGGGGATCCACTCGCAACGGCCGCGACTCCAACGCGCAGCGTCTCGGGGTGAAGGTCTACGACGGCGGCCGGGTGCTGGCCGGCGCCATCCTGGTGCGCCAGCGGGGCACCAGGATCCATCCGGGAACCAACGTGGGTAAGGGCGGCGACGACACCCTGTTCGCCAAGGCCGACGGCGTGGTGCGCTACGGCTCCCGCCGGGGCCGCAAGCTGGTCGAGGTAGTCCCGGCCGACGCCTAGCACCGGCCGGGCCGTCCCGGCCGGCGGGTCCTGTCGTCGAGCTCCGTTCGACCGACAGGGCTTCGCCCTATCGTCGGTCGAACGGACTCGCCGCCACCCGCCGGCCTGTCCGGTCGCAGGTCACCTCTGTTCCGCGCACGGATAGCTCGATCTGTCCCCGTCGGGAGGGCCTCCGCTTAGTCTTAAGTGGTGTCCGGGTTTGTTGACGAGTGCAATCTTCACGTCACCGCGGGTGACGGCGGTGCCGGGTGCGTCGCCTTCCGCAGGGAGGCCCGCGTGGCCCGGGGCGGTCCGGCCGGCGGTGACGGCGGCCGCGGCGGTGACATCTGGCTGGTCGCCGACCGCAACGTCGCCTCGCTGCTGGCGTTCCGGGACCATCCCCATCGCCGGGCCTCCAACGGCAAGCACGGCTCCGGGGGCAACCGCCACGGAGCCCGGGGCGACTCTCTGGATGTGAGGGTTCCCGTGGGCACGGTCGTGCTCGACCACGCCGACCGGTCGCAACTCGCCGATCTGTCGGCCCACGGCGAGCGCTGGCTGGCGGCGCACGCCGGCGACGGTGGTCGGGGCAACGCCCGGTTCCTGTCGAACCGCCGGCGGGCTCCGGCCTTCGCCGAGCAGGGCGAGTTCGGCGAGCAGCGCTGGCTGCGTCTCGAGTTGAAGCTGCTGGCCGATGTGGCCATTGTCGGCTTCCCCAACGTGGGCAAGTCCACGTTCATCAGCCGGGTGTCCGCGGCCAAGCCGAAGATTGCCGACTATCCCTTCACCACCCTGGAGCCCAACCTCGGAGTGGTCCGTCTCGACGACACCTTCGAGATGGTCCTGGCCGACATCCCCGGCCTGATCGAGGGCGCCAGCGAGGGTCGCGGCCTGGGCCACCGGTTTCTGCGCCACGTCGAGCGAGCCCGTGTGCTGCTGGTGCTGATCGACCTGTGCGAGCTGGCTGACTGCCGCCCCGACGAGCAGCTGTCGGTGCTGTTGGGCGAATTGGGCCGGTACCGCCCGGAACTGGCCGAGCGGCCGCGGCTGGTGGTGGGCAGCCGGGCCGACACCGCGCCCGCCGAGAGCTTCGGCGGTGCGGGCGGTCGCCTGTCGTCGGTCACCGGCGAGGGTGTGTCCGAGGTGCTCGGCGAGCTCAGCCGGATGGTGACCGAGGCTCGGGTCAGCGAGCCGGTCCTAGAGGCTCCGGTCGTGCACCGGCCCCTGCCCCACGCTCAGGAGGTTACGGTCGTCCGCGGCGACGACGGATCCTGGACTGTGCAGGGGCGCGCCGCGGCGCGGGCGGTGGCCCTCAGCGACTTGACCGACCCCGGCGCGCAGGCCTATGTCCAGGATCGGCTGCGCAGCCTCGGGGTCGAGCGGGTGCTGGCCTCCGCCGGCGCGGTCACCGGCGACGAGGTGCGCATCGGGGACTTCAGCTTCACGTACTACGACGACGCCGAGGCCACCGTTGTTGGGGGAATGGACGGGAGCAGCCGGTGAGCTCGGAGCCCGCGGCCCGGACCATCGTGGCCAAGATCGGTACCTCGTCGATCACCGACGACGCCGGCGCGATCGATCGCGTCCCCATCGAGAAGTTCTGCAACGAGGTGGTCGGCCTGCGTTCACAGGGCTGCCGGGTGGTGGTGGTCACCAGCGGCGCCATCGCGGCCGGGCTTCCCGAGCTCGGCATGGGCGGCGATCGGCGGCCGTCGGCCATGGAGACGCTGCAGGCGGTGGCAACCGTGGGCCAGAGCGCCCTCATGGGAATGTACCGCGAGGTCTTCTCAGGCCTGGGCGTAGTGGCCGGCCAGGTGCTGCTGGTGCCCCTCGACTTCGTGATCCGCACCCAGTACGTGCACGCCGGGACCACCCTGCGCAAGCTGCTGGACCTGGGCGTGGTGCCTGTCGTGAACGAGAACGACGCAGTGGCCGACGACGAGATCCGGTGGGGCGACAACGACCGCCTGGCCGCGCTGGTGGCCAACCTGGTCCAGGCCGATCTGCTTGTGCTGCTGACCGATACCGCGGGAGTCCTGACCTCCGATCCTCGCCGGAACTCCGAGGCTTCGCTGATCGAGGAGATCGTCGAGTTCGACCACCATCTTCAGACCCGGGTCGGGGGTGCCGGAACGGAGCGGGGCAGCGGTGGCATGGCATCCAAGCTGACCGCGGCCCGGGTTGCCTCGCTGTCGGGAGTTCCCACGGTGATCGCTGACGCCAAGCGACCCGGCGTGCTCGGTGACGCCGTGGCCGGGGTGGCCGGGGTCGGGACGCTGGTGCGGGCCGCCGCGCAGCGGCTGCCGGCCCGCAAGCTGTGGATCGGCTTCGCGGTGGGCTCGGTGGGAGAGGTCGTGGTCGACTCAGGGGCCCGGGCCGCGCTCGAGCGGGGCAAGTCACTGCTCGCCATCGGTGTGCGGTCGGTATCGGGAACCTTCGACGCGGGGGCGCCGGTGGAGGTGCGCGAGGCGGAGGGAGAGGTGTTCGCCAAGGGCCTCGTGCGCCACAGCAGCGACGAGCTGCGCACCGCCGCCGGCCGCCGCCGCGAGGACCTGCCCCCCGGCGCTCCTCACGTGGTGGTACACGCCAACGACCTGGTAGTCCTGCCCGGCTCTTGAGGCGAGACTGTTGCCGCTGACAGACGTCAGCGAGCGGCGTTCAGTCGTTCGGGGTAAGTGGCGCCTCGGAGTCAGCCGTCTCCACTACGGAGGCCTCGACGATCTCGTCGGCACTGGGCGCGGGGAGGCCGAGGTTCTCTCTCATCTGCTCGAGGCGAGCCTTGGCCTCCTTGTTGCGGGCCGCCTCCTCGATCTCGAGCATACTGACCTCCGGGCCGCCCTCGGCTAGCTCGGCCATGCCCTTCGCCTTGGCGTAGCGGGCCTCGATCTTGTCTCGGATCTCGTTGAAGGTCGGCAGTTCCTCCCCGACCGCTTCCGACAGCGAGGTCATCGCCTCGTTCATCTGCTCCTGCATGCGGGCCTGATCGAGCTGGCCCAGCAGCCTCTGCTGCTGCCGCAGCTTCTCCTGCAGGCTCAAAGAATTATGGGTGACGGCCGCTTTGGCTTCTTCGGACGCCTGCGATGTCTGCAGGTACAGATCCTTGAGGCTCTCGATCTCCTGCTCGAGCGTGATCATCCGGCCCGCCAGTTGCTCGGCCGCAGAGTTGTAGGACTTGGCCTTGGACTGGTCACCGTCCGAGACGGCTTCCTGGGCCATCATCAGGGCGCGGCGGGCGTTGACGTTGACTCTCTCCAACTCCGTGATGGCCCGGTTCAACCGCATCTCGGTCTGCTTCTGGTTGGCGATCACATTCGCGGCCTGGTCCTTGAGACGGCGATGCTGCTCGCGGGCTTCAGCGATGGCCTGCTCAAGCTGGGTCTTCGGATCCGCCTTCTCCTCCCAGCGGCCCCCCAACCGGGCGGTCAGGTACTTCCAGCGGCGCTTCAGGAGCTTCCACATGGCTCAGACTCTACTTCCTCGGCGACGGCCGGGGAGCCCTTCGACCCTCAGCCGGTCCGGTCGCGACGGTGCCAGATGATTCTTCGTGCCGGCTCTAGCAGGAGGTGGGCCTCGGCTACGCCGCTGCGGAAGGCCACCAGCGCGTAGACGAGAACGGCGGCCGCGGCCACCAGCGGCGCCGACAGGATCGGTGGCCAGCCGTCCACCAGCAGCTTGAGCGCGGCGGTCGCCGCGAAGGAGATCGCCGCGGCTGCTGCCGGGGCCCCCAGTGCTGATCGCACCGCGTCCGGGAAGCCGAACCGGCGCGACAGCAGGGCGATCTCCGTCCAGGCAGCCACCGCCGATCCCACCGCCAGCCCGACTGCGCCCAGCCGCACGACATCGTCGATTGCCCGCTCGGCTGCGGGCAGCGCCCATGCCAGCCCCAGGGCGTCGGCGGCGCCGACCAGCCCGTCGGAGCCGACCACGATGCGGTCCAGCGGAAACATGACAACGGTGCCGACCGCCGCGGCCACCACCACCCGGACGGCGGCAATGCGAGCCGGCCCGGCCGTGTCGCCCCGGGCGTAGCAGGCGTTCTGGAGCACCCGGCTCACGCCGGTTGCGGGCAACCCGAGCGCGTAGGCCGCGATCACGAGCCACACCAGCACCGTGTCGGCCGACCCGAACACCCCGCCCTCAAAGAGCAGGCCCACTATGAGGTCGCCGGCCGCAACGTAGACCGCGGCCGCCAGCAGCATCCAGAACGCCACTCGGTGCATGGCCGCCCGCGACCGGGCTGCCAGCGCGGCCGGGTCGTTGGCCAGGCGCGACATCTCGGGCAGCTCGGCCGCGGCGACGCTCATGGCGAACAGGCTCACCGGAAGCATGTACAGGATCTGGGCCCGGTACAGGGCGGCCACCGCCCCGGTGGCCAGCAGCGAGGCCAGCATCAGGTCGACGTACGCCGAGACCTGCACCACGCCCCGTCCCATCACCGCCGGCCCGAACCGGCGCCGGATCTCTCGCAGGCCGGCGTGGTCCCGCATCCAGCGCAGCCGCAGCCCCCGGGCCAGGCGCACGGTGAGCGGGAGCTGGACCAGCAGCTGGGCCAGGCCGCCGCCGGCCACTCCCCAGGCCAGGGCTCGGGCCACGCCATCGAGGTCGAGGGCCAGGATCCAGGCCACCACCAGCGCCCCCACCTGGACCGCGTTCCACAGCACCGGTGCGGCGTACGACACGAAGAAGCGGCGGTGGCTGTTGAGCACGCCCAGGCACCACGCCGACAGCACGGCGAAGCCGGTGCCCAGCGCGGTTATGCGAACCAGCGAGACGGCCAGCTCGAAGCGGTCGCCCTCAAGGCCGGGTGCCAGCGCGAAGGTGATGGGCCGGGCCATGGTCACGATCAGCGCGACGGCCAGCCCCACGACGGTCATCAGCGCGGCGGCCGCCGCGCCGGCCACCCGGCCCGGATCGGTGGCGTCGCCCCCCTCATGCTCGGCCTCGTCGAGCAGGCGGCTGTAGACGGGCACGAAACTGGCCGACAGCACGCCCTCGCCCAGCAGGTTCTGGAGCATGTTGGGGATTCTCATGGCCACCGCGAAGGCGTCGCCGGCCGCGGTGTTGCCCAGCAGCCGGGAGGCGACGGTCTCACGGCCCAGACCGGCCAGGCGGCTGGCGCCGATCCCCAGCGCTACCAGCAGCGGGCCCGATGCCCGCCGGGGCCGTTTCGGCTCAGTCACGTGGTCAGTCGCTGCTCAGGGTCCTTCATGTGTGGGGCGAGGCTAGCCGCGCCGTCCCGGCGGCCTGAGGTGGGGCGGCCTATCTCCCGCTCCTGTTCGCCGCGCTTACGGGTCGCTAAGCCCTGCCCGATGAAATCAGTAGAGAAACACGTCGTATGGGAGGAAAACCCACGCAGATTTGAGGACGAGCTCGGCTTCTGGGGGCGAGGCTAGCCGCGCCGCCCCTATAGCCTGAGACGATGAGCAGCGCAGCAACCGGCGTCATACCGTCCGCCGCGCCCGCAGAGTCCGCCGACCCGCCCGCCAACGACCCGGCAGCGGAGCCCGCTGCGACGCCCGTTGCCGAGCTGGCCGCCCGGGCCAAGGCCGCTTCCAGGCTGATGGCAGCCGCTTCCACCGCGGCCAAGGACGCCGCGCTCTCGTCGGCGGCCGACGCGCTGCTGGCCCGGACCGGCGAGATATGCGCGGCCAACGCTGTCGATGTCGCCCGGGCCGAGGCCGACGGGACTCCTGCCGCCCTCGTCGACCGGCTCCGCCTGTCACCGACCCGCATCGAGGCCATGGCCGACGGCCTGAGGCAGATCGCGGCCCGGAGCGACCCGATCGGCGAAGTGGCCGACGGCTGGGTCCGGCCCAACGGGCTGCGCATCGAGCGGGTCCGGGTCCCCCTCGGCGTGGTGGCCATCATCTACGAGAGCCGCCCCAACGTCACCTCCGACGCGGCCGGTCTCTGCCTCAAGTCGGGCAACGCCGCCTTCCTGCGAGGCTCGTCGTCAGCCATCATTTCCAATCTGGCCATCGCATCCGCCATCCGCGAGGCCATCTCGTCCGCCGGCTTGCCCGCCGACGCCCTCATCCTGGTCGAGGACACGTCGCGGGCCGCCGCGGTGGAGTTCATGCAGCAGAACGACTACATCGACTGCCTGATCCCGCGGGGCGGTCCGTCGCTCATCGCGTCCATCCTCGAGCACGCCACCGTGCCCGTCGTGATCGACGGCGCCGGCAACTGCCACGCCTACGTCGACGCCACCGCCGACCTCGATGCAGCCCTCGACATCGTCATCAACGGCAAGACGCAGCGGCCCGGGGTGTGCAACGCCCTGGAGTCGCTGGTGGTCCACTCGGCGGTGGCGGACGAGTTCCTGGCGAGGGCGGCGGGCGCCCTGGACGGCGTCGAGTTGCTCGGCGACGAGCGGGCCCGCCGGGCGGTGCCGTCGATGGGGGAGGCCACCGCAGCCGACCACGCCACCGAATTCCTCGACCTGAAGATGTCGGTGAAGGTGGTCGACAGCCTCGACGAGGCCATCTCGCATGTGAACCACAACGGATCGGGACACTCCGAGACCATCATCACCTCCGACCTCGCGGCCGCCGACCGGTTCACCAGGGAGGTCGACGCCGCGGCGGTGCTCGTCAACGCCTCCACCCGGTTCGTGGACGGCGAGGAGTTCGGCTTCGGCGCCGAGATCGGGATCAGCACCCAGAAGCTCCACGCCCGTGGTCCCATGGGTCTCGACCAGTTGACGACCCTCAAGTTCGTCGTGCGCGGCGAGGGCCACGTCCGCTAGCCGGCCGCGGGACTGATCTCAGATGTCGCACCGCTTCACCGACGTCGACGCGGTCCGAGGCGGCCTCTCCAAGGTCGACTACCTCTGCGACTCCGGCCTGGCCGGCGTGGTATACCTCGCCGACCGCCTCGACAAGCCCGTGCTGGTGGAGGGCCCGGCCGGCACCGGCAAGACCCAGCTGGCCAAGAGCGTGGCCGAGATCACCAACAGCCGGCTCATCCGCCTGCAGTGCTACGAGGGCCTCGACGAGGCCAGGGCGCTGTACGAGTGGAACTACAAGAAGCAGCTGTTGCGCATCCAGACCGAGCGCGAGGCCGATGCAGGCTGGGACAACATCTCCACCGACATCTTCTCCGACGAGTTCCTGCTGACCCGGCCGCTGCTGGAGGCCATCAGGGCTACCGACCCGATCGTGCTGCTCATCGACGAGGTCGACCGGGTCGAGGTGGAGACCGAGGCCCTGCTGCTGGAGATCCTCAGCGAGTACCAGGTGTCGATCCCGGAGCTGGGCACCATGGAGGCGGTGCAGGTGCCGCTGGTGTTCCTCACCTCCAACAACACCCGCGAGCTGAGCGAGGCCCTCAAGCGGCGCTGCCTGTACCTGCACATCGACTACCCGTCGATGGAGCGGGAGAAGGAGATCGTGCTGGCCAAGGTTCCCGACATAACCGAGAACCTGGCCGATCAGGTGGCCCGGGTGGTCCGCTCCATCCGGCGGCTGGAGCTCAAGAAGCCGCCGTCGGTGTCGGAGACCCTTGACTGGGCCCGCACCCTGGTGCTGCTCGGTGTGCAGCACGTCGATGCCGAGGTCGCCGCCGAGACGATCAACATCCTGCTCAAGTACCAGAGCGACATCAACCGGGCGAGCAAGGAGTTGGCGACCGTCGAGGGCCTCGCGCCGTAAGCGGGGCGAGCATGGGGGGCACCCGGCTGTGACCGCTGCTGAGACTGTCCAGCCCGCGCTTCCGGTCCAGGCCGGGGATCCGCTGCTGGACCTGCTCAACGGCTTCATCGCGGAATTGCGGGCCGTGGGCATCCCGGCCAGCCTCACCGAGAACCTCGACGCCATGGAGGCCGTCAAGCACATCCCGATCGAGGACCGCGACACGTTCAAGTACGCCCTGGCCGCGACCCTGGTCAAGAACCAGGCCCACTGGAAGGCGTTCGAGACCGTGTTCGAGGTGTACTTCTCTCTGAGAGGGGCGCAGTACGAGATCACCGAGGACGACCTCGCCGATCTCGACGACGCCGACGGCGAGATCGCGGCCGAGGGCGACCGGGGCGGATCGGGCGACATGCTCAGCCCCGAAGAGCTGGCCGAGATGCTCTACCGGGCCCTGATGCGAGGCGACGCCGAGATGATCCGGGCCGCGGCCCGCCAGGCGGTCCGCCGCTATGCGGGGATGGAGCCGGGCCGTCCTGTCGGAGGCACCTACTACCTGTACCGCACTCTGCGCAACCTGGACCTCGAAGGCGTGCTCGAGCGTCTCATGGACGTGGACCAGCAGACCGAGGGCGGCGTCGACGACTTCGAACTCCGCCTGAGGCGGGACACCTACGAGTTGCGCATCGCCGAGCTCAAGCGCCAGATCGAGGCCGAGATCCGTCGCCGGCTGGTGGCCGACCGCGGCGTGGAGGCCATGGCCAAGACGCTGCGCAAGCCGCTGCCGTCCGACATCGACTTCATGCACGCCTCCCGCGAGGAGATGGCCAGCCTCCGCAAGGCCATCTACCCGCTGACCCGCAAGCTGGCCGCCCGGCTGGTCCGCAAGCGCCGCCACGGGCGGTCCGGGCCGCTCGACTTCCGCTCAACGGTGCGGCACTCGCTGTCCTACGGGGGCGTGCCGGTGGAGCCCAAGTTCCGCCATCCCCGCCCGCACAAGCCCGACATCATGGTGGTTGCCGACGTGTCGGGGTCGGTGGCTGCATTCGCCCGTTTCACGCTGCACCTCGTGTACGCCATCTCCAGCCAGTTCTCGAAGGTGCGGTCGTTCGTCTTCATCGACGGGCTCGACGAGGTGACCCGGTACTTCGAGGGAACCGACGACATCGCGGAGGCGGTCCACCGGGTGAACACCGAGGCCGACGTGGTCTGGGTGGACGGCCACTCCGACTACGGCCACGCCCTCGGGGTGTTCTGGGACAACTACGCCAACGACGTCGGCCCCCGCACCACCGTGCTGATCCTCGGCGACGCCCGCAACAACTACCACGCCCCCGAGAGCTGGATAGTCAAGGCCATGCAGGAGAAGGCCCGCCACCTGTACTGGCTGAACCCCGAGCCCCGCAGCTACTGGGACACCGGCGACTCGATCGTGGGGGAGTACGCCCCCCACTGCGACGGCGTGTTCGAGGTCCGCAACCTGCGCCAGCTCGAAGCCTTCGTAGACCGCCTGGCCTGATTCACGGAAAGGATTCGGCCGTGTCGGGGGCCATTTCCAGAGTCCGTGCGCTCTGCGGACTACAGCCCGCCCACCGAGTCGCCGCCGGCCCCCTGCTCGTAGATGAAGATCTTGTCGACCCAGACGTCGGCCACCCACAAGGTGGTGCCGTCGAGCCATATGCCCGAGGGATCGTCGTTGTCGGCGTGCAGTTCGAAGTCCTTGCTCGAGTCGCGGGCCCCGGTCGACAGGGTGTAGGCGTAGAGCTTGTCGTCGCCAGCGTCGGCCACCCAAAGCGTGGTCTCGTTGGACCATAGACCCCAGGGCTGGCAGCTGCAGTTGCGCAATCGTATGTCCTTGGACGAGTCGCGGGCCCCGCTCGACAGGGTGAAGGCGAAGAGCTTGCTGTCAATGCCCCAGTTGTTGGCCACCCACAAGGTGGTCCCGTTGGACCACATATCAGTCCACTTCCGCTTCCAACTGTTGCCGTAAGAGTGGCGGGACAGTTGGATGTCCTTCGACGAATCGCGGGCGCCCCAGTCATCGTGGCTGGTGTCGTCGGCGTCTATGTCGTCGTCGCCGTCCGCGTCCAGCGTGTAGGCGTAGACATCGCCGTCAATCTGGTCGGCCACCCACATCGTGGTGCCGTCAGACCATATGCCTCTGGGGTTTGCGTTCCCGTCCTCGCTGGAGGTGCCGCTGCCGTCGCCGTCGGACCCGGACATATTGGTGCCGTCGGCCAGATCGATGTCATAGCCGTCGGCGCGGGCCCGGGTTGCCAGGGTGTAGGCGGCGAGCTTGCCGTCGCTGACGTGCCTTACCCAGATGATGGTCCCGTCGGACCAGAGTCCCACGGGGCCCCAGACGGAGGAGAAGGTCTTGCTGCTGCTGTAGACGAAATTCGAGAAGTCCGTCACCTCATCGTCCTGGGCGAATCCCGGCGATGCCGCGACAAGCACCAGCAACGCCACCGCCAGCGCAGCGGTCCAGGCCGCTTGCGACACCCGGCCCGGGCCACTCGACCACCTTCTGCGGGCAGGCCTCGACCGTATCGGATTACTCATGGCACCCCTCCGTCGACGGCGGTGTCGAGTGTGATCGCGGCCTCGATCGTCAATCTGCCAACCGGCAATTCAACACAGGTCATTCCTCGTCAATAATACCCTCTACTGCACATACTGCTAGAGATGCATGGATCTCCATACTCCTGCGGTGATGATCACCGCCGCGCTGGCTGCCGGCAGGAGTTCCGTCCCCGTCCCGCCGGGACTGGCTGTGCCTATGCCATCAAGGTCTCGCTCGACATCGCGCCGGACGCCCGAGCACCGGCGTTGCCCTGGATGTCGATCGCTCACGCCGGGACTCCGGCGGCTGCTTCTGTCAGCCGCGGCCGGAGAGCATCTCGGCCACCCGGAAGGCGAGGTCCACCGACTGGCGGCCGTTGAGGCGGGGATCGCACAGCGTCTCGAAGGCCCGCTCCAGGTCGGCGTCGAGGATCTTGTCGGAGCCGCCGACGCACTCGGTGACCGCGTCGCCGGTCAGCTCCACATGCACGCCGCCGGGCCAGGTCCCGCATGCGGTGTGGGCTGCGAAGAACCCGCTGATCTCGGCCAGCACGTCATCGAAGTCGCGGGTCTTGCGCCCCGACATCGACGTGTAGGTGTTGCCGTGCATCGGGTCGCACGCCCAGGCCACCGGATGGCCCGAGTCGCGCACGGCCCGCAGCAGCGGCGGCAGCAGCGTCTCGATCTTGCCGGCCCCCATCCTGGTGATGAAGGTCAGCCGGCCGGGCACCCGTTGCGGGTTCAGCACCTCGCACAACGCGACCACCTCGTCGGCGGTGGCGGTGGGACCGATCTTGCAGCCCAGCGGGTTGTGCACGCCCCGCAGGAACTCCACATGGGCGCCGTCGAGCTGTCGGGTGCGCTCGCCGATCCAGAGCATGTGGGCCGAGCAGTCGTAGGTGTCGCCGGTGAGCGAGTCCACCCGGGTCAGGGCCTCCTCGTAGTCGAGCACCAGGGCTTCGTGGCTGGTGTAGAACTCCACCTCGTGTAGCTGCGGCGTGTTGGCTGCGGTGACCCCGCATGCGGTCATGAACCGCAGGGCCCGGTCGATCTCGTCGGCCATCTGCGAGTAGCGCCGCCCCGCCGGCGAGGTGGCCACGAACTCCCGGTTCCAGCTCGACACCTGCGACAGGTCGGCGTAGCCGCCCCGGGTGAACGCCCGCAGCAGGTTGAGGGTGGACGCGGCCCGGTGGTACGCGGTGAGCAGGCGGTGGGGGTCGGGCAGGCGCTCGGCCTCGCTGAAGCCGATGTCGTTGACCATGTGGCCCAGGAACGACGTGAGTTCCACGTCGCCCTTGGTCTCGGTGGGGCTGGACCGGGGCTTGGCGAACTGACCCGCGATGCGGCCCACCTTCACCAGCGGCACGCCGCCGGAGTAGGTCAGCACGATGGCCATCTGCAGGATCACCCGCAGCTTGTCGCGGATCGAGTCGGCCGAGGAGTCGAACGACTCCGCGCAGTCCCCGGCCTGGAGCAGGAAGGCCTCGCCGCCGGCCACCCGGCCCAGCAGCCCGGTCAGGGCCCGGGCCTCGCCCGCGAACACCAGCGGGGGCAGGTCGCGCAGTGCCTTGGTGGCCTGCTCGAGTTCGGCCTGTTCGGGCCAAGCGGGCTGGTGGCGAGCCGGCTTGGCCCTCCAGGACGAGGGCGACCAGGTACTCCCGCCGGCGAAAAGGGTCAGATCTTCGCCGGACATCGCATGCTCAGGCCGCGTCGACGGTCTCGGCCAGGCTCAGCTCCTCGGCGTGCTCGCGCACCGCGTTGATGGCGCGCTTCACTAGCCGCCTCGCGGCCTCGGCGGTGACGCCGAGCTCCTCGCCGACCTCGCGGTAGGAGCGCTTGATGCCGTCGGAGAGCCCGAAACGCTGCTCGACGGCGTACTTGGCCCGGGGCTCGAGGATGTCGAGCAGCCCGGTCACCATCTCCTCCTCGGCCTTGGCCATCACCTCGAGCTCGGGCCCGGGGTTGGAGTCGGGGAGCAGGTCGATCAGCTCGTTGCTGTCGTCGTCGCCGATGGTGCGGTCCAGGGAGGTGGGGGTGGTGAGCCGGTGGAGCCGGGCGTGGTCGTCGTCCAGCTCGTCGCCGTCGCCGGAGACCTGGCGCAGCGCGGCCCGCAGCGATGCCGACCGGTCGCCGGGCAGGCGCACCAGGCTTGCCTTCTGGTCGAGGGCCCGCCCGATGGACTGGCGGATCCAGAAGGTGGCGTAGGTCGAGAACTTGAAGCCCTTGCGCCAGTCGAACTTGTCGACGGCGTGCTCGAGGCCCAGGTTGCCCTCCTGGATGAGGTCGAGCAGCTCCATGCCCGGGGGCAGGGGATACCGGCGGGCCACGCTGACCACGAGGCGCAGGTTGGCCCGGATGAACCGGTCCTTGGCCGCGGCAGCCTCGCGGATCGCCCGATCGATCTCGCGGCCCCGCTCGCCCTCTTCCTTGCGGCTACGGGCCTCGACACCGCGCTCGATGGCCTGGGAGAGCTCGCGCTCCTCCTGGGCGTTCAGCAGCGCCACTGCGCCGATTTCGTTCAGGTACTGTCCTACTGAATCGCTCATGTCACACTCACCTGACCGCCCCGCTCGCGTGGCAGGGCGGCCTTCTCGCTTTCTTTGTGGGGAGGATTGGTGCCGGGCGCACACCCTCCGAGCGCGCTACTCCAGCCCAGACGAACCAGAATACAGTAGTCGTTTGTTCCCGGCAAGTCAAGGCGAGCGCGCCCAACCGGTGTGACATTTGTCACGGGCCACAGCGCGACCGATCGGGAGGATCCTACACTTCCGCGGTGCCGGAACGAAACTCCCCCCGCATAGGCGTGCTGGGCGGGACCTTCGATCCGCCCCACTTCGGGCATCTTGCCGTGGCTCTGGAGGTGCAGCACCGCCTGAGGCTGTCCGTCGTCCTGCTGGTCGTCGCCAACGACCCGTGGCAGAAGTCGGCCCTGCATCCGGTGACGCCGGCGCCCGTGCGCCTGGAGATGGTACGGGCCGCGGCAGGGGGCCTCAACGGAATCGAGGCGAGCTCGCTGGAGATCGACCGCGGCGGTGAGAGCTACATGGCCGACACCCTCGCCGAGCTGGCATCACTGCACCCGGGTGCCGAGTTGATGCTGGTGGTCGGCTCCGACATCGCCCACAGCCTCGACACCTGGAAGCGGCCGGCCGAGATACGGGAGTTGGCCACCACCGTCGTGGTGGACCGCGCCGGACGATCCGGCGGGAGGCCCCCGCCCAGCTGGCCTTCCCGGGTGGTGGAGGGGCCCGCGCTCGACATCTCGTCGGCGGACATCCGGGCCCGCTTTGCCGACGGCCGGCCGGTCGAGGCGCTCATGCCGAGCGCCGTGGCCGATGTGGTGAGATCCAGGGGCCTGTACGGGTGCGGTCGCTGAAGTTGGTGCGGGGCCGCCGCCAGCCCGCCCCCCGTGCCCACTTCTTCTGGAGGTTCGTCTTTCCCGCGGTCGTGGTGGCTGCAGGACTGGCCGTCCTGCTCCTCGGTCAGGAGGGCGGCCGCCGCGTCCTCGACACGAGGTTCGAGACGGTCCACGAAGAGATCGTCCTGCAGCCCGACGAGCCCGGGTATCTCGAACTGGTCGGGGTTACGCCGACGCTGCTGTCGGTCCACACCCACCACGGCGAACTGGCCGGTGTCGCGTTCATGGCCAGCACAGGCATCGACGCAGGAGGCGGCGTCGTGCTGCTGCCCGCGGATCTCCTGGTGATCCCCGCGGGCGGGGCCGTCGAGCAGGGCGAGCTCATCTCCGACGTCTACGCCCGGGGCGGGGTCGAGGCCGTCGAGCAGGTGGCCGAGGAGCTCTTCGGGATCGGGCTCGACGACGTTGAAGAGATCACCACCGAGTCGTTGGCCGACAGCATGCGTCCTGCCGAGCCGCTCCCTTACCTGCTGGTGGACGACCTTTCGGAGGCAGGTCCCGAAGGCGTCCAGCGAGTCGTGTACGAGGCCGGCACCTACGAGTTCTCCGCCACCGACGCGGCGATGGTGTACGCCTTCAGGAACGCGGACGAGGCCGACGTCAACCGGTTGGAGCGCCAGCGCATCCTGTGGGAGTCCTGGCTCGGTGTCATCGGGCGCTCGACCGACGCGGCCGCGGCCGCTCCGCCGGCGTCGTCGCCTCTGTCGTCGTTCCTGCTGGTCCTCGGCTCAGGAACCGCGGTCGTCGAGGTTCCGCCCCTGCAGTCCCTGGTGGTCGATCCCGCCTCGCCACCCCGTTACACGCTCGGCGGCGAAGGCCGATCCTGGCTCCGCGACCGGGCTCTGGAGCTGGTGCCCTGGCCCCGGCAGCCGGAGTCCTTCCTGCGGCCGAGAGTCCAACTGCTCGACGGCACCGGCGATCCGTCTGTCCGGGATGCGCTGGTCGACGACGTGATCGCGGCCGGCGGGGTCATCACCGTTATCGGCAACGCCGCCGAGTTTGGCGTTGAGACCACCCATTTCGCCTACCATCGCGAGGATCTCGTGAACGATCCCTTCACCAACACCATCGCCATCGCGCTCGGCGTCGACATGGCCCTCATCGAGCTGGGCGAGGACACCCCTGACGTGGTTGACATAACCGTGACTGTCGGAAGCGACCAGGCGGCCCGGTGACATCAGGCGCCAACATGGCCGGACTGGCGGGCTCCGCGGGCCCTGCCGGGCGACCGGCCGCGATCTCCGATGGCGCCTTCGCGAGGCGCTGGGCGATGGCGGCGGCCGCGGCCGCCGATGAGCGCAAGGGCGTCGACACCGTGGTCATCGACGTGGGCGACGTGCTGGTGGTGACCGACCTGTTCGTGATCACCCACGGCAACAACGCCCGCCAGGTGAGGGCCATCAGCGAGGGCGTGGAGGAGAGCCTGAAGGCGGCGGGCGGACCGCCGCCGCTCCGTGTCGAGGGCGCCGACGACCGCCAGTGGGTGCTCCTCGACTACGGACCCTTCGTGGTTCACGTCTTCGACGCCGAGCGGAGAGACCTGTACCAGCTGGAACGGCTCTGGGGCGACTGCCCACTGCTCGACTGGCGGGGCGCGGCCGCTCCCTAGCGCCGCCCGGGATCCCCGCTCTTGTTCGCTGCGCTCACGGGCCGCTCGGGCCACGGCCTCGCCCGTGAGGGTCGTCTCGCTCGCCTATCGCTCGGCCTCTGGGCGGCGGAGTCGCACCGGGGTGGACACCTCGGCGAAGAAGTCGTTGCCCTTGTCGTCGATCACGATGAAGGCGGGAAAGTCCTCGACCTCGATGCGCCACACCGCCTCCATGCCCAACTCGGGATAGTCGAGCACCTCCACCCTGCGGATCGAGTCCTGGGCCAGCCGGGCCGCGGGCCCGCCGATGGATCCCAGGTAGAAGCCGCCGTGGCGGGCGCACGCCTCGGTCACCTCCGATGAGCGGTTGCCCTTGGCCAGCATCACCATCGACCCTCCGGCCGCCTGGAACTGGTCGACGTAGGAGTCCATGCGGCCCGCGGTGGTGGGCCCGAAAGCCCCCGAGGCGTAGCCCCGGGGAGTCTTCGCCGGTCCCGCGTAGTACACGGGGTGGTCCCGCAGGTACTCCGGCATGGACTCGCCCGCGTCGAGGCGCTCCTTGATCCTGGCGTGGGCGATGTCGCGGCCCACCACCAGCGTGCCGGTCAGGGCCAGGCGGGTCTTGACCGGGTAGCGGGTGAGGCGGGCCAGGATCTCACCCATGGGCCGGTCGAGGTCGACGGCCACCACCTCGCTGGAGAGCTCGTCGTCGGCGGCCTCGGGCAGGAAGCGGGCCGGGTCGGTCTCCAGGCGCTCCAGGAACAGCCCTTCGGAGGTGATCCTGGCCCGGGCCTGGCGGTCGGCCGAGCAGCTCACCGCGATCCCGACGGGGTTGGACGCTCCGTGGCGGGGCAGGCGCACCACCCGCACGTCGTGGCAGAAGTACTTGCCGCCGAACTGGGCGCCGATGCCGAAGGTTTGGGTCATCTCCAGGATCCGCTGCTCCCACTCGAGGTCCCGGAACCCGTGGCCGGTGGCCGCGTCGCCCGACGTCGGCAGGGTGTCGAGGTACTTGGCCGACGCCAGCTTGGCCACCTTCAGGTTGTGTTCCGCCGAGGTGCCCCCCACCACCATGGCCAGATGGTAGGGCGGGCAGGCCGCGGTGCCGAGCAGCCTCAGCGTCTCGTCGCAGAAGTCGAGTAGGGACTGTTCGTTGAGCAGGGCCTTGGTCTTCTGGTACAGGAACGACTTGTTGGCCGAGCCGCCTCCCTTGGCCATGTAGAACAGCTCGTAGACGTTGCCCGGCTTGGAGTAGATCTCGACCTGCGCGGGCAGGTTGTTGCCGGTGTTGACCTCCGTGAACATGTCGAGCGGGGCGAGTTGCGAGTAGCGCAGGTTGGACTTGAGGTAGGTGTCGTACACACCCCGCGAGATGGCTTCGGCGTCATCGCCGAAGGTGAGCACCTGCTCGCCCTTGCGGGCCATGATCACCGCAGTGCCGGTGTCCTGGCACATGGGCAGCACCCCGCCTGCGGCGATGTTGGCGTTCTGGAGCAGCTCGGTGGCCACGAACCGGTCGTTGTCGGAGGCTTCGGGGTCTTCGAGGATGTTGCGGAGCTGCTGGAGGTGGTCGGAGCGCAGGTAGTGGTTGATGTCGTGCATGGCGACCGACGTGAGCAGCGTCAGCGCCTCGGGCTCGACCTTCAGGAACGGCCGCCCTGCGACGTCGATCACCGAAACGCCGTCGCTGGAGACCAGCCGGTATTCGGTGGTGTCCGGGCCGAGGGGCAGCAGGTCCGAGTAGGCGAAGGCGTTCAGGTCGGAGGAGTCGGCCATGCTGCGGTGTCCGAGTCCTGCCGTCCCGCCCCGGCTCAGGGCCTCGCGGGCGTTCCACCGAACGCGACCGGATCCTGGCCGTCGCCGATCACCGGGCGCTGCCAGTGGGTGTACTCCGACACCGTCTCAGCCACGCCCCGCCACTCCGAAGGGTTCCAGCCCTGAGCGGCCGCGCTGATCGAGCCGTTCTGGAGCACGAACGCGAACGCGGGCAGCGTGTCGAGCCCGAGCGCGGCCGGTACCCGGCGGTCAGGGTCCGAGAAGGTAAGGATCTCCTCGGCGTAGGGGCCCAGGAAGCGCCGGGCGTCGTCGGGGCCGCAGGCGACCACCCAGCAGGTCCGGCATCCGGCCTCGGCGTAGGTGACCAGGATCCGCCGGGCCGTGTGCAGGATCCAGGCGCTCTCGTTGGTGTAGGGATCGAGCAGGACGGGCAGGAGCGGGAATGTCGTGAGCCAGGAGGACAGCGGCCTGGCCTTGCCTCCGAGCGGGTCCAGTTCCAGATCGAGCGAGACGGCGGTCACGAGGCCCAAGCTAGCGGTTGTGTTCTCCCGGTCGGCGTGTCTTTGTTCCGACTTGGCTGTTCCGGCCGCCGGGTCCTGTCGCCGAGCCGAGATGACCGACACGGGCTTCGCCCTATTCGTCGGTCATCTGACTCGTCGCCACCCCCCGGCCTGTCTGGTTGCGCCGTCGCCATCCCCGGGCCTGGTGGGATGCGTTCTTCCGGGTGGCGGGTTGTGTCGTTCCGGCCGGCGGGTCCTGTCGCCGAGCCGAGATGACCGACACGGGCTTCGCCCTATTCGTCGGTCATCTGACTCGTCGCCACCCCCCGGCCTGTCTGGTTGCGCCGTCGCCATCCCCGGGCCTGGTGGGATGCGTTCTTCCGGGTGGCGGGTTGTGTCGTTCCGGCCGGCGGGTCCTGTCGCCGAGCCGAGATGACCAACACGGGCTTCGCCCTATTCGTCGGTCATCTGACTCGTCGCCACCCCCCGGCCTGTCTGGTTGTGTCCCTCCGGCGCGGCGGGATGGCTGTTGCCTACGCTCGGGGGATGCATCCGATCGAGCGGCTCAGGTATGTGGCCCGGGCCGGGGTGGTGCCGGTGGGACCGCTGGTTCGAGAGGCGGCCACTGCGCTGTCGTCGTTCGCGGAGGATCCCAAGGGCCTCCTCACGTCGTGCCGGCGCCTGCTCGACCGCCGCCGCGACTGCGGGCCGCTGGTGTGGCTGGCGGCCCGGATGCTCGCAGCCATGGACCCCCGGGCCGAGGCGGCCCGGGTGGTGTCGGAGCTGGACGCGGACACCACCGAACGGGTGCTGCAGCAAGGCCTGGACTCCCTGGCGGCGGGGTCGAGCATTCTCGCAGTGGGGGAGTTGGGAGCGTTCTCGGCCGCACTCGAGGACCGGCCCGACTTGCTGTGGATGGAGTCCGACGATCCCGAGGCCGCCGGCACCGCCGACCTGGTCCTGATAGTCAGCGACTGCGTCGGACCGTCGCAGGCCCTGGTGGCGGCCGAGACGGTGCCGGTGGCCGAGTCGGCCCGCGGCTGCGGCGCCCCGGTGTGGCTGATAGCGGGCGCGGGCCGGATCCTGCCCGGACCGATGTGGGACCTGCTCAGCGCCGGTCATCGCCCCGACGACCCGTCCGTGCGGGGTCTGGCCGTCTTGGATCTGCACCGGTTCGTGACCAGGGTGGCGACTCCGTCGGGCCTGCGGACTCCCGCTGAAGCAGCCCGGTCGTCGGACTGCCCCGTGGTTCCCGAGCTCTTCGCCCCGTGACCGGCAACGATCGCGGCAGAACCGACCCCCGGCGGGTCCGCCCATGACCGGGCTCGACCGGTTCGAGGAGCGACCCGGGGCCCAGGACGGTTACTGGCCCTCGGCGTGGCCCGCCGAGTGCGGCGGCAACCGCCGGCAGAAGGCCGCCACCGGACGCCTCGATGCTGCCGCGGGCAGCCCGTCGGTGGCCAGCAGGCGCAACGGGCGCTGGAACGTGATGTTCGTGGAGCGCGAGCCGGACCAGTGGTACCTGGGTGGGACCATGCCCGCCTTCAGCGGACCCGAGCCCTACGGCTGGGTGGAGCGCCTGGACCTGAGCGACGGCGGCGCCGATCCTCAAGCTCTGGAGCCGCAGGCCCAGTCGCCGCAGCTGCCGTGTGGCAGCCACGTGTGGTGCGGGTCGATCCTGGCCCACGCCAACGGGGCTGTCTACAGCGTCAACGGCTCGTACCTGCACAAACTCGACGCCGACGACCTGTCGGTGCTGGCCGAGCGGCGGCTGCCCGCCGACCGCTCCCACAACGGGATGCTCGCGCTGCGTGACGGCACCATCGTCACCAAGGACCTGCGGCTCGAAGGTCAGGGCGGCACGACACTGACACGACTGGAGCCCGAGTCGCTGGAGCTGGTGGGGCAGCCGATGGTGCTGCCCGAGGGCTCGATGGGCCGCATCGCCGCCGATGTCGTCGATGTCGACGGTTCCACGGTGGAGCTGGTCTACGTCCCCGGGACCGAGCACCTGTGGCGCCTCTTCGTCGGCGAGCCCGGCCGCCCGGGAGGATGCGGCCTGGAGATCGACACCGGCTGGCGGCCCCGCTACCGGGCTGCGGGCGGCCGCTACGGCTTGTCCTGGGATTCGTGCATCTCCGGCGGGTACTGCTGGATCATGGACTGCGGCGACATCGAGTCGGTCCGGGCCATCCATACCGTCGAGCCCAACGGCCGCTTCGACGAGCCGCCCGGAAACCGGTTGTCGTGGCGCCGTCGGGCGCCGTGGCCGGGGGCCCAGCGGCTACTGCGGTTCGGTCTGGACGACGACCGCGACCGGGCTGAGATCGAGCCCTTCGGCACGCCCGGCGGAGGGATCATCGCGCCGCCGGCGCACGTTCCCGACGTGAGGCCGGGCGCCGGCATGGCCGTCGCCTGGGACTCGGTCAACGGCGGCCTAGCCGGGGTGGAGGTCCCATCGGGTGCTGCGCCGGGCGACATGGGCGTGGCCTGGCATCTCGACGTTCGCCCGTCGATGCAGCCGGTGGTTTACCCCGACTCCGGTGAGCTGGTCATCAACGACTTCACGCCGGAGGACGGCGGCGGTCCACCCTCGGATGATCTGGTGGTGGTGGACATCGCCACCGGCGCCCTCATCGACCGCGTCGCCACCGGCTCGCGGGTGGCCAACGGGATGTTCCTGAGCGCGGCCAGCAACCGCAGAGTGCTCTACGCCAGCACCACCGCAGTGGCCCTCGCCGCCTGGTCATAGGGGACCAAGTGCCGGACTGAGCCTCAACGCCCGCAGACGAGGCACCAGGGGCGGATGCCACGAGAGCCGACTCGTCGCTCGATCTGTCAGGCGTGCGCTCGTCATTTGCGGATGTCTCTGGTGGTGGCGTGAGCGTTGCCTGCTTAGAGATCGAAATGATTCAATGGAGTCGCATATCGACTGAGTGATAGTTGGCTGGTGTGATTGTTTCGCTGATGTCGTAGGTGATGGAGAAGGCGGATATCTCCCAAGTATATTTGACATCGACCGTCATCCATTCGAAACGCTCCATTGCTTCGTTCATGTGTTCTTCTAGGATCGGCGCATCGGGGATCTCGAATTCGCAGTGCGGCGGATAAGGAAGAGCACTGTGCCCTGGAGGGATGTACCCTAGTCGATAGGTCTGTTGACAAATGTTCGCTATGTTGATTCTGATTTGAACATCACGGGCCGCCCTGCGGCCCGTGTTGGAGACCGTTGCACGAAAGAAGATGCGTTCGGCCCTGTCGCGCGTATCGGACTCATCGTACACGTCAAAAGACACAACGAGCGTAGGTTTGATGTCTTCGTAGGCCATGAGGGTGAACCCGGCCAGCGCGCCAGCGGCGATCAGTATGGAGATAACGCTGAGGCTGCGAGCGCTGTCGAACCGGCGGCCCTTGGTGCCCGAGAGCTGTGCTGCCATTCCGCCTCCCGAAGAACTATTAGGGGGACCCGTTTGTGAGTCCGGGTGCTATGGGTGTTGGTGTTGGTTCCAGTGGGAAGCGTATGCGGCGGGGGTGAGCCCGCTGAGGGATTGGTGGCGCTTCGCGTTTCAGGTCGGAGTGGGGGCGGTAGGGGTCCGCGGCTGAACGCGAGGGATCCCCCAGAATCGGGGCTTCGCAACAGCCGAGATCTGGGGGATCCCTGTGGAGGTTGACCCTGCGCGTGTGTGCGAGTTGATGTTGGGATTGGGCGATGTGGAGGTGCTCGGTGTCGGCGGCGAGGCGGGCGCGCCGCTGCGGGTGCATGTCCGGCTGCGGGTGCCGAGGTCGGGCTGCGTGGGCTGTGGCGGGCGGCTGTGGTCAGACGGCGACAGCTTGGTGGAGCTGGTGGACCTGCCGGCGTTCGGGCGGCCGGTGCGGCTGGTGTGGCACAAGCGGCGGTGGCGATGCGGGGACTGTGACTGAGCAGGACCCGCAGATCGCGCCCGAGCGCGAGAGACTGACCACAAGAGCGGGCCGCTGGGCGACGCGCCAGGCCGGGCTGGGCCGCACCGTGGCGGAGGTCGCCGACGAGCTCGGGTGCAGCTGGCACCCGGTGAACGCCTCGGTGCGGCGCTGGGGCTCTGCGCTGCTCGAAGCCGACACCGAGCGCATCTCAGATGTCGCCGCGCTCGGCCTCGACGAGCACCTGATGTGGCGCCGCGGCCGGTTCCGGGCCAAGGCCTGGGCGACCGGCATCGTCGACGTCGGCGCAGGCCAGCTTCTGGACATAGTCCCAGGCCGCACCGCCCATGGGCCCACACAGTGGCTGCTTGGCCGTCCCCGCCGCTGGCTCGCCGGCATCCGCTGGGCTGTGCTGGACCTCTCAGGCCCCTACCGCTCAGCGTTCGACGCAGCAGTGCCTGATGCCAGCCAGGTCGCGGACCCGTTCCACGTCGTGCGGTTGGGCAACGACGCCCTCGACGAGGCGCGCCGCAGAGTGCAGCAGCAGACCCTCGGGCACCGCGGCCGCAAGCACGACCCGCTGTATCGGGCCCGCAAGCTGCTGGTGTCGGCGTCTGAGAAGATCACCGACGCCGGACGGGTCCGGCTGCGGGGCCTGCTCGACGCCGGCGACTCCTACGGCGAGGTCCGCGACGCCTGGCACGCCAAAGAGACCCTCCGCTCGATCTATGACATAGACGACACCGAAGTGGGCGCAGCCACCGTAGAACAGCTCGCCTCAGACCTCCAGGACCCCGGCATGCCGCCTGAGGTCAACCGGCTCGGCCGCACCATCGAGCGCTGGAGACACCAGATCTCCAACTGGCACACCGCCCGAGTCACCAACGCCGCTGCCGAGGCCGCCAACAACCTCATCAAACGCGTCAAACGCGCCGCGTTCGGTTCACCAACTTCGCCAACTACCGCATCCGCGCCCTGCTCTACGCCGGCAGACCCAACTGGACACTGCTCGACACCGGCACTCCGACCTGAAACGCGGAGAGCCAGATTGGTGGGGCCGGTAGTTGTTGTACTCAGTTCGCCGGTCCTTGAGGATCACTTTGGCTTCGGTGATGTTGGCGAAGTCCTCGATGTTGAGGCACTCTGAACCGCCGACTTGTATGTGAGCATCCGGTCGGTGTGGCTGAGAGGTCGTAGCGTCCGGTAGGTCGTTGACCGGGTTGGCTCGTGAACCGCCTGCCGCTTCGGTTGGCTCTGCCAGGGTGTGCGACCCGGTTGACGGCCGGCTGTGGTCTGGCCAACAGAGGCGTGATCCCGTGGTGGGTCTCAAAGTCGGCGTGCTGGCCGTGGTTTGCAACTGCTGTCGAGTCAAGGACTGAGTCATGATCATCGGAGTGGATCCCCACAAGTCGTCCCACACCGCCACGGCGGTGGATGCGGCCACCAACACAGCGGTGGCGTCGATTCGGGTCGCTGCCGGCGCAGCGGGCTATCGGCGGCTGCTGGGCTGGGCCGAGCAGTTCGATCAGCGGCGCTGGGCGGTGGAGAACGCCAAGGGCCTGGGTTGTCATCTGGCGCAGTGGCTGGTCGCACACGGCGAGGTTGTGCTGGACGTCTCGACTGCGGCGACGGCACGGGTGCGTGAGCTGTCGAGGGGCGGTCGCCGCAAGAACGACGTGATCGACGCGTCGGCCGCGGCGAGCGTGGCCGCGCTGCAGGGCGACGCGGCCCCCGTAGGTGTTGATGATGACACCGTGGTGTTCGCGCTGTTGGAGGAGCGTCGCGGGAGTCTGACGGCTCAGCGCGTGCGCTCGGTCAACCAGCTCCATGCGCTGCTGCGGGATCTGGTGGCCGGCGGGGCGCCCACCGCGCTCACAGCCGCCGGTGCGGCGGCACTGCTGCGCAGGATGCGCCCAGCCACCACGGTGCAGCGCGCCCGCAAGCAGCTGGCGTGGGACCTGGTGCGCGAGATCCGGGCCCTGGACACGTCGCTGGAGTCGATCACGAAGCGCATGGTCGAGGCGCTCGAGGCCCGCCCCAGCGGGCTGGTGGACATCGACGGCGTGGGCCCGGTCCTGGCGGCTCGGCTCATCGGCCGCTGTGGCCGGGCCTCGCGGTTCCCGACAGCGGAAGCGTTCGCCAGCTACGCCGGCACCGCCCCGGTGGAGGCCTCCAGCGGCGAACGGATCCGGCACCGGCTCTCACGCAGCGGCGACCGCAAACTCAACTCAGCGCTGCACCTCGTAGCGGTGACCCAGGTCCGCATGCCCAACAGCGAGGGCCGCCGCTACTACGACCGCAAGATCGACCAGGGCAAGACCCACAAAGAGGCCATGCGCTGCCTCAAACGCAAGATCGCCGGCCGCGTCTGGTGGGTCATGCTCGCCGACGAACAACAATCCGCCTGCCCCGACACCCTCGCTCACCGAGCCGCTTGACAACACACAGAGGCACCCTGGTATTCCTGGAGGGTCTGGTGTGCCCTGTGTTTCGCGTAGGCGTCTGTTGAAGGACTCCACGAAGGGGGTCTCCTAGGGGGATCCGGGCTCGATGTAGGCGGTGTGGGCGGCCCAGATGCGGCACCAGTCCCGCAGCGCGGCTGCGGTGAGCTCGGGGCCGTTGTCCATGCGAAGGTGCGCCGGCGCACCCCTTGAGGCGACGAGACGCTCGACGGTGGCGACTACGCCGTCTGAGTCGATGCGGTGGGCGGCGTCGATGGCCAGTGCCTCGCGGGTGAACTCGTCGACGACATTCAGCAGCTTGATGCGGCGCAGATCAGCGGTCTCGTCGAACTGGAAGTCCAACGCCCACACGTCGTTGGGGCCACTGGCCCGCAGTCGCGGCGCGGTGCCATCGGTGAGGCGTCGGCGCTTGGCTCGTCGCTGGGGAGGCCGCTGAAGGCCCTCATCGCGCCACAGTCGCCGGGTGCGCTTGGGGTGACCAGGCCCTCGCGGTGAGCCACCGCATGCGCCTTGCGCCACCCCAGGCGGGGATGGCACCGCGCGAAGTCCCGCAGATGCTCGCGCAGCTGTTGCTCGGCCGCTGTCATCGGCGCTTTGGGCCGGCGCTGGGTCGAGCGGTGCTGGCCCACCACCCGGCACGCCCGCCGCTGCGACACCCCGAACCGCACCTGGAGCCGCTCAACGGCTATGCGGCGGCGGTCCGGGGTCACGATTTTCCCTCGGCCAGTTCCTTGAGCATCGCCTTGTCCAGCTCCGCCTCCGCCGACAGCTTCTTCAACCGGGCGTTCTCAGCCTCCAGCTCCTTGAGCCTTTTCGCGTCGCTGGCGCTCATACCCGCATAGGCGCGCCGCCGTCGGTGCCAAGTCGACTCGGTGATCTCCAAGTGCCGCAGAACCTCGGTGAGGTCGCTGCCGGCGCCCAGCATCCGCTCACCCTCGCGGACCCTGCGAACCGCCTGCTCCAAGTATGCCGTCTCCGCTTCATTGTGGTCATCCTCCCATCCTTGGGGGATCAGACCCACAACACGCGGACTCAAATCAGGCACCTACTTCACCGTCACCTCTACTTCGAAAGCATCCGGCGGCTTGCCTAGTGAGCGTTCGGCGTGGCGAAGCTAAGAGGCTTGGCTCTTGAGGAATTCGATCCAGCCGCGAGCCGGGATTCCAGCGAGACGCCGGTTGAGGATCTCCGTGGTCCAGTCGTTCATGATGCCGATTCGAGCGATCCGGCCGAAATTGCCCCCTCCGTCGTAGGCCGGTCGGTCGGATGTATTGCTGCGCTGCCGGTACGGCTCCTCGATCTCCGGCGAGACGATGGACCGGTCGGCCTCGGTGTCGCGGATGTGCTGCCACCAGTAGTTGCGATGCTCGGCCGCGTGTCTCGCCGACCAGAGGCCAGGCGAGTCCACTCGTGGGATTCCGGACAGCACGTTGGACAGATGCCAAGGCACGACTGCCAGCAGATCCCAGTCTGTACAGGCCGCTGGCGTGACCGAATACCTGAAGCTGGGTTCTGCTTCCTTGGAAAGCACGTACCATCCCTTGAGTTCGATCCCCAGTGCCACATCGAAGTCTCCGGAGTCGAGTTGCCGTCGTAAGAGGACATCGGGGAAGGTCTGAGCCTGGCGGTCGAACCGGTACAGCGGCCACTCATCGTCTGGATCCCAGACATCCCGTATCCGGTTCAGGGTGTTGACTACCTGTACCTCGATCGTGGTCCCGAGCATCGTGTTTAGAGCGAACAGGTCGCTGGCGTCGATTCCCTCGATGTTCGTGGTCGAGTTGAAGTAGCCCGGAAGAGCCATGAGCGCTTCCTTCACACGGCCCACAAGCAGGGTGCGGGGGTCTGTCTGATCCAGCGTGGGAGCAACTGGCTCTGGGGGCGGCGCGGTCACGTCGCGATCTCAGCCTGTGAAACGCCGGCCACGCTCTGGAGTCTCTCGACGGCTAGGTCCGCGAAGTGCTCAACCAGTTCGGCTGCATATCCATCGCGCCCGGACTTCGTTGCGGCGACGATGCCGCTGCACAGCCCGCCGAAGGGCTCCCACACGATGTCGCCGGGACGGGTCGCGGCCGTGATGATCCGGCGCATGAACTCCAGCGGCTTCTGGTTGAGATGAACGGCAGCGTTGCGGCCCGGTCGATACACCCGCGGCGCTGATCGGACTCGGTTGCCCTTGTAGCGCTCATTTCCGTTGAGGGGGGGCGCCGCCCACACATTGGTGATCCCGTGGGTATGGCTCCACACGTACCGCAGCGAGTCCCACTCCTCAGCGCTGACTGGCGCCCTGCCGTCCAGCGAATAGTACGGGGCACCGTCCGGTCGGCCGTGCTGGTTGGCGTAGAGCACGAGGCGGCGCATCATCTCGGGTGGAGGAAAGTACCACAGCCAGTCCTGCGTCAGATACTTGCGCGTGGCCGCGTTCGCCACCCCACAAGCCTCGTTGGCGGCCTGCAGTCGTAGGCCGGCGCGCTGCCACTCGTAGCGCAGCCACTGCTTGGCCGGCATCACTCCGTCGGGAGTCGGGAACTCCAGGCGGCGCCGGTAGAACACGCAAACCTCCGTCACGACCGGAAATCGCCTGATTGTCTCGCCGTTCACGTTCCCGGCAATGTGTGCTACGCCCTTGTCCCAGACGATGGTCTGCACGTATTCCCACCCGTGGCGGATCAGAACAGGGTGCACCGTCGCCCAGCCCAGTTCGGTGTTCCAGAACCACAGGGTTGAGGACGGTCGCGCATGCTTCGCCCAAGACTCGATATGAGGCTCGTACCACTCGGCCAACCCATCAGCGGTGCGGGGATCGCCGGGAAACCCGCCAACGCCATAGGCGCCATCGGAGATAATGGCAGCGGGTGCGGGCCACTGGGCGTAAGCGTCGAGAGCGTCGCCCCGAAACAGCGACCACCTTCCGCCGTGTCCAGCCTTCTCCGCTACCACGCCTCCTCCTTCGCTGCGTCCCAAAGGGAGCCTACGCAACCCAATCACTGCACTGGGCCATGCTCCGCCTCCTGCCTTGTCGTAGATCTTGGGCAGTTCGAGAGCGGGGAACGCCGACCCAGCGATAACGCTAGGTGCTAGGTGTGACAAGTTGTGACTCGGCGCGAGATCGATTGTCTCGGGATGCGTCTCGCGCCAGAGCCACGCGGTAGCGCCAATGAGGGGGACCCCGTCAAAGACTGCCGCGAGTGCGGCCAGCCCGTCGCTGCCAACGCCAAGACCTGCCCCCCAACTGCGGAGTCCGCAAGCTGACCGCCACTAAGGTCGAGGCCGGATTGGACGTCTTCGCATCCAGGGCGTTCAGGCTCGGGCTCATGCTCTGCCTGCTCGCCGTTGTCGTGGTGGCCTGCATCGCCGTCGTCGCTTGCAGCGGCCCCACCGCTCCCACCTTCGAGGAGCGCCAAGCGGAGTCGGGCTCTGACCCGCAGGGCAGACCACTGACAACCGACACGGGGCCGGTCTACTGCGCCGACGACGACACCTGGGCCGCGGCCGACAACGAGATGGGCGCCCCAGCGGCCCGTTACGGCCCCGACACATCCACATAGCCCACGGCCGACATGGACGCGCTGTTCGCGGCGATGGACCGCCGAGCCGCCGCCGTGGAACGGGTCTGGACGCAGGCCCCTGACTCTGCCACCGTCACCAGCGTGCGAGCCGGCTGAACCTTGCAACCGAGGTGGCAACCAGTCGCGCGGCGGCGTAGTGTACGGTGGAAAGTAAGGCCCGGAGCGAAGCTCCCCATCGGTTCTGGAAGGGGACTAGGGCGGTTCTGGAAGGGGACCAGGGGAACCCCGCTCTGGGTCCCTCGCGTCGGGCTAGCCGACGGAAACGATCCTAACCCGTCTCCCCCGCCCGTCACAACGGTTTGGGTAAACGACTAGTTCAGGGCTCCATTCGGCAATAGAGGGCTTCCATGCTAGGGGCCTACCAGGGCCTTGACCAGGTCGTCGAAGGCGGCGTCGGCGATCTCGGTCATCTCGTCGTCGGTGCGGTCCTGGATGGGGTGGCGGGTGAGCACAGACGCTGCGTCGAAGCCGAGCGACTCCGACTGGGCGGCCACCGCGGCGGCGAAGTGGACCGTGGACACGAACACGCCGGGCAGGCCGCGCCGCTCGATGTCGCTGATGTCGTGCACACTGCACGACACGCAGGAGCCTCAATCGGCCAGCGCCTCGATCACCGCGTCGCACTCGGTGGCGATCTCGTGGCGCAGATCCACCGGCGCCGGCTTGGTGAAGGTCGGCTTGGTGTAACGGTTGACGGTGGCGCCGAGGGTGACGAGCCGCTCCGAGACCCGGTCGAGGAACACATTGCCCCGGGGCTTGGAGATGTCGAGCAGGCCGACGGTCAGACCGGCCAGGGACTCGGGACGGGTGGCCCGCTCCCGGGCCGCCGGTGTCTGTTCAGAGGTGGGGTCGAGAAGGGTGGTCATCAGCTGGCCTCCTTGCCAGGGCGAGGGTAGTCGAGCAGGTGTCCTACGGCTTGATCTCGCGGGTGACGGGGTCGCTGCCCCGCGGGCCGTTGGCCCAGCCGCCGATGATGGCTGAGAACAGTCCGGCCCTCCCGCCGGCATGGGCCACCAGCAGCCCGCCGGGGCGGAACTTGGGGACCTTCTGGCCCGCGGCATCCGCCGGCAGGCCCGCGGCGACGCCCCTGACACCGGCCAGCAACTCGTCGGCATCGCACAGCAGCTCGGCGGACAGCTCGTCCATGAACCGGTCCCGGCTCCAGCCCGCGTCGGCGTAGCGGGCCATGTGCTCGGGCGACAGCACCAGCATGGCGTCCACCCCCAGCATCATCCGGGGCGACACGGTGGCCTGGAGCGCCTGGGCCAGGTGCCTGGTCAGCGACTCGGGGCTGCGGGAGCGCTCGTCGGCGAAGATCCGCGGCGACTCGCCCGCGAACACCGTGACTGTGGACTGGTCTGCCCGCCAGCCTCGGCTCTCGGCCAGCGACGTCCACGGTGATCCGGCCCCGTCCTCGGCGAAGCAGAACCCCACCTTGGCCGGCGAGCCGAAGGTGGCCCGGTCGACGCCGCCGGGTCGCCCGCCCCCGACGTTGCGCACCACCAGCTGAAGGGCCCGACCGATGGTCGAGTTGGCCCGGTTGCCCTGGCCCAGCGCGTTGAGCCCGCTGTTCATGCCGATGCGCTCGGCCACCGGTCCATTGACCACCAGCACGGGCCCGACACTCATCGTGGTGGCCAGCACGCCGTGCATGTTGAACTCGTCGGTGCAGGCCGCCTCCAGCGCGGCGATCACCACCGGCAGGTGCTCGGGCGCGCATCCGGCCATCACCGCGTTGACGGCCACCTTCTCGACGCTGCACTCCACCAGGGCCGGCGGCACGACTGCGACCAGATCGGACGGGTCCCGGGTGGCGCCCTCCAGCATCCGCAGCACCCTCGCCTCGGTGGGGGGCACCACCGGTAGTCCGTCTGACCAGCCCCGGTCCCAACTCGACTCCCACTCGTCTTCCAGGGCTGCTAGTTCCACCCGCCGGCTCCGCAGCCCCGAGCCCGAGAATCGCACCGCAAGCTCATCCGCGTGGGCGGGGTCGACGCTGAGCGACCCGCAGCCCGGCCGCCAGTCGGGCAGGCCCTCGCCCAACCCGTCCAGTTCTGTGAACTGCTCCCACTCGGCCCTCGACCAGCCGACGGTGCGCTGCTGCTCCGCGCCCGCGGACACCCGCAGCAGGGTGGGCACCGTCTCGATGCCGTGGTGCCACGACAGGGCCAGGTCGGCGTCGTGATGCACCCAGCCGGCGTCGGCAGGGAAGAGCGGATCGTCCTGGGTTATCACCGTCAGCCCGGCCCGGTCATGGAGGTCGCTGAGCACGGGCGCCACCAGCTCGCAGGTGGGGCAGTCGCGCTTGACCACCGCCACCAGCCCGTCGGGCAGCGGCGGCGCCGAGGGGAGGTCGGAACTCATCATGCGATTGTGCCACTGTTACCCTCGCGATGCGATGGTGAGCAGCAGCGACGGAAACGAACCGATCAACGGTCAGGAGTTCCGCCGGGTGCTGGGCCACTACCCGACCGGTGTCACCGTCGTCACCGCGGCCTGTCCCGGCGGACCCGAGGGCATGACCATCGGATCGTTCACCAGCGTCTCGCTGGACCCGCCGCTGGTGTCGTTCTGTCCCAGCCAGGACTCGGACTCATGGGTCCGGATGCGCGGAGTGGGCAGCTTCTGCGTGAACGTGCTCGGCGATCACCAGGCCGATGTGTCCACGACGTTCGCCAGCAAGACCGACGACCGCTTCGAGGGTCTGGCCACGCGGGTCGAGGCCACTGGAGCCCCGGTCATCGAGGGCTGCCTGGCCTGGATCGACTGCCGTGTCGAGGCGGTGCACACCGCGGGCGACCACGACATCGTGGTGGGCCGCGTCGTGGCCCTCGGCACCGCCGGCGAACCGGAGTCGGGTCCGCTCATCTTCCTCAAGGGCGGCTACGGCCGGGTCTCGGGTCTCTAAATGGCGATATACGCATTGGGGGACAGCGAGCCGCGGATCGACCCCACCGCCTACGTGCACCCGCTGGCGGTGGTGATCGGAAACGTCGAGTTGGGGCCGGAGGCCTCCGTGTGGCCCTACGCGGTGCTGCGGGGCGACGACGGCGTGATCCGTGTCGGCGCCCGCAGCAATGTCCAGGACAGCGCGGTCATCCACTGCACGCCGTCGCACCCCACCATCGTCGGCGACGACTGCACCATCGGCCACCAGGCTCACCTCGAGGGATGCACGGTGCACGACGACTCGCTCATCGGAGTCGGCTCGGTGGTGATGCACGACGCCCGTATCGGCCCTCACGCTCTGGTGGGCGCCAATGCGACCGTGACCGGCGGGACCGTGGTGCCCCCGGGGGCCATGGCGCTGGGAACACCGGCCCGGATCCGCGAGGACGCGGTCGAGCCCGGTCACAACCAGCAGAACGCCGACATCTACGCCCAGCGGGGCCACAACTACCGGGCCGAGCAGCGCCGTATCGACTGATCGCCGCTCCCCGCGGTAGATTGGGATGCAAGCGCCAGCGCATCGGGAGACCTGCATGACCACTGCGGACATCGGCGTCGATCTCAGCCGCTACCAGCTCGGCTGGAGCGACGAGGAGGACTACGTCTTCAAGCCCAAGAAGGGACTCAACGACGACATCATCAGCGAGATGTCGTGGCTCAAGGGCGAGCCCCAGTGGATGCTCGACTTCCGCCTCAAGTCGCACCGCCGCTTCGAGCGCCGGCCCCGCCCGACGTGGGGCGGCGACACCACCGGGATCAACTTCGACGACATCTACTACTACATCAAGCCGACCGACACGCTGGCCAACGACTGGGACATGGTCCCCGAGTCGATCAAGAACACCTACGAGCGCCTCGGCATCCCCGAGGCCGAGCGCAAGTACCTGGCCGGCGTGACCGCCCAGTACGAGAGCGAGGTCGTCTACCACCGCAACCGCGAGGACCTCGAAGCCCAGGGAGTGCTGTTCAGCGACATGGACACCGCCCTGCGGGAGTACCCGCAGCTGGTCAAGAAGCACTTCGGCACGGTCATCCCGCCCAACGACAACAAGTTCTCGGCCCTCAACTCCGCGGTGTGGTCGGGCGGGTCGTTCATCTACGTGCCGCCCGGCGTGGAGGTGGAGGCGCCGCTGCAGGCCTACTTCCGGATCAACGCCGAGAACATGGGCCAGTTCGAGCGCACGCTGATCATCGCCGACGAGGGCTCCAAGGTCCACTACATCGAGGGCTGCTCCGCGCCCACCTACTCCACCGACTCGCTGCACTCCGCGGTGGTGGAGATCGTGGTGGGCCGCTCGGCCAGGGTGACCTACACCACCATCCAGAACTGGTCCGACAACGTCTACAACCTGGTCACCAAGCGGGCCCGGGTGGAGGCCGAGGGCCACATGGAGTGGATCGACGGCAACATCGGGTGCCTGGCCGAGGGCTCACGTGTGACCACTCCGGGCGGCACCAAGCCGATCGAGTTGGTGATGCCCGGCGACGAGGTGCTGTCCTACGACGAGGCCGCCGGGTCGCTGTGCTGGCGCCGGGTCACGGCCAAGCGCTTCTCCGGCGAGCAGCCGGTGCGCGACGTTCGGGTCGGGTCCCGCCGTCTGCGGGTGACCGACAACCACCCGTTCTACTCCTACGCCTACGACGCTTCGCGGCCCAAGAAGCTGGGCCGGTACAACCTGGCTTACGTGCGGGCCGACCAACTGGAGAAGGCCATCGTGCCCATCTCCAGCCTCGACTACGGCGAGCCCCACAAGCTAGAGCTGCCCGAGACGGTGTCGGTGTTCGCCAGCAGCAATCAGCACAGCGAGGGATTCGTCGCTGAGCGGCCGCGGCCGAACCGGCTCGCGGTGGGCGAGACCACCACTGACGAGATGATGTGGCTGTTCGGCCTGTTCACCGGGGACGGCTCCATCGACTCCGTCGCAGCTGATTCGGGCGGGCACCGCTGGGCCAAGGTCGTGTTCTCCGTGCCCAGCGCGGACAGGGCTCGGGCACGCCTCGTCGACGTGATGGGCCGGATCATGCCAACCACTGAGCCGACTGAGCGGGCCGACGGAGTGACCCTGGTCTGGAACAGCGTCGATCTGGCCGATCTGCTTGAGAGCAACGGCTTCGTGACCGGCGCTCTCCGCAAGCGGGTGCCGGCCTGGGTGCTGGACCTGCCCGAGTCGCAGCGGCTGGCGTTCGTGGCCGGCTATCTGGACTCCGACGGCTGCGCCCCCGCAGGCAGGCGCGGCTTCTCCATCAAGTCCGTCAACCGCGAACTGCTCGAAGGAGTCGGCGACGTTCTCACCAGCCTCGGCATCTCGTCCCGACTCCAAACCGAGTTCGAGGGCGAGCGGCGAGTGCAGATCCTCGACTACACCGCCACCGCCCGCGGCTCGCACCGGTTGGAGTTCCCGGCCGACCCGAGGCTGTTGTCGATTGTGTCGGCCGAACTGCGCGATGCGGCAGCCCGCCAGCCCGAGCCGACTCTCCGCCACTTCCGGCGGGTGGGTCGGTCGCAGATCGAGCTGCCGTCCAGCGTCGAGATCCGCGACGTCGACGTGGGCGCCGACACCGAGGTTGTGCCCACCTGGGACATCGAAGTGGAAGGAACCGGCAACTTCGTGTCCGAGGGCTTCATCGTCCACAACTCCAAGCTCACGATGAAATACCCGGCGGTGGTGATGGTGGGGCCGAAGGCGTCGGGCGAGGTGCTGTCGGTGGCCTACGGCGGGCCGGGCCAGCACCAGGACACCGGGGCCAAGATGACCCACGCCGCTCCTGAGACCACCTCGAAGATCGTGTCCAAGTCGATCTCCTCGGGCGGCGGTCGCACCTCCTACCGGGGCCTGGTGCGGGTCGAGGACGACGCCCATGGCTGCAAGAGCCATGTGCAGTGCGACGCTCTGATCCTCGACGAGGACTCGGTGTCGGACACCTATCCCTACATGGAGGTCGGCTCGGGCGACGCGGTGATCGGCCACGAGGCCACCGTGTCCAAGGTGGCCGACGACCAGCTCTTCTACCTGCAGAGCCGGGGCCTCACCGAGGAGCAGGCCATGGGCCTGATCGTCAACGGCTTCATCGAGCCGGTCACCCGTACCCTGCCCATGGAGTACGCGGTGGAGTGGAGCCGCCTCATCGAACTCCAGATGGAGGGCAGCGTCGGCTGACGTTCCTCCCTCTGGCCGCGACGCGAAGGGTCGGCGGGATGCCACAATGTGAGGCATGCCGATGCGCCAGGACTGCAAGTACTTCGAGTCGCGCACCTACCCCAACGGCGAGACCGTGCGCAAGTGCGACCTGGACCTGGCCCCCGAAGCTCCGTGGCGCTGTCCCGACGACTGCCCCAAGTACACCCGTCGCCTGGCCGACGTCAACTGGAGTTACGGCACCCTCGTCACCCCTGAGACCCCTCCGGAGCCCGAGAGCCTGGGCAGCGACGACAGCATCGGGGCGCTGCTCGACGCGGCGGAGGACATCGTGAACGCGGCCGCCCCCGATGTGATAGCCGACGTGGAGGCCGAGCGGCGCAAGCGCCGGGGCTCGAGGAGCCGGGCCAAGGGCGGCAAGTCCAAGGGCAGAGGCAAGGGCAAGGGCGGCCCTGCTTCAGGCGGGCTGGGCGAGCGGTTCCGCAGGCGGTATCGCGACGGCCGATAACTTCATGAACCAGTTCACTGTCGACGCCGCCCGGAGCCTGTCGGGCCCCCGCTGGCTGGCTGAGCGCCGGGCGCAAGCCGCCGAGCGCTTCGCGGCCGCGGAGCCTCCCACGAACGCCGCGGAGGAGTGGCGCTACAGCGCGATCGCCGACTTCGATCTCGCCTCCTACCGCCTCGCCAACGGAGCCGGAGCCGCCGCGGCGACCACCGGCTCCCGTGCCGGCGACATCGTCGGCCTCGGCGACGAGACCGCGGCCGCGGCAGTCGTGGACGTGGTCGACGGTCAGGTGGTGGCGGTCGACGGGACCGCCAGGCTCGCGGCTGCGGGCGCGTTCGTCGGTCCGCTGTCCGAGGCGGCCGGCGCGGAAGCGTTGCTGGGCTCGGTGTCGGACGCGGCGTCGGACTACTTCACCGTGCTGAACGACGCCTTCACCCCCGTGCCTCTGGTGGTGGACGTGCCCGATGGAGCGGTCCTCGACGGGGTGATCGTGGTGCGTCATCACGCCCGCGAGGCCGGCGCGGCCAGCTTCCCACGGCTGGTGGTTCGGGTGGGCCGCGGCGCGCAGGCGACCGTGCTCGATGTTCAGCACTCGGGCGGGCCGGCGCTGGTGGTGCCGGTGGTGGAACTGGACGTGGGCCCCGCAGGCCGGCTCGGCTACCTGAACCTGCAGCAGCACGATCCGCGGGCCTGGCAGATCGCGGCCCACACCGCCCGGGTTGAGCGCGACGCCTCCCTGGTGGCCGCCTCGGTCGCACTCGGAGGCGGCTATGCCCGCACCCGGGCCGACACCCGCCTTGTGGGGCGGGGAGCCAGCGGAGACCTGCTCTCGGTCTACTTCGGTGCCGGTGATCAGATCCTCGACTTCCGCACCTACCAGGACCACGCCGCCCCCGACACCACGTCCAACCTGCTCTACAAGGGCGCGGTGGGCGACTCGGCCCGCAGCGTGTACACCGGCCTCATCCGGGTCAGGCCCGACGCCAGGGGCACCAACGCCTTCCAGACCAACAGGAATCTGAAGCTCAGCGAGGACGCCTGGGCCGAGTCGGTGCCGAACCTGGAGATCGAGAACAACGACGTCCGGTGCAGCCACGCCTCCGCGGTGGGGCCCGTGGACCCCGACCAGGTCTTCTACCTGGAGAGCCGGGGGGTCCCCACCCCGGTGGCCGAGCGCCTCATCGTGGCCGGGTTCTTCGACGAGGTGATCGACGAGCTCCCCGTCCAGTCGGTCGAGGAGGGAGTCAGGCAGGCGCTGTCCATGAAGCTCAACCAGATGTTGAGCCAGGCGGTGTGAGGACGATGAACGACCGAGCAGTCCCTCGGAGACCGGAGTAGCGAGATGACGACCCACGATCTGTTCTCCCTCGACGACCTGGCGCCCGACTCGGCCCGGCGCGTCGAGGTGGCCGGCCGCGACATCGCGGTCGTGCGCATCGGCGACGACGTGTACGCCATCGGCGACACGTGCAGCCACGCCGAGGTGTCGCTGTCGGAGGGTTGGGTGGAGCCCGACGACTGCGCCATCGAGTGCGTCGCCCATGGAGCCATGTTCGACCTCGAGACGGGTGAGCCTCTGTCCCTTCCGGCTACCCGGGCCGTGCCCGCCTATGACGTCTCCGTCGTGGACGGCCGGGTCGTGCTGAGCCTCGGTGACGACTCGGAGGGCGCTTCGTGAGCACGCTTGTCATCGAGGGACTGCGGGCCTCGGTGGCCGGCCGGGAGATCCTGACCGGCGTCGACCTGGAGGTGTCCGCGGGCGAGGTTCACGCGGTGATGGGACCCAACGGTTCGGGCAAGTCGACCCTGGCCCATGTGATCGCCGGTCGCCACGGCTACGACGTGTCGGAGGGGTCGGTCCGTCTCGACGGCACCGAGCTGCTGGAGCTGCCTGCGTGGCGTCGGGCCGAGGCCGGCCTGTTCCTGGCCATGCAGTACCCGACCGAGGTTCCGGGCGTGTCGCTGCTCGACATGCTGACCGAGTCGGTGTGCACCGCCGAGGGAGCCGCGGTGGCCGAGCGGATGCGCGAGGAGGCCGACCGGATCGGCTTCGACGAGAAATTCCTGGCGCGGCCCGTGAACGTCGACCTGTCGGGCGGCGAGCGCAAACGCAACGAGGCCCTGCAGCTCGGCGTGCTGAAGCCCGCGTTCGCGGTGGTCGACGAGCTCGACTCCGGCCTCGACGTCGACGCCCTGCGATTCGTGGGCGACCGGATCGAGGACGCCACCGAGCATGACGGGCTGGGGGTGCTGGCCATCACCCACTCCAGCCGGGTGTTCGACCATCTCAGGCCCGACGCGGTGCATGTCTTCGCCGGAGGGCGCATACAGGAGTCCGGCGGGGCGGAACTGGCCGAGGAGCTGGAGGCCGAGGGCTACGAGCGCTGGACCCCGGCGGGGCCCGGGCCCGAGGCCGCACCCTTCACCGACCCCTTCGGGGATCCCTTCGCCGACCTGCTGGCGTAGCATCGGGCCATGAGCAACGATGACCTGCTGAACGACGCCGAGATCGCCGACCTGCTCGAGGCCCACCCGCAGTGGAGGCGGGACGGCGATGTGCTGCGCCGCTCGTACCAGTTCGCCGACTTCAGGGCGGCCTTCGCCTTCATGACCCATGTGGCCCTCATCGCCGAGCGGCTCTTCCACCACCCGGAATGGTCCAATGTCTACAACCGGGTCGAGTTGGCCATCACCAGCCACGACGTCGGGGGTCTGTCGGCCCGCGACCGCGACTTCGTCGAACGTGTCGACGTGGCCGGCGGCTGACGGGCCCGGGCGCTCTCAGTCCGACTCGCCCCCGAGGTCGTCGTAGAGGATCGCGGAGGCGACGATCCACACCACCGCCAGCCCTGCGCCCACCACCGTTTGAACCACTTGCGAGACCAGTTCGAGCGCCGTTCCTCCTGAGGTCGCCGCGATCGTGAACACGAGCCCCACCGCGAGGCTCGCGGCGAACAGCAATAGGACAACGAGCAGCAGGCGTCCCAACGTCGCCCAGAACCGTCCCCGTACGAGCCGGGCCCCGTAGGGGAGCGACCATGTGCGTGGTCCGACCGAGGCGACCGCGTAGGCCATCGTGACGACGACAGTCGCATAGACGGCGCCCACGATCACGGCCGGAACCAGTGGAATCAGCAGCAGCGGCGCGCCGATTACCGCCACGACCATGCCGACCAGTGCAAGCAGGAGGATCGCCGTGACGATGAGATCCAGGCCCATCAACCGGGGCACTCGCCGCAGAGCCTGTCTGAGGCTGTCGGATGTGGTCGGAGCCCGGCCGTGCAGGTCGCTGAGAGCAATCCTAGTGACCGCCGCCTGCATCACGTTGCTCGCGACCCACAGGGCCAGCAGGCCCAGCAGGGCGGGCACGAAGTTGATGGGCGCCAGGTCGAGTTCCAGCGATTCGAAATAGGCCTCATGTTGGGGCTCCGACGGGTCGAATCCGGGCTGGGAGGCCCTGTCGTAGATCTCGCCGAGTTCTCCCATGAGGATGTCGCCGGCGGAGACGATCAGCAGGACGCCCGCGGCGACCTGGCTCAGGATGAAGATCACGGCCACGGCAACCAACGGTCGCCACCGCCGGCCGGCTAGCGAGAACGTGTCCGCGACCAGCCGAGACGGGCCGCGCAGACCGCCGGCGGCAGCGCCGGGCTCGCCGTCCGGGTCGGCGAGGCGGGGGGCGCGGTGCTGGGTCCAGGACGATCCGTCCCAGTAGCGGTACTGCGACTCGTCCTCGGGGTCGGTGTACCAGTCGGCCGGTGGCAGGTCGGTCACGGCCAGCGACTCTAACCCGACGATCTTGCCGGCAGGGGTGGGATGCGGCCCTTGCCGTGCGACACTGCCGGGCGTGGCGGACTTCAGCCAGGCGGGCGTCGTGCCGACGCTGCACGACTTGGGCCACCGCCACACCGCCGACCTGGAACGCGATCTCCGGGCCTGGTCCGCCGATCGGCCTGTGGCGCTGATCATCCCCTGCCTGGCGTCGGACGTGGGTGCGGAGGCCTTCGAGAGGATGGTCGCGGAGTTGGCCGGCGCGGACTGGCTGACCCACATCGTGGTGGGTCTCGACGAGGCCGGCGAGCACGACTGCCGGCGGGCCCTCGGCCTGCTGGAACGGCTGCCGCAGCGCTGCGATGTGCTGTGGAACGACAGCGATGCCATGACCGCGGTCGAGCAGCGGCTGCGGGACCGGGGACTGGCCCCCCGCAGCCGGGGCAAGGGCCGCAACGTGTGGTACTGCCTGGGCGCGGTGCTGGCGGGCGGGTCGGCCCAGGTGATCGCCATGCACGACGCCGACATCGTGGGCTACAGCCGTGCGCTGCCGGCCCGCCTGGTGTATCCGGTCGCCCACCCGAGCTTCGGCTACGCCTTCGCCAAGGGTTACTACCACCGCGTGACCGAAGGCCGCTTCGGCGGGCGGGTGACCCGGCTGCTGGTGGCGCCGCTGGTGCGGGCGCTCCGGGCCGAGGCCGGCGACCACCAGTACCTGCGCTTCCTGGAGGCATTCCGGTACCCGCTGGCCGGGGAGACCGCCATGACCGCTCAGGTGGCTGCGAGCCTGCGGATTCCCGGCCATTGGGGCATGGACATCGGCATCCTCTCCGATGTCTATACGCGGTGCGATCCGTCCAGCATCTGCCAGGTGTCGGTAGCCGACGCCTACGACCACAAGCACCAGGACCTCTCGGCCGACGATCCGACCGCAGGCCTGAGGCGCATGAGCATCGACGTGACCACCACCATGATCCGCCGCCTCGGCCCGGAGGTGGTCGACGGTGCCGACGGCCTGTGCGAGGCATACCTGGCCGCGGCCCGGAACCTGGTCCGCCACTACGCCAACGACGCGGAACTCAACGGCTACATCGTGGATGTCGCGGCCGAGCAGGCCACTGCTGAGGTGTTCGCCCGCAGCGTTGCCGACGGGGTGGCGCGGTGCCGGAACAATCCCCGGGAGGATTCACTCAACCCGTCGTGGCAGCAAGTGCACCAGCAGGCTCCTGAGGTCGGGCCGCTGCTCGTCGAGGCGCTCCGTGCCCCGGAGTGAGCAGCCGGCGACCCGCAACGGCTCGATGAGGCTGCATGGCGTGATCAACGCCTCGCCGGACTCGCTGGCCGACTTCTCGGTGGCGACCACGGTCGAGGGCGCGGTGGCCCGGGCCAGCGAGCTGCTCGACGCCGGCTGTGCCGGCATCGACCTCGGCGGAGCCGGTTCCACGCAGTTCGCCGCTCGGGTGGACGTCGAGGTCGAGTGGGAGCGCCTCGACGGCAAGGTCCAGGCCCTCGCCGGGTTGTGCGCAGACCGGGGAGCGGTGCTGTCGGTGGACTCCTGGCAGCCGGAGATCATGCGGCGTGCCCTCGACTGCGGCGCCACCATGATCAACGCGGCCGACGGGCTCCAGAACCCCGCCACGGTCCGCCTCGCGGCCGGGCGGGACGTGCCGGTGGTGGTGCCGTTCGTGTGGGGTGCCGATCCCAAGGCCTCCCGGCATGTGACCGGTGATCCGGCCGAGACGATCTGCGCATGGTTCCGCCGCTCGCTGCCGCGCTGGGAGGGGGCCGGCATTGAGCGGCACCGGCTGATCCTCGACCCCGGAACCGGCTTCGGGCCACCCGACTGGGAATGGGCCGACCGCTACCGGTACCAGAAGCGGGTCTACGAGAGCCTCGACGACCTACGGGCCTTCGGGCTGCCCATCTACCTGCCGCTGCCCTGGAAGCAGACCGACCAGCACGACGAGCTGCTGGAGATATGCCTGCGGTCCGGCTTCGATTACGGCCGTTGCCACCGGCCCGACCGGGTACAGGCAGCGATCCGGCGACTCGCCGTGTCTCAAGGCCCGTGAATCTCGCCGGGCCCGACTGCCTCGGCCGCAGCGTGCTGGTGTCGCCGGGACAGCGTGCGCCCGGGCTGTGGGAGCGGTACCCCCGGATCGCCGTGAACACCGGGTCGCCGGACGCGACGGCGGGGCGACGGCTCCGGCGGGCCTGGCACGAGCGCGAGCGGTTGGTGATCGAGGTCGACGGCCCGCTGCCGGACAGCGAGCCCGTGCTGCATCAGTCCTGGTGGGACTGGGGACCCGGCCTGACCCTGACCGATGAGGTTTGGAGCCATCTCCTGACCGCCAACGCGGTGGACGCCCGGGATCCCGCGCAGTTGCGGTTCGCTCCCCGGGATCGGGCTATCGCTCTGGGTGCCCGGGCCGCCGCTTCCGGCGAGGGGAGTGATGTCGTGTTGCCGGGCTGCGGACCCGCATGGTGCGACGGCGGGCCTCTGGACACGTTCGGTGACGGTGAGCTACAGGGGGCCGGACTGATCCCGGTCGCCAACCTCGCCGTGGGCGAGTTGGGGGTGACGCGGCCCAACGATCCCGAGGCCGATCTGGCGCCCGACCAGCGGCGGGCGGTGGGCCATCTCGGCGGGGGTGCATGCATCGTGGCCCCGGCCGGGTCGGGCAAGACCCGGGTGCTCACCGAGCGGGCCCGATGGCTGGTCCGCGATCTGGGCGTGGCCCCGGCCGCGGTGTGCCTGGTGGCCTACAACGTGAGGGCTCGGGCCGAGATGCAGGAGCGCACCGCCGACCTTGCCGGATTGGAGGTCCGCACCTTCAACAGCCTGGCGCTGGCGGTGTGCAACGGCACCGGTCCGTTCGCCCGTCCGGCCCGGCACGGCCGGATCGAGGTGATCGACGAGCCGGAGGTGCGGGATCTGCTGCACGGCCTGGTGGGGGAGCGCGCTCCCCGGAGGCGCCGGCGGGCCATGACCGATCCGCTGGCGCCGTGGGTGGAGGCCCTCAGCGCGTCCCGCCTCGGGCTGCGTGATCCGGCCGAGGTCGAGCGGGACTACGCCCCCGATGTCGAGGGCTTCGCAGAACTGGCCCCGGCCTACGCCGAAGCGCTGTCGGAGCGGGGCGTGGTCGACTTCGATCACCAGATCGTGAAGGCCATCGAGGTGCTGCTCACCGACCCCGCGGCAAGGGCCGCGGCCCGCCGGGTGTGCGGCGTGCTGCTGGTGGACGAGTTCCAGGACCTGACCCCAGCCCATCTGCTCATGATCCGCCTGCTGGCCGGCCCGAGGGCCGATGTCTTCGGGGTGGGCGACGACGACCAGACCATCTACGGGTACTCGGGGGCGTCGCCCCGCTGGTTGATCGAATACGAGCGCTTCTTCCCCGGCGCGGCCCGACATCTGCTGGGCGTCAACTACCGCTGCCCGCCCGAGGTCGTGGAGGCCGCCTCCAACCTGCTCTCACACAACCGCCATCGAATCCCCAAGGACATTTCGCCCCGGCCAGTCAGCGTCCCCGACGTCGCCTCGCCGGACACTGACGGGCCCGGTGAGGCTGCGCTCGGTGCGGTCCGGCCAGATGGCGGCGAGACCGGCCAGGACGAGCCCTCGGTCCGGTCCTTGACGGTCCAGGTCGCCGCCGACGGCGGCCTGGCCGTGGTCGAGCATGTGCGGGGCCTCATGGGCGCCGGAGCCGGGGAGCGTGACATCGCGGTGCTGACCAGGGTCAACAGCACGCTGCTGGCGCCCCAGATCCTGCTGTCGGAGGCCCGGATCGACTGCATGGCCCCCGTCGGACCCTGGTTCCTGGAACGCACCGGCGTCGCCTCGATGCTGGCCTGGCTGCGGCTGGCCACGTCCGCGACGGCCCGGCTGCCTGCCGCCGCCCTGGCCATGGCAGCCCGGCGCCCGCCCCGGGGCATCTCTCCCCGTGTGGTGGAGTGGATCGCGGAGCAGCACAACGTCGGTGCGCTCAGGCGGCTGGCGAGCCGCATCTCTGACGAGCGGACCGCGGAGCGGGTGTCAGACTTCGTTGACGATGTTGAACGGGTGGGCGACCTGGCCCGCGACGGCGCCGACACCCTGCGTCTGCTGGAGGCGATCCAGCACGGCACCCAGCTGGGCGCGACCCTCGACGAGCGCCTCGACGCGTCCCGTCGATCCCTTGACCGCTCCGCTCACGGCGACGACCTGAGGGCGCTGCTGTCGGTGGCGCCCCACTGCCCCGACCCCGGAGAGTTCGAGCACTGGCTGTCCACCCGGCTCACCGAGGGCAGCCGCTACGGCGGCGAGGGCGACTCCCGCGCCGGACGCCCGTCGTGGGGACGGGGGGTGCGGCTGGCCACGGTGCACCGGGTCAAGGGGCTGGAGTGGCCCCACGTGATCGTCCTGTCGGCCACAGAGGGACTCATGCCCCATCGGCTGGCCGGCGACTTGGAGGAGGAGCGCCGCGTCTTCCACGTCGCCGTCACCCGCGGCTCGGAGTCGGTACTGGTAATCGCCGACGGCCCCAAGTCGCCGTTCATCACCGAGATGCAGTGGCGCTCCAAGCTCGAACCAGCGGCCCTCGCCGCGGAGCCCGCCCGTTCCCACCGACGCGAGACGCCCAAACCATCTCGACGAACTAGGGCTTCCGACGCCCAATGGTGGCTTGACCCTCCTTCCCGTGCCGAGACGACCAAGCCGGCGCCCGCGTCGAAGTCCAAGAACGATCTGATCGATGATCCTCAGGCCGCGATGGCATTCCAGCGTCTGAGGCAGTGGCGGCTGGAGCGCAGCAAGGCCGATGAAGTGCCCGCCTTCGTTGTCTTCTCCGACGCCACCCTCCGACAGTTGGCCCGGCAGCGGCCGGTCACGGACGCGGGCCTGTTGGCAGTAAGTGGCATCGGCCCTGCCAAGCTGGCCGCTTACGGCGAGGCCCTCAAGCCTCTCCTGGCCGGTATTGTGCAGAGTCAGGGAGACAGACGAGAAGAATCCATGCCGGCAACCGGGGAGGACCCCTGATGTCCAGCTTGTCTGAGATCATCTTCGAGGTCAGTGAAGACGAGATTGACGGTGGATACTCCGCCAGTGCTCTCGGGTATGGCATCCACACTGAGGGCGAGACGATCGACGAGGTCCGCCACAACGTTCGGGAGGCCGTCGAGTGCTACTTCGATGACGGCTCCGCTCGGCCCGGCGTGATTCGCCTGCACTTCGTCCGTGACGAGGTTCTGACGCTGTGAGAGGCGCCGCGCGACATGCGCGGCGCCGATCTTGCGAGGGCACTCCGGTCCCTCGGCTACCGGCCCACCCGGCAGCGCGGTTCGCATGTGCGCGTGACGACGCAGGTCAACGGCGAGCATCACGAGGTTATTCCGATGCATGACCCGATCAAGGTCAAGACCTTGTCGAGCATTCTCAAGAGCGTCGCGACCCACCACGGGATCAGCGTCGAGGATCTGCTGGAGCGCCTCGGCCTGCGTTAGGGCGCCTGGGAACTCAGGCGAGGGTCTCGTCGATGGCTTGGACCAGGGTGTTCCACGACAGGGTGGCGCACTTGATGCGCACCGGGAACTTCACCACACCGCGCAGGGCCTCGAGATCCCCGAGCTTCACCTCACCGGTGCCACCGGTGCCGTTGCCGGCCTCGGGTTCGTCGTCGAGTTCGTCGTCGGTGCCGCCGATCCCGCTGCCGTGGATGGACATCATCCGCTTGAAGGACCGGACCAGCCGCCGCACCTCCGCGACCGTGCGGCCCTTGATCGCAGTGGACATCATCGACGCCGACGACTGGCTGATCGAGCAGCCCTGGCCGCCGGTGGACACATCGGTGATCACGCCGTCGCTCACCTCCAGGTAGACGATCACCTCGTCCCCGCACAGCGGGTTGAAGCCCACGGCCTGCACCGCGGGAGGCACCTCGAGCTCGCCGCGGTTTCGGGGGTTGCGGTAGTGGTCGAGGATGATCTCCCGGTAGAGGTCCTCCAGACCGGCCACGACCGACCCCGCCTACCCGAAGAACTCGCCGGCCGCGCCGAGGGCGTCAGCGAGGGCGTCCACATCGGAGGTGTCGTTGTAGACGTACAGCGAGGCCCGGGCGGTGGCCGGGACCCCGAGGTGGTGCATGAGCGGCTTGGCACAATGGTGCCCGGCCCGCACGCACACGCCCCGGTCGTCGAGCACCTGGGACAGGTCGTGGGGGTGGATGTCGCGGAAGCTCATCGACAGGACTCCGCCCCGGCAGGCCGGCTCCGACGGTCCGTGCACCGCGAGGTCCGGGCCGTAGCGGTCCTGGAGCGTGCGCAGCGCGTAGGCGGTGAGGCTCACCTCGTGCTCGCGCACCCGGTCCATGCCCAGGCCCTCGAGATAGCCCACCGCCGCGCCGAGGCCGACGATCTCGGCGATGGGCGGGGTTCCCGCCTCGAACTTGTGGGGGATGTTGTTGGGAAGGAAGCCGTCCTTGCGAACGTCGAGGATCATCTCTCCGCCCCCGAGGAACGGCGGCATGGCCTCCAGCAGCTCGGCCCTGGCCCACAGCACCCCTATCCCGGTGGGACCGCACATCTTGTGCCCGGTGAAGCCCAGGAAGTCGGCGCCGAGCGCCTGCACGTCGGTGGGCAGGTGGGGGACGTACTGGGCTGCGTCCACCAGAAGCAGCGCTCCGGCGTCGTGGGCGGCGTCGGCCAGCCGGCGGATCGGGTTGAGCGTGCCCAGCACGTTGCTCATCGCGGTGACGCCCAGCAGCTTGGCCCCGTCGAGCAGCCGGTCCAGGTTGCCGAGATCGAGCTGCCCGTCGGCGCCGACACCGATCCAGCGCAGCTCGAAGCCCTTCTCGGCCGCCATGATGTGCCACGGGACGATGTTGGCGTGGTGCTCCATCTCGGTGATGACCACCGCGTCGCCGGGCCCGAGGTTGGCCCCGCCCCAGGATCGGGCGACCAGGTTGATGGCCTCGGTGACGTTCTTGGTGAACACGATCTCGTCGGCCGAGGGCGCGTTCACGAACCGCGCGACGGCGGCCCGGGCCGCCTCCATGGCCTCGGTGGCGTGGGCCGCGATCTCGTAGGCGCCCCGGTGGACGTTGGCGTTTATGGTCTCGTAGTAGCTGTTCATGGCGTCGAGAACGCACCGGGGCTTCTGCGACGAGGCAGCCGAGTCGAGGTAGACGATGGGCCGGCCGCGCATCTCCCGCCCCAGGAGCGGGAAGTCCGCACGGGTGCCTGCCCCGAGCCGGTCGCCGCCCTCGCCGCTCACGACGCCAACCGCTCGTAACCCTCGCGCTCGAGCTGGTCGGCCAGCTCGGGGCCGCCGCTGGTGGTGATGCGGCCGCCCATGATCACATGCACCCGGTCGGGCTCGAGGCCGGCGGTGAGGATGCGCTGGAAGTGGGTGATGGCCAGCACCCCCAGCTCCGGTCTCTCCGACCGGACCTCCTTCAACCCGGTGGCGACGATGCGCAGGGCGTCGATGTCGAGGCCGGTGTCGGTCTCGTCGAGGATGGCCATCTCGGGCTCCAGCACCGCCATCTGGAGTATCTCGTTGCGCTTCTTCTCCCCGCCGGAGAACTTCTCGTTGAGGTGCCGGTCCATCAACTGCGAGTCGATGGCCAGGCGCTCCATCCATTCGACCATCGTCATGTAGGTCTCGATGGAGCTGACTTCGGTGCCCTTGCGGGCCTGCAGGGCCTGGGTGAGGAAGTTGCGCACCGACACGCCCGGGATCTCCTGGGGATACTGGAACGCCAGGAACAGGCCGGCCTTGCCCCGCACCTCCGGGGGCCAGGCGGTGATGTCCTCGCCCTTGAAGCGGATCGAGCCGCCGGTCACCTCGTATTCGGGGCTGCCGAGCAGGGTGGCGGCCAGGGTGGACTTGCCCGAACCGTTGGGACCCATGAGAGCGTGCAGCTCGCCCGCGCCGACCACCAGGTCGACGCCGCGCAGTATCTCGACGCCGCCGTCCGCGGTGGCCACATGCAGGCCGTCGATCTCGAAGAGCGGTGCTGCGGGCACGGTCCTGATCCTACGGCCGAGCCGGTGCTGGCACTACGGCCCGTCCCAGCCCTGAATCGGCCCGATAGCTTGGCCGTCGCACGCAACTCGCAGGAGATCCCCACCGTGAACTTCGCATTCACCGATGAGCAGGAGCAGCTCCGAGACTTCGTCCGCAGCTTTCTGGAGGAGAAGTCGCCCGAGTCCGCGGTCCGCGAGCAGATGGACACCGAGCAGGGCTTCGACCCCGACGTGTGGGCCCAGATGTCCGAGCAGATGGGCCTGCCCGCGCTGACCATACCCGAGGACTACGGCGGCCAGGGCTTCACCCGCATAGAGCAGGTCGTGGTGCTCGAGGAGATGGGGCGGTCCCTGCTTTGCGCCCCCTACTTCTCGTCGGCCGTGATGGCCGCCAACACGCTGATGCTCAGCAGCGACGAGTCGGCCAAAGAGGCCCACCTGCCCGGTATCGCCTCGGGCGAGACGCGGGGCACGCTGGCCTTCACCGAGCAGAACGGCCGCTGGGACGAACCCGGCATCACGATGGCCGCGACGGCGGACAACGGCTCCTGGAGGCTGGACGGTGTCAAGATGTACGTCCTCGACGGGCACACCGCCGACCTGATCATCGTGGCGGCCCGCACCAGCGGCGGCGTCTCCCTGTTCACGGTGGATCCGGCCGCGGCCGGGCTGACCCGCACCGCGCTGTCAACCATGGACCAGACCCGCAAGCAGGCCAAGCTCACCTTCGAGGGGGTGGAGGCCGCGCTCGTCGGCACCGAGGGCCAGGGATGGCCGGTGCTGGAGAGCGTGCTCGACCTGGCCTCGGTGGCCCTGGCCGCCGAGCAGGTGGGCGGGGCCCAGCGCTGCTTGGACATGTCGGTCGAGTACGCCAAGGTCCGGGTGCAGTTCGGACGGCCCATCGGCTCGTTCCAGGCCATCAAGCACAAGTGCGCCGACATGCTGCTGGAGGTGGAGTCGGCCAAGTCGGCCGCCTACTACGCGGGCTGGTGCGCGGCCGAGATGAACGAGGAGCTGGCCCAGGTGGCATCCCTGGCCAAGAGCTACTGCTCGGAGGCCTACTTCCACGCGGCGGCTGAGAACATCCAGATCCACGGCGGGATCGGCTTCACCTGGGAGCACCCCGCGCACCTCTATTTCAAGCGGGCCAAGAGCTCCGAGCTCCTCTTCGGCGACCCCACTTATCACCGGGAGCTCCTCGCCCAGCGCATCGGCCTCTAGCGCCCTGTGTCGGCACCGGCCCAGAGCGAACTAGTGTCAGTTTTCCACCGTAGAGGTGGAAAAGTCACACCTAGTTCGTTGCACCCCGGCTGGCCGGCGCTGTGATCTGGCTGATCGCCGCGGTCGGGCTCGCCGCGGTGGTTGCCATCGCGTTCGTGTCGGTGGGGATCGCAGTCGGACGCCTGGAGCACGAGACCGCCCCGTCGGTCTACCGGCTGGCCGCAGCCGTCGACTACGTGGCCGACCACCTGCCCGAAGAGGTGACGGCCAGGATCAGTTACGACGATGTGGGCACGGTGCTGGGCTGGCACCTCGACTGGTTCGCGTCGGTGGGCCTGGCCACCTCCCACGGCCAGGAGCTCGGCGACCCCGCGGTGGCCGTGGACGGCATGGCGGTGGCCGACACCGACGCGGCCACCGACGCGGTGGTGGCCCGATCGCTGTCCGAGGGCGGCCCCGACCCGGTCGACGTGGTGTGCATCCTCGAGGCCCAGCTCGCCTACCTGGACGAGATCGGAGCCCTCAGCGCCGGGGAGCCTCCCACCTGAGAGTTCGAAGGGGTCAGGCGCAGGCGTCGAGACACTCGGGCGCGGCCCGCGCCGAGGCCCAGTCGAGGATCTTGCGGTCGGAGGTGACCAGCGGGCGCTTGGTGACAATGGCCGAGGCTGTGACCAGCTGATCGGCGGGGTCGGAGTGGAAGCCGTGGTTGGCGTGCAGCGAGGCGGCCAGCATGGCCGTCTCGGAGGTGACCGGAATCTCCCGCACCCCGGCCGCAAGCAGGTCGCGGTGCCACAGCTCGGGAACCGACGGCAGTTCGATCCTGCCGCCGTGGTGGAGGCGGGCGACCTCCAGCATCGATATGGCCGAGAACCGCAGGGAACCGTCTCGGGCGGCCGTCTCTATGGCCGACGCGGCGCGGGGACCGAGTCTGGGGCTGCCCTGCGACATCCACAGCAGGGCGTCGGTGTCGAGCATTAGGTCCATTCCAGCCGTGACCGTGGCCGGTCAGCTGCCGAGGATGCTGGCCGGGTCCGACACGACGTTCCAGTCGTCTGCGGGCACGGCGGGCTCGCTCAAGTCATCATGGATGCGGATCTGCTCGCACCACCCGACGATGCCCGACGGGCCCTGCTCGGACACCGGAACGAGCGCGGCGACGGGCCGTCCGTGCTTGGTGACGATCAGCTTCGAGCCGGTGGCGTTCACCTCGTCCATGAGCCTCAGGCACTGCTCCCGGAACTGGCCCGCCGGAATGGTCCTCGTCTCGTCGGTCATCGCTTCCCCATACCACTCGCAGATTTCTGTACAGAATATTCTAGCAATTTCTTTTGCAGATCTGCTAGGTTTCTTCCCCCAGCAGGCGATTCCAGCAAGGGTCAACTCCCGCGGGCTGGAACTGTCACCCAGCCACGCGCATAGCGGAAGCATGTGGCCGCATTGGCTGGTCCCCCGCAGTTGACGTCGACCGTCACCTCATAACGCTTCCCGTACTCCAAGCCGAGTTCCGCGGTGACCTTGGTGTCCGAGATGGAGTAGCTTCCGTCATATGCCCCGAAGCCTTCTCCACGGCACGGCTCTTCCTCGTTGGGACACGGCCAGGCGACGGCGTCGTAGGTGGTAGCGCCCGGACTCGGCGCCCATTCCGCGAGGTAGCACGGTCCGGCCGGATCTGCAGTGTCGGGGTCTGCATCCTCCTCGAACCAGAAGCAGTCGTCGATGAGTGTGAACCTCACGACTTCGAGGCCCCGAGCCTGCGCGTCGATGGTCGTTGTGCCGTAGGCGAAGCAGTCTTCGGCGTCGGGCCACTGATGCCGGACCTCCCCGAAGCCCTCACCACAGGCGAAGACGGTGATCTCATATGATCGTCCTGCTACAAGATGGTTCCTGGCTTCGCCGAGCGTGATCGAGGGCGTCTCGGTGCGTTCTGAGCAAACGCTGGACGAGCGGCTGCCGTCAGGGCTGTTGTCGAACGTGTACGTGCAGTCCTGGAAGCCGCTGACCAGGTAGTGGCTGGCGCCGGGCGCGGGATCGTCGGTGGGGATCGCGGTCGGACGCCTGGAGCACGAGACCGCCCCGTCGGTCTACCGGCTGGCCGCAGCCGTCGACTACGTGGCCCACCACCTGCCCGACGTGGCAGAGAGTGGCTGTGACCGGAGCGCCTCCGGCGCGGTGCTCCGGTATGGCTGCGGTGTTACTGCTTGCCGTAGCAGGAGGCGGTGGCCTCGACGTCGCCGAGCACGTCGAGGACCAGCTCGTGCAGCGCCGGGTCGTAGTCCTGCAGTTCGTCGCGGGTGTTGACCCCGGGGTGGGGGATTTCCCGCTCGTCGGACCCGTTCATGAACCACAGGACGCCCTCGGCCCAATACTCGGCCGCGTTGGTGGCGGTGTAGCTGCCTTCCCAGAGTCCTTGGGCCATTGCCTTGTCATAGGCGGTGTCAAGGCGGTTCTGGAAGTCGTGGTCGCGGAGCAGCCAGAGCGCGTAGTCCACGGCGTGGCCGCCCTCGTGAACTGTCACCGAGGAATATCCATCGCACAGCAGGTTGGCCTCTGAGGTCACAACAACGGGGAATCCGGGCCCCGGGCCGAGCCCGACTGCGTTGGGGTCGAGATCGGGCCACGTCGCAGCGACCTCCGGCAGGTCCGTGATCGTCTCGGTGATCGCGTAGACCGCTACCCGGACACGGTGCTGGGCGAGCACCCGGACGATGTCGGGGCGGTTGGCGACGATCTGCCCCATAACCAGAGCCGCACGCCTCAGCGCCTCATCGGAGACCTCCGAGGACCCGACCACCGGCAGGGCGCCGTCCACGTGCTTGGTGTAGAACGGGTCGAGGCCCAACGCGGCGGGCGGCTCGGCGACCGGGGCCGTTCCGGCCGGCGGGATCGGCCGGGCGGGCTCCGCCTCGATGAAGCCGGTGGCGTCGATGCCGCTGACATAGAGCCGTTCGGCGGTGTCGCTCCTTAGGTGGAAGGCGATGCGCCGGCCGTCAGGGGACCACTTCGGGATCAGCACCTTTCCGTCCGACTCGGCGACCATCCTCTCGCCGGTGCCGTCGAGGGCGCTCACATGCAGGGCTGTCCCGGTACCGCGGTCACGCACGAACGCGACCCGGCTGCCGTCGGGCGACCATGACAGTCCGCCATCCCACGCAACGCCGCCGAAGACGGCTCGGGCGCCGGTGCCGTCGGCGCCGGCCACGATCACCTCGTCGTCGGCAATGTAGGCGAGCCGGGCCCCGTCCGGTGACCACGCCGGCGTCTGCTCCCAGCGGCCCCCCGCCGTGAGCGGCTGCTGGCGGCCTCCGTCGCTGTCCATCAAGACGATGAAGCGGTCGTTGTCAACAAGACGAGCGAACGCGATCCTGGAACCGTCCGGTGACCACGCCGGCCACCTGTCGCGAGCGTCACCGTCGGTGATCTGCCTCGCTGCACCGCCGTCGGGCGACACGGTCCAGATATGGGAGACCCAGTCCCCGTCCTTCTGGTGATCGCGTCCGTATGCGATCCGGGTGCCGTCGGGGGACCAGGCCGCAGAATGAAGCCAGGCATCCTGGTCGTCCACGACAAGGCGATACGAGCGGCCCCCGCTGGTCATGAGCCACAGATCGCCGCGGTGAATGAAGGCCACCCGTGTGCAATCGGGCGACCACGAGACGTCTTTCGCACTGTTGGACGCGACCCACCGAACCACATCATCGTCGCTGGCACCCCCGCAAGCACCCGCAGGCAACACCGGCGCGGCGTCAGCGCCGGTGTTGCGGAGGGTGCCGTCGTTGATGGCTTTGAGCAGGATCATCATGTCGCCGCGGGTGAAGTCCTCGGACTGGTCGGCTCCGAGGATGCCGTCGTAGAAGCTCGCCATGAACAACACTGCGTGGCGCTTCTTGAGGGGCACCTGTGGCCTGAAGGCGCCGTCGCCGTAGCCGGCGGTCACCCCGGCCTCGGCCGCCCACTCCACCGCCTCGAAGGCGTAGTGGTCCAGTGGCACGTCAAAGAACCGCGGGCTCTGGGTGTCCGCGGCTGGGCCTGGCGCCGGTGCGGCGCCGCGCAGGGTGCCGTCGTTGATGGCTTTGAGCAGGACCATCATGTCGCCGCGGGTGAAGTCCTCGGACTGGTCGGCTCCGAGGATGCCGTCGTAGAAGCTCGCCATGAACAACGCTGCGTGGCTCTCTTTGAGGGGCACCTGTGGCCTGAAGGTGCCGTCGCCGTAGCCGGCGGTCACCCCGGCCTCGGCCGCCCACTCGATCGCCTCGAAGGCGTAGTGGTCAGCGGGCACGTCAGAGAACCGCGGGCTCTGGGCGGCCGCGGCTGCGCCCGAAGCTGCGACAACGACAGCCACGACGCACGCAACGGCGGCCACAGCCCACCTCCTCATTCCACGACCCCCACCGGTGGCGTTACATGCGCCCGGTTGTTCTAGTTCACTCGCCTCCGCTGATTCAACTGCATCCCTAGCGCCAGACCGCCGACAGCAAAGCCGGCGGAAGGGCTTGCCCCCAACGTGAAAGGGGCGGCCCGATGCTTGGCTTGGGGGCTGGATTGTGGTTGACTGGTGTCACCAAGGAAAGGAGGTGGTCCAACTGAGTGCTTTATGCTTTGTGACCTTGGAGGTGGCTGGCCGCTAGCTACGGCAAGCTGGACCGACTGGCGAATCCCCGCCAGCTCCACCCCCGGATCGAGTCGCCGGACCTAGTCACATCCGGCGCGGCATGTGTGGCTCTTGTCGCGGTGCCACAAGGCTCGACCCGGGATTTCCGGCAACTAACGATGAAGTGGGGCGGGTCTCTGAGGCCCGCCCCACCTCGCGCCCGCACACCGCGTTACCGTGACCCCGATGGAGGGCCGGTTCACCGTCGACTCGAACACGCTGACCGCCCATCTGGCCCGCCCCGCACGCGCTCCCGCGGTACAGCCGGCGGCGGTGATAGTCCACGGCTTTCCCACCGAGGCGGGGGGCGGCATCAACTCGACGCGGACGATGCCGGCGCTCGCCGACCTGATCGCGGCCGAGACCGGGTTCGCCGCCCTGACCTACGCGGCGAGGGGAGTGGCCGAATCCGCGGGCGACTTCTCGCTCGACGGCTGGCGGCGCGACCTCGCCGGCGCGGTCGACTTCCTCGCCTCGGAGGTGAGCTGCGACGGGATCTGGCTCATCGGATTCGGAACCGGTGGCGCGCTGGCCGTGGTGGTGGCCAGCACCGACGCGCGGGTCCGGGGTGTGGCCGCGGTGGCCGCTCCCGCCGATTTCGAGGACTGGGCCCGCAATCCCCGCAAGCTGCTGGTGTGGGCCCGGGAGGTGGGGGTGGTGAGCGATCCGGAGTTCCCGGAGCGGTTCGATCGATGGGCTGCGGAGATCCGGTCGGTGCGGGCCGTCCAGGCCGCGGAGTCGCTGGCGGACCGGTCGCTCCTCGTTCTTCACGGCAGCGATGACGAGACCGTGCCCGTCTTCGACGCCCGGGTGTTGGCCGACGCCCACCCGGGCGCCGACCTTAGGATCATCAGCGGCGCCGGCCACCATCTCCGCCACGATCCCCGAGCGGTGGCCGTGCTGCTCGGATGGCTCGAGCGCCAGCGCCGGTCGCTGCTGGCCTCGGCTGCCGGGGCTGGCGACCGGAACTCCAGCTTCTAGCACCGACCGGAGGAATTGGCAGCGTTATGCACGGTATGCGTGCGTTCTGCTGCCAGTTCGCGGGCGGCGTCCGGAACGCCCGCTCCGACCGACTGGACCTCAGTCGGCGCTGTCGATCGGCAGGGTGATGGTGAACTGCGACCCGTAGCCCTCCCGCGACGTCACATTCACGTCGCCGCCGTGGTTCAGGGCGACGTGCCGCACGATGGACAGACCCAGGCCCGTGCCTCCCGTGTTGCGGCTCCGGGCCCGGTCCACCCGGTAGAAGCGTTCGAAGATGCGCGATCGCTCCGCGACCGGGATTCCGATTCCCTCGTCGGTCACCGACAGCTTCAGGATCGTGTCGTCGGCCTCCACGCCGATGTTCACCCGGCCGCCGAGCTCGCTGAACTTCACCGCGTTGTCGAGCAGGTTGAACACCGCCGACTCGAGTTGCCGCCGGGACCCCCGGATCGGTGCGGCGTCCTGGTCGCCCGAGACGACCACTTTGATGTCTCGCTGCTCGGCCGGCTGGGAGATCCGGTCCGCGGCGGCCGCGATGACGGCACCGATGTCGACTTGCTCGTCGGACCGGCCGCTCTCGTCCTCCAGCATCGCCAGCGTCAGCAGGTCGTCGATGGTGTCGGCCACCCGCTGGATCTCAATTTGCATGCGGCTCGAGAGGCGGGCCGCGACCTCGGGTGTGGCGCCGGAGGACAGCGAGTCGGCCAGCAGGCTCAGCGCACCGATCGGCGTCTTGAGCTCGTGGCTCACGTTGGCGACGAAGTCGCGCCGGACTGAGTCGATGCGGTGGTGTTCGGTGATGTCGTACACCAGCGCGACCGCTCCGAGCGTCACGCCGTCACGCTCGATCGGACCGGCCTCCACCTCGTAGCTGCGACGGGGCTCGGTGTGCAACTCGACGGTGGTCGTCACCCGCTCGCCGGCCTGGGCCCGCTCGAGCAGGTCCTTGACCTCGCGGCCGACCAGCGCCTCGCCGTGACGGGCTTGAAGGAACTGCTCCGCGGCGGAATTCTGGGCTACCACGCTCCCGCTGCGGTCGCACACCACCAGCCCCGACTGGAGTCCGTCCAGACTCGCCTCGAGCCGGCGGGCCGCGGTCTCGGCCGAGACCCGTCCGGCTTCGGCGAGATCCTCGCGCCTCTGGACGGCTTCGATGAACCCGCGAGCCGACTTCGGAGCCTCCGGGCTCGACCGGTCCTGCGGTGACAGCGCCTGGAGCCAGCGACGGAGCCGGGCCCGGTCCAGTGCGATGCCTACGATCGCGCCGCTTACCACCATCAGAACGGCGACGATCAGCGTCGTCATCGGGGCTCGACCCTAGAGCCAGCGCCGTTGCTGGGCAGCCCATCGCGGCACAGAGTGGTCATTCCCGCTCTCGTTCGCTTCGCTCACGGGCCGCTCGGGCCACGGCCTCACGCCGTATGGGTCGCATTGTCCCGTCTACTTGCTCGGCCTCCTAGCCCGCCGTGTCCTCGCCGTTGGGGGACATCTCGGCCGGATCCGATCCGGGTTCGTGGACGACGCGCTGCTCCCGGGTCGGGTGGCGGGTCATCTTGTCCCGCCACGGCATGACGCCGGACACCATGTAGCGGACCCGGTCGCTGACGTTGACGGCGTGGTCGCCTATGCGCTCGTAGTAGCGGGCGATCAGGGCCAGCTGCATGGCGGGCTGCACGTCCAGATCTCTGGACCGGCTCACCTCCAGGAGGTTGCGCACGAACACGCGGTGGAGGCTGTCGAGCCGGTCGTCGATGTCGTCGAGGGCGCTGGCCAGGCCGGCGTCGTGCTCGGAGTAGGAATCCACCGACAGGCGGATGAGCCGGATCGCCTCTTCGCTCATCTCCGAGATCAGACCCCTCAGCTTCGGGGGCAGCTCAGCGGGGAACATCCGGCGGGCTCCCTTGCAGATGTTGCAGGCCAGCCCGCCGGTTCGCTCCAGCTCCGCGGTGATCCACATGGCGGCCAGTATCTGGCGGAGGTCGCCGGCCATGGGCTGCTGGAGGGCCAGGAGGCTCTGACACTTCTCCTCGACCTCGAGAGAGGCCATGTCGATGACGTCGTCGTCGTCGATGATCTGCTGGGCCTCCACCAGGTCGTAGCGCAACAGCGCGTCGGTGGCCCGGGCGACCGAGTCCCCGGCCCGGGCCGCGAGCTGCACGATCAAGCCGCTGATCTCGTCCATCTCGGCGTGGAATGACTTGCGTATCTGCTCGGTCATGCTCGAAGCCTCACCCGAACCGTCCGGTGACGTAGTTCTCGGTGCGCTCGTCGGAGGGGTTGGAGAAGATCTTCTGGGTTGTGTCTACCTCCACCAGGATGCCGGTTCGGGTGTCGCCTTCGGAGCGGATGTCGGCCGTGAAGAAGGCGGTGGTGTCGCTGACCCGGGCCGCCTGCTGCATGTTGTGGGTCACGATCATGATCGTGTAGTCCTGCTTGATCTCCTGCATGAGATCCTCGATGCGGGCGGTGGCGATCGGGTCGAGTGCTGAGCACGGCTCGTCCATCAGCAACACGTCAGGACCCACCGCGATGGCCCGGGCGATGCACAGCCTCTGCTGCTGACCGCCTGAGAGGCTCAGAGCCGAGTCCTTGAGGCGATCGTTGACCTCCTCCCACAGGGCCGCCTTGCGCAGTGAGTTCTCGACGATGTCGTCGAGGCCCTTCTTCTGGCCGGCCACCCTGGGTCCGTAGGCGACGTTGTCGTAGATCGACTTGGGGAACGGGTTGGGCTTCTGGAACACCATCCCGATGCGGCGGCGAACCTCGACCGGGTCGACCCTTTCGTCGTAGAGGTCGGTGCCCCGGTAGGTGATCGTGCCGCTCACCCGGGCTTCCTTGATCAGGTCGTTCATGCGGTTGTAGCAGCGCAGCACGGTCGACTTGCCGCAGCCCGACGGGCCGATGAGGGCCATGATCTCGTTGCGGTACACGTCGAAGGTGACGTCGCGCACTGCCCGGAAAGTGCCGTAGTGGACGCTCACGTCGCGCGAGCTGAACACGGTGTCGCGGCTGGTGGCGACGACCGGGCCGGCACCGTCGCCGTCGACGCCGGACTGGGGCGCGGCCGCCACGGGCCGCTCGATCAGCCGGGGAGCGTCGTCTGTCACTCGGGGAGAGTCGTCCGTCATCGACACTTCAGCCTCTCTTTTTCTCGAACCGGTTACGTAGCAGGATCGCGGCGGAGTTCATCATTAGCACGAACACGAGCAGCACGACGATGGCTGCGGCTGCGGCCGTGGTGAAGCCGGCGTCCCGGCCCGACTGCACGGTCCAGCTCGTTATGACGATGGGCAGGGCGGTGAATTGATCGGTGAGGGCGCTGATGTCGAAGAGCCCGGGATTGTCTCCGAGCCGCCCGGAGATGGCGCCCACCAGGATCAGCGGGGCGGCCTCGCCCACCGCCCGGGCCATCGACAGCAGCGTGCCGGTGAGGATTCCCGGTGCCGCGTAGGGCAGCACCTGGGTCCGGATCATCTCCCACTTGGTGGCCCCGACGCCGTAGGCGCCCTCCCGCAGCTCGGTGGGCACCGCCCGGAAGGCCTCGCCGGAGGTGATCACCACTATCGGCAGCACGAGGATGGCCAGGGTGATCCCGCCCGACAGGGCCGAGCTCCCGCCGGTGAGGCGGTCGAGGCCGAAGATCTGGCCGTTCAGCAGCAGAGCCAGACCGAGCAGGCCGTACACCACCGACGGGACACCGGCCAGGTTGCGGATGTTGACCTCGATGAACGAGGTGAAGCGGTTTCTGGGCGCATACTCCTCGAGGTAGACCGCGGCGCCTATCCCGATGGGGAAGGCCAGCACGGCCACGATGATGGCGATCCACAGCGAGCCGTACATGCCCTGGTGGATGCCGAGCCGCTCGTCGGTGGACCGGGACCGCAGCGTGCCCTGGAGGAAGTCCCACAGCCGGGTGCCGAGCTGGTCGGTGCTGTCCAACGCGACGGTCATCAGCAGCACGGCGAGCAGGGCCAGCGTGATCAGCAGGCATGACTGGAGCAGCGTCTTGAACAGCAGGCCCCGGGTGTCTACCCGGCGCCGCTCGATCGAGGCGGCGATGGCGGCCCGGGACCGGTCATCCGAGAGGCGACTGATCATCTTGCGCCCTCGCAGACCAGTGCCTCGCTGATCATCGGCCCGGTCCCACTAGTAGGCCTCCCGGACCTTCGACACGAAACGCGACGCGACGATGTTGAGGCTCAACGTGATCAGGAACAGCAGCAGACCGACGAAGTAGAGGCTCTGGAACGTCAGGCCCTCGCCCACGACGCTGTCGGTGCCCGAGGCCAGTGAGGCCATGGCCGCGGTCATGGTCAGGCCTCCTTCGAAGGGGGTGTAGGTCCACCGGGCCGCGTCGGCGGCGCCGGCGGCCATGAAGACCACCATGGTCTCGCCGATGGCCCTGGATATGGCCACGATGAAGGCGGCCACGATGCCGGAGATGGCCGCAGGCAGCACAACCGTGGCGGCGGTGGCCATCTTGCGGGCCCCGAGCCCGGCCGAGGCCTCTCGCAGCGAATCGGGCACGGCTGCCATGGCGTCCTCGGAGATCGAGGCCACCAGCGGGATCGTCAGGATTCCCACGCCGATGCCGGCTGCGGCCAGCGACCCGGCGTTGTTGGGCGCGAAGTTCAGCCACACGTTGAGGGTCCAGGCCGCCGCCAGGGCGAAGACGACCACCAGCACGGCTATTGACAGCACCGCCGAGATGCGGGCCGAGGGGTCGGCGGCGCCCTCCCGGTACTGCTTGATCTTGGATCGTGCGATTCCCGCGGAGATCACCGCGTATCCGAGCAGTATGACCGCACCCAACACCAGGAACGTGGTCTTGCCGATGCGTCCCACGATGTTGGGCGCGATCCAGGTGAGCGCGAAGAACCCCAGGACGACCGAGGGGATGCCGGCCAGGATCTCCAGCGCGGGCTTCAGCCAGGCCCGGGTCTTCCGGTTGGCGTACTCCGACAGGTACACCGCGGCCCCCAGCCCGAGCGGGCCGGCCACCACCATGGCGATTCCGGTGACGATCAGCGAGGGAACGACGATCGTGGGAATGTCATAGAGGCCCCGCCGGGGGAACCAGCCCTGCTGTCCCCAGGTGTCGGCCCAGACCACACCGGTGATGAAGGTCCATGCCTCACGCAGGAGGCTCCACACGATCAGCGTGCTGACCAGGACCGACACGAGGGCCGTCACCAGGAGGCTGTAGCGGATTATCACTTCGCGGTGCCTGCGGGAAGGCGCGATCTGAAGCTGATCAACGGTGAGGAGTTCTGGGTGTGCGACGCTCGTGTCGGTCATTCGGCCGAAGGGGCTTCCTGGTCAGGTCCGGGCCTGGCTGGCCGGTGCTCTAGGTGATGAGGGTGCGGTTGTGCCAGCGGTCGGCGGTCTCGGTGTGGGCTGCCTCGGTGAGGGGCACGTAGCCGACCTCGCTGACGGCCTGGGTGAGAGCGTCGGAGACGTAGAAGTCGAGGTAGGCGGCGATGGCGGGGTTGGCTGCGGCCTTGTCCGCGTCGACGTAGATCCACAGGTCCCGGCTGATCGGGTACTGGTTGGAGGCGATGGTGTCCTCGGTCGGATGCACGCATCCGTCGCCGCCGTCGACCTCGAGCAGCTTCACGCCCGAGGCGTTGACGGCGAAGGCGAAGCCGACCCAGCCCAGGCTGGTGTCGCTGGACTGGATGCCCTGCAGGATGACGTTGTCGTCGCCGGAGGGGCTGTAGTCGGTGCGGGTGGTGGCGTCGGTGCCGGCTTCCCCGGCGAGGTGCTCGATGACGATCTCGATGAAGGAGTCGAAGGTGCCTGACTCCTCGCCGGGCCCGAAGATGTCCAGCGGCGCGGCGGGCAGGCCCGCGGCGGCCTCGGCCCAGGTGCTGGTGCCCTCGCCGTTGGGGCCGATGAGGTCGAAGAGCTGGTGGAAGCTCAGGCACTCGACGGCGTCATTGCCGGCGTTGGTCATCACCGCGATGCCGTCCACGGCCACTTTGAGTTCGACGATGTTGGTGATGCCGGCCTCGAAGCAGTCCTCCTTCTCGGCGTCCTTGATCTGGCGTGAGGCGTCGGAGATGTCGGTCGCGCCTTCGCAGAACAGCTTGAAGCCGTCGCCGGTGCCGGGCCCGTCCACAGTCACCGACACATCCGGGTTCACGTCCTCGAACAGCTCAGCCACCCGGATCGAGATCGGCTCAACCGTCGACGAACCCGAGATGTTCACCTCGCCCGAGACCGCGGCCGTCTCTTCTTCGTTCTCGTCGCCGCCGCACGCGGCAGCCACCAGCGACAGGCTCAGCATCACCGGAATAGACAGGAGCCGTTGTCGTGACCGACGCACCTCTTGGACCCTCCACGAAATGGCTGGCAAGCCCGCGCCCCGCGGGTCGAGCAGCAACCTAGAAGGGGCAAGGTTTCACAAGGCTTCGGAAGCCGTGAACCTCAAGTGAACACCGGTGAACGGAAGGTGAATTGTCTAGGCTTCCCGCTCTTGTTCGCTGCGCTCACGGGCCGCTCGGGCCACGGCCTCGCTCGCCACCTCCAGGAGTCGTGCCATTCGCAGTCGCGGTCGCTCGGCCTCTAGCTGAGGCCGTCCAGAGCGTCCTGGAGGCGGCTCTGGCTGAAGCTGCCGACTCTCTCAACGACGTTCACGCCCGCGCCGTCGAGCAGTATCAGGTTGGGGTTGCCGGCTTCGTAGTGAGTCCACGCCTCGTAGGAGTTGCTCCACAGCATGTGGGGAGGACCGCCGGCGGAGGCTGTGAAGCTCTCGGCCTGGGCCAGGCTGTCCGCGCCGCCCACGCCTATGACGATGACCTTGCCTTCGTTGACTCGAGCGAACTGCTCGACCGACGATGCCTCTCGCCGGCAGATCGGTCAATGGGGCGCCCAGAACCACAGCAGCAGGGGCGTTGAACCGTCCGCTAGGTCCCGCAGGTTGACCGTCGCGCCGGTGCGCAGGTCGGTCATGTCCTGAGCCGGGACATCAATCTCGACGGTGGGTGCGGCCGTGGTCGTGGGCGCTGCGGTGGTGGTGGGCGCTGCGGTGGTGGTGGGTGCGGCGGTGCTTGCGGGTGGGGCGGTGGTCGTGGGCGCGGCGGCGGTGGTGGGCGCGGCCTCAGCAGCTGCCTGCGCCTCGGCCTCGGCTTCGGCGGCTGCCTGAGCTTCTGCTTCGGCCTGCGCGGCGGCTTCGGCGGCTGCCTGGGCGGCGGCCTGCGCTTCTGCCTCGGCTTCGGCTTGCGCGGCGGCTTGGGCTTCGGCCTCGGCGGCTGCTTGGGCGGCGGCTTCGGCTTCGGCGGCTGCTTGGGCGGCCGCTTCGGCGGCCTCTTGGGCCTCGGCTTCGGCGGCTGCGTGTTCCTCGGCTTCGGCCTGGGCTTCGGCGGCTGCTTCGGCGGCCGCCTGCGCGGCGTCGGCTGCTTCGGCGGCTGCTTGGGCCTCGGCTTCGGCCTGGGCTGCTTCGGCGGCGGCTGCTTGGGCTTCGGCCTCGGCTTCGGCTGCTAGAGCTTGGGCTGCTTCGGCCTCGGCGGCGGCGGCATCGGCTTCCGCTTGGGCTTCGTCGAGCGCGGCCTCAGCCGCGGCGCCGGTCGTGGGCGTCACCACCGCGGCGCCGTCGTCCGGACTCGGCTCCCCGTCGGTTCCGCAGGCTGAGGCCAGCAGGGCCGCGGCAAAGAGCGCCACGGCAACTCGGAATCGGCGAGGCATCCTCATCGCTCAGGTCAGGGTGGCCAGCTGCCCGATGAGGCTGTCCGGGTCGTAGCTGCCGGCGCTTCCCTCCACGACGTTTCCGCCGCGGTCGAGCAGCATCACCGTGGAATTCCGGCGCACACCGAAGTGGCGCCAGGACTCGTTGGAGTCGCTCCACAGCATGGTGAAGGTGGTTCCGGTCTGCGATACGAACCGCTCGGCGAAGGCAAGATCGTCCTGAGCGCCGATTCCTACCACTGTCACGGTGTCGGAGTTGTCCTGAGCAAACTGCTCAAGCAGAGGGCCCTCCCTCTGACAGACCGGTCAATGGGGCGCCCAGAACCAGAACAGCAGGGGAGTGGACCCGTCGACGACCGCTTGGAGGTTGACGGCCTCGTCGGTGTGCACGTTGATCATGTCGAGGTCCGGCACATCTCCCGGGCCGGTAGCCGCGGCGCTCTCGTCGACGGTGCCCTCAGCGCCGGTCTGGTCCGCGGCTTCGGTGGCGGCGGGCTCCGTGGCCGCAGGCTCGGCGACGGTCGGGGGGTCGTCGGCCCCGCAAGCCGCGGCCACGAGCACCAGGGCCGCGGCGAGGACGATGGGTCGGAGCTTCACTGGTCCTTCTTCTTGCCGCGAGCCTTCTGTTCTTTCTTCCACGCCCGAACCCGCTGGAGTGCCTCGGGTCCGTCGATGTCGGCCACCGACCGGGGCTGGTCGTCCGAGAACGCCCCCGCCTGCGCCTGCCAGCCCTCCGGACGCACACCGAAGCGCTTGGCCAGCACGGCGGTCAGGATCCGGGCCTTCTCGTCGCCGTAGCCGGGCAGGGCCCGCAGTCGCTCGAATAGTTCCTCGCCGGTGCCGGCATCGGCCCAGATGGCGCCCGCGTCTCCGGCGTAGCAGTCCGCGACGTGCCGGCACAGGGCCTGCATCCGCTGGGCCATCGATCCGGGGAACCGGTGCAGGGCCGGCTTGGTCCTCACCAGCGCAGCGAAGGCCTCGGGGTCACGCTCGGAGATGTCGTGGGCGTCCAACCCCGAGCCGAGCCGTTCGGCCAGACGGTGGGGGCCCATGAACGCCCACTCCATGGGAATCTGCTGATCGAGCAGCATCCCCAGAACCAGTGCCAGCGGGTCTTTGTTCACGAGCCGGTCGGCGGCCTCGTCTCCTGTGACCGCCAGAGTTCCGGTCCGGGTCGGGGTCATCGATCGGAGCATAACCGTGCACCGGTGTCGGGATGGCCCGGATCGTCGCGTTCCGCATCGATCCCGAAACGCTCCATGGCCGCGGCCACCTCGTCCGGCTCGGCCTCGCCCGAGGCCGCCAGGGCCGACAGCACGGCCACCACGATGTGGTCCGCGTCCACCTCGAAGAACCGCCGGAGCGCCTCGCGGGTGTCGGAGCGGCCGAACCCGTCGGTGCCCAGCACGTGCAGGGGCCTGGGCGTGAAGCGGGCGATCTGATCGGGGACCAGGGTCATGTAGTCGGTCACGGCCACGATCGGCCCGTCGGAGTCCGACAGCCGCCGGGTCACGAGCGGCACGGTCGGATCTGTTCCGGGGCTCAGGCGATTCCGGCGCTCGACGTCGAGGGCCTCCCGGCGCAGGCGCTGGTAGGACGTGGCGCTCCACAATTCGGCGGACACATCGTGGTCGGCGGCCAGCATTGCTTGGGCCTCGAGCGCGGCGCCCACCGACGCGCCCGAGAACAGGATGGTGGCGCACCGCCCGCGGCCGCCCGGACCGTCGTCGAACTTGTAGAGCCCGCTGCAGATGTCCTCGTCGCTCACGTGGTCGGGCCGGGGCGGCTGCTCGTAGTTCTCGTTGTAGATCGTGATGTAGTAGAAGACGTCGGCACCGTCGCCGGCGTCGGGCGGGCACATCCGGCGCAGGCCGTCGTCGATGACCGCCCCCAGTTCGTAGGCGAAGGCCGGGTCGTAGGCCTCGCAGGCGGGGACGGTCGACGCCAGCACATGGCTGTGGCCGTCCTGATGCTGGAGTCCCTCGCCCAGCAGCGTCGTGCGCCCCGCGGTGGCGCCGATGAGGAAGCCTCTGGCCCGGGCGTCGGCCGCCGCCCAGATGGAGTCGCCCACCCGCTGAAAGCCGAACATCGAGTAGAACGCGTAGAAGGGCACCATGGGCACGCCGAGGTTGGCGTAGGACGTGGCCGCGGCCATCCAACTGGCCAGCGAGCCGCACTCGGTGATGCCCTCCTCGAGGATCTGGCCGTCCGAGGACTCGCTGTAGCTCAGCAGCAGGTCGTGGTCGACCGGTTCGTACAGCTGGCCGTGGGGGGCGTAGATCTTGAACTCCCGGAACAGCGAGTCCATGCCGAAGGTCCGGGCCTCGTCGGGGACGATGGGAACGACGCGGGGGCCGAAGTTCAGGTCCCTCAGCAGGTCGCGCAGCAGCCCGGTGAAGGCCATGGTGGTGGACACCTTCCGCCCGCCCGATCCCTTGCGCACGTCCAGGAAGGGGCCGTCGGCCGGCAGCACGACGGGTCGGCGGTCCCGGACCACCCGGCGGGGCACCGCGCCGTCGAGGGCCCGGCGGCGATCCATCATGTACCGGATCTCCTCGGAGTCGGGAGCCGGCCGGTAGTACGGGGGGATGCCGTCGGAGAGGTCCTCGGTGGCGATCTCGTCCTCCATGTGCAGCCGGGTCCGCAGCTCCATCAGCTGCGCGGTGGTCATCTTCTTGATCTGGTGGGTGGCGTTGCGGCCCTCGAAACCCTCTCCCAGGGTCCATCCCTTGATCGTCTTGGCCAGGATCACGGTGGGCTGGTCCTTGACCTCGGTGGCGGCCTTGAAGGCGGCGTAGACCTTCTGGTAGTCGTGGCCCCCCCTCGGCAGGACTCGAAGGTCCTCGTCGGAGAGGTGCTCGACGAGCTTGCGCAGCCGGGGGTCGGGCCCGAAGAAGTGCTCCCGGATGTAGGCGCCCGTCTCCACCGCGTAGCGCTGGTACTCGCCGTCGACGGTGGTGGCCATCTTGTTGAGCAGCGCGCCGTCGGTGTCGCGCATCAGCAGCTCGTCCCACCTGGAGCCCCAGATCACCTTGATCACGTTCCATCCCGCGCCCCGGAACACGCCCTCGAGCTCCTGGATGATCTTGCCGTTGCCCCGCACCGGCCCGTCGAGGCGCTGCAGGTTGCAGTTGACCACCCATTTGAGGTTGTCCAGCCCGTTGCGGCCGGCGAGCGAGATGGCGCCCAGCGTCTCGGGCTCGTCGCACTCCCCGTCACCCAGGAAGCACCACACCGTGCTGTCGGAGGTGTCATCGATGCGGCGGTTGTGGATGTAGCGGTTGAAGCGGGCGTGGTAGATGGAGTTGATCGGGCCGAGGCCCATCGACACCGTCGGGTATTCCCAGAAGTCGGGCATCAGACGGGGGTGGGGGTAGCTGGACAGCCCGTTGCCGCCCACCTCCATCCTGAAGTTGTCGAGCTCCTGCTCCGACAGGCGCCCCTCCAGGTAGGCCCGGGCGTACACGCCGGGAGCGGCGTGACCCTGGAAGTAGATGTGGTCGCCGACCAGCCCGTCGTCCTTGCCCTTGAAGAAGTGGTTGAAGCCCACCTCGTACAGCGAGGCCGATGAGGCGAAGGTGGACAGATGCCCGCCGATCCCGTCGGCGGTCTTGTTGGCCCTGATCACCATGGCCGCCGCGTTCCAGCGGATGAAGCGGCGGATGCGGCGCTCGACCTGCTCGTTGCCCGGGAAGAAGGGCTGCTCCGACGCCGGGATGGTGTTGATGTAGGGCGTGTATGTGGTGGGCGGGACGCCCAGCTGCTGCTCGTTGGACCGCTCGAGCAGCTTGGCCACGATGTAGCGGGCCCGCTCCCGCCCGCCGGCGGCCACCACGGCATCGAGCGAGTCGATCCACTCCTGGGTCTCGGCCGAGTCGGTGTCGGGCAGCTGGCGCAGGAAGTTGTCGGCCATGGCCCTACTGATGGTACCGACGCAACATGCGCCAGAAACGATGCGCGCCCGCCTACGGCCGGTGCGCGAGGATCGAGAGGATGCCCGCCGAAGCAACCACCGAGGCAACCGTGGTGTACACCGACGGCGCCTGCCTGGGGAACCCCGGTCCGGGCGGCTGGGGCTGGGCCGTTCCGGGCGGCGCGTGGGCTTGCGGCGCGGAGTCCCACACCACCAACCAGCGCATGGAGCTGCGGGCCGTGCTGGAGGCTCTGCGAGAGGTCAGCGGGCCGGTGGAGGTCGTCTCGGACTCGACCTATGTCGTCAACTGTTTCCGCGACCGGTGGTACGACGGTTGGCTGCGGCGGGGCTGGCGCAACTCGAACCGCAAGCCGGTCGCCAACCGTGACCTGTGGGAGCCGCTGATCGGCGAGTACCTGTCGCGGCCGGAGGAGATCTCCTTCCGATGGGTCAAGGGCCACTCCGGCGACGAGTGGAACGAGATCGTCGACCAGCTCGCCGCCGGCGCGGCCGCCGACCAGCGCCCCCGCCGCGGCCCCTAGCCCCCGGCACTCCGAGCCACCACTGAACTGGCAGCAGAATGCTCGCTATACGTGCAAAACGCTGCCAGTTCCGCTTGGGCTACCGGTCCAGGACCGCGGTGAGGCCGGTGGCGATGTCGGGGTGGGCGAAGGTGAAGCCGCCCCGCTGCAGCACCGCAGGGGCCACCCGGGCGCTGCTGTAGAGCAGGGCCTCGGTGAGCTCGCGGCCCAGCTTGGCCCATAGGGCGGGCTTGGGGGTGGGCAGCACCGCGGGGCGGCGCAGTGCCCGGCCGAGCGCCGCGGTCAGCTCCCGGTTGGTGACCGGCTCGGGAGCGGTGAGGTTGACGGGGCCTTCCACGTCGGCCTCCAGCAGCCACATCAGTGCCTCGACCTCGTCGTGCAGGCTGATCCAGCTCATCCACTGACGCCCGCTGCCAATGCGCCCACCGATGCCGAGCCTGAAGAACGGCAGCATCTCGGCCAGCGCGCCCCCCGACCGGCTCAGCACCACACCGGTGCGGGGATGGGCCACCCGGATGCCCGCGGCCCGGGCCGGTTCGGCCGCCGCCTCCCAGTCGCGGCACACCCGGGCCAGGAAGTCGTCGCCGCCGCTGGACGACTCGTCCAGGGACTCGTCGCCGCGGTCCCCGTAGTACCCGATGGCCGACGCGGAGATCAGCACAGCCGGCGGAGCGTCGAGCCGGGCCAGCGCCTGGGCCAGCAGCGCGGTTCCCTGCACTCGGCTCTGGGCGATGCGTTCCTTCTGGTCCGCCGACCAGCGCCGGGCCGCGATCGGTTCACCGGCAAGGTGGATCACCGCGTCGAGCCCCTCGGCGTCGATCCGGGAGACGGCCGGGTTCCACGCGACCGACATGGAGGGAGTCAGGCCCTCCGAGCCTCCCGGCCGGACGACCCGCACAACCAGGTGTCCGCCGGCCTCCAGCCGTTCGACCAGCGCCCGCCCGATCAGGCCGGTCGACCCGGTGACTGCGATTCGCATCTGGTTCGCCATGGCTGTGGTCTACCATCCCAACGTGATCGAGGGACCCTCGCCGGTCCCCGCATCGGCGAACCGGCCCTCCAGACGGGAAGCGCAGTGAACGAAGAGCCCAAGCCACCGGAAACCAAGCCCGACGCCAAGAAGCTGTCCATCCCGCCGGGACTGGCGGCGGCTGTGCTGCTGGTGGTGGCACTGATCTTCTTCGTCGTCCAGAACGGCGACGATGTGGCCTTCGAATGGCTGGTCTTCGACATGACCGGCCCTCTGTGGGTGGTGATCCTGGTGGCCGCGGTCGCGGGCGCCGTCCTCAACGAAGTGTTCGGATTCGTGCGGCGAAGGCGTCGCCGTCGCCGCTGAGGCCGTGGCGTCCGGGTCGGTTGCGAGCATGGCGGTGGGCTGCGAACCGTGAGCACTCGTGCGCTGATCCTCACCGCGCTGGTGTGCGGTCTGGTCATCCTGGTGGCCTTCACCGTGCAGGTACTCATGGCCCCCTGACCCGGTAGGGTCACCGGACGATCAGGGAGGCTGTGTGAGCGACGCGACCCACGACGTAATCGTCATCGGAGGAGGACCCGGCGGCTACGCCGCGGCCCTGCGCGGCGCGGGCGCCGGCCTCGACGTGGCCGTCGTTGAGAACAACAAGGTCGGGGGAACCTGCCTGCATGTCGGTTGCATCCCGGCCAAGGAGCTGCTCGAGGCAGCCTCGGTGTACCGCACCGTCGCCCGCGCCGGCGAGTTCGGCGTAACGGCGTCGGCGCCGGGCATCGACTGGTCGGCGGTGCTGGGCCGCAAACAGCGGGTCATCGATCAGCTCACCACGGGCCTCTCCGGGCTGCTGGGCCACCGTAAGGTCACCGTCTACTCCGGCTCGGGCAGCCTCAACGGGCCCGGGACGGTGGAGGTGGATCCCGGCGGTGGGGAGCCCCCGATGACGGTGTCCGCTCCAGCGATCATCCTGGCCACAGGGTCGACCCCCCGAACCATCAGCGGCTTCGAGGTCGACGGCCGCATCGTGGTGACATCGGACGAACTGTTCTTCCTGGAGCGCCTGCCGGTATCGGCCGCGGTCATCGGCGGGGGCGCCATCGGTTGCGAGTTCGCATCGATGATGGGCGACCTCGGCGTGGACGTGACCGTGCTGGAGGCGCTCGAAAGCATCCTCGCCGGATGCGATGTCGACGTGGCCAAGGTCGTGCGCCGCTCCTTCCGCAAGCGAGGCATCGCGGTGCATACCGGCGTGATCGTGCACGGCCACGAGCCGCAGGCCGAAGGCGCCGGCACGGTGGTCTCCTTCGGTGACGGCAAGCAGGTCGAAGTCGACCTGGTGGTGGTGGCGGTGGGGCGGCGGCCCCGCACCGCGGGCCTGGGGCTGGACGCCGCCGGAGTGGCGGTCGACAGCCGGGGATTCGTCGAGGTCGACGCCCTATGCCGGACCACGGTGCCGGGCGTGTGGGCGGTGGGAGACGTGGTCGACACGCCCCAGCTCGCCCACACCGCCTTCGCCGAGGGGATGCTCGCCATTTCCGACATCTGCGGCGAGGATCCTGACCCGCTCGACTATCACGGCACGCCGTGGTGTATCTACAGCCACCCCGAAGTGGCCTTCGCCGGACACACCGAGCAGAGCGCGGTGGACGCAGGATTCGAGGTGGTCACGTCGACCCACCGGTTCATGGGCAACGGCCGTGCCCAGATCCTCGGCGAGGCCGACGGCCTGGTCAAGGTGATCGCCGAGAAGCTCTCAGACGGCACCGGCGGTCGGATCCTGGGTGTCCACATGGCCGGCCCGTGGGTCACGGAACAGCTCGGGCAGGCCTATCTTGCCGTCAACTGGGAGGCGACCGCGGCCGAGGTGGCGGGCCTGATCCAGCCCCACCCCACTATGAGCGAGCTGTTCGGCGAGGCCGCCCTGTCCCTGACGGGACGCTCGCTGCACGGCTGACACTCGCAAGGAGGGCCTCGCATGGCTGACATCATGATGCCCCAGCTGGGCGAGACGGTGACGGAGGGAACCGTCACACGCTGGTTCAAGCAGGTGGGCGACGAGATCGCCCTCGACGAGGCGCTGTTCGAGGTGTCCACCGACAAGGTGGACACCGAGGTGCCGTCCCCGGTGGCCGGGGTGCTCACGGAGATTCTGGCCAATGAGGGCGACGTGGTGGAGGTGGGGCAGGTGCTGGCCCGCGTCGGCTCCGACGCCGCCGCCCCGGCGCCCGCAGAACCCACCGCGCCCGAGCCTCCCCCGGTGTCTGAACCGCCCCCCGCGCCCGCTCCGGAGCCTGAACCCCCCGAACCGGAGCCTGAACCCCCCGCGCCCGAGCCGCCCGCTCCGGAGCCGCCACCCGCCGCGGCCGCGCCTCCGGTGTCGGGGGCGGCCAAGTCGGCGGGAAGGGGACTGGTGCTGTCTCCCGTGGTTCGCCGGCTGATCGCGGAGAGCGGGATCGACCCGGCCACCATCACCGGCACAGGGCGAGCGGGCCGGATCACCCGCTCAGATGTGGAGCAGGCCATCCGGGCCCGCGCCAGCGCGTCAGCCGACGAGGCCGTCGCTGCGCCCGGAGAGCCCGCAGTCGAGACTCCAGCGGCCGAGCCTCCCACCGATCCCGAACCGGCCGGTCCCGCACCGTCACGGCAGGCTCCGGCGGTGTTGCCGGTGCCCGCGGCCCGCAGCGGCGACAGCGTTGTGCCGCTCAACCGGATCCGGCGCCGCACCGCCGATCACATGGTGATGTCGAAGCAGACGTCCCCGCACGTGCTCACCGCCATCGAAGTCGACTACGAGGGAGTGGAGGCCGTCCGGCGGGCGTCGAAGCAGGCCTGGAAGGCCGCCGAGGGCTTCAGCCTCACCTACCTGCCGTTCATCGCCCGGGCAGTGGTGGACGCACTGCGCGACTACCCGCACCTCAATGCCAGCTTCGGCGACGACGAGCTCATCGTGCATTCCAATGTCAACCTGGCGATCGCGGTCGACATCGACTTCGAGGGACTGCTGGCGCCGGTGATCCAGGGAGCCGACGGCAAGCGCCTCCGCCAGATCGCCCGCGACATCGTCGATCTCGCCAACCGGGCCCGCAGCCGCAAGCTGTCGCCCGACGACTTGTCCGCAGGCACGTTCACGCTCACCAACGCCGGCCAGTACGGCACGATGATGCAATTCCCGATCATCAACCAGCCGCAGGTCGCCATCCTCAGCACCGACGGTGTCTCCCGCAAGCCGGTGGTGGTGACCGACTCCTTCGGCAACGAGTCCATCGCTGTCCACTCGGTGGGCGTGCTGGCCATGGCCTGGGACCACCGGGCCTTCGACGGCGCGTACGCGGCCGCATTCCTCCACCGGGTCAAGGAGCTCATCGAGACCCGCGACTGGGAGACGGAGATCCGCTGAGCGCCGCCCCGGAGTCCTCGGACGGTCGGACCCTTCGGATCCGCTGGCTCGGCCGGGTCGCCTACGACGACGCCCTGGCGCTCCAGCGCCGCCTCCACACCCACTCGCGCGACGATCACCTCCTGCTGCTGGAGCACCCCCATGTGGTGACTCTGGGGCGCCGAGGGCGCCGCGAGCACCTGCTGGTCGATGTCGAGGCGCTCGGCGGCACGGTGGTGGAGACCGACCGGGGCGGCGAGGTGACCTACCACGGCCCCGGCCAGCTCGTCGGCTATCCCATCCTGACCGTGCCGGGAAGGCGGGGCGGCGGAATGGCCGACACCGCGGCCTACGTGTGCGGCGTGGAGCAGCTCCTGATCGACGTGCTGGGTGATCTGGGCGTGGCCGCGGGCCGCCTGGACCGGCATACCGGCGTGTGGGTTGATCCTGACGGCGCGCGGCCCCGCAAGATCGCGGCCATCGGCGTGAGGCTGTCCAGGGCCCGGTCCATGCACGGGTTCGCCCTCAACGTGGAACCCGACCTCAGCTGGTTCGGTCGGATCGTGCCCTGCGGCATAACCGGCCTGGGCGTCACGTCGCTGGCGGAGGAGGGCATCGGCGCTTCGATGCGCGAGGTCGTGGATCTCGTGGCCCGGCGGGCCACCGAACGTTGGGCTCCCGTTGGCCGCGTCGATCGGGCCGATGTCGCCCACCGCGTCGCTCCGGCCGACATGGCCCAGTTCACCCGGGAGGCCGCCAACGGCGCGGACACCGGGATCGTGCCGGATGGTGATGCGGCCGGGGCCGCCGCCGAGGGGGTGTCGCCTCGATTGCTGGGACGCCTGTCGTCCGCCCGGCTCGAAGGCGACCGCCACGAGCCGGTGCCGCTGCGGTCCCGCAAGCCCGAGTGGATGCGAGTCCCGCTGAGCACCGGGCCGGTGTTCCACCAGATCCGCTCCACCCTGCGGGACCACGACCTGGTGACGGTCTGCGAGGAGGCGGGCTGCCCCAACATCTCGGAGTGCTGGAACGACGGCACCGCCACGTTCATGATCCTGGGAGAGCGCTGCACCCGGGCCTGCGGCTTCTGCATGGTGGACACCCGCCGCCCGCTGCCCGCCGATCCCGGGGAGCCGGCCCGGGTGGCCGAGGCCGCGGCCCGCATGGGTCTCGGGCATGTGGTGGTGACGATGGTGGCCCGCGACGACCTCGCTGACGGCGGTGCGGCCGCAGTGGCCGCCACGGTGGCCGCATTGCGGCACCGTTTGCCCGATGCCCGGGTGGAGACCCTGATCAGCGACCTCGGCGGGGATCCCGACTCCCTGCAGACCGTGTTCGACGCCCGCCCGGACGTGCTGAACCACAACATCGAGACGGTGGCCCGCCTGCAGCGGGCCGTCCGCCCGTCGGCCGGCTACGCCCGGAGCCTGTCGGTTCTGGCCAGGGCCGCCGGGGCTGGGCTGACCACCAAGTCATCGATCATCGCGGGCATGGGCGAGACCCACGACGAGGTGGTTCAGACCCTCGCCGACCTGCACTCGGCAGGTACCGACATCGTGACCATCGGCCAGTACCTGCGGCCGTCCGCCCGCCACCTGCCGGTCGACCGCTGGTGGCCGCCGGAGGCCTTCGAGCGGTGGAAGGAGATCGGCGAGGCGATGGGCATCGGCCATGTGGAGTCCTCGCCGCTGACCCGCTCCAGCTACCACGCCCGTCAGGCCGCCGACGCCGCCGCCGCCGTCGAGGCCGGAACGGTTCGAATCTAGGCTTGCGGGCATGTTCGTCGAGCGTCTGGACCGGGCCCGGGAACTGATGTCCGCGCACGGCGTCGAGGTGCTGCTGCTGTCGGTGGGGGCGGACCTGCCGTACTTCTGCGGGTACGAGGCCATGCCACTGGAGCGTCTCACCATGCTGGTGGTGCCCCGCGACGGCGAGGCGACGCTGGTCGTGCCCCGCATGGAGGCGCCCCGGGTGACCGAGCGTCCCGAGGTGTTCGACATCCGGCCCTGGGACGAGACCGAGGACCCGGTGGCCATCGTCGCCGGACTGGCCGGGGCCGCGGCAGTGGCCGCGGTCGGCGATCAGATGTGGGCGCGCTTCCTGGTCGAGCTGATGGGGGCCATGCCGTCGGCGGCGTGGCGGCGGGCCTCGGCGGTGACCGCGCCGATCCGCTCGGTGAAGGACAGGACCGAGATCGAGCGCCTGCGGGCCGCGGGCGCGGCAGTGGACCGGATCGCGGGCCGGCTCCAGCGGGGCGGGATCGAGCTGGTGGGTCGGACCGAGGCCGAGGTCTCGGCCGAGTTGGGCCGCCAGATCCTCGCCGAGGGCCACGACCGGGTGAACTTCGCCATCGTCGCCGCCGGCGCCAATGCGGCCAGCCCCCACCACGAGGCGGGCCAGCACGTGATCTCCGAGGGCGAGGTGGTGCTCTGCGACTTCGGGGGCACCATGGTCGGCGACGACGGGGTGGGGTACTGCTCCGACATCACCCGATGCGTCTACACCGGAGAGCCGCCGGCAGAGTTCAACGAGCTCTACGACGTTCTGTTCGAGGCTCAGGCCGCAGGCGTGGCCGCGGCCGCGGTGGGCACCCCCGCCCAGGATGTCGACCGGGCCGCCCGGTCGGTGATCTCCTCGGCCGGCTACGGCGAGTACTTCATTCACCGCACCGGCCACGGGATCGGCACCGAGGAGCACGAGGACCCCTACATCGTGGAGGGCAACCGCGAGCCGCTGGCCGCGGGCAACGCCTTCTCGGTGGAGCCCGGCATCTACGTGCCCGGCCGCTGGGGGGCCCGCCTCGAGGACATCGTGGTCGCCTCGTCCGACGGTCCGGACCCGCTCAACCGCGTCGATCACCGCCTGGCCGTCGTCGCCTGACCGGCTGGTGCAGCCGCGATGATCGAGCTCCACGCGGCCACGCTTCTGGTGGGCTGGGCCGCCGGTGGCTGGTTCTTCTTGTGGGTCACCACCCGCCGGCGCGAGGTCGGGCTCGGCTACGGCTGGTTGATGCGGGGGATCTTCCTCGCCCTGGCCGCGGGATCGCTCGTCGCGGCCTTCGCCACCGAACCGGCATGGTCCCGGGACGCAGTGACGCTGGTCTTCATCGGGGCCGGCCTGGTCTCATACGCGGTGTCGGTGGCCCGCCGGTCGGCCGGCACCCGGGGCCAGCGGGCCCAGATCGAGCGCCGGTCGGCCCGGGTGGCCGGGATGACCGGCATCGACCGTGCCGAGACTCGATTCGACGCCTCGGCGCCTGAGTTCCCTCCCGGTCTCGACCTGGCCGCGGCGGCGGTGGGCCTGCTGGCGACCCTGCTGGGCGCGATCGCCGCGGAGGGCCCGGCCGGGCTATCGGTGGCCCGCACCCTGGTCGGGGCCCTGTTCACCGGGGCGGTGCTCAGCGCCATGCTGCTGGGCCACTGGTATCTGGTGCAGCCCGGCCTGGCTCGCGGCCCGCTGCTGCAGATGGTGCGGGCCGCCGGACTACTGTGGCTGCCCGAGACCATCGTGATGCTGTGGCCTACAGGCATGGTGTCGGTGCTCAGTGGCACCATCGACGATGGCTACAACGGCCTCCTCGGCTGGTTCTGGGTCGGCTGCACGGCCATGACGCTGCTGCTGGTGGCGGTAGCCAGAGCCGCGCTGCGTGAGCGCCAGTACTCGGCGGTGATGGCCGCCACCGGCCTGGTGTACCTGGCCATCGTCACCGCCTTCGGCCAGGACCTGGTGGCCCGAATCCTCCTCGCCCCATAAACTGTCCACAGGCGGTGCGGAGGCCTGCGTGCCGAGACCTGGCTTGACCGGGCTCGCGCTGATGCGAGGAGGCCAGTGGTGCCGAGAGTGATCTGGAAGGGATCCATCAGCTTCGGATTGGTGACGATCCCCGTGCAGTTGTTCAGTGCGGTGAGCCGCAAGACGGTGCGCTTCAACCAGCTCGACGCCGAGACCGGAGCCAGAGTGCGGTACAAGAAGGTGTCGTCGGCCGACGACTCGGAGCTGTCGTCCGAGCGGATCGTGAAGGGCTACGAGCTGCCCTCGGGTGGCTACGTGACCGTCACCGAGGCCGAGTTCGAGCAACTGGCTCCCGTCGCGGCCCGCACCATCGACATCGACGCATTCATCGATCTCGCCGACATCGATCCTGTGTTCTACGACAGCGCGTACCACCTGGTGCCCGACGAGACCACGGCCAAGCCCTACAAGCTGCTGGCCGAGGCCATGGCCGAGGCCAACAAGGTGGGCATCTGCCACTTCGTGATGCGCTCCAAGCAGCATCTGGCCGCCATCCGCCCGGTCGACGGCCGGCTGATGCTGTCGACGATGGTGTACGCCGACGAGCTGGTGGCCCCCGATGAGCTCGGCGGCTTCGACTCCCTGGGCGACATAGCGGTGGACGAGCGGGAGACGGCCATGGCCCGCCAGCTCATTGCCGCCCTCGAGTCCGAATTCGAGCCCGGCCGCTACACCGACTCCTACCGGGAGGCCCTGCTGGAGCTCATCGAGCGCAAGGCATCCGGCGACACGGCCGCTACGGTGGCCGCGCCCTCGCCGTCCTCCGACACTGTCGTGGACCTGATGGCCGCGCTGGAGGCCTCGGTGGCGGCGGCCAAGGAGGCCCGCAAGCGCCATCCGGCCGTGGCCGGCGAGAACGCTCCTGCCCCCAGCGAGGCTTCCGCCGACGGGGAGGCGTCCGAGCCTGAGGCCGAGCAGGTCCGCCGGTCGGCCTGACGGCCGCAACGATCCAAGAAAGGCGAGCAGCGGTGAGCGCACCCGAGCGTGTGGCGGTCACCGTAGGCGGCCGGCAGCTGTCGGTGAGCAACCTCGACAAGGTGATGTACCCGCTCGTCGGCTTCACCAAAGCGCAGGTCATCGACTACTACGTGAGGGTGGCGCCGGTGATGCTGGGCCACATCCGCGACCGGGGGATCACTCTGAGGCGCTGGCCCGACGGGGTGACCGCTGAGTCGTTCTTCGAGAAGCGGTGCCCGAGCCACCGCCCAGAGTGGGTGGGTACGTGCGCCGGACCGGGCGACCGGGGAGGGCAGATCAACTACTGCCGGCTGGACTCGGTGGCGTCGCTGGCATGGTCGGCCAACCTGGCCGCCCTGGAGATCCACGCCCCCATGGCCCGCTGCGGCCACATCGACTCGCCCGACATGGTCGTGTTCGATCTCGACCCGGGCAAGCCGGCCACGATCATCGAGTGCTGCCGGGTGGCGCTGCACATCCGGGAGGTCCTGGAAGCGGTGAGCCTGGCCGCCTGGGCGAAGACCTCAGGCAGCAAGGGGCTGCAGCTGTACGTGCCCCTCAACCGGCCCCACACCCACGACCATGCGGCGGGCTTCGCCCGGGCGGTGGCCCAGCTGCTGGAGCAGCGCATGCCGGCCCAGGTGGTGTCGATCATGAAGCGGAGTCTCCGGGCCGGCAAGGTGTTCATCGACTGGGGTCAGAATGCCCGCTTCAAGACCACCATCGCCCCCTACTCGCTGCGGGGGATGGACCGCCCCACCGCATCGACACCGGTCACCTGGGACGAGGTCTCCGACGGTGCCGACGGTGAGCCGCTCACATTCGTGGCGGCTGAGGTGCTGGAGCGGATCGAGGAGCACGGCGACCTGTTCGCGGCGACGCTCACGCTCGAGCAGGACCTCCCCGCCCCCTCCCCGGGCTGACATGTCCGGCCGTTAGCCTTGCCGGATGCCGATCACCGTTCACGCAGTCCGCTCGGTCCCCAAGGCGGCCACCGCCAGCATCGCCATGGTCAGCTCAGAGGCGGTCTCCTCCGGCGTCGACGGCTTCGACGCCGCGGTCCTCGAGGCCGTCGGGTTCGAGGGCAAGGCCGACCAGGTCCACCTCCAGCCGGCCGAGGGCGGCTTCACCGGGCTGGTCGGGCTGGGCCCGGCCACCGAGGTGACCGAGGCCACCCTCCGGCGAGCCGGCGCCATGCTGGCCCGCTCGTGCTCGCGCCACGGCCGCGCCGCGGTCAGCCTGCCCGGCGACGTCTCCGTTCGGTCGGCCGAGGCCCGCCGGGCCCTGGCCGAGGGTGTGATCCTCGGCGGCTACCGCTACACCGCCTTCAAGTCGTCCACCGGCGGGAACAACGGAGGCGACGGCTCCGCCAAGCTGGCCCGGGTCGACATCGTGGGCAGCGCCGCGGCCGCGGCCAAGGACGCGGTGGCCCGGGGCGCGGCCGTCGCGGCCGGCGTGTGCGTGGCCCGCGATCTCGCCAATGAGCCGGGCGGCTCGCTCACCGCCCCCGTCTTTGCTGACAAGGCGGCAGAGGTCGCCCAACAGGCCGGCTTGGAGGTCAAGGTCTGGACCGAGGCGGAGATCAGGGCGGAGCGTCTCGGGGGATTGCTCGGCGTCAACCGGGGCAGCAGCCAGCCGCCCCGCTTCGTGGAGCTGACCTACGAGCCCCATTCAGACCCCGCGGCGACGCTCGCGTACGTGGGCAAGGGGATCACCTTCGACGCCGGGGGCCTGTCCATCAAGACCGCCCAGGGCATGATGGCCATGAAGATGGACATGTGCGGCGCGGCCGCCATTATCGGGGCCATGTCGGTGCTGCCCGTCGTGGGCGCGCCGGTGCGGGTCAAGGGTTACCTGCCCATGACCGACAACATGCTCGGCGGCGACGCCACCCGGCCCGGCGACGTGCTGACCACCCGCAGCGGCAAGACCATCGAGGTGCTCAACACCGACGCCGAGGGCCGCCTGATCCTGGCCGACGCACTGGCCCTGGCCTGCGAGGACGAGCCCGACGCCATCGTCGACCTGGCCACCCTCACCGGCGCCTGCATGGTTGCTCTGGGACCGTCGATCGCCGGGCTGATGGGCAACGACGAGGCGTTCATCGACCAGGTCCGGGCGGCGGCGGACCGCGCCGGCGAGCGGGTGTGGCCGCTGCCGCTGCCGGCCGACTACGCCAAGCAGATCGAGTCGAACGTGGCCGACATCAAGAACATCGGCGGCAACCACGGGGGAGCCCTGACTGCGGGGCTGATCCTGAAGGAGTTCGTGGACGACGCCATCTGTTGGGCCCACCTCGACATCGCCGGCCCGGCCCGGGCCGAGTCCGACGACGCCGAGATCACCAAGGGCGGCACCGGCTTCGGAGTGCGCACCCTGATCGAGCTGGCCTCGACGTTCAGCGCGGCCCGCTGACCGGCGGGCGGTCCCGAGGCACCCGTCGGCTCAGAGCAGGTCGGTCAGGCTCAGCTCGTCGGCGGCCCGCTCGAAGCGCTCGAAGGTGGCCTCCAGCAGACCCCGCTGGCGCTCGTCGGTGAGGTCCATGCCCGCTCCCGCGATCATCGGGTAGCAGACACAGAACAGCACCGCCCCCCGGTAGATGTCCCACATCCCGTCGAGTTCGGACTCGGGCACGCCCTCGGCCACCAACGCTTGCAGCCAGCGCCCATACAGGCCCGGCTCGATCTCAGAGGCGGTGGCGGGGGAGAGGCTCCCGGTGACGAAGTAGGCCAGGTCGCCCACCGGCATGGACTGGCCGATGACCTGGAAGTCGAGCAGCACGACCCGGCCGCCGTCGTCGAAGAACATGTTGTCGGCCCGGTAGTCGCCGTGGACCAGGGTGCTCGGGGTAGTGGCCAGGGACCCCAGCATCTCCGGGAGGGCCTCCACCCAGCCGTCGGCGACCGTCTCCACCGCCGGGGGGACGCTCATGGCCCCCCTGACCTTGGCCCAGCCGTCGGAGAACACCGGCGGCAACAGCATCGGGTAGATGGGGTCGTGGATCGCCATCGCGGTGCCACGCTCCACGATCGGGCCGGCCTTGCCCCACCAGTGGGCGTGCCAGGCGGCCAGCTCGTCCACGGCCTGCCCGGCGTCGGCGGGGCCCATACCGTCGACCTGGCTCACCGCCCGGTACGAGCCGACGTCCTCGAGCACCAGCACGAACTGGTGGGTCTCACCGTCGACCGCGCCGAAGTGGCAGTGGGGGACCCGGATGGGGCTCTCGGCGGCCAGCTCGCGGTAGAAGCCGACCTCGCGGATGTTGAGGCGCAGGATCTGGGCCGTGAAGCGGGCCGTCTCGTCGAGGCCGGGCAGCTTGATGACCACGGTGTCGGGGCAGTCGCCCTCCAGCGTGACCCGGTAGATGGCGCCGATCATCCCGACCCCGGTCCCGATGTCGGCCACTTGGGCGATCCGCACGGACGAACCCATGGCCTGCGAGAGCCAGTCGTCGTCGATGCCGTCGATGCCGTCCGGTATTGCTGGCTCCATGTGCACCCCCTGGCCGGAGCCCCGACGCTACTTCAAACCCGCGCACCCTCTCAGGCCGCCTCGGGGGGTACCCGGCCGTGATGGAGGCTCCATGCCCAGCGGACGGCGTCGGCCGCGATGGCTGGATGGAACCTGAGCCGGTTCAGCTGCCGCTCGGCCTCGCTGAGGGTGTCGCCGCACTCCACCAGACCCAGGGCCAGCCGCCGGGCCCGCAGCAGCTGCTCCCTGACGCCGTCGGTCCCTCCGCCGGTGGCGACGTATTCCCCGTGGCGCTGCTGGAGCGACGCAGGCAGGCGCTGCAGCTGGCGATGGCTGAGCTGAGGCAGGCGCAGGCGCACGGCCAGCGTCGTGGAGCCCACGGCTCGGGCCGCCCGGAAGCGGCAGGCGCGAGCGACGGTCTTGACCATCGCGCTCCGGGAGCCGCCCTCGAAGCCGATGCCCAGCGCGCAGGCCGTCTCTCGCAGGTTGACCGCCACATCGTCGGCGTCTTCGAGCACGGCCGCGCAATGCCGCAGGAACCAGGTGGTGGAGGGCCCGAGCGTCGGCAGCCAGAACTGCTCGACGTAGGCCGACCTGAGGTCGTGACCGAACACGTCCTTGCGGTGGTCCGTCCAGGGAATGAGCGTGACCACGTCGGCCTCGATGATGGTCGCAGGGTGCTTGCTGGTGATGGTCATGGGAGTCTCTCCGAAGTAGAGCGCGCGCGAGCGCCGAATGTTGCAACTGAAGGGGGAAGTATTGCTGAAATAGTATTGATTTTTAGTTACAGTAAGTCAAACTGAAATTGAAATACGATTCTGCTGCTGTATCTGTCTTGCGCCTCCAATGGCGACGAGCCAAGCCGGCCCCACCCCTGGCGCTACGCTGGCTCGATGCTCACCGGTGCCGCCGACGCGGCGGTCGCGGCCCGCCGGCTGGTGGACGCCGCCGAACGGGTGACCGTGCTCACCGGTGCGGGCATCTCCACCGACAGCGGCCTGCCGGACTTCCGGGGGCCCAAGGGCCTTTGGACGCGGGACCCCGCGGCCGAGCGGGCCTCCAACATCAATGTCTACGTCTCGGACCCCGAGGTCCGCCGCAGCAACTGGGCCCGCCGGGCCTCGGGCGCGCTGTGGGGCGATGTCGAGCCCAACCGGGGACATGAGGCGCTCGTGCATCTGGAGGAGCGGGGCAAGCTCCACCTGCTCATCACCCAGAACGTGGACGAACTCCACCAGCGGGCCGGCAGCGACCCCGAGCGTGTGGTGGAGATCCACGGCACCACCCGCAAGGTGCAGTGCCTGGCCTGCGACTACCGCGACGACATCGAGGTGGCCCTGGAGAGGGTGAGGGCCGGCGAGGATGACCCCGGGTGCCCGGAGTGCGGCTGGATCCTCAAGGCGGCCACCGTGTCGTTCGGGCAGAGCCTCAACCCGGTTGACCTGGACCGGGCCGAGCGGGCCTCGACCGAATGTGATCTGTTCCTGGCGGTGGGGACCACGCTGGCGGTGTCGCCCATCAACCGGACGGCGGTGATCGCGGTGCACTCCGGGGCCCGGCTGGTGATCGTGAACGGCGAGCCCACCGAGTTCGACTCCCTGGCCGACGTACTGGTCAACGCCTCCATCAGTGATGTCCTGCCCATGATCTGCCGTATGGACGGCTCGGGTGGCTAAATCCTGACAAGACAGGTAGGATTTAGGCCCAGAGGCCGAGCTTGCGAGGCCGGGGCCCGTGAGCGGAGCGAACAGGAGCGGGTATCAATGGCGAGTTTCAGAGAACTGCTTCAGCAGGCGAAGTCCGAGATCCGCGAGGTCGACACCGCGGCCGGCGAGCAGCTGCTGGCCGAGGGTTGGATCCTCCTGGACGTGCGCGAGCCCGACGAGTACGAGCAGGGCGCCATCGCCGGGTCGGTGCACATCCCCCGGGGCCAGCTCGAGTCGAGCATCGAGAACCGGATCGCAGACCGGTCCACCCCGGTGGTGGCCATGTGCGCCGGCGGCGTGCGCTCCGCATTCGCGGCGGTCACTCTCGAGCAGATGGGCTACACCGACGTCGTGTCCATGGACGGCGGCTTCAACAAGTGGAAGGACGAGTGCCGGGCCTGGGAGCGTCCCCGGACCCTGACCCCGGACCAGCGCAACCGCTACCAGCGCCACCTGCTGGTGCCGGAGGTGGGCGAGGAGGGGCAGCTCAAGCTGCTCGACGCCAAGGTCCTGCTGCTCGGCGCGGGCGGGCTCGGCTCCCCGGCGGCGCTGTACCTGGCCGCCGCGGGTGTGGGCACCATCGGCGTCATCGACATGGACGTGGTGGACGAGTCCAACCTGCAGCGCCAGATCCTCCACAACGTCGACCGGGTGGGGGACCGCAAGGTGGACTCGGCCAAGAAGACGCTGACCGCGCTGAACCCCGACGTCAACGTGGTCACCTACGACACCCGGCTGGGAGCCGACAACATCATGGAGATCCTCGAGGGCTACGACGTGGTCGTGGACGGGGCCGACAACTTCCCGAGCCGCTACCTGCTCAACGACGCCTCGGTGAAACTCGGCATACCGGTGGTGCACGGGTCGATCTTCCGCTTCGAGGGTCAGATCACGGTGTTCGATCCACGCAACGGGCCCACCTACCGCGACATGCTGCCCGAGCCGCCGCCGCCGGAGATGGCTCCGAGCTGCGCCGAGGCCGGGGTTCTGGGCGTGCTGCCCGGCATCGTCGGAAGTGTGCAGGCCCTGGAGGCCCTCAAGCTGATCCTCGGCGTCGGGGACTCGCTGCGGGGCCGTCTGGTGGCCTTCGATGCACTGGAGATGAGCTTCCGCGAGTTCAAGCTGCGGGTCGACCCATCCAACGAGGTCACCTACGACAACCGCGACCGCATCCAGGTCGGGGAACTCGACGGCCTCTGCATGCCGACCGTCTCGCAGAGCTAGCTCCGGCGGCCCCGCCGCCTCCTAGACTCCGGGAGGTCTGCCGCCGCTACGCCGAGCGTTGGCGAGGCCGTGGCCCCCAGCGGCCCCGTGAGCGAAGCGAACAACAGCGGAGCAAAGGACAGCGCCATCGGACAGTTTTTGAAGGATCTCCGGGCGCGCATTGTGAACCTGCTGCCCCTCGGCACCTCGGGGATCTTCTGGGGGCTCGTGGTCAACGGGCTCACGACCTACGGGTACCTTGTCGTAGCCGGGCATGCCCTGGGCGACGAGGGCTACGGAGGCTTGGCCGTACTGTGGGCCCTCGTCAACATCGGCGGCTTCGGCCTGTTCCAGCCCCTGGAGCAGGAGGTGTCACGGGCCACCGCGGATCGGGCCAGCCGGGGAGTGGGAAGCGCTCCGGTGCTGCGCCGGGCCGGAGTCCTCGGTGCCGCCCAGTTCATGCTGGTCGCGGCCGGGCTGCTGGTGGCCTGGCCGCTGGGACTCGACAGCCTGCTCGACGACCGGCTCGAGCTGCTCCTGGCCCTCGTGCTGGCCCTCGGGGCCTTCGCCGGCACCCAGCTGGTGCGGGGCATCCTCGGCGGGCGCCACCTCTTCGACCGGTACGCCTGGTACTTCGTGGTCGAGGGAGGGACCCGCATGGCCGTGGCCGTGGGCCTGGCCGTGGCCGGGGTGGCCGCGGTGGGCGCCTACGGCCTGGCCATCGCCTTCGCGCTGGTCGCCGCGGCGGTGGTGGCCGCCGGCCGCCGGCCCTTCGTCAGACCGGGACCACCGGCCTCGTACCGGGAACTCACACCGGCCATGGGATTCCTGCTGATCGCCAGCATCGGCGAGGCGTTCATCCTCAACGTCGGGCCGGTGGCGGTGGACATCGCGGGAGGCGACGAGCTGGGCCCCGAGGCTCCCGGCGTCTTCCTCAACGGCATGCTCATCGCCCGGATCCCGCTGTTCTTCTTCCAGGCGGTGAAGGCGAGCCTGCTGCCCAGCCTGGCCACCCTGGCCGGCCAGGGCGATCTGGTGGGGTTCCGCAACATGCAGATCAAGATCGTGGCCGCGGTGGGTGCCGCCGCGGCGGCCACGACCGTGGCGGCCGCGGCCATCGGACCTCTGGCCGTGCGGATCGTGTTCGGCGACGAACTCGGCCGCACGGACATGGCGTTGCTGGCGGCCAGCGGCGGGGGTCTGATGCTGATGCTGTCGCTGACGCTGGGACTGGTCGCGCTGGGTCACACCCGGCTGGCAGTGGCAGGATGGGTTGCGGGGATCGCCGCCTTCGCGGTCACGGCCAATCTCGACCTGGAGCCGTTCCTGCGGGTGGAGTTGGCGCTGGTGGCCGCAGTGCTGGCCGGCTCACTGGTGGCGGGCGGGCTGCTCCGCCTCGAGTACGCCGCCCACCGCCGGGAGGCCTGAGGCCCACCCGGTCCGGCCCTCAGGCGACGCCGGCGAAGGCGAGGTCGCAGCCGGTCCGGGTCTCGTTTGCCTGAGCAAGGAAGTACTCGTCGTCGGCTTGCCAGGTGTGCCCCTCGCCGTGGCGAACCAGCACGTAGCCCATCCCGTGGGTGCGGTAGACCCGGTGACCGGCAGCAACCACATCGGCGATGATGGCCTGGTCGACGCTTCGAGGTATCGGCCGCCAGCCCAGCACCGCATCGAAGCAGTGTCTGCTGATCATCAGCGCGCCGCCGGCGATGCTCTGGGTGGTGATGTAGCGCTCGCCCGCACCTCTCCAGCGGTGCAGCGTGACGTCGGAGCCCTCGAGGTAGACGAACTCCGCGCCCTTGCCCACCAGACCGGCCCGGGAGTACTCGTGGGCGAGGACGAGGTCCCACACGTGCTCGGGCCCGTACAGGTCGTCGTCGTCGAACTTGGTCAGAAGCGATCCTGAGGACTCGTCGGAGGCCGCGTTGAGCACCGCTCCCAGCGGGAGGTGCCCGGGCGCCTCGACAACCCGGGAGGGATGGTCCAGGCCGCGCAACCGGAGGTCGATACCAGCGCGGTCGAATCCTTCACCGTGGAGCGCCAGCACCAGCTCGAGGCAGGGGTAGGTCTGGCCTGCCACCGCGTCGATGGCCGCGGCCACCCGATCGGGGCGCCTAGTGGCGAGCAGGATCGAGACGGCCGGCAGCGGCGGGCCGCAGAAGCCGGTCGGGGCCAGCAACTGGCGGACACGGGCCCGCAGCGAGTGGTCCCGCAGCGCGCTGCGGCGCATAGCGACGCTCAAGGCCTCCCGCTGATGCTCGTCGGCGGTCAGGGTGGACTCGTCGGCCATGAGGCCGTAGAGCTCCGAGCCCAGGCGGTGGTGCAGTTCGGCGTCCTTGTCGGCGATGTGAACCACCGCGCCGGCGGCGGCCAGCGCGGCCAGCGCGCCCGCCCTGGCCAGGGCGTCGGTGTGGAAGGCGGCCGTGTCGAGCACATGGTGGGCCCGCCGGCACACCGAACGGGCCTCGATGCTGACACTCCGGCGGGCTCGCTTCTGTTGGGGCAGGTGGTCGGGCGTTCCGAGCGCGACGGCATGGCCGCGGTGATCGGGGGTCCAGCCCACCGGGTTGATGCTCTCAGCATCGAAGGCGGCGACGGAGGCACGAGGATCCGTCTGCGACAGCACCGAGATGCCGATCCCGGTGCCGGCTGCGATGTCTTCGGCCATCTCCGGCGTATCCACGATCACTGCTTCGGTGAGTTCCCCGACGGTTGAGCCGACGCGGCCCGAGGCAGCCAGCACCGCCTCCGCTCGGGGACCCCGTGCGGCGATCTCCGGACCCAGCCGGTACTGGGCCGCGGCCACTGCGTCGTCGCCGCTGCGGTCGGTCCATGCCAATCCCGCGGACCTTCGGAGCAGCCGGTGGGCGGCCTGGAGCAGCCGGCGTAGCTGCCAGTACAGCCGGCGCGCCAGCCGCTTGAGAGCGCGATGCAGGCGCCGCGTCGTCCAGTACAGCCAACGGAGCACTCGACGGAGTCTCCACTCCGCGGCCCGCCCCAACCACGACAGGAACCAGCCCGCGAGGTCGCGGGCCTCGCGGAGGCTGCGGATCCGTCGACCCTCGGTGAACATGTGAGCGACCACGCGGCCCAGCTTGCGGAGGGCTGAGAATCGTGTGGGTCTGAGACGCCGGCGGGGGTCGAGGGCGTGCTCGTCGATACCGATGCCGCTGCGGGCCGCCCGGTTGAGAGCGCGCGTCCGGACTATCTCGGCCGCCATGCGGTCGGGCAGCTTGATGGAGGCTCGCGCCGAATCGCCGAGTTGCCGGCGCAGCCGGGCCACCACGGTGGATCTCACCGCGGCCCCGGCGGGAACCGAGATGTGGAATGACGCCGCCGGGATCGTCGACGGCGCACCGCCGGAAGGCCCGAACCGCACCCTCGGATCGCCGGCCAGCAGCCGGCGGACTCTCTCCCGCTCGGGTCTTCGGACCGCATCGGGCTCCGCGATCCACACAACAAGGTCGTGGATCCCGTTGGCCAGCACCTGTTCGGCCGTACCCATCTGGTCGTCGGCATCGCCGGCTTCGACCGTCACCACGTACTGGGGCACGGCGAAGCTCCGCCCGGGGGCGGTCTCGCGGAAGCTGTGGTGAGCGATCAGCTGCGAGATCTTGGCCTGCTGGAGCTTGAGGCTGTCCGACTCGTCCTCGCTCGGCGCGGCGCCCGCTCCCTGGTGCCAGCACAGCGCGTCCCGAGCCGGTACCAGCAGGCCGCCCATCGTGTAGGCCCGGTACCCGAACTCGGTGTCCTCGGCACCCCACTGCGTGAACGTCTCGTCGTAGCCGCCCACCGACTCGAAGAAGGATCGGGAGATGCCCAGATTCCCGCCCGTGACGACCCGGAACAGGTCGTCGTCGTCGGAGGTGAGCTCCCGGGTTCGGGTCATGTGGAACTCGATCCACGCCGGGCGGTCGCTGGGGCGGTCGGCGAACAGCACGGCCAGCGAGCCGGCCCGGGCCCTTACGGCGTCGGCGTCGATCCCGTCGACTTCGACGTGGGCCCTGAACCCCAGCGTGAGAGCGTCGTTGGCGGCATGGTGCCAGCGGGCGTGCTCGGCCAGCCAGCCCGCCTCGGGCATCATGTCGCAGTCCAGGAACACCAGGATCTCGTGGCCCGCGGCGCGGGCACCGGTGTTGCGGGACCGGGCCAGCCCGAAGCCCCGGTCCTCCTGATGCAGCACCCGAATGTCGAGGGGGCTGCCCTCGGGAGCGACCAGCGGCACCCGAGAGCCGTCATCGACTATCACCACCTCGAACAGGTCTCGGGGGTAGGTCTGGCCTTCGAGGGCGGCCAGCGTCAGATCCAACGCCTCCGGCGCCTCGTAGTACGCGATGACGACCGACACCGGCAGGCGGGGCTCGAAGCCTTCCGCAGGCGGCGCCGCGAGGTCGCGCCAACTGTTGCCCCGCACTCGGGCCGGGGGCACGCCGCGGTGATCCATACGCCCCGCGAGCCTACGGCCCCGCCAGGGCCGTCCTAGTGACGGGCGGGCCGTCCCGGCAGCGACGCGGCCGTGATCACCCGGAAGTCGCCGGCGGAGGCCAGCGGCTGGTCCACCGCATCGCTGCCGAGGTAGTCGGGGATCATGCTGGCCCTCACGACCAACAGGTCCGAGACGGCCAGCTCGTCCAGACTGCTCTCGTCGAGCGGCCACGCAGGCATGTCCAGGTAGTACGAGGCCCACCGGGGGGTGGGAAGTCCGGGACCGATCCAGACGAGTTCGGCCCGGCGCGCCTCGGGCGTGGCCGCGGCCTGTTCGAGGGCCTCCCCGAGCATGGCCGGGTCCGAGAGGTAGCGGTCCCGGGTGCCGCCGGTCACCACCGCAATCAGAGTGATCGCGACCGCGGCCCCGGCCGCGGCCGCACCCGGAACGCGCAGCCGTTCGGGAACGACCCGCCGGACGGCATCCAGCAGCGACGCCAGGCCGATCGTGACCGGAGCCAGCCACGGGAAGTTCCACAGCTGATGGGTCCAGGCGCCCTGGCGGAAACCGAAGGTGAGCGTGGCCGCCATCGCCAGCGTGATGGCGGTCGGGACGCGGGTGCGGCGATCGATCAGACCGGCTGCCAGCGCCGGCGCCAGCAGGATCTGCAGCCACAGCGGCGTCATCAGCTCCGCGGACGCGAACCGCCGCTGCCTGGACAGGAACTCGCCGAAGCCGAACGGGTGGCCGCCGGCCGCGCCGGCGGCCCGAACCGACACCTGGTCCGTGAGTTCGCTCCAGCCGGTGGCGTTCAGCAGCCATGCCGCGGTGATCGCGGCGCCCGCAGCCGTGCCTACGACCACTGCGGTCAACGCCGGCGACCATCCCGCGGCCAGCCATCGCCGGGGCTTCGGTTCAGCCGGAGCCGGCCCACCCGCCGGGCGGTCGCGGAGGTGGCCCGCAAACAGCCAGACGGCCAGCAGGCCGACCGACACCAAGGCGATCCACGACTGCAGCGCGGCCAGCGCGGCCAACGCTCCGGTGGCTGCCAGGGTCCAGGCCGGGGGATCGACGGACCGGCGATGCCAGGCGGCTGCCGCCGCGGCCGCGACCAGCAGCGAGAAGCCGATACCGATGCGCGCGTAGACGTAGAAGAAGCCGGTGGATGCCATGGCGGCCACTGCCAGCAGCGTCGGACCCCAACGCAGGCCGCAGGCGCGCAGCAGCGCAGCCATGAACGCGATCGTGGCCGCGCCCATGCAGAAGGCCGCGATCCGCACTGCTGCGAGGCTGTCGCCCAGCAGTCCCACTGAGGCGGCGGCTACGAAGATCTGCAGCGGGGGGTGGTGCGCATAGGTGACGGCCGCCACCGGGGGGTCGTTGCGGGGCTCCGCACCGAACCCGGGCCTCACGTAGGGGTCAACCCGGGCTCCGAGGTCCGACTCCAGCGGTCCCAGCTCCCAGAAGTTGCGGGCATGGAGGGCCGAGCGAGCCACCAGCCGGCCGTCGTCGCTGTTGCCCAGGGGCAGGTCGAGATCGGGGAGCCACAACACCAGCACGGCGAGGCACATCAACGCCACTGCCCCCCAACCCGAAGCCCCGCGAGCCAGGGACGCTCCAAGAGGCCGAGCGGGTAGGGAGCGATTCATGTACTAGAGCGATTCATGTACTAAGCGGACCGAACACTGGCCGGGACCTTTCGGAGGGCAGCGGCCATCAGCAGCACCCAGATGTAGGAGAACCACAACACGAAGCTCTCGGTGACGTTCTCCACGAGAGCGAAGCCTACGACCGCGGCCCAGAGCCAGGAGTCAGCCCCGGGCCGGCGCCACAGGTACAGGCCGGCGTTGCGGGCGGCCAGGACCACGATCACGGCGAACGGCAGAGTGCCGACCAGGCCCAGCCCCAACGCCACCTCCATGAGGCTGTTGTGGGCGCTGCCCCTGCGCAGCAGGGCATGGTCGAGCAGATCCGTCACATCCCAGAACGCGTAGAAGCCGTAGCCCGAGACCGGGCGCTGCAGGACCCGGTCCCAGACCAGGCTCCAGATCGAGCGGCGCTGGCTGAAGGTGGTCGTGTCCCAGAGGGCGGCCAGCGCCACGAGGGAGCCCCCGACTGCGGCCATTGCCGTTCCGGCCAGCGTGAAGGCGGCCGGGCCGCGCCCCCAACGACCGCGGATCCGGTGGTAGAGGAGGGGCGCGGCCGCGGCGGTCGCCGCCACCAGCACCGCGATCCACGCCGTGCGGCTTCCCGCGCCGACCAGCACGATCAGGCACACAGCGGCCAGGCCGCCTCCCCCGACACGGCCCCAACGGCCTCTCATGACCAGGTAACGGACGCCGACGAGCATCCCGAGCGCGGCCAGAGGGGCCAGCGAGTTGCGGTTCGTGTAGACGCCCTGCCAGTCGCCGTTCGCATCGACGCCGAGATCGGGCCGCAACACCACGAGCAGGACGCTGGTGGCGACCGCCGCCCCGGTCACGCCCAACAGCGCGGCCGCGGTGTCGCCGGGATCGAGCTGGGCGACCACCCAGGCAAGCAGCGCCAGCCCCGCGTACACGCCGGCGCGCCACGCGGTGGCGAAGGGCTCGACGCTCCAGGCGGTCGATGCGACCGAGACGAACGAGTAGCACGCGACCGCGGTGGCCGCCACCTTCTGAGAACCGGTCACCGTCCGGTCTCCGCCCCGGACGAGGCCGGACGCGAAGATCGTCGCGGAGGCGAGGGCCGCAGCCGCGAAGAACGGCCACACTGCGGGATCCTCCCAGCGACCCGAGCGGTCGAGCACGCTCCTGGAGAAGAGGAACACGGGTCCGTTGGTCAGCACGATCACGATGGCCGCTATCGGCGCAACCCGCAGAATGAGGGCCACCGCGGGCTCATGCCCCACGGACGATCACGGCGACAATCGTAGGATGAGCACCGTGGACGACGCGACCTCCAGCCAACCCAACCCTCGCGGTCTCATCGACCTGACCGCCCCGCCCTCGGTCGGCGCGTACCTGCTGGAGGTCTGGCGCCGCCGCGAGTTCGCGGTGGTCGTGCCGGCCCAGGATCTGCGGGCGCAGAACATGGACACCGCGTTGGGGCAGCTGTGGCATCTGCTCAACCCGGCCCTGCTGGTGGGGGTGTACTTCCTCATCTTCGGCGTGGTTCTCGACACCCGGCGCGGGGTCGAGAACTTCCTGGGCTTCCTGATCGTCGGGGTGGTCCTGTTCCACCTGATCCAGCGGGTGGTACAGGACGCCGCGGTCTGCATCGGGCGCAACCAGGGACTGATCCGGTCCATACAGTTCCCTCGCATCCTGCTGCCGCTGGCCACCGTGAACGGCCAGACCTTCGCATTCCTCCCCGCGCTGGCGGTCGCCCTCCTGGCCGTGCTGGCCACCGGGGAGCGCCCCTCGGTCCGGTGGCTGGCGATCATCGCCGTGCTGGCCGCGGTGTACGTCTTCAACCTGGGCGCGGCCCTGGTAGTGGCCCGCGTCGGTGCGTCGGTGACGGACCTTCAGAGACTGCTGCCCCATCTGCTGCGGCTCCTGTTCTACGCCTCGGGAGTCATCTTCAGCGTGGAGGTCTTCGTCACCAGCGACTTCTGGCGGGCGGCCTTCGCCGTCAACCCCATCTACGACCTCATCACCTGCGCCCGTTGGTGCCTGCTGGGAACCGAAGTCGCGCCGTCGGTGGTGACAGGGCTGGTGGCCTGGTGCGCCGTGCTGCCCGTCGCCGGCTTCGTCGCCTTCCGCAGAGCCGAGAGGCGGTTCGGGTGACGGCTGTGTCCGAGCGGGCCGTGACCGAGCGGGCCGTGACCGTCCGCCTCACCGACGTCCACGTCTACTACCGGGTGTATGAGGATGCTGCCGCCGGTTGGAAGCAGCAGTTCTCGCAGGGGCGGGTCCGGAGGCGGTACCACACCATCGAGGCGGTGCGGGGAGTGACCCTGGACCTCCACGAATCGGAGACGCTGGGTCTCGTCGGGGCCAACGGCTCGGGGAAGTCGACCCTGCTGTCGGCGATGACCGGCTTGCTGTCCCTGGAGTCGGGCTCGATTCTGGGCCGGTCCCGGCCCTCGCTTCTCGGGGTGTCGTCTGCTCTGAGGTCCGCGCTTTCGGGGCGGCGCAACATTTTGATCGGCGGCTTGGCGCTGGGCTTGACCCGGTCGGAGGTCGAGAGCCGGATGGACGAGATCATCGACTTCGCCGGTCTGCGCGATGCCATTGACCGGCCCATGCGCACGTACTCGTCGGGGATGCGGGCCCGGCTGAACTTCGCCATCGCCACCGCCTGGATTCCCGAGATCCTCCTGATCGACGAGGCGCTGGCCGTGGGAGACGAGGACTTCCGGGCCCGTAGCGCCGAGCGCATCGACGAGGTCCGTGCCGAGGCGGGCTCAGTGGTGCTGGTCTCGCACAACATGGCGGAGATCGAGCGCTCCTGCAATCGGGCTGCCTGGCTGGACGACGGCGTGCTGCGGTTGGTGGGCGATCCTGACGAGGTCGTGTCCGCCTACCTGGCCTCCTACTCCACCGACCGTCCGCGCTCATCGGGCTGAACACCGCGGCCCCGGCCGCCCAGGAAGCCTGCGCCCCAACACAGGTGCATCACCACGAAGGAGCCCATTGCTCGTAGCCGGCCGCGCCAGCTGTCCACCGAGGCACCCAGCCGCCATGAGGCGACCGCGCACGCGGCGAGGTAGAGGGCGGGCAGCGCCGCACCCCTAAGGCGTCCCCGGGCCAGCTCGACCGCGGAGGCGGCCAGGCCGGCCACCAGCGCGGGGGCGGCCAGCTGGCGGACCCGCAGCGATCGCCGGTGGCGCATCAGCATCTTGCGCTTCCAGGTGCCATAGGAGAAGTACTGGCGGGCGAGTCCCGCGTAGTCGGCGCGGGGCACGTAGTCCACCACCAGGCCCGGATCGAGCCACACCAGCCGGCCCTGCCGGCGCAGTCGCCAGTTGAACTCGTAGTCCTGGTTGCGTACGAGGGTCTCGTCGAAGCCTCCGACCGACTCCAGCGCATCACGGTCGAACACCCCCAGATACACGGTGTCGGCCGGTCCGGCCCGGCGGCCCCGGCGGAAGGCGGCCGGACCGCCTCCGAAGGGCGAGGCCATCGCGGCCGCGATCGCACCCTGCAGGCCGCCCGAGCCCACCGGGCGCTGCACGCCGCCGACATTGGCCGCGCCGGTGCTGGCCAGCGTGCGCACGGCCCGATCGATGTAGTCGGGCGGCAACCGCGACTGCGCGTCGACGCGGGCCACGATCGCGCCCTTGGACGCAGCCACCGCCAGGTTCAGACCGGCCGGGGTGGTTCCCGCGGGGTTGTCGACGATCTGCAGCGGTATCTCGAGGGCGGCCTCGGACAGGACCTGCCGGGTGCCGTCGCGGTCCGGCGCCAACGCCACGGTCACGTCCATCGGGCCGCGGTAGGTCTGTGATGCGATCGCGCCGAGGCAGTCTCCGAGCACCTCCGCGCAGTTCCGGGCGGGCACCACCACCGACACGTGGGGCGGACGGTGGCAGCCCTCGTGGGGACCGTTCATCGACCCGACCGGCGGGCCATCACGAAGACGCTCTTGACCATGATCTCCCAGTCGAGCACCGGTGACCAGTTCACGACGTACTGCAGGTCGTGGCCCAGCTTGTAGGCGGCGTCGGTCTGGTAGTGCCCTTCGGTCTGGGCGAGCCCGGTGATTCCTGGGGGGATGTCGTGACGCCGCCCGTACCCCGCGATCTTCTCCTCGAGCAGGGCGACCAGCTCCGGTCGCTCCGGGCGGGGGCCGACCAGCGACATCTCGCCTGCGAGGATGTTCCACAGTTGCGGAAGCTCGTCGAGCCGGGTCCGGCGCAGCCAGCCCATGCCGTCGATCACCCTCGGATCGGTGGCGGCGGCCAGTTCCGGCCCGGCGCGCTCCGCTCCGGGTTCCATGGTCCGGAACTTGAGCATCGTGAAGGCTCGCCCTCCCCGGCCGACGCGCTCCTGGCGGTAGAGCACGCCGCGGCCGGCTCGCACCCGCACGTACCCCGCGACGACCGCCACCAGCGGCAGCGCGATCGGGGCCAGCACCAGCAGGTAGACCAGATCGAGGAGGCGCTTGAATCGCAGCCTGCAGGCTGGCAGAGCGTGGGCTCTCAGCGCCACGAAGGGCATCCCGCCGATCTGGCGGGTGCGCTGCAGCCCCAGCAGGGTGTCCGAGGGCGTGATGCGCCGGTAGACGCCGACCCGGCGGCCCTCCAGCTCGCCCAGAGGCTCAGGGTAGATCGTGTCGAGGGGCTGGCCCGAGAGCAGCAGCAGATCGGTCGCGCCGGTCCGGTTGACCTCCGCGACGATGTCGGACGGCTCCTCGGACACCCCGGCGATCCGGGCGGCGGGCTCCGACTCGCCCAGATGGCGCCGGGCGGCCTGGACATCGTCGTGCTCTCCCATGAGAAGGACGCTGGGCTTCCCGAACCGTCGTGTCCTGGCCCGGCGGGCCAGCCAGCGGTTGAACGACACGACGAGGCTGGCGGCGGCGGCCAGGATCACCAGGTTGCCCCGCGGCATGAGGTACCGGCCGGTGAGCAGCGTCACGGTGGCATCGGCCCCGACCGCCAGGAGGGTGAGCAGCGTCGCCCTCGGCAGCCAGGGGGGCCGGCCGAGCCGCTGCTCGTACTCGTACATCCCGCCGAAGTAGTAGATGCCCATGTGCAGCCCGGTGGCGATGGCGAATCCCACCGCGTAGTGCGACAGGGGATAGGTGGGCCAGTCCAGCCCGAAGCGCACGGTGGTGATGGCGGCCATGAGCCCGAGCAGGGTGGCCGCGTCGATCACATACAGGTAACGGAATCCCAGCCTTCGCAGGACCGGCGTTGCAGGTCTCGCGTCGCCGGCGATCGTCACGATCGCATCAATGGCGGCAAGTCCACGTCGCTGTCGAACGCCCCCGCCGTCGCCGCCAGCTGCCAGAAGAACATCGCGATCCGGGCCCGGTTCACGGTGTCGTATGGGTTGAAGTTCGTCGAGTCCTCGGGTGGGTTGAAGTCCTCGTCAACCCAGAGACGGTGTTCCAACATCCAGCGAGCGGCCTCCAGGTAGTAGGCGTTGATCCCGATGTCGGTGAAGGGCACCAGATGGTTGCTGTAGGTGCGTCCCGCGAAGTTCCAGAGGAACGTGGCCACCTGCGATGTCTTGAGCTGCTGGTCAGGGCAGAACAGCATTACGGGGTCGTTACTGCATCCGATGGTGATGTTCTGGTCGACCATCCATCCCACGGCCTCCGAGTAGTAGCTCTCCGGCTCGACGTCCTCGAAGGTCATCGAGCCGTCGACGGATTCGGGTTCACCCGCGAACCGCCATAGGAATGTGGCGAACTGGGCCCGCGTGAGCGACCGCTCCGGCGAGAACATAGTGCGCGACGTGCCCGTCGTGAGCTCTTCGTTGAACATCCACGCCACCGCCTGTGCGTAGGGCGCGTTCGGGGCGATGTCGCTGAAGGGCAGGGTGTAGACGTTGTAGCTGCTCTCGGTGTGGGAGCCCTCGAGCACGAGCTTGGTGGACAGCAGCGGCCGGCAGCCCGGCGTGGCGCGGCACCCCAGCACCAGCGCGTAGTAGAACCGGTAGCCGTAGGGCTCGTCGTTGTCGTTGCGGACCTCGAGCGTGCGATCGGTTCCCACCAGGGTCACCTGGGAGTCGTCGATGCGGCCCGAAGGTCCGGGGTTCACGATGAGGATCTCGACGATCTTGCCCACGTCCAGGTCGGCGAAGGGATAGTCGGCCAGCCACTGGCTGATCTGCTCGGTGGTGTAGGTGCGCTCCCAGGTGTGGGTGGGGTTCTTGGGTTGGCCGTTGTCGTCGGGTGCGGCGTCGTAGGGGTCGGGCTTGGCCAGCAGGTACGGCACCGAGTCCCGGCGGGGCTCCTCGTTGGCGGCGGTGTGGCCTCCGTTGGAGGAGCTGTAGTAGCCGACGATCACCTCGGCCGCGTCCTCGGCCGTGGCCTGATAGGTGAGCACGGTGTCGTCGGTGGCGTCGACCTCGGCCTCCCAGAGTTCGTGGCCGGACTCCTGCTCGTAGTCCCAAGCCTTGTACTCCTGGTCTCGTGTCGAGGCGTACAGATCGAACGGGGCGGCCCAGTTGGCGCGCTCCCTCATGATCGCCGCGGCGTAGCTGCGAGCCGCCACGGCCTGGGCCTTGAGCGCCTCGGCCGGCCACGAGTGAGGCATCTCGTCGAGGCCGTAGAGGTACTGCTGCATCGTCAGCTCGCCGATCACCAGGCAGTACTGGTTGGAGCTCTGGCTGCCGCAGTTGGCCACGCCTCCGGCCGCGGGCGTCAACTGGAACTGACCGTGGCCGTAGTGCTCGGCGCCGTTGGCCGTGTTGGACACCCCCACAGGCTCACCGTCGTTGAAACTCACCGTGAGCACCGTTCCGCTGCAGAACCCCCGGCACCAGTCGATGTTGCTGGAGTTGATGTGCCAGCCGCCGTCGCCCCGGCGCACGGTCAGGGTGTTGACGGTGGTGTCCAGGAAGCGGCCGTCCATCGACACGGTCAGCATCCCGGTCGGCTTGAACACGGTGGTGTTGTGGACTGCGATGCGCACGTCGACATCGTCGGGAACCAGAGCGGGATCGTTGGTCAGGGTGGTGCCGTCGTAGTAGAAGGCGAGGATCTGGTCGTAGGTGTGCCCATCTTCGGCCCGGCCCAGCGCGCCGTACTGGCTCAATCCGGTCCCGTGCCCCCATCCGCCGCCGATGAAGGTGTAGTCGTCGTCGGTCGGTCCGTGGGGATGAGCCGAAGCCGGCACGGCGGCCGCCGAGAGCAGGACCGCGGCGACCGAGATCGCACCGAGCAGCACACGAATGGGATGGGAAGGCATCGAGGTCCCGCCTCCTGTTGACTCCTGTTGACTCCTGTTGACCTCCAACCGGGCCGGGAGCCTAGCGCCCCTCCGGTGGGTTCCGTTGCACGGAGAGGTAGGTGTCGACCACCTCGTCGGGATCTCCCACCGAGCGGAGATACCCGCCGTCCAGCCAGCCGACGCGGTCGCACAGCTCTCGCACGAGTGCAGTGTCGTGGGAGACCAGCACGATGGTCGTCCCGCCGGAGCGGAGGCTCTCCATGTGCTGCAGGCACCGCTGCTGGAACTCCTCGTCGCCCACCGCGATCACCTCGTCCACCAGCAGGATCTCGGGCTCGACGTTCACGGCCACCGAGAAGCCGAGACGCATGTACATGCCGCTGGAGTAGATCTTCACGGGAGCGTCGATCTGGTCGCCGACTCCGCTGAACTCGATGATGCTGTCCATGGCGGCTGCCATCTGGCGCCGGCCGAGCCCGAGCATCGCTCCGTTGAGGAACACGTTCTCACGTCCGGTCAGCTCGGGATGGAATCCGGATCCGAGTTCGAGAAGGGCCGAGACCCGGCCCCGAGCCGTGATCGCGCCGCTGGTGGGGCGGTGGATTCCGGCCATGAGCCGCAGCAGTGTGGACTTGCCGCTCCCGTTGTGCCCGACCAGCCCGAAGAACGACCCCACCTCGATGGCCAGCGACACGTCGCGCAGCGCCCAGAGATGCCGCACGTCGCGGCGGCCGAAACTCAGCACCGCCTCCTTCACCGAGGTCGGCCGGTTGAGTTCCAGCCGGAAGCGTTTCGAGACGTCGGACACCTCGACGGCCTGCACCGAGGCTCGGACCGGCTCGCTCACGGCTCCTCGCTTATCGCCATCGAACGGCGACGGAAGAAGGCGAGGCCGACCGCGAACGCGCCGATCCCCCACGCTGCGGCCGTGGCCAGATCGGTCAGCCGGGGCGCCTCCAGGAAGTAGACGGCGTCGCGAGCCACGGCGATGACCGAGTTGAGGGGATTCAGCTCGACGATCCGGGCCACGGGCAGCCCGTAAGCCCGCTCGGGCACGATGTCAGGCGTGTAGACGATCGGCACCATGAAGAACCCGACGCTCAACACGATGGTGGTGAGGTGCTGAATGTCGCGGTAGCGGGCGTTGACGATGGCGGCCGCGAAGCCGAGCCCCAGGGCGAACAGGGCTGCCAGCAGCATGGCCACCGGAAGGAAGACCAGCGTCCAGGACACGTTCGCCAGCACGGCCATGATCAACACCAGCACGAGGGCTTCGAGGCTGCTCTGCAGCAGTGTGGCGGCCGCGCCCCCGATGAGGGCCGTCTCGGTGGGGAAGTAGATCTTCTTGCGCAGCTCGCTCACTCCGTCCATCCAGCGCATCGAGCCGTTGACGATGGTGGAGAACACGTTCCACACCACCAGCCCGGAGAACAGGTACAGCGCGAACACCTCGGCCTGGCCGTTGGCGGTGGACGGCGCGGTGGCCCGGTAGATCACGCCGAACACCAGGCTGTAGACCGCCACCGTCGTCAACGGCTTGAGGAGCGACCAGAGCCAGCCCAGCACGTTGCGCTTGTAGAGCGCCTTGACCTCGCGCTCCGCGAAGCTGCGAACCAGCCTTGCGCCCGTACGGGCCGCGGGTGACAGCCGCGAGGGCCGAGCGGAGGGGCCGGGGTGGTTGACCGCCATAGTCGCCGTGGATCATAGGATGCCGCGAGGACCGACCATGCCGGCTGCGACGGAAGCGCTCAGGGAGTCTCGCAGCCCTGTCCTGGCCCCGGGATGCTCGTGCCCGCTGGCGGCCGGCACGCGTAGGCCCTCACGTAGTCCACCACGAACTCGGCCGGGAACACCGTGGTGTCGGGGACCTGGTTGCCGGGCCATGTCTCCAGGGCCCAGTTCCCCACGGTGTTGTTGACGACGATGAAGAACGGCTGATCGAACGGCGCGTACGGGTTGTCCACCGGCGCTTCGCTGCCCCTGGGATGGGAGAACCAGTCGCTCTGGGGCACGGTCAGGACCCGTTGGTCGTCCACGTAGAAGCGGATCGAGGCGGTGTCCCATTCGACCGCGTAGAGGTGGAACGACTCGGCCGGGTTCACCGGCAGGTTCGTCAGCGTGAACGGGTTGGAGAACGGGTATCCCATGTGGACCACGTGATGGACGCCCCATCCGTCGCCCGGCAGTTGGGCGTCGATCTGACCCCGACGGTTGCCGCCCCGGCCGATGTTGGCTCCCTCGGCGATGTCGATCTCCCCTCCGGCCGCGTCGTTGCCATAGGGAGAGTTGCGGGGCCGCATCCAGAACGCGAAGAACGTCCCGTGTCCCTGAGGGAGCTTGCCGAGCAACTCGAACCGGCCATAAGTGAAGTCCATCGTGCTGTCCACCCGTCCGGCGGTGAAGTCCCTCCGCAGGAAGTCGCCCGCCGTGAAGGTCGTCTGCGGACCGAACTGGTTGCCGGCGTCCGCCCACGTGTTGTCGCCCGCGTAAGGCTCGCGCAGCGACCGTAGACGCAGCATGCCGCCGGAGACGTCGACGTTCTCTGGTCGGTCGGTGTCGCAGGCGAGGTACACGGGCGGGCAGTTGTTGACCGCCGTCCACCTGGAGGCGTCCAGCGAGGTGCCGTTGAACTCGTCCCGCCAGACAATCTCCCAGTCGTTGGAGCCGTGGACGCCTCTCGTGCTCAGGGGCCAGCTGATGATCACCTCGTTGCTCACGACGCTGCGATCGTCGGCCAACACGACCTTGGCCAGGTCGAACGGCCCATGCACCTGCGCCCGGCGCGTGAACGTGGCCCGGCCCTCGCTGTCGGTTGTGCCTCGCCCGGCGACGGTGCCGTCGATGTGGAGTTCCACCGCCCGGCCCGCCATCGCCGAGGTGCCGTCGAGAGCTTGCGCGGTGATCGTCCGGGTGGCGCTCGAGTGCGACTCGTCGGGACTCACCGCGATCGTGATGCGTCGCGATTCCGCCGGCTGCCAGAACACGCCGGTGGGGCGCGATACAGCATCGGTGGTCGCGACCTGCACCCGGATGGAGTCGTAGCCGCCCTCGTTCGCCGGACCGGTGGGCCTGTCGCGGGTGATGGTCGCCCGCCCGTCGCTGTTCGCCACCGCGATGTCGCGAATCTCGCCGTCGACGATGAGTTCCAGCCTCGCGCCGGGCAACGGGGTGCCGTCGCTGTCGGTGACCGTGACGGCGACGCTGGTGCCTTCGCCGACCGTCGGTCTCTGGTCGCCCACATCAACCGTCACCACGGGCACGATGCCGGTCAGATCGATCGCGGGGACGTATGCACTGGCCAGGAAGGTCGCCATCTGCGCCCGGGTGACCGGTCGTTCGGGGCAGTAGCGCCGCGGCTCGGTGCGGCAGCCGCCGGTGATGCCAGCCGCCGCGATGGCGTCGATGCTGGCCGCGTGGCTGCTGTCCCCGTCGACGTCTGTGAATCCGGCGGGCTGACCCGGTTCGAGGTTGAAGGCTCGAGTCAGGAACGTGGCCATCTGTGCCCGGGTGACCGGTCGTTCGGGGCAGTAGCGCAGCGGTTCGGTGCGGCAGCCGCCGGTGATCCCGAGCTGCGCGAGCAACTCGACGTGGCCCGCCCACCACCGGCCGGCCGGGATGTCCGCGAATCTGGATTCCTGTACCGGGGGCGGGTCTGCGTCGGTGAGGGCGCGGATCAGCCACACCGCCATGGTGGAACGCTTGATCGGGTCCGTCGGGCAGAACCGGCCGGTGCCGCAGAGGGTGCCGTCGAACAGGCCCGCTTCACCGAGCGCGTCGATGGCCGGCTTGTGCACGCCGCCGGTCACATCGGAGTAGCGCTCCTGCTGGGCCGCCGCAACCGGGGCTGACACCGCCGCGGCCGCGGAGGCGATCATTGCAGTGGCCATCACCGCCGCTGCTGCTGTCCGCCCGATTCTCGCCATTGCAGCCCCATCCCGTCGGTGTGGCCGAAGCGATCACAGTACTTGACGCAATTCGTTGGTGTCATCGTTGGCGTCTGCCGGGTGGCGTGGCGTCGTGTCGGCTACGGTACCGGTGTGCGCGCCGCCGGTCCGTGGGATGCCGCGAGCCGCGGTTGCGTCGAAGTCCGCGTCTTGAGGAATGCCGCTTGTCCGGGGTGATGACCGTCCTCGGCTCGCATCTACGGCGCTGGTGGCATGTGGCAGCCGGCGCGGGCCTGCTGCTAATCCTGAGCAACGGACCGGTCCTGCGGTTCGCGAGTGGGGTGCTGGACAGACCGGGGCTCTGGAACGACCCGGGGATCTGGCCCTTCTTCGCGGGCGCGGCGGCGGCCTCGGTCGCTCTTGCCTGGATGATCCGGCGTCCCGGCGGCGGGGGCGCCGGTCGGGCCGGATGGGATGATCCGGCCAGCCGCGCCGCGACGGGCACGGCCCTGTCACGACCGGCGCTGGTAGCGATTGCGTGGTATTCGGCGGCCGCGGTGGCGTCGAGCCTGTGGAGCGTCTACCCGAGCGCGACCCTGTGGCGGTCGGTCGTCTATCTGGGCCTGGTCCTTCTGGCTGTCGCGCTGGCACGCCTCAGCGATGACGAGCTGTCGACCATCCTTGTCCTGCTGGCGAGCGTCGCGGTGGTCGGCAGCCTGGCCGTGATCGTGCTGCACCACGATGTCGGAACCGACCGCGACGGCAACTGGATCGGCGTCTACACCAACCGCAACTCGCTGGCGCCGCTGGCCGCGATCGGGGTGATCGCCGGGCTGCACTGGCTGCTGGCGCGGGCGATGCCGGCCTCCCGGTACCGGCGGGGCTGGGGCGCGGCGCTGGTGGTCGCATCGCTGGCAACCCTGGGCGGCGCCGGCAGCCGCACGGCCTGGTTGGCGCTGGCGACCGCGCTGGTGTCGGCCACGGCGCTCGGGGTGGTGGCCGCCGCGTCCCGGTCGCGCCGCTGGCCACCACCGAAGACCCGGGCCGCCGCGGCTGGCGGGGCGATGGCGGCCGCGGTGGTAGGGGTGGCCGTGGTTGCGGCCGCCTGGGATGTCTCCACGTTTGCCCAGCGGCGGACCATCTGGAGTCTCGTCTGGGACCGGGTGCTTGAGAGACCCTGGGGCGGTTACGGGTTCTTCGCCTTCTGGGAAGTTCCCGAACTGGTTGCCGAGCACGAGCTGCTGGCGCGGGGCAGCGCCCACAACAGCCTGGTCGAGACCGCGCTCGGCTTGGGCCTCATCGGCGCCGCGCCGTTCGTGATGCTGGCGGTGATGGCCGCGGTCAACGCGGGTCGTGGCCTTTGGCTGCGTCCATCGGCCGGCACCGGCATGTGGGCCGCGGTGACGGTGTTCGTTCTCGTCGAGAACATGACCGAGAGCTTCGTGCTGTGGTTCTCCCACATCTGGGTGCTGCTGCTGGCCGCAGCCCTCCGGCGGCCTACCGCAGCCGCAGAGTCCTGATCAGCCGGGCCCGCAGGCGTCCTGGCAGCGCGGCCAGCAGCTCGCGTGTGCGGATGTTCACGAGCCGCTTGCTGGGCCCCCCGCCGTACTCGAAGCGGGCGTCGGCCAGCCGGTGGGCCTCCGAGCCGTCGAGCACCAGCGGGTGGCGGGCCAGTTTGTCGATCACTCTGGCCCGGTTGCGGAACCAGTCCTGACGGTTGGCCTCGGTCTCGGAGTTGGCCCGGTCGCTGCGGCGGTACAGCGACGTGACCTCGTCGACGCAGTGAACCCCGAGCAGCTGGGAGGCCCGGACCACCAGATCCCAGTCCTCGCAGACCGTCAGATCCTCGTCGAAACGCAGGCCGAGGCTCTCGAGTGCCGCTCTGGGCAGCGCCAGCGAGCAGATCGGCGTCTCGCTGTACGAGAAGTGCGCCAGCGGATCGAACGTCGCCGGGTACACGTACTCGACCGGCCCGGCCGGGGTGCGGGGCTCCGCCGTGCCGTCCGTCAGCCACGCCTGGCGGGCCGTGCGGGCCCGGATGATCCGGCCGGGAGCAGCCGCCGCGCCTTCGGCGAACACGGCCAGCCAGTTGGGCTCGGCCAGGTCGTCGTCGTCGAGGAAGCACACGTAGTCGCCGTCGGCAGCGTCGAGGCCGGCGTTGAGCGGCTTGGCGCGGGTGCCTTCCGCGCCGACCGGCACGACCTTGCAGTCCGCAGGCGCAGCACCCGAAGCGGCGGCCTTGCCCACCTCGGACTCAACGGCGGCAGCAGCCTCCCCGGCGCCATGGACGGCCACGACCGCACCGAAGTCGGTCCACGTCTGCGCGGCCAGCGATTGAAGGGCTTCCATCAAGCTGCGCGGGCGCCGGCCCTGGGTGCGCACGACTGCCGTGAACCGCGGCACGGCTGGCGCCGGCCTCACCAGCGCAGCCAGATGATCCGACTCCTGCAGGTCTACCCCCACCGCCTGCAGCAGGCTGGCCAGAGGCCCGGGTGCCTCGCCGCCGCCGGCGGGCTGACTCATGCACGCAGAGGCTATCCAACCCGGTCAGATGCGGGCCGGCGCGTTGCGGCGGTGGCTCAGGCGGCCCCCGTCGCCAGCCGGTAGAGGTCGACGAGGCCGTCGGCGGTCCGCTCCCAGGTGAAGCTGCTGGCTCTGGCCCGCCCGCGGACGCCCAGCTCGGCTGCTAGCTCCTGGTCCGTGAGCACCCGCCCCAGCCCGCCGGCCAGTGCGTCGGCGTCTCCCGCCTCGACGTACAGCGCGGCGTCGCCGGCCGCCTCCGGGATGGCCGCAGCCGGGGTGGTGACGACCGGTCGGCCGGCCGCCATGGCCTCCAACGCCACCAGGCCGAAGCCTTCATAGAGCGACGGGTAGGCGACGGCCGCGGCCTGCGAGACGAGAGCGGCCCGGGCGCCGTCGTCGACCCAGCCCAGGCGAAGGATGCGATCGCGGTGGGGGCTGCGCTCGATGGCGTCGGCGAGGTCGCCGGAGGCGTTGCCGCCGGGACCGGCGTGGATGAGGCGCAGTTCGCGGTTCTCCGAGGCCAGCGCGTCGAAGGCCGCGACCAGCGTGGTGAGGTCCTTGCGGCGGTCGGCTGCCCCCAGGGCCAGCACATAGGGGGCGCCGGGCGCCGGATGGGGTCCTGCCGGCAAGAGGCGCACCCCCAGGGGCACGGTCACCACCCGGTGGGGCTCTATCGGGTAGGTGTCACGGACCTCTGCGGCGACGTACTCGGAGTCGGTGTGGATCCAGGCGCCGGCTCGTACCGCGGTCCGGACCGAGCGCCGGTGGGCGCGGCCGGCGTGGCTGCCGATCGGCGGGCCGTGCTCGAAGCTGACGTCGTGCACCGACACGACCGGCGCAGCCCGCGACGTGGGCGGCACCCGGTAGTTCGGCCCGTGCACGACATCGGCCCGGCCGGCGAACCACTCCAGACGGGGAACCGACAGGCCGTCCCAGAGCCATCTGACCGCGCCGGTGGGTATGCGCCCCGGAACCTCGTGCACCCCGTCCGCGACGTCGGAGGGCAGCCAGCCCCGTCCCCGTCCCCTCCAGATCGTGTTGAAGGCCGATACCCGCACGTCCGGCCGTCTGGACAGCGCTCGAACCACCTCCGCGGTGAACACGCCGATCCCGGTGCGGGGCAGCAACAGCGCGGTGGTGTCGACGACCAGCCTCACGTGCTCACTGTTGCGCCTCGGGGTGCTGTTCGATCTCGGCGACGTCGGCAGGCGGGCGCAGCCGGCGGGGCCTCGATACTCGTACCACCAGGTCGGCCAGCAGGCCGATGGCCAGAGTCTGGATGGCTGCGAATCCAAGCAGCAGCGTGTTGGTGGCCACCCGCAGGTCCTTGCCCGCCAGGTCGTACCCGAGCTTGGCCGCGAACACGGCCACCAGCACCGCAGCCAGGGGCATGAAGACCCGCAGCGGATCGTGCGAGAGCATCATCCTTATGACCTGCAGCACGTAGCGTCGAGTGTCGGCCCACCAGTGGAACTTCGAGCGGCCCGAACGGGGCCGGTAGGTGATGGGCGTGTAGCGCACGCTGTAGCCGTTCATCAAGTACGACATCGTGAGCGTGGTCACGCACGAGAAGCCGTCGGGGAGGTCGCCGAGGAACTGCATGGCCACGTCGCGGCGCATGGCCCGGAACCCCGAGTTGAGGTCTGGGATGCGGGTCCGGGCAAGGTACGAGGCCAAACAGCGGATGGCCCACTTGGTCGGAACCCTGAGGGCCTTGAGCGTGCCCTGCTCGGAGGTGCGGGCTCCGACCAGCTGGTCGGCGTCGCCGAGACCGGCCACCAGCTGTGGTATCTCGTGGTTGGGATAGGTCATGTCGGCGTCGGTCCAAACCACCACCTGCCCTACCGACGCCAGCGTCCCGATCCGCCGGGCCGAGCCCGAGCCGCGGTTGCGGGCCGAGCGCAGCAGGCGCACCCCGTCGCGACCCAGGGCCACGTCGCCGGAGCCGTCGGTGGAGCCGTCGTCGACCACCACGATCTCCCACGAGTACTCCGAGGCCCCCAGAGCGGACGCGATGCGGTCGAGCTCTTCCGCGAGGTGAGCCGACTCGTTGTAGACCGGCAGCACCACGCTCACGTCGAGATGGGGACCGTCGAGGCCCGCCGGAGTCGCGGTCACGGAAGCGATCCTACGCTCATTCCGGCCGCCTATCGGCGCGGCCGCTAGGGCACGTACACGCCGTGGAAGGCGAGAGTTGTCAGGCACACCATGCCCGCGCCCGCGGCTCCGACGATCCACCGGTCCAGCCATCGGTGGCGGCTCACCATCGCCGCCGCGATCACCAGCGGGAAGGCGCTCAGCGCGTACCGCTCGAGGCTGTTCAGGTTCTCCGCGGCCAGCAGCAGCCCGAGGCTGATCACCGCGTACAGGGCCATGGGACGGCTCAGCCTCCGGGCGGCTGTGACGGCCAGCGCGATCAGCACGACCGCGGCCAGGAAGTGCAGCAACTCGCCGGTGTCGCCGTGCGCCCCCCGCCAGCCTCCCCGGACGAGCCGGCTCACCGGGTCGACGAAGTCGCCCCGCAACTCCCGCTGCCGGTCGAGCGGAGCCGAGGCGTCGCCGAGCGCCCCCTGGGCCCAGAGACCGAAGGTGGCTGCTCCCGCCAGCGGCGCGACCACGGCCGCGACGGCCCCCAGGCTGCGCTGGGAGCGCTCCGGCCAGGCCAACGCCGCGGCCGGCACCGCCAGCAGCGCGCCCACCGGTCGGGTGAGCCCGGCCAGGCACCCGGCGGCTGCCGCCCACCACCAGCTCCCGCGGCGGGCCAGCAGGAACACCGACAGGGCCAGTGTCAGGTAGAGGGCCTCGGAATAGGCGAGCACCAGCACGAAGGACGGCGGAGCCATCGCCAGCAGCCTCACCGCCCGCCGCGCCAGGCGCCGGTCGCCGGTCTCGCACACCACGAGCCGGTGCAGCAGCACGCCTGCTGCCAGCGCGGCCGCGTTGGCCATGATCACCAGAGCCGTGCCGGCGCCGATGCCGGGCATCCATGAGGCGGCCCGGCCGAGGAGGGGCCAGAGCGGGAAGAAGCGCAGAGCCGGATCAAGGGCATCGGAGTAGCCGCCGGTGGCGACCGCCTCGTACCAGCGCCCGTCCCAGGCCAGCAGACCGTCGGAGACCGGCGTGAAGTCGGGTGGCGGCTCGAGGCGGTTGACGACCGCAGTGGTGATGATGTAGGCCGCCGCGACGTACAGGCGGGCCTCCGCCCAAGCGGCCAGCGCCACCTTGAGAGCGATCCGTGACCTGCTCACGGCGCTCCGGGCGGATACCGGTACAGGCGCATGTGCTCGTAGACGGGGCGGGCGTGCAGCACCGTCTCCGACGGGCGGGCGTGCCCCAATCGGGCCGCGATCATCTCGCAGCGTCCCTCGAAGCCGCGGTAGCCCGATGCGGTCACCAGCCACACCGCACCGGCGGTGTCGAGCGCGGCGGTGGCGGTGGCGGTGGGTGAGGCTCGGTCGATGCGCTGGCGGTAGTCGTACCAGTCGACGAAGCGCGGGTCGTCCGTCGGCGGATGGGTGAGCACGGTCGCAGGCCACTCCAGGTAGCGCAGCACCGCGGGCGCGATCTGGTCGGGGCAGACGACCACAACGTCACCTTCCCCCGCAGCCCGGTCGATGATGCCGGCCACCTCCAGACCCTGGGTGCGGTCGCGCCGAGCCTCGTCGATCGCGACGACCACGCCGAAGACCGCTACTGCGGCCAGGCCGGCAGGGGCCAGCCAGCGGGGCAGCCCCGACAAGCCCCGGCCGGCGAGGGCCAGCAGCACCGGAACGACGACCGCCGTGTAGCGGGCCTCGAACGCTCCGCCCGACATCATGGCGACGATCCCGCCGAGTCCCAGCGTGAGCACCGTCACCGCCACCAGGGATCCCCCCGGGTGCCGGCCCGGCCAACCCAGCTCCACTTCGCCGGCACCGGTGCGGACGAGGGTGGCGCCCAGCAGTGCGGCCCCGGCCAGCAACACTCCCAGCAGCACCGGCTCGAAGCGGGTGCCGCCGCCCAGCGCCTCGATCGTCTCCACCGCCACCTCGGCGGGCCGGGCCCACTTCGCCCAGGGGGTTCCGGTGTGGGTCGCCTGCTCGACCAGGACCGGCAGCCACGGAGCGAACCCGATCCAGCCGCATGCGTAGGCAGCCAGCACCGGGGTCATCACCTCGCGGGACCCGGGGGAGCGCAGCCATCGCACAGCCAGCACTGCTGAGGCGGCCGCAGCCAGCCAGATCATCCAGTAGTGGGTGTGGAGTGCTGCCGCCACCACCAGCGCCAGAGTGACCAGGCGGGGCAGGCTGCGCCGTTCGACGGCCCGCTCAGTGGCCAGCCAGCCCGCCGCAGCCAGCAGGACCGCCAGCGCGTACATGCGGGCCTCACTGCCGTAGCGGACCAGGAAGGGCGACGTCAGAGCGAGCACGGCCGCGTAACGGGCCGCCTCGGTGCCCAGCCTCCGCCGGGTCGCGGCCCAGATGACCGCGGCCGCGGCCAGCGAGAGGAGTCCCGACAGCGAGCGGGCCGCGAAGTCCGAGTCGCCGAAGGCGTCGAGCCAGACGCCGAGCAGCACGTAGTACAGCAGGGGGTGGCCGTCGTGGCGGAGCGCGTCCATCGCGTCGCTGAACGGCAGCGAAGCGATATTCACCGAGAGCGCCTCATCGAGCCACATCGGCGACGGCGCTACGAACCGCAGCGCCGCTCCGGCCGCGGCCGCCGCGACGGCGACTGCCCACAGCGCCGTCTGCCGTCTCGGTGGACGAGGGCCGGCGGCGTCCATTCAGCCGTCCATTCAGCCGATAACGGCGATGGTGTCTCCGCCTCCGACCGAGTCCCCCACCTGCACCCGGATCTCTGTGACGGTCCCCGAACGGCCGGCCGCGATGTTGTTCTCCATCTTCATCGCTTCGAGCACGGCCACCGGCTCGCCCGCCTCCACCGCGTCTCCCACCTGCACCAGGAGCTTCACGATCGTGCCCTGCATCCCGACGGTGACCTCAGCCGCGCCCGTGCCCACACCCGACGGCCCCCGGGAGCGCCGCCGCGCCGCGCTCGGCCGGTTGTTGTCGCCGCCGGCCGCGTCCCAAAGAGCCACCTTGAAGCGCTTGCCCTCGACCTCCACATCGACGGTGTGGCGCACACCGGTCCCGCCAGCAACGGCACCCGCGTCGGCGGCGGGCGGGCGACCTCCGACGGCCGTCAGGTCGAGCTGTTCCTCCACCCACCGCGTCGAGTGGGTCACCGCCGCGAAGTCCGGATGGGCGAGAACGGCCCGTGCGGCCGGAATGGTGGTGGCCACTCCGTCGACCTGCATCTCGGACAGGGCTCGCAATCCCCGGGCGATGGCGGTGTCGCGGTCCCGGCCCCAGACGACGAGCTTCCCGATGAGGTTGTCGTAGTACTGGCTGACCGTGTCGCCGGCCTCGTAGCCGCCGTCCCACCGGATGCCGGGACCCTGGGCGGGCCGCAGACCGGTGATCGCCCCCGGACAGGGGAGGAACGCGCCGCCGGCGGGATCCTCGGCGTTGATCCGCACCTCGATGGAGCAGCCCGACATCGTGATGTCGTCCTGGGAGAAACCGAGCGGCTCGGAGGCCGCGATCCGGAGCTGCTGCTCCACGAGGTCGATGCCGGTCACGATCTCGGTGACGGGATGCTCGACCTGCAGCCGCGTGTTCATCTCCAGGTAGTAGAACTCGCCGTCCGAGTAGAGGAACTCGACGGTGCCTGCGTTGACGTACCCGCAGCCGCGGGCCACCGCGACCGCGGCTTCGCCCATCGCTGACAACACCGCAGGCTCGATGCCGGGCGCGGGCGCCTCCTCCACGAGCTTCTGGTGACGGCGCTGGGCGGAGCAGTCCCGGGTCCCCAGATGCACGCAGCGTCCGTGGGTGTCGGCAAGGACCTGCACCTCCACATGGCGGGCCCGGTCGAAGTAGCGCTCCATGTACAGTTCGTCGCGCCCGAAGTAGGCGAGAGCCTCGCGCTGGGCCGACTCGACCGCGGCGGCTGCTTCGGTGGCGGTGGCCACCACCTTCATGCCCCGGCCGCCCCCGCCGTAGGCGGCCTTGACGGCCACGGGCCAGCCGTGGGCCGAGCCGAAGGCCTCGACCTGAGCCGGATCGACGACGGGCTCGGTGGTGCCCGGGACAGGGTCCACCCCTGACCGGACGGCCGCGGCCCGCGCCGAGATCTTGTCCCCCATGACTTCGATGGCCGCGGGAGGCGGGCCGATGAAGACGACACCGAGGGCGGTCACGGCCCGCGCGAAGTCGGCGTTCTCGCTGAAGAATCCGTAGCCGGGATGCACGGCATCGGCGCCGCTGCGTTCCACCGCGGCGATGATGGCGTCGGTTCGCAGGTAGCTCTCAGCTGCGGTAGAGCCACCCAGGGCGTAGGACTCGTCGGCGAGTCGCACATGCATCGCGTCGCGGTCCTCGTCGGAGTAGACGGCCGCCACCGCGACGCCCATTTCCCGGCAGGCTCGGATCACCCGGACCGCGATCTCACCCCGGTTAGCGACGAGAACCTTCGAGAACACGAGGTCATTGGATAGCCGATCGCGGCCCGGATCGCACAGAATGCTCTACATGGCGTCCCCGACAACACCGGCTGCGCCGGCGCCGGAGCGGCTGCCGCTCAGCTCCGCGGCGGCCCTGCGAGCGGGCTTCGGGCCCCTGTTGCACACCGCCTCGACCGGGTCCACCAACGACGATCTGGCGGTCGCGGCCCGACGAGGGGACCGGACGCCGGCTGTCCTCGTGGCCGACCATCAGACCGCGGGAAGGGGACGTCTGGGCCGGCGCTGGGTCGACGCCGCCGACGAGGTGAACTCCTCGGAGGCCGCGCTGCTGGTGAGCTTCCGGCTGCCGGCCGCGATCGCTGAGGCCTTCGATCGCGCTGCCGCGGTGTCAGCCGCCGCGCTGGTCGCCGCGGCCCGCGCCCTCGACGGCTCCGCTGCCGAGGTCCGGGCAAAGTGGCCCAACGATCTGCTCCTGGAGGCACCGGGTGTCTCCGGCAAGCTGGCCGGTGTCCTGTCGGAGATCGTCGACGGCGACCCGCCGGTGGTGGTGGTGGGCCTGGGCCTGAACGTCGCGGCCGCGCCGGCGGAGCCGGGTGCGGTGTCGCTGGCCGAGGCCGGGGCCGGGGCCTCCCGCGACGAGGTGCTGGCGTGGTTGCTCGATGCGCTCGACGGCTATCTCGGCGATCCCGCCAGAGCCCGAGGCGAGCTCGAGGCTGCGTCGGCGACCATCGGGCGACGGGTCCGGGTCGAGCTTGCCGACGGCAGCGCCGTGGAGGGGATCGCCCGGAACGTCGACAACGCGGGGCGCCTGGTTGTGGCCTCCGGTGACCGGGACCTGCGCATCGACGCCGGAGACGTCTTCCACCTGCGCTGAAACAGCCCGTCGACTCCCCAACGGCTGGAGACCCGGCCGGTACGCTGCTCGCCGTGACCGACGGACGAGAGGTGGTTCTGCGGCGCACCTGGCCGCAGCGCCTCATCGCGGTCGGGTGCCTGGCAGTGATCGTCGCGGCTGTGATGGTGGCCGACCTGGCTGAACACGTCGAGGAGGTCTGGAGAGAGATCGACCGGGTCGTCATCGTCGGCACTGGCCAGTACGGCCAGGACCCGCTGCTGCGCACCGACACCGAGCCCGGCGAGCCTGTCAACTTCCTGATCGTCGGGACCGACAGCGCGCTCGGGCTGGACCCCGACGACCCCGTAGTGCACGGTCGCGTCATCGACCCGACCGGCAGGAGCCTGGCGGACACGATCATGCTGGTACGCCTCGATCCCGCGTCGGGATCGGCGTGGGTGCTGTCAATCCCGCGGGACCTGTGGGCCGAGATCCCCGGCGCGCAGGACAACCGCATCACCTCCGCCCTCTACATCGGCGGCGCGGAGATGCTCGTCGCCACCGTGACATCGATGTTCGACGTCGAGATCAATCACTACGTGGAGGTCAACCTGGCCGGATTCCGGGAGGTCGTAGACACGCTCGGGGGCGTTCCGGTCTGGTTCGATCACCCGGTGCGCGACCCGAGGCTGGCGTTCACCATCGCCGAGCCCGGCTGCCATGTGCTCGACGGCGAGCTGGCGCTGCACTATGTCCGCAGCCGCCGGTACACCGAGCTGATCGACGGTCGCTGGAGGATCACCGGCGGGGACGACTTCACCCGGATCGAGCGGCAGCAGGACTTCCTCGTGCTGGCCCTGGATCGGGCCATCAACCGGGGGGCCCGCAATCCTTCCACCATGGTCGAGTTGCTCGACTCCGCCTCGGGAAGCCTGACGCTCGACCAGGACCTGACGCTGGCGGAGCTGATCGCCCTGGGAGAGGCCTTCGCCGACTTCAATCCCGACAACCTGCAGCGGCAACGGCTCGAGGTGTACACCGTGTGGCATCCGGACGGCAGCTACAAGGGAGAGGCCGCCTACCAGGGAGCGAACGCTCCGTTGCTGGAGATCTTCAGGGGAGCAGCCGACCCGGTCAGGCCCTCGGAGGTGTCGTTGACGATCGCCGGCTTCCACGACATCTTCCGGGACGACGCGGCGGACAGGCTTGCCGGCGAGGGCTTCGATGTCCGGGACTCGGTGGCCTCTCCCGACATACCCGAGACCGTCGTGCTGCACGGCCCTGACGACCGGGCCGCGGCCATGACGGTGGCCCAGTACCTGGAACCGGTGCCATACGTCGTCGAGGATGACCGGGTCGACGGCGTGGTGGCGGTACTTGGCTCCGACTACGGCGGCGTTCAGTTCGTGTTCCAGGCGCCGATGGCCGAGGTGCGGGCCCAGGTGCAGGCCCGTGGCCTCCCGCCGCTGCTGCCCGACCCGGACGCCGGGTTCGCGCCGGTGACCACAGTTGCCGGCGACGCGTCACCGCTTCCGGTGCTGGCCGCCGCGTCACCGCTTCCGGTGCTGGCCGCCGCGTCACCGCTGCTGGCGCTGGCCGCCGCCGCTGGTGACCTCGTCGCGCTGGCCGCTCAGTCGCCGGACCCCGACCCCGGTCTGCCGGTCATCCAGGGCCGCCCGCCCGAGGGAGAGTCGTGCAGCTGACACAGGCGATGCGGTGAGGGGTGCCGGCGGTGCCGGGAAGCCCGGCTCGCCTGCGGCGGTGGCCGTCATCGGGGCCGGCTATGTGGGGCTCACCACCGCGGCATGCCTGGCCGAACTCGGCCACCGCGTGGTCTGCACGGACATCGACGGCGCGAGGATCGCCGCGCTGCAGCGGGGAGAGGTTCCGATACACGAGCCCGGGCTGGCCGAGCTGGTGCAGTCCGGCCTGGCTGCTGATCGGCTCTCCTTCGTCCTGGGCTCCGCGGACGCGGCAGCCCGCGCCGACTTCGTGTACCTCTGCGTTCCCACACCGTCGAACTCCGAGGGTGGCACCGACCTCAGCTACCTGGAAGCGGCCGCCGCCGAGATCGGTCCGAGCCTCAAGCCGGCCGCGGTGGTGGTGAACAAGTCCACAGCACCGTCGGGAACTACGGCGATGCTGCGACGGATCCTCGGGCGCACCGACGTCGCGGTGGCCTCCAATCCCGAGTTCCTGCGCCAAGGGTCGGCGGTGCACGACTTCCTCAACCCGGCCCGGATCATCGTGGGGGCCGCTGACGCCTCGGTCGCCGACCGGGTGGCCGGCCTGTTCGCCGGCCTCGACGCGCCGGTGCTGATCACCGACCCCGTCTCCGCGGAGACCTCGAAATACGCGGCCAACGCGTTCCTGGCCATGAAGCTGTCGTTCACGAACTCCGTGGCGGCTCTGTGCGAAGCGGTGGGCGCCGATGTGAACGACGTGCTCGCCGGAATGGGCTACGACCCTCGCATAGGCCGCGAGTACCTGAGACCCGGGCCGGGCTGGGGCGGGTCGTGCCTGCCCAAGGACACCAGGTCTCTCATCGCCGCAGCCGCGACGGCCGGCTACGACTACAGGCTGCTGCGCGGCGTGGTTGCGGCCAACGACGAGCAGTTCGACCGGATCGTCGCCAAGGTGGCGCACCGCGTGTCCCTCGACGGTGCCAGGATCGCGTTGTTCGGCCTGGCCTTCAAGGCCGGCACCGACGACACCCGGGACTCGCCCGCTCTCGAGATAGCCCGACGGTTGACCGCCGCCGGTGCGGCTGTCCGGGCCTTCGATCCCGCGGTCTCCGACGGCCCGTTCGTCGAGTCGATCGGCATCTCGGTGACGGGCGACGCCTATGCAGCCTGCGACCGCGCCTCTGCGCTGGTGGTGGCGACCGAGTGGGACGAGTTCCGCCGACTCGACTTCGCCCGTATCGCGCGAGTCATGGCCCGGCGCCATGTGGTGGACGCCCGCAACATGCTGGACCGGGCCGCGCTGGAGCGCCTCGGCTTCACCTACAGCGGGCTCGGCCTGCGCGGCGACGACCCGTAAGCCGACCCACGAGACGCGGTGGCCGCGTGTTTCGCGGGCCGCCGTGGGAGACTGCTCGGGTGCCCAGAGGCCGAGCGAATATGCGAGCGAATCCTCCCGACGCGATCGGCTCTCAACCGTCGGCGCGGCCCCTCAGGGTGGCCGCAGTGGTGGAACAGTGCTGGCACCGGGTGCCGGGGGGCACCGCGGTGGCCGCGGCCCGCACCCTCGACGCTCTCGCCGATCGCGGCGATGTCGACCTCGTGGGAATCGCGGCTCATCACCGACACCCGCCCGCGGACGGGCTGGTCCCCTCGATTCCGGTCCGTCACGCACCGCTGCCCCGGAGGGCCCTGTATGACGGCTGGCATCGTCTGCGGGCGCCGTCGGTCCAGCGCCTGGCGGGACCGGTGGACGTGGTCCATGCCACCGGGGGAGTCGTGCCGCCACCGGGCCGGGCCGGGCTGGTCGCCACCGTCAACGATCTGGCCTTCCTGAGCCGTCCCGAGTGGTTCACCCGCCGGGGTGTTCGCTTCGCCACCCGGGGGTTCCGGCTGGCCCGGGCCCAGGCTGCGGTGGTGATCGCGCCGTCGCAGGCGACGGCCGCCGACCTGGAGGCTCATGGCGTCGAGCGGGAGAGGATCCGGGTGGTGCCGCTCGCGGCTGAAGCAGTCGCACCCGGCGCCGCCGGGGTCGACGCGGTTCGTGCCCGCTACCGCCTGCCCGAGGTCTTCGCGCTCTGGGTCGGCACCGCGGAGCCCCGCAAGAACCTGGCCGGGCTGCTGCGCGCCGCGGAGCGCACCGCCACCGCGGTGCCGCTGGTGCTGGCCGGCCCGGACGGCTGGGGCCTCGACGCAACAGGACTGGCAGCCGGCGCGGCCTGCAAGGTGATCCGCCTCGGCTTCGTTCCCCAGCGGGATCTGCCTGCGCTGTACGCGGCGGCTCGGGTGTTCGTCTATCCGAGCCTCATGGAGGGTTTCGGACTGCCCGTCCTGGAGGCGATGGCGCAGGGCACGCCCGTGGTCACCAGCGCAGGAACGGCCACCGAGGAGGTCTGCGCCGATCCGGCGTCGGTGGTGGACCCGACCGACGTCGAGGCGCTTGCCGCCGCCATCGATGCGGTCGTGCACGACGATGCGGAGCACGCCCGGCGCTCGGCTGCGGCCCGGACCCGGGCTGCGGCGTTCACCTGGAGCGCGACCGCGTCCGGCGTGCGCCGCGCCTACGAGGAGGCCAGCGCGTGAGCGAGGAGGCCGGCGCGTGAGGCGGGCGCGGTGAGCGCTCTGCGGGTGCTGGCGAACCTGTGCTCAATCGTGCCCTCCCAGGTAGGGGGCGCCGAGCCCTACGTGACCAGACTGCTGGCCGCGGTGGCCTCGCAGATCCCGGATCAAGCCCCCGACGTGAGTCTGGACCTGGCGTCCATGGCCGGCGTGCGAGCCGCTCACCCGGAGCTGGGCGGGTTGTCCTGGCATGAGGCCCCGTGGCCGCCCGACAGCCGGGTGAGGCGGGCGGCGGTCGAGTCGACCTGGCTGGCCCGCCTGTCGTCCGGCTTCGATGTCGTGCACCACTTCGGTGGCCGGCTGCCGGCTCGACGGTCCGGCTTGTCGGTGCTGACCGTCCACGACATCCAGCCGCTGGAACTTCCCGCCAACTTCTCGGCGATGAAGCGCCGCTACTTGGGTTGGGCGCTGCCCCGCAGCGTCCGCGCCGCCGATCTGGTGGTCGTGCCGTCGCAGTGGGTGGCCGACCGGCTGTCGGAACGGCTGTCGATTCCGGCTGGGCGCATGCGGGTGGTCCCGCCTACCTACGCCCACCCCCGGCCCCTCGCCGGCGGGACCGGGCCGCCGGCCGAAGCGTCTGTCAAGCCGCCCTTCGTGCTGTACCCGGCGGCCACCTATCCCCACAAGAACCACGCCACCCTCCTGGAGGCCCACTCCGCCGTCCGGGCCCGCCACCACGACCTCCAGCTGGTGCTAACCGGGGCCAGAGGCCGTGCCCATGCTCAGGTGACCGAGCAGGCGGCCCGCACCCCCGGCGTGGTGCACCTCGGATGGGTGGACGATGCCAGGCTCGCGTCGCTGATGTCGCAGGCCGCCGCGGTCGCCTTCCCCTCGCGCTATGAGGGTTTCGGGCTGCCGGTGCTGGAGGCGATGCAGTCGGGCACCCCGGTCATCGCCTCCAGCACGACCGCGCTCCCGGAGGTGGTGGGCGAGTGCGGGACTCTTGTCGATCCCGACGACATCGACGGATGGGTCGACGCGCTCAGCGAGGCGCGGTCGGGATCATCGCGGATCCGCGAGCAGGTGGACCGGGGCATGGTCCGGGCGGCCGACTTCGCTCCCGAGCGGGCAGCCGGCCGCCTGCTTGAGGCGTGGCGAGCCGCGGCCGGTCACTGCCGGGAGCCTGCCTCGTGAGGCTGCTGGTCCTCTGCCCGCACTACGACCCCGATGTGGCCCCCACCGGCGAGGTGATGGCAGCCATAGTGTCCGAGCTGGCTCGCCGGGGCCACGAGATCCGGGTGGTCACGTCCCTGCCCTGGTACCGCCGGCACCGGGTGGAGCCCGGCTGGCGGGGACGCCCGGTGAGGGCCGGCGTCGCCCGGGGCGGCGTCCGGGTCACCAGGGTCCACCCCTTCCCGACCGCGAAGGGGAGCGTCGCGGCCCGTGCCGCCGGGTTTGCCGGCTTCACCGCGCTGACCACCGTCGCCGCGGTCGCGGTCCGGGACCGGCCCGACGCGGTTCTGGCCATGTCACCGCCGATCACGCTCGGCCTGGCCGGCTGGGCCGCAGCTCGCCGCGGGCGGGCGCCGCTCGTGTTCAACCTGCAGGACATATTCCCCGACGCGGCCATCGACACCGGGGCCATCCGGGGCAGGCGAGTGGTCGCCGCGGCCCGCCGGCTGGAGCGGTTCGTCTACGACCGTGCCGCCGCGGTGACCGTCCTGTCCGAGGACATGCGGGCCAACGTGGTGGCCAAGCTCGACACCGACCGGGCCGGATCGGTGCGAGTGATCCCCAACTTCGTCGACACGTCCCGGATCCGTCCACGCAGCCGCGACACCGCTTACCGGACCGAGCACGGGCTGGGTGACCGGACGGTCGTGATGTACGCGGGGAATGTCGGCTTCTCGCAACCCCTCGACCTGCTGGTGGCCGCAGCCCGCGCCCACCGCCATCGCGACGATGTCGTGTTCGTGGTGAACGGCGAGGGCTCGGCCCGCCCGGCCCTGGAGGCGTCGGCCGCAGATCTGTCCAACGTGGTCTTCGTCGGCTACCAGCCGGGTGAGCGCCTCAACGAGGTGCTGGCCACGGCCGACATCCATGTGGTCGTGTTGCGCGAGGGGCTGGCCCGCTCGAGCGTTCCCTCCAAGATCTACTCGATCCTGGCCGCTGGTCGCCCGGTAGTGGCGTCCGTGGATCCTCGCACCGAACTGCCCCGCATGATCGACGAGGCCGGCTGCGGCGTGACGGTTGCCCCCGGCGACCAGCTCGGGTTCGACACCGCGGTCGCGGCGCTGCTCGACGATCCCGGCGGGCGCGACACGATGGGCCGGCGGGGCCGGACCTACGTGGAGGAGTGCATGACTCCTCAGGCTGTCGCGGCGGCCTACGAGGCGCTGTTCGGCGAACTGGCCGGTCGCTGAGTCCGGTGGCCGCGGGCCGTGGCTCGACGGCGCCCGGATGCGGTGGTCGCCGCAGACGACTGGGGTCGGGCGCGAGCCGATAGCGTGACGGCCCGTGGCCCAGGCGAATTCCTCCAAGAAGGTCCAGCGGGCCGCCCGGGCGGCCGCCGCGCCCAAGGGCGGCCGCGAACGCCGCGAGCTGGGTTTCCCGCTCATTCTCGGGGCTGTCGTGATCCTGGGCGTGGCGCTGGTGATCTTCGCTCGTTCGTCGCGGGCTCCGGCGATGGCGCCCAGGGTGGGCCACGACCACTGGCACTCGGCCTACGCGGTCTACGACTGCGACCGGTTCCTGCCCGCCTTCACCAGCGCCGCCGATCCCGACGGCATCCACTCGCACCAGGACGGCGTGATCCACATCCACCCGTGGAACAGCTCAGCCTCCGGTGACGACGCCCAGCTTGACGTGTTCTTCGAGTCCATGGGCGCGAGGATCACCGACGACGAGATCAGCGGCCCCGGCATCGGCGTGCTCGAAGAGGGATCCGACTGCCACGGTGAACCGACGGTGATCCGGGCCGTGCGCTTCGCGCGGATCGAGCCCGACGCACCCGGAGGCGACGAGCCCGTCAGGGGGCTGACCGACTTGTACGAGCCGGCCGAGGTGTACACCGACGACTTCTCCGACATCCGCCTGCTCGGCGATCTGGAGGCATTCACGTTCGCCCGGGTGCCTGCCGGTGCCGAGGTGCCCCCGCCGCCCGAGGATCGCCTCCAGACGGCCTTCGGGGCTTCAGCGGGGAATCTGATCTCCACCGGGCCGGAAACCGACCTCGACCCGACGGACGCCCCGCCCGAGGAATAGAACGGGGCGCCGGGGTGCAGGCGATCCTGCTCGTCGGGGGCTTCGGCACCCGGCTGCGGCCCCTGACTCTGACCACCCCCAAGCAGATGCTCCCGGTGCTGCACCGGCCCATGCTCGAGTACGCCGTGTCCGGACTGGCCCGCCACGGGGTGGACAGGGTGGTCCTGGCCCTGGGCTACCACGACGACGCCTTCCGGGCCGCCTACCCCTACGGTCGGTGCGCCGGGGTGGAGCTGCGCTGCGTGGTCGAGCCCGAGCCGCTCGACACCGCCGGCGCCATCCGCTTCGCGTTCGAGGCGTCGGGCATGGGCGACTCCGGGGGCACGTTCCTGGTGGCCAACGGCGATGTAATAACCGATCTCGACACCGATGAGATGCTGCGACTGCATCGCTCGACCGGTGCCGAGGCCACCGTCCACTTGATCGAGGTCGACGACCCTTCCCGCTACGGGGTGGTGGTCACTGAGTCCGACGGTCGAGTACGGGAGTTCGTGGAGAAGCCGCAGCCGCCCGCGCCGAGCAACTGGATCAACGCGGGGTCCTATCTCATGGAGCCTTCGGTCATCGGGCGGATAGACGGCACCAGACGGGTGTCGGTGGAGCGCGAGGTCTTCCCGGCCATGGTCACCGACGGGACTCTCTGGGCGCTGCGTCACAACACCTACTGGGTTGATGTCGGCACTCCCCGGGCGTACCTGCAAGCCCAGCTCGACCTGCTCGACGGGCGGCGAGGGCCGGCCCCGGCCGGGGTGTCGGCCGAGGCCTCGGTCGATGCAGGAGCCGTGATCGAGCGCAGCGTGGTGATGGCCGGCGCCGTGGTGGGGGAGGGCTCGGTGGTGCGGGGCTCCGCGGTCCACGCCGGCGCGGTCATCGAGGCCGGCGCGACGGTCCTGGACTCTGTGGTGGGTTCGGGCGCGACGGTGGGGCGGGGCGCCCGGGTGACCGGCGGGACGCTCGTGGGGGAGGGTGTCGAGGTGGCGCCGGGGGCGGACCTGTCCGGCGCCAGGGTTCCCGAGGCGGCCTGATCTGATGGCGACGCTGGTTCTGGGGGCCCTCTGATGGCGACGCTGGTCACCGGGGGCGCGGGCTATATCGGCAGTCACACCGCCGTCGCGCTGCACGACGCGGGCCGCGATGTCGTGGTCTTGGACGACTTCTCCAACTCGTCGCACCGGGCGGTGGACGCCATCCGGAGCCTCACCCGAAGTGATCTTCCGGTGGCGGAGGGAGACGCCGGCGATCCGGCTGTCCTGGAAACGGTCTTCGACGAGCACCGGATCGATTCAGTGGTCCACTTCGCGGCCCGCAAGAGCGTGGCCGACTCTGTGAGCGACCCGCTCGGCTACTACCGCAGCAATCTCGGGTCGACCATCGCCCTAGCTCAGGCGGCCATCGATCAGGGTGTGCGGCGGCTGGTGTTCAGCTCCTCGGCCACCGTCTACGGGTCGACGTCCACGCTGCCGGTCACCGAGGACTCGCCGACCGTTCCGGAGAGCCCCTACGGCGAGACCAAGCTGATGGGCGAGCGCATCCTGGCCGACGCCGCGGCCGCATCGGAGCTGACCGCGGTCATGCTGCGCTACTTCAACCCTGTTGGCGCGCACCCGTCGGGCCTGATCGGGGAGGATCCTTCGGGGGAGCCGGCCAACCTCGTGCCCCGGGTCATGCAGGTAGCCGCCGGTCGCAGGGATCGGCTCGATGTGTACGGAGCCGACTACTCCACGATCGACGGCACCGCAGTGCGGGACTACGTGCACGTCATGGACCTGGCCGAGGGCCATCTGGCTGCCCTCGATGCCGACATAGCCCCGGCCCGCAGCCGCATCTACAACCTGGGCACCGGCTCGGGCACCTCCGTCCTGCAATTGCTGGCCGCGGCCGGCGAGGCGGTCGGCAGGCCCATCCCGTGCGAGATGTCCGGGCGCCGCCCCGGCGACGTGGAGGCCTCCTGGGCCGACTGCTCCCGGGCCCGCGAAGAACTCGGCTGGCAGGCTCGTCGTGATCTGCCGGAGATGCTGGCCGACCACTGGAACTTCGCCCGCCGCCACCCCGACGGCTACGGCAACTGAGGCCGCTCTCAGCTAGAGGCAGAGCACGTTGCGCAGTGTCTCGTCGATCGCGTGGCGGCTCAGCGCGTCGAGCCGTCCGAGCCTCTTGATGAGACGGCCGGTCGATACGGCTCGCACCTGCTCCACCTGAAACGCCGTCTCGGCGGCTAGGCCGTTGTCACGATCGGGCGTGAGCACCACATGCAACGGGATCCGCCGGATCGTGGACGTTCCAGGAACCACGATGACCATCCTCAAGTTCGGGTGATGCAGACGGTCATCCGACACGATGACCGCCGGCCGCGGGTAGGCCTGTTCGGGATCCCGCGGATCGGCGCCGAAGTCGACGAGCCACACGTCGCCACGCAGCAGCCGCTCTTCGTCGGTCATCGAGTCATCGGTCATGGAGGCCGTCGGCAGCCGTCGCGTCCAGGCTCCGGCCCTCGGCCTGATACGAGGTCACCTCCGCGTTGCTCAGCGCATCGAGCGCGCCGCGAGCCACCGACCACCACTCGTCACGACCGAGCCGATGCACTGCGTCGGTCACGACATCCACCATGGTCGTGCCGCGCTGCTTGGCCAACCGGGAGATCTCGTCCCTCAATTCGGTCGGAACCCGCAACGTAGTAGTCTGAGATATCGCCATATAAGTTGCCTACCAAAGCTACTTCTAGAGTCGGGGCGGATCCCGGCGGCCAACGCCAGGCGGCTGGCGGAGGCTTCGCCCAGCTTCCCGCGGGCAACGGGACTTGGGCACCCGCCCGGCTGTAGCACCGGGTGCTACGATGGTGGCGTGAGTACCGAGATCAGCCAGCGGCAACTCCGGAACGACAGCGGTCGCATCATGCGCGCCCTCTGTGAGGGCGAGACGTTCACGATCACCCGCAACGGCGAGCCTGTCGGTGCGCTGACGCCTCTGCGCCGCCGCCGCTTCGTCCGCGCCGAGGCCGCCGTCGAACTCTTCGGCCCGGCTGCACCGATGGACTACGAGAGGCTCCGCCGCGACCTCGACCAGGTTGCCGACCAGGACCCCGCCGTCCGTGCCTAGCGCCGGCCGACCCGAGCGCGGGCTGCTCGACACCTCGGTCGTCATCGACCTGGACCGGATACCGGCGCTGGCTCTGCCGATGGAGGTCGCCATCAGCGCGATCACACTCGCGGAACTGACCGCAGGTTCTCACGCGGCTGGCGACCCCGACGAGCGGAGCCGGCGCCAGGACCGGCTGCAACGCACCGAAGCGGCCTTCGACCCGATCCCCTTCGGTGTCGACGCAGCCCGCGCCTACGGCCGGGTCTTCTCGGCAGCCATGACCGCGGGGCGCAAGCCCCGGGGGGCGCGAGCCGTCGACCTCATGATCGCCGCCACTGCGGTATCCGAGGGGCTCCCGCTCTACACCCGCAATCCCGACGACTTCCGCTCGCTCGGAGACCTCGTAACCATCGTCACCGTCTGACTTGTTCCTGACCCGCGTCAGCGCTCCCGCCCGCCTCACCTCGTTAGCGAGTCAAGGATCCGGCTCGTCTGACTTCTTCTTGACGAACCGTGAATTGGCGCTAATCGTGGCGTTGCTCTTCTGGTTGGTGGTGATGATGGTGCTGACGTCGCGGCGAGACGCTTCTGGCGGTGGCCTGGGGGCCTCTGTTCGCAGCCTGCTCTCGGCGATCGTGGACAAGGCGATTCTCGTGCCGGTGATCGTGTACCTGTGCTGGATGTCAGCAGCGTTTGCCGCAGCGGATGCCGTTGGCCTCTGGGAGGTGCAGTTGGTGACGGAGGCCGTGTTGTGGTTGCTGTTCTCGGGCCTCGGTTTGTTCGGCCTTGGCGTCGAGGCCGTCAAGAGAGAAGGTGAGATCGCGGGAGCGTTCAAGCGGCTGCTGGGCGTGTCCGTGATCTTCGAGTTCGTGGCGAACGCCGCGTCATTCTCGCTGTTCATCGAGATACCAGCACAGATTTTCGCTGTGCCATGTGGAGTTGTCGCGGCCTTGGGGTCAGTACGACGCGAACACCGTGCTGTGGGGATTCTCGCCTCCGGTTACCTGGCGCTCCTTGGCGTGGCAGCCCTTGGATGGAGCATCACGCGACTGGCAGCGGACTGGAAGGTCATCGACAAGGACTTGTTGTGGCGCGAGCTTGTGATGCCTTTGTGGTTGACGCCGGTAGCGCTCGCCTTCATTGCCCTGTTGGCGCTCTATTTCGTCTACGTGGCCACGTTCTCAGTCATGGGTTCTGAATCCGCGGTTGGCTTGTCGTGGCGGCACCGGCTCGCTGTGCTCGCTCGATGCGGTCCTCGTCTGCGGTCGGCTCGTGCTGTGCGCCCCGCTGCTAGTTGGCTCGCGAACGATCCAGGTTTCCGCTTGACGTGGAGATTGACGGGCCGGATTCTGCGCGAGGACCGCAAGCGGCGCGCCAACGAGGCGGCAAAGGCGCAACGGCTAGTAGACAGCGCCGGCGCCGTCGGCACCGATTCGCTTGGACAGCAGCTGGATCAGCGAGAACACGCCGAAACTAGGAAAGCCCTCCAATGGCTGTACACATGCCATCTGGGGCATTACCCCAAACAAGGCAACAGGTACTTCGCGGGCCTTGAGGTCATCATCGACGGCCTATCGGAGAAATACGGCCTACCGCAGCCGAACAACATCGAGATGCACATCGGCGACGACGGGCAGAGCTGGTACGCGGTCCGCCAGACCATCACTGGTCACTGGTTCGCGATTGGTGCCGCCGGACCGCCCACCGACCAGTGGTTCTACGACGGCCCCACAGCGCCGACGAGCTTTCCTGACGAATCGGAATGGGATCAATGGATGCCGGACAGCAACTCACCTAATTGGGCTGAGACTTCCGAGACGCCGCTAGACGGCACCACCGAGGTGCACGACGCCGGGAGCTTGAGCGACTCCGATACCCGCAGTTGGCGAAGGTTCCTAGCTGCGTTTCGACGTCTGATGACCAAGACCAAGACGGAGGAGTCAGATCGTCCAACGTGGTGCCGCCACTACGACGAATGGAAGCGAGCCCACGAAGAGCTCGAGGCTCTAACGGCACGCAACTCCGACCGCGCCGAGGACTGGTCACGGGAGGATCTCGCTCGACTGACGGAACTGACCCGGATCCGCGCCGAAGCAGCGGGCCGACTGTGGGGCGAAGCACCCGAGTCCGAGAACTGGACCTCAGCGCACATCAAGTGCAGCTAGCCCAACGCGATACAGGCTTGCCGACGGCACACCTCAGTTGTGCAACCCGGTGCGGCTCAGTTGCTGCTCTGCTAGGGGCTTGGTCAGGTCGTGTCAAGCTGCACGGGTGGTACGCCGGTCAGATCGGTGAACCCCTCAGGTGTCGAGAGCGTGTCAGCGAGCAGGTCGATCCACGCTTGGCTGTACAGGTATCGCTTGAAGCTTGTGATGTATTCCGCGTACTTGATGTCCAGCGTGCTCTCCGGCTCGCCGGGGCCCGGCCGTATGCCCAGCGTCCTTGACACTTGAGCGTGCAGGTTCACGTGGAACTTGTAGCCGGTCCGTCGTTGCACCTCGCTAATGACCTGCATCGCGCTGAAGTTGGGCCGAGCCGCCGGCTTGGTCAGCACGACATACCTCTCGAGGGTCTCTTCGAGTTCGGTCGGAACTTCACCAGGTCGCACGAAGTACGCCACAACATCTGGACTTCTCCCTGAAGTCGGCACGGCTGGAATAAACGCGACGCGCATCATGTAGGAGGGGTCGGCGAGTAGGTCGGCGGGAGCGTCGTACACACGGGCGAGTACTGCTTGCACGTCCAGCGGCAGCGATGCTTGGAGTTTCTTGCGTGACCCAAGCACGTCGGGATCACGAAAGCCTGAGAGTTGCAGAGGCACCGACAGCTTCTCGCCGAGCGCGTACTCGGGACCGAAGACGTCTACTAGAACGTTCTCGGTCTTCAACAAGCCTGCCTGCGCCAGAGGAATAACAACGTGGTCAAGTGACGGAAGATGCCGGTGCGCGACGGCGTTGCGAATCTCGACCAAGCGCGCGAGGTTCTCTCGGATGCCGTGGTAGTCAGTGCTAGCGAACGCCCTGTTGATCAGTTCGAGCGTGTCCAACGACTGCTCGGTGCCGGCAACGAGGTCTGGTTCACCAGATGAATTGAGACGCCGCCATTCCTTGCCCTCACGCTGAAGCAGCGCCAATGCGAGACTGTTCCATGCGGTGACGAACAGCAGCGAGAATGCGCCAGCTCGAAACGCGCTGGTTGGGTCATTCCAAGTGCGCAGAGCCTCAAGGCACGAAGCCCTGGCCTGCTGAAGCTGGATCTGCCATTCGGCTTCGGCTGCGCCCACTGGGAGAGCACCAAGCGACAGGACCTGCGCCTCGAGGTCGGTGATGCGGTCAGTCTGCCTGGAGCGCCGTGAGGTCTCCACGCCGAGGTTCGATCGGATGAACCGATCGAACCTCCGGCCATGGGAAGATCCGTCCCCCCAGGTCTGTCGCTCCAACTGGCTCTTGGAAGTGCCGTCGCCATTGTCCCATAGCGCGAGGAGCTCGCGAGCAAGTTCAACATCCGCGTCGCTCGGTGGCTGGGGCATGAGCCACGGTACCGCGAACGCATCGTTCGCCCCTGACGCTCATGGTCCTCTAGTGGCGAGTCAGCTCGAGTCGCTCATGCCCCAGCCTTCCGCTTGGGGTATGCAAACAGGTGCTTCGCGTTTGAGGTCGGAGTCAGCAGGGTGAGGGTCCCCGTCTGAACGCGAGGGATCCCCCAGAATCGGCGCTTCCGAACAGCCGAAGATCTGGAGGATCCCTGTGGAGTGCGACCCTAGGCGCGTGTGTGAGTTGTTGGTGGGACTGGGAGATGTCGAGGTGCTCGGCGTCGATGACTATGAGGGTGCGCCGCTGCGGGTGCACATCCGTCGGCGGGCGCCGAGACCGGGCTGCGAGCGCTGTGGCGGGCCGTTGTGGTCCGACGGCGAGCGGGCGGTGGAGTTGGTGGACCTGGCGGCGTTCGGGCGGCCGGCGCGGCTGGTGTGGCACAAGCGGCGGTGGCGTTGTCCACAGCCGCGCTGTGAGGCGGGCACCGTCACCGAGCAGGACCCAGCGATCGCTCCTGAGCGTGAGAGGCTGACGGCGCGGGCGGGCCGCTGGGCGACGCGGCGCGCTGGCTGCGGTGACCCGCTCAAAGACATCGCATCGCAGCTGGGGTGCAGCTGGCACCGGGTGAACGCCTCGGTGCGCCGCTGGGGCGCCGCGCTGCTCGAGGCCGACACCGAACGGATCTCACAGGTCGGCGCGCTCGGGCTCGACGAGGTGCTGTTGTGGCGCCGGGGCCGGTTCGGGACCAAGGCCTGGGGCACCACCATCGTCGACGCAGGCCGGGGCCAGCTGCTGGACATAGTGCGAGGCCGCACCGCCCAAGCGCCCACACAGTGGCTGCTCAGCCGGCCACAGAGCCGGCTCGACGAGATCCGCTGGGGAGTGCTTGACCTCTCGGGGCCCTATCGGGCCGCGTTCGACACCGCGCTGCCCGACGCCGGCCAAGTCGCGGACCCGTTCCATGTGGTCCGGTTGGGCAACACCGCCCTCGACGAGGTCCGCCGCAGAGTCCAGCAGCAGAACCCTCGGCCACCGCGGCCACAAGCACGACCCCCTCTACCGGGCCCGCAAGCTGCTGGTGTCCGCGTCCGAGACCATCACCGACGCCGGACGGGTCCGGCTGCGGGGCCTGCTCGACGCCGGCGACCCCTACGGCGAGGTCCGCGACGCCTGGCACGCCAAAGAAACACTCAGAGGCATCTATGACATCGCCGACCCACAGATCGGCGCCGCTACCGTCGCCCAGCTCGCCTGCGACCTGCAAGACCCCGCCATGCCCACAGAGATCAACCGGCTCGGCCGCACCATCTGGCGCTGGCGCACCCAGATCGCGAACTGGCACACCGCCCGAGTCACCAACGCCGCCACCGAAGCCGCCAACAATCTGGTCAAACGCGTCAAACGGGCCGCGTTCGGGTTCACCAACTTCGCCAACTACCGAATCCGCGCCCTCCTCTACGCCGGCAAACCCAACTGGGCGCTGCTCGACACCCTAACTCCGACCTGATTCGCGAAGAGCCTGCAAACACCGCGGGATCCGCGATCAAGTCAATGGGCCAAACCGAGCCCTACCGCAGGGTTTGAGTATCCCTCTGATCCTGTCAGTGTCCGCTATCGGATGACTCCTAACGTGGCCAGCATTGAACCTAGAACAGGGTGTCTTGCATCATCGGTTTGCCGGTGTAGGGGTTGTTCATCTGCGGCAGATGCGGTCTGCGATCATCGAAGTGGTCGGCTATCGACCACAGGTTCATCCGCCGGTACGGCTCGCCAGTGACTGTGATCTTGCCCAGCCCGGCGGCGTCTGAGCGGGCGGCGTCCGTCTTGATTGGAGTCAGGGTGACGTAGCAGCCGACCGCGGCTTTCGCCTTGTCGGTCACGCTGCAGAAGTCCCTCAGACCGGACGCTGTGTGCTTGCCGCCTTTGACCTGAGCAAGAGCGAGCCGAGAGTCCCAGTCGTCGGGCTGCAACGCCAGGGTGGCGCGGCCGTCGATGCCGCCGTCAGAGACCTGCTTTGTGTTGGGCACGAACCCGCGTAGGCGGTTGATCGCCCACGTCTCGAACCCGAACGGATCCTCGGATGCCAACCGCTTCGCTGACCGCAGGTCGTAGGGGATGCCGTAGACGGGGATGGTGCGATCGCCGAGCCGTTCCAGCATGACGTCGACGGCGAATGAAGAAATGTCGATGCCGACCCACTGCCGGTTCAGGGACCGGGCCGCGTCGATGGTGGTGCCGCATCCGCAGAACGGGTCGAGCACCACGTCACCGGGAGTTGTCGATGCTTCAATGACTCGACGGAGCAAAGCCAGCGGCTTCTGCGTCGGATAGCCAAGGCGTTCTCTGGCACGAGAGTTCAACGGGGGTATGTCAGTCCACACGCTCCCGAGAACAACACCGCTCTGCTCAGACAGGTAACGCTTCAGCCGTGGACGCTTGCTGTGGTCCGGTGCTCCGTCCTTCGTTGTCGGGTAGTAGATGCGGCCCTCATCGTGGAGCTTCTGCATCGTCTCGCGCTGGTAGCGCCAGCCGTTCTTGGGGTGAGGCCAGCCGCGCCAGTCGTACATCATGTTCTCGCGTGGCTTCGGGCTCGTCATGTTGTCGAGTTGGTAACGGCCTCGCCCGTCGCTGTCGTCGAAGCGGTACTTGGAACGGACGTACTCGGGATCGTGGGGCAGGACTGTCCGAGCGAATGCAGCGGACGCGTTCGCGTAGAACAGCAGCACATCGCTGGTATCGGGATACTGATGCCGCGCGTCGTTGTGAGTGTTGGTGCGCTTCCACACGATTTCGTTGCGAAAGCTGCGATGACCGAACACGGCATCCATCAGCACCTTGATGTAGTGCGACGCGGTGGGGTCGCAGTGGTAGTAGATGGAGCCAGTGGGCTTCAACAGGCGACGGCATTCCTCTAGCCGTTCGGCCATGTAGGTGAGGTAGGCGAGCATCCCGCATTCGCCCAGGGTCTTGTAGAGGCCGATGATGGCAGGGTGGGCGGGCCGTCCCACAGCCCCCAGATAGGAACTGACCCGATCCGCTGCGGCCTCGTCCCACGTCCATGTGTCGGTAAAGGCCCGGAATTGGGCGTCGCCGCCACCGTCGGCGGCGTAGAGCGTGTTGTAGTCGGCGTTGCTGTTGAACGGCGGATCGAGATAGATCAAATCGACGGTCTCGGCATCCCAGCGGCGCATCCATTCGAGGCAGTCGCCGTAGTAGAACGAGTTGCTGGCCGGGGCGCTCATAGCGTCGGCGCTGGTTCGTCCTTGCCGGACTCGACCGCGACGATGTTCCCGATTGGTGCTTGGCGCAGCGACGTGCCGCAGGCCTTGTCTATGGCCGTTTGCGGCATGGGTGGCTCCCTCCGGTGCGGGTTGGGCTCTCGTGCCAGCAAGAACCTGTGACCGAGCCGAAGGGAGCCGCGGCGAGACCCGCCCGCGGGTGTCCCGGTCACTGATGGGGATTGGCATAGTCCCCGGTTCTTGCTGGCGAGCGGAACGGTAGTGGGGCGCGTCAGACGGTTCAAACTCCACGACCGGCCAGAACGCCCGGACTTGGCCGGCAGTCGCGGGGCCCTTCGGACGAGCGCTGCGGCACGGCGTCGCGATCCTGCACGATTGAGAGAGTCAGGACGCTTCGTCTGTGGTGATGGGACAGGTCTCGGGTCGCCTGGCTTCGAGAATTGCTGGAAATATCTTGTAAATGCTTGACAGTTGTCACACCCCTATGGGATACTTTGTTCATGTTGATCGAAGCTGCTCGTCGGGCCGAGGCTGCTGCCAGGGAGATGCTGGCGCTGCTCAAGGCCGGAGATGCTTCGTGCGCGGAGATGCGCGAGATGCTGGAGGTGTCCAAGGTCACCGTCGCGATCGTGTCGGTCGCCCAGACCACGGCCGCATCGAGCATCGCCGGCCAGGAGCGTCATGGCGACGGCGGTGCCGAGGTGCTGGCTTCGGGTGCGGGGTTGTCGCGGCAGGAGGCCCGCAGCCAGGTCAAGACCGCTGAGGCTCTGCGCGACACGCCCAGGCTGCGTGACGCGGTGGAGTCGGGACGCGTTCCGGTTGCGAACGCCAAGCGGCTCGCGGAGGCTGCGGCGAAGACCAGCGCAGCCGATGTTGAGGATGACGGGGACCTGTTGGCCAAGGCTGAGTCGATGCGTCCGGAGCAGTTCACCAAGGAGGCTCGCTGCTGGACGGTGGAACGCCAGGGCGACGGCGGCGAGAGCGAGCATGCACGCCAGCGGGCTCGCCGCGGCGTGCGGGTGTGGGACGGCGACGACGGGATGGTGCATCTCCGCGGCGAGTTCGACGCGGTGACCGGGCGTCGCATCGAGAACCGCCTGCGGGCCGTCGCCGGCAGTTTCCACGACGCGGACAAGCAGGCCTGCAAGGGAACGGCCGACTCGGGATCCCGGCGCAGCTTCGACCAGTGCATGGCCGACGCCCTGGAGCACTTCACCTCCAGCAGTGGCGATGGCCAGGTGACCAAGCCCTTCGCCGACATCTGTGTGGTCGCGCATGTTGATGAGGCCACCGGCAAGCTCGTCGCCGAGCTTGCCGACGGTGCGCGGCTGCCCCAGTCGGTGCTCGAGGAACTGGCCTGCAACGCCAAGTTCACCGGCGTCGTCTATGACCGTCGGGGCCGACCGATATGGCGGGCCCACTCCGTGCGCCGCGCCACCGAGGCCCAGCGCCAGTTGCTGATCGCCCGCGACGGAGGCTGCTTCGCCTGTGGCGCTCATCCCGACATCTGCGACGCCCACCACGTGAGGCCGGTGTCGGAGGGCGGGGCCACCAGCCTGGACAACATGGTTCTGGCCTGCTGGAGATGCCACCACAAGATCCACTACTTCGGCTGGCAGATTCACGGCCCACCTGGCAACCGCACCCTGCACCCGCCCGACGGCCTGCATTATGGCCCTGCCCACGCCCCCGAACGGCCGAGCCTGTTCCACTCAGGATCATCTGCTGTGCCCGACCAGCCCCAACTGCCGGCGCCCGTCGCGGCCCAGTCTCCGAACCTGCTTGCGCTGGACGGGCCGGAGGCAACCCGCGCTCCCGTTCACCCGCAAGCCAACGGGTCCCACCGGGACGGAGCGGGGCGGGCACAACACCGCGATCCGTCGACGAGACCTGGTCCGGCCACCGCCCGAGCGGTGCTGGCGAGATCCCGCGCCGAGCGAGCCGGTGCGCCGGACGCATCCGCAGACGACCGCGGGCCGCCCTGACTCTCGCCGGCCGAGGGCTGTGACCACCACGAGTGCGCCGATGCGCTGGTCATCGCACCGCCAACGCGGCGGGTAGGCGGCTAGCGGAAGAGGTCGTCGGCGGGGGGGCGGACTATCTCGGTGACCACTGAGCCGGTGCGGAACCAGGACTCCTCCAGGCCCCGCACAACCGCTACGGGCACGCCCTTGGCCTTGCCCATGACCAGGTCGGCCGCCGCGGCGATCTCGTCGGCCACCGCCACCTCGGTCACCTTGAGCTCGCGGCCCAGCGCGTCGGTGCTGCCCCGCAGGTCCACCACCGCGGCGATGCCCGCGCAGCCGATGGCGGTGTCGGTCACGCCCCGGCGCCACGGACGGCCGAAGGTGTCGGAGATCACCACCGCGACCTCGACACCGGCCAGGGCCCGGACGCGGTCACGGATGCGGCGGGCCGAGCGGTCCGAGTCCACCGGCAGCAACGCCGCGAAGCCCTCCTCGACGTTGCTCAGGTCGACCCCGGCGTTGGCGCACACGAAGCCCTGGGCGGTCTCCGAGATGATCAGGTCGCCCCGGCGGCGCAGCACCCGGACCGACTCGGCCTCCACCAGCGGCTTGTGGCTGGTCGGATCGTCGGGGTCGACGGGCGCCAGCCGCCCCTCGGCCTTGGACACCACCTTCTGGGTGACCACCAGACAGTCCCGGTCCCGCAGCGAGCCGGGTGCGGCTGCGGCAACGATCAGCGCGGCCAGGTCGTCTCCGGGCCGCACCTCGCCGATGCCCTCGATCCCCAGTATCTCCAGGCTCATTGAGACACGAGCGCCAAATCTGTAGAGAAACCCGCCATATACGGGGAAAACCCGTACAGATTTCTGGACTGGGACCCGACCCAGCTTGACATCGTGCTGCTCATGGGATCTCCAGGCTCACAGCGACACTGCGGCCATGGTGCGGCGGGCCAGCTCGGCGGCGGCCTGCGGTGAGGACATGATCGTGGGGGCCACCACGGCCCTCACTCCGGCGCCGGCCACGGCTCCGGCCAGATCGGCGTCGGCCTCGTCGATCACCAGAGCGCCGACCACGTCGCGGTAGCGGCGGGCCACCCCCACCACGCTCGCCTCCTCGCCCAGCTCCCGGAGCATCCGGTCGGCGGGTCCCTTGAGGGCCGCGCCGGCCACTATGGGCGACACGGCCACGTTGCGCTCCCGCCGGGCGGCGAGGGCCTCCGCCACGCCGCTCACGGCCAGAACCGGGCCGATCGACACCACCGGGTTGGACGGTGCGATCACCACGACGTCCGCGGCGTCGATGGCCTCGAGCACGCCCGGAGCCGGGTAGGCGTCCTCGGCGCCCGCGAACCGGACGCCGGAGATGGCGACATCGTGGGCGAGGCGGACGAAGTACTCCTGGAAGCCGATCTCGGTGCCCTCGGCCAGCGTGACCCGGGTCTCGATCGGCTGGTCGCTCACCGGCAGGATCGTGCAGCTCAGGCCGCGGGCCGCGGCCAACTCCGCCGTCACCTCGCTGAGGGTGTGCCCCTGGCGCAGCAGGCTGGTGCGGAACAGGTGGGTTCCTATGTCTCGGTCGCCCAGATTGAACCAGGCGTCGATCCCCAGTGATCTCAGCTCGCTGAGCGCGTTCCATGTCTCGCCGGCGAGTCCCCAGCCCCGTTCGGGGTCGATATCCCCCGACAGCGTGTAGACGACGGTGTCGATGTCGGGGCTGATGTGGAGGCCGTGAAGTTCGATGTCGTCGGCCACGTTCACGACCGCGGTGACCTCCGAGGGGGGAGTCACCAGCAACTGCCCCGCCAGATATCGGGCCGCGCCCACGCCCCCGGCCAGGACCGTTATCACCGGCTCGGATCGCTGTCGGCCGAGCCCGGGCCGCGCTGCAGGAGGGCGAGGTCCGCGTCCACCATCAGCCGCACCAGCTCCACGAACGACGTCTTCGGGTGCCAGCCGAACGCGGCGGCGGCCTTCGACGAGTCGCCCACGAGCAGGTCGACCTCGGCGGGGCGGATGAAGCGCTCATCCACGACGACGTGGTCGCGGTAGTCCAACCCCACATGTTCGAAGGCCAGCTCGCACAGGGTGCGCACCGAGTGCGTCTCGCCGGTGCAGATCACGTAGTCGTCGGGCTCGTCCTGCTGCAGCATCTGCCACATGGCCTCGACGTAGTCCGCGGCGTAGCCCCAGTCCCGCTGCGACTCCAGGTTGCCGAGCCGCAGCTCGTCGGCCAGGCCGAGCTTGATGCTGGCCGCGGCGTGGGTGATCTTGCGGGTCACGAACTCCATGCCCCGGCGCGGGCTCTCGTGGTTGAAGAGGATCCCCGAGGTGGCGTGCAGCCCGTAGGACTCGCGGTAGTTGACCGTCATCCAGTGGCCGTAGACCTTGGCCACCCCGTAGGGGCTGCGGGGGTAGAACGGCGTCTGCTCGTTCTGGGGGACCTCCCGCACCTTCCCGAACATCTCCGACGAGCTGGCCTGGTAGAAGCGGATGTCGCGGTCGACCAGCCGTATGGCGTCGAGGATCCGGGTGACCCCCAGGGCTGTGGTCTCGCCGGTGAGGACCGGCTGGCTGAAAGAGGTCTGCACGAAGGACTGGGCCGCGAGGTTGTACACCTCGTCGGGCCTGTAGGTCCGCAGGATCTCGATCATTGAGACCTGGTCGAGCAGGTCCCCGGTGACGATCCGGACCTGGTCCTGGATGTGGGCGATGCGTTCGTAGTTGACGATGCTGGAGCGCCGCACCATGCCCATGACGTCGTAGCCCTTGTCCAGGAGCAACTCGGCCAGGTACGAGCCGTCCTGTCCGGTAACGCCGGTGATCAGGGCACGCCTGGCCATGGCTACTGGCTATCGCCGCTCGGCGGCAGTTCCGACTCTGAGGTCCTGCCCCGCCAGTGGTCGAGAAGGTCGTCGAGCGTCTGTTCCAGTCTCACCTCGGGACACCATCCGGTGTTGGCCCGCAGCTTGGACGGGTCACCTCTCACTTCGGCAACGTCGACGGGACGGAGCAGGTCGCCGTCGGACGCCATGTGCATGGGACGGGTGGCCCGCGCCATCAGGGCCTCGGCCAGCTCCAGGACGCTGAGCGAGGCTCCGCTGCAAACGTTGTAGGCCTCCCCGCAGGTGCCGTGCTCAGCCAGCAGCCGGTAGGCGCGCACGACGTCGCGCACGTCGGTGAAGTCGCGGCGGGCCCGCAGGTTCCCCACTGCCACGACATCGGCTCCGGTGCGTTCGTTCTGCGCGATGCGGGCCGCCAGCGCGCCGGCCACGAAGCGGTCGCTCTGCCCCGGACCGAGATGGTTGAAGGCCCGCGCCCGGACCACGTCGAGGCCGCGCCCCAATCCGGCCTCCATGCAGAGCATCTCGGCGGCCGCCTTGCTCGCCCCGTAGGGAGTCACCGGCCGCATCGGGGCGGTCTCGTCCACGGGGAGGTCGTCGGGCTCGAGCCGGCCGTAGACGTCGGCGCTGCTCACCACCACCACCCGGCCCGCTCCGGCCCGGCGGGCCGCGTCCAGGACATTGAAGGTCCCCTCCACGTTCACCCGCAGCGTGGCGGCGGCCTCGGTGAAGCTCGCCTTGACGTCGGCCTGCGCGGCCAGGTGGTACACCGCGTCCGGCCGGCAACCGCTGAAGTCGGCCTCCAGCGCCTCCGGATCGGTGATCTCGGCCTCGCTGGTCGTGACCTCATCGCCGCAGGCCGCGAGATGCGCTACGAGATGGCAGCCCACGAAGCCGCTGGCGCCGGTGACGAGAGCCCGCACGCGCCCTACCGCCCGGAGTTTCGACAGCGCATGAACGCGCAGACTAAGAGGCCGAGCGGACTAGCCGCAATTCACCGCGTCATGAAGGCACCGAGCGAGGCCGGGGCCCGAGCGGCCCGTGAGCGCAGCGAACAAGAGCGGGGAATACGACCCTTCATCGCGAAGACGATGAACACCCATCCGCGTGGCATCCATGTGGCGCCTGCCACACTTGTCGCATGGCGGCATCATCGGGCCGTGACGCGCGGCTGGCGGCACTGGTGGATCCCGGCTCCACCGCGGTGCTCACCATGGAGCTGCAGAGGGGCGTGGTCGGTAAGGGCGGGATGATGCCGGCGCTCGCCGAGCAGGTCGCAGCCTCGGGCGCCATCGCCGCGGCGGCTTCGGTGTGCGAGGCGGCCCGGGCCGCGGGGGCCCGAGTGGTCCACTGCACGATGGAGACCCGGCCCGACGGCGCGGGCGGCTCCGTCAACTGCCGGATACTGGGCCTCGCCGACCGGCTGCGCCGCGAGGGGTCCGCGCCCACCGAGTCCGGCACCGAAGGCTCCCGGCTGGTGCCCGAGATCGGGGAGGATCCCCGTGACCTGGTCGTGGCCCGCTGGCACGGGCTCACGCCGTTCACCTCCACCCCGCTCGACCAGACCCTGCGGAATCTCGGCGTCGCGACCGTCGTCGCCACGGGCGTGTCGGTGAACGTCGGCATTGTGGGCCTGTGCCTCAGCGCCGTCGATCTCGGCTACCAGGTGGTGCTCGTGCGCGACGCGGTCGCCGGAGTGCCCGCCGCCTACGCCGAGTCTGTGATCGACAACACCCTGGCCATGGTCGCCACCGTCGTCAACGCCTCGGAGCTGCTCGAGGCCTGGGCCGACTCCTAGGCCCGCGACCTTCATAACCGAGGCGCCCATTAGCCTCGGTTGATCGCACCTCCCGCCGACACCGCGACGCCCGCTCCGGGCGCGTCCAGCACCGCTCAACAGCAGCCGACGGTGCTGGCAGTGGTGGTCGCCCACCGGCCGGGCGAGTGGTTCGACGAGACGCTGGAGTCGTTTGCCCTCCAGGACTACGAGTCCTTGAGCGTCGCCGTCGTGGACGGGGCTGGATCGGGCCTCGGTCCCCGGGTGGCTGCGGTGCTGGAAGACGCAGAGGTGATCGACGCCGCCGGCGTCTCAGGCTTCTCGGAGGCGGCCAACGCGGTGCTCTCAGCCGAGCCTTCCGCCGACTTCCTGCTGGTCTGCCACGATGACGTGGCCCTGGCCTCGGACGCGGTGAGCGTCCTCGTGGCCGAGGCGCTGCGGAGCAGCGCGGGCGTCGTCGGTCCCAAGATCGTGGATTGGGACCGCCCCGAGATCATCCGGCACGCGGGCTACGACGTCGACCGCTTCGGCGTTCACGCCGACCGGGCCGGCGCCGAAGAACTCGACCAGGAGCAGCACGACGGGGTGCGCGACTCCTTCGCCCTCCCGTCGGCGGTGATGCTCGTCCGCCGGGACCTGTTCGTCCGGCTCGGTGGCTTCGACGCAGGCATGACCTTCCGGGGCGAGGACGTCGACTTCTGCTGGCGGGCCCAGATGGCAGGCGCGCGGGTGATGTTCGTCGGCGGGGCGGTGGCCCGGCACCGGGGCGGTCTCGCATCCCGGACCGGCGTCGACGACGTGAGGCTCACCCAGACCCGTCACGCCTTGAGGGCCATGCTGGTCAACCACGGTCGCATCTCACTCACCGTGTTCGTGCCGCTGGCCGTCCTGATGGCGATCGCCGAGATCGCCCTGGGGGTGTTCACCGCCCACTTCGGGCGGGTGCGCGACCTGGTGGCGGCCTGGGTGTGGAACATCTCCCGCCTCGATGTTGTGATCGAGCGCCGGCGGGCCAACGCCCAGGTCAGGAGGGTGCGCCAGGCCGACGTCACCGCCCTGCAATACCTCGGCAGCGTCCGGCTGGTCTCCTTCTTCAGGCGGCAGTTCGGTGGTGAGTCGCAGGGTCTGCTGAGCGCCGCGGGCCGGGGCGTCCTCGGAGGGCTGAGGACCGGCACGACTCGCCTCACCTTCGTCACCTGGGCGGTGGTGGTCGCGGTCGTTCTGTTCGGGTCGCGCCGTCTCCTGACCGACGGCGTGCCCGCGGTCGGTGACTTCGCACAGCTCCCGGAGACCGCCAACGATCTCATCAGGACCTGGTGGAACGGATGGAGCAACCGGAACGCGGGAGTGCCGACATCCAACCTGGGCGTCCTGTTCTTCCTGGGTGCCGGCGGCTGGCTGCTGGCCGGCAGCATGGGACTGCTGCGCACGCTGGCGGTGGTCATGCCCATCGGTGTGGGCCTGCTGGGGGCCTACCAGCTCCTGGCCGCGACCGGATCCCGCCGGGCCCAGGCGAGCACGATGGTCGCCTACCTGCTCGTCCCGTTGGCGTCCTCGTCGGTCGCGAGCGGTTCCATTCCCGGCCTGGTCGGCTACGCGGTCGCTCCGTGGATGCTTCGGGAACTGCTTCGGGCGTCGCGCACCGCCCCGTTCCGGTCGAGCCCCAAGCGTGTCGACGGCCTGTGGCCGGCCGCGGTCTCGCTGGGTGCGGTCGCCGGTCTCGCCGCGCTGATCGTGCCGGCCGCGGTGGGGCTGGTCGCGCTGCTCGCCGCGGGGCTGGTGCTCGGGAGCCTGCTCGCGGCCCGGCCCGGCGCGGTCGGGGGCCTGCTGGCCGCCGCGTTGATGGCGGTACCGATCATCGCCTTCGTGGCCCTGCCGACCCTCGTGGACGTGCTGGCCGCCGGCCCGTCGTGGGCGTCAATCGCCGACGGGCGCGATGGCTCCGCCGGCGCGGTCTCCTTCGCCGAGATGCTGCGATTCGCGGTCGGACCCGAGGGCGGTGGCTCCTTGACATGGCTCTTCGCAGTGCCGATGATCGTGCCGCTGCTGCTGGGCAGAGGATGGCGCCTCGAGCAGGCCATTCGCCTGTGGGTGGTGGCCCTGGCGGCGTGGGCGGTGGCCCTGGCCGCCCAGCGAGGGATGCTCCCCTTCGGCCTTCCCGACCTGCAACTGTTGCTGGCCCCGGCAGCCGTAGCGGTGGCTGCACTGTGCGGCATGGCCGTGCTGTCAATCGAGCACGACCTGCGATTCAGCCACTTCGGTTGGCGCCAGGCCCTGGTGCCGATCACGGTGGCGGCCTTGCTGGTGCTGGCCTTCGGAAGGGTCGGTGTTCTCGAGACCGGCGGTTGGGGCCTGGCGGAGCGCGACCACCACGCAGCCCTTCGCTTCGAGCCTCCCACCGTGGTAGGGGCCTACCGGGTGCTGTGGATCGGCGCGCCCGAGTTCCTCGCAGTCGAGGGGCACAGCCTCGAGGCCGGGGTTGCCTGGGCGGTGACCGCCGGCGACTCGGTCACGATCGCCGACCGTGCCATACCGGTCGACGCGGGCCGCGCCGATCTGTTCGAGACCGCGATCACCGACATCGACGCGGGCCGGACCACCCGGGCCGGGAGAGTGCTGGCCGGCCTGGGCGTGCGGTATGTGGTCCTGCTGCACAGACTCGCACCGGCACCGTTCGCCGGGGCCGATCAGGCCCGGCCGGTGCCCGACGGGCTAGCGGCCGCGATCCGCAACCAGCTCGACCTGGCGCTGGTCGAGGGAACCAACAGCGCGGTGGACATGTTCGTCAACACGTCCTGGACTCCTATGCGGGCGGTGCACGGGCCGGGCTTCGACGAGGGCGTGGAAGAGGTCGCGGACCTCGAGGCCCATCCGATCACTCCGGGCGTCCCGGTGTTCTCCGGAACAGGGCCGCCGTGGTCGGCCCAGATCCCCGACGGCGCCGAGGTCCTGGTGGGGCACACGCCCCGGCCCGGCTGGGAGTTGAGAGTCGATGGTGAGACGGCCGCCCGGCGCGAGGCCGTGGCTTGGGCGAGGGCCTACCTTCCCGCCGGCGGGGGCGAGGCCGAACTGTCCTACTCGTCGCCCTGGTGGCGCCGCGCCGGCCAGCTGCTCGGCGCGGCTGCACCCGTCGTGCTGCTGCTGGGTTGGCTGCGACGCCGGATGGACCGTCACTGATGCGCTCGGTGAGGGTGCTCGCCATGGTGGCCATCGCGGGCCTGCTGGCCGCGGGCGTCCTCGTAGACCTGCCCGACCGGCCGGTGCCGGAACGCCCGGTCCGCTACCTACCCGCTCCGGCTGCGCCGGCCGGTGCCGTAAGCACGTGGTTCTGCCCCGGCGGCAGCGGCCCCGGCGGCGACGCCGAGTTGACCATCGCCGTGGCCAGCGGCTCGGATCAGTGGCGGACTGCGGCGGTGTCGGTTCTGCCCGGCGGGTCCGGTCCCTCCGAGGCCCGGACGGTCGATGTCGAGATCGAGCCCCTCGGCCGGGTGCTGCTGAAGCCGTCCGAGGAGGTTCCCGGCGCCCAGTGGATCGGCGCGGCAGTCGAGGTGGACGGCACCGATGTCGTGGTCGAGCAGATACTTGCCGCGCCGCAGGGGGACGTGGGCCGGTCGACCTGTCTCACCAGGACAGCCAGCAGTTGGCTGGTGCCGCACGGCGCGACTCGTTCGGCGGTGGAGGGCGAGCGCTTCATCGTCATGCTCCTCAACCCGTTCCCGGACATCGCGGTGGCCGACATCGAGCTGGTGGCCGACGTGGGCCGGGACACGATCGACGGCCTGGTGGTGCCGGCCCAGCGTGTTGTGGCCGTCGACATCACCGACGAGATCACGGTGGCGTCCTCGGTCGCGGCCTTCGTCGAGGTCGTGTCGGGCCGCGTGGCCGCCTCCTGGATCCAGATCGCCGACGGACTGATCTCCGGCCGCGGTGCCCGGTCATCCAGCGCAGTTGGAGGCACCGCCCCGCTGTGGCACCTGCCGGTGGCGGGAGTGGGTGCAGCTCGCCGGGACGTAGTGGCCATTGCCAACCCGTCGGAGGACATCGCCGAGGTGGACCTGGAGATCATGGCGGAGGCACCCGGAACCGATGTCAGCCCGATCGAGATCACCGTCAGGCCCGGACGGACGGCTCTGGTCGATCTTTCCCAGCAGGGCCGCCTCGTCGGCATCGGGCCGTTCAGCGTGGTGGCGCGCTCGCTGGATGACGCACCGTTGGCTGCGTCGATCCACAGCGTCACGTTCGCAGCCGACCCCGACGGCGAGGCGTCGACGACGGTGGCAGGATCCAGCGCGACGATCGGGTCGGACGCCGCGGCCCGCCGCTGGCTGGTGGCTGCCGAAGCGGCCGATTCCGAGGCCGTTGCCGAAGGCGCCGGCGAGACCTCGATCCTGGTGGTTGTGAACCCGTCGTCGGTGGGTATCGCTCAGGTCGTCCTCAGCGTGGACTCCGCGACAGTGCGCCGCCTGGAGGTCGGACCCCGCCGCCGTGCCAGCGTTCCGCTGGACCGTCTGGGCTCGGGTCGCTTCGTGGTGGAAGTGGAGTCCTCCTCCCCGGTCGTCGCCGCCACCGAACTCATCGGGCTGACCTCACGCACGGCGTCGCTCGGCGCAGCCGTCTCCGAGCCGGTGCCGCTGGCCGATATCCGCTGAGACTCTCAGCCCGCGTCGCAGAACGGTTGGCTGTAGCGGTTGAGCATCAGCTGGTCGAGGTGCTGGCGCACGGCCGGTCCTCCCATGTTGAGATTCTCGGGGATCATCTCGGAGTACGCGTCGATCAGCGCGCAACGGTGGCGGTTGCCCTCCCCGGTCCAGTCCATGGTGACGGTCGCGTTCGAGATCTGGCTGGTGACCGACGACAGCGGGTCGCTCCGGTCGGCTTGGGCCAGCCGCCAGTTGGCCAGCAGCGACGCGGCCAGCGCCACCGCCAGCAACGCGGCCGCGCCGGCCACGACGGCTCGTCGTGAACCCCGGCCGCGAGCCGCTTCCACCGCCAACGCCACGCCTGCGGCAATCAGCAGCGACCAGCCCACCTGGGTCAGCAGGGTCTCGCGCCAGGCGTCGACCGCCCGCAGATCCGTCTCGTGCACTTGATTGGAGAGGCTGGCCAGGAGGGCTGCGAGCAGAGCCGCTGACGCCCCGAGCACGGCGAGGGCCAGCGCGAGGCGCCTCGGCCGGGCCGCTACGGACAGGGGTGCCTCGTGCAGGCCGTGATGGCGTGGGTCGCCGCGGCCGGCCGTACTCGCCGATCTGGCCGCCGTGAGGGTCATGATCAGCACGGCGGCCAGCAACAGAGCAGTCAGCGCATTCCTGGCGAGATCCTCCACCCCGAGGTCGAGGCCGAAGTGCCGGGCGAGCTCCGCGTTGTGCAACCACCCGGCCAATGGCGTGCCCGCGGCCAGTCGTCGGGGAATGTGGCCGAGCGTCTCGGCGGAGAACTGCGGGTCCGTTCCGTTGTAGCAGGACTGCTCGGCACAGCGCCCGATGATCTCGATTCGAGCGGGCACGAAGGCTGCGAGGAAGCCGACCGAAGTCGCCGACCAGCGCTTGACAGCCGCGGTCGCCCTGATCTCGGCGAGGGGCATGCCCGTCGCGACCGCGCGGGCCACGATGAAGACCGCAGCCAGGATCGGGGCGAGGTAGACGAGGTCGTAGAAGAGGGCCGAGACGGCACCCAATGCCGCCATGGTGGCCCACTCGTGACGCTCGAGCCGCCGGTGCCGCATGTCCCGGTCGCGGGCCACCACCAGGGCCATGGCCAGGATCAGCACGACCGCGCCGATGATCGTGTGCGGGAAATGGACGAGGTTGATGTGGTTGTACCAGCGGCGGGCCACCTCCGGGCCATGGCTGCCGCTCGCGACCAGCACCGTCCCCAGTGGCAGGGGGAACAAGACGTTGACCGGGTGACGCAGAGACACTCCCGCCGAGCGGGCCAGCGCCGCCACCACCGCCGAGGCTGTGAGTGCCAGCAGCCCGACCATCACCAGCCGGACCGCGCCGAGGACCGCGTGGGGGGCCAGGCCCATCGCCTCGCCGGCCTCGAACACGAAGCTGTGCCCGGCGGTCTCGAAGAGCCGTCCTAGCGGCCTGAAGTTGCCGCGGCCCAGAAAGAAGTCGAGGTCCCGGAAGGTCCCTTCAATGATCTTGAAGGGATTGGAGCCGTACCGGCTGATGACCGCGTAGATCCTCGGCCTCTCGTCGCCCTGGAACGACATCCCGACGAGCGGGGCAGTGCAAACCAGCGCCGGCCCCGCGACGGTCAACCACCGTCGAGCAGCTCCGGAGCGTCCCTCGGATCGGGCAATCAAGCTGCGGGCGTGGGCACGCCGGCGGGAGAACCCGAGCCGTTGCCCGCGTTCGGCGGGGTGTCGGGGTCCGACGGGGGGTCGGTGACCGCAGAGCCCCCCGGCTCATCCTGCGCCTGCGGGTGGCCCCGCGAGACCGCGATCAGGCGCGCCACCTCCTCGCCGCTGATGGTCTCGTGCTCGAGCAGCGCTCGGGCCACCAGGTCGAGACCGTGGCGGTACTCGGTGAGGGTCGACCGGCACCGGTCCTGCTCGTCGCGCAGGATGCGCTCGATCTCTTCGTCGATCACCCGGGCGGTGTCGTCGCTGTAGTCGCGGGTCTGCATCAGGTCCTCGCCCAGGAAGACCTGGTTCTGGGAGCCCCAGGCCATCGGTCCGAGCTTGTCGGACATGCCCCACTCGCGCACCATCGACTTGGCCAGTGCGGTGGCCCTCATCAGGTCGTCGGCCGCTCCGGTGCTGACGATGCCGAACACCAGCTCCTCGGCGATCCGGCCGCCGAACATCACCACCAGCCGATCGAGGATGTAGTCGCTGCGGTAGATGTGGCGGTCCTCCTCGGGCAGCTGCATGGTCACCCCGAGCGCCATCCCGCTCGGAATGATGGTGACCTTGTGGAGCCGATCAGCGGTGGGCAGCACCGCCGCGCACACCGCGTGGCCGGCCTCGTGATAGGCGATGGCCTCCTTCTCGTCGTCGGAGAGGGCCAGCGACTCGCGTTTCTGGCCCATGAGAACCCGGTCCCGGGCCAGCTCCACATGCCGGGCCGCGATCTCCTCCTCGCCGTCGCGCACGGCGTACAGGGCCGCCTCGTTGATGAGGTTGGCCAGGTCGGCGCCGCTCATCCCCGGCGTGCCCCGGGCCACCACGTTGAGGTCCAGGTCCTCGGCGGTGCGCTTGCCCTTGACGTGCACCTCGAGAATGGCCTGCCGGTCCGAGAGTTCAGGCAGCGGCACCACCACCTGGCGGTCGAAGCGTCCCGGGCGCAGCAGGGCGGGGTCCAGGATGTCGGGCCGGTTGGTGGCCGCCATCATCACGATGCCCTCAGAGCCCTCGAACCCGTCCATCTCCGAGAGCATCTGGTTGAGGGTCTGCTCCCGCTCGTCGTGACCGCCGCCGAGGCCCGCGCCCCGCTTGCGTCCGATGGAGTCGACCTCGTCGATGAAGATGATGGCCTTGCCCATCTTGCGGGCCGACTCGAACAGGTCCCGCACCCTGCTGGCGCCGACGCCGACGAACATCTCCATGAAGTCAGAGCCGGTCACCGACAGGAACGGCACGCCGGCCTCGCCCGCCACCGCCTTGGCGATGAGCGTCTTCCCCGTGCCGGGGGGCCCCACCAGCAGAACGCCCTTCGGGACCCTCGCGCCGATCTCCGCGAAGCGCTCGGGCATCTTCAGGAAGTCGACTATCTCCGTTATCTCCTGCTTGACCCCGTCGTAGCCGGCCACGTCGTCGAAAGTGGTTCCGGGCCTTTCGGTGGTGTAGGTCTTGGCCCGGCTCCGCCCGATCGACATGATGCTCCCCATCTGCCCCTGCGCCCGGCGCTGCATCCACCAGAAGAACAGGATGAGCAGGCCGATCGGCAGCAGGAGCGGCACGATCGACAGGAAGAAGTTGGTCTCGGGAGTCTCGTAGCGGAACTCCGGCACGTGCTGGTTGATGAGGGCCGTGTCGGCGTCGGGGAGCGGCAGCGGCCCGTTGGAGGCGTACTCGGTGCCGTCGACCGCGGTCGCCTTGATGCTGCCGCTGTTGTTGTTGTAGGTGCCCTGGACGATCCCGCCCTCGGTGACCCGATCGAGGAAGTCGGGATAGGAGATCTCGGCTCCGGACTCGTCGGGGAGCATCGTGGTGGCCATGAAGACCGCGATGACCGCGCCGATCATCAACCAGATGACCAGGCGGGAGCGCCGCTGGGCCTCCGGCCGGGGCCGGGGAGCCGGCGGTTGGTTCCGCTTGCGGTCCGGATGCTGGGGCGGCGGCGGAGGCGGCGGGCTGTCGGCCACGATTCCAGACTAGTCCGGTACGGTTGCAATCCATGCGGCCCGAGATGCCGGCCACGACACGGCTCACTTGGGCGGCAGCCGGATGGTCCGCAGGATTCGTCGCCAGTATCGCGGCGTCCTTCGTGGCGGTGGCGGTATTGCTGGGGCCGGAGTTCCTGGAGACCGAGGGCAAGCTGATGAGCCGCATCGGGATCGGCGGGCTCGTGTTGTTGCAGGTGCCCTTGTGGTTGGGCCTGCTCGGGACGCCGCTGCTGGCCCGGCGCTACGGCCTCCGCTGGAGTAGCCAACTCGGGTGGGCGATGCGTCTGGTGGACGTGCCCGTCGGGTTGGCGGTCGGCCTGGTGGCGCAGCTCGCCGCCGTGCCGTTGCTGTACTGGCCCATATTCCGGATCTTCGGCGATCTGGACGTGGAGGAGCCGGCACGCGAGCTGAGCGAGCTGGCCGTCGGGCCGTCGGATGTGGCCCTGCTCGTCGTAATGACGGTGGTCATGGCTCCCATCAGCGAGGAGGTCTTCTTCAGGGGCCTGCTGCAGGGAGCGCTGCGGGACCGGCTCGGGCCGGTATCGGCGGTGACCGTCGCGTCGGTGGCCTTCGGGATCACCCATTTCCAGCTGGTGCAGTTCCCCGCCCTGGTGCTGGTAGGGGTGGTCAACGGGTTCCTGGTGCTCAGAACCGGACGCCTCGGTCCGGCGCTGTGGTCCCACGCCGGCTTCAACGCGATCACCGTCGCGGTGTTGCTGTCGTGAGGCCGCTCGGCGGAGCGGGAACGCGGGTCGGCGCCGTGCTGGTGAGGGCCGTCGTCGCGGTGACCGTCGCGTTCGTGGTCGTCAACCTCAGGCCGTGGCTGTGGTTCGACGACACCACCCCGACCGGCGGTGATCTCGGCGCCCATGTCTGGGCGCCGGCATACCTGCGTGATGTTCTGATACCGGAGCTCAGGCTCACCGGCTGGACCCACGACTGGTATGCGGGCTTTCCCGCCTTCGCCTTCTACATGGTCATCCCGTCGCTGCTGGTGGTGATCGTCGACGTCGGCCTCGGCCTGAGTGTCGGGGTGTTCGCCTACCTGGCGGTCGTGTTGGCCGCATGCGGGCTCGCACTGATGGCAGTGGGGCGGACCCGATGGTCTACCGCCCAGCGCTGGGCGGTGGCCCTGGGGATCGCCGGCATGGCCGGGGCGGCGAAGCTCTTCGTCGGCGATGTCGAAGCCAACCGCGCCATCGCTGCGCTGCTGCTCCCAGCGGCCTGCGGCGGATGGGCGTGGCATCTGCCGGGAGTCCGGCCCCGCTGGCGGGCCCCCGCCGCGGTGGCCGCGGTCCTGCTGGCCCTTCTCGCGGTTCCCATGCCCTACGGCGTGTCGCTGAAGGTTGTGGCGATCGCCGGAGTGGTCGCCCTGCCCGTGGCCGTGTGGGCCATGGTCCGAACGGCGGGAGTCGGACTCGAGGGCCAGGCCCTGGCCGCAGTGGCGACGCTGCTGTTCCTGTTCGACCGCTCGTTCAACATCTACGGCGGCAACCTGATGTCCACCATGGCGGGCGAGTTCGCCTACTCGCTCGGCCTGGCCGTCGCGGTGCTATTCGTCGGCACCGCGGCCCGGGGCATGGACTCGGGTCGCCATCGTGTCGTGGCGGGTGCCCTGCTGGCTCTCACCGGGCTGCTGCACCTGTTCTCGGCCTTTCTGGCGCTGGCCGCGACCGCTGCGCTGGTATTGACCGGCCGGTGGCAGCGGACCGCGTGGCTGCAACGGCTGCGGTGGACCCTGGTGACCGGCGCGCTGGCGGCGGCGCTCAGCGCATGGTGGGTCCTGCCGTTCTGGTGGAATCGGGGCCTGCTCAACGACATGGGCTGGGGCAAGGAGCGCCGCTACCTGTCGTCGCTGTGGTCGCGTAGCTCCTTCGACTACAGCTTCCTGGTCAACCAGCCCGTGCTGCAACTGTTCGTCGTCATTGCGATTGCCGCGTCGGCGCTGCTTGTCCTCAGGCGGTCCCGGCCGTCGCTGTTCAGAGGCTGGTCCCGGCTTCACATGGCGCTGGCGGTGACGGGCGCCATCTTCGCGGTCGCATTCGTGGTGATGCCCGAGGGACGCCTGTGGAACGTCCGGATCCTGCCCTTCTACTACCTCACGGTGTACCTGACGGCCGCCCTCGCGGTGGGCGAGCTGATCGGCTGGGGCCGCTCCTGGCTCGACGGGCGCCACGCGGCGCGTGTCGAGGCAACCGAGAACGTCGGCCGGCTCGGGGCCCTGGCCGGCTCCCTCACGGCCGGCGCGTGCGTTGCACTGGCCGCGGTCGCGGTGCTGGTCACGGTGGGGCTGCCGCTGCGGTCGCTGCCCGGAGGCGGCCTCGGCGACGACGGCGCCTACCACTGGGGGCCCTTCAGCTCGCACGACTCCAACCTGGGCACCTACTGGGTGCAGTACAACTTCGAGGGTTACGAGGGCCGCCAGCCGACCGCGGCCGGAGGGGGCAGCGCCGAGTACTGGGACCTGATCGACACCATGGGCCGCGTCGGCGAGAGCCGGGGCTGCGGCCCGTCGCTCTGGGAGTACGGCGCAGGCCGTCTCGGCTCCTACGGCACGCCGATGGCACCGATGCTGCTGCCCTACTGGACCGATCGGTGCATCGGCTCCATGGAGGGCCTCTACTTCGAGGCTTCAGCCACGACGCCCTACCACTTCCTGATGCAGTCCGAACTGTCGGCTGCACCGTCGAGGGCCCAGCGCGATCTTCCCTACGGCGCGCTCGATGTCGCCCGCGGAACCGAGCATCTGCGGGCCATGGGCGTGCGCTACTACATGGCCTTCTCCGACGACGCGGTCCGCCAGGCCCGGGCCGTGCCCGGGCTGGAGGAGGTCGCATCCTCGGGCCCCTGGGTCGTCTTCGAGGTGGCTCGGAGCGCCCCCGTGACCGGGCTGGACAGGCTGCCGGTGGTGGTGGACGGCATCGGCCGCTCCAGCGACTCCTGGCTGGAAGCATCGGTGGGCGCATTCCTGGCCGAAGGCCCCGACGCTCCGCTGCTCGCGGCCGACGGACCCTCCGAATGGCCGCGGGCTGCCCTGCCGAGCACGCAGCGGGACTCCGGCACCGGCACGGGGACCTCCGGCGACGGCCGGGAGCAGGTGATGCGCCGGCTGGCGGAGCTGCTACCGGAGTCCACCCCCCGCGCCGATGTCGAGCCGGCCGTGGTGAGCGATGTGGTCCGCCGCGACCACTCGATCTCGTTCTCCGTCGATCGGGTCGGGGCGCCGGTGCTGGTGCACACCTCCTACTTCCCCAACTGGACGGCATCGGGCGCCGAGGGGCCCTACCGGGTCACACCGAACCTGATGGTGGTCGTGCCCACCGACACCGAGGTGCGCCTCGACTTCGGGCGCAGCGCGGTGGAGTGGATCGCGCTCGCGATCACGCTCGGCGGTCTGGTCGCCGTAGGGTGGCTCCTGGTGTCCCGGAGAGATTCAAACATGCCGTGAGACTCTCGGTGGTCGTTCCCGCCTACCGCGAGGCTGGTCGCATCGGCGAGACCGTGGCCACGCTGCGGTCCGCTCTGGCTGCGGTGCACCACGACGGCGGCGTCGAGATCGTGGTGGTCGACGACGGCTCCGACGACGGCACGGCCGCGGCGGGCCGGGACGCGGGCGCCGATGTGGTTGTGGAGTTCCCGGTCAACAAGGGCAAGGGCGCCGCGGTGCGGGCCGGGATCAGGGTCGCCTCCGGCGCGGTCGTCGCCTTCACCGACGCCGACCTCTCCTACCCGCCCCACCAGATCCTCGGACTTCTCGAGGAAGTGGAGCAAGGGGCTGACGCCGCGGTGGGCGACCGGCGCCATCCCGACTCCGTCGCAGTGACGGATGCGTCACGGCTGCGGCGGGCCGGCAGCCGCGCGGTGGCCGCTGTCTGCAGGATGCTGCGGCTCGGCCGGGGCCGCGACACCCAGTGCGGTTTGAAGGCCTTCTCCCGGGAGGCGGCGAGCGAGCTGCTGGATGCTTCGGTCATGGACCGGTTCGCTTTCGACGTCGAGTTGCTGTTCCTCGCCGACCGGCTCGGGATGAGGGTGCGTGATGTGCCGGTGGAGGTGGTCAACAGCCGGGTGTCGTCGGTGCGCGTCGCGACCGACGGCTGGGATCTGGTGCTCGACATGTGCCGGATCCGTACCCGGGCGCTGCTGGGCCGCTACCCGAGCGACGGCCGCTGACTCCGCCGCCGTGGGCGAGTACGAAGCGATCTTCAAGGCCTACGACATAAGGGGCATTGTCGGCGATCAGATCGACGCGGCCGCCTGCTTCACCATCGGCGGCGCCTTCGCGGGCCACGTGCGGGCCAACGGGGCGGCCCGGGTGGTGGTCGGCCGTGACATGCGACCCGACGGGGCGGAGCTGTCGGGCGCCTTCTGCGAGGGGGTCGTCACGGCCGGAGTCGATGTGGTGGACATCGGGCTCTGCGCCACCGAGATGGTGTACTTCGCCTCCGGGATGCTGGACGCCCCCGGCGCCATGTTCACCGCGTCGCACAACCCGGTCGCCTACAACGGCATCAAGCTCTGCGGCCCGGGCGCCGCGCCGATCGGGACCGGCACTGGCTTGGAGGACGTCAAGGCCCGGGCAATCGCAGGGCCGCCGGCGGCCGCCGCGCCCGGGCACGCGGTGCGCCGCGACCTTCTGGACTCCTACGTGGAGCATGTGCTCGGGTTCGTGGACGTTGCCGCCCTGCGACCGCTGCGCCTGGTCGTCGACACCGCCAACGGGATGGGCGGCTTGGTGGCCCCTGCGGTGTTCGAGACCCTTCCCTTCGAGGTCGACTACCTCTACCCGGAACTCGACGGCACGTTCCCCAACCATCCGGCGGATCCCCTCAAGCCGGAGAATCTACGTGATCTGCAGGACCGGGTGCGGAAGGTGGCCGCGGAGGCGGGCCTGGCCTTCGACGGCGACGCCGACAGGGTCTTCGTGGTCGACGAGACCTCCGGCGCGATGTCGGGCTCGCTCACCGCATCCGTCATCGCTCAGGCGATGCTCGAGCGAGAGCCCGGGGCGGCCGTCGTGCACAACCTGATCTGCTCGCGGGCCTTCGGTGAAGTCGTTGCCGAGCGGGGTGGCCGAGCGGTGCGAACCCGAGTCGGGCACTCGTTCATGAAGCAGGCGATGGCCTCCACCTCGGCCGTCTTCGGAGGCGAGCACTCGGGCCACTACTACTTCCGTGACAACTACGGCGCCGACGGCGCCATGATCGCCGTGCTGGTGCTGCTGGAGGGGCTCAGCCGCTGCGGCGGCAGCCTCAGCAAGCTGGCCGCCCCGCTGGAGCGCTACTCCGCCTCGGGAGAGATAAACAACGAGGTGCCGGATCCGGCTGCGGTGATTGAGCGGGTGGCGGCCGCTTTCCTCCACGCCGATCAGGATCGTCTCGACGGCCTCAGCGTCGACTGCGGCGATTGGTGGTTCAATCTGCGACCCTCGAACACCGAGCCGCTGCTGCGCCTCAACCTGGAGGCCGCCACTCCCGACGACGTGAAAGCCCGGGTGACTGAGGTGCAAGCCCTAATCGTTCCGTAGCATCAGGTGCCTAACCGCTCGGCGCAATTCCAGGAGGTCCAACCTTGACGCTCGATGCCCGGCTGCTGGAGATCCTCGCGTGCCCGGCCGACAAGGGCCCGCTCCTGTACTTCGACGACGAGCAGGTGCTCTACAACCCCCGGCTACGGCTCCTATACCGGGTGGAGGATCAGATACCGGTGATGCTGACCGAGGAGGCCTCCACCGCCGACGACGCCGAGCACGGGCGGCTCATGGCCAAGGCTGAAGCCGGCGGGTTGCGACCCACCTTCGAGGCCGGCGACGCCGGCGGGCAAGAAGGCTGACGAGAGCGGCGCGCCATGGCCACCGACGATCTGCTGGAAGCGCTCAGGCATCTGCCCGATCAGGTGCGCGATGCCGCGGTGTCCGCCGCGGACGTCGAGGGCCTGCCCGTCCCGGGCGAGGTCAGCGAAGTGGTGATCGTAGGCGCGGGCGGGGGAGGGGTGGCCGGCGACGTCGTGGAGTCGGTCGCTCACTTGCAGGGCTCGGTGCCGGTCCTCGCCACCGGCGGGATCAGTCCGTCCTGGCTGTCGGAGTCGTCGCTGGTGGTGGCGGTGTCACAGTCGGGCAACGACCAGCCCACCGTGGCCGCAGCCCGGGTCGCGCAGGCCAGCGGGGCTCGCATGGTGGCCGTCACCTCCGGCGGGGAGCTGATGGAGCTGTGCGCGGGCTGGGGCGTTCCCGTCACGAGGGTGGATCCCTTCGCCGGCCCTGCCGCGGGGCTGGGTGTGGTCATCGTTCCGGTGCTCGTGCTGCTGGAGCGTGTCGGCGTCCTGTCCGGAATGAACCGGCTGATCTCCGAGAGCGCTGAGCAGATCGAAGCCAGAGGCAGGCAACTCGATACCGCCTCGGGGTCCGTGGAGGCGCTGGCCGACGCGGTCGTGGGCCGCATGGCTGTGGTCTGCGGCTCGGGCGGAGTCGGCAAGCACGCCGCCCGCCGTTGGGTCAACCGACTCAACCGGGTCGGCGATGTTGCCTCGGTGCGTCGCAACCTTCCGGCCGACGAGGCCGAGGCCGCGACGTGGACCACGCTGGCGAGGGGCGTGCCGGCCGGGGTGGTCGCGATTGTGCTGCGTCACGACTTCGAGCCGCCGGGCCTGGGTGACCGCGTCGATCTGCTCGGCTCGGCTGTGACCGCCCTCCACGAGGTGCGGGCCGACGGCCACGGGGCTCTGGCTCAGCTGCTCGACCTGGTGCTGGTGGGCGACGCGGTCGCCGCGCTGGCGGCGTCGCGAGGCCGTGACATCTCGGATCCTGACTGAGCCAGCCCAGGAACGGTCGAGGCATGGAGCTGATTGAGGGAGCGGTCAAGAAGTACGACTGGGGGTCGCTCACAGCCATCCCAGACCTGCTCGGACGTCCTCCAACCGGCGAGCCATGGGCCGAACTCTGGTTCGGCGCCCATCCGGCCTCACCGGCCACGGTGGGCGCCCGTGCCGAGCCCCTCGACCGACTGATAGCGGCCGATCCGGTAGCGGCTCTCGGCCCGGCCGTGGCGTCGCGCTACGGCCGGCTGCCGTTCTTGCTCAAGGTGCTGGCCGCGGCCGCGCCGCTGTCGCTCCAGGCCCACCCCTCGGCCGAGAACGCCGAGGCGGGATTCGCCCGCGAGGAGGCCATGGAGATCCCGCGGGACGGGCCGCAAAGGATGTTCCGGGACCGTTCGGCTAAGCCCGAAATGATCTGCGCGCTCAGCCGCTTTGAGGCGCTATGTGGCTTCCGCGATCCACGGCGAACTGTGGACTTGCTCGAGACCTTGGACTCGCCCCCGCTAGATCCACTGCGACGCCGCATCGACGGCCTGCCAGGCTCGCAGATGTGCGACGTACTCTCGTGGCTGCTGGCCCTTGACCCGTCCGCGGCGGTCGAGCTGGCCGAGTCCGCGACGGAGGCCTGCGCGGCGCGGACCGGAGACGACGAATGGACGGGTCTCCGCGCCGCGGTAGCCGGATTGGGAGCGCAGTTTCCCGGCGATCGCGCCGTGGTCGCGGCGCTGTTTCTCAACCATGTCGTGTTGGCGCCCGGCGAGGCCATGTTCGTCGACTCCGGGTGTCTCCACGCCTATCTGGGCGGCACTGCGGTGGAGCTGATGGCTGACTCCGACAACGTGCTGCGCGGTGGTCTCACTTCCAAGCACACAGACCCGGCCGCACTTCTGGAGATCGTGGACTGTGCCGCATCGGAGGCACCGGTCTTACGGCCGGAGCCGGTCGGCGGGGTGGCCGCGTACCGGGCAGCCGCGGAGGAGTTCTGCTTGAAGCGGCTGGAGGTGGACGGCTCCGCCACCGTGGCTGCGGGGCCCGCGGTACTGCTGTGCACGGACGGCTGCGTCGAGGGCAACGGGCTGACCTTGGACCGCGGCGCCGCGGCCTGGGTGGCCGGCGGCGAGCGCTCGGTTGTCTTCCATGGTCGGGGCACGGTGTTCTGCGCTGAGGTTGGAGCCGCCTAGAACCTCGGAAACGGTGTGCCGACCGTTCAGCGGTCGGTCCAGTAGTCTTGCCGACAGGCACGCGAACCCCGGCGGCGGGATGCGGGATATGGCGGTAACGGCACGCTCGAAGGATGCGATGGCAGCACACCTGCGCCAATGGGCGGCCGCGGCTGTCCGGCATGCGGACGTAGCCGAGGCGGAGGACACCGAGTATCTGGTCGCGACCGTCGAGGGCTGCCCCGGCGCGTGGGCGTACGGAACTACCGCCGCGGACGCGGTCGCCTACTTGGAGTCGGTGCTTATCGGATGGGCTGATGTCAAGCTGGCCGATGGCGACACCGACATCCCGGAGATGGGAGGCATCAATCTCGTCCCTGGGCCATGAACCGCCGGTTAGGGCCGGTCAAGCGGCGAGACCTCATAGCCAGGCTGAAGAAACTCGGCTGGCGTGGCCCGATCCCGAGCCGGCATGACTACATGGCGCTCGGGCCTCGCAAGGTGCACATTCCGAATGACAAGGAGATCGACGCCGGTCTGTTGCGGGTCATCCTCAACGAGGCAGGGATCAGCCGTGACGAGTGGTTCAACACCGGCTAGCCGGCGGTCTCGCTCATACTCGAGGCACCGATAGCGTCTGGCTTCTATGGACATGCGAGTCGCTGACCTCTCGCTGGCCCCGCTCGGCCGGGCCGAGATCCGTCTGGCCGAGCACGAGATGCCCGGACTGATGGCCCTGCGGGGCCGCTACATCGATGATCAGCCCCTGACCGGCGCCCGCATCGCGGGGTCGCTGCACATGACCGTGCAGACCGCGGTGCTGATCGAGACGCTGGTCGCGCTGGGCGCCGATGTCCGGTGGGCGAGCTGCAACATCTTCTCCACCCAGGACCACGCGGCTGCGGCTGTGGCCGTGGGCCCCGACGGCACGGCCGACGACCTCCGGGGGGTGCCGGTGTTCGCCTGGAAGGGCGAGACGCTGGAGGAGTACTGGTGGGCCACCGAGCAGATCTTCCGCTGGCCCGATGGGGCCGGGCCGAGCCTCATCCTCGACGACGGGGGAGACGCCACCCTGCTGGTCCACAAGGGGCTCGCCTACGAGCGGGCCGGCGAGGTGCCCGAGGCCGCCGAGGGCGACAGTGAGGAGTGGTCGGTCATCCTGGACCGGCTCCGCACCATCGCCGGAGACGATCCCGGTTTCTTCTCGCGGATCGTGCCGTCCATCGCGGGGGTGTCCGAGGAGACGACCACCGGCGTGATGCGGCTCCAGCAGATGCTGGAGCGGGGCGAGCTGCTGTTCCCGGCCATCAACGTGAACGACTCGGTCACCAAGTCCAAGTTCGACAACCACTACGGCTGCCGCCACTCGCTGATCGACGGCATCAACCGGGCCACCGACGTGATGATCGGCGGCAAGGTGGCGGTGGTGTGCGGCTTCGGCGACGTGGGCAAGGGATGCGCGGCGGCCCTGCGGGGCCAGGGCGCCCGGGTGATCATCGCCGAGATCGACCCGATCTGCGCCCTCCAGGCGGCCATGGAGGGCTACGAGGTCAACACTCTGGAGGCGGTGGTGTCCATCGCCGACATCTTCGTCACCGCCACCGGCAATGCGGGCGTCATCAGCGCGGGCCACATGGCCCGCATGAAGCACCAGGCCATCGTGGGCAACATCGGCCACTTCGACAACGAGGTGGACGTCGCCGGGTTGAACCGTATGTCGGACGTCCGGAGGGTCAACATCAAGCCCCAGGTGGACGAGTACGTCTTCGGCGACGGCCACTCGGTGATCCTGCTATCGGAGGGTCGCCTGCTGAATCTGGGCAACGCCACCGGGCATCCCAGCTTCGTGATGTCGTGCAGCTTCACCAACCAGGTGCTGGCCCAGATGGAGCTGCACGCCAACGCCGGGTCGATGCCGGTCGGCCTGACCACCCTGCCCCGCCGGCTGGACGAGGAGGTGGCCCGGCTGCACCTCGACGCGCTCGGTGTCCGCCTGACCAGGCTCACCGGAGAGCAGGCCGGCTACATCGGCGTGGATGTCGACGGGCCCTACAAGCCCGACCACTACCGCTACTGATCGGTACCGGGTACTCGACCGCACCGCAATGCGGCGCCGCCGACCCGCGCCGGTACCGTAACCGGCAGCCTGCCGAAGGGAGCACAGATGTCGGTTGAACGTGGGTGCTGGGCGGCCCCGGAAGCGCTCAGCGGGGCCGACACGGCCGCCTTCGCCAAGGCAGTGGAGGAGCTGGGCTACTCGCAGCTGTGGATCGGCGAGACGTTCGGGCGCGACCCGTTCGCGCTGGCCGCCCACCTCGGCGCGGTCACGTCGACGCTCGGGCTGGCCAGCGGCATCGCCAACGTCTACAACCGGCACGCCGGGGTCATGAAGCAGGGCGCCTGCACCGTCGCCGAGCAGACCGGCGGCCGGTTCACGCTGGGCCTCGGGGTGTCGAGCCCGGTGATCGTCTCCAAGATCCGCGGCATCCCCTACGACAGGCCGCTGTCATTCATGCGGTCCTACCTCGACGCCATGGACGCGGCCCGCTACACCTCGGTCCAGCCGCCGGAGCCGGTGCCGGTCGTCCTCGCCGCCCTCGGCCCGCGGATGCTGGAGCTCGCAGCTGAGCGCACCGACGGCGCCCACCCCTACAACACGACACCGGAGCACACCGCCCTCGCCCGCTCGGTCATGGGCCCCGACGCCAAGCTGTGCGTCGAGCAGAAGGTGATGCTCACCACCGACGCCGCAGCAGCCAGGGCCACCGGCGGCAACGTGATGAAGTTCTACACCCGGGCCCCGGGCTACCGGGACTGCTGGAAGCGGCTCGGCTTCGACGACGACGACATCGACGGCCTGTCGGATCGCTTCGTGGACGCCATGGTGGCCTGGGGCGACGTCGACGCCATCGAACGCCGGCTGGCCGAGCACGCCGACGCAGGCGCCACCCAGGTCTGCGTGCAGGTGCTGCACCCCGAGGCCGGCGCGGGCGCCATCGACTACGACGCCCTGGCCGCGCTGGCGCCGTGAAGGACCTCGCCGGCCGGGTGGCGGTTGTCACCGGCGGGGCCAGCGGCATGGGCCGGGCGATGGCCGAGCGATTCGCGGCCGAGTCCATGCGAGTGGTGGTGGCCGACATCGAGGAGCCGCCCCTGAACGAGACGGTGCAGTCCATCCGGGACGCTGGGGGAGAGGCCGTGATGGTCACCTGCGATGTGTCGGTGTGGCCGGCGGTGGAGGCGCTGCGCGACGCCTGTACCGACGCCTACGGGCCGGCCGACGTGCTGTGCAACAACGCCGGCGTGGCCGCCACCGGCCCGATCTCGGAGCTCTCGCTCAAGTCGTGGGAGTGGTGCCTCGGGGTCAACCTGTGGGGCGTCATCCACGGCTGCCGGGCCTTCCTGCCGTCCATGATCGAGCGGGGCTCGGGCCATATCGTCAACACCGCTTCGGTGCTGGGCCATATCACCTCGGCCGGGATCGGCCCCTACAACGTCTCCAAGCACGGGGTGGTGGCGCTCAGCGAGACCCTGCACGCCGAGATGCTCGCCGAGGGCACCGGAGTGGGCGTCACCTGCCTGTGCCCCGGGCTGGTGTCCACCAACATCCTGGACTCCGAGCGCAACCGTCCCGAGCACCTGCGGGACTCTCCCGATGTCGACGGGGTATGGGACTCCGACCTGGTCGCCGGAGATGCCGAGTCCGAGACCCGGGACGCGATACGCGACCTGTACGCGCAGGCGCTGCGCCCCTCCGCGGTGGCCGACATGGTGGTGCGGGCCATCCGGGACGGGGACCTCTGGCTGTTCACCGACCGCGACTTCGACGACGCCATCGCAGCCCGCCACCGCGACATCGAGGCCAGGCGCATACCGGAGAGTGCCGCATCGTTGGGCTCGGCCCTGCTCGAGGACCACAACCCGTGAGCCGCCCCAGGTCAAGCCCATCCCCAAATCGGTGTGGGTTTTCCCTCTATGTGACGGGTTTCTCTACTGATTTCTGCCGAGCCGGTTCGCCGTAGCGGGGATCGGCGGTGAGGGTCCTGGTCACCGGCGCGACGGGCTTCGTGGGGTCCCACGCGGCCAAGGCCCTCCAGGACGCGGGCCACACCGTGCGGGCCCTGGTGCGGACGCCGGCCAAGCTCGAGACGGTCACCGCCCGGGTAGGGGTCGACGTCTCGCTGGTGGAGACGGTGCAGGGCGACATCCGCGACGCCGCCGCGGTCGAGGCCGCCGTCGACGGCTGCGACGCAGTCGTCCACGCCGCTGCGGTGGTGAGCATCGACCCGACCGACGAGGCCGAGGTGTCCGGCACCAACTTCGCGGGCGCGCAGAACGTGCTCGACGCCGCGGTCGGCGCGGGCTGCGACCCGGTGGTGCATGTCTCCACCGGCGAGGCCCTGTTCCCGTTCAGAACCGATCCGGTGACCGCCGACCATCCGGTGGGCACCGCCCAGCAGGCCTACGCACGGTCCAAGGCCAGGTGCGAGCACCTGGCCCGGCGGCACCAGTCCCTGGGGCACGGCGTGGTCATCGTCTATCCCGCGCTCGTCATCGGCCCCGGCGACTACAACCAGTCGGTCCAGCTCCAGCCGATGAAGCTGTGGCTCACCAGGCCCATTCCCCGGTCGGGCTACACCATGACGATGGTGGACGTGCGCGACGTGGCCGCGGTGATCGCGGCATCCATCGAGGCCGGCCGGGGCCCGAGGCGCTACCTGCTGTTCGGCCGCACCCTCACCGCCGACGAGCTGCTGTCGGAGCTGCGCCGGGTGACCGGCCGGGACCTGAAGTCGGTGCCGATGCCCAGGGCGCTGTTCTCGGCCTGGGGGCGGATCGGTGACCTGGCCCGCCGGTTCGACCTCGACCTGGTGCTCACCAGCGAGGCCGTGGAGTACATGTTCAACTACTGCGCCGGCGACAACTCCGCCACCGAGCAGGACACCGGCGTCACCCTGCGGCCGTTCGGCGAGTCGCTGGCCGACACGATCGCCTGGATGCGCGACGAGGGCTACGTCACCGCGGCCCAAGCCGGGGCGGTGCGGTAGGCGAGCGCCATTAGCCTGGGAGGCACAGATATGAGGGTCCTAGTAACCGGCGCTACCGGCTTCGTAGGGTCCCACGCGGCCAAGGCTCTCCAGGACGCAGGCCATACCGTGCGGGCCCTGGTGCGGACGCCGGCCAAGCTCGAGACGGTCACCGCCCGGGTGGGGGTAGACGTGGCGCGGCTGGAAACGGTTCAGGGGGACATGGCCGACGCCGACGTGGTGACGGGCGCGATCGAGGGCTGCGACGCGGTGGTGCACGCGGCCGCGGTGGTCGGGATCGACCCGAGCTCGGAGGCCGACATCGAGGCCAGCAACTTCGCGGGCGCTCTGAACGTGCTGGGCACCGCCGCGGACGCCGGGTGCGACCCGATCGTGCACGTGTCCAGCGCGGCGGCCCTGTTCCCGTTCCGGACCGACCCGGTGACCGCCGACCATCCGGTGGGGAGTGCCCGGATGCCCTACGCCCGGTCCAAGGCCGAGTCCGAGCACCTGGCCCGGCGACTCCAGGCCTCGGGGCGCGGCGTGGTCATCATCTACCCCGGCGGGGTGGGCGGTCCCGGCGACTACGGCGAGTCGACCCAGTTCAAGCCGCTGCAGCTGTGGCTGACCAAGCCCTTCATGCGCTCGTCCGGGTACACGGTGAACCTCATCGACGTGCGCGACATCGCCGCGGCGATCACCGCGTCGATGCAGACCGGCCGGGGCCCCAAGCGCTACGTGATGTTCGGCCACCACCTCACCGCCGACGAGTTGCTGTCGGTGCTGTGCGACGTCACCGGCCGGGACCTCAAGTCGGTGGCCATGCCCAAGGCGGCGATGCTGGCATGGGGGCGTCTCGGCGACCTGGCCCGGCGGTTCGGCCGCGACCTGATCCTCACCTCGGAGGGCGCCGAGTACATGTACAACACCTGCGCCGGCGACAACTCCTTCACCGAGCAGGACACCGGCATCACCCTGCGCTCCGCGGCGGAGTCCCTGGCCGACTCCATCGCCTGGATGCGCGACGAGGGCCACGTAACCGCCGAGCAGGCCGGAGCGGTGCCTTAGATCATTTGAGGCACAACAATCTTCATTAATTGTTGGACCATTTCACATCTAGCTGTATCGTGCGGCTCATGCAGGGTCGCTTGATCGAGGGTGTGGACGAGCTGTGGGCCGGTTGGTGCCACGAGGGCGCCGCGGCCGAACTGGTGCGGGCCCTCAAGTACGGGCGGGCCACGAGGCTGGTGACACCGATCGCGGACCGGATGGCGGCGGCCGCGGCCGCGGCTCAGGCCGCGGACACGGTGACCTGGGTCCCGTGCAGCCCGACGCGCCGCACCGAGCGGGGCTTCGATCCCGCCGAGCTGCTGGCCCGGGCCCTGGCCCGCCGGCTGCGGCTGCGGTCCCGCCGCCTGCTGCGCCGGCTCGACGACGATCCCCAGACGGCCCGGAGCCGCGAGGGCCGTCTGGCCGGCCCCAGGCTGGCCGTCCGGCCGGGCCGCCTGCCGGGCTCGGTCCTGGTCGTCGACGACGTGTGCACCACCGGATCGACGTTGCGGGTCGCGGCCGCGGCGCTCCGAGCCGGTGGCGCCACCGCGGTGGTGGCCGCAGTGGCCACGATGGCGCCCGCGACGCCGCGCCAGCCCGTCGCGGTACCAATACGATGAGGGCGTATCGACGTTGAATCGACTCCAGAGAGGTTGGACGTGGAGATATCCATCAGCAGCCGCCACAAGGACATCACGCCGGGTCTCGAAGAGGCCGTGCGAGCCAAGATCGGGCAGCTCGACCGTTACCTCGACGATCTCGACAACGCCGAGGTGCACTTCGACGAGGCCCGCAATCCCCGCATCGTCGACCGGGAGACCTGCGAGGTGACCCTCACCGGACATGGTCACCGTCTGCGCTGCAAGGTCAACGCTCCCGACGCCTTCACCGCCGTCGATCTGGCCGAGGCCAAGCTCGAGCGCCAGATCCGCAAGCTGCGGACGAAGCTCCAGAACCGCCATCGCGGCCGCGGCGACACCATCCGGACCGGCGCTGCGCCCGCGCCGCCGCCGGCTTCGGACGCGGTCGACGGCTCCGGCGGCGTCGATGGAGCCGACGACGAGCCCGAGCTGCAGATCGTGAAGACCAAGCGCTTCCACCTCGGTCCCCTCACCCCCTCGGAGGCCGCGTTGAAGATGGATCTGATGGGTCACGGCTTCTTCTTCTTCATCAACTCGACCACCGGGCGCTCCGCCGTGGTGTACCGCCGCGACGACGGGGCGGTGGGCCTCATCGACGAGGCCGGCTAAGAGGCCGAGCACCGCGGGTCCGGGCCGATGTCGCTGCTGAAGAGGGTCCTGCGCTCCGGCGAGGGCCGCAAGCTCAGGGACCTCCAGGCGCTGGTCCCCGACATCAACGCGCTCGAAGGAGAGATGCAGCGCCTCGACGACGACGGGCTCAGGGCCCGCACCGGCGAGTTCCGCAGCCGGCTGGAGCGGGGCGAGTCGCCCGACGACCTGGTGCTGGAGGCCTTCGCGGTGGTTCGGGAGGCCGCGGTGAGGGTGCTGGGCCAGCGCCACTACGACGTGCAGCTCGTGGGCGGCGCGGCCCTGCACTGGGGGGCGGTGGCCGAGATGCGCACCGGCGAGGGCAAGACCCTCACGTCCACGCTGCCGGTCTACGTCACCGGGCTGACCGGGCGGGGCGTGCATGTGGTGACGGTCAACGACTACCTGGCCGGGCGGGACGCCGAGTGGATGGGCCAGCTCTACAAGTGGCTGGGCCTCAGCGTCGGGCTGATCGTCCCCGGGAACCGGGGGTGGGAGCACAAGCGGAGCCAGTACGCCTGCGACGTCACCTACGGGACCAACAACGAGCTCGGCTTCGACTACCTGCGCGACAACATGGCCATGTCGCGTTCCGAGCAGGTCCAGCGCGGCCACCACTACTGCATCGTGGACGAGATCGACTCGATCCTCATCGACGAGGCCCGCACCCCGCTGATCATCAGCGGCCAGGTGGCCGACGCGGCCAAGCTCTACACCCGCTTCGCGACCGTCGCCCGGGGCCTGCAGCGCGACGTCCACTACGAGGTGGACGAGGAGAAGCGCTCGGTCGCACCCCTCGAGGAAGGCGTCCACGCGGTCGAGCGGATGCTCGGCGTGGACAACCTCTACGACATGGTGGCCCAGAACCTGGTCCACCAACTGCAGGCCGCGCTGCGGGCCAAGGAGCTCTACCGGCGCGACCGCGACTACATCGTGGACCACAACCAGGTCAAGATCGTCGACGAGTTCACCGGCCGGGTCCTGGAGGGGCGGCGCTGGTCCGACGGGCTACACCAGGCCGTCGAGGCCAAGGAGGGGGTGGCCATCAAGGAGGAGAACCAGACGCTGGCCACCATCACCCTGCAGAACTACTACCGCATGTACGAGCGCCTCGCGGGCATGACCGGCACAGCCGAGACGGAGGCCAGCGAGTTCGCGTCCACCTACAACCTGCACGTGGTGAGCGTCCCGACCCACCGCCCGACCGTCCGCGGCGATCAGGGCGACCTGATCTACAAGACCGAGGACGCCAAGTTCGCGGCGTGCGCGGAGGACATCGAGGAGCGCAACACCGCGGGCCAGCCCGTGCTGGTGGGCACCGTCTCGGTCGAGAAGTCCGAGAAGCTGTCCCGGCTGCTCGACAAGCGGGGCATCCCCCATGAGGTGCTCAACGCCAAGCAGCACCAACGCGAGGCCGAGATCGTCACCCAGGCGGGCCGGCTGGGCTCGGTGACGGTGGCCACCAACATGGCCGGGCGGGGTGTCGACATCCTCCTCGGCGGCAACCCCGAGGGCCTGGCCCGGCGAGACCTGCGGGCCGAGGGCCTCGACGAGGCCTCGCCCGAGGGCACCCAGCGCTTCAGCGAGCTCACCGCCAAACACCGGGCCGCCACCGACGCCGAGCGCGAGGAGGTGCTGGATCTCGGCGGCCTGTACGTGCTCGGCACCGAGCGCCACGAGAGCCGCCGCATCGACAACCAGCTCAGGGGCCGGTCCGGGCGTCAGGGCGACCCGGGCGAGAGCCGCTTCTACCTGTCGCTCGAGGACGACCTGATGAGCCGGTTCGCCACCGGAGCCATGAACTGGGTGATGGACAAGGCCCTGCCCGAGGACGTTCCCATCGAGGCGGGGATGGTCACCAAGGCCATCGAGCGGGCCCAGAACACCGTCGAGCAGCGCAACGCCGAGACCCGCAAGAACGTCCTCAAGTACGACGAGGTGATGAACGCCCAGCGCAGGGTCATCTACCAGCGCCGGGCCCAGATCCTCGACGGCGCCGACTTGAACACAGAGGCTTTGGAGTACCTGGAGTCGGCCGTGGGCGGCGCCATCGGCACCCACTGCTCGTCGGAGCATCCCGAGGAGTGGGACCGCGACCAGCTGGCGACCGAGCTGTCGGGTCTGTGGCCGGGAGGCGTCGATGCCTCCGCGCTCGACGCGGCGGCCTCCCACGATGAGCTGTCGGAGCTCGTTAGCGGGACGGCGATGGACCACTACCGCCAGCGGGAGGCCGAGCTCGGCGGCGAGGTGATGCGCCAGGTCGAGCGCCAGGTGATGCTCCGGCTCATCGACCAGAAGTGGCGGTCCCACCTCCACGAGATGGACCTGCTGCGCGAGGGCATCCACCTGCGGGCCATGGGACAGAAGGACCCGGCCACCGAGTGGCAGCGCGAGGGCTTCGACATGTTCGGGCAGATGATGGACAGCATCGCCGAGGACTTCGTGCGCTACGTGATGCACGTACAGATCGTGGAGCGCCCTGCCACCGACACCCAGCGGCTCGAGGGCGTGAGCGCGGGCAAGGATGAGCAGGCGCCGAGCACGCCGCAGCGTGAGGCCCGGCCGGCCGCGGCGAAGCCGCCCCCCAGCCGGGCGCCGGTCGTGAAGAGCGATCTGGAGAAGGTGGGACGCAACCAGCCGTGCCCCTGCGGCAGCGGCAAGAAGTACAAGATGTGCCACGGCCGCCCCGGCGCGACCTGAGGCCGAGCGGATGAGCGACATCTCATGAAGATCGCGGCAAGGCGCCGAGCGAGGCCGTGGCCCGAGCGGCCCGTGAGCGCAGCGAACAAGAGCGGGGAACACCACGCCGCTCCGCGTGGCGCCGACACCTGCCGGCGGAGCCCGTAGAGACTGCGCGTGCAGGACTTCTCCGACGATCTGCGCAGCCTCCGCGGCCGCCTCGAGGAGGCCGCGGTCTATCTGCGGGTCGATGCGCTGCGGGCCCGGCGCCCCCAACTCGAGGCCGAGTCGTCGCGGCCGGACCTGTGGGAGGTGCCCGACCGGGCCCGAGCCGTGACCTCGGAGCTGGCGTCGATCAGCGAGGACCTGGCCCGATTCGACCGCCTCGCGGCCGAGATCTCCGACGCTGAGACCCTCAACCAGCTGGCGGTGGAGGAGGGCGACGACTCCGAGGAGGCCGAGATCTCCCGGCTGGTGGCCGACATCGGGGCCCGTTTCGACGAGCTGGAGGTGCGCTCGCTGTTCACCGGCGAGTTCGACGAGCGCGACGCGGTGTGCCAGATCAAGTCGGGCGAGGGCGGCACCGACTCGCAGGACTGGGCCGAGATGCTGCTGAGGATGTACCGCCGCTGGGCCGAGCGGCGCGGCTTCGATCTCGAGGTCACCGCGCTGTCGGAGGGAACCGAGGCCGGCTACTCCAGCGTGGACTTCCTGGTGAAGGGCCGGGGCGCCTACGGCTGGATGCGCTCCGAGCACGGTGTCCACCGCCTGGTGCGCATCTCCCCGTTCAACAACGAGGGCAAGCGCCAGACGGCCTTCACCGCGGTGGACGTGGCCCCGTTCTTCGAGGACGTCGCCGACGAGGTGGTCATCGACGAGAAGGACCTGCGGGTCGACACCTACCGCTCCTCGGGAGCCGGGGGCCAGCACGTCAACGTGACCGACTCCGCGGTGCGCATCACCCACCTGCCCACCGGGATCGTGACCAGCTGCCAGAACGAGCGCAGCCAGCACCAGAACAAGGACCGGGCCATGCAGATGCTGGCCGCCAAGCTGCTCAACCTGGAGCGCAAGCGGCGCTCCGACGAGATCGCCGGGATCAAGGGCGAGCAGCGCAAGGTGGGCTTCGGCAGCCAGATCCGCAGCTACGTGATGCAGCCCTACCAGATGGTGCGGGATCAGCGGACCCGCTACGAGACCCCCAACGTGGACGCGGTCCTCGGCGGCGACCTCGATCCGTTCATGGAGTCCTGGCTCAGGTGGAGCCGGGCCTCGGGTGCCGTTGGACCGGTGGAGGGGGCTGGTACTGTCGCCGAGCGAGGCCCCATGGGAGGCCCTGTGGCCGGAGGTGTTCCCGAGTGATCAAGATGGAGAAGGTCACCAAGGTGTTCAAGGGCGACGTGGTGGCCCTGCGCGACGTGACCATAGATATCGGCAAGGGCGAGTTCGTCTTCCTGGTGGGCCCGTCGGGCTCGGGCAAGTCGACCTTCATCCGGCTCCTCAACCGCGAGGAGGTGCCCGAGCACGGCCGGATATTCGTGGCCGGGCGCGACATCGGCGGGCTCAGCTCCTGGAGGGTGCCCTACCTGCGCCGCAACATCGGCTACGTGTTCCAGGACTACAAGCTGCTGCAGAAGAAGACGGTGGCCGAGAACGTCGCCTTCGCGCTGGAGGCGATCGGCAAGGGTCCCCACGTCATCAAGCGCCAGGTGCCCGCCATCCTCGAGCTCGTCGGGCTGTCCCGCAAGATGGACCGTTTCCCGCACGAGCTCTCCGGGGGCGAGCAGCAACGGGTCTCCATCGCCCGGGCCTTCATCAACCGGCCCATGATCCTCCTGGCCGACGAGCCCACCGGGAATCTGGACCCCACCACGTCGGTGGGGATCATGCGCCTGCTGGAGCGGATCAACGAGATCGGCACGACGGTGGTGATGGCCACCCACGACAGCAGCATCGTCGACAGCATGCGGCAGCGGGTGGTGGAGCTCGACCGGGGGATGGTCGTGCGCGACCAGGCCCGAGGCGTCTACGAGTAGCCGATCGCGTAGCACGGAATGTTCAGCTTCGCGGTGTTGACGGGTAGTAGGTGATGTTCAGCCTCCGTTACCTGTTGCGCGAGACGGGCCAGAACCTGTGGCGCAACATCCTGCTGGCGGTGGCCACCGTGATCACCGTAGGGGTGTCGTTGGCGATGTTCGGCGGCTTCCTGCTGTTCCAGCGGGCCGTGGACAGCGCCACCGCCCGCTGGGAGGACGGCGTCGAGTTCATCGTGTGGATGAACGCCGATGTCGGGACGGCGGAGGATGCCGGCATCCGCAACCAGCTCGATGAGAGCCCCGGCGTGCTGGACTGGCAGTACGTCGACCGGCTGGCCTCCTACGAGGAGTTCCGGGACTTCTTCGAGGACACTCCCGAAGTTCTCGACATCGCCGCCGAGCAGGACATTCCCCCGTACTACCGGGTGGTGCCCATCGACCCTGACCCTGACGTGGTGGAGGAGTTGGGCGACCAGTTCAAGGGCCGCCCCGGGGTGCGGACGGTCACCTTCGCCGGCGACGTGATCCGGGATGTCCAGAACCTCTCGGACCGTGCCGGACGGGTGCTGTTCATTGGCTCGATCATCCTGCTGGCGGCCTCAACCCTGCTGATCCTCAACACGCTGGCGGTGGCCATAGGCAACCGCCGGACCGAGATCGAGATCATGCGGCTGGTCGGCGCCACCAAGGCGTTCATCCGCACCCCGTTCATGCTCGAGGGTCTGGTGCAGGGACTGCTCGGAGCGGCTGTGGCCATGACCAGCAACGCGCTGCTGCGCAACTATGTCATCGACCAGTTCAGTGACGTGGACGGCCTCCGGCTCCTGGCCGGCTTCAAGGTCGACGACGCCGCCATGTTCCAGGTCAACCTGCTGGTGCTGATCATCGCGGTGGGGGTCGCGGTCGTCGGGGCGTACCTCGCGGTGGCCATGCACCTAAACGACTAGCCCCTTCGGCGGACCCTCCTGCTGGCCGGGCGCGATGCCGCCCGCCAGCCTGGGGGAGGTGCTGGCGGGCGGCCGAACCAGATCGCCGCTCCCGTTGTGGGCCGGGGGTCAGCCCAGGGTGTCGAGCGGCTCGATGTAGGGGAGGTCCAGAGCGTCGGCCACTGCGGGCTCGGTGATCTGTCCCTTGCGCACGCTGAGGCCGTCCTGAAGACCCTGATCGGCTGCGATGGCCTCGACGACGCCCTGGTCGGCCAGCTTGATCACGTAGGGGAGGGTGGCGTTGTTGAGAGCCTGGGTGGAAGTGCGCGGGACCGCGCCCGGCATGTTGGCCACGCAGTAGTGGACCACGTCGTCGACCACGTAGGTCGGGTCGGCGTGGGTGGTGGGCCTGGACGTCTCGGCGCAGCCGCCCTGGTCGATGGCCACGTCCACGATCACCGTGCCCGGCCGCATGACCTTCACCATCTGTCTCGTGATCAGGCGGGGCGCCCGGGCACCGGGCAGCAGCACGGCTCCGATTACCAGATCTGCGGTGAAGACCGCCTGGGCCAGCCGGCTGGGGCTCGAGTAGAGGGTCCGCAGCGCGGGGCCGAAGCGGGCAGCCAGCGACTCCAGCACCCTGGCGTCGCGGTCCAGCACGGTCACGTCGGCGCCGAGCCCGAGGGCCATCTCGACTGCGTTGGTGCCCACGACACCACCGCCGATGACCGTCACCGGGGCCGCGGCCACACCGGGCACGCCGCCCAGCAGCACGCCGCGACCGCCCGCGGATGCCTCCAGGCAGCGGGCGCCGGCCTGGATGGCCAGACGTCCCGCCACCTGGGACATGGGGGCGAGCAGGGGGAGGCGGCCGTTGCCGTCCGTCACCGACTCGTAGGCGATGGCGGTGACCCCGCTGGCGAGCAGGTCGTAGGCCTGGTCGGGGTCAGGTGCCAGGTGAAGGTAGGTGAACAGGGTGTGGTCGGCCCTCAGGAGGGCCCGCTCGGGGGCCAGAGGCTCCTTGACTTTGACGATCAGCTCGGCGACGTCGAAGAGGTCCTCGGCGGAGGGAACGATCATGGCCCCGCGGCCTTTGTACTCGTCGTCGTCGAACCCGGCGCCGGTGCCCGCGCCGCCTTCGACGTACACCTCGTGCCCGCGGTCGGTGACCTCGCGCACGCTGTCGGGGGTGAGCCCGACGCGGCGCTCCTCACTCTTGATTTCCTTGGGAACTCCGATTCGCATGTGAACCCCTCCACCTGCGACTGCCGACAGAATACACGCGTCCTAGCAGTAAGAAACTAGCGAAAACACTGCCGATTATCGATCAAGCGCAATGGTTGTTGCGTCAAAGACGGATTTGGCGCAAAATATTTCCGGTGCTCAACATCGACTCAATCGATCGGCTCATCCTCAACGAGCTCCAGACCGACGGCCGGGTCTCGCACGCCGAGCTTGCCGACCGGGTGGGGCTGTCCACGTCGGCCTGTCACCGCCGGGTGCGCCGGCTGGAGGCCGACGCGGTGATCGCGGGTTACGTGATGATCCTTGACACCGAGGCCATCGGCAGGGACCTGGACGTGTTCGTGGAGGTGTCGCTGGTCAGCCAGAGCGAGGAATCGCTCAGGCACTTCGAGGAGGAGGTCCGGGCCTGCCCCGAGGTGATGTCGTGCCACCTGGTGGCGGGCGACGCCGACTATCTGGTCCACCTCGCGGTGCAGGACCACCGCGACTTCGAGCGCATCCACAACGAGCACCTGTCCCGGCTCCCGGGTGTGGCCCGGCTGCGGTCCAACTTCGCGATCCGCACCGTCTACCAGACCACCCGCCACCTGCTGTAGCGCAGCTTGGATGCCGGGCTCAGCTGGTCTGGGTGCCGACCCTTAGATCCTTGAAGGGCACGGCCCGGTCGACGCTTATGTCGCGTGGGAGGCCCAGCACCCGGTCGCCGATGATGTTGCGCTGGATCTCCGATGTCCCGCCGGCGATCCCGGCCTGGAGCGACGTGAGGGCCTGGCGCTGCCAGTGGCCGTCGGCCTCGTCCTCCCAGGCCACGCCGGAGGCCCCCACTATGGCCATCGACACCTCGGTGTGCAGGTCCGCGATCTGCACCGTGGCCAGCTTCCCGATCGAGCCTCCCGGTCCCGGGGTGCGTCCCGCCCTGAGCGCGGCCCGGGTGCGCATGGCCACCAGCGACAGGCAGGTCTCCAGTATGCGAAGCCGCATCAGCTTCTGGCGCAGGGCCGGGTCGCGCTCAAGGCCCCGTTTGCGGGCCGCCTCGATCAGCCGGTCGGTGCGGGCGGTGGTGATGCCGCCGGTGGTGCCCGAGCCGATGGCGACCCGCTCGTACATCAACATGGCGGTGGCCATGCGCCAGCCGTTGTTCAGATCCCCGAGGAGGTTGCCGGCAGCGATGCGCACATCGGTGAAGAACACCTCGTTGAAGTGGGTGCCGCCGTCGATCTGGTGGATGGGGCGGACCTCCACGCCGCCGGCGTCCATGGGCACGATGAACATCGAGATGCCGGCGTGCTTGGGCACCTCGGGGTCGGTGCGGGCGATGATGATCCCGTAGGAGCACAAGTGGGCCAGGGTGGTCCACACCTTCTGGCCGTTGATGATCCACTCGTCGCCGTCGCGCTCGGCTCGGGTCTGGAGGCTGGCCACGTCGGAGCCGGCGCCGGGCTCGGAGAACATCTGGCACCACACGTCCTCGGCGGAGATGATGCGGGCCAGGTGGGCCGACTGCTGGGCGTGGGTGCCGTGCTCGGCCATCATGGGCAGGCACATCCCGTGGGAGATCAGCAGGTCGTAGGTCATGTTGGGGTAGCGGCTGTACTCGTCGCGCCAGACCTTCTCGTGGGCCTTGGTCAGCCCGGCGCCGCCGTAGTCGGTGGGGTAGGTCAGCCCGGCCAGCCCCGCTCGGGCCAGCGCCTTCTGGAACCGCTGGGCCGCCCTGAGGCGCAGCTCGCCCCTCGGGTCGGGCCGGCCGCCCAGGTCGATGCCGGTGGCGTGCTCGTCGAGGAAGGCCCGGCAGCGGGCCCGGAATGCCTCGTCCTCGTCGGGGGTCAGGACATCGTCGGCCACGGCGGCCAGCGTAGTGGCGGTCTGGTGCGGTGCAGGGGCCGCTCAGAAGTCGGTGACGACGGCTACGCCATGACCGCCGAAGCCCGCCATGGTGTCGAAGGCCTCTGGCAGATCGTCGAGGGTCATCGCGCGGCTGACGAGCAGGCCGAGGTCCATTCCGGTGGTCGTGATCAACTCCATCAGCGCCGGGTAGCGGCGGGCCGACATGCCCTTGGTGCCGAGCACCTCCAGTTCCTTCATGATGATGGTGGACAGGGGCAGCTCGGTGGCCCGGGCCGACAGCAGGCCGGCCTGCACGTGGCGGCCCTGCTTGCGCAGGCAGCGCACCGAGTTGGCGGCCACCTCGGCGTTGCCGAGCGCGTCGACGGACACATGGGCGCCCCCGCCGGTGGCGTCGCGCACCGCTCCGACGGTGGCCCGGCCGTTGTCAGGGTCGGCGGTTACCGCGGCGGCCGCGCCGATGGCCGTAGCCATCTCCAGCGCCCGGCCGTCGATGTCGACGGCCACTACCTGAGCGCCGACGGCCGCTCCGATCATCACCATGCACAGCCCCAGCCCTCCGCAGCCGTGAACGGCCAGCCACTCTCCCGGGGAGAGCCGGGCCCGCTCGATCAGGGCCCGGTAGGCGGTGATCATGCGGCAGCCCAGGATCGAGCCGTGCTCGTAGGACATCGCCTCGGGCAGGGCGGCCAGGTTGGTGTCGGCTTGTTCGATGGCGCAGTACTCGGCGAAGGAGCCCCAGTGGGTGAACCCGGGCTGGAAGTAGTTGTCGCAGATCTGCTCGTTGCCGGCCGCGCACTGCTCGCAGGCGCCGCAGCCACAGCAGAAGGGCACGGTCACCCGGTCACCGGCTGACCAGCGCGACACCCCCGGCCCGGCTTCGGCCACCACGCCGGCGAGCTCGTGGCCGGGCACGTGGGGCAGGGCGATGCCGGGGTCGTGGCCGTGCCAGGCGAACAGGTCGCTGCGGCACAGGCCCGAGGCCCGGACCTCAATCACCACGCCGTTGCCGGGAACGGCCGGGTCGGTCACGTCCGCGACGGATATGGGCCCGTTGAACTCGCGGTAGACGGCAGCGCGCATCAGGAATCAGGACCCGAGCAACTCGATCTGGACGTCCCGGTAGCGCACCGCTCCGGAGTTGACGGCCACCTCGGTGCCGCCCTTGCGCAGGAAGGCGCTGTGGCCCGGCGTGACGCTCGCGGACTTGGAGGCGGCCTCCAGCGGTTCGACGGTGACGTGGTCACCCTCCACCACCACGACCACGTAGTCGTTCTCATGGTGATGCAACGGCGAGCTTTCACCGGGCTCCAGCACCATCTCCCACACCCGGATGTGTTCGTCCTCGAACAGCACCCGATCACCGATCGGTCCGAGTTCGGCGGGTTCGGTGTCGGACATGGCGCCTCCTGTCTCTCGACGACGGCGAAGATACCGCGTCGGCGGTCGCTCGAGGATCACGAGCGGAAGGCCGGTAGCGTTGTATCCAGTCGGGTCGGGATGTCCGGCCGACGGTTCGCAGACGGGTGTTGGTTCTTCCGGTCATCGTGAGCCAAACCCCAACATGCTGCCGCACTCATCATTCCCCTTCGAGGCAGCGACGAACCCATGAGTCGCCCGCCCGACGCGGGCAAGGAGAACAATGCCCCCCACTTTCGCCCAGTTGGGCGTGCCCGATTCCATATGCCGCGCCCTCGAGGGGCGCGGCATCACCAAGCCCTTCGACATCCAAGTGGCCGCGATGGCCGACGCCCTGTCCGGGCACGACATCTGCGGGCGCGCTCCCACCGGCTCGGGCAAGACCCTGGCCTTCGGGATCCCGCTCGTCGCCAACGTCGGCCGGGCCCGACCCCACCGGCCGAGGGCTCTCGTGCTGGCCCCAACCCGGGAGCTCGCCGACCAGATCATGACCGAGCTGCGCTCCTTCTCGGGGAGTGTGCGGGTCGCCGTCGTCTATGGCGGCGTCGGCTACGGCAACCAGATCGGTTCGCTCCGCCGGGGCGTCGACATCCTGGTGGCGTGCCCCGGACGCCTTGAAGACCTGATCGAGCAGGGCGAGGTCAGCCTGGACGCGGTAGCCGCGGTCGTGGTCGACGAGGCCGACCGCATGGCCGACATGGGGTTCATCCCGGCCGTGCGGCGCCTGCTCGACCAGACAGCGCCCGACCGGCAGACGCTGCTGTTCTCGGCCACGCTCGACGGCGATGTCAAGTCGCTCACCCGCGACTACCAGCACCACCCTGTTCGCTGCCAGGTCGGGCAGGAGACGCCGGACGTGGTTGCAGCCGACCACGTCTTCTGGAGCGTGGCCCGCGACGAGCGCACGGAAGTCGCAGCCGAGGCGATCACCGCCGCCGGCCCGGCGATCATCTTCTGCCGGACCCGCCACGGGTGCGACCGGCTCGCCCGCCGGCTCGACCGGGCCGGTATCGCGACCGCGGCGATCCACGGCGGCCGCAGCCAGAATCAGCGCACCCGAGCGCTGGGCGAGTTCGCGGCTGGCCGGGTGCAGGCACTGGTGGCGACCGATGTCGCGGCCCGGGGCATCCACGTCGAGGGCGTCGGCGCCGTCATCCACTACGACGCTCCCGAGGACCACAAGGCCTACCTGCACCGGTCCGGGCGCACCGCCCGAGCCGGCCGGGCCGGCGTCGTGATCTCGCTGGTGCAGCCCGAGCAGGCCAGGGATCTGGGTCGGATGCAGCGTCAACTGGGCCTCGAGCAGCCGATCACCGATGTCGACCTGGCTGTGATCGCACGGCTCGGGTCGCCGGTGAGCCGCTCCGAGGCCCTCACTCCCGCCGCCGATTCGGGCCCCACCCGCCAGAAGTCCCGGCCGCAGCGCCAACCGGAGCGTCCTGGCGCTCCGCACCGATCCCGTTCCCGGCGACGCCGCAGACCGGCGCGGTCGAAAGATCGCGACCGGAGGCCCTCGGCCAGGTCCGCAGCCTGACTCCGGGCCCTGCCTGCTCCGGCCCTCTGCGCTGACCGGCTGGTCCTGCGGGCGGCGCACCGCCGAGACGCCTACCACCGGTCGTGATGATCGCGGTTGCGACTACCGGGGACGAGCTCGCCGGGGTGTGCGACCGGCTGCGCGCGCTCGGTGTGCGCTCGATGGAAGTGGTCGCGCCCGGCGACACCCGCCGGGTGGTGCTGGCCTCCGTCGACGACGAGCGGAGCGTGGCCGGACTGGTGGCGTCGCTGCGAGCCGAGGGCGTGATGGCGGTCTCGAGGCCACAGGAAGGGGCGGCTCTCCAGCGATGGCTTCAAGACACCGGTCCGATCACCTTCGACGGGCGGCTCAGCGTCTGCCGGGCATGGTCGGAGCACGATCGCAGGAGCCTTGCGGGCCTGGTCGAGCTTGGACCGGGCGGCTTCGGCGACGGCCGCCATCCGACGACGGCGCAGGTCATCGAGAGTCTCCTGGGGCGGATCGCTGGCGGTGAGCGGGTCCTCGACGTGGGATGCGGGAGCGGCGTCCTCGGACTGTGCGCGCTCCAGCTTGGCGCGACGGCGGTTGTGGCGGTGGATATCGACTCCGATGCCGTCGAAGCGTCCCGGCGCAATGCCGGGATCAACGGCGTGGGCCACCGCTTGGATGTGAAGCTGGATCCCTTGAGCGAGATCGAAGGCACCTTCGATGTGGTGGTGGCCAACGTCGCCAGAGCGGGGATCGTGGAGCTGGCCCCGGAGCTGGTCGCGCACCTGTCGCCGGACGGATGGCTCGCGGTCGGCGGGATATCCCCGTCGCAGTGCGCTCAGGTCGCCGGCTTTCTGCGCCCCCTCGCCGAAGTCGAGCGCCGAACCTCCGGCGAGTGGGCAACCCTCATGCTCGCCAGGCACTGACCGATTCACGAGTCCTGAGACAACTAGTGTCAAGAATCCACCGTATAGGTGGAAAACTGACAGAAGTTCGGCGAATGGAGCACGGAGGGGAGCAGGCACGAGCGGTGTGCCACGATTGTGGGCATGGTTGATGTCTACCCACCGGACGAGACCGAGGTCGTTGGTACCGCGGTCACCGCCTCCCCGCTGGCCGTCGAGGCCCCCGTGATGATCCCCGTCGAGCGCTACATCTCGGCCCGGTTCGCCGAGCTGGAGCACGAGCGGCTGTGGCCCCGGGTGTGGCACGTGGCCTGCACGGTGGACCACGTCCCCAATCCTGGCGATTGGTTCGAGCACCGGCTGGGCCGCTACTCGGTGGTGCTGGTGCGGGGCGACGACGGTGTGTTGCGGGGCTTCCAGAACGTGTGCCGCCACCGGGGCAACACCATCTGCGCGGGCTCGGGCACGGGCGCCAGCGAGCTGCGCTGCCCGTACCACCGTTGGGCGTGGGACCTGGACGGCCGCCTGCGCGAGGTGCCGTCGCGGCGGGGGTTCGGCCCGCTGCGCAACGACGAGCTGTCGCTGGTGCCGGTTCGGGTGGGTACCTGGGCCCGGCTGGTGTTCGTGAACCTGGACCTCGACGCCGAGCCGGTCGAGGACTGGCTGGAGGGGATCCCCGACGACATCGCCTGGGCCGGCCTGGACGAGTTCCGGGGCGCCTACTCCACGGTGACGCCGGTCAACTGCAACTGGAAGGTGGTCAACGACGGCTTCTCGGAGACCTACCACGTGCAGGGCCTGCACCGCGAGATGCTGGCCAGCATCGACGACGTCAACGCCCCCCAGCGGATCTGGGACCGCCACAGCGCGTCGTACCAGGCCTACGGGGTGCCCAGCCCCCGTCTGGGCCGCGGCGTCGAGGACACCGAGGTGTGGGACGCGTTCGTGGTGACTCAGGGCGCCCGCATGGGCCCCGACTACCGGGAGCCCTGCGATGTCCCCGAGGTGCCCGACGGCCAGACCCTCCAGGACGTGATCGCCCAGAAGATCCGCGACCACCAGGCCAGCCTCGGCGTGGACCTGTCGGGCTACGACACCGCCCAGATCACCAGCTTGAGCCAGTACAACCTGTTCCCCAACGCGACCGTCCTGGTCAGCGCCGACCTGTTCACCGTGATGACCGCCCGGCCCGGCCCGAGCCCCGACGAGGCCGAGCTGGCGATCATCCAGCTCAGCCGGGCGCCGTCAGCCGACGCCCCGCCGTCGTCGCCGGTCCACGTCACCGTACCCCTCGACCAGGCCGACTTCGGGTTCGTGCTCAACCAGGACTTCAGCGTGATCCGCACCATGCAGACCGGCCTCCACCAGCCGGGGATGACCCACATGGTCCTCTCCGCGGAGGAATGCCGCATCATCAACATGAACCGCCACCTGGAGCGTTGCCTGGGCCTGGAGCCCGGCGGCACCGGGCCGGCGTGAGAGCTAGTTGAAGGCGGGCATCACCTCGTCGTGGATCAACTGGAGCTGGCCCTGGACGTCGGGGACCTCGATGTCGCGGCCGGTGAAGGCATTGAGCAGGAACGAGTCGGTGATGCAGGCGATGAAGTGGTTCACGCCGCTGGGCTCGATGTCGGACTTGATCTTCTCGACCACCTCTTCGGGGGTGCCGGCCACCGAGAGCTTCTCGGCGATGTCGACGGTCATGTTGTCGATGGCCCCCTGCACGTCGCCGTCGCCGAAGGCGTCGAGGATGGGCTGCACGTCGGACTGCGAGACCCCGTGGCGCTCCATCTGCTCCACCGCCATGGCCGGGATGTAGAACGCCCCGATGGTCTGGGCCGCCTGCTTGGCCTTGGCCGAGTCGGGCCCGATGGCGAACACGTTCCACACCGCGATGTCCAGGTCCTGCCAGTTCTTGCCGGCCCGCTCGGCGCCGATGCGCAGGTTGTCCACCATGTAGCTGCAGGCCTCCTGGGAGTACTGGGCGAAGGCGTGGGTGCGTCGGACAGCTCGCCGGCGGCCTGGAACGACTTCGGGCCCCGCAGCGCGCCGATCAGCAGCGGCAGGTGCTCCTGCACCGGGCGGGCGAACGTGAACAGCCCGGCGTAGTTGAAGAACTCGCCGTCGAAGGTCAGGGCGCCCTCGTCGAGGAAGGTTCGCATCACCTGATGGGCCTCCTTCACCCGCGACAGCGGCTTGATGCCGGTCCAGTCGGTGGCGTACTGGGCCAGCAGGCTGAAGTTCCCGCTGGAGATGACGCACTCGGCCCGGCCCCCGGTCAGCTCGTCGAGGGTGGCCACCGCCTGGGCGACCAGGGTCGGCTCCCGCAGCGCGATCGGGGCCAGGCTCGGGCCCATGCGGATCCGGCTGGTCTGCGACGCGGCCGCGGCGAACAGCACGTACAGGTCCTTGTGCCAGGTCTCGTCGGCCGCGTAGCACCCGTAGAAGCCGAGTTCGTCGGCGGTTCTGATGTGCTCCAGAGACTCCGACAACGGGTAGTCGGGCAGGGTTACGAAGCTGAACCTCATCGCTCCTCCTTGGCGATTCGATGGGGGAGCCGCGAACCTAGACCACAATGGACGGGCCGTCGATATCGGCGCTCTGGGCTGGGCAGCCCGGCTAGCAGGGGATCAGCAAGGGAGAGGCGCGCCGCCATGATGAGCCCGGAATCTCTGGCCGCGGCCGGCGGCAACATCGTGGGCTGGTTCGAGCAGGAGTTCGGCGGCACCGTCGTCGAGCTGGCCCGCCAGACCCGCTGGCGGCCGGTGTGGTTCGCGACCGTCGACCGGGACGGCACCCGCCACGAGCTGGTGGTGCGGGGCGACCGCACCGACATGCCGCTGATCTTCCCGCTGCGCCACGAGATGACCTTCCAGCGGCTGCTGGGCGAGCACGGCATCCCGGTGGCCAAGGTGCACGGCTGGATCGAGGAGCCGATGGCGTTCGTGATCGACCGTGTCGGCGGCGACGAGCACTTCGGCGACGCCAGCGACACCGACCGGGCCGCGGCCGTCGACGACTACCTCGCCATCCTGGCCCGGCTCCACGCGCTGCCGGTCGAGCCGTTCGCCGCGGCCGGTATACGTCGGCCCGCCGAGCCCTCGGAGGCCGGGCTGGTGGGGCTGCGGCGCTACGAGGAGCACTACCGCGCCCTGAAGCAGCACCCCGACCCGTTCCTGGAGTTCTGTCTGGGCTGGCTGCGGCGCAACCCGATCGACACCGAGGGACGGGAGGCGCCCGTTGTCTGGGACTCGGGCCAGTTCCACCACGCCGGCGGCAGGATCCTGGCCGTGCTCGACCTGGAGCTGGGCCACATCGGCGACCCGATGATGGACCTGGCCGCCTGGCGCATGCGCGACACCATCGTCGGCTACGGCGACATGAAGCAGCTCTACGCCCGCTACGAGGAGCTCTCAGGCGCCCCCGTTGACCTCGACGCAATCCGCTGGCATCACATGGCGTTCACGCTGTCGAACCAGCTGGCCTACAGCCACGCCCTGCGCGACCCCGCACCGGCGTCGGACCTGATGACGAACCTGCACTGGTGCTGCGAGACCAACCTGTTCGCCACCGAGGCCTGGGCCGAGCATCTCGGCCTCGAGCTGCCCGAGGTGGACATGCCCGAGCCCCGCTCCTCGACCGCCGACGTCGGCCATGGGCACCTGGTGCGGGCGCTGAGGTCGATCTCGACCGACGACCCGTTCCTCCGCCACGAGGCCCGCATCCTGTTCCGGCTGGCCCGCCACCTCCAGCGCCGCGACGAGATCGGCGACGCGCTGGATGCGGCCGACCTCGACGACCTTGAGCGCCTGCTCGGGGCCCGCCCCCACGACTGGCGCGACGGCGAGGCCAAGCTGGAGGCGTTCGTGCTGGCCGACACCTCCGGCCGTCACGATGCCGAGCTGGTGCGGCTGTTCCACAAGCGGAACCGGAGGGCCCACATGCTGCTGGGCCCGGCCGGCTCGGCCATGACCCACCACCACACGATCCAGAAGTTCTAACCGGCAGCGACCGCCGATGGCCTGTGATAAGGACTTGCTACCGCGCGGTCTGGAACTCTACGTCTTGTCGAGCAAGGACGCCACCGTGCATCACGATGTTCCGTGAGTGGCTTGTCTAAATTATGAGAGTTGCACAAGTGTGCAAGCTATGATGTAAATACAAATTTGCAGATTCCGCACGAGCCGATCGCCATCCGGCAGGCGACGGAGCGCCTCGCCAGAATCTTGGACGCCCCCGACCTCGTCGAGGTCGCCGGGGATCAGGAGCGAGCCGTCGACCGTCTTCGGTGCGATGCGGTTCTGAAGGCTAGAGGTCGTTGCTTCGTTCTGGAGTGGAAGCGGTCAGGTTCTGTCGGCCATGTCCGTGGCGCGATTGGCTTCTTGAAGATGGCCCAGAGCAGCTTTTCTCGACGGGTGATCCCGCTCTTGGCCGTTCCCTACATGGGACGGGCAGGGCAGGAACTCGGGTCTTGCCCGGGCCTCCTGCTGTCAAGGTGGACTCCTTGATTCCTCCTACCGCTGACACGGTTGATGGACAACTGCTCTTTCATATCGAATCTGACCTGGCCGCGATAGTCACGCCAGGCCTAGACCTGGCCTTCAAGGATCAACGCCAGACAGAGTTGTCCGGCAGAGTTCCTTCCGGCGCCTTCGCTACGCGCCACGTTCCCGTGTGCGGCCCTGGCGCGTTCACCGTCCTCAAGGCACTCGCTTTCGGGAACAGGACAGAGAACAAGGACGCCTACGACCTCTTCTACGTCTGGAGGGGAGTTGGCGTTAGCGATGTTGCCGGGTGTCTCGCCTCCCTCAGCCCAGCCCGTTCGTCGACGAGGCTCTTTCGATCATCGAACGGGACTTCTGCCGCCACGATGGACTAGGCCCGGTTGGAACCGCCCAGTTCATGGCCAGGGATCTCGACGATGAGATACAAGCAGATGTCGTCGGCTACGCGCACGAGCTTCTCCGCTCGATGGGACGGCGCTGAATTCCAGCGTGCCCTCGGTAAACGGCGAGGAGATGCCGGCCTCCGACGCGGCCGGCGGTCCTGCAGGCGCTCCTCTACGGGGCGGGCGCAGGGGAATGGCTGGCTAGGTCGAATCGAGGTGGTGGCGGATGGCGGCGGCCAATTCGTCGGGGTGAGAGGTGGGGGCGCCGTGGCCGGCACCCTCGATGGTGGCGCCGGAAGCCCTCGGGACGAGTCTCAACATCTCAGCGGTGACGGCCGCGAAGGTGGGAAGGGTCCGGCTCCCCATCGAGAAGGTGACCGGCCCGTCGAAGGCGTTGAGCGTGGCCACGTCCATGGCCAGCCGCTCGGGGTCCCTCGACTGGTCCAGCCAGGTGTCGGCGTTGGCCACCATGATGGCCCGGGCCTGGTCGTCGAACAGCTCGGTCCAGCTGCACGCACCGAAGGCCATCTTCTCCGTGAAGTAGGCGGTGCCCTCCTCGACGCGGCCGGCGGCCAACAGCGCCGCCGATCTCTGCGCCACATCCCGGGCCTGATCTGCCAGCTCCTCCAGTTCGGGGCGGCCCGTGAGCAGGGCGAACGCCGGCGGTTCGTGCAAGTACAGCGAGGAGACCAGTTCGGGGCGCTGGGCGGCCAGCAGCACGGCCAGGCCGGCCCCGTAGGAATGTCCCACGACGTGCGCCCGGCCCAGCCCGAGCCTCTCGATCAGGTTGGCCGCGTCGTCGGCGTCCTGATGGATGGTCCCCTGGCCGGCGACATCGGTGCTGGCGCTGTGACCCCTGCGGTCGTACACCACCATGGTGTGACCGGTCTCGGCCAGAGCCCGGGTCAACGGCAGCCATGTGTGATGATCGTCGAAGGAGCCGTGGATGAACAGCAGCACCCCACCGCTGCCCTCGAGCACCCGGGTCGCCAGCTGGACCTCGCCGATGCCGACCCGGGTGAGGGGACTGGCGGATGTCGGGACCATCGGAGGCGGCGTGCGGTCGGTAGATGTCATGGACTGACCCTCACGGCTGGTTGGGGGCGCCGGGTGTGGGGGTGGCGACGGTTCGGAAGTCGCCGGTGGCGTCGGGCATCCGGGCGAAGCTCTGATCACCGGGGGAGTCGCCCTCCTCCCAGTCGACCCTGTCGACTGGGGTACCGTCGGCCAGCCAGATGCCGAGTTCCTCGTCGCCGCCCAGCGCGAAGCCGGGCCAGCCGTCCTTGTCGGTGGAGAACTGCATGTAGGCGCCCGGCTCGATAGTAGTTCCCGCCGGGAAGGCCACCCGCTTGCCGGCGTCGGCGAGGTTGTCGGCCACCACGAAGCTGTCGAGCGCTACCGCCTCGGACGAGGAGTTGTGGAGCTCGAACCAGTCCAGCGGGTCGCCCCTGGCGGCCACCTCGTTGATCACCAGGCCGGCGTCGGCCAGAGCCGGTGCTGAGTCGGCCGCGCCCGAGGCCAGGTCCCGCCCGAACTGGCCCGAGAAAGTGCCGGCGATGGCGTCGCCGCGAGTTGTACCTGCTGTCGTCAGCTCGAGGGTGCCCTCGACGAAGGGCGAGAAGCTGTCGGGCGCCGCCTCGCCCGGCGGGATGGACCACACCCCGCCGGAGATGGCGTCGGCGCCGATCACCAGCGCGGCTCCCGGCACCAGCAGGCCCGGGTCGACCACCAGCGACATGCCCGACACCGAGCTGTCGTCGTCGATGCTCACGACCACGATGGACGCCGGCCCTTCGACGTCCGGGAGCAGGATCTGCTCATCCGGGCTGGCGTCGCCGGCGAAGACCCCGGTATTGGTGACCGGCTCCTCCGACCCGTTGAGCACCAGGCTGTGGATCGTCCCGTCCCCGGGGAAGTCGGCGCCCACGCTGCTGCCCCAAGTCGTGGAGAAGATCACCTCCAGGGCTCCCGATCCGGCCGAGTCCGGGACGGCCACGTCCGGCTCGGGCCACTCGGGCGGCTCGGGCGTGAGGTCGGCCAGGATCTCGCCCTCGCGCTTGAGGATGAACTTGCGGACGCGCTCGGTGTCGGCCTTCGCCGCCTTCCTCTCGGCGGGGAGGGCGTGCCGCTGCACGACCGCGGCCATCTCGTCCACCGCGGCCAGCAGGTCGTCGGTGTCCCAGGCCCTCTCGAGGATCTCCTTGAGCCGTTCGACGTAGGCGGCCCGCCAGCCGGGGTGGTTGTAGAGCCGGTTGGGGATGGCGGTCAGGGCCAGGACCGACACCGGAGGGTTGGAGACGTTGTCGAAGGGGTTGGGGTCGTCGCGCAGGTGGAACGTATCGTCGACGCCCCACGGAATGAACACGAAGTGGCCGCCGGGCTCGCGGTAGAACCAGTAGTTGTTGCGGTCGCCGGCGTAGCCGTCCCAGTGGCCCACCAGCACCTCGGTCGCCCAGTGCGTGAGGTACCGGTCGAGGTCCACGATCTCGCCCAGCGTCTCTAGGCCGGCGCTGGAGGGGTCGGCCAGCGCGGCCACCACCGCGTCGATGTCGGACCAGTCGTCGGCGTCGGTGTTGTTCTTCTTCTCGAAGGTGCCCCGGTACACCGGGGTGAAGTCGCTGACGTTGCCCTCGTACAGGTTGCCGTCGGCGCGGTCGAAATGGCGCAGCAGGAACGGGGCCTTGATCTCCTCGACGTGGACGTAGAGCCCGAGGTTGGTGCCGTTCACCGCCACGGTAGCGAAGTTGCAGCGGGACGCGGGATTGCCGGCCGCTGTGAACACCCGGTACGACAGGCAGGTGTTGACGAAGGAGGGGTCCTGGAGGCTGTTGTTGAGGGTCATGCGCTCCATGACCCCGCCCAGGGACTGGCCGTCGACGTACTTGTCGAAGCGCAGCTTGAGCGACGGCTTGGTGTCGCTCTGGGAGCCCACGAACCCCTTCTTGCGCACCCCGACCTCGGCGTAGGTCTCACCGTCCACGGTCACGGTGGCACTGAACCAGGTGTAGATGTCGGCGAAGGGCCGCGACAGGTTGTGCTCCTGGATCTCGGCGAACACGTCCTCGAGGGTGCGGGTCTGGTGGCGCAGGGTGTCCCAGTCGGCGACGTCGATCTCGATGCTGACGTCCATCACCCGGTCGAGCGCGAAGTAGGCGTCGCTGGGATGGGGTTCGATGTCGTCGGGGGCTGCCGGCTCGGATTCCGGCTCCGCCGGGGCGGCCGGGGCGTCGTCGGCGTCCGCAGTCGGGGCGGGGGCGTCGGCCTCAGTCGTAGGCGCAGCGTCAGGAGGCCCGCCCGCGTCGTCAGCATCGTCGGTCCCGCCCCCGCAGCCGGCTGCGATTATTGCGGCCGCCAGCAACGCCAGCGCCAGCCGCATTCGCATGGCCGCAGGATAGGGGAGACGTGTCGGCGGCCACAGCCGGCCGCTCGACGGGGGTCAGCGCGCTCGGTGGACGCCAAGCAGTGATCGACAGCGGCTACGACCCCGACGACGACCGCCGGATCGTCGACGCCGCGGTCGCGGCCTCGCACAGTGGCCGCAGCGACCTCATGTTCGTGTACCTCGTGGCGCCCGACCTCGCCGGCCACGCCCACGGCTTCGACAGCGCCGAGTACCTGGCCGCAGCCACCGGGTCGGACACTCATCTAGCCCGACTGCTCGACGCGGTGGGCGACCGGGCGTCGGTGCTGGTGACCACCGACCACGGGGGCCTCGGCGCCGACCACGCCGACCAGGTCCCCGACGGTGAGCTGGTGGCATTCGACAACCGCCGGGTGCTGCACGGCCGGCGGGCGTTCAAGTCGACCGAGCGCCGCCACCTCCAGGGCTGCTACATCGACATCGACGCCATCCACTCAACGGCGCGGCTCAACGACGCGGCGCACCGCCCGGCGCCGGGAAGCGGGTGTCTCTAACGGCGGAGGAGTTGCTTGAGCCGCCGTACCGCGGGCGTCCACAGCCACTCGGGCTCGGTGTACCGGCGGTAGTTCTCGCCGGGCAGTCCGGTGGGGTCGTAGAAGCCCTTGTCGGTGCTCTTGCGCATCTCGCCGGTCCGCTTCAGTATCTGCAGGGTGGCGTAGACCGTCCCCTTGTGGGTCCAGCCCTGCCGCATGTAGTTCCAGTTGTCGGGGGCCAGGTCCTGCGCCGCGCCGAAGTGCCTGAGGGCACGCTCGCTGTCGCCCACCGCCTCGAAGTGCAGCGCCAGCTTGAAGGTGGCCTCGGCCTGCAGGGCGTCGTCATCGACGGGCTTGAGCTGCTTGGCAAGGTCGGTGCTCGACAGGACGTACTCGCTGTCCGCGCCCCGCTCGATCCAGTCGCGGGTGGCCTCGGCGAAGGCGTCGTCGCCGAGCCGGATCTTGCCGAGGCCGAAGCCGACCGCCATCTCGGCCGGGTACACCCCCTCGTTGCTGCGGACGATCTGGCCGTCCTCGTCGATCCAGGCGGCCGACGGCACGTTCACCCAGCCGAACAGCGAGCTGATCTCGTGGGTCGGGTCGACCACGCAGCGGTAGGTGGGCTGGGCCCGGTCGATCCACTTGTCGACCGCGGCGGGGCCCCCCGAGTCCTGGGCCACGCTGATCAGCTCGAACCGGTCCGGACCGATCGATTGGTACAACTCCTGCCAGACCGGCAGGCTGAAGCGGCAGCCTCACCAGGACGACCAGGTGAACAGCACCACCTTGTGGCCCCGGAAGTCCGACAGCCTCAACGTGTCGCCGTTGCGGTCGGTCACCTCGAAGTCGGGGGCCACCCCGCATTCCAGCCCGACCTGACGGACTGCGGGCACCGAGCCGAGGCTCCACACGTCGCCGTCGCGCACGTACTTCTGGCCGATCATGTCGGCGAACTCCGAGTAGTTGAACCACACCCAGTCGTCGGCGTCGGCGATCCACGCGTCGCGCTTGTCGTCCGGCAGCGGCACGCACAGCTCTCCCAGGCACGCGCCCTGCGGCTTCATCTGCCACCCGGTGGTGCCGGGGAGTTCGTTGAGCCGCACCCACAGGGTCCCGGTGTCGTCGGTCCGCTGGGAGGCCTCGTGCGTCTTGCCGTCTGCGAGGATGATCACGACTGCTCCACAGAACCGGATCGCCCGGCTGGGGCCGCGCCTCGCCGTGCGTCATGTACTAGCAGGACTGACCGTAGTGCTCGCACGCAGCGAAGGCCAGCACACCGTGACCACGACACTCCGTCGTTTCGGTTCACCGGGCGTGAATGGGGGTGGTAAGAAGGAGGCCGCAAGTATGAGCACTCAGCGAGTCGTCATCGTCGGCGGGGGCTGCTCATCGGGCGCGACCGCGCCGAGGAGCTCATCTCGCTCGACGACGAGGAGGTCAAGCGCGGGATGCTGGGCCCCGCTCGCCGCAAGGCTCCCCCGGGCTCAGCCCTTCCCGGCGACGACGAGGGCCTCTTCTTCCGCGTCTACCGCTGGGAAGAGGCACTGTGCATGGGGTCTCCCGGAATGCTCGCCGCGATGACACAGGTTCCGGGGCAGCTCGCGGGGAGCATCCACAACCTGTTCCTGGCGGGCGATTACATGGGGGTGCCGTCGGTCAACGGCGCGCTCTCCAGCGGTCACAAGGCCGCGACCCGAGTCGCAGACCTCATGGCATCTCGCACCTCCTAGGAATCGGCGACCTGCCCCCTTCGGGAGGGCGACATTCCCCGGCGACGGCGCATGCAGACCGAAACCTTTGGCGTGGAGCCGGGCATGTGGAGATGAGCCAGCTCGGTTCGAGCGCAGGGAAGCCGACGAATGGAGACGAGCCGTGACCGCTTCGAGAGCATCGATTCGATTCCGCACCGTCATTGCGATCTCCGCAGTGGCCGTCCTGCTGGCCGGTGCGGCGTCAGCGCCCGCCGGGGCCGCGTCCAGTGAGCCGGAGCCGGGCGTGTGCTCGCGCACGCCGCAGGTGCGCGACCGGATCCTTCGGACGCTGGAAATGACCGACTGCGATGCGGTCACCCGGGCCCAGCTTGGCGGGATCGGAGAACTCTGGATCAACGACGCGGGCATCTACGAGCTGCGGGATGGCGATTTCGAGGGGCTCGGCGGTCTGCAGAAGCTGGACCTCGGGGGCAACGACCTCGTCTCGCTGCCCGCCGGGGTGTTCGACGGACTGGGGAGCCTCCTGTTGCTGTGGCTGCCCAACAACCGGCTGCGAGGGCTGCCCGAGGGCGTGTTCGACGATCTGCAGTCGCTGAAGAAGCTGAACCTGGAGGGCAACCGGCTGGCGTGGCTGCCCGATGGCGTGTTCGACGAACTGTCCCGCCTGGAGTGGCTGTCACTGCAGGACAACCGTCTCGAGGAACTGCCCGAGGGCGTGTTCGACGAGACGTCCAGGCTCGGCTTCCTGACGCTCGCCCACAATGAACTGGTCGCGCTGCCGGATGGGGTGTTCGGCGAGCTCTCCAATGTCAGCAAGCTGTTGTTCGACCACAACAGCCTGCGCGCGCTGCCCGATGGAGTGTTCGAGGGTCTGTCGAACCTGATCTGGCTCGACGCCCGATCCAACCCCACCGACCCGTTCGTGGTCGGTGTGGGGCTGCGGCTGATGGACCAGGCGGTCGCAGTGGTCGTGCCGGCCGGGGCACCCTTCGATGTGGTGGCCACGGTGAGGGGCGCGTCGCGCTCCACCGTCGAGGCGACTGTCGAGGCCGGCCAGACCATCAGCGAACCCATCGGCATCGCTGACAGCGGGTCGTTCAGCGTCTCGATCGAGTCGGCCGAGTTCCGCAACTTCGTGTACGCGCACGGAGTCCAGCTCGGGATCGGCCTCGCTGAGTGACACTCGCAAGAACGCGAGAGTCCGGTCGGTGTCCGGCAAGTGAGTGGGCATGACCGCCGGCGAACCGGCGTTATCCTGGGCAACCTCATCGCTTGACGCCTTCTGAGCCTGCCCAGGGGTTGAGTACGATGCGCGTAGCGTTAGGCACTAACTTGCGCCGACGGGCCAATCGATCGAGCGAGGTGGCAAGGTCATGAGCAACGCTGCGCTAGAGCCCCCCGAGGCGGTCGCCGCGGCCCGAGCAGTGGACGCGTTCAAGGTCTACGGCTCGGGCGAGATAGGAGTCCGGGCCCTCGACGGGGTGAGCATCACCTTCGAACGGGGCCAGTTCACCGCGATCATGGGTCCGTCGGGGTCGGGCAAGTCCACGCTCCTGCACTGCATGGCCGCCCTCGATGACCTGACCGGGGGCCGGGCCTTCATCGGCGACACCGACCTGGGCACCCTGAGCGACAAGGAGTTGACCCGGCTGCGCCGCGAGCGGGTGGGGTTCATCTTCCAGGCGTTCAACCTGGTGCCCACGCTGACCGCCATCGAGAACATCACCCTGCCCATCGAGCTGGCCCGGCGCCAGCCCGACCAGCAGTGGCTGGACGGCGTGGTCGGCACCGTGGGGCTGGGCGACCGTTTGGGCCACCGGCCCAACGAGCTCTCCGGCGGCCAGCAGCAGCGGGTGGCGGTAGCCAGGGCGCTGGCCAGCAGGCCGGAGGTCATCTTCGCCGATGAGCCCACCGGCAACCTGGACTCCCGGTCCGGCACCGACGTTCTGCGGTTCATGCGCGAGGCGGTCGATGATCTGGGCCAGACCATCGTCATGGTGACCCACGACGCCCGGGCGGCCTCCTTCGCCGACCGGACCGTGTTCCTGTCCGACGGCATAATCCGGGGAGAGTTGGTCAACCCCAGCGCCGACCTGATACTCGACCACATGAAGATCCTCCAGGTGGGCCAGTTCATCCGCGGAATCCCCGCGGGCGCCACCATGGACGAAGTCCTCAAGTTCATGGAGGAGCTGGAAGAGTGATGCCAGAGGCCGTGGCAGTCGCCGATTCGGTTGATGCTCGCCCTGTAGCGGCCCTATGACACTGCTGCGCTACAGCCTCCGCAACATTGCGGCTACGCGGATCCGGTTCGCGCTCACCACCTTGGCGGTGGTGAGCGGGGTGGCCCTCACCGTCGGCGTGCTGATCAACACCGACGGGTTGCGCACCGCCTTCGCCGACCTGGCCGGCGACCTCTACGACCAGGTCGACCTGTCGGTCCGCTCGCAGTCGACTCTGGGCGACGTGGACCAGTGGCAGGACGTGCCGTTGCTCGACCCTTCGTTGAAGGATCGGCTGGAGGCCATTGACGGTGTGGAGAAGACGGCGGGGGCGGTGTCGGAGTTCAACGTGGTGGCCGTCGGCGCCGACGGCGAGGCCATCGATCCGCAGCTCTTTCAACAAGCCGGGATGGGATGGCCCGAGGATGAGTCCCTGGGCCGGATCTTTCCCCTCGACGACGGGGTCAGCCGCCGGCCCGCCGGGCCCGACGAGTTCACCATGGACCACGACACCGCAGCCGACTTCGGCTTCCGCATCGGCGAGCGCTACAAGGTCGCGACCCCCACCGGAACCCACTCGTTCGAACTGGTCGGCGTCTTCTATTTCATGGAGCCCGGATTCCGGGCCCCGTTCCAGCTGGTCGCCTGGGACATGGACACCGCCCGCGACGTTCTGCACCACGGCGGCGGATACGACCTCATCGATGTCCGCCTGTCGCCGGGAGCCTCGCTTGACGAGGTGACCGCGTCGATCGAGCGAGAACTGGGCCCCTCCTACGTGGTGCTCTCCCAGCAGGAGCAGGTGGAAGCCCGCGATCAGGAGATGAGCGACCTCCTGGACGTCTTCCGCAACGCGATGCTGGCCTTCGCGGTCATCGTGCTGGTCATCTCGGCGTTCATCACCTACAACACCTTCACCCTCGTCACCGGCCAGCGCATCAAGGAGTTCGGGTTGCTGCGTGTGCTGGGCGCCGACCGGCGCCAGGTGGCCTTGACAGTGGCCCTCGAGGCACTGGTGATGGGTGTGTTGGCCACCGCTGCGGGGTTCGGTCTTGGCCTGGGGGTGTCCGAGGCCCTCAACGCCATCCTGTCGGCGGCGGGCTCGAGTCTCCCCGCGACGGACCTGTCGGTCGGGGCGGGCCCGATCGTCGCCGCGCTGGCGCTCGGCGTCGGCCTGACTGTGATCATCTCCCTGCTGCCGGCGATGCGGGCTCGCCGGGTGACGCCAATGGTGGCGCTGGCCGACGACGCCGGCATCGACCCGTACAGCCGGCGCAGGTCGATCATCATCGGGTCGGTGGTCGGCGCCGTCGGGCTGGTGCTCCTGGTGGTGGGAGTGCTGTCGGAACTGTCCACATCGACGCTCATCCTGCTGCTGGGCTTCGGAGTGCTCGGGATACTGGTGGGCGTCAACATTCTCAGCCCCGCTGTCGCCGGTCCGATGTCGCAGGTGCTGGGCTGGCCGGCTGCCCGCCTGTTCCGCTTGAACGGGCGGCTGGCCCGGCTGAACGCGGTTCGCAACCCTCGCCGCACAGCTACTACGGCCTCGGCGTTGATGATCGGACTGGCCATGGTGTCGCTGGTCACTGTGCTGGGCACGTCCTTCAAGGAGACCCTCAACCGGCAGTTGGAGGACTCGGTCGGGGCGGACTGGATGCTGTGCGCCGGGCCCTGTGACAACCAGCAACTCGCATTCAGTTCGAAGGCGGCAGCCGCGGCTGCGCAGGCGCCCGAACTGGAATCGGTGGAGGTATTCCGGTTCCGGCCCAACGGTGTGCGCACCCCCGATGGCGCCCAGCACATGCTCTCGGCCGCCAACCTCGCCTCGTTCTCGAGCCATGTGGAGCCGAACGTCACCTCAGGCAGCGTTGCCGGGGCCGGTCCCGGTGACGTGATGGTGCATGCCGACGCCGCCGTGGAGTTCGGTCTTGGCGTGGGCGATGCAGTGCGGCTGGAGATCTCGGGCCACGAAGAGGCGGCTTTCGAGGTGGTGGCCATCCACACCGAGGACTCGGTGGTGGGCTCCTGGGTCATCGACCTCGGCGACTGGGACCGTTACGTCGTCGGAGATCAGGACAGCCTCGTGACCGCAGTCACCGCGGCGGGAGTCAGCAGCGGGGACGCCCGGGCTGCGCTGGAGGCCGGCTTGGCCGAGTACCCGCAGGTGGTGGTGCGCGACCAGGCCGAATACCGCGCCAGCCGGTCCACGCAGGTCGACAATCTGCTGGTCGTGATCAACGTGTTCCTGATCATGGCGCTGGTGATCGCGGTGATGGGCTTCTCCAACACCATGGCCTTGTCGGTGTTCGAGCGGACCCGCGAGATCGGGCTGTTGCGGGCCGTGGGCATGGGCAAGCGGCAGATCCGGGCCGCAATCCTGCTGGAGGGGATGATCGTGGCCGTCTTCGGCGGGGTCATCGGTGTCGTGACCGGGCTGGTGGCGGGGTCGATCGCGGCCGGGTCCCTCCCCGGCGACATCATCTCCACCGTGGCCCTGCCGGGGGGTTCGGTGGTGGTGTACCTGGTCGTGTCGGCGGTGGCCGGCCTGCTGGCCTCCCTGGCACCGGCCCGCAGGGCCAACCGCATCGACCTGCTCGAGGCCATCTCCTACCACTAGACCGCGCCTACCACTGGACCGGCCAGTGGGGATGTGTGACTGAGACGGGCTCGGGCCGTGGACGTGTGGCCAGGGCAGGATCTGGCGTTCCGGTTCGAGGCCTCGACTGGCGGGATTTCAGGCGGCCATCCGGTACATGATGAGTTGGGCGGGAATCAGCCGCTGTTCGACGGGGTCGACGGCGAGCGCCAGGCCCTCGAGGGCGTAGGCGCCCAGCAGCGCCGGGCCGTCGTCCTCGCCGAAGACGATGACAGTCACTTCGCTCTCGCCTTCCACCGTCACCCACGCCCGCCCGTAGTCCATGACCGCCCGCCGCCCGTCGGCCAGCAGGAATCGGCGCTGGCCGATGGGCGCCACTCCCATCTCGCGCAGCAGCCGGCCGGGCAGGGTGGTGTAGGCGGCACCGGTGTCCACGATCGCCTCGACTTCCCTGGACTCTCCACCGTCCATCGCCGCAACCCGAATCGGCAAACCAAAGGTTCCCATGCCCGCACCGTCCTCGTGCTCTTGCCAACAGTCAATCAATGAGGATACATGGGTTATACGGTGATAGCAACAGCAAGCGCCATCGAATCTTGCTCCGACTGGTTCTGGGCAAGTTCAGCCCGAAGGAACACGCCGACATCTGGACGATCCCAGGCGAGCGCGCCAAAGTTGGCCGCGACTTCCGGGCCCCTGAGCCCTCAGGCGCTCGCGGTGCTCGACGAGTCTGCCGGCCGGTGATGCCGGGGGCGTGGCTGCACACCCCCGGGTACACCAAGGGCATCAGCTCGGTACCCCGGCAGTGGTTGCGTCGCTCCACATCACGTCAAGCTCGGTTGGGCCGCGGAAGGTGATGTTGGGGCAGTATTCGAGGCGCTGGCCCTCCATCAGGCGCAGGGACGGCAAGCGCTGGGCGAGGACTTCGGTGACGGTCTGGGTCTCAAGCTTGGCGAGTTTCGCTCCGAGGCAGTAGTGGACTCCCTTTCCGAAGGAAATGTGCTGGTTGGCGTTGGGGCGGCGGATATCGAAGTCGTCGGGGTCATCCCAGATGTTGTCCTGTCGGTTGGCTGACGCGAAGTTCAAGAAGACGGTTGTACCCGCTGGCACATCGACACCGGCGACACGGGTGTCGCGGGTGGTGATGCGACGCCAGGAGATCTGGCTGGAGTTGAATCGAAGCGCCTCTTCGATCGCATTGGGTATCAGGGAGGGATGCGCGCAGATCGCGGTCCACGTGTCGCGGCGGGGAAGGAGACACAGAAGGGTGTTGCAGATGAGAGCGGTGACTGCCTCGTGGCCGGCGAAGGACAGGCCGTAGATGATTGATTCGACTTCGCGATAGCTCAATTCGTCGGGGTTGGCTTCGTGGGCGTTGATCAACTCCGAGGCGAAGTCGTCGCCCCGGTAGCGACGTTTGTGAGCCGTGAAGTCTCGGCAGTAGCGCCAGTAGGCCAGCATGTTCTCAGCGATCTCGATCTGTTGGGTTGTGGTGGGGTGGCCCCACGAGAAGGCCTTTCGGTCCCCGCACCAGCCTTTGAGGGTTTCGTCGTCGCTGGTGGGGAAGCCGATGAAGCGGAAGATGGTCTCACCTGGGAGCGGGAACGCGAACGACCTGACGAACTCCGCAGGCGGTCCGGTTTCGACCATGGCATCGATGAGTTCGTGGCTGCGGTGGCGAATGTAGGGCTCAAGCGACTTGATTCGACGGTTCGAGAAGCCTTGACGGGTATGGCGTCGGATGCGGCCGTGGTCCGGCTCGGGCCGGTTGGACATCACCGCCACCGGGTCGAAGTCTGCCACTGACAGGATCTCCTTTGCCTCGGGGGCTAGGGGGAATACTGGATCTTGGACGTTGGTCGACGCGAAGGTTTCGTGGTCGGCGAACACGGCCTCTATGTCGGCCATGTCGGTTATCACGATCGAATCGAGGCTCGGGGCGTAGAAGACGGGGTGCTCGGCTCGTAGGGTCGCCGCGATCGGATAGGGGTCGGCCAGGTAGGCATCATCTAGCGGACTCCAAGTCTGATGCTGCGGGCATCCTGATGGCGGCTGCGGCACCTCGGCCCGGTCCTGGTGGTACGAGTTGGAGCGCATCAATGATCTCCGGCCGTTGCCAGGTAGGCGCTGCGGAGCTGGTCGGGTTGCTTCTTGATTCTTGGGGCTGTGTCCCGTAGCACGACTTCTCCCCGCGCCATCACGACGGCGTTGTCGCCCGCGTCGAGCGCTCGTTCGGCGAACTGCTCCACGAGCAGGAGTCCGATGCCGCGGGTAGCCATCTGCGTCAGGGCTGCCAGCATCCGGTCGATGACGGCAGGGGCGAGTCCCAGCGATAGTTCGTCGATCATCAGCACCCGGGGCTGTCGCAGCACCGCCCGGCCCAGGACGATCATCTGCTGTTCTCCTCCAGAGAGGAGTTCAGCCGCGACCGACATGCGAGCTCGCAACTCTGGGAAGAGTTCGAAGGCGGGGTCCAGACGTTCGCGGCCGGCCGCTACAAGAAGGTTTTCTTCGACGGTCAGGCTGGGGAACACCGTCCGTCCCTGCTGGACGTAGGCCAGTCCCGCCTTGACCCGGCGTTGGCGTGACGACCGGGTGATGTCCGCACCGTCTAGTAGCACGCGGCCACCGCTCGCGGGCATCACGCCACTGATGCCGTCGAGCAGCGTCGACTTGCCTGCACCGTTGGCCCCCAAGAGCACTGTCACCTCGCCGGGCACGACCGACAGGCTTACCCCTCTCACAACGGGCTGGCCCAGCCGGTCTACCCGCAGATTCTCCACTCGGAGCCCCGTAGCTCGGGCCTCCCCAGCGCCGGCCTTCTGGTCGGGCCCAGTCATGTCGAGGTTCCCAGGTAAGCCGCTACGACCCGGGGATCCTCGAGCACCGCCTGGGGGGAACCGGTTGCGATCAGTTGGCCGAAGTCGAGCACCGCAACCTTGTCGCACAGCGAGACCACCGTTTCGATGTCATGCTCGATGAGCAGGACAGCCACTCCCATGCGAGCCGTGACGCTGGCGAGTGCTTCGACGAACATCTCGCGGTCCGGGCCGGCGAGTCCTGCGGTCGGTTCGTCGAGCAGCGCAACTCTGGGGTGTGAGGTCAACGCGCCACACACTTCCAATATCCGGCGTGACCCCACGTCGAGTGTCGCGACTGGGGTGTCCGCCGCTGGAAGTGAGAACCAGTCGAGAGCCTCGGCTACCGGCGTGTTCGCATCGGCGGAGGCCAGAGCAAGATAGCCGCCGACTGTCAGGTCGCGTGGCGTGTGGCCCTGCTGGAAGGTCCGTCTCAGGCCTCGGAGGGCGCGCTTTCGGGGCGCCAGAGCGGTGATGTCCTCTCCGTTCAGGAGGATGCGTCCCTGGTGGCTGGGCAGGAATCCGCTGAGTGCATCCACGAGGGTCGACTTGCCCGCCCCGTTGGGGCCGATCAGCCCGAAGAAGCCGCCCTCGGGAATCTGCAGGCTGATGTTGTCGAGCGCTCTGACCGCGCCGTAGGAGACCGACACCCCTTGAATGTCAAGGACGGTCGTGGTTCCCGCTGTTGGGCCGTGTCCAGATGGCCGGGACTGGATCGCTCGGGCGGGAGCCTCGGCGCGGCGAGCCCGACGCAGACGGGGCAGCTTGCGACCGGCGGCACGCAGCGCAGCCGACAGGCCGCCCTCGCCGCGGCTCAAGGCGATCACTCCTCCGACCGCGAACAGCATCGGCGCGATGTCTCTGGGAAGGCCGACATCGCTGAGAAAGTTCGGTATTAGCTGCCCGAACAGTCCGGTGAGCACAGCGCCCTCGAAGTGTCCAGCACCGAACATGAGCGCTGCTGTGAGGATCGTCATCGATTCGATCGGCTGGAAGCTCGCCCCGCTCACGATCCCGTTGAGGGCCAGCAGCAGCGCTCCGCCGATCCCGGCGATCGCCGCGCTGACCGCGAAGGCAGAGAGCTTGGTCACCACGACGCTTCGCCCCATCGCCGCAGTCGCCCTCTCGCTGCGACGCACTGAGAACCACCATCGGCCGGTTCGGGTTCGCCGTAGCGCGGTGACCGCGACCGCGATCAGACCGAGCGTGACCGCGCAGAACAGGAAGTATCCCGAGTCGCTGTCGGCGAAGCCGGGCGGGTAGACGCGGTTGCCCTCGATGAGGCCGGGGAATCCGTCCGCGAACACCACCCTTGCCACCGCCGCGCTGAACACCAGGGTGAAGACCGCGAGATTCTGGCCCCTGAGCCTCAGAGCGGGAATGCCGATTGCGACACCGGCCGCGAAGGGCACCGCCGCGGCGAATGGCAACATGGCCAGGAAGGGGAGGTTGGTCTTCAGGTTGAGCCAGCCAACGGTCCAGGCTCCGATCCCGGCGAAGGTCATCTGGCACAACGAGAGCAGTCCGGCGTTGTCATAGATGACGCCCACGCTCACGGCCACGACTGCGGTGATGACGGCGCTCGTCAACAAGAACAGCCAGAAGGGGCCGGCCAGCTGCGACACGGCGGCCGCGACCCCTAGGTATGCCGCGCCCGCGACGAGGTCACCGCGCCGCATCCCATACCTCGTGACGCTGGGTCCATATCAGCACCGCGGCTGCGATCAGGAATGGGACAGCGCCGCGATACTCCGACCAAACCTCGCGGTACGACGACACCGCCTCGACCACGCCAACGCCGATCCCGCCGACGAATGCGAGGGTCAGCCTGCGAAACGCTCCGATCAGGGCGGCAGCCATGGCGGGGAAGACGAGAAAACCGAGACTGGAGAAGCTGCCGGGAAGGTTGGACGCAACGACCAGCATCCCGGTGGCCGACACGAACCCGGTGAACCCCCAGACGAGCGCAGTCCGGGCGAACAGCGGCACTCCCAGCAACTCCGCCACCACGGGCCGCTCCGAGATGGCACGCACCTGCACCCCGACCCTCGTGGAACTGAGAACCCAGCCCATGCCCAGCACCGTCGCGATCGCGATCATCAACACGATCACCGTTCCGGCCGTGACCACGACACCTCCGATCGAGGCAGACACCCCCGGAAGGACCACAGGCACGGCTCGGGGCGTGTCCCCGAAGAACCGGAACCCTGCGGCGAAGAGCCCTACCGTGACGGCGATCATCGCGGCGGTGCGGACGGCCGCTCCCGCCTCGCTGAACAGGCGCGCGAACAGCAGCCCGATAGCGATCGATAGAGCTGACGAGAGCGCGACCCCGGCCACAGCCGCCCACAGCAGGCCCCAGCCTCGCTCCACACCGGTCGCAGCCACGTATGCGCCGAACGCGCCGACCACCGCCTGGCTGAAGTTCACCACGCCGGCCATCCTGTGCAGGACAACGATGCTCACCCCGAAGATCGCGTAGGCGCCACCAGCGGCGAGCCCGGCGACAACGAGGGTGAGCATCGCCCGCCCTGCGGCTCAGCTGAGGGGATCTGCCCGGCTGGTGGTCGGCGGCAGGGGTCTTGGTGTCGCGCCGCGCCCGCCCATCAGCCGGGAAGGATCACCCAGTCGTCTGCTGCGGTCATCCATTGACCGTCGCGCAGTTCAACGAACTTCGAAGCCTGGTTCGGGGCGTGTGCGTCTCCAGGGCCGAACGTGTAGGGCGTTCCAAGCAGGGGAGTCTCGTAGGGCTCAAGGTCGAGCATGGCTCCGGCCACTGACTCGCGGGTGATCTCTCCGTCGATCCCCCGGATGGCTTCCACGAAGATCGTGGCGGCCAGATAGCCACCCTGGGCGAACGATGTCAGCGGCACGCCGGCGCTGGCCATCAGGTCCTTCCAGTCGTCCAGAACCGGCGAATCAGACCCGTAGGGCTCGAACTCCGAATTGGCCCGCAGGCCGTTGCCGGCGCTGCCCAGCTGCGAAGCGATGGCGTCGGTGTAGTACGACGTGAGTCCGATCCACACGATGTCGCCCAGACCCTGCGCATCGATGGCCCGTCCGAGGGCCAGAGCGTGCGGTTCGACGCCGTCGACGACCACCGCCTGGCAGCCGGCGTCTCGGGCCTGCAGCATCAGCGGCGTGGGATCGTCCTCCATTGTGGCGGCCTTGCCCCGGAACGTCAGGGACTTGCCGGTGATCGACTCCCAGCGGGCCACCGCGCCCTCGAAGGCCGGTGCAAGGTCCGGGATGACGAACAGGTTGATGTTGCAGACCCGGTCCAGGGCCAGAGTCTCCGACGCGTAGTACAACGACACGGTGATCCCCGCGAAGGGCCCCGTGTTGACGGGCGAGATGTTCGAGGACAGGAAGCACAGCGGATCCACGCCTGTGCCCTGGATCGAGTACACCCCCTGCTCGGCGTAGAACCCGGAGTTCACCGCGCATTCGAGGATGCTGGCCGATCCCACCATCGCCACCACGCCGTCCTGTTCGACGAGCTTGCGAGCGGCGGTGGCCGCCCCTTCGGGGGTGCCACCGTCGTCCTCGATGATGATCTCGATGGGCCTGCCGCCAATCCCTCCGCCGGCATTGACCCGGTCGAACACGGCCTTGGCCGCGACCGACGCCTCCGGGAACAGCCCTGCGCCGCTGAGCGAGCTGACATTGCCGACCCGGATCGGCTCCCCATCCGCCACCGCCGGCGCGGCATCAGCAGTGGGGTCGTCCGGTTCGGCGCTGTCCGGTGTCGCGGCGGCATCATCCTCCGGCTCGGTAGCGTCGACGTCTTCAGCCTCGTCCTGCGAGCCCTCACTCGGCTCGGCGGCCGGTTCGGCCTCGGGGTCAGGATCTTGGCCGGTTGTGGTGGCCGGCGCCTCGTCTTGCGGCGGCGCACCGTCCTCGTCGCCTCCGCATGAAGCTGCCAGCATCGCAAGTACGAGCGCTGCGGCCAGCGCCGCTCTCAGACTGTGGCGAGCACCGTGTCTCATGTTGTCCTCCTTGCCATGCCCGACCGAGAAAGTCTACATGTACAACATCTGATTGTTGATATGTTGACATGTTGGAGGGCGGTAGTCAAGCGGCGACAGGGCGAACACGGGCCCCGCCGGTCGCTCGACCACCAGGTCGGGTGAGTTCGAGGCGGTCCGGCGAGCTCGTCGCCGGCTAGGCCCGACCTTGTCGGCTAGGCCCGACGTCGCCGGCTAGGCCCGACCTCGTCGGGCAGCCGGGTACCGGCCGAGTGTTGCGGCGGTGACACTCACGATGCCTCGGCCACTTCGTCCGAGGCCAGGGTGGCCAGGTCGGTGAGCTCGCCGAGCAGCTTGGCGAGTCGCTCGACTCCGAACTCCTCCTCGATCCGGTTGTAGGCGGCCTCGGAGTGCGGAGCGATTCGTCGCACGAGGTCTCGTCCAGCATCGGTGAGGCCCAAGTACACCCGACGCTGATCCCGCGCCGTGGTCCGGCGCTCGACGAGGCCGCGTCCTTCGAGGTTGATGATGATGCGTGAGGCGCTCGACACCTGCAGGGCGGTACGCTCGGCCAACCCGGTGAGGTCGGGACGATCATCGGAGGCGACCAGCGCACGCAGCACCCGCCACTGCTGCTCAGTGAGGTCGTGGGCCGCCAGCAGCGGGCGGAAGCGGCGCATGGCCTCCTCCCTGGCCCGCAGCAGCGCCATCGGCAGCGACTGGCTGAAAGGTCGCATTCCGATGGCGTCGCCGGTCAGCACGTCGAGCCGCGCTGGTTCCTTCGCCTGCGCCACCGGCTCGTCCGAGACGGTGTTGCGCAGGGTGCCGATCTCCGGCACGGACACTTCGACGACATCGCCGGGCCGCAGCCAGGTCGCCGGGTCCTGCCGGGCATCGGCTTCGGTGCGTGTCCCGGTGCAGATGATGTCGCCGGGACGCAGCGTGATGACGGTGGAGAGGTAGTGGACCAGGAACTCGATGCTGAAGCGCATCGAAGCGGTGGTGCCGTCTTGGCGCACCTCTTCATTGACGCGAGTCACCAGGTGGAGCGAGTCAAGGTCGTCGAACTCGTCGATGGTCACCAGCCAGGGACCGATGGCACCGCTGGCCTCCCAGTTCTTGCCCTGGGTGACGTTGAGCCCGCCGTGGTGGGTCCAATCGCGAACGGTGCCGTCGTTGGCGAGCGACAGTCCAGCGATGTGCTGCCGGGCGTGCGCAACGGGGATGCGCCTCCCTGCGGTGCCGATGACGACCACGATCGCGCCCTCGTAGTCGAACTGCTCGCTCTCGGGCGGTCGCAGCAAGTCCTGTCCGTGGCCGCAGAACGAGTCCGGGAACCGCACGAACACCGAGGGATAGGAGTCGTGGCGGTGGTGGGCGTACTCCTCAGCCCGTTCGCGGTGGTTCACGCCGACGCAGAAGATCTTCTGTGGACGCGGAAGCAGCCGCTCGAAGGTGATGCTGTCGAGGCCGTGGTCGGGTGGGTCGGCGGCGAAGGCGCCGGCTTCGGCAAGCCGTCGTTGGTTCATGAGGTCGTTGAGGTCCGTCACGCCCTTCAGCCGGCGTCCGAGGTCGACGACCCCGGTGCCGGCGGTGCTGCACACACCGAAGCCGGCCTCGCCGCCGATCGAGTAGGAGAGGAACCGCACGCCGGTCATTCACCCCTGCGTGGCCCCAAGGCCGTCACGACAACACTATATGGCCGCGGCCGGCCCCGACGCTGCCGCCCTCTTTGAAGCGAGGTCAAAGCCGGGCTCCCGACCGTCAATGCCTGATCCAGCCCTCGTCAACGGTTGCCACAACAACTCGATCTAGAAATACACATCAATCAGCCATGTCGAACGGCGACCCGGCATCGGTCTGACAAAGATGGACAGGAGGCTCTCATGGCTCTGCAGGATGATGTGCAAGCAATTCTTCATCGAGGGGTCGCCAACGGCGATGTCGTGGGCGCGGTGGCCCAGGTGGTCACCGTTGATGGCGTACTGGCCGCCGCGGCCGCGGGCCAGCGGTCCGCGGATGCCGACGCCGGACCGTTGACCCTGGACACGGTGTGCTGGATCGCGTCGATGACCAAGGTGATCACAACACCGCCACCACGACCCAGCCCGCAGCAGCGGCGAGCCACGGCCGATGCTCCAACAAGAACAACGGCACGCTGGCGATGGTGTGCCCTGGGTTTCGCATAGTCGGGTTGTTTGATCTCGGGCGGTGGTGGCTTGGCGGATCTCGTAGGCAGCGGCATCCACTGCCGCAAGCCGGCGCCGAGCGGCGACGATGAGCCGGCTGGTGAGAGGGTCTCGGAGCGGGGCGCCCTAGGGCGCACCTCGATATCGGCGATCTCTCCAGACACGCTGGGATGAGTCGTCGGACCTGGTCTGTTCCGACCCAGATGCTGGGTCCTCCGCAGGCGCGGGGAAGCTCCCAGGTCCGATCAGGCCCGGGGTATGTCGGACTGCTGCAGCCACTTGACGCTCCCGCGGACGGACTCGCAAGCATGTCCTTCTAGGAGCTGTGCCGTGTCCGCCTGCCGCCGCATACGCCTGATGGACGCCTCGGAGGGCCAGTCCGTGCTGCAAGGCAATGGACTTGATCGCCTTGTAACCTGGATGCATGGCGAGTTCCGGAGATCTGAGAGTGTCGTCGCGGGGGCAGATGAGCCTGCCGGCGGCGGCCCGTCGCCGCTGGGGGCTTCAGGACGGGGGCGACATCGCGTATCTCGACCTGGGCGATGCGGTGGTCCTCGTGGCGGGGCGGCTGGAGAGCCTGCGCCGTGAGTTGCTCGAGTCCGTCACCGACGAGGACTGGGAACTGGCCCGGGCCGGGTTCGGTGATCCCGACTTGGCGACTGCGTGACACAGATCGTCGACGACCAGCTCCTGAGCGGGCTTCTCCGGGGCGGCCGGCCGCCCCGGCCCGACGATGCGGTGTACACCACCGGCTACTGGTACGTGCGGCTGTGCCAGGCCGTGCTGGGGGCCTCAGAACGCACCGGCGCCCTGTCGCAGCCCTTCGCCGGCCAGCCCGCGAACCTCCGCGACCAGGCGATCAGGCGACTGCTGGAACTGCCCGACGCGATCGGCCTGGTCAGCCTGAGGACCCTGGGTCCGGTGTTCGCTCGCCACCGGCACCGTCATCGCCTCAACGCGCTGGGCAGTGAGGCCCTCGCGGCGGCCGCCCATCTCAACGCGGGCGTGTTCCTGTCGGTGCCGTCGCCGCGGCTCGAAGGCGCCCTACGGGCCGAGGGGCTCCACGTCGAAGTAGTTCGTTAGGGTCCGCGCTCCGGCGCTCGGCTCGTCGTCGGGATCGGCCTCGGAGGAGTCGGTCTCGTCGGGCAGACCGTCACGACTGTCAGGTTCGACTATGTGGGCTCTTCGCGTTTCAGGTCGGAGTGAGGGTGTCGAGCAGCGCCCAGTTGGGTCTGCCGGCATAGAGCAGGGCACGGATTCGGTAGTTGGCGAAGTTGGTGGACGTCGCTGTAGTCCCCGATGACGGTCAACTCAGCGCCTCGATCGCCGCGGCGATCAGCTCGGGGGCTTCTGAGCTGGGGTCGGGGTAGCGGCTGTGGCAGGCGGCGAGTTGCTCGACGGTGAAGTGAGACAGCACCCATGATCGGGCCTCGGAGTCGAACGATTCGATGAGGCGGCAGCCCACCAGGGTGGCGTCGCGGGGCAGGCGCAGATCGGCGGGGTCCGATCCCGAACAGAAGTGGTGCCAGAACTCATCGGGCAGCGGGCCTTGGGGGCCTCGGCGCTGGGCGGGGTCGGGTAGAGGCACATCCGCCATCAGCGCCGCGGTGGCTGAGGCACCGGCGAGGCGCCAGAACACGATGCGCTCATGATGGCCCCGTACCGGTGGGGTCTCCTCGCTGGACACGACCAACCCAGCATCGAGAAGCCGGCGCAGCGCCGTCGCTGCAGTTGTGGCGTCGAGGCCGGCGCGGTGCGCGACCGCGGCTTGAGCGGCGCCGCGTGGCCAGAGGCGCAGCACTGACAGGATCGCCCTCTCGCAGCGCTCCAGGACCTCAGCCGGAGAAGCCGCGGGGGCGGTGATCGTCGTCATGGCGGTGGGGCTGGCCACAGCGTCGAGAGTAGTTGCCGCGGGTGACAGCGGTGACGGTGGTCCCGACACCGGATGCCGGGTTCTGCCGCGCCCTTGTGCGACGTGTCGTGCGTGCATGAGGGTGACCGTTTCGGGCATGGGCATCCGAATCACGCCTGCGGGCGTTGTGCGAGCTCTATCGATGACGTGCGGCGGCGCCGCCCACCACATAGACGCGGCCGCGTTGACCACGGCTGTGCATGATGGCGGCAACTTCGCCCAGGGCGTCGAGCAGGTCGTTGCGGCTTAGCTCGGGGGTCGGCACCGCAGGCTCCGCGACCAAGAGGTCGCTGTCGGCGATCCAGATGCCATGGGCCTCAAACGCCGGCGGTGCATACGTCAAGGCTGCCGGGGGTGGCCTCGCCGGTGCCGGGGCGGGGCGCTGCGGTCATGGTGACCACCGTACAGCGGTTGCCTTCATCGACACGAGAACCGCCGGTATGGGCCCGCCTGGGCGAACATGGCCGTCGCTGGCTCTATGCCGGCTAGCCCACCTGGGCACTCTTCGACACCTTCATCCCGACCTGATTCGCGGAAGAGCCGGATTGTCGCGATGCGTCAAGAACCTGTGCTCAGGCCGGTAGACGGAACTGTCGAGCCGGTCGACTAGCCCCAGTGGTTGGCTTGGTACTCCAGCATGTCGTCGCCGTGGAGCTGCTTCGTGGCGTTTCCGATGCGGACCCAGAATTCCGAATGGCCGCTGCCGCCTTCGTGGGGCTTGGCGAAGACCGGCTTGGCAGATGAAGAAGCCGATACAACGCAGACGTCCTCGCCTGCGACGCTCTCGAAGCTGATGTGGATGATCCCGGCGGTGGTCACCGAGAGGCTGGCGTCGAGCAGCTGGCGTAGGAACAGCTCATAGCCGTCTTTGTTGCCCTTGCGGAGGGTCTGTAGGTCCGGGCCGAGGCCGACGATGTTGCCGTCGTCGTCGACTCCGACGAGCAGCTTGCCGCCTTGGGCGTTGAGGAACCCGCAGGCGGTCTTGGCGATCACGTGCTCCATCTTCTTGTCGGGCTTGCCGGCGTGGAGGTTCCAGCGGGCAGTGGACTTGAACTCGACGGTCTGCGACTCGCCTACTCGCAGCAGTTCGATGACGCCTTCTGCCGGCTCGGGTGCGCTGTCCTCCCAGAGTGTGTCGAAGCCGTCGCGCACTACAGCTGCCAGTAGCGTCCGCCTGCGCTCCAGGAAGGTTGCGTAGTCGAGTTGCGCCCAGCCCACGGGCAGGGCGTGCCAGTAGATCTGGTGCTCGAGCTGGTCGGGATCAAGCCTGCTCGTCATCGCCGGCCAGTAGGTGAGAGGATCGTCGTCGGAGATGTCCGCGTTGTCGGGCCAGTCGAGGTAGGCCATGTTCGCGATCGCGTTGACCTGACGGACTCCGGTGATCCCCTTGGCCTTGAGGTGTGCCTTCGGGAACAGGTGGTGCCGTTCCACTGCTCGGGGCGCGGTAACGGCTGGATCGAGCAAGTCGCGAATGCGCAGATCGCTGAACAGTGCCTCGGCATCGAGGAGGTTCAAGGCGGCCTGGTACGCCGTCAGGACGGGCGACCTGGCTGCTGAGGTGTCGAGCCGATTCGGAAGTGAGATGAGCCAGTAGTCGTTGGTGAACGTGGCCCGCACTAGGCGGTCTAGTTCGTCGCAGAAGGCTTGTCCGCCGTTGTCCGCGAGCGCGGCTAGGCGGCCGAGATCGGATTCGATTTGGGACTCGTAGGAGCCGGTGTAGCGGCCTGTCGTCTGGGCCATGAAGAACCAGCGGGCGATGACACCCCTCAGTGTCTTGCGGTCCAGGCCGAAGTCGCATCGGCCGATCAGCCACAGCATGTAGGAATAGATGAGCGCGTTCTGGGAGGTCACCATGCGGCTGCTGCGGAATCCTGCGTGGGTGAGGCACTTGAGGTATTCGTGCCAGTTGCTCAGATCCAAGACTTGGTCCTGAGCAACCGCAAGAGCCTCGAACTGTGCGGTTCTGCGAGCTTCGGAGACGTCGCCGGTCTCCAGGTCCTTTCCCCTCAAGATGTTGTAGACGTGGCTGAGCCGGCCCCGCCGGAAGGCGAGCCCGACGCCTGCGCGAAGCAGTTGGTCGGGACTCGGCTCGATGAATGCGTTTCTTGATGATGGCCCGGTGACGGTTCTGTCCACGGCTTGGCGGCAGAACTGCTCGAGCTGGCGTCGACCCTTGTCCCAGTGAACCGACATGAGCGTCAATATGAAGTCGGACTGCTTCAGTTTCACGCCCTCGGAGTTGGTCCTGACGAAGATGTCAGCGACGTCCTCCTCGTTAGCGCTCGAACTCAACTCGAGTACCTGGAATCGGAAGTCGCGAAGATCACGGACCCGATCGATCCGCGCCTGGCCCAGTTGCCCAGACTCGTCGCCCCGATCCCCAACGAGCGCGCCACCGAAGCGATCGAGCGGCCCTCATCGAGCACCAGCGCCACCGCGTCAGCCTTGAACTCCCTGGGGAACGATCTCCGCACCCGGCCCGGCGGCAACACCGGCCCCGCGACCCGTTCTTCCTGCATCGTTGACATGGTTACCTCCTAATCGAGGTGACCGGTCAACGGGGGGAGGCACCGGGTGTGTCGAGCGCCCATGCGTCATGGTCGCGACTCTGCGCCCGCACGTCAGCAGTCACGGATCGCGGCGGAGCCTCATCCAGCACCGTGCCTGAGGTGCGGTGCCGCAGAGCATTAGCCACTGTCTCTTAGCCAGGTTGCATTTGAGCCGCAGCACTGTATGCCGCGAGTTCTCCAGGTGCGAGTTCTTCAGGTGCGACGAGGCTGTAGTGGTGCTCGCGGGCGATGGTGATCTCATCATTGGATTCTTGGAACTCGAAGAGGGCGATGACGCTCTGCTCCATGAATTGAGCCGCGACTGGGCGGGCGATCAGGTCGGGGAACTTCTGCTCAGCGACTCGCAGGTCCTGCCATATCTGGATGACGCTCAGCGAGTCCGAGCCGCCCTTGGCCTGCACTGGCAGGATGTAGTGCGCGCCGTGTTCGTCCAAGCCGACGTAGACGTCGTCGGTTTCGACCTGCGAGCTGCTGGGCGTGCCGTCGATGGCGTTGGTGATTGTGATGCTTGTGCGCAGGTGGCTCTGGAGGGGGTAGCAGGCGAGGCCGGTGAACACATCGAGCAGTCGCTTGTATCGGACCCGGGCCAACAGGGCCTGTTCGTCTGTTAGGGAGTACTTGGAGATGACGCCGGGTGTGGCGTCGGGTAGGCGGATCGTCCGGAGGCCCTTGCGTGGCTCGATGAGATTGAAGGGCACGGTCCGCAGCGTGTAGACGGCGTTGCCGCCGGGGAAGATTGCCCATTCGCGGTCCGGTGGTGCTGTTCGTCGGATGGAGTCGGGAAGCGGCACCCGGTAGCGCAGCGAGTACACGATGTCGCCGAGATTCTTGGGGCGGGGTGCTCCCAGTGCGTCAGCGGCAGAAATCAAGTCGTCTCGTGTGAAGGTCACTTGATCGTCACCTGGATTGTGGCGCTGGGCGAAGATCCACTCGATGATCTGCTGCGCCAGGCTCGCCGTGGACATGTCAGGCCGGTCCTTCGGCGGGAGTCTGCGAGTGCCTCATCGGTGGCTGGCGGCGGCTGCGGCGCCTGGCCATCTCAGCACCAGTACTTCCTCGCGGAGTTGCTCGCGTGTTGCTGTGGCGTGACGGGTGCGGAACAGGTCGATTGACTCGACCTCGTATCCGGCACGCTCCGCGATCTCAGCCAAGATCTGACCGGTGCGGATCATGACCCTCAGGTAGGAGGCTTGGTCGCCCACCACGTACGCGAGGCGGGCGCCGGGTTTCAGCACCCGGCTCAACGAGACGAGGTGGCGGGCCATCCCCCCGAAGTACAGCTTCGTGACCCGGTGGTACATGCGCTCGAATCCCGAGTCTTTGCCGAGTTCTATGCGGCGGGCCTCTATCGCTGAGGCGATCCGTTCGACCTCGGCGTCGTCTTGAACCCAGGCGTCGTCAGCGTCGTCTCGGTAGACGCCGCGGGTGTTGGACCTCACTAGACCCTTCTTCATCGCCTGTAGATCCGACCGGCTGCTGAGATAGCCCAGAAGCACCGATTCGAGGCGCACTGTGCGCGAGTAGTCCTTCTCGTTCGGATACGGCGGCGAGGTGATGACCGCATCGACGCTGTTGGGCTCCAGGAGTTCGTCGACCATTCGGGCATCTGCGTCGAGGGCGACAGCCGAGGTGGCGGCGCGCGGCTGGAGCTGGCGCAGGTCGGTGCACATGGTCTGCATGCGCTCAAGCCACACAGACACCACCGCAGCGTCGAGCTTGACCGTTCCGAGGCCCACCTCTGGCCCGAAGCGCAGATTGCCGACCTCCACCGGCAGGATCCGAGCCAGCGCGAGCCGCTCGTGGTCAGCAAAGGCCGGGTCGTATTCGCCGTCGAGGGCGTCACGCAACACCAGCACCTTGTGAAGCGGCAGAGCGCTGATGGAGTCCTTGAGCAGCAGCTTCGCACTAGCGGCGGGAAGCGTCCGCAGCCGCACTCCCCGTGGGACCGATGACGCCGGCTCATCGGAGATACCGTCAGCAGCCAAAATAGCGAGTGCCTTCTCGGCCACCAGTTCGGCGTGCTTGAGCAGCTCGTCAGGATCCGGAGTCCAGTTGACCTTGGTGGAGGCTGCGAGCCGAGACAGCGGCACCGCTTCGAGGCCACAACTAGGCACGCCGAGCTTCTTCGCCTCCACAAGGGTCGTGCCCGTGCCGCAGAACGGGTCAAGAACACGGCTGTCGGCGTCGAGCCCGAACCGCTGCGCGTAGTCGCGCACGAGGTGAGGCGGGAACGACAGAACAAAGCGGTACCAGTCGTGTGCGGGGGCGTCCCGCGCCAACAGCGTGTTCATGGTGCCGTTGGTGCGTGGCCGCGCGGCAGAGGCCATGTCGGCCACCGTAGACCACGACTCGCTCCCAGGAAGGGCAATCGGTCGAGCGGTGCTTCCAGTCGACGAAGCGGGCGTTGAAACATGACGGCGGGACATCAGCAACCTCCTTGAAACGAACAGGTGTTCGACAGTAGGGCTTGGCTGTGACATCCAGGGTTGGCCGGCTCACGCTCGTGCGTACCTAGATTCAGCTGAAGTCCTCTTGGTCAGGGAGCGAGGGGCATCTCGGTATCAGCCCCGGCGAGGCGCCCGCCTTTCGATGCGCAGGGCGACGGCTATCGATGGAGTGCGGGAACGGGAGTTCGCGGTCGAGGCGATTCCAAGAGTCTCCGTATTCTCTACTGGAGCTTGTCAGCGAGAGGGTTCAGGAAGCACCTGCGGCGCGTGCGGTTCTCGGTGCCACACGCGTTGCAGACGTGCCGGGTGGTGGGCTTCAGCCAGCCCTGCGTCGGGCTGACGATGGAGTGGCCGCAGCTGGTGCAGGCCAGCGCGAGGATCGGAACGTTGTCGCTTGTGGTGAGGATGCGCTGGACGGTCAACACGCGGATGAGGTATTCATCGAGGGTCTCGCCGTCGAGCACGACAGGGGAGTAGGTCTTGTCGATAGCGAACCGGTCACCTACTTTCGTGATCTCCGCTCAACCAGCATTCGGGAACGGCGTCGCGCCCGGGCTCAGGCAGTGCTTCTTGGTGAGTTTGTCACAGCGCTGGAGCAGCACGTCCGGATTCCCGAAGTCGACGTGCCAGAGTGCCCCGTCGGCTCGGATGCAACAGCCGCAGAGATCGACGACATCGCCATGCTGGTACGACGAGCCTGGAATCTCGGTGACGGCCCCATCGGCCATGTCGTACGCGAGTTGGAGCGCCATGGCATCGCCGTAGCCCGGCTCACTCTCGGGACGGTGAAAGTCGACGCCTTCTCGACCAGGACCGGCGTCCGTCCGCTCGTTCTTCTAACCGACGACAAGTCCGACAACTATGTGCGGTCAAGGTTCGACGCGAGCCATGAGCTGGGACACCTAGTGATGCACGAAGCGGCCGAACCCGGCACCAAGCAGGTCGAGAGCCAGGCCCAGAACTTCGCTGCATCCTTCCTGCTCCCAGAAGCCAGCGCGCTTGAGGAGCTGCCATCGCGGCTGGACGCCACAGGGTGGTCGCGGCTCGCGGAGATGAAGCGCGTGTGGGGTCTGTCGATGGCAGCGCTGCTGTACCGGGCTCGAACCTTGAGAATCCTCTCACCCGAGGCATACCAAGCAGCCATGCGCTACATGTCCACTCGGGGCTGGCGCAAGCAGGAGCCGGGAGATCGCGAGATGGGTGCGTCGGAGGCACCGATGCTTATCGAACGCTCGATGCGGCGAGCAGAGATCGAAGCGGACGTGTCAGTTGAGGACCTCGTCCGCACTGCCCACCTCCCGATCGACGACATGCATGACCTTCTAGCGGCGGCCGTAGACGACCGGCCGATCGTCGAGTTGTAGAGAACCGCGGGTGTGCACATCGTGAATGGTGTAACGATGCAGAAGTCAGTCGGAAAGAGTCAGGGCTCAACCTGGAGGAGATGGGATCCCCACCTCCATCTCCCCGGAACGTTGCTCAACGGCCAGTTCGGTGACCTGTCCGTTGAGGAGGCGCTCGGAGCATTGGCACAATCATCAGCCGATCCCTGCGCGACGCAGTCAAGCTCGGCTACGTCACCGTCAGCGTGGCCGCGAGCGCCTCACCACCCCGCGAGTCTCCGGCGGCTGGAGCGTCCGTCGCAGTCGTGGCGGTCAGTCCCTCACGCCACCTGATCGGCCACAATGTGTGGGTGCCCCGCAAGGAGTCCCCGTCTGTCCGGACCACGTTGTATCGGATGCGTGAGATCACCGATCTCAGCGATGCAATCCGCTCCAGGTACCTCGGTCCCGGCGCCTTCACGGCCACCTCGGGGGTAGTCGAGGACAGCGAATCGCTGCTCGTGACTGGAGCCATGCACCGCGAGCAGACAACTTGGGCGGGGCGGCTCTCGACGCTGTCCGGCGTGAGCATCAGTCTCGGCAACACAACAGCCGCTGCCGTGCTCGTGATCCGCGCTCCAGGCGCTCGCGCAGTTCGTTCGTGTCAAGAACCGTGAGATGATCGAGCAGCTCGAGGCAAGCTGCGGGCTGCCCTCGAGGGCGGATCCAATGGGAGGCTGGCGCTTGGCTGGCCCCACGAGCGCATCGACGACAACGGAACACCCTCTGCCTTCAAGCTGCTCGGAACCGGCAAGCACAACGTCGAGGCGAAAGACGACCTGCCAAATCTCGATGACCTGCTGGAAGCGATCGAGCGGAAGGCTCCTGACGACCGGCTCGCCGGAGCCTCTTCGATCAAGGTGCAGCTCTTCCGCGACAGCGATGGCGAGGAGCCAGTTAGCGGCGCAATCCCGGCTATCCACTGGCTCTTCTTCGAGATTGAAATCAGCGGAGTCCGCTACTGCCTGTTCGACTCTCGCTGGTATGCGATGGACACTGACTACGCCCAGCGCCTTCAAGCCCACGTCGACGAGATCTTCGCACGTCCACCGGCAGTCTCGCTCCCGGACTGGACCGTCTCGACTCATCCCGACGAAGAGACCTACAACGCCATGGCTGCGGCGTCGCTTGGTGGCGTCAAGCTCGACCGGCAGCTACTGAGGACGACCCAGCACCCACGGGGCTTCGAGGCATCCGACATCATCACGGAAGATGGGCTACTCATCCATGTGAAGCACACGCCGAAGTCATCGGCGGTTAGCCACCTCATCGCCCAGGCTCTGGTGTCCACCGATGCTCTCCGGCACGACAACGAGGCGCGCCAGCAACTGCGGAAGCTGACGACTGATGCCGGCGGCGATCCCAGCTGGCTCCCTGATCGACTGAGCTCTGTGATGCTCGCCATGGCCCGGCCCGAACCGATCACCGCCGAAGAGCTGTTCAGCTTCAGCCAGGTAACCCTCACCCGGCTCGACTCCTCGCTCGCCGGAGCGGGGGTGACCCTCACCATCGGATCTGTGAAGCGCGAGTGACGGCCCGTCCGAATCTGCCGCAGCCACCAGTGTCACAGCTCTGCCACACCTCCGGGGCGGCACACCTCCGGGGCGGCCGTGGCGCTCCAATAGTGACGCTGCAACCAACATTGCGAGGATTCTGGCCCGCTATTTTTGCCGTGTGACCTGCGGTTATATGGTTTTGGATGGTGGAGCTGGGGAGAATCGAACTCCCGTCCGTCAGGCGGTTGCCGGGCTTGCTACGACCATTCCCGAGCCTGCGGCTTGCGGCTGCCGCCACGCCGGGTCGTGGGGATCCGAGGATCCGGCCGCCGGATCTTTCTCCGGTGCCAGCGGTCTTTGCCTGCCGTCAGCGGGTCTTTCCCTGCCGTCCACCGCTGCTTCTGGTGCCAGGCTGCAGCGGTCTGGCCCCGCGTGCCATTGCTGGTCGCGATGATTCTCGTAGCTAGATCAGTTCAGATCAGGCAGCGAGAACGAGAACGTCGTCATCGGCGTCTCTTTGGTTGCCCCGTTTAGGGAGTCTGAGCAACTCCGGTCGCACTCCGCGGCCTCCTGGTCCCGACGTCGAAACCGGTCAGCCCCTCGTGCAGTCTCTTTTCAAGCTGCTGCCCCGAAGGGACCAACCAAGATACTCGCCGCGGCCGACACTCAGGCCGCCGAAGCGAGGGCGGCGCGGATGCGGTCGCGGGCCACCCGCAGCCGCAGCAGCACCAGCAGCGCCAGGAGGATCGCGGTCGCCCCGTACACCATGATCGGCACCGCGGCCACCAGAAAACCGTAGAAGCCCCACTTCAGGCCCTCCAGCACGGTCAGCCACCAGGTTGCCGGGGAGATCCCGACGGGCGTGTGCGAGCGCCAGGCCGCGATCACCGAGGGCCCTAGATACAGCCCGTTGGACAGGCCCAGCACCGTGCCCAGCACCGTCCAGCCCGCAAGCTGCTGGATGGCCACGCTGGCCACCATCACCGCCACGCCTATCGCCAGCCCGATGCGCACATTGGCGCCGTTGCGGTACAGCAGGTACAGCGCCAGCGTGAAGCTGGTGATGGCGGCGATGATCGACGGGATCGTCTCCCAGAACCCGTTCTCCACCACGTAGGCAAGCCAGCCGAGGTTGATGGTCATCCCGGCCGCGGCCCAGGTGGGCGACACGCCCTCGGTGTGCCCCGTGCGCAGCAGCCGCACGATCTGGGGCACGATCTGCACGAACGTCACCCCGTTGGCGACGACGGCGACCCAGAACGCCAACTCGGCGCGGCTCATTGCTGGTCGCGGGAGCGGCGCCGGCGGGCCGCGGCCATCGAGCGGGCCGCCTCGGCGTCGGCGTCGCGCTGGGCGATGTCGCGGCGCCGGTCGCGGTGGGTGCGGCCCCGGGCCAGGGCCAGCGCGATCTTGGCCCGGCCCCCGCTGAAGTACAGCGCCAGCGGCACCAGGGCCAACCGCTCCTGGGCGGCCCGGGCTCCGAGCCGTGAGATCTCGCGGCGATGGGCCAGCAGCTTGCGCACCCGGTCGGGATCGGAGCGGAACGACTCCGAAGCGTGCGAGTACGGCGAGATGTGAAGGTTGTGCAGCCACAGCTCGCCCCGGTCGACACGGGCCCAGCTCTCGGCGATCTGCACCTGGCCCTCACGCAGCGACTTGACCTCGCTGCCCTCAAGCACCAGGCCCACCTCGAGGGTCTCCAGGACGTCGAAGTTTCGGCGGGCGCGCCGGTTGGTGGCGACCACCGACGCTCCTTCCGGAACGTCCCGGGGCTTCTGCGACTTGGCCATCGCAGCCACGGTACCGGTGGCGCTGCGGTGGCGGGCGGGACGGGTCGGCCGGTGGCGCTGCGGTGGCGGGCGGGACGGGTCGGCCGGTGGCGCTGCGGTGGCGGGCGGGACGGGTCGGCCGGTGGCGCTGCGGTGGCGGGCGGGACCCGGGCGGCGCGGTGCCAACCGGGCGGGGCAGGGGAGTGGGCCGCGCCGGTATGGTGCGAGGCGATGCTCGAGATGTCGGCGCAGATGCAGGCGACCATGGTGGCCCATGCCATCGCCGGCCTTCCCCACGAGGCCTGCGGCCTGTTCGCCGGGCAGCCCGGCTCGAACCGCATCGAGCGGTTCTTCGGTATGCGCAACGCGGCCGAGTCCCGAGAGATCTACGTACTCGACGGCCTGGAGATGATGGACGTCGAGCGCACCGCCGACGACGCCGGCCTGACGGTCATGGGCGTGATGCACTCCCACACCCACACCACCAACTACCCGTCGCCCACCGACATCGCCGACGCGGCCCGCTTCGACCCCTTCGGGGCGTGGCGCTTCGTCATCGTGTCGCTGCGCCATCCCGAGCCGTCGCTGCGGTCCTACCGCATCCTCGACGGCGAGGTCGACGAGGAGCCCGTCGCCATCGACAGCTCCCCGTAGCCTCCCGCTCTTGTTCGCTTCGCTCCGCGGGCCGCTCGGGCCCCGGTCTCGCAAGCTCGGCCTCTAGCCGCCGAACTCCTGTCAATTTTCCACCTGTGCGGTGGATTCTTGACACTAGTTCGGCTGAACGCAGGCCCTAGTCGCCGAGCAACTCCCGGACCGCGGCGGCCGCCACCACGCCGGGAGCCTCCAGCGGCCCGAAGTGGCCCAGGTCCTCGAAGCTCAGGAACCGGCCTAGGGGCAGCGCCTCGGCGACCGCGGGCGCGAAGGCCCCAGGGTTGGGAACTCCACCCACCGTTCCGGCCGCCACCGTCGCGGCCACGCCGATTCCCGTCGCCTCCTCGGTCGGCAGACCGCCGCTGGCCTCGAACGTGCGAGCCTCGGTCTCGGCCGCGCACGCCAGGCGGACGCGGCCGTCGGGCAGGTCCACGAAGGCCCCCTCGACGTAGGCGGCCAGCGCGTCGGCCCGCATGACCCCGAGGGGCGACCGGCTCGAGTACCGGGCCAACGCCTCGGCGCGGGAGTTGAAGACCTCGCGGCGATTGCGGGCCCCCGCTGCCAGCGGATTGGCGTTCGGAGCGTCGAAGAAGCCCCTCGGCAGCACGATCGGCTCGTACAGGAACAGGCCCGCGAACATGCCCGGAGCGGACCGCTCGGCCAGCAGCAGGGCCGCGCCGCCCATCGAGTGGCCGAAGCCGTACAGCCGCTCGACGCCGATAGCCGCCGCGCAGGCGGCTGCATCGGCGCCCATGCCGCTCCACGCGTAGTCGCCGCCGGGGGCCGGACCCGAGGCGCCGTGGCCCCGGAAGTCCAGAGCCCAGACCTTGAAGTGCTCCTTGAGGCTTTGCGCGAGCGGCCGGTAGGCCAGCCCATGGAACCCGGTGGCGTGGCACACCAGCAGGTCGGGCCCCGATCCGCCCATCATCCTCAACTTCAAGTCCACACCGTCGCCCGATCGGACGTCGAGGGTCTCCCCGGTGGACGATGCGGTCTCGGCGTCCTGGGCGGACATGCTCCGAGCGGTCTCGTCGGCGGGATGGCGCCGGCCGAAGAAGCCCCGGCCGTGGGCAGTGAACACGACCCGGCCGTGCTGGTTGGTCATCGTGCAGCCGATGAACACCGTTCCGCGGTCGGCGTGGCGCGCCGACGGCCGGGCGTCGAGGATCTCCACCGTCGCGCTCAGCGAGTCGCCCGGACGCACCGGCTCGTGCCAGCGCACCTCCTGCATTCCCGACGAGCCCCGACCGTCGGCCTGCGCCATCACGGTGTCGATCCACAGCCGCGCCCAGGCCGAGCAGGTGTGCCAGCCGCTGGCGATCAGCCCCCCGAAGGGGGAGTCCAGCGCGGCCTGCGGGTCGGTGTGGAAGTACTGGGGATCGAAGCGCCGGCCGAAGTCGACTATCTCGGACTCGGTCATCTCGTAGGTGCCGAGCTCGATCACATCGCCGGGAGTGAAGTCCTCGAAGAACACCGTGGGCTCGCGCATCGGGCGTATTTCTATCGGCTGGGCAGCGCCGATAGCTTCGGGTGGTGACGCGCGTCGATGCTCCCGGGCTGCTCGGCCCCAAGTATCGGGCCGTGTCGCTGGCCCTGATGTCGGCCGTGGCCATGGCCTCCTACAACAATCTGTCGGCCACGGCCGCCCTCCCCGCCATCGGCGACGACCTCGGCCGGGTGGCGCTGCTTCCGTGGGTGGTCACGGTGGAACTCGTGGCCGCCGCCGTCGCGGTGCTCGCGATAGGGCCCTACATCGACGGCGCCGGCGCCCGGCGGGCGTTCCGCATGACGGTTGTGGCCTTCCTGGTGACCTCGGCGATGTGCGCGGCCGCGCCCACCATGGAGCTGCTGATCGTGGCGCGGGTGCTGCAGGGACTGGCCACCGGAGCGCTGATCGGAACCGCGATCACCTGCATAGGCCTCGTGTTCGACGACGCCGTGCGCCCGTGGGCCTACGCGCTCATGTCCTCGGTCTGGGGGATCATGGGAATCGGCGGGCCCGCGGTGGCCGCCGCCCTGGTGAGCACGCTGGGATGGCGGGCCGTGTTCGCGGCGAACCTCCCGGTCGCGGTGATCGCGGCTGCGGTCGGGTGGAGCCGGCTGCCGGCCGGGGCCCGAGCGGCGGTGGAGCGAATCGATCGGCGGGGCCTGCTGATTCTGAGCGCCTTCACCGTCGTCCTGCTGGTCGCCACGTCTTACCTGGAGTGGTACAGCATCGTGATGGTGGCCGCGGGCGTGCTGCTGGCCGCCCTCTATGTCCACCATGCCCGCAACTGCCGCTCGCCGATCGTGCGGCTCTCGCATGTCGCGGCCCGCCGATGGCGCAACATCCACCTCGTCGGGGTCCTGGCGGTGTCGGGCGGCACCGGTGCAAGCGTCTACCTGCCGCTGTACCTGAAGGCCGGCCGCGGCTACTCGGTGGCGTTCGCCGCCTTCGCGGTGATCTGGCCCACGATCGGGTGGTCGGTCGCCGCCTGGGTGTCGGGCAAGCTCCAGCAGCACCTCCAGGCCCAGACGGTGACCGTGATCGGATCGGGGTTCATGGCAGTCGGATCGGTGGGAGTCACCGCGGCCGCCGCGGTCGAAGCGCCCATCGTCGTGCTGCTGGCCGCCTTCGTGTGCGCGGGATGGGGCATCGGCACCATCACGACGTCGAGCCTTGCGCTGCTGCAGGGCCGCGCCGACCTCCAGGAGATGGGCAGGGTGAGCTCCGCTCACCACTTCATCCGGTCGCTGGGATTCGCCTACGGGGCCGCGGCCGCCGGCCTGGTGATGTTCTGGGTGGTGGAGCGCCGCACCGGCGACGCCGAGCTGGTGCGCGGCCTGCTCAGCGAAGCCGGCGCCGTGGTGGACGCCACCGTCGCTGCCGCTCTGGCCTCGGCCTACACCTGGTCGCTTGCGGCCATGGCAGTGCTGTCGGTGCTGACCGTGCCGGCCGCCCTGGCGCTGGCGAAGGGTCAGGATCACAGCAGCTAGCGCCGTCCTGGGCCTGGCGAAGGGTCAGGATCACAGCATCGAGCGCCGCCCTGGCGCTGGCGAAGGGTCAGGATCACAGCAGCTAGCGCGACCGTCCCGGGCCTGGTGAAGGGTCAGGATCACAGCAGCTAGCGCGACCGTCCCGGGCCTGGCGAAAGGACGGGATCACAGCAGTCAGCGCCGCCGCCCGGTCACGGGTCCCGAGATGGAGCCGCATTAGCTTCGAAGGATGACCCGCCCGGCCCGTGGCCTGCTCGCGCCCGAGAACCGGGCAGTGTCGCTGGCGGTGGCGGCCTCGATGGCGCTGGCCTTCTACAACGCCATCTCGGTCCCGGCCGCCCTCCCCGAGATCGGGGCCGACCTGGGCCGGGTCGCGCTCACGCAGTGGGTGATCACCGTCGAGCTGCTGGCCGCGGCCATCGCGGTGCTGGTCATCGGGCCGTTCATCGACGGGGCGGGGGTGAGGCGGGCGTACCGGCTGGCCATTGTCGGCTTCGCGACCGCCTCTGCCGTGTGCGCAGCCGCGCCCACCATGGAGGTGCTGGTGGGGGCGCGGATGCTCCAGGGAGTGTTCACCGGATCGCTGATCGGCGCGGGGGTGACCTGCATCGGCCTGGCCTACGAATCCGCCCTCCGGCCGCGGGCCTACGCCCTGGTGGCGTCGGTGTGGGGAGTGATCGGAGTGACCGGCCCGGCGGTCGCGGCGGTGCTGGTGAGCACGCTCGGCTGGAGGTCGGTCTTCGCGGCCAACCTGCCGGTGGCCGCCGCGGCGGCCGCGGCGGGTTGGAACCGGGTGCCCGCGGAGGCCATGGCCGAGGCCGAGCCGCTCGACCGGCGCGGCCTCGGGCTCGTCGGAGCGATCTCGGTCGCGCTGCTGCTGGCCACGTCGTCGTTGCGGTGGTCGAGCGTCGCGCTGCTGGCGCTGGCCGCGCTGCTGTACGGGCTGTACGTGCGCCATGCCCGCCGCCGCCCGGGTCCGATCGTGCACCTGGCCCACATCACCGGGCGCCAGTGGTGGCCGGTGCACATGGTGGAGATCGCGTCCATCGCGGGCGGCACCGGGACCAGCGTCTTCCTGCCCCTGTACCTGAAGGGAGCCCGAGGCACGTCGCTGTCCTTCGCCGCCTTCGCGGTGCTGTGGCCGACGGTCGGATGGGCGGCCGCGTCGTGGGTCGCCAGCAAGCTCCAGGAGCGCATGCGGGTCCAGACCGTGGTCGTGATCGGATCGTTCATCCTCACCAGCGGGGCGGTGGCGGTCACGGTGGCGGCTGCGACCGCGGCCCGGTTCCCGCTGGTGTTCGCGGCCTTCGTGTGGGTGGGGTGGGGCATCGGGACCATCACCACGTCGAGCCTGGTGCTGCTGCAGGGGCAGGCCGATCCCGCCGAGATGGGCAGGGTGAGCTCGGCCCACCAGTTCATCCGCTCCCTCGGCTGGGCCTACGGAGCGGCCGTCGCCGGGATGGTCCTGTTCTGGGTCGTCGAGCGCAAGGCGGGCGACGTCGAGGCGGTCCGGGGCCTGCTCGACGACTCCGGCACCGTGGCAGACGCCGCGCTGGCGGACGCCCTGTCCTCGGCCTACGCGTGGTCGCTGGGCGCTCTGGCGGCCATCTCGGCGTTGACCGTGCCCGCCGCGTTGGTGCTGACCCGCAGCTATAATCCTGATCGGATTACTCGGGATTAGGGCACGGGAACATCGCATGGCTCTCAGGCGCGACGCACTGGACCTCATAGGCAACACGCCGGCCGTCGACGTCTCCACGCTGAGCCCCAACCCCGATGTCCGCCTGGTGGCCAAGCTCGAGAGCGCCAACCCCACCGGCTCGGTCAAGGACCGCATCGCCAAGGCCATGGTGCTCGACGCCGAGGCCGACGGCACCCTCGGCGGTGGCAAGCGGATACTGGAGCCGTCCTCGGGCAACACCGGCATCGCGCTGGCCATGATCGCCCGGATGCGGGGCTACCCGATAACGGTGGTCATGCCCGAGAACACCTCGCCCGAGCGCCGCCAGATGCTGGAGGTGTTCGGCGCCGAGATCGTCCCGTCCCCCGGCGCCGAGGGCTCCAACGGCGCGGTGCGCCTGGCCCGCCGGATGATCCTGGAGCACCCCGACTGGGTGTTCCTGTACCAGTACGCCAACGAGGCCAACCCCCGGGTCCACTACGAGACCACCGGCCCCGAGATCCTGCGCGACGTGCCCGACATCACCCACTTCGTGGCCGGCCTCGGCACCAGCGGCACCGTGCTGGGAGTGGGCACCTACCTCAAGGAGATGCACCCCGACATCGAGATCTACGCGGTGGAGCCCCCGGCCGGCGAGCTGGTCGACGGCCTGCGCAGCCTCGACGACGGCTTCATTCCCCCGGTCTACGAGAAGTGGGGCGGAGCCGACCTGCTCAGCGGCAAGCGCATCGTGCGGCCCCGCGAGTCGGTGGAGCACACCCGCCGGCTGGCCGAGGCGGGGATCTTCGCAGGCCTGTCGTCGGGAGCGGCCCTGGCCGGGGCATGCCGGGTGGCCTCCCGGATCGACGCCGGGACCGTGGTGTTCATCGTGTCCGACGGCGGCTGGAAGTACCTGTCCAGCCAGGCCTGGACCGGCGACCTCGATGACGTCGTCGAGCAGGCCTCCAAGATCATCTACTTCTAGTGGAGAGGGGGCGGCAGGTCGCTACCCTTCTTCGAATGTCCAAGATCTGCCAGGTCACCGGCAAGAAGCCGCGGTTCGGCAAGCAGCTCTCGCATTCGCATCGACGCTCCAGCCGCCGCTGGGACCCCAACGTCCAGACCAAGCGCTACTACCTGCCCAGCGAGAAGCGCTGGATCAAGCTGCGGTTGAGCACCAAGGCCATCAAGACCATCGACAAGCGCGGCATCGAGAGCGTGGTGGCAGAGATGCGCCGCAACGGCCGCAAGATCTAGAGCGAGGAGACGGCGATGGCCAGCGACAAGCGTCCCATCATCAAGCTGCGGTCCACCGCCGGTACCGGCTACACCTACGTGACCACCAAGAACAAGACCAACACCCGCCACCGGATCGAGCTCAAGAAATACGACCCGGTGATCCGCAAACACGTGGTGTTCAAGGAGGAGCGCTAGGCCGTAGCGCCTGCACCGCCTCGAATCGAGGGATCACCGGTGTCGCTCACTCTGACGGTCCTGGGTTGCAGCGGCTCGTACGCCGCACCCGGCAATCCCTGCACCGGGTACCTGGTGCGAAGCGACCGCGCCGCAGTGCTGCTCGACTGCGGGCCCGGGACGCTCGGGCCGTTGCAGGAGGCGATCGACCTCGCCGAGGTCACCGCCATCGTCACCACCCACTGCCATCCCGACCACTGGTTGGAGCTGCCGGTCATCCGCAACGTGTTCATCTGGTTCGTGCCCCGCAGCGAGGTCCCGGTGTACGGCACCGCCGAGACCCGGGCCATGGACCGGGCCATCACCGTGATGCGATCGGGCAAGACCGACCCGCTGGCCTGGACAGTCATCGACCCGACCTCGGAAGTGACCATCGGCGATCAGCAGTGGCGCTTCGCCCTCACCGACCATCCCGTGGAGACACTGGCCGCGAGGGTGGACGCGGGCGGCCGCAGCCTCGCGTTCAGTTCCGACAGCGGCCCCGGATGGGACTTCCGCTCGCTGGGGGAGGGGATCCACGTGGCCATGTGCGACGCCAGCCACGGCTGCGAGCACGAGGGGGAGGGCATCCCCCACATGAGCGCCCGCGAGGCGGCCCGGGCCGCGTCGGTGGCCGGGGCCGAGCGCCTGGTGCTCACCCACCTGGCACCGGGATGCGATCCTGAGACCCAGCGGGCCGAGGCGAGCGAGGCGTTCGACGGCGACATCGCAGTGGCCCGGCCCGGGCTGGTGCTCACGGTCTGAGGCGGGGGGTGGCCGGAAGGTGAGCGCCATCGATGCTGCCGGGCGCCGGGGCGACGGCCGCCGGGTCGATGAACTGCGACCGCTGGAGTTCCGCCGCGACTACACGACCATGGCCGACGGCTCGGCGCTGGCCGTCTTCGGCGACACACGGGTGCTGTGCACCGCCTCGGTCGACACCGATGTCCCCAGGTGGCTTCGCGATCGGGGCTCGGGCTGGTTGACGGCCGAGTACTCGATGCTCCCGGGATCGTCCCCCGAGCGGGTGAGCCGCCGGGTGGGCGGCCGCACCAAGGAGATCCAGCGGCTGATCGGACGCTCGCTGCGCACCGTGGTCGACCTGGACGCCCTCGGGCCCCGCCAGGTGATCGTGGACTGTGACGTGCTCCAGGCCGACGGCGGCACCCGCACCGCGGCCATCTGCGGCGGGTTCCTGGCCCTGCACGACGCCATCACCCGGCTGGTGCAGGCCGGAGAGCTCGTTTCGTCGCCGATCATCGACGAGTGCGCGGCGGTGAGTGTCGGGTTGATCGACGGGGTGGCCCTGCTGGACCTGCCCTACGCCGAGGACGCCGGCGCCGACGTGGACTTCAACGTGGTGATGACCGGCTCGGGCGGCCTGATCGAGGTGCAGGGCACCGCCGAGGGCCGGCCCTTCGACCGGGTCCAGCTCGACGAGCTGCTGGACCTGGCGACCAAAGGGATCTCCGAGATCGTCGCGGCCCAGCGCGCCGTGCTGGCCGAGCCGCCCGCGGCTCGATGATCGGCGGGCCGAGGACCGGCATCCACCCGAGTCGCGTTCTCGCCGACCGGATCCAGTCGAGATGATCGAGCTGATCTGCGCCAGCGCCAATCCCGACAAGGTGGCCGAGATGGCCGAGGTGCTGGCCGGCCACGCGGTGCTGCTGCCCCGGCCCGAAGGGATGGGCGATGTGGCCGAGGACGCCGACGATCTGGTGGGCAACGCCCGGCTCAAGGCGCAGGCGGTGTGCCGCTTCGCGGGAGCGGCCGCCCTGGCCGACGACACCGGGCTCGAGGTCGATGCCCTCGGCGGCGCGCCCGGCGTGCACTCAGCCCGTTACGCCGGTCCCGACGCCGGCTACGCCGAGAATCTGGCTCTCCTGATGGCCGACATGGGCGCGGTGCCGCCCGAGCAGCGCACCGCCCGGTTCCGGACCGTGGCCATGGTGTGCTTCCCCGATGGCACCGAACTCGCCGCCGAGGGCGTCGTCGAGGGCGTGATCACCGTCGAGCCCCGGGGCTCGGGAGGCTTCGGCTACGACCCGGTGTTCGCTCCCGCCGGCGGGGACGGACGCACCTTCGCCGAGATGGGCGCAGCCGCCAAGAACGCCATCAGCCACCGGGCCCGGGCCATGCGAGCCTTGCTGGAAGTGCTCGACAGCCGTCCCGGGCGGTGATCCGGCGAGGAGTCGGCGGCAGCTGTCAGCGGCCCGGGAGCTGCTGTTCGAGCTGGTGGAGCACTTCGTAGCAGGGCAGCACCGAGGCCACGCCGGCGACCGGCTCGCGTCCCTCGATGATCGAGGCGATGAAGTCGCGGTCCTGGAGCTCGATGCCGTTCAGCGAGACGTCGACGCCGGAGACGTCGATGGGTTCGTCGTCGCCGGTCACGAGGTCGTCGTAGCGGGCGATGTAGGTGCCGGTGTCGCCGATGTAGCGGAAGAACGTCCCGAAGGGCCCCTCGTTGTTGAACGACAGCGCCAGCGTGCACAGCTGGCCGGCCTCGGTGAGGAGCTGGATCGACATGTCCATGGCGATGCCGAGCTCGGCGTGGATCGGCCCCTGCATGGCCTGGGCCGCGACGACGGGGCTGCCGGTCTGGTACTGGAACAGGTCGACGGTGTGGGCCGCGTGGTGCCATAGCAGGTGGTCGGTCCAGCTGCGGGGCTCGCCCAGGGCGTTGGTGTTGGTGCGGCGGAAGAAGAACGTCTGCACGTCCATGTGCTGGATCGAGAACTCGCCGGCCCGGATGCGGTCGCGAACCCACTGATGGCTGGGGTTGAACCGGCGGGTGTGCCCGCAGGCCGCGACCTTGCCCGAGCGCCGCTGGGCCTCCACGACGGCCCGGCCGTCGGCCAGGTTGTCGCACAGCGGGATCTCGACCTCGACGTGTTTGCCGGCCTCCAGGCAGGCGATGGCCTGTCCGGCGTGCACCGGGGTGGGGGTGGCCAGGATCACCGCGTCGACGCCGTCGTCGCCCAGCACGGCGTCCAGGCTCGTCTCGACCCGCCCGATGCCGCGGGCGCCGGCCGCCTTGCGGGCCGCGGCCTCCACCGGGTCGACGACGGCGACCACCTGGGCCTCGGGAATCGACGCCAGGGCGTCCAGGTGCTTGTTCCCGAAAGCGCCCACGCCGACCATGGCCACCTTCACCATCTCGCATCACTCCCTCGGCTGGCTGCGGCGCGATTCCGCCGAGCCCCGCAGAACTCTGGCATCCTCTGGACACGCCCGCAGGGCGTTAGCCGAGCAGTATGTCGGCCCCGCCCCACGACTAGCACGCCGGAGCACCATGGCACTCGACAAGCCGTACCTCGACATCCCGGGGACGACCGTCTTCGACACCGACCAGGCCGCCAAGGGGTACCACCTCAACCAGTTCGCCATGTCGCTGATCGAGGCCGCCAACCGGGATCGGTTCAGAGCGGGCGAGGAGGCCTACCTCGACGAGTGGCCCATGACCGCCGATCAGAAGCAGGCCGTGCTGGACAGGGACTTCAATCGCATGATCGAGTTGGGCGGGAACATCTACTTCCTGGCCAAGATCGGCGCCACCGACGGGCTCGACTACGTGCAGATCGTGAGCTCGATGACGGAGAACGACGCCGACGCCCACACCGAGATGATGCTCGGCGGCGGCCGCCCGCCCGACGGCAACCGCTACCTGCACGAGTGGGAGGACCGGCGCTGACCATGGCGAGGATCACCGCGAGCGTCTACACCAGCCACGTGCCCGCCATCGGTGTGGCCATGGACCTGCACAAGACGTCGGAGCCCTACTACGCGCCGCTGTTCGCCGGCTACGAGCCCGCACGGCAATGGATGGCGGCCAACCCGCCCGACGTGGTCGTGCTGGTCTTCAACGATCACGCCAACGCCTTCAGCCTCGAGATCGTGCCGACCTTCGCCCTCGGCATGTCGGCGCGGTACGAGCCGGCCGACGAGGGCTGGGGCGCCCGGCCGGTGCCGCCGGCCATCGGGCACCCGGCACTGTCGGCCCACATCGCCCACTCGGTCATCCGCGACGACTTCGACCTGACCCTGGTCAACGACATGGACGTCGACCACGGCTGCACCGTGCCCCTGTCGATCATGTTCGGCCGGCCCGACGCATGGCCGTGTGCCGTCATCCCGCTGGTCGTCAACGTGGTGCAGTACCCCGTCCCGTCGGGGCGCCGCTGCCTGGAGCTCGGCAAGGCGCTGCGCCGTGCCGTCGAGAGCTACGACGACGACCTCGAAGTGCAGGTCTGGGGCACCGGCGGCATGAGCCATCAGCTCCAGGGGCCCCGGGCCGGCCTGATCAACCAGAGGTGGGACAACGAGTTCCTCGAGCGGATAATCGACGACCCCGAGGCGCAGGCCGCGGTCGAGCACGTCGAGTACGTGCGCGAGGCCGGATCCGAGGGGATCGAGCTGGTGATGTGGCTCGTGGCCCGCGGCGCCATGGCCGACCTCGCCGGGGGCGGCGCACCCACCGAGGTCCACCGGCTGTACCACGTGCCGGCCAGCAACACCGCGGTCGGTCAGCTGATCCTCGAAGACGCACCGGCGGGCCCGCCTGCGGACGGGATGCGGGCATGAGCGCGCCGGTCCCGTCGGATTGAATGGCAGATCCATGCTGGTCTCGGTGACTTCGACGACGCCGGTGGCGACCGACCTGGGGTACCTGCTGCACAAGCACCCCGATCGGGTGCGCTCAGTCGATGTCGGGTTCGGGCGGGCCCACGTCTTCTACCCTGAGGCCGGCGAGCGGCGTTGCACCGCGGCGACGTACGTGGAGATCGATCCCGTAGGTCTGGCGCGGCACCGCAGAGGGCGCCGAGCCCAAGGCCTCGAGCCCTATTTGAGTGATCGGCCCTACGTGGCTTCGTCGATGCTGAGCGTCGCGCTGGGCAAGCTCTTCCGGACCGCCTTGAACGGGACCTGCAAGGACCGACCCGAACTGGTGGCTCAGCCGCTCGATCTCGAGATCGGCCTGCCGGTGCTGCCGCTGCGGGGCGGGCAGGCGATCCTGCGGCGGCTCTTCAACCCGTTGGGCTACGAGGTCGAGTGCACGCCGATCGCGCTGGACTCCCGGTTCCCGGCGTGGGGCGACAGCCGCTGCGTGTCGGCCCGGCTGGTCGGGCGCCATACCGTGCGCTCCTGCCTGGAGCATCTCTACGTGCTGCTCCCCGTGCTCGACGACGCCAAGCACTACTGGATCGGCCCCGACGAGGTGGACAAGCTGCTGCTGCGGGGCGGCGACTGGCTCAGGTCGCATCCCGAATCGGACCTGATCACCCGCCGGTACCTGCGGTTTCCCGAATACACCCGGGAGGCCCTGTCACGGCTCGCCGAGGCCGGCGAGGACTCCGACCTCCTCGACGCGCAGCGCGACGCGGTCGAGCAAGCTGCGGAGCAGCCGATCCGCCTGGGCGAACAACGGCTCGAAGCGGTGCTCGAGGCGGTGCGGAACGTGGGGGCGGGAAGGGTTGTCGACCTCGGATGCGGCGAGGGCCGGCTGCTCGAACGGCTGATAGTCGAGCCGTCGGTGACCGAGGCGGTGGGCATCGACGCGTCGATCGGAGCGCTGGAGCGAGCTGAGCGGCGTCTCAAGATCGACCAGATGTCTGAGCGTCGCCGGGAACGGATCCGGCTGTTGCAGGGTGCTTTGACCTACACCGATTCACGGTTGCGGGGCTTCGATGTGGCGACGGTCACCGAGGTCGTCGAGCACCTCGACCCCGAACGCCTCGACGTCTTCGCCGAAGTCGTGTTCGGCCACATCGCGGCGTCGTCGGTGGTGCTCACCACCCCGAACCGGGAGTACAACGTGAACTTCGAGGACCTCCACACGGGGGGCTTGCGCCACGAGGATCATCGCTTCGAATGGACTCGCGACGAGTTCGAGACGTGGACCCGGGACGTGTCGGAGCGCTTTGGCTACCGCGTCGAGATCAGCGCCGTGGGTCCCGTCGACCCGGCCTGCGGGTCGCCCACGCAGATGGCGGTGTTCCGCCGATGAGACGGCTGCGACGATCGCCGTGAGACGCCGGCTCACCCGCATCGAGGTCCCCGAAGTCGGGCTCGTCGTGCTGTGCGGCGCGTCCGGCTCCGGCAAGTCGACGTTCGCCCGGCGGCACTTCGCCCCCACCGAGATCGTGTCCAGCGACCGGTGCCGGGCCCTCGTCGGTGACGACGAGACCGACCAGTCCGTGACCGCAGCCGCCTTCGACCTGCTCCGCACCATCGTCGACAAGCGCCTCGAGATAGGCCGGCTCACGGTGGTCGACGCGACCAACGTCAAGCCCGAGGACCGCAAGGCCGTCGTCGAACTGGCGCGACGGTGGGACGTGCTCGCGACAGCCATCGTGTTCGACCTGCCGGTGGCCGCCTGCATTGAACACAACGAGCAGCGCCGGGACCGCCGAACGCCCCCGCATGCCATCAAGCGCCAGCACGACACGCTGCGACGGGGCGCGAAGCGGCTGCGCAAGGAGCGCTTCACCAGGGTCTACACGCTCGGATCCACCGAAGAACTCGACTCCGTCGAGTTGGCTCGCACCAGGATCTGGAGCGACCGCCGGGACGACACCGGCCCGTTCGACATCATCGGCGATGTCCACGGCTGCCATGGCGAGCTGCTGAGCCTGCTCGACCGGCTGGGCTACGACACCGGTGCCGACCCGATCGTGCATCCCGAGGGCCGGCGGACGGTCTTTCTGGGTGATCTCGTCGACCGGGGTCCCGCCGTCGCCGAAGTGCTCGATGTCGCCATGTCGATGGTGGCTGCCGGCAGCGCGCTGTGCATCGCGGGCAACCACGAGGTCAAGCTGAGCCGGGCCCTGGCGGGACGCAACGTCACGGTGTCGCACGGGCTCGCCGAGTCGCTCGAGCAGCTCCAGCGGCGCGCCCCCGAGTTCACCGAACGGGTGTCCCGGTTCATCGACGGTCTCATCAGCCACTACGTGCTCGACGGCGGCCGCCTGGTGGTTGCCCACGCGGGCCTGCCCGAGCGGTATCACGGGCGCTCGTCGGGCCGGGTGCGGGACCTCGCGCTGTACGGCGACACCGACGGCGAGACCGACGAGTTCGGGCTGCCGGTGCGGTACCGGTGGGCCGAGGACTACCGGGGCGAGGCCTCAGTCGTGTACGGCCACACGCCGGTCCCGGTGGCCGAATGGGTCAACAACACGATCTGCGTAGACACCGGGGCGGTCTTCGGGGGCGAGCTCACCGCGCTGCGCTGGCCCGAGCGCGAACTGGTGTCGGTGCCCGCCGTGGCCGAGCACTATGAGCCGATCCGGCCCGCCGGCTCGGCCGACGGCGCGCCGGCGCGGCCGTCGTTGCTGCTCGACGTCGGCGATGTGCTGGGCAAGCACCATGTGGACACGACGCTGGCGGGCCGGGTGCTGATCGAAGCCGAGCGGTCGAGCGCCGCCCTCGAAGTGATGAGCCGCTTCGCGGTCGACCCGCGGTGGCTCGTCCACCTGCCGCCCACCATGGCACCCGCCGCGGCCTCGCGCCGCGACGACTGCCTCGAGCATCCCGACGAGGCGTTCTCCTACTTCCGCAGGGCCGGGGTCGCCGAAGTGGTGGTCCAGGAGAAGCACATGGGCTCGCGGGCTGTGGTCGTGGCCGCCCGCAGCGCCGACGCAGCCCTCTCGCGGTTCGGCATCTCCAACGACGAAGCCGGGGTGATCGTCACCCGCACCGGCAGGCCCTTCTTCGCCGAGGCTGCGGTGACCGGTGCGGTGCTCGATCGCGTCCGCGCCGCGGCCGGCGCGGCGGGGCTGTGGGATCGGCTCGGCACCGACTGGCTCATCCTCGATGCGGAGGTGTTGCCGTGGTCGGCCAAGGCAGCCCCTCTGATTCAGCGGCTGTATGCGGCCACCGGCGCGGCTGGCGCGGCCGCGCTCGCCGCGGCACGCGGCTCGATGGCCGGCGCGGCCCGGCGAGGCGTCGACGTCGAAGCCCTCGCAGCCCGGACCGCCCGTCGAGCCGGGCATCTCGGGGCCTATATCGACGCGTACCGGAGGTACTGCTGGGAGGTTGACGGCACCGACGGCATCGAGATCGCCCCGTTCCAGATCCTCGCGGCGGAGGGCGAGGTGCTGGCCCGCCGCCCCCACAGATGGCATCTCGAGGAGATCGACGGGCTGGTGGACCAGGATCCTGGGATGCTCCGCCGCACCGACCGCCGGTTCGTGCCCCTGGATCATGAGACCGCAGTGCAGCAGGCAACGGACTGGTGGCATTCGCTGACCGCCGACGGATCAGAAGGCGTGGTCCTCAAGCCGGCCGAGACGATCGTGGACACCAGCAAGGGATTCGTCCAGCCCGGCGTGAAATGCCGCGGCCAACAGTACCTGCGCATCATCTACGGCCCGGAGTACCTCGAGACCGCCAACCTCGAACGGCTGCGACAGCGGTCGCTGGGCCGCAAGTCGTCGCTGGCCCGGCGCGAGTTCGCGCTCGGAATCGAGGCCCTCGACCGGTTCGTCGCCAACGAGCACCTTGCCCGGGTCCACGAGTGCGTGTTCGGGGTGCTCGCACTAGAGAGCGAGCCCGTCGACCACCGGCTCTAGCGGTCCGTCGCGGCAGCCGCGTGGGCGGGCCTTTGGGCCCTGGGCGGGCGCTCGGGGCCTGGCGGGCCTACTGGCAGAAGGCGCCCCCGTTGACGACGATGTTCTGGCCGGTGACGAAATCGGAGCCGCGGCCGGCCAGGTAGAGGATGGTTCCGACCATGTCCTCGGGCACCTGGGAGCGCTTGAGGGGGCGGGAGGCCACCACGAACTGGTCGCTGACCTCGTCCGAAGGACGCAGCGACGGATTGGGGATCAGGTCGGGGGACACGGTGTTGACCGTGATGCCGTCGGGACCGAGCTCGGTGGCCAGGCAGCGGGTCAGGCCGATGACGGCGCTCTTGCTGGCCACGTAGTGGGGAAAGCCGACGGTGCCCTTGAAGCACACCGTGGACGCGATGTTGATGATCTTGCCCGACCCCTGCTCCTTCATGTAGGGGTGAACGGCGCGGCAGGCGAGCCAGGTGCCGCGGACATTGACCTCGAAGGTCCGGTCCCACTCCTGCTGGGGGACCTCGTTGAAGGGGCGACGAACGATCTGGGAGAAGTAGGCCGCGTTGTTGATCAGCACGTCGATAGTGCCGAACGCGCCGGCTGCCGCCGCGGCCAGAGCCTCGTTGTCCGGCGCGGAGCTGATGTCGGTGCGGCAGCCGATGGCGCGGCCGCCGCCGGCCCGGATCTCATCGACGGCGTCGACGGTGTCGAGCAGGTCGGCCACGACGATGTCGAAGCCCTCGCCGGCCAGCGCCAGGCAGTAGACCCGGCCCAGTCCTCTCGCTCCGCCGGTGACGATTGCTGTTGGCACTGGGCTGCCTCCCTTGTCAGAACCCTTGCCAGCCGGGCAGGGCGGCCGACTGCCGGATCCACGTCTCCATCTGCGCCGTGTCGAATCCGCCCTCGTGGACGTCGATCCAGCGAGCGTCCGGGTCCTTGCCCGATCCTGGCGGTGCCGGTTCCAGCGACGCTCCGTTGAGGAACGTCACCTTGACGTAGCGGGTGAAGACGTGGGTGCTCGCGAACCACCCCTGACCCTCGACGCCGTAGAACGGCGAGTTCCACCTCACCGCCTTGCGCACGCCGGGTACGGTCCGCTCGATCAGCTCGTCGAGGCGGCGTCCGAGATCGCTCTTCCAGCCCGGCATGGCCGCGATGTACGCCTGCACCGGGGCGTCACCGTCGGCCTTCGCGATCTGAGGATTGCCACCCGCGAGGAGCACCGGCTCGTCGCCGGCCCGCCCGGCTCCCGCCTTCTGGCCGGCTCTACTCGACTGCTTGGATGTCTCGCCCGCTGCCACCCAACCACTGTATTGAGTGATTGGGCTGACTCTGACGGACAGAGCGTCGTTGCCGCTCTGCTGGCTGCTTGGCTGAGCAATGAGGATCTGCTCATACGTGTCTACAAGATTCTGTGCTCTTCACAAACCCTTGTCCGCGGTGCTAGCGTGCCGGCAACCGGTACGCCAACGATGGCGTACCGGTTGTTCACGTCCGGCGGGCACCGGAACAGGAGATCGAAGAGGTCGAGGGCAGCCGTCCACGGGTAGTCCAAGCAACAGGAGGATCGAACAACATGAAGATGGGGACAACCCTCTCAGCAAGAGGCACACCGCACTGGTCTGGGCCACCGGCGGTACTGCGGACCGCTCTCGCGCTGGCAGCCACGGTGCTGGCTGCCCTGTGCATGCTTGTCGCCTTGATGTTGGCGCAGGAAGGCACCGCCAACGCCCAAAGCGATCGGTCCGGCGAGAAGAGGCTCCGCGCTCTGTCCCTCAGCAGCGATGCGGACGGGGTCATTGACCTGAGCCCGGCCTTTCACCGGGACACCACGAATTACACCGCCAGCGTGCCCTTCGGCACCTCGCGGATCACCGTGCGTGTCACTGCCCCCAGTAGAGGTTCCGTGCGCCACTTCCGGACCGACGTGGACCCTGTGACCCCCGGCCACCAGTATGACCTGCAGGTGGGCGAGAACAAGTTGACCGTTGAGGGGGTTGCCGAGAACGACGGCGGTAAGAAATACCTGGTCACCGTAACCCGCAGCCAGTTCTACCACGCTGACGCCACGCTCAGCGCGCTGACCCTCAGCAGCGGTCTCAGCCCCTCCTTCGACCCGGCCACAATCCACTACACCAGCGCGGTGCGCTACAGCACCACGCGGGTCACCGTGACTGCCACCGCCAATGATTCAAACGCCACGGTGTCCTACAACTCGGTTGACGCAGACGCCGCCACCGGCCACCAGGTGGACCTGGACAAGGGCGAGAACATCATCGTCGTGACCGTGACCGACAGGGACGGCATGACCTCCAGGGAGTACGTCATCAGAGCCTGGCGCCACGCCATCAACCATAGTGGGGGCAACACCATCTTGAGGAGCCACGGAAGCTCCGACCAATACGGGCTTACCCTCACCGGCAACATCGTGATGACAAGGTTTACGACCGGGCCCAGCGCCGGGGGGTACGCCGTCAACGCTATACGCCTGCACTTCAGTTCAGCACCGAGCAGTCCCGGCCGTTGGACCCTGGATATCCGCAAGGACTCGGACAACTCCGTGGTGGGGACCTTCCACGTCCTGGGCCTCACGGTCCCTACGGTTCAAAATGCAGCCTTCTTCTATGCGACCAGCCCCATCGAGCTGGACGCGAGCACCACGTACCGGTTGCGGTTCCGCAAGTACTCGGGCACATGGGAATTGAGGGCGAGGCAAGCGACCAGCGACGGGGCGGACAGCTCATCCCTGTTCGGATGGTCGATGCCGCACAAGGTCTGCGCGGACGACACCTGCTCCGGCGTTTGGAACAACCGGGTGCTGGACCTCCGGTTCTACGGCGCCGAAGTCGACGACACCGCGCCGGTGCTGTCCGGCGCCATATTCCAGGGCAACAAGATCACCATGACCTACGACGACCTGCTCGACGACGGGTCTGTGCCGGCGACCAGCGCCTTCGCCGTGAGGGTCCGCTTTGCCGACGTAACGGTCAACAACGTCGCCGTGAGCGGCCGTGAGGTGGTGTTGACCCTTGCCTCGTCGGCGGCCGAGACAGACATCGTCGTGTTGAGCTACACGGTCCCCGGGTCGAACCCCATACGCAACACGGGTCACCACGCGGCCGGGGCGCGGAGCAACCTCGGCGTCGGCAGCGCGGACCCCACGAGGCTCAAGTCCCTGACCGTGGGCGGCGTCATGGTGCCCGGCTTCGATCGGGCAACATTCAGCTACACCGTCGATCTCCCCTACGAACGGAGAGGGTCGATAGCCGTTACCGCGACCGCTCAACACGGCGACTCGTATACCAAGGGACGGGTCAACGGCAACTCGAGTTTCAGCGGCCACAGGAGCCCGGCGACGGGGTGGGAGCGGCTGCAGGTGGGCGCGAACGAGGTGACGATCCGGGTCTACAGCGGCTGCTGCTCGGCCGAGCAGTTGGCCGAGTCGAGGACCTACACGCTGACCATCAACCGGGCGGCCCCGCCGGACCGCTTCGGCCCCTTCGACGACTCCCTGCCCAACAACCACGGTGCTGAAGCCATCCCGGTGAACACCGACTACTGCCGGAACCAGATCGAGAATGATGAAGAAGTTCTGAGGTGCAACTACCTGTACAAGCACGCCGAACGGGCCAATGCCCGCAACGTCGCGGTGGAGGTGGTCGTGCGGCCCCGCAGCACCGACAGCGCGATCCGCGGCTACCGGATCCTGCGCACCCGCTACCCGCTCAATATGGGCTCGGTCTGGCGCCGGGCCTCCTATGACACGCCGGAGCGAGACGCCATCCTCACGGACGCCTACGTGATCCGGGAGGTGCCGAACAGCAGTTGGGCCAATTACTTCGACCACGACGTCGACCACGGCTACTGCTACGTGTACGCCGTTCAGACGGTGGGCGGCACCGAGGCGAGCCCCGAGTACGCGCCGGCGCTGCACTGGGTGGACCCGGCCTCCGTGTCGAACACGCCCAGGTATCACAGCGAGGTCCCTCCCCGCTGCATACCCCACTACACCGGCACGGACGCGCCGCCGGACGCGCCTGGCGCTCCGCAGAACCTGGCGGCCACCGCCGGCGAGGACGGCGTCGCGCTGACCTGGGACGCATCCGCGGGGGCTGACAGCTACCGGGTGCTGCGCCGCAACCAGGACGATGCCCTCTACGCCGAGATCGGCACCACCACCACCAACTCCTACACCGACGCCACCGCCGTGGTCGCCCAGGGTTACGCCTACAAGGTGCAGGCCAGCAACGACTCCGGCGACAGCGAGTTCTCCGAGCATGTGCTGGCGATGATCGTGCCGCCGGCGCCCGACGCCCCCACCGGCTTCGAGGCCGAGGTCGGGGAAGACTCGGTGACGCTGTCGTGGGACGCCTCCGACGACGACACGATTACCAGCTATACGGTGATCAGACAGGTGCGCGACGCGGACCCGCCACAGATCGTGCTGCTGCGGCTCGACAGCGGGGAGACCAACCGGGTCACCGACAGCAGCCCGGAGGCCGGGGCGGCCTACACCTACAGCGTCATGGCCATCAACGCCGGCGGCCGCAGCGAAGCCGCCACGGTGGACGTGGACATCCCCGAATCCTCGGACGCTGAGGAGGTCGACACCCCGGCAGAAAGTCCGTTTGCGGGCTTCATCCTGGTGGACGCCTCGGACCAGACCGTCCTCGCGAGCCTGACCAGCGGCGCTGACGTCGAACTGGTCGACCCCGACGGCGGCAGCTACGGCGTCCGCGCCGAACTGGCCGACGGCCGGACGGTCGGCAGCGTCAAGTTGGAGCTCTCGGGGGCCAAGGCGGTCACCAGCACCGAGAACTTCGCCCCCTACTCGCTGTACGGCGACTCCTACCAGGGCGACGCATCCGACCTGTACGGCCAGGCGCTGCCCGCCGGCAGCTACACCCTGACGGCCACGGCCTACCCGGAGAGGACAGGAGGCGGCGACGAGCTTGGGTCGCTGGCGGTCTCCTTCACCGTGACCCAGGCCAACCGTGCGCCGGAGTTCGGCAGCGCCACCTACAGCTTCTCCATCGCCGAGGACGCGGCCACCGGCGCCGCCGTGGGCAGCGTGTCGGCCACAGACGCCGACAGCGACGGCCTGACCTACACCATCGAGTCGGGCAACGGCGACGGCAAGTTCTCCATCGACGGGAGCACGGGCGCGATCACCACGGCGGGAGCGCTGGACCACGAGACCACGCCGTCCTACGCCCTGACGGTGCAGGCCGACGACGGCAACGGCGGCACGGCCACGGCCACGGTGAACGTCACCGTGACCGGCGTGGATGAGTCGAGCGCGGGCCCGCTGACGGGCTTCACCCTGGTGGACGCCTCGGACCAGACCGTGCTGGCAACGCTCTCCGACGGCGGCAGCGTGGAACTGGCCGACCCGGGCGGGGGCAGCTACGGGATACGGGTCGACTTCGACTCGAATGTCTCGATCGGCAGCATGCAACTGGGGCTCTCCGGCGCCAAGACCGTCACCAGGACCGAAAACATCGCTCCCTACTCGCTGTATGGGGACTCCAACCAGGGCGGGGCATCGGATCTGTACGGGGAGGCGCTGCCCGCCGGCAGCTACACCCTGCGGGTCACGGCCTACGCCGGCAGCAACCTGGGCGGCGACGTGCTCGGCGTCCTGGAGATCTCGTTCACGATTCTGTAGCGCCACCTTCTACACGAGAGGTTCGTCCCGAAATCGTGCTGTGCTATAGTTGCACTCATGGCGTCGGAGGCTTCCATGTGGTTGGAGCAGTTGGCTCCGGAGAGCTTCTTCCGCACGTCTGATATGCCTGGCCCTTCGCGCGGTGCTGTGCGCTCGTTTTTGAGCCGTGCAGCCTCCAAGGAGCCCGCTCTGGTGATGAAGGTCGCTCCGAACCTGTATTGGAAGCCGTCACGGGCGAGCAGCTTCACCGGGAAGGTCCACCCTCCGAGCTGGAGCTTGATCGGGTGGGAGATGGCAGGCCCCCACGCGGCTGCGTTGGGGTGGCACGGCGCGAACATCGTCGGATGGAGCGACCAGATCGCGTTGCGGTACCTGGAGTTCGCGGTGCCGGGCGAGCCCGCGCAGCGCAACCCGCACCCCAGGATCACCATCCGTTCTCGACGGAACTTGACCCGGCGCAGGCTGACCCGCCTGGAAGCCACCTATCTCGAAGCGGTCATCGGTTTCGACAGATGGTGCGAGATCGACTGGGACAGGGCCTTGCGGCTCACCCTGGCCCGCCTGGACGAGCGAGCAGAGGACGGAGAGAAGCTGCCGCGCTCGGAGGTGTTCGAGATGGTCGCCGCTGACGAGAATCCCAAGAGCGGCCGCAGCCTGTTCCGTTCACGGGTCGCGGACCTGGTGGAGGTCATGGCCGACAGCGAGCGGGCCGCCGCACAGGTTTCGGTGCCGCAACCCGGCGGCGAACTCATGGCACAGAGCGCCTGAACGGCACTGAGAGATGCCGCAACGCCGCGAAGGCAAGGGCGCCCGCAGCAACGGGGAGGCTGTCGGGGGGCGGTTCACCCAGGGTGAGCTCCCCGACCAGCCTGCTCACGGCGATCTTCCGCCGTTGGGGAGGCCCTTGGCGCGTGACGACGAACAGAAGTTCCGTGACCTGTTGAGGGACTCGGCGGCTGCCGGGAGACTCGACGAGTACCTGGTGGAGCGGGACTACGACGACAAGTTTCTCGACTGGATCTTCTACTGGTTCCTCGCGACGGTGCAACTGACGGACCGGCTCGTCGCCAGCCGCGCGGGCCACCCCTAGGTCCGGCGCAAGTGATCCTTGAGGCAGGATCGACCCTAAGTGGGCCAATCCATACCTCAGAATCCGTTGCAATACCAAGGCGCGTTTCTGCCCGTTCTTGAGATTCCCCGTTCGTGGGGTAGTGATTCCCCGTTCGGCCCGGACGTGGATGCACCGCGCCGTCGAGACGACGCCTCCTTCGGGCGATAAAGATAGTAAAATAAAGGGTCGCACGCGCTACTTGTGCTAGCGTGTCGGGCATGGACCACCCGTTTACCCCCGGCTTCGGCCGGCGCCCCCCTGTGCTTGCTGGACGCGAAGACCTCCTGGCGAGTGCCGCGGTGGCGCTGTCTGCTGGTCCGGCAGACGACCGATTTGTGCGGCTGATGATGGGGCCGCGGGGCGTCGGCAAGACGACCCTGCTGGATGTGGTGGAGGACGAGGCGCGCTCGGCTGGTTGGCGCGTCATCAGCGTCGATGCCAACGTGCAGCCTCGCCCCGAGGACAGCGTGCTGGCCATGATCGAGGAAGAGGCACTCGACCACATAGAGGACATTTCCCCAGCGGCGCGGCGGCGCGTCACAGGCGTGAGCATCGGACAGCTCATAGGGTTGAACTGGGAGAACACGGCGACACGCAAGCGCTCGCTCCGACGATTGCTCGAAGGGCTTGTGGATGCGACCATTGACGATGGTGGTGCCGGTGTGCTCGTCACTGTGGACGAGTTCCACAATCTCACCGATGCGCAGGCCAGCAGCCTGTCCTCTGCCCTCCAGCGCATCACGGAGCGCAAGAAGAAGCGGCTCGCCTTCATCGGCACAGGTCTCGCCCAGATGAAGCACACCCTGCTACTACAGCCTGGATTCACATTCTTCCGTCGCTGCCACCACGACGATGTGAGGCATGTCTCCATCACTGAGGCGATGGAGGCCATCGAGCAGCCCATGAGATCATCGGGCGTCGGCATTGAGGAAGCAGACCTGCGCCGTGCCGCCGCAGCCACTCGCGGCCTCGCCTACGCAATACAGTCCGTCGGTGCCCACCTGTGGACGGCCTGCGGCGGCCCCCCGGGCCCAGTCGCCGCCGAACATGTCGCCACGGCGGTCAAGTCGATGGAACAAGACGTCGCCGACAAAGTTGTCACGCCGATATGGGCGCGGCTGTCGCCGGCAGACAAGCGGTTCCTGTTCGCAATGCTGTCCGATGACGCCAACTCGGCACTGGCGGACATCGCACAGCGACTCGGCAAACCGGCCGCTCATGTCCACACCTACAAGCGGAGGCTCCTAGACGAAGGCGTCGTCACCGAGACACCACTGGGGGATCTCGCATTCACCAGTATGGCCGTCCGATATCGCTCCATCCAAGAACAAGCGCTTGAGGCGATGTCGGTTCAGGAGTCGCAGCGCCAAGCCCAAGAGGCGGCGCTGCAGGCTGCACGCGACGAGATGGAGCCAGGCAGCGCTGAGACAAGCGTGTGCGGTGCATGGATGCCCCGTGCGAAGAAGACCTGCGTGCTGCCCCCAGGACACAAGCCCCCTCACCGGTCCAAGAAGCCATGACCACGCCGTCAGCCTCGCCGCGCCGGCGAGCACCCCTGAACGGCCCTGTGTCGTGGGCCAATCCATACCTCAGAAACTGTTGCAATACCAAGGCGCTTTCGCGCCGATTCTCGGGGTTCCCCGTTCGTGGGGGGTGCGGTTCCCCGTTCAGCCAGGGCGCGACAGCGCCGCGGGTGGTGGCCAGTGCCTGAGATTGGTCGGTGGAAGTGCCCGAGACCACTGTCAGATGCGGCACCTCGGAGGACTGTCGTCACGGCTCAGCTGAGCCCTAGACGGCCATGCCGGCGACCAGGCAGACGAACTGGTCCTCGTCGATGATGTCGATGCCGTAGCCCTCCGCTGCGAGCGCCAGGGCCTTGCGGTGCTTGGTGCTCTTGCCTGTCTCGCCGACCCTGCGGAGGTCGGTGACTCCCATCACGAGGTAGTCGGTGCGCTTGCTGACTGACAGCGACGGCGTGGCCCCGGCATCGACCGTCAACTGGAACGCCTCGCGCCGCGGCATGGACTCCAGGGTGCCGGTGAACACGATCTTCTTGGCGAACAGCGGGCCTTCGGGATCGGGGTCGTGCCTCGGGGTGAAGTCCTTGGGGCTCAACGACTTCGACGACGACGCCCTCGCGTTCGAGAATGGCTTGTAGTTGTCGAGGTGGCAGTACCCGACGCGGTAGCTGTGGCGCTCCAGCAGCTGGGCATTGGTCATGTCGAAACGCCTGGAGAGCGCCAGCCACAACATCCCGGCGGCCTCGGCGTCTGAGAGCGGGTCGTGATGCGTGAGCGGAATCCCGAATTCGTCGGCCATGGTGTCGAGCGACCAGGACCCCGCTTCAGGCATCGCAGAACGCGCCATGCGGTAGGTGCAGGCGAACGGGAACGGCTCCGGCTCATAGCCGTAGTACTCGGCGCTTCTGCGCAGGACCGACATGTCGAACGCGGTGTTGTGAGCGACTACCAAGCGTCCGGCGATCATTGCTGCGGCCTGTGCCCATGCCTCGGGGAACTCGGGGGAGCGCCGCGTGTCAGACGGGCCGATGCCGTGGAGCATCGTGTTGAACGCGTCATAGCAGTTACCGGGCGGTCGGATTAGCAGCATGCGTGTGTCGGTGGGAGACCCCTGATCGAACACGACGACACCGACCGCGCAGGCCGAGCTGCGCTCGCTTGTGGCGGTCTCGAAGTCGATCGCTGCGAACGACTGACTTAGCTTGGTCGTGTGCTCGCTATTGCTCACCGACGTCCGTATCGGTCGTTGGTGCCGCCGTCAGCGCTGGGGGCAGGCTGGCCACGATGCGTGCGGATTCCACGGAAACGGTCACGAGCCGGCGAAGGTGTCGGATCAGGTTGAACGGCTCGTCCGCCCATTCGTCGCACAAGTTCGGATTGTCGACAGTTCCAGCGACATCATCACCCTTCAAGCACAGGCTGCCTATGGCCCATTGCAGCGGAGACCGGCCTGACACCTTGTACTTTTCTGCCTCGGCAGGGATACCGACAAGACGACAGCGACTGTTGACAACCAGCACTGCGCGGTCCTCCCGTTTGTCGGAGTCCCTGCCCCAACGCATCTGCCGTTCGATCCGGTAGGCGTCACCATCCGCCGTGCCGTCGTCAGCCACGCCATCAACCTCGCACACGACTGGCCACTCATTGACCGACTCATACCCGATGTGGAGATGCATCAGCCGGCGACCCACTGCGCGGAACGCTTCGAAGTCCTCCGCGAGAGGGATACGCGGGAAGCTGCGCCGGAGATCAGCGGCGTAGCGGTCGCGCCAGTCAGGAGCATGCATCACCCCGTAGACGTATTCCCAGATGTCGTCCCTCGTGACATGAGTGCCGTATTCAGCCTGGAATCGCTCGAGCGCCCAGTCTGTAACGTTGTCACCGCTGCCAGCGGAAGCCATGTCCAGATCTAGTCTTTCGACCTGTGGGGGGCTCATGTCGCCTGCCGCTGTCTCGGAATGGCACGGGTTGTCTGGCCGGGCCCCATCAGATGCAGGTCTGGTAGCAGGGTGCAAGCCAACACCCCAAAAAGCGCCATGTTCGACGGACCGCTCAGCATTAGCGCTTCTCTCTCGGTATTGCCCGCGTCTGGCGCGATCCCTTGATCGCTGCCAGGTCCGGCAGCGTGTCGGTCGAGAGCGCCTGGAAGGTCATGTTCGAGGTGCCGGATATCAAGATCGCCTCCACGGTATGGCTCGGGCTGCGGGGTCCAAGGCGTGGAGGTCTGGCAGGATGTCTGTCGCGATTGTTGAGAATCTCGTCCTGTTGGATGGACTGGTGACAATGATGGTCGGTCGGTCGGTCGGTCGGTCGGTCGGTCGGTCGGTCGGACGGACGGACGGACGGACGGACGGACGGACGGACGGACGCTCTCGCAAGGTATCTGTTGGGAACATCGCTGAGACTGTCTTGGCGCGTGACAGGATCCGATGGTCCACATACAGCCACTTCTTGGTGAACGGACGGTAGAGCACCTGCCGTATCCGGGTCTCGTCCAGAGTGATTCGCTCGTTCTTCTTGAGGGACTGCTTCAGCGTCTCCGTCCAGACGATGGGTGAGCCCTTGACGTTTCTAGTAAGTTCTTCGAACGTGTTGCCCTTGCCTCCCCGGAGGATTCTCTTGCGGGCGTACTCGTAAGCGTCGATCAGGGACTCCACCTTCTCAACTAGGGAGTCATAGCCGAAGGCATACACGTAGTCGTCGCAGTTGGTCTTGGCCCCTGAGGCGTGGGCATCGAAGATCGTCTCTTCCTTGCCCTTGGCTGCTCGCGGCAGACAGACGGGCAGGAGTTGCTCGTAAGAACCGTCGGTGATGTCGACCCAGTCGTGGCGGTCATTGTGGGGGATGTCTTGGAACTGCCCGCTGGTGACGTCGCCTAGTTGTGCGAGCCATTCGAACTTCTGGTCTAGCTTTGAGTACTCGGGGACCGTGGCGTAGTGCAGTTTCGCCCCATGGGGTCGCTCTTTGCTCGGATTGCGCACCAGGACCGTGATCTGGACGCCATTGCGCGACCCCTGCCCGAAGATCTTGTCGCCCTCGCGCCGGTATTCGTCGCCGGCCTTGGAGGCGTCACCGAGGAGGTTGACGACGTATATGTCGGTGAACTCCTCGCGCAGGGCGGCGCGCATGCCCGCGAAGCTGACTCCGTTGCCGAGCGAGTTGGGGTGTACTAGCGCGATGACGCCCTGACGAGGCTGTGGGCTCTTGGGGGTATCCAGTCGGTCTGTCGCCCAGCGGAGCGCTTGCACGTACAGATTGGCAGCCCAGGTGCCCCCGGCGGCGCCCTGGGCGATTTCGCTGTAGCGCTTGCCGTAGGTGGCGCCCACGCGCCGCTGGATGTCCGGGTACTCGATGTTGGGGTTGTCGTCTCCGGCCGACTTTTGCCCCGCTGACCAGGGAGGGTTCATGGCGATCACAGTGATCGGGACGCGGCCTTGGCGGCTTTGACGGGCGGTGTTGTCTGCCATGCCCGGCAACTGGACACCGTTGGATCCCGCAACAAACGTGTCGCTGAAGGTGATCCCGGGGAACGGCGCGAACTCCCCTGATGCGAATCCGCCACGCTCGGCCATGCCGGCCTCGATCTTGATGGCAGCGATGTAGTAGGCGAGCAGCACGATCTCGTTGGCAAGGAGTTCTTCGCGGTACTTTCGCAGCAGGTCCTCGTCTCGAATGATGTGGTCCCCGTCCGCGTTGGTGACGGTCAAAACCCGATAGATGAAGGTTCCCGTTCCCGTAAAGGGGTCCAAGATGTTGACGTTCTCAGAGGTAAGGCCAACCCCGAACTCTCTGCGGCATACGGCGTCTGCACTGCGGATGATGAAGTCAACGATTTGCACGGGCGTGTAGACGATTCCCAGCCGCTTCACGACATCATCCATTGCAGCTTTGAAGAACCCGTCATAGATCTCGCGCAGCACGTCCACTTTGGCTGCCGCGGTGAGCGCTCCCTCGAACACTGCGCGCATCGTGTGGTAGGCGCGGGTGAGGGGACGCAACTCCTCTTCGAACAGCGCCATCGCCAGCGCTGAGCCGTCAGCTGCTTCGGTAGCCGTGGCACCTGCGAAGGTTCCGAGGAGGTTGTTGATGGCCACCGAGATCGGGTTGGCGTTCGCGAACTCCGAATCGGCGAACAGGCAGTCGAAGATCGGGATGGTCACCACATGCTGCGCGACCATCTCCGCTGCTTGGTTCTCGGTCAGATGGTCACCGACAGAGGAGCGCAGCGCCGCCACGAACTCGTCGAACGCTTCGGCCGTGTCGGGGTCGGCCAGATGTGCGTCCACCTTCGTGCGGACCTCGTCGCACACGGCGGCTGCCTTCTGGCCCCAGGAGGGCCACAGCTTGCGGTCGCCGCACCGCTCCACCATCTTCGACGCGACCCGCTCATCGAGCAGGAAGCGGAGCTGTTCGACGCCTTCGTCGTCGCCGAGGGGCTGGTCGGTTCCCCGGTCAATGAGCGTGATACGGTCGCAGTTGCGGGCTGCGTCGATGTGGTTGACCCACATGTCCATGCGCTCGTCGTGGGAGCGCAGCGCCCGCACCACATCCCAGACCGTGGCGAAGTCCGAACCGTCGAGCACTTCAGTGTCGGTGACGCCTTTGCCTTCGGGCACCACAACCGGGATCACGATGTAGCCGGTCTGTTTGCCGGGGTAGGTGCGCATCACCCGCCCCACGGCCTGAACGATGTCGATCTTGGACTTGCGCGGCTGCAGGAACACGACCGCGTCGAGCGCGGGCACGTCCACGCCCTCGGTGAGGACTCTCGCGTTGGAGATCACCTGGCATCTGCCCGGCTCGGGGTCGGCGCGCAGCCGGTCGAGATGGGCGGCTCTGACGATGGCCGGGGTCTTGCCGTCGACGTGCTGGACCGCCATGTCGAGAAGTTCGGTGGTGGCTGTTCCGGTGGACGCTTCCGTGGCGACTCCCTGCCACAGCCCGCGGTCCGCGGCTGAGGGGCCTGCGATCGCTTTGGAGAGTTTGACTGTGTTGGTGAACGCGATCGCTGTGTTGAGGTGGCTGCGGCCGTTGCCGTTGGCGAGCTTGCCGGTGGGGCGGTCCTCGGTGACTCCGGTGGTGTTAGGGTCCGCGAGCGCGTCCCAGCAGCCGAGCAGCTTGACGGCGTCTTCTTTGCTCACGGTCTGCTTCTTGCCGCCCGTCTTGTTGACGGCGGCGACGAGGTCGCTCATCCCGGTTGTCAGCCGCGACTGGGAGGTGGCTACGATGAGCACCTCGTAGTCCGACAACAGCCCGGCGTCCACGGCGTCTTTGAACGACATCTCATAGAGCAGAGGCCCGTAGGTGTTCTCGTCGTCCATGGAGTAGATGTCGCTGTCCTTGGTCGCTGCCCGTGCTTTGGCGGCGACTGTGTAGATGCGCTGTGTGGCGGTCATGAACAGCCGGAAATGGGCAGGCACCTTCTCGTCGTCGTGGATCAGCCGGAACGCTGACACCTCGTCATCAGTCGGTCTGTCGACGCCGGTGGTGCGGTGGGCTTCGTCGCAGACCACGAGATCGAACGCGAAGTCCGCGGGAAGGGCTGACGCCAGCACCCGCAGAGACTGGTAGGTGCTGAACACGACTCGCATCTTGTCGCCGGTCGGTTGTGCCAGCGCCTGAGCGATCCCGGCTTTGTCAGTTGAGACCGGCATGGACAACTCGACGAGGTCTCGGGCTTTGTCGTCGTCGTCGGACTGGCCTGTCGTCTTGTCTGAGCAGACCCCCACGTAGACGTGGCTGATGCTGCGGTTGCGGGCCCATTCCCGCATGGTCTGGCCCATCAACGCGATGGACGGCACCAGATACAGCACCGTCCCGCCGGCGCCGACATTCTCCTCGGCGGCCCACATCGCTACCAGCGACTTGCCTGTGCCGCACGGCATGACCAGCCGGCCTCTGCTGCCTTCCTGGCAACCCTTCGCGATGGCGTCAAGCGCGTCTCGCTGGTCCGGGCGAGGCTCGTGTCGCGTCCTCGGCGTGAAGGCGAACTCGTCGGGCCGGTCCAGGAACTCCTGCCAAGGAGCGTCCCATGAGTCCAGCACCGCCGGTCCGATCACCTCACAGCGCGGCGAGGCCTTCTCGACCTTGGTCCAGCCGGCCTGTTCCAGGTCTGAGGTCACCACCAGGATCCGGCTCGAGAAGTTCTTTGAGCCGGAGGCAGCGAGGAAAGAGTCGACACCTTTGGTGGGCACCCTGTGATCCTCGGCGTAGTTCTTGCACTGGATAGCGCACAAGCCGCCCCCGTAGGCCGGGGTCTGCTTCGCCACGAGGTCGATCCCGATGTCGGAGCCGTAGCCCAGCGGCTTGCGGTCAGGCCACTGCGACCACAGCCAGACCTGCTCGAAGCGCTCCGGGCCGTACTCGTAGGGATGGGTCTCGAACGCGCGGCGCATCAACCGCTCGAACCGGCGCCCGGAGTCGGCCGGGCCGCCCGCCTCGCTCCGTATCGTGTCGAGTGCCAAATAGAGGTCGCTCTCGAACAGCTTGCGTGCGGCCACCGTCATGTGGACTGCACCAGCGGTGGGAGAGGCGGTCATGGATGGACTCCACAGGGGTTGTCGAGGCGCAGAACAAGACATCGGCGTCTGCCACTGCAGTTGACATTATGGCTCATCCGACTCGCTCACCCGGACTAAAGCCCTGTTGAACGCACTGACCGACGATGCGTTGAGCGGACTGACCCGGCCCCGCACCGTCGCCTTCGGCCCGTCCAGCCGACTCGCTCCGCGGCGCCGTTGACGTCTACGTGTCGAGGCCGTCGGGGTAGGGCCGGTCCTCGGGCGGGGGCAGATGGTCGTGGGTCCACAGCTCGTAGCTGAGGGCGGCTTCGATCCGGAAGATTGTGGGCGCCTCGCCCCAGGTCTTGCCGTTGAGCAGGTTGGCGATCGTCTGGGGGTTTACGTCGGCCCGTTTGCTCTTCACCTTTGTCGTGATGAACCTCCAAACGACAATGGACCAAGAAATCAAAGAAGTCCAAGGGCTGCTGAAGCGACACCGACAGCAACAAGCCACCCACCCCCAGGGCGCAGACGCGCCAGTCGATGACACCGAACCGACCGATGACACCGAACCGACCGATGACACACTCGAGCCCGTCAATGAGGCCGAGCCGGCCGAGGCCGAGCCCGCCGACGGGACCGCGATGGTCGAGCCCGTCAATGAGGCCGAGCCAGTCGAGGCCGAGCCCGCCGACGGGACCGCGATGGTCGAGGCCGTCAATGAGGCCGAGCCAGTCGAGCCTGAGCCCGCCGACGGGACCGCGATGGTCGAGGCCGAGCAGACCGACGAGGCCGCAGCCACGGATGACGCTCAGCCCGATGAAGCCGCGCCCGCCGCAGAAGAGCCCATCTCAGATCCTCCCAAACTGCCCCAGACAGCGCCCCGCAGGCCCGATGACAGTGGCGGATCAGTCGCCACCGGCCACAAGCGCCCAAGGCCACCCTCATAGCAAGTCGTCGACCCTGACGGCGAAGCTGACGGTCTCACGCCGTCAGCTTCGCCGCGCCCACGCGCACCCCAGCACGGCCCAGCGAAGTGTCCAACGGCATCCTCCGGCCGCCAAACCGGGTCAATGGCTGCCACTGCGCCCCAAGACGACCGCGTCTTGCCTTGGTTTGGATCGATGAACCCTTTAGGTTCGGATCGATCCGTCGTGCGGACGGGGGGATTCGAACCCCCACACCCTTGTGGGTACTGGGACCTAAACCCAGCGCGTCTGCCAGATTCCGCCACGTCCGCGAACCCAGTCAGGCTAGCCCGCGGCCCGGGGCCGTCAGGTTCGCAGGATCGGGTTGCGGTGTGAGGTGAGACAAACAACATCAAAATAGCAGAAACAATCAGCAAAATCTGCCCTGATTGTCCGCACGAGGGGATCGTCGGGGAGGGGGCGGTAGCCTGCGCGCCATGAGCTCGCAATCACTGCCGCCCTCGCTCCGGCCCGATCCCGCCGAAGTCGGATTCGACACGCCGACCTTGGCCTCCAACCGCCAGAGCGAGGTCTACAACCGGCTGCTGCAGGACCGCATCGTCGTGCTCGGCTCCGACGTCAACGACGAGATCGCCAACTTCATCATGGCCCAGCTGCTGTACCTGGAGGGCCAGGACGCCAGCAAGCCCATCTGGCTGTACATCAACAGCCCCGGCGGCTCGGTCACCTCGGGCATGGCCATCTACGACACCATGCAGTTCATCCAGCCCGAGGTGGGCACGATCTGCATCGGGCTCGGCGCGTCGATGGGTCAGTTCCTGCTGTGCGCCGGCGCCCCGGGCAAGCGCTACGCGCTGCCGCACGCCCGGATCATGATGCACCAGCCCCTCGGAGGGGTGCGGGGCCAGGCCACCGACATCGCCATCCAGGCCGAGCAGATGGCCTACACCAAGAAGCTGCTGCAGGAGCGCATCGCCCACCACACCGGGCAGACCGTCGAGCAGATCGAGGCCGACTCCGACCGCGACCGCTGGTTCACCGCGGAGGAGGCCATGGAATACGGCATCATCGACCACGTGATCGTCAAGCGCGGCGAGATGCTCTGAGCCGCCCCCAGCGGGCGGAGGGCGCTTCGACGAAGCTCCGACTGGCCTCAGCGGGCTTCGCCCTATCGTTCGGCCAGGTCGGACTTCGTGCGCCCCCTCCGCCTGGCGTCGCGCGGTGAGCGCTTCAGACGCTGGCCGACAGTTCCTTGATGGCGATGGCCGGGCCCTCGCGGTGACCGAACACGGCTGAACCCGCGACCAGCACGTTGGCCCCGGCCGCGACCGCCGCGGGAGCGGTGACCGCGGTGATACCGCCGTCGACCTCCAGGTCGATAGCGCGCCCGGAGACGTCGATCATGGCCCGCACCGCCGCGATCTTCGACTCGACGGAGGCGATGTAGCGCTGGCCCCCGAAGCCCGGGTTGACCGTCATCACCAGCACCTCGTCGATCATCTGGATCACCTCGGAGATGCTCGACGCCGGCGTGTGGGGGTTGATCACCACGCCGCAGCGGGCGCCGGCCTCGGAAATGGCGGCCAGCGAGCGGTGCAGATGCGGGCACGTCTCGACGTGGATCAGCACCGTCTCGCAGCCGGCCTCGACGTAGAGGGGGGCGAGCTCGTCGGGCTTCACCACCATCAGGTGAGCCTCGAAGGGCAGGTCCACCAGCGGCCGGCAGGCGGCCACCACATCGGGGCCGAACGTCAGGTTGGGCACGAACACGCCGTCCATCACGTCCCAGTGGACCCGGTGGGCGCCGGCCTCGGCGACCGACCGGCACTCGTCGCCCAGACGGGCAGCGTCGGCCGCGAGCATCGAGGGAGCGATCTCCACAACCACGCTCGCACCCTAGAGGCCGAGGGACCGGCGAGCGAATCCGGTCCATACGGGCGAGGCCGTGGCCCGAGCGGCCCGTGAGCGCAGCGAACTAGAGCGGGAATCACTCCCTCGCAACGCGAAGACGCCTCACGAATTGGCGCTCGCACCCTAGACGAGCCCAAACCCAACAACGCGGCAAAAGGCCGGGCGAATGGCCGGGCGGGCGTGCAGGCGGCCGTAGACACGTGTGTCGGGAACGTTGGTCGCTATCGCCGGTGGTGCCGATACCGTCGCGTCGTGGAGTTGCGGGTGACGGCCACGGCGCGCGACGGCGTCGGGGTGGCGAGGGGCTCCGACGGGCGAGTCGTGTTCGTCGAGGGTGCCCTGCCGGGCGAACTCGTCACCGCTGAGATCCACACCATCGATCGGCGCTGGGCGCGAGCCAGGGTGATCGACGTGATCGAGGCGTCGTCAGACCGAGTTCCGGTGGCTTGCGAGCACCATCTCGAAGGCTGCGGCGGCTGCGACATGCTCCACGTCGACGCTCGGGCCCAGATGCGCATGAAGGCCTCGATAGTGGTGGATCAGCTCACCCGGTACGGCGTGGACGCACCCGCTCCCCAGTTGAGGATGCTGGACGTCGACCGGGGCCGCACCACGGTCCGGGCCAGGGTGGTGGAGGGCCGGGCCGGGTTCATGGCCCGCTGCAGCCACGATGTGGTGATCCCCGATGACTGCGGGGCGGTGGACGACGCGGCGGAGGAGTTGCTGGTGGAGGGCCGCTACGGCGCCGCTGACGGCGTGATCATCAGGGTGGGATCCCGCACCGGCGAGCGGCTGGTGGTGGTGAACCCCACGGTGGGGGAGGTGTCGGTGCCCGACGATGTGATGGTGGTCGGCACCGACGAGCTCGACTCCAGCCGCCGGGCCTGGATCCACGAGGAGGTGTCGGGTCGCCGCTGGAGGATCTCGGCCCGGTCGTTCTTCCAGAACCGGCCTGCGGGCGCAGAGGCGCTGGTGGCCGAGGTGGACGAGATGGTGGAGGCCCTGGCCACCGACGGGCCGATGATCGACGCCTACGCCGGAGTCGGGCTGTTCGCGGGCACGGTGGGCGCAGAACGCAGGGTCACCGCCATCGAGCGCAGCGCCGACGCCGCGGCCGACGCCAGAGTCAATCTGGGCGACGGAGCCAAGGTGCTGAAGATCCCGGTGGAGAAATGGCGGGCATCGCCGGCCAGCGTCGTGGTGGCCGACCCCTCCCGCACCGGGCTGGGAGACAGCGCGGTGCGGCCCCTGCTGTCGTGCCGGCCGCAACTGGTAGTGCTGGTCAGCTGCGATCCGTCGTCGTTCGCGAGGGACGCCCGCAGCCTGGTCGATTCCGGTTACGCCCTGGATCGCTGGACCGTGGTCGACCTCTTCCCGCTGACATCGCACATCGAGACCGTCGCCGCCTTCGTCAATACCGCAGTCACCTGATCCCAGCCCGCCCATGAGCCTGGACTTTGCCATGGAGCCCGAATGGGAGCAGCTGCGGGCCCGAGCCCGTGCCGTCGCCGCGCAGGGAGTCGCCGACTACGGACGGTGGCACGACTCGTGGATCAACGGCCACTCCAAGGAGTTCTCCAAGATCCTGGCGGCTGAGGGCTGGATCGGCATGACGTGGCCGGTCACCTACGGCGGGGGCGGGCGTCCCGGCATAGAGCGAATCATCATGGCCGAGGAGATGATCAGCGCCGGCGCGCCGATCGCGGCGAGCTGGTTCGCGGACCGGCAGATGGGCCCCTCCATCTACCTCCACGGCACTGACAGCCAGAAGGCAGAGTTCCTGGGCGGGATGCTGTCGGGCGAGGCCACGTGGTGCATCGGGATGAGCGAGCCCGACGCCGGGTCGGACCTGGCCTCACTGAAGACGGCCGCGGTCCGTGACGGCGACCACTACATCGTCAACGGGCAGAAGATCTGGACCAGCGGCGCGGCCAGCGCCGAGTATTGCTACCTGATCTGCCGCACCAGCACCGAGGGGCCGCCGCATCGGGGCCTCAGCGAGCTCATCGTGCCCATGGACCTCGACGGCATCGAGGTGCGCCCGGTGCGCGACATGGTGGGCACGTCGCACTTCTGCGAGATCTTCCTGACCGACGTGCGGGTGCCGGCATCCAACCTTGTGGGCGCCGAGGGCGGCGCTTTCAAGCAGACGATGGTGCAGCTCGGCTACGAGCGGGGAGGCATCGACCGGCTGGTGTCCAACCGGCCGCTGTACGACCTCGCCCTCGAGCACGCCGACCTCTCCGATCCGCGGACCCGCCAGGAGATCGCGGCCATCGAGACCGGCTACCGGCTCGGGCGGCTCATGGTCTACCGGGGCGCGCTGGGCCAGGGCGGCGCCGACTTCAGCGCGGGCACCAAGGCGTACTGCACCGAGCACGAGCAGCGGGTGGCCCAGTTCGCGGCCCGGGTGCTGGGCCCGGCCGCCACCGTGGGCGACGTGGTGCCGAACTCCATCTGCTACGCGCCCGCCTACACCATCCAGGGCGGCACGTCCGCCATCCTGCGGAACATCCTCGGAGAGCGAGTCCTCCGGCTGCCCCGCGAACCCCGCCCCAGCTGAGCGCCGACGGGCACCTCGCTTCCCGGCGGGTGGCCACCGGTACTCGCTTGCTCGCACGGGCTTCGCCCTACTCGCTCCCAAGCGAGCACCGGCGTCTCCCGCCTATCGGGTCGGCCACTGGTGCTCGCTTCCCGGCGGGTGGCCACCGGTACTCGCTTGCTCGCACGGGCTTCGCCCTACTCGCTCCCAAGCGAGCACCGGCGTCTCCCGCCTATCGGGTCGGCCACTGGTGCTCGCTTCCCGGCGGGTGGCCACCGGTACTCGCTTCCCGGCGGGTGGCCACCGGTACTCGCTTGCTCGCACGGGCTTCGCCCTACTCGCTCGCAAGCGAGCACCGGCGTCTCCCGCCTGGCGGGTCGAACGGACCGGCGCACACTGCCCGCCTATTGGGTTAGTAGTGCCAGCCGAAGGGGGACCAGTCTGGGGGGCGCTTGTTTAGGAAGGCGTCGCGGCCTTCGGCGGCCTCGTCGGTCATGTAGGCCAACCGGGTGGCCTCGCCCGCGAACACCTGCTGACCGATCAGGCCGTCGTCGGTCAGGTTCAGCGCGAACTTGACCATCCGCTGGGAGGTCGGGCTCTTGGCGTTGATCTCCGACGCCCACTCCAGGGCCACCGCCTCCAACTCGGCGTGGGGGACCACCGCATTGACCATGCCCATCTCGTGGGCCTGCTGGGCCGAGTAGGTGCGCCCCAGGAAGAAGATCTCACGGGCCCGCTTCTGTCCGATCAGCTTGGCCAGGTAGGCCGAGCCGAAGCCGCCGTCGAAGCTGGCCACGTCGGTGTCGGTCTGCTTGAACAGGCCGTGCTCCTCGCTGGCCAGGGTCAGGTCGGCCACCGCGTGGAGGCTGTGGCCACCGCCGACGGCCCAGCCCGGCACCACCGCGATCACCACCTTGGGCATCATCCGGACCAGGCGCTGCACCTCGAGGATGTGCAGCCGGCCCGAGCGGCCGGCGTCGATGGTGTCGCCGGTCTCGCCGGCGGCGTACCGGTAGCCGTCGCGGCCCCTGATGCGCTGGTCGCCGCCCGAGCAGAACGCCCAGCCGCCGTCGCGGGGCGACGGTCCGTTGCCGGTCAGCAGCACGCAGCCGACGTCGCTGGTCATGCGGGCGTGGTCGAGGCACCGGTACAGCTCGTCCACGGTGTGGGGCCGGAAAGCGTTGCGGACCTCGGGACGGTCGAAGGCCACCCGCACCGTGCCCTGGTCGACAGCCCGGTGGTAGGTGACGTCGGTGAGGTCGTCGAAACCGTCCAGCGTCCGCCAGGCCTCGGGATCGAAGAGCTCTGAGACCACGACGGCACACTACAGCGGCGACAGGTCGCGGCTGCACCCAGCGACGGCGGGCTCTAGGGTGACCGCCTCAGAGAGCGATGCTGTTGACTATCGGAGACTTGGTCGAGGAGTTCACCGTCGAGCTCCCCGAGATGATGGGCCGGGGCCACACTGCGGAAGCCTCCACCGTCAGGGTGCGGGGCGGGTCCGCGGCCAACGTCGCGGCCATCACCTGCGAGCGGGGAGGGGCGGCCCGCTTCGTGGGCCAGGTTGGTGCCGACGCGGTGGGGGAGTCGCTGGTCGCCGACCTTCGGCGGCGCGGGGTGGATGCCCGGGTGAGCGCCCACGGCGTCACCGGAGTGGCGATCAACCTGCTGCAGGCGGGGTACCGCACCGCGCTCATCGACCGCGGCGCCTCGGCCAACCTCGACTCCGCCGACGACGACGTGCTCGACGGGGTGGTGCAGCTGTTCGTGCCGACCCGGTCCCTGCTGGCCGATCCGCTCGCAGCGGTGGTGTACGGCATCGTCGCCACCGCCCAGCAACGCCGCATTCCCATAACCCTCACCGGCCTCGCTGCCGACGAGGTCGCCCACTTCGGAGCGGCCGCATTCCTGGAGCTGGTAGCGACCCTCCGGCCCGACGCGGTCATCTTCACGGCGCGCGATCACGCCCGCCTGGAACTCGGCGGAGATGAACCCGTCGAAGGCAGCGGAAGCACCGTGATGATCGGTCCCGAACGCACCGTCGTCATGACCGCTGACGGTCTCCGGCACCGGCAGTCGAGCGCTCCGACGACGGTGGTGGACCGCACCGGGGCCATCGACGGGTTCGTGGCCGGCTACCTGATGTCTCGCCGGGCCGGAGCCACACCGGCTGCGGCCGTCGACGCCGCCCACCGGGTGATGTCGCTGGTGATGGCCAGGGTGGGCCCGACCACGGTGGGCGAGCCCGCGGGCTCCTAGAGCGAGATGGCAGCGGTGGGTGCCGGTCTGGGGGTGACGGGCTGCCAATTCCGTTGAGGGCTAGGGTGGCGCCGCTGTGAGAGCCGCCCTGCTGTCCGACCCGTCTGCCCCGCTGGAGCTGGTCGACGACCTCGAACTGTCCGACCCCCGACCAGGCGAGGTGCGCGTGGCCGTGAGCCACAGCGGTATCTGCCACAGCGACCTCACCATCATCGAGGGCGGCTACATGTTCCCTGCGGTGCTGGGCCACGAGGCGGCCGGAGTGGTGGCCGGGGTCGGCGACGGCGTCACCCACGTGTCCGAGGGCGACAAGGTGATGATCACGCCGCTGGCGCCGTGCGGGCACTGCGACGGCTGCGCCCGCCAGCAGGCCAGCCGGTGCCCTACGGCCATGAGCTTCGTGGCCGGCACCCGACCGGACGCCTCATCGCCGTTCTCGCGTCGCGGCCAGCTGGTGCACCGCGGGCTGGGTGTGGGCGCGTTCGCGGAGCATACGGTGGTGCCGGCCTCCGGCGTGGTCCGTCTGGATGACGGCGTGCCTCTGGAGGTGGCGTGCCTGATCGGCTGCGCGGTGCAGACCGGAGTGGGCGCCGTGCTGAACACCGCGTCGGTACAGCGGGGGTCCACGGTGGTGGTGACCGGGCTGGGCGGCGTCGGGATGTCGGCGGTGCAGGGAGCCCGCATCGCGGGCGCCTCCCGCATCATCGCCTCCGACCCGGTCGAGTCCCGCCGGCAGGCTGCTCTGCGCCTGGGCGCCACCGATGCGGTGGGGGCAGACCCGGCCGAGCTGAAGGCCGCGGTGGCCGACGCCACCGGGGGCCGGGGAGCCGACTACGCCTTCGAGACGGCCGGCGTGCCCGGCCTCGCGAGCCTGGGTGTGGGAGTCACCGGATCCGGTGGCACCACGGTGGTGGTCGGCGCGCCGCCACCCGAGCACACCACCGACATCGGCTCGACCACAGTGTTCATGATCCAGCAGAAGCGGCTGATCGGCAGCCTGCTGGGCGACTGCTGGCCCAGCCGCGACATACCGCTGCTGGTCGGCTTGTGGCAGCGCGGCGAACTGGACCTCAAGTCCATGATCTCCCACCGGGTGCCCCTGGAAGGCGTCAACGAAGGCTTCGACCGCCTCCGCGCCGCCCAAGGCATCCGAACCGTCGTAGAAGTAACCCCGCAGTAGCGAGAAACGCGGAGCAGCCGCGACCAGCAAGGCCGGGGGGTGGCACGGGGGCAAGGAATGGCGCCGCTTGCGGCGCCAGGCCGCGCCCGTGACAGGACCCGCCGGCCGGAATTGCCTCGCCGTCAGACGAAGGCCGAGGCGAACACCAGCGACACGATCGTCATCACCTTGATGAGGATGTTCATCGACGGGCCCGCAGTGTCCTTGAACGGGTCGCCGACGGTGTCGCCCACCACCGCAGCCTTGTGCGGATCCGAGCCCTTGCCCCCGTGGGCGCCGGCCTCGATGTACTTCTTGGCGTTGTCCCAGGCCCCGCCGGCGTTGGCCATGAAGATCGCCAGCGCAAAGCCGCTCACCAGCGCTCCGGCCAGGAAGCCACCCAGGGCGTCGACGTCGATGAACCCGATCACCAGCGGCACCACCACCGCCAGCGCGCCCGGGGCCAGCATCTCCCGCAGCGACCCCCGGGTGGAGATGGCCACGCACGCCGCCGAGTCGGGCTCCACGCCCGGGGTGCCCTCGCGCAGCCCGGGGATCTCGCGGAACTGGCGGCGCACCTCCTCGATCATCTTGTTGGCGGCCCGGCCGACCGCGTCGATGGTGAGGGCCGCGAACAGGAACGGGACCATCGCGCCGAGGAACAGCCCGATGAACACGTCCACCGAGCCGACATCGAGGCTCAGCACGAAGGACTTGCCCTCCTCGGCGGCCGCGCTGGTCAAGGCCACTTCGAACGATTTGAACAGCGCCAGCGCGGTGAGCGCGGCCGAGCCGACCGCGAAGCCCTTGGCTATGGCGGCGGTGGTGTTGCCCAGCGAGTCGAGCGCGTCGGTCACCTCCCGCACGCTCGGGTCGAGTTCGGCCATCTCGGCGATGCCGCCGGCGTTGTCGGCGATGGGTCCGTAGGCGTCGACCGAGACCACCACTCCGGTGGTGGCCAGCATCCCGACCGCGGCCACCGCGATGCCGTACACGCCGCCGAAGGTGGAGTCGCCCAGGGTCTGCTGCCCACCCCAGTAGGCGATCAGGACGCCGACGGCGATCAGCCCGACCGAGGCGGCCACCGACACCATCCCGGCCGACACCCCGGACAGCACGGTGGTGGCCGGGCCGGTCTCGGCCTGGGAGGCGATCCGGCGAACCGGCGGGAAGTGGTCGCTGGTCCAGATCTCGGCCACCTTGCCGATTCCCCAGCCCACGACCAGCCCGCCGATGACCGACAGCGGCAGCCCGTACCACGCCTCGAACAGGTCGGCATCGCCGAAGAAGATCCGGCCCATGATCAGGGTGCCGATGACGGTGAGGATCATGGCCACCGTGGTGCCCCGATGGAGCTGCTTGGCGAGCGCCTTGACCTCGGTGCTGCTCCCGCCCCGCACCGCGAACGAGCCGACGATGGCCCCGATCATTCCGACGAAGGCCACCGCCATCGGGAACACCAGCAGCTGCACGATGGGCTCCTGGTCGGCTGCGTCGGCGGCGAGGCCGAAGCTGAACGCGGTCAGGGCCACCGGCGCGATGATCGAGCCCGAGTAGCTCTCGAACAGGTCGGCGCCCATCCCGGCGACATCGCCCACGTTGTCGCCCACGGCGTCGGCGATGGTTGCGGGGTTGCGGGGGTCGTCCTCGGGGATGCCGGCCTCGACCTTGCCCACCAGGTCGCCGCCCACGTCGGCGGCCTTGGTGTATATGCCCCCGCCCACCCTGGAGAACAGGGCGATGGAGCTGGCGCCCAGGCCGAAGGCGGTGAAGATCTCGAAGGCGTCGTCGGTTCCGATCCACTCGACGAACAGCAGGTACGTGAACGTGAGTCCCAGCAGCGACAGCCCGGCCACCGAGAAGCCCATGACCGCGCCGCCCCGGAAGGCGAGCGGCAGCGCCTTGGACGGTCCGTCGATGGCCGCGTTGGTGGTGCGAGCGTTGGCCCTGGTGGCCACGGTCATGCCCGCGTACCCGGCACCGGCCGACAGCACCGCGCCCAGCAGGTAGCTCAGGAACGACAGGGCCACGCCGGTGATCACCGGTATCAGCACCGCCATGATCACCACGAAGCCCGCCACCCAGGTGTACTCCTGGCGCAGGAAGGCCCGGGCGCCGGCCTGGATCTGCTTCATGATCGCGACCATCCGCTCGTTGCCGGCCGGCGCCGAGGACACGTCCTTGAAGAAGAAGGCCGCGAGTGCGAGGGCCGCCAGGGCCGACACCAGCGCGATGTACGGAATTGCTTGCAAGAGTCTGCTCCCTTTAGTGAAGGCGTAGAACCTAGCGAGCCTACTCTTGGGCGGTGGATTCAGTGGCGGAGGCCAAGGCCCGGCTCCGGGCCGGCATGCGGGCCCGGAGGGCCGGGCTGAGTCCGGCCGATGCGGCCGCCGCCGGGGCGGCGGTGGCGCGCCGGATCGAATCGCTGCCGGCGGTGGCCGGGGCCCAGCGGGTGGCCGCCTACCGGGCCGTGAGGGGGGAGATCCCGCTTGAGGAACTGCTGGAGGGGGACCGGCCCGAGGTGTTCACCGTTCCCCGGGTGGCAGGTGAGGACCTGGAGTTCGTGGCCTGGCACGAGGGCCTGACGTTCGAGCCGGGGTCGTTCGGGATTCCCGAGCCGGTCGACGGTGAGTTGGTGGCCTTCGCCGACCACGATGTGGTGCTGGTGCCCCTCACCGCCTTCGACGGGAGCTGCCACCGGCTGGGGCAGGGCGGAGGGTTCTACGACCGTGCCCTGGCTGCGGTGCCCCCCGGTTCGGCCCGGCCGGTGACCGCAGGGGTCGCGTACTCGTTCCAGCAGGTCGGCGAGGTCCCCCGGGACCCGTGGGACATGCCGCTGGACGCCGTCGTCACCGATGCCGGCATCATCGTCGCGGAGGGCGGCCGGCTCGCCTGAAACGCCGCGGCAGCGGCCCGAGGCGCTAGAAATTAGCCGTGCATGTCATCGTCGTGGGGGCCGGCGAGGTCGGCTCCTACGTCGCCGCCCGCCTCAGCCATGAGCGCCACAACGTGTCGGTGGTCGACACCGACGCCAACCGCCTCCGCCAGGTGGCCGCCGACCTGGACGTGCTCACGGTGGAGGGCAGCGGCACCCATCCCAGCGTGCTCGCCGATGCCGGAATCGACGACTGCGACCTGGTGGTGTCGGTCACCAGCAAGGACGAGGTCAACCTGGTGGCGTCGCTCATCGCCAAACAGCACGGCGTGGACAGGACCATCGTGCGCATCGAGTCCGAAGAGCTGCGCAGCCGAGCCTCGTCGGAGTTGCTGCAAGCGTTCCAGGCCGACCTCGTCATAGATCCCGACCGCCAGACCGCGGAGCGGATCCTCAACCTGCTCGACTACCCGGGGGCATCGGAGATCCTGGTAATGGCCCACGGTGAGGCCATCGTGATCGGGGCCCGCCTCGAGGCTGACGCCCCCATCGTGGGCCGGCGCCTGTCGGACCTGGCGGCCGAGTACGAGCCCGACTGGGAGTTCATGGTTGGATCGATCTCCCGGGGCGACGCCACCTACATCCCCCGCGCCGACTACATGTTGATGGAGGGCGACCTGGTGCGGGTGGTGTGCAAGCGGGGGGCTCGCCGCAGGGTGGCCAGACTCCTCGGGCTGGGCACCGGCACGGCCCGACACGTGATGCTGCTCGGCGGGGGCCATACGGCCGAGATCCTCGCGGCCCGGCTGGTGGCGCGCGGCGTGGAGGTGGTGATCGTCGAGCGCGACGCCGAGCGGGCCCTGGAGCTGGCCGAGGACTTGACCGAGGTGCAGGTATTCGAGGGCGACATCACCGACGCCGACCTGCTGGAGGAGGCCGACCTGGGCCGGTTCGACGCGGTGGCCGCGCTGACCGGCGAGGACGAGGCCAACATACTGGCCTGCCTCTACGCCAAGTCCGTGGGCGTTACCGAGACCATCGCGGTGGTGCACAAGCTGGCCCTGCTGTCGCTGCTCGACTCGGCCGGCGTGGATGTGGCCCTGTCGCCCCGCACCGCCACCGCCGACGGCGTCATGCGCTTCGTGCGAGGCGATGTGGCTGCGGTGGCGACCTTCCTGCAGTCCGACGCCGAGGTGGTCGAGCTCGAAGTGGAGAAGGGAAGCCCGGCCGACAACTCTCTGGTGAAGGAGCTGAAGCTGCCTAAGGGCATCCTCATCGGGGCCATCGTGCGCGACGGGAAACCGCATATCGCCCGGGGCAGGAGCCGCCTGCGGGGCCGCGACCACGTGGTCGCCTTCGCCACTCCGGACTCGGTGCGGGAGGTCCACCAGCTGTTGACGTGCGATACCTAGGCGGCGCCGGGAGCCGCCTGGCTGCTGGCAGGCTGCTTCGGGGCCGTCTCAGTCGTGCCCGCCCGCTGCTGGCCGGCAGGATCGAGAAGGCACCGGCCCGGGTCGTCTCCTGGGCGCTCGCATCGGTTGTCGATGCCGGGCTCGTCGTTGGTGTGGCGACCATGCTCTGCGGCCTGGCCGGCATCGGTGACGACAACGCCGACGCCGTCGCCTTCGCCTGCGTGGGGGCGGTGTGTGCAGTCGTCGCCGCGGTGGCGAGACGGCGGGTGACGTCGCCGCAGCGGGCCACCGCAGGCCGGGTCTTCGCCGGCATCGGCCTGCTGTGGACGCTGCTGGTGCTGTTCGGCGCGGCCGTCTACGCGGGCACCGGCGCGCTGAGGAGCTTCGACGACGCCCTGGTGGAATCCGCGGCCGGATTCACCACGACCGCGGTCACCCTGCTCGACGCCGGTGAGGCGTCGCGAACCGTGCTGCTGTTCAGGGGGGTCACCAGTTGGGTGGGAGGTCTGACCGCGATCCTGATCGCGGTCGTGACCCTGCCTGTGGTTCTGCGCTCCACCGCGCTCATTGGCTACACCACCGGCCGTCGGGGGCTGGACCTCGTGCCCAACGCCTCCGTCGGGACCCGCCGGGTACTGGTGCTGTACGGCGGCTTCACCGCGGCCTGCGTGGTGGCCTACCTGCTGACCGGCCTCGATCCGACCGAGGCCGTCGTCCTCGGGTTGGGCACCGCCTCCACCGGCGGGTTCACCGGTCAGGCCGATTCGCTGGCCGCCTACGGCGCCGCCACCCAAGCGGTCGCCGCGGCCGGGATGCTCGTTGCGGGCGCAGGGATCTTCGTGATCTGGTGGATCGCCCGCGGCCGGCTCCGGCCCCTGTGGCGCTCCCAGGAGCTCAGGACCTTCGTGCTGCTGCTCGCGGCGGCCACCGCGGCCATGGCCGTGCACCGCGACATCGGATGGGGAGAGGCCGGCTTCATGGCGGTGTCGATGATGAGCACCACGGGATTCGCGATCGCCGACTGGACTGTATGGGGGACCTCGGCGACGGTGATAATGCTGGTCGCGGCCGGAATCGGGACGATGATGGGCTCGCCGGGAGGCGGGATGAGGGTCATGCGGGCTCGTCTGCTGATGGGTTCCGCCGGGGGAGAGCTGCGCCGCCAGCTCGACCCGTACGCCCTGATCCTGGTGAGGCGCGACGGCGATACCCTGTCGCGCCGCACCCTCGACCGGCTGGGCGGGCATCAGATCGCCTGGGTCGTGCTGGTCGGGGTGGGGGTGCTGCTGCTGGGCATCTCGGGCGTGTCGCTGCTCGGCAGCTTGTGGGCCTCGGTGAGCGCGGTCAGCACCGTGGGCCCCGCTATGGGGGAGATCGGTGCCTTCGGCCGCCTGGAGGGCCTGGGCCGGCCGGGCCGGCTGGCGCTGGTGCCGCTGATGATGGCCGGCCGGATGTCGATCCCGCCGCTCATGGCCGGCGTGGGCCTGGTGCTGCGCTGGTACCGGTCGGCGGTCCGGCGGTCCCGTTTCCTGGTGGCCCGGGCCGAGCAGCGCCGCCACCGGCATCCGGAACTCGCCAACGGCGATGGCTAGGCGCCCGTTACTCGCCGCGACCGGCCCTGAGGGGGCGCCCCTGCGCGGCCAGTTCGCCTCGACGACGCTGCATGTCATCGGCATCGCCTTGGCTGCGATGTCGGTCGGGATGCTGGCCTGCGGGCTGCTGGAGGCGCTCACCACCGGGCGCGACACCGCCGCGCTGGCGGTCTCCGGGCTGGTGACCGGCACGGCCGGCGGCCTGCTGTGGTACCTCACCCGCCCCGGCGAGATCCGCAAACGCCACGTCTTCAGCACCGTCGCGTCGACATGGGTGGCCATCACCTGCGTGGGCGCGGTGCCCTTCGTTCTGGCCGGCACGTTCGCTACTGGTGGCGCCGGCTTCGTCGAGCAGGTCGTCAACAGCGTGTTCGAGTCGGCATCGGGCTATTCGGCGAGCGGCTCCACCGTCCTGGCCGACTTCGAGGCTCCCGGCCGCGGCCTGATGATGTACCGCCAGCTCACCCATTGGTACGGCGGTATGGGCGTGGTGGTGCTGGCGGTGGCGGTGCTGCCGTTCCTCGGCGTCGGCGGCCTGGAGCTGATCACCGCGGAGGCACCCGGACCGTCGTCCGATCGCCTCACCCCCAGGGTGAGCGAGACCGCCAGGCGGCTGTGGATGGTCTACATCGGCTTCACCGTCTGCGCCGCGGCGGCCTTCTTCGCGGCTGACGGCTTCTCGTCGATCTACGACGCGGTGGCCCACGCCTTCACGGTCGCGGCCACCGGGGGCTTCTCGCCGTACGCGGACTCGATCGGCCACTACGACAGCGTGGCCGTCGAGACGGTGACCATCGTGTGCATGGTCCTGGGCGGTACCAGCTTCACGCTGCACTGGAGGGCGGTGGCCAACCGCACAGTGCCGTATCACCGCAACAGCGAGTTCCGCACGTACCTGGTGATGCTGGGCCTGGCCGCGACCGTCATCGTGGTGCTGCTGTGGCTGGAGAACCACCTGTCGCTGGGCTCCTCGATACGGGCAGGGGTGTTCACGGTGGTGTCGCTGGGCACCAGCACCGGCCTGTCCAACGCCACCGGACCGGGCTCGCCCGGCGACTACGTGACGTGGGTGGCCGGAGCCCAGCTGGTGCTGCTGTTCCTGATGGTGGTGGGCGGCTGCACCGGCTCGACCTCGGGCGGCATCAAGGTGATGCGGATGAGGGTGCTCGGGCTGGTGATGCTGCGCAGTGTGCAGCACACCCAGACGCCCCGGGCGGTGATCCCGATCCGTCTCGGGCGCGAGATCGTTAGCGAGAGGGTGGTGTCGCGGGTGGCCGGGTTCTTCCTGCTCCACTTCCTGCTGGTGCTCTGCGGGATGCTGGCGGTGACCGCGCTCGAGGGCGACCTCGAGTCCGCACTGGGGGCGGTCGTGTCGGCTCTCGGGAACATGGGACCGGCCCTGGGCGAGGCCGGCCCCACGTCCAACTATGCGGTGGCCTTCAGCCAGCCGGCCAGGCTCGTGCTGGCGCTGCTGATGGTCATCGGCCGTCTGGAGATCTTCCCGATACTGCTGGCCGCCGTGAACCTGGCCGACTGGGGCAGGGCGGCGGCGCGCCGCGGTCGTTTCTCCCTCCAGAACCTGCCGCGCCGTCTCGACTTGACCGAATGACGGGGTTCCTCGCTATCTTGGTGTAAGCGTTTCTGGCGGTGACGGGCCAATGATGTCCCTGCCGCTGCCGTGCCAGCCGCGGTTCGGGCACCGAAATCCGCCCGGGAAACGCCATCTACGACGATCCAGCCTCCGCGAGGAGACCGATGGCTGCCGACCCCGCCCAGCGCCAGGGCCTCTACGACCCGCAGAACGAGCACGACTCGTGCGGCGTCAGCTTCGTCTGCAACATAGGCGGCAAGGCATCCCACGATGTGGTGGCCCTCGGGGTCAAGGCGCTGTGCAACCTCGAGCACCGGGGGGCGCTGGGCGCCGACCCGCTCACCGGCGACGGCGCCGGCATCCTGATCCAGGTACCTGACCGCTTCCTGCGAGACGTGGTCGACCATGAGCTGCCGCCGGCGGGGCAGTACGCCACCGGGATCGGCTTCCTGCCGGCGGCGGTCGACGACGCCGAGAAGGCCGCCGAGCAGGTGGAGCGGATCGTGCGCTCCGAGGGCCTGCACGTCATCGGATGGCGGGAGGTTCCCGTCGACACCTCGGTGCTGGGGCCGGGCTCGCGGGCCGCGATGCCGAGCTTCCGCCAGGTGTTCATCGCGGGCGACGACCTGGCAGGCATCGAGATGGACCGGCGGGTGTACGTCGTGCGCAAGCGCATCGAGCACGAGATCGGGCCGGGCGGCGCCGGCTACTCGGCGGCCGAGGACGACGAGGCGGCCATGGGCAACGCCGCGCCGCCCCACACCGGCGTGTACTTCCCGAGCCTCAGTGCCCGGACCCTCGTCTACAAGGGGATGCTCATCTCCCGCCAGCTCACGTCGTTCTACGCCGACCTGCGGGACGAGCGGGTGGAGAGCGCGCTGGCGCTGATCCACTCCCGCTTCTCGACCAACACCTTCCCGTCGTGGCCGCTGGCCCACCCCTACCGCATGATCGCCCACAACGGCGAGATCAACACCATCGCCGGCAACCGCAACTGGATGCGGGCCCGCGAGACCCTGCTGTCGTCGCCCCATCTGGAGGGCATCGAGAGGGCCTTCCCGATCTGCACTCCCGGCGCCAGCGACACCGCCGGCTTCGACGAGGTGCTCGAGCTGCTGACTCTCGGCGGCTACTCGATGGCCGAGGCGGTGCTGATGATGATCCCCGAGCCGTGGGAGCATCACGCCGAGATGAGCGCCGGGCGCAAGGCGTTCTACCGGTACCACGCCACCCGCATGGAGCCGTGGGACGGTCCCGCCTCGATCGCGTTCACCGACGGCACCGTCATCGGCGCGGTGCTGGATCGCAACGGCCTGCGCCCCTCCCGCTATCTGGTCACCAACGACGACCTGGTGGTGATGGCCTCCGAGACGGGCGTGATCGACGTTTCCCAGGGCTCGGTGGTGGAGAAGGGACGGCTGCAACCCGGGCGCATGTTCCTGATCGACACCGCCGAGGGCCGCATCGTGCGCGACGACGAGATCAAGGACCGCCTCGCCGCGGGCCGCCCCTACGGCCCGTGGCTGGACCAGAACCTGGTGAGTCTCGAGGATCTGCCAGCCCGTGAAATCCAGCGGTGTGAGGAGGGTCCGCTGATCCAGCGCCAGCAGGTGTTCGGGCACACCCACGAGGAGCACCGGCTGCTGCTGGCGCCCATGGCCATCAACGCCAAGGAGGCACTGGGCTCGATGGGCACCGACACACCTCCGGCGGTGCTGTCGGACCGCAACCGGCCCATCTACGACTTCTTCAAGCAGCTGTTCGCGCAGGTGACCAACCCGCCGCTGGACGCCATACGCGAGGAACTCGTCACGTCGCTGTACGCGAGGGTCGGCCCCGAGGGCAACCTCTTCGACCCGCAACCGTCGTCGTGCCGGACCGTGCATCTCGACAGCCCCGTGATCACCGACGCCGAACTGGCCCGGCTGGTTGAGATCGACGGACCTGGCGGGCTCCAGGACTTCCGCACCGAGGTGCTGCCCGCCCTGTTCGCGGTCGCCGACGGCGGCGACGGCCTCAGCCGGGCGCTGGACAGCCTGTGCGAAGCGGCCTCCGAAGCCATCGCGGCCGGCGCCAACATCCTGGTGGTGTCGGACCGGGGCAGCGACCCGCGGATGGCTCCCATCCCGTCACTGCTGGCAGTCTCGGCCGTCCACCAGCATCTGGTGCGGGAGCGGACCCGCACCAGGGTGGGTCTGGTGTCGGAGACCGGCGACGCCCGCGAGGTGCACCATCTGTGCCTGCACCTCGGGTTCGGCGCCAACGCCGTCAACCCCTACCTCGCCTTCGAGACCATCACCCAGATGGCGTCTGAGGGGCTGCACGGGCTCGACCCGGCCGCGGGAGTAGAGGCCGCCCATCGCAACTTCATCAAGGCCGCCTGCGCGGGGATCCTCAAGGTGATGTCCAAGATGGGCATCTCGACGGTGGCCTCCTACACGGGCGCCCAGATCTTCGAGGCCATCGGGCTCGGGGCGGAGCTTGTGGACAAGTACTTCACCGGCACGGCGAGCCGCCTCGGCGGGATCGGCATCGATGAGATCGCGGCCGCGGTGGCGGTGCGCCACCAGCGGGCCTTCGGCGCCAACCCGACCCGCCGGGCCCACCGCACCATCGAGGCCGGCGGCGAGTACCAGTGGCGGCGCGAGGGCGAGTACCACCTGTTCAACCCCGAGACCGTGTTCAAGCTGCAGCACGCCACCCGCGAGCGCCGCTTCGACATCTTCCGGGAGTACACCCGGCGCGTCGACGACCAGTCGAGCCGGCTCGGCACGCTGCGGGGTCTGTTCCGGCTCCGCGCCGGTGTGCGGCCCCCGGTCCCGATCGAGGAGGTCGAGCCGGTATCGGAGATCGTCAAGCGGTTCGCCACCGGCGCCATGAGCTACGGGTCGATCTCCAAGGAGGCCCACGAGACCCTGGCCATCGCCATGAACCGCATCGGAGGCAAGTCCAACACCGGCGAGGGCGGCGAGGACGCCGACCGCTACGTCCGCGACCCCAACGGGGACCTGCGCCGCAGCGCGGTGAAGCAGGCCGCGTCGGGCCGGTTCGGGGTGACCAGCGAGTACTTGGTCAACGCGGACGACATCCAGATCAAGATGGCCCAGGGAGCCAAGCCCGGCGAGGGCGGCCAGCTGCCGGGCCACAAGGTGTACCCGTGGATCGCCAAGACCCGCCACTCCACCCCCGGAGTCGGGCTGATCTCCCCGCCGCCGCACCACGACATCTACTCCATCGAGGACCTGGCCCAGCTGATCCACGACCTCAAGAACGCCAACCCCGCGGCCCGCATCCACGTGAAGCTGGTGGCCGAGGTGGGTGTGGGCACCGTGGCCGCCGGCGTGTCGAAGGCCCACGCCGATGTGGTGCTGATCTCCGGCCACGACGGCGGAACCGGCGCCTCGCCGCTCACCTCGATCAAGCACGCCGGCGCGCCCTGGGAGCTGGGTCTGGCCGAGACCCAGCAGACGTTGCTGCTCAACGACCTGCGGGACCGCATCGTGGTGCAGGTCGACGGTCAGCTCAAGACCGGCCGCGACGTGGTGATCTCCGCGCTGCTGGGCGCCGAGGAGTTCGGTTTCGCCACCGCGCCGCTGGTGGTGATGGGCTGCGTCATGATGCGGGTCTGCCACCTCGACACCTGCCCGGTGGGCGTGGCCACCCAGAACCCCGAGCTGCGCAAGAAGTTCTCCGGGGAGCCCGAGTTCGTGGTCAACTTCTTCGAGTTCATCGCCGAGGAGGTGCGGGCCCTGCTGGCGTCCTTGGGATTCCGCACCATCGAGGAGGCCGTCGGGCAGGTCGAGATGCTCGACACGACCGAGGCCGTGGACCACTGGAAGGCGAGCGGCCTGGACCTCTCGCCCATCCTGCACCTCCCGCCGCTGGCTCCCGACGCCGTCCGTCACCGCAGGGTCGAGCAGGACCACGGCCTCGACCGGGCCCTGGACCAGACCCTCATCCAGCTGGCCGAGGGCGCGCTCGACGACGGCCGGCCGGTGACCATCGACATCCCGATCCGCAACGTCAACCGGACCGTGGGGACCCTGCTCGGCAGCGAGGTGACCAGCCGCTACGGAGCCGACGGCCTGCCCGACGACACCATCGTGGTCAGCTTCACCGGCTCCGCGGGCACCTCGTTCGGCGCCTTCGTGCCCCGGGGCATCACGCTGCGTCTCGAGGGGGACGCCAACGACTATGTCGGCAAGGGGCTCTCGGGCGGGCGCATCGTCATCAGGCCGCCGGCCGGCGCCAACTTCACCGCCGAGGACAACGTCATCGCCGGCAACGTGATCGGCTACGGGGCCACCAGCGGCGAGATGTACCTGCGGGGCTTGGTGGGGGAGCGGTTCTGCGTGCGCAACTCCGGGGCCACCGCGGTCGTCGAGGGCGTGGGCGACCACGGTTGCGAGTACATGACCGGGGGGCGCACCGTGGTGCTCGGCCCGGTGGGCCGCAACTTCGCGGCCGGGATGTCGGGCGGAGTCGCCTTCGTCTACGACCCCAAGGGCAAGCTGCCCATCCGGGTCAACCCCGAGATGGTGGAGCTGGAGCCGCTCGACGCCGAGGACTTCGTGTGGTTGCGCCACCGGGTGGAGCGCCACCGCCACGAGACCGGCAGCGAGGTGGCGGCCCGGCTGCTGGACGACTGGGCCTCGGCCTCTCGGAGCTTCGTCAAGGTCATGCCCAACGACTACAAGCGGGTGATGCTCGCCGCCGAGGAGGCCCGGGCCTCCGGCACCGACGAGGTGGCCGCGGTGATGGCCGCCGCCCATGGCTGAGATGAAGTTCGACTTCAGGTTGAGAGTAAGGCATGGCTGACCCCCGCGGGTTTCTGGTCCATGACCGGGAGCTGCCGACCCGTCGCCCGGTGCCCGTGCGGCTGCGCGACTGGCGCGAGGTGTACGAGCCCTTCGGTGAGGAGAAGCTGCGCCAGCAGGCGTCGCGCTGTATGGACTGCGGCATCCCGTTCTGCAACAGCGGCTGCCCGCTGGGGAACCTCATCCCGGACTGGAACGACCTCGTCTACCGCCAGCACTGGCGCCGGGCCATCGAGCGTCTCCACGCCACCAACAACTTCCCGGAGTTCACCGGCCGGCTGTGCCCGGCGCCCTGCGAGGCGGCCTGCGTGCTCGGCATCCACGAGCCGCCGGTGACCATCAAGCAGGTCGAGGTCGAGATCGTCGACCGGGCCTGGGCCGAGGGCTGGATCGCACCCCAGCCGGCCGCGGTCCGCACCGGCCACAGCGTGGCCGTGGTCGGGTCGGGGCCGGCCGGGCTGGCCGCGGCCCAGCAGCTCACCCGGGCCGGCCACCGGGTGGTGGTGTTCGAGCGGGCCGACCGGATCGGGGGCCTGCTCCGCTACGGGATCCCCGAGTTCAAGATGGAGAAGCGCCACCTCGAACGCCGTGTGGCCCAGATGGAGGCCGAGGGGACCGAGTTCCGGGCGGGTGTGGACGTGGGTGCTGACATCAGTGCCGAGGAGTTGATGGCCGGCTTCGATGTGGCGGTGCTGGCCTGCGGGGCCACCGCCTGGCGGGACCTGCCCATTCCGGGGCGGGAGCTGAACGGGGTGCACCAGGCCATGGAGTACCTGCCCGGGGCCAACCGGGTCCAGGAGGGAGACCTCGACGAGCCGCCCATCACCGCGGCGGGCAAGCGGGTGGTGATCATCGGCGGGGGCGACACCGGCGCCGACTGCCTGGGCACCGCCCACCGCCAGGAGGCCGCCTCCATCCGCCAGTTCGAGATCATGCCCCGCCCGCCCGACGAGCGTCCCGACGCCAACCCGTGGCCGACCTGGCCCATGATCTACCGGGTGTCGTCGGCCCACGAGGAGGGCGGCGAGCGCGACTACGCCATCAACACCACCTCCTTCATCGGCGACGGGCAGGGCAACCTGGCTGCGCTGGCCACCGTGCGGGTGGAGCAGACATTCACCGACGGGCGGATGAGCTTCGACCCGATCCCGGGCACCGAGGAGGAGATTCCCGCCGAGCTGGTGCTGCTGGCCATGGGCTTCGTCGGTCCCGAGCGGGGCCCGCTCATCGAGCAGTTCGGGGTGGAGCTCGACGGCCGGGGAAACGTGGCCCGCGACGAGCGGTGGGCCACCAACGTCGACGGCGTCTACGTCTGCGGTGACATGGGCCGGGGCCAGAGCCTGATCGTGTGGGCCATCGCCGAGGGCCGGGCCTGCGCGGCCGCGGTGGACGCGGACCTGACCGGCTCAACCGACCTTCCCGCGGTGGTCACCCCCGCCTCGATGCCCCTGAGGTAGCCCGCCGCCGCAGGCGAAGAGCAAGCGCGACAGTCACGGCGTAGTCGCAGGCCAGGGCGAGGATGGCGGCCATGCCGAGGATGTGGACCGACTCGAACCTGAACGGCCAGATGAAGTCGGGCGGGTAGCGCAGGCGGTACTGCTGGATCAGCACGAACAGCGCGGCGATGCCCAGCGACACGGCCGCGGTCATCGGCGCCAGCCACCACAGGCGGCGGTGGCGCAGCGCGAGCACGGTCACGACCCCCGCGACCAGTGCCAGGCCGTGCCAGTCGGGCACGCTGGCCGCGGCCAGCGCGGTGGCAGCCGCGGCCGCCACGATGGTCGCAGCCGCGGATGGGGGCTGCACCGATGCCTGGTGCCAGGGCCAGCGCAGGACGGGCCGGTCGGGCTCGGCGCGGGCCAGGGCCGAGCGGGGCGCGCCGCGGTCGGGGCGGCCCCGCCACGCGATGAGCGCAACCGCGGCAAGGGCCAGCACCGACAGGCAAAGGGCCCAGTCCACCAGCCTCTGGGGCGTCCAGCGCAGCTCCACCACCGCGTCCGCTCCGGCGGGCAGCAGCCAGCCGTTGGCGAAGCCGTCGATCACCGCCGGCGGACCCAGATCAGCGCCGTCGACGGTGGCATGCCAGCCCCGGTTGTGGCTCTGGCCCAGCACCAGCCAGCGGACGGTGTCGCGGCCCGGCACCCGCACCGTGTAGGCGGTGTCGCGGTGGCGGACCGCGTCCACGCCGCCGGTTCCCGCCGGCGGAAGCGTCCGCTGCGGCCCGCTGAGCACGAGCTGGTCGATGTCGAAGCCGGTGCGTGATCCCGGCGCGGTCCTGATCAGGCTCTCCGGGGTTCCGAGCTCGACTGGGGCGCAACCCTCGACGCTCAGCGCGCCGCGGTCCAGCGCGTCGCTGGCCGAGCCGGTGATGCGCACCGGCACGCTCCGGCCGTCGATGGTCAAGAGATCGTCGCGGCAGCCCGTGTCGATGCCGGCGGGAGGGCCGAGTCTCGGGCCCTCGCCGACGCGCACCTCGGCCAACGAGACGGGCAGGGCCACGAACCCGTTGCTGTACCAGTCCCGGGTCAAGCGCTCGACCACCTCGACGAACACCAGCCGCAGCGTCGTCCCGGCCCGGGCAAGCGGGATTGTCACGGTCGCGGTCGAGTCCGGCCCGGCCCCTGCGGCCGCGCCGGAGAGACCCAGTTCGTAGGTCCCCGCGTCGGCGCCGTCCACCAGCACCTGCACCGCGGCCGGAGTGGAGTGAAGCTCGTCCACCACGACGTCCAGCTCGATGGATCCCGGCTCGAACCGCGCCGGGCGGGTCAGCTGCAGCCATTGTGGCGGCCCGGCGCCGAGGCGGCCGGTCCACGCGGTTGTCCGGTCGCCGTCGAGCACCGAGGATGCCCGGCTCGCAAGGTCGCCCGCGAGGTGGCCCGACGACGAGGCCCGGCCCGCAGCCGCATCAGCCAGCCCGACGAGCTCGTCGATCAGTCCCGCCGGTGCGGTGGTCGCCAGCCGGGCCGATCCCGAGATCTCGACCTCCAAGCCGCCCGGCAGCGGAACAGCCCGCACCATCTGCACCTCGGGATCGGTGCGCACCGGCTCCCGGGGGTCGGACCGCTCCCGGGTCAGGACCACCGTCACTGCGTGGTCGTCCAGCCCGTCGCCGAGGTGGTCGAGCAGAGCCCGCGGGGTGCGTATCACCTCCAGCACGGGCCCGAGGCCGAGGTCGACCTCGGCGAAGCCGACCGGCGCCACCGCGGGGTAGGTGACCCGGCGCCCGATGCTCGTGCCGGTTATCTCGATCTCGATGACCGACGCTTCCTTGCCGAGCGGAACCGTCTGGCCCTCCGGCGCCAACGACCTCCCGTCCAGCGCCACGGTCACCGGGCGACCCGAGTCGACGCGGATCTCGATCTCGGTGATGTGGCGGTCGTTCTCGACGGTGTGGCGTTCCGAGCGGCCCTGGGGCTGCACCAGGCGCATCGACTCCACCACCGCCGGCTCGGTCAGCGTCAGGCGCAGCCGCTCTCCGATGGCCTCGCTGAACGCGGCCACCACCCAGGCCGTGTCCAGCGACCCGTCCAGGGCGTTGTAGGGCCGGTCGTCGTTGGTGTAGGTGACCGGGTTGCCGTGGGCGGTGGCTTGGGCCGCCACCGGCCCCCGCTGCTCGCTCACGGTGCGGACATCGTCGACCGGGCCGGTGATGGCCGCGTAGTCGAAGGTGGCCAGGCGGTTGTCGAGAGGGTCGTGGCGCATCGGCTGCTCGGAGTCCTGCTCGGTGTGGCCACGGTTCTCGCGCAGGGTCCCCCAGCGCTGGGCCCGCCGCCGGTTGGAGTCGGTCACCACGATGTGGGCCGGCTCCGACAGCACCAAGTCGCCGAGCGCCGGATCGGCGGCCATGTCCGCGGCGAACACCAGGGACCGGTCGAGGTCGATGACCCCTGCGCCGGCCGCATCGACGATCCCGTCGGCGTCGCCGACCAGCACCGTCGCCCCGGCCACCGGCCGGGTCCGCACCACCGGCAGCGGATCGTCGACCTGGTAGCGGGAGACTGGCGACGGGTGCTCCCGGTCGCGGGGGCGGGCCAGGTGGATCTCGTCGATCAGCGTCTGTTCCGGGCCGGCGACGTTGGGTACGGGTGCGCCGAAGGCCTCAACCGGTCCCAGGCCCGGTACCCGGCGCAGGAACCCGGCGGTCTCGACCGGTCTCGGGGTCCGGTAACGCTCGAAGATCAGGTCGGCGCGGTGCACCACGTCCCCGACGGACATGAGCCGGGCGACCGTCCCCAGGCTCGCGGGATCGAGCGTCCCCTCCTGGAGCCGCCGGTCGACGGCGCCGAGCAGCGACGCCGACTGGGCCGAGCCGAACGGCACCAGCTCGCGGGCGACGTAGCCCCGGTCCATCAGACCGGGCGTGATGGGGTCCACGGTGTTGCCCCACCGGTAGGAGGCGAAGTCGGACCCGGGGATCTCCCACACGCGGCTCTCACCGCCGGTGCCGGCGTGGTCGAGGGCCCCGGCGGCCTCCAGCCAGTACTCGGGTATCTCCTCGGGCCGGTTGAGGTGTTCCTCGACCATGCTGATGCGCCACATGGCCGGGTTGTTGAGCACAACACCGACCAGCACCAGCCCCGCCGCGATCGAACCGACCCTGCGCATCCTCGACGCCAGGGCATTGACCCCGACGCCCAGCAGCACCGCCATCGCCAGAGCCACCAGGGGAACGGCCCGGGGCAGCGAGCGCATGGCCAGCAGGGGACCGGTGCGTGAGAAGCGCTCGAAGAGCGACCCGAGCAGCGACGGGTCCTCGGGCGGGTGGAATCCCACCGCGACCAGCGCGCCCACCGCGGCCAGCAGCACGAAGTAGCTCCGGTGGCGCCAGCGCACCAGCGCGGCCGAGGCCAGCGCGAGGGTGGCCAGCCCGAACCCGACGAAGATGAGCCACCCGCCCTGGGTGTAGGCGACGCTGGGCTCGATCCAGGGCCCGAGCTTGTCGTTGCCGTAGAAGAACCAGTAGCCGAGGCCGCGCAGCACCTCGGGCGCGGTCGACGCCAGGGCCACCACCTCGCGGCTCTCGGTGTAGCGCAGGACGTTCAGGCTGTAGCCGCTCTGCAACGCCAGGCCGGCCATCCACCACAGCGACACCGCGATCGTGAGCACGCCGATGCGAGCCGCGGCAGCCAGTGCCCGCCGGGGCCCGTTGCTGCGGTCGGTGACGGCCGCATGCATGAGCCAAAGCACCGGCCCGAGCCCGGCCAGCGCCAGGCTGGTGGCGTTGACGCTGCCCACGGTCACCACGGTGAGGGCGAACAGGGCCGGGTGGCGCCAGCCGCCGGTGCGGGCCGCACGGACCGTGAGTCCGATCATCCATCCCAGCCCGGCCCAGGGCAGCAGGACGGCCGAGATGCGGGCCGAGTAGTTCAGGGCGTACGGGCTCAGCTCGTAGGCGAGCATGGCGATCAGCAGGCCCCGGCCCTCGAAGCCGAGGGTGCGCAACAGGTAGCGGACCCCGAGGCCGGCCGCGAACAGCAGCGTGCCGACCCACAGGCGCTGGGCCACCCAGTCGGGCGCGCCCAGCGTCTCGAAGAACCAGTAGAAGGGGCCCATCGGCCACAGGAAGCCGATGTTCTGGTGGGTGACCGTTCCCAGCGCCCGGTCGGCGTCCCACAGCACGCCGGCCTGGCTCATCAGCCGGCCCGGGTCGAGGTAGAGGTAGGTCTTCGTGTCCGCCCCCACCAGCCCCGGGCTGGAGGCCAGGAGCGGCCCGTAGGCGACCGCAGCCGCCACCGCGATCGTCCACCGGGATCGGTGGCGCCACCACGCCAACGCCCGGTGCAGGAACGTCATCGGTGCCGGCGGCGAACCTCGCCGGCCAGTACGGCCAACGTGTCGTGGGCGGTGCGCTCCCAGGTCAGGGTGGACGCCCGGGCCCTGGCCGCGTCGCCCAGGCGGGCGCGGTGCGACGGGTCGTCGATGATCCTCGCCAGGGCATCGACGAAGTCGCCGTCGCGTGCGGCCAGGTGGCCGGTCTCACCGTCGTCTACGGCGTCGGCGTGGCCCGGTATGTCCGAGACGACGGCCGGGGTTCCGCAGGCGGCCGCCTCGGTGATGGTCATGCCCCAGCCCTCGGCGGAGGAGGCGCTGACCAGCACCCACGCCCGCTGGTACAGGGAGGCCAGCGCGGCGTCGTCGACGTGGCCGGCCAGCTCGCACCAGGCCTCGGCGTCCAGCGCGGACACCAGGCTCGCCAGCCGGTCCCTCTCGGTGCCCGAGCCTGCGATCACCAGCCGGGCGGGCGCGCGCTCCCGGAGCCTGGCGACCGCCCTGATCACCCGGTCGAACTGCTTGGCGGCGGTGAGCCGGCCCACCGCCACCAGCAGGGGCTCCGGGTCCCGGGCCCGGGGGTTCGGCACGAACCGGTCGTCGATCCCGGGCGGCACGACGTGGACATGTTCGGGCCGGAGGCGGAACCCGTCCACCAGCTGGCGGCGCACCGACTCCGACAGGGTCACCACCGGGGTGCTGCGGTACAGCCTGGGGGCCAGGTCCCGCTCGAAGACACGGCCCGCGGCGGCCCGGCCGCGGGGCAGGACCCGGTCCCAGAGTTCGGTGTGGGGCTGGTGGATCCAGACCATTCGCGGGTGCCGGGACCAGATGGGCGACAGGAACGGCATGCCGTTCCATATCTCGACGAGCCCGTCCCTGGCTCCGTGGCCTCCGGCCAGTTCGGCCAGAACAGCTCGGGGGAAGACCATGTACCGCCCGCCCCGGCGGATCACCCGGTAGCCGGACCGCACGGCCGTCGGCGGTGATCCGGCCGAGAAGGACGTGCGCATCGTCACCTCTATGCCAGCCTCGGCCCACAGGCGGGCGACCCGGTCGGCGTGGAGTTCGGAGCCGCCGGACTCGATGTCGTCGAGATCGCGCCAGGCCAGCACATGGATCCGGCGCAACCCGTCCTCGGCGGCCAGATCGCCGATCTTGGCTACTGTCGCCACGGCGCCGGATCGTAGCTCTCAGGTGTTCCGCGGCGGTGACGGGGCCGGGGTGGAGGCCTCGTCGAGCTCCTCGTGGTACTCCGACTCCACGTTCACGCTCCAGATGTCGTGCGCGGTGCCGAGCACGATGTTCTCCACCGCGAGCATGGCCGTGAACATGGAGTGGTCCTGGTTGTTGTAGCGGTGCATGCCGTTGCGCCCGACCGGCCAGACGTTGGCCGCGTTGGCCTCGATCCAGGACCGGAGCACCTCTACGTTGCCCTGGTACCCCCGCGAGTACATGGGGTACGCCTTGGGCATCCGGACAACCCAGCCTCCGGCCACCTCGCCGGCGGTCACCAGCCCCAGCGTCTCCAGCTCGCGGGTTGCCAGCGACACCAGGTCCTCGTCGGGGGCGGTCCACAGGTCGTCGCCCTCGAACACGAAGTACTCGAGCCCCAGGCAGGTCATGTGGTCGTCGGGGACCATGTGCGGCGACCACGACCGGAAGTTCTGCACCCGGCCCACCCGCACGTCGGGGGAGTGGATGTAGATCCAGTTGTCGGCGAAGGCCGAATCGGCCGGCACGGCCAGAGCCACCGTCAGGAAGTCCCTGAACGTGAGGCCCCGCGCCGCTTCTAGCACTTCGGGAGGGGGTGCCGGGTCCATCGACTCCACCAGCAGCGGGAGCGGCATGGAGGAGATCACACTGCTGCACTCGATCTCCGCATCGCGGTCGCCGGTGCGGACCACCACCGACTCCGCCCGGCCGTCGCGGTGACGCACGGCGACCACAGGGTGCTCCATCAGCACCCGCACGCCGCGGGCCCGGACGAGGTCGGCGCAGCGCTCCCACATCATCCCCGGCCCGTGCCGGGGGTACTCGAAGGAGTCGATGAGGCTCGTGATCGATGTCGGCCGGCGCCGCGGCACGACCGCGTCGGTGACCGCCCTCAGCAGGTTGAGGTTCTTGATGCGCTGGGCGGCCCAGTCGGCCTGGATCTCGGTGGCGGGGACGCCCCACACCTTCTCGGTGTAGGTCTTGAAGAAGGTCCGGTACAGGCGCCACCCGAACTGGGCCGCCATGTAGCCCTCGAAGGAGCTCTGGTCCTTGGGCGGCCGGAGCCGGGCCCAGGCGTAGGAGGCCCCACACCGGGCGGCCTCCATCGGACCGAGGTTCGTCAGCGCGTTGCGTATGTTCAGCGGATAGTCGTAGAACTTCCCGCCGTAGTAGATGCGGCTCATCCGGGGCCGCACCAGGAAGTCCTCTGAACCGAGGATCTCGTGCCACAGGTCGCGCACTGCGCCGACCTTGGTGAAGAACCGGTGCCCGCCGATGTCGAAGCGCCATCCGTCGCGCTGCACCGTCTGGGAGATCCCGCCGATCTCGGACGTGGCCTCCACCACGGTGCCGGCCACCCCGTGCTTGGAGAACTGGTAGGCCGCGGTCAGCCCGGCCGGTCCGGCTCCGATGATCACCGGGCCGGCTGCGTCTGCGCTGTGACTGGCCATCCGGGAGCCGAGTGTAGGGGCCAGGGTGCGCAGCGGGCCGGGACGCGACGGAGCCCCGAGTAGCCTCGCAACCTTCGTCACTCAACTTCTCGGGGCTCCGAGTGCGCCTTTACCACCGACCGCATCCTCCCGGCGGAGTCTGCGGTACTCCGGGGCCCATTCCCGTATCCGGTCCTGTGCCCTGATCCCCGCCCCGGACGCCTCCGTGGCGTGAATCTGAATCATCCGGTGGTGCCCGCCGGCACCGCTCCGGCTCCGGTTCCTCCTCCGCTCCCCGTCGGGATCGGATTCGACTCCGATGCCTGTGCGACACCCTCACCCGGAGGCGGTTCCGGCGACTCCCTCCCGCACCCGTCGGTGTGTTCGGCTGTCACCGGACTTCCCGGTGAGGCGATCCTCCTCCGGCTCTGCGGTTCTCCTCCCCCGTCGGGGATTAGTACCGCTCACCCGGAGCAGAACCTCCGTGTCCCCGGCTGACCCACCGGCTCCCGAGGGAACCGGCCTGGTTGGCTGGGTGTCCTCTGCGGACCGCTCTACCGACTCCGCTCCGCTGCTTCGGGCCGAGACCCTCAGTCTTCGGTTTGGTGCCGCTGTCGCTGCTCACTTCGGACGCTGGGCATCATGGGGGGGTCTTGAAGGGGTTGTCAACCCGAATTCGCGAAATCCCCACCGAAATCCCGAGCATTGGCGAGAAATCCCCAAGCAGTACAGGGTTATGCACAGCTCGGCCACAATTCGGGGCGCTCCGGACGCCCGTCACGGCTGTGCTAGGACCCGCGCGGTCGCTGTGGTCGGGTGGACGCTGTAGGCGGACCTGTCGGCGGTGGACAGCGCCGGCGTGTTCAAGTTCGGTTGCGGCCTAGGGGACGCGCTCTAGGCGCAGCACGTTGGCGCTGCGGGACCGGTTGTCGGATCCGGCCAGCACTGCGACGATCTCGCCGGAGCGCACGAAGTCCCGGTCGCGGGCCACCTCCACCGCCTGGCGCACCATGTCGTCATTGGAGCCCCGGTCCTTGACCAGCACCGGGGTGGTGCCCCAGCTCATCGTGAGCTGCTGCACGGTGCGCTCGTTGTGCGACATCCCGATGATGCGAGCCTGGGGCCGGAACCGGGCCATGGACCTGACTGTGAAGCCGGTGCCGGAGATGGCCAGGATGGTCGAGATGCCCAGACTGTCGGCGGCCCGCCACGCCGCCATGGTCATGGCGTCGGTGATGGAGGCCGCATCGTGGGTGGTGTTGTCGGTCATGCGGAGCTCGGCCAGGCGCTCGGCCCACAGCTCGTAGTTGAACTCCTCGTCGGCCCGCTGCGCGATCCGGTCCATGGTGCGCACCACGTTGGGGGGGTCGATGCCGATGGCGGTCTCGCCCGACAGCATCAGAGCCGAGGATCCGTCGAACACTGCGTTGGCGACGTCGCTGGCCTCGGCCCGGGTCGGCGACGGGCGCGACACCATCGAGTCGAGCATCTGCGTGGCCGTGATGACCGGCCGGCCGCCGGCGATGCACTGCTGGATGATCTGCTTCTGAAGGTGGGGCAGCTCCTCGATGCTGCACTCGCTCCCGAGGTCGCCGCGGGCCACCATGATCGCCCCGGCCGTCTCGATGATGCCGGCCAGGTTCTGTACGGCCGCCCGGGTCTCGATCTTGGCCACCAGCATGGGGCCTCGGGGATGGGGCTCGGTGCCGACCCGGCGGATGTCGTGGGCCGAGCGCACGAAGGAGATGGCCACCATGTCCACCCCGAGTTCGACGAAGGCGTCGAGCGCGAGGAAGTCGGCGGGGGTCGGGGTGGCCATCCGCAGCCGGTCCGCAGGTATGTGGATGCCGGGACAGCCCGACAGCAGCCCGCCGTGGACCACCTGGACCTTGAGCCGGTCGCCGCCCTTGTCGACGACGTTTAGCACCACCCGGCCGTCCCCGACGTCGAGGGTGTCGCCCACCAGCACGTCGTCTAGCAGGCCCTCGTAGTCCACCTCCACAACGTCACTGGTCGAGCGCTCATTGCCGACCACCAGCTCGACGAGACTCTCGGAGCGGAATCGCACGTGATCCTCGCCGAACGTCGCGGCCCGCACCTTCGGGCCGGGAAGGTCGGCCAGGATCCCCACCGGGCGGCCCTCCTGCTCGGAGACCTTCCGGATTCTGCGGTAGCGCTCTATGGCCTCGTCGACGGTTCCATGAGCCAGCCCGATACGGGCTACGTCCATGCCCGCGGCCATCATGTGGGCCAGCGTGGACTCGTCCTCGCTGGCCGGGCCGATGGTGGCCACGATCTTGGTGCGGCGTGTCATGGGTGTAACGCTACCGGGCCGTGGGGACTTCCTGTGGATAACTGTCCGACCCCGCTTGCTTCTGGCCGGTACGGTTCCGGTGTGGCGCGGCATCCCTACCTTGACGTGGAAGGCCCCATCGCCTTCGCCCACCGGGGCGGGGCCGAGGAGTTCCCCGAGAACACGCTGCGGGCATTCCGCCACGCCGTCGAGCTGGGCTACACCCACGTGGAGACCGATGTCCACGCCACCTCCGACGGGGTGGCGGTGGCGTTCCACGACGACGCCCTCGACCGGGTCACCGACAGCCGGGGCGTCGTCGAGGAACTGACCTGGAGCGATCTCCAGCAGGCCCGGGTGGCCGGCACCGACCCGATCCTGCGCCTCGACGAGCTCCTCGAGGAACTGCCCGGCACCAGGATCAACATCGACCCCAAGAGCGACGCCGCGGTCGAGCCCCTCGTCGAGGTCCTCCAGCGCCTCGGCGCGGTCGAGCGGGTGTGCGTCTGCTCGTTCTCGGACCGCCGCACGCAGCGGGTGCGCGACCGGATCGGCGAGGGACTGTGCGTCGGCGCCGGCCCGCGGGGCATCGCCCGGCTGCTGGCCGAGTCGGCCCGTCTACCCGCCCCCGGTTCCCTCGACTACCACGCCGCCCAGGTCCCGGTGCGCTCCAAGGGCCTGACGATCGTGAGGCCTCAGGTCGTGGCTGCGGCCCACCGCCACGGCATCGCCGTCCACGTCTGGACCATCGACGAGCCCGCGGAGATGCACCGCCTGCTGGACATGGGCGTCGACGGCATCATGACCGACCGGCCCGCAGTGCTGCGCCAGGTAATGATCGACCGCGGCCACTGGATCGGTTCCCACGGCCAGGCATGAGGCTCAGGGTGCTCCGGTGGCTCGAACTGAGAACATCTGATATTCTAGTAAACTTGATGTTGTTTAGTTCCGGCCGTGCTATTGTGGCGGCACGACGAGGGAGGAGGCCTTCATGGGCATGTTCAAGTGGCCGGTGCGGGTTTCTGCCCTAGACGGCGAGCGGTCGGCAGACGTCGAGGCGACGGTCGACACGGGCGCCGCCTACAGCGCGCTGCCCGGCGGCCTGCTGCGCGAGTTGGGGGTCGAACCGGCCCGGAGCCGCTGGATGCGACTGGCCGACGGTCGCGTCGTCGACAGCCGCATCGGCTGGATGCGGGTGACCATCGATGGAGAGAGCGCGCCGACGGTAGTGGTATTCGCCGATGACGATGCTCCGCTCCTCCTCGGCGCTCACGCCCTGGAGGGTCTCGGCCTGGCGGTGGACCCCGTCAAGAAGCGCCTGGTTCCCGACGAGAACATCATGTACTGAGGCCGGCGAGCGCCTGCCTCCTCGTGCCTACGGGCAGTTGGGGTTGGCGCCGGCGGGGACGTCGACCTCCTGGCCGAACAGCCGGCACGAGCAGGTGTCCACACAGTCCTGAAGGTCGGCCCGCTGGAGCCACAGGCTCGCGGCCAGCGCCCCGATGAGCGCGACCAGCACCAAGCGCAGCAGGAGCCTGCGCACTACGCGCCACACCAGGGCCGCGCCGACGGCCAGAACGATCATCGCGACGACGATGATCTGCTGCAACGACTCGGCGTCGACCCAGTCTCCTATCACCGGCGCGCAGGGTACCGGTAGCCTCAGCGGCGATGAGTGACGCTCCCATTCCCCTGCTTTCTCACGGCCCGCCCGAGACGGTCCTGGAGCCCGAGCCCTCCGAAGTGCGGGCGGCGCTGGCCGCCGCGGCCAACAGCGACGACCCGGTCGGCGCCGTGGGCGCGGCCTGCGCCCGCTGGCCGCTCAGCCTGGAGGCCTGGGCCGCGCTGGGCGAGGCCCTGGAAGCGAGCGGTGCCGTCCCGGCGCTGGCCTACGCGGCCTTCCGAACCGGCTACCACCGGGGCCTGGACCGCCTTCGGGCCAGCGGCTGGCGGGGCTCGGGCTACGTCCGCTGGGTCCACGAGTCCAACCGCGGCTTCCTGCGGGCCCTGAGCGGGCTGCAGCGCGTCGCCGCCGGAATCGGTGAGATCGGCGAGGCCGAGCGCTGCGCGGTGTTCCTGATGCAGCTCGACCCTGGCTGGCCGCCGCCGGACGCAGTGGCACGCCCGGACGCTGAGGTCTGAGCGGGGTAGGAGCGGGGGAGTCCGTGGCCGAGGCCGTGCGCTGTCTGGGTGCGGTGCTGGCGGGTGGCACCAGTTCGAGGATGGGCACCGACAAGGCGTTCGTCGAGATCGGCGGTGTGCCGATGGTGGTGCGGGCCGTGGGGGCACTGCGGGCCGCGGGAGCCGCACCCGTGCTGGTGGTGGGCGGCGACGCCGTCCGCCTGAACGGCCTGGGTCTCGACGCCTTGGGCGACCTGTTTCCGGGTGAGGGCCCGCTGGGAGGAGTGATCACCGCCCTCAGGGCCCTCGACTCGCACAGCGACGCTCTCGACGCGGTGGTGACCCTGCCGTGCGACGTGATCTCGCCCGACGCGGCCGCAGTGCGCCGCGTTCTGGCTGGACTGGCGGCCGCCCCCTCCGCTGACGGCTCGGCCGCCGCCGACCTCATCGTCCCGATTGGCGCCGGGGTTCCCCAGTGGGCCCATGCCGCCTGGCGGCGCCGCTGCCTGGGACCGCTGACCGAAGCGTTCGAGAGGGGAGTGAGGGCGCTCCACGCAGTCGCCCGGCAGTTGCACGCGGTGGAGGTGGAGGTGCCGGGCGAGGGCTGGTTCCGCGACGCCGACCGGCCCGAGGACCTTCCCGCAGGAGGCCGGACCTGACCGCGACACGGCCCGGTAGCGGCGTCGCACTACGATTGCCGGTCAACCACCGGAGAGGCAGGCATGCAAGACGCCGACATTCCCGAGATCGATATCGACGAACTCGACCGTCGTCGAGCCTCGGGTGCTGCGATCTTCGATGTGCGCGAGCCGGACGAGTATGAGGAGGTCCGCATTCCCGGCGCGGTGCTGGTGCCTCTGGCGACGGTCCCCGATGCGGTGGAGCGGTTCCGGGCCGCCGCAACCGGCTCGGCGGTCTGCGTGGTGTGCGCCGTGGGAGGGCGAAGCGGTCAAGCCGTCGGGTTCCTGCGAGCCTGCGGCGTCGACGCGGTGAATGTCGCCGGCGGCACCAAGGCCTGGCACGAGTCGGGCAGGCCGGTCGAGACGGGCCCCGTGCCAGCCTGACGGAGGCCGTGGGGAACTACCGCTACGTCGACTCTGACGCCGGGCTGCGGGCCGCGGCGGCCGCGCTGTCCGGCGAGCCCCGGTACGCCCTCGACACCGAGTTCCACCGCGAGCGCACCTACCGGCCCGAGGCCGCCCTGATCCAGGTCGCCTGGCCGGGCGACCTGGTGCTGATCGATCCGCTGGCCGTCGATGTCGGGCCGCTGGCGGAGGTGCTCACCGGGAGCGGGCTGATGGTGGCCCACGCCGCCGGCCAGGACCTCGAAGTCCTCGAGCATTGCTGCGGGGCAGTCCCCGAGCGGATCTTCGACACCCAGATCGCGGCCGGCTTCCTCGGCCACGGCACGCCTGCGCTGTCGTCGCTCTACGAGAGCGAGATCGGCTGGAGGCCCCCCAAGGCGGACCGGCTCACCGATTGGCTGGTGCGACCGCTCAAGTCCTCGCAGCTCGAGTACGCGGCCAGCGACGTTCTGCACCTGCTGGAGATCCATGATCGGCTGGCGTCACGGCTCCGAGAGCTGGGCCGGCTCGGCTGGGCCGAGGCCGAATTCGATCTGCTGCTGGAGCGGAGCCGGCGCATCCAGCGACCTGAGGACGCTTGGACCAGGCTCAAGGATGTCCGGCACCTGAGGCGCCGCGACCTGCCGGTGGTTCGATCGGTGGCAATGTGGCGGGAGCTGAGGGCGGCCAGGGTCAACCAGCCCGTCCGCCACGTCCTGCCCGACATGGCTGTTGTGTCGATCGCCAGGTCCGTCCCCCGCACCACCGAGGACCTCGCCGCGGTCCGGGGGGTGGGGGAAGGGGTGGCCCGCGGCCGGTTGGGATCCGCGATCCTCAAGGCTGTCGCCGACGGCGTCGCCTCGGACTGGCGGCCGCCGCCGGCGCCCCGGAGGCGTTCGGACCACGCGGAGCGCCTCCGTCCCGCGGTGGGCCTCGTCACCTCCTGGGTGGGCCAGCTCGCCCGGGAGCGCAAGATCGAGCCCTCACTGCTGGCCACCCGGGCCGACATCGAAGCCCTGATCCGCGGTGACGCGAACGGCCGGCTGTCGACGGGATGGAGATCGGACATCGTTGGCGAGCCCATACGGCGACTGGTGGACGGCGAGGCCGCTCTGGCCTTCGACGACGGCCAACTCGTGCTCGAGGAGCGCAGCCGGCGGCCGGTCGTCTGATCGGTGGTAGTGCGGACCGAACGGCCGGTCGTCTGATCGGTGGTAGTGCGGACCGAACGGCCGGTCGTCTGACCGCTTGCAGGGGCGGGCGGTACGCGTGGGCCTGTCGCAGGTCTCCGGTACACTTCGGGCGCTGCGCAAATCGTCAAACCGGGAGTTGGGACCGTGAAGAAGGGTCGACACCGAAGGTATGAGGAAGCCCGCAAGTTCAAGCGCTCGCAGGTGGATGACCTCCAGGGTCTGATCGAATCGTTCAACGAACCGGACGACTACGTGAAGCCCGAGCACGCATCCTGGGCCGAGGAGTTCGAGGACGAGGAGCTTGCTGAGGCGGAGTTGGCGACCGACGACGACTGACGCCGGAGCCGGCTGCTACCGGCTCACCCCTCGGTCTCCTCGAGGATCTCGCCCAGCCGCACCACATCGTCCTCGGTGACCACGCCGATGAAGTTGCCGGCGGCGTCGGTCACTGCCAGCACCTCGACGTCGGCTGCCTCCATGGCCACCACCGCGTCGCGCACGGTCCACGACGGCGAGCCTGCCGGCAGATCGGTAGCCATCACCGACTCGACCGAGGTGCTGTCCCAGTCGTCGCGGCTCACCGAGGACAGACCGGACAGCTGGGCCATTCCCAGGTACTGGCTGCCCGACACCACCGGCACCACCCGCTCGCGCCGGCCGAGGACGTGCATGTACACGAACTCCGACACGGTGGCATCGGGCGGGACGGTCAACACGTCGGTGGTGAGGATGGAGCTGAGAGGCAGGGTGAAACGCTGCTCGAGGTGGCCTAGGCGCTTGGACCGCTGGTAGTCGGCCACCGAGGACGGGCCCCCCACCACCTGGCTGACGGCCGCGGCCACCAGGGCGGGCACGACGAATGCCGCCGCGCCGGTGGACTCGGCCACGAACATGACCGCCGCGATGGGGGCCCGGTAGCCGGCGCCGAGGAAGGCGGCCAGGCCCAACGTGGCGTAGAGGCCGGTGGACTCCGCGTCGAGGGCCACCCCGACGAACTGCCCGACGATCACGCCCAGGGTTGCCAGCGGGATGAACAGCCCGCCGACGCCGTCGCCCAGGATGGTGGCCAGGGTGGCCGCGACCCTCACCCCGAACAGCAGCGCGATCAGCCCCAGGGCGTCCTGTTGCACGACCCACTCCATGGCCCTGATGCCCGGGCCGAGACTGAGGACCTCGTCGAAGGCGGCGTCGGCCAGCAGCACCAGACCGGCCATGACCGCCGCGGCCGCGAGCGCCCGCCTCGGCCAGGGGATCGTGTGGGTGGCGTGCTTGGCCCGGCGCACGAGCCATGCGAAGCCCCGGCCTCCGAGCCCGGCCGCGACGCCCAGGATCAGCGCGCCCAGCAGATCGCCGATCTGCACGTCCAGCACCGAGGCGCTGTCCGCGCCCGCCGCGCCGTCGCCCAGGATCGGGACGACCGGAGTGCTGCCGACGAGGAACACGAACGTGACGTAGCTCGCGGCCGAGGCGATCAGCGAGGGCAGCAGCGCCTGGGGGGTCACATCGTCGCGGTACGGGGCCTCGATGGCGAAGATCACGCCGGTGGCCGGCGTCTTGAACACTGCGGCCACCCCGGCTGCGGCCCCGGCCGTGAGCAGTATCCGGGCCTCGTCCCGCCGGAAGAAGCGCCCCAGGCGCTCGTGGACGAAGAGCCCGGTCGAGGATCCGGCGTAGAGCGAGGGGCCCTCCAGACCCACCGCGCAGCCCCCGCCGATGGTGGCGATCCCGGCCAGCAGCTTCGCCGGCAGGTAGCGGATCGGGATGCTGGGATGGCGCTCGTGGAACGCCCGGATGTACTCGTCCGAGGTCGAGCTGGAGGTGCCGCCGCCCACCGCTCGCAGCACCAGCTTGGACGCCGCGATGCCGAGCACCGGAGCCAGCGCCAGAACCGCGAGGTGCTGTTCCAGGACCCGGTCGAGCACGACGTGCAGCGCCAGCGTCTCGAAAGCGGCCACGATCAGGGCCACGATGACTCCGGTGGCCGCCGACGCGGCCAGCAGGCGAGGGTTGCGGGCCTGACCGAAGGTCCGTCTGAAGTACTGCATCCGCTAGGTGTGCGTTAGGGTGTCAGGCATGGTTGATAAGCGTCATGATATTTCGGACCGCTTGGCGGCGATCGCCGAAGAGATCGCGGATCTGGCGCTGGAGAGTCTGCGGGATTCCATCGAGGCGGGGGAGACCAGGCTGTCGGACGAGGAGAAGCGGCTCACCAGGGCCCGGCGCTCCGTCGAGAAGGCTTCCTACCTTCTGCGTGCCGATCCGCCGTCTCCCGAGTGAGTCCCGGCTAGCTTGCCCTGACCGCGACGCGAACCCTCCGCGCACCGTTGCCGTTGGCCGGGGAGGCGCGGCCGGGATCGACCCGGCCGTAGAGCGTGGTCCGCTGCACCAGGCGGCGCCCGAGCGGCTCGACGAGGCGTTCGAACTCATCGGCGCTGGCGCCCTGCCCGTGCTCGGCTCCCGCAGCCCTCGAGATGTTCTCGTCCATGAGAGTGCCGCCCAGGTCGTTGGCGCCGGCCTGCAACAGCTGCTCCATCGACCTGAAGCCGAGCTTTACCCACGACCCCTGGATGTTGTCGATGTAGCCCCGGTACGCGATGCGGGCGACGGCGTGCATCAGCAGCACCTCGCGGAACGTCGGTCCCCGCCGGGCCCGGCGCTGGAGGTAGATCGGCGAGGCCATGTGGACGAAGGGCAGGCCGACGAACTCGGTGAAGCCGCCGGTCTCCGCCTGCAGTTCCCGGGTCCTCAACAGGTGGCGGGCCCAGTGCTCGGGTCGCTCGATCGACCCGAACATGATGGTCACGTTGGAGCGCAGGCCGATGCCATGGGCGATGCGGTGGCACTCCAGCCATTCGTCGGTGGTGATCTTGTCGGGGCAGAGGGTCTCGCGGACCTCGTCGTCGAGGATCTCCGCCGCGGTTCCGGGCAATGACTGCTGCCCGGCGGCCATCAGGCGGCGCAGGTAGTCGTCCAGCGGCTCCCGGTTGCGCCAGGCGCCCTCGGTCACCTCCAGGGCGGTGAACCCGTGGATGTGGATGCCGGGAACCTCGGCATGGACGGCCCGAGCGACGTCGATGTAGTAGTTCCCGTCGAAGGTGGGATGGATCCCGCCCTGCAGGCACACCTCGGTCGCCCCGAGCTCCCAGGCCTCGTGCGACCGCCGCACGATCTCGGAGATCTCGAGCAGGTAGGGCGTGCCCCGCAGGTTGAGGGACAGCGGCCCCTTGGAGAAGCCGCAGAAGCGGCATTTGAACGTGCAGACGTTGGTGTAGTTGATGTTGCGGTTCGCCACCCAGGTCACGTCGTCGCCGACGATGGAGCGCCGCAGGTCGTCGGCGACCTCGGCCACCGCGGCCACCTCCGGGCCCCGGGCGCCGAACAGGGTGACGATCTCATCGAGACCGACCTCGGAGCCCCCGGTGACGCCCTGCAGCACCTCGCCGACCGCTCCACGGGCGGCGGCCCTGCCGGGGACGAGGACGGTCGGATCGGTGCCGGCCCCCGAGTACCACTGGGTGGAGCGCTCTCCCACCAGCTCCACATCGGCGCCGTCGCCGGCCTTAGCCCGCTCCATGGTCCGCTCGGGGAACTGGGAGCCCGGGTCGTCGCGCCCGAAGCCCTCGGTGTCGCTGCGGTCGATGACCGCGAAGTGCAGCCCCTCGTCGATCCAGCGCTCGGCGTCACGCACGTATGACGGGTGAACGGTCAGGCGGGGGGCCAGCACGTGCCCGGCCGCCTCGGTCACCTCCCTGAGCCGGTCCAGGTCGGGCCAGGGCCGCTCCGGGTTCACATGATCGGCGGTGACGGGCGACACCCCGCCCCAGTCGTCGATGCCCGCGGCCAGCAGCTCGCCGAAGTCCTCGGACAGGTTCGGCGGCGCCTGAACGTGCACCTCCGGCGGCAGGATCACCCGGGCCAGAGAGATGGCGTCGAGGTGGTCGGCGCGCGGGCACGGCGCCCAGTGCTGCATGGCGGTGCCCGGCTTGGGAAGGAAGTTCTGGACGATCACTTCCTGGACATGGCCCCAGCGCCGGTGCGACTCGGCGATGGCCTCCAGCGCCTCGACACGGTCGGCCCGGCTCTCGCCGATTCCCACCAGGATTCCGGTGGTGTAGGGAATCCGGAGCTCGCCGGCCGCCTCCAGGGTGGCCAGACGGCGCTCGGGAGCCTTGTCGGGGGCTCCCCTGTGGGCGTCGAGGTCGGCGTTGAGCGTCTCGATCATCATGCCCTGGCTCGGTGCCACCTCGCGCAGCGTCGCCAACTCCCCGGCGTTCATGGCCCCAGTGTTGGCGTGGGGGAGCAGGCCGGTGGCGTCCAGCACGCTACGGGCCATGGCGGCCACATAGTCCACGGTGCTGGCGTAGCCGTGGCGGTCGAGCCAGTCGCGGGCCACCGGGTAGCGCAGTTCCGGCCTCTCTCCCAGCGTGAACAGCGCCTCGTGGCACCCCCGCCGGGCTCCGGCCCGGGCGATCTCCAGGACCTGTTGCTCGGTCAGGTACGGGGATTCGAGCCGGGCCGGCGGCTGGGCGAAGGTGCAGTACCCGCAGCGGTCGCGGCACAGCTTGGTGAGCGGTATGAAGACCTTGGGCGAGTAGGTCACCCTGGAGCCGTGGGCGAGATCGCGTATGGAGCGGGCCTGCGCGGCCAGCTCGCCCCGGTCGTTGAAGCGGTCCACTCTCATGATCGCCCCACGCTAACCGACGTCGCCACCTGCTCCGTCACTGGATCGGCGAACCCGTGATCGCACCTCGGTCACGATCGCAGCCGCCGCGGTCTGCACATCGACGGCTGATGTGTCGATGCGCAGTTCCGGGTCATCGGGTTCCTCGTAGGGGGCTGAGAGCCCGGTCATCCCGGCAATGGCCCCCGACCGGGCCTTGGCGTACAGACCCTTGGGATCCCTGCGCTCGCACACCTCCAGCGGCGTGTCCACGAAGGCCTCCACGAAAGCGCCGTCGGGGTGCAGGCTGCGGGCCCGGTCCCGGTCCCGGCGGTAGGGCGAGATGAACGCGGCCAGCACCACGACCCCGGCGTCGCGCAGCAATGCGGCCACCTCGCCGGCCCGGCGGATGTTCTCGGCCCGGTCGTCGGGCGAGAAGCCCAGATCCGAGTTGAGGCCGAAGCGCAGGTTGTCGCCGTCGAGCACGTACGCCAGCACGCCCTCCGCTGCGAGCATCGCCGCGGCGGCGTGGGCCAGCGTCGACTTTCCCGAACCGGGCAGGCCGGTGAGCCAGACCGTGACCGCGCCGTGGCCGAGCAGGCCGGCCCGGTCGCCGGCCGTCACCGTAGGTGTGCTCCACACCACGGCGGCCTCGGTGGCCGGGGAGGGCTCATCGCTCACGCATGCTCCCCGGGTGTGTCTTCGGCACCGATGAACCGTCCGGCCTCGAGCCACGCGGTGATGGCCCGCACGCAGGCGTCGACATCGAGGCGGGACGTGTCCAGCACCAGGTCGGCGTCGGCGGGCTTGTCGTAGGGGGCGGACACCGGTGGGAACTGCCTGATCTCGCCCCGGTCGGCCGCCTCGTACAACCCGGCGTGATCCCGGGCCCGGCACACCTCCAGCGGAGGGTCGAGGAACACCTCCACGAACCGATCGGTGCCGATGAGCTCGCGGGCGCGCTCTCTGACCGCGGCGCTGGGCGCAACCAGCGCAGCGATGGCGATGAGACCCTGGTCGTTGACCAGGCGGGCCAGCTCAGCCGTGCGGCGCACGTTCTCTGAGCGGTCCCGGCTGGAGAATCCCAGGTCCCGGCTGACGCCCAGGCGCATGTTCTCCCCGTCGAGGCGCACCGTGGTACGGCCCCGTTCGAAGAGCTCCCGCTCCAGGGCTGAGGCGATCGTCGACTTGCCCGCGCCGGTCAGACCGGTCAGCAGCACCGTGGCCGGCCGCTGCCCGAGGCGCTCGGCCCGCTCCGCGCCGCTGATGGAGCTGCGCTGGCGCTCGAGGGTCGGCCCCGGCACGGCCTCCCAAGCCGCGCTAGGTGCCGCGGCCTCGATCATCCCCGCGGCCACGGTGGCGTTGTTGGACCGCTCGATCAGGATGAACGAGCCCGTGGTCCGGTTCTGGGTGTAGGGGTCGAAGATCAGCTCGGCATCGGTGCGGACCGTCACCGTGGCTATGTCGTTGAGCCCCACGGCGGCGGCCGGCACCGATTCGAGCGCGTCCACGTCCAGCCGGCCCATCACCTCCGACACCCGGCAGCTCATCGTCTGACCTCCCTGCGCCAGCAGGTATTCCCTCCCCACCACCAGGTCGGCCTCCGCCATCCACACGATGGTGGCCGTCACCAGGCGGGCCCGCTGGGGCGGGTGGGTCGGATCGACAATCACGTCGCCCCGGCCGATGTCGATCTCGTCGTTGGTAGTCACCACCACGGACCGGCCCGTCGCAGCCTCCTCGAGGTCGCCGTCGAAGGTCACGATCCGCGCGATGGCGGTCGTGCGGCCGGAGGGCTCGACCCGGACCCTGTCTCCGGCCCGCAGCGTGCCCTCGCAGACCGTCCCCGCGAAGCCGCGGAACCGGTGGTCGGGCCGGATGACCAGCTGCACCGGCAACCGCAGCCGCCCCCCGACGATTCCGGACGTCCCGGCCCGATGGCCGACCGCGTCCACCTGGTCGAGGTGGTCCATGAGGCACGGGCCGTCGTACCAACCCATGTTCGCGCCGGGCTCGACCACGCTGTCGCCGTGAAGGGCCGAGACGGGTATGCACACCGGATCGGGCAGGCCCAGCGCGGCGGCCAGTTCGCGGACCGCCGACGCGATCGACTCGAACCGGTCCTGGTCGTAGTCGACGAGGTCCATCTTGTTGACCGCCACCACCACCGACGAGATGCCGAGGAGGTTGACGATCAGGCTGTGGCGACGGGTCTGGGTGGTGATGCCGCGAGCCGCGTCCACGAGGATGACGGCCAAGTCGGAGGTGGACGCTCCGGTCACCATGTTGCGGGTGTACTGCTCGTGTCCGGGCGTGTCGGCGATGATGAAGTTCCGGCGCGGCGTCGAGAAGTAGAGGTGGGCCACGTCTATGGTGATCCCCTGCTCCCGCTCGGCCACCAGGCCGTCGGCGAGCAGGGCCAGGTCGACCTGTCCTCCGGCGTGGCCGGCTGTGGCCGAGTCCTTGCGCACCGCGGCCAGGTGGTCTTCGTAGAGCAGGCCTGAGTCGTGCAGAAGCCGGCCGATGAGCGTCGACTTGCCGTCGTCCACCGAGCCGCATGTCAGCACCCGCAGCAGGTCGCCGGAGGGCCACGGTGCCAGCCGCTCATCGCCCATCAGAAGTAGCCCTCGCGCTTCTTGTGCTCCATGGATCCCGACTGGTCGTGGTCGATGATGCGGCCCTCCCGCTCGGACCGGGTGGCTGCAGCCATCTCGGCCACCACCTCGGCCACGGTGGCGGCGGTCGATTCGACTGCCCCGGTCAGGGGGTAGCAGCCGAGCGTGCGGAAGCGCACCGATCGCGTCTCGGGCCGCTCGCCCGCCTCGAACCGGAAGCGCTCGTCGTCCACCATCAGCAGGGTGCCGTCGCGTTCCACCACCGGACGGGGCGCGGCGAGGTACAGAGGCACTATCTCGATCCCGTTGGTCCCGATGTAGTGCCACACGTCGAGTTCGGTCCAGTTGCTCAGAGGGAACACGCGGATGCTCTCACCGCTGCGGACCCGGCCGTTGTAGTGGGTCCACAGCTCGGGCCGCTGGTTCTTGGGGTCCCAGCGGTGCCGGCCGTCCCGGAAGCTGAACACCCGCTCCTTGGCTCGTGATCGCTCCTCATCGCGCCGGGCCCCGCCGAAGGCGGCGTCGAAGCCCCCCGCGTCGAGGGCCTGCTTGAGGGCCTGGGTCTTCATGACGTCGGTGTAGTGGGCCGATCCGTGGTCGAACGGGTTGATTCCGGCGGCCAGCCCGTCGCGGTTGGTGTGCACGATCAGCTCGAAACCGACCTCGCCGGCCATGCGGTCCCGGAAAGCGATCATCTCCGAGAACTTCCAGGTGGTGTCCACGTGCAGCAGCGGGAAGGGGACCGGTCCGGGATGGAACGCCTTGCGGGCCAGATGCAGCATCACCGAGCTGTCCTTGCCTATGGAGTACAGCATCACCGGCTTGCGGAACTGCGCGGCGACCTCCCGGATGATGTGGACGCTCTCGTCCTCGAGCCGCTGCAGACGGTCCCGCTCCATCACCGCGGGCAGGTTAACTAAGGCGCGGCTCGGAGCTCGGTGGCCTTGTCACTGAGCACGCCCAGCAGCTCGTCGAAGCTCTTGGTGAACGCGGCCACACCCTCGTCCTCGAGCTGGGCCGTCACCGAGGCGAGATCCACGCCAGCGGCTGCGAGCCTCTCGAGCACCTCCATGGCCTCGTCGAGCCCGGCGGTGAGGGTGGACTCGACCGAGCCGTGGTCCTCGAATGCCGCCAGGGTGGCGTCCGGGAGGGTGTTGACCGTGTCGGGGCCGATCAGGCCGTCCACGTAGAGCGTGTCCGGGTAGGCCGGGTTCTTGGTCGATGTGCTGGCCCACAGCAGCCTCTGGGGCCGGGCGCCCCGGTCGGCCAGAGCCTCCCAGCGAGGTCCCGCGTAGAGCCGCCGGAAGTGCGAGTACGCCACCTTGGCGCAGGCGATTGCGGTGCGGCCCCTCAGGTCCAGCGCGTCGGGGGTGCCGATGGCGTCGAGGCGGCGGTCGACCTCGGTGTCGATCCTCGACACGAAGAACGAGGCCACGCTGGACACCCTCGACAAGTCGCCCCGGGCCCGCTCCAGGCCCGAGATGTAGGCCTCGGCGACCTCAAGGTAGCGGTCGACACTGAAGATCAGCGTGACGTTTATGCTGCGTCCCTCCGAGATCATCGTGGAGATGGGCTCAAGGCCCTCGGCCGTGCCGGGGATCTTCACGAAGAGGTTGGGCACGGCCAGCCGCTCGTGCAGGTCGCGGGCCGCGGCCTCGGTGGCGGCCGCGTCACGGGCCAGGTCGGGGGCGACCTCCACCGACACGAATCCGTCGAGTCCGCCGGACGCGTCGTAGACGGGACGCAGGATCTCGGCCGCGGCCGCGATGTCGGAGGTGACCAGACGCCAGTAGGAGGACTCGACATCGAGCCCGTCGGCGATGGCCGACCGGAACTCGTCGTCGTAGTCGGCGCCCGACGCGATGGCCTTCTGGAAGATCGACGGGTTGGACGTGAGCCCCCGGACGCCCTGCTGGACCCAGTCGCTGAGGTCGCCTCCGGTGATCCAGCCCCGACGGATGTTGTCGAGCCAGGGACTCTGCCCGCACCGGGCGTAGAGGTCGTGCAATCTGGTGGTCGCGGTCACTTCGGGGACCTCCTCGTCGGTGTCACAGCGCGGCACGGGACAATGCGCCCTCCACCAGGGCCCGGGCCCTGGCGGCCACATTGGGAGCGGAGATGCCGAGCTTCTCCATGACGACGGAGCCTGGCGCCGAAGCACCGAAACGATCGATGCCGACCGCCTCGTCGGTCCAGCGGCTCCATCCCATCGTCGTGCCCGCCTCCACCGAGAGCGACGGCAGGTCGGGCCGGAGCACGCGGGCCTGCTCGGAGTAGGGCTGCTGGGCGAACAGCTCCCATGACGGCAGCGACACCACCCGGGCCGCGATCCCGTCGGCGGCCAGCAGGTCCGCGGCGTCGCAGCAGACCGACACCTCGCTGCCCGTGCCCACCAGGGTGATGCTGGGTTCGTCGGGCTCGAGGACGGTGTATCCCCCCGCAGCCACCGACTCGGCTCGGGTGCCCTCGAGCACGGGCACTCCCTGGCGGGTGAGGATCAGCGCGGTCGGTCCGCCGGACTCCACCGCCACCCGCCATGCCCCCACCGTCTCGGTGGCGTCGGCGGGCCTGATCACCGTCAGGTCCGGTATGGCTCGCAGCGAGGCCACGTGCTCCACGGGCTGGTGGGTGGGGCCGTCCTCGCCCACACCGACCGAGTCATGGCTCCAGACGAAGACGACCTTGGCCTCCGACAGGGCGGCCAGCCGCACCGCGGGCCGCATGTAGTCGGCGAACACCAGGAAGGTCCCCACCACCGGTATGGCGCCGCCGTGCAGGGCCATACCGTTGGCGACGGCCCCCATGGCGTGCTCTCGCACCCCGAAGTAGATCTGGCGTCCTCCCGGGCCGCCGGCAGAGAACACACCGCTGTCGGCCAGGACCGTGCCCGTGTTGCCGGTGAGGTCGGCCCCGCCGCCGGTGAGCCCGGGGACTTCCCTCAGGAGGGCCTGCAGCGTGACGTTGGAGGCTTTGCGGGTGGCCATCGACTGGCCCGGTTCGAATGCGGGGAGCGCCTCCTCCCAGCCTGGACGGCCCGTCGCGGCCAGGCACGCCTCCAGGGCGGAGCGGTCTCCGTCGAAGGCGGCAGCCCTCGCCTCCCAGGCGAAGCGCTCCGCCTGGCCCGCCGTGCCCGCCTCCCGGTAGTAGTCGAGCACCTCCGAGGGCACGTGGAACGACTCGTCGGCGGGCAGGTCCATCAGCTTCTTGGTCGCGGCGATCTCCTCGTCGAAGATGGCGTAGCCGTGGGCCGCGGGGGTGCCCGACGCCTGGGGCGCGGGTGCGGCGATCTCCGACCGCAGGATCACCAGCGAGGGCCGGTCCTCGTCGGCGGCCGCGTCGCGCAGGCCCGACTCCAGCGCGTCCAGGTCCTCGGCGGCCTCACCGAGTTCGATGACGTGCCAGCCGTAGGACCGGAAGCGGGCCGCGGCGTCGTCGGACAGCGCCAGGTCGGTGCCTCCGTCGATGGTGACCTCGTTGTCGTCGTAGACGACCACGAGCCGGCCCAGGCCGAGGTGGCCCGCCAGGGAGGCCGCCTCGTGGCTGACACCCTCCGACAGGTCGCCGTCGCCGGCGATCACGAAGATCCGGTGGTCGCAGATCTCGGTGCCGAAGCGGGTGCGTAGCTGGCTCTCGGCGATGGCCATCCCCACCGCGTTGGCGATGCCCTGGCCGAGCGGACCGGTGGTCACCTCCACCCCCGGGGTGCAGCCGGCCTCGGGATGGCCCGGCGTGGCCGATCCCCACTGGCGGAAGTCCTTGATGTCTTCCAGCGTCAGACCGTGGCCGGTGAGGTAGAGCATGGCGTACTGCAGGATCGAGGCGTGGCCCGCGCTCAGCACGAACCGGTCACGGTCGGGCCAGTCCGGCCGCTGGGCGTCATAGCGCATGACCCGGGTCCACAGAACATGGGCCAGCGGGGCCAGGGCCATGGCGGTCCCCTGGTGGCCCGAGCGGGCCGCGTGGGGCGCGTCCATGGCCAGCGCCTTGATGACGTTGATGCCGAGCCGCTCGATCGGAGTCACGGACCCTCCCGCCCGTCGCCGGATGCCTGCCGCCGGCTCACCATAGAACATCCGCACCCGCACAAAGCGTCTTGCGATCTGGCGTCGTGTTTCCCGCTCTTGTTCGCTTGCGCTCACGGGCCGCTCGGGCCACGGCCTCGCCCGTATGGGCCGAAAATGCTCGCCCGCCCGCTCGGCCTCCGGAACATGCCACCGACGGGGGGAACGACCCGTGGGGCGGCCCGGCGCGGCCCCTCATGCAGGGGGCGGTAGGAGGGTGTAGGGCACCACCATGATGGGTCCGGCGTCGATGCGGGCCCGGGCCTCCACCGTGCCGTAGTCGGCGAACTCGAGCTCGGCCCGCACCAGCCGGTAGTTGAACTTGCCCGGCTCCACCTGCAGGGGTTGCACGTTGCGAGCGATGCGCTCGTCGCCCCGGAAGTAGGCCACCTCCAGCGCCCCGACGCCCGACTCGTCGGGCGCGCATCGCACGATCACCACCAGATGGGGGGCCCACACCAGCGGGACTTCGGTGGGGGCGGCCGCGGAGAACTGCACCCCGGTCAAATCGATGCGGGTCGAGGGGCCCGGCACCTGGCGGAGCTGGATGTCGTCGATGAACAGGGCGGCCACGATGTCCATGGTCGGCTCTCCCGAGGCACGAGCGGGTCTTGCGGCAGTGTAGGTGGACTTCGAACCGGCGCCCCGGTCCCGCTCTTGTTCGCTGCGCTCACGGGCCGCTCGGGCCACGGCCTCGTCCGTATGGCTGGGCTCGCCGCCAGCCGCTCGGCCTCTGGATGAGTGAGCCCGCCGGTACGCGCGGCGTACCATTCTTGGCGATGCGTCGGATCCTGGTGTCGATCCTGCTGGCCGCCCTGCTGACCACTGCGGTGGGCTCATTCGTCCAGGCTCGGCGCACCGACAGCTCCTCGGACCCGGGATGGAACACCGACACCGATCCTCCTGAGACGGTCGTCGCCACGCCGATGCTCAGCGTGCGCCGGACGCCGGGGTGGGTCTCGGCGCCCGTGACCCGGACTCGCCTGCTCGAGAGGCTCTCGGGCGTGGTCGAGGAGCCGATCGCTCCGCCGCAGACGTGCCTGGCCGTCTACCGGGGCGCGGAGCCCGTCATTATGGAGCAGGCCGATGCGCTGATGGTCCCGGCCTCGTTGATGAAGGTCGTCACCGCGGCCGCGATCCTCGAGATCGCGGGTCCGGCCGCGACCTACACGACCGAAGTGCTCGTACGCGCCGACGCGCTGAGCGCGGCCGCCGACGGCGTGCTCGCGGGCGACATCTACCTGGTGGGCGGGGGCGACCCGGTCCTGTCGACGCTCGCCTACGTGCGGCGCTTCGACCAGCCCATCGTCCACACCGACTTCACCGAGTTGGCGGTCGAGGCGGCTGCGGCCCTGCGAGCGCAGGGAATCCTCACCGTCGAAGGGGGAATCGTGGCCGACGAGTCCCGCTTCCCCGAGGCCGAGCGGGACTACACCACCGAGGTCCTCGAACCAGGCGCCAGCCCCGTCTGGAAGCGGTCATACGTCAACAACAACCAGGTCGGCCCGCTGTCCGCGCTGCTGCTGAACGACGGCTACGTCTCGTTCCCGCAATCGGCCGACTCCGCCAGCAGGGCCCAGAACGTGCGGGCCGCCGATCCCGCCCTCCATGCCGCCCAGGTACTGGGCGGTCTGATCGAGGCCCGGGGAGTCAGCGTGAACTCCGATGCCCTCAAGGGGACTGCACCGCCGCCGTCCGAGCTTCGCTCGCTGGGCACCATCGAGTCGCCGCCCATCGCGGAGATCGTCGCTCGCATGCTGCGCAACTCCGACAACACCACCGCCGAGATGCTCCTCAAGGAGATCGGCAGGCGGCTGTCGGGATCGGTCCGGGTTGAGGCGGTCGATGGCGTGCAGGACGTGCTGGAGCGGCTGCTGGGTGTCCAGACCGCCGGGATCGTCATCGTCGACGGCTCGGGTCTGTCGGTTCACAATCGGCTCACCTGCAACCTCATTGTCGAACTGCTGCTCCAAGCCGGTCCGGACTCGCCCCTCGTCAGGGGTCTGTCGGTGGTGGGGGAGAGCGGCACCCTCCGCAACTGCGACGCCGGCCTCGAGCCGGCTGCTGGGACCGGCGCCGGCTCCGGTCCCGGGGACTCCCTGGCCCGCACGGTGTGGGCCAAGACCGGCACCCTCAACGACGTCTCGGCCCTGGCCGGAGTCACCGTGGCCCGCAATGGCGATGTGCTCACGTTCGCGCTGATCGCCAACAGTGAGGGCCTCATCAGCCTTGGACTCTGCAACAGCCTGCAGCGGAGCCTGATCGCGGCCGCGGCCGGCCATCCCTACGGTCCGTCCTCCGCGGACGCCGCCCTGCATCCAGCGCCGGCGAGGCGACCGGTGGTCGCGCCCGCCGCTGACCGGACCGGCAGCGAGAACGAATAGCCGCGGGCACACGGCATGGCCACTCCCATGTTCGCGCTCCAGTCGGTTCTGCTGCCCGGATCGCCCCTGCCGCTGCAGGTCTTCGAGCCCCGCTACCTGGCCATGCTGGAAACCGTCATCGAAGGCGACCAGCAGATGGGGGTGGTGCTGATCGAGCGGGGCCGCGAGGTCGGTGGCGGCGATGTGCGCTGCGACGTCGCCACCATGGCCCGCGTGGTCGAGGCCCGCCGCCTGGCCGACGGTCGGCTGCTGGTGATGGCCCTGGGAGAGCGCCGCATCCGGGTCCGGCGGTGGCTTGTCGACGACCCGCACCCCTGGGCCGAGACCGAGGACTGGCCCGACGAGCCCGAGACCGCCCCGGCCGAGGACCCGGAGCTGATCGACGAACTCGCCGGACTCGTCACCGAGTCCCGCAGGCTGGCCTTCCGCCTCCAGGCCGGGCATCCGGCCCGCGGCGGATCCGAGGCGCCCGGTCCCGTCGAGCTGGGCCCCGACCTCGCCCTGGCCTCCTACCGGGCCGCGGCCCTGGCCCCCCTGGGACCGCTCGACCGTTACGAGGTGTTGAGCACCCCCAAAGCCACTGAGCGACTGGCCGTGGCCCAGCGCTTGGTGACCGACGCGGCCGAGCTGCTGCGGGCTCAAATCGAGTTCGGCAGCGGGTAACGTCAGGAGTCCACCGACCGCGGAGGACCCTTTGGCACGCAGGCAGGGCGTAGCAGAAGTTGTGGACCTGGTTAAGGCGTACGTCCGCCAGGAGTTGCTCGGCCCGCTCCAGGGCGCCGGTCGCTGGGTCTCGATGGGCCTGGCCGGGAGCCTCGCGCTCGTCGTGGGGGTGATCCTGCTGCTGCTGGCGTTGCTGCGGGCCCTGCAGACCGAGACCGGCACCGTGTTCGCCGGGAGCCTCTCGTGGATCCCATATTTGATCGTGGTCGGCGCGCTGGGCGGTGTGATTGCGCTGCTGCTGCGCCAGGTCGGCAAGAGGGGCCTGCGATGAGCCCGGCGAGTGAGAAGTCGGAGCCCATCACGCGCGACTCGCTGGAGGACGCGCTGCGCGACCTCCAGTCCGACATCGATCGCGAGACCCAGCCGCTGCTCGTCAAGGTCGCCTACGGAGCAGCCGCGGCCGCCAGCGTCCTGATCGGGCTCGCCTACCTGCTGGGACGCAGGGCCGGCCGGCTCCGCAGGACGGTTGTCGAAGTAAGGCGGATCTGACCGGTGGGTTTGGTCGGCGGCCGGACGGCGGCGGGCTGGATCGGCCGCCAGGCGGTGCGCAGGGGTCTGCTCGGCAGCTCGCGGTTCTGGTTCGCGGCGTTCGTCGCAACCAGCGCGGTCAAGCTGGTACGGCGGGCGGTTGGACCCCGCGAGCCCACCACGGTGCTGTCGGAACGGCTGGAGCCGTCCACCGGGATCGAGATCCGCCACGTCGAACCGGACGACGGCTAACCCTGGCAGGCACACAGCTCGGATGCGAGTCCTGCTGCGCAACCCGACCAGGGAACTGGAGTTGCAGGGACCGGTGACGGTGCGCGCCCTGCTCGACCGCCTCGGCCTGAACCGGGAGTCTCATCTCGTGATCTGCGACGGTGAGCTGGTGCCGGGCGACCGGATGCTCTCCGACCGTTCCGAGGTGGAGGTGCGCAGCGTGATCTCCGGCGGGGCCGGCGACCGACGGGCTGGAGCGCACCCATGAAGTGCCGGGTGTGCCGCGGGCCGGCGGTGATCGACATCCGCCGTCACAACGCCAACTTCTGCGCCGAGCACTTCCTGCGCCTGTGCCGGGACCAGGTGGCCAAGGCCATCCGCCAGTTCGACATGCTGGCCGGAGGCGACCGGGTGCTGGTGGCCGTGTCGGGAGGCAAGGACAGCCTGGCGGTGTGGGATCTGCTCATCGAGCTCGGCTATGCCGTCGACGGCTTCTACCTCGGGCTCGGCATCGGCGACTACAGCAAGGACTCTGCCCGCTGCGCCCGCCGCTACGCCGGGGACCGGGGCCTGACCCTCCACACCGTCGACCTTCCCGAGGCCCACGGCTTCGACATTCCCGGCGGCGCGCGGGCGGCCAGGAGGGCGCCCTGCTCGGCGTGCGGGCTGTCCAAGAGGCACCTCTTCGACGATGCGGCCCGCCGAGGCGGCTATGACGCTCTCGCCACCGGACACAACCTCGACGACGAGGCGGCCGTGCTGATGGGCAACACCCTGCGGTGGCAGACCGAGTACCTCGGGCGGCAGCTGCCCGTCCTTGCGGCCCGTGACGGCTTCCCCCGCAAGATCAAGCCGCTGGTCCGGCTGGGCGAGCGGGAGACCGCGGCCTACTGCCTGCTGCGGGGGATCGACTACATCGTCGAGGAGTGCCCCATGGCGGCCGGCAACAAGCATCTGGCCTACAAGGCCGCGCTCAACGACATAGAGGTCGAGTCGCCGGGAGCCAAGCACGACTTCTACTTCGGCTTCCTGGAGCGGGCCTCGGATCGCTTCCGGGCCGAGGTCGAGCGCGACCGGGACTCCTTGGCGCCGTGCACACGCTGCGGGTCGCCCACAGACGCTCAGGTGTGCGCCTTCTGCCGCCTGACCGAGCGCGCCGCCGGACCGGCGCCGGTGCGCCTGTCCGATCGCGCCCCGCGATGACCGGGCGGCCGTTCGAGCCGGGCGAGCCGGCCCTGCTCATCGATCGCAAGCGGCGCCGCTACCTGTTCGACCTGGCCGCCGGCCGCGAGTTCCACACCCACGCGGGGGTCGTCGCCCACGACGACATCATCGGCGCGGCCGAGGGGACCAGGCTGCGGTCCTCGCGCGGCGTCTACTTCCTGGCTCTGCGACCGACCCTGGCCGACGCGGTGCTCAAGATGCCCCGGGGCGCGCAGGTCATCTACCCCAAGGACATCGGCCCCATCCTGATGCTGGCCGACATCTTCGCCGGCGCCCGGGTGCTTGAGGCCGGGGTGGGCTCCGGAGCGCTGTCGATGGCGCTGCTGCGGGCGGGCGCGGTGGTGACCGGCTACGAGCGGCGTGAGGACTTCCTGGCCCGGGCCCGGGCCAACGTGGAGCGCTTCTGCGGACCCGAAGCGCTGGAGCGGTACCGCACCGAGGTGCGCGATGTCTACGAAGGCATCGACGAGACCGGGCTCGACCGGGTGGTGCTGGACCTGCCCGAACCCTGGCAGGTGGTGCCCCATGCCTCGGTGGCGCTGCGCCCCGGCGGGATCCTGCTGGCCTACACGCCGAGCATCGTGCAGGTTCAGAGGCTGCGCCGGGCATTGGAGGACTCTCCGTTCGATCTGCACGAGACGGTCGAGGCCCTCCAGAGGGGCTGGCATGTTGAGGGTGACGCGGTGCGCCCCAACCACCGGATGGTGGCCCATACCGGCTTCCTCACCGTCAGCCGGCTGACCGAGCAGTGACACCGGGGCGGCGGCTCCTCGGCCTTGCCGCCGTGGTGGTGGGTGCGGCCATCGCCGCGGTCACGCTGCTCGACCGCGGGACCACGGCGCCGGGCGATGGTCCCCCGCAGGCGCCCGTCGATGCTGGCCCAGCTCCGGCGACCTCGTCGATCAGGCCCCCGCTCGATGACCCGCCCGACCCTGGACCGGTGCCCGACGGCCACGGTTTCGAGGCTGCGGAGCTGGCTGCGGCGGTGGAGTCGTCGGTGCGGGTCTACGGTGCGGCGTGCCGGGGGATTGTGCGCGAGGGAAGCGGTTTCGCGGTGGTGGACGGCAATCTTGTCGTCACCATCGCGCACCTGATGGTCGGCATGCACGAGCCCACCGTCGAACTGCACGACGGCCGCGAGCTGGGTGCGGTGCTGGTGGCCTTCGATCCCGTCAACGACCTGGCCGTGCTGCGGGTGGAGGGGGCCGGCCTGCGGCCCCTGCCCCTGAGCGAGGCCGTTCCCGACGGCACCGTCGGCGCGGTGCTGGCCTGGGAGACCGAGGGGGAGCCCGACCCGACCCCGTTCCGCATCGACCGTCCGATCACGGTGCGGACCGACATCGTGAACGGCGACGAGCGCATCGAGCGCCAGTCATGGCTCCTCGCCGCGCAGACCGAGGTGGGCGACTCCGGCGCCGCGCTGGTGACCGGCGTGGACGGCGAGATCACCGCAGTGGGGGTCGCATGGGGCGCCTCACGCCGCGGGGGGGGAGGGGTGGCCTACGCCACCCGGTCCGGCCCGCTCGCGGCGCTGCTCGCCTCGTCCGACCTGGATCAACCCGCCGGAGTGCCCGGCTGTCCCTGAGCGGCCCAGCGAGGGGGAACGATCCGGCGGCTCACCCTCCCTCGGCCGGCGTGGACAGCCAGGATCGGATCTCGTCGCTGTGCTCGCCCAGCGCGGGCGGGGGGTGGCGGTAGCGCGCAGAGGTGTTCCCGAACCGGATCGGATTGCGCACCAGGTCCACCGCCCGGTCCCCCTCACCGACGGTCACTCGCGGTTCGAGACCCAAGCGCTCGGCCAATTCGATGCCCTCGCGGACGGAGTTGATGGGCCCGCAGGGCACTCCCGCCTCGTTGAGCGCGACGAAGAGGTCGTCGGCGTTCCATTGCGCCACCCTCTCCATCAGCAGGGAGTGCATCTGGTCCCGGTTGCGGGTGCGGTCGGCGTTGAGCTTGAATCGCTCGTCCTCCGCCAACCCGGCGATGCCCAGGACCTCGCACAGGGCCTTGAACTGGCGGTCGTTCGCCGCGGTGATGATCATGTCCCGGTCCTTGGCCGGGAACACTTCGTAGGGGTAGACGCTCGCGTGGGCATTGCCCATTCGATGGGGCACCGTCCCCGAAGCCGTGTAGGCGCCGGTCTGGTTGACCAGGCCCGACAGCGCGGACGACAGCAGGTTCAGCTCCACCAGCTGGCCCTGGCCGGTCAGGCTGCGGTGGTGGAGGGCGGCCAGTATCCCGATGGCAGCGTGGAGCCCGGTGATGATGTCGAACACCGATATGCCGGCCCGGTAGGCGGGGCCGTCGGGGTCGCCGGTGAGGCTCATCAGCCCCGACACGGCCTGCACGACTAGGTCATAGCCCGGCAGCCGGGCGCCCTCGGCAGTGCCGAACCCGGAGATCGAGACGTAGATGAGTGCAGGGTTGATGGCGCGCGCGGTGTCGTAGTCCAATCCGAATCTTGCCAGCGTGCCCACCTTGAAGTTCTCGATGGCGATGTCGGCGCGGCGGAACAACTCGTGCAGGAGTTCGACGTCGGAGGGGTCGTGGAAGTCCAGCACTACTGACCGCTTGTTGCGGTTTATGGACATGAAGTAGGTCGATGTGCCGTCCTTGTCCGGCGGCATCCAGCCCCGGGTGTCGTCGCCCCCGGCGCTCTCGACCTTGATGACCGTGGCTCCGAGGTCGGCGAGGAGCATGGTGCAGTACGGCCCGGCCAGGACCCTGGACAGGTCGGCGACGAGAATCCCATCGAGCGGCGCGGACTCCGCCGAAGACGTCATTGCTCGATGCCTTCGGTCAGGCAGACCCTCACGCCGGCCGACCGCGATCCTGGCTGCTCGACGAGGGGCTGGCGCGAGGTGAACGCGGCCAGCGGCTCAGACCTCGATGAAGATGCACTCCCCGGGGCACTCTTCTGCGGACTCGATCACCGCTTCCTCCTGGCCTGCGGGCACCGCGGCCAGGCCGTCGGGGCCACCGGGGTCCGAGAAGACGTTGCCGTCTTCCACCACATAGGCGAGGCCGTCGTCAAGGAGGGTGAAGACATCGGGGGCGATCTCCTCGCACAAGCCGTCGCCCGTGCACAAATCCTGATCAATCCAGACCTTCATGTCGGCGGAGGCACCTCTCTTCAGCGGGCGGATGAATCTGACCGCGAACGCCCGCGGCTCGCAGTGACTGACTGCAAGCATAGCGGGCCGGAGGCCCAAGACTGCCAACAAACGGCCCCCGATGCCAACACCGCCCGACTGCGCCGCGCTGCTCCTGCAGCGCCGTCCGGCGTGAAATGCGCCTTCCGGTCCCGGTGCGGTCTAGGGTGTCGTCAAATGCACGGGTCCAGGCAGCGAGGAGGTGAGCCGTGAGCGAGACCGGCAGCAACGACGCGAGGCAGGATCTCGAACGCCTGCGCGGCCTCGTCTCCGAGCTCGAGGGCGAGGTCGCCTCCCTGCGCCGCCGGCTCCATGACGCCCCCAAGCGGGTGCGCATGCTCGAGGAGCGGCTGGCCGACACCAAGGGCCGGCTGACCCAGGCCGTGTCCCAGAACGAGCGGCTCACCACCATGCTGCGCGACGCCCGCGAGCACATCGGCTCGCTGCGGGAGGAGGTGGAGAAGCTCACCCAGCCGCCCAGCGGCTACGGGACCGTCCTCGGCTGCAACGACGACGGCACCGTCGACGTGCGCGCCGGCGGCCGCAAGATGCGGGTGGCCGTCCATCCCGACCTGGCCGAGGACCTGTCCGCAGGCGAGGAGGTCGCCCTCAACGAGTCGTTCAGCGTGGTGCTGGCCCGCCGGCCGGACCGCACCGGCGAGGTGGCCACGGTGAAGGAGCTGCTGCCCGGCGGGGACCGTGCGCTGGTGCTGGGGCGGGCCGACGAGGAGCGGGTGGTGGAGTTGAGCGCGGCCGTCGCCGCGGGACCGATCCGCAGCGGCGACAACGTGCTGATCGACTCCTCGGGCGATCTGGTGATCGAGCGCCTGCCCCGGCCCGAGGTGGAGGACCTCATCCTCGAGGAGGTGCCCGACATCAGCTACGAAGATGTCGGCGGGCTCGACTCCCAGATCGAGCAGATCACCGACGCGGTCGAACTGCCGTTCGTCCACCACGCCCTGTTCGCCGAGTACGACCTGCCCGCGCCGAAGGGAGTGCTGCTCTACGGTCCGCCCGGCTGCGGCAAGACCCTGATCGCCAAGGCGGTGGCCAACAGCCTGGCCAACAAGGTCTCGGACCTCTCGGGCGACGCCAACGCCCGCAGCTTCTTCCTCAACATCAAGGGCCCGGAGCTGCTCAACAAGTACGTGGGCGAGACGGAGCGCCAGATCCGCCTCGTTTTCCAGAGGGCCCGGGAGAAGAGCGAGCAGGGCTGGCCCGTGATCGTGTTCTTCGACGAGATGGAGTCCCTGTTCCGCACCCGCGGCTCCGGGATCAGCTCCGACATCGAGTCCACGATCGTGCCCCAGCTGCTGGCCGAGATCGACGGGGTCGAGGCGCTGCGCAACGTGATCGTGATCGGAGCCTCCAACCGCGAGGACCTCATCGATCCCGCCATCCTGAGGCCGGGCCGCCTCGACGTGAAGATCAAGATCGAGCGGCCCGACGCCGAGGCCGCGGCGGCCATCTTCGCCCGCTACCTGGTGCCGACCCTGCCGATCGCGGACGAGATGGTCGAGACCGTCGGCGGCGGCGATCCCGACAAGGCCGTGCGGGGCATGATCGAGCAGACCACCGAGGACATGTACCGCCCGGCCGACGCCAACCAGTTCCTGGAGGTCACCTACTCCAACGGGGACAAGGAGATCATGTACTTCCGGGACTTCGCGTCGGGAGCGATGATCGAGAACGTGGTGCGGCGGGCCAAGAAGCTGGCCATAAAGCGGGAGATCTCCGGCGGCGCCCGCGGCATCGTCACCTCCGACCTGCTGGCCTCGGTTCGCCAGGAGTTCAAGGAGCACGAGGATCTGCCCAACACCACCAACCCCGACGACTGGGCCCGCATCTCCGGCAAGAAGGGCGAGCGCATCGTGTTCGTACGCACGCTGGTGTCCAGCGACCACGACGAGGATCCCTCGGGGGGACGCTCGATCGAGCGGGTGCAGACCGGCCAGTACTTGTAGAGGCTGAGCTCGTGAAGCCGTGGCCCGAGCGGCCCGTGAGCGCAGCGAGCAAGAGCGGGAAACACTCTGGGGCTGCGCGGCCGTGCGCCTGACAGTGCCGCGGCTGCTGCTGGCCCTCGCGGCCATGGCCTGGGTCGCCTCGGCGTGCGGAGACCAGGACACCGCCGGCGTTGAGGGACCGAGTTCGCCCGCACCCGAGACCACAACGGCCGCTGAGCCGGCCGCGACGCCCGGCGACGTCGTCGACGACCGCACCGAAGACGATCTGCTCCAGAAGGTACGCGAGCGGGGCAGGCTGATCTGCGGGGTGTCCGGAACGAGGGTGATCTTCTCGGAGACCCAGCCCGACGGCAGCGTCTTCGGCGTCGACGCCGACTACTGCCGGGTGGTGGCGGCGGTCGTGTTCGGCGACGCCGACGCCGTCGAGTTCGTGTCGCTGACCACGGGGGAGCGCTTCGTCGCGGTGCAGTCCGGCCGCATCGACGTGCTGATCCGCAGCACCACGTGGACCCAGAGCCGCGACACCGAGGTGGGTCTGGACTTCGGTCCGGTCATCTACTACGACGGCCAGCAGCTCATGGCCCGGGCCGCTGACGGCTACTCGCCCTCCTCGCAGGTGGCCGACATCGCCGGCGCGGTGGTGTGCGCGCTGGCCGGGACGACGACCGAGAAGAACGTCTCCGACGCGGCCGACGCCGCCGGGATCGACATCACGCTCACCACTCTCGAGGACTTCGACACGATCGTCGAAGCCTTCATCCAGGGCGCCTGCGATGTGACCACCGCCGACGGCTCGGCCCTGGCCGGGCGCAAGGCCAAGCAGCAGCCCGCCGGCCAGGAGTGGGTGATCTTCCCAGCCACCCCGATCTCCAAGGAGCCCCTCGCCCCGGTGTACCAGCAGAACCAGTCTCGCTTCGGCGATGTGGTCAACTGGGCGGTGTACGCCACCATCATCGCGTACGAGAAGGGGATCACGTCCGGCAATGTGGCCGAGATGGCGGCCAGCCCCCCCGACGCCGAGGCGGACCGACTTCTCGGCGGCCGGGACGAGCTGCAGACCGCCATGGGCCTGGCTCCCGACGCCTTCTACCAAGCGATCTCCCAAGTGGGAAACTATGGCGAGATCCTCGACCGCCATCTCGAACCGGCCGGCCTGGAACGCGCCGGCTCGCTCAACGCGAGCTGGCGTGACGGCGGCCTCATCTACGCGCCCCCCGCACGCTGACCAGATCGGAGCACTTACCGGCAGCAAGTGAAGTCTCAGGTACAGCAGCTACTTGTAACCGGCCGGGTCTGCCAATACCGTGGCAGAGTCACGCAACCAAGACACCCACGGAGGGAGACTGTGACTCAAATGAAATCTCTGGTTTGGCGCGTGCTCGCCGTCGTGTTCGCGGTAACGCTCATCGCAGCGTCCTGCGGCGACGACGACGACGGCGACACCGGCACTACCGCACCGCCCGAGGACACTACGGCTCCGGAGACGACGGCAGCCGCTCCGGAGGAGACCACCACCACGGCCGCCGATGCGGTCGTCGAGACCCAGGACGGCGACCTGCTCGACACGGTCCTCGACCGCGGCGAACTGCATTGCGGCGTGTCCGGCTCGGCGGTGGCCTTCTCGGAGACCCAGCCCGACGGTTCGCAGACCGGCTTCGACGCCGACTACTGCCGGGCCGTGGCCGCGGCGCTGTTCGGCGACGCAGGCGCGGTCGTCTTCACCCCGCTCACTGCGGCCGAGCGGTTCACCGCCGTTCAGACCGGAGAGGTGGACGTGCTGATGCGCAACACCACCTGGACCCAGAGCCGTGACACCGAGGTGGGCATGGACTTCGGTCCGACCACCTACTACGACGGCCAGCAGCTGATGGCCCGCGAGTCCGCCGGCTTCTCAGGCGCGTCCCAGGTCGCCGACATCGCCGGCGCGGTCGTGTGCACCAACGCCGGGACCACCACCGAGCAGAACATCGCCGACGCGGCCGATGCGGCCGGGATCCAGATGCAGCTCACGACGTTCGAGGACTTCGACCAGGTCACCGAGAACTTCATCAACGGTGCCTGCGACGTGATCACGACTGACGGTTCGGCTCTGGTCGGGCGCAAGGCCAACCAGCAGCCCGCCGGTGAGAACTGGGTGATCTTCCCGGCCACGCCCATCTCGAAGGAGCCACTGGGCCCGACCTACGGTCAGAACCAGTCCCGCTTCGCCGACGTTGTCAACTGGACGGTGTACGCCACCATCATCGCCGATGAGAAGGGCATCACCTCGGCCAACGTCGCCGACATGGCGGCCAGCCCGCCCGATGCCGAGGCTGCTCGCCTGCTCGGCGCAGCCGACGATGAGCAGCAGTCGAACATGGGCCTGGCTCCCGACGCCTTCTACCAGGTGATCGCCCAGGTCGGGAACTACGACGAGATCTACGCCCGCCACCTGAACCCGGTCGGCCTGACCCGCGAGGGCTCGGCCAACGCCGGCTGGCTCGACGGCGGCCTGATCTACGCTCCGCCCGCCCGCTAGCGGAACGTCTCAAAGGCTTCACCTAGAGGGCACGCTCGTCTAGGTTGACGGGGGTCCGGGACTCGAGTCCCGGACCCCCGTTGCCGTTCCAGTCACCTATCCCGCGACCGACCGCCATGGAGGCGCCCCGGCGTGTCCAACACTGATCAGACCACGCTGGCCGCGACCCAGTCGGGGCGTCCGCCGTTCTACCGCGACGCCACCGTCGTCAAGTGGTTGGCGCAGGTCTTCAGCCTCGTGCTGGTGGTCTTCGCCCTTTTCTTCCTGACCACCCAGGCCCTGGAGAACCTGAACCGCCAGGGAATCGAGATCAGGTACGACTTCTTGAGCATCGGCCTCGGAAGCGACCTCCGCGAGGGCATCGACACCGATCCCGACACCGCCGGTCGGGCTCTGTGGGCGGGGGCGGTCAACACGATCCGCATCGCCCTCGGCGGAATCATCGCCGCCACCATCCTCGGGGTGCTGGTCGGCGTCGGGCGGCTGTCGAGCAACTGGATCGTCAGCCGCATGTGCAGCGTCTTCATCGAGACGGTCCGCAACATCCCGCTGCTGGTGCAGATCGTGTTCATCTGGGCGCTGGTGGCCACCCTTCCCAACGTGGAGCTCGACCAGGGGCCCATCAACGGTTTCCTGCACCTCTCCAACAAGGGGGTGTCGGTGCCGCGGCTGCACATCGACGACGGCTTCTACCAGTGGCTCATCTTCCTCGGCGTGGGCTGGCTGGTCGGCTCATACGTCAAGCGACGCCAGGAGCGCCGCCACGACGCCACCGGCCAGGACACCTACCCGGTGGCCAGCCTCGTCGGGGTGCTGGCCGTCTTCGCGGCGGTGGGCTGGTTCGCCCACCCGATATTCGGCTGGGTCGGCGCCATCTTCGACTTCATCGGCGACGGCTTCTCCAGGCTGACGCCGGCGATCGTGCAGATCGTGCTGTCGCTGGCCGCGCTGGCGGCGGCTGCATGGTGGATCCGCCGTTTCCTGGCCGGGCACCGCACCCCGGCGGGGCTCATGAAGCTCACCGACGACGACAAGTTCCGGATCATCTTCGCCGGGGTGGCCGCGCTGGCGGTGATCGCGTTCGTGCTGGTGGGCTGGCCCGGCCTGTCGAGCTGGATCATCAACTCGGGCACCGACCTGCTCGAGGTCATCGCGAACAAGTTCGGGGACGGCCGCACCGGCAGGCCGGTCGACATCAAGGCGCCCGACGTCCAGCAGCTCGGCAACTTCCCCAACCCCGGCCCGGCCGGGCTGAACCTCACCCAGGGCGGCACCGCGGTGTTCTTCGGCGTGGTGCTGTACACCGCGTCGTTCATCGCCGAGATCGTGCGGGGCGGCATCCTGGCCGTTCCCAAGGGCCAGACCGAGGCCGCGCTGGCGGTCGGCCTGCGGCGGGTGACCATGTTGCGGCGGGTAATCCTTCCCCAGGCCTTCCGGGTGATACTCCCGCCGCTGGGAAACCAGTACCTGAACCTCACCAAGAACACGTCGCTGGCCATCGCGGTGGGCTACAGCGACTTCGTCCAGGTGGGCCAGATCGTCTACAACCAGACCGGCAAGACGCTCGAAGTGATCTCCCTGTGGATGCTGTTCTACCTGGCCTGCTCGTTGACGATCTCGGTGGTGGTCAACTTCTTCAACATCCGAATGAAAATCGTGGAGCGCTGAGATGTCTGGAGTGCTGAGATGACGGCGGCCATGGGCGATCCGGCGGCCGCGGCCGCGGATCCGGCGGAGGCGTGGGCCGGCGAGCGCGAGCACGCCCAGAAGCCCGAGGAGCCCAGCCTGTCGGCAGGGGAGTGGATGAGCAAGAACCTCTTCTCCTCCGCCGTCAACTCGGTCCTCACTGTCGTCTTCACGCTGCTGGTGCTACTGGCGGTGCGCGGCCTGCTCAACTTCATGTTCAGCGAGGAGCGGACATGGCGGGCCGTCAAGACCAACATGCGGTTCCTGTTCACCCACGCCTACCCCCAGGAGCAGTACACCCGCATCTGGGTCTGCGTTGGGACGATAGCGGTGCTCTCGGGGCTGTCGATCGGGCTGCTGGCCCGGACCGGTGCCGGCATCTCGATGAAGAAGCTGGCGATGAACCTGATGGGCACGGGGGGCGTGATCGGCCTGGGGATCCTGCTGCGCGAGCCCTCCGCGGTGGTCGACGACCAAGGCATGGCCCTGCACCGCGACCCTGCCGCGGCGGTCGGTGACTCCTTCGTCGACTGGCTGGACGCTAACGCTCTCGCAGTGCTCGGCGCCCTATTGCTGGCCAACGTCGCTCTGGCCGTGTGGTTCCACCTCCAGGGCACCTACCTGCGTGATGGGCCGGAGCCGAGGATCGCTCACGGCGTGCTCGTACTGGCGAGCATCGGCGTGCTGATCGTGCAGCAGTACGCGACCGGCGAGGTCGTCCGGGAGTCGTTCACGGACGCCATGTCGGACCGGTCCTGGTGGTGGCTGGCGGCGCTGCTGCTGGCCGGAGCGGGCGCAGCGGTGTGGTTGGGGCTGGGCGACACCCGCCGGCGCAACACGTTCGTGCCGGCCATGCACGTATTCTTGGCCGCCGCCGCGGTGATGGTGCTGTCGGCGTGGGTGTACCCGTGGGGCCACTACGCCTTCCTGGAGGGCGAGTTCATCGCCGAGCCGGGCAGCACCGTCGCGATGACCACCAAGCTGCCGTGGACGGTCATGTGGGTGCTAGTGGTCGGCACCTTCATGTTGGGGCGTGCACTCAGGTCGGCACAAGCGGGACCGAAGCTGCGGGTGTCGCTGAACATGCTCTGGGTTCTGACCCCGTTCGTCCTGTACTGGGCCGTGCTGCGCGACCCCGACCTCGATTGGGACCACGTCCTGTCCACCGACATCCCCATGGCAGTGTTCTTCGCCGCCTTCGGGGGCCTCGTCGTGTGGTACCTGGCCCACCCCCGCATCGGGGAGGCCGGCCGGATCATGGCAGTGGTGTTGGTGGCGGTTGCCGTGTTCAACTGGGTGGCCGCGTTCTTCGGCTGGTACCCGATGCTGCAGAAGGCACGGATCAGCTTCCTGCTGCTGGCTGTGGTCGCCCTGCTGGCCCATCACTTCGCCGGGGACCGCTCCCAGCGGATGAAGCTCGTGTTCGCATGGGTGGTGATGATGGCCGTGTTCCATTGGCTGGTCACACTGATCAACTCGCCCTCCACTGTCGACACGCCCACCGACGCCCTCATCGGCGGCTTCGCCACCACGCTCATCGTGGCCGTGTTCACCCTCCTGGCGGCGTTCCCGCTGGGGGTGCTCCTGGCGCTGGCCCGCACGTCCAAGCTGCCGATCTTCAGGGTGCTGGCCACGGCCTACATCGAAGTGTTCAGGGGCGTGCCGCTGATCACGATCCTGTTCTTCTTCACCCTTATCTTCAACCTGTTCCTACCCCAGAACATGGAGCTCGTGGATCTCGCCGGCGCCACCATCGGCTTCGCGCTGTTCTCAGCCGCCTACCTCGCCGAGAACGTGCGCGGCGGGCTCCAAGCCGTTCGCCGCGGCCAGTACGAGGCCTCCGACGCGGTCGGGCTCACCACCGTGCAGCGCACCCTGTTCATCGTGCTGCCCCAGGCCCTGAGGGTGTCGATACCGCCGCTGGTGGGCCAGGTCATCGCCACGTTCAAGGAGACCTCGCTGCTGGCCGTGGTCGGGATCTTCGACTTCCTGCGGATTGCCGACAAGGTCATATCCGCCCAGTCGGAGTTCCTCGGCGTCAAGCGGGAGGGCCTGCTGTTCGTGTCGTTCATCTACTGGATCTTCGCCTACAACATGTCCAAGCACAGCCAGCGTCTCGAGAAGCGGCTAGGAGTGGGGGAGCGCTAGCCGTGCCGCCAGCCGACACACACCGCAGGGGGATCTAGCCATGAGCGTCAGCGACGCCACCACCGCATTGACCGAGGAGCTCGCCGCCCGCGACGACATGATCGTGTGCGAGGGGGTGAACAAGTGGTTCGGGGACTTCCAGGCCCTCGACGGGATCACCGCCGTCATAAAGGAGCGCGAGGTGGTGGTGGTGCTCGGCCCGTCCGGTTCGGGGAAGTCCACCTGGATCCGCTGCATCAACCGCCTCGAGGCCCACCAGGAGGGTCGCATCGTCATCGACGGGGTGGAGCTCACCAATGACCTTCGCAACATCGAGAAGATCCGCTCCGAGGTCGGGATGGTGTTCCAGCAGTTCAACCTGTTCCCCCACCTCACGGTGCTCGACAACATCACCCTGGCGCCGATCTGGGTCCGCAAGAAGCCCAAGGCCGAGGCCGAGGACCTGGCCCGCTCGCTGCTGGAGCGGGTCGGCATACCCGAGCAGGCCGAGAAGTTCCCGGGCCAGCTCTCGGGCGGCCAGCAGCAGCGGGTGGCCATAGCCCGGGCCCTGGCCATGGAGCCCCGGATCATGCTCTTCGACGAGCCCACCTCGGCGCTGGACCCTGAGATGATCAAGGAGGTCCTCGACGTGATGAAGGAGCTCGCCACTTCGGGCATGACCATGATGGTGGTGACCCACGAGATGGGATTCGCGCGCGAGGTCGCCGACCGGGTGATCTTCATGGAGGACGGCCAGATTGTCGAGACCGGCACGCCCGAGCACTTCTTCACCAATCCCCAGGAAGACCGCACCAGGCTGTTCCTCTCGCAGATTCTCTAGCCCCACCTCCGGCAACTCTCAGTAGCGTCGGGCCATGGCTGTCGCCAAGATGCTCGGGCTCGAGACCGAGTACGGCATCGTCCATCGGGGCGCCTCCGAGCCCAACCCCATCTCAGCCTCGTCGCTGCTGATCAACGCCTACCTGATCGCCCACGGGCACGCTCCGGAGCCTGGTCGGGCCGCGGTGGGTTGGGACTTCACCGACGAGACTCCCGGCAACGACGCCCGTGGGGGCGCGCCTGCGGGGTCGCTCGCACCGGAGATCGAGACTCACCTGGTGAACGCCGTGCTCACCAACGGTGCCCGCTACTACGTGGACCACGCCCACCCCGAACTGTCCACCCCCGAGTGCGCCGACGCACTCGCGGTGGTGCTCTATGACCGGGCCGCGGAGCTGATCGCGGCCCGCTCGATGGAGGCGGTCCGGATGCTGCTGCCGCCGGGCGAGGAGATCGTCGTCTACAAGAACAACTCCGACGGGAAGGGCAACAGCTACGGCTGCCACGAGAACTATCTGGTCAGCCGGGCGGTGCCGTTCTCGCGCATCGTCACCAACGCCACCGCGCACTTCGTCACCCGCCAGATCTACTGCGGCGCGGGCAAGATGGGCAGCGAGACCTCGGGGATGCGCCTTGACGAGGCCGGCTACCAGATATCCCAGCGGGCCGATTTCATCGAGGAGGAGGTCGGCCTGGAGACGACCCTCAAACGCCCCATCGTCAACACCCGCGACGAACCCCACGCCGACGCGTCCAAGTACCGGCGCCTGCACGTGATCGTCGGCGATGCCAACATGTCGCAGGTGGCGACCTTCCTCAAGGTCGGCACCACCGCGCTGGTGATGGCCCTCACCGAGGACGACGCCATGGGTCGCGAGTTCCGGTTCGCCGCACCGGTCGTCGCGCTGCGCCAGGTGAGCCGCGACCTGCAGTTGCGCCAGCCGCTGGAGCTCGCCGACGGCACCACCATCACCGCTCTCGGCCTGCAGTGGGAGCTGCTGGCCGCGGCCCGGACCTACGTCGAGCAGCGGGGGGCCGGCGCGGCCGGCGGGGAGGTCGCCCACCAGGTGCTGGCCCGGTGGGAGGAGGTGCTCGGCGGCCTGGAGCGCGATCCGGCCGGGCTGGCCGGCCAGATCGACTGGGTGGCCAAGCTGAGGCTCCTGGAGGGCTTCAGGGACCGGCACGGTCTCGACTGGGAGGACGCTCGCTTGCGGGCCCTCGACATCCAGTACCACGATCTGCGCCCCGACCGGTCCCTGGCTGCCCGGGCCGGGCTGGAGACGTTGGTGGACGAGGCCGCGGCAGTACGGGCCATGACCGAGCCCCCGCCCGACACCCGGGCCTACTTCAGGGGCCGCTGCCTGCAGAAGTTCGCGGCCGAGGTGGTGGCGGCCAACTGGGACTCGATCGTCTTCGATGTCGGCGAGGGCTCCTTGCGGCGGGTATCCATGACCGAGCCGGCGCGGGGGACGGTCGCCCATGTGGGCCACATGTTCGACGAGTGCGGCTCCGCGATGGAGCTGCTGCGACGCTTGGGCTCCGCAGGCGCATAAAGTCCTTGTGGACAACTAGGTCCCAGAGTCCGAGCCGGGAGGAATCCAGTGGCCGAACGAGAGCAGATCCGCAAGCCGGCCCCGTCGCCCCGCGAGCAGTCGGTGGAGGAGTCGCCGCCCGCGTCCGAGCGGGGTTCCGACATCAAGGCCCAACTCGACGACTTGCTCGACGAGATCGACGAGGTGCTGGAGACCAACGCCGAGGACTTCGTGAAGAGCTACATCCAAAAGGGCGGCGAGTGACGGCGAGCACCGGGATCGTGCGCTCGCCGGACTACGGCAATCGCAGCGTCCCGGGGGCCGGCGGGTGAGCCTGCCCCGCTTCGGACCGCACGACGATCCCGGCCCGAGCTTCGCCGCGCTGCTGCGCCTCACCCGAACCGGTTCCGAGACCGCCCCGCTCGCGGCCGCCGATCGCTCCACGGCAGCACCGGTGGAGATCCCCCACGGCACCACCTGCGTGGCCGTGCGCTACGACTCCGGTGTGGTCCTGGCCGGCGACCGGCGGGCCACCGCCGGGCATCTGATCAGCAACCACCGCATCGAGAAGGTCTTCCCGGCCGACCACCACTCCGGGGTGGCCATCGCGGGCGCGGCCGGTCCCTCGACGGAGATGGTGCGACTGTTCCAGCTCCAGCTCGAGCACTACGAGAAGGTGGAGGGCACGCCCATCAGCCTCGAGGGCAAGGCCAACCAGCTCGGCCAGATGGTGAGGGCCAACCTTCCTGCGGCCATGCAGGGCCTGGTGGTGGTTCCGATCTTCGCAGGCTTCGACCTGGGTGCATCCAGGGGCCGGATCTTCGAGTACGACGTAACCGGCGGGCGCTACGAGGAACGCGACCACGCGGCCACCGGCTCCGGCTCGCTGCACGCCGACACCGTCGTGAAGCTGGGGTTCCGCCCGTCGATGGCCCGGGCCGCGGCCACCGATCTCGTGCTGGACGCGCTGTTCGTGGCCTCCGACGCCGATTCGGCCACCGGCGGCCCCGACCCGGTGCGCGACGTGTTCCCGGTGGTGGCCGTGATCGACGCCGACGGCTACCGGCGCCTCGACGATGCCGAGCTGCGCCGGCGCACGGAGCGGCTGCTGCGCCGCCACCGCAGCCGGCGGGAGACGCAGGGGGGCAGCCAGTCATGACCATGCCCTTCTACGCGCCGCCCGAGCAGGTGATGAAGGACAAGGCCGACTATGCCCGCAAGGGCATCGCCCGGGGCCGCAGCCTGGTCGCCTTCCGCTACGGCGGCGGAATCGCCATCGTGGCCGAGAACACCTCCAGCACGCTGCGCAAGGTGAGCGAGATCTACGACCGCATCGCGTTCGCGGGGGTGGGTCGCTACAACGAGTTCGACCAGCTCCGCATAGCCGGTGTGCGCCACGCCGACCTGAAGGGCTTCGCCTTCAGCCGCGAGGACGTGGACGCCCGGAGCCTGGCCAACGCCTACGCCCAGAGCCTCGGGCAGGTCTTCACCCACGAGGTCAAGCCGATGGAGGTGGAGATCCTGGTGGCCGAGATCGGCCCCGACGCCGGCGGCCGCGGCGACCAGCTGTTCCACATCCTCTATGACGGCACCGTGGTCGACGAGGACGACTGGGTCGTGCTCGGCGGCGAGACCGAGGAGATCTCGGAGCGCTTCGAGGCGGCCCTGCCCGACGCCCCCCGGGGGTTGGCCGACGGCGTGAGGGCCGCGGTGGCCGCGCTGGCCGGCCCCGACCGGACGCTCAGCGCCGAGAGCCTCGAGACCGCCGTCCTCGACCGGGCCAACGGCCGCCGGGCCTTCCGCCGCCTCAGCGACGAAGAAGTAGCCGCCATCCTCGACGCCTAGCTGGAGCGCCGGCCAGAGAAATGGTACATATTTGTGCCTGATAAATTATGCACAAATATGCCTGATAATTTGTGCATGAAAGGCTAGGCGCCACATCATCTGGCTGAGAGACAGGCTGGCGCCGGAGACGTTCGCCGGAGGGGTCGTGTTCCATACCGGCCCGCGCCGCTTCGGCCTGGGCGCCGGGATCGAGGCCGTTCCCATAGCCGGCCTCTGGGGCTGACCGGTCACAGGCGAACCGAGGGTCAGCCGCGGCTTCCTGCTGAGATCGGGCGGTGTGCGGCGTGCACTCGGCAAACGCGCATCGAACCGACCCGTGGCTGGCAAGGGCTCGGTCATACCGTTGGAGTAGGGGCGAGGCGAGTGCAGCGGCGCATCTTCGGGTCGGTCACTCTCCGAGCTTATGGTGCAATGATGCAGCAGTGTTATGCTATGCATCATGAGAACCACGATCTCGCTTGACGACCAGCTCGCCAAGCAAGTGCGCCGCGCAGCCGAGGCCCTCGGCCTCAGCGTCAGTGCTTTCATCGCCAGGACTCTGGACGACGCCCTGAAGCGTCGCGAGACGCCGGAGCCGCGGCCGTTCCAGTTGGTGACCGTGCGTGGCGCCCACCCCCGCCCTGGAGTCGATCTCGACCGGCCGAGGGCGCTTGACGCGCAGGATGACGAGGCCCGGTTCGGGCATAGAGGCCGGTGACGGATTGCTGCTTCCCGACGTCAATGTCCTCGTCTACGCGCACGTTGAGGACTCGATCCCCGACCATTCCGAGTACGCGGCCTGGATCACTCGCCTGGCGACTGGGCCGGAACCCTTTGCCCTGTCCGTGCTCGTTCTGGGCGGTTTCATCCGGGTGGTAACCAACCCCCGAATCTTCGATCCGCCGTCCGGTCTCGACCAGTCTCTAGCGTTCGTGTCCTCGCTGGTGGAGCGCCCGACAGCGCGCATCGTCGGTCCCGGGCCCGATCACCTGGACATCTTCGAGAGACTCTGCCGCGAGGCAGGAGCCACCGGCAAGCTGGTGGCCGACGCCCAGCACGCGGCGGTCGCAGTCGAACACGGCTGCACCATGGTATCCACCGACTCGGACTTCAGCCGGTTCCCGGGACTCCGATGGAGGCACCCACTGCGGCCCGGCCAATAGACCAAGCGAGTTTGGGCGGCCAGTACGCGCGGCGAACAAGAGCCGAGGCGCGGACCTGATCTCTCGCAAGTAGGCAGCGGGGGGTACGGTGGCGGGGTGCAGCGGCGCATCTTCGGCATCGAGAACGAGTACGGCGTCACCTGCACGCTGCGGGGCCAACGCCGCCTCAGCCCCGACGAGGTGGCCCGCTACCTGTTCCGCAAGGTGGTGTCGTGGGGACGAAGCAGCAACGTGTTCCTCGGCAACGGCTCGCGGCTGTACCTCGACGTGGGCAGCCATCCCGAGTACGCCACCCCGGAGTGCGACTCGGCCCACCACCTGGTGGTGCACGACAAGGCGGGGGAGCGCATAGTCGAGCAACTGCTGGGCGACGCCGAGGAGCGCCTGGCCGAGGAGGGCATCCGGGGCGACGTCTTCCTGTTCAAGAACAACACCGACTCGGCCGGCAACAGCTACGGCTGCCACGAGAACTACCTCACCAGCCGCCGCGACGATCTCAGCGACTACGCCGAGGTGCTGATCCCGTTCCTGGTCAGCCGCCAGATCTACGCCGGTGCGGGCAAGGTGCTGCAGACCGCCCGGGGCGCCATGTACTGCATCAGCCAGCGGGCCGAGCACATCTGGGAGGGAGTGTCGTCAGCCACCACCCGGTCGCGCCCCATCATCAACACCCGTGACGAGCCCCACGCCGACGCCGAGCGCTTCCGGCGGCTGCACGTGATCGTGGGCGACTCCAACATGAGCGAGTACACGACGTTCCTGAAGGTGGGGGCGTGCGCCTTGATGCTGCGGATGCTGGAGGACCCCCGGGTGGTGCTGCGGGACATGACCCTGGAGAACCCGATACGAGCCATCCGAGAGATCAGCCACGACACAACCTGCCGGCGCCGGGTGCGCCTTGCCACCGGCCGGGAGGTCAGCGCGCTCGAGATCCAGTCGGAGTACCTCAACCGGGCCCTGCGCTACGCCGAGCACCACGACCTCTCCGACGAGGAGAAGAAGGCCCTCACCATGTGGGAGTACTGCCTCACCGCCATCGAGCAGGATCCACTGAAGCTCGACCGGGAGATCGACTGGGTCATCAAGCATCACCTGGTGGAGGCCTACCGGGATCGCCACGACCTGGAACTGGCCGACCCCAGGGTGGCCCTCGTCGACCTCCAGTACCACGATGTGAGCCGCAGCCGCGGCCTCTACTACCGGATGCAGCGCCGCCGGCTGGTGGAGACCCTCGTCACCGACGCCGAGATCCAGCACGCCGTGGAGAACCCTCCCGACACCACCCGGGCCCGCCTCCGGGGAGAGTTCATCCGCCGGGCCAAGGAGCGACGGCGCGACTACACCGTCGACTGGGTGCATCTGAAGCTCAACGACCAGTCGCAGCGCACCGTGCTGTGCAAGGACCCGTTCAAGTCCCAGGACGAGCGGGTGGAGAAGCTCATCGCGTCTCTCTAACAGCCCGGCGGTCGGGTGGGCACAGCGAAGAACGGCAATGGCACCGCCACGAAGCGGCGCGTTTGCGTTTGCTCGCGCGGCCGCCAAGTAGCGGCCCGGCGGGTAGCGTGAGCCTGCCGGCCGGCAGGGCATTGCCACCAACGAGGCGAACGTCGGCACAGCCACCCGAATGGACAAGCTAGAACGGCTCCTTAACCTGACTGCGGCCCTCCTCAACACGTCGCAGCCGCTGAGCGCGAGCGAGTTGCGGGCCCGCATGGCCGGCGCCTACTCGGAGGAGTTGACCGCCTTCAGGCGCATGTTCGAGCGCGACAAGGCCGACCTGCGAGCCATCGGGGTTCCCATCGAGGTGACCACCCTGCACCGCCTCGACCCGCCTGTGGACGGCTACCGCATCCCGGCCGCGGCCTACGCCGGGCGCGACGTGCGCTTCGATCCCGACGAGCTGGCCGCACTCCACCTGGCCACCAACCTGGTCCGCCTCGAAGGCGGCTCGGGTGCCGGCCTGGCCCGGCTCGGCGGCGCGGCATCGGCCGATGGTGTCCCCTTGCCGGTAGCTGAGGTGGGCGAGCTGCCATTCCACGACTCCCTGGCGAAGCTGGTGGCGGCCGCGGTGGGGCGGCGCGCCGTCTCGTTCCCGTACCGGGGGTCCGAGCGCCAGGTCGAGCCGTGGCGCCTGTCGTTCCATCGGGGCCACTGGTACCTGGTGGGCTGGGATGTCGGCAATCAACAGGAACGCCAGTTCCGGGTGGACCGCATTGGCGGACCGGTCGCCGATGCTGGTCCGGCCGACCATGAGGTGGGGGAGGGGCCCGATCCCGGCACCGTCAAGCCGTGGGAGTTCGGTGCTGGCGATCCAGTTGAGGTCCGGGTTCAGGTGGACGCTGACCAGTCGGGCTGGGCCTGCCATCGGGCGGGGATCGATGGCGAGCGCCTGCCTGACGGCTCGGTCGTGCTGACGTTGCAGGTGCGCGACCGCGCCGCGTTGCGGACCTTCGTGCTGGACTTCCTGGACCATGCCGAGGTGCTCGAGCCCGAGTGGCTGCGCGACGAGATGGTCAGCTGGCTGGAGGCTCAGGCCTGACGCTCTAGGGTGTTGTGGTGACGTCGGCTCCGGCTGCGAACCCGACCAAGCTGTCTGTGGCTGAGCGCATGGCCCGCCTGCTCGGAGCCGTGCCCTGGGTGGTCGAGCAGGGTGGCGCCCACCTCGACGACATCTCGGCCCGTTTCGACTACCCGCGCGACCAGCTCCTGGAGGACCTTGAGCAGAGGCTGTTCTTCGTGGGCGTGCACCCCTTCACCCCCGACACGCTGATCAACGTCTTCATTGAGGACGGGGTCGTGGACATCCAGTACGCCTCCGACTGGTTTTCTCGGCCCATGCAGCTGTCGGGAGAAGAGGCGACTCGACTGCTGGCCGCCGGCCGTACCGTGCTCGACATGGCGCGGGTGAGCGGTGCGGGCAGGGGTGGCGACGACGACGAGGCCAACCCTCTTGTACGCGCCCTGACCAAGCTGACGCTGTCGATCGGCTCGGGAGGAGGGCGCGGCGACGAATTCATAGACGTGTGTCTGGGCCACGCCCCGTCCGACACCCTCGGAGACTTGAGGCGGGCCATCGCTGAGCGGCGGCGCATCGAGATCGAGTACTACTCCCTCGGCCGCGACGCCATGACCTCCCGGGCCGTCGACCCGGCCCGGCTGCTGAGCCACGACGGTGTCTGGTACCTGTCCGGCTGGTGCCACCGCGCCGGCGCCGAGCGGGTCTTCCGCGTCGAGAGGATCCGCACCCTCGCGGTCACGGACACGCCGGTCGAGGTGCAACTGGACGCGGGGCCCGAGCCCATCCTCGGAATGGCGGACATAGACCGGACGGTGACGATCCGGCTGGCGCCCGAGGCCGCGTGGGCGGCCGACTACCACGATGCCCGGCAGCGCACCGCGTTGCCCGACGGCACCGTCGACGCGGTCTTCGCGGTGGCCAGCGAGTCGTGGCTGGCCCGTGTGCTGGTCCAGTTGGGACCCCAGGCGGAGCTGGTGGCCTGCGACCCGGGCATCGACCCGGACCTGCGAGCCGCCACTGCGGCGCGGATGCTGGCGCGGTACCGGCGATGAACTCCGATCTCGGGTCACAGCCGACCTCCTCGGGCGCCTCATCCGCGGGGCAGGAACCGGGGGAGCCGCTCCCGCTGCGGTGGAGGACCCCGCCCGACGCGTCGCTCGACGGCGACGACGCCGGGCAGACCCCGCCGACTGGGGCGCGGCGAGCCTGGAACCTGGTGTCCGAGTGGCTGATCGTGGGCGTCTGCGCTCTGGCGTTGGCTCTGCTGCTCAAGGCCTTCCTGGTGGAGGTCTTCGTGATCCCGTCGGGGTCTATGGAGCCCACCCTGAAGGTCGACAACCGGGTGGTGGTCTACAAGCTCGGGTACCGCCTGCACGACGTCAACCGGGGCGACATCATCGTGTTCCACCAGCCGGGCCAGTCTGGCGATGCCGACGACCTGATCAAGCGGGCGGTCGCCCTGGGCGGCGAGACGTTCGAGATCCGGGGCGCGAAGGTGTACATCGACGGCGTCCCGCTGGAGGAGCCCTACCTCCCGCCCGCCGGGTCCACCCATCCGACGGTGCCCATCCCGGGCTGCGTCAACGATCCCGAACCGGATCGCTGTGTGGTGCCCGAGGGCCAGATCCTCGTCCTGGGCGACAACCGCCCGCACAGCCGCGACGGCCGCTATTTCGGCCCGATCGACGAGGACACGGTGGTGGGCCGGGCCTTCTTCAAGCTCTGGCCCCCCAACGACATGGGCGGCGTCTAGGCCCTCCTCTGCTGCTTAGCGCCGTGATGGAGTGGGGGCGGTCTGGCAGCAGATCAGTCGGTGGGGCGGGAGCGTTGGAGGCTCAGGCGGTAGCGGACCCGATCGCCCCGGTAGTGAAGGAACTCGTAGATGAGCGGACGGTCGTCGCGCAGCCCGAACGCGGTGCGCTCGATACGGAGGATCGGCGAGCCGGCGGCAACGTCGAGGTGGGTAGCGGCGAGGCTGTCGGCCTCTACCGACTCGAGGATGTACTGCCCGTGGCCCAGGGGCACCCCGAGCGTCTCCTCGAGGATGCTGTAGAACGGGCGATCCTCCAGGTTCTCGTCGGCGACCGCGGCTCCGATGTCCTCGGGGAGATAGCTCACATCGAGCGAGATGGGTTGGTTGTTCGCCAGTCGGACCCGCTGGATGTGGAAGAGCCGGTCCCCGAGCGCGATTCCAAGGTGATCGGCCACCGCGGCCGGTGCAGGCATAACCTCCACGAGGACGACCTTGGCGGAGGCGCTCAGCCCCAGGGCCTGCATGTCCTCCACGAAGCCGGTTAGCGCTTCGAGGTCCTGCTCAATGCGGAGCGCCTTGACGAAGCTCCCGCGGCCGGCTTGTCGTTCGGCGAGACCCATGGCGGCGATGTCGTTGAGGGCCCGCTGGGCGGTGATGCGGCTGACGGAGAACCGCTCGGCCAGAGCCTTCTCGGTGGGCAGGCGATCCCCGGGTTGCAGGCGCTCGGACTCGATCTCACGCAGGAGATGCTCGCGTATCTGGCGGTGCAGAGGGGCGCCGCCCTGATCGCGTGAAGCCAGCTGCACGGCTCCTCTTGCCAGCATAGGTGCTATAATGTTATAACAGAAACCCACGCCGATGCACGGGGGGTGTGAGTGAGGCAGCGGGTTGACCCACCAGCCGAGCCCAGCCAGGACTCGGCGCTGCCCGGCACGGCCGGGGACGATGACCCCCGCGGGCTCGCCAGCATGCTGCGGCGATGGCTCCGGAAGGTCGTGAGGTTCGTGGTGCAGTGGGGGCCGTCCATCGCGCTGCTCCTGCTGGTATGGGAGCTCATCGTGCGCAGCGGCACCGTGTCGCGGCGCCTCTTCCCGTCGCCGCGCGACACGTTCGAGGCGGGCCTGAGCCTGCTAGAGGCCGGGGTGCTGTTCACCGACTTCCGCTTCAGCCTGACCAGGACCGTGGTCGGCTTCGTGCTCGGAGGGATCGCGGGTGTGATGGTGGGGCTGCTCACCGGACGTCTGAAGCCGGTCGAGTTCATCCTCTCGCCGATGATCCTGCTGTTCCGGCCCATCCCCGCCATCGCGCTCGTGCCCGTGGCCACCGTCTGGTTCGGCATCGGTGAGCGGGCCAAGTACTTCGTCATCGCCTACTCGGTCTTCCTGGCGGTGTGGCTCAACGTCCATGCCGGCGCGTCGAGCGTGTCGGAGACTCATTTGCGGGTGGCCCGGTCGCTGGGCGCGTCCCGGGTCCGCACCTTCCGGGAGGTCGTGGTGCCCGCGGCGGCGCCCGACATCGTCAACGGCCTCCGGTACGGCAGCGCGGTCGCGTTCATCGTGTTGATCGCCGCCGAACTGGCCGGAGCACGGGCCGGGATGGGCTACCGCATACAGATCTCCGCCGAGTTCCTCCAGACCGACCGCATTTTCTTCGGGCTGGTCCAGCTGGGCGTGCTCGGCGCCATTCTCGACGCCCTGTTCGTGTTCACCTCGAGGCGGATCATCCATTGGGGCGAACGGTGATCGGCGGGCCGGAGGTCCGGGAGGCTCGGCCGCCTGAGTCCGAAGGCCGCGGGCGCATCACCATCGAGGGACTCGAGGTCGTCTACGAGGGCCGCCGCGGCCGCAACCAGGCGCTCGCCGCCACCGACGCCATCTTCGAGGCCGGATCGTTCAACGCCCTCGTCGGGCCGACCGGCTGCGGCAAGTCGACCCTGCTGAACGTGATCGGGGGGTTCGTGGCCCCCACGACCGGTCAGGTGCTCCTCGACGGCAAGCCCACCCTCCGCCCGGGGCCGGACCGCGGCGTGGTGTTCCAGAGCTACGCCCTGATGCCGTGGTTCACCGCCAGCGGGAACATCGAGTTCGCCCTCAAGTCCCAGGGCATCCCGCGGGCCGAGCGGAAGGCCCGCGCCTCGGAGGCCCTCGGCAACGTCGGCCTGGGCGGACGGGAGGCGCTCTATCCCTCGGAGCTCTCCGGCGGCATGCAGCAGCGGGTGGCGATCGCTCGGACCCTCGCCGTGAATCCCACCGTGCTGCTGATGGACGAGCCGTTCGGCGCGCTCGACGCCCAGACCCGCATGACCATGCAGCAGTTCCTGCTCGACCTCTGGGAGGCCGACAAGCTCACCGTCGTGTTCGTGACCCACGACGTGGACGAGGCTCTCGTGCTGGCCGATCGAGTCTTCGTGATGACGAGCAGTCCCGGGAAGATCGAGACCGTCATCGAAGTGTCAACCGACAGGCCGCGATCGGCCGAGGACTACGGGGACGACCACGTCGAGCTCCGCAGACAGGTGATCAAGCTCCTCAAACACTGACCTACCAAAGAAGGGGGAGTCATGAGGAAAGTAAGCAAGAGGTCCGGCGGGGTGGGGCTGCTGCTCGCCCTCATCGCAACGATGAGCCTTGTCGCGGCTGCCTGCAGCGGCGATGCGGCCGACGAGCCCGCCGAGCTGACCACCATCACCCTCGGCGGTGGCGCGTACATGCAGACGGCCCAAGCGACGCTGGCGCTGGTCCACGGCCTCTTCGAGGCCAACGGACTGGCAGTGGACGTGGCCGAGTTCGCCACGGGACGGGATGCCATGACCGCACTGCTCGGTGGTCAGGTCGATCTGGCGTTCATGGCCGAGTTCCCGGCGGTGACCGCCGCGCTCCAGGGTGAGGAGTTCAGCGTCATTGCCGAGGTCAGCAGGTTCAGCGACTACAAGCTGCAGACGAGGACCGACGCCGGCATCACCAGCCTGGGCGACCTGCCGGGGAAGTCGGTCGGGACCACGGTCGGCACCAACGTCCAGTACGCGCTGGAGACCGCGCTCAACAACGCCGGATACGACTCGTCCGACGTCGAGATCGTCAACCTGCCCCCGTCGGGGATCGCGGGCGCGCTCGACCAGGGTGACGTCGACGCGGGCATGCCGTTCGACTCCTTCTACATTCCGATCGGGGAGATCCTGGGGGATAGGCACGTCGAGATACCGGTCGAGGGCTACTCGATCCACTGGATCCTGGCCGCTTCGGCTGAGATGTCCCAGAACACCGAAGTCCTGGAGGCGTTCATGCGGGCCATGAAGGAAGCTGAGCCGTTCCTCGCCGACGCAGAGACGGCCAAGGCGGACATCATCGGCTTCTCGGAGCGGGTGAATCCGGCCTACGCCGAGGTCACCTTCCCCAAGTACATGTTCGAACTGCAGCTCAACCAGGAGCTGCTGGACATCCTGGTGGAGGAAGGCAAGTGGATTATCGAGGTGCAGGGGCTCGAGGGGGAGTCCACCGAGGAGCTCTTCCTCTCGGTGCTCGACCCGGGGCCGCTCAATGCGGTGGCGCCCGGATCCAGTGATCTTCCGGGCTAGACGCTCGCCGATGATCGACTGAGACGCTCGGGGCGGCGCGGCACCTGCAGCCGCGCCGCCCCGATCATAAGGACACGGGTTGACCGCGATCTACCTTCTCATCCTCGGCCTGGTGTCGGGCTCGTTCATCGGGGCCGTCGGTGTCGGCGGTGTGATACTGGCTCCGGCCCTCGCCTACCTGCTGGGCTACGAGCTCCAGGTCGCCCAGGCGTCCGCCAGCTTCAGCTTCCTGTTCGCCGGGGTCGTCGGAACCGCGACCTATGCCCAGAGGGGGAGCATCGAGTGGCGCTTCGTCCGGTGGGCGTCCGCGGGGCTCATCGGCGGCGCGGTGCTCGGCGCGCTGGCCAACTCGGTCCTTCCTACCGGGCTGCTGGAAGTCGCGCTCGCGGCCATCCTCCTGCTCGCCGGCCGCAGGGTCTTCTCCCGACCGGACCGCGGCCGGCAGTTCCGCTCCGAGTTCCGGTGGCGGACCGAGCTGATCGTGGGACTCGGCCTGATGGTCGGGTTCGCCTCGGCGCTGACCGGCACCGGCGGACCGGTCGTGCTGGTTCCGATCCTGACCGCGCTGGGAATGGGACCGCTGTCGGCGGTCGGTGCCAGCCAGGCATCGCAGGTTCCCATCGCGGTGTTCGCCTCGCTCAGCTTCGCGACGTTCGGTGAGATCGATCTCCAAGCGGGGCTCCTGCTCGGCGTGTCGCAGGCCGCGGGGATCCTCGTGGGGGCGTCCATCGCCCATCGCGCCCCGCAGGCCCTGCTATCGCGGGTGGTCTCGGGCGCGGTGCTCGGAGCCGGGCTGCTGATCGGCGGGCGGGTCGTGGCGGCATCCCTAACATGATCCGGCGCCCAGTTACCGAAGGAAGTGAACCGTGAGCAGCCCCGGCCGCCTCGACAACCTCAAACCCGGCCAGGACTGGATCGCGACACCCGACGTGCTGCTCAGCCCGGACGGGCCGCGCCGCCGATGGTCGGCCGGCATCGTTGGCGGGGAGTTCGCGTCGGTAGGGCCGACGGAGCGGGTCCGGGACCGGCATCCCGGGCTCGACGAGTTCGCCCTGCCCGGCCAGCTCATGATGCCGGGGTTCGTCGACACCCACCAGCATCTGACCCAGGTCTTCGCCAAGGTGCTGATCGGTGCCCAGCCCGCTCAGATCTGGAAGCGGATGTGGCTGCCCCTGTATGACGCCATGGATCCCCATGACGCCTACCTCGCGGCCAAATGGACCGCCCTCGAATCGCTGCGGGGCGGGTTCACGACCATAGTCACCGCCGGCGAGCGCGACCCCCTCAAGGTCGAGCCGATCGAGCAGGCCATCGAGGAGTCGGGGATCCGGTGCGTGATGGCCCACGACTTCTCGGATCTCAGCGGCGGCCCACCGTCGACCGAGCCGGCCGACGCCGAGGCGGTGCGAGACTGCCTGCGCCGAGCTGGCGACTACCTGTCGCGATCCAGCCGGAACCGTCGGCTCGTCCGCGCCGTCGCGTGCGCCTCCCACCAGTCGGCGTCGCGCGAGCTCATCGCGGCGCTGTCCCGGCTCTCGGCCGAAGCGTCCGTCGTTTTCCAGATCCACTCGAACGAGCACACGCCGGAAGTGGAATGGTGTCTCGACACCTACGGCTGCCGGCCCATCGAGCTGCTTCACGACATCGGCGCGCTCGGGCCGCAGGCCCTGCTCGCCCACGCCACTCTGGTGTCGTCGACCGAGGTGGGCGTGCTCCAGGACTCCGGGACCGGCGTGAGCTACAACCCGGTCGCCAGCGCCTGGAAGGGCAATGCGGTGGCGCCGGCGCTCGAGTTCGCGAACCGCGGCATCCCGTTCGGGCTCGGCACCGATGCCACCCGCAACGACGGCTTCCGCCTGATGGACGCAGCCGAGACCGCGCAGCGACTGGTGTTCGGCATGAGGACGATCGACTGGCGCTCCGGCGACGGGCGGCTGTGGCTGCACGCGGCCACCCGCAACGGTGCAACTGCAGCCTGCCTCGGAGAGGTGACCGGATCCATCGCCGAGGGTCTGCGGGCCGACTTCCTGGTCGTTGGCTGCGAGGAGCCCGAAGTGCTTCCCAGCTGGGATCCGGAGTGGGAGCTGGTGCGCCACTACGACCGCACGAACCTGCGGGCGGTCTTCGTCGACGGCGAGGCAACGCTGATGGACGGCCGGCCCGCCGGCTGGGACCTCGACCGGTTCATGGACGAGGCCGCAGCCGCCGGTCGCCGCGCCGTCCGGAACGCCGAAATGAGGCTGATCGGCCGCGATCGTCGAGAGGCCGGCGCGATCTGATCAGGCCGCCGCGGCTGCGGCGCACCTCTCGAGAGCACCGATTGCGTGATACTGGTCCGATGGCCACCCGCATCCCGGCCCTGCTCGACCCGCCGATCGCCTTCGCTCACCGCGGGGCCCGGGCCCATGCCCGCGAGAACACCCTGGAGGCGTTCAGGCTGGCCCAGCAGATGGGCGCCACCGGCATCGAGACCGACGCCTGGGTCACCTCCGACGGCGTAGTCGTGCTGAACCACGACAAGGCAGTGCGGGGACTGCCGACGCTCTCGACTCGACGGCTCTTCGGCCGGCCCATCAGGCGCACGCCCCGGGCGAGCCTGCCCGCGCACATTCCCACCATCGACGAGTACTACGACCACTGCGGTACCGGCCTGCCGCTGAGCGTCGACGTCAAGGACGACGCCGCCTTCGACGGACTGGTGGCCGCGGCCCGCGCCCGCCGGGCCGCTGAACGTCTCTGGGTGTGCCATCACCGCGCCGAGGTGCTGAGCGAATGGCGAGCGGCCGCCCCCGAGGTCAAGCTGGTCCACTCCACCCGCCTCGACCGGCTGCCCGGAGGCCCCGAGCGTCACGGTGCCGATCTCGCCGCCGCAGGCATCGACGTCGTGAACCTGCACCGCGAGGACTGGAACGGCGGACTCACGACCCTCTACCACCGCTTCGGCGTGCTCGCCTTCGGCTGGGACGCGCAGCAGGCCCGCCACATCGCCGAACTGGTCGACGCGGGTATCGACGCCGTCTACAGCGACCATGTGGACCGGATGGTGGAGGTGCTCGAGCGCTTCGCAGGCGACGCGGCCACCTGAGAGACCGGTGGCGGCTGGCAGTAGCGTTGCAGCCCATGTGGATGCTGGCACCGGCTGCGGCCACCGTCGTCGCGCTGGCGGTGCTCGTCGCCGGTCTGCGAAGTGTGGGTCAAGCCGCCGCGGAGCTGACCGGCGCGCTGCGCAGGTCGTCTGCTGCCGCGGTGGCCGGAGACGAGCTGTCGCGCCTGGCCACTCGATTGGGAGACCACGCGGAGGCCACCAGGGCTCGAGCCGACCAGGTCGGCGACACCCGGCGCGATCGCAGCCGCCCGGCGCCTTAGGCTGACACGGTGGGAAATCTCGGCGGGGGAGAGGTCCTTGTAATCCTGCTCGTTGCCCTGATCGTGCTCGGACCCACCAAGCTGCCCCCCGCGATCCGCCAGATCGGCAGGGTGGTCGGGGAGGTCCGTCGCATCGGTCAGGGCTTCCAGCAGGAGCTTAGAGAGGCCGCGGAGCCGCTGCAGGAGACCCTGCAGGAGTCCAAGGAGGCGTTGAAGGCGGCTGACAAGGAGTTCCGGGAGGCGGCCGAGAAGCCCATCGAGGAGATGAGGGAGACGCTCAAGGCGGCTGACAAGGAGTTCCGCGAGGCGGCCGAGAAGCCCATCGAGGAGATGAACGAGACGCTGAAGGCGGCTGACAAGGAGTCCCGCGGCGCGGTCGGAGAACCCGTCGAGGACAAGAAGGAGACGTCGATGGGCGCTGACAAGGAACCGTCCGGCGACCGGGAGGACTCGGCTCCGGATGAGCCGGACTCCGGTTCCGAGAACGCGGCCTGAGAGCAATGACCGACACCGGCACAGAGCACCTCGACGAGGGCGGCCACATGACGCTCATGGAGCATCTGGCCGAGCTCCGCAACCGCCTGATCAAGTCCGCGGTGGCGGTGGCCGTGTGCGCGGTGATCTGCTGGATCTTCTACGGATTCATCCTCGACTTCCTGCTCGAGCCCTACTGCCGGACGTTCCCCCCCGAGGAGCGGGTCGACTCCGCGCTGTTCGGTCCTGACGGCGGCTGCAACCTGTTCGTGACCAGCCCGCTCGAGCCCTTCAGCGTGCGGATAACCCTGGTTGGCTATTCGGGCCTGGCCCTGGCCATGCCGGTGCTGCTGTGGCAGGGGTGGCGGTTCATCGCGCCCGGCCTGTACCGCCACGAGAAGCGCTACGCCATCCCGTTCGTGGCGGCCGGCGTGGTGCTGTTCGCCCTGGGCGCCGCGCTGGCCTACTGGAGCCTGCCCCGGGCCCTCGACTTCCTGAAGGACATCGGCGGTCCCGATCTGGTGTCGCTGTTCAGCCCGAAGGAGTACCTGGGCTTCGTGGTCAAGATGATGGTGGCCTTCGGAGTCGCCTTCCAGTTCCCGATAGTCCTCATCGGGCTGCAGGCCATGGGCGTCGTCGAGAACCGGACGCTGCGCCGGGTCCGCTCCTACGCGGTGGTCGGGATCGTGATACTGGTGGCGGTAATCACCCCCAGCGGCGATCCCTTCACCCTGATGGCCCTGTCCATTCCCATGTACGCCTTCTACGAGTTCGCGATCCTGTGGGGCGTGCTCACCCGCCGCCGGCGACGCAAGCGCGAGGCGGCCGGGCGGTGAGCCGCGCGGCCGCTAGGCGTGAGCGCAAGGGTGTGGAGGCCCGTCGCTCTCCAGCGCGGTCATTCCCGCTCTTGTTCGCTTCGCTCACGGGCCGCTCGGGCCACGGCCTCGCCCGCATGCGCCGGATTCGCTCGCCCGTTCGCTCGGCCTCCGGGCCGTGACGGCGCCGGCTGGGGCTGGCTTCGTACTCGACGGGTTCCAGCGCCGCGCCATCGGGCATCTCGACTCCGGACTGTCGGTGCTCGTCAGCGCCCCGACCGGATCGGGCAAGACGGTGGTGGCCGACCATGCGGTCGACTCTGCTCTGGCTGCAGGCCGTCGAGCCTTCTACACCACGCCCATCAAGGCCCTGTCCAACCAGAAGTACCGGGACATGTGTCGGCGGCTGGGACCGGAGCGGGTGGGGCTGCTGACCGGCGACAACGCCATCGCGGGCGACGCCGACGCGGTGGTGATGACCACCGAGGTGCTGCGCAACATGATCTACGCCGGCGCAGTGGACACCAGGCTCGGGGCGGTCGTCCTCGATGAGGTTCATTTCCTGGAGGATCCCTACCGCGGGCCCGTGTGGGAGGAAGTGATCCTTCATCTGCCTGCGGATGTGGTGCTCGTTTGCCTGTCGGCCACGGTCTCCAACCACCGGGAGCTGGGCGACTGGCTCAACCGGGTGCACGGCCCGACCGGAGTGGTGGCCGAGAGCCGGCGGCCTGTGCCGCTGACCAACCTTTATGCCGTGGGCCGCCGCCGCTCCGATTCGGTGCAGATCCTCCCCACCCTCACCGACGGCCGCCCCAACCCCCAGGGAAGCCGCTTCGACCCGCCCGCAACCGCGCGCCGAGCCACCCGCACCGGTCGTGGCCCAGGCCGGGGGCGCCGGGGCTCGGGCCGGAACGCGGACCGGAGGGGACGCGGCCGGTCGAACGGTCCCGGAGCACGCGGCGAGAACCGTGACGGCGGGCTCTGGCGGCCTCCTCGACGCATCGACCTGCTGGCCGAGCTGCAGGAGCGCAGCCTGCTGCCGGTGATCTGGTTCGTGTTCAGCCGCAAAGGGTGCGAGCAGGCGGCGTCCCGCCTGGTCCGCGACGGAGCCCGCTACACCAGCGAGACCGAGGCCGCCCGCATCGACCAACTGGCCGAAGCTCGGCTCGCGGGACTCGAGGAGGCTGATCTTGCCGCACTGGGAGCCAACCGGTGGGTGGAGCGGCTGCGCTTGGGAATTGCCGCCCACCACGCGGGCATGATCGGTGTGTTCAAGGAGACCGTCGAGCACTGCTTCACCGAGGGCCTGGTGAGGGTCGTGTTCGCCACCGAGACCTTGGCGCTGGGCGTGAACATGCCCGCGCGCAGTGTCGTGATCGACAAGCCCACCAAGTACGACGGCCAGCGCATTGCGCCGCTGACCGCGGTCCAGTACACCCAGTTGACGGGCCGGGCCGGGCGCCGGGGCATCGATGACCGCGGCTGGGCGGTGATGCTGTGGTCGCGGGACTGCAGCTTCTCCGACGTCGCGTCACTGGCTGCTAGCCGGTCCTTCGAGCTTCGCTCAGCCTTCCGTCCCACCTACAACATGGTTGCCGGCCTGCTGGGGCGGATGCCCGTCGACGCGGCTCGCGATCTGATGGCCCGCTCCTTCGCCCAGCATCAGGCCGACGCCGCCGCGTCCCCCGCAGACCTGGTGCGACGCTTCGACTCGGTGGCGTCGGTGCTGCGCGCCCGGGGCCATCTCGATGGCTGGGAGCTCACCGTGTCGGGTTCGCTGGTGTCGCGAATCTTCCACGAAGCTGACCTCGCGGTGGCGGAGGCTCTGCATTCGGGGCTGTTCGACGGCTTGTCTCCGCCCGAGTTCGCCTCGGTGCTGTCGGCCTTCACGTACGAGCATCGTTCCGCGGGGCCGAGGCCCGAAGTGTGGATCCCATCCGGCGTGGCCTACCGCCGCCTCCGCCGCATCGGGGTGGCTCTGGACGGCCTGCACCGGGCCGAGCGGCGCTCCGGTATCGAGCCCATCCGACCGCTGGAGACCGGGTTTGCCCCCGCGGCCCACCACTGGGCCTCGGGAGCGTCCTTCGGGGCCATGCTGGACGAGGGTTTCTCTGCTGGCGACTTGGTGCGCAACCTCAAGCAGGTGATCGACTTGGCCCGCCAGATCGCCGCGGTATCGCCAAGTCCTGAGACGGCCAAGACAGCCCGCGATGCCGTCGATGCGCTGAACAGGGGAGTGGTCTCGTGGTCAGGTGCCGTCCAGTTTCCACGATCGGACTAAGAACGTCCGCGGGTAGGCGCAAGCCGGTCGTGTCCGGGCGGGGTGTCTCCCGCTCTTGTTCGCTGCGCTCACGGGCCGCTCGGGCCACGGCCCCGCCCGCATGGACCGGGTTCGCTCGCCTACCCGCGGGGCCTCTGAGCGAACCGAGGGGATGCCAGACGACGTGCTGTTCATCCAATAGACACCGCGTCCAGTCGATAGGATAGGCGTTGTGCGGATCGCGCTCGAACTGGACGAGGCAGAACTGGCGCACACCCTCGAAGCACTAGGGGGCGTCGCTGAGATCCTCGAGCGTCGCAGTGACGAGCTCGTAGCCGCCGTCATCATCCGGGAGGTCGTCGCCAAGATACTGCGGGCGATCGAGGAGGCAGAATGAGCAGGACCATCTCACGCTGGGATCTGGATGACATCGAGGTGTCCAGTAGCGCTGTAGGAGCTGCGCTGTGCGTGGTGGAACGAATGACACGTGGCAAAGACGAGGCGCGGGCCCTCTGGGAGACCGCCATCCGACTGGCGCACACCAATGGTGCCTCGCTCCGTGACATTGCTGAAGTGGCGTCGGTGTCTCCCCAGACGGTCGCCAACATCTGCAAGCCCTGAGAGCAAGCGCGCTCGGTCAGCGCGAGTGCCGTGATCGGTGGCCGCGGCCCCGGATGGGGTGTCGACTTCGGTGAGGAGGGGGTGATCCCGCCGGACGCCCCCACGGTGGACAGCGACGCCGCCGCTGGCCGGATCGTCGCCGACGCCCGCCGGGCCGGGCGGCCGGTGCCGCCGGTGGTGCTCACCGGAGGCGACCTGGCCCGGACGCTCGGGATGGCCCGGGGGCGCAGGGACTCCTCGGCCGGGACCGGGGCCCGCTTCGAGGTCGACGTGGGCGCGGCGCTGATCGACGGGCGGTTGGGGTGGTTCGTCGCCCATCTCGTAGCCCGCAGGTCGTGGTGGCGGGGCCGGCTGCTGGTGGCGGCCAACGCATCGTTCATCGGCCGCTGGAACGCAGCGCCTCGGTCCCACCCCGGAGACGGCCGCCTCGACGTGTTCGATGCCAGCCCCCCTCTCGGTGTGCGCCTCGCGGCTCGCCGTCGCCTGCCCTCGGGAACCCATGTCCCCCATCCGGGCATCACCCAGCGCCGCATCGCGGCCGCCCAATACGACCTGGACCCCGAACTGGACGTCTACCTGGACGGACAGCGCATGGGCCGGGCCCGAAACCTCAGCCTGAGGGTGGAGCCCGGGGCGCTCGAGGTCTGGATTCCGGCCGGATCCGCGCCGGCTGGAGCGCAGTCAACGGCGCTCGGGCCCTAGGATCGTCGCCATGGAGATCACCGAAGCCAAGCAGCGCGCCTGCGATGAGATCGATCGGCTGGCACCGGAGCTGCTCGACGTTTCGCACCGCATCCATGAACGGCCCGAGCTCTGCTTCGAGGAGCACCACGCCCACGATCTGCTGACCGGGGTGCTGGCCGACCACGGACTGGCCGTGCAGCGCCGCGCCTACGGCCTCGACACCGCCTTCGAGGCCCGGGCCGGAGACGGCGACGGGCCGCTGGTCGCAGTGGTCTGCGAGTACGACGCGCTCCCCGGGATCGGCCACGCCTGCGGGCACAACATCATCGCCGCGTCGGGTCTGGGCGCCGGCCTGGCCCTGGCCGCCCTGGCCGGCGAGACCGGCGGCCGGGTGGCGGTCATGGGCACCCCTGCGGAGGAGGGCGGGGGAGGCAAGGAGATCATGCTGCGAGCGGGGGCGTTCTCCGACGCCGACGCGGCCATGATGATCCATCCCGCCAATCACGAGCTCAAGGTGTTCCACGCAGTGGCGGTGCAGCGACTCAACGCCCGCTACACCGGCGCGGCAGCCCATGCCGCCGCCGCCCCCGAGAAGGGCCGCAACGCGCTCGACGCGGCCGTGCTCGGCTACAACGCGGTCGCCGCGTTGCGCCAGCACATACGCGACGACGAGCGCATCCACGGCATCTTCATCGACGGCGGCACGAAGGCCAACATCGTCCCGGCCACGGCCGAGGCCGAGTGGTACGTGCGCTCGACCAACCTGTCGAGCCTCGAGCCGCTCAAAGAGCGGGTGGCGGCCTGCCTGCGAGCGGGCGCGGACGCGGCCGGCTGCAAGCTGGACATCGAGTGGGGAGACCCGGCATACGCCGATATGAACGACAACCCGGTGCTGCTCGACCGCTACCTGGACAATCTCGCCACTGTGGGCCGCGAGCCGGTCTCCCGGCCAGACGTCCGGGTCGTGGGCAGCACCGACATGGGCAACGTCAGCTACGCCGTCCCGTCCATTCATCCGATGGTCAAGGTGGCTCCCGATGATGTCGCCATCCACACTCCAGCCTTCGCCGAGTACGCCCGTGCGCCCCAGGGCGACTCGGCGGTCATCGACGGCGCCAAGGTACTGGCCATGACTGCGCTGGACTGCTGGCTGGACGCCTCGGCGATGCCGGCCGCACGAGCCGCATTCGCGGCGTCCTAGACCCCTCCCGCGATCCGCGCCCGGAACCAACTCGGCCTCTAAGGTCGCGCCCCGTGAACCTCTATGCGGCCGAGTCCTTCTCTGCGGACGAGGCCGATGTTCTGCGCCGGTACTTCACCAACCTGGACCAGCCCGTGTTCGCGCTGGTCAACCTGCCCGAGGTCGTGAAGGGCGCCCTGTTCGCCCGCTACTCCCGTTCGATGTCGAGCCTGCGCCGGCTGTTCCTCGACGAGTTCGTCGACGACCTGGACATCACCGGGGACATATCCATCGACGCGACCGTCGGCCTGCGCCGGGCCGAGCAGCTCTACGACCGGGTCTTCTTCGAGTACGGCGACGACTCGGTGGCCCAGCTCGGCGGGGTCCATCTGGCCTGCGAGCAGGCCTCCAACCTCCTCACCAAAGTCCTGGAGTGGGGCCGGCTGATGGCCTACCTCGAGCAGAGCACCCGCTACATCGCCTACGACCAGCGGCTGGGCGGGAGGTATCGCTACTACCGGGACGCCCAAGTGCTCAACTCGTCGCTGGGGACCCGCTACGTGGGCGACATCGACCGCATGTTCTCGGCCTACTCCGAGCTCGTCCCAGTCATGCAGGACTTCTTCCGGGCCAACGTTCCCAAACAGGAGGGCGACTCCGACTTCGCCTACCGGCAGGCCATCAAGGCTCGAGCGCTGGACTCCATCCGCGGAATGCTCCCCGCGGCGTCGCTGAGCAACGTGGGCGTCTACGGGACGGGCCAGTCCTACGAGGCCCTGCTGCTGCGGATGCGGGCCCACCCCCTTCCCGAGTCGCGCCTCTACGCCGAGATGATGCTCACCGAACTGCGCAAGGTGATCCCCTCCTTCCTCAAGCGGGTGGACCTGCCCGACCGGGGCGAGCTCACCACTCGCTACATGGCGGACAACCACGCTGCCATGGACCACTTGGCGGGGCGGGTGTTCGGCGACGCCGTCGGAGGCCCGGTGACCGACGACTCGGTCGAGCTGATGGACTTCGACCCCGACGGGGAGACGAAGGTGATCACCGCGATGCTGTATCCCCACACGTCGCTGCCGGAACGCACCATCGAGGCCAGAGTGCGGTCCATGTCGGCCGCCGAGCGCATCGACGTCGTGCGGTCCTATTGCGGCGAGCGCACGAACCGCCGCCACCGGCCGGGCCGGGCCCTGGAGCGGGTCTACTACCGGTTCGATGTGCTGTCCGATTACGGGGCGTTCCGCGACCTGCAGCGCCATCGGATGCTCACCATCGAATGGCAGCCGCTGTCCACCCGCCACGGCTTCGTTCGACCCGAAGCGGTCGGCGCGGCCGGTGTGGACGAGCAGTTCGACGAGGTCATGGCCCGCTCGGCCCGGCTCTACGAGGCGCTCAGCGCGGAGCTGCCGGATCAGGCCGCCTATGCGGTCGCTCTGGCCTACCGGGTGCGCTACTCGATGCAGATGAACGCGCGGGAGGCGATGCACATGGTCGAGTTGCGCACGACCCTGCAGGGCCATCCGGCCTACCGCCGGGTGTGCCAGCAGATGCACCGTCTCATCGCTGAGGAGGCCGGTCACGTCGCGGTGGCGGAGCTCATGTCGTTCGTCAATCACGAGCAGGATCCCGGGCTGGGCCGTCTCGACGCGGAGAAGCGGGCCGAGCAGCTGAGAGCGTCGCAGTCGCACCCATCCTCGAGCCTGTAGACCGGCAAGCGCCCGCGCAGGCCGAGCGAATGCCGATAGTCACACCGCCACGAATACCGCCGCACATCGTCGATCTGTGTCTATGATCCGCCCACATCCCCCGGCCGCAACCCCCTAGCAGTAGCGATGACCGACAAACACCCTCTCGACGATGCTGATCTCGAATTCGGCGACGGGGAGGACTTCGACGGCGACGAGGACTTCGACGGCGACGAGGACTTCGACGGCGACGAGGACCTTGACGGCGACGGGAAGGACTTCGACGGCGACGACGAGGACGGTATCGGCGACGACGATGATGAAGCCGAGTTGGAGGACGAGGACGAGGACGACGACGACGTTGCGCTGCCGGCCGAGGACGAGGACGACGACGAGGAGGTTCACCCCAGCGACGTGGAGGCCGACCTCGAGGAGATCCTGCGGGACCGCATCGCGGCCAGCGACGACGACGAGGAGGACGAGGAGGAGGAAGCCCCCGGCCAGGCTCAGGCTGCACCGTCGGTGGCGCCGCCGCGCTCGGACGAATGGACCTGCAACCAGTGCTTCCTCATCGTGAGCATGAGCCAATTCGGATCACGGGCCAATCCCGTGTGCCCGTCGGGCGAGGAGCCCTGCGAGTCCATCGAGAGGATCTTCCGCGGCTGAGTGCCCGAGTGACGCCATGGCCCTCACCCGCCCCCTCCGATGACCTCGATAGACGAGGGGGCTAGACGGGCCACCGACTCCGACATGGCTGCGGTGGCGGAGCTGGCGACCGGTGCGACTGCCGAGCTGGCTCCCCGCCGCGGCGGCTATGTGTGGGCTCGCCTGGAGGCGCGATCCGAGCCGCTGGAGCAGAGCCTGGACCGTGACCATCGATCGGACGACGCGCTGGTGGTGGTCGGCACCATCGACGGGGCGGTCGTCGGTTACGGGGTGATCCGTCTGGTCGCCCTCCACGACGGCGCCGTGCTGGGCCGCGTCACCGACATCTACGTGATGCCCGAGGCTCGCGGTGTCGGTGTCGGGGAGGCGATGATGGGAGAGTTGATCGACTGGGCCGGACGGCGCGACTGCATAGGGGTCGACAGCCTGGCGCTGCCCGGTGACCGCGAGACGAAGAACTTCTTCGAAACCCACGGCCTGGTCGCTCGAGCCATAACCGTGCACCGCTCGCTGGCAGTCACAGCCAAGCCTGGTTCATGATCGCAGGCGTGGAGGTCGCGGTGGGCGCGATCGTCCGTCGCGCCGATGAGCTGCTGCTGGTGAGGCGCGGCCGCCCGCCGGGCGCGGGGGAGTGGTCTGTGCCGGGAGGCCGGGTCGAGACCGGCGAGATGCTGATGGAGGCCGTGACCCGTGAACTGCAGGAGGAGACCGGGCTGTACGGGGTCTGCGGCCGGCTGGTGGGCTGGGTCGAGCGCATCGGCCACGACCACCACTTCGTGATCCTGGACTTCGAGGCGACGGTGCTCGGCGATCAGACGCCGTGTGCCGGAAGCGACGCGTCCGAGGCCCGATGGTGGCCCGTAGCGGAGGTTGCCGGGTTGCGGCTAGTGGACGGGCTGGCCGAGTTCCTGCACGACCATGGGGTGATCCCGACGATCGTCTGAGCCGGGCCGGGCCCGTAGGTTCAGCGGCCCTTCCAGACCGGGGGCCGCTTCTCGATGAAGGCGCGGGGGCCCTCGGCGAAGTCCTCGCTGCTGCGCAGTTCCATCTGGGCCCTACCGGCTGCGGTGATCGACTCCTCGTCGGTCTGGGTGAAGCTCTCCAGCACCAGCCTGCGGGACTCCCTCACCGCGAGCGGGCCGTTGGCATTGACACGGTCCGCCAGGCGCCGGGCGGAGTCGAACGCCTGACCGGGCTCGCACAGCTCGTTGATGAGACCGAGGTCCAATGCCCGCTCGGCGCTGATCGGGTCCCCGGTGAGGACTATCTCCATGGCGATGGCCAGAGGAATGGTGCGGGGCAGCCGCACGAGGCCGCCGGCGGCGGCGATCAGCGATCGCTTCACCTCGGGGAGGCCGAACCGGGCTGCGGTCGACGCCACCCGCAGATCGCAGGTGAGCGCGATCTCGGTTCCTCCGGCGAGGGCGGGACCGTCGATGGCCGCGATCAGCGGCTTCGTCCGTGAGCGCAGCACGATCCCGCCGAAGCCGCCTCTGGCTGTGGACAACTCCCGGAACCGCCCGTCCGCGATGGCCTTCAGATCGGCACCGGCGGAGAACACCGGCCCGGTGTGGGTGAGGATCCCCAACCACAGCGAGTCGTCGGCCTCGAGCCGGTCGATCGCGGCCTCGAGCCCGCTGGATATTGCGCCGTTGACCGCGTTGCGGGCCTCGGGACGGTTCATGGTGATGACGGCGACGTTGCCGTCGGCCTCGAAGTCGATCATTGAGACTCTTCGGACGGGGCGTCACCGTCGGCTGCGGGTTTCGGCGGGGGAGGGGGCGGGCGCAGTCTCGGCTGCGCAGCCGGCGCAGGCTCGATGCCGAAGAGAGCTGCTATCTGGGGAACCCGGTCTGCCAGCCGGCGGATCGTGGCCATCAGGTCGTCGCTGGGTCTCTCGGGAATGCCCTCGGGAACAACCTGCGTACGGACGGGGGATACCGCCACCGAGTCCACCACGGTGGCCCAGCGCTGCTGGTTGGCGGTCGGGTTCAGGTCGGCGGCGGCCATGTTGGCGAGACGCTCAGCCATATCGGGCGGCAGCGGCGAGCCGGGCTTGACCGGCCGGGAGCTGATGCGCAGCGCCCTTACGGTGCGCCCCTCGCCGATGGTGCCGGCCAACTCGTCCAGCCATTTGCGGTGGTCCACCTCCAGGCGCTGGGTCAGCCCGGCTCGAAGGCTCTCGGCCAGGGCCCTGGTCTCGTCGTCGCGGGCGGCCCGGTCGGCCGCCGCGATCACCGAGCGGATGTCCCGCAGGTCGATCTTGGCGATGCCGGCGAGAGCGGCGTCGGCCCGGTCATGCCACTCGGCCGCCTTCATGACGGGCGCGAGCTGCTCTGCCAGCGCCAAGATGGGCTCCGACTTGATCTCCGGGAGCTTGCCTTGGGCGGCCTTGGCGTTCATGCGGTCGATCGAGCGGCGCACGCCGGGCACCCCGCCCTTGAGCACCTCGCGAGCCAGAGGCCTCTGCTCCTCCGGGAGTGCCTCCAGCGCAGCCTGGCGATGGACCCGCTTGGCCTTGAGGCCGGGCGTCCTTGGACGGGGAGCCCTGGCGGGCCGCCTGCCCTCCTTGGACCGGGGAGCCTTCGAGGCGCGCTGCTCGTCGCTGCGCCGGCGACCCGGTCCGGCGTCGCGGCCAGAGTCGGAGTCGCGGTCGCGGCGGCCGCGACGGGCGTCACGATCGCGGTGGGGTTTGCGGCCTTCGCCGCCTTCCCGGCCACCGTCGCCGGCTCGGTCCCTGCGGCGTGAGTCACGCTCGGAGCGATCCCTGCGGTCGCGGCCCTTGCGCCCCTCGCCCTGGTCGCGGCCGCGCCGCCTCCCGCCCGGGGACTGCCCGTCGTCGTCCGAGAAGCCCCGATCGCCGCGATTGCGGCGTCCGGAACGCGACACCAGGGCGGTGGTGACGGGCGGTCCCGCGCTTCCCCCGATCAACTCGAGTCGTCCTGCAGGCTCCGCGCGGGAACGGGGGGCTGCCAGAGCGGTGATCTCCAGACCGTCAAGTCCACCGTCCACTTCGGCCTTCAGAACCGAGCCGACCGCGGCCGCGTCGGGAACCAGGTCGGCCGCGACCTCGCCCTTGGGCTGGCGTGCGCCGGCGGCCCTCCACGTCCAGGTTCCGTCGTCTCGGCGGCTGGTGAGTTCGATCTCGAGTCGTCGGGGCACGGCCCACAAAGCTACACGCCGGGGCTTCGCTTGCTCGGGCCCTGTTCGTGACCGCCGGAAATATGCATTATGTAAAGTAACCGCGCAATGATGCCGTGAGGTCATCCGGCCGAGCGATCAAGCCGCCTAGCTGGTCAGCCCTGGGCATGGGACACCGGACCGGGGCCGTCGAGGATCCAGCCGGTCGAAGCCCCGATGGCGTTGCGGACGAACCGCCCGGCCGCGGTCACTGCCGCGGGCAGATCCCGACCAAGGGCCAGATTGGCGGCCAGCGCGGCCGAGAACGTGCAGCCGGTGCCCCGGACGTTGTGGGTCGCTATCCGCGAGTTTCGAACGATCCAAGCGCCGCCCGACGCGGTGATCACCGCATTGTCGGGATCACCGTCGAAGCCTCCACCGGTCACTACCACCGCCTCTGCGCCGAGATCCCGGAAGGCCCGGGCCCAGTCGAGCACTGCCTCGGCGCTCGGCAGCGATGTGCCGGCCAGCAGCTCGGCCTCGCCCCGGTTCGGGGTTATGGCCCGTGCCAGCGGGAACAACCGCTGGCGGTATGCGTCCTCGACGTCGCCGGACACGAAGCGGGTTCCCCTGCCGTCGACCATCACCGGATCGACGACCGGCGCGGCCAGACCGTGGTGCTCGATCCGCTCGGCGACCAGGTCGACGATCTCACGCCGGCGCAGCAGCCCGGTCTTGGCTCCGTCCACTCCGAGGTTGGCGGCGACGGCGTCGATCTGGGCGGCGACCAGGCCGGCCTGAACCGGATCGGAGGCGGTGACCGCGGTCAGCGACTGGGCGGTCACCGCCGTGAGCGCGCTGGCGCCATGGACGCCGTGGGCTGCGAACGTGGCCAGGTCGGCCTGCACGCCTGCTCCCCCCAGAGGGTCCGAAGCGGCTATCGTGAGCAGCACCGGCGGCATGGTTGACACCACGACCCTAGATCGTGCCACATCGCCACCTCGCCGCACCGCCATCGCTTGGGGTCGCCGGATTGCCACCGTGCCGCTCCCACCAGTCCCCTACCTGGAAGACCCCACGCATGGAATCGACTCGCGGGAAGTTACTGGTGGCCGCCCCGAGCCTGGTAGATCCGAACTTCCGCCAGACGGTGCTGCTGATGCTCGAGCACGGAGCAGAGGGCGCCCTCGGTGTGGTGCTCAACCGGCCCAGCGAGCTGCCCGTCAAGGGCGCCATCGACGAGTGGGAGACGACGGTCAGCGAGCCCCGGGTGGTGTTCGTGGGGGGTCCGGTCAGCCAGTCCTCGGTGATCGCGCTGGCGTCGGTGGCCCTCGACGATGCCGACGACCACTGGTCACAGGTCGTGGGCCGGATCGGCACCATCGACCTGGAGAAGGACCCGAGCGACATCGGCGGGCTGGACCAGGTGCGCATCTTCGCCGGTTACGCAGCTTGGGCACCCGGCCAGCTCGAGGGCGAGCTGGAGGAGAACGCCTGGTTCGTGCTCGACCATGACGGTTCCGACCCGTTCGCCGATGCTCCTGAGGAGCTGTGGTGGGAGGTCTTCGCCCGCCAGGACGGCGAGTTGAACCGCCTCCGGCTGTACCCCCGCAACCCGACCGACAACTGAGAACGCCCGCGGAGCGCCTCAGCCGGCCTCCAACCGGGCAGAAAAGTGAACACCTGTTCGCCATATTGGCGTTGTGGGGATTGCCGGCTCACCTTTCCGCCGCACCGGTTCACCCCCCGGCCGGTAGCCTCCGCGGCGGGCAGCGCACCGACAATGACAGGCGGGACTCGATGGGACGATTCGACGGCAAGGTGGCGCTCATCACCGGAGCGGCTTCGGGCATGGGACAGGCGGTGTCGATCCGCCTGGCCGCCGAGGGGGCCGAGGTGTTCGGGGTGGACGTCAACGACGAGGGCCTGGCCGAGACCGCTTCAGCGATCGCCGAGTCGGCAGGCCGGATAGAGACCCGGCACTGCGACCTGCGGTCGGTTGAAGACTGCCGGGCGGCCGCGGCTCGGTGTGCCGGCACCTTCGGGCGCATCGACGTGCTCGGCAACGTGGCCGGCGTCTCGTGGCAGGACCGGGTGGAGGACATCACCGAGGAGAAGTGGGACCTCATGTTCGACGTGAACGTGAAGGGCATGTTCTTCCTGACCCAGGCCGCGCTCCCCCACCTGCTGGAGACGGGCGGCAACATCGTGAACATCGCGTCCAATGCCGGGCTCCAGGGACTGGCGTACACGACCCACTACTGCGCCACCAAGGGCGCGGTGGTGCAGCTGACCAGGGCCCTGGCCATGGAGCTGGCCAAGACCCCGGTGCGGGTCAACGCCATCGCCCCCGGCGGCGTGGACACCCCCATGACCAGGAACTACCAGATGGTCACCGACGCCGACCAGCACTTCATCCGCCGCATGATGGCCTTCAAGCCGATGAGCGTTCCCGAGCACATCGCCGCCCTGTTCGCCTTCGTGGCCTCCGACGAATGCCCCGGCGTCCACGGCGCCATCCTCAGCGTCGACGGAGGCCTCACCACCGGCTAGGCGGAACCAGGACCCCGGTCACTCCACGGGGCGGGCCCGGCGTCCGTCGATCTCGCCGAAGAACTGGGCTGCGGCCTTCTGGACGCCGCTCGACCATGTCGGGTAGGCGTGCGAGGCCTGGGCCAGGCGGCCGGCGAAGGCGCCGGTGCGCATGGCCAGCACGATCTCGGAGATCATCTCCCCGGCGCGGGGCGCCACGATAGTGGCGCCCAGGATGCGGCCCCCGCCGGCATTGCGCAGCAGGCGGCGGGGACCGGCCACGATGGAGATGAAGCCGTCGGTGCGGCCGTCGGTCACTGCCCGGTCCACCTCAGACAGCGGCAGGTAGGCCACCCGGCTGCCCGGCGGCGCGCCGCTCGGCGTCACGCCGACTGAAGCCACCCCGGGATCGGTGAACACCACCCTCGGCACCATGGATCCCCGGAACCGGCCCCGCCGGCCCTTGCCCAGGGCGTTGCCCGCCGCGATCCGGCCCATCTCGTCGGCCGCGTGCGACAGGTTCAGGACCGCGTGGTGCTGCCGCTGGCGGCGCCGCCGTGCCCGTTCGCGGGTCAGCATGCGTCGATGTCGAAGGTCTGCCCGGCGCAGGGCAGAAGCGCCCGCTCGCGTGGCCGGGTCGACGGCCAACGCGAAGGACTCGGTGCCCAGCCGTCTCATCCGGGCGAGTCGGGACCTTCCGTCTGGCTGACCGGTTCCACCGAGCAGTCCCCATCGGGATGGCCGGTGCTCGTCAATCTTGTCGATGGTGAACAGTGGCGTCGGCCGGATTCTCCGGCGGGCGGGGCGTCGCAGTCGCCAGGCGGCGAGGTCGCCGGCCGCGTAGACACCCCTGACCGACGTCTCAAGCCGCTCGTCGGTGAGGACATGGCCGTTCCACTCGCCGAGCTTGAACTTCATCTCCTCGAGTCCGAGTCCGTCCGTCACCGGCGTTCGACCGGTGGCCACCAGAAGCCGGTCCACCATGATCCGGCCGCCCTTTCCCCCGGAGCGGGACAGCCGGTAGCGGAGGGAGTAGGGCCCGCCGCCGGCCGAGCTCCGCCGGACCGGCTCAACCCGGGCGACGCGGGCGCAGCGCATCACCCTCACTCCATCGGCCTGAAGAGCCTCTCGCACCGCCGCTGCGGCCTCCGGCTCCTCACGGAACAGCAGCTGCTGGTGGAACTCGAAGAGGGTGACCTCCACTCCCAGGAGGGCGAAGGCCTGGGCCAGCTCGCAGCCGGTGGCACCGCCGCCGATGATGCCCAGCGACTCCGGGGCCTCGGTGAGGTCGAACACGGTCTCGTTGGTGAGGGGCTCGGCCTCGGCCAGGCCCCGAATGTCGTCGGGCAGCGAGGGCTGCGAGCCGGTGGCCAGGACGATGCGGGGCGCGGTGATGCGCCGCTCCCCCACCGCCACCGTGTCGTGGGTGGCCAGGCGGGCCCGGCCCTCGATGACGGTTGCCCCCCGGCTGCGCAGCACGTCGGCCGACTCGGTGGCCGCGATGAGTTCGATGGTGGAGCGCACCCGGGCCATCGCCTCGGTGAAGCCGAGGCCGTCGCGGGCTGCGGCCAGCAGGGTCTTGGACGGCACGCAGCCGGTGAAGGTGCAGTCGCCGCCCGGCGCCGAGTCGGTGATGAGGGCCACGTCGGCTCCGGCCCATAGCGCGGCCCGCACCGCGCCCAGCCCGGCCGCGCCCCCTCCCACCACGATCAGGTCGTGGTCCATCATCCGGGCCCGGAGGCCGAGCGATGGGCGGCGGCTCACGCGAGCTTCGGCAGCGCTGAGCGAGGCCGTGGCCCGAGCGGCCCGTGAGCGCAGCGAACAGGAGCGGGAAACGCGGGCTTCACCTGACCGAGGGTATGGGATCGGGTTCAGCTGTGGGCGGCGTCGAGGGCGGCCCGGAACTCGGCCACTAGCGAGGCCACGCCGTCGGGGCCGGCGCCCTGGAGCATCCGGGTGACGATGGCCGAGCCCACCACGGCACCGTCGGCCACCTCGCAGACCTCGGCCGCCTGCGCGGGCGTGCCCACCCCCACCCCGACCAGCACGGGCATGTCGGTGACCGCCTTGAGACGGGCCGCGGTGCGGCTGGCACTGGCGGCCAGCGTCTCACGGACCCCGGTGATGCCCATCAGGCCCACGCTGTACACGAAGCCTCGGGACCGGGCGCAGATGCGGGGCAGGCGCTCGTCGGGAGCGGTGGGCGCGGCCAGCAGCACCGTCTCCACCCCCGCCGTGTCCGCGCAAGCAGCCCACTCCCCCACTTCCTCGAGGGGCAGGTCGGGCAGGATGCAGCCGTCGACGCCGGCATCGGCCAGCGACGACGCGAACCGCTCATAACCCATGTGGTGGGCGATGTTCACGTAGGTCATCACCGCGGTGGGCACGCCGATCTCGGCCGCGGCTCCCCGCACCGCGGCCAGGATGGACTGGGGGGTGGCGCCCTCCGAGAGGGCCTTGTCGTTGGCCTGCTGGATGACGGTGCCGTCCATCACCGGGTCGGAGAACGGCACCCCGATCTCGATGGCGTCGGCCCCGGCCGCGGCCACCGCGCCGATCGTCTCCAGCCAGTCGTCGCCCAGGCCGCCGGTCAGGTAGGGCACCATGCACTTGCCGCCCGCGTCCCGGCGGGCGCGTAGGGCCGATTCGAGCGCCCCCCGACCGCCGGTGCTCGTCGCTCCGGGCTCGGAGCCTGAGCCGGTCACCCGAGGATGCCCATCATCTGGTCGACGTCCTTGTCCCCCCGGCCGCTGAGGTTCAACAGCACGGTGAGGCCGGACAGCTCGGAGCGGGCCCTCGACACCCAGGCCAGGGCGTGGGCGCACTCCAGCGCCGGGATGATGCCCTCGGTGCGGGACAGCAGGCTGAACGCCTCGATCACCTCGGCGTCGGTGACCTGCTCGTAGGTCGCCCGCCCGGTGGCGGCCAGATGCGAGTGCTCGGGGCCGACGCCGGGATAGTCGAGGCCGGCCGAGATCGACTCGGCCTCCAGAACCTGGCCCCACTCGTCCTGCATCAGGTACGACCGAGAGCCGTGGACGATGCCTGGCACGGCCCGGCCGATGGCCGCGCCCCCAGCCGGCTCCACCCCGACGAGGCGGGCGCTCGTGTTTGCGAACCCGGCGAAGATCCCGGCCGCGTTGGAGCCGCCCCCCACCGCGGCGGTCACCACGTCGGGCACCCCGCCGTCGAGGATCGCCGCACACTGCTGGCGGGCCTCCTCCCCGACGACTCGCTGGAACTCCCGCACCATCCACGGGTACGGGTGGGGGCCCATCACCGAGCCCAGGCAGTAGTGGGTGGTGTCGGCCACCGCCACCCAGTGGCGCAAGGTCTCGTTGACCGCGTCCTTGAGAGTGCGGGACCCGCTCTCGGCGGCCCGCACCTCGGTGCCCAGCAGCCGCATCCGGAACACGTTCAGCTCCTGGCGGGCGATGTCGACGGTGCCCATGTACACCACGCAGTCCATGCCGAACAGGGCGGCCGCGGTCGCGGTGGCCACTCCGTGCTGGCCCGCGCCGGTCTCGGCCACCAGGCTGGTCTTGCCCATGCGCTGGGCCAGCAGAGCCTGTCCGAGCACGTTGTTGATCTTGTGGCTGCCGGTGTGGTTGAGGTCCTCGCGCTTCAACAGGATGCGCACCCCGAGCTCGGTGGAGAGGTTGGGGCACTCGGTGAGGGGCGAGGGACGTCCCGCGTAGTCGCTCAGCAGCCGGTCCAGCTCGCCCCGGAAGGCAGGGTCGCCCCAGGCGGAGCGGAAGGCCCGGTCGAGCTCCTGGCAGGCGGGCACCAGCGTCTCGGGCACGAACATGCCGCCGAATTCGCCGAAGCGCCCGTCGGCGCTGGGCTCGCCCATGAACCCGCCTTCGGGTGGGGTCGAGCCAACCCCGGCGTGCGTCACGGGTCCTGTTCCCAGTCGTAGGGGCCGGTGCTCGCGGCCCGTCGAGGCTCCGAGTCCCCGGTGGATGTCTCGCCGGCGCCGATGTTGCGGGTCGCCTTGGCCGCCTCGATGAAGGCCCGCAGCCGGGCCGGATCCTTGCGGCCCGGCCGGCTCTCCACCCCGCTGGCCACGTCCACCCCCCACGGCCGCACCCGCCGGATGGCTCCGGCGACATTGTCGGCGTCGAGGCCGCCGGCGAGGATCAGCCGGTGGCCGGCGAGGGGGGCGCCCTCGGCCAGCGACCAGTCGAACACCTCGCCGGAGCCAGGCCGCTCGTTGTCGATCATCACCGCGTCGGCGCCGTAGGCGCCGAGGTGCTTCAGGCCCTCATGGCCGGGCGGGAAGACCTTGATGGTCACCGGAACCCGCTCGGCCACCCAGGCGGTGTCCTCGGGCGACTCGTGGCCGTGCAGCTGGGCCGCTCCCAGCCGGGCGTCGGAGGTCATCTTCACGACACGCGCCGCCATCTCGTTGCGGAACACCCCCACGCTGAGCACGTCGCTGGGCAGGCGCCGGACGATGTCGCGCACCCTGTCCAATGACATCTGGCGGGGCGAGGGCGCGAAGATGAAACCCACCGCGTCGGCCCCCATGGCCACTGCCAGCAGCGCGTCGTCCTCGTTGGTCGTGCCGCAGATCTTCACGAACACGCCCCGACGCTACTTGCTGCGGGCCGGCCCCGGCCCCCATCCCCAGCCGGCGAAGATAGTGAGAGGCCGATTGGGTAGGCCTCGGCTGCGCTCAGAGGCCGCCGGAGAGGACGACCGCTCCCGATCTGCGAGCAGATACAGGACCGTGGCGCAGGGACCGCGCTGGAGTTCTAGTGGCCCGTCAGCGGCTTAGCACGCGGCAAGTTTGCCGGCGATGCTCACAGGCCTCCCACATTGTCGTCGTCATCGTCGTCCACGGTGGGTTTGTCGATCGTGCGCACCACATTGTCGTCGTGGTCGATCACCCACATGGTGGTGCCGTCGGACCATAGGCCGCCCGGGGCCGAGATGCCCTCGGAGTTCAGCGTCCGGATGTCCAGTGCAGAGTTGCGGGACAGGTCCGACAATGTGTACGCATATATCACCTCTTCGGAGTATTCCGACACCCATATCGTGGTTCCGTCGGACCATATGCCGCTGTGGATGGCAAGCAGATGCTCGGAGTAGAGCGTGAAGTCCCTGCTGGTGTCGCGGGTCCAGTCCGACACCGAGTAGGCGTACGCCTTGTCGTCGAAGGTGTCCACCACCCACATGGTGGTGTCGTTCGACCAGAGTACGTAGGGCTTGTGCCAGGCCTCGAGCTGGCGGTCCTTGTCTGGGTCGCGGGAGCCGTCCGACAGCACATAGGCGTACAGTTTCTCGTCAAACCAATGCCCCACCCAGATTGTGGTGCCGTCCGACCAGAGTCCAGTGTTGTCTCTGTTATGGCTGGACTGCAGGGTGATTTCCCTGCCGGTGTCGCGGGTCCCTTCGGTCAGGGAGTAGGCGAAGATCTTCCCGCCGTCGTAGTCGATCACCCATATGGTGGTGCCGTCCGACCACATGCCGGTTGCGTCCGCGTTGGCGGAGGCCAGGCTGATTTCGGGGTAGTCCTCTTGGGCGTCGTCGTTGCTGTCGTCCTGGGAGCCATCCTCTTGGGCCACAGCGGGAGGGGCTGCCGCGGCAAGCAGCGCCAGCACCAACAACATCGATCCTGTACGAGTCTTCCAGTCCATTTGTTCCACCTTCGTCAGAGTTATGTGCCCTAACCATATAGCGAGAGCTATATGCAGGTTACTTCATCTACCGAGCGTCGTCTTGTCGCTGGGCCTCTCAGCGCAGAGGTCCGCCCCGGCTGCGGATCAGAACCACGAACGGCGACAGCACGAACAGCAGCACCGACAAGCCCAGCAGGAACAGTCCGAGCCGCAGGAGCACCAATCCTCCGGCCATCACGCCGAAGATCACCGCGAAGATGCCGACCACGAATGCGGCCGGCGCGCCCAGGCGCATCCAGCCCGGAAGGTCGCCCTCGGTGATGGGCCGATCGTCGAGGTCGTCGTCGAGGTCGTCGTGGCCGGAGTAGATGTCGTCGGTGCCCTGTGGGGTCGCCTGCGCACCGGCCGGGGTTGCGTTCCGGCGCGGCTCGGGTTGCGCGGGCCGGCTCAGGCTGCGGTCGATGGCGGCCCGGGAGTCGGCGTCGGACAGCATCTCCCAGGCCAGGTTGATGCGGCGCATCTGCTCGGCCGCCGCGGGGTCGTCGCCCCGCACGTCGGGATGGGTGCGCCGGGCCAGGGCCACATAGGCCCGCCGGATCTCGTCGGTGGGGGCGTCGCGGGCTACACCCAGCACCGCGTACGGGTCCATCCCGCCATGGTAGGTGCCGGGCGGGAAGTCGACGGCTTGCCCGGGAGGCAGCGCCCGGTTCGCTCCCCTACCGGGTGGCCGGTGTGGCCAGCACGGTCGCCGCCATCCCGGCGACGGTGGCCGCCGCCGGTGGCTCGACTCGCCGGTGGACCGGCCCCAGAGCCACCGTCACGGCCGAGTCCGGGTCCGCCGCGGCCGAGGTGATCTCCCCCACCGCCTTGCCGTCGACCGTTATCTCGTCGCCGGGCGACACACCGCCGTCGCCGCGGATCTCCACGAGACGCACCGGGCGGGGCACGTTGCCGCCCCGGCTGTCGATCCGGGCCACCAGTTCCTGGCCGGTGTAGCACCCCTTGGTGAAGCTGACCGACGATTCCACCAGACCGGCGATCTCGGCCGGGATGGTTCGCTCGGTGAGCTCGCGGCCCATGGCCGGCCAGCCGGCCCTGATGCGGGCCACCTCGAGATCGCCGGGACCGTCGGTGGGCAGGCCCGGCGGGGGCGCCGTGTCCGGACCGAGAAGGTCAACCCCGCAGAAGCCGGGCCAGTCGACAACCGACCGCACCTCGGCATCGACGGCGTCGAGCCATGCTTCGGCTGCCCGCGGCCCGCGCACGGACAGCATCCGCCACCCGGCGAGGCTCTCGAAGGACACGTCGACCCGCAGCCGGAACCGCTCCAGCCGGGCCACGAGCGTGTCGCCGAAGCCGCCGTCCACGTCGAGCACGAAGCCGCTGCCGGCGCCGCGGGTGATGCGGAACCACGCGTCCACCTTCCCCTGCGGGGCCAGCACCAGCGACCACGCGGAGTCTCCCGGGGCCACGGCCTCGATGTCCTGGGAGACCTGGCCCTGCAGGTAGGACTCCGCGTCGGTGCCGGTGACGAGCACCACGTCTCTCTGTACCAGCGCCGCGAGCGCTTCCGCCGTCACCGCGGGGCCGCCTTCCTCCGGGCCCGGGTCATCCGCCGGGCTGGGGGCACCGCGGCCAGCAGGGCCTGGGCCTTGTTCACGCACTCGGCGTGCTCCTCCGCCGGCACCGAGTCGGCCACGATGCCCGCGCCGGCCTGTACCGACGCCCGCCCGTCGTGGACGAGCATCGTGCGGATCGTGATGGCCGTGTCGATGTTGCCCGAGAAGTCGATGTAGCCGACCACCCCCGCGTAGGGGCCGCGCTTGACCGGCTCCAACTCGTCGATGATCTCCATGGCCCGGACCTTGGGCGCGCCCGACACCGTGCCCGCCGGCAGGGTGGCCCGCAGCACGTCGATGGGCGTGGCCTGCTCGGCCAGCCGACCCGACACCTGCGACGTCAGGTGCATCACGTGGCTGTAGCGCTCGAGGGTCATCATCTCATCGAGGTTGAGGGTTCCGAACTCCACCACCCGTCCGATGTCGTTGCGGGCCAGGTCGACGAGCATCACGTGCTCGGCCACCTCCTTGGGGTGCTCGGCCAGCTCGGCGGCCAGACGGCGGTCCTCGGCGTCGGTGCGTCCCCGGCGCCGGGTGCCCGCGATGGGCCGGCTGATCACCTTGCCGTCGAGGAGTTGCACCATGGGTTCGGGCGAACCGCCCACCACCTCCAGACCCGCGTGGCGCAGGAAGTACATATAGGGGCTGGGGTTGACCTGGCGCAGCACCCGGTAGGCGTCGAAGGCGTCGGCGCCCAGATCGAAGTCGAAGCGCTGTGACAGCACCACCTGGAACACGTCGCCGGCGAAGATGTACTCCCGGGCGGCCTCCACCGCCTGGGAGTACAACTCCAGTCCCATGGTGGAGGTGATGTCCACCGCCTCCGAGGCCGTGTCGCTGGCGGGTTCGGGCGGCGGCACCAGCGGTTCGGCGAGGGGTTTGGCACCGTCGGCCGCGATGGCCTCGACCCGCAGTACCGCCTCGTAGTAGAGCCGGTCGATGAGCCGGTCGTCGGCGCCGGGGGGAACTAGCACGTTGGCGATGAGGGTGGCCCGCTGGCGCCAGTGGTCGTACACGGCCAGCTCGCCGATCAACGACATCACCGCGTCGGGATGACCCGAGTCGTCGGTGGGAGCGTCGGGCAGGTGCTCCACCTCTCGCACGACGTCGTACCCGAGGAAACCGACCAGACCGCCGTGCAGCGGCGGCAGTCCGTCGATCGACGGGGCCCGGTAGTGATCGAGCAGCACCTCCAGCGCGGCCAGCATGCCCCGGTCACGGGGGATGGTGACCCCGAGATTGCCGGTCACCTCCACGCTGGGGCCGCGGGCCACCAGCGTGGCGATGGGGTTGCGGCCCATGAAGGACCACCGGCTCCAACGCTCGCCGTGCTCCACCGACTCCAGCAGGAAGCCGTCGCCGGGCCCGACCACCCGGGCGAAGGCGGCCACCGGCGTGGTCAGGTCGGCCAGCACCTCCCGCCAGACCGGAACGACCCGGTAGGCACGGGCCAGCCTCCGGAACTCTTCCTGGGTGGGCTGGTGCATGGGCGCGACCGGGGGTCAGCCGCCGTCAGCGGGAGCGGAGCCGCCGAAGGCTCGGAAGAAGCACGAGTAGTTCCCGGTGTGGCAGGCGCCGTCGCCGTCCTGGTCCACCACGAACAGCAGGGTGTCGCCGTCGCAGTCGTAGTAGGCCTCCCGCACCCACTGCCGCTCGCCGGAGGTCTCGCCCTTGCGCCACACCTCGGAGCGGGAGCGGCTCCAGAACACGGTCCGGCCCTCGGCCAGGGTCAGGGCCAGGGTCTCGGCGCTCATCCAGGCCATCATCAGCACCGCCCGGTTGGAGGCGTCCTGCACGATGGCGGGCACCAGCCCGTCGGCGTCGTACTTGACGGCCGCGAGGGCCTCGTCGCTGGCGGTGATCACTACTCCAGTCACGCCCGCCAGCCTATGGGTTTGGCGACACCGCACGGCCGCGGCAAGCATCGGCCTGCGACAGGTACAGGCCGGCGCTGCCCTGGTCCGTCAGCGCCTTGTCGCGGGCTGCGGTCGGCGTCGCGCCCACAGAGCAGTCGCAATAGGTTCGTCTCAGCAGGCAGCCGCGGCGCGCAGCGCCTCGCATATCTGCCGGTGGCCGCCTGCTGAGAGCGCGCCGAGCTTGCGCTGGAGCAGCGACTTGTGCACCGCTGCGAGATTGTCGAATGAGGCGACGCTGGGCCTGTGGAGCCCGTTGCGGGGGCCTACCGGGATGCAGGTGGGAATGTCGCGGATGGTGGATGTCACCGGGGCGACGAGCACGCTGTTCAGCACAGGGATGGCCTCATCGCGCGTCACCACCAGGGCAGGGCGGTTCTGGCCGGCGGGAGTCTCCATGAGCCACAGTTCTCCTTGGGCTACCACGGCTCGGCCTCGACCATGGCGATTCCGTTCGCCAGGGCCATCGCGTCGTCAGTTGCGCTCTGGGGCTGCTGCCGGTACGAGTCGGCGATCATCCGTCCGACCCGTTCGCGTTCCACGGAGTCTGCGAGGCAGTCCAAGGCCTTGCGGATCACTTCAGAGCGGTTCCCGCCGACCCCCTCGGCGACAAGCCGGTCGAGGGTCTGCATCTGGTCAGCGGTGAATCTGGTCGGAACAGCAGTTGTCATACAATCAGTATACGCAGTCCCTGATCCGATCACCGACCCATCGGATGCGTCGTCGATGAGACTCTCGACCTGGGCCTTCTTCCAGTTGTACTCCCGCTGGCAGTAGTCCAGTCCGTAACGGCTGTTCGACAGGAGCTGGCTCACCTTGCGGGCCGTTCCGGTGATCTGCTGTATGTCCATCGGCCCTGAGTGTATGGCTCTCCGGCTCTGGCCTCAGTTCGGTGATGCGGTTGCGTCGGTCGTTACGGTTCGCCTAGTGCCGGAGATCTGCGGCAGTGGGCATCCGGCGGGACACCTGTTGCTGTCGTGGATCGTGATTTGGCCCATGGCCGGCTCCGGGTTTTGAAGCAACAATTATTGAATTAGCATGTAAATGCTTGACAGATGTCATAGGGGTGTGCGACAATAGGTTCATGGTGATCGAACTTGTCGAGCGGCTTGATGCGGCGGCTTCGGAGTTGCTGGCGTGCCTTAAGCGGGGCGAGGCCTCCTCGGAGGAGCAGCTTGGTGTGCTGTCTGGGACCAAGGCGGTGCGGGGCAAGCTCGACACGGTGCAGGCTCTCGCCGCCGCGGGTGTGGCGGGCAGCCGCAACCACGGAGACGGCGGGGCTCATGTGCTTGCCGAGAGCACGGGAGTGTCCCGGAACGACGCCCGCAATCAGGTGCGGACTATCAAGGCCATCGGAGCGATGCCGGCGGTGCGAGATGCCGTTGAGGAGGGCCGGGTGTCGGTCGCGAACGCTGGGAAGCTGGCCGACGCACTGGACAAGACCAGCGCCGGAGAGATCGAGTCCGACAAGGCGCTGTTGGCCAAGGCGGAGTCGCTGTCGCCTGAGCAGTTCGCCAAGGAGGCCAAGCGGTGGACCGCTGAGCGTGAGGCCGATGACGGCGAGGCGGCCTACCGCCGTTTGCGGGCCCGGCGGGCGGTGCGGATGTGGAACGGCGATGACGGCATGGTGCATCTGTACGGGCAGTTCGATCCGGTGACCGGGCGGCGTATCCGCAACCGCCTCCACCGCGACGCCCACCGGCTGCTCGACGCCGACAAGAGGCACGCCCGTAGCCCGGCCGTCGCTGGCAACGGCGGTGCCCGCTGCCGGCACGGCACCGGTGAGGGCCACGCCAGGGGCGGCGCTGAGAAGCGCTCGTTGAACCAATGCATGGCTGACGCGTTTGAGAGCATGACCAGCCGCACCGCCGGCGGCGGCAAGCCCTTCGCCGACATTGCGCTGGTGGCCCGACTCGATCCCGGCACTGAGAAGTTGATGGCTGCCACTGCGGACGGTGATCCGCTGCCGGCTTCGGTGATCGAGCGGCTCGCGGGCGAGTCGTCGTGGTTCGGGTTGGTGCTCAGCGCCAAGGGCGTGCCCATGTGGAAGGGCCGCAACACCCGCAGGGCCAGCGAGTCGCAGTTCCAGGCGCTTATGGCGCTCTATGGCGGCTGCGCCGGCTGCGGCGAACCCGACGAGAACAAAGTGCACGCCCACCACATGGACCCCTTCGCATGCGGCGGCGGCACCGACCTGGACAACCTCATACCGCTGTGCTGGGGATGTCACGCCAAGATCCACGACCATCATTGGCAAGTGGTGGCCGCTGGCGACGGCAAACACACCATCTGACCCCCCGACCGCATCCACTATGGCCCGGCCCACATACCCGACACCGTCCCGCTGTTCGCCCCATCCGAGCAGGCCACCGATACTGCGCCCAGGCCCGGGTCCGGCCGCCCGGCAGGCGCAGGCGCGGGGGAAAGTGATGGCTCAGAGCCCGGTGGCGGGAGCAGGGCCGGGCCGACAGGGCCGCAAGCAGCCCGAGATGCGCTGCACAGAGCCCGCGCTGCTCGGCATGACACCCGATCTGTCTCTGCATGAAGGGCCGATCCGGCCGGACCCCAGCTAGCCGCTGATCAAGGCGGGGCGTCGGCTGCCCGCGGGGGTCTCCAGAAGCCACAGTGCGACCCGGACTACCACGGCTCAGCCTCGACCATGGCGATTCCGTTGGCCAAGGCCATCGCGTCGTCAGATGCGCTCTGGGGCTGCCGTTGGTACGAGTCAGCGATCATCTGGCCGACTCGGTCGCGTTCCACGGACTCCGCTAGGTACTCCACGGCCTTGCGGATCACTTCTGAGCGGTTTCCACCGACAGCTTCGGCAACTAGCCGGTCGAGGGTCTGCAACTGGGCGGTGGTGAACCTGGTCGGAACGGCAGTCGTCATACGCTCAGAATTCGCTCCTCCATGGAGGCACCTCTCGTGTCGCTATGGATTTTCATTATAGGTCCGTTGCGCTATTATGAATGCATGCCGACGATCCAGATTCGCAACATCCCTGAGCCCGTTTACGAGGAGATCCGTCGCCGGGCTCGCGCCAGGCACCAGTCGATTCAGCAGTTCATGCTGGCGGAGGTCCACCGCCTAGTGGATCGCGCCGACAAGGAGGAGCTCGTACAGAGGATCAAGCAGTTCAAGGCCTCCCACGGCATTGAGGTGGACGTAGACGCGATGCTGGCCGGAATCCAGTCAGACCGGGATCGAAGCTGACCGGCGGTGACGGCAGGTGGACCTGGTGGCCGACGCCTCGGCTTTGGTGCTGGCCGTATCGGACACTTCGCAACATGGTGTCCAGTTGCTTGATCGTTTCCGGGCAGCGACGGTCCATGCGCCACATCTGGTGGATGCGGAGGTGGGTTCAGCTCTCCGGCGGATGGTGATGCACGATGGGCTTCAACCGGCTGCTGCAATCAACATGGGGCGATCAGCCGCCGGTCTGGTGAACGAGAGGTATCCACACGGCCCTGAGTTGTGCGACTGGGCATGGGCGAACCACACCGTGTTGACCTTCTACGACGCTCAATACGCTGCCTTGGCTCAGATCCTGGGTTACCCCCTGGTCACAGCCGATGCCCGCATCGGCCGTGCCCCGCTGCGAGGCGTGACGGTCGAGGTCCATTGACGGAACCGTCGCAGACGAGAGCGGTGCTTGGCGCTGGTTGGCTGGGCCTCTCTGCCGGGCTCTAAGGTGAGCGCGATGGGCGCGGCGGGCTCAGGCATCACCGCGGACACGGTCCGCAGGCTCCCCAAAGCGGAGTTGCACCTCCATCTCGACAGCGGGTTCGAGGTGGAGGACGCGGTCAGGCTGGCCGAGGAGAACGGGGTGCCGTTGCTCAAGGAGCCGGCCGACGCCATGTTCGAGTGGGACGACCTCCAGGACTTCCTCACCTTCCTGGACTGGGTCCTGTCCCTGCCCCGCGACGGCGAGCAGGTGGCCTCGCTGTCGTACTCGCTGGCCCAGCGCCAGCGCCGTTCGGGAGTCTCCTACACCGACGTGATGGTGAGCCCGATCCATTGGAAGAACTTCGAGGGTCCCCTCGAGGAGTTCATCGCGGCGGTCGCGTCGGGGCTGGAGGACGCCGAGCGAGACGGCTGCCCGCCCGTGTACCTGTCGGTCAGCATCTCCCGCAAGCACACCCGGGCCGAGGCCCACGCCGTGCTCGACACCATGCTGGCCATGCAGCATCCGAGAGTGGTCGCCCTCTCCATCGACGGCAACGAGGCGCTGGCCGGACGCACCGGCGACCGCTTCGCCCCCGTCTTCAAGCGGGCCCGGGCCAACGGGCTCGGAGTACGGGCCCACGCCGGCGAGTCGAGCGGCCCCGAGGGCGTGTGGGACGCGATCGACCTCCTCAAGACCGGGCGCATCGACCACGGCGTGCGATCGGTGGAAGACCCCGAACTGGTGGACGAGCTGGTCGAGCGGGGCACCTTCCTCAACGTCTGCCCGTGGTCGAACGTGCTGATGGGCCTGTACCCGGACCGGGAGTCCCATCCCATCCGGGCCCTGGTCGACGCGGGCGCGCGGGTCACCCTCAACACCGACGGATCGGGCTTCTACCGGATCACCCTCGAAGACGAGTACGTGGCTGCGTGCGAGGTGTACGGCTGGTCGACCGACGTCGTTCGCCAGCTCGCCCGGACGTCTGTCGAGTCGAGCTTCTGCCCGGACCCGCTCCGGGCCGAACTGCTCGCGGGCATCGACGCCTTCGACTTCGGCAGCTGACATGGCCCCCGCCGGAGACCTGGTGAGCGGGGTGCAGTTGCCGGGGGCGCGGCGATGACGCCGCGCATGGCCATCTACATGCAGGACCGCTGCGACATCCGCGACGAGGCCGGGGTGCCCGACGGGCCGGTACTGGGCTGACCGGCGGCCCGGTCGGGGATCATCGCCCGGACCACGGCCGGGCTCAGCGGGGTCTCGCGGACCTGGGGGGAGAACTCGGCCAGCGCATGGGCGAGGGCGTTGCCGATGGCCGCCGCCGGCCCGACGGTCCCGCCCTCGCCGGCGCCCTTGATCCCGAGCGGCGTGTTCGGCGACGGGCTCTCGAAATGCTCGATCACCAGGTCGGGCATCTCGATCACCGACGGCACCAGATAGTCCATGAACGCGGTCTGGGGTTGGCCGGAGTCGCTGTAGGGCAGGTCCTCGTAGAGGGTCCCGCCGATGCCCTGCGCGATCCCACCGCGAATCTGGCCGTCAACGATCGGGGGGTTGATGACCGTGCCGCAGTCATGGGCCAGGATGTAGTCGAGAATCTCGATCTCACCCGTCCCCCGGTCGACCCGTATGACCGCGGCGTGGGCCGCGTTGGCGTAGGAGGCGCACGGGTTGATCCTGCCGTTCTCGTCGGGCACGTGCTCCATGTGCTCTGGCTCGTATCTTGCCGTCGCCTCCAGGCCCGGCTCCATGCCCGCAGGGAGCTCCAGTGTCCTGATGGTGGCCGCGGTGGCGATCTGCGCCATCGTCACCGACGGCTCGGGGCTTCCCTGGACATGGACATGGCCGGCCTCGATGATCAAATCATCCTCGGGCGCCTCGAGCATGTGGGCCGCGATCCGCTTGACCTTGTCCCGAACCTCGGTGGCGGCGGTGAGGATCGCGCCGCCCCCGATGACGGCCTGGCGTGAGCCGAAGGCGCCCAGGCCGTACGGGGTGGCATCGGTGTCGGCCAGCTCGACCTGAACCGTCTCGAGCGGCACGCCGAGCGCGTCCGCGGTCAGCGTCGCCACGAACGTGGTCGTTCCCTGGCCCTGGTCGGTGACACCCGAGGCGACCCGCACTCCCCCGTCGGGCTGGATCTCGATGGAGCACGACTCGTGCCCGGTCCAGTGCGCGGAGGCGCCGTGGTGGGTCGGCGAGACGCCCTCGAAGAAGACGGCGTAGCCCACACCGACCAGCGAGTCATCATCGGCGCCGTAGCGGGCTTCGGCCCGCTCCAACGCCTGCTCGCCGAGCTCGACGACCCTCTCGAACGACTCGGTGAAGCTGCCCGAATCGAGCAGAGCACCCGAAGGGGTCGTGTACGGCAGGTCAGCCTGGTCGAGCAGCATCGATCGGCGCAGGTCGAGCCGGTCCACGCCGACTTCGGCGGCGACCTCGTCGATGAAGCGCTCGACCGCGAACACCGCCTCGGGAACCCCGTAGCCCCGGTACGAGCCGCCCGGAGTCTTGTTGGTGACCACACCGACGACGGACACCGCGGCGGACCGGATGTCGTAGGGGCCGGTCATGTGGGCCGACGTGGTCATCGCCGGGCAGTAGGCGCCGGGAAATATCTCAGCCGACCCGAGATCCTGGAGGATCTCGGACCGCAGCGCCAGGATCCGGCCGTCGTCGGCCACCGCGGCCTCGATGGTGATGAGCTGGTCGCGGGCGTGGGCCGCGGCGATCATGTGCTCGGCCCGGTCCTCGATGTAGCGGACCGGGCGGCCGTGGCGCAGGGCCAGCCACGAGACCAGGACGTCCTCGGAGTACAGGTGTTGCTTCTGGCCGAAGCCGCCGCCCACATACGGGATGGTCACCTTGATGTCGCGTTCGGGGATCGGCAGGACGTACGACAGGATGGTTCGGGCCATGTGGGCGTGCTGGTTGGTGGGCCACAGCCGGAGCCGGCCGCCCTCGACGACCTCCGCCATCGAGGCTCGGGTCTCCATGGGCATGGCGGTGTGGCGGCCGATCCGGTAGCGGCGCTTGATGACCCGGTTCTCGGCGAGGATGGCGGCAACCTCGGCGTCGTCGGGCTGGAGGTTGAGCACCCGGTTGTCGGGCCAGTGGTCGAACACCAGCGGGGAGTCCGCCTCGAGGGCGGCGTCCATGCCGGTGACCGCCGGCAGCTCCTCGTAGTCGACCTCGACGAGCTCGGCCGCGTCCTCGGCGATGTAGCGGTCCTCGGCCAGAACGACCGCCACCGGGGCGCCCACGTACCGCACCTTCTGTTGGGCCAGCGGGAACGTGTTGGGGGTGTGGACGTACGCCGCGAAGTTGGGGAAGGGCGAGACGTCGGTGAGGTCGGCCGCGGTGACGACCTCGATCACGCCGGGCACTGCGGCCGCTTCGGCGGTGCGGATGGCGGTGATCGGGCCGTGGGCGATGGTGCTGCGGACCACGGCCATCTCGGCCATGCCGGGGCGGTGGAGGTCGGCGACGTAGGTGCCCCGGCCGCTGAGCAGATCGTCGTCCTGGCGGCGGGTGACGTGAGCCCCGGTGTAGACCGGCCGGCCGCCCAGCTCGAGGGTGTCACTCATGGTCGCCTCGATTCCAGGCGTCCCGCACCGCCCGCAGGATGCCCCCGTAGCCGGTGCAGCGGCAGAGGTTGCCCGACAGGACCTCCCGGATCCCGTCGGTGCCGGGGTACTCGTCGGGGTCGACGGTGGACAGCGTCATCAGGAACCCAGGAGTGCAGAACCCGCACTGGAGGCCGTGGTTGTCCTTGAAGGCCTGCTGGAGCCGGTTCAGGCCCTCTGATGAGAGCCCCTCCACCGTGGTCACCGAGGATCCGTCGACCTGGGCGGCCAGCATGATGCAGGATCGCACCGGCTCGCCGTCGACGTTGATGGTGCACGCCCCGCAGATCCCCTGCTCGCACCCGACGTGGGTGCCGGTGAGGCCCAGCCCGTCCCGGATGAAGTCGACCAGCAGCTGGCGGGCCGGCACCACCGCGTCCACTGCCTCGCCGTTGACGGTGACGCTGACCGGCACCTCGCTGGACAGTTCGATCCGGCGTGCGGTGGGAGCGGTCATGCGGCCACCTCCCGCAACGCTCGCCGCAGCAGCACGGCCACGAGCTGGCGGCGGTACTGGGGCGATCCGTGGATGTCGTCCCATGGCTCGACCTCGGCCCCGGCGGCCTCGGCCCCGTCGGCTGCGACGGCATCGTCGAGCGCCCGGCCGGCGAGGGCCTGCTCCGCGCCGGTGAGGCGCACCGGGTTGGATCCGATCGCGAAGGCGGTGAGGCGGGCATTCGACACCGCGCCGTCGGCGAAGTCGACCGCAGCCGCCACGCCGGCCACCGCGAAGTCGCCCTTGCGCCGGGCGAACTCCCGGAACGAGCACCGGGTCGACGGCGGGACCGTGGGGAAGACCACGTGGGAGAGGATCTCGCCGTCGTTCAGCGAGTTCATGTAGGGCCCCGCGAAGAAGTCGGATGCAGCGATGGCCCGCTCGCCGGCGGAGCCCACGGCCACCATGGTGGCGTCCAGGGTCAGGGCCACCGCCGGTAGCTCGGCGGCGGGGTCGGCGTGGGCGATGCTGCCGCCGACCGTGCCCCGGGCCCGGATCTGGCGGTGCCCGATGAACGGCATGGCCAGGCGCAGCAGCTCGCAGCCCTCGGTCCCGCCGGTCTCGACCCGCCGCTGGGTCACGGTGGCGCCGATCAGCCAGTCCGACGGCCGGCGCTCCATCCTCTGCAGCTCACCGACGGCGCCGATGTCGACCAGCACACCCGGCCGGGCCAGCCGGTGGTTGAGCATCGGCACCAGGCTCTGGCCGCCGGCCAGGGGCCTGGCCTCGTCGCCGTGCTCGGCCAGCAGCGCGAGGGCCTCGTCGAGGGCCCGGGGCCGGCAGTAGACGAGCGGCGGAGGCTTCATCCCCGCAACCCCGCCAGCTCGAGCAGCCACTTCCGGTACTGGAGCAGCGCGAGGTCGGCCCCCTTGACGAACATCTCCTCGGGCAGCCTGATCGGGACCTGGCATGGCATCTGCGACTCCACGATGGGCCGGTCCTGGTCGGTGACCAGCTGCGCGAAGGCCATGAACTCCTCGCCGTGGTCGAGCCCGTAGTTGCGGCCCTGGTAGGTGAAGCACCGGGTGCGGTGGGGGCCGACGGGCGCCAGGCACACCCACAGCACGTAGTCCTCGCTCTCCCCGGCACTGCTGTTGAGCTGCATCGCGTTGGGCACGAACACCCGGTAGCGCTTGATGGCGCCGAAGATGGGCTCGCCTCCGGAGTCGGCGGTGGGGGCGTTCTTGACGTTGTCGGTGAACTCAGGGAACGGCCCGGCCACGAACCGGAGCTCGCCTTCGACCCGCTCCACGTCGTAGTCGTCGACCCGGGGCTGGTTGCTGTCGCCGAGCAGCCCGTCGTGCACCCACGGGAAGTGGGAGAAGTCGAAGTAGTTCTCCAGCCGGCGGGCCATCGAGCAGTCCCACTCGTAGATGTCGAGATGCAGGAATTGGTAGCTCGGGTCGTCGAACATCGGGACCGACGGCGGCGGGTGGATGGGGTCGCCCAGGCAGGTGTACACCAGCCCGCTGACCTCGCAGGTGGGGTAGCTGGGCAGCTTCACGTTGACGTGCTGCGACAGCTCCTCCCGGGCCGGGATCCGGGCCACCGCGCCGGTGGCATCGTAGGTCCAGCCGTGGTACGGGCAGCGCAGGCAGTCGTCTACGACCACGCCGAGGGAGAGCGCGGTGCCCTTGTGCAGGCACTGGTCGTCGAACACCACCGGCTGGCCGCCGAGGCGCACCGCCACCATCTTCTTGCCGTACAGCACGAAGCCCTGAGGGGTGTCGGTCAGCTCGTCGGAGTAGGCCACCGGGTACCAGAACTTGTCCCGCATGGCCTCGTAGATCTTGTCCTCGGTGTCGGCGTCGACGTAGTCGATCCGGTCCTCCATCTGGGTCACGGGACTCCTCCCTTCATCGCTCGCCCCTGAATTACCTCTCGCCCTGAATTATCTCTCGCCCCGGAAGTCTCTCGCCCCGGAAGTCTCTCGCCCCGGAAGTCTCTCACCTCGGAAATAGGGCACGCCCAAGTGCAGGGGCTCGTGGCTGCGGCGCCGGTTCACGACCAGCGCCGCGATGGTCAACACGAACGGCAGGGCCAGCAGCAGCTGGTGGGGGACGTCGACGCCCCGGGCCTGGCGGGTTACAGGTACAGGCCGGTGCTGCCCTGGTCGAGGCGCTCTGCGGCCACGGCGTGGACGTCGCGCTCTCGCAGGATGATGTAGTCGCGGCCCCGGACCTCGACCTCGTAGCGGTCCTCGGGGTTGAACAGCACCCGGTCGCCCTTCTCCATGTTCCGCACGTTGGGCCCGACCGCCACCACCTCGGCCCAGGTGAGCCGCTTGCCGACCTGGGCAGTGGCCGGGATCAGGATTCCCCCCGTCGAGCGGCGCTCGCCCTCGGCCTCGCCGATGGCCACCAGGATCCGGTCGTTGAGCATCTTGACCGGCAGGCGATCGTCGTCGTGGGGGCCCGGTGCGGAGTCGTTGCGGGACGCCGTGCTCGCACGCGGCTCGGTTGCAGTCACGGCTCCCAACCGTATCGGCGCCGGAGCGCGAGCCGCGAGCCGGCTCGGGGTCAGCCTGTGGGAGCCAGTTCGATGTTGCCGTCGGCGATGCTTATCAGCCAGCGGCGGTACTCGACAGTGCCCGCGTCGGCCCCCTTGACGTGCATCTCGGCGGTCAGGTCCACCGGCAGTTCCTCGGGCCGCTGCGACTCGACGATGGGCTGGTCCTGGCCCAGGATCACGTACTGCATGTCCCAGAAGTCCTGGTCGCGGTCCAGGGCATAGTTGCGGCCGACGAAGGTGAAGCACCGGGTCCGTCTCCGGTTGACCGGCGCGACGGCCACGTAGAGAACGAAGTCCTCGGTCACTCCGGCCGAGCTGTTGAGCTTCATGGCGTTGGGCATGTACACCCGGTACCGCTTCCACGCCTCGTAGGTCATGCCCTCGTGCTCGACCGCCGAGTTCTTGACGTTGTCGGTGTACTCGATGAACGGTCCCGCGGTGATCCTCAGCTCGGCACCGTTGCGGGCCACGTCGTAGTCGGCGATCTCGGCCTCGTCACGGTCGCCGAGGATCCCGTGGTGCACATGGGCGAAGTGGGAGAAGTCGAAGTAGTTCTCGAGTCGCCGGGCCACCGAGCAGTCCCACTCGTACGGCGGGAACCGCAGGAAGTGGTAGCCGGGGTCGTCCAGTTCGGGGCACTCCGAGGGCGGGAACAGGGGCGTCTCGTCCGAGACGCAGGTCCATACCAGGCCGCCGGCCTCGATGGTCGGGTAGGTCGGGAGCTGGGCCACCAGCTTGCCGTTGAGGTCGGGCCGGGCCGGGATGTCGACCACGGTGCCCTCGGCGTCGTAGGCCCAGCCGTGGTAGGCGCAGCGCAGCCGGCAGCCGTCGACCCGTCCCAGAGACAGGGCCGAGCCGCGATGCCGGCAGATGTCGCTGAACACCTGGGCCCGGCCGTCGAGGCGGGCCACGGCCAGGCGGGTGTCGAACAGCGTGACCTGGTGGGGGGAGTCGGTCAGGTCGTCGGAGAAGGCGACCGGCTGCCAGAAGCGCTTGAGCTGCTGGTAGAGGCGCTCCTCGCCGGCCAGGTTGAGCTGGGTGTTCCCCTGCACTTCGAAGCCCTCGGTCGTCCCGGGGCCCTGGGTCATGGTCATGGCGCCGTCCCGCTCATGTCTCCACCCCGTTCATGTTTCTCTCGCGTTCATGCTTCTGTCACTTTGATGGCTTCCACCGGGCAGCAGGCCTCGGCACTGCGGGCCTTGGCCACCAGTTCGGGCGGCAGCGTCGGCTGCAGCACCTCGAGCTTGAGGCCGTCGTCGTCGATGTCGAAGATCTCGGGCGCCAGCGAGGCGCACATGCCCGAGACGATGCACACGTCGTGGTTTACGGCAACAGTCGCGTCAGCCATGGCTGGATCCTCGGTTCTCGCCGTCCCCATCGTACGCGCCCCAGGCCTCGGTCACCGCGGCCACGATGTTCTGGTAGCCGGTGCACCGGCAGAGGTTGCCCGAGAGCAGCTCGACCATGCGATCGGGCTCGCGCCACTGGTCGGGGTCCACGCTCTCCAGGGTCATCAGGAAGCCCGCGGTGCAGAAGCCGCACTGCAGGGCGTGGTTGTCGTGGAAGGCCTGCTGCATCGGTGACAGGGCGTCGGAGCCGGCGGGCGCGAGGTCCTCGACGGTGCGGATCACGCAGCCGTCGGCCTGCACCGCCAGCATCAGGCAGGACCTCACCGCGTTCCCGTCGACGATGATGGTGCAGGCGCCGCAGTAGCCGTGCTCGCAGCCCAGGTGGGTGCCGGTCAGGCCCACGGTGTCGCGGATGTAGTCCGACAGCAGCAGCCGGGCCGGCACCCGGTGCCGGTGGGGCCGCCCGTTGATGTTGACCTCGACGTCGACCTCGGAGATCGGTTCGCTGATGGTCATGCTGCCTCCCTCCGGGCGGCCAGCGCGGTTCGGGCCGCCCGGACCACGAGCGCGGCGACCGCCTCGCGGCGGTACCAGCTGGTGGCGTGAATGTCGTCGAACGCGTCGGCGGTGTCGGCCGCCACTGCGTCGGCGATGGCGCCGGTGCCGTCGGCGCCGGTCCACCCGGATATCGCGGTCTCCGCCGATTCCAGTCGGGTGGGCGAGCCCCCGACCCCGAAAGCGACGAGGCGGGTCGAGCGCACCGCTTCGGTGTCGGCGTCGATCACCGCGACCAGCCCGGCCACCGCGAAGTCGCCGGCCCGCCGGGATATCTCCTCCACGACGGTCACGGTTCCGGCCCGCGGTGCCGGGAAGCGCGCCTCGGTGACGAGCTCGCCGTCGTCGAGGGCCGTCCAGAACGGCCCCAGGAAGAAGTCGGCGGCCTCGATCCTGCGGGTTCCTGCCGGCCCGGCGGCCGTGATCGTCGCGCCGGCCGCGACCGCGAGGGCAGGCAGCTCCGCGGCCGGGTCGGCGTGGGCGAGGCTGCCGCAGACCGTGCCCCGGTTGCGGATCTGCAGGTGCCCCACATGGCGCAGCGCGGCCCGCAGGCCGGGGACGGCGCCGGCGGCATCGTCGTCGGCCAGCACCCTGCTCTGGGTGGCGGCCGCGCCGACGGTCACCCCGCCGGCCTCGACGCTCACCGCGTCCAGGCCCTCGACGTGGCCGATGTCGACCAGCAGCGACACATCGGTGAGGCGGAAGTTCATGGCCGGGATGAGGCTCTGCCCGCCGGCGAGGACCCGTCCCGACTCGGTCGAGCCGAGCGCTTCGACGGCCCCGGCCACGGTGGAGGGCCGGCAGTAGTCGAACGGTGCGGGCTTCACGCCGGCCCCCCGGCCGCCTCGGCGTCCCGGATGGCCGCCCGCACCGTCACCGGGGTGACCGGGCAGGCGGTGAGATCGACGCCCCACTCCGACAGCGCATCGGAGACGGCTCCCGTGATCACCGCGGGCGGGCCGATTGTGCCTCCTTCGCCGCATCCCTTCACGCCCAGGGGATGGTCGGGCGCGGGCGTCTCGAAGTGGTCTATGGCGATGGTCGGCACCTCGGCGCAGGTGGGCACCAGGTAGTCCATGAACGACGAGAACCTGGGATAGGCGGTGTCGGGGTCGTACTGGAAGTGCTCGTACATGGCGCCGGCGATTCCCTGGGCGATGCCGCCGTGGACCTGGCCTTCGACGATGGCCGGGTTGATGACCGTGCCGCAGTCATGGACCACGATGAGGTCCTCGATGGTGATCTCGCCGGTACTGACCCGAACGCTCACCACGCCTATGTGGGTGCCGTTCGCCCAGCTGGCCGCCGCGTTGACCCGGCCGCTCTCGTCGGGCAGGTGCTCCAGGTGGGCGGGCTCGTAGTAGCCCGAAGCCTCCAATCCCGGCTCCATCTGATCGGGCAGGTCGACGGTGCGGACCCAGGCTGCGGTGGCCACTTCGCCCCAACTCACCGCGGGCTGCTCGCTACCTGCCACATGGAACTGCCCGTCGGTGATCACGACGTCGGCCTCGGCTGCCTCCAGCATGTGGGCCGCGATCACGCGGGCCTTGGCCACCAGCCGCTCGGAGGCCATCAGCACCGAGCCGGTGAGCACCATGGCGCTGCGGCTGCCCCACGCTCCCAGACCGTAGGGGACCCGCTCAGTGTCTCCCATCACCACGATCACCTGGGAGGGGTCGACGCCCAGCGCGTCGGCGGCAAGTTGGGCCGCGGAGGTCTCGGTTCCCTGGCCGAGGGCGGTGACGCCCACCGCCACCCGCACCGACCCGTCGGCATCGACCCGTACGGTCGCCGCGTCGTAGCCGCCCCAGTGACCGGTGGTCAGGTGGTAGGTCGGCGTCGTCGGTTCAACGAAGTTGGCGTAGCCGACTCCGATACGCACGTCGCTGTCGTCGGCATACCGGGCCCGCACCTGCTCCAGCCTCGGTGCCAGCATCTCGAGGCCCCGCTCGAAGGACTGGGCGTGCGAACCGGAATCGAGCCGGCCCCCGCCGTGCATCACGTAGGGCATCTGATCGGGACGCAGCATCATCCGGCGCCGCAGTTCCACTCGGTCCGTGCCGGTCAGGCGGGCCACCCGGTCGATGATCCGCTCCATCACGAACACGCCCTCGGGAATGCCGAAGCCCCGGTAGGCCCCGGCCGGGGTCTTGTTGGTGACCACGCCGGCGGTGCGGGGCTCCACGTTCCTGACGTCGTAGGCCGCAGTGAGGCAGGCGTTGGTGACGAACACCGGGGCGGTCCCGGGCATGAAGATCTCGCCCGAGCCCAGGTCGCATATCGAGGCGCAGCGGATGGCCCGGATGCTGCCGTCGTCGTCGTAGGCGACCTCCACGTCGTGGCGCTGGTCCCGGGCATGGACCGCGGTCACCAGATGCTCGGCCCGGTCCTCGATCCACCGGACCGGCCGCCCGAGCGTGCGGGCGCTCCAGGCCACCACCACATCCTCGGGATAGACGTGAGTCTTGGTCCCGAACCCGCCGCCGATGGTCGGGTTGGCCACCCGCACCTGGGGCTCTGGCATCCCGAGCATCAGGGCTACCGTGGATCGCACGATGTGAGGGCTCTGCGTCGACGTCCACACGGTGAGTTGGCCCTCGGCCATCTCGGCCACCACTCCCCTGGTCTCCATGGGAAGGCCGGTCTGGCGCTGGCTGACGTAGGTCTCCGTGAACGTGTGGTCGGCCGCCGCGAAGGCCCGGGCCACCTCGGGTTTCTCCGAGGGAAAGTCGACGGACCGGTTGTCGTCCCAGTCGTCGAAGAGCTTGGGCGCGCCCTCCGCCAGGGCCTGCTCGATGTTGGCCACCGTCGGCAGCGGCTCGTAGACCGTTCCGACCGCAACCAGCGCGGCCGCGTCCTCGGCTACGTAGCGGTCGGCGGCGACCACCGCCGCGTAGGGCGCCCCGACGTAGCGAACCCGGTCCTCGGCCAGGGGGCGCTGCCTCACCGGTCCGATGTAGTCGATGTTGTCGGGGAATGTCTTGACTTCGGCCAGGTCGGCCGCAGTGAACACGGCCACTACGCCATCGAGGGCCTCGGCCTCGGAGGTGTCGATGGAGACGATCCGGGCGTGGGCCTCGGTGCTGCGCACGAAGGCCACCTCGAGCATCCCGGCGATCTTGATGTCGGCCGCGTACCGGCCCCGGCCGGTGAGAGGCCCGCGATCCTCCCTACGGGGCACCGACCGCCCTATGTGTCGGGTGCTGTGGCGGATATGGGGATCGATGTCGAGGCTCAAGGCCGCTCCCTCAGTGCGTGGTCTAGCGCTGCCCCCGGTGGTACGGGATGGTCAGCGACAGCGGGACCTGGGAGCGGCTCCGGTTGAGGACCAGCGCCACGATCGTCAGAAGGAACGGCAGGGCGAGCAGGAGCTGGTAGGGCAGGTCCACACCGCTGGCCTGGAGCGACAGCTGGGTGGCCTCGAGGAACCCGAACAGCAGCGAGCCGCCGAGGATCCACGACGCCCGCCAGTTCCCGAAGATCACGATGGCCAGGGCGATCCATCCCCGCCCGGCGACGATGTCGTCGAAGAACTGGTTTCCCCCCGCCAGCGAGAGGTAGGCGCCGCCCAGCCCGGCCATCACGCCCCCGTAGATCACCGCGGTGTACTGGCGGGAGATGATGCCCACGCCCCGCATGTCGCACGCTTCGGGGTTGTGGCCGATGCTGCGGAGTTCCAGGCCGTACTTGGTGCGATTCAGGAAGATGAACGTGGCCGGCACCATGAGGACCCCGAAGTAGGTCAGCCAGTGCTGGTCGAAGAACACCTCGCCCAGCGCGGGAATGTCGGACAGCAGCGGGATGGTCGCGGTCTGGAACCGGTCCACGGTCGGGAATGCGACGGCGCCGCCCTCCTCGTACACGGAGCGGTACCAGAAGAAGGCTCCGCCCAGGCCGAGGATGTTCAGCGCGAGCCCGGCGACGATCTGGTTGACCTTGACCGTGGCCGTCATCACCGCCATCAGCAGCCCCAGCGCACCCCCGCCTACGGCCGCCCCCAACAGTCCCAGCCACAGGTTGCCGCTCTCGTTGGCGACCAGGAACCCGGTGAAGGCGCCCAGGGTCATGGTCCCCTCGAGGCTCAGGTTCAGGATCCCGCTGCTCTCGGCGACCAGCTCGCCGGTGGCCGCGATCAGCAGCGGGGTGGCGATCTTGAAGGTGGCCACGAAGATGCCCAGGATCACCGAGTAGGTGAAGAAGTCCTCCACGGCTCGTTACTCCGTACCCTCGCCCGGCCTGCGACAGAGCGGGCCGGTAAGGCCTGCAGCGAAGAAGTCCTCCACGGCGGGCTACCCGGAGCTATCCATGATGGGCGATCTTCCTGAGCCGGTAGCGGCAGGCGACCGCGGCCAGCAGCACGAGAACCAGGGCCACCCCCTCGATGACGTCCACGAGCGCGGCTGGGATGCCGGTGCCGACCTGCATCTGGGTTGCGCCGTTGAGCAGCCCCGCGAAGGCGATGGCCACCACGAGCACGCCCGCGGGATGCAGCCGGGCCACCAGGGCGACGATGATCCCGGTGAAGCCGACGGCCTGGCCGCCGAACTCGAAGTTGATCCGGTGATGGAGGCCCAGCAGCTCACCTGCGCCCGCCAGTCCTGCCAGTGCCCCTGAGATGGCCATGACCGCGATGATGGCCGCCCCGACGCTGACGCCCTTGTACGAGGCCGCCTGCTTGTTGACGCCAATGGCCCTCAGTTCGAATCCCAGGGTGGTGCGCCGCACCAGGAAATGGACCACGGCCGCCATCACCAGCGCGAGGGCGAAGCCCAGGTGCAGCCGGCTGTCGTCGAAGAACCGGGGCAGGAATGTGCTCTCGACCATCCGCTCGGTCTGGGAGTAGGGCGTGTCGTTAGCCTGCCAGGGTCCCGAGAGCAGCCATGACAGCCCCGAGTCGATGACGAAGTTGAGCATCACCGTGGTGAGGATCTCGTTGGTTCCGTAGCGGACCAGCAGGACGCTGGCCACCGTGGCCCACACTGCTCCGAAGACGGCGGCCCCGGAGAACATGGCCACGAACAGCAGCGGCGCGGGAAGGCCGGGAAATGTGTCGTAGACCCACCAGGTGCCGATGGCGCCCGCGATGAACTGACCCTGTCCGCCGATGTTCCAGACCCCGGCCCGGAAGGCGATGGCCGCGCACAGCCCGGTGAGGATCAGCGGTGTGGCCTGCACCAGCGTCTCGAGGGCCGACTCCCGGTTCCCGAAGGCCCCCTCGTAGAGGGACGCGAACGCGTCCAGCGGTGACACACCGACGATGATCACCAGCAGGCCGATGATCACCGCGGTGATGGCCAGCGCGATGAGGGTGGCGTACAGCTCGTGCACCGGACGGGTGTACAGCCTCCGCTCCAGGCGCCAGGCGCCCGGCTGGAACAGCATCGAGAGCGGATCGCGGCCGGTGCCCGCTTCGTGGTCGTCGCGGCGCGGGCTGTCCTGGGGCGCGTCGGCGACCTGCTCGCTCACGCTGGACCCTGGTCTGCGTCGCTGGCCCCCGCCATGTGCATTCCGATCTCTTCAAGGGTGGTCGCGTCGGGTTCGGTGACCGCGACGATCCGCCCATCGTAAATCACCGCGATCCGGTCCGAGATCTGGAAGATCTCATCGAGGTCCTCCGACATCAGCAGCACCCCCGCGCCGCGGTCCCTCTCCTGGATCAGGCGGCGCCGGACGTACTCGGTGGCGGCTATGTCGAGACCCCGCGTCGGCTGGTGCGCGACGATCAGCTGGGGCTGGCCGGAGAGTTCCCGGGCCATGATTATCTTCTGCAGGTTGCCGCCCGAGAGGGTCCTGGTGATCTGCGACGCCGACGGTGTCTTGATCTCGTAGGTGTCGATCGACTCGGTGGCGAAGGCGTCGATCTGGCCCCGGTTGAGGATCCCGGCGCGGGAGAACTGCCGCTCGCGCTGGTTGCCCAGCACCAGGTTCTCCTTCACGCTGAAGTCCATCATCAGACCCTGGGCGATGCGGTCTGCGGGCACGCTGGCCACCCCGAGGGTGGCGATCCGGTGCGGTGCTGACTCGGTGGTGTCCTGGCCGGCGATCCGGATGGAGCCGGTCTCGGGATGGCGCACGCCCACGACCGCGTCGAACAGGGCGTTCTGGCCGTTGCCCGACACGCCGGCGACGCCCACGATCTCGCCCGAGCCGACGGTGATCGACAGCCCGTCGAGTGAACCCCGCCCCGTGTCGGACGCCAGGTGGATCTCTTCGACCTCCAGCACCGGGTCGCCGGCGGTGGATTCAGCCTTGTCCGCCTGCATCAGGACCTCGCGCCCCACCATCATCCGGGCCAGGTCTCGCTGATCGACGTCGGCGGTGTCGACCGTGCCGACGACCTTGCCCCGGCGCAGCACCGTCACCCGGTCCGAGAGGTCCATCACCTCCTTGAGCTTGTGGGTGATCAGGATGATGGTGAGGCCCTCGTCGCGCATCCGGCGCAGGATCCGGAACAGCTCGTCGATGCCCTGCGGGGTCAGCACCGCGGTGGGCTCGTCCAGGATGAGAATCTCGACGCCGAAGTAGAGCGTCTTGAAGATCTCCACCCACTGCTGCTCGCCCACTGAGAGCCGGCCGACCTCCGCGTCAGGATCGATCTCCACGTCGTAGTCGGCGAAGAACTCCTCGAGACGGCGCCTGGCCTCGGTCAGGTCGAGCCATTGCTTGGCCTGGGTGCCGATGACCACGTTCTCGATGACCGACATCGGGGGCACCAGCTCGAAGTGCTGGTGGACCATGCCGATGCCGGCCTCGATGGCGTCGCGGGGTGAGTGCATCTCCAGCGGCTCGCCTTCGAGGAGCACCCGGCCATCGTCGGGCTGGTACACCCCGTAGAGGATGTCGGCCAGCGTCGTCTTGCCCGCGCCGTTCTCGCCGAGCAGGCAGTGGATCTCGGCCCTGCGGATTTCGACGTTGACGGAGTCGTTGGCGACCACGCCGGGGAAGACCTTCGTCACCTCCTCGGCGACGAGGATGTTCTCCCCCGGCGCGGCCGCGCCGGACTGGGCTGCATCTGCCATCGGATCGGTGCGCTCAGTCGATTGTTCGATGTGCAGCCGGGCTTCTCGCTCCTACTCGAACCGTTCGAAGTTGAGCGGGACGACCAGCTCGCCCGAAAGGATGGCGACCCGGGCCGCCTCGACGGCAGCCAGGACGTCGGCCGGCACGTCGTCGGCTATGGCGCCCAGCGTTGAGCCGTCGTCCACCATCGACTGGTAGACGATGCGCTGCGGCGGCGAGTTGTAGGGCACGCCGTGCACCGTGTAGTCGTACCAGGCGTCGAGCACGTCGCTGAAGGCGGTGTCCCACTGCGCGACCGCGCTGGTGAGCACCACCGGCGACAGGTTCAGCTGGTCGGTAAAATGGCCGACGGCCCGCACGTTGCCGGCGTCCTCGGCCGCGGCGAACGGGCCGAACCGCTCCGCGTAGATGACGTCGGCGCCGTTGGCGATCTGGGCCTCCGCCGCGCTCGCCGCGGTGGCCGGGTCGAACCAGCTCTCGATGTAGGTGACCCCGGCCACCTCGATGTCGGGGTTGACCGACCGGGCACCGTCGACGAAGGCGTTGAGCGGGGCGTTGACGTTGGGGAACGGGTACGCGGCCACACCGCTGATCCTGTTGGTCTCGGTGGTCATGCCGGCGATGATCCCGGCCAGGTAGGCGGGCTCGTGGATGAACACGTCGATCCAGTAGGCGTTGTCGCCGCCCTCGTGGTCGTCGTTGCCGGAGCCCGAGTACACGAACAGGGTGTCGGGGAAGTCGGCCTTGTTGGCGGCGACGCCGTCCACATAGGTGCTGTGGCCGACGATGATCTCGTACTCGCCGGTCTGGGCGAGGTCGCGGATGACGCGTTCGCCCTCGACGAACTGGATTCCCTCGAGGATCTCGAGATTGATCTGGATGCCGTACTTGTTGGACGCGGAGACGCGGTTGACGCTGTCGATGAAGGTGGCGTACCAGCCCTCCTCCTTGGTGCCCACCACGAGCATGGCGATGTCGATCTCGCTGGGTGCGGCGGCTGCCTGCTCCGCGGCCGCCTCCTCCGCGGCGGCGGCGGCTTCGGCGGCCGCGGCTTCGGCTTCAGCAGCGGCCTCTTGCGCCGCGGCAAGCTCAGCCTCGAGTTCCGCGACTGCCGCTCCTTCGGCTTCGGCAGCGGCCAGCGCGGCCGCCGCGGCGGCCGCTTCGGCCTCCGCGATGGCAGCGGCGTCAGCCGCGGCCTTGGCCTCGGCCTCGGCGGCGTCGGCCTCGGCCTGGGCCTCGGCGGCCTCAGCCGCGGCGGCGTCAGCCTGGGCTTGGGCCTCGGCGGCGTCGGCCTCGGCTGCTGCCACAGCCGCGTCGCTGGCGCCGCTGTCCGCGACGGGTGCCGGGTCGTCGTCGCCGCAGGCGGCTAGGCCTGCGACGAGAGCGAAAGCGACTAGTAGCCGGAATGTTGTCTTGCGCATGATGTTGCGGTCTCCCTCCCTGGTCGCACCTATCGCACGACCACCGTCGGGCGCGGAGCGCCTTACCGCCCTGTGGTTCCGCCGGTGGCCTTACGAGTCGGTGGTTTGTGTGGACTATTGATGAGGACTATACGCGCTGGTCGCACGGTTGTCAGGAGCGCGCCCGATTGGGCGTCGGGAACGCTAGTGGAATCCCGAGCCGCCGTTGACCCAGATGTTCTGGCCGGTCACGAAGTCGGACAGAGGGCTCATCAGGTAGACGAGGGTGCCCACCATGTCGTCGGGCACCTGGGTCCGCTTGAACGCCCGCCGGGCCTGGATGGCCACATCCACCTCGGGTTGGACGCTGGCGTAGGCCTCGTCGTGGGGGATGTAGTCCGGGGTGATGGTGTTCACTGCGATCCCGAAGCCGCCCAGCTCGCGGGCCATGGCCCGGGTCAGTCCCCAGATGGCCGACTTCGACGACACGTAGTGGAGGAAGTTGGGGGTGCCGTCGTTGACCGTCATGGATGCGATGTTCACGATCCTGCCGCTGCCCTGGGCCCGCATGGCGGGTGCCACCGCCCGGGAGCACAGCCAGGATCCTTTCACGTTCACCGCGAAGCACAGATCCCACTCCTCCGGGGGAAGCTCCCACATCGGGGCCCGGGTGGCGGCCATGTAGAAGGCCGCGTTGTTGACCAGGCCGTCGATGCGGCCGTAGGCGTCGACGGCGGCCGAGGCCATAGCCTCGGTCTGGGCCAGGTCGGACACGTCCACCCGCACCGACATGGCCTCGGCCCCCAGTTCGGCGACCACCTCGCTGCCGTCGCTGAGATCAGCGACCACAACCCGGGCCCCCTCGGCAGCCAGCCCCCGGCAGTAGGCCAGACCGATGCCCTTGGCCCCGCCGGTGACGATGATCACCCGCCCGTCCAGTATTCCCATCGATAGTCCTCCCGTGTCTCGGGTTGATTGAGGTCTGCGAGCCGGCTCAGCCCGGCTCCAGCTCCTCGGCCAGCTCGAACAGCCATTTTCGATAGGCCAGGGTCACGTCGTCGGCCACCTTCACGTAGGTCTCGGCGCTGAGCCGGTCGGGCAGGTGCTCGGGCCACTGCGACTCCACGACGGGCTGGTCCTGGTCCAGCACCATGTACTCGAACTCGAGCAGGAAGTCCATCTCGTCGGGGGTGTCGACGAAGTCGGCGCCGATGTGCCAGAAGTTCCGGCACGTGGCGGGACCGGTGGGCGCGGTGACCATGTACAGCGCGTAGCGCTTGCCGTTGGGGAAGGTCCGGACCAGCGAGATCGAGCCGGGCACGGTCAACTGGTACCAGTTGCGCACCGACATGATGTCGTCGTCGATGCCGAGCAGCTCCTTCATGCGGTCGACGTTGGGCTCCACGAACACCTTGTCGAACCGCAGGGCGCCGTCCTCGCGCCACACGTCGTGCTGCTCGATCTCGGCCTTGTCCCTGGTGCCGAGCACGTTCTCGTGGACGAAGGGGAAGTGGGAGAAGTCGACGAAGTTCTCGAGGCGCCGGGGCGAGCTGGTGGCCCAGTCGTAGCTCGGCGGCGTCTGCCAGCGCATGATCGGGTCCTCCCATTCGGGTATGCCGGGAGGGTCGCCCCACGGCTCGTCGGTCAGGCTCACCCAGACCATGCCGGAGCTCTCGCGGCACAGGTAGCGGACCAGCCCGATCTGGAGGACCCCGTTCAACTCGGGTCGGGACGGGATCGAGACCAGGGTGCCCTCCATGTCGTAGGCCCAGCCGTGGTACGGGCAGTTGATGCATCCGTTCTCCACCCAGCCCAGTGAGGGAGCCGCTCCCTTGTGGCGGCACACGTCCATGAAGGCCCGCGCCTGACCCTCATGGCGCACGACCAGGATGCGCTCCCCCAGCAGCCTGCCGGAGACCATCTGGCCCTCGGCCACGTCCTTGGAGTAGGCGACGGGATGCCAGAAGTGCCTCATCGCCCGGTACCACCTCGAGTCCCGCTCGGGGACGAAGGGATCGACGGTCTCTCGAGCCTCGACAGTCGTCAACGGTCCTCCTTCGAGTCGATCACCGCGGCCGATGCTGGCCAGCGCGGTCGCTACTGTACTGTTCGCCCTCTACCGCCTTCGCAGCGTGGCCTCGCCTGTCCTGAGGAGCATCACCATGCCGGCAACTCTCGCTACCGCTGAAACAGGTCATTTCTTCGTGCAAGGGGCGGCCGGCAACCGGATCCACGGACTCGACTTCTCCGGCGACGGTCCGACGCTGGTCTGCCTCCACGGCGTGACCGGCAACGCGTGGAACTGGTACTCGGTGGCGCTCGGAGTCCGGGCTTGCCGCCGGGTGGTGGCGCTCGACTTCCGCGGCTACGGCGAGAGCCAGTGGTCGCCCAGCGGTGACTACAGCACCGCGGACCATGTCGCTGATCTGGCCTGCGCGGTCGATGCCCTGTCCGGCGGCTCGCCGGTGGACCTGGCCGGATCCTCGTGGGGAGCGCTGGTGGCCATCCAGTACGCCGACGAGCATCCCGGCAACGTCGGACGGCTGGCCGTGGTCGACGTGGAGCCCTCCTTCGAGCAGGGTGAGACGGATCTGTTCCCCCGCCCGCGGGACCACGCCGACCACGATGAGGTCTGCGCGGCGGTGGAGCGCGCCTATCCCAACGCACCAGCCGACATGGTCGAGGTGGTGGCGGCCACGTGCTACGGCCCTATCGAAGGCGGCCGTCTGGCCCCCAAGCACGATCCGTTCTTCTTCGAGCGCTGGCCCTTCCGCTCCGACGATCACTGGGACCGGCTGTCGAGGCTCCAGGCGCCCACTCTTCATGTCCATGCCTCCGGCAGTTTCGTCCGGGCCGACGTGATGGCCGAGATGGACCGCCTCACCGGTGACTCGCGCCTCGTCGAGATCAGCGACAGCACCCATGTCGTTCCGGTGGACAACCCCTCGGCCCTGGTCGACGCGCTCGTGGAGTTCCTGGCCGGGGGTTGAATCCGCCCTCGCGAGCTAGGATTCACCGGCAGAGCGATGCGAACCCACCATGGAGCGGTAGAGGACGACAGACCTTCCGAAGCGACGTCGGTCGCTCCGCAGCTCGGGCCCACCCTCCGGCAGCGCCGCAAGGCCGCCGGGATGACCATGCAGGAGCTTGCCGACCGCTGCGACCTCTCCCAGCCCTTCCTGTCCCAGATCGAGAACTCGCGAGCCATGCCCAGCCTGTACGCACTGCACCGCGTCGCCCAGGCTCTGGGAACGACGACAGTGGCGCTGCTCGACCCGACGTATTCGGAGGTGACCCTGGTCCGGGCCGATGAGGGCGCGTCCTTCATGCTCTTCGAGGGAGCGACCACCCGGTTCCTGACTCCGGGTGAGGGGCATCGTCTCGAGGCCAACGAGATTGTGGTCGAGGCAGGCTTTCTCTCAGACAAGATCGTGCACGAGGGACAGGAACTGATCTTTGTGTTGGAGGGATCGCTGGAGGTTCTCTTGGAGGGCAGGGACTCCGTCGTGCTCCATCGAGGCGACACGCTGTCGTATCCATCGATGACCCCGCACCAGTGGACCTCAGGGGACGCCGGCGCACGCTTCGTGATAGTCACCAGCCCTCCGTCGTTCTAGCGTCGTCCCGCTTCCTCAGCCGATCCTCCTGCGCTTCATCTCGACGAATGGCAGGTCGACGACCCGGGCCGGGACCTCGCCTTCGACCGCTTCGCCGCGACCGTCGTAGATCTGCCAGGTGAGCGTGACGTCGTCTCCGCTGTCCACCTCGGGCGACTCGAGATGCGCGAAGCCGATCATGGTCTCCAGCACCGGGCTCCAGCACATCGAGGTGGCGAACCCCGCGCTGACGCCGCCGGCGAGGATCTCCGAGTTGAAGTGGCGGTGCAGCCTCGGGCTCATGAATGGAGGCGACCCGGCCCCCTCGTAGAGGGCGGCAATGCCGGCAGGGTCGATGTCCACGCCCCGCATCACCTTGGCTGGGCGGTCCGCGGCGGCCTCAGCCTCGAGCGCCCGCCGGCCGACGAAGTCGGTGTCGCGGCTGAAGTTGACCAGGCGCCCGAAGTTGAGCTCGGCCGGCGTGTGGAAGTAGCGGTCGCCGTCCAGGTAGGCGAACTGGACCTGGGCGAACGGGCCCGAGGGGCGGTAGTCGACGCCGATGATCAGCATGCCGGCCTCGACGCGGGTGGCCGCCTGCGCCGCGTTGCCGATGGGCACGGCCCCATGGGCCCGGCCGCGCTCAACGAACACCGAGTACATCTCGGTGGCTGCCTCGGGCCCGACCCACAGCTCAAAGCCGATCTCCCCGGTGAATCCGGTCCGCCATAGGCGCACCTCATGGCCGTTGACGGTGATCATCCGGCCCCGTGAGAACGGCAGGTCCTTGTGGGCGCTGCCCGTCACCGCCTCCATGACGTCGTGCGAGCGCGGACCCTGCACGCACAGGACGCTGTAGTCGCGGTCGGTGTTCAGCGTGTCGGTGAGCTCGATGTCGTAGCCGTCGGCGAACCCGCTGAACCACCCGACCATGGGTCCGCCCATGTGGATGAACTGGTCGGCCGCGGTGCGGAACGTGATCCCCTCGTTCACCACCCGGCCCTCGTCGTCGCAGTAGAAGGTGTAGATGCCGTGGTCGGTGCCCACCTTGGAGGCGTCGCGAACCTGGACCCGGTCGACGAAGGCCTCCGCGTCGGGGCCCTCGATGATGGTCTTGAACAGGGGTGACTTGTCCTCGATGCCGGCACTGGTTCGCAGCGCCATCATCTCGGAGACCTCGTTGACGTAGTGGTCGACGAGGTGGTACCCGCCCCACGCGATCCACAGCCCCGTCTGCGAGTAGGGCGCGGCTCCGGGGTTCAGGAATGTCCCGGTGAAAGCGCTCGGATCGTAGCTGTGCTCTTCTGCCATCGGATGTCGCCCTTCACACCAGCTTCATAGATCACAGCAATAGTGACCTGGCGGGCGGGCGCTGTCAATTGGCAGCAAGCTCAGCCCGTACCCGGTCCGCTCGGCCCTGATCGAAGGTGAAATGGGCCTCGGTCACGCTGTCGACGATGCCGGCGATACGGCAGAAGGGCTTGGAGGTGTCCATGCGAAGGCCGGGCAGCCGCCGCAGCGCCTCCTGGAGCAGGATCTTCGTCTCGAGCCGGGCCAGCTCGGAGCCGAGGCAGTAGTGGGTGGCCCAGCCGAGGGCCAGGTGGCGGTTGGGCCAGCGCTCAGGATCGAAGGTGCACGGGTCGGACTGGGGCCGCCCGCCGTTGACGGCCTCGTCCCGGTTGGCGGCCGCGAACCACACGGCGAGCACGCTGCCGGCGGGAACATCGAGGTCCCCGAAACGGGCGTCCTTGCGAACGAACAGCGGCTTCATGGGAAACGGCGTGCCGAAGCGCAGGACCTCCTCGGTGGCGCGCCGCAGCGCCTCGTCGTCGTCGATCCGGTCTCGGGCCCAGTCGAGCCTGTCGAACTCGGCCAGGTAGCAGAAGGCGTTGGCCAGGCTGGCTCCGGTGGTGTCGGTGCCGGCCGCAGTGAACCCGAAGAGGTACCCGAGCAACTCGCGGTCGCTGATGGTGCCGCCGGACCATGCGTCCACGAGGATGTCAAGCAACTCGTCGGCGGGGTTGGCGAGCCGCTTGGCCACCATCTGCCAGAAGTACGACTGGACCTCCCATTGGGGAGGCATGTCGTCCCACGGCGACGTGTTGAAGATATCGAGTTGAGCCCTCATCCAGTCCTCGCGGTCGATGTCCATCCCGATGAGCCGGCAGATGACCCGCATGGACAGTCGTGACGACATCTCGGTGGCCACGTTCACCTCGCCGGTGCCCTTGGCGACGACCTCGTTGACGGTGTCGATGGTCAGCCTGCGGATCACCGGCTCCAGGGTCCGAACCGCATTGTTCCTGAACCAAGGCTCCACCACGCCCCGCAGCACATCGTGGCGACCGACCTCTCCTTCGAGGGTGAAGGGCTCGACCATCCACATGAACTCCATGGCCATGTGGATGGGTGCACCCTCAGCCAGATAGGGCTCCTGGTCACGCGAGAACGCCTCGTCGGAGTTCTGGAGCACCCGCATCACATCTGTGTGGCTCAGCACGTGGAACATGCCGCTCGAGTCTTGGAACGGCAGCGTCGAAGGGTCGTGGAACTTGGCTTCCCGCGGAAAGTCAGACGGCTTCATCGGCTCGCCCCCGGCTCGTTGACTCCGCCTGTCTAGCAGGCAGCCCGGCACTCACTCGGTGTCGGGGGAGCCCTCCAGCAGGTCGCCGGCCGTCGCCAGAACCTCGGCCAGCTTGACGGTGTTGTCGTAGACGGCCCGCAGGTAGTACTCGCTGACCGCCTCGTGGCCCGAGAACGGTGGCCGCCCGAGCGACCTCACTACCGCCGAGGGATCGGTGGAGACGGTCACCTCCTGCACCGGGGGCAGCTTGTCGGCGGAGCCCCAGTAGTCCCCGGAGGTCTTGGCGGTGCCCGGCGCGGGTCGGGTGCCCCTGCCCCGCCTGGAGCGTTTCCGGGCCGCATCGGCCCCGTTGGCCGCGCTCATGAGCCGGCGTCCGGATCGTGGGCGCCGTTGTCGCCGTTCTCGTCGATGAGCAGCTGGTCGGGATCGATCCCCAGCGCGGCCCGCAGCTGATCGCTGTCCAGGTCGCCCACCGAGGACGACTTGGGCAGGACCATGTCGGCGATGCGGCGCTTGCCGGCCACCACTTCCTCGACCCGGTCGTCGACGGTGCCGGGGCACACCAGCCGGTGGCACACCACCGTGTTGCGCTGCCCGATGCGCCAGGCCCGGTCGCGGGCCTGGTCCTCCACCGCGGGGTTCCACCACCGGTCGTAGAGCACGACATGGTTGGCCGCGGTCAGGTTCAGCCCGGTGCCGCCCGCCTTCAGCGACAGCACCAGGGCACCGGGTCCCCTGCCCTTCTGGAACGACTGGACCAGCCGATCGCGGGCGCCGCGGGCCAGGCCACCGTGGTAGCAGTGGATGGGCAGGCCGGTCCGCTCGCTCAGGTGGGCGGCCAGGCGCTCGCCCCAGGTGGCGAAGTGCGTGAAGATGAGCATCCGCTCGGAGGCCGCGAACACCTGGCCCATGATCTGCTCCAGCCGGGCCAGCTTCCCCGAGCGCCCGTCGAGGGGCCCTCCGTCGTCCTCGTAATTGACCGGGTGGTTGCAGATCTGCTTGAGGGCGGTGATGGCGGCCAGCACCGCTCCCTTGCGCTCGGGGCCGCCCTCAGCGGTGGTCTCGGTGCGGGCCACCAACTCGTCGAGGACCGCCTGGTACAGCCCGACCTGCTCAGCCGTCATTGTGCAGTGATCGAGTTCGTCGATCCGGTCGGGCAGTTCCGCGGCGATCGCGGGCTCGGCCTTGGTGCGGCGGAACACGAGGATGCCGTTGAGGGCGGCCAGAGCCCCCTCACCGGCCGCCGCGGTCTTGCCGGCCGCGGCGGGCTGCGACCCGTTGGAAACCTCGGACCCGTTGGATCCCGCAGTGCCGGCGGCATCCGGTTCGGGCAGCTTGGAACCCTTCGACATCTCGGCGATGAACCGGTTGCGGGCTCCCAGCAGGCCCGGGTTGCAGAAGTCCATGATGGCCCACAGGTCGCCCAGGCCGTTCTCGATCGGGGTTCCGGTCAGCGTGACCCGGCATTGGGCGTCGAGCCGGCGCAGCTGCTGGGCGGTCTCGCTGGCCGGGTTCTTGATGGCCTGGGCCTCGTCGAGCACCACCGTCGACCACTCGACCTTCTCGAGAACGTCCAGATCGCGCATAGTGGTGCCGTAGGTGGAGACCACGAGGTCGGCCTGCTTGACCATGGCCGGCACCTGGCCGGCGGGCGTGCGGTTGGGTCCATGGTGGACCACAACCCGAAGGCCGGGAACGAACCGGCGGGCCTCGCTGGCCCAGTTGCCCACCACCGCAGGCGGCGCGGCCACCAGCGACGGCCCGTTGCCTCGGGTGAGGTAGATGTGGGCCAGCATCGTGGGGGTCTTGCCCAGTCCCATGTCCAGAGCGAGGCAGCCGCCGAGGCCGGCCTGCTCCAAAAAGCCCAGCCACACCAGCGCGTCGGCCTGGTAGGTCCGCAGCGTTCCCCTGAAGCCGTCGGGCTTGTTGGGGAGCTCGGGGGGGATGTTGCGGGCACTCCGGATCAGCTCCGCGGCCCAGCCCTCTCCCGAGACCATCGTCCCCCCGGCCAGCGGGGACCCCTCCAGGCCGAGGGCGTGGCGCAGCATGTCGGCGCCGGTCATCCGGGTCACCTCGGCCCGCTCGGCGAGCGCGGCCGCGGCCTCGTTCAGGTCGGCCCGGTCCAGCTCGACCCACCGGCCCCGGCTCTTGACCAGGGGCCGGGCCTGGGTGGCCAGATCCCGGATCTCGGTGGCCGTCAGCTCCACGTCGTCGAAGGCGACCGACCAGCGCACGTCGGCCAGCTGGCGGGCCCCCACGACGGTCTCCTGAGCCTCGACGGACGTGAGACGCAGGGCCGGCGACGGGCGCCGGCGTGAGAGTGCCGGCACCCGTACCTCGTAGCCGACGGCCTGCAGGACGTGACCGGTCCCGGTCATCAGTTGCCACGCCTCGTCGGCGTCGAGGATCACCTCTCCCCGGCGGCGTCCACCGAGCCGCACCAGTTCCGGGAAGAGCCGCTCCAGGCGGGTCATCTGGTGCTTCACCGCCTGGCGCCGGGCCCGTGATGCGATCACCAGAGCCCGCTCGACCGGCTGGAGCTCCCCCGAGCTCGCCTCCGACAGGACCGACAGGTGCCAGGCGCCGATGTCGTCGGGTGGATCGAGTTGCACGATGAGCCGGAGTCGGGGGTCGTAGGGCTCCGTCACCGGGCGAGCCCACTGGTCCAGTCGCCGGGCCAGGTCGGAGGCGTGGCGGCTCGGGACATCGAAGGGTGTGCCGTCCAGCCGGGCCAGAGCCGTCTCGGCCACGTCTGCTCTGGTGCGCGGCGCGGGCGGGGGCGCGGGCGCCTCGAGCCGTTCGGCTGCCTCCTTGGCGATGGCGTCGAAGATGTCGCCTAGAGCGGCCAGGGTGAAAGCGGTCGCGTCCCGCTGGTTCTCGAAGGCCGCGGCCGCGCCGGGAAGCGAATCCGCCAGTGCGGTGACGGCATCGGACTCCACCAGTGCCGGGGTCCAGCGCACTGCGTAACTGGCGTTGTCGGCCCGGGTCGCTGCGGCCGGCGGAGCGCCGTTGGCGCCGCCGGCCTCGTCGTCGGGCCGGTAGCGGCGGCGGACCTTCTTCAACTGGGGGACCATGCGCCCCTGGGCGGCGAGCCGCACCGCCAGCGCGGCCACCAGTCCCAGCCATGACACGCTGGCCCCGATCCCGTCCTCCTCGGCCGCCGAGCCGAGGGCCACCAGCCAGCCCAGGCAGCTCTCGATCGGTGCCGAGACCGTTTCGGCCCGGGTCCCGCCGCCCAGCTTCACCGGACGGTGATCGCTCCACTCGACGGTTCCGGCACCCGTGTCGCGGAGTCGCTTGAGGACCTCCGGCGCGGCCTCGGGGGCCCGGCCCGACCCGGCGGCCCAGGCGATCACCCGCCCGGGCACCCATGACAGTTGCAGCTCGACGATGGCCGCGCTGCGGGCGTCCGCTGAAGCGCCGTTCTCCAGGGGTGCCAGCGGCGGCCCTGCGAGCTTCATTAGCACGGCGTCGATGGCCCGGTAGTCGTTCTCCAGGTCGGCCACGATCAGGGCGCGCTGATGCCCCCTCACCGTGGCCCTGACGGAGTCGATCGATTCCGCGACGTCGTCGAGCAGTCGGTAAAGGGCTCGAACCCACAGCCTGGTGTTGGCCTCGAGAAGCGCCAGGTCCGCGTCGCTGGCCAGGCCATCGACATGGCGGCGCACCGCTTCGGCGAAGTCCGCGGACAACGCCAAGCGTGGGTCCAAGGTGGCGGTAGCAGTCGTCGTCACCATTGGGTTGGGTGGCAGCCTAACAGCAGGTTCGCCGTCACCGGCAACGTCGTTGTGTGCGTCAGGCTCCGGTCAGTTCCTCTCGCATCCGGTTGATGCTGTCCATCTTGATCTGCTCGTAGCCGCGCACCTCCTCGGCCAGCGCGGCTCTCCTGAGCGCGGCCGGATACCGCTCGGGGCTCAGCGAGTGCAGGTCCGACTCGACCGCGGCGCGGTACTCCCGTGGCAGCGACCGCTCCGCCCGCCGCACTGCGGTGTGCCCGAACGGATCGAGGATCGTGCCCCGCAGCCGGCGCATCGCCGCCAGGGCGCGGAACAGCGGCGTCCACGAGACCGGCACGGCGATCTTCGTCTTCATGCCCAGGGCCCGCAGGATGGGCGGGTGCAGCTTCCAGGCCCGCCGTGCACCCGTGGCCGCGGCCAACTCGTGGGCCTCGGCGTTGGATGCGGGATCGAGCATCAGCCTGGCGACCTCGTACTCGTCCTTGTAGGCGAGCAGCTTGAAGTAGCCCCGGGCCGCGGCCACCGTCAGCCGGCCCGAGCCGTCGCCCCGCTCGGCGTCGGCCGCGGCGACCGCCTCCACGAAGTCGAGGTGCTGGTGGGCCAGCGCCGGTGACTGGAAGGCGCAGAGTTCGGTGAAGGTCTGCTCCAGGTCGAGGGGGCCGTCGTATCCGTCGCCGCCGGCAGGGCCGGCTGCGGTCGAGGCTGCAGCCTCGACGGCACGGGCCACAGCCCGGATCCGCTCAGTTGAAGCGGCGTCGGGTTCGGGCACCCGCCTGGCGCCCTCATGGCGGGTGGCGACCGCGGCGGTGACCGCCGACGGGCGGTCCACCATCGTCCTGCCCCACCTGAAGGCCTCAACGTTCCTGCGCACGGCCACACCGTTGAGCTCGATGGCCTGCTCGACCGACAGCGGCGACAGCGGGAGCGCTCCGGCCTGTACCGCCATGCCCACCACGAAGACGTTGGCCGTAACCGAGTTCCCGAACAGGGCCTCGGTGATTGCCTGCGCGTCGGCCCAGTGGCGGCAATCGGCCCGGGTCGCCGACGCGATCGCCGCGTCGAGCTCCTCGGGGGACGGCATCGTTCGCTCGGGGTGGGCCACCATCGCTCCCGTAGGGGTCTGAGAGGTGGAACCCACCACCACGGTGCGCTGGGAGTCGGCCCTGCTCAGCCCCGAGGGCGATGCCGCACCGAGCTGGTCGAAGGCCAGCAGCACGTCGGCCTGGCCCTCGCCCAGCCGGTTGCTGGCGGCCTCGCCGTCCCGATACAGGCGCAGGTCGCTCACCACCGGCCCCGCCTTCTGCGAGAGGCCGATCTGGTCCAGGCCGCGCGCCTCGTAGCCGTCGAACATCGCCGCCGTGCCGATCACCTGGCTGACCGTCACGACGCCGGTACCGCCGATGCCGACGATGCGCACCGACAGGTCCTCGGCGGGCACTGCGGGCACCGGGTCCTGCAGATCGGTGGGCGCGGCCGGCGCGGCGGACCCGGACTGCACCGCGGCGCGGTCGCGGCCGGCGATCCGGTGCAGCCATGACCGCAGCCGACCCGGCCGGGTCACGGTCATGAACGAGGGGCAGTCACCCTCGAGGCACGAGTAGTCCAGGTTGCAGGTCGTCTGGTCGATGAGGGTCTTGCGGCCGAAGGGCGTCTCGGTGGGCTGCACCGACAGGCAGTTGCTGACGGAGGCGCAGTCGCCGCAGCCCTCGCAGATCCGCTCATTGATGAACACCCGCTGTCGGGGCGTGGCGATCGTGCCGCGCTTGCGGCCCCTGCGGGCCTCGGCGGCGCACTGCTGGTCGTGGATGAGAACGGTGACGCCCTTGACTCCAGCGAGGAGTTCCTGAGCCTCGATCAGCCTGTCCCGAGCCCAGACCTCGACATCGTCGGGAAGGTCCGCACCACGGTAGCGGGCAACATCGTCGGTGGTGATCAGCACCCGGGCCACTCCCTGGGCCAGCAGCGCTCGGGCGACCGCCTCCACGCCGATCATCCCCTGGGGGTCCTGGCCGCCGGTCATGGCGACCGTCCGGTTCCATAGCAGCTTGTAGGTCAGATCGACACCGGCGGCGATCGCACCCTGGATGGCGAGCTGGCCGCTGTGGAAGAACGTGCCGTCGCCGATGTTCTGGAAGATGCGGGGCGTCTCGACGAACGGCGCCATGCCTATCCACTGGGTGCCCTCCTGTCCCATGCAGGTGAGCCCGACGATGTCTCCGAAGTCGTCGCGGTCCATCAGCAGCGTCATGGTGTGGCAGCCGATCCCGGCTCCTACCGCGGCGCCTTCGGGCACGCGGGTCGAGCGGTTGTGGGGACATCCCGAGCAGAAGTAGGGGGTCCGGGCCACATCGGAGTTGAGGGCGATCAATTCCCGGGCGGGCCGTTCGGGGAGTAGACGGTTGCCGATGCGCTCGGACAGGCGGCGGCGAATCGGCGCCAGCAGGTCGTCTGCGGTGAGCCCCCCGTGTCCCGGCAAGAGCATCGCGTCGTGCTCGTCGTACTTGCCGATCACGCGGGGTCGACGGGTCTCGTTGTAGAGGGCGTCCTTGATGAGAGACTCGATATTGGGCTGCTTCTCCTCCACCACGAAGACCTCTTCGAGGCCGCGGGCGAAGTTGCGGGCCCGCTCGGGACTGAACGGGATCGGCATGTGCATGCACATCAGCCGGATACCCGCGGCCGCGATGCCGGCGTCGTCGGCCAGTCCGAGACGGCGCAGAGCCTCCCGCAGCTCCCGGTAGGTGATGCCCGAGGCCACGATCCCGATCCACGCGTCGGCGGGATTGACAGTGGCATGGTTGAGGTGGTTGAGCGACGCGTACTCGATGGCCAGCGGATGCCGAACCTCGTAGATCTCCCGCTCGGTGTCGACCGTCTCGGGGGTGAGCAGCCTGCCGTCGGGCGTGTGGGCGTAGGGCTCGCCGTCGAGGGTCGGGATGATCGGCTCGACCCGCCGGGGGTCGAGATGGACGGTGCCGGATCCGTCGGCCACGTCGGCCACGATCTTCATGCTGGTCCACAAGCCGGTGGCCCTCGACAGGTAGACGGCGTGACGGCCGAGGTCCAGCGCCTCCCGCGGCGATCCCGGGTACAGCACCGGTATCTGCTTGTCGGCGAGCGTCCCAGCCGACGACGACGGGATGGTGGAGCTCTTGGCAGCGGGATCGTCGCCCGCAATCACCACCGCCCCGCCCTGGGGGTCGGATCCGGCGAACACCGCGTGGCGGAGGGCGTCGCCGGCCCGGTCCACCCCGGGTCCCTTGGCGTAGAAGATGCCGAGGACGCCGTCGTAGCGGGCGTCGGGGCGCAAGGACGTGAGCTGCGATCCCATCACCGCGGTGACCGCCTGCTCCTCATTGATGGCGGGCTTCAGCACGACGGGCAGGTCGGGTGCCTCGGCTATAGCCCTGGCGAGGTCGCTGTCGTAGCCGCCCACCGGCGAGCCCGGGTATCCGCTGATGAAGGCGGCGGTCTGCAGCCCGGCAAGCCGGTCGGCCCGCAACTGCTCGACCGGAAGCCGGGCCAGCGCCTGCAGGCCGGTCATGAAGACTGTGCCGGAGTCTTCGGTGTAGCGGGAGGAGAGGCGATACGTGTCGGCGACTGTCAAGGGCGACCTCCGGGCGTCAGCGGTCGGGGCGATGGCGCAGCCGCGACCCTAGTGCGCTAATCGCATCTGCGGAAGAGCCGATTTGGCACTACCGGTCTGTTCCGGCCGGCGGGTCCTGTCGCCGAGCCGAGATGACCGACACGGGCTTCGCCCTATTCGTCGGTCATCTGACTCGTCGCCACCCCCCGGCCTGTCGGGTCGCGCCGCGCCGCTCAGTGACTTGTCAGTGACTTGATGGAGAGAATCTCAGGCGGGGCGGACGGCTATGCCGGCGGCGACCATGCGGGCCTTGGCCTCGGCGACGGTGTGCTCGCCGTAGTGGAAGATGCTGGCGGCCAGCACTGCGTCGGCCCTGCCCTCGGTGATTCCCTCCACCAGATGGTCGAGGGTCCCCACTCCGCCGCTGGCGATGACCGGGACACCCACTGCCTCGGAGACCTTCGATGTCAAGTTCAGTTCGAAACCCATCCTGGTGCCGTCACGGTCCATCGAAGTGAGCAGAATCTCGCCCGCGCCGAGGCGCTCGGCTTCCGCGACCCACTCCAGGCAGTCGATACCGGTGCGGGTACGGCCACCGTGAGTGAACACCTCGTAGCCGCTCGGCGACGTGGTCGAGCTGCGGGCGTCGATGGCGACCACGCAGCACTGCGCGCCGAACTCCAGGCTGATCTCGCGCACCAGCTCGGGGCGGCGCACTGCCGCGGTGTTCACGCTCACCTTGTCCGCGCCGGCCCGCAGCAGCCGGCGGGCGTCGTCGAGAGTGCGGATGCCGCCACCGATGGTGAACGGGATGAAGACCTCGTCGGCCACTGCCCGGGCCATGGCCACCGTGGTGTCGCGGCGGTCCGACGAAGCGGTGATGTCGAGGAAGACCAGCTCGTCGGCCCCCTCGGCGTCGTAGCGAGCAGCCAGTTCCACCGGGTCGCCGGCGTCGCGGATGTCCACGAAGTTGACGCCTTTGACGACCCGCCCGGCGTCCACATCGAGGCACGGTATGACCCGGGCAACCCGCATCTCAGTCGCCCCAACCGTCCCCGGCCAGCGCGCCGACCGCCTCGGCCACCGTGAAACGGCGCTCATAGAGGGCGGTGCCCACGATCGCTCCGCTGAGGCGGCGCCCGCCGCGGCCCTCGATGCCGGCCAGCGCCTGCAGGTCCTCGATGCGGCCCACCCCGCCCGATGCGACGACATCGACGCCGGTGGCGTCGAGCATCCCGGCCAGGCCCTGCAGGTCGGGTCCGGTGAGCGTGCCGTCCCGGCTGATGTCGGTGACCACGAAGGCGTCCACGCCCGTGCCGGCGAAACTGCGGGCCACATCCAGCACCGACCGTCCCGAGCCCTGCAACCAGCCGTCGGTGGCGACTTCGCCGGACCGGGCGTCGAGCCCGACCGCCACGCGGTGCAAGCCGGCCAGGTCCGTCACCAGTTCCGGGTCGCGCAGCGCGGCGGTGCCCAGCACCACCCGTTCCACGCCGGCCGCGAACCACGCCTCGGCGGTCTCAGCGCTGCGGACCCCTCCCCCGGCCTGCACCGGCACATCGACCGCAGCCGCGATGGCGGCCACCGCGTCTGCGTTGTCGGGGTGGCCCGAGCGGGCCCCGTCGAGGTCGACGACGTGGATCCACCGGGCGCCCTGATCGGCCATCTTCACCGCCCGGGCCACCGGGTCGTCGTCGTAGACGGTCTCGGCGCCGTAGTCGCCCTGGCGGAGGCGCACGCAGCGGCCGCCGCGGACATCGACCGCGCAGTACAGGTCCACGGCCCTCAGCCCGCCCTGTCGCCGTTCGCGGCCGCAGCCACGAAGTTGGCCAGGATGCTCAGGCCCACTCTCGAGGACTTCTCGGGGTGGAACTGGGCGGCCCACACGTTGTCGCGGGCCACCGCAGCCACCACCGGCCCGCCGTAGTCGCAGGTGGCCACCACATCGGTGCCGTCGCCCATCTCCGGGGCCAGCGAGTGCACGAAGTACGCCCAGACCGGATCGTCCAGCCCGGCCAGCATGGGATGGTCGAGGCGACGGTCCAGCACGTTCCACTGCATCTGGGGTCGCTTCACCGGGCCCGGGATCCATCGCACGTCCCGGTCGAAGATCCCCAGGCCCGCGGTGCCGGGAGCCTCGTCGGAGCGGGCGAAGAGCACTTGCATTCCCACGCAGATCCCCATGAAGGGCCGACCGGAGCCGGCCGCGTCGCGAGCCGTGTCGTCCAGGCCGGTGCGGCCCAGAGCGGCCATGCAGGGCGCGAAGGCGCCCACCCCCGGCAGCACCACCCCGTCGGCGTCGTCGATCAGGCCCCGGTCCGCGGTCAGGCGGGCGTCGGCCCCCGCGTGCTCGAATCCCTTCTGGGCCGAGTGCAGGTTGCCGATGCCGTAGTCGAGGATGGCGATGAGCGGCCTCTGGGCCGTCACAGAGCGCCCTTGGTGGAGGGCAGGGCCGAGCCCTCCACGCGGACCGCGTCCCGGAGGGCTCGGGCCACGCCCTTGAACGAGGCTTCCACGATGTGGTGGGTGTTGCGGCCCCGGCGCATCACGATGTGCAGCGTGATGGCAGCCGCGGTGGCGAAGGCCCGCCAGAACTCCTCGGCCAGCTGCGGGTCGAAGGGCGGATCCCCGAGGATCTTCTCACCGGGGAAGTCCACGTCGTAGTGCAGGAAGGGCCGACCGGACAGATCGAGCACGACCTCCACCGCGGCCTCGTCCAGTGGCACGGTGATGCTGGCGAAACGGCGTACCCCGGCCTTGTCGCCCAGCGCCTCGCGGAAGGCTTCGCCCAGCACGATGCCGGTGTCCTCGACGGTGTGGTGAGCGTCCACCTCAAGGTCGCCCTCGGCCTGCACCGACAGCCCGAGGCCACCGTGGCGAGCGAGCTGGTCGAGCATGTGGTCGAAGAAGGGCAGGCCGGTGGAGACCTGGGACGCGCCGTCGGCGTCGAGGTCGAGGCTGATCTCGATGCGGGTCTCCTTGGTGGAGCGGGAGCGGGTGGACGTGCGGCTCATGCCTTTCATGCCCTTGAGGGTACGCAGGTTGCGGACGCGCTCGACGCGCTGCACGCGGCGGGCCGGTCCCGCGCCGCTCACGCCAGTATCGCCCTCACGCCAGGATCTCTGTCAGGGCGTCCAGGAACTTGTCGTCCTCTTCCGGAGTGCCGATCGTCACTCTCAGGCAGCCGGCCAGGCGGGGCCACGAGGCGCAGTTGCGCACCAGCACCGACCGGTCCACGAGCTGCTGCCACACGTCGGCGCCGTTGCGGTCGCGGGGCCGGAACAGCACGAAGTTGGCACCCGAGGGCCACACGTCCACCGGCAGCCCGCCCAGCCGGTCCGTCAGGCGGGTGCGCTCGGCCACGATGGCGCTCACCCGGGCCTGCATGTCGTCCACGAAGTCGAGGGCGGCGATGCCGACGGCCTGCTTGAGCGCGTCGAGGTGGTACGGCAGGGCCACCTTTTCGAGTTCGGCCACCAGCCATCGCGGGCCGACCAGATATCCGAGGCGGGCCCCGGCCATGGCCCAGGTCTTGGAATAGGTGCGGGTGACCGCCAGCGGCGTCTCGTCGTCGACCAACTCCAGCGCGCTGTGGGGAGCGAACTCGGCATAGGCCTCATCGACGCAGAGCAGCCCGCCGGTCGAGCCGACCGCGTCCAGCAAGGCCGACACCACCGGCCGGGGCTCGACCGTTCCGGAGGGGTTGTTGGGCGAGCACAGGAAGGTGACCGAGGGCTCAGCCGACGCGATCAGTGCCATGGCGGCATGGGGGTCGAGGTTGAAGTCGCCGTCGCGTTCGCCGCTGGCGACGGTGGTGCCGGTCACCCGGGCCAGGTGCGAGTGCAGCGCATAGGTGGGCTCGAAGACCACGGCGCGGCGTCCCGCCCCGCCGTAGGCGAGCAGCAGGCACTGGAGCACCTCGTTGGAGCCGTTGGCCGCGAACACCCTGCCGGGATCCACCCCGTGGCGGGCTGCGATCCGGGACCTCAGCTCTGCGGCCCGGCGGTCCGGGTACCGGTGCCAGGCCACCGACCGGCTCGCGGCCGCCACCGCGTCACCGAAAGCGGGCGGGGGCGGCAGCGGGCTCTCGTTGGTGTTGAGCCGCACGGCCACATCGAGCTGCGGCGAGTGGTAGCCGGTCATCAGGGCGATGTCGTCGCGAGGCTGCACCCTCATGATTCGCTGCCTGTCCGCTCGGCCTCTAGCCGCACCCGTACCGACTCGGCGTGGGCGGTGAGCCCTTCGGCCTCGGCCAGAGCGATGACATGGGGGGCCAGGCCCTTCAACCCGGCCCGGTCGGTGTTCACGACGTGGGTGCTCTTCAGGAAGTCGCGCACTCCCAGCGCGCCGGCGAACCGGGCCGTTCCGTCGGTGGGCAGCACGTGGTTGGGTCCCGCGGCGTAGTCGCCGAGCGAGGCCGGCGCCCACGGCCCGCAGAACACCGCTCCGGCGTTGCGGACCTGGGGCACGAGAGCCTCGGGGTCGGCCACCAGCAGCTCGAGGTGCTCGGGTGCGATCTCGTTGACCACCTCCAAGGCCTGCTCGGCGCTCGAGCACACCACGCTGTAGCCGGAGTTGCGCAGGGTCGCCTCGATCTCGTCCCGGCGGTCGGCTCGGGCCGCCCGCCGGACGACCTCGGCCTCCACCGCATCGGCGATGGCCTCGTCCCAGGTGACCAGCCACGCGAGCCCGTCGGGGCCGTGCTCGGCCTGGAGGATCACATCGGCCGCCACAAATGTGGGATCCGCGCCGGCGTCGGCCACCACCACCACTTCCGACGGTCCTGCGAAGGCCGCGGGCACCCCCACGATCCCCGCCACCTCGCGCTGGGCCAGGGCCACGTAGGCGTTGCCCGGTCCCGCGATCACGTCGACGGCCGCGATCGACTCGGTGCCGTAGGCCAGCGCCGCGATGGCCTGGGCCCCGCCCACGGGATGGACCTCGTCGATGCCCACCGCGGCGGCCGCGGCCAGCGTGACGTCAGCGATCCGGCCGTCGGGTCCGGGCGGCACGCACACCGCGATCTCGCCCACGCCGGCCACCATGGCTGGGACCGTGGTCATGATCAGCGTCGACGGGTAGGCCGCCCGCCCGCCGGGCACGTAGCACCCGGCCCGGCGCACTGGCAGGTGGCGCTCGGTGACAGTGACGCCGCCCCGGTTGTGGACCACGTCGTCGAGCAACTGGTGGCGGTGATAGGCGTCCACGTTGGCCGCCGCGGCCGCCAAAGCCTCCCGCACCGCCGCGGGTGTGCGAGCGGCCGCCTCGGCGATCTCGCCGGGTGCCACCGCGAGACTGGCCGGCGAGGGCCCGTCGAAGCGCTCGGTCAGCTCCCGCAGGGCGTCGTCGCCCCGCTCGCGGACCTCGGCAATGATGGCCCGCACCGCCTCCCGCGGGCCTGCCGACGCGGCCTCGGGCCGCGGCAGGCGGGAGGCGACGGGACCGCCGTCGCCGCGCAGGTCGAGGCGGCTGAGCACCATACAACGCTACCGGTGACGGCTGTGCTCCCCAGTCTGTGGGCGCGCCGGTCAGACGGTACTGGACGGGCAGAAGTCGTTGAGGACGCAGTCCTCGCAGCGGGGCCGGCGAGCGACGCAGACCCGGCGGCCGTGGAGGATCATACGCAGGCTGAAGTCGCCCCGCTCGGCGGCGGGGATCATCGGATTCAGCTCCAGCTCGATCTTCACCGGGTCGGTCTCGGTGGTCAGGCCGAGCAGGTTCGACAGCCGGGTCATGTGGGTGTCCACCGGCAGGCCCGGCAGCCCGAGGGCCACGCTGCGGATCACGTTGGCGGTCTTGCGCCCCACGCCGGGCAGGCGCACCAGGTCCTTCATGGGCCCCGGAACCTCGCCCCCGTAGTCGTCCACCAGCATCCGGGCCATGCCCACCAGGCTCTTGGACTTGTTGCGGAACAGCCCGATGGTGCTGATGTAGGGCTGGACTACCTCCGGCTCGACCTCGGCCAGCGACTCGGCGTCGCCGAACCGGGCGAACAGCGCAGGAGTGGCCTTGTTGACACCCACGTCGGTGGCCTGGGCCGACAGGATGGTGGCCACCAGCAGCTCGAAGGCGTTGCCGTGGTCGAGTTCGCACACCGCGTCGGGATACTCGTCCGCCAGGCGCTCGTGGGTGCGCCGGGCGCGGCCTTTCGGCGTTCGCGGGCGGGCCATCGGCGCGAAGCTAGCGGTCTGTCCGCGACTTCGCGAGGCGGCGCGTGCGGTACGGACGGCAAGGCCGGAGGCAGTACGCGACCGCGTGCCGCAGATTCTGGCGTCCCCGCGGAATTCTGGCGACGCACGAGTAGCGGTACTCTCGATCCGGTGCGCTACGAGGTGAATCTCCCGGTCGAGGCGGGCGCCGAGGCACAGGTGGTGGTGTACGAGGGCCGGGCCGGCGGCGATGTGGCCCCCATCCTCGACGAGGCGCTGGCCGGACTTCACGGCCGCGACGGGGCCCAGCTCTGGATCAGGGAGGTCGCGGCGGGCGACGACGAGGCGGCCCGGCGTCACGGCTTCGAGCCGTACCGCGACCTCTGGCAACTGCGCTGCCGCCTGCCGGCTGAGCCGTCGGGGCTGCCCACCCGAGCGTTCAGCATCGACGACCTCGACGATTTCGTGACGGTCAACAACCGGGCCTTCCACTGGCACCCCGAGCAGGGCGGCCTGACCGCCGGCGATGTGCGCGACCGGATGGCCGAGCCGTGGTTCGACGCAGACGGCTTCCGCCTGCACCACCGCGACGGCCGCCTGGCCGGGTTCTGCTGGACCAAGGTTCACTCCGACCAAGACCCGCCGCTGGGCGAGATCTACGTGATCGCCGTGGACCCCGACTTCTCGGGCCGTGGTCTGGGCCGGCCCATGACCCTGGCCGGTCTGGAGTGGCTCTCCGCACGCGGGCTGGCCGTGGGCATGCTCTACGTGGAGTCCGACAACCATCGGGCCAACGTTGTCTACCGCCGGATCGGCTTCGAGCGCCACCACACCGACCGCGCCTACCGCCTCCTGCGTCACTAGGAGCTTGCGCCTGCATACTGGAGCCATGCAGTCCCGCGTTTGGGTCAACCGCAACCAGCCGCAGACGCTGTACATCGCCCAGCTGCTGCTGTACTTCCGGGGCGGCTACCTACTGGTGTTCGGGCTTCTTCTCGGATCTTTTCTAACTGTGTCCTCGCTCATCGAGGCGGTGGGCTTCGTGATGGCCGCGTTCGGCATCGCCAACGAGAGGCGATGGGGTTACATCCTCGGCGTTGTAGCGTCCTCGCTCGCCCTGGTCGCATCGGTGCTGCGGGTGCTGGAGGACTTCGCCGACCTCAGCCGGACATTCAGCCAGTTGATCGGTCTGCTGTTCGACGTCGCGCTGGTTGCTCTCCTGCTGCATCCCATGAGCCGCAGCTACCTGCAGTACTGGCCCAAGCGCCGCCGCGGGTGAGCGAACTCCCCTCCGGCGCCGACAAGCGCCGGGCTGTCCGGGAGATGTTCGACTCCATCGCGCCCCGCTACGACCTGGTGAACCGGGTCATGACCCTGCGGCTCGATGTGGCCTGGCGTCGCCGCACGGTGCGGGAGCTGACCCTTCCCCCCGGCTCACGGGTGGCCGACCTGGCCTGCGGCACGGGGGACCTCTGCCGGGAGCTGGTCCGGCAGGGCCACTCCCCCGTCGGCTTCGACCTCTCGATGGGCATGCTCCGGGCGGCACCGGCGAGCGCCGGCGGCGCGCCGCTGGTCAACGCCGACGTTCTGGGGCTGCCGGTTCGGGACGGAGCGCTCGACGGCGCGACCTGCGGCTTCGCGCTGCGCAATCTCACTGCGGTGCCGCCGCTGCTGGCTGAGCTGGCACGGGTGCTGCGGCCCGGGGGGCGTATCGGCCTGCTGGAGGTGGACCAGCCCGCCAACCCGATCCTGCGGTGGGGACACGAGCTGTACTTCGGTCGGGTCGTCCCCCTCATCGGGGCTGTGCTGTCGGACCGCGACGCCTACCGCTACCTGCCCGAGTCCGTCGCCTACCTGCCCCCTTCGGGCGAGCTGCAGGCCATAGTGCGCGCCGCCGGGTTCTTCGACGTGCAGCACCGCCGGCTGAGCGCCGGCATCGCCCAGCTGATCACCGCCACCCGGGGTTGACGGCGAGGATGCCGCGGGCGGTGCGCTCGGCCCCAGCATTCTCGGCGCCGGTTCGCTGCACTCACGGGCCGCTCGGGCAGACTGTCGGCCATGAGTCGTGAAGCGGTCGTCACCCACCTGGAGGCCCTGGGCGTGGACTACCAAATCGTGGAGTGCGATCCCGACTTCGCCGACACCGCCAACTTCTGCGAACGCTACGGATACCCCATGGAGGCGTCGGCCAACGCCATCTGCGTCGTGGGCAAGTCGGCGGAGCGGCCCATGGCCTGCTGCCTGGTGCTGGCCTCCACGCGGCTGGACGTCAACGGGGTGGTGCGCCGCCGGCTCGGCACCCGCAAGGCCTCCTTCGCCGACGCGACCGCCACCGTCGAGCGAACCGGGATGATGATCGGCGGAGTCACACCGTTCGGCCTGCCCGCCGGGCTCCCGGTGTGGATCGACGCCCAGGTCATGGAATGCGACCAGGTGATCGTGGGAGGGGGCTCGCGGGACTGCAAGATCCTCTGCCCGCCCGCATCGCTGCTGGCCATCGAGGGCGCCGAGGTCGTAGAGAACCTGGCCCGACCAGTCCCGTGACCAGTAGGCGTAGCGAGACCGCTAGAGGCCACGGCGGGAGGCCGCGCCGCTAGGTCAGCGCGATGCCCGCCGCCATGGCCAGGCCCGAAGCGAGCTGCGCCTGGGCGGTCGCACCCAGCACCGGAATCAGGTCCCGCCCCGACGCCCCCCGCAGGACCATGCGCACTGCCCGCACCGCGAAAGGGGCGCCTGCCACCGCGGCCGCGGCCGCCCGCCCCGTCACCGACGCCACCAGAGCCGCCGCGTAGGAGGCCTCGATCACGGCCATGTAGGCCACACGGGTGCCGCGGTCGCCGAGGCGTACCGCCAGGGTGCGCTTGCCGGCGGCCCCGTCTCCGGCGATGTCGCGCAGGTTGTTGGCCATGAGCAGCGACACCGCCCAGAGGCCCACCGGAACACCGCAGAGCACCGCGAACCACTCCAGGCGCTCCAGCAGCACGTAGGTGGTGCCCGCCGTGGCCACCAGGCCGAAGAACACGAACACGAACACCTCCCCCAGGCCGAGGTACCCGTAGGGCTTGGGGCCGCCGGTGTAGGCCCATCCCGCCGCGATGCAGACCGCGCCCACGGCCAGCAGCTCCCATCCGGTCGCTGCGGCCAGGGCCGCGCCGGCCGCCATCGCCACCGCGAACGCTGCGAACGCGGCCCGCTTCACGCTGCGGGCCTCGACCAGCCCCGACCCCACCAGACGTCGCGGGCCCACCCGTGTGGAGTCGTCGGTGCCCCGCACGCCGTCGGAGTAGTCGTTGGCAAAGTTGACCGCCACCTGCAGTGCCATCGCCACCACCAGCGCGGCGCCGGCCCGCCACCACGCGGTCTGCGATCCCTCTCCGATGGCCGCCGCGGCGCCCACCGCCACCGGGACCAGCCCCGCACTCAGCGTGCGGGGACGGGCGCCCGCCACCCAGGTGCGGATCGCGGTCACGGTCGCGGCGTGGTTGGCCGGTGGGGCGCTCTCAGGGCGCCACGTACTTGTAGCCGAGGCCCCGGATGGTGACTATCCGCTCGGGATCCGCCGGGTCGCGCTCGATGCGCGACCGGAGCCTCTTGATGTGCACGTCGAGAGTCTTGGTGTTTCCCACGTAGTCGAATCCCCAAACACGATCGATGAGCGTCTGGCGGGTCACTACGAAACCGGCACTCTCCATCAGCAGGGCCAGCACCTCGAACTCCTTGAGCGGCATGCGCTCCAGCCGGCCGGCGATGGTCACCTCGTGGCGGTCGCGGTCCACCGTCACGTCTCCGATGCTGAGAGTGGCCGCGGTGTCGATGGAACGGGATGTTCGGGCCCGGCTGCGGCGCATCACGGTACGCATCCGGGCCACCAGCTCCCGCACCCGGTAGGGCTTGGCGACGTAGTCGTCCGCCCCGACCTCCAGCCCGACCACGGTGTCGATCTCCTCCCGGCGGGCCGACACCATGATCACCGGGGTGTCGGCCAGCGAGCGGATGCGGCGGCACACGTCGATGCCCGACATGCGGGGCAGCATCACGTCGAGGAGCACAATGTCAGGATCGAGGGCCTCGAACAACGCCAGAGCCTCCTCGCCGTCGGAGGCCGCGTCCACCATGAACCCCTCGGCACCCAGCGCAACCTGGAGGCCCTCCCGGTAGGAGGGCTCGTCGTCGACGACCAGCACCCTGACTCCCGTGCTCACAGCCGCCAGTCTGCCCCGGCGCCGGGCCGGCCCGCTCATCGCGTGCTCCCAGCCCCGCATGTGCCCGCGGACGGGTGAGAGCGCGTCGTGTGGCGAGGGGGTGTCTTCCGCTCTTGTTCGCTGCGCTCACGGGCCGCTCGGGCTCGGGGCCTCGCTCTTGTTCGCTGCGCTCACGGGCCGCTCGGGCCCGGGGCCTCGCTCTCGAAAGCCGCTCGCACACCTGTCCGCTCGGCCTCCTAGGATCGTCATCGTGAACCGGCTCGGTGACGAGACCAGCCCCTACCTGCGCCAGCATCGCGACAACCCGGTGGATTGGTATCCCTGGGGGCCTGAGGCGTTCGAGGCGGCCGCCGAGCGCGACCGGCCCGTGCTCCTGTCGGTCGGCTACTCGAGTTGCCACTGGTGCCATGTGATGGCCCATGAGTCCTTCGAGGACCCGGACACCGCCACCATCATGAACCAACTCTTCGTGAACGTGAAGGTGGACCGCGAGGAGCGCCCCGACGTGGATGCCATCTACATGGACTCGGTGCAGGCCATGACCGGCCGGGGCGGCTGGCCCATGACCGTGTTCCTGACTCCCGACGGCCGTCCCTTCTTCGGCGGCACCTACTACCCCGACCGGCCCCGGGGCGGCATGGCCTCGTTCCGGCAGGTGATGGCGGCCATCGACGAGGCCTGGACCAGCCGGCGCTCCGACGTGCACGCCCAGGCCGACCAGCTCACCGCACTGATCGATCGGGCGTCGCGTGCCGCGTCCTCGATGGGCGCGGAGGCTGCGCCCGCCGGCGCCGGCGGCAGCCGGGCGCTGGACCAGGCCGGAGACGCGATCCTGTCGTCATTCGATCCGGAGTGGGGAGGCTTCGGGGGCGCGCCCAAGTTCCCTGCGGCCATGACGCTGGCCTCGGCGTTGCGGATCCACCACCGCAGCGACCGCCCCGAGCTGCTTAGGGTCGTGCGCACAAGCCTCGACGCCATGGCTTCCGGCGGCATCTACGACCACCTCGGAGGCGGATTCGCCCGCTATTCGGTCGACCATCGTTGGCTCGTCCCTCACTTCGAGAAGATGCTCTATGACAACGCCCTGCTAACGAGGGTCTACCTCCACGCCTGGATGGTTACCGGCGAGGCCGCCTACCGGCAGGTCGTCGATGAGACCATCGGCTACGTGCTGCGGGACCTGCGCCACCGCGACGGCGGCTTCTACTCGGCTGAGGATGCCGACTCCGAGGGCGTCGAGGGCAAGTTCTACGTCTGGTCAGAGCCAGAGCTTCGTGCCGTGGTCCGGGCCGCGGCGGGTGCCGGCGCCGACGATGAGGCAGTGGCCTGGTGGGGGGTGACCCCGGCCGGCAACTTCGAGGGCGCCAACATCTTGAACCGTCCGGTGCGGGGCGACCTGATCCGCCCCGAGGCGGTCGAGGCCGCCCGCGAGGCGCTGTTCGTCTGCCGGGAGAGCCGGATCCGGCCCGGCCTTGACGACAAGGTCCTCACTGAGTGGAACGGGTTGATGCTGTCGGCGCTGGCCGAGGCCGCCGCGGCCACCGGCAACGACGAATGGCGGGCCGCGGCTGTCGCCAACGGCGAGTTCCTGGTGGCGAACCTGCGCCGAGATGACGGTCGCTGGCTGCGTTCGTGGCAGGCCGGCGATGCCGACAGGCCGCCCCAGGCACGGCACTTGGCCTACGCCCAGGACTACGCGGCCGTGATCGACGCCTTCACCAGGCTGGCCGAGCTGTCGGGTGAGGCCCGCTGGATCGATGAGGCCCGGGCTGCGGCTGACGGCCTGCTGGAGCTGTTCTGGGACGACGACGCGGGCGGCGTGTTCACCACCGGCGACGACGCCGAGAAGCTTGTCACCCGGCCCAAGGACCTGATGGACAACGCCACCCCCTCGGCCCAGTCGCTGGCGGCCTGCGGGCTTCTGCGACTGGCCGCCCTCACCGGTGAGAGCCGCTACACCGATCGCGCTCACGAGATCATCGCCCTCTTCGGCCCGGCGGCACCCCAGCATCCCACCGCTTTCGGCCGGGCGCTCGAGGCCATTGACATGGCCGCCAACGGCCTGGACGAGATCGCGGTGGTCGGTGATCGCCCCGACCTGGTCTCCGCGGTGCAGACCCGCTACCTGCCCGGCGCGGTCCTGGCCTGGGGCGAGCCCTACGACTCGCCGCTGTGGGCCGACCGCCCCGAAGGCTTCGCCTACGTCTGCCGCGACTTCGCCTGTCAGACCCCCGCCGCCACCGTCGAGGACCTAGTCGCCCAACTCGAGGCCTGAGCCACAAGCGGGCTGTTCCGGCTGGCGAGCGACGATCACTCGCCGGCCACAGGAATGGCGTAGACCGATCCGGCTAAGAACATGCGCGGGTAGGTGCAAGCCGGTCGTGTCGGGGTTGGTGTCTCCCGCTCTTGTTCGCTGCGCTCACGGGCCGCTCGGGCCACGGCCCCGCCCGTATGGGCCGCGTTCGCTCGCCGACCCGCGGGGCCTCTATGCGCGAATCCGCCTCCAAGCTGGGCGGATCACGCGTCGGCGGGGGCTATGACTGCGATGCCGGATGCGCTCGCTGCGCCGGCCAGCACTCGATCGTAGGTGACGAGGCCGTGGAGGTCGTCGCCCAAATCCAGGGCCGCGGCCAGATGGATCGCGTCGAGGCTGCCCAGAGTGTCAGGCTCGATCCGCCCGGCTTGCTCGAACACGGCGGTGGTCACCTGGGTGAGCGTGATCGCGTCGAGCACACGCCGGGCGTTCGGTGCGAGTTCGGGCGCGGCCCGCCGCACCGTGCGTATCAGCTCCGCGCGGGCCAGGTCGCTTGACACGGGTTCACGTTCGGTTGCCGCCAGCCATGCCCGCAAGACATCGGTCTCGGGTTCGTGCACCACCAGCTTCACCAGCGCGGAACTGTCCAGATAGTGGGCCACCGTCAGAACCGCTCCCCGGCCCGCATGGCGTCCAGCTCCTGGGAGAGGCTGGGTCCCTCCGGCGGCGAGGGCAAGTCAGCGATGTCACGGCGTGAAGGCCGCGCTCGGCCGGATGACACGAGCTCTTCCAAGCGGGATGAGGAGATCGCGGTCATCCTGGCCACCGGACGACCCCGCAGTGTGATGGTGACGACCTCCCCCGCCGCGGCGCCAGCAACCACGGCGGAAGCGTTCTGCTTGAGCGAGCGGATTCCGATCTCAGCCATGTTCTACAATGTAGCACAAAGGGCTCCAGTACCTGTTCGGCGAGATCCAACTGCTGGGTCGGTGCCGGGCAGGTGCAGGATCGGTTGTACCGGGGCGCTCGCCGGTCCGTCGGTCACCGCCCCCGGGGGGTGCAGGGTGTGCACGCCGTTGGTTGTGCGGATCCGCCATTTGTGGTGGTGAATCTTCTGGTGGCAGTCCCAGCAGACGGGAACCATGTTGTCGAGCCGCGTGGACCCGCCCTCTGACACCGGTCTGATGTGATGGATCTGGCACAGCGCCGGGTGGGCAGCACAGTGGAAGCAGCCGCCGTAGCGGGCGAGGAGGATCTGTCGCTGTGCTTCGGTGGCGGTGCGGCAGGACTCGGCGCGCCAGATCGGCTTGCCCTTACGGTCGTAGATGATGCCGGTGAACTTGGCGTTGCAGGCGAACTCCTCGAGCACGGCCGGGGGAAGCCGGTCGCCGTCGGGTAGCTCGGCGATGAGGTTGCCGGTCTCGTCGTCGACGTGCGCGACCACGCAGATGTCAGCGATGGGCTTGCCCTTGCCGTCGCTCGCTGCGTTGCTGGCGGTGAGGCTGTCGAGGGCGTCGGCCATGCACTGGGCGAACGTTCGGCGACCGGAGCCCGAGCCTGCCGCGGCCTTCTTGTCGGCCTCGTACATCCGGCCGGCCTCGGCCCGGAGCCGGTTGCCGATGCGCTTACCTGCCGCGGCGTCGAACTCACCGTAGAGGTGGACCATGCCGTCGTCTGCGTTTCGGAGGCGCACATGGCGCCGTGCTCTCTGGCGCCGATGCTCGGACTCCCCGCCGTCGTCCTCGCGAGCGACCACCCACCGCCGGGCCTCGCGGCTGAACTGCTCGGGTCGCATTGACTCGGCGTTGGCCAGCAGACCGACGTCGTCACCGACAGCGTTCGCGCCCGCCTTGTCGATGGCCTCTGCCAGACGCTTGGCGTTGGCCGGCGACACCCGCCCCGACTCGACCGCCTGGCGCGCGGCAGGAACGTCCCGCAACGCCTCAGCCGTCTTGACGCGGCTGTGAGCCTCCGGCCGCGACAAGCCGGTGCTGGTGGCCAGCACCTCCGCGCCTCCGTCACCGTGCTGCTCGCGCCCGGCCACCGTGGCCGCGGCCGCGGTCTGGAACGCCGAAGCGATCCTCACGAACGATTCGGTGATCGCCAGGGCGTCGCGAAACTCCTCGGTCCTCGCGGATCCGTCGTGGGCGATGGCCACCATCTCCTTCACCGCGGCTTCGGCCCGTCGAGCGGCTTCGATCAACATGTTTACAGCATTCCATAGGGGTGTGACAGTCATGATGTGGGGGTCAGTGGTCGGGGCTCGGATCTGACCCAGGGTGTGACGGGCCTTGTGCCTTTCCGGTGATCTGTCGGTTCGGTGTCCTGGCTGCTGGCGCGCACCGACCGGTCGGGCGGACGTGACCTCATAGGAGCCTTGGGAAGACCACCTTGACTGTCCTGTCCGCCGTCCCGGCCGGTGGTGCCGACCCCACTGGCTAGCAAGGAAGGCAGGGCTTCATCATGGCCGATCTCATCGCCGGCATCTATGGCGGCGTCGACACTCACAAAGACATCCACGTTGCGGCGGTCGTCGACCAGACGGGACGGATCCTGAGCACCGAGTCGTTCGCGGCTGCGCCGGCTGGCTACCGGCGCTTGGAGAGCTGGATGCGCGGGTTCGGGCCGGTCGTCAAGATCGGAATCGAGGGCACCAGCTCCTATGGCGTGGGACTCACCCGTCACCTGCGCGATGGCGGCATCGAGGTGGTCGAGGTGATCCGACCGAACCGCCAGGTGCGCCGCCGGCGCGGCAAGTCCGACACCGTCGACGCCGAGGCCGCCGCTCGCGCCGCGCTCAGCGGAGACGCCAGCGCCGCACCCAAAGGCAACGACGGGATAGTCGAGTCGATCCGGGCGCTGCGGGTCGCGTTGTGCTCGACGCGCAGCCACCGCACCCGCATCGCCAACCAGATACGGGACCTCATCAACACCGCCCCCGAGTCGCTGCGACGGCAACTCGAGCCGCTCTCGACCCCGCAGCGGGTGCAGCGCTGCGCCCGGTTCCGCCCCGCAGACCCCACCGAACCCGCAGAGGCCACCAAGGCCGCCCTGCGCACCCTGGCCCGCCAGCACCAGGTGCTCGACGCCGACCTCGCCGAGCTGCGCAGCCACCTCGACGAGCTCACCGCGGCCGCCAACCCGGCGCTGCGCGCCGCCAAAGGCATCGGCCCAGACACCGCGGCGATCCTGCTCATCGCGGCGGGCGACAACCCACAGCGGCTCCAAAGCGAAGCCTCCTTCGCCGCGCTGTGCGGCGCCAGCCCAGTCGAGGCCTCCTCGGGCAAGATCACCCGACACCGCCTCAACACAGGCGGCAACCGCCAAGCCAACCACGCCCTGTGGCGCATCGCCATGGTCCGGCTCTCCACCGACCCGGCCACCCGCGCCTACGCCCAACGCCGCCAAAGCGACGGCAAGACCCGCCGCGAGACCATCCGCTGCCTCAAGCGCTACATCGCCCGCGAGGTCTACCGGCTGCTCACCAACCCCCAACCCGCCACCGCAACCACCAACAACCTGCGACAACTCCGCCAACAAGCCGGAGCCACCCTCCAGCACGCCGCCGACAGTCTCAACACCTGGCCCAGCACCATCTCCAGAATCGAACACGGCAAAACACCCAACCACCACCTCGTGCCCGCCTACCGCGACTGGCTCAACACCCAAGCACCCGCCGCTTGACTTGACAACAATAGGAGCATCATCTATCCCCCATTTTCATGGAGTTCTCAATATTTTTCTATAAAACTCTTATGGAAGGAGGCGATCCCCGACCGGCTAGTGCCGGTCGTCGTGGCCCATTGGGCGTCGGTTATTCGATGGACTCGAGCAACTCGATGCGGTTGCCGAACGGATCATCGGCATACGCCCTGCGAAGCGTCTCCGAGGTCCCGTCATCGCGGACCGTGACACCGGCCGCCCGCAGACGCGCAACCAGGCGGTCCAAGCCGTCCACCACGAGAGCGGGATGGGCTTTGCGGGCCGGCCGGAAGTCGGCATCCACGCCGAGGTGGACCTTGACGCAGTCATTCTCGAACCAGCAGCCACCTCGCCGCTCCAGATGGGGAGGCTTGGGCACGCGCGTGAGACCCAGGAGGCCCTCGTAGAACTCCTGGGCGAACCGCTCGCCGCCTTCGGGCATGGCCAACTGCACATGGTCGATAGCCACGACGGTCACGGCCCGATCCTATGGACGCCGCTCGGCTCGTGCGGTGACCTCTACTAATCCGGACTGCCCAGGGCCCGGTCGAGCGTTGCACACTCCTACGAGAAGGGCTCGAAGACCAGTTCGGGCACGACAACCTCCCAGCGGTCGCACTTGAGTTGCTGACGGTATTGCGGGTCTGAGTGGCTTCGCTTCCAGGTGATGAGAGCCGTGACGCTCGCGTCGATGCAGCGCGTATCTGCAGGCGGCTCGAAGCTGCCCGCGAGAGTTCCCACTACAACCCCTGCGCCATCCAGTAGTTCCCACCTGCTCGACCGTTGCCGCACTTGCAGATGGTCGCCCGGCGACAAGGCCTCGATGGCACGATGTACTCGATCTCGCTGAGGCATACGACCAGCGAAGCTCAGATACACGTTCCGCAAACCGAGTTGGCGGTAGCGGCGTTCCAGTTCTTGTGGCGGCACCGGCACCGGCGAAGGGTCCCGCCAGAGAACGGCAGGACTCTCTCGTAGCGCGTCCTGGATGGGATGCGGCCCTGCGAAGCGTCCTAGGGCGAGAGTCTGGCGGGCGCGGGTCATGGAGACGTAGTACAGGCGGCGAGGAGCGTCGGGATCCTCGTTGCGCCCTACTCGATCCCAGCCCCCATCCAGCACAACCACATGGTCGAACTCCAGGCCCTTGGCGCGGTGGGCGGTCAACAGCAGCAACCCTCGATGGCGTCGGCGTACATCACGTCCCCATTCGGCCAGCCATTCGGCAAAGGAGTCCACAGGCACATCTCCTTCACCGGCTTCGGCCCGATGCTCGTCGACTGCTTCCAGCAGAAGTTCGATCCACGGACCACTGGGCTGCCGGTTCAGCCATTCGCTCAGGTCACTGTTCCGGATCAGGCGGGAGCCACGCCGGCGGACGGAATCCAAGAGTGCCTGAGTCTCGCGAAGATGCCAGACACTCGGGAGTTCCTCGTTCGCCATCTGCACCGGGATGCGCTCAAGCTCGCAGAGGCTGCGAACCGGTTCGAGATAGCTCCATTCCTTGGCGATGACGGCACAGCGAGACCAGTCCCAGTCGGGTGCGAGAACCGCAAGCCGCTGAAGCTCGGCCACCGCGGTCTGCGCCTGCGAGATCGCGCCGCGCCCGGCAGGCAGCACCTGGACCCGTCCGCCCGCCACCGGATCGCGCTCGGCCCACGAGCCGCCTGCCGCGTCCTTGGCGCGGGCCCTGTCGATGCGGATCCGGTTGTCGACCTTCATCCGGTCGGCGGCCGGGTCGATGACCGCGTTGGCTGCTTCGATGACGTGACCGGTGGAGCGGTAGTTGTCAGTCAGGAATCGGGGCTTGGCGTTGTAGTCCTCCTCGAATCTGCGGATGAACCGAACGGACGACCCCTTGAACGAATAGATGTTCTGGTCGTCGTCTCCGACAGCGAAGAGATTCAGCCTGGCGTCCGCTTCCGACAGAGTCCGTCCGGCCAAAGAGGACACCAGGTCATACTCCTCCGCGCCGACGTCCTGGTACTCGTCCACCAGTATCCAGCGGAATCCCGCCAGCAGCCGGGACCGCGACTCCTCGGCCTCCTCGGGCTCCAGACCCTCGCCGCGCAGCAGAGCGGCGGCCTCCTTGAGCACCTCTTGGAAGTGCTCGCTGTCGGGCCGGTCGGCTCGCTCCGAGAAGCTGGCACCGACGAGACGCATCGCGAGTGCGTGGCATGTGAGCACCATTACGCCCCGTGAGTCGTCCCCGACGAGTTGAGCGAGCCTTCGACGGATCTCCACCGCGGCATGCCGGTTGTAGGCCAGGGCCAGAATGCCCCGGGGATCCTCGCGCCTGGCCCGAATCAAGTATGCGATGCGGTGCACGAGCACTCGGGTCTTTCCCGAACCGGGCCCGGCCAGCACCAGCACGTTCGTGTTCTCACGGTCATCGGCCACCAGTTGACGCTGGGCGGGGTTACCCAGACTCTCGACAATGTCGCGCCACGACTCTGGCGTCGTCTGACGCAAGAGCTCATGGGCGCGAGCGGGAAGCCAGCGGCGCACGAACTCTGCCTCTCCTAGCAGGAAGTAGTCGAGCGACAGGCGAACTGCGTCGGCCATGGACGCGAGACCCTGCTGCGCGAACTCGGCCATGACGTGGATCTGTCTCACGGTCCCGTCGTAGTGGAGCTGCAGGGACTGGAAGTCCGATTGGGTGAAGCCGCGCCGCTCGTCGGCCAGGTGGATGGTCATTGCCGGGCGGAACACAGTCAGTCCCCGGTTCAGTCTGATGACCTCCTGCTCGTGCAGCCACATCAGGGAGCGGTCGACGAGACGGCGCGAGTCCTTGGTCTGCCCTTGTAGGCCGGGATCGCCCTCAACCGCCTGGACCAGCTTTCCGAGGGTGGTCTCGGCCAGCTGGTCGTTGCCACGGCTGCGCGGGGGCAGCCGTGACAACAGGTGCTCGAGCAACCGTTCCGCGCCTGCTCGTCGGCGCCCTGTGATCGCGACCAGAGACGACCAATCGCGCTTCAGGGTCACTCGCACGCTCTCGGCGTCGTACTTGCGGACAGTCAGGCTGCCGCCGGCAGAACCCTCGCTCCGCCCGTCGCCCGCGATGCCTCGCAGGATGCGAACAACATGCTCAGGCCGAACATGGTGGTGGCCCTCATCCTTGAGTCGCTGGGCGGCGACCCGCAAGTTCATGGGCGCGGTGTCACCCACCCCCATTTCCGGGGCCATCTCCCGCATCAGCTCCACCAGCCCCTCCTCGGCGGCGACTGCCTCGGCCAGTCGTTGCCGGGAGGGATACCGCACGCCGACATGAACGAAGGCCGTCAATATCGTGTCGTTGCTGGCGATTCCGAGCTGCTCCAGTTCGTGGAGGGTCTTCCGGACCCGTTCAGAACTCAGGCCGCACGTTGACATCAGCATGTCGGTGGAAATGCCCTCGTCGGGGTCGGCATCGATCAGCGTCTCCACGATGGCGAGCAAGTCGCCGCGATCGCGATCTGTCATTGGCGTGCTGTCGAGCCGCCTCTGCGCCTCCTCGACGGATCCAACCCGCAGCGACGCCGGAAAGACACGCACCCGGTTCTCCTCGCGGGTCAGCAACGCAGACTCCTCCAGCCAGGAGAGTGCTGTCCGCGCCCGCGTATCGTCGGTGGCGGAGTCCCTTCGGAAGTCCTTGTCTTCGTCCACGGACAGGATCTCGCCCGTTGTGGCCACCACCTCGTTGCTTCGATTGCGCCGGCCCAGCCGGCGCAAAGCGCGCAGGACCCCGTGGATCTCCCGCCGGGTGAGCCGGGAGCGCGCCGACATGCCGAACTGCCGCTCCACATCCTCCTTCGTGTAGAGCAGCACGCAATGCGCCTCGTGCTGGTCCCGGCCGGCGCGGCCCGCTTCCTGAAGGTAGTTCTCCAGCGACGACGGAATGTCGGCGTGAACCACCAGTCGCACGTCGGGCTTATCGATGCCCATGCCGAAGGCGTTGGTGGCGGCAATCGCCTGAAGCTCACCCCGGATGAAGCTCTCCTGGATGTTCTTCTTCTCCTCGGGTTGCAATCCGGCGTGGAAGCGGTCGGCGGCCACTCCCTGCTCCTGGAGGAATCCAGCCACCTCCTCGGTTCTTCGACGCGTCGCGCAGTACACGATCGCGCCGCCCGGCGTCTCTTGTGGCAGGTGCTCCTCCAGCATCATGTGGATGTCATGGAGCTTCTTAGAACTGCTCGTCTCCACTACGACGAACTCCAGGTTCGTGCGGCGGCTGCCGCCGTCGAACACTCGCATCTCGACCCCGAGCTCACGCCAGAAGTGATCGACGATCTCCTCCTTGACCTCTGGCTTGGCGGTGGCGGTGAGGCACAGCACAGGCGGGATCACGCCGCCCTCCGCGCTCTCGCGGATGAAGCGGCCCACGTAGCGGTAGTCAGGCCGGAAGTCGTGTCCCCACTTCGAGAGGCAGTGGGCCTCGTCCAGCACCCAGGCCCCGATCTCCCGCTGGGCCAGTGATCGGCGAAGCGACACGCTGCGCAACTGCTCGGGAGATATGAGCACGATGGCGGCGTCTCCGAGTCTCAGCCTCTCGAGTGCATCGGTCCGCTCGGGCAGTGAGAGCATTCCGTTGATCGTGATGCAGGAGGCGATGCCGCGTGCCTCGAGCCCTGCGACTTGGTCAGCCATGAGGGCCACCAGCGGGGAGATGACCACGGTCACCGCGCCTGTCTTGTCGTATCTGGACAGCGCGGGTGTCTGGTAGCAGAGCGACTTGCCGGTGCCCGTCGGCAGGATGGCCAGCACATGCCTGCCCCCCATGGTCGCCTCGACGATGGACTGCTGAAGGGGACGCCCATCCGGGTCAGCGGGCTCTGGCCTGAAGCTGTCGAAGCCGAAGAACCGCTTCAGCTCGCGGCGGGCATCGTGGCGATCGCGGCACCAGTCGCAGCCCTGATCGGTGCACGCGTGGTCGCGCAGGCGCCGGACCAGCCGCCCAGCCTCGGGGAACTCGTGCCGGACCCAAGGCGGCATGACCGAATTGCCCCCGGCCACCTGCAGCCAAGCCAGGGCGTAGGCGAGCGCCCAACCGTGTGCGGTTGCCTCATCCATCGTATTGCCGGTCTGCACACAGCAAGCGAGACCCTCGAGACGTGCGTGGATCGCCTCATGCCCTTGGGTGTCGGACGGCCTCGGCGCGCGACGCAGCGTCTCGAAGAACAGGTCGAATCCTGGCCCGGTCGGTCCGCCGATGAGCCAATGCCAGGCGACTAGGAGTTCGGAGGGTGCCTTGAGCAACTCGTTCTGCTGGTTCGAGAACACTTCCAGCGCGAGCAGCGCGTCCTGCTCCGGGTCGTTGAGACGCCCGCTCTTCAGCTGCGCGTCCTGATAGTGCTTGACCAGACGGTGATACGGGTTGCGTGGGAAGGCGAGGGGGTTGAGCCAGAGTGTGTCCAACGGCGGCAGACGCAGTAGCCGCAGGTCAGGGTTGGCGGCTCGCAGGTAGCAGAGGTCGAATCTGATCAGGTTGTGGCCGAGCACGAAGTCCGCGCCTTCGGCGAGGTCGTCCAACTCGGCCAACGCCTGATTGAGGTTGCGGCGCCCTCCCGGAAACACGACGCGTTCATGGGTATCGGGTCGTATCCCGGCCAAGGCGTGGATGCGCTTGGTTTCCTTGGAGACCTCAAGGTCTATCGAGAGGCAGCCTGACAGCCTCATGTCGAGGCGTTGCGCGGCTACTTGACGGCCGATCCCGTCGTCGGCCGCAGAGCCGGCGTGCGCTCGGACACCGTCGGTCGGCTGAGTCAGTTCCTGGTGGGCAGCGAGACGACGCCCGTAGCCGCCGTCTGCGGGCGCGTTGCCAAGCACTGTCCGGACGCTCTGCGAATTGGCGGATCAGGCGGCGGCCTTCTCCAGGATGTGGACCCCGCAGGCCGAGGCCAGGCCGATGACATGGGCCAGGCCGACGTTGGCACCGGACACCTGCCGGTCGCCGGCCTCACCCCGAAGGTGGGTGGTGACCTCGTAGACGTTGGCCACGCCGGTGGCGCCGATCGGGTGGCCCTTAGAGATGAGCCCGCCGGAGACGTTGACCGGCGTGGTGCCGTCCCGGAAGGGACCGCCCGAGTCGATGAAGTCCCCCGCCCCGCCCGGCTCGCACAGCCCGAGGTTGTCGTAGTGGATCAGCTCAGCGGTGGCGAAGCAGTCGTGCAGCTCCACCAGGTCGAGGTCGGCGGGACCCACACCGGCCGCCTCGTAAGCCTGATCGGCGGCGTTGCGGGTGAGGGTGTTGACATCGGGCTGCACCTGGCAGTCCTCGGTGAAGGGGTCCGAGGTCAGCACCGACGCCGAGACCTTCACCGCCCGCTTCCGGACGTGGGCCGGCATCGATGCCAGCCTCTCCCCCGACACCAGCACGACCGCGGCGGCGCCGTCACCGGTCGGGCAGCACATCAGCAGCGTGTTGGGGTAGCTCATCATCGGGGACTCCATGATCTCGTCCATGGAGAACTCCTTCTGGTACTGGGCCAGCGGATTCAAGGTCGAGTGCAGGTGGTTCTTGTAGGCCACCCGGGCGAACTGCTCGAAGCCCACCCCATCGTGGTCGTGGGCGTAGGCCATGCCCGCCTGGGCGAACACCCCGGGCATGGTCTCGGTGCCGAGATGGCCGTCCACGCCGGTGACCGCGCCGTAGCGCCCCGAGGGCTCGAAGACCGTCTTCTCCTTCTTGGTGGCGCCGCCTCCCAGCAGGCCCATCTTGCCCATCTGCTCGGCCCCGACGGCCAGCCCGATCTGGGCCTCGCCCGCCTTGATGGCCATGACCACGGTGCGGATGGCGGTGGCCCCGGTGGCGCAGGCGTTGGCCACGTTGTAGACGGGCACTCCGGTCTGGCCGATCTGCTTCTGGATGCGCTGGCCCACCGCGCCCGTGGCCTGGAACAGCGCCCCGCACGCCAGCACGTCGATGTCGCCCACCGCGACCTCGCCGTCGGCCAGCGCGCCCATGGCGCTCTCGGAGGCGAGGTCGATCAGGTCGCGGTCGCCGTAGCGAGCGAAGCGGGTCATGTGGGCGCCGAGCACCCACACGCTGTCCGGAGAGATCCGAGCTGCCATGTCGTTGTGCCTCCCTCGTATCGGTGTGGCGGTGTCAGTGGGGCTAGACCGGCTCGTAGCCGAAGGCGATGGCTTCGGTGCCGTCGTCGTCAGCGCCGATGGCGTGGGTGGTGAGCTGAACTCTCATGCCGAGCTTGACCGCATCGGGCGTCGGGTCGCAGTTCACCACGTTCGAACGCACCCAGGTGCCGTCGTCGGTGCGGACGATGGCCGACACGAACGGCACCGGGATGCCCGGCGCGGCCCGGTGGACGATAGTGAAGGCTCGCAACTCGCCGGAGCCGTCGACCGCAGCCGGCGCGAACTCGCTCCGACCGCAGCGGGCGCAGGCGTTGCGCCGGTCGAAGAACCGCGCTCCGCAGTCGGTGCACTCCTGGGCCACCAGGTGCGGCTTCGGCTCAAGATGCAGGTAGTCGACGAGCGGGACTCGCGCCGGGGCCATCGCGCCGCAGGCTAACAGCGATCCCGGTTGTATACCGCTCGGGAACGCAGGGATGCGGGGTCCGGTCCGGCCCCTACCAGCGGGAGCGGTGAAGAACGTCGTCGAGCCCTGGCCGGCCCCGTCGAGCCGAGTGGCTCGGCCGGTCGTCCCCGGCCGGATGGCCGATGGCCACCGTGCCCACGCCGCGCCGGTCGGGGGGAACGCCGAAGCGCTTCCGGACCGCCCGCTCGTGATCGAACATGCCGAAGAAGGCAGCCCCGAGTCCCCGGTCCTGCGCGGCCAGCAGCAGGGTCATCACCGCGGCCCCTCCGTCGACGAACCAGTAGGGCACCGGCCAGGCCTTCGCGCTGTGACCGAGGCCGGTGTGATCCTTGTCGGGCTCGCGGTAGCGGCGCAGGTACCCGCCCAGGTTGGCCCAGACGACCACGAGCACGGGGGCGTTCAGCAGGCCGGGCCAGGCGAAGCCGTCGCGCTGTTCCGGTGGGAGGGTCACGTCCCAGTAGGCCGCGGTGTCGCCCCCCTCCAGCACCAGGAAGTCCATCCCCGGGGTGTTGCCCGCGGTGGGCGCTCTGCGGGCCAGGTCGCAGATGCCGCTCACCGTTGCCGGTTCCACCGGCTCGCTCGTGAACGAGCGCACCATCCGGCGTCGCCTGACTGCGTGCTCGAACTCCATGGCTTCCCGCCGCGCCGGCCGCGGGCGCGTTCGGCGTCTCTGGCTAGAGCAGCTTCTCGAGCTCCTCGGCCATCACCCAGCCGTGCACGATCAAGGTGTCGCCGTCCGCGAGGACCAGCCCGTCGAGCAGGGCGGCGGCCTCCGGTTGGATCTTGTCGGGCTTGAGGCTCGCGTGGTCGAGCACCACCGGCGGCCCTCCCTTGCCCCGGGTGGTGAAGATGCGGTCCTCGTAGCTGAGCGAGCCGATCCCGAAGCGCTTGGCGAGCCGGCGCCCCCAGGCCCGCTCCTCGCCGGTGGCCTTGTGGCCGGGCCGGGGGACGACATCGTGAAGGTTCCTGAACGCCTCGAAGGCGCCCGGATCGTTGATCTGCATGCCGACGAGCACGTCCTCGTCGGGGAAGGACAGGGCGGCGCGGCGCAGCTGGTCCGCCACGATGCCTCTCAGGACAGTGTCGCGGCGGGTTGTGCGGCAGGTGTGGCCGGCACCGATCAGCACGCAGGGCGTTCCGCCGATGCGCTCCAGGGTGCAGAACGAGAAGCCGCGAAGCTTGCCGTTGTCTCGGGCCTCGGTCACCAGCACCCAGGCCTCGGCTTGCTTGGAGAGCGAGCCCACCTCGTAGGTGTTGGACGAGACGGCGCAGAGATCGGCCATTTCAGCCAGATCGGCGTCCCCCAGTGCGGTGCAATCCCTGGTCTCGATCGCGATTGCCATGGTGGCTGACACCCCTATAAGTCGCCCATGCCGTCCACTCCAGTCTCAAGGATGCGGGGGCGTTTCGCAACCCTGGGCTCCGTTTCGATCGGGCGGAACAGCCGGAACCGATGCCTCGATGAACGTGCTGCCGGCTCGGCCTCGAAGCGGCCGGTCAGACTCCGGCGATCGCCCCGGCCCCCAGCAGTTCGCGGAGTTCGGCCGGCAACCCGTTGGCGGTGTCCACGGCATAATCCTCGGCTAGGCGGGCCACCCGGCGCTCGCCCAGCAGCAACTCGACCGGCGATCCGCCCGGATGGGCCACCAGCAGCGACTTGAGCTCGTCGATGAGCCGGTCGGTCTGGTGCTCGAGCCCCAGATTGACCCGCAGCGGGGGATCCGGCTCGGTGCTGATCACGGGGTGCACCTCGTTGGCGAAGAACCTCAGGGTGTCCTCCCTCGAGTCGAGCCGCCCCCGCACCACGACCACCGAGTCGTCGGCCAGCTTCGATCCGTGCTCCGCCATCACCCGGGGGAACACCAGGACCTCGATCTTGTCCTGGAGGTCCTCGAGCGCGAAGCTCGCCATGAGCTCGCCCCGGCGGGTCCAGCGCCGCTGCAGGCCGGTGACCACTCCCCCCACCGACCAGAAGCCTGCGTCGTCGCTCAGGCTCGCCCCGGCCGCCAGGTCGCCGATGGTGCAGTCGGCGAGGCGGCGCACCCTGGCCTCCATCCCCTTCAGCGGGTGGTCGGAGATGTACAGGCCGAGCATCTCCTTCTCGTGGGTCAGCTTCTGCATTCGCTCGTACTCGACCTCAGGCACCTGCGGTCGGTCGTCGAAGGACGGCCCCTCGCTCTGCTCGCCGAACAGCGACATCACGCCGGCGTCGTGCTCCCGCCGCTTGCGCACCGTCATGTCGATGATGGACTCGTGCACCTGCTGCAGGCCCTTGCGGGGTTGCCCGAGCGAGTCGAAGGCCCCGGCCCTTATCAGGGACTCGACGGTCCGCTTGTTCAGCGCGTCGACATGCACCCGCTCGACGAAGTCGGCGAACGAGGCGAAGGGCCCTCCCTCCTCGCGTTCGGCGAGCACCTTCTCGACGACGCCCTCCCCCACGTTGCGCACCGCGGAGAGCCCGTACACGATGCGGCCCGGGCCGGTCTGGTCGTCGCCGGGCACCGGCGTGAAGTCCGATGCCGACCGGTTGATGTCGGGCACCTGCACGTCGATGCCTCGCAGGCGGCACTCATTGAGGTAGACCGAGGCGTTCTCGAGTTTGCCCTTGACGCTGGTGAGCAGGGCTGCGAGGTACTCGACCGGGTAGTTGGCCTTCAGGTAGGCGGTCTGGTAGGCGACCAGGCCGTAGCCGTAGCTGTGGCTCTTGTTGAAGGCGTAGTCGGCGAACTGCTCGATGATCTTGAACAGCTGGGTGCCGAGGCCCTCCTCGTAGCCGTTGGCCACCACCCCCGCCACGAACTTCTCCTCCTCGGCCGCCATGGCCTCGCGGATCTTCTTGCCCATGGCCTTGCGCAGCGAGTCGGCCTCGGCCAGCGAGTAGCCCGCGAAGCGCTGGGCGACCCGCATGACGCTCTCCTGGTAGATCATCAGACCGTAGGTGTCGCCCAGGATGTCGGCCGCGTCGTCGTGGAAGTACTCCACGAGGCGCCGGCCGTTCTTGCGGTCGGCGTAGTCGTGGTGCATGTTGGCCGCCATCGGCCCGGGCCGGTACAGCGCCACCAGCGCACAGACATCGTCGAAGGCGGTGGGCGCCAGGGAGCGGACCAGTGACCGCACCTGGGGATTCTCCAACTGGAACACCCCGATGGTGTCGCCCTGTTGCAGCATGCTGAAGGTGGCATCGTCGTCGAGCGCGACGGAGTCGATGTCGACGGTGACTCCCCGGGTGCGCTTGATCAGCTCGACGGTGTCGGTGATCACGTCGAGGTTGCGCAGTCCCAGGAAGTCCATCTTCAGCAGGCCGAGATCCTCGACGCCGTGCATCTCGTACTGGGTGACGATGGGGGCCTCGGACACGTCCCGGCCCGGCTCCGGCTTGCGCTGGATGGGCATGTACTCGGTGAGCGGCTCCGGCGTGATGACTACGGCGGCGGCGTGGATGCCGTCCTGGCGCCTCATGCCCTCGAGGCCCCGGGCGACATCGACCACCTTGGCCACGTCGGGTTCGGTGTCGTACATCTGGCGCAGCTCGGCCGCGGCCACCCAGCCGTCCCGGTGGCTCTCCGACTCCTCGAAGCAGTAACGCAGCGGGGTGTCGCGGCCCAGGACCAGAGGCGGCATGGCCTTGGCGATCCTGTCTCCCAGCGAGTGGGGATAGCCCAGGACCCGGGCCGCGTCGCGCACCGCAGCCCGAGCCTTGATCCTCCCGAAGGTGATGATCTGGGCCACGTGCTCGCGCCCGTAGCGCTCGGCCGCGTAGTTGATCAACTCGTCGCGGTGGCGTGAGTCGAAGTCCATGTCGATGTCGGGCATCGACACCCGGGAAGGGTTGAGGAACCGCTCGAACAGCAAGTCGTAGTGGATCGGGTCCAGATCGGTGATGCGCAGGCTGTAGGCGACTGCGCAGCCCGCGGCCGAGCCCCGGCCCGGCCCCACCCGGATCCCCCTGCGGCGCGCGTAGGCGATGAGATCCCAGGTGATGAGGAAGTAGGAGGCGAACCCCATGCTGTTGATGACCTCGAGCTCGTAGGCGAGCCGCTTGGCCACCTCCTCGGGCAGCGGGTCGCCCCAACGCTGGCGGGCACCCTGATAGGTGAGGTGATCCAGGTAGGCGCGGTCGCTGTCGAAGCCCTCGGGCACCTCGAAGTGCGGTAGGCGGGGCGTGCCGAACTCGATGGTCACATCGGCGCGCTCGGCGATCAGCAGGGTGTTGTCGCAGGCATCGGGCAGCTCGGCGAACACACTGCGCATTTCTGCCGCGGTCTTCATGTAGTGCTCGTCGCCGTGGAACTTGAGGCGGTCGGTGTCCTCCAGCAGGGACCCGGTCTGCACGCAAAGCAGCGCGTCGTGGGCCGCGGCGTCGCTGCGGTGCGTGTAGTGGCTGTCGTTGGTGGCCAGCAGCGGCGCGCCGAGCTTGCGGGCGATCTCCAGCAACTGCGGGAGGATCCGCCGCTGCTCGGGGATGCCGTGGTCCTGCAACTCGATGAAGTAGCTGTCGCGGCCGAAGATGTCCTGGAAGCGGGCCGCTTTGGCCAGGGCCTCCTCGGTGTCGCCGCGCAGCAGTGCCTGGGGCACGTGGCCACCGAGGCAGCCGGTGGTCGCCACCAGCCCCTTGCTATGGTCGGCCAGGGTCTCCCAGTCGCAGCGAGGCTTGTAGTAGTAGCCCTCCATGAACGCCCGGCTGGCCACCTTGATCAGGTTCTTGTAGCCGGCGTCCTCGGTGGCCAGCAGCGTCAGGTGGTAGTACAGCTTGCCCCCGCCCTCCACGTCGCCTCCGGAATCGTCGAGGCGGCCGCGGCGAGGGGGGCGCTCGTATCGGGATTCGCGGGCCATGTAGGCCTCGGTGCCGATTATCGGCTTGATCCCGGCCTGCCTGCAGCCCCGGTAGAAGTCGAGGACGCCGTACATGTTGCCGTGGTCGGTGATTCCCAGGGCCGGTTGGCCGTCGGCGACGGCCGCCGCGATCAGGTCGTCGAGCCGGGACGCTCCGTCGAGTATCGAGTATTCGGTGTGGGTGTGGAGGTGGACGAATGAGTCAGCCACCTTGCCTCCTGTGGACACTGTGGACCGTTGTTGAGGAAGCTGTGGAAGGAATCACACAGCTGTGATTCGCACCATAGTCGGCTCTTCAGGGACTCGCGCAAGTGCTTGGCTTGTCCGGCCGGCGGGTCCTGTCGCCGGGCTCCGTTCGGCCGACGGGGCTGTGCCCCATTGTCGGCCGAACGGACCCGTCGCCACCCCCCGGCCTCACGTGTTCGAGGGGGTCTGGGAGCTATAGGTACGTGCCGTGGCGGGGGCTGGCGTCGGCTCCCGGGGGTGGCCGCTGGTACGGATCGGCTCCCGGTGGCAGCTCCCCCCGCATGGACTGGAGCTGCTGGTGAGCGGTCATCTGCTGGGCCAGCAGCATGGCCTTCATGCCCTGGATGAGTCCCTCCAGCCATCCCACCAGCTGGGCCTTGGCGATCTGGAGCTCCACCGCGGAGGGGGGCTCAGGCTGGTCGAAGGGCGAGGCGAGACGGGTCAGCTCCTCGCGCAGGTCCGGCGAGAGGGCCGAGCCGACCTCCCCCACCGAGGTCTCGTAGACCTCCCGCAGCCGCTGCCTGCTGGCCTCGTCGAGATCGCTCTCGCGGACCTCGGCCAGGAGCTGCTTGAGCATCGTGCCGATGCGCATCACCTTGGCCGGATGGTCGATGGTCTCGTTGATCTCGTCGTCGCTGCCGGCGCTGCCGGCGCTGGCAACGTCGATCATGTCCGGAGCCAGCACCTCGGGGGATTCGGTGTCAGGCATGCCCCTCCCACGCTCGTCGGCGGTCTACGGCCCAACCCTACGAGATGTGAACCAGGAGCGGCACCAGCATCTCGGCCGGGGTGAGCGAGCCGTGGCGTCCGAGCAGCCTGGGTGTGCCGTCGTCGGGATGGCCGAACGCCCAGGCGTCCCGGGCCACCAGAGCCACATCCCCCAGCCGGGATCGGGCCGCGTCCGTGACGACCGGACCGAGCCAGCCGCCGTCCACGATCTCGGAGGCGGTGCGGACCCAGGCCTGCTGTCCGTGGGAGTCGACTGCGGCCTCGTACAGGTCGCCGGCCCGGCCCGGGCGGGCGTGCAGCCATCGGAACCGAGCCTCGCCCGACTCGGTGGCCGCGCAGTCGAGGACCGAGCGTTCGATCTTGACCGTGCCCTCGGAGCAGTCGACCAGCCCGTGGTCCGATGTTGCCACCACCGCGGTGCCCCGGGGCAGGACGGTGAGCAGGTCGGCCATCAGCCGGTCACAGGCTCTCAGCTCGGCCTGGTAGTGCTCCCCGAAGGCGTGCTCGTGGGCCACCATGTCGAGACCCTCGTAGTAGGCGTAGACGAAGGACTCCCCGGCGGCCAGCAGCTGCCGGATCTCCACCACAAGGCTGGACAGCATCTTGTATCCGAGTACGCGGGCATCACCCAGGTAGGCGCGGCTGAAACCCGAGTTGCGGTACTCGGCCTTCTGGAGTGCGGGCGGTCGCTGGCCGCCGAAGGAGGCCACCGGCTGGAATCTCTCGGGTGGGTTGCGATCGAGCCCGTCGCCTTGGGGGGTCCTCCATCTGAGGATGTTGAGGTTGCCGTCGTCGGTCCGGATCCGGTAGCCGACGATCCCGTGCTCGCCGGGGGGAACCCCGGTGGCTATCGAGGTGAGGGCGGAGGCGGTGGTGGTAGGGGCCACGGTGGTGATGGTGGCCGCGTGCATCTCGCTGAGCGTGGGTGCGACACGCGGCCGCGCGGTGAGCTGTTCGGCGCCGAGACCGTCGAGGACCAGAACCACCACGGCACGGGCGTCGAGCACCTCGGCGGGCAGCGGGCCGGCCGTCCCAGCCCGTGATGGCTCCAGGATCGCGGGCACGATGTCGGCGACGCACCCTCCGCCGTACGCGGGGAGGACCGGCTCTCGCCGCCTGGGGATCGGTTCCGGGCCGGCCACGGCATCTAGGATGCCACCATGAGGGTGTTGACACGCGGGAGCCGCCTCGCGCCGCCTGTCGCCGCAGCGCGGCGATGAGGGTGTCGACACGGGGCGACTACGCGTCCCGGGCCCTGCTGTCCCTCGCGCTGCACAGCGACAACGCACCGACCTCGGTGCGGGAGATAGCCGAGCGCACCGCGCTGCCCCAGCCCTACCTGGAGCAGATACTGCTGGCGCTGAAGGGAGCCGGCCTGGTGCGCTCGAAGCGGGGCGTGGGCGGCGGGTACGTCCTGGCCCGCGACCCCTCCGACATCAAGCTGTCGGACATCGTGCGGGCGGTGGACGGGCCCATCGCGGCGGGCGACTTCGGTGAGCCCCACACCGACGGCGCCTGCGATCACGAGGGTCAATGCGTGCTGCTGGCGATCTGGTCGGCGTCGGGCTCGCACATGCGACGGTTCCTGGACTCCTTCAGCCTGGCCCAGATCACGGCGATGGCCCAGGGTGAGGCGCCCTGGCCGGTGGACTCCGAGGCCTAGGAGCGTCCGCACCCAGCCCGCTCCGCCTCTAGCGGCAGGCGGCGAGCACGGCGGCCAGGTCAGCGGGGATGGGCGACTCCGCATCCACCGCCTCGCCGCTGACAGGGTGCGTGAAGGACAGGCTGCGGGCGTGCAGGAACGGCCGGGACAGCCCGAAGACGTCGTCGAGGAGGCCCGAGCCGTAGGTCGGGTCGCCCACCACCGGATGACCGATGGCCCGGAGATGGACCCTGATCTGGTGGGTGCGGCCGGTCTCGAGCCGGCACGACAGCAGCGCGGCTCTGGCCGGCTCCGAATAGCGCCGCTCCACCGCGTAGCCGGTCCGGGCCGGCCGGCCCCGGTCGGTTACGGTCATGCGTTGCGGATTGCGGCTCGATCGACCGACCGGCGCATCGATCACGCCCGAGTTCGCCTCAGGCTGCCCTTGCACGAGAGCGCAGTACACCCGCTGCGGTCGATGGGAACGCATCTGCTCGACCAGCTGCTGGTACGCCACCTCGGTGCGGGCCACCACCATCAGTCCAGAGGTACCCCGATCGAGCCGGTGCACTATCCCGGGCCGGTAGGCGTCCCCGACGCTGGCGATGCCGGGATAGCGAGCCAGCAGGCCGTTGACCAGCGTGCCGCCTTCGTGCCCCGCGCCAGGGTGCACGACCAGGCCCGCAGGCTTGTTCACCACGATCAGGTGAGCGTCCTCCATGACCGTCTCGAAGGCCACCTCCGGGTCGGCCGCGGGCCGTGGATCGTCGCGGTGCTCGACGGCGACGGCCAGCGACTCGCCCGCCGCGACCCGTCTGGCGCCTGATGTGACCACCGCACCGTCGAGGCGCACGCCGCCGCCGGCCACCAGCCGGGCTGCCACCGAACGGCTCACGTCGGCCACGAGGGCCACGGCGCGGTCGAGCCTCAGGCCGTCGAGGGCTGAGCCGACGACTTCACCCGGGTGGCTCATCGCTCCCGGCGGTAGGCGGCCCACACCAGGGTGGCGCCGCCGAGCACGACCCCCATGTCGGCTACGTTCCATACCGGCCACCACTGAACGTCGATGAAGTCGACCACTGCCCCGCCGAGGAAGCCGTCGTCTGATCGGAACAGGCGGTCGGCGAGGTTGCCGAGCGCACCCCCGGCGATGGACCCGGTCGCGACGGCAGACAGCCGGCCGGACACCAGCCGCCGGTTGAGCAGCAGGGCTGCGGCCACCGCCACGGCCGCTACGCCGAGGAGGGGCCCGAGGCCCTGGAAGCTGCTGAAGGCGGCCCCGGTGTTGAACACGAGCCGCAGCCGCAGCGTCCACACGAGGTCGATGACGCGGCCGTTGTCGAGGGTCTCCAAGGCCCACCACTTGGTGAGCTGGTCGACGACCACGACGACCGCGACCGATGCCAGGAGCGTAACCCCGTGGCGGCTGGCAGGCCCGGCCTCTGCCGCGTTGGTCACATCCGGGGAGTTTCTACCGGCGACCTAGGCCGCCCGCCTTGACCTCTACACGCTCGGCGGCCCAGGGGATGGCTCGAAGGCGGGCGATGGGAATCGGCGCGCCCGATGTGACGCAGTAGCCGTAAGTGCCGTTGTCGATGCGCTCGAGCGCGGCGTCGATCTGGCCTACCGTGTGGCGGGCCTGGCTGGACAGTGCGAGGTCCCGCTCGCGTTCCACCGCCACGGTGGTGCCCTCGCCGCCCTCCTCGTCGAACTGGACGTCGCCGGGCTCCCGCGTGGCCAGCAGCGACTCTGCCTCGGCCTGGTACTCCTCGGCCGAGTGCAGGTACTTGGCCCGCTCCTTGAGCAGCTTCCGCCTCATGTCCTCGAGGAACTTGGCGTCGAAGCGGGGCTTGGGCCCGGCCTTGGCCCCCGACGGCCGCGCGCCGGACTTCTTGGCCGACGCTTTCGAATCAGCCGGCTTGGTGTTCGCGGTCTTGCCGGCTTGTGCCCTGTCGGACTTGGCCATATCAAGCTCCCGTCCTGCCGTCAGATCAAGGACCCCCGGTTATATCGGCGGTTCAGACGTGTGCGGCGATCAAGCCCGCTGGCCGAGCCTACCGCCGCGGCCGGGGCCCTCATCGTGGTCGAAGAAGGCAGCCATGGCAGCGTCGGCACTGGGCAAGGGGGCGTCGCTGCTGACGACCTGCCGGAGTTGCTCTATGAACTCGTCGTCCTCCTCGGCCTCGATATCGAAGAGCTCCGGGCCGCGGGCCTCCGCCGAGCGCATCACCGGTGCAGCCACAGTCTCGGACCCGTCGACGGTGCGGGGATCCGCCGGCTCCGGGTGGGCTCGCTCGGAGCCGGCAGTCCGGGCCGGGTAGGCGCTGTCCGGGGCGGCTTCCGACGTGCCTGTGTCCTCCCCGGCCCATCTCACCGGCGAGAGATCGGGCAGCGTGTCGGCATGCAGCGTGCCGGTCGTGCGGGCGTCCTCGACGGCGTCGCCGGCGTGCTCGGCGGCCGTAGCCAAGGTGTCGGGGTCGTGCTCGGCGGCCGCAGCCTCGGTGTCGGGGTCGTGCTCGGCGGCCGCAGCCTCGGTGTCGGGGTCGTGCTCGGCGGCCGCAGCCTCGGTGTCGGGGTCGTGCTCGGCGGCCGCAGCGCCGTCGTCGGGGTCCTGTGAGGACTCGATGGCCGGTTCGTGCTGGGCATCCGGGTCGGCAGCGTCGTCGGGCGGCAATGCCGGCTGACCCTCGCCGGGCATCGTGACCTCGCCGGCCTCCATGTCCAGGTCCGAGCCGCCGGCCTCGGTGGGCTCCCCGGTGGAATCGCCTGGATCGGCGATGGGCTCGAACTGTTCCACGAAGGACTGGAACGCGGCGGCCAGACTGCGCAACTGGGACCGCTCGCTGTCGAGCCTGGCCTGGATGGCGGCGGTGGCCGCCTCGAGGTCGGCGCGCGTCGCCTCGAGAGCCTCGATCTCCTCGATCTTGCGGGAGCGTTCGGCGGCCAGTTCCGCGGCCGCTGTCCGCTTCGCCTCGCTGAGGATCAACTGGCAGTTCTCCTCGGCCTCGGCCAGGGTCTGGGCGGCCCGCTCCTCCGACGAACGCAGCCGCTCGTTGGCGGCCGCCTCAGCCTCGGCGACCGTCTTGGCTGCCCGCTGCTGCGCCGAGTCGGTGATCGACTTGGCCTCGGTCCGGGCCTCCGAGATTGCCGTGTCGGCGGTGCGCTGCGCCAGCACGAGGGTGCGAAGCAGCATCTCGCGGGTCTCGTTCAGACCGTCGCCGTTGCCGCTGTCCGTCTCCGTCTGAGACAGCCGATGCTGCAAGTCCGAGATCTGATCCCTGCCGTGGGCCACTGCCCGGTTCACAGCCTTGACGTAGCTGTCGACCTCCTCGAAGTCGTAGCCGCGCATGCGCTCGCGAAACCGGACCTCGGTGGTGAGATCGTTGAGAGCATTCATGCGGGCGATGATGCCACGGGCATGCTCGCAAATGGTGGATGCCCCGCGGTGGCGGGCCGGCGGTCGTCCCGGCTCCGGGCAGCCCCCGGAGAGCGGCCCGGACGCGGCCTCTCAGCAGATGCCGGCTGCCCTGAGGAACCTCATGAGGAGGATGATGCCGAAGATCACCACCACCGGCGAGAAGTCGAGTGCCATGCCCCCGAAGCGCGCCGCCGGAAGGATCCGCCGGACCCGCCTCATGACCGGGTCGGTGACGGTGATCAGGAACCCGGCGACGGTGGCCATCGCTCCGTGAGGATTGAGCGGGAACCAGCTCAGCAGGACGCGACCGAAGACCGCGAACAGGTAGACGTTGAGCAGCAGGCAGATGAAGAGCACTTATGTCAGGAGCGCTTGGGCCTTGCGGTCTCCTTCGACACCTCCACGTCCGCGGGGGTGAGCAGGTAAACCTGGTCGGCGACTCGGTCCATCTTGCCGCCCATGGCGTAGCAGAGGCCGCTCGAGAAGTCCACGAGCCGCCGCTGCAAGTCCCGATCAACCGCTTGCAGGTTCACGATCACGGGCTGGCCCGACTTGAACCGGTCCCCGATCTCCTGGGCGTCGTTGAAGGCATCCGGGGAGACCGCGTGGGGCTTCATGCTCTTCGCGGCCACGGGATGCACCACCCGCACCGGGTCGTCGTAATCGGCTTCCGAGCCCGCCCCGCCCTCGGCCGGCGTGAGGTGCACCGGCCGGACTGTCCGACCCAGCACCGGGTCTCCGGGAGCGGAGCCCGACGCGACCGAGACCCCTGGCTGCGCGGTCTCCGGCGGGTACCGGCCCGTCGTCACGTTGTGAGACTGTGTCTGGCGGATCGGGTCCTCGTAGCTCTCGTAGTGCTCGTCCGGACCGAGCCCGAGATAGATCATCGCCTTCTTCAGCATCGATACGTCGCTCCTTGCGAAGACTTTAGCGCGCTTGCGAGCCTCACCGATCCCATGGCGGCGCGTCATATTGTGGCACGCCGCGCGACCTGTGGCGGGGACGCACCCCGAACAGGCTCGTTCCCACTCGTACCATCGTCGCGCCCTCGGCCACAGCCACTTCCAGGTCGTCGGTCATGCCCATGGAGCAGTGGGGCAATGCCAGGTGGTCGACCAGCCGCCGCAGCATCCTGAAGCCGTCTCGGGCCGCCTCGGGAGGCCCGAGCGGACCGATGCCCATGAGGCCCGTCAACTGGAGTCCGGCGTCGTCGGCTGCCGAGGCCAGCGACTCGGTGTCGGCGGGCGCGCAGCCTGCCTTGGTGTCCTCGCTGGAGATGTTCACCTGGATCATCACCTCCGCTCCCGGGGCTCGCCGGCCGATCTCGCGGGCCACCTCGACCCGGTCGACGGTCTGCCAGACGTCGACGCAGCCGGCGAGCATCCTGACCTTGTTGCGTTGCAGGCGGCCGACGAAGTGGACCCGGGGCATGGGCACCGCGGACGCTTCGGCGACCTTGGCCACACACTCCTGGGCGTAGTTCTCGCCGATGTCGCCTATGCCGCACGCGGCGGCCGCATCGACGGCCCACGCCCCGAACGCCTTGGTGACCGCGACGACGGTGACACCCTGCCCGCCCGCGCCCGCGATCCGGGCCTGCAGCGCCTCGTACCGTCCGGCCACGGAGCCGGACGGCGCCGGCGGCGCGCTCACCGTCTCTCCAGGCGGGCCGCGGTCGCCTGGCGGCCGCGGTCGCCGCGGGCCCGGTGCGAGAAGAAGCCGCGCCCCGCGGTGTCGAGCCCGAGGTCCTCCACGTCGCTGACGCCGGCGGCGCTCAGCGCGCCGGACACCGCCGCGCAGAGGTCGAGGGCCGGCGTGCCCCAGGATGTTGCGCCCGACACGTCGCAGCCGGCGGCCGCGGCCACTGCGGCCAGATCGTCGGCACCGAACTCGTAGCTCGAGGGCCTGATGACCGGACCGATCACGGCCCGCAGGTCCGTCGCCGCCCCCGCGGGCGAGGCCCGGCGCACGCCGTCGACGACCTGACCGATCACTCCGGCCACGATGCCCCGCCAGCCGGCGTGGGCCACGCCCAGCGCTCCGCCCCCGACGACCACCACCGGGGCGCAGTCGGCGGTGTGCAGGGCGAGCACGGCCTCGGGCACAGCCGTGACCGCTCCGTCGGCCACTGTCCCCGCACAGCCGCCGGGCTCGGTGATGTAGGCCACATCGGCGCCGTGCACCTGCTCGAGCCAGGTCCATCGACCGCTCATGAGACTCTGCCGTCGCTGCTCGAGGGACTCGTCGCCCTCGGCGCCGGCCCCACCGTTGTGATCCCAGCGGAAGTCGCCCTCGAGGATCTGCGAGCAGCGGACCCGGACGAGCCATCCGTCGCCCGCCGGCACCACCCTCTCGATCACTTGGAGAGCGGCTGGACCGGCGGCGGGGTCATCTCAGGAAGTCGGGCACATCGAACTCGTCGTTGAGGTCGAGACCGCCGGAAGTACCGGAATGCTCGGCCGTGGCGAACACGTCGGCGATCTTCAGGTCCTCCTCTGCCGTCCTCGAGGTCGGCCTGCGGTCCCGGCGGCCACGGCGGTCCTTGGTGCCGTAGGTCTGCCGGTCGCTCTCGAACCCTGCCGCGATGACGGTCACCCGCACCTCGTCTCCGAGCGCGTCGTCGATCACCGTCCCGAAGATGATGTTGGCGTCCTGGTGGGCGACCGAGTGCACCACCTCGGCCGCCTCGTTCACCTCCATCAGGCCGAGGCTCGAGGAGCCCGAGATGTTGAGCAGGACGCCCTGGGAGCGGTCGATCGACGATTCGAGCAGCGGGCTCGATATGGCACCGCGGGCCGCGGCCACCGCCCGTCCCTCGCCGGTGGCCGACCCGACCCCCATGAGGGCGCTGCCGGCCTCGGTCAGCACTGTGCGAACATCGGCGAAGTCGACATTGATCAACCCCGGCGTGGTGATCAGGTTGGTGATGCCACCGACCCCCTGCATCAGTACCTCGTCGGCCATGCGGAACGCGTTGAGCATGGAGGTCTTCTCGTCGGCGATGGCGATGAGCCGGTCGTTGGGGATCACGATCAGGGTGTCGACCTTCTCCTTGAGGCGCTGGATCCCCTCCTCGGCCTGAACCGAGCGGCGGGACCCCTCGAAGCTGAACGGCCGGGTGACCACGCCGATGGTGAGCGCGCCCAGGCTCTTGGCCACCTCGGCAACCACCGGAGCGGCGCCGGTGCCGGTCCCGCCGCCCTTGCCCGCGGTGATGAACACCATGTCGGATCCGTTGAGGGACTCCCGTATCTCGTCGACGTGCTCCTCGGCCGCCTGCCTTCCGATCTCGGGGTCGCTGCCCGCGCCCAGGCCGCGAGTCAGGTTCTTCCCGATGTCGATCCTCAGGTCCGCGTCGCTCATGCCGAGGGCTTGGGCGTCGGTGTTGGCTGCGATGAACTCCACGCCCCGCAGGCCCGCATCGATCATCCGGTTGACGGCGTTGACGCCCCCGCCCCCGACTCCGACCACCCTGATGACGGCGATGTAGTTGTGAGAATCGGCCATCACCGTGTTGAACCTCCCTGGCTTGCGATCACTGCATCTTAGAGCCCGCATGCCCGACGACGGGTCACGGGGTGTGAAGTCTCCCTTGAGCCTTCACCCGCTGGGTAGGCACGGCTGGTGGCGGGTCACGGTGGCGATGTCGGGCATGATCACGTCGATCTCGGTGACGCAGTCGAGTTCGGTTCCCGCCAGCAGGGCCCGCACCGCGCTGATCTTGTCGTCCAGAAGGTTCTGCTCGCCGAGAACGACGCGGGCCCCGCCGATCAGTTGCAGCCCCAGCCGGCCGTTGCTGGGATCAAGGGTTACCGCACTGACCCAGGCCCGCAGGTCGTCGGGCATCGCGGCGACCACGGCCAGCGGTCCGTCCGCGGCGGTGTGGATGTCACCGAGCTGGCCGGCGAAGGGCACCGCGACGTGGGTGAGCCCGCCCGGTTCGGCCACCTCCGGCGCCCAGTCGACCGCATACCCGTAGGCGTCGATCAGCACGGTGCGCCCCGCAGCAGCGGGAACCTCGGCCACCGGCACGCGGGGTTCGACCGTGATGCGCACGGTGCCCGGCCAGTCGCGCCAGACCCGGGCGGATCTCACCCAGGGCAGCGAAGCGACGGACCTCTCAGCCGCGTCCAGGTCCAGCGAGAGCATCGGCATCCCCGTGGAGAAACCCGTGCTCTCCAGGATCTCGGCCGCACGGGCCCCGTCTCCCCCGACGGATATCCGGTCCACGTCCATCAGCGGTGTGCGGCTGATGCCGAAGGCCAGTCCGGCCACCAGCGCGACGGCTGCCAGGGCGGTCAGGATATGCAGGCGCCGGCGGCCCTGGGCCCGCAGCACTGCTATGCGGCGCGCCCTCATGCGCGGGTCCACGGTCACGGCCGCGCCGCTCACGGCAGTTCCCAGGGCTTGAAGCCCACGAGGTGGGTCTCCATCGTCAAGGCCACACCGTGCTGCGCCATCACCCGGCGGCGCACCTCCCGCATCACCTCGACGATGTCCGCGGCACACCCTCCCTCGTCGGACTGGATGAAGTTCGCGTGCTTGGGCGAGACTTCCGCAGAACCGATCCGCAGTCCCTTGGCGCCCGCGGACTCGATCAGGGCACCGGCCGCGGCGTGTTCGGGGTTGGTGAACACCGACCCTGTATTGCGGCCGCCGGGCTGGTTGGCCCTGCGCCACTGGACGATCTCGGCCAGCTCCCGCCGAGCGGCTTGGCGGTCTCCGGACCTCAACTGGAGCTTGATGGTCGCCACCACCTGGTGAGCGGTGATGCTGCTCGAGCGGTAGCCGAGACTCAGGTCATCGACGCCGAGCACCGTGGAGCCCCCGCGGCGCAGGTCGACCACGACCGCCTCCACCAGCGACTCGGACATGTCCGAACCATGGCCGCCCGCGTTCATCCTCACTGCGCCCCCAGCGGTCCCGGGGACCCCGACCGCCCATTCGAAGCCGGTCAGGCCGGCGTCGGCCGTGGCCCGGGCCAGCACCGGCAGCAGCGCCCCGCCCGATGCGTTGACCGTCGTCGCCTCGATCTCGAAGGTCGCCAGTCCGCTGCCGAGGGCCACGGCAAGGCCGTCGAAGCCGCGGTCGGCGACCAGCAGGTTGGAGCCCCTTCCCACGACCAGCACGGGCGGAGGCCCGCCCTCGCCGGATGAGCCGGCCACGATCGAGGCCAGCGTCTCGAGTTCGCGCCGGCTGTCGGCTGTCACGAAGAGTCGGGCCGGCCCGCCCACCCGGTAAGTGGTGTGGGCTGCCAGCGGATAGTCCCGCCTCAGCGACGGCCCGAGCTCCGAGCCGGTCAACCGCCGGTCCAGGTCGGCCAGCAGGTCCCGCACGGCGGCGGTCAACGTCTGGCCCCCGCCGGCTCGGGCCCGGTGCCGCGGGCGGACTCCAAGCGCTCGATCACGACGTCGGGCACGGAGGTGAGGTCCCCGGCGCCGAGCGTCAGGCAGAGGTCGCCGGGGCGCAGCCGGCCCACCAGCCAGTCAGCGACCTCGTCGAGCCGGGGCAGCCAAGTCACCGAGGACCACGGATGGGCGTCGAGCACCGCGTCGAGCACGATCTTGGAGGTCACGCCGGGACGGGGAGCCTCGCCCGACGGGTAGATCCCGGTGAGTACCAGGTGGTCGGCACCGGTGAAGGAGCCCGCAAAGTCGGCGCCGATGGAAGAGACCCGGCTGTAGCGGTGCGGCTGGAAGACGCACACCACCCTGCGCCACTGACCGGTGCGTGCCGCGTCGAGGGCTGCCGCGACCTCGCTCGGAAGGTGGGCGTAGTCGTCGACGAACGTCACACCGGCGGAGTCGCCGCGGAACTCGAAACGCCTGGCCACGCCCCCGAAGCGGGCCAGCGCGCGGGCCGCATCCTCGAACGGGGCACCCGCGACGACACCGGCCACCACCGCGGCGGCCGCGTTGCGGGCGTTGTGCAGGCCCGGTGTCGGCAGGGTTATGCGCCCCAGCCTGGTTCGCCCGTGGTGCAGGTCGAAGGCCGATTCGGGCATCCCCAGCGACACGTCGCTCATGCGGAAGTCGGCGTCTGTGCTGGTGCCGTAGGTCGTGGCCCCGGTGGCCGCGCCCACCCGGGCGGCAACCGGGTCGTCGGCGCACACGATCCGGTGGCGGGCCGCGGCCAGGAACTCGCCGAAGGCGTCGAAGAGGGCCGAGGGCACGCCGTCGTAGGCCTCGAGGTGATCGGGCTCGACGCTGGTGACCACCGCCACCTCGGCGTCGATGGCCAGGAAGGTCCGGTCGCTCTCGTCGGCCTCCAGCACGAACCATTCGCCGGCGTCCCACACCGCTCCGGTGCCGATCTCGTTGACGTCGCCTCCGATGATGAACGAGGGGTTGAGGCCAGCCTCCCGCAGCACCAGCGCCAGCATCGAGCTAGTGGTCGTCTTGCCGTGCGTGCCCGCCACCGCGATGGTTCTGCGGTGGGAGGCGATGGCGGGCAGGATGTCGCTTCGCCGCACGACGGGGACGCCGCGGGCCTGGGCCGCCCGAACCTCAGCATTGCTGTCGTGGATGGCCGAGGAGATTGCGACCAGGCTGGCGCGGCCGAGGTTGTCGGGGTCGTGGCCGATGGCGACCGGCACTCCCTCGGCCCGCAGCCGGGCCACCACGGGCCCGTCGCGCAGGTCTGATCCCGACACCTGGTGGCCCATCGACCGCAGGACCGACGCGATGGCTCCCATACCGGCCCCGCCCGCACCGACCACGTGGATGGCTTGGGGGGTGGAGAGGTCGATGGCGCTCACGAGGCGGCCTCCTGCTGTCGGGGCTGCGGGTGAAGGGCGCACCGCTCGATCAGATCCACGACGGCGCTGGCCGCGTCGGGCCGGGCCAGCGCCCTGGCCGCACCCGCCATGGCATCGAGGCGGTCGGGATCGCCCAGCAATGCGTCCACCTCGGCCGCGAGCCGGGTCCCGTCGAGTTCCGGGTCGCTCACCATGACCGCCCCGCCCGCCTCGACGAGCCTCCGGGCGTTGGCCGTCTGATGGTCGCCGGGCGCTCCCGGTAGCGGGATGAGCACCGCCGGCACGCCCGCGGCCGCCAGCTCGGCGACGGTGGTGGCCCCGGAGCGGCTCACGACGAGGTCGGCCGCGGCGTACACCGTCGCCATGTGCTCCTCGTAGGCGACCAGGTCGTAGCCCAGCGGGCTGGCAGGATCGGGTGCGGTGCGACCTGCGAGCTCGTCGTAGTCGCGCCGCCCTGCAATGTGGCGGATGTGAAGGTCGCCTCGGGCCTGCCAGAGCACGGTCGCGGCGGCCACGGCCTCATTGATGCGACGGGACCCGAGCGAGCCTCCGAAGACGGCCACGAAGCGGCGATCACCGTCGACCCCCAGGGCGGCCCGGGCTGCCGCCCTCCCCGATGCCCGGTCAGCGGCCAGCACCTCGGTCCGCACCGGGTTGCCGGTCCATGTGGCCCCCCGAAGGTCGGTGTCCTCGAAGGCGGTGGCCGCACCGCGGGCGAACCGGCTCAGCACCCGGTTCGCCAGGCCCGGAACCGCGTTCTGCTCGGTTATCACGAGCGGAACCCGCAGCAGGGCCGCGGCCGCCCCGCAGGCCGCCGACGCATAGCCCCCCAGGCCCAGCACGACCGCAGGCCTGCGGCGCCGCAGCACGATGAGGGCCTGCACGAAGGCCCGTAGGAGTCCGATGGCGGCAGCCAGGTTGGAGAGAGCCAGCCGCCGTTGCAGGCCCCGCCCCGGAAGCGCCGTCAGTCCGAATCCGGCTTCGCTCACCAGGCGGGTCTCGACGCCGCGGGAGCTGCCGACGAAGTGCACCGCTTCGCGGGGAGCGCCCCGGGCGACGATCTGCTGGGCGATGCTGATTCCCGGCAGCACGTGGCCGGCAGTCCCGCCCCCCGCGATGACGGCCCACGACGAGCCGGGGCGCTGGCCCTGCCGGCGCGGCGCGGGCGCGCTCATCGGATCTGCCTCGCCACGTTCAGCAGCACCCCCATCGCGGCCATGGTGGTCACCAGCGAGGTTCCGCCGAACGAGAGCAGCGGCAGGGTGATCCCGACGACCGGGAAGACGGCGACCGCGGCGCCGATGTTCAGCGCGGCCTGCAGGACGATCCAGGACGTGATGCCCACCGCAAGGAGCATCCCGAAGCGGTCAGGGGCCCGCAGCGCCACGGTGAGTCCTGCTCCGGCGATCACCACGAAGAGCGTCACGACGAACAGGGAGCCCACGATGCCGAGCTCCTCGCCTATCACCGCGAAGATGAAGTCGGTGTGGGCGTACGGCAGGAACCCCCACTTGGCCCGGCCCGAGCCCAGCCCCAGCCCGTCGACGCCGCCGGCAGCCAGCGCATGCAGGGACCGGAGGGTCTGGTAGCCGTTCCCGAGAGGATCCTCCCAAGGGTCGAGGAAGCCCAGCACGCGGGCCCGGCGCCAGGGAGAGTAAGCGACCATGAGCGCGGCCAACGAGGCCCCGACAGCGCTGGACAGCGCCAGATGGGACAGCCGCGCCCCCCCGAAGTACAGCATGGTCGTGGCCACGCCGGCGATGAGGAGGCAGGCCCCCAGGTGGGGCTGCATCATCAGCAGCGCGCTGACGACTCCCGTCAACAGGAGGACCGGCTGCAGGGTGGCGCGGGTGTCCTCCATGTGACGCTCGGGCCGGGACAGCAACTCGGCCACGAAGACGATGAAGGCGAGCTTGGTCACCTCCGACGGTTGGAAGACGATCGAGCCGGTACCGAGCCAGCGGCGGGCCCCGTTGGCGCTGAGGCCCACGCTGGGCACCGCGGTCAGGGCCAGCAGCAGAAGGCAGAAGCCCATGCCCATCGCAGCCGGCCGCCGCCATCGGTGGTAGTCCAGCCGCAACAGCACGAGCACTCCCACCGACCCGACACCGAGCCACAAGGCCTGGCTCTTGAACAGGGACCAGGCCGAATCCGTGCCCGACAGGCTGGGAGCGGCCGTGGCCGACAGTGCCATCACCAGGCCGAGCAGCACCAGCGCGGCCAGGGCCACGATCAGCACCAGGAACGGCCCGCTCCGGCGGCCGATCGGGGGACGCGGGCCGCGACCGTCCGGTGCCCGTCTGGCGGTCGGGTGACTGCGGCGGGCATCCTGCAGTGCCACCTGACGGGTCTGGGAGTACCTGGTCACGATCATGCCGGCACCGTCCCGCATCGGGATCGGCCGGCCAGGCCCCTGACCAGGCGGGCGAAGTGGTCGCCGCGGGCCGCGTAGCCCGTGTAGAGGTCGAAGGAGGCGCAGGCAGGAGACAGCAGCACCGCAGAGCCCGGCTCGGCCGCAGAGGCGGCCAGCTCGACGGCCTCGGCCATGCCGGCCGCGAGCCGCACCGGCCGATCAGCCGCGAAGACCCCGGCCACCTCTTCGGCGGCCTCGCCGAAGGCGACGACGCTGATCACGTGGTCGACGGCGTCGAGCAGCCCGCTGAGGTCGAGACCCTTGTTTCGCCCGCCCGCGATCAGCACGGCCGCGTCGAATCCCCTCAGGGCGGCGACGGTGGCGTGGGGTGTCGTCGCCTTGGAGTCGTCGTAGAAGGTGACGCCGCCTATCGACGCAACCATCTGAACGCGGTGAGCCCCGGGCTCGAAAGCGCGGAGGGCTTGGCCCAGTCCTTCCACCGTCGCGCCTACCGCGGCGGCGGTGGCCGCCGCGGCCAGGGCGTTGGCGAGGTCGTGGGGCATGGCCCGGCGCAACTCCCGCACGCTCACCACCGGCCCCAAGGGTCCGGTCAGCATGTCGGCGTGGCGTCGCCAATCGGCCGGTCCCTCCGGCGCGAACGTCCAGGTGGCACGGTCCTGGGGCAGGTGGGCCATGACGGTCGGGTCGAGCCGGTTGGCCACCGCGGTCCCGCTGGGCGGGAGCCATCGCCACAGCCGGGCCTTGGATGTCTCGTAGGAGTCCAGGTCGCGATGGATGTCGAGATGGTCGGGCGCGAAGTTGAGCCAGCACGCTGCCTCGGGTTGGAAGCACCGACTGTGGGCCAGGCGGAACGACGACGCCTCGACCACGAACACCTCGACGCCGGTCTCCTCGATGGCGGCTACGAGGGGAAGGTCGTTGTTGCCCGCCGCGGCTGCTTCCACGCCCGAGTACCGCAGCGCGGCCACCGCCATCTCGGTGACGGTCGTCTTGCCGCTGGTTCCGGTCACGGCCGCCATCGGCCGGGAGTCCCAGCATCGGGCCAGATCGAACTCGCTGGCGGTAGGCACGCCTCCGGCCCGAGCCGCGGCCAGGGCCCGGTGGTGCTCGGGCAGCCCCGGGGTGGGGATCATGGCGTCTGCGGCCCGGACCATCTGATCGAGCCGGCGGTCGTCGGGGGCGACCTGCAGCTCCAGTCCCAGGGCCTCGGCGGCCGCGACCGTGGCTGCGTCCGGTCCGTCGTCGAAGGCGGTCACGGTGTGGTCCCTCGCCAGCAGCGCCCGGGCCACAGCCCGGTTCGTCGCGCCGAGTCCGGCGAGCAGCAGCGACGGGGGCACCTCAACCATCGCGTCGGCGGCCGTGACGCTCACGGCGTCAGCCTCGAGATCGAGTCCACGATGCCGGTGCTGACGGCATCCCCGTAGAACAGTCCCAGCCCCAGCCCGGTGCAAAGTCCCGACAGGATCCACAAGCGGATGATGACGGTGGTCTCCGGCCATCCCCGCAGCTCGAAGTGGTGGTGCAGGGGCGCCATGCGGAACACCCGCCGGCCGAAGGCTCGGAACGAGACGATCTGGATGATCACCGACAGGGTCTCGATGACGAAGAGACCGCCGATGATTCCCAGCAGGAACTGGGTGTTGGTGGCCAGGGCGAGCGCGGCCAGCCCGCTGCCGAGCGCCAGCGAGCCGGTGTCGCCCATGAATATTCGAGCCGGGGCGGCGTTCCACCAGAGGAATCCGATGATCGCCCCCACCATGGCCGCGCTCACGATGGCCAGGTCGAGCGCGTGGGCCACCTGGTAGGAGTCGTAGTGGTCGAACTGCCAGAAGCCGATGAACATGAACGCGCCGTAGCCGACCCCGCTGGCGCCGGCGGCCAGACCGTCCAGGCCGTCGGTCAGGTTCACCGCATTGGTGGTGGCGATGATCAGCAGGATGGCCCAGATCGACCAGCCGATCCGTCCCAGCTCGAGGCCCGGGTAGTCGAATCGGGTGAACGAGACGGTGGTGTGGATCGACGTGAACTGCGTCATGGCCCAGGCGAAGCCGGCGCCGACGGCCAGCAGGCCGATGATCTTCGTCGTCTTGTTCAGGCCGAGGTTGCGGGCCGCCACGACCTTGATCCAGTCGTCGAGCAGTCCCACCACCCCGGCGGCGATGATGGTGAGCATCACGATGATGCCCGACCGGGTGTAGATGCCGCCGAAGACGTCGCTGACGACGTAACCGGCGGTAGCGGCGGCCACCACCGCTATGCCGCCCATCGTGGGCGTGCCCGACTTCACCCGGTGCTCCTGCGGGCCGTCGTCGCGGATGGGCTGCCCGATGCCGTAGTGGACCAGCAAGCGGATGAGCACCCAGCATCCCAGCAGGGACGCGAACATGGCGATGCTGCCCGCCAGCAACAGCCGTATCACCGCTCGTTCCCCATCCCGTCGCAGGCCGCCAGGCGCTCGATCTCCTCACGGATCACGGTCCGGTCGTCGAAGGGCAGCCGCTCGCTGCCGATCGTCTGGCTGGTCTCATGCCCCTTGCCGGCGACCAGCACCGTGTCGCCGGGGAGGGCCACCGACAACGCATGCCGCAGAGCCAGGCGCCGATCGGCGTCACACCGGTCGGGGACGCGCCCCATCCCCTCGACGATCTCGGAGATGATCTGGTCGGGATCCTCCGAGCGGGGGTTGTCGCTCGTGACTATCACTCGGTCCGCCAGTCTGGCCGCGGCGGCGCCCATCTCGGGGCGTTTGGCGCGGTCCCGGTCGCCGCCCGCGCCGAACACCACCGTGAGGTCGCCGTCGGTGAGGCTTCGGGCGGCTCGCAGGGCGGCTGCGAGCCCATCGGGGGTGTGGGCGTAGTCGACGATGACCGCGTAGTCCTGTCCGGCCTGGACGGACTCGAACCGGCCGGGCACCGGCTCGGCCGCGGCCAGGCCCGCGACGGCCGCGGCCGGGTCCATGCCGAGCGCGGCCGCCACCTCCGCGGCCAGGACGGCATTGGCCCGGTTGAAGGCTCCGGCCAGTGGCAGCCTCACCTTCCGGCCTCGCCAGCAGAACGTGCTCGATCGGGCGTCGGCCTCCATGACCTCGATCCGGCGCTGGTCCACCTCGGTGACGGGAATCTCGGTGGCGGCCACCTTCGCGAGGCGCCGTCCCCACTCGGTGGTGGTGTCCACGACAGCACGGTCGGCGAGCTCGCGCTTGAACAACCGGGCCTTGGCCGCGAAGTAGTCCTCCATCGACCCGTGGTAGTCGAGATGGTCGTGTCCGAGGTTGGTGAACGCGGCCACCCGGAACCGGCATCCGTCCAACCGGTGCTGAACCAGCCCGTGCGATGTGACCTCGACGGCCGCGGCGCCCGCGCCCTGGCCCAACGCCAGCGCCAGCTCGCGTTGCAGGTCGGTGGCCTCCGGTGTGGTGAGTGTCCCGGTCAGCGTGCCGATCTCGGCCGTGCCGGTGCCGTCGTCCCGCAGGAGCCCCGCGAGGAGGCGCACGGTGGTGGTCTTGCCGTTGGTCCCGGTGACTCCGGCAACGTCGAGGCGCTGGCTGGGGTTCCCGTGCACCGCCGCGGCGGCCGGTCCGACGGCGGCTCGTACCGACTCTACGACCAGGCATGGCACGCCCGCCGGCAGCGGCCGCTCCGCGAGCAGCCCGATCGCGCCGGCAGAGACGGCGTCGCCCGCGAAGCGGTGGCCGTCGTGCAACTCGCCGGGGATGCACGCGAACAGCGCGCCGGGTCCCACCAGCCGGCTGTCGTGCTCCACGTCGCGCACCGGTGTCGAGTCTGCCTGCGACGGATCCTGCCGATGGCCGGGGCTGCGGGGCCACACCATGTCGGCGCCGAGCGCCCGTGACAGCTGTCCCAGGCTGATCATGTTCGGGACTCTCCGGCGTTGCCCGCCGCGGCGGTGCCGCTCGGGTCCGGCGGGGCTTCGGTGGTTGTGGGCACGGTGGCGGGTTCGGCTCTGCGCCGGTTGCCGAGCCCGGTGTCGAGCACCGCCGGGATGCGCAGCTGGCGCAACGAGTACTCGGCGATCCTGCTGACGGTAGGCGCCGCCAGCCGTCCGCCCGAGATGACGTCGCCCTTGGGCGCGTCGACGACGACGAGCACGACGATGGCAGGCCCTTCGTCGTTGCTGACGATCCCCGCGAAGGTGGCTGTGTGGTGACGGCCGATCAGCTCGTCCCGCTCGTTCACGCACTTGTAGCCGATGTCGCAGGGCTGCCAGGCGGTGCCGGTCTTGCCGGCCACCGAGAAGCCCTCTACCACGGCCTGCTGGCCCGTCCCGAACTGCACCACCGACTCCAGCATTCGCATCAGCGAGGACGCCATCTCCTGGCTGAGGATGCGCACCGGCGCCGGCCTCTCCTCCCCGGACGGGAAGGAACCGTCGTCGATGAGTCGCAGCGGCACTCGCACGCCGTCGTTGGCGATCGTGTTGTACACCTGCAGCATCTGCAGCGGAGTGACCGCCAGCCCCTGGCCGATCGCCATGTTGGGCAGGCTGAGGCCGTTCCAGCGGCTCAGCGGAGGAATGATCCCCTTCGATTCGCCCTTGAAGTCGAGGGCGGTGCGGGAGCCGAAGCCGAAGGCGCGGATGGTGTGGTACAGCCGCTCCTCTCCCGTCAGTTGAGCCATCTTGATGGTTCCGATGTTCGACGACCGGGTGACGATCTCGACGGGAGTCCACTCCACGTCGGGGTGGGTGGGGGTGTCCTCGAAGCGGTGCTCCCAGATGGTGAGGTATGACGGCACCTGTATTCCCGTGCTCTCCACTACCGCCCCGCTCGCCAGCGCGGCGGCTGCGGTCACCGGCTTGAACACCGAACCGGGCTCGTAGGTCCAGGTGGCGGCCAGGTTCTGGCGGGTGCAGTCGACGATGCCGTCGGACCCGCGGGCCACGTTGGCCATGGCGACTATCTCCCCGGTGGAGGGAACCGAGACCAGGGCCACCCCCGACGACGCGCCCGCGGAGGCCACGACGTCGAACAGCATCGACTCGGCCTGGAACTGGATGTTGCGGTCCAGGGTCACGGTGATGTCCTGCCCCACGGTCGGCTCGGTCACCTGCTGCATGCCGCCGGGGATCGTGGTCCCGTCCACCCCTACTTCCTTGATCACGCGGCCGGGAACGCCCGACAGGTGTGTGTCGTAGGTCTCCTCGATGCCGCTCATCCCCACATGGTCGATGTTGACCCGTCCCACGGCGGCCAGGGCTGAACAGTCACCGTTGGGGTGCTCGCGCCGCGGTTCCGAGATGACCTTGATGCCGTCGATTCCCAGGCTGTCCACCTGTTCTCCAACCTCTGGATCGATCTGGCGCACGATGTAGCGGAACGCGCCGTCTCCCTGCAACTTTCCCAGCAACTCGGAGGCTTCGATGCCCAGGACCTCGGACAGGGCCGCGGCCGCGCCATGGGGGTCTTCGATGACACGGGGATTCGAGACGACCGTCGCGGCCGGCAGCGACAGGGCGATGGTCCGGCCATTGCGATCGATCACCGAACCGCGGGGGGCGGGCACGGTGATCTCGCCGATGGGGATGGCCACGTCTTCGAGGATCCGCTGGTCGGGCGTCGCCTGAACGTCGATGATGCGGTACACGAGAGCGCCCAGCGCCAGCAGCAGTATCACCAGCACGGCCACGATGCGGCCCCGGCCCACCAGTTGACGACCGGTCATGGAGCGGGGGGGCCGGCCGGAGCCCCACTGGCTCGGATGCCGCGCCGATGCGTCAGGGCGTGGCCCCGGTGGTGTCACCCGGCCGACTTCCCTCTGGCGAAGCCCCCGAGGGTCGGGGTGGTGCCGCCACTGCCGGTTGCATCGGTGGCCGTGGCCGGCTGGAAGCCTGATGACTCGAGGCTGAACGGGTCGCCGGCGGGGGGCTGCAGCAGACCGGGCCCGACCGGGGTCAGCAGGATCAGCTCTGCCGCCGGTACCAGCCCGGCCGAGTGGGCGTGTTCAGCCAGGCCCTCGGGCGAGTCCAGGAAGGCGATCTCCGCCTGCAACTGGTCGATCAGCTCCTGGCTCTGCTGGTTGCGCTCGATGAGATCGTCGAGGGTGGCCTGGTTCTCCACGAGCACGGCGTGCAGCGCCGCGAGGGCCAGGCACACCGCGAACATTCCCAGAGCCAGCAGCGTGCCGACATCGGTGATGGATCGGCGGGCCGTGGCGGGGGCTTCGGCAACCCTTAGGTTTCGGGGCTTGCGTTCAGGTCGTGACGCCGGCGTGCCTGATGCCCGCTGCGTCGCGCGCCCTTGAGCCCCCCGTGCCATCAGACATCCCTGGCAAGGCGTTCCACGGCCCGCAGCCGGGCCGAACCCGCCCTGTGGTTGGCCGCCTTCTCGGAGTCGGTCGGGGTGCGGGCCCGTCGCCCCAGGAGTCGCACGGTTGCGGCGGGGGCAGGCGGCGGCGGCAGACCCGGACGAGGCGGCGGGACCTCACCGGCCGCCGTTCTGAAGACTGACTTGACGATCCGGTCCTCGCCCGAGTGATAGGACAGCACGGCACAGCGCCCGGAGTCGCTCAAACGCTCGATAGCGCCGGTGAGGGCTCGTTCGAGCATCTCCAACTCTTTGTTCACCTCGATTCTGAGGGCCTGGAAGGTGCGGCGGGCGGGGTGGGCGCGCCGGCGGGTCGTGGCCGGAACGGCTGCTGCCACCGCCCTGGCGAGCTGGGTAGTGGTAGTGAAGGGCCGTTGGGCGACGACGGCCGCCGCGATGCGGCGGGCGTGCCGCTCGTCGGCGTTGCGCCGGATCATGGCGGCGAGGGTGTCCTCGCTGGTGCCGTTGACGATGTCGGCCGCGGTGACCGGGCCGTCGGGGTCCATGCGCATGTCGAGGGGGCCGTCGAGCCGGTAGCTGAAGCCGCGCTCGGGCCGGTCGAGCTGCCGCGAGCTGACCCCGAGGTCGAACAGGCACGCCGAGGTCTCGGCGTGGCCGATGCTGTCGAGCATCGCGCCGAGCGCATCGAAGGTGGCGCGGTGCAGTGTCACGCGGTCCCCGTGAGGGGTGAGGCGCTCGGCCGCCGTCCTCAGGGCCTCAGGATCCTGGTCCAGGCCCACGAGGCGTATGTGCGGGAGGCTCTCGAGGAGCGCTTCGGCGTGGCCGCCGTCCCCGACGGTGGCGTCGACAACGACGCCTTCGGGCACGTCGCGCAGCACTTTCACCACCTCGCGGCACATCACCGGCTGGTGGTGGTATGGGGGCTGGTCGGCTCCGGTCCCTCCGCTCATGTGCGGCTGGGCCACAGCACGCTCGGCCCGGCGGCTCGTGTAGCGGCGTCGAGTGCTGGCGTGAGGCAACGCCCGGTCATCTGCAGTTCCCCGACCGACGGCGCACGTCGGGATTTCTCCCCCGATCGAGCTAATGGCAAGCGGGCGGAGTACGGGTCTTCCATCTGCCAATCGGGGAACTGCACATGACCGGGCGAGTCGTCGACGACTGCGGGGGTCGTTGTGGTTTCGGTTGATTCGGTGAGTGGGGCGATCAGGCACTGGCGATCCCCCGGCCGTGGGTGATGGCCTCGGCGAGACGCTCCGTGCCGACGGATTGCACCTCCGTCCAGCGCTCGGGGTTCCAGATCTCGATGCGGCGGATCATGCCGGTGACGATCACTCTGCGGTCGAGTCCGGCTCGGGCCCGCAGGTGGGGCAGGATCCGCATGCGTCCCTGCGCGTCGGGTACCACGAAGTCGGCCTGGGCCGCGAAGCTCCGCAGCGCGTTGAGGTCCACCTGCTCCTGGCCCACCTGGGACCGGAGCTCCTCGGCGGTGTGTGCGAACTCGTCGACCGGCAGGATTCCCACGCAGGAGTCCAGGGCGGTGATGTAGGCGCCGTCGGCCAGGTGGCTGCGGAACCCTGCCGGCAGGATCAGCCGGCCTTTGCCGTCGATGGTGTGCTCGTGGACGCCGACGAACAACGTGCGGGGGGAACTCATGGTCGGCGCTCACGCTCGTCCACATCGAGCCAGGGCCCTCTTCGGGGCACCACTTTCGACTCCTAAGTACTCCACAGCAAACCACAGTACTCCCTTTCACACCACGATGCAAGCCTTGCCAGAGAAATCTCTCCACATGGTGGCCGCTGGTGATGGTGGCCGCTGGTGATGGTGGCCGGTGGCGATGGTGGCCGCTGGTGGAATGGGTGCCGTCGCGAGCTGTGTCCCAGGCTCGGCCGGTGCCGGACCGGGATCAGCCCGGGTGCTGCAGCTCCTGCAGCAGGGCCCCGGTCAGCTCAGCCTCGGTCGCCGAAATGAAGGTGCTGCGACTGGCCAGGACTGCCTGACCCTCTACCCGCTCGGCCGGGCTGAGATCCAGCAGATCCAGTTCGTCGAGCTCGCCTGCGGCCGGGGCGGGCGGGCCGGCCGGCCGGAGCCGGGCCGCCGTCTGTATCCGGACCTGATCCCGGCTGCGGCGCTGACTGACTCCCACAACCTTGCGACCGCTCACCAAAACCTCGCCCGGACCCGTTCCTGCGAAGCACGCCAGCCTGCCCCACCGGTCGGCGACGAGGCGGCCGGTGTGGACCGAGCATCCGGCGGTGGAGAAACGGGCCACCACTGCCGCCCACAGCCGGCCGACCCAACCGGCTGCCAGGGTCACGTCATCGTGCCAGAGTGGATCGGTCGAAGTCACGAAGAAGTCGGCCCACACCTGGCGCCCGGGCCACAGCAGCACCGCTCCCCCGCCGCTGCGCCGGTGCAGCACCTCCACCCCGGAGCTCGCGGCGCGGCGCCCGTCGGCTGCGCCGGCCTTCTGGGTACTCCCCAGCACGAGGCCCGGCTCGTCGACGGTGTGCATCCTGGCCAGGCGCGATGTGCCCGTCGGCGGATCGTCCAACGCAAGAAGGTCGGAGACCGGGCCGTGGGAGTGCTCGATCGTCCAGTCGACTCCTACTCGACCGGGGGGTGGGTCTCCGGCCGGGGCCCGCCCAGCCGGTTCGCCGCTCGCGCTCACGCCGTGCGGCGGCCGCTTCCGGGTCTCAAGTACGGCGTCCACACCTCGGGAACGGCTCCCGCGGCGATCTCGACCCAGGTCGACGGCAGCGGTGGCTCAGGCCGGCGGCGCAGCATCATTCCGCTCTCGCTCGGGAGGCGGTCGCGCTTCTTGGCGTTGCAGCGGCGGCACGCGGCCACCACGTTCTCCCAGGTGTGCTGCCCGCCCCGGCTGCGAGGCACGATGTGGTCCATCGTCTCGGCCCGCGCGCCGCAGTACTGGCAGGCGTCGCGGTCTCTGGCGAACACCGCCCGCCGGTTGGGGGAACGATGCCGGGGGCGGGGCACGCTCACGTAGTGGCTGAGCCGGACCACCGACGGCACCTCCACCGATCTCCGCTCGGATCGAAAGGCGCGCCCGGTGGCGTGGAGCATCTCGACCTTCTCAGCCAGCACCAGGCACACGGCGCGGCGGGCGCTCACCACTGCGAGCGGCTCGAAGGTCGCGTTGAGAACGAGCACCCCGGACATCGGGGGCAGGCTAGCCGTCTGCTGGTGGGAGATGCAGTCAGCGACGGCGCTGAGCTCTGCACCACTCCAGCCACACGGCCAAGTCCGCGGGCGAGGGAGCCCGGCCGGGGTCGCCGTACATCGTCTCGGACCTGAAGCGCAGGAGGTCTGTCGGGGGCAGGGGCACCAACGGGGGCCGCCTCCACCAGCGGTCCGGGGCGAAGCGCGGCACCAGGGCCATCGCGGTCGGCCACAGCCGCGGCCGGGTCGCAACCGCACGGGCTGAGCGCAGCACCAGCCTGCCCGCCAGAATCGCGCCCACGGCCGGAGCCTACCGGAGCACCGTCGGGGCCGTCCGGCGCTTCGGGCCTCCAGCGATTGCGGAGCCTTCGGAGCGGTACGCTGGCCCGCGATGGCTGACTTTGAAGAGCAGTTCAGGTTGATCCATCAGAACATGGAGTTCGCCGTCAAAGGCAAGCCCACCGTCATCGAGCACCTCATCCTGGCTCTGGTGAGCGGGGGGCATGTGCTCATCGAGGACGTGCCGGGCGTGGGCAAGACAAGCCTCGGCAAGGCACTGGCCCGCAGCATCGACGTCAGCTTCGGCCGGATCCAGTTCACACCGGACCTGCTGCCCGTGGACATCACCGGAACGTCGGTGTTCAATCGAGCAACTGGATCCTTCGAGTTCCGGCCCGGGCCGGTCTTCTCGAACATCGTCCTGGCCGACGAGATCAACCGGGCCTCGCCCAAAGCCCAGTCGGCCCTGCTGGAGGCCATGGGAGAGCAGCAGGTCACCGTCGACGGTGTCACCCGGATGCTGGAGCCACCCTTCACGGTGATCGCCACCCAGAACCCGCTGGAGTACGAGGGCACCTACCCCCTGCCCGAGAGCCAGATGGACCGCTTTCTCATGCGACTTCACGTCGGATACCCGGATGCCGTGTCCGAGGACTCGATCCTCGTGTCGAGGGGCGCTCAGGAGCCTGTGGACCTCATCGCGCCGGTGGCCGACGCGGCCGTGATCCGGTGGATGTCCGAACGGCTCGAAGAGGTTCACGTCTCGGGCGCCCTGCGCTCCTATCTCCTGGATGTCGCCGGGGCGACGCGGCGCCATCCAGGCCTGTCTCTGGGCCTGTCACCCAGGGGGGTGCTGGCCCTGCTGAGAGTGGCCCGGGCCCGGGCGGCCTCGCTGAGCCGCGACTACGTGACCCCTGACGACATCAAGGCGCTGGCGCCGGTGATGCTGCCGCACCGGCTCCTGGCCAAGCCCGACAGCCGGGTGCGGGGCCTGCGCTCGACCGACATCGTCACCGAGATAATCGACTCCGTGCCCGTGCCCCGCAAGGGGCGCTGACGTGCCGACCTCGATCGGCTGGAGGCTGCTGGTACTCGGCGTCCTGGCGGTCGGCGCGGGCCGGGCCTTCGGGATCCTCGAGTTCTACGTCATCGGGGCCGCGGCCGCCTCTGCGGTGGTCGTCGCGTTGGCGCTGCGGCTGGTGCACCCGTCCCGCCTGTCGCTCAGCCGTCTGGTGTCGTCGGAGATGGTCACGGTCAACGAGCCTGTCGAGGTGACGCTGCGTGTCACGAACCTGGCCAGGCTGCCGTCCCCGACGGTTCGTCTCAACGAGCACGTCAGCGGGGAGCCCGACCACCGCTTCAACCTGTCGCCGGTGGGCGGCACCTCGACCGCGACGGGGAGTTACCGGCTTCAGCCGACGCGCCGCGGTGTGCTCGAGATCGGCCCCACGACCGTCAGCGACATCGACGGCCTCGGACTGGCACACCGGCGACGGGTCTTCGAGACGCGCACCCGTGTGATCGTGCATCCGCCCATCGAGACGCTGGTGTCGCCCCGGCTGCCCGTCGGTGGGGCTCTGTCACTGCCCAGCGACTTCCATCGCCGGTCGCTCGGGCTCGAGAGCGACGAGTTCGACGTCCTGCGCCCGTACGTGGAGGGGGACGATCTCCGCCATATCCACTGGCGTTCCACGGCGAGACTCGACGAGTTCACGGTGAGGCGGTTCCAGCCGTCCCGCCCGGGCCGCATGACCGTGATCATCGACACCCGACCCCCGGGGGACCTCGTCAGCGTGCAGGATCGCACTACCTCGGTGGCCGCGTCGATCGTCAACGCCGTGCTGCGCTCCGGCGACGAGGCGCAGATCCTGACCACCGACGGCCGCCGGACGCCGCTGCTGTCGCACCACTCCGAGCTGGGCGTCGCGCTCGAGTTCCTTGCCCTGCTGGCGGGCGGGCGGCCCGGCATCGATGTCCAGTCGCTCGGCGAGGGGTCGGTGGTGGTGGCCGTCTCGGCCTCCCCCGACGCCATCGACGATGACGGTGCCCGCCATGATCTGGCCCAGCGTCTGGCGGCCTCCCTGATCGTCACCTACGGCTCCGGGCACCGATCGGCCTCGGCGCCGGCGGTGGATCACGAGGGCGGCTGGATACACCTGACCGGCCCAGGCCAGCTGCCGAGCCTGTGGCGGGTGCCCGCATTGGCCGGTCGCGGGGTCGTCGATCTGGTGTGAGCAACCCCGGCGGGCCGGGTTCCGGCCGTGGCGAAGGCTACGACTGGCTGGCGGAGACTGCGCTGATCGCGGTCACCGTCGTGGTTGCCGCGGGAATGTCGAGGCTGTTCACCGACACGTCGTTCCTGCGCGACGTGCTGGCTCTGGCTCTCGCCTGCCATGTGGTCGCCGCGGCGACCCGTCGCGTGGCGATGCCGGCCGCCGGCGCGGCGCTGGTCGGCGTCGCCAGCTTCGCAATCACGGCAACGGTGCTGCTCTACGCCGAGACGGCCTGGTTCGTCGTGCCCACGCCCGACACCGTCTCGGCTGCGGTCGATCACCTCGTGGACGGCTGGGACGTGGTGAACGGCAGTCCTGCACCGGTTGTCCCGGTGCCGGGACTGGTCCTGATCGCCGGGACGGTGCTGGGGTTGTGTGCCTACCTGGCCGATGCGGCCGCCTTCCGGCTCCGCTCCGCAGGATGGGCGGTCGCCCCGGCCGCCGCCGTGTACGGCTTCACGGCCGCGGTCGGCACCGGCGACGCGGCGGTTCTCTACGGGACACTGGCGTGTGGCGCCATGGGGTCGACGATGGTCGCGCTGTGGCTCCGCAACCGGCGGGCCGACGTCTGGATCGAGGCTGGACCGGGTCGCGGGACGATGGCCATGGCCCGCGTCGCGGGCGCCGCGCTGGCGCTGGCGGTGGCGGCCGGCGCGGTGGCCGGCCCGGCTCTTCCCGGGGCCCGGGCCGAGCCCTGGATCGATCTTGAGAGCCTGGAGGTCACCGACGCCGCTCCCTGGGTCGATGCCCCGCCCCCTCACCCGGAGCCGTGGGCCGACCTTGCCGCTGCCGTCGATGGCCCGCCCGCCTCACTGGAGGGGTCCGGCGGCGGGGCCAGGGTTCTTGTCAGCCCCCTCGTCCAGGTTCGCAGCCGTCTCATCGATCTCTCCGATGTCGAGCTCTTCGCGGTGGCCGTGCCCGAGGAGGAGCGCCAGTACTGGAGGCTGACGTCCCTTGATGAGTTCGACGGCGACGCGTGGAGGGCGCGTTCGCAGTACGAGGACGTGTCGGGGCCGCTGGCGGCCACCCTGGACCCGTCGGCGGCGTCGGGAACCCAGCTGTCGCAGACAGTGATGCTGACAGGACTCGGGAACTCGTACCTGCCGGCCGCCTACGAACTCCGTCGGGTCATCGACGACGGCGGGGTGGCCATGGAATACGAAGCTCTCTCGGGTTCGCTCATCAAGTCGCGCCGTGCCGCGCTAGCAGGACCGAGACGATTCATCTACGCGGTCGACTCGGCAGTGCCCGCGATCGGGGATCCTGACCGCCTGCGCCGGTCCGAGACGTCGATGCTGGAGGAAGGGTTCCTGGCCACGAACACCGAACTGCCCGACGATGTGCAAGAACTCGTCCGTTCCGAGGCGGAGCGGATCACCGCGGGTGCACGGTCCGACTACCACCGGGCGCTGCTGCTGCAAGACCATTTCAGGCTGGACGGCGGTTTCCGCTACGACCTGGAAATCCACACCGAGGGAGTCGACGGCCTGGAGGACTTCCTGTTCGATGTCCGGGCCGGCTACTGCCAGCAGTTCGCGTCGGCCTTTGCGGCCCTGGCCCGCAGCATCGGCCTGCCGACCCGGGTCGCGGTGGGATTCACCTGGGGCGACTGGCAGCCGGAGCGCAGCATCGACGGGGCCTTCGTCGACGGCGCCTACGTCGTGCGGGGCAGGAATGCCCACGCCTGGCCCGAAGTGTACTTCGCGGGCACCGGCTGGGTCCGGTTCGAGCCGACGCCCGGCAGGGGCGCTCCCGGCGACTTCGCCATCACCGGCCATGTCGCCGACCAGGCGGGTCCCGGCCGGGACGCGGCGGCCGGCTTCGATCAGGGGTTTGAGCCTGCCGAGGCACCCGGAAGCCCGGGCTCCGCCGGACCGGACCCGGCCGGTGCCTCCAGCGACGACTCCGAGGCGGGCTCGGGTCTGGCCCGCCGGTCTGAGTCCTCGCCCGCCGCCGATTCGGGGGGTGAGGACTCTGGAGGCGCCCGCCGGCTCAGCCCCGCGCTGGTGGCTGCGCTCGCGCTGGGGTCGGCCGTCGGACTGGTGCCTTTGCTCAAGCGCCTGCAGTGGCGCAGGCGCAGAGACCGCCTCGCCGACGATCCGGCCGGATTGGTCGACTTCTGGTGGACCAGCGTTCTCGAGGCGCTGGCGCTGGTCGAACTCAGTCCCATGCCCTCGGAGACCCCCCAAGAACTGGCCCGCCGGGTCGTGGCGGTCCGTCCCGCAGTGGGACCCATACAGGAGCTGGCCGTCATCGCCACGCACGGGCGCTATGCCCGCGAGACGCCGTCGTTGATGGCGATCAGGGCCGGTGTCGCGGGTTCGCTGGTGGTCGGCGCGTGCCGCCGGCAGGCGAACCTGCTCAACCGGCTGGCTTCGGCGGTCGATCCGTCAACGCTCTTCAGTCGCCGCCGTCGCTAGAGCTTCGGGGGCGCCGGCCGGGGCTCAGTTGCCGTTCCGGTTGTCGCGGTCGAAGCGGTCCCGCATCCGTGACCCGGCTCCGCCGACCATGTCGCGGAATCCCCCACCCCGCATCGACTGGGTCATCTGGCCCAGTCCGGCCCGGCCGACCCGGCGCGCGTTGCGCTCGAGGAACAGCAGCGAGACGAGCATCACCAGGAATCCGCCGAACGACAGCAGGAACGACACCGACAGCAGCCAGACCATGATCACGATGCCGATCAGCAGGCCGAGCGCGGCCCACTTGATGTTGCGGAAAGCGTGGGTGTACACCGTGGTCTCGGCTACCTCGCGTGCCAGTTCGGGGTCGCTCTCATAGAGGTGCGACTCGATCTCGCTGAGAATCCGCTGTTCGTCCTCCGACAACGGCACGCCATCACCTCCGGCACGTTGGCTTCGCAGCTGTGCGTGTTCGTCCTGACGATAGCCGGAATCGAGCGCAACTGCGTTGCGCCAAACCCATTTGTGTCACTTCGGGCCCGGCTCGTCGCTGGCCGGTCCCCATCGCTGATCCGCGTCGGAGGGAGATCGCATGCCTCTGGCGTCGCGGATGGCGGCTGCGGTGCCGATGGCCGACTCGCCGAAACGGTCCCTTATCCGGTCGGTCACCCTCTCGGCTGCTTCGTGGTCCTGGGGTTCGTCCTCGCTCACGTCGAGCCCGAATGTCAGCTGGCGGGCGGCCGTCTCCACCAGCCCCGACGCGCCCACGCCCAGCAGCCGCACTCCCGGCGCGACATCGACCCTCCCGAGAAGCTCGCGGGCGGCGGCTACCAGGTCGCGGGTTCCGTCGGTGGGACCGGGCAGCGTCACCGAGCGGGTGATGGTCCTGAAGTCGCCGAAGCGCAGCTTCAGCGTGATGGTCCGAGCCTGCAGGCTGGAGGTCCTCAACCGGCGGGCCACCGCGTCGGCCAGCCGGGTGGCCTCGGCTTCGAGCTCGCTGGCGAGGTGCAGGTCCCGGGCGAAGGTCTCCTCATGGCTGATGGAGCGGGCCAGCCGATTCACCACCACCGGCCGGTCATCGATGCCGTTGGCCAGCTGGTGAAGCTGGCGACCGGAGGCCGCGCCCAGCGCGGCGACGGCCGCAGTCTCCGGCAGGGAGGCCAGATCGCCGACCGTCTCGACACCTAGGCGCTGCAGCCGGCGGGAGGTGGCGGGGCCGACCCCGAAGAGAGCGGTGACGGGCAGCGGGTGAAGGAAGTCGAGTTCGGTGCCCGCCTCGACCACGTGGACACCTGAGCCCCACACGGGCCCCGACGGACCGATCCGAGGCTTGGCCTCCTCGGTGGCCAGCTTGGCCATGGACTTGGTGGAGGCCACCCCCACCGAGCAGGTGAGCTGCTCCTGCTCCAGGATCCGGGCCCGGATCTCAGCGGCCAACTCCGGCGCCGGACCGAGCAGGCGGGCCGCTCCCCGCACGTCCATGAAGGCCTCGTCGAGCGACAGGGGCTCCACGAGCGGGCTCACGTCCCGCAGGACGCCCATCACCCGGTCGGACACCTCCCCGTAGTAGGAGTGGTCGCCGGCCAGGAACACCGCGTGGGGGCACAGCCGGCGCGCCCGGACCGACGGCATGGCCGAGTGGACACCGAAGACCCGGGCCTCGTAGCTGGCCGCGGCCACCACGCCCCGGCTGCCGGTGCCGCCGACCACGACGGGCTTGCCCCGCAGCTCGGGACGGCGCCGCACCTCCACCGCGGCGTAGAAGGCGTCCATGTCTACGTGGAGGAACCCGACCGTCCCGTCCGGGGGCCGTCCCCTGAGCTCCGTGGTCACGGGGGCTTCCATCCCACCGCCTGGCATCGCTCCAGTCTGCCAGCGCCCAACGACACGGTTGGTCGCCAGCCGTCGGCGCAGCGCGCCGAGAGCCGACCGCGTGGGGGCGCTTGCCGCTACCGCTCGGTTCGCGCGGCTTGCTCGTCCTCGCGTCCAGCGAGGTAGTCCTCGGCCTCGGTCAGCAGTTCCTCTGCATTGGGCCTGCTGAGGAACTCGTCATGCAGTTCTGCGAGAGGCTTCAGACCGAGGTCTCGGCGGCGACGAAACAAGCTCATGGATCCCGACGGTAGCAGCATTGCCGTACTCCTAGCTTCGCGGTGCGTGTCGAAGGTTCGCACACCTGTGACCCCGACCGCCTTGACAACAACTTTGGAGCAAACCCGGGCGCACCCCACTACCTGACGCCGGTCTATTTCCGCCGTGAGGTTCTTAAGCGTTATTACGAGTTACCCGAGAAGTCTCTGATCGAAGGCAGCTACGTGTCCTGCGGCGGCCTCTGGGGCCTAGACATCGACAACGACCACCCTGACCATGTGATGGTCTTTCTGGGTGACCTCGGACGCGACCTTCCCGAGATGGAGCGACCCTACTGGCGGAGCTTCAACGTAGTCCCTACGGGCAGACCGAGCCGAACGGTAATCATGCGGGCGCTCCTAGCTCAACCTACCGCCCCGGAGGCCCCCGACCTGAGGTTCAAGTCGGCATATAGACGATTCAACACGAAGTGGCAAGAGCGGTTGGGTTGGTCGCTCTTCAAGGAGCCTGAGCCCGACGATGCCCACGTCCTTCAGCGGCTGCGTGTCCCGCTGAACACCAGCCAGCCCGAGTTCGAGGACCAGGTGATGGGCCTGGCCAAGGTCATGGTTGACGCCCTGAACGAGCGGACCATCCAGGACCAGCTGCCCACCAAGGTCCAGGGCGAGAAGAGCATCGGGAAGCTGCAGCGATGGCTGGACCAGGAGCAGTACCCCTCGGCTGACCGTGACATAGCGTTCCTTCGGCGGCTTCAACTGCTCCGCAGCAAGGCCACAGCGCACCGCAAGGGTTCCGACTACACCCAGGTGCTAGCAGACGAGAACGTCAACCCCGACCCCATTCAAGAAGTCGCCACCATGCTGCGGCATGCCGAACGCCTGCTGGATGACCTGGCTGCGCACACCGGAATCGACCTAGACAGCTACTGAGACCGACCCGACCTCCTCGGCAGCCCAAAGAATCCCAAATCCCCAGCCTCCGTCTGCCCCGCACGGGGCGGGCAGCTGACATTGACCGCTGGCTGAGCCGACGCTGTTGGCGTGCTGCTGCATGCTCTCTCGGGCCTCGCCGGGGCTCGGTTAGGATTCAGTCGGTGCTGGACCATCCCCACGCCGTACCGCCGGACTCCTCACCCTCGCTGACGGCCCGGGTGCTGGCGTTCTCGGCCATCATCGTGGCCGGGGTCTGCGGGGGCCTGATCGGATTCGCGGTGATGGACCTGGGCTGCGACGACGGCTGCACCACCACTGCGGGGCTGGTCGGGCTGGGCACAGCGGTGATCGCCGCGATCGGAACGGGAATCGTGGCCGTGCTGACTCTGAGGGCGGCCGCTGAATGGCGGGCCCGGTCGCCTGCCGGCTCAGCCGACCCATCCGGCGGCGGCCATCGTTCCGGCGGGGGTCACCGGCGATGACGACCCGCATCCTCACCGTGGAGGACGATGAGCGGATCCGTACCGCGCTGCGCCTCGCGCTCGAGGACGAGGGCTGGGAGGTGGACGAGGTCGCCTCGGGCGAGGAGGCGCTGATCGCGTTCGGCCGTGTTCCCGCCGACGTCGTGCTGGTGGACATCATGCTGCCCGGCATCGACGGCTTCGACATATGCCGGGCCATCCGCAAGTCGAGCGACGTGCCCATCGTGATGATCACAGCCCGCTCGGACACTCACGACGTGGTCGCCGGGCTCGAGGCAGGGGCCGACGACTACCTGACCAAGCCCTTCGCGCCCAAGGAACTGTCGGCCCGCATAAGGGCCCTTCTGCGCAGGGCCCGCGCCTCCGACGCCGGCGCGGACGAGATCGTCTTCAATGACCTCGAGATCCTGCCCGACGCGGGCATAGTTCGAGTGTCGGGCGTCGAGGCCCACCTCACCAAGACCGAATTCCGCCTGCTGGTCGAGCTGGCCTCCAACCCGGGGAACATCTTCAGCCGCGAAGTCCTGCTGGAGCGGGTGTGGGGCCTCGGATACTTCGGGGACGGGCGGCTGGTGGACGTGCACGTGCGCCGGCTCCGCACCAAGATCGAGCCCGATCCGGCCAACCCCCGCCATGTGGTGACGGTGCGCGGGCTCGGCTACAAGCTCGTGCCCTAGAGGCCGAGCGGAGGTGTCAAGCACGGTGACCAGAGGAGTCCAGAGCGAGGCCCCCGGGCCCGAGCGGCCCGTGAGCGCAGCGAGCAAGAGCGGAGCACAGGCCCGAGCGGCCCCTGAGCGCAGCGAGCAAGAGCGGACCTCGGGCCCGAGCGGCCCGTGAGCGCAGCGAGCAAGAGCGGGACCTCTAGGGGCCGGACCCCGGTGCGCCGCCCGATCTTCCTCCCCTTCTTCGTCCGGAGGGGACTCCGGCGCCGCATCACCTCCGCGTTCGCGGTGGGCGGGCTGTTGCTGGCCTCCACGATCTCATTCGCCACGCTGGCCCTCACCCGCCAGAACCTCCTGGAGGAGCGAGACGACACCGCCTTCTCGGTGTTCGCCAACAACGGCCGGCGGGTCCGCAACGAGCTCACGGTTGAGACCGACGACGAGGGCCGCCGAGCCATCGTCGAGCGGCTCAGGCAGACCTCGGGCACCTTCCCGCTGCTGAGGGTCGGCGATGAGTGGACCTCGGCCGACCCGCTGGTCTTCAACCGGGAGGCGGTGCCCGCCTCGCTGCTGGAGCTGGTCGAGTCGGGGATCCCGGCGCGAATGCGCACCACGATCGGCGTCAGCACCGCCATCGTCTCCGGCGTCCCCATACCGGGCACGCCTACCAACGCGATCTATTTCGAGGCCGCCCCCCTCGACGATATCGAGGACACCCTGGACACGCTGGCCATCATCCTGTTCGGTGTGGCCGCAGTCACCACCCTGTTCGCGGCCGCTTTCGGGTGGTGGGCCGCGGGCCGGCTGCTCAACCCGCTGTTCAAGGTGCGGACAGCCGCCGAGGCGCTGGCCGCGGGTGCGCTGGACACCCGCCTGACGCCACCCGACGACGCAGACCTGGCTTCGCTGACCGCTTCGTTCAACGAGATGGCCCGGGCCCTCGAGGAGAGGATCGCCCGCGACGCGCGCTTCGCGTCCGAGGTGAGCCACGAGTTGAGATCCCCGCTGATGACTCTCACCGCGTCGGTGGAGGTGCTCTACAACATGGCCGACGACCTCGGTGATCGCGGTCGCACTGCGCTGGACCTGCTCAGCGACGACATCGCCCGTTTCCGGCGGCTGGTGGAGGACCTGCTGGAGATCAACCGGTACGACGTGGGCACCGCCGACCTCGAGGCCGAGGAGATTCACATCGTGGAGTTCGTGCAGCACGCCATCTTCCAGTTCGGGCTCGACTCGACCGCGGAGGTCGACTTCGAAGCGGCCTCCGGCATGGAGGACACCGTGTTGATGGCCGACAAGCGCCGCCTGGGCCGGGTGGTGTCGAACCTGGTCGAGAACGCCTCCAAGTACGGGGACGGAAAGGTGCTGGTCCTCCTCGAGCGGGTGGACGGTCTGGTGCAGCTGGGCGTCGAGGACAACGGGCCCGGAGTGATCCCTGCAGAGCGCGAGCTGATCTTCGACCGGTTCCATCGCGGCCGGGCCGGCGGGCGTCGGGGCCGCGACTCGGGATCCGGTCTCGGTCTGGCCCTGGTGGCCGAGCATGTCGGGCTGCACGGCGGCCGGGTCTGGGTGGAGGACCGCCCGAACTCGACCCGCGGTGCCCGCTTCGTGGTCGAGCTGCCGGTGCCGGACCCGGTACCGGATGAGGAGCGGGAGGAGACGTCGGCGCTGTGAGGCTGCCCGTCCTGCTCCGTCGCCGGCGGCGCCGTGCCGCTGGTGGGCTAGCGGTCCTGTTGCTGGCTGCGGTCGCGGCCGGCGGCTGTGGCCTCCCCACCGACGATGAGGCCCATGCGATCGACCCCGAAGACCTTCCCGAGACGCTCAGGCCCGGGTTCACGGCCACGACGACCACCACCGTTCCCGCTCCCCTGACGGAGTCCCGGTCCGTCTACCTTCTGACCAACCCGCAGGACATCGAGCGCACGATCGTGGTCGAAGTGGAGCGCCAGGTGGACCGCAACGCCACTCTCGGCGAGGTGCTGGACTCGCTGTTCGGAGAGGCCACCCTGGCCGAGGAGTCCGACGCCGGGTACTTCAACACCTTGGAGCTGTTCGAGATCCTGAGCGCCACCGTCATCGACGGGGTCGCCACCATCGACATCGTGCACCAGTCGCCGGAGGGCGAGGACTCGGCACCCTCGGCCGACGAGTTGCGGTTCGCGGCGGCCCAGCTCGTGTTCACCGCGGCGGCGACCGAGGGCGTCGACGGGGTCAGGATCCTGCTTGACGGCGAGGAGGTGTCGGTCCCCACCAGCGATGCCGACGCCGAGCCCGGGTCGGTGCTGCGGACCAGCGCGTACGAGCAGTTCCAACCCGACTTCGCCCCGACGACCACCACTACTTCCCCCGACGTCGAGGACGCCTGACGCCCCGCGCGAGCGGAGGGCTCAGGAGAAGAACGTGTGGGCCACGCCGAGCAGGTCGTCGCTCACGGGCTTGAGCTTCGCGGTCGCGTCCCGCAGGGACACCCGCTCGATGGCGCCGTTGCGCAGCGCGACCATCTGCCCGAAGGCACCGTCATGGACAGCGTCGATGGCCGCCACCCCGAAACGGGTTGCGAGCACCCGGTCCGACGGCGTGGGCGTGCCGCCCCGCTGCACATGTCCGAGGATGGTGACCCGCGTCTCGAGCCCGGTGCGAGCCTCGACCTCCGCCGCGATGATGTTGGCGATCCCGCCCAGACGCTTGTGCCCGTAGGCGTCGATCGAGGGCTCTGCCACCTCCAGGGTGCCGGGCCGGGGCCGGGCGCCCTCTGCTACCACCACTATGGATGCGAAGCGGCCTCTGCGCTGGCGCCGCAGTAGAGCCCCGCACAGGTCGTCGAGATCGAAGGGCTCCTCGGGCACGAGAATGTAGGCGGCGCCCCCGGCAATCCCGGCCCAAGTAGCGATGTGGCCCACATTGCGCCCCATCACCTCGACGAAGATCACCCGGTCGTGGCTCTCCGCGGTCGTGTGGAGACGGTCGATGGCATCGGTGGCAACGGTTATGGCGGTGTCGAACCCGAAGGTCCGCTCGGTCATGGCGACATCGTTGTCGATCGTCTTGGGCACCCCGACCACGTCGAAGCCCCGATCGGACATCTCGCACCCGCACGACAGCGTGCCCTCGCCGCCGATGGCTATGAGCGCCTCCAGTGCCAGCGTGTGGATGGTCTCGGTGGCGCGGGCCATACCGTCCGGGAGGCTGAACGGAGTGTGACGGGAGGTCCCGAGCACAGTGCCTCCCTTCGGCAGCAGGCCCCGGCAGGACTCCACATCGAGCGACATCCAGTGGTTGTCCACCACGCCCCTCCACCCGTCGCGGAAGCCGATGACCTCGTCGCCGTAGTGGCGTTCAGCCTTGCGCACCACCGCTCTGATCACCGCGTTGAGCCCGGGACAGTCGCCTCCCCCGGTGAGGATCCCGACCCGCATCAGAGCGCTTCCGAGGCGAGCAGGGCAGCTCCGATGGCACCGGCCCGGCTGCCGAACCGCGCCGGCACGATCTGCACGTTCCGCCGCTGGTCGCCGCCGAGCACCAGACGGTGAGTCCACGACTCCATGCCCCGCACCAGCGGCTCGCCGATGTCGATGAGGCCCCCCGCGATGACGATCACCTCCGGGTCGAGCACGTGCACGATGTTGGCCACGCCCACCGCGGCGCACCGGCAGAACTCGTCGAGAACGACAAGCGCGTCCGGGTCGCCCTTCGCGACCAGCGCGTGGACATGCTCGCCCCGGATGGCGCTGAGGGAGCCGGCTTCGTCGAGGGCGCTGTCGAAATCGCCCCTCGCGGCAGCTTGGCGGGCCAGGCGACCGAGACCGGTCCCCGACGCGTAGTACTCCCATGGTCCGGGCGCGCCGGTGACATGCTCGGGGCCCGACATCTCGATAGTCATGTGCCCGGACTCGCCCGCGAAGCCGTTCCAGCCCCGGTAGAGCCTCCCGTCGAACACGAACCCGGTTCCCAGCCCGGTGCCCAGCGCCACGAGGGCCACATGCCGTGAGCCCCGGGCCGCTCCGTGGAGGGACTCGGCCCAGGCCGCGGCGGTGGCCTCGTTCTCGACCACCACGGGCCGTCGCCATTCCGCCCGCAGGCGGCGACGAAGGTCGAGGTCCAGGACGCCGTCGATGTTGGGCGAGTACTTGAGCACCCCATCGGAATCGACCAGTCCGGCGATGCCGACACCGACCGCCGAGAACGGGGCGCTGCACTCGGCCTCGAGACCGGCGACCATGCGCCTGATCGTCTCGACCAGCGCCTCGCTGTCGGCTGTCGTGGTGTCGCGCCGCACCGCGACGGGGGTGGTGGGATCGCTGGGGTGGACGGCCACACCCAGCACCTTGGTCCCGCCGATATCCAAGCCGCAGTACATGATGCCTAAGGTTTCCCGCTCTTGTTCGCTGCGCTCACGGGCCGCTCGGGCCACGGCCTCGCTCGGCGCGTCCGGAGACCATCATTACTCGCTGCCTTTCGCTCGGCCTCAGAGGGTCCCGCTCAGGTTCGGGTGCCCGCTTCCACGTAGCCCTTCAGCTCGTCCAGCGCGGTGTGCATGATGCGCGATTCGGCCCGCCGCTTCACGAAGCTGGGCAAGGGTACGGCCAACTCGACCGCAAGCTGGTAGGTCACCTCGGTGACGTCGGTCTCTCCGGGCAAGGGCACGAACTCGTATTCGCCGTCGAGCCTGGTAGTGGCGTCTCCCCGCTGGAGCCGCCACGCCAGACGCAGAGGGTCCGACCCGTAGAAGTACCTGAGCGTGTACGTCGTGGAGCGGCCCATCGCTGTGACCCGGTATTCCACATCGACGGCCCGTCCGTCGCGGTCCCGGGCGACGATCTTCGCCTCCTTGATGTCGTGTGCCCATCGCGGGTACTGCTCGAAGTCGGTGGCCGCGCCGTAGCAGCGCTCGGGGGAGGCCATGATGGTGGTGCGCTGGGTTGCCTGATCGACCACGGCGGGCACCGCTCCTCGGAGTGCTTCTCAACGACCGCGGCCTGGTTGCGGCCGCGTGGCGAATGACCCTAACAACGTCACTCGTGCTTGCGGTAGACGGCGCGGTCCGCCGGCCGGCGCGGCGATCCCCTGGATATCTCCTCGATGGCCAGGCGCAGCCGATCGGCCAGGAGGTCGTAGGAGAAGGTCGTCACAGCCCTCTGCCGCGCCGCGGCGCCCATCCGGGCGCGGCGCTCGCCGTCGTCCAGCAGCGAGCCGATGGCGGTGGCCGCTGCCTCCGGGGTTGCCGGGTCGAGCACGATTCCCGTCTCGCCGTTGGACACGGCCTCGTGGGCTCCGCCGCTGCGCCCGGCCACCTGGGGCACGCCCGCGGCCGCCGCCTCCAGGAACACGATCCCGAACCCTTCCTGCTCCAGGCCCCCCAAGCGGGTTCGGCACAGCATCGCGAACACGTCCGCGCACCCGACCAGAGCGGTCACATCGTCATCGTCGAGCCGTCCCAGCAATCTGACCGGCGCACCTGTCCGGGCAGCCAGGCGATTCAGGCGGCCCCGTTCCCGGCCGTCCCCGGCGATCACCACCTGAAGATCGCGGCCCTGCGCGGCCAGGACCGCGGCCGCCCGCACCAGGGTGTCCATACCCTTTCGGGGCACCAGTCGCGACACGCTCACCACCGTCGAGCGGTCGGGCCGGAGTCCCAGGCGGCCGCGCAGCCCGACGCGCTCCTGGTCGCCCACCGGGCTGAACCGCTCGGTGTCGACGCCCGGCGGGATCACGAACGCAGCCACATGCCGGCTGAGCGCCCGCTCGCACTCGAGAGCGGGGTAGCCGCCCGCCGCGATCACTCCCGCCGCGGAGTCGAGCACTCGCCGGAGCAGCCGCTGCAGCCCGGGCAGCCGGCCGGGGATGGCCACCTCGGCCCCGTGGACCACCACCGCGTAGGGCAGGCCCAGGCCCGGGCCGATCAGCCCCGCGGGGAGGGCTGGATCAATCACCACCAGGTCGACATCGTGGCGCTCGGCGAGGCGGCGGACCCGGCGAGCCAGGTGCGGGCCGGGCAGCAGCCACGGCTCGGTTGAACGGACCACCGTGAAGGGCTGTTCGGCGTCGAACGCGGCCGAACCGGCGTACGGCGTGGTGTGGACCACGACGTCTTCAGGAGGCAGCCGCCTCCACAGCTCCCACAGGTAGTTCTGGATGCCGCCCACCTTCGGAGGGAAGTCGTTGGTGACCAGGAGGTGGCGGGTCACGCCGCGTCTCGCGGCTGGACAGGTCGCGCCAGTTCGGCTCCAACCAGCGGGTCGTCGCGCCCCGACAGCGCTTCGAGTCCGAGTCCCAGCCGTCGGGCGCACCACACAGCGTGGGCCCGTATCAGCGGGTCGTCGTGGCAGAGCGCCCGATTGACGGCAGCCCGCACCCGGGGGTCGGACGGATCGCCCACGTTGGCCAGCACCACGAGGGCGTTGCGGCGCAGGTAGCGGGGATCGCGCCTCGGGATGTACCAGCGTCCGAAGCCGGCCAGCAGCTCGTCGTCGCTTGCGTCCAGCATCTCCAGGATCGGCACCCATGCGCCGCCGACCGGCGGTGACGATTGGTCAGCCTCGGTGAGGGGTTCGGCGCGAGGCCGGGCCCGACGAGTGAGGCGGACCCGTACCCGGTTAGGCGGGCACACTTCGGAGCAGTCGTCGCACCCGTAGATCCTGTCGCCGAGCGCCACCCGGTAGTCGGCGTCGAAGACGCCGTCGGTCTGCACGAGCCAGGCCAGACAACGTCGAGCGTCGACCGTGCCTGGAGCGATGATCGCCCCTGTCGGGCAGCCGTCCAGGCACTGGCGGCACGATCCGCAGCCGTCGGCCACGGCACCGTCGGGCTCCTCCGGCGAGATCGGGGCGTCGGTGACGACGGCTCCGAGCACCACCAGACTGCCGAGGTTGGGCACCAGGATGTTCGAGTTCTTGCCCCACCAGCCGATGGCCGCCCGATGCGCGGCGGCCCGGTCGACGAGGCCGTTCTCGTCGGCCGATACCACCGCTCGGTGCCCCGCGGCCCGCAGGGGTTCGGCCATCGTCTCCAGGGCAGCCCTCAGGGCGGTGTAGTGATCGGCGCGCGCGTAGGCCGCCACCCGGGCGTAGGGGCCTGCGTCGCTCGGCGGGTCGCCGGCGTCGGCGTCGAACTCGAGCGCCCCGACGATCAGTGCCGCCGCGCCGGGCACCAGGCGCCCCGGGTCGGTAGAGCGACTCGGGTTGCGGTAGGTGAACTGCATCCCGGCGTGGAGCCCGGCCCGCTTGCGCTCGTGCAGCACCTGGGCGACCTCTCTGAATGGATCAGCCCGGCAGACCCCCACCGCGCCCAGCCCGGCGCTCCGGCCGATAGCGGCCAGAGTGGCAGCATCGACGGTCACGGGCTCAGGGATCCCGCAGCCGCGTGTGAGCGCCTCGCGGTGAGGCACCTTGCCTGCCGTTCTCGGCCGTCGGGCGGGTCATCCGGTCGATGCTGCGGTCACCTCGTCGAACTTCCTCGCGGCCCGCCCGTCGTCGATGGCGGCGGCAGCCGCCTCTACGCCTTGGGTGAGATCGTCGGCGATGCCGGCTACCACCAGGCCCGCGGCCGCGTTGAGAACGACCATGTCTCGCTTGGGTCCGGGCTCGCCCGCCAGCACACCCGCGAGAACCCTGGCGTTCGCCACCGCGTCGCCGCCCCTCAGCTCTTCGGGTGTCGCTGCGGCCAGCCCGGCGTCGGCGGCGTCCATCTCGTATTCGGTGACCTTGCCTTCGTTGAGTTCCACCACCAGGTTCGGTCCCGTGGTGGTGAGCTCGTCGAAGAGTCCGTCGCCGTGCACGACCAGCGACCGCACCGATCCCGTGGCCTGCAGGACCGCGGCCATGGTGGGAGCCAGCGACCCCTGGGGTACGCCGATCACCTGGCGTTGCACGCGGCCCGGGTGGGATAGAGGCCCCAAGAGGTTGAAGACCGTGGGAATCCCGATCTGGGAGCGAACGCCGGCCACATGGCGCATGGCGGGGTGGAAGGCCTTGGCGAACGCGAAACCCAGACCCACGGTGCGGACCATCTCGGCCACTTGCTCCGGCGATACGCCGATGGGCACTCCGGCCGCGTCCAGCAGGTCGAAGCTGCCTGAGCTGGACGAGGCCTTGACGTTGCCGTGCTTGCACACCGTCGCCCCCGCCCCCGCAGCGACGAAGCAGGCCATCGTCGAGACGTTCAGCGCATGGGCCTTGCGACCGGCGGTGCCGCCGGTGCCCACGATGTCGATGGAGTCCGCCGGGATGTCCAGGGGGGTGGCCGCGTCCCGCATGGCGTCCACCAGCCCCTTCAACTCCCCCACCTTTGCTCCCTTGAGCCGCAGGGCGACGATGAACGCGGCCACCTGGGCGTCGGTCGCCTCACCCGCGAGGATCGAACCGAGCGCGGCCCGGGCCTCGTCAGGGCCGATGTCCTGTCCGCCTGCGAGCGTTCCCAGTACGCCGGGCCATCCGCCGTAGGTGTCGAGCGTTGTCATTGCCTTCCTCCCGGCCCGTGCCGGCTGAACGGGTGTCGCCGTCGCGTCAGTCCTTCAGGCTAACTAACCTCTAAGCGGTGGCGGGGAGCCGGCCGGATGGCCGCGGTCCGCTAAGGCGGATCGAGGAAGGTCGGGACTCCGCAGGGCAGGGTGCTGGCTAGCGGCCAGTCGAGGCGACTCGCAGGAAAGTGCCACAGAGAACAGACCGCCGGCTCACGCCGGCAAGGGTGAAACGGTGCGGTAAGAGCGCACCAGCGCTCCGGGTGACCGGGGCGGCTAGGCAAACCCCACCCGGAGCAAGATCGAGCAGGGAGAGGGCGGCCCGTCCGCAGACACTCCCGGGTAGATCGCAAAGATGGATGGTCATCCAAGGAGATCCCGGCAACGGGCTCCCGGACAGAATCCCGCCTACAGGCCGACTCCCCGCCACCACCCCCTCGTGACTCCCCGGGTTGCCGGGGCCTCGCGAGGATCAGGTGGTCGGGCGGGTTAGGCGGCCTGACTTCAGGAAGGCTCGGCGGCGGTCGGGGTCCGACAGGCCGAAGCGGTGGGCCGTCCAAGCCAGCGCCGCGATCCCGGTAAGTTCCAGCAGGATCATCACCGCCAGGGGCCAGCCGAGTTCAGGGGGCGAGTCGTGGCCCACTCCCCCGCTGCCGCCCAGCGGCCACCAGAACAGGGCGGTTCGCGACCACGCCCCGCTGGCCACCAGGAACACCAGGGTGCCGATGGGCAGGCCGATCCAGCGCCGCCGCAGCAGCCTGCGGCCCCGGCCGGCGGTGATGAGCATCACGGCCGTCAACAGCACGACGCTGCCGGCGAGGGTGTGCAGCACCCAGGGCGACCCCGTCAAGTTCTCGGTCAGGGGCACCAGCGAGCCCAGGGCCACGACCCGGTAGTCGACGCCGCTGCTGCCGAACACCAGGGCTACCGCCACCACCCCGCACGCCGCGAACCAGAAGAACACCTCAGGGGCTGCCTACGCGGCGCGGCCTCTCAGCGCAGCACCAGCCGGCCGCACTCGGCGCAGTCCAGTACCTCGCCTTCCGCGCAGCGCTTGATGCGGGCCACCTCGACGGCGGGCATCTGATGGGGGCATCCACAGCCCGACGACGGATCGAAAGGCACCGCGGTGCTCGGTCCGAACATCTCGCGCATCCGCTCATACTGGGCCACTGCGGCCGTCTCAGCAGTTGCGGCCGCCTCGGCTCTCGCCGTCGAGAGCGCGGTGAGCTGCTCGTCAATGGCCGCTTCCGCCGATACCAGCTCAGCTTTGAGCACGGTGATCCGTTCGTCGCCGGCGCGGCGCTGCTCCTCCAGCGTCTCGGCCTGCTCGGTCAACTCTTCCGCCTCCACCAGCGCTTCGATCGCTCGCTCTTCCAGCATCCCTTGCCGGGATCGCAGTCCAGCGATCTCGTCCTGCAGAGCCTGAAGGTCCCGTATGGCGGTTATCTCGCCGGAGTAGAGGCGGTTGTCGTCGACGTCGGCCTTGGCCTGGATGATGGCGGCCTCGTCCTCGAGGCGCTTCTGGCGGGTGAGGACCTCGATCCGCTGCAGAGCGACCGTGTCGATCTGGGCCTGCAGCTCAGCCTGCTCGGTGCGGGCGGTGCTCAAGTCCTGGCGCTGGGAGAGATTGTCCCGCCGGTGGTGGAGTTGCTCGGTCTCGGTGTCGAGCCGCTGGATCTGCAACAGCGGATGAACGCTCTCAGGGCCTTCGTCGACGCTGTCAGGGGCGTCACCGTCATGGGGATTGGCGGGCGGTGCTCAAGTCCTGGCGCTGGGAGAGATTGTCCCGCCGGTGGTGGAGTTGCTCGGTCTCGGTGTCGAGGGATGAACGCTCTCAGGGCCTTCGTCGACGCTGTCAGGGGCGTCACCGTCATGGGGATTGGCATCGGGCACGGCGAGACACTAAGAGGCCGAGCGGAGGAGCCGCAAACGATGGTGGTTGCGCGGTGGGGGTAGTGAGGCCGTGGCCCGAGCGGCCCGTGAGCGCAGCGAACAGGAGCGGGAGTGCTTGAGGCCGAGCGGAGGAGCCGCAAACGATGGTGGTTGCGCGGTGGGGGTAGTGAGGCCGTGGCCCGAGCGGCCCGTGAGCGCAGCGAACAGGAGCGGGAGTGCAAGAGGCCGAGCGGAGGAGCCGCAAACCATGGTGGTTGCGCGGTGGGGGTAGTGAGGCCGTGGCCCGAGCGGCCCGTGAGCGCAGCGAACAGGAGCGGGAGTGCAAGAGGCCGAGCGGAGGAGCCGCAACCCACCATGAGGCTGTGCGAGCATCTTGGCGTGACCGCAGTGGGGATCGTCGGGGCGGGCCGGGCCGCGACCCTGCACGCCGAGGCCGTACGGGCGGCCCGTGGCGTGACGCTGGCGGGGGTGAGCGCATCCTCGGCCGACTCGCCGAGGGCCGCGGCTCTCGCCGGAGCGGTGGACTGTCCCGTCCTCACGTTGGCTGAACTCGCCCGCGTCTGCGATGTGGCCGTGATCGCCACTCCTCCGGCCGCGTGTGCTGAGGCGCTGGCCGGGTTGAGCTCGTCCGGACGGCTGCGGGCCGCGCTGGTCGAATCGCCCGCGTCCACGACCATCCGCGGGGCGGCCGAACTCGGCGCGCTGGTCGAGGGTCCGCCCATCATGGCCTCGGCGAACCTGCTGCACGCTCCCGCTGTGCGCCGGATGCTGGAGGCGGTTGCCACTATGGATCCGCATCATCTGGAGCTGCGGTTGGCTGTGCCCCGCCCTGACCGCGGTCCCGGCGCGGGCCGGGCCTTCGGTGGCGGCGTGACGGTCGATCCGGGCGCCGGATTCTGGCCGATCCTGCTCGCGGCCATGGGAGCCGCAGTTGAGTCCGTCTCGACGCCGCGAGCCGGCATCACCGGCGGGCTCGACCACGCGGCAGAGGTGGTGTTGCACGCCGCGGGCGGGCGCCGAGCCCGAGCGGAGCTGAGTTGGGGTGCCCGGGTAGCCGAGGCCTCGGTAGAGGCGGCCGATCCGGCCCGCGTGGCCCGGGTGGACATCTGGCCGGTGCCCGTCGCGGAGATCGACGGTGCGGTGGTTGATGCGTCCCCGGGTTCGTCGCATCCTCTCGCCGCCCTCGGATTCGTGGCCCAGATCGAACGGCTGGCCCGAACCGGTGAGGGCGGGGCCCGCCCATGGCCCGACCTTGCCGTCGCCTCGTCATCCCTGACGATCGCGTCGGCAGCCGCCTTGTCGGTCCGGCGCAGCGGTGGGGCCGTCAACGTCCGGGAGGTGCCCGGCGACGCGTCGCCCTTCGAGATCCTCAGCGCCTGACACCAGTCGGCGAGGCCGCAGTGCATGAGCGGGCCCGGCGAGGCGCCCAGCCAACTCCAGGCCTGACCGGCCGGCGCGCGGCTGGCTTCATTATCAGAGCGGCTATTGCTCCTAGGCGACGGGTTTCGCTACATATTTCGGTTGGGCAGGCTTCCCCCGCCGGGTAGCTCTAGCTCTCGTGCTCGGAGGGCGCTGGGGCCGCTACGCTGGCGGACCGGCGCTCGGTCAGACGGTCCTTGCCGGCGTCAATTCCGGGGAGCTGCGGCTGGACCCCCGCTGCGCCCCTCCACTCGGTGAACCGGTCCATGACCAGCTGCTCGACCTCGCGCCAGCTACGGGCCCTCGGATCGGCTTCGTCACGGTTGTAGGGCTGATCGAACACGATGACGTCGTTCCCGCCGGCCCTCAGTGCCGAGATGTTGTGGGGAGCGTCGTCGACATAGCAGTCCGCTTCCACCTCGGGCTTGTTCCCCAGGAAGCAGATGTCGCGATACGGAATGCGCTCAGCGTCGAGCCACTGCACCGTGTCTCCCACCGCCTCGGCGTGGCCCCAGTTGACGTAGAGGCGGTGGGTGATGACCCGGATCCACACGCCCGCGTCGGACAGGCGCCACAGGGCCTCGGCCGCGCCGTCGATGGCGGGCAGCTCGGCCAGCATCCGGTGCTCGGTGACAGCCGTGGCGTGGTATCGCTCGAACTCGTCCGGACTCAGCCCCCACTCGCGGAAGTCGTAGGACCTCTCGTCCGGCAGCGACGCCGGGTCGACCCCCCTGATCTCGGCAACGATCTTCGCGAACCCGACCGTGTAGTCGGCGACCACCCCGTCGAGGTCGACGCCGAAGACGAACTGCGATGTCACGTCGCTGCCGTCAACTTGAGAATGGTCCGGCCCCGACCGGCGCCGGGGTGCCGCCCCGGCGCTCGCGCCTGTCCGCTCGGTCTCGGGCGCCGCTAGGGCAAAGCCGCGTCGAGTGCCTCCACCGACGGGGCGAAGTAGAACGACCCCGACGCCGGCGTGGAGTAGTTCGTGATGGCGTCGGGCTCCTGGCCGTTGATGCCGTACATGGCATGCATGCGCTCCCGCATCGGAGCCTGGGTCTTGCAGAACCCCATGAAGTACAGCCCGACGGTTCCATCGTGGAAGGCGTACGGCGTGGAGCGCCGCACCATCTCGCCCCGCTTCGGGGTTGACTCGTCGGCAGTGGCGCCCTCCCGCAGCTCCACATGGGACAGGTGCGATGTCGGCACCTGCACGTCGAGTTTGACGGAGTCGGCCTTGGTCCGGCCGAAGGTGTTCTCCTCCTGCTCCAGCGACAGCGAGGCCCAGTAATCCATGTCGTGCACCCAGCGCTGGGCGATGCAGAACGAACCTCCCGCGCCCGCGTCGCCGTCACCGATGATGGCCCGGTCGTGCTGGTCCTCGGGCTCCGGGTTGCCGGTGCCGTCGATGTGGCCGGTGAGATCGAGGCTGTTCTTGTAGATGAACGTCGGCGTCTCGCGGGCCACCGCCATGTGGCCGGCCACGGCGCGCCGGAACGTGTGCTGGACTTCCCAGATCAGGTCCTTCTCGTCGTCGTGGACCCAGATGAGCAGCTCCTCCTGGGTGCCCTTGGCCACCCGGGAACCGTCGGGCGAGGTGTAGCCGGGGTAGGGCTGGAAGTCCTCGCCGGTCTCGATGCCGAGGTCCGCGGCCAGCGTCGGGCCCAGCAGGATGCAGAGGTTCACACCCTGGGCTGCGGCGTCGGCGCGGCAGTCGCTGAGCGCCTGACGGATCACGTCGAGGTCGGCGCCGTCGACCCGGCTCATGTGGGTGTACCACTGGTACTTCTCCAAATCGGTGAGAATCGCCGCCTGCGGTGTTGCCATCGGTCGCGTTCCTTTCGTGTTCTCGTGGCCGGAACTCAGCCGGCTGCGGACATCGCGTAGCACCCTAGACGAACCGCACGGCAACCATGCATGCCGGGCGCGGATTGTTGGAGCTCTCAGCGGTCCCTGAGTTCGCGCCTCAGGATCTTGCCGGAGGCGCTCTTGGGGATGGCCTCCAGCACCTCCATCTCCCGCACCTGCTTGTAGGTGGCCAGATGCTCCCCCACGTGGGACTGGATCTCGGCGAGGCTTGGAGCCTCCGCGCCCGGAGCAAGGGCGACGAAGGCTTTGGGAAGCTCCCCGGCCTCCTCGTCGGGGACGCCGATCACCGCTGCGTCGGCCACCGCCGGATGGGTGATCAGCACCGCCTCCAGCTCCGCGGGAGCGACCTGGAAGCCCTTGTACTTGATCAGCTCCTTGATGCGGTCGACGATCGAGACGTGGCCCTCGCGGTCGAGCACGGCCACGTCTCCGGTGTGGAGCCAACCGTCGGCGTCGAGGGTCTCGGCGGTGGCGTCCGGGTTGTTCAGATAGCCCTTCATCACCTGCGGGCCCCGCACCAGCAGCTCGCCCCGCCCGCCCACGTCGAGGTCGGCGCCCGTTCCGGGGTCGACGATCCGGATCTCGGTATTGGAGATGGTCACCCCGCTTGTTCCCGGCCGGAACTGGCCGGCGGGCGTGCAGTGGCTGACCGGGCTGAGTTCGGTCATCCCGTAGCCCTGCACGACCTCGCAGCCCACCCGGGCCGCGGCTGCCGCGGCCAGGTCCGCACCCAGCGGGGCCGCGCCCGAGAAGATCTGCTTGACCGACGAGAGGTCGAATTCGTCCACGACCGGATGCTTGGCCAGTCCCAGCACCATCGGCGGCACCGCGAAGAACCGCGTGATCTTCTCGCTCTGCACGAGCTCCAGCGCTCGCACCATGTCGAAGCGGGGCATGGTCACCACCCTCACACCGAGGGCGAGCAGCATGTTCATCAGCACCTGCATCCCGTAGATGTGGAAGAACGGCAGCACGGCCAGGGCCGCCTCCCCGTCGGAGGGGATGAAGGTGTGCTCCATCTGGGCGATGTTGGCGACGAGATTGCGGTGGGTCAGCATCACCCCCTTGGGCAGACCGGTAGTGCCCGACGAGTAGGGCAGCACGACCACATGCTCCGCGTAGTCGACCGGCACCTGGTCGATGGGCTCGCCGAACAATGATCCCAACGGCGTCGCGCCGTCGGCCTCGCCCATGACCACGATCTCCTCCACTCCGGTGCCCTTCGCCGCGGCCCGGGCGGTCTCGAGGAACATCGGGATGGTCACCAGCAGCGACGCGGACGCGTCCTGGAGCTGGAAGCCCACCTCCTCGGGCCGGTAGGTGGGGTTGATGGTGGTGACCGTGCCTCCCGCCAGCGCGATGCCGTGGAAGGCGATGGCGTACTCGGGGATGTTTGGCGCCAGGATGCCGACGGTGGTGCCCGGGCCCACACCGTTCGAGCTCAGACCACCGCCGAGGCTCCGGATCGCGCCGTGCAGCTGCGAGTAGGTGTAGGACGAGGCGTCCCCGTCGGTGATGGCGACTTCGTCGGCGCGCTCGGCGGCCGACGCGAACACGCAGTCGGTGATGGACACCTCGGGAATGGCCACATCGGGCAGCGGGCTGGAGTGGATGATGGTGCTCACGCTCACCTCTCAGAGCATCGACGGGATGCGAACAGCCGGAGACTAGGGGCCGAGGAGGTGGGGGGCGAGTTCAAGTCTTGCCCCGGCTAGGCTCCATGCTTCGTGCGCCTGGGACTGCTGCGCGAATCCGCGCCTAGGGAGAAACGCGTGGCCCTCGTCCCCGCCGGGGTCGAGACGCTCACGCAGCACGGCTTCGAGCTGGTGGTCGAGCAGGGCGCCGGTCGGGATGCCGGAATCGACGACGACTCCTACCTCCAGGCGGGGGCATCCGTGGCCCCAGCCGCCAAGGTGGCCGGGGCCGACCTGGTGGTCTCGGTGCGCGACCTTTCACAGGGCGGTGCGGCCCCGGCCGCCTTCGTCGGCGTGTTCGACCCGCTGTGGGTGCCGTCCCGAGCGAAACGGTACGCCGATGATGGCACCACCGCTTTCTCCTTGGACCTGGTCCCCCGCATCACCCGGGCCCAGAGCATGGACGTGCTGTCATCGATGGGAACCATCGCCGGCTACGAGTCGGTCCTGCTGGCTGCGAGCCGGCTGCCGCAGATGTTCCCGCTGATGATGACGGCCGCCGGGACCCTGGCGCCGGCTCGGGTCCTAGTGCTGGGGGCCGGCGTGGCCGGCCTGCAGGCCATCGCCACCTCTCGCCGTCTCGGCGCGGTGGTCGAGGGCTACGACGTGCGCCCCGCGGCCGTCGAGCAGATCCGCTCGATGGGAGCCCGTGCCGTGGAACTCGACCTCGACGAGGCGGGGGCCGGCGCGGCCGGCGCCGAGGACGCCGGCGGCTACGCGCGTGCCCAGAGCGACGATGTCGCCGGCAGGCAGCAGGAATTGCTGGCCCCCTACGTGGCCGCATCCGACGTGGTCATCACCACCGCGGCCATCCCCGGGCGAGCTTCGCCCCTGCTGCTCACCGCATCGATGGTCGACGCCATGGCTCCCGGCTCGGTCGTCATCGATCTGGCCTCCGAGCGCGGCGGCAACTGCGCCGTGTCGCAGTCCGACGCAGAGATCGACCGGGGCGGCGTGACCGTGCTGGCCCCCACCGACCTGGTGTCGCGGTGCTCTCGCCACGCCAGCCAGATGTTCTCCCGCAACCTCGTCGCGGTCCTGCTTCATCTCGCTCCCGACGGCGAGATGGACCTCCGCACCGACGACGAGATCCTCGCGGCCATGCTCGTGTCGCTCGACGGCGAGGTGGTGAACCCGGAGGTGGCCGCGGCGCTCGACGGGGGCGCAGCCTCCCACGAAGCGGACGCGGAGGGCTAGACCATGGATCTTCTGGTTGCCGTCACGCTGTTCGTGATGGCCGTGTTCCTCGGGGTCGAGCTGATAACCAAGGTGCCCCCGACGCTGCACACACCCCTCATGTCGGGCTCGAACGCCATCTCGGGCATCACGATCGTGGGCGCGCTGGTGGCTGCGGGCGCCGATCACCGCACGTTCACGACCGTGCTCGGGTTCGCGGCGGTGACACTGGCGATGATCAATGTGGTGGGCGGCTTCCTGGTCACCCACCGGATGCTGCACATGTTCCGCCCCAAGCGCCGCCGGGACGCGCCCTCCGGCGACGGTCGAGGCGAAGTAGCGGGCGAGTCGTGATGGACGACTGGACCACGCTCGGCTATCTCGCCGCGGCGGTGCTGTTCATCCTCGGCCTCAAGCGGCTGAGCCGCCCCCGCACCGCGGTCCGGGGCAACCAGTTCGGTGCGACCGGCATGCTCATCGCGGTGGTGGTCACCCTCGCCGACAAGTCGATTCTGAGCTTCGAGTGGATCGTCGGCGGGCTGGTCCTGGGAGCGGCTGTCGGGGCGCTGCTGGCCGTTCGGGTGCAGATGACGGCCATGCCGGAACTGGTGGCCCTGTTCAACGGTTTCGGGGGCGGCGCGTCGGTCCTGGTGGCGGCCGCGACGTACCTAGAGGCCGCAGACCTCGACACCGCCTCGGCCCGGCTCTCGGCCGCGGCCGCGCTGGCCTCGCTGATCGGCGCGCTGACGTTCACCGGCAGCCTGATCGCCTTCGGCAAGCTCCAGGAGTCCCTGCGCTGGTCCGGATTCCCGGGGATGAGGATCGTGAGCGTCACCGGCGCGGCAGCGGCGGTGGTGTTCGGGATCCTGATGGTCGTGGACGCGAGCAACCCGCTGTGGCTGTGGCTGCTTGTGGCCGACGGGGCCCTGCTCGGCGTGCTCGTGGTGTCGCCCATCGGCGGGGCCGACATGCCGGTGGTGATCGCGCTGCTCAACTCGCTGTCGGGCATGGCGGCCGTCGCAGCCGGCTTCGTGCTCGACAACTCGCTGCTGATCATCGCCGGCTCGCTGGTGGGCGCCAGCGGCCTGATCCTCACCCAGATCATGTGCGTCGCCATGAACCGGTCGCTGCCGGCGGTGATGTTCAGTCCCGCGCCCTCGGGTGCGGGCGGCCCCAGCGCCGACGACGTGTATGCGGGCAAGGTCCGCTCGACCTCGGCCGACGACGTGGCCATGCTGCTCGAGTCGGCCGAGCGGGTCGCCGTCGTTCCCGGCTACGGGCTGGCGGTGGCCCAGGCCCAGCATGCGGTGCGCGACCTGGCCCGGCGCCTGGAGGAACGGGGCACCGAGGTGGTGTTCGGGATCCATCCCGTGGCCGGTCGCATGCCCGGCCACATGAACGTGCTGCTGGCCGAGGCCGAGATCAGCTACGAGAAGCTGATCGAGATGGACGACATCAACCCCACGTTCGAGCAGACCGACGTGACCATCGTGCTGGGCGCCAACGACGTGGTGAACCCCATCGCCCGCACCGACCCGTCCAGCCCCATCGCGGGGATGCCGATCCTCGACGTCGACAAGAGCGGCGTCGTGGTGGTGATCAAGCGGAGCCTGAGCCCCGGGTTCGCGGGCATCCCCAATCCCCTGTTCGCGGCGGACAACTCGATGATGCTCTTCGGCGACGGCCGCGAGGCCGTGGTCAACATCACCAAGGCTCTCCAGCAGATCTGACCGGTCCCTGCGCCTACCCCTCTTCGATGGCTACACGCTCGTTGTAGAAGCAGAGCAGGCCTGCGATGCCGGCAGCCTCGGGCACAGGATGTGGATAGGACCACACGATGTCGTCGTGCGTCTCCCCCGCCACGGTGAGGGACCAGTACTCGGCGACACCCTTGTAGGGACAGCGCGTGGACGTGTCGGTACGAGCCAGCAGGTCCATGCGGACGTCAGCCGGGGGAAGGTAGTAGCGGGGCGGCAGCGAGCCCTCCGTCAGCACCTTGGCTGACTGCGAGTCTGCCACCGTCACGCCGGCCACGCTCACGCGCACCCGCGTCTGAGCAGCGCCCACTTCGATTCGCGACACCGGCGGTGCCCCCGGCGCGTCACCCATCGGCCGGGTCTCAGGCCAGCGCTGGGATGGCCTGCATTGACTCCGCCAGGGCCTCGTCGGACAGGTCGAGGTCGGCCATGGCGCCCGCGATGTAGTCCTCGTAGGCGGCCAGATCGAGATGGCCGTGGCCGCAGAGCGCGGTGAGGATGGTCTTCGACTCGCCCGACTCCTTGCAGGCCTGCGCCTCGCGGATCGCCGCGGCCAGGGCGTGGGTCGGCTCGGGCGCGGGAACGATCCCCTCGGTGCGGGCGAACTGCAGGGCCGCCGCGAAGCACTCCATCTGACCGATGGCGACCGCCTCGGTGAGGCCGAGCTCGTAGACGTGGGAGATCAGCGGCGACATGCCGTGGTAGCGCAGGCCGCCGGCGTGGATCGGCTCGGGTATGAACGCCGACCCCAGGGTGTGCATCTTCAGCAGCGGCGTGGTGCAGGCGGTGTCGCCGAAGTCGTAGCGGTACTCGCCCCGGGTCAGCGACGGGCACGCGGCGGGCTCCACGCAGCGGATGGTCGGCGCCATGTTGCCGGCCAGCTTCTCGCGCAGGAACGGCATGGCCAGCCCGCCGAAGTTGGATCCGCCGCCGGTGCAGCCCACCAGTAGGTCGGGGGTCTCCCCCACCATGGCCAGCTGGCGCAGGGCCTCCTCGCCGATGATGGTCTGGTGCAGGATCACGTGGTTGAGAACGCTGCCCAGCGAGTAGCGGACCGCCGGGTCGGCGGCCGCCACCGAGATGGCCTCAGAGATCGCGATTCCCAGCGAGCCGGGATGGTCGGGGTCGGCGGCCAGCAGGCCGCGGCCGTACTCGGTGACCTCCGAGGGGCTGGGATGAACGGTGGCCCCCCACACCTCCATCATCGTCTTGCGGTAGGGCTTCTGGCGGTACGACGCGGCCACCTGCCAGACCTCGCACTCCATGTCGTACTGGGCGCAGGCGAAGGCCAGGGCGCTTCCCCACTGGCCCGCGCCGGTCTCGGTGGTGAGCTTGGTGACGCCCTCGACGTGGTTGTAGTACGCCTGGGGCACGGCCGTGTTGGGCTTGTGGGAGCCGGCCGGGCTCACACCCTCGTACTTGTAGAAGATCTTGGCCGGCGTGTCGAGTGCCTTCTCCAGGCGGCGAGCCCTGAACAGCGGGCTCGGGCGCCACAGGCGCAGCACGTCGATCACCCCGCCGGGGATGTCGATGAAGGAGTCGCCGGCCACCTCCTGGAGGATCAGCCCCATAGGGAACAGCGGGGCCAGGTCGTCGGGCCCGGCCGGCTCCAGGGTGCCGGGGTGCAGCGGCGGGGGCGGGGGCGCGGGCAGGTCGGGGATCACGTTGTACCACTGGGTCGGCATCTCGGATTCCGGAAGCATCACTCGGTAGTAGTCGTCGGCCATTTGCTTGGCTCCCTTCGTCGCTTCAGGCGGGTCGGGGCCGTCGGCTGGCGGCCCCGGCTGAACCCTAGACGGTGGCGCGCGCCGGCTACACGCCGGTCAGGACGCGCACACGACCTCGAAGTACTCGGTGATCTCCCGGAACGTCACCACGCCCAGAGCGCGGCCGACCTCATTGATGAGCACCAGATAGCGGTGGCCCAGTCCGGCCATGGTGAGCAGCGCCTCGCTGATCGGCGTGGCGGGCGCGGCCGCGGCGATCTGCTCGTTCATCCAGTCGCCGACCGACTCGCTGTCGAGGTCCTCGACCCGGCAGGCGATCTTCAAGAACACGTCGTGCTCGGTCAGCTCGCCTATCACCGTCCCTCGGCGGTTCACGACCGACGCCAGTCCGGTCTCGGCGGCAGTCATTTCGTCGATGGCCGAGCCGAGGGAATCGCCGGACAGCACCAGCAGGGGATCGCGGGCCGGCAGCCCGGTGAGGTCCACGAAGTGCAGGTTGTGCTCGGGGGACAGGTCCGGGCTCAGCTTGCTCCGCGACCCCAGGAACGATGCCGCCAGCCGGATGAGGTCGTAGTGGGTGACGCTGCCCAGCAGGTCGCCGTCGGCGCCGGTCACGGGCAGGTTGCGGAACCGGCGGCTGTTCATCTTCCTCAGTGCGTCGATGGCGGACGCGTCGTGGTCGATCACGACCGGGTCGGCCGTCATGAAGTCGTCGACTGCCGCGCCCCACACGTCGGGCGAGCGCACTACGTGCTTGGTGACGTCCCTCTCGGTGAAGATGCCGGCCAGCCGGGCGCCCTCGGTCACCACCGCGCACCCCGTGTGCTGGGCGGCCATGGCCGCCACGACGCTGGCGACCTTGCGGCCGCTGGGGACCACCACGAGCGAGGACAGCCTCATGCCCGACAGCCGCACGCCCTCGAAGTGCTGCACGATGTTGGTGCTGGTCACGGTCCTCCTAACCGGCCCCTCCCGGGGGGCCCGGCGTGTCGAATCTAGGGTCACGGCCCTCCGCGAAGGACTCCCGGGCCTCGGCGGAGTCGCTCATAAGGTAGGCCTCGAAGGTGAAGCCCTGCTCCCAGCGGTACTTGTCCTCGAGGCTGCCGTCCTCGACTCCGTTGAGGGACCGCTTGGCGATGCGGATCATCTGGGGCGACTTGGAGGCGATGCGGCCTGCGATCTCGCGGGCGGTGGCCCGCAGCTCGGCCCGCTGCACGACCCGCTCCACCGCCCCGAGCCGGTATGCCTCGGCCGCGTCGATGGTGTCGCCGGTGAAGTACATGTAGCGCACCTTCTGCAGGCTGAACATGCGCTGCAGATGGGCCCCCATGCCCATGCCGCCCCGGTCGATCTCGGGCACGCCGAAGTAGGCGTCGTCGGCGGCCACCACCACGTCGGCCGCGCCCGCGATGCCGATGCCACCCCCCAGCACATAGCCGTGCACGGCGGCGATGACGGGCTTCGGGTTCAGGTGAATGGCGGCGAAGGTGTCGTAGTTGGCCCGGTTGGCACCGACGATGCGGCTCGGATCGGCGGCCATCTCCTTGATGTCGAGCCCGGCGAAGAAGCCCTTGCCCACGGCCGCGATGATGATCACCCGCACGTCGTCGCGCCGCCCGAGGGCCTCTATCTCCGCGGCCAGTGCGAACTGGGCGTCGACGCCGAACGCGTTCACCGGCGGGTTGCAAAGCTCGAGTTCGGCGATGCCGTCGCTGACCTCGGTTCTGAAGGGACTGGTCATGGTGAGTTGTTACACGGTTGCGTCTGGCGAGGTCATCGTTCGGCTAGGTCATCGAGGGTGTTCCAGAGCCGATTCTACGGGTGCAGCGCCCCCGTCGCATGATGCTATGATGTAGCATCATGCGCACACAGATAGATCTCGAGTCCGAACAGCATGCGCTCATCAAGCGCAAGGCCGCCGATCTGGGCATCAGCATGGCCGAGTACATCCGCCGCCTCGTCGAGCGCGACCTCGCGCGGACGGGCCCCAGCTCCGACATCTCTGACATCTTCGGCATCGGAGACTCCGGCGGCAGCGACATCGCCGTCGATCGCAAGAGGGCCACGGCCGAGGCGATTTCCGCGCTAGCTGCGCCGCGGTGAGCGTCTTCGTCGACACGTCTGCGTGGTACGCGGCGGCCGACCTCAGCGACGCCCATCACCGCCGAGCCGTCGAGCGGCTCAGCGAGTTCTCCGGCGATCTGCTGACGAGCGACCACGTGCTCGTCGAGACGTGGTTCCTGGCCGCGAGCCGTCTCGGCGTCGATGTCGCCGAGACACTGGTCACCGCGATCCGCGCCGGCAGGGCCCGCGTCGAGGCCGCCACGATCGCCGATCTCGAGATCGCCGCGCAGACCCACGACGCGTTCGCGGACCAGCAGTTCTCGATCGTCGATCGCACGAGTTGGTCGATCATGCAGCGCCTCGGCGTGCACGGGGCGATCTCGTTCGACCGGGACTACTCGATCTACCGGTTCGGCCGCGACCGCCGTCAAGCCTTCATCGTCCACGCATAGCGCGAATCGCGACGACTGATGGTTGGTGAGCTTTCACACAGAGTGTGCTTCGCCATGCCAGTCGCGGCCGTATAGCGCAACGGGCCGTGACCGGCCATTGGCACAAGTAGCACCTATATCAAGTCAACCCTATACTGGGTTGGTGGCGTGGGAGATCAAGGCGACAGCCCAGGTGAAGTCATGGCAGGAGTCGCTCAACGAAGAAGAGAGGCTCTCGTTCATCGCAGCCCTAGATCTGCTACGCGAAGGCGGCCCGACGCAGGGGCGTCCCATCGTCGAACGGATCCACAACTCCCGATATCAGAACATGAAGGAACTCAGACCCCGCGGCGCGGGCAGGGACCTGCGCATCCTGTTCATGTTCGACCCACTCCGGCAGGCGATCCTGTTGTTCGGAGGCAGCAAAGCCCGACAATGGAACGACTGGTACCGGAGCGCCATCCCGAAAGCAGAGCGCCTGTACGAGCAGTACTTGGCCGATCTCCGATCCCAAGGCGAACTCCCAGACCCGTAGCCAGCAGCCCCACGATGCGCCCCTCAACCCACCACAGGAGACCCCTCACATGACCTACTACGACTTCGATGAACTCGTCGGCGACTTGACCCCTGAGCAGCGCGCCCGGGTTGAGGCTCTCAAGGAAGAAGCCCGCGCCGAGACGGTGGCCTACACCCTCAAGGAACTGCGCCAGCACCGCAATCTCACCCAGACCGAGTTGGCTCGGCGCCTTGAACGCGCCCAGGCGTCCGTGTCGGCAATGGAGACCGCCGCCGACAACCTGGTGTCGACTCTGCGGATGGCGGTCGAAGGAATGGGTGGCCACCTCGAGGTGACCGCCGTGTTCGACAACGAGCGCATCCCGCTGACCACCAACACCCGCAGAGCCCACCAAGAGAGCGAGGAGATGCCCGGCTCCTTGTTCGCAGCGATGTTGCTACACCTACCCGTAGGCGCGAAATACGCGGAAGAGCAGCGCGAGGCAAGGTGTCTGCTAGCGGACCTGGGGACCAGACTCCAAGAATCGGAGGACATATACCGTGACCTCGTGCAGCGCTTCGAGACCAACATTTCAGAGCAGGCATCCTCGCAACCCGCTACAAGCGCGTAGGGGCTCGACCGTCCAACCGTGCCTCAACTGAGAGACGTAGCGACCCGCTACCAGCGCCTAGGGCTCGACCCTCGGAAGCTGTTGCTCAGTCTACTCCACGCTGTTCAACTGCGACTTTGAACATGCTCTCAACGTCTACGAGGACCACCACTATCCTGATCTGCTCTCGTTCTCATTCTCTCGCGATCAATGCCGCACCTCCAAAGACAGAGACCGCCCTTCGAAGGGCGGTCTCGACCCTACCGGCGAAGCGATAGGGGCAGTACGAACAATCTACTACGCAGCCCCGGCGGGCTGCCACCGACCCCAGTCGCGAATTGCTGTTGGTTGGTGAGTTGTCGAGCCTGCGCGTGAACGTGGGGAGCGGGGTGGTTGAGGGTCCCCGTTGAGGGGTCGAGGCCCTGCTGGGATCGGTGATTGTCAGATCCACTGATCCAGGAGGGCCTCGATGGCCAGCGATGTTGTGTCGGTGCGGCTTCATCTGCGGCAGATTCGGGTGTTGGGGGTGGTCGAGGACACCGCGGCGCGCCCTGTGGTGGCGGTCGAGTCGACGCTGAGGCGGCTGCGGTGCGCGATGTGTGGGTTCCGCTGTCACAGGGTCCATGACCGCCGCGACAAGAAGGTCACCGATCTGGAGGTGTCGGGTCGGCGCACGACGCTGTTGTGGGTGCGGCGGCGGATGGTCTGTGACAGTTGCGGCAGCCGGTTCTTGGGGGACCATTGCGCGTTCGAGGGCGCGCTGACGGCGCGGCTGGCGCGGGCTCTGGTGGCGGACGCCAAGGTGATGACGCTGCGCGCCGCGGCGCGCCGGCGCGGTGTCGGCTGGCACAAGATCAACGCCTTGGTGCGGGCCTTCGCCGGGATCGTCGCCGAGCGGCGCCGCCCTCCAGGAGCTGCACGGCCTCTGCCCCGCCGGCGACCACCACGGCGCCCTCGGACGGTTCCGCGACCTCTACGAGACCGGCGAGCTGCCCGAGTTCCACGACATCGTCGACACCTTCATCGCCTGGTCAGACGAGATCCTCGCATGGCACCACGCAGGCCGCCCCTCAAACGGCAGAATCAAAGGCACCAACAACCTGCTGCAAGTCCTCAGGCGCACCGCCCACGGCTTCACCAACCCCGACAACTTCGAAGCCCGCGGCCTCCTCGTGACATAATCACCCCACCGGTGCCAGCAACCTCACATCCCACGAATTCGCGCAGCGCCTATTTCTGTATCTGGTGAGTTGTCACACAGTTACGTTCGGGGAGGTCATCGAGGGTGTTCTAGCGCCGATTTTGGGACATTCCCCAAATCGCGAGGCCCGATTCCCCAGAAATGCACGACCAGCCGACAGTTGCAGCCAGTAGGTCGTTCTCCAAGACGAGTGCCCGGTTCAAGGCTCCTCTGCTTTGTCCCTACTGTGGGTTCGCTGTCCTTCTTCTAGCGTGGCTGCTTTAGCTGAGTAGGAGCTCAGGCGAAAGTGGCGCATCGTGGAGCGTGGCTACTGATGTCCTTGGCCAGCAGGGCGACCTTATCACTTGAACGCTGGTCTGTAGGTAGACAGTCGATCGCTTGCGCCATGGCGGCTGGCAAACGGTTGGCAAGGTCTGTCACACGTTCGAGGGTCTCGGGGCGCGCTAGCCCCAACGCATCGGCTGTGCGTTCCCAAGCGCTTCGGCGGCTTGTCTTAGTGATGGTGTAGTCGCGTCCGATCTTCATGGCCATGTCAAGCTTGCCGATCGGCTTCGTGTCCCTGTAAGGAAGGTAGGAGCAGATGTCATAGAGCGGCGCGAGTCGTGCTTGATCGCCAGCGAGGATGAGGCTGTAGTTCTTTGCGTGAGCGTCAGTGCCAGCGATGAGCCAGTTGTAGATCAGAGCGTCTCTGAATCTCTCCACATCCTCATCCGGCTGCGTGCTGTATGTCCTTAGCAGCGACGCAATCGTTGCGGGGGTCGGGCCACCGGCATGCTGGTACTTCTTGCTTGGGGGCATGCCCAGCGCTTGGCATAGGTCTTCTTGGTGGACGCGGGTTATGTCGCCGTCCGAGGTGGTGCGGCGGTCATAGCGTGTGACGCTCAGCACCCGCTCACCCCCGATCGTGACGCACTCGGTGTGGGCGACCGTCAGCCCGAGGTTGGAGGCAGTTGCGCAACAAAGGTGCTCGACAATATCGAGGTCCGGAAATCGATCGGGCGCCGGTTTGAGGATGTGGGTGGTTGCAGCGTCCCCGATCGGTCGGGACCACCGGCCATCGGTGTGGCGAAGTGCTGTCTTGGACTGAGCTCCCGCGAGGCTGAACGCGGCCGCCGCGGGGTCACTGCTCCATGCGGAGGAGTCAGATCGGAGACGAGCGATGATCCTGGCAACCTGGGATTCGCTTAGCGTCGTTATAGAACCGCCGCGCTCTGACAGGATGTCAAGCTGTTCGGGCTTGCAGAATTGGATCCCGCCAGCGCAATCCCAGCCAATGGGGGTCGCTAGAAGATCCATCGGGCGCGCCGATACGGCTTCATAGTCTGAGCGCCAGCGTGCGCGGACGTCCTCGTTGTCCGCGAGCAGTCCGTCGATCCAGTGCGTTGCATCGAACTGAGAACGGGTTGTGGGGGCTGAGACTGACAGGGGTGTGGCGCTGTAGCCCTCGGCATAGGAAAACAGAGCGCGACCTCCAGCGCTGTCGTTGATAGTCCCGGCAACGCGGCCATGCATCAGAACGATCAGTCTGGTCATGATCCCTTGAGTCCGGTGTGGGCGTCGATGACATCTTCGAGCACGAACGCTTCGGGATCGTCATGGTCAAGGCGCAGTGTGAGTCCAGAAGCGCCGACGAGCCGCAGGACAGTTCCGGTGATGGCGTCGCCGCCCGCTTCGATCTTGGAGATCTGGCTTCGGTGCACCCCAGATCGCTCGGCGAGGTCTTGTTGGCGCAGTTGCAGTTGTCCGCGGACGGAGCGAATCGCATGTCCGAGACCGCTGGGGGTTGTAATGCCGGTCCGTGGATAGACCGGGCACTCAGATGAAGGTACGAGCGACAGGGAGCTTCGCATCGCACGAACGAGTGCCAGGACAGTACTGATGCGAGGGCGCGCCATCTCGGACTCGACGCTGGAAACGCGAGGTCGTGGCATGCCGCAGCGCTCGGCAAGAGCCTGTTGGGTTAGCCCGAGATTCTTCCGTCGCGCTCTCAATGCCGCCGCTAGGTCGTCCTCACCAGGGAGACGTGCCTGTTGACGGGGCCCGCTGTGTCGTTGCTGACCCTTGGCGCGTTTGGAACTGGTTGTCGCTCGGGCTGGTTCGTTGCCGCTCGTGGGGGCATGTGGGATCACAGAGGTAACGATTCGACGGTCCTCAGAGGGCAGACGCGAAAAGACGTGGATGAGTTTCTGGGCGGCTACGGATGCATCGGTCGCCGTTTCGTAGGCTTGCAGCAGCATGGTGGCTGCGGATGGCAGCGGGTCAGGGCGGCCTCGCGGGTCGAGGTGTGCGCTAGCAGCCCGGGCGTTGGCGACCAGCAGGTCTGCCACCCCCTCTGCGTCTTCTAGCTGTAGTAGGGAGCCTGCCAGCACTGCGCCCATGGCGTTTGGCCGTTCGCTGTCGGTCACAGCGGATCCAAGCCCGAGACAGGAGGCGTAGACCAACTCGGGGACATGGCGCAGGAGATGACCGTCTACGAGCATCTCCATTCGATGCACATGGCGCGTAAACGCGATGCCCGGGTCTTGCCAACTGGCCGGTCGTGTGAGCCACAACGCCCAAGCCGTGTCGGGGCCTTCGCTGTCGTCGGTGGCTTGGATCATCTCCTCCAGGTTGATCGGGATATCGGCAAGGTGGGCCCGTATGAACTGCATGCGCATGTCGATGCTTTCAGGCAGCAGGTCGCGCACTTGCTGTTCGTCAAGTGCCTCGTGGAGCGCGTATGTCCCGAAGGTTGCCACTCCTGCAGTGTCGGCGAGATGCCGCATCGCGGCGTCGTCGCACCACAGAGCGAGCCCCTTTACGGCGGCGATGCGCAGAGCAGCGTCCCAGTCGAGGGTGTGCGGGAGATCCGATGGTACGGGGTACCACTCGGGTCTGATGTCGCTGCTTGGGAGTCGTTGCTGGGCTTTCAGCCCTGAGAGGACTGTCTCGGCGGACTCGACCATGCGGTTCTTGTCCTCTGGGGAGAACTCCGTGACCATGATCCGGTCAAGAGAGGGTTCATAGGACAAACTCGCGTTGCCCGTCATCTTGGCGTATGTGATGGCGCGGCTGGCGTCCGTGAGTAGCTGATCGGGCACCAAGACACGATCGAATCCCCTGGTCAGGTGATCGAGGGTGATCCCAATGCGCGAAGCCACAACAGCGACGCTGGTGTCAAGGACAACGGTGGCGCCCAGAGCAGCACGGGCTGTTGCGATCTCGCGTTGTCGCGTCTCAGGGTTCGCGCTCACCGCGGTCAGGCACCCCCCCGTGCCCAGCAGCACGGTCGCATACGGGCGCGTGGGCGCCCACAACAAGCCGTGGGGGGCTCGCCCGGACCGCACATCGCCAACCAACTGCCAGTTGATAGCGCTGTGGCGCTCGCGCGCCATGTCTCGAAACTGCTCGGCCAGTTCCGGGAGACTGGTTGCCGATACCTGCCACAGGATCTCGCTGGATTCGAACCTCTCGATGAATTCCTCCAGTAGTTCCCGGGTGGCTTCTGCCTGCTCATCCGTGAGGCTGACTCTTTCTCCGCCGGTCATCAATGCCTGAAGGATCGAACCGAGAACCTTCTCGGAGTCGGGGAACTGTTCTGCCAACTCAAGCAGACTCGGCGCGTCCACCTGCGGTGCCGTAGGACCCCCGAGCAGGAGTGCCGCGAGACGCGCCGCGTCTTCGGTGGTTGGAGGCAGGCCGTGAGCGAGCAGGTAGCGGCGGGCGTCGTCGTAGCGGCCGTCCTGATACAGAGCTAAGACGGCCGCCCATCCCGCTCCGTAGTCCTGCGGGTCATCGCTGTGCATCGCGGCTGCGTGCTCGTAGGCCTTGTGCCAAGCTTGGGATGCTTGGGCCAGGTGCACGAGCGCCTGCTTGAGCCGGCGCTTGGTTTCTGGCGAGGCGCGTCGCGCCAGAGCGTCAACGGCTACAGCTTCAGCTTCCTTGTTGTTGCTGCCGTCTTCTGTCATCAGTTCGACGAGATCAGCACTTAGCGGATCAGGCCCGAAATGGGCCACCGCGTCTTGCAGTGTCTCGACCGCCGCGGCTATGTCGCCGCGGTCCCGTTGGGCGCGGCATAGCCAGTCCGCATGCATCTGTGAGGCTCGCCAATGCTGCTTAAGTGCTTCGATGGCTTCATCGGGGTTGCCGCGCTGGATCGCGGCAACCCCGGTGAGCAGCGCTGACTCCTCGTCCGTGAGGGTAAGGCCTGCCATGTCAGCGGTCTCGCCGAACAACGCGAGTCCAAAGGTGGCGTGTTTGCGGGCGTCATCGTCGGAGGCTTGAGCAAGTGCCTTGCGCATCATGCGGATCGCACCCTGCCGATCGTCTCGTTCGTGGGCTTGCATTGCGCGGATCATGTCCTGACGCCAAGGCTCGAACGACTCGACGGCGAGTCGATCTATATCATCGTGCCGCCCTGTCAACAGCAGAGCATCGGCAACGACCCGCTGGACTTCTGCGTCGGCGGCCTCGGCCTGGGTTGCCTCTCCTTCAGAGAGCGGCAACCCAATGCGAAGCGCCTGCTTGGGATCATGGAGTGCGACGAGTGCCGTGCAAGCTATCGACACGGCTTGGCGTGAGGGACCACCCCATTGCCGCAAGCGCTCTCTAGCTTCCATGGCTCGGCGATGCGCCTGATCGAGAAGGGCCGGACGCTGGTTCTCGGTTGCGGCGGCGGCCAGACCAAGAGCCAACGCGAGACGTGCCTGCCCCAACAGCAGCCGAGTCTTGCCGGGATAGGTCTCACTGGCGGCCGCGAGCACGGAAAGCGCCTCCTCTGGACGTTCCAATTCGCAGTGAGCCCACGCGAGCAATATCGCTCCCAACTCAGCCACTCCAGGATCGTCCGAGTCTTGGGGTGCCGCTGAACGCACGGCCGCCAACACTCCGTCGGGATCACGACGCACTCTGGCCACGGTCGCCTCGCGCAACGGATCGTCGTTCGGGATCGCATCTGCCAGCGTCTCGGCATCTCGGGCATCGTCGCCTTCACCGGCTGAGGCTCGTTCCACCTCTTCGCTGGCCTCGGCTGCCCCGATGGCGTTAAGCGCCGAATAGAGACCGCTGCGCTGGGAGCCAGCCTCGATCGCCAGTGACCTGATCCGACTCCCGCCAGCGAGCCCGGCCGCACCGACGAACTCTGACAGCGCCTCCCACACCAGCGGCCCAGGAGCGGTTGCCCAGGCTGGGGGATGCTCGGCAAGCCGCACAAGAACGTTTGCTCCGGTGTCCTCAGCAGCGGATCTCATCACCTCTTGGGTTCGGATAAGCGAGTCCGCGAACAGTGTCCGCATCGACTCGAGCAGTGAACTCACCGACTCCGGGAGTCGCTGGGCAAAGTCGAATGCCCGACGGCGTTCTTGCTCTACACGACGCAGCGCCCGCACGACTTCTTCCTGCATCTCGGGCAGCGTCGAGAACGGTTTGTAAGACACGCCCGTCTCGTAGTCGCGCACCTCTTGGATGAAGTCCGCTTGTTGTTTGGTGGCGGGCTTGACTCGCTCCTTGAGGGCCAAGATCTCCTTGCCGAGATCGCGCGCGCGGGTCCATTCCTCATGCGTCGCCGACTTCCCGGACCGCTGCTCGGTGCCGTATTTTGCTCCGAGCACCAGCACCATCACATCGCAGGCTGCAACGGCATCCAGGCACGCCCGCTGTGCAGAACGCGGGAGCGCAGGTGAGGTCTCCCCAATGAGGACGGCCTCATGGCCGAGCGCCTCAACCAACCGACGTATGGCTGCGCGGTGCTCCTCGTAGCCCTGAAGAACCGACGACACAAACACCTTCAACACGAAGGTTGCCTGACCGCCGTTGGAGGGGCGCGCTGCTAGGAACAACTCCTCGGACACGCCTGAACTACGCTGTGGCTCTCGCAAGATTGTCACCATTCGTCCCGTCCCTGGGCCGTATCGTATCCGCTGCACACTCTGGTTCTACTCGGAATGATGCAATAACGATACCACCTTGCGCCCCAAGACACACCGCATGAGTGGATGCTGCGCAGGGGCGCTCCGAGGCGATTCTGCCGGGTCGGTAGTTCATTGATTCTGCCGACTTGCTCTGGCCTGGCCGTCAGCGCCAACGGGCCAGCATCCGGCCCCCGGCTACAAGGACGGAATCATCGAATCACCACCGTGGACTCCGCCGGTCAGAGCGGACCATAGGCTTCATCTGAGACTCTAGGATCGTCGGGCGTGGCGACGCCGGAGCCCCCAGCGGCGGCGTCTCAGCTTGTCCGTTGGTACCTCGGGTTCGGGCGCCGGGGCCGATAGAGGGCTGTGGTGCTTCCAGTTGGGGAGGAACTTGTCGAGTTCGCTCAGCACGAGCGATGTGTGGCAGCTGCTGGAGGCGTCGGCGTCGATGATGGTGGAGGGCACCTGTTCCCAGTTGAAGGCGCTCTGGCCGTATTGGTTCACCCGTTCGCGCACGACCACCCGCCCGGCGTCGGCGTCGATCCACCATCCCTCGGGTTTGGGGCTGTCCGCATCGATCCGTGCGGGAGGCCTGAGCAGGTGGTGGAACTTGGCCCTGAGGCTCTTGTAGCGCCGCTCAGCGTAGCGGGTGCGTGACTGGGGTGCAGCCCACCCCGGGACGCTTCCGGTTGCGCGGTCTTGGAGCAGTTCGCTGAGGACTGTAGATGAGAGCAGCAGCCAGTCCTCGGGCTGGTCATCTTCGTCGAGCTTGTCGAGGTGCGCAGATCGCACATGAATGGCGAGAAGTACAGCCAAGCCCAGAACGCGAAGTACTCCTCCTGGAGCTCGCACACCTCCTCGGGTGTGCCTGCAAACCCTTCGAAGCCCGCGAAGTACTCGACCATCAGTTGTGCGTCCGACACCGCTAGAGCGGGGTCGTAGTCGAGCGGAAACGACGCCCCGGCGAAGGTGGCGGTCCTGGTGTCGGTCGAGATAGAAAACTCGGCTGGTTCGGTGGCGTCTCGGGGCTGGTTCCGCAGGGCGCGCCGGATGCGGGTCTTGTGATCCGGGTTCAGGGTCTGGGTGTCGCGGCGCACCGCGGGCAGATGCGGCCCGATCTGGTTGCGCAGCGACTTGGCTTTGCGGCGGATCGCGTCTGTGGCGTCTTCCATCGCCGGTGCGTCGTCGCCGACCAGCACAATGCTGGGCCGGTCACCGGCCAGCACAGGCGTCTCTTCCATCTCGACGGGCTGGCTTCGTCCCGTCAACAGGTCTGGGTCGATCTGCTGGGAGGCTTTGTCGCGGACGAACGCGCCACCCGCACTCCGGTCCCGTCGTCGAGACCGAGACTCCACGACTCCCCAGCCGAGGCCTAGGCTTCCGAAGGGGCCGACAGCAGTGACCGATCTATGTGCACAAACTCGCACCATACCCACATGGTGTGACAACACAGGATCCCATAGCAGGTTCGCGGCCTGGTGCTGAGGCACTATGGGCGTGAATGGGCCTCGGAGTAGCGGAAAGGTGTAACCATCCGGCGGGTTTGGTGATGCTGCCGATCTCGTCCCTCAGAGTGTCAGGTCGGCCCCATGCCTGCTCGCCTGTAGATCTCGAAACGCGAATCGCGAGATTCGGGAACCCGACCACCGCCACAGTGAGCCTCAACCAGCGAAACACCCAGTAACCAACCCGCCGACGGTGAAGATCCCGGCGACGAACCCGCCAGCAGTTTCGCTGAAGCCGCCAATATCCCGAGTCTGCCGCCGAAATGCCGATTTCTTGCTAACTCCGTATCAAAATCGGTCTAACCGTGTGACATCTCTCTGGTGGGCGCGGAGGGACTTGAACCCCCGGCCTCTTCCTTGTAAGGGAAGCGCTCTACACCGCCTGAGCTACGCGCCCGTCGCCCGAGCCTAACGCCTGCTTCCGCACCGGGACCTTCGGTTCGTGTGCCCGCTGCCTCTCACGTCGCTCGGGTAGTGTCACCCCATGGATTACCCCGCCGCGGTCATTATCGATCGGCCCGAGCGGATCGCTAACTGGCGCCCGATCGGCCATATGATCCTCGTGCTGCCCCACTATGTCATCCTGTACACGGCTTGGAATATTGCGGTTTGCGTCACGGCGACCGTCGCATGGTTCTCGGTCCTCGCCACGGGCAGGGTGCCGCCGGGAATCGCCGCGTTCCATGCGACCTACGTGCGCTACCGGGTGCGAACCTTCGCGTACATGAGGTTTCTCACCGACAAGTTCCCGCCGTTCGACTTCGCGCCCTCGTTCGAGGATCCGGGCGGAGCCGGCACTTCGGTCAGCGTCTCCCCCCGGCTGGAGGGGAAGAACCGGCTCAACGTGCTGTTCCGGTTCGTCGTGCCCTTCACCTGGCTGTCCCTGATCGGAACGCTGGGGTTCATCTTCGGGTTCGCGTCCCTACCCCTGTGGGTGTGGATCATCCAGATCACGCTCGGAGCAGTTCTGGTCCCGGCTGCCTTCTTCTCCGCCTTCAGGTGGGTCTTCGCCAACGTCGCAGGGGTCCTCGGCCTCTTTGTGGTGATCCTCACGGGCCGCTGGCCGGAGGGGCTCTACCGGTTCGCGGCGGGCTGGGTGCGAGTCGACGCCCGGCTGTGGGCCTACTCGTTGCTGCTGACCGACGACTATCCGCCGTTCTCGATCGACTGATCGCCTCGATGGTGCGCCGGTGGGCGTCGGGTTTGCCGGACCGCGCCGGAACCGCGGTGTAAGGTGTCCCCCATGAGCTATCCCGTAACCGTCACCATCGACCGGCCCGAGCGGATCGCCAACTGGCGCCCCATCGGCCAGATGATCCTGGTGCTCCCTCACTACGTCGTTCTGCACACTGTGGTGTCCGCCGCGGCCAGCCTCACCGCGATCTATGCATGGCTCTCGGTCCTCGCCACCGGCAAGGTGCCGCCGGGCATCGCCGCGTTCCATGCGACCTACGTTCGCTACCGGGCCCGCACGTTCTCCTACATGGCGTTCCTGACCGACAAGTATCCCCCGTTCGACTTCGCGCCCTCGAACAGCGATCCGGGCGGAGCGGGAATCTCGGTGGACATCTCGCCGAGACTCGAGGGCAAGAACCGGCTGAACGTGCTGTTCAGATTCATCGTGCCCTTTGCCTGGCTGACCCTGATAGGCGGGCTGGGGCTCATCTTCGGGTTCGCGTCCCTGCCGGCATGGGTTTGGATCGTCCAGCTCGTTCTGGGGGCGGTGCTCATCCCGGGTGCCCTCTACTCCATGGTCGTCTGGGCCCTCGTGTATGTGGCGGGCGTCGTTGGAATCGTGGCAGTGACCGTCACGGGCCGGTGGCCGGAGGGGCTGTTCCGGATGGCGGCGGGCTGGGTGCGGGTCGATGCCCGGCTGTGGGCGTACTCGATGCTGCTGACCGACGAGTACCCGCCCTTCTCGATCGACTGAGCGTCGCCGGGCGCCGTCCCGGCGCAGGCGATCAACCGGCGGCCGTACGTCCGCTCAACGAGGCCCAGACCGCGAGCAGTTGTTCTGCCAGCGGCGGTGGCGCGGCCACCGGAGCCCGGCGGCTCTGGTGGTCCAGCACCACCAGGTCGCGACCGAGCCCGTCGTGAACCTCGACGCCCGCTTCGGTGCACACCAGCAGGGCACCCAGGTAGTCCCAGGAGCCCAGCCCGCTGACGGAGAAGTCGAGGTAGCCGTCGAGACGCCCGGCCGCCACCGCGCACATCTCCAGCGCGGCCGCGCCCAGTGTGCGGTACTGGGCCCAGCCTCCCCGGCCTGGAGGCCAGCCGTTGATGCCCACGACGCACTCGGCCAGCGGTCTGGGCGCGGGCGGCCGCAGCGTCTCGGTGTCGCACCGAGCCCCGCCGCCTCGCATCGCCTCGAACCGCTCTCCGCTGCCATGGTCGTGGACCACCGAGGCCAGGGGTCCCTGCCCGTCCACCACACAGATGCTGGTTGCGAAGTAACGGATCCCCCGCGACGCGTTGGTCGAACCGTCCACCGGGTCCAGCACAGCCACGGGACCCTCGCCATGCTCCAGGCCGCTCTCCTCGCTGAGGACTCTCAGCCCCGCCTGCCTCAGCACTCCGGTGGCGGCCGCGTCCGCTGCCAGATCGAACCCGAACTGGCCGTGCTTGAGGCCGGTGGGCCCCCAGTCTCGGCAGCCGGCCAGCGCAGCGACTGCGGCGTCGGCGGCCGCGTTCAGAGTGCGGAGGAGGTCCTGGGCCATTGCTGACAGTGAATCAGGACGCTCGACTGGGAGCCACCCGCGCATCTCCGGACGACCGTGGCGCCGCACCGCGCCGCGGATCGTGTATATACGTCCAGAGCGGGAAGCAGTTTCGCCGTGTCCGACGCTCGTGGCACGATGTAGCTGAGTCAGGTCCGAAGCAGTCAGCTCCGAGCAAAGGGGATCCGGGTGTCGCTAATCGATCTGCACGGGTTCGTCGCCAACCTCAAGGACCATGTGTCCGAGCACGGCTTCCACGTACACGGCGACCGCCACTTCGTGGAGACCTACTCGAACCGCCAGACCTGGGAGGTCGACCTGCACCCCGACGACGCGTGCGGCGGGCCGCTCGACATGGTGCTCTGTGTCGAGGCCGAGTCGCGCACCCTGTTGACCTTCGAGGACGACATCAACAGCCGTCCCGAGGACGAGGACCCCGACGACGCCATCACTGTGCCGATGATCCTCAGCTTCGTGCTGCCGCCGCTGCATCTGGGACCCGACCTGCTGGTGCTGGCCACCGATCTCGCCGCGATCGGCGGCCCCGAGCTGCCACTGCAGGTGTCGTCGGTGGACCGGGTGGCGGCCGTCACCGACGCCGCGGAGCGCACGGTCAACATCGAGGGCCGCGTCGATCTGGCCTTGAGCCGGATCTATCTGGGCCAGGACCTCGAAGTTCTCTGCGACATGCTCGACCGGGCCCGCAGTGTCTGCGAGTTCCTGCTCGACCGGGCCCCCGCCTGGCTCGGCGACCTGTAGGACCCGACCGGCAGGACCCCGCGGCCCTTCAGGACCTGGTCACCTTCCGCAGCGCCTCCAGCGCGTTGTCGGCGTGTAGGCGCATGTTCAACTCTGAGCGCACTGTCTGCAGCACCGTGCCGTCCCCGTCGATCACGAACGTCCTGCGCTTGTTGGGCAGGGGACGTCGCCTGATCACGCCGAAGCTCTGAGCGATGTCGCGGCCCGGGTCCGACAGCAGCGGGAAGCCCAGAGCGTTGGCGTCATCGAACTCGCGTTGCCGATCCACCTGATCGGCGCTGATTCCCACGACACTGGCTCCGAGTTCGCTGAACTCCGCTGACAGGTCGCGGAAATGGCAGCTCTGGCGCGTTCAACCAGCCGTCATCGCCTTGGGGTAGAAGTACACCACCACCGGGCCCACATCGAGCAGATCGCGCAGGGCCACCGTGTCGCCGTGCTGGTCGATGCCCTCGAAGTCCGGGACCTTGCTACCAACCTTGACGTCCAACCTGGGTCCTCCTCCGTCGCGGCGCGGACATAGCTACGCGGACATTATGGCCGGAGCGTCACGCGCTGATCGAAGCGGCCACCCGGTCGGCGTGGAAGTCGGCGCTGCCCCAGGTGCGGGTCAGGGCCCAGGAGCGCTTGAGGTAGAGATGCAGATCGTGCTCGGACGTGTAGCCGATGGCGCCGTGGCACTGGAGGGCGGCCCGGCCGGTGACCGCGGCTGCGCTCCCGGCCAGCCACTTGGCCTGCGACACGCTGCGGCTGGCGTCGGGCTGGCCGTGGGCGATCGCGTAGGCCGCGTACAGCACCGCCGGAGCGGCGAACTCGATCCCGAGCCGGGCGTTCGCCAAGTGGTGCTTCACCGCCTGGAAGCTCCCTATGGGCTTGCCGAACTGGTGGCGCTGGCCGGTGTATTCCACGGTGATCTCCAGCATGGCCCGGCTCAGTCCGAGCAGCTCGGCCGCGGCGCCGAGCACGCCCCGATCGAAGGCCGCCGCCACCGATTCGGGATCCTCGGTCACCGACCGGCCCCCCGCCCGGGGCCGCACCCGACCGCAGTGCCGGGAAGCGTCCACGGTCTCTACCGGCTCGACGTCCACCTCGTGGGCCTCGTACAGCCGCAGACCGCGGTCCGACACCAGCAAGAAGGCCTCGGCGAACGTCGCCGAGACAACGACGGCGCAGGCCGCGCTCTCGTCAGCGCCCGTGATCGGTTCCGCGCCCCTTCCGCTGGCGACCATTGCCGGCCCCGCCGTGTCCAGGTCGGTGGCCACTGTTGGGCCCACTACGCCGAGGGGCGCCGCCACCAGAGCGGTCTCCGTCAGCGGGTGAGGCAGAGCCGCCCGGCCGGCCTCCTCCAGCACCGGCACCAGGTAGGTCTCGTCGAGCCCCAGCCCACCCTCGGACTGCGGCACCAGCATCGTCAGCGCGCCGATGTCAGCCAGCGCGTTCCATGCGGCGTCGTCGGGCGCTCCCGTCCAGGCCGACCTCACCGCCGACGCCGGGCAGAGCTCGGTGAGCAGCTCGCGGGCCGTCGAGCGCAGCGCCTCACGGTCGTCGTCGAGCCCGAACCTCACGGCAGCCCTTCCGCGGTTGGTGACCGCCCGCCGGCCGCTCGGCGCTCCTCGTTGCGAGCGAGCCTCATCGCGGCAGACCCAGGACGCGTTCGGCCACGATGTTGCGTTGCACCTCGTTGGTCCCCGCGTAGATCGGTCCGGCCAGCGAGAACTGATGGCCCTTGCTCCAGGGTCCCTCCAGTTCGGCGTCGGGTCCCAGAAGGTCGAGGGCGATCTCGTGCAGCTCGATGTCCAGCTCCGACCACCAGATCTTGGCCAGGCTGGCCTCCGATCCGATGTCGCGGCCCTCGACGAGGGCGGTGACGGTCTGCAGGGTCTGGTGGCGGTAGGCGTCGACCCGCATCCAGACCGCCGCGACGCGCCGTCGCATGGCCGTGTCCGCGCCGTGCGCTTCACTCAGCTCCAGCAGGCCGGCGACGGTCGCCTGGTACCGGCCGGGTGAGCGCAGCAGCCCGCGCTCGGTGCTGGCCGCCGACACCGCGACCCTCCACCCCTCCCCCACACCACCCAGGACCACGCCGCCGCCCACTGCCTCATCGGGAAGGAACGCCTCGGTGAGGAACACCTCGGCGAAGCCCTCGTCGCCGTCGAGGCGGCCGAAGCCCCGCACCGTGATCCCGTCCAGGTCCAGCGGGACCAGCAGGTAGGTGAGGCCGCGGTGGCGCTCCGAGTCCGGGTCGGAGCGGAACAGTCCGAAGAGGTGGGAGCAGAACGCCCCCCGGGTGGTCCAGGTCTTCTGCCCGTCGAGCACCCAGCCGCCGTCGACCCGCCGGGCCCGGCTGGACACCCCGGCGAGGTCGCTGCCCGCATTGGGCTCCGACCAGCCCTGGCACCACAGGTCGTCGGCGGCTGCGATGCGGGGCAGCAGGAGATCCTTCTGTTCCTGCGTGCCGTGTTCGAAGACCGACGGAGCCAGGATCTGCAGCCCGTTCTGGGTGACCCGCTGGGGCGCTCCGACCCGCCAGTACTCCTCCTCGAAGATCAGCCAGTCCCACAGCGTGCCGTCGCGTCCCCCGTAGGCGCTCGGCCACGACACCGCCGACCAGCCGGCCTCGTACAGGCGCCGCTCCCACAGCAGCTGCTGGGCGAATCCCTCGCGGGTGTCGCCGGAGCGCTCCGTGCCGACCTCGGCCCGCCAGGCAGCAAGGTTGCGCTCCAGCCACTGACGCAACTCCAGGCGCAGCGCCTCCTGGTCCGCGCTCCAGTTCAGATCCACTACAGAACCCCGATCCTCTGCTGCGCCCGCGCCAACAGTGGGCTCGGTGGGGATCGAACCCACGACCAAGGGATTATGAGTCCCCTGCTCTGACCACTGAGCTACGAGCCCGCACCGACCCTACCGCCCGGCCGGTTCCGAGCCATTGGCGAGCGGGGGCTCACGACCTGGGCCTGCAAGCTCCGGGGGTGGGACTCGAACCCACAACCTAGCGGTTAACAGCCGCTTGCTCTGCCAGTTGAGCTACCCCGGATCGGCCTGCGAGGCTACCAGCGTCGACGGTGCGGCCCCCTCCGATCGGACGCCGTGCTCGACGAGCCAGGGAAGCAGGTCGGCCAGCGCCTCGGTGCGGGTGCCGCGCTCCTCGAGCCGCTCCGTCTGCGACTTGAGCCAGGCCAGGCTGACGCTGCACTGCTGGCGCAGGGCGGGGTCGTCGGCCGAAGCGGCCGTGCGGCGCAGGTCGTTCATGGCCCGGCGGGAGGTGAGGCGGGCGATCCGGGCGAGCACGTCGCCGATGGCCGCGGTGCCCTCATCGACGGCCAGCCGGTGCAGGAGTTGGGCCGCCTGCGGCGACACGAAGTCCGAGGCGGCGGCCACCGTGGCGTGCTCTGTGAGGGCCTTGAAGGCCTCACGGCGCACCGGATCGCCGAACAGGGTCTCATGCAGCTGGCCGGCGACTTCCTCGGGGCGGTGGATGGCCAGCTGCAGCGCCTCGTCCTCAGGCGTGAGCCGCTGTTCGGCCCCGGCGCCTTCGGGGCCGTCGCCTCGCGCTGGAGCCATGCTGGGCCCGCCGGACGCGAAACGGCGCAGGTGGTCGGGATCGACATGGCATCGTTCCGCGATGGCCACCACGCTCGGGTCGCGCACCATCGGATCGGGGTGCTCGTTGACGACGGACACCGCCCGCTCGGCCGACCGGGCCCGGCTCTCGATGGTGGACAGGTCGGCGCCGGCCAGCGCCCGGTCGACACGGAACTTCAGCAGCGGCACCGCGTCCTGCACGGCTCGCTTCAGTTCGTCCGGGTCGGAGCGGCCCAGATCGCCGGGGTCGCGGCCGGCGGGCAGGTCGGCGACCAGGACTTCGAGCTTGAACTGGCGCTCCCAGGCGTAGACCCTGGCCGCGGCGGCCGCGCCGGCCGCGTCGGCGTCGAAGGCCAGCACCAGCCTGCCGGCTGAGAACCGCTTGAGGAGCCGCACGTGGTCCTCGGTGAGCGCGGTGCCACAGGTGGCCACGGCCAACTCGATCCCGGCCTCGGCGCAGCCGATCACATCGGTGTAGCCCTCGCACACCACCGCCTGGCCCTCCTTGACGATCTGCCGGCGGTGCTCGTGCAGCCCGTACAGCACCCTGCTCTTGTCGTAGGTCCGGGCGTCGGTCGAGGTGTTCAGGTACTTGGGGCCGTCGGCACCGGGAAGAACCCGGCCGCCGAATCCGACCACCTCCCCCCGCTCGTCGTCGATCGGGAACAGCACCCGCCCCCGGAAGAAGTCCTGCTGGCGCCCGCCCCGGTTCACGAAACCCAGCCCCGAGTCGCGCAGGTCGTCGTCGGAGAGCCCCAGATGGCGGGCCAGCACGTCCCAGCTGTCGGGCGCCCATCCCAGCTTCCATCGGCGCACCAGGTCGCCGTCGTAGCCGCGCGACCTCAGGTAGTGACGGGCCGGGCCGCCGTCGCGGCCGTCGAGCAGGCGCTGGTGGTAGAAGTCCCGGGCCCTCTCCACCGCCTCCAGCAGCCGCTTGCGCCTGCTGCGGGCCGCGCTCTCGTCCCGGCTGGTGTAGTGCAGCTGGATCCCGGCCCGCCCGGCCAGCATCTCGACCGCCCCCGCGAAGTCGAGGCCCTCGATCTCCTGGACGAAGGTGATCGCGTCGCCGCTGCGCTGGCACCCGAAGCAGTAGTAGACCCCCTTGTCGGGCGACACCGACAGCGACGGGGTGCGCTCGCCGTGCAGCGGGCAGCGGGCCATCCACTGCCGCCCGGACCGCTTCACCTCGGTGTGCTCGCTGATGATGGCGACAATGTCGGTGGCGGCCCGGACCTTCGCTATGTCATCGGCGACGATCCCCATCGGAGCCGAACCTACCAGTTCCCGCCGGTGCTCGATTCGCGGTCTGGACGTTGCCGACGGTCTCTCGGCGTGCTAGCTTCCAGCCAAGCCGAGCGGACCAAGTGCCGGAGCGCCCCCCGCCCCGAGCGGACCAGCTCACAGGGGGTGCCCCGGTATTTTCTATGCTATCCGTTAGATATCGACAATCACAAAATATATTTGAATGATACAAATTTTGTGACAGTCGAGTCGTGCCCCTTCGCTGAGCGGGAGTACTACCGGAGCCGGTCGGCGAGGTAGTCGGTCAGGCGGTCGATGCTGACCCGGTCCTGGGCCATGGAGTCGCGGTCGCGCACGGTCACCGCGTCGTCTTCGAGGGTGTCGAAGTCGACGGTCACGCACAGCGGGGTGCCGATCTCGTCCTGGCGCCGGTAGCGGCGGCCGATGGCCTGGGTCTCGTCGTAGTCGCAGCTCCAGCGCCCCTTCAACAGGTCGAACACCCGCTGGGCCACCGGCACCAGCACGTCCTTGCGCGACAGGGGGAGCACCGCCGCCTGGTAGGGAGCCAGCCGGCGGTCGAGGCGCAGCACGGCCCGCGCCGCGTCGTTGACGACCTCGGTGTCGTAGGCCGACATCAGGAAGGCCATCGCGGCCCTGGTCGCGCCGGCGGCCGGCTCGATCACGTGGGGCACGTAGTGCTCGCCGCTGGCGGGATCGAAGTACTCGAGGCGCTCACCGGAGTGCTGTGCGTGGCAGCGCAGGTCGTAGTCGCCCCGGTTGGCGATGCCCTCGAGCTCGTCCCAGCCCCACGGGAACAGGAACTCCACGTCGGAGGTGGCCGACGAGTAGTGGCTCAGCTCGTCGGATCCGTGGGCCCGCAGCCGCAGCAGGCCGGGCTTGATGCCCAGGTCCAGGTACCACCGGTGCCGGGCCTGGCACCAGCGCTCGAACGACTTGGCGGCGTCCTCGGGCGGCACGAAGTACTCCAACTCCATCTGCTCGAACTCGCGGGTGCGGAACACGAAGTTGCCCGGCGTGATCTCGTTGCGGAACGACTTGCCGATCTGGGCGATCCCGAAGGGCGGGCTCTTGCGGCTGGCCCGGAGCACGTTGGCGAAGTTGATGAACATTCCCTGGGCGGTCTCGGGCCGCAGGTACACCTGCGCCGCCGAGTCGGCCACCGGCCCGGCGTGGGTGGAGAACATCAGGTTGAACTGGCGGGGCTCGGTGAACTGGCCTCGTTCCCCGCACTCGGGGCAGGCCTCGGGATCCTCCAGCTTGTCGGCACGGTGGCGGCTGCCGCACGAACGGCAGTCCACCATCGGATCGGTGAAGTGGTCGAGATGGCCCGAGGCCTCCCACACCGCCGGCGGGGACAGGATCGACGCGTCCAGACCGACCACGTCGTGGCGCATCTGCACCATCGACCGCCACCACTGCTCCTTGACGTTGCGCAGCAGCAGCACTCCGAGCGGCCCGTAGTCGTACGCGGAGCGGAAGCCGCCGTAGATCTCCGCGGAGCGGAACACGAAGCCGCGCCGCACGCAGAGGTTGACGATCTTGTCGAACAGATCGGGGTCGGTCGACGGCTCGGCCATGGCAGGCAAGGCTAGAGCCTCGCTCGCTAACCGCCGTCGAGCACGGTCACCGATCGCAGGCGCCGTTCCAGGTGGGCCTCCATCGCGGCGGTGGCCAGAGCAGCGACCTCCCCGGCGGCCGCACCGCGCGCCTGTCGCAGCACCGCTGCGAGCTGGCCGCCGAGCATCGCTCGCAGCATGTCGAGTGCCTCCGCACCGATCGGCCGGCCCTGGCGGCAGTCGCGGCACAGCACGCCGCCGGAATGGACATCGATCGCCACCAGCGGCCCGGCCGCTCCGCAGCCCACACAGCCGTCAAGTTCGGGCTGGACCCCCTCGAGGGCCAGCAGTTTCAAGAAGAACCCGGCGACTACCAGGGGATTGTCGGTGCGGTCCAGCGTGGCCAGGGCCCGCACCAGCATCACGTGGCGGTCGGGGTCACCGCCGGTCTCGGGGGCGAGTTGGTCGACTGCCTCCAGCATCGCCGAGGCCCGCGCGAACCGTTCGGGATCGGACCGGAGGCTCCCGAACCGGTCGATGGTCTCGGCCTGGGTGACGGTGTCGAGATCACCCCGGCCCCGGTAGAGCTGGACAGCCACATGGCAGGCCGGTTCCAGGCGGGCGCCGAACTTCGAGCGAGTGCGGCGCACTCCCTTGGCCACGCCCCGGACCTTGCCGTTGCCCAGCGTGTGCAGGCTCACGATGCGGTCGGCCTCGCCCAGCTTCCACGTGCGCAGCACCACGGCCTCGTCGCGGTAGAGGCCCACGGGAGCTAGCCGTCGCCGTTGGTCGTGCTCGCCTGGGAGGCTCCGTTGGGCGACACCTGCCCGAATCTCCGTTCACGGTCCTGATAGGCCCTGATCGCCTCATAGAGGTCGCCCCGCCGGAAGTCGGGCCACGCCGTGTCGGTGAAGTACAGCTCGCTGTAGGCCAGCTCCCACAGCAGGAAGTTGGAGGTGCGGAACTCCCCGGACGTGCGGATCATCAGGTCCGGCTCCGGCATCTCGGGGTCGTACAGCCGGCGGGCGATGGTGCGCTCGGTGATCCGGTCGGCTGAGATCCCCGCGTTGACGACCGCCCGGACCGCATCCACGATCTCGGCCCGGCCCCCGTAGTTGAAGGCGATTGTGAAGGTCATCCGGTCGTTGTGCCTGGTCAACTCGGTGGCGTCGTCCATGAGATCGAGCAGCCGCTTCGGCACCCGCCGGTCGCGGCGCCCCACAAACCGGATCCTCACCCCCCGCTCGTGGAGCTCGTCGCGCCGGCGCAGCAGGATGTCCTCGTTGAACTCGATCAGGAAGCGGACCTCCGCCGGGGGGCGGCGCCAGTTCTCGGTGCTGAACGCGTACACCGTGAGCCACTCCACGCCGATGTCGAGGGCGCCCTCTACGACATCGAAGAGTGCCTCCTCGCCGGCCCGGTGGCCCTCCGTGCGCGGCAGGCCCCGGGACTGGGCCCAGCGCCCGTTGCCGTCCATCACGCACGCGATGTGCGAGGGGACGCGGTCCAGATCCAGCTCGGCAGTGATCACCACCGTGAACCTACCGCCTGGCCCGCCGAGGCGGCACGCATTCTCGTGTCGTGACAGATCCGCCCGGCATCGGTGTCGGGCGGCTACCCGCTCCCAGCTCCCCGACGGCCCCTACGGCGCGGCGTAGTGGCTGGCCTGGGCTCTGCGCTGCCAGTTCTTGTCGACCCTCACCGCGAGCTGCAGGTAGGCGCCGTCGGGGAGCTGGGAGCGAACCGCGGTGCCCACCGATCTCAGCGTCGACCCGCCCTTGCCGATGACGATGGCCTTCTGGGATTGGCGTTCCACGAGCACCTCGCAGCGGATCAGCGGCCACTCGTAGTCGGTGACCCGGGTCGCGATCGCATGCGGCAGCTCGTGGCGGGTCGACTTCAGGAGCTCCTCGCGCACCAACTCGGCCACCCAGAACGCCTCCGAGCAGTCCGAGACGGTGCCGGACTCGTACAGCGCCGGCCCCGGGGGCAGCCGGTCGACCAGGTGGTCGACGAGAGCGTCGACGCCCTCTCCGGTGCGACCGCTGACCGGGAAGTAGGCCTCGAAGTCGAGCTCTGCCGTAGCGGCGAGCTGCCGCAGCATCGCCGCCGGCCCGACGAGATCGGACTTGGTGACCACCACGACAGAGTCAGCGGGCAGTGACCTGGCGATGAAGGCGTCGCCCCGCCCGAAGGGGGCCGACGCGTCGATCACCAGGCACACCACGTCGGTCTCGTGCAGCGCCTCCGCCGCGACCGCGTTGAGGCTGCGCCCATGGGCGGTGCGGGGCTTGTGGATGCCGGGCGTGTCCACGAACACGATCTGGGCGTCCGGGCGGGTCAGCACCCCCCGCACGGGCGTGCGGGTGGTCTGAGGCTTGCTGGAGGTGATCGACACCTTCTGCCCGATCATCCGGTTGATGAGCGTCGACTTGCCCGAGTTGGGACGGCCCGCCAGCGCGACGAACCCGCAGCGGTGCGGGCCGGAGCCCGATCCGGGGGCCGTCATGTACGGGTGAGCCTGACCCGCGTGATACGGCGTCCCTGCATGTGCTCGACCTGGAGATGGAGGCCATCGACCACCACGGTCTCGCCCACCTCGGGGACATGGCCCAGGGTCCCGAATATCAGGCCGCCCACGGTGTCCCAGTCGTCGTCGGGGAGGGCCGCTCCCACCAGCATGTTGAGCTGGTCCACGGGCATGCGGCCGTGGACCAGCGCCTCCCCGCCCGCCAGCGGCTCCAGCAGCGGCTCGGGCCGGTCGAACTCGTCGACGATCTCACCGACGAGCTCCTCTACGAGGTCCTCGAGGGTGACGAGGCCGGCTGTGCCCCCGTACTCGTCCACCACGATCGCAAGGTGCCCGCCTGCGGTGCGCATCTCCTTGAGCAACTGGTCCACCCGCTTCGTCTCGGGGACGAACATCGCCCGGCGCATCGACTCGCGCACCGTGCTCTCGCCCCCGCCGGATCGCTCGGTGCGGGCCAGGTCCTTCAACAGCACGACCCCCACGATGTCGTCGATGTTGTCGCGGCGCACCGGGAGGCGGCTCAGCCCGCAGGAGATGGCCACCTCCAGCGCGGCGGTCACGGTGGCGGCGGCGTCCACGGTCACCATGTCGGCTCGGGGGGCCATGACCTCGCGCACGACCGTGCGGTCGAGGGCCAGGGCGGACGCGATCATGTCGCGCTCGGCGTCCTCGATCGTGTCGGCCTCCGCCGCGGCGTCCGTCAGCGCGATCAGCTCGTCCTCGCTGACCGGAGGTCCGTCGGCGCGACCTCGGGCCGGCAAGAGGCGAAGTCGCCGGCGCAAGGCCGCGGCCGGGCCGTGGCGCCGCGGCGTCCCGGTCGATGTCGGGTCGCTCACCGCGGGCTTGTCCGGAAGGCGGGCGAAGCGGTCACTGCCGCCGGTAGTGCGCGGCCAGGAGTCGCCGCTCGCGGGCCTGCATGGCCGCTGCGTCCGCATCGGATTGGTGGTCATACCCCAGCACGTGCAGCACCCCGTGCACGACCAGCAGGGCCAGCTCGTCGCCGAGGCTGCCGTCGTGCCCGCCACCGGCATGGTCCGGCGCCTGCTCGGCCGCGTACGCGGGGCACACCACGACATCTCCCAGCAGCGGGACCTGCTCCGGGGTGTGTACCGAGCCGCCCGCACCGTCTATGGGGAAGGCCAGAACGTCGGTCGGCCCGGGCGAGCCCATGTGGCTCGAATTGAGTTCGGACATGGCGCCAGGATCCACGAAGCGCAGGCCCAGCTCGCCCCGTCTAACTCCCTCGTCCTGCAGCACTGCCGCGGCCAGCCCGGCCCACCGCCCGGCCTCGAGCCCGTCGCGGCCCGGAGGCGGCTGGGACCGGTCGTCGACGGCGTGGACGACCGCGCCGGCGGTGGCTGCGCTCATCTAGCCGGGTCCCCCGGCATGGCCCTGGCCCTGTCATAGGCGGTCACGATGTCGGCGACGATGCGGTGGCGCACCACGTCGCGGCTGGTGAGATGCACGAACCCGATGCCGTCGATGCTCCCGAGCAGCTTCTCGATGCCCACCAGGCCGCTGCGCCCGCCGTCGACGTCGACCTGGGTCACGTCGCCGGTGACGACCGTCCGGGAGCCGAAGCCGATGCGGGTCAGGAACATCTTCATCTGCTCGGGCGTGGTGTTCTGGGCCTCGTCGAGGATGATGAAGCTCGAGTTGAGCGTCCGGCCCCGCATGAAGGCCAGCGGCGCCACCTCCACCGCTCCCCGCTCGAGCAGGCGTTCCATCCCCTCGCTGCCCACCATGTCGTACAGGGCGTCGTACAGCGGGCGCAGGTAGGGGTCGACCTTGGCCATGAGGTCCCCGGGGAGGAACCCGAGCCTCTCCCCCGCCTCCACCGCGGGCCGGGTGAGGATGATCCGGCTGACCTCGTCGTTGTGGAGTGCTCTCACCGCCATGGCGACTGCCAGCCAGCTCTTGCCCGTTCCCGCGGGCCCGATGCTGAAGGTGATCACGCTCTGGTCCATCACGTCCACATAGCGCTTCTGGCCCGCCGACTTCGGGCGCACGACGCGGCCGCCGGCGGTGCGAAGCACGTCGTGGGTGAGCACCTCGGAGGCTCGGACATTGCTGCGCACCATGTCGATCGTGCGGTCGATGGTGCGCCCGTCGAGGCGCTGGCCGTGCTCGAGGAGCAGGATCAACTCCTCGAAGAGCCGGGCGACGGTCTCGGCCTCGTCACCGAGGACGCTCACCTCGTTGCCTCGCAGATGGATGCGGCTGCCGGGAAAGGCGCTCTCCAGCTGCCGGAGGTTCGCGTCGTGCTCGCCCACCAGGGGCCCTAGCAAATGGTTGGCGGGGACGCGGATGGTGGCGGCGGTCTCGGACATGCGTGGTGTCTCCGCGAGAGACTACACGAAGTGCGCTCGCACGCAGGCGCCAGCCGACCCGCTCGGCCCCTAGCCGGCCGGTCGCTGTCGGCGCCTCTGGCGGTCCAGGAACCGGTAGACGTCGAGCAGGTCGATGCCGGGGAACGGCAGGAAGGACCGCCGCGAGGGCGGCAACGCCGAAAGCACGTGGCTGCGCTCGGCCGCCGAGGGCCAGGCCACGCCCTCCCATTCGCTCACCAGCCGCGGGTCTGGCTCGACGTCCTTGGAGCGGGCGTGCTCGCGCCGCAGGGTCTGCGAGCCGCGGAAGTGCGGGGCGTGCTCGGCGGTGGTGCCCAGCGTGATCGCGTAGGGGTAGCGGTCCGTCTCGGTCTCGATGTAGGTGATGCAGAAGTACTCCCCCTCGTCGAGCACGGTGTACTGCTCGTGCAGGAGGAAGTGCCCCTGGGCGCCCCAGGCTTGGCGGGCTCCCCATTGGCGGGGGACGCGCTCTCCCTCGAGCCCGCCGTCGGCGGTGACCGGGAAGGGCAGGCCGTCGTTCTCGTACGCCTTCGAGATCACTCCCTCGGCGTCGGTCCGAAGGAAATGGACAGGCAGCCCGAGGTGGACGGTGGCCAGGTTGGTGAAGCGGTGCGCGGCCATCTCGTAGGAGATGTAGAAGGTCTCCTTGAGGTCCTCGACGCTGATGTCGCTCTGCCGCTTGGCCTCGCTCAGCAGATCGACAGCCGGTTCCTCGGGCGCGAGCACTGCCGCGGAGAAGTAGTTCGACTCGATCCTCTGCCGGAGGTAGTTGCCGAAGTCCGACGTGTCCGAATGCTCCAGCGCGAAATGGCCGAGAGTCTGCAGGACCACCGATCGCGCCTGGCGGACCTTCACGTCGTCCTGGTCGCCGATGTAGATCACCCGGTCGCGGGTGTCGGTTATGGAGCGGGCCGTGCGGGGAAGCCCGGCCACACGCTGGATGCGGAAGCCGTAGCTGCGGACCAGCTCGGTGAGGACCCGCTCGCTGATCGGGCCCGAGCCGGGGTAGCCGGCCAGCGACAGCCCCTCGGCGGCGATCCTCTCGATGTCGGCGAAGTAGTTGTGCCGGTCGCGCATCTGGTGGCGCAGCTCCGAGTTGGCCCGGCGGGCGCTCTCGGTGACGTCGGGCGGGCTCCCGGCCGGCTCGCAGACCGCCCGACCGAGTCCGACGAGGTGCTCCAGGACGTCGTCGCTGAGGCGCGCCGACGGCTTGAGGGCGGGCAGGCCCAGCTCCCGGTAGGCCGGATCGTTCTGGATCCGCAGAAGGGCCAGCTCGAGCTCGGCGCGGCGGTCGGGCGGATCGTCTATGAGCAGGTCGGCGGTGGTGGTTCCCAGCGCGTCGGCAAGGTCGCCCAGCACGCCGAGGCGGGGCTCGACCCTCCCGTTCTCCAGCCGGGACAGGTAAGCGGGTGGCCGGCCGGTCCGTTCGGCAAGGTCCGCGAGGGTGAGCCTCTGGCTTCGCCGGGCGTGGCGCAGACGGCGACCGAGCACGAGCAGGTCGGGTTCGACGGACATGGGCGAAAGAATTGCAGATCTTGTCTCGCCCAACAACTTTGATGCTTGTCCGCGCGGCAGAACCCTGACAATCGTCACCGACGGAGACGACGATTGGATCCACGACATCATCGGCGGTGGCCGGCGCCACCGCGACATCAGGAGGTCGAGGAGATGGCAAGCATCCCGAACGCAGGTCCGAGCTTCGCGGCGCAGGTCGAGGCTCTGGAGGAGGACTGGGCCACCAACCCGCGCTGGATCGGCGTTCAGCGCGACTACTCCGCGGCCGACGTAGTGAGCCTGCGAGGCTCGGTGACGCCGGAGTGCACGCTGGCGCGCGCCGGCGCGTCGAAGCTGTGGCAGCGCCTGCACGACATGGACTACGTGCACGCGCTCGGAGCCATGACCGGGGGTCAGGCCATCCAGTTCGCCAAGGCGGGACTGCCCGCGCTGTACCTGTCGGGCTGGCAGGTGGCCGGCGACGCCAATCTCGCCGGGCAGGTGTACCCGGACCAGTCGCTGTACCCGGTCAACTCGGTGCCGTCGGTCGTGTCCCGACTCAACAACGCGTTGCGTCGAGCCGATCAGATCGAGTGGAGCGAGACCGCGGGACACCCGAGCCGCGACTACATCCTGCCCATCGTGGCCGATGCCGAGGCAGGCTTCGGCGGGCCGCTCAACGCCTACGAGCTCATGAAGGCGATGATCGAGTCCGGTGCGGCCGGGGTCCACTTCGAGGACCAGCTCAGTTCGGCCAAGAAGTGCGGCCACATGGGCGGCAAGGTGCTGGTTCCGACCTCCCAGCATCTGTCGACGCTCAGGGCGGCGAGGCTGGCCGCGGACGTCATGGGCACCGAGACCATCGTGATAGCCCGTACCGACGCCTTGAGCGCGAGTCTCGTCACCAGCGACGTGGACGAACTGGACCGGTCCAGGCTCACCGGGGAGCGAACCGCCGAGGGGTTCTTCGTCACCGAGCCGGGGCTCGAGGCGCCCATCGGTCGCAGCATCGCCTACGCGCCCTACTGCGATCTGCTGTGGTGCGAGACCGCCACCCCCGATCTCGACGAGGCGAGGGCATTCGCGGACGCCGTTCACGATGTGTATCCCCAAAAGATGCTGGCCTACAACTGCTCGCCCTCCTTCAACTGGCGGGCGCACCTCGACGACGCCGAGATCGCGGTGTTCCAGAAGGAGCTGGGCGCCATGGGCTACGTGTTCCAGTTCATAACGCTGGCCGGTTGGCATGCACTCAACGCCTCGGCGTTCGAGCTTGCCCACGCCTACCAGGGCGACGATATGACGGCCTATGTCGCGCTCCAGCGACGCGAGATGGAGATGGAGGCTCTGGGTTACAGCGCGACCCGCCACCAGCGCGAGGTGGGGGCCGGTTACTTCGACCAGGTGGCCACGGTGATCTCCGGCGGCACCGCCTCCACCCTGGCACTGGAGGGCAGCACCGAGCAGGCTCAGTTCTGACGCCCGGCTCCAGGCCGCCCCACCCGCGGGATGCCTAACACCTCGAGTCTCTCTTGCAATCAAAGGACAGACTGAAGCGCTGTAACAGGGACTTCCCATCGTGCCGATGGGACTCGCGCAGCGGGAGGGCTTCGCGTCTGTCCGGTGTGTCCCGAAGACATCCCCTCCACGCTCGGGCAGGCTAGATCGACGCTTCGCGTTTGAGGGTGGAACAAGCGGGATCCTCTGAGTCCCCATGGCTACCAACCTGGTCGCGGATCCTCTGTGATCACTGAGTGGAGGCCGTCGAACGCCGCTCGGCATGCCAAGCCTCGACAGCCTCCGGCTCCATTAGGCACGTTTCGTCTGCCGTCGTGAACCATCCCTTCGATGTCCTTTGGGCGTCGATCCTCGTAAAGGTCAGGCCCCATGGTGAATCCGGCATCGTGATGACCCACCGCATCAGGTGGCTCTCCTCTAAGACGACGTCAACGCTGTAGTCTGCGACAGGAAGAGGCGTCAAGCCATTGGCTAGAACACCACCCGGCACATCAAATCCGGGCGCTCCCTCCGCTCTTGAGGCTTCCCCGACGGAATAAAGAGGACATTCCGTGAAGTCATCTGGAACCGGTATAGGTTCTCGCATCTCCAGCTGCTGGCGTTGGGCTCTTCCTGCCGTTGATGAATCAATACGACACCATTCTGCTGACTTGACCCGCCACTGAGCGGCATCCATCGTGTTAGCAAAGATTCTGCCGACCTCCATTATTCCCACGGAGTCCTCAGTAGTGATCTTCCAGTCTACATGGTTGATGCTGTGGTCAGCGACCGTCACGTCATAGTGAGATCTGGAGAAATCGCCCAGCTCAGAGAGAAGAGCTCGCGTAGAAGTCTTGTAGCTGCCGGACAGTCGCACGATCGGGTTACTGCGAGCGGACAATCGCGACGAGGGTATGCAGTCTCCTGATCCAAGTGTGGGATCTCGTGAAACAGATGGGGAATCAAGCGCGCCATGTTCAGGCGTGTCCGTCTCTGTTGCAAGCAGAGTCGCCTGTGGAAGAGACTCTTGCAGGTCGTCCGAGGACGCACACCCGAATGCGGCAATGCACAGAACTACCGCAACAACCCGAGGGGCTCGGCTAGTAAGCTTCCTTGATAGTGTGCTTATCATGTGTTTCGAGTGTTCTCCAGTACGATGTGCCGGAGGGCACACTCGCACACATCGTCTCTCTGTTCTCGCTGCTGCAGTCGGTTGCCTCCTCATAACCGGAGACTTGGTAGAAGTGGCCTACGAATCCCGCGGCGTGCCCGAATTCGTGGGTTGCGATGGACCGCAGATCGTATTTCCCCGATGGAACGTTCGTTGAACTGCCGGTGTACCACGTAAAGCCGGATTCATCGAAGACGATGACAGATTTTTCTAGTGGATCTACAGGGCATGTGTATTCATAGGCCAGCCCATCTGTGCCAGGAAGATCCTCTGAGATGATCCATACGCCGTTAGATGGAGCGGTTGAGCATGCATTGCCTGTCCAAGTTACGGTGGAGTCTTCGTTCTCGCTCCAATAGAAGTCTAACCAGTTTCCTCCACCCTGGCACTGGAAGGCAGCACCGAGCAGGCTCAGTTCTGATCAGGGGCCGAGCAGCGCAGCCGGAATAACTCCGATGCCGTCTGCTCTGCGGTAGGCGTGTCGGCCGGTCGACAGCACCGCGGCGTCGAGCATCCGGGAGCCGATCTGGTCGCGCAGCCATTGCAGGTGACGCACATCTCTGTCGGTGATGACCGACTTGAGCTTCACCTCCAGCGCCACGATGGCACCGTCGGCCCGCTCGACGATGAGATCGACTTCGCGTTCGCCGCCCTGGGTTCGCAAGTGATGCACCCGTGCCTCACAGGCCTGTGCGTACACCCGCACCGAGAGGGTCACAAGCGACTCGAACAACGCGCCGAGCAGCGTCCCGTCACCTTCCCACCCTTCAGTCCCGGCGATCAGCGCCTCCGTGCCGACACCCAGCAGTCGAGCCGACAGCGCTGGGTCTGTGAGCTGATGCACGGGTGCCGACGCCACCCTGCGCAGCCGGTTCATAGTCGGCAGCCACGCCGGCAACTCCTCGATCAGCCGCAGACCCTCAAGAGCTGATCGGTATGGAATCGTGGTCGTGCGCGCCGGCCTGTCGTCCTCGCCTGCCGATGCGGCGTCGCGTATCTTCTCGAACGAGGTCGCAGTCGACACCGCCGCCGCGTAGGCGGTGATCCATCTGCGCAACGACCCCTCATCTCGGAAGGTGTGACCGAACTGATGGACATCGTGGTTGAGGATTTGATCGACATAGCCGTCGAGAAGGCCGCGCCGGATCCGATCAGAGTGCGGCCTGATCCCCGGGAAGCCTGATCGGATGATCTCGTCGGCGTACTGCTCCACACCGGCTTCTGCTGCGCCGTCGAATCGTCCGCGATTGCCCGCGAGGAGATCGCTGAGGCTGACCGCGGGAGCAGCGAGCCCACGCTCAGCGAGCGACAGAGGCCTCATCCGCATGCTGATGATGCGACCTGCTCCTGTATGGGCCGGTGCCTCCGTCGGCGTCGCCGACCCAGTGAGCAGGAAGCGTCCCGGCTGGGGGTCGGCGTCCACCGCTCGTCGCACCAGATCCCATGAGGCAGGCAGCCGCTGCCATTCATCGATCAGCACCGGCGGCTCGCCGTCGGTCACCCGGCGCGGATCACCCTCGATCACCTCCAGTTGGCCTGGATCGTCGAGCCGATGAACAGTGCGCGCTCGCCGCATCGCGGTAGCGGTCTTTCCCACGCCGCGGGCCCCTTCGATCGACACCGCCGGTGCCTCGGCAAGCGCATCGAGTTCGGCGTCGACTATTCGAGGGAGGTACTCCACGATCTGACACTACAGTAGCGACGCATGATTCGCTACAGTTACGACGCTACTATCGCTACAGTTGCGACGCTGACCATGCCCTCTTGGGTACAACCCGGTCGTTCGCGGGATGTCTAACACCGAGAGTTTGCGAACCCGCCTGAAACCCGCACCCCCGACAGGACTCGAACCCGCAACCTGAGGGGTAGAAACCCTCCGCTCTATCCAGTTGAGCTACGGGGGCGGCCCAAGGCTATCGCCGGGACGACACGGCACCGGGGTGCGCGGGTTCGACCGGGCTCCGGCGCTCGGTAGGCTTGCGGGTCTCCGCTTCGGCGGTCATGGTGGCCGTAGCTCAGTCGGTTAGAGCGCCGGGTTGTGGTCCCGGAGGTCGGGGGTTCGACTCCCCTCGGTCACCCGTGCCCCTCCCGCCTGCCCTGCAGGCGGGGGCGGCGGGACTCGACAATGCGCTATCCTTGCCCGTCGCAGGAGCGCCTCTAGCTCAATTTGGCAGAGCAACGGACTCTTAATCCGCAGGTTCTGGGTTCGAGTCCCAGGGGGCGTACACGCTGGATGCTGGGTCCTGCTGCAGCTTCGGCTACACTGGACCAACCTAAGAGGGGGCTCCGTCGTGGCGCGCTGGGTCCGGCCGGACTTCCGCCTCGCGCGGGGGATGAGGCCGCGCATGGACCGCTACGCAATTTTCGTCGACGCAGAGTACCTCTACACAGAGGGTGGAATGCTGTGCTGCAACAGTCCCGAACGGCAGGAGATCCTCCTGTACGGGCTCGGCGCGAACGACTTCCTGGTCGGTCTGGCCACCGACGTCTGCGATCTCCAACCCCTGCGCACCTACTGGTACGACACCTCCAAGGACGGGGTGCCGACCTCGGCCCAGCAGCTCGTCGCGACCCTGCCCAACATGAAGCTGCGGCTCCAGAGGGGCGATTCCGCGCCGCAGCAGGCGCCTCTGAGCACAGCAATCAAGCGCGACCTCACCACCTTGGCCCGCGAACGGGCCATCTGCGACGCGTTCCTGCTGGCGGCTGACGAGGGCCTCCTCGAGACAGTCAGGGAAGTCCAGGATCAGGGGCTGCGAGTCACGCTCATCAGCATCGCATCCCGCGACGAGCGGGCGGATCCGACGTCCAGTCTGGTGAACGAGGCGGACGAGGTGATCAAGCTGACCAAGGACGACCTCTCAAGGTTCATCCGCCGCCGCCGGGCCCCCGACGATGCCGCCTCCGATACCTACGATCCCGTCGACTCGGTGGCTGCCGCCGCCGCCGAGTTCGCCGAGAGTTGGCTGTACCGGGCCAGCGATGACGAGTTCGACGCCCTGCTCGACCAGCGTCCCCGCATTCCGGAGTCACTCGACGGCGATCTGCTCTACGCTGTCGAGAACGTGATCGGCGGAAGCCTGCGGGGCCAGGATCGACTCAGGAGGGCCGTGCGCCAGGCCTTCTGGAACCGCGTCGACCAGGAGGTCCAGGACTGGCCTCCAGGACCGGGGCGCTGACCTCCCGGCTCCGGTTCGCTTCGTTGACGGGCCGTCCAGATCCTGCGGGCGCTGCTGGCGGCCTCGCCCGTATGAGCCGGACCGGCGCGCCTTCCCGCTCGGCCCCTGACCGGCAAGACTCCCTGACATGACTGCTGCCATTCGCCGGTCGGCGAAGCTGCCGGTGACGATCCTGACCGGCTTCCTGGGGTCTGGCAAGACGACGCTGCTCAACTACATACTGCGCGAGAACCACGGCAAGCGCATCGCCGTCATCGAGAACGAGTTCGGCGAGATCAGCATCGACTCCGACCTGGTGGTCTCCTCCGACGAGGAGATCTACAAGATGAGCAACGGCTGCATCTGCTGCGTGGCATCGGTACGGGGCGACCTGCTGGAAGTGATCCGGAAACTGATGAGCCGCCGCGACCGCATCGACTACATCCTCATCGAGACCAGCGGCCTCGCCGACCCGATGCCCGTCGCGCAGGCCTTCTTCGTGGAGGACGAGGTCCTGGACGAAGTGGCCCTCGATGCAATCGTCACGTTGATCGACTCCAAGCACATCGAGCAGCACCTCGACGACGTCCGCTACGACGGCATCAACAGCCAGGCGGTCGACCAGATCATCAGCGCGGACCGGATCATCGTGAACAAGGTCGACCTGGTCGATGAGGGCACGGTCGAGCGGATCGAGCGTCGCGTCCGGGAGTTGAACCAGCGATCCGAGATCGATCGATCCAGCTACGCGCGGGTGAACCTGGACGCAATCCTGGGCATCCAGGCGTTCCAGATCTCACAACGGGCCGCAGCCGAGCCCTCGTTCCTGGAGAACCACTACGTGCACAGCCACGACCCCGATGTGGAGACCCTCTCGGTGAGGATCGTCGGGGAGCTCGACCGGGACCGGGTGGCGGCCGCGGCCCGCGAGATCGCAGCCGACCACGGTGCCGGCCTGCTGCGCTGGAAGGGAGTGCTCGCCATCGCGGGGAACGACCGGCGGGTCGCGCTGCAGGGGGTTCACCGGATCTTCGAGCTGCACGACCTCGACCGGTGGGAGGGCCCTCACCGCGACAGCAGGGCGGTCTTCATCGGCAAGAACCTGGACCGCGAACGGCTGACGGGCTGCCTCCAGCGCTGTGTCGCGGACGCGCCGGGCACGGTCGGCGCGCCGTGAAACCGACCGGTTTGGCGAGTCCGTGCGCACCCGTGCGACCATCACAACCCATCGGTAAGGAGCGTCCGGCATGATCATCGACACCCATCTGCATCCCACCAACGTTGTCGATGAGGCCTGGCGCCACACCGGTGAGCCGTTCACCGGCGAGCGCATGCTGGCGATGATGGACGGGCCCTACTGGATCAACGGCAAGCCGCGCCGCATCGACATGGGTTTCATCCAGCCGCCGCCGGGCAACACGGCGTGGCGCGACGGCTCACGGGGCGGCCGCGACGGCATCCGCGACTACATGGCCTATGTGGCTGAACTCACCCAGCGCTACCCCGACCGCTTCATCGGCAACTTCAACTACAACCCGCGTTTCGGGCCCGACAACGGGGCGGCCGAGCTGGAGTTCCACGTCAAGGAGTACGGCTTCAAGATGTTGAAGCTGCATGCCAATATGCACGCCTATCGCCCGGATCGGGCCCTTGACTGGCTGCGGCCGGTGATGCGCAAGTGCGACGAGCTCGGTGTGGTGGTGCTGATCCACACCGGCGACGGCCCGTACTCGATCCCGACGCAGTTCTACCCCATCATCCGGGAGTTCCCCAGCGTCGACTTCATCATCGGGCACTTCGGGGTCCAGACCGGCGGCGTGTACTGCTTCGAGGCCTTCTGGATGATCATGGACTCCCCCAACGTCTACGGCGAGTCGGGGTGGCTGCTGCAGTCCCGCATCGTCGAGTTCGCCAAGGAGATGCCCAGGGACCGCCTGGTGTTCGGCACCGACTCGCCGCCCAATGACCCCGGCATGTGGCTGACCCACCTCGAGGTGCTGTGCCATGACGCCCCCCAGGGCATCAACGCCAGCGAGGACCAACTCGAGGACTACATGGGCAACAACATCGCCCGGCTCGTCGGCATCACCCCAACCGCTCCCCCCGCCACCGTCGAGGAGGCCAAGCAGCAGCTCGCCGACGGCAGCTACGGCACCCCCATCGCCTGAGGTGGCACGGTCGGCTGCCGTGATCGGGCAGAACCTCCAAGACTTCCTGCGCGACTACGAGGCCGCGTACCCCGACGATGTCAGAAGCGTCGACCGGGAGGTCTCGCTCGACCAGGACATCACCGCAGTCGTGTGGGAATTGGCCGACCGGGGAAGGCATCCGCTGCTGCGCTTCGGTTGCGTGAAGGGGGCCGACCGGGAGGTCGTCACCAACATCTTCGCGTCCCGGGCGCGCATCGAGCGGATGCTCGGCGCCCGGCCGGGCGAGCTCCACGACCGGTACCAGCATCTGGCCGCTGAGGCCATGCCGATGATCGAGGTCGACGGCGGGCCGATCACCGACCGGGTCGATGCCGGCGACCGCATCGATCTGTTCGAGTTGCCGCTGCTGACCCATTTCGCGACCGACCTCGGCCCCTACATCACCAGCGGGATCGTGGTGGCCGAGGATGCCACCGGCGGCGGCCGGGGCAACCTCAGCTACCACCGCTCGGTGGTCGCGTCGGCGACGACGCTCGGCACGAGCCTGCACTCCCGCGGCGACCTCTGGCGCCTGCTGCAGGATGCTGCCGCCTCCGGCCGGCGGCTTCCCGTCGCGATGGTCATCGGTGCCCACCCGCTGTTCATGCTGGCCGCATCGGCCCGGGCCCCGTTCGGCGTCGACGAGCGCGAGATCGCGGGCGGTCTCCTCGGTGCGCCCCTGGAAGTGGTGCGCACACCGCGCCACGGCCTGCGGGTTCCCGCGGCGGCCGAGGTCGTCCTCGAGGGCGAGATCGATCCCGCCGCCGACGAGGACGAGGGACCGTTCGGCGAGTTCTCCGGGTATTCCTCGGACCGTTCGACCCGCAACCGCATCGACGTGTGCACGGTCATGCAGCGTCACGGGGCCGTCTGGGTGGATGTGGTCGGCGGGAACTCCAATGAGCATCTCAACCTCGGGCGGGTGCCCCGCGAAGCGGAGATGATCGCGAAGCTCAAGGATCGCTTCGGTTCGGTGGTGGGGGTGCACTACCCGAACTCGGGCACGCACTTCCACTGCTACGTGGCGGTCGACGAGCGCCGTGTCGGCGAGGCCCGCCAGGCGCTTCTGGCGCTGCTCGGATGGGACCCGTACCTCAAGACCGTGGTCGCGGTCGACGCGGATGTGGACATCACCAACGATGAGGCCGTGCTCTGGGCGCTGGCCACCCACTTCCAGCCCGCCCGGGACATGGTGGTGATCGACGGCCTTCCGGGAAGCGCCCTCGACCCGTCCGCCGACAAGCTGGGCACCACGTCACGGCTGGCGCTCGACGCCACCCGGGGGCCGGACTTCGATGCCCGGCGCATCCAGATCTCGGATGCGGCCCGAGCCGTCGGCCGCAAGATCGCGGCCGGTCGCGCAGCCGACCGCGGGGGCGAGCCCTAAGCCACGGTCGCAGCCGCGTGAGAATGCCCGCGGCGAGCGCCCATTGCGACAACCGTGGCCTTGACTGCGAGCACCGCCAGGAACACGACGACGGTGGCCAGGGCCATGGTGGCCCCCGCGGCGGTGTCGTAGTGGTAGCTGACCAGCAGCCCCAGCACCGTCGACACCGTCCCGGTCGCGGCCGCGGCCGCCATGATGCGGGGCACCCGCCGCACCAGCAGCACTGCTGTGGCCGGTGGGGCGATCAGGAAAGCGAACACCAGCAGGTTCCCCACCGCCTCGAACGATGCGACGATCGAGATGGCCAGTAGGGCCAGCAGCGCGCCGTGGGCGAGGCGGGGACGTAGGCCGAGCACCTGGGCCTGGGCGTAGTCGAAGGTCATGACTAGGAACGCTCGGTAGAAGACGGCCACCCCGCCCAGCGAGATGACGGCCGCGATCCCCTGGTGGAGGAGGTCGCCATTGCTGACTCCGGTGATGGAGCCGAACAGGAAGCGGTTCAGGTCGCCCGTGTAGGCCCCCGACGAACTGGACATGATGGCCACCGCCAGAGCCAGGAATCCGACGAACAGGACTCCGATGGAGGTGTCCTCAGGAAGCGGCGAGTGGTTGCGGATCAGGTTGATGCCCCACACCATCGCCAGGGCTGCCGCGAAGGCGCCGATGGTGGTGTCCACGCCGATGATGAAGGCCAACGCGATGCCGGGCAGCACCCCGTGGGCCAGAGCGTCCCCCAAGAAGCTCATGCCTCGCAGCACCACCCATGTGCCCACTACCGAGGTGGTGAGCACCACGAGCAGGCCCGCGTAGAGGGCTCGCTGCATGAACACGTTTGACGTGAATGGGTCGATCCACCACGTCACAGGGTCGGTGAGGAACTCCATGACGAGATGTTCTAGTGCCGCTCAGCTCAGAGCATCGACTATCAGCTCGGTGTTGGTTCGCAGGAAGCCAACGTAGGTCTCGGCGCCGCTTCCGGCAGGGCCGAGGCTGCCGGTGTAGAGCGTCACCACTTCGACGTCACCGACCCGGGAGGCCAGAGACTCGATGTCGTCGACGGAGTGCTGGGTCTCGGCGAAGATGGCAGGGATTCCCTCGTGCTCGATGATCTCGGCCAACTCTTCGAGCTGGGCCGGGCTCGCCTGGGCCATGCTCGCCGGTGATGGGATGACCGTGCCGATCACCTCGAATCCGTAACGTTCTGCGTAGTACCCGAGCGCCTCGTGGTTGGTGACCAGCTTGCGGTTCTCGGCCGGTAGCTGCTCGACCTTCGCCGCGATCTCGGCATCGAGGGTCTCTAGCTCCTCGATGTAGCTGGACAGGCACGCTTCGACCGCAGCCGCGTCCAGGCCGACGTCCGTTGTCAGCACTCGAGCCAGCGCGGGCAGTGCATCCGAGACCCGGTGGGGATCGAACCACACGTGGGGATCGCCGCCGCTGTGGTCGTGGCCTTCGTCGTCGTGGTCGTCGTGGCCTTCGTCGTCGTGGTCGTCGTGGCCCTCTTCGTCGTCGTGGTCGTCGTGGCCTTCGTCGTCGTGGTCGTCGTGGCCCTCTTCGTCGTCGTGGTCGTCGTGGCCTTCGTCGTCGTGGTCGTCGTGGCCTTCGTCGTCGTGGCCTTCGTCGTCGTGGTCGTCGTGGCCCTCTTCGTCGTCGTGGTCGTCGTGGCCTTCGTCGTCGTCGTGGTCGTGGTCGTCGTGGCCCTCTTCGTCGTCGTGGTCGTCGTGGCCTTCGTCGTCGTGGTCGTCGTGGTCGTGGTCGTCGTGGTCGTCGTGGCCCTCTTCGTCGTCGTGGTCGTCGTGGCCTTCGTCGTCGTGGTCGTCGTGGTCGTCGTGGTCGTGGTCGTCGTGGTCGTCGTGGCCTTCGTCGTCGTGGTCGTCGTGGCCTTCGTCGGAAGCGAATGGAACGATTTCCATTTCTTCGGCGAACTCGAACACCGGCGTACCCGCCTCCGCGACCGCTTCGAGAGTGTCCTCGAGACCCTCCTCCAGGCCGAGCCCGTTGGCCACCACGAGCGAGGCGTTCTCCATGCGCTCCCGGTCCTGCAGCGAGGGCTCGTAGCCGTGCGGGTCGCCGCCTACGGGAATAACCGTCTCAACCTCGGCCAAGCCGTCGCATGCGACGTTCGCCACAACATCGGCCCAGATGCCGGTGGTGGCGACGATCCTCGGAACGCCAGGGGCCTCGTCTGGAGTCGCCTGGGTGACAGCGGTGTCGCCCGAGCAAGCCGATGCTGCGAGGGCCATCGCGGCCAGCACAGCGGTCAGTGTCAGGCCGCGGACTCGCCTCGACCTCGCGGAGATTTCACAAGCAAGGCTCTGAACCCTCGATCGTTGTCGCACAGCTACGCTCCTTCAGTGGCGGCGGCACCGGTGGATGGATCATAATGAGAGTCAGTCTTATTCGCAACCAAGATCGTGGGAAGCCATGACAAGCGGCCGCGAAGCCGATTCGCACCTCTCGACCAGCGATTTCCATAACGCGGTGAGCAGTCGACTGGCGCGCCACGACTACCGCTACACCAATGGCCGCCGCCGGCTTGTCGCTGTCATCGCCGCCGCAGGCCAGCCGGTCACGCTGCCCGACATCATGGTGGCTGCACCCGAGTTGGCGCCGAGCTCCGTCTACCGGAACCTTGACGTGCTGGAACGCTCAGGAGTTGTGGATCGGATTTCGTCCAGCGGTGACCACGCACACTTCGAGTTCGCCGAACCGCTGCTGTCGCATCATCACCACCTCATCTGCATCGACTGCGGAGCCATCGAGGATGTCCGGCTCGACGATGACGTGGAAGAGCTTGTTGATCGGAGCCTGGCCGAGGCGGCCGGCCTGGCGGGCTTCACGCCGCTACGCCACAGTCTCGATTTGCACGGCTATTGTGCCGATTGCGCTTGAGCCTGGCAGCGTGACAGGCCGCCGCCCCTAGCTTGATCGGCCCATCACCGAGACAGCCGGCACAGTGATCTCGCTGCTGTAGAACCAGACACCCGTTGGGGCGTCGGCGGCCAGGTAGGCGATTCCGGGCGTGATCTCTGAGCCGTCCGCGCTGAGCAACCCCAACTCGACTCGGCCGTCGGCCAGTCGCCGGGAGCGGATCCTCCCAATCGGGTCGGACAATACCCTCACCTCGGCGCTCAGCTGCCATGTCCCCGTGGGAGCGTCGGCGGGAAGGAACCGCTCCAGCGGAAGCACCCGCCGGCCGCCGTCGAGTTCCACGCCGTGCTCGACCCGTCCGTCGTCTCCGATCCGGGCGATGATCCGCAGCTGGTGAGAATCAGTCGTCAGTGATGCTGTCACGGGCCTGAGCAGCCTGCGGAGCTCGAAGTTGCTGCTGATCGACAGCCGCCGCAGGAACCTGGAGTTGGCGTCATCGGCTTCCGCGGCCGCGCAGAGCGCGCCGTCGATTGCCAGCCCGTGGACGGGTCGAGCCAGGCGCATCTCTGCGTCGAGTGCGAGCAGCCCGTCTACGTCCGCGACTCCGGCGGCCTTGAGCGCGCTGCGCAGCGCGGCCGGTTCCGGACTGCAGCTCTCGTGGTCGGCCATCATCTTCTTCACCGCCTGATCGTCCCAGCCCCGATCGGCGGCTCGGGCTGCGGAGACGATCTCGCCGGCAGTCGCCGCCGGAGCGATGAGGCGCTCGGCGTAGGCGAGTTGGGCGTGGGTCGTCAGCGCCTCGTCGAAGGACAGGGAGCCGCTCGTCAACAGAGACTTCCATGAGGCGGCCATCGCGGCGAACTGCGACAGTGCCGCTCGAGACGCTGCCAGCACCGACTCCTCGACCGTCAACGGGTTGATCGCCTCGCGGCGGGCCATGGACGCCCGCAGCTCCGCGACACCGTCCGCACTTGCGTACCGCTCCCCGAGCGCCTTCAGGAGGGTGCCCGACGAGGGATCCGACGCGCTGACCGGACCCGGCTCGGCCATCGTGGACAGTTCGGCGATCTCGGGTCGTTCGAAGATGCCGTCGAGAAGCTGCGTGCGCACGCCCGCCGCGTAGATCGCCTTCGCCTCGACATTTTGGTCAACCTCTGACTCAGGGTCCGCGACCTCGCTGACCGTGTTGGTCACCTTCCCCTCGGCGTCGGCTTCCGCCGTCACTGTGTAGGCAGTGCCGTCGACGCTGACGGTGACGGGACCGAAGGTCGGCCCGCTCAGCACCAGCAGGTTGTGCCAGAGCCCGTGCCAGCCGAGCTCGTTGCCGTCGGCGTCGTCGGCGACGATCCCGACGAAGATCCACGTTGGTCCGTCGTCGCCCAATGTGGCCTCGAACGCCGTGATCTCGTCGGTGGTGGTGCTTGTTGCGCTGGCGGCCTCGTCGCCGGTGTGGTATGCGACCCCCGCGTCCCATATCCCCCTGAGGTTGAGGATCCGATCGCGTCCGGCGTGCCCCGACAGCCAGATCCGGGCGTGGCTACCGTCGTCGGGCAGCGCGCCCCCGCCGACGTTCCCGACGCGGTAGTGGACGGGGAACGGATCTCCGGCCACTACCACTGCTGGGGTCCGGACCTCCTCGACCTTGAGCTGGGCTTGCTGCTGCTGGCTCAGTTCGTCCACGAGGCGGACGGTGAGGGTGAATTCGGCCTGTAGCGGCTGGTAGTCGCGGGCGTAGTAGGTCGTCGCCTCGATGAAATAGATGCCGGCCTGCAGGTACTCCCGGATGAGGGAGTTGCGGCGGTCTCCGCTGTCGTCGTCGGCTGCGACGATCCCGCCTTCCAGCGAGGCCAGCGAAAGGACCGGGTCGCCGCTCTCGGACTCGAGGTCTATGCGCACCCGGGCCGCTTCAGGCAGGTTGAAGGAGAAGGCGTGGGCGGGATGTCTCGACACGAAGCGCGAGCCGCACGTCTCGAGCGACCAGGTTCCCGAGGCGGTCAGGGCGACGCCCGGCTCCAGCGTGCCGAGATCGATGAAGTCGCAGCCCTCTACCCGGCTCACGGTGAGAGTGAAGTCGGCGGGACCCCGGCCGCGCCCGCCCACCGTGGTGGCCTCCACCAGGTAGGTGCCTGGCGCGAGGTCGCGCTCGACGCGGGCATCGAGGCGGTCCCCGTTGTCGTCGTTGCCGGTGATGCGGCTGCCGTCGGTGGCCAGCAGGTAGAGGTAGGAGTCGGCGGTCGCCGACGACAGGCCGATCCGGATCCGTCCTGGCGCCCCGACTTCGAACCGGTAGGTGCGGGCGTCGCTGCCGGGCCGGAATCGGGAGTCGCAGTCCTCGGTCGTCCAGCGTCCCTCCGCCTCCAGCACGCTGCCCGCCGCGTCGCTCAGAGTGCCAAGGTCAATGACATCGCAGTTCCGGGTGTCTTGGCCCAGCGCGGTGCTGCTACCGGCCAGAGCCATCGCCGCGGCTACAAGGGCCACGGCTGTGCCGGCGATCGCGGCCGCCCGCGTCGACTTGAGGAATCGAGATCCGATCATGGTGAGCCTCCCTCCGGCAGGCCGCCCCAGCAGGTGAGATCGGCGCGCCAGTTCAGCAGTGGACGGCGATGCTACGCGGGTCGCCCCCACTGTCCAAGCGGCTGCGTCGGCCGCTTCTCCTCAGAGGCCGAGAGGGTAGGCGAGCGAGTCCGCCGCCTTTCGTGCCCCTAGGTGCGCACGTTCTAACCGTCAGGTGAGCTGCTCGCGCCCATCACGGAGACGGCCGGCACGCTGATCTCGCTGCTGTAGAACCAGATGCCCTCCGGCGGGTCGGCTGGCAAGTAGGCGACATCGGGCGTGAACGTGCCGCCGTCGGCGCCGACGAAACCCAACTCGACCCGGCCGTCGGCCAGGCGCCGGGTGCGGATCGTGCCGATCCGGCCCTCACCCACCTCGATGACACCGCTGACCTGCCACGTGCCCGTGGACGCGTCGGCGGGAAGGAAGCGCTCCTCCGGAAGGATGCGTTTCCCGCCGCTCAGTTCCACGCCGTGCTCTATGCGGCCGCCGTCCCCGAGCCGAGCGATGATCCGCAGCCGGTGCGGCTCAGGCGCCGGCGCGGCGGCCGCCCGGGGCGCGAGCAGCTCAACCAACTCGACACTGTCGTCGATCGCGAGACGTTGCAGGAACCGGGAATTGGCTCCGTCGGCATCCTCGGCCGCGCAGAGCGCTCCGTCGATGGCTAGACCGTGAACTGGACGGACGAAGCGCATCTCGGCGTCGAGCGCGAGCAGTCCACCAATGCCGGCGACACCGGCCGCCTCCAGCGCGTCGCGCAGCGCGGCCGGTCCCGGGTTGCAGCTTGCATGTTCGGCCATCATGGTCCGGACGGCCGGATCGTCCCAGCCCTTCTCGGCCGCTCGGGCCGCGGCGACGATCTCGCCCGCGGTCACCGCCGGAGTGATGAGGCTCTCCGCATAGGCGAGCTGGGACTGGACCGCGACCGCCTCGTCGAAGGCCAAGGCACCGCTCACCAGCAGAGAGTCCCAGGAGTTGGCCATCGAGGCGTACTGCGACAACGCCGCCTCGGACGTCGTCAGGACAGCCTGCTCGACCGCGACCGGGTTGATCGCCTCGCCGCGAGCGAAAGACCTCTGCATCGCTGCGATGCCGCCGGTGCCCGCGAACCGCTGCCCGAGGGCCGCGAGCAGGGTCCTCGACGACGGGTCAGCCACGCTGACCAGCGTCGGCCCGGCCGTTCGGGACAGGTCGGCGAGGGCGGGTCGCTCGAAGATGCCTTCGAGCAGTTGTGTGCGCACGCCTGCCGTGTAGATCGCCTTCGCCTGCACCGTGGGATCGACCTCGGCCTCCGGGTCCGCGACTGAGTTGACCGTCGTCGTGACCTCTCCGTCGCCGTCGGCCTCCGTCGACACCGTGTAGACCGCGCCGTCGACTTCGACGTCGACCGGATCGAAGACCGGTGCGCTGAGCACCATCAGGTTGTGCCAGAGCCCGTGGAATCCGATCTCGTTGCCTGCGGAGTCGTCGGTGACGACCCCGACGAAGACCCACGCTGGGCCGTGGCGGCTGAACGTGGCCTCGAAGGGGGTCACGTCGTCGGACTCCGAGCTCGATGCGCCCCTGGTCTCGTCGCTGGTGTGGTAGGCGGCGCCGGCGTCCCATATGCCCGAGACAGAACTGAGCAGGTCGAACACCCCTCGCCCGACCACGTAGAGGCTGGCGCGGCTGCCGTCGTCGGGCAATTCGCCACCGCCGACGTTTCCGACCCGGTAGTGGACGGGGAATGGTTCGCCGGCAACCACCTGCGCGGGAGTCCAGACCTCCTCGATCTTCAGGAGGGCGTGCCGTTGGCGGGCCAGTTCGTCCACCACGGCGATAGTGAGGGTGAAATCAGCCTGCAACGGCTGGTAGTCGCGCTCAAGGTAGGTGGTCGCCTCGATGAAGTAGAGGCCGGGCTGCAGGTACTGCTCGATGCGGGAATTGCGCCGTTCGCCGCCGTCGTCGTTGGCCCCGATGATGCCGTGCTCGAGTGACGCCAGCGACAGCACGGGGTCGCCGGTCTCGGACTCCAGGTCGATGCGTACCCGAGCGGCCCCGGTCAGGGTGAAGGAGTAGGCGTGAGCCGGGTGTGCGGCCACGAAGCGCGAGCCGCAGGTGTCGAGTGTCCAGGATCCTGACGCCGTCAGGGCGGTGTCCGGCTCCAGTGTGCCGAGATCGACGAAGTCGCAGCCATCTACCCGGCTCACGGTGAGCGTGAAGTCGGCCGGGCCCCGGCCGCGCCCGCCCACCGTGGTGGCCTCCACCAGGTAGGTGCCTGGCGCGAGGTCACGCTCGACGCGGGCATCGAGGCGGTTTCCGTTGTCGTCGTCGCCGGTGATGCGGCTGCCGTCGGTGGCCAGCAGGTAGATGTAGGAGTCGGCGGTGGCCGACGACAGGCCGATCCGGATCCGTCCCGCCTCCTCGATGTGGAACCGGTAGGTGTGGGCGTCGCTGCCGGCGCGGAATCGCGAGTCGCAGTCCTCGGTCGTCCAGCGTCCCTGCGCTTCCAGCACGCTGTCCACTGAGCTGTCCAAGGTGCCCAGGTCGGTGACACCGCAGTCCTCGGTGTCCTGGCCCAGAGCGGTACCCGCTCCGGCTAGAGCCAAAGCCGCGGCTACCAGGGCCACGATCACACTCGCGGCTGACAGCGCCTGCAACGGCTTGGAGAGCAGGGGTACGCGCATGAATGAACCTCCTTGGGAGACCGGCGATGCCGATGAGTACGGCCCGGTGTGTGACCGCAGCAGCGGGGGATACTAGGTGATCCGCGCTGCCTGCGAGAGATGCAACTCTGAACTCAGGGTTCGAAGGGGCCGCGGGCCATCTGGTCCCGCACGGTGGTCACCGGCGGGCTGGTCATGGTTCGGCGCAGCCAGTTGGCCCCGTCCACCACCAGTGTGTGCCCCGAGATGAACCGCCCGTAGGGCGATGCCAGGAACGTGGCCGCCCAGCCCAGTTCCTGGCGCTCCCCCACCCGCAGCGCGGGCTGGCAGGCGTCCTTGTCGCGGGTGCGGTCCAGGCTGGAACGGATGTCCGATGTCATGTCCTCGTGAGGGAACAGGCCCGGCACCAGGCAGTTCACCTGGATCCCGTAGGGGCCCCACTCCACGGCCAGCGACTCGGTGAGGCTCTTGACCCCGGCCTTGGCCGCGGCTGAGTGAGCGAAGCCCGGTCCGCCGGTCCAGGCGTAGGAGGCGCCGATGTTGATCACCGACCCCGGCGTGCCCGCAGCCAGGTGCCGCCGGCCCATCTCCCGGGTGCAGTTGAACGTGCCGTTGAGGGTGATGTCCACCACCGCGCGCCACGCGTTGGGCGACATGTCCTCGGCCGGCACCGGAAAGTTGGCGGCCGCGTTGTTGACCAGCACGTCGGGCAGCCCGAAGACGGTCTCGGCGGCGTCGAAGGCGGCCGCGACGGTCGCCGGATCGCGAATGTCGCAGGCTGCGGTCGCCACCGGGGCGCCGAGCTGCTCCATGGCGGCGCGACCCGTCTCCAGATGGTCAGCGGACCGGCTGGCTATGACGATCGAGGCCCCGAGCCGGGCGAACTCGGACGCGATGGCCTTGCCCAAGCCCGTGCCGCCCCCGGTCACCAGCACGGTGCTGCCGTCGAAGGTTCCCGGTCTCAGAGCGGTGTCGCCGGCCGGCGGTGGAGGCGGCAGTCCCGAAGGCAAGGCCGCGGTCAGCTCCCGGTGTAGCGGGGGGCCCGGTCCCCGGCTCTGGCCGCCTTCATCTCGGCGAAGTCGTCGCTGCGGTTGAGGAACGTCTGGTAGATCAACTCGTCGGCCATGGAGGCCCGCTGCTGGGGTCGGGCCAGTTGCGAGATGACCCGCCGGGCCAGCTTCACGGTGACCTTCGGCGCGGCCGCGACGGCCTCGGCCATGGCCCGGGCCTCGGCGTCGAGGTCGTCGGGCGCGACCACCCGCGACACGATGCCGTGGGCGAGTGCCTCCTGGGCGTTCAGGGTGCGCCCGGTCAGCACCATGTCGCTCACCAGCCCGTGGCCGCACATCTCGTACAGCACGCTCACCCCGCCGGTGTCGGGGATGACGCCGTAGCCCACCTCGGGCAGCCGGAAGCGGGCGTCGTCGGCCGCGATGCGGATGTCGCACAGCAGGGCCCGCTGGAACGACCCGCCGATGGCCCAACCCTGTATGGCCGCGATCACCGGAGCGTCCAGCTCCCACAGCCGCTGGATGCCCTCGTGGCCCCGGACCATCAGCTCGTGATGGGTGAGCTCGCTGAGATTGGTGCCCACGACCGACAGGTCGCGGCCCGACGACCAGCTGCGACCCTCGGCTCGCCACACCACCGCCCGCACCTCCGGCCGGGCGGCCAGCTCCCCGAGGATCTCGAAGAGCCGCACGTCCATCTCGTCGTCGAAGGCGTTGTGCTTGGCCGGGTTGTTGTTGGTGATGGTGGCGATGGCGCCGTCGATCTCGAGCCGGACCCGATCGGTCACAACTTCTCAGTTCTTGGGAAGTTGGCTGAAGGGGGTGTCACGGGCCGGGCCGGGCTCCCTGGGAAGTCCGAGCACGCGCTCGCCGATGATGTTGCGCTGCACCTGGTCCGTGCCGCCGTAAATGGACGGCGCGGGCGAGAACAGCGCCACCTCCGCTATGTGGCCGCCGCTCTGGCTGTCGGAATCGCCCATCAGCATCCCGTCCGGACCGACGACCCTCATGCCGATGTCACGGAACGAGCGGTTGAGCTCGCTCATGGTGAGCTTGGCGATATTGGGCGCGGCCCCACTGCTAGATCCGGCCTTGGCCCGCTGGATCGAGAGCCGGTTGATCTCGATCAGCCCGTAGAGGCGCATCAGGTCGTCGCGCAGCACCTTGCTGGCGATGCTGCCGTTCTTGCGGGCCATGTCGACCAGCCACCACCACATGTCGACGCCCAGCGGCGGCACCCCCGACATCGTGGCGGCTCCCGTCCGGTCGACGAAGTCCCCCACCCGGTCATCGAGGACACCGCCCTTGGGACCGGGTATGAGCTCGGGCGGCTTGCGGCCCGCCGATCCCAGCGAGGCCCTCTCCACCATCAGCGTGGTGTTGCCCACTCTCCAGCCGTTGTTGAGCCCTCCCATGAGGGCGCTGTCGGCCACCCGGGCCTCGTCGATGAACACCTCGTTGAACAGGGCCCGGCCCGTCATCTCGGTCAGGGGCCGGACCTCCACGCCGGGCTGGTCCATGGCGAAGGCGAACCACGAGATGCCGGCGTGCTTGGGCTGGTCGGGGTCGGTGCGGGCCAGCAGCATGCCCATGTCGGAGACCTGGCCCCCGGAGGTCCACACCTTCTGGCCGGTTATCACCCACTCGTCGCCGTCGCGCTCGGCCCGGCACTGGAGGCTGGCCAGGTCCGAGCCGGCGTTGGGCTCGCTGAACAGCTGGCACCACCCCACCCGGCCGTCGAGGATCTCCGGAACGTACCGCTCGACCTGCTCGGGGGTGCCGTGTATGGCGATCGTGGGCGCGGCAAGCATGCGTCCCAGTCCGCCGGGAGGGCCCAGCACGCCCCGCTCGGCCAGCACCAGCGACACCAGCGCGGCCTGGTCCATGCCGTATCCGAGTCCGCCCGCCGACTCCGGCAGCATCGGGTGGGAGTAGCCGGCGCCGGCCAGGAGCCGCCACCACTGCTGCACCGTCAGGTCCAAGTCCCAGTTCCGGTCGCAGAAGGCCTCGACCTCGGCCCGCAGCGCGCCAGGGTCGGTGCCGGCAGGGGTGGGGGCGGTCTCGGTCATGGTGTTCAGGTGGGCCGGGGCTCGTTCAGGTACGACACGTTGCCGAGCATGATGGCACGGCGGTCGGCGTCGGAGAAGCCCTTCAGCTCGGCCAGGTAGTCGAGGGGCTCGGGCATGCCCTCGATGTGGGGCCAGTCCGAGCCGAAGATCACCCGGTCGGCGCCCATCAGCTCCCTTACCTCGTTCACGTCGTCCTCCCAGAACGGGTTGACCCACACATGGGCCTTGAAGGTGTCGATCGGGTGATCGTCGAACCACCAGTAGTTCTTCTTGGCGATCTGGGAGAGCTTGCGGAACATCGGGGCCAGGAAGTCGGAGCCGTTCTCCACCGACGCCACCCGCAGGTTCGGGAAGCGGTCGTAGATCTTCTCGAACACCGACTGCATCAACCAGTCCTGGGCGGCCCGCTCGATGGCAAAGGCCCGCAGATTGGGTCCGCCGCCCGCCCCGACGCCCAGGCCGGCCGAGGAGAACTCGTCGTCGGCGTAGCCCTGGGAGGAATAGCCCGAGTCGGCCGCGTGGATCACCACCGTCACGCCGGCGTCGTTGAGGAGCCGCCACACCGGGTCGAACGTCTCATGGAACGGCGACAGCTGGCCGGTGCGGGTGGTGACCGCCGCGGGGCGCATGACCACGATGCGGGCTCCCAGCCCCAGCACTCGGTCCACCTCGTCGGCGGCGGCGCCGGGGTCGCCGAGCGCGATGTAGGGGGCGCCGAAGATGCGTTCGGAGCAGTTGTAGCCCCAGTCGTCGTGGAGCCAGCGGTTGAAGCCGCCCATCATGGCCACCACGGCGTCGACGTCGTGGCGCAGCAGTTCCTCGTACAGCACCCCCAGGGTCGGGAACAGCCACACCGCCCTCAGGCCCTGGGCGTCCATCACCTTCAGCCGGGCCTGGGGACTCATGTAGTGGTCGGGCAGCGGTTCCCGGTCGCGCAGCATCTCGGCCGGGTTGCGGCCCTCGGGGTTCCCCTTGAAGTAGTCGCGCAGGGCTCCGGGCCTGGCAATCGGATTCCAGGTGGGGTTGGCCACCGCCCGGGCCAGCCTGCCCCCCACCAGGTGGTGCTTGCGGCCCCCCATGTCCACCCATTGCACGACCCGGGGCTGCATCCGGGGATCGACATGGCGGGTGAACGCGTCGAGGGCCTCGTAGTAGTGGTTGTCGGCGTCGAAGGGCCGGTAGCCGAGATCGTCGGCGGTCAGAGGGACGGCGCCGGGCTGGGGGTCGGAGAGGTCGTCGGGTGCCACGGCGTCACGCTACCGTGTTGGCCGATGCCGCCCAAGACCTACACGACGGCCCAGCTGCAGGCCCGCACCCTCAAGCGCGGCGAGAGAGTGCGGCTCGTGGCCGGGCTTCCCGGCGTGCCCGAGGGCAGCGAGGGCAAGGTGGCCATGGCCAACGGCTTCACCTGGAACCGCTACTGGGTGAGGCTCGTGGACGGCCGGGTGGTCGGCCACATCGATCACGGCGACCTGGTCCGGACCAGGGACTACGAGCGGTACCTGGTCGCCCGCGACCGTGAGGCTGTGGAGGCCGAGGAGGCCGCCCAGCGGGCCGCGGAAGCAGCAGAGGCTGCACCGGCCGAGGCAGACGGTGCCGATGGCGGCGATGGTGGCGCGGGCGAGGCGGTCGTCAACGGCGTGGCCGTCCCCGCATACCTGCTCCAGCGCTCAGCCGACGCCCGGACCCGCCTCGGCGCCTGAGCCGAGCCGCGCTACAGTAAGCGTCGGCGAACCGGAGCCGCCCGTCTGGCTCAGTGGTCAAGTGAGGCTCTCAGACGGACGGCTCCGGCCAACCACGAGCGTACAGTAAACTCACTCAGATATAGTGACGTTATCCGTTGGTGCGCTGGCGCGGTCGACCTAGCCGCCCCACTCCCGCAGGCGGCGCATGGCCTCGGCCATGTCGTCGGTGTCACCCGCGTAGGAGAACCGGGCGTAGCGGTGACCCTCGGCCGGATCGAAGTCGATTCCGGGCGTCACCGCCACCCCGAGCTCGTCCAGCCAGCGCTGGCACAGTGCCTGGCTGTCGGCCGCGACGTGATCGATGGCCGCGTACACGTAGAAGGCGCCGTCGCTGGGAGCCAGGCGGTCGATGCCGGCTGCGGGGAGGCCGTCGAGCAGCACGGACCGGTTGGTGGCGTAACGGGCCACGTTGGCCTGCAGCTCGTCATGGCAGTCGAAGGCGGCCACCGCGGCGATCTGGGACAGGGTGGGCGCCGCGATGAAGAAGTTCTGAGCCAGCCGGCGGACCGGCTCCACGAGGTCGGGAGGGGCTACCAGCCAGCCGAGGCGCCAGCCCGTGCATCGAGAAGTACTTGGAGAAGCTGTTGACCACCAGAGCGTCGGAGTTGAGGTTCAGCGCGGTGGGAGCCGGTTCGTCGAAGGTGATGCCGTGGTAGATCTCGTCGGCGACCAGGCGCACGCCGTGCTCGGCGCACCAGTCCGACACCGCGGCCAGCGCCGGGCCGTCCAGCATCGTCCCCGACGGGTTCGAGGGCGAGGCCAGCACCAGCCCGTCCACTGAGCCCGTCCGCCGGCACAGGTCCTCCAGGAGCTCCGCCGACGGCTGGAAGCGGGTCTCGGCCGAGGTCGGCAGGGTCACCACCTTGGCGTTGAGCGCCTGCAGGGCGTTGCGGTGATGCCACCCACCGGACAGCGGTATGGTGTCGGCCCGTGGGGGTGTTCGTCTTCGGGATCTGCGGGGGCTCCGGTGCGGGCAAGACGACCCTCACCAACCGTCTGGTCGACTGCCTGGGCGCGACCGAGGCGAGTGTGCTGGCCTTCGACGCCTACTACCGCGACCTGTCACACCTGCCCTTCGCCGAACGTCGCCGCCGCAACTTCGACCACCCGGACTCCCTGGACAGCGACCTGTTCCTGGAGCATCTCGACTCCCTGCGCGACGGGAGAGACGTGGACGTGCCCATCTACGATTTCGCCACCCACACCATCACCGGCCGCTTCGAGCGAGTGGAGGCTGCTCCCCTGGTGCTGGTGGAGGGCATTCTGCTGCTCGCCTTCGAAGAGGTGGCGCAGCGGCTCGACTACACGATCTTCTTGGACCTGCCCGAGGACGTGCGGCTGCAGCGCCGCATCCAGCGGGACGTGACGGAGCGAGGCCGGCCCGAGGACCATGTGAGGCGGCAGTTCGCGGCCACGGTCGCGCCCATGCACGACGCCTTCGTGCAGCCCAACCGCCACCGAGCCGGCCGGATAGTGGACGCTCTCGACTGCGTCTCTTTAGCCGACGAGCTTGTCGCGATGCTGGCTCCGGCGACGGCGGCCGCGGGTTCGGGGCTCCTAGCGGGCTAGAGAACGACGCCCTCGCCCGCGAGGAGCTTGGCCTTCAGGCCTTTGCCGAGGCCGTAGTTGCCTACTCCCCCGCTGCTCGGCACCACCCGGTGGCAGGGGACCAGCAGCGGAACCGGGTTGCGGGCCATGGCCGTGCCCACCGCGCGGGCCGCCCTGGGCCGCCCCACGATCTCGGCCAGCTCGCCGTAGGTGCGGACCTCGCCGCGGGGGATGCGGGCGGTGGCCCGGAGCACCTCCTGATGGAACTCCGAGCGCGACGACAAGTCGACTGGAACGTCGGTGCGGCCCGTGGCGAGGGCCTCGCCCACCCGGGCCACCAGCTTGGGATCGGGTTCGGGGTCGGGTTCGACATCGGTGCCCACCTCGTCGCGCATGTAGTCGACGAAGCGGCCCGGGTCGGGCTCCCGGCTGTCGGGTGCGATCAACAGACCCGACACCCACCCGTTCGAGTGGGCGACGAACACCGGTCCGGCGGGGCTGTCGGCCGTGAACCACAGATGGGTATGGCCAGCCCGCTCGGGCACGTCCCCACCGTGGTCAGGAGCGGGGTCGCTCAGGCCTACAGCAGCGTTCCTTGCGCTCGTGATGGCTGCATTCATGGGGCGCATCTCCCGTCTTGTCGCGGTGGAATTACACCGATGAAGCTTGGACTCGGACGGTATCGAGTGCCTCCCCGTCGCGCAAGTGCAATACCCGACCCTCAACTCGGCCTGCGGGCCGTGGAGTCTCAGAGCTCGGGAATGGCCCAGTCCACGGGCTCTCGACCGGCGGCCACGAGGGCCTCGTTGGCCCGGCTGAAGGGCCGGCTGCCGAAGAAGCCGCCCGACGCCGACAGCGGCGAGGGGTGGGCCGACTCGATCACGGCGTGGCGGCTGGTGTCCACCAGCGAGCGCTTGCGCCGGGCCGAGCCGCCCCACAGGATGAACACCACCCGCTCGTCCTTGGAGTTGACCACCCTGATCACCTCGTCGGTGAACGTCTCCCAGCCCTTGCGCTGGTGGCTGGCCGCCTGGCGGGCCCGGACCGTGAGCGTGGCGTTGAGCAGCAGCACCCCTTGGCGGGCCCAGTGTTCCAGCGAGCCGTGGCTGGGCACCGGAGCCCCGATGTCGTGGTGCAATTCGTCGAGGATGTTGATGAGCGACGGCGGCTTGGCCACCCCGGGGCGAACCGAGAAGCACAGCCCGTGGGCCTGCCGGGGACCGTGGTAGGGATCCTGGCCCAGGATCAGCACCTTGACCGACGCGTACGGAGTGAGGTGCAGGGCGGCGAACACCTCTTCGTGGGGTGGGAACACCTGCGACCGGGCCCGCTCGGCCCTCACGAAGTCCTGGAGCTCGCGCCAGTAGGGCTTGTCGAACTCGCCCCGCAGCCGCGGGTTCCAGTCGGTCTTGGGCGCCACCGGCGCCACAGTAGGTCCCGCAGGGGCCGACCGCGCGTATTGCGATGAGGCGATCAGGCCGGACGGGTGCCGACGATGCTGGCCCGCTCCATGATCCGCACGTCCGGGTAGTAGTCGCTGGCCGCATAGTGCTGGACCGAACGGTTGTCCCAGAAGACGACGGTGTCGGGCTCCCACCGGACCCGGAACTGGTACTCGACCACGTTGGCCTGCCCTGCCAGGTGCCGGATGAGGTCGACGCCCTCGGATTCGTCCATCCCGTCGATGTGGGACGTGAAGTAGCAGTTCACGAAGATCAGCTTGCGGCCGGTCTCCGGGTGGGTGCACACCACCGGATGGCGGGCCTGCGGGTAGCGGGCCCGGAACTCCTCCATCTTCCCCTCGGGTACCTGGTGGCTGAAGGCGAGCATGAAGTCATGCACCGCGAGGAGGCCGTCGATGCGCTCCTTGACGTCGTCGTCGAGGCCGTCGTAGGCCGCACCCATGTCGCTGAACAGGGTGTCGCCGCCGGTGGCCGGAACCTGTATGGCGTGCAGGATGGCCCCCATCGAGGGCACCTCCCGCCAGGTGACGTCATGGTGCCAGCCGTTCTCGAAGCCGCCGGTGTCGACCCCCTTCTCGAAGCGCACCAGCTCGGGATGCTCGGAGTTTCCGGTGATGAACGGGTGGATCTCCAGCTCCCCGAAACGGCGGGCGAAGGCGACGTGCTGGTCCGGCGCGATCGGCTGGTCGCGGAACACCAGCACCTTGTAGTCGAGCAGCGCCCGGCGGATGTCGGCGACCACCTCGTCGGACAGGTCGGAGCCCAGGTCCACCCCGCCCACCCTGGCGCCTAGGGTTGCACCCTCCGGGGTCACGTCGATGTGGCGGAAGGAGGGGCGGGCCAGCCGGGCCCGCTCGTCGGCCAGATGCAGCCACGGCCCGAGGTCGAGCCCGTACCGGTCGATTCGCACCCTTCGAGGGGCTATCCGCGACGCCGGATCGGACGTGCCGGCCTTCTCCGAGCCGGCCGCGGCGGTGGTGGCGGATGACATGGGGGGAATATACCGTTGGCGCCATGGTCAACGCCGTCGAGGTTGAGGATCTCACCGTCAGGTTCGACGATGTCACCGCCCTGCACGGGGTTTCCCACACCTTCGAGCCGGGCACCGCCACCGCGGTGATCGGCGTCAACGGGTCCGGCAAGACGACCATGCTGGAGTGCATGGCCGGTCTGCAGGAGCCCACGTCCGGCCGCGTCAGAGGAATGTCGAAGAACCTGGCCTACGTGTGCCAGCACCCTCCCGCCTGCTGGATGCCCATAACCGCGGGCGAGGTGCTGGCCATGGGCCGGTACGGCAAGCGGGGTCTGCTCGGACGGCTGAGGGCCGAGGACCGGGCCGCCATGCGACAGGCCAGCGAGCACCTGCACGTGGGACAGCTCTCGAACCGCAGCTTCGGCGACCTCAGCGGCGGGCAGCAGCAGAGGGTGAGGATCGCTCAGGCGCTGGCCGCCCAGCCCGATGTCGTCATGCTCGATGAGCCCGTGACCGGCTTGGACATTCCCAGCCAGGAGCGGATCCTGGGGGTGATGGACGAGTACGCGTCGCGGGGCGTCATCGTGATAATCACCACCCACCATCTCGATGAGGCCAGGCACTGCGACACGGTGATGCTGATGGCCAACCGTCTGGTGGCCTCGGGCACCCCCGACGAGATGCTGACCGAGGAGCGGCTGAGGGAGGCATTCGGCGACCGGCTGCTGGGCGACCACGCCGAGCACGACCACAGCCAGGGCATGATCGTGCTCGACGACCACGGCCATCACGGTCGTCACGGCCACGATCAGCATGGCCACGACCACAGCCACGGTCACAGCCACGACAGCGACCACGGCCGTCACGGTCGTCACGGCCACGGCCCCCACGCCCACTAGCAGTCCGGCGGAGCCGGTAATGCCACTGCGGGGGCTCCGTCGCCCGCACCTCGCAGCCGGTCGCCGGGCCGCGGGTCGTGGGGCACCGTGAAGCCGGCTCGACGCGACATCGCCGTGATCGGGGCCGGGCCCGCCGGCGCGGCCACGGCCATACGGGCCGCCCGCGGCGGTGCCCGGGTGACCGTGTTCGAGAAGGCGTCGCCCGGCCGGGACAAGGTGTGCGGCGACGGGCTCACCCCTAGGGCGGTAGCCGCTCTCGACGAGCTCGGCATAGAACTCGACGGTGCCCATCGAATCGACGGGCTGCGCATGATCGCCGGCAGCACCCGGCGCGAGCTGCTGTGGCCCGCCAACAACCGGTTCGGTCCCCATGGCGCGGTGTGGCCCCGCCGGGCGCTGGACAGACATCTTGTCGAGGCGGCCGAGGCTGCGGGAGCCGAGATCCTGTGGAACACCGAGGTCATGCCGGTCCTGTCCGGCGACGGAGCGGTCGTCGGCGTCGAGACCGCCGGCGGCGGTGAGCGGTTCCTGGCCGACATGGTGGTGCTGGCCACCGGCGCGCCCGGCGCCGCGGCCCGCATGCTGGGCGCGGAGAGGGTCGAGTCCGAGCCATTCGGCCTCGCCATCCGCACCTATGCGCCCAGCCCCCGCCACGCCGACCGGCACCTGGAGGCCTGCCTGGCCCTGCGGGGAGCCGAGGGAGGCTGGGTTCCCGGCTACGGATGGATGTTCCCGGCCGGCGACGGCACGGTCAACATCGGGGCGGGGTCCATGTCAACCATGAAGGGATTCCGGAAGCTCAACCTCAACCGCCTGCTGGACGACTACCGGGACCTCGTGGCCGATGAATGGGACCTGGGCGACTACCTGGAGCGGCCCCGGGCCTGGAGGCTGCCGATGAGCGCGGTCCGCCGCCACGGTCCGGGGTGGGCCGCGGTCGGGGACGCGGCCGGGCTGATCAATCCGATGAACGGCGAGGGGATCGACTACGGCCTGGAGTCGGGGATGGTGCTGGCCGACCTGTTCCTGGAGGACCCGGCAACAGCTCCGGGCGCCTACGACCGGGTGATCGGCGAGCGCTTCGACGGGTTCCTGCGCACCGGCCGGCGGTTCAGCTTCCTGATCGGCCATCCCTGGATCCTCCGCAACGGCCTGCGTCTGGCCGTCGGCACCGAGGCTGTGGCCAACGTCACCCTCCAGGTGATGGGCAACCTCATCGACGGAGACACCCCGGGCATGGCGTCGCGGGTCCTTGCCGCGGCCGACCGGGGCCTCAAGCTCGCCGATCCCCTGCTGCGCCGCACCCGGGCCGCGGCCTAAAGGTCTGGAGTCGGGACCAGATGGTGGAGCAGTCGGCGGGCAGCCCGGTCGAGTCCTCACTCGACGGGCCGCTGGGCGAGCTCGACTCGGCGTTGCGGCGCGACATCCGCCGCCTTGGTTCCCAGCTCGGAGAAGCGCTGTCCCGCCAGCACGGTCCCGAGTTGCTCGAACGCGTGGAGCAGGTGCGCGGCCTGGCTCGCGGACTCCGCCGCAGCGACGAGGACAGCACCGCCCTCGCCGAACTGCTGGCCGATGTGGACGTGACCCACGCCGGGCTACTGGCGCGGGCCTTCACGGTCTACTTCCACCTGGCCAACACGGCCGAGCAGGTGCATCGCATCGACGACCTGACCGAGAAGCAGGCGGCCGGCTCCAACCGCTTCGGCGAGATGGTGGGACGGTTGCGCCAGATGGGCTTCGCTGACGGCGAGATCGTCTCGACGGTCAACTCGGCCGAACTGCGCCCGGTGTTCACCGCCCATCCCACCGAGGCGTCCCGCCGATCGATCCTCGACAAGCTGGCCGAGATCTCCAGCCTCATCGAGCACAGAGCCCACGCCGGAGCGGACGACACCGCCATTCGCCGGGCGGACCGCCGGGTCAACGAGCTGATCGACGCCATCTGGCAGACGGACGAGTTGCGCCGCCAGCGTCCCGACCCGGTGGACGAGGCTCGGTCGATCCTGTACTTCCTCACCGAGATCGCGGCGGAGGGCGTGCCCGAACTGTTCGACGACATCGACGCGGTGCTGGCATCGCTCGATGGCGGGCTCGACCCCGACCGTGCGCCCATCCGCTTCGGTTCGTGGGTCGGCGGCGACCGTGACGGCAACCCCAACGTCACGCCGGACACCACGGTGGAGGTGCTCGCATTCCAGCGTCAGCGGGCTCTGCGCATCCTGGTGGAGGAGATCGAGGGGCTGTCATCGGAGTTGAGTGTGAGCTTCGCGGTGCGGGGAGTCTCCACCGAGCTGGCCGGGGCCATCGCGGCCGACCATGAGCAGTTCCCCGAGTTGACGGCCCGGTTCGATCGGCTCAGCGCGGGCGAGCCCTACCGCCAGAGACTGGCGGTGATCCACCGTCGCCTCGTCGAGACGTCCGGGCCGGTGCCGGGTCCTGCCGCCTACCGGTCGGCGGCCGACCTCGCTGCGGACCTGGCCGTGATCGCACGGTCGTTGGATGCCAACCAGGGCAGCCTGCTGACCCGGGGCCGGCTGGCCCGGGTCCGGCGCATAGTGGCCATGATCGGCTTCGATCTCGCCACCCTCGACATCCGCGAGCACTCCGAGCGCCACCACCGGGCCCTGGCCGCCCTGTTCGCGCCGCTGGGGATCGACTACTCGAGCCTCTCCGGCTCAGAGCGAGCCGGGCTGCTCGCCGGCGAGCTGTCCGGTCCCCGGCCCCTGGCGCTGCCGGGACGGTCCCTCGGCCACGGAGCCGAGGACGTCCTGGAGCTGTTCCGGGTGCTGCGCCGCCAGATGGACCTGCGGGGCGACCAGATCGTCAACAGCTACATAGTGTCGATGACCCGCGGGGTCGACGACCTGCTCGCGCCGGCGGTGCTGGCCAGGGAGGCCGGGCTGCTGGACCTGGACGCGGGCGTGGCCCGGCTGGGGTTCGTGCCCCTGTTCGAGACCATCGACGACCTGCGGGCCGCGGGGCGGGTCCTGCGGGAGCTGCTGGCGGTGGAGCCCTACCGGCGCCTCGTCGAGTTGCGGGGCGGCGTCCAGGAGGTCATGGTCGGCTACTCCGACTCCAACAAGGACGGCGGCATCACGACCTCCCAATGGGAGATCCACAAGGCCCTCAGGGCCATCGCGGAGGTGTCGGCCGCCACCGGGGTCCGGATGACGGTGTTCCACGGCCGGGGAGGCACCGTCGGCAGGGGCGGCGGTCCCACCCATGCGGCCATCCTGGGCCAGCCGCCGGGTGCGGTGAGCGGGTCGGTCAAGGTCACCGAGCAGGGCGAGGTCATCGCCGACAAGTACGGCCTGCCCCGTCTGGCCCATCGCAACCTCGACCTTGCCTTCGCGGCCGTCGTCGAGGCCTCGCTGGCGCACCGGTCCCCTCGCCACGCGTCGGAGGTCACCAGCCGGTGGGACGCGGTCATGGAGGTCGCGTCGGGCGCGGCCTACGACGCCTACCGGGCGTTCCTGCAAGCTCCCGGTCTGGTCGAGTACTTCCGCACGTCCACTCCGGTCGAGGAACTGGCCGACATGAACATCGGCTCTCGCCCGGCCCGGCGAGGCGGCGCGCGGGATGGCATCGACGGTCTCCGGGCCATCCCGTGGGTGTTCGGTTGGACGCAGTCCCGCCAGATCGTGCCCGGCTGGTTCGGTGTGGGGGCCGGCCTGGCCGCGGCCCGTGCCGAAGGCATGGGATCCGACCTGGACGACATGTACGAGTCGTGGCAGTTCTTCCGCACCTTCGTGTCCAACGTCGAGATGACGCTGTTCAAGACCGATCTGGCCATTGCCCACCACTACGTGGCCACGCTGGTCGATCCGGCCCTGCACTGCCATTTCGAGGCGGTGGCCGAGGAGTACGACCGCACCGTGGCCGAGGTCGCGAACCTCACCGGCCGGGGTCTGCTCGAGGACCTGCCGATCCTGCGGCGGGCGCTGGCGGTGCGCGACGCCTATCTCGACCCGATCAACGTCCTGCAGGTCGACCTCCTCGCTCGCCGCCGCGGCGGGCTGGCGGGAAGCCCCGACGAGGACGAGCTGCTGCTGCGCACGCTGCTGCTCACCGTGAACGGCGTGGCCGCCGGTCTACGCAACACCGGCTGACCGCCCCTGGAGCAGTTCGAAGTCGGCGGGGTCGGGGCGTCGGGTCTGGCGCCAGTAGTCGATGAGCGGCAGGGGCCAGTTCTGGGCCACTCCCCCGCTGGGGCTCTTGTACCAGCTGTTGACCGGGGAAATGCCCCACGCCATCTGGGAGTTGTGCTCGTCCATGCGGGCGGCGTAGCGCTGGTAGGCGCCGGGCCGGCAGTCCATGGCCGCTGCGCTTCGCCCGGCCAGCAGGCGCAGGCACTCCACCACGTAGTGGACGGCGCACTCTGCGAAGTAGATGATGCTGCCGTTGACCACGATGTTGGTGTTGGGGCCGTACAGGCAGAAGAGGTTGGGGAAGCCGGGAACGCAGACGCCGTTGTAGGCCCGAGCGTCGCCGTTCCAGGTGTCGTGCAGGTCGGTCCCGCCCCGCCCGGTCACCTGCATGGGCATCAAGAACTCCGAGGCCCGGAACCCGGTTCCGTACACGATCACATCGGCGGAGTGCAGCCGGCCGTCGGACCCGCGCACGCCGTCGCGCTCGATGCGGGCGATCGGATCGCTGACCAGTTCGACATTGGGCCGCTTGAGCGTGCTGGCCCAGATTCCGTTGTCGAGAACCACCCGTTTGGCGCCCACCGGGTAGTCGGGCACAACCTTGGCCAGCAGGTCGGGGCGGTCGCCGAACTGGTGCTCCAGGTACATGGTCAACAGCTTCCGGGCCTCGTCGTTGCGCTCGCTGACCGCCTGCTCGAGCGGCCCGTCCCACGCCGGGTCGCGCCGCAGGGCGCCGACCGTGCCCTCGTGGGTGCACCAGAACAGCCGCAGCCGGAACCAGTGGGCGTAGCCGGGCACCAGTTCGAACAGCCGCAGGAGGCCTTCGGCCAGCGGCTCGTGGTACACGGGCCGGGGGATCAGCCACGGCGGGGTGCGCTGGAACACGGTCAGGTGGGCCGCGCTCTCGGCCAGGTGCGGGATGAACTGCAGGGCGCTCGCACCCGTGCCGATGACGGCCACCCTCAGGCCCTGCCAGTCGATGTCGTGGCGCCAGGACGAGCTGTGGAAGCACTCGCCGGCGAAGCTGCCGGCGCCCTCGATGTCGGGCATCAGGGGACGGTTGAGCTGGCCCACCGCCGACACCACCGCGCTGGCGGTGATCTCGGTCGCCCCGCCGCTCGTCTCGAGCCGGATCACCCAGCGGCAGGCGTCGGCGTCCCATGACAGCGACTCGACCCGGACGTCGAAGCGGATCCGGTCCCGTATCCCCCACCGCTGGGCGCAGTCGCGGAAGTAGTCGAGGAGCACGGGCTGGCTGGAGTGGTACTCGGGCCAGTCCGGGCGCTGCTCGCCGGAGTAGCTGTACACGTGGTTGAACACGTCCACCCGGCAGCCCGGATAGGTGTTCTCCAGCCATGTTCCGCCCACGTCGCGGTTCTTGTCGAGCACCACGCAGTCGATCCCCGCCTGTTTGAGCCGGTGGGCGGCGAGGATCCCCGACATGCCCGCCCCGATCACGGCCACCGGATGGTCGCTCGCGTTTGCGGGCGGCCAGTCGGTGGCCGTGACCAGCTCCGGGACCCGCATGTCGCCGGTCACTGCCAGCTCCTCGGCCAGCATCCGCCGGTAGCCGTCGTCCAGGTCGAAGCCGGTCAGCCAGTCGATCAGGGACGGCACCAGGGAGTCGTCGGGACCCCCGCTCTCGCCGGGCGGTCCGGAACCGAGCCGGGACAGGCCCGCAGACGCCAGGTCGCGGGCGCGCGCCTGCTGGTCGGCGTCCCATCCGTCTTCGGGCTCGAGGGCCCGGGCCGGGTCGAGCCACAGATCCGCGGGGGCGAGGTCGGGGTCTGCGGCGGCGTGGGCCAGCGCGGCCAGCAGGCTGGGCAGATCGGAGGCGGCGATCAGCCGCTCGATCTGATCGGGGTCCAATGCGGAGCGTCCCTTCCGGCGGCGTGTATCCCGCTCTTGTTCGCTTCGCTCACGGGCCGCTCGGGCCACGGGCTCGCTGCCCGCACCACGGATTCTTGCACCGGAGGCGTCCTATCCGCGCGGCCTCTAGGAGCGGTTGAAGGTGATCTCCTTGCCGCGGTTGATGCTTATCCAGTCGCGGGCCTCGATGTAGGGGCGGAACACCTCGGCGATGACCTGCTCGTCGTCACGGGACTTGGGTCGCTGGATCTCATAGAGGTGGGGGAACTCGAGCCAGGCCGTCACCGCGTCCCACAGCCGCAGGGCCTCGTCCCCGAACGGCGGGTCGATCAGCACCGGACCGAACAGGGCCTGGTCTCCGAAGAACAGCGTGGGCACCCCGAAGCCGCCCGCGGCCACCACCCGGTCGTGCTCGGTCTTGACCTCGTCGTGGGTGGAGGCGTCCTCTAGGGCCTCGTCAACTGTGGCCGGGTCGAGGCCGATCTCGCCCAGCAGCTCCCGGGCCACGTCGGGGTCGTGGACCCGCAGCCCCTCCTCGTGCAGCGCCCGCCCGGAGCGCTCGTACCAGGCGTCGAGGCGGTCCATGCTCTGGCGGCGCAGCACCGCCCCGATGCGCATGAGCGACCAGCCGTAGGACCAGGGCCGCTCCCAGGGGTGCTTCTTGCCCTCGAAGCGGTTGATCTCCTCCAGGCTGAAGAAGCGCCAGTTGATCTCCAGGCCGTTCTGGCTGCGCACGTCCCGGATCCACTTCGACGTCTGGTAGGCCCACGGGCACAGCACGTCGAAATGGAAGTCCACCACGCTCGTGTCGACGGTGTCACTCATGGCGCCCATGATGGCACCGCCGCAGCGATCCCCCACCCGTGCGCCCGACACTCATACCAGGGTTCAGCCGCCGTAGCGCTCCGTCATCCGCTCGCCGGCCCGCATCTCGTCGATGGCGGCCCGGGTTGGGGTAGCACCGGGCGAGGTCCCGGGCTACACGCGGACGCGTAGCCGGTGTCGCAGCCCAGGCCGGTAGTTTCTCTGCGGTGAGGATCGACGGGGGCGCAGCGACCGGCATGCCGAGGCTGCTGGCACCCGCGCTGCCGACCGCGGTGAACGCGAGCAGCGAGGCGTTCCTCCAGAACCGTGCGGACGTGCTGGAGCAGCTCGCCGAGATCGAGGAACTGCTCGCCGAGGCGGAGGCCGGCGGGGGGACTGCGTCGATGGAGCGCCTGCGCAGCCGGGGCAAGCTGCCCATCCGGGAGCGCATCGCCAACGTGATCGACCCCAACAGCCCGTTCCTGGAGATCAGCGCGCTGGCCGCCTACCACTCGGACTACACCATGGGCGGCGGGATGGTGGTCGGCATCGGCGTGATCGGCGGCACCGAGTGCGTGATCATGGGCAACGACCCCAGCGTGCTGGCCGGCGCCCTCACCCCTTACGCCAGCAAGAAGTGGATGCGGGCCCTGGAGATCGCCCGCGACAACCACATCCCGTATGTGAGCTTCGTGGAGTCGGCCGGTGCCGATCTGCGTCTGGGCGGCAGCGACGGCGGCGGCTCGGAGTTCACCGGCGGGGGTGCCAGCCGGTCCCAGACCGTCCATTTCGCCGAGTCGGGCCGGTTCTTCTACGAGATGATCGAGCTGTCCAAGATGCGCATACCCACGGTTTGCGTGGTGTTCGGGTCGTCGACCGCGGGGGGCGCCTACCAGCCGGGCCTGTCCGACTACAACATCGTGGTGGCCGACCAGTCCAAGATCTTTCTGGCCGGGCCGCCGCTGGTGAAGATGGCCACCGGCGAGGAGTCCGACGACGAGACCCTCGGCGGCGCCCGCCTCCACGCCGAGGTCTCCGGTCTGGGCGACTACTTCGCGACCGACGAGATGGACGCCATCCGCATGTGCCGGGAGGTGATCTCTCATCTCAACCGGCGCAAGCCCCATCCCGGCCCCACCATGGCCGCCGACCCGCCCGTGCACGATCCCGAGGAGCTGCTGGGGCTGGTCAGCCGGGACCTGCGCCAGCCCTTCGACATGCGCGAGGTGATCGCCCGGGTGGTGGACGGCTCCCGCTTCGAGGAGTACAAGGCCCGCTACGGGACCACCCTGGTGTGCGGCTGGGCGTCGATCTGCGGCTACCCGGTGGGGATCCTGGCCAACAACGGTGTGCTCTACCCCGACTCGTCCCAGAAGGGCGCCACCTTCATCCAGCTCTGCAACCAGGTCGACGTCCCCTTGGTGTTCCTGCAGAACATCACCGGCTTCATGGTCGGCCGGGACTACGAGGCCGACGGCATGGTGAAGAAGGGCTCGCAGATGATCAACGCGGTCACCAACTCCACGGTGCCGCACCTGACCGTGATCATCGGGTCGTCCTACGGGGCGGGCACGTACGGCATGTCGGGGAGGGCCTTCGGCAGCCGCTTCACCTGGCTTTGGCCCACAGCCAAGATCGCGGTGATGGGCCCCAAGCAGATCGCCGGGGTCATGTCGCAGGTGCGCCGGGCCCGGGCGGCCCGCAAGGGCGAGCCCTTCGACGAGGAGGAGGACGCCCGGATCGTGGCCCAGGCCGAGGCCATCCAGGAGCGGGGCTCGCTGGCGCTGCGGGCCACGGGAGCCATCAGCGACGACGGCGTCATCGATCCCCGCGACACCCGCAGCGTGCTGGGCATGTGCCTGTCGGTAGTCGGCAACACCCTCATCACCGGCGCCGAGGGTTACGGGGTGTTCCGGCTGTGAGTGGCTCGGCGCCGGTAGCTCGGCGCAGCGGCATGACGGCCGCCGAGGGTTACGGGGTGTTCCGGCTGTGAGCGGCTGGGGGCGGCGGCGGTGAGCGCGATGGGCACGCTGCTGGTGGCCAACCGGGGCGAGATCGCCCGCCGGGTGTTCCGCACCGCGAGGGCCATGGGCATGCGCTGCGTGGCCGTGTTCTCCGACGCCGACGCGGGCGCGCCGTTCGTGGCCGAGGCCGATGTCGCGGTACGCCTGCCCGGCGGGTACCTCGACGCCGGGGCCGTGGTTGCCGCCGCGGTGCAGGCCGGTGCCGATGCGGTCCATCCCGGCTACGGCTTCCTGGCTGAGAACGCCGGCTTCGCCCGAGCCGTGACCGGGGCGGGCCGGGTATGGGTCGGCCCCGGACCGGGAGCCATCGAGACCATGGGCGACAAGCTGGCCGCCAAGGCCGCGGCCGCGGCTGCGGGCGTGCCCACCCTGCCGACGTCGGAGGATCCTGCCGACACCGGCGAGGTCGGCTTCCCGCTGATGGTCAAGGCGGCCGCGGGCGGTGGCGGCAAGGGCATGCGGCTGGTGTCGGATCCGGAGGACTTGGAGGAGGCCGTGGCGGCGGCTCGCCGCGAGGCGCTGGGAGGCTTCGGCGACGACACCGTGTTCCTCGAGCGCTACCTTCCGCGGTGCCGCCACATCGAGGTTCAGATACTCGGCGACTGGCACGGCAACGTCGTTCATCTGGGCGAGCGGGAGTGTTCGATCCAGCGCCGCCACCAGAAGATCATCGAGGAGTCCCCGTCCACCGCGGTCGGCGACGAGCTGCGGGCTGCGATGGGTGAGGCTGCCGTGGGGCTGGCGAAGTCCATCGGATACCGCTCGGCGGGCACGGTGGAACTGCTGCTCGACGACGACACCGGTGAGTTCTTCTTCCTGGAGGTCAACACCCGACTGCAGGTGGAACACCCCGTGACCGAGGAGGTCACTGGCATCGACCTGGTGCGTGAGCAACTGCTGGTGGCCATGGGCGAGCCTCTGAGCTACAGCCAGTCCGACATCACCTTCGCGGGCCATGCCATCGAAGCTCGGCTGTACGCCGAGGACGCCGCGGCCGGGTTCCTGCCCGCAGTCGGCACTCTGGCCGCCTTCGCTCCCCCCATCGAGCCGGCGGTGCGGTGGGACAGCGGCGTGGAGGCGGGCAGCGACGTCGGACTCGACTTCGACCCGATGCTGGCCAAGGTCATCGCCCACGCCTCCACCCGGGACGAGGCGGCCGGGCGCCTGGCGCTGGCTCTGGAGCGCCTGCACCTGGGTGGGGTGACCACCAACCGCCATTTCCTGGTGGCCGCCCTTAGGTCGGAGGCCTTCGCGGTCGGAGACACCACCACCGACTTCATCGAGAGGGTCGACCCGAGCCGAGCCATCAAGCTCTCCGCCGTCCAATGCCAGCAGGCCGCGGTGGCGACGGCGATGTGGCTCCAGGCCGCTGAGCGGAGGGAGGCGCAAACCCTGGGATGGCTGCCCAGCGGATGGCGCCACGGCCGCATTCCGGCCGAGCGAGTGGAGCTGGCAGTCGCGTCGGCCTCGGGCCCGCAGGAGGTGATCGTCTCCTACTCGCCCCAGCGAGACGGCTCCTTCGTGGTGCGAGCCGGATGCGGAGGTGTCGAGACTGAGGCTCCGGCGCGGATCACAAGCTGGTCGCCCGAGACGCTCGACGTCGAATGGGACGGTCGCCGGGTCAGGTACTCCGTCACCGACGACGTCGGGAAGGTTCATCTGACTGGTGACTCGGAGACGGTCACCGTGACCGTGCTGCCCCGCTTCGGCGCTCCTGAGGCGGGCTTGGCCGCGGGAGGGTTCGCGGCGCCGATGCCGGGCGTGATCGTGGAGGTGCGGGTCGCTCCGGGCGAGCACGTGGCCGCGGGCCGCACTCTGGTGGTGATGGAAGGCATGAAGATGGAGCACCACGTCAGCGCCCCGTGCGACGGCACCGTGACCGAGGTGCTGGTCGCTGCCGGGGACCAGGTGGACAACGGCACCCCGCTGCTGGTCTTCGACGCCGCCGGGGCCCCCGATGGCTGATCCGATCCGGGTCGCAAACTGCTCCGGCTTCTACGGGGATCGCCTCTCGGCTGCGGCCGAGATGGTGAACGGCGGGCCCATCGACGTACTCACCGGCGACTGGCTGGCCGAGCTGACCATGCTGATCCTGGCCCGTACCCGGCAGAGACGCCCCGGCGGCGGTTACGCCCGCAGCTTCGTCAAGCAGATGGAGCAGGTGATGGGCACCTGCCTCGACAGGGGAATCAGGGTGGTTTCCAACGCGGGCGGGCTCGATCCCCGAGGCTGCGCGGAGGCGGTTGCCGAGGTCGCCGACCGCCTGGGCCTGGCACCGAGGATCGCGTGCGTGGACGGCGACGATCTCATGTCGCGGCTGGATCCCGGCGCGGCTGACGCGGTGACGCTGCGGTCCTTCGCCACCGGTGAGCCCATGACCGGCACCGCCGGGTTGATCACCGCCAACGCCTATCTGGGCGGGTGGGGCATCGTCGAGGCCCTGCGCCGTGGCGCCGACATCGTGGTAACCGGCAGGGTCACCGACGCCGCGGTGGCCTGCGGTCCCGCGGCCTGGCACCACGACTGGGCCGTCGACGACTGGGATGCGCTGGCCGGCGCGGTGACGGCCGGGCATGTGATCGAGTGCGGCACCCAGGCCACCGGCGGCAACTACTCGTTCTTCACCGAGGTCGACGGTATGGCCCGCACCGGATTCCCGTGGGCCGAGATCGCGGCCGACGGCTCCTCGGTGATCGGCAAGCACGACGGCACCGGCGGTGCGGTCACCGTGGGCACCGTCACCGCTCAGCTGCTCTACGAGATCGACGCTCCCGGCTACCTGGGACCCGATGTGACCACCCGTTTCGACACGATCCGGCTCACCCAGGCCGGTCCCGACCGGGTGCGGATCGACTCGGTGCGGGGTGAGCCGCCGCCGCCCACCCTCAAGGTGGCCACCAACGAACTGGGCGGCTACCGCAGCGAGATCAATGTCGGACTCACCGGGCTGGACATCGAGGCCAAGGCCGCCCTGGTGCACGAGGCCTTCTGGCGAGCCTGCCCGCACGACCCCAGCGACTACGCCAAGGTCACCGAGCGGGTCGTGCGAACGGACAAGGCCGATCCGGCCACCAACGAGGAGGCCACCGCGGTATGGCGCCTCATGGTGTTCGACCCCGACGAGGACCGCCTCGGCCGGACCCTGTCGGACGCCATGAACGAGCTGGCCCTGGCCACCATCCCGGGCATGTTCTCGCCCGGCTCGGCGGCCCGGCCCCGGGCCTTCGGGGTCTACCGGCCCGCCACCGTGCCCGCATCCGCCGTTCCCCAGTACGTCACGTTCCTCGATGGTGAGCGGACGGTCGTCGATCCGGTGCCCGTGCCGGCTCAGCCGGTGACGCCGATCCCCTCCCCCGCTGCACCCGCCGGCGGCCGGAGATGGGGCGCTACCGTGCCATCGCCGCTGGGCCGGGTCGTCGGCGCCCGCTCCGGGGACAAGGGCGGGAACGCCAACCTGGGGGTGTTCGCCCGCTCCGCCGGCGCCTTCGAGTGGCTCGACGGCTTCCTGAGCACGGAGCGTCTGCGCGAGCTGCTCCCCGAGGCCGCCCCGCTGCGGGTGGACCGGCACCGGCTCGGAAACATCTGGTCGCTCAACTTCGTGATCCACGGCCTTCTGGGCGACGGAGTGGCTGCCTCGGACCGGCAGGACCCGCAGGCCAAGAGCCTGGGCGAATGGCTGCGGGCCCGGGTGGTGGACATCCCCGAGGAGCTGCTCCGAGACTGAGCGCACCCATGCGGAGCAGGGTTCGTCGCCGCGACAGCACTCCTATGGGGTATCTTCCTGGGAAGTTATCTTCCTAGGAAGGAACTGGCCGGCTGTGAACCTCGCCCATCTGCTGGAGGACCTGCTCGACGAGCAGGAGAGCCTCGACGTGATCGTGGCGCCTCTCAGCGACCGGGACTGGGATCTTCCCACCCCCAGCCCCCGCTGGTCGGTGACCGACCAGATCGGTCACCTGCACTACTTCGACCGGGCGGCCGCGCTGGCCATCGGCAACCCGGACGGCTTCTCGGCCGAGGCTCGGCGGCTGATGGAGGCGTCCCTGGTGAGCGAGACGTCGGGCGACGACTACACCCTCGGCGATTTCCGAAGCCTGGGCTCCGCCGACCGCTTGGAGAGGTGGCGGGAGGGCCGATCGGAACTGGCCGAGGCCGCGTCCACGCTCGGCGAGCGCGACCGTGTGGCCTGGTACGGCCCCTCGATGGGGGCAAAGTCCTTCGTGACCGCGCGGCTCATGGAGGCGTGGGCTCACGGCACCGACGTGTGCGACGCCGTCGGCGCGCACCGCGAGCCGACCCACCGGCTCCGCCACATCGCCCAACTCGGCTGCATAACCCGGTCCTGGACCTACATCAACCGGGGCCAGCCGGCCCCCGAGGCCGGCGTGCGGGTCGAACTCACCGCCCCTTCGGGAGAGACCTGGACCTGGGGCGAGGCCGGAGACAACCGGGTTGCGGGACCGGCGCTCGACTTCTGCCTGGTGGTGACCCAGCGTCGCCATGTGGCCGACACCGGCTTGGAGGTGACCGGCGAGCACGCCACCGACTGGCTGTCCAAGGCACAGGCCTTCGCCGGCCCGCCCACCGATGGACCTTCCCCCTCCCGGGAGCGTCGCGAAGAGGCGCAGACGGCCCGGAGCCGGTCGTGAGCCTGGTCGAGACGTCCCGCGACGGCCGCGGCGTGGTAACGGTCACCCTGGCCGACGAGGCCAACCGCAATGCGCTGAGCGGTCGTCTGCTGGGCGAGCTGACCGGCCTGCTCGACGAACTCGACGCCGACCCGGCGGTTCGCGTGGTCGTGCTCACCAACTCGGGACGGGTGTTCTGCGCGGGGGCCGACCTGCGGGAGGCCTCCAGCAGGCGGACCGGCGACAACCCTGCCACCACCGCGGCCAGCGACCTCTTCGGACGGTTCAGGCGGTCGGCGAAGCCCTATGTGGGACGCATCGCCGGGCACTGCGTGGCCGGTGGGATGGGGCTGGCCGCAGCCATGGACATCTCAGTTGCCCGTGACGACGCCAAGTTCGGGTTCACCGAAGTGCGGGTCGGGGTCGCACCCGCCATGATCTCGGTGCTGTGCCTGCCCAAGATGCGCAGATCGGACGCGGCCAAGGCCTTCCTGCGAGGCAACCGGTTCAGTGCTTCCGAAGCCGCCCGCCTCGGCGTGATCAACATGGCCGTGGCCGCGGAGAGCCTCGACGCAGCGGTGGAGTCAGTGGTCGCCGACCTGCTCGCGGGAGGGCCGTCGGCGCTGGCCGCGGCCAAGCAGCTCCTCGACCGAGTCCCTGAGATGCCCTTCGACGACGCCCTAGCGTGGGCGCAACGGCTCTCGGCCGAGCTGTTCGCGGGCGACGAGGCCGCCGAGGGCATGGACGCCTTCCTCAACAAGCGCACCCCGGCGTGGGTGCCGGACACCCGGGAGGACCGATGACCGAGATCCTCAATTCACTGTCGGCCATGACTCCGCAATGGCTCGAGGGGGCGCTCACGGAGGCCGGGCATGCCCCGCCGCCGGTCTCGGCCGTGGAGGTGCGCCCCATGGACGACTTTCTAGGCGCGATGGGTGAGGTTGTGATCGTGTCCGTCAGCTACGCCGGCGACACCGATCTGCCCGCCGAGTTCGTCGCCAAATGCCCCAAGGACGATGACTTCGCCCGCCTGAACGCACAGGTGATGCTGTCGTACCAGCGCGAGCACGGCTTCTACGACCACCTGGCGACACAGGTTGCGGCCCGCACCAACATGAGTATTCCGGCCTGCTACGTGAACCTGTTCGATCCTGAGACCCACGCCGCCACCCTGCTCATCGAGCGGGTCCATCCGGCCGTCAAGGGCGACATCCTCGATGGCACCACCTTCGAGCGGATGCACACCCTGGTCGGCGACCTGGCCCGGATGCACGGCGTCTACTGGATGGACGCCGCGCTGACCGAGCAGGACTGGCTGATCGACTGGAACGCCCCGACGTTGCTGGCCGGCATCCCGCGCGCCCAGGAAAGTTGGGGTGGTATCCGCGAGCAGTACCCCCAGTATCACTCCGACGACCTCGCAGCCATGGTGGACACCTTCCTGGCTGACGTCCCGCAATGGCTCGTGCGCTTCGCAGAGCGACCATGGACGCTGATCCACCAGGACTACGAGCTGGACAACGTGCTGTTCCGGGCGGACGGCCCGGTGATCGTGGACTGGCAGTCGCCGATGCGGTCGTTCCCCGGGATGGACCTGGCGTGGCTCCTGATGGCCAGCCACAACGACGAGACCCTCGCCCGTGAGACCGAACTGCTCGACCACTACCGGGCCGAACTGGCTGCGGCCGGGGGACCCGACTGGAGCGAGCAGGACTTGCTCGACGATCTGGTCTGGGCCGCCTTCTTCTGGGTGTCGGTGTCGCACATCGCGTTCATGGCCACGGTTGAATTCGGCGAGGAGGCCCGCTTCCACCGTCGCTTCAGGGCCATGATGGAGGGCACCATCGCCGCGGGCGAACGCTGGGAAGCCGCGGCCCGCCTGAACGCTCACTTCTGAGGGCGGGCAGGTGGAGGGCAAGGATGGCTGAGATCCTCAATTCTCTGCTGGCATTGAAGCCGGATTGGCTCGAAGAGGCTCTCGCCGACGCCGGGCACGCCCCGCCGCCGGTTGCCGGAGTCGACGTGCGGCCGATGGACGGCTTCTCCGGTGCCATGGGAGAGGTGGGGATCGTGTCGGTCACCTACGCGGGCGACACCGACCTTCCCGCGGAGTTCGTGGCCAAGTGTCCGCTCGATGACGACATCGCCCGCTTGTACAACGCGGTGAGGCTGTCGTACCAGCGCGAGGCCGGGTTCTACCGGGACATGGCCGAGACGGTGTCCGCCGTCAGCGGGATGCGCATCCCTGAGTGCTTCGTCAATCTGTTCGACCCCGAGACCCACGCGGCCACGTTGCTGCTGGAACGAATCCATCCCGCAACCAAGGGCGACAACCTGGAGGGCACCACCTTCGAGCGGATGCACACCCTCGTGCGCGACTTGGCCCGGCTGCACGGCGCCTACTGGATGGACGAGACCCTTGCTGAACATGACTGGCTGCTGGACTGGCACGCCCCGACGTTCCTGCTGGCGCTCCCGTTCGTCCACGAGGCCTGGAGCGACATGCGCACGAGGTTCCCGGAGCACCACCCCGACGACATCGCCGCGCTGGTGGACGTCTTCATGGCCGACATCGAGGGATGGCTCGAACGCTTCAACCAGCGGCCGTGGACATTCGTCCACCAGGACTACGAGCTCGACAACGTGCTGTTCGGGGTCGATGGTCCGGTGATCGTGGACTGGCAGACGCCGATGCGCTCCTTCCCGAGCGACGATCTGGGCTGGCTGCTCCTGTCGGGCCACAACGACGAGACCCTGGCCCGCGAGCCGGAACTGCTGGACCTCTATCGCAGCGAGCTGGCCGCGGCCGGTGGTCCCGACTGGAGCGAGGAGGACCTGATCGAGGACCTGGCCTGGGCCGCCTTCTACCGGGTGTCCACGGTGCACATCGCGTGGCTGCACGCGGTCGACGCCGGCCAGCGGGGTCGACCCGTGCGCCGTTTCGAGGCCATGATGGAGGGCAGCATCGCCGCGGCGGAGCGCTGGGAGGCCGTGGAGCGCATGAGAGCCCACAGCTGATGGACCCGTCCGCGGTATCAGGCCGCAGCGACACTTAGGAGACCGCACCGTGCAGGGACTGATTCTGGAGGGCGCAGGCGAGGACACCGTCCGCCTGTCGGGCGAACTGGAGCTGGTGGGATCGCTGGCGCCCCGCCAGGTCCGGGTCGAGGTCCGGGCGGCCGGGGTGTGCGGCAGCGACCTGAGCTGCGTGCTGGGCAAGTACTACATGCCCACCCCGCTGGTGCCCGGACACGAGGCCGCCGGGGTCGTGCTCGAGGTCGGCTCGGCCGTCACCTACTGCTCGGTTGGCGACCACGTGGTGCTGTCCACCTTCGGCAACTGCGGTCACTGTCCGGACTGCGAGGGCGGCGATCCGGGCAACTGCACCAACGTGGCGTTGGGATCTCTCAGCCAGCCCTACGCCGAGAACGGCCGGCCCGTCTACAACTTCGCCAACATCGGGGCGTTCGCGCAGCAGACCGTGGTCAGCGAGAACCAGTGCATCCCGATCCCTGCGGCGATGCCCCTGTCTGCGGCTGCCCTGATCGGCTGCGGGGTGGTGACCGGCACCGGCGCGGTGTTCAACCGGGCCAGGGTGCAGATCGGCGACACCGTGGCTGTCATCGGCGCCGGCGGGGTCGGGCTCAACGTGATCCAGGCCGCCCGGCTGGTTGGAGCGTCGGCCGTCATCGCCATCGACCGGGTCGCGGCCAAGGAGGCACTGGCCCGCGAGTTCGGGGCCACTGACTTCGTGCTGGCCGAAGGAGGCGACTTCGACCCGGCGGCCGCGGTCAAGTCCCTGTGCCCCGCCGGGGTGCACCACGCCTTCGAGGTCGTGGGCAGCACTGCGCTGCTGGCCCAGGCCATATCCATGACCCGCCCCGGCGGCAACATCTGCGCCGTCGGGGTGCCGGATCTGGGCGCGAAGGTCACCTACCCGTTCCTCGACCTGCACCAGAACAAGAGCCTGCTCGGCATCCGTGCCGGCGGCGCCCGGCCCCGCAAGGACTTCCCGATGCTGGCCGACCTCTACCTGCGGGGCCGGCTGAAGCTCGACGAGATGATCTCGCGCACCGCCGGCCTCGACGGCCTCCAGGGCGCCTTCGATGCCCTCAAGACCGGTGCCGAGGCCCGCACCGTGCTGCTCCCCAACGGCTGAGATCCCCCGCGACCGTCCCAGCGCGCGCTGCGGCGCTCAGGCTGAGCGCAGCGGAGTCATCACCTGCTCGACGAAGCGCATGACCGGCTCGGTGGACTGGGGATGGCCGAAGTCCATCACGAAGTGCTCGACTCCGAGGCGCTTGAGGGCGGCCAAGTGCTCCAGCAAGACCTCCGACTCGGCGTCGGAATCGGGAAGGGGCCGCTCCACGGTGAGCGAGGTCTCGATCTCGTCGGGATCCCGGCCGGCAGCCTCCGCCGAGGCTCGTACGATGTCGTGCTTACGGGAGTAGCCAGCGTGGTCGTCATCGCCCACCAGGGCGTTCCACATGTCGGCCAGGCGTCCTGCTAGGGGCAGGCCGACCCGTTCTCCCCCGGCGCCGATGCAGATCTGCGGAGGGACGTCGGGCTTGGGCGGAGCGGCGGCACCGTCGATGCGGAAGAAGCGCCCCTCGAAGCTGGGGTCGTCCTCGGTCCACATGCGGCGGCAGATCTCGATGGTCTCCTCCAGTTGGGCGAAGCGCACAGACGGCTTGGGGAAGTCGTACCCGTAGGCCTCGTACTCGTCCTTGCGCCAGCCTGCGCCGATTCCGAGCACGAACCGGCCGCCGCACAGCACCTGCAACGTGGCCGCCATCTTTGCCGTGAGGGCGGGCGGGCGGTAGCCGCAGCCCAGGACGTGGTGGCACAGCGTCACGTCGTCGAAGCGGGCCGCCAGCCAGGTGAGGACCGTCCACGCCTCCATGAACGGGTCGGTGCGGGCGTCGAAGCCGTAGAAATGGTCGGCGATCCACAGCGAGTCGAAGTGGGGAAGGGCGGCCGGCAGGATGTGGTCCTGCTGGTACATCACGATGGGCTGGTAGTCGCTCCAGCGGTTGCCGATCACCGGCGACAGCCAGCCGAACTTCGATTCAGTCATCGGAGCACCATAACCCAAGTCCTCACCCCGGCGAGGACTGCGGCGTGGTCAGCTGCTCCATCTCCGCGACCAGGCACTTGGCCGCGGCCGCGGCCGCCACAGCCTCGGTGCAGATGGGCTTCGCAATGCCCGGGGAGCTCATTGCTACGAGCGTCACCCCCAGACCGTCGTCCTGGACGAGGTTCACGCACACCGTCAAACCCGCGTCATGGTCGTCGACGTCTGCGCAACACTGGGTCGGGGAGCTGTCGAGGCTCGACAGCAGGGTGTCGACATGGTGAGCCGACAGCGAGGTCGTGAAGGCGTAGGACGTGGACTCGCGGCCCGTGACCCGGTACAGGCCTCCGCCGAGGTGTTCCATGTGGTCGCCCGAGGAGGTGAGTGTCAGTGTCGGCTCATTAGTCAGGGCGATCCCCAGCATGGTTCCCAGCAGGCGGTAGTTGCCCGCAGCCAGGACCAGCTCGCGGAACTCAGCCGGATGCAGCGTGCACCGGGGGTCGGTCATCGGTCCGATGGTGCAGTGCAGGCCGTTGCTCGTGGACAGCTCCAGCCGGGCACCCGGGAGGTGGAACACCAGTGCGGCTGCGATCTGGAGGGCTCCGGCCGTAGGGGCGGGTGAGGTCATGCGCGAGCTCCTTTCGCGTAGGGGAGAATGCTGTGGCGGGTTTCGACAGCAGCGAAGGGAGCGAGGATTAGTCCGGGCGCTCCGACCCAGGGGGTCGAGCCCGCCGCGTCAGCGTGCGGGGCCGGCCGCTGACTCTAACCACAGACCGGGGCTCGTCCGCAAGCCGACTCCTGCTAGTCGACCGGGTCAGGTGACGCCCAGATCCCGCATGGCGATGACGTTGCGGATTGCTTCGCCCCGCTTGACCTCGGCGATCGCGGTGTTGATCTCCGCCAGCGGGTAGACGCCCGACACGAGCTCATCGAGCTTGACGGCGCCTTCGTGGTACCAGTCGACGATGCGCTGGACATCAGCTTGTGGTCCCGGGTGTCGATGGCCAGGACCACCGGTGCGCCCGCCAGAGCAGCGCCCTGGACGGCGTTGAGCCCGACGCCGCCGAGTCCGACCACCGCCACCGTGGAGTTCTCGTCCACCGTGGAGGTATTGAGCACTGCCCCGATGCCGGTGATCACGCCGCAGCCGAGCAGCGCGGCCGAGGGCCAGTCGAGACCGGTCGGCAGCGACACCACCTGCGAGCGGTGCACTACGGCCTCTTCAGCGAACGCGCCGCAGCGCAGGGACGCCTCGACTCTCTCGCCGTCGTCTGTGCGCAGCCGGCGCGCCCGCGGGCCGAGCCCGGCCTCGCAGCCCCGCCCGCACTGCAGGCACTCACCGCAGAACCGGATCAAGCTCACCGCAACCCGGTCGCCGGCGGCCACACCGGCCACGTTCGCGCCGACCTCGGCCCCGTCCCGGCGGCCTCGTGCCCGTAGACGGCCGGGAGCGGACCTCCCCAGGAGCCGTCGGCGTAGTGGATGTCGCTGTGGCAGATGGCGCAGGCTGCGATTGCCACCCGCACGTCGTCCGGCCCGACGGGGTCGAGGCACAGATCCTCGATCACCAGCGGCTCGCCGAACTCACGGCACACGGCTGCTCGCACAGGGCTCCTCCTCCGTCGATCGGGCCGCGGACACTACCCGCTTGCCCTCGCCCCCGTATGAGCAGGCCGCACTGCTCGGGTGACCGCTCCTGCTAGTCGAGGCTGGGGCCGGTGGTGTGGGTGCCTGAGCGCAGCAGGGTGCCGGGGCGGGCGCCGGTGAACTGGTCGCCGCGCACGATCTCGGTGCCGTTGCAGACCACGTGCTCGATGCCGGTGGCCTCGGCGTAGAGCCGGGAGGCGCCCGCGGGGAGATCCGATCGGAACGTCGTCGGCCCCGAGCCAACAGTGGTCTCGTCCAGGACCACGATGTCCGCGAAGGCTCCCTCTGCCAGCACCCCCCTGCCGACCAGGCCGTAGAGGTTCGCCTGCACCTCGGTGAGGAGGTGCACGGCCTCCTCCAGCGAGATGAGGCCTCGCTTGACCACGGCCTCGCCCAGCATGGTGGTGGCGTAGTTGGATGACAGGAACAGGTCGAGGTGCGCTCCGGCGTCGGAGGCGCCCACCACGGCCCGCGGGTCACGCCAGATCTCGACGCGGGCCTCCCAGTCGGCGGTGGGCTCGGGCACGGCCGGATTCCCGAACGACGTCTCCAGGTCATCGGCCAGGGCCATGTCGCACAGGGCGTCCCAGGGGTCCTGGCCCCGCTCCTCGGCGATCTCGCCGATCGTGCGGCCCTCGCAGCCCTCGTTCTCCGGGGCCGGGGAGTGGAACACGACCTTGCGGGCCCAGTGGGCCAGCGGCCGCAGCGGGTGGTCGCCCTGGGCCAGCTCGTTGAGGCGGCGGCGCTCGGCCGGGTCGGCCAGGACTTGGAGCTTCTCCTCTCTGGGCAGGAGCATCACCTCCTCCCAGCCGGGCAGGGCGTCGAGCACGAACCCGCTGCTGAAGTTCAGGTGCAGCGACAGTGTCAGCGGCACGGTCAGGGCGACCACCTTGCCTCCCCGGGCCGCGGCATGGTCCCCGGCGGCCAGCTTGGCCTTGTTCATCTCCAGCGAGCGGGCGTTGACCGACATCACGTTCCAGTTGAGGGGGCTGCGGGCTGCGGCCGACATGTCGGACATGAGCTCCAGAGCCCAGTCCTCGAAGGGTCCCAGCGCGGGGATGAACTCGACCGATGTGCCGTCGTAGCCGGCCAGCACCGAGCACAGCTCCACCAACTCTTCGCGCTCGCCGCAGCGGCTGGGAACCATGTTGCCCATCGGATCGTTGTGGGTGCGCGACCACGACGACGAGAAGCCCAGCGCCCCGGCCTCCAGGCCGTCGCGCAGCAGCGCCTTCATGGCGTCGAGTTCCTCGCCGGTGCAGGCCCGGCGGACGCTGTCGTCGCCCATCACCACACGACGCAGCGCCGAGTGGCCCACCTTGAACCCCGCGTTGACGGCGACGTTGCCTTCGATGGCGTCGAAGTACTCGGCAGTGGTCTGCCAGCTCCACGGCACCCCCTGCTGCAATGCATCCAGCGGGATGCCCTCCACCCGGGCCAGCATCCGCATCAGGTAGTCGCCGTGGGCGGGATCGTCGCCCAGCGGCGCGATGGTGAAGCCGCAGTTGCCGCCGATCACGGTGGTCACTCCATGCAGCGGCGACGGGGACAGGTACGGATCCCAGAACACCTGGGCGTCGAGATGGGTGTGGACGTCGACGAATCCCGGCGTCACCGCCAGGCCGGTGGCGTCGATGGTGGCCGCGGCCTCCGCGCCGCCGTTGACGAGGCTCCCGATGGCTGAGATCCGGTCTCCGGTGATGCCGACATCGGCCCGCCGCCGGGGCCCGCCCCGCCCGTCGATCACGTCGCCGCCGGTGATGAGCAAGTCGAACATGGTGGCGACGCTAGCCGCGGGAGGGCTGGAGCCGTAGCGTCGGACCTCGTCAGGCGGTCGGAGGCTCCACTTCGTGGAGCTTGCCGTCGGCGACGTCGTACACGAAGCCGGCGATGTGGTCCTTGTGGGGCAGGAACGGCGTGGCCCGCAGTCGCCGCATCGACTCGACGACATCGTCACGTGGATCGGCGAAGGCCTCCAGTGACCATGAGGGCCTGACGCCCGCCTCGGCTTCGAGTCGGGCCATGAAACGGTCTTCGTCGAGTTGCTGGAGCCCGCAGCCGGTGTGGTGAACCAGCACGACCTCCCGTGTCCCCAGTAGCCGCTGCGACAGGCACAGTGACCGGATCACGTCGTCGGTGATCACGCCCCCGGCGTTGCGGATGACATGGGCCTCGCCGGCTCGCAGGCCGAGGATTCTCAGCGTGTCGAGCCGGGCGTCCATGCAGGCGACCACTGCCAGCCGTCGCGCCGGAGCTGCTTGCAGCCCGCTGCTGTCGAAGTCCCGGACGAAGGCGGCATTGCCGGCGGCTAGATCCTTGGCGTTGGGATGGAAGTCGGTTGTCACGGGGCGGTTCACGAGACTTCGAGTTGCATCAGCAGGCGACCGGAGCCCTCGAACTCCACCTCGAACACCCCGGGGATCTCGGCGTTGAACGCGAAGTGGGCCGGGTGCCCGTCCGACACTGCCCGCAGGATGTCGTAGCCGTGGACGTGGACCTCCTCCGCGACATCGGAGGCGACCATCAGGCCCACCACCGAGCCCAGAGCAACCTTCACCCGCTGCACACCGCCCACGGGCTTGCCTCCGGCGACCTCCACCGCGATGGTCTGGACGGCGTCGGCCACGTCCGCGTCGTACCGGGTCGGCGAGCCGGCCACCGCCTGGCCGCCGCCGTGTCCGTGGCCGGCGGTCGTGGCGCCGTCGTCGTCGGGCACTTCCAGTGTCATCGTCGTCTCGACGGGGATCCCGTTCACGGTGAGCGGGGCGTGGTCGTTGCTGCGCAGGTCCACCTTGATCTCGTGGATCCCGGCTGCCAGCGCCGGCATCTGGTGCCAGGTCTCGTAGAGGCGTGCCACCTGCTCGCCGTTGACGGACAGGCGCATGTGGCCCTCGCCCTCGACGTGGCCGGTCGAGGCGCTCTCGGGAGCCAGGCGGAAATTGAAGGGCACGGCGTGGAGGCTCCAGCCGCCGGCCGGATCGTCGACGAGCCTCACGCTCACCGACGGGTGGGGTTCAGGGGCCTCGCGCGGGGCGTCCCGGACGAGGCTGAGATTCGTCCGCCTGTCCTCGAAGATTTGGGCGGACGCGTCGATGATCCGGCCGTCGACGCTCAACGCCGAGTGGTTGTTGGACGACAGCTCGACACGCACATCGTGTGGGCCGGCTCCGAGGGCGCCGATGTGGTGCCACTCGCCGTAGATCCGCGACAGTTTCTCGCCGTCGACGTAGAGGTGCATGTGGCCCTCGCCGTCGACGTGGTCGGTGGAGACGTTCTCGGGCACGATCTCGAAGTCGGTGGTGCGGATGCGGAGGTTCCAGCCGTCCACCGGGTCTGCGGCGACGTCGATAGCGATGCTCGGCACGGGAGTGCCGGCGGCCAGCTCCTGCGAGCTCCCGTGGCCGTCGCCTCCGTGATGGCCGCTGTCGCCGGCCATCTCGTCCATCTCGGCCGCCTCGCTAGCCGAGGGGCCGTCCTGGGTTGCCGGGGCCGGCTCGTCGCTACTGCAGGCGGTGGCCGCCAGAGGGATCACAGCAAGCACGGCGATCCGAACGCATCGGGGGAAGGACTTCACAGGGTGGTGGTTGGGGTCTAGGGGTCTCGCGTACCCACGCTAATGGTCCCGGCCTAGATTGGGTTGGTGACGAACGCGGGGACTCGAGTCCCTTCCGCGGGAGCAGCTTCCAACGGGGGCGACGGTCGGGCCGATGGCATCGCCGTGGGTTTCGACCCTGATCCCGCCCGCTCGATGTCGCTGCATGCCGATGCCTACGTCGAGCCCCGCTGGCACGAGATCGAGCAGCGTGAGGTCTTCGCACGCAGCTGGCAGTGGGTGGCCCACGTCGAGCTGCTGCGGGAGCCGGGTTCGTACTTCGCGCTGGAGGTTGCCGGCATGCCGGTGGCGCTGGTCCGGGGCCACGACGGCGAGCTTCGGGCCTTCTACAACGTGTGCCAGCACCGGGCCCACGAGCTGCTGTCGGGATCGGGCCGCACCGACAGCATCGTGTGCGGCTACCACGGCTGGACATACGAGCTGACCGGCCGCCTGGCCCGGGCCCGGCGCACCGCTGAGGGCGCCGGCTTCGACTCAGCGAGCATCTGCCTCAGAGAGGTGCAGGCAGAGGAGTTCGGCGGTTTCGTGTACGTGAACCTCGACCCGGGTGCTGCGCCCCTGGCCGAGCAGACCGAGGGCCTGGGCGCGGAGATCGCCCGCTGGGCGCCCGACGTGGCCGACCTCACCCATGTCCGGCGCATCCGCTACGACATCGCCTCCAACTGGAAGAACGTGATCGACAACTTCCTGGAGTGCTACCACTGCCATGTCGCCCACCCCGACTTCGTGACGCTGGTGGAGATGGACACCTACCGGGTGGACACCTTCGGCATCTACTCGAGCCACATGGCCCGGGCCGGCCACTCGGCCAACTCTGCCTACGACGTCGAGGGGTCCTCGGTCAAAGACCTGGCGATCTGGTGGCTGTGGCCCAACACCTGCCTGATGCGCTATCCCGGCCGGGGGAACTTCAGTGTGATGCAGATGGTCCCGGCCGGGCCGGAGCGCACGCTGGAGACCATCGACTTCTACCTGGAGACTGACGAGCTCACCGAAGCCGACGAGGAGTCGATCCGCTACATCGACGAGGTGCTGCAGCCCGAGGACATCGCCATCGTGGAGAGCGTGCAGCGGGGCATGCGCACTCCGGCGTTCACCCAGGGCCGCATCGTTTGTGACCCCGACGGCTCGGGACTGTCCGAGCACGGCGTTCACCACTTCCACGGCCTGGTGCTGGACGCCTACCGCCGCGCCAGCGCGGCCTAGCGGGCGGTCCAGCCGCCGTCGATGACGATGGTCTGGCCGGTCATGTAGCTGCCCGCGTCGGAGGCCAGCAGCAGCAGGGCGCCGTCGAACTCGTCGATCTCGCCGGCGCGTCGCATGAGGGTGTTGCGCTGGATGTGGCGCAGGCCGGGGGCGTCCTCAGCGGCGAACATCTCCTCGGTGAGCTCGCTGCGGAAGTAGCCGGGGGCGATGGCGTTGACCCGGATCCGGTCAGGCGCCCACTGCTTGGCCAGCTCCCGGGTGAGCCCGATCAGGCCGGTCTTGGAGGCCACGTACCCGGCCTGGTGGTTGCCGCCGGAGGCCACGATCCCCAGCATCGACGCCACGTTGACGATGCTGCCGCCCCGGCCGTGGCCGATCATCGCGCGGGCCGCGGCCGACGACAGCACGAACGCTGAGGTCAGGTTCACCTCCAGCACCCGCCGGAACTGGGCCGGGTCCTGCTCGTGGGCCCGGACCACAGCGTCGCTGGTGCCCGCGTTGTTGACCACGATGTCGGGCCCGCCATGCTCGACGGCTGCTTCGACGAGCCGCTGGAGTTGCGAGTCGTCGGTGACGTCGCAGCCCATCGCCACCACCCCGGCGACTTCGGTGGCCAGGGCCTCCAAGCGGTCGAGCCTGCGAGCCGCGGCCACCACGGTGGCGCCCCGAGACGCCAGCAGCCGGCAGTACCGCTGCCCCAGGGTCCCGCTGGCTCCGGTGACGATGGCCACCCTGCCCCGCACCGACAAGAGGTCGTCGCTGATCTCCCGGCCGCCCATGAGACCGCGACGCTACCGGCGATCGCGGGCCGGGTCGGCATCGGTCAGGCCGCGGCGCCGCGGCGCACCAGGCGGCCGCCGAGGGTCATCAAACCAGCCCCGAGAAGGCTTCCGACGGCCGCGGTCAGCCATGCGGCCGTGAAGGACCGGGCGAACAGGAAGCCGAACACCGCGGGGCCGACGATCACGCCGACGTTGCTGCCGACCAGGGTGATGCCGGTCGCGGCCGCTGGAGAGGTCGCGTTGGACCGGGTGATCGCGTAGTTGAACACGCCCACCCATCCCCACGCAGTCGCGAACGAGAACGGCACCGCGACCATGAACGCCGACGGTGAGCCGGATCCCTGCGACAGGACGGCGAAGCCCAGCGCGCCCGCGCCGACCAGCACGGCCGGCATCCCGAAGCGGGTGTCGGGCCGGCTGTCCACCCAATGGCCCAGCGCGACGCGGGTTCCGACGCCGGTCAGGGCTCCGAGCGCGAACACCACCCCCGCGGCCGACTCGCTGAGACCGCCCTGCTGGACGGCGGCGGTCACCGTGAATCCGGTGAAGGCGGCCGAGAGGGCGGTGCTGACCGCGGCCCCCGCAGTGAGCACCAGCAGCGGGCCGAGGTCCACGTCCCCGGCGCGGCTCGGGGCGGTCCGGCCCACGCCCCGCAGGCCAGTTCGGGGAACACTGAGAACGGCGGCCAGCGCGAAGCCGCCGAAGGCAGCGAATGTCCAGCGCCATCCGACCGCCAGCGCGAGGACCGGAACGGCCAAACCGGCTAGCAGGGCCGCGGTCGGCCCTCCGGACTGCTTCAAGCCGAAGGCCAGGCCCATCCGGCGGTCCTCGATCGTGCGGGCCAGCCACAGATTCGACGAGGACTGCATGAGGGTCGCCGCGATCCCGCCCGCGACCAGGAGTCCGGCTATGGCCCACCAACCGTGGGCCGCGGTCGCGATGGAGATCATCACCACTCCTGAGAGCGCGCTGGCCATACGCAGGCTGGGTCCAGGCCCGAGGCGCTCCGCCAAGCGGCCCATGATCGGAGCCGCGACCGCAGCCCCGACCGAGAAGATCGACAGCAGCGCGCCCAGAGCCTCCTCACCGATCCCGAAATCGTCCTTGAGCCTGATGGCCATGGTCGCGGTCAGGAACACGGGCATCGAGCAGGCGATGTAGGGAGTGACCGCGGCCAGCAGCGCTCGCGACCAGGGAACCGAAACCAGGCCGTTCAACCGACCGTGGGCGCCCGGTCGCAGCGTGGCGCCTGCATCATGGCGGCGAAGCTAGCCGACTCCACCGAAACTATGATCATGGACGTGGCTGGCCCCTCGCAGGAGCGCATCGGCCGGGCCGGAGCCATCCTGCTGGGCGGCCAGGACTTCGGAGTGCTCCGCGACCGGGCTCGCCTGGCTGAGGAACTCGGCTTCGACCTGGTGGGGGTGGGCGACGTTCCCATGCACTACCGGGACGTGAACGTGTGCCTGGCCGTCGTGGCCGACGCCACCAGCCGGATCCGGCTCGGACCCATGGTCACGAATCCGGTCTCCCGCCATCCGGGGGTGGTGGCCTCGGCGGCCGCCTCACTCGACGCGCTGTCGGGCGGACGCTCGGTGCTCGGTCTCGGCGCGGGAGGCGGGCCTCTGTTCTCGCTGGGCTTGAACGTCCCCAGGCGGCCCGAGCTGCGTCGTGCGACCGCGACCATCCGCAGCCTTCTCGCCGGCGAGCCCAGTGAATGGGAGGGCCGCTCCCTCACGTTCAGCCCCGAGCGGCCGGTGTCCGTGTACCTGGCCGCCTACGGACTCGTCACGGCCCGGATCGCGGGAGAGGTCGCCGATGGCGTGCTCTTCGCGGGTGGGGTGTCGCCGACGGTGATCGAGTCCGCCCTCGCGGCCGTGGCTGACGGCGCCTCCGCCGCGGGACGCGATCCCGGAGAGGTCGACTTCTGGGTGATGACCCGGGCGTCGATCGGCTCGACGGCCGAGGACGCCTACGTCCCGATCAAGGCCAACCTGGCCAGCGCCGGATCCCACGGGCTCCGCTCGGCGGCTCAACTGGCCACCGTGCCCCAGTCCCTCGTCGATGCGGTGCGGGAGCTGCAGCGCCGCTATGACCAGAGTGAGCACGTCAAATGGGACGGAGCCAACGCACGACTCGTGGACGAACTCGGCATCACCGCGTATCTCGCGGAGCGCTTCGCCATGGCGGGCACCCCCGAGCACGTCCGCGAGCGTTTCGACGATCTGGTCGCGCTCGGCGTCAGCCGGGTGCTGGTGCCCGCCGTCGACCGCGAGCCGGAGAAGTTCCTGGAAGCCTTCGCCGATGCTCTCGCCTGAGGGCCTCGTGCCATGATCATGAGTTGCTGGCCAGTCCGTCTCCCGACTCTTTGGAGGAACCCATGAAGCGGCGGGGACTGCACCCGAGATTCACCCGCGAGCAGGCCGAGGCGTGGCGGGCCGACGGGCTCTGGGCCGAGCACACCCTCGCCCACTACGTGGAGCGCAACGCCCGGCAGCAGCCCGGCGAGATCGGGGTGGCCGACGAGTCGAGGGAGCTGACGTTCGCCGAGCTGAGGACATGGCGTGGTCGCTGGCCGGCTCGCTGGCCGATGCCGGCCTCAGCGATGAGTCGGTTGTCGCGGTCCAGTTGCCCAACGTCGTGGAGGCGGTCGTCACCTACTACGCGCTGTGCCGGTTGGGTTGTGTGATCGTCCCGCGGATGATGATCTACCGCCGCAGCGAGATGAGAGACGCCATCGACCGCACCGCCGCGGAGTGCTTCATCACGGTTGACGAGCATCGGGGCTTCGACCACGCCGCCATGGGAATGGAGCTGTCGGCCGCGTGCGGATCGCTCGAGCGGGTGGTGGTCCTGGGTGAGTCGCCCCGCGGGGCGGCCAGCCTGGATGAGCTGATCTCAGCCGGCAAACCCTATGACGGGCCTCTCCCGCAGGCCGACGACGACCAGATAGTCATCTTCACCTCGGGCACGACCGCACTGCCCAAGGGAGCGCTGCACAGCTTCAACAGCCACGCGGCCACGGCCCGGGTGCTGAACCGCGAGATGGAGCTCGTGGTTGGAGACCGCTGCTTCATGCCCTCGCCGGTCATGCACAACACCGGCCTCAACGCCGGGGTCATCTCCCCGTGCCTCGGGGGATTCGGGACGGTCCTGCAGGATGCGTGGGACGCCCGCCGGGCCCTGGAGCTGGTGTCGCGCTACGGCTGCACCCACACCATGGGGGCCACGCCCTTCGCCACGATGATGGCCGACGCCTCCGAGTCCGGCGATTACAACATCGGCCGGTTCCGGGTGTTCGGCTGCGGTGGCGCGCCCATACCGGCTGCGGTGGTGCACCGGGCCGAGGAGACCCTGGACTGCAAGATGCTGTCGATCTTCGGCCAGAGCGAGTGCGGGGTCGAGACGATGGTCAAGCTCATCGATCCCGTGGAACGGGTCGCATCGAGCGACGGCTGCGCGGTGCCCTGCAACGATGTGCGGATCCTCGACGACGACGGCAACGAGCTGGACCGCGGCCAGGAGGGTGAGATCTGCAGCTGGGGTCCGATGGTGATGCTCGAGTACTGGCAGGATCCCGAGCGCACCGACGAAGTGTTCGCCCCCAGCGGGCACTTCCGCTCAGGCGATCTCGGGCGCATGGACGCCGACGGCTACGTGAGGGTGACCGGACGCAAGAAGGAGCTGGTCAACCGGGGCGGCGTGAAGATCGCGCCCCGCGAGATCGAGGACATTCTGGTCGAGCACCCGCAAGTCGCCGACGTGGCGGTGATCGGCATGCCCGATGAGCGACTGGGCGAGCGGGCGTGCGCCTTCGTGGTGGCCGCGCCGGGACCGGCGCCCACCTTCGAGTCGGTGGTCGAGCACGTCCGGGCCCAGGGCGTCGCCGTGCAGAAACTGCCCGAGCGCCTGGAGCTGATCGACCAGCTTCCCCGTACCGCGACCGGCAAGGTGGAGAAGTTCCGGTTACGAGCCCTCATCGAGGGGAAGCTCGGCAGCTGATGAGGGGCGGGTCGGCGCGGTCAGTAGGCGTCCGGGTCGAGCTGAACCGCAAGCGGCACCGGGTGGCCGAACAGCTCCGAGGCGTTGTGCCAGCTGATCCGGCGCACGGTGCGTTCCTCCTGACCGGCCATGTGCTTTCTGAGTAGTTCCTGGGTGTCGGGCCAGCTTGAGTCGTTGTGGGGGAAGTCGGTCTCGAAGAGGATGTTCTCCACCCCGATCCGTTCGAGCTGGACCATCGCGGAGGGCTCGTCCACCAGGCAGAACCAGAAGTTCCGCTGCAACAGCTCGGCCGCGGTCAGCTTGGAGCCGGTCCAGGTGCCCCGGCGGTCGCCCTGCTTGCGGTAGTGGTGCTCGAGCCGGTCGAGCAGGGATGGCACCCAGCCGATTCCGCCCTCCGATATCGAGATCTTGAGCTCGGGATGCTTCATGGCGTAGCGCGAGAACAACCAGTCGACGGTGGTGGTGAGCGCGTAGCCCGCGCCGAACAGGGCTGAGGTCACGTCGCCGGGGGCGTCAGGGGCCGACTCGGGGAGCTTGCCCGCCGATCCGGTGTGGACGTTGATCACGGTGCCCGTCTCCGCGCAGGCGGCCACAAACGGGTCCCAGTAGCCGGAGTGGAGCGACGGGAAGCCGGCCTGGTGAGGCGATTCGGGGAAGGTGACGGCCCGGAATCCTCGGGCCGCGTTGAGCCGGATCTCGGCCGCGGCGAGGTCGGGGTCATGGAGCCATGCCAGCTGCATCGGGATCATCCGCTCGGGATACGAGCCGGCCCACTCCTCGATCATCCAGTCGTTCCATGCTCTCACCAGCGCCAGCGAGAAGTCGGCGTCGGCCGAAGTGGTCTGGAGCCTCACTCCGCCGAACCCGGCCAGGAATGACGGGAAGCACAGCGACGCGTACACGCCGTCGAGGTCCATGTCGGCGATCCGGGCGTCGATGTCGTAGGCCGATCGACGCATCTCCGAGAACCGGATCGGGTCGCGGCTGACGACCTCCGCCGGTGGCCGGCCCGCGGCGGCATTGAAGCCGACCTGGGGCATGAGCGTGTCCTCGAACAGCCACGCCTCGCCGCCGTCGCCGGTCTCCACCACCCGGGGGGTCCTGCCGGCGAAGCGCCGGGGAAGCCGCCCCTCGAACATGTGGGCCGGCTCGCACAGGTGGTCGTCGACTGAGATGATCGTGTAGTGCCTCTGGCGACGCTCGGGGTCGGGCAGCAGCGTCACCGTGCTGCGAGTCATGGTCACAGGCTCACCTCCGTAGCGACGAATTGATGATAACCGATCGTCGGGATTGGCCCCAGACGCCGCACCGGTCTCCCGGCCTACGGCCCGGCCGGTTGGCGTGCCGCTGCCCGCCGCTCCGACAGCAGCATCCAGGCGCCGACTATGCCCGAGACGGCCGCGCCCAGGTAGATGGAGGCCCGTGCGTTGACCGCGTCGATGATCACGCCGAGTATCGGTCCGCCCACTGCTCTCGATCCGATGCCGACCATCGACACGAGCGCCAGCACCCGCCCTCGGGTCGCGGCGGGAGCGTTCAACTGCACAACCGTGACGACCCCGCCCATGAAGGCCATGGTCGCCGCGCCCACCGTCACCGCGGCCAGGACTGCTACAACCACGCTTCCGGACGCGCCCAGCGCGGCCATGGTGAGCGCGGTGGCGAGCGAGGAGACGCCCAGGAAACCGAGGCCCGGCATGGCTCGGCGGGCCACCACCAGCCCGCCCGCGATCGCGCCGAGGCTCAAAGCCGCGAACAGCAGCGTGAATGTCTCCGGGCCCCCTCCCAGCGACCGCTCTGCGAACAGCGGCAGGGTCACCGGGAAGACGATGGCGAACACGCCCACCACGGTGTAGGCGAGCAGGCTGGTCCTCAGCGTCGGCTCGCGCCAGGCGATGCCGAACCCCAGCAGCATCCGGCGGTCCGGCACCGGCGCGGTGTCGGGCTGCGACCGGGTCCGGATGGTGAGCATCGACACCAGCACGATCGCGGCCAGCCCGATGTTGACTGCGAAGCACCACTCGACGCCTGCGCCCGCAATGAGGGCACCTCCCAGCGCGGGACCGACGATGCGGGAGCCGTTCATGGCCGCGGCGTTCAACCCGATCGCGTTGGAGAGGTCTTCGCGGTCCACGAGTGCCCCGACGAAGATCATCCGTACCGGGATGTCGAAGGTCTCCACCACGCCGAACAACAACGCGGCCAACAGATAGGGCACCGGAGTGGACGGGTCGGTGAAGGCCACCGCCGCCAGCGTCATCGCCGAGACGACCAGGCCGACCTTGGTCGTCACCAGCAGGCTGCGGCTCTCGCGCCGGTCGGCGACCAGGCCCGCCAGCGGGCTCAGAACGATCGCCGGGCCGAACACGCAGGCGCTGGCCACCCCCACCGCGGTGCCGCTGTCGGTGATCTCGAACACGGCCCAGATCACGGCCAGACGCTGCATCCATGTGCCCATCTGGCTGACGGTGTGGCCGGTCACGAAGATGCGGAAGTCGCGTACCGCCAAGGACCGGAAGGTGGTGCGCATCGCGAGGAACCGGGTGGTGCTGCGCACCGCCTGAAGTTCCCCGTCGCTCGCTTCTCGGCTCAGACGCCGCCCATCCCTCAGACTCGCTCGGCTGAGCCCCGCACGCGGGCCTGCCAGCCGATCCAGCATAATCGTAGCCATGGAATTGCCCGCGGAGTCCCCGGTCCCGATCATCGACGCCTTCAGCCAGCTCACCATCGACCGCGATGGGATCGAGGTGCCCATGCCTCGGGCCGCGCTGCGGGACCCCGACAGCCTCGCGGCCTGGCCCTCCACCGACATCGTCGGGCACCTCTTCACCAAGGACGCCGACCGGGCCGAGCGGGACCGTGTCATGGGCGACCTCGGCCTGTGGCTGGCCAACCTGGACTCCTGGGGCATCGCCCGCGCCCAGGTTCCGCTCAACTTCGGCACCGACGACGAAGTGCTCGACCGTCTGAGCGAGCATGCGGCCAGGGTTTTCGTGTCGCTGCGGGTCGATCCCCACGACGGGATGACTGCAGTGCGCCGTATAGACGACCTGGCCCGGCGCTACCCGATCCTGCGCAGCGTGATGATCGTGCCCCACATGCTGTACCCGCACATCGCGCCCAACTCCCGCGAGTACTTCCCGATCTACTCCAAGTGCATCGAGTGCGACCTGGCGGTGATGATCAACGTCGGCTTCCCCGGTCCCCGGGTGCCGGCGTGGACTCAGAACCCGATCCACCTCGACGAGGTGTGCTGGTTCTTTCCCGACCTCCGGGTGGTGTTCAAGCACGGCGGCGAACCCTGGACCGACACCTGCGTCAAGATGATGCAGACCTGGCCCAACGTGTACTTCGCGACGAGCGGCTTCGCGCCCAAGTACTACCCGAAGGCGGTGATCGACCATGCCAACCGGAGGGGCTCCGACAAGGTGATCTTCGCGGGCTACTGGCCCATGCTCGCCTATGAGCGGATCTTCCGGGAGGTCAGCGAGCTGCCGCTGCGTGATCACGTGTGGCCCAAGTTCCTGGCCGAGAACGCGCGGCGGGCCTTCGCCCTCGCGCCGGAGAGGCCGAGCGAATAGGCGAGCGAATCCGCCCCATACGGGCGGGGCCGTGGCCCGAGCGCCCCTACATGACCACGCCGCCGCCCACGCCGATCTGCTGGCCGTTCACGTGGGCGCCCTCGCTCACCAGGTAGCGCACCGCGGCCGCGACCTCAGCGGGCCGTCCCAGCCTGCGTAGCGGTACCAGCCGGGTGAGCTTGGCTATGGCCTCGTCCGCAGTCTCGGGGTCCTCGAACGCGTGGCGCAGCAGGCTGGTGTCGATCGGCCCGGGCGCGACCGCGTTGGCCCGAACGCCGTCCCGGCCATGCTCCCGGACGATGGTGCGCAGGAACGATGTCAGGCCGGCCTTGGCCGCGGAGTACACCGCATTGCCGGCGTCGCCCACCCGGGCCGCCTCCGAGGTGACGGCCACGATGGCTCCGGCGCCGGCGCGAACCATGGACGGCAGGCACAGCTGGACGGCCAGCATCGGCCCGACCAGGTTCACCGCGAGGGTCGTGCGCCATTGCTGCTCGCCGGTGTCGAGGAAGGATCGGGCCTGGTTCCATCCCGCGTTGAGCACCAGCGTGTCGACTCGACCCTCCGCGTCCAAGAGTGCCTCGATACTGGAGCGGATCCCGGGCCGGTCGGTCAGGTCCAGTGGCACTGCCCGAGCCGGCGGGCCCTGGGCCGCCAGTTCGGCCGCCAGCGACTCGGCCCGCTGCCTGGAGACGTAGCCGATCGCCAGACCCCAGCCGTCGGCGTGCAGGGCCCGGCAGATGGCGGCGCCGATGTCGCCGCTGCCCCCCGACACCAGCGCGAGGCCCCTGGGGCCTCTCACACTCATTGGAAGGGAGTCTGGCGGCGGAAGGGCTTGAAGTCCTCCCCCCAGGCGGAGTGGCCGATGCCGTAGTAGTTGTCAACCGCCGACAGGACCATGCGCCGCTCCGAGATCTTCCACCCGTGCTCGGTCCGGCGCAGCTGATCGTGCCAGCGGCCCCAGAGCAGGCCCGGGGAGCCGTCGGACATCTCGTGCCAGGTGAACACGAAGGTCTCGGTGTGGGCCAGGTCGGGTCCCTCGAAGTTGATGGCCACCTGGCTGACGTGGTGGCTGGTCTTGCGGATTCGCACCTTCACGCCCTCGGGATCCTCGTCGGTCGCCGAACTGGAGAAGGCTCGTCGTACGAAGGCCTCGACCTGCTCACGGCCTTCCACGACGGGCCCGGCGCCGGGACCGTAGTCCCACCGGCATTCGTCGTGGAACAGGGAGGCCAGCCCAGCGAAGTCGAGATCATCGCAATAGCGGGCGAAGTCGTAGAGAACCTGCTCGATCTCGTAGCGGTCCCTGAGCTCCTCCGGGACGGAGCCTCCGTGTCGCCCCATGGTCATCTGCCGATGAAGTTCGGGGAGCGCTTCTCGATGAACGACTGCACACCCTCCCGGGTGTCGTGGGTGTCGCGCAATCCGGCCAGCTCGCGGCGCTCGAGCGCGAAGCCCTCGGCCAGAGGCAGGTCACGGCCCTCGAGGATGCATCGCTTGATGGCCTGGGTGGTGAGCCGGGGCAACCCCAGCAGTTCCTCGCACAGCTCCGCGGTCCGCTCGTCGAGCCGAGTCTCGTCGACGGCCTCGTTGACGAGACCGTACCTCTCGGCCTCGTCCGCGCCGATCATGCGGCCCCGCACGCACAGGTCGAGGGCGCGGGCCGGTCCGACCAGACGGCTCATGCGCTGGGTGCCGCCCGCGGCCGAGATCAGTCCCCGCAGCGACTCCGGCAGACCGATCCGGGCCCTGCCCCGGGCCATCAGCCGGAGGTCGCACGACATCGCGAGCTCGCAGCCTGCCCCCAGCGCGTGGCCGCCGATGGCGGCCAGGGTCAGCATGGGCAGCCGTTCCCAGCGGTTCATCATCTGCTGGCACTTCTCGGTGGTCGCGTCCTGATCGTCCCAGCCCTCGTTCACCATGTTCAGGTCGGCGCCGGCCATGAACATCCTGGCCCTGCTCCGCAGTACGACGAGCTGGATCTCGCTCGGCTCGAGCCACGCCGTCACCGCGCCCATCTCGTCCATGAACTGGTGACTCAGAGCGTTGGCCGGCGGTCGGTCGAGCACCACCTCGGCCAGCCGCTGCGATGGCTGCTCCAGGCGGATGAGCTCCAATGGGCCGGGGCCGCTCATCGCCGGCCCCGCCTCTCGGCGGCGTCAGCCGGCCGGCATGCCTGTGGTCCCGCGCTCATCGCATTCCCAGGAACTCGAGGGCGTTGTCGTGCAGCACCCGCTGTTTGGTCCTGTCGCTGACCGGCAGGCTCTCGAAGTCCTGCTTGCAGCGGGCCAGGTCGAACCCGTTCGTGCCGAACATGATCTTGTGGCGGCCCCGGCCGCTGTCCATGAACCTCACCAGCTCGGGGTCGAGGGTGGAGGCGAAGTAGGCGGAGACATCGCCGTAGACATTCGGGTGCCTCCACAGCATCGAGCAGAACTCGCCGGTCCACGGCCAGCCGGTGTGGGACATGTTGATCTTGAGGTCGGGGAAGTCGATGGCCACCTGGTCGACCAGCATGGGCCGCCCCACCTCGCTCGGCAGCACCTCGGCGGAGTGCCCCACCTGGAAGCCGACCGGCACGCTGAGCTCGGAGCATTTCGAGTACAGCGGGTAGCAGCGCCGGTCGTTGGGGGCCACCCCGAAGGTGATCGGATGGAAGTAGACGTAGCCGAAGCCCCATTCCCGCACCGCGGTGTCGATGCGGGCGATGCTCTCAGAGATCCGGAAGGGGTTGTAGCCGGCCGCGCCGACGAAGCGGTCGGGAGCCTTGGCCAGGGCCCGGGCCACTACCTCCTCGTCCATGTCCATGATGAGTCGGTGGTGGTAGTGGTAGGACCACATCTTCAGGCAGGCCAGCACGGCTACCGAGTAGCCCGCCGCATCCAGCTGAACCACCGCCTCCTCCACCTTCAGGGTGTCGTCGTATGGAAGGTTCTCCACGTCGTCCAGCGGGACCTCCCGGCCCCACAGCGTGGTGGCAACGCCGCCTTCGGCCATGCGCTTGAACGTCGTGTTGAGCATTATCTGGAACTCCTCGTACTGGAACTCCATGCCCGAGATGCCCGGCGCGATCAGCGGGGCGTAGTTCATCATGTCGACGGCATCGGTCACGACACCACCTCCTGGAGGCTCAGATCATCGATCACTCCGGCCAGACAGTCCACTAGGTCGTGGACCGGCGCGGCATCAGCCCCGGCTGTGCTGAGAGGAACGAGGCGCACCCCGTCGCAGCCGGCCCGCCCAAGGCCGGCCACCCGGTCGGCTATGGCCTCGCGTCCCACCGCCAGGCAAGCCGCGGCGATGCCGGGTGGGAACAGGTCGGCGGCCGCTTCCCGCCCGCCCCCCTGCCAGGCTTCCGCGGCCGCGTCGACCTCGTCCTCGGAACTCAACGCGGCGGCCAGCCCCCGGTAGGAGGGCACGGCAAGATAGGGAGCCATCTCGCGCCGGTAAGCCCATGCAGGATCGCCGTCGGGTCCGGCGGCCGCATGGACCAGGGCGAGGATCTCGAAGGGAGCCTCGTTTCCGGCGGCGGCGCGGGTCTGCCTGAGGCGGGGCGCGAGTTCGGCCATCTGCTCGGCACCGACGAAATGGATAACCACTCCGTCGGCTTCGCGGGCGGCCAACTGGAGCATGCGTTCGTTCATGGCCGCAAGGAACACCCGTACCGGACGACCCTGTATGCCTCGGAGCTTGAAACCTCCTCGATCGGCTAGCCGCTCCCCCGCCAGGGCTGCCTTGATGTTGGCCAGCGCCTCGGCGACCCGGCCGACGGGCCGTTCGAAGACGTCAGCGTGGTAGGAGGAGACGATCGGGCTTCCCGCGCCGATGCCCAGCACGAAACGATCCGCCGACAGAGCGGCCAGCGTGCAGGCCGCCATGGCCAGCAGAGCGGGTGAGCGGCTGGAGATCGGGACGACGCCCGTCTCCAGCCGGATGTCGTCGGTGGCCGCCGCGGCCGCGCCCATGAGCGACAGCGCCTCGGGCCCGGCCAGCTCTCCGCAGCCCACCGCGTGCAGACCCCGCCGGTCGGCGTCGACGCAGAGATCGATCAGGTCGGGGGGCTCGATGCCGAATCCGACCGGCAACATCATGCCGACACTCAGGGTCCGGTGGCGCCCCCGGTCTCCAGTGCCCCTCTGTTCGCCCACACGTCCGCCGTCACTGCCGGATCTGTGAGGTGTGGCGCTCAGCACATCGACATTCCGCCGCTCACCGACAGCGTCTGGCCGGTGACGAAGCCGGCCTCCTCGGACACGAGGTAGGCCACCGCCGCGGCGATGTCTTCGGGCTGGCCGAGGCGTCTCATCGGTATGGCCCGCACCAGCGCCTGCATGTACTTCTCCCCGCCCCCGGCCAGGGTTCTGCGCACCGGCGGCGTGTCGGTCGGCCCCGGGCACACGCAGTTGACGGTCACCCCGGAGCGGGCCACCTCCCTGGCGATGGTCTTGGTGAAGGCGATCTGACCGCCCTTGCACGCCGAGTAGACGCCTTCACCACTGCTGCCGACACGTCCTGCATCGGAACTGATGTTGACGATGCGCCCCCAGCCGCGCTCGACCATCCCACCAAGGAACGCCTTGGTGGTTCGCAGCGGTCCGTACAGGTTGACCGCGATCAGCGAGTCCCACAGCTCCTCGTCGGTTTCCAGGAACGGCATGACCACGTCGAACCCGGCACAGTTGACGAGGATGTCGATCGTGCCGAGCTCGCCGAGAACCTGCTCGGCCGCGGCCGTCACCGATTCCGGGCGGGCCAGGTCCATCTCCACGAAGATCCCGCCGCTCAGCGATGCGGCCACCTCGGCTCCCATCTCGGCCTGGATGTCGGCCACGACCACCCGGGCCCCGTCGGCGTCGAGGCGTCTGGCGATGGCCGCGCCCATACCGGAGGCGGCTCCAGTCACCAGCGCCGACCTTGCCTTCGTGTCTGTGGAGCTCATCTCAGCCTCCGCTGGGGGCGTCCCGGACGGCGCGGGTCAGTCGACGCCGACCACGATGCTGGCCACCGTGGTGAACGATCCCCCGATGTTCAGCGTGGCTGCGTTGCGGGCTCCGTCAACCTGGTACTCGCCGGCGCGGCCCGAGACCTGCTTGGCCCCGTCGAGCATCATGCGCACCCCGGTAGCGCCCACCGGATGGCCCATCCCGAGCAGGCCGCCGCTGGGGTTCACCGGCACATCACCGTCCCGTTCGATGGTGCCGTCCTCGACGGCCTGCCAGGACTTGCCCGGAGGGGTGAGCCCGAAGTGGTCGATGGCGGCGTACTCGCTGATGGAGAAGCAGTCGTGCACCTCTATGGCGTCAAGCTCTCGGGGTCCCTGCAGGCCGGCCCTGGCCATGGCGTCGGTGGCGGCCTTGCGCACGTGGGGGAACACGTAGGCATCCTCCTGGCTGGCCTTGAACTTGTCCGGCAGCAGGGTGGGCGCGGTGGTGTGGCCCCAGCCCTTGAGCCGGGGGACCGAGTCGATGTCGATGGCCCGCCGCCGGGCCCACCGCTCGGTGTAGGAGCCCGAGGCCAGGACCACCGCGCAGGAACCGTCGGTGATCCGGCCGCAGTCCATCTTGCGCAGGTGGCGGTCGACCACCGGATTGATGTCGTCGTCGTTGCCGAAGGCGTTCTCCTCGATGTCCCAGTTGCGGGTCTGGGCGTTGGGGTTGAAGCGGGCGTTGGCGAAGTTCAGCTCGGCGATGCGACCGAGGTGCTCGTGGGTCAGCCCGTAGCGGCGGTCGTACTCGTCGGCCACGTCGGCGAACAGGCGGGGCCAGAGATTGTCGCCGTCGAAGGCGTCCTGTCCGGCCCAGCCTGCGCAGCTCAGCAGCTCAGCCGCCCGCAGGCCGCCCACCTTGCGGAGGATCTCGGCGCCGGCCACCAGCGCCACGTCGTAGCGGCGGGCTTCGATCTCGGCGGACGCGGCCAGCGCGGCCAGGCTCCCGGAGGCGCAGGCCGCCTCGTGACGGGACGTTGGAAGGCCCATGAAGGCCGGGTCGATGCTGACCAGCAGGCCGCCGAGCTGGGCCTGGAAGGCAGTCAACTCGCCGGCCAGGTTGCCGATGTGGGCCACTTCGATGTCGGCGGGCTCAAGATCGGCGTCGGCCAGCGCGCCCAGAGTGGCTGCCTCCAGGAGCGAGAAGAAACCGCCATCGGGCGCGCGCTCCGCAAAGTCGGACTGCCAGCCACCAAGGATGTGCACCGGTTCGGTCATCGCGGATCCCGCCTGTTGTTGATCTGATGAAACTATACGCATGGAATGGCGCTCGGACGTTCCCGTCAGGTCGGGCGTGAGAACTCCGGGTCGTAGACGAAATCGCAGCGAACCAGCTCCTCAAGCTGGTCGCGGCTGTAGTCGAGCCACTCCTGCAGCACCTCGACGGAGTGCTGGCCCGTCCGGGGAGGCGGTGAGTAGGCGGTCTCGCAACCGGCGAACCTCACCGGGTTGCCGAGCAGGCGCATTGGGCCGGCTGCGGGATCGTCGACCTCGACCACCATCTTGCGCTCTGCGGTGTGAGGATGCTCCAGGGCCTCGGCCATCGTGAAGGTGTCCGAGAACGAGAGGCCCTCTCGCTCGAATGCCTCTATCCATTCGTCGGCGCCCTTGGTGACGAGCACATCAGCGATGAGGGTCCTGAGGTCGTCGATGTTGTTGGCCCGGTCGGCCGGCGCCGCGAAGCGTGGGTCCTCGAGCCAGTCGCGCCGGTCGAGCGCCGCGCAGAAGCGTTGCCATTGCGCGGGCCGGTGGGCGGTGATGACCAGTGGGCGGTCCTTGGTCTCGAAGCTGCCCCACAGGATCCTGTCCTGGATGTCGGTCGGCTGGCCGAAGTTGAGCTGATGCACTCCGAAGCCCACGAACCACGACAGCAGCGCGTCGTACATGGCCACGTCGATGTGGGCGCCCTGACCGGTTGCGGCCCGCCGCACGAGCGCGGCCGGCACCGCCACCGCGCAGTAGATGCCGGCCAGGAGGTCGGCCACCGGCATCGGAATGGGCGCCAGGCGCCCGGCGGGATCGCGGCGGTCGATGAAGCTCATGACCCCGGCCTGGGCCTGCACGGTGATGTCGAACGCGGCCCGGTCCCTCAGCGGCCCGGTGGCGCCGAACCCCGACAGCGAGCAGGTGATGAGCCTGCCGTTGGTGGCCCGTAGCTGTGCGGGTCCGACGCCCAGCTTCTCAGCCACGCCTGGACGGAAGTTCTCGATCACTACATCGGCGGCGCCGGCCAGCGCGTGGACGAGGCCTGGAGCCCGCTCGTGGCCCAGCGGGAAGGCGATGCTGCGCTTGCTCCGGTTCACGCACAGGAAGTACGCGTCCATGCCGCCGATGGTGTTGAACGGATCGATCTGGTCCCGGCCTCTGGGGCCCGGTGGCTCCTCCAGCTTCACCACGTCTGCACCCAGGTCGGCCAGGATCTGCGTGCAGTAGGGACCTGAGGTCGCTCTGGTCAGGTCCAGGATGCGGACCCCTTCCAGGGGCGGGGAATCGGTTGCCGGAGTGGTGCCGTCACCCATCGTTCGCTCCTGAGGAGGTACCCGGCGAGCTGGCGATGCTGGTCTGGTGGCCGGTCCAGCGCTCGTCCCGGATCGCCTTCTTGTCGATCTTGTCCAGGGCGTTGCGGGGCAGGCCGGTGGACAGGACCCACTGTCGTGGACACTTGTAACCCGCCAATGCCTCCCGGCAGCGCCGCTCGAGTTCGCCGAAATCGACTGGACTGCTCGCCGGAACCACCACTGCGGTGACAGCCTCGCCCATGCTGTCGTCGGGAGAGCTCACCACTGCACATTCGGCCACTCCCGGATGGGCCAGCAGGACCTGCTCGACCTCGACCGAGTAGACGTTGAGGCCGCCGCTGTTGATGACGTCGGCCCGGCGATCCACCAGAAACAGGTAGCCCTCGTCGTCGCGTACCGCGATGTCGCCGGTGCAGTACCAGCCGTCGACCAGGCCGTCGCCGTCGGCGCCGGGCCAGTAGCCGGACATGACGGTGGATCCCCGCACCCGGATCTCCGCCGGCTCGCCCGGCTGGGCCTCCCGGCCGGAGGCGGCGATCAGCCTGACGTCGTTGAGCGGAGCTGGGCGACCGATGGATCCCAGGAGGCGTCGGTGCTCCGCGTCTGCCGGCCATCGCATCGAGGCCACCGCGGTGGCCTCGGTGGCGCCGTACACCGATCCCACTGTTGCGCCGGTGAGCCGCTGGAGCGCGGCGATCGACTCGGGGGCCGACGGAGCGCCACCCACCCACACCTCTCGCAGCGAGTCCAGCGCTCCGCCAGCGGCCCTACCGCAGGCCAGAATTCGTTCGACCATCACCGGGGCGAGAATGGTGTGGGTGACCTCCTCGTCGCGGATCACCCTGATGACCGCGTCGACGTCGAAGTCGCATACCACGCTGCGGGCACCCACAACTGCCGGTGCCAGCGCTCCTGACCCGCCCCGGTACACATACATGGGCATGCAGGCCAGGAAGCAGTCCTCGGCCCGGATGGAGAAGAGGGCCGCCAGCCAGCCGGCGGCGGCCAGAGCCTGCTGCTGGGACAGCACCGCACCGCGGGGCCGTCCAGTCGTGCCGCTGGTGAAGCCGATCGCGTGGTGGCGCCAGGCGTCGCGATGCTCTGCAGATCTCCCGCAGCCGTCCTCGAGGGCGTCGTCGTAGTCGACGGCGCCCGGGCGGCGTCCGCCGAAGGCGAGCACCGGTATTGGGGCGACCATGTCGATCAGCTCCAGCCCGGCCGACCCGGGGAGGCCCAGATCGAGCACCAGCGCGGCCGGCTCCACCTCGTTGATCGTGGCGGCCAGCTCGCGGCTGTTCCACCGGTGGTTGAGGGGTACGGAGACAAGAGCTGCCTTGGACGCGGCAAGGACCGCTTCCAAGTGCCGGTGGCAGTTGGCGGTCACTATCGCGACTCGGTCGCCCGGCTCGGAGATGCCGGCCAGGAATGCGGCCAGCGCGTCGGTGCGGTTGTCGAGGTCCTTCCAGGTGAATCGCTCGATCCCGCACACCACCGCGACATCGTGGGGGCGGGCTCCTGCGTGGCGGCTCACCAGGTCGGCGACTCTCATCGGTCCGGTCCCCAGGCATCGGTATCGGGTCGCGGCTCCCGGGGCAGGCCGAGCAACTGCTCGCCGATCACGTTGCGCATGATCTCCGATGTGCCACCCGCGATGGAGTTGGCCCTTGATCTCAGGAATCCGTAGACGATCTCCCCCGTCTCGCTGTCGCCGCTGTCGTGGGCGGCGGCGCGAGGCCCCTCCAGGCTGATGGCGAGGGACTGCAGCGCCATGTTGGTCTCGGCCCGCAGCAGCTTCACCGTCTGGGCCTCGAGTCCGCGGCCGTAGCCCCGCCACGCCATCCAGCCCAGGATGCGCTCCTGCGCGTACCGAGCGGCCAGGTGCTGCCGGGCCTCGGGATCGGCGACGCCCCGATGGCGGTCGATCAACCTGTGGACGTCGACTCCGCCCACCCGCCGCTGGCCGAGCTCGCCCCGCTCCGCCTGAAGGACCGAGCGGGCCACCCCCCAGCCTTCGTTGACAGGTCCCAGGCGCATCGAGTCATCGACGAGCACCTGGTCCATGAATACCTCGTTGAAGGAGGCATCGCCGGTCAGCTGGCGCAGCGGCCTCACCTCGATGCCGGGCAAGCCCATGTCGACCACGAAACAGGTGATTCCCCGGTGCCTCGACTCCGTTGGCCCGGTCCGGGCCAGCAGCAGTCCCCAACGGGCGAAGTGAGCCCAGGTCGACCACACCTTCTGGCCGGTCACGATCCATCCTCCGCCATCGCGCTCGGCTCGGGTCCGCAGCGACGCCAGGTCCGATCCGGCCTCGGGCTCGCTGAAGAGCTGGCACCAGATCTCCGACGCGGCTGCAATCTTGGGAAGGAAGCGGTGCTGCTGTTCCATGGTCCCGTACTGCAGCAGACCGTGTCCGGCCAGCAGGAGGCTGGTGACGTACAGCGGCAGGGGCACCTCGTAGCGTGACAGGGCCTCGAACCCGGCCAGAGCCATCTCGCGGCTCCATCCCAGCCCTCCGTACTCGACCGGCCAGGACGCCATGAGGTAGCGCCGGTCGAACATCTCCGTCAGCCACGAGTCCTCGTCGAAGTCGGGATAGCGGCTGGCCGATCCGGGAGAACGGCCCGCATCGGTGCAGGCGATCCACGCATCCGGCAGCGAGGCCCGGAGCCACTCCTCCACCTCCCGGCGGCTGTGGTCGACATTGCGGGCTTCGATCATGGCCTGCCGGTCATTAGAAGCCGGCGTCCCGGCCGATGATCTCCTTCATGATCTCGCTGGTCCCTCCGTAGATGCGTTGCACCCGGGCATCCCTCCACAGGCGCGAGATCAGGTACTCGTCCATGTAGCCGTAGCCGCCGTGCAGCTGCAGGCAGCGGTCGACCACCTGGAACTGCAGTTCGCTGGCGGTGAGCTTCACCGCGGCCGCCTCCACCGCGGAGAGCTCGCCGTCGACGTGGGCCTGGATGCAGCGGTCGACGTGGCAGCGCTCGCGGGCAATCTCGGCCAGCATCTCGGCGATGGTGAAGCGGTTGGCCTGGTGGCTGCCCACCGGCTGTCCGAAGACTTGGCGTTCCCGGCAGTACTCCATGGTGATCTGGAGAGCCTTCTCGGCTGCGGCCACCGCGGTGACGGCCATGGACAGCCGTTCCTGGGGCAGGTTCTGCTTCAGATAGGCGAGACCCTTGCCGGGTTCGCCCAGCCGGTTGGCGCAGGGCACGCGGGCGTCGCTGTAGAACAACTCGCTGGTGTCCTGCGCCCGGTGGCCAACTTTGTCCAGTTTGCGGCCCCGCTCGAATCCCGGCGTACCCCGCTCGACCGCCAGCAGGCTGAGCTGTCCGCCCACGTCCTCGTCGCGGACCACCGTCACCACCAGGTCGGCCTGCAGGCCGCTGGTGATGAACGTCTTGGTGCCGTTGACGATGTAGCAGTCGCCGTCTCTGGATGCGGTGGCGGCGATGCCCCGCAGGTCCGAGCCCGCCTGGGGCTCCGTCATGGCCACTGCGGCGATGATCGACCCCGAGGTAAAGCCGGGAAGCCACCTCGATTTCTGATCGTCGTCGGTCAGGTCCAGCAGGTACGGGACCATGATGTCGTTGGCCATCCCGAATCCGTCACCGACCGCCGACGCGTACATCATCTCCTCGTCGATCACTGCGTTGAAGCGGAAGTCCCGTACGCCCAGCCCGCCGTAGGCGGCGGGTGCCTCGAAGCCGACGAAACCGGCGGCTGCAGCCTTCTCCCAGAACGAGCGGTCGACCATGCCCTCGCTCTCCCAGCGGTCGGTGTGGGGCACGGCCTCGCGCTCGATGAAGGTCCTGACCGACTCGCGGAAGAGCCGGTGCTCCTCGGTGAAGATCGTTCTGCGCATCTACCGGGAGCCTTGCTCGGACCGAGCTACCAGTTCCACCACCCGGTCCCAGTTGCTGATGGCTGCATCCGCCGCCGGTTGCGACACTTCGAGATCCGCCGCGATTCTCCGGAGCACGTCGAGGTCCTTGCGGCCCGTCACGGCCACGCCGGTCGAAGTGATGCCGGTGCCCAGGTCTCCCTGCAGCAGGCGGGCGCCCCGGCTGGCCGGATCGGTCGCGGCCACCACCCGGGCCAGGCATTCGGTGTCCACTCCGGCCTGCTCCGCCAGAGCGAGAGCATCGGCTGCGAGAGCCATCGACCCCAGGGCGATCAGGTTGCGGGCCGCCTTGGTGGCGGCGCCTGACCCGACCGGGCCGCAGCGGACCACATCGGAGCAGTAGGTGTCGAAGAGGGGCCGCAGCCGCTCCAACAGCTCCGGCTCACCGCCCGCGATCAGCACCAGAGTCCCGTTCCGGGCTCCTGCGGGGCCGCCGCTCACGGGCACATCCACGACGTGGCGACCCCGCCGCCGGCAACGGTCGCGGGCCTCACCGACGGTGGCCACCGTGACGGTGGAGTGCAGGACTACGACCCCGTCCGGTGCCATGGCCTCGATCAGCCCGGAGTCGACGACATCCAGCACCTGCGCGTCGTCATGGACGGTGACGCACACGATGTCGGCGTCGCGGGCTGCGGAGATCGCGGACACCGCGGCCGAGGCGCCGCACCGGACGCGGGGCTCGGCCGACTCCGGGCGGGCGTCGAATACCCGGGGCGCCCACCCGGCGCTCGCAGCCCGGTCAGCGATCGGCCCGCCCATCGCTCCGAGGCCGATGAAGCCCACGACTGGGCGCCGGCCAGTGGTTGCGCCGTCCACTGCCATCAGGTCAGTGGTGTGGGAACCTTCGCCGGCCTGGGTCCCGACCTCATGGTCCCGTCCCGGTTCACCGGGAGGACTTCGAGTTCGAAGAAGTCCGGTTCGAGCTTGGGACGCTGGCCGGGGCCGTAGCGGCGCCCGTCCAGAGGCCAGACGTATCCCTCGAGTTCGTCGCTTCCGACGCCGAGGATCTCGCCGGTGGAGGCCCGGTGCCGTATGACCTCGGCCAGGCCGTAGCGCTGGATCGGGCACACCTTCATGCACACCGAGCATCCGTGGACCTGCGATACCACTGGGAAGCACCGGGCCAGGTTCAGCTTGGATTTCTCGATTCCCCGGTGCCAGGTGCGCTTGACGGGGATGGCGCCGGCGGGACAGCGCCGGACGCAGGCCTGGCACTCGTCGCAGATGCGGGGGATCCCGAAGTCTCGCGGTGTTCCCAGCACCACCGGCATCTGGGTCGTGACCATGGCCAGACGGCAGCGTGACCCGGCCTCGGGCGTCAGCAGCTGGCCGTTGACCCCCATCTGGCCCAGACCGGACTCGACTCCGTAGTGGTGCACGACGGCGATCCCCTCCGTCGAGTGGGCACGAGCCGCGAAGCCGGCGTCCACGATGGCCTCGGACAGCTGCGAGGCCATCTCGATGATCTCGGCGTTGGTGCTGAGCGCAGTCTGCTCCCCCACCGGGCCGGGCAGTGTCTGGTTCGACTCCCAGTTCTGCTCCAGCACGCACACGATCACGTTGGGCCCGGCGGCGTCATGGGCATGCTCGGCGAAGGTGTAGCGCTCGTCGTAGGGAGCGAACCCGACGGTGCTCATGCCGATACGTCGTGCCCGGTCGCGCACCCAGTCGGTCCATTCGGCTGGTGATCGCGTGGTCGGGGCGGTGGTGGGAGCGGCTCCGGTCCGCTTGGCGTGCTCCACGGCCCGCACCAGCCTCGGCCCCACGAACAGCATCGACTGCCAGAGCTGGGCCAGCGCCCAGACAACGGCCACCCCGAAGTTGTGGTGGAACGAGTGCAGGGGTTCGTCGTCGAAGGCCTCCTGCGCGGCACGCTCGTCGCGGCGCACGCCGGTATGGGACAGCAGATCCGGAGGGATCTCGACTGGCGGACGGTCTGGCCACCACACCCGGGGAGTTCGATACCGGCGCCGCAGGATGGCTGGACCGGAGGGTAGATGCCGCAGCCACCTGATGGTCGTGGTCGTGAGAAGGGGTCGCACAACCGCCCCAGCAGCTACCACGAAGGCGCGTCGCAGAGGCCATGACCAGGGTCTGGACCGCTCGACAGCTTGGGGCACGATTCAGCGTATGATAGTCATAGATTGGCTCCCAGATTTCGGCAGCCCGTTTCGCAGCCCACCGGGCCCGATCAGGTATCCGCCGCCGCTACCGCCGCTGTAGAGGACTCCTACATCATGGCTCTCACCGACATCCCGATTATCGACACCGACAGCCACGTGATGGAGCCGCCCGACCTGTGGACATCCCGCATGTCCTCCACGAAGTGGGGGGACCGCATCCCCCATCTCGTTCTCGACGAGCGGCGCGACGAGATGCGCTGGCTGATCGGCGGCAAGCGCCTGACCGGCGTCGCCAACTGGGCGACCGCCGGCTGGCACGAGCCCCCTCCCTCACACCCCCGGACGCTCGAGGAGGCCGAACCCGGCGCCTGGAACCCTGAGGCCCGGCTGGCCCGGATGGACGATTTCGGTATCTGGGCCCAAGCCCTCTATCCCAACCTGCTCACCTTCTCCGGTCATGCCTTCAGAGCAATGGGCGACGACGAGCTGATCATGGAGTCCATCAGGGCGTACAACGACTTTCTGACCGACTTCGCCAGCGTCGCCCCGCAGCGGTTCGTCCTCCTGTCGGTGCTGCCCTACTGGGACGTCGAGGCCAGCATTGCCGAACTCCTGCGTTGCCGCGACAAGGGCCACCACGGGGTCTGCTTCCTGTCCAAGCCGTACAAGATCGGCCTTCCGGCCCTGCAGGATCCCCATTGGGAGCCGCTGTTCTCGGTCGCTCAGGAAACCGGCATGTCGCTCAACTTTCACGTCGGGTTCCAGGAGTTCGGCGAGGAAGACTTCAAGAGCATGCTCAGCACCAAGGCGGCCCGCTCCGATTACGCCAAGCTCAGCGCCATGTCGTATCTCGGCAACGCCGAGACGCTCGCCGACCTGACTCTGTTCGGCGTGTGCCACAAGTACCCCGACCTGAAATTCGTGCTGGTCGAGAGTGGATTCGGCTGGATCCCGTACTACGTCGAAGCCCTCGACTGGCAGTGGCACAACTCCGGCGCGTCCAAGGCGTATCCCGAGATGGAGCTGCCCAGCTTCTATTTCCGGCGTCAGGTGTACGGCAGCTTCTGGTTCGAGCGTGACACCGTCAACCGGATGATCGAGCTGTACGCCGACAACATCACCTTCGAGAGCGACTACCCGCACCCCACGAGCCTCTCCCCCGGTCCGGCCTCCTCGGCCAAGACCCCGCGCGAGACGATTCTCGAGAGCCTCAAGGGTGTTCCCACCGACGTGTGCCGGAAGGTCCTGCACGACAACGCGGCCAAGCTCTACCACCTCGGCCACGAGTGACCGCGGGCGTGGCCGTCGACAATAACCATCGCAGCGAGCCTGCAACCCTGACCCAGCGCTCGGGCGGCTACCTGACCGACCCCCGCTGCCGGCGCGATCCTCACGGCCTGCTTCAGGAGTTGCGTGAGGCCGAGCCCGTGCATCGCAGCGCCAGCGGTGCGTGGATCATCTCCGGTTACGACCTGGTTATGGACGCCATCCGCGACGAACGCCTCAGCCGGGGCGCGGCCGGATACGAGACCGCCGCCACGCTCTTCGAACCGGGTCCGGCGGTGGAGCTGTTCCGGGGGCGTCTCGTCAACAGCGACGGGGAGACCCATACCCGGCGCCGCAAGCTGGTCAACCGCTCCTTCACACCCCGCGCTGTCGACCGTTGGCGCCCGCTGATCCAGCAGACCGTCGACGAACTCATCGACGTGATGGAGCCCCGAGGATCCGCCGATCTTGTCCCGGCCTTCTGCTATCCGGTGCCGGAGCGTGTCATCTGCGGGCTGCTCGGGGTGCCGGCCGCCGACCACGAGCTGTTCGAGGAATGGACCCAGGTGCTCAACAACCGGGCCATCGTCGGTGTGGACGGCGACGAGCAGCGCCACCGGGGCGCCCGCGCGCTGATCGAGTTCGGGGACTACGTCCGGGCGCTGATCGAGCGTCGACGGGACAACCCGGCCGACGACTTGGTGAGCCGCCTGATCGAGATCGAGGCCTCCGGCGATCAGATGGACGAGACCGAGCTGGTGGCCATGATCGTGGAGATGATCGGCGGCGGGCACGACACCACCGCCAACACCATCGCCAACGGGGTCCTGGACCTGCTGGCCGAGCCGGAGCGGTACCAGCGGCTGGTGCAGGATCCGGGTCTGATCGCCGACGCGACCGAGGAGATACTCCGGTACCGCTCGCCGGTGCAGGTGAGTTTGAGCCGGCTGGCGGTCGCTGATGTGACCTACGCCGGTGTGACTATTCCGGCTGGCTCGCTGGTGATACTCACCCTGGCCGGCTCGAACCGCGATCCCTGCGCCTTCGCCCGTCCCGACGACTTCGAGCTGGACCGGCCGGCCGCCGAGAACCGTCACCTGTCGTTCGGTTTCGGGACCCACTTCTGCCTCGGGGCTTCGCTGGCCCGAGTCGAGGTTCAGATCGCGCTCGGCGCGCTCACTGCCCGGCTGCCGGGGCTGAAACTGGATGCGGCGCCGTCGGAGCTGCCGTACCGTGACAGCGCCCTCATCACCGCCCCGGCGGAACTCCCGGTCTCATGGTGAGCACGAGTTCCGAGCGTGGCCCGAGGCTGGGAGGAGGTAGGGGCGATGCCCAGCTCTGATGTCGACATCGTGGTGGCCGCGGTCGGCGACCTGATGATCAACCGGGACCAGCCCGACAGCCTGTTCGAGCACTGCCGCGATGTGCTCGTCGGCGCTGACGTCACCTTCGGCAACTGCGAGTCGGTCTATTCCGAGGGCGGGGCCCGCAACCCGGCGGCACGGGGCGAGATCAGGGCTCATCCCCGCAACGCCGAGGCGTTGAGGGGGGCCGGGTTCGACGCGGTCACCTTCGCCAACAACCACCATCTCGACTCCGGATACGACGCCTTCTACCGGACCCTGGACGTGTTGGGCGACCTTGAGATCGCGGTGTGCGGCGCCGGCGCGGACCTGGCCGAGGCCCGCCGGCCGGCGATCATCGAGCGCGGCGGCACCAGGATCGCCTTCCTGGGGTACTCGTCGATCCTGTTCCCCGGCTACGAGGCCGGCCACGGCAAGCCGGGCTGCGCGCCGCTACGGGCCTACACCCACTATCACCAGATCGAGACCGAGCAGCCCGGCAGCCAGCCCGAGATCCGTACCTTCGTCCATGACGAGGACCTGGCTGCCCTGGTCGCTGATGTTCGCAGGGCCAAGGACGACGCCGACGTCGTGATCGTGTCGCCCCACTGGGGGGTGCACTTCAGCCCGATCGTCGTCGCGGACTACGAGACCGAGGCCGCCCGGGCCGCCATCGACGCCGGGGCCGACCTGGTGCTCGGCCACCACCAGCACATTCTCAAGGCGGTGCAGGTCTACCGGGGCAAGGTGATCTTCCACGGGCTGGGCAACTTCGCGGTCGACTGCGCCCACAACGCCGTCCCGGGGACCGAGAGCCCGGCGCTGCTGGAGATGCAGAGCCTCTACCCCGAGCACAAGTTCGGCTGGCGGGACGAGTCACCGGGGTATCCGTTCCATCCCGACGCCCGCCGCACCATGATCGCCCGCTGCCGGATCAGCGGCGGCATCATCCGTGAGGTCTCCTACGTTCCCTGTTACATACGGCCCACCGGCGAGCCCGAAGCGCTGACCGGCACCCACGAGCGCTTCGGCGAGATCGCCGGCTACGTCTCGGAGATCACCGCCGCGGTCGGGTTCGACACCCGCTTCGTGCCGCGCGCCGACGATGTCCTGATCGAGGTTTGAGGACTCGATGACCTCGGCACCGATGGCCCACGGCAAGGTGGCCCTCGTTACCGGGGCCGGCTCGGGCATAGGGAGGGCCGCTGCCGTGCTGTTCGCGGCCGAGGGGGCCCGGATGGTGGTGGCGGCCGACATCGACGGCCCTTCCGCCGAGGAGACGGCCCGCCTGATCGAGGCGTCCGGAGGTGCCGCCCAATCGGTGGTCATGGACGTAGCCGAGCCGGCCGCGGCCGGTGAAGTGGTGGACGGGATCGTCGCCGCCCACGGATGCCTCGACGCCGCGGTGAATTGCGCCGGCACGCGAGGGCTGGTGGCTCCGGTCGCCGACTACCCGGCCGACACGTGGCGCCGGGTCATGGCCGTCAACCTCGACGGGGTGTTCTGGTGCATGCAGGCCGAGATCGGGGCCATGCTCGCCGGCGATGGTGGAGCCATCGTCAACATCGCTTCGGGAGCGGTCACCGAGCCCCACGCCGGGCTCAGCGCCTACGGAGCCTCCAAGGCGGCGGTGGTGCACCTGACCCAGGCCGCTGCGGTGGAGTACGCCGGACACAGAATCCGCATCAACGCGGTGCTGCCGGGCCGGACCCGCACGCCCATGCTGGAGGAGTACTACCGGCTCACTCCCGGCGCCGAGTCGGCGGCCCTGGGGTCAGCCCCTATGGGAAGGCTGGGCGAGCCCGCCGAGACGGCTGAGACCATCGTGTGGCTGTGCTCGGACCGGGCGTCCTATGTGGCGGGTGCTGCCCTGCTGGTCGACGGAGCCCAGCATGCGGGAAGACTCTGACAGGATCCAGAGAGGTGGGCGATGACCGAGACCACTGAGCCGCTGCGCCTGTACTGGGCGCCCGGTTGATCGAACTGCATCCGGGTGAAGGACCACCTGGCGACTCGTGAAGTCGTCTTCGAGAGCATCAACATCGTCGAGGACTCAGCCGCTCTGGACGAGTTGGATGCTGGGCATCCAGCCGGAAGAGCCCGTCGGTCCCGACGCCTACGCGGGACTTCCCATGCCCGCGGGGGTGTGGGAGTGAGCCCCGGCGCTCGACACTGGCCAGCACGGATGAGGGGCCGTCGAGCGTGAAGGCGAAATCGGCGCTGACCGCGTTCCTGACCTGCCCACCGGGCCGTCACCGGGCCTTCAACGTGTGGCACGACACCGACCACCGGCCTGAGAACCACGGCCAGATCGAGCACATCTACCACTCGGCCCGTTACCTGGCGGAGCCCGAGCATCTCGCGGCCCGGCAGGTGCTCGCCGGCGGCCTGGCCGGGCCCGGAGGCGAGTACCTGGCCATGTACTGGAGCACGGCCTCCCCCGAGCAGTTGCTCTACGACATGACCGTTGTACGAGAGCAGCTGCGGCTGCTGGGACGGTGCGAGCCGATCAACCGGGACTTCCGTGCCGTGTGGCGCGACCGCGTCCACGTTGTACGGGCTTACGTCTCGCCGGAGTCCATTCTGTCAGCCGACGCGGTGCCGCTGGCTCCCCACGATGGCGTGGTGGCCACCCTGGGCCAGTACCCGTCCGAACTGGCCGCCTGGGCCCGGCGACACGACGACGAGTTCGTTCCCCGCCTGCTGGCCGGCGGGGAGGTTTCCGGGGTCTTCACCTTCATGCCCATGAAGGAACAGGATCACCACTTGTTCGTCCATGTGTGGTTCACAACCGGTGATCCGCTGGCCGTCCAGGCTCGGGCCGGCGAGATCGAGACCGAGCTGGGAGACCCGGCCGCAACCGTCCATCTCCGGTGCTCGTACGTTCCGGCGACGCCCGAGCGCTACGACTCCCACCCCTGAGAGTGACACCTAATCTGTTTGGAACCGGTCAGCCCCTTGTCGTCGAGGTTTGCGGCCACCGCCTCCACCTCAGCGACGCGCTCGATGAAGCGCCACCTGCCGCCGGACCCTCTCACCAGCTCGTCGAGATAGCGGCCGAAGGCCCTCACGAAGGGAGTTCCGTCTTTCTCGGCGTCAAGGCGGGCGAAGTAGCTCCGGGCTCTGGCCCGGTCGCGGTCGACGGTGACCAGCGGCTCGAACAGCAAGTGCTTGTGCCAGTGGTGCGGGGCCCGGGTGTGGGCCGCGATGAAGGCGGCCAGCTCGTCGCGGCCCTCGTACCGCCGGCTCGGTCGGGCGCCGACCCGATAGCGAACATCGAACGCCCCGTCAGCCGCGAAGCAGTCGAGCCACTCGTCCTCGAGGCCGTAGTCGATGCTGCGGCCGTACTGGTACAGCGTGTCCAGAACGGCCCGCTCCGCCATCAGCTGGGCCACCTGCGCCCTCAAGTCAGCATCGCCGGAGCGGTCGATGTCTCCGGCCGATGGCCGCTCTCCCATAGCATCGGCTCCCCCCGCCGGCATCGCCGACCCGTGCGGGCCGGAAACTGAAGGGTATTGGCCGATGGACATCTCCATATTCGGGTTCGACCGGTCCCTGGACGCCATTAGAGCCAACGTCTCCAGGACGGACCGGGAAGGCTTCAGCGGCTATTGGGTCACCAACGGCCGAAGCTGCGACGCGCTGACCGCCCTGGCCGTGGCCGGCGCCGGAGCCGGAATCCGGCTGGGCACCGCGGTCGTGCCGGTGCATCCCCGCCATCCGGCCGCTCTCGCCCAGCAGGCCCTGACCGCCAACCTGGCACTCGGAGGGCGCCTGGTGCTGGGCGTGGGAGTGGCCCACCGCTTCTTCGTGGAAGGCGCATGGGGCCTGAGCTTCGAGCGGCCGGTGGCCTACCTGGCCGAGTACCTCGACGCGCTGTTGCCGCTGCTGCGCGAGCGGAGAGCCTCGGTGTCCGGCGAGCGGGTGACCATGAACGGCGAGCTGGCTCTCGACGCTCCCGCGTGCCCCGTGTTCGTGGCCGCACTCGGGCCCCGCATGCTGGAACTCGCCGGACGGTTGGCGTCAGGGACCATCACCTGGATGGTCGGGGCCAAGACCATCCGGGAACTGACCGTTCCCGTCATCAACGAAGCCGCAGCCGCGGCCGGTCGCGAGACTCCCGAGGTGGTGGCGGGGTTGCCGGTGTGCGTCACCGACGACGAGCCCGGTGCCCGGGTCCGGGCCGCCCATTCGCTGCGGATGTACGGCGACCTGCCGTCGTACCGGACGATGCTCGACCGCGAGGGTCTGGACAGCCCCGGCGACGTGTGCGTGATGGGAACCGAGGAGCAGGTCGCGGAGCAACTTGACGGCTACTTCGGCGCGGGCGCCACCAGCGTCGCGGCCGCGCCCACCGGCAATGCCGACGAAGTGGAGCGGACCCGGGCCTGCCTGGCCTCCCTACTCACCTGACAGACAGCTTCGCAAATCTGGATGGGTTCTGCCCCTATGTGACGGGCATCTCTACAGATTTGGTGTCGACGCACTGCCGCCGTGCCGCGAGGCTCGCAGGGAGACCTTGTCGATCTTGCCGAGGGCGGTGCGGGGCAGTGCGTCTGCGAACTCGATCGACTTGGGGGCCTTGTAGGAGGCGATCCTGTCAGCACAGAAGGCTCTCAGCGCGGCCTCGGTGATCGCGGCCCCGGGTCGGGTCACTACCACCGCGTGCACGGCCTCGCCCCACCGTTCGTGAGGCAGCCCGATCACTGCAGCTTCGCTCACCGCCGGATGCTCGGACAGCACATTCTCGACCTCGCCGGGGTACACGTTGAAGCCCCCGCTGATGACCACGTCCTTGCTGCGGCCCACGACCCGCACGTAGCCCCGCTCGTCGCGGGAGCCCAGGTCGCCGGTCCAGCAGAATCCGTCGCGCAGGGTGGCCGCGGTGGTGTCCGGATCCCGCCAGTACTCGCTGAAGAGCTCGTTGCTGCGGACGATGATCTCGCCGGTCTCGCCGTCGGGCACCTCCCGCCCGGCCGCGTCTACCAGGCGCACCTCGACGCCGGGAACCTCCCGGCCCACCGAGTCGAGCAGACCGGCCCGGTGCTCGGCCGGCCCCAGGTGCAGAGCCACCGCCACCTCGGTGCCGCCGTACACATGGTGCAGCCCGACGTGGGGGAAGGCCTCCATCGCCCGCGAGATCAGGTCGGGTGTGGAGGGGGCGCCGCCGTAGGCGATGGTCCGCAGGGTCGAGATGTCGCCCTCCAGGGTCGGCTCAGCCAGCAGCATCTGGAACATGGTTGGTGTCAGCAGGCTCGTAGTCGCCCCCTCCTGCTCGGCCAGCCGGCAGAAGAGGCTGGGCTCGAAGCGGCGGGCGATGATGGTCGTGCCCGACGAGAAGCCGTGCTGGGCCGCCATCCGGTGCCCGGGCGCCACCGCCATCGGCCGCACGAACAGGTGGCGGTCGAAGCCGGTCAGGCCCTGGTACAGCATCGTGCGGGGTCCGCAGGCGACCAGGGACCGGTGAGGGATGACCACGCCCTTGGGGGCTCCGGTGGTGCCCCCGGTGAAGCAGATGGTGGCAGCCGATTCGGGGTCGGGCCGCCGTCCGGTGCTGGTGGGGCTGGCCGAAGCCAGCAGGTGTGCATAGCAGAGGGGATCGTCGCCGTGTATGCGCACCACCGGGCACGATGCCGGCGCGGCCAACTCGGCGGCCAGCTCCGCGTGGTCGGCGTCGCAAACGATCACCCGGGGTTCGACCTGCTCGACGACGGCGGCCAGCTCAACCGGCGCGAGCCTCTGGTTGAGGGGGGCGGCCACCACCCCCGCGGCGGCGGTGGCATGGAAGAACTCGTAGTACTCGAGGCAGTTGTGGGCCAGCATCGACGCCCGCTGCCCCGGTGCGATCTCGAGCCCGGCGCTCAGGGCATTGGCCAGTCGTCGCACCCTTCCGTGGAGCGCTTGCCAGGTGAGCCGGCGCCCGCCGTCGACCACCGCCTCAGAATGGGGGTGCCTTCGTGCGTTGGCGGCCGCGATGTCGCCGACGACCGAGACGTCGGTGGGCGCCAGCGTCAAGCCGTGGCTCCCCCGTCGACCGCCAGCACCGCCCCGTTCACGTACCGGGCCTCCTCACTGCAGAGAAAGCTGACCACCGCGGCCAGCTCCTCGGGCTTGCCGTAGTCGCTGAGGGGCGGCGCCCGGTCGATCATGGCCTGCACCCGGGGATCGTCCAGGCGGCTCAGCACCTCGTCGGTGGCGGTGACGCCCGGGGACACCCCATTGACCCGGATACCACGGTCCGCGAGCGACACCGCCATGGCCTTGGTCAGTCCCACGACCCCGGCCTTGGAAGCGACGTAGGCGTCGCTGCCGGGCACCGCCCGGTGGGCGGCGTTGGTGGCGACGTTCACGATCACCGAGCCGGAGGGCATCAGCGGAACCAGGCTGCGGCTCACCAGGAACGGACCGGTGAGGTTGACGGCCAGAGTCAGGTCCCAGGCCTTGCGGCTCATGTCGGCCACGCTGCCCTCGCGCAGCGCCACACCGGCGTTGTTGACCAGAACGTCGACCCGGCCGTGGACCGACTCGAGCCACCGGGCTGCCTTCTCCACCTGGTCCTGGTCGGAGACGTCGGCCGTCCGGCCGTCGGCCCGGCCCCCGGCCTCGGTGATGTCCGACACCGCGCCGACGAGCCGGTCGGCGTCCCGGTCGATCAGCACGACCGCGTCTCCCTCGGAGGCGAACCGGTCGGCCATGGCCCGGCCGAGCCCGGCCGCGGCCCCGGTTACGACGCACACTCTGGGCCGGATACTCAACGTGGGCCTCCTACCAGCACCATCGGGTCAGTCCGCCATTCCCCCGCCCAGGCTGAGCGACGCTCCGTGAATGAAGCTTCCCGCCTCCGAGGCCAGGAAGGCAACCACCCCGGCCACCTCGTCAACCACCGTGCCCCGACCCAGACTCACCCGTTCGAAGGCATCATCGAGGGCGGAAAAACCTTGGGACTGGGGATCGGACAGCGCCGCCACAGTGCGGTCCGAGACAATGATTCCCGGGCACACGGCCGCGACGGTAACGCCCTGCGGGCCCGCCTCCGCGGCAAGGCTGCGGGTGAAGCCGATGACTCCGGCCTTGCAGGCGTTGTAAGCGGTCAAGTTGGTGACCGCGGTCTTGCCTCCCTCGGAGGCGATGTTGACGATCCGGCCTGCCCCGGCCGAGATCATGTGGGGCAGCGTGGCCCGGGTGACGAGCAGCGTCCCGATCAGGTTCACCCGCACCACGTTCTGCAGATCGTCGTAGACCATCGCGGAGAAGGGCCCGTGGTGGGGTACGCGCCGGCCCCCGGCCACCGAGCCCGAGCCCCCGGCGTTGTTGACAAGGACATCAATGCCTCCCCAGCGCTCGGCCAGACCGTCGACTGCTGCCCGCACCTCGGCCTCGTCGCCCACGTCGGCAACTACCGGCTCGGTCCGGACGTTCCATCGCTCCCGGATCGAGGCGACGGTGGCCTCGGCCGCTGCGGAGGATATGTCGAGCACGGCCACGTCGGCGCCCTGCTCCGCCAGCCGTCCGCAGATGGCTGCGCCCAGCCCGTCCCCGCCGCCCCCGGTGACCAGCGCCCGCTTGCCGTCGAGCCGCAGCAACCCGGACGCGGCCCTCTGCTCTCGGTTCGATGGGAGGCGGTCGAGTCCGTAGCGCCGCACGACATCGTCCGGGACGGCGGAAAGGTCGAGGCCCACGGGGCCGGCTCAGCTGCCTTCGACCCGTATGGCGCCCGTCGGGCAGGCGTCCACGACATCTCGCATCAGCGACCTCAAGCCGCCGGGCGGCACATCGCCGAGCAGCATCACCAGGCCCTCGTCGTCGTCCTGGTCGAACCAGTCGGGTGCGAGCCTCACGCAGTTGCCGGCACCGGTGCAGGCCTTCCGGTCCACGCTCAGCTTCATAGTCAACCTCCCGCCACCGGTCTAGGCAGCCGTCCAGCCCGCGTCGACCGGCACTATCGCGCCGTTCACGAAGCTGGCCCGATCCGAGGCCAGGAACGCCGCGACCGCGGCGACCTCATCGGGCTCACCGTGGCGCGGCTTGGTGGCGTGCGCCAGCCGGTACCGGTGGGCCCCGAAGGGGTCCCGAGGGTCGTCGCGATCCGCGATGCCGGTGGACACGCCGCCAGGGCAGATGGCGTTGCAGCGGATGCCGTCCTCGACGTGAGTGAACGCGATGCTGCGAGTGAGGCCCACCAGAGCGTGCTTGCTGGCGGTGTAGGCCGTCCCGGCTCGGCCCCCGCTCAATCCCGCGATGGACGCGATGTTGACGATGGCTCCCCTGCCGTTGGCGATCATGCCGGGCAGCACGGCCCGGCACAGCAGGAACGGCGCGGTGACGTTGACCGCGAAGGTCGCCTCCCACTGGGACAGAGAGACACTCAGCGGAGGGCGCAGCGCGTCCATCACCCCGGCGTTGTTGACCAGGACGTCGACCGCCCCGAACCCGTCACGGGTCCGCGCCGCCGCCGCGGCGATGTCGTCGGGCACCCGCAGGTCGGTCGTCACCGCAATGGCCCGACCCCCCGCGACCGCGATGGCTTCAGCCGTCGCTTCCGCTCCCGGCTCGTCGATGTCGACCACCCCTACCGCGGCCCCCTCAGCCGCGAACCGGTGACAGATGGCCCGACCGATGCCGCCGGCCCCACCGGTGACGATGGCGACTGCGCCCTCGAGGTCAGTCACTGCCGGCCCGTCCGGCTCAACGACTGCACAGCACGCTCATCGGCGGGCCATCTGTCACCACTTCACCGGCAGTTCGTCCACCCCGAAGAGGGAACTGCTCTCACGGAAGCTCAGGGAATCGAACGGGACCGCCAGCCGCAAGCGCTCGAAGCGGTCGAACAGCTTGGGGTAGGTGAGTTGCAGCAGCATCCGGGCCACAGCCTGGCCCAGGCACTGGTGGATGCCGCTGCCGAAGGCCAGATGGCGCACCGCGTTTCGCTCCAGATCGAGGGTGTCGGCCGAATCGAACACCGAGGCGTCGCGGTTGGCCGAGTTCAGCAGGACCAGCACCCCCTCGCCGGCCCGGATCGGTTGGCCGCCGATGACGGTGTCGGCCGTGCAGGCTCTCCGCTCGCTCTGGATCAGGGTGATGTACCGCAGCAGTTCCTCCACCGCGTTGCGCCAACCCGACGGGTCGGCCTTGAGCCTTGCGAGTTGGTCGGGGTGCTCCAGAAGGGTGAGGGTTCCCAGCGCGATCATCTGCTTGGTGGTGTCGAATCCGCCGATCAGCAGCACGTGCAGGATGGTGGCGGCCTCCTCAGGGCTGATCTGGCCGGTGCGGACGTGATCGCTTACCAGCCGTGAACTCAGGTCGTTTCGGGGCTGGCCGAGACGGTCCTCCACCAGATCGGCGAAGTAGCTCCGCAGGCCGTCCTCGGCTCCGTACACCGACGCGGCCGGCGAGGTCGGTGAGAACCGGACGGTGAGCCGCTCCTGGAAGAACTCGGCGTCGGAGTAGGGAACGCCCAGCAGGCGGCAGGTGAAGCGAGCCGGTACCGCCGCGCCCAGCACCTTGATCAGGTCGACGGGCGGGTCCATGGCCGCCATGGCGTCGATCAGGTCATCCACGATCGCCTCAGCGTCGGGGCGCAGCGACTCGATGGCCTTGACTGTGAACTCCCGCAGCACCGCTCCCCGGTGCTGGGTGTGCAGCGGTGGGTCGATCATGGTGAGCAGCAGGGACTTCTTGGTGGCCGCGTCGGCCTCTCCCAGCGTGGGGTACCCGGGGGCCAGGGGTGACGAAACGAAGGTCTCGTGGTTCTTGAGGACCTCCCGCACCTCCTCGTACCCCACGATGGCCCACGCCTCGCGGCCGTCCCACAGCTTGATCCGATGCAGCGGCCGTTGCGCCCGCCAGCGGCCCAGAGCCGGCGGGGGGTCCAGCTTCGAGTCCCTCGGTATCGGGTAGGGAGTGGCCGCCTCCTCCGCCTCTGCTCGCACGCCCGCATCCGCGATGTCAGTCATGCCCGGCGACCTCCTTGGCTGCTGCTGCCCTTCGCTCGTGAGAGTCCCTAACCGACCGCCACTCGGCCAGCACGGTCAGTGCGTTCGGGAATCCGGAGTACACCACCAGCATCACCAGCGCGTCCTGGATCTTGTCGGGATCCAGCCCGGCCTGCAGGGCCCCGTGCAGGTACGAGCGGAGCTGCATGATCTGCCCGGTGGAGCCCAGCGCGGTGAGAGCCACCAGCATCTGCTCCTCGAAGCTCAGATGCGAGTCGGCCCACACCTGCCCGAACACGAACGAGTCCGACCACTCGGCCAGCCGGGGATCGATGGCCTTGACGGCGGCCATGAGAGCCTCAGCCTTCTCGCCCTGGGCCACCTCGCGCCGGGCCCGACCAGCGGCGGCTATCTCCTCTAGACGGTCAGCCATCGCAGATCTCCAGTTGGCGACTAATCATGATCATAGTTGTTCGGACCCGATCGCCCTGCCTCAGCGCACGAACGACTTGCCGCCGTCCAGGGCGATGGTTGTGCCCGTTATGTAGCTCCCGTCGGGCCCGGCGAGGAAGGCGACCGCGCGGCCGATGTCCATCTCGGGATCCCCCACCCGGCCCAGCGCGGTCGCGTCCCGCGTGCGGGCGTAGCCCTCGGGGTCCTCCCGCTGCATGCGCTCCAGTTCGGGAGAGGTGGCGAACGGCAGGATTACGACGACACGGATGCCGTCGGCCCCCCACTCCATGGCCGCGGTGCGGCTGAGAGCCCGGATGGCCTCCTTGGCCGCCGCGTAGACGCCGAAGCCCATTGGATCGGGCCGCACCCCTACCCGGCTGCCGAGGTTGATGATCACCCCTCCGCCCTTCAGGTGCGGGTAGGCGGCCCGCATGAATCGCAGCGTGGCCAGCGGACCCGACTCCCAGGAGGCCTGGGCGGCGCGGTCCGAGGTCTCGAGCAGCGGGCCCCGGTGGATGTGCTGGGCGTTGTTCACCAGGATGTCGAGCTGCCCGAACGTCTCGATGGTCGATGCCAGAGCCGAGTCGATGTCTTCGGTGCGGGTGACGTCGCCCTCGATCGCCAGCGCCATCCCTCCCCGGTCGGTGATCTCGGCCGCCACCCGCTCCACCTTGGCCCCCGTACGACCCATGAGTACAACCGCAGCGCCATCGGAGGCCAAAGCGAGCGCTATCCCTCGCCCCACGCCTTGGCCGGAGCCGGTGACGATGGCGACTTTGCTCTGAAGCTTCATGCCGGTGTGCCGCTCCTGCTGGGGGTGTGGGCTGGGATCGTGAGCGCGATCATCGCATTCCCAGTTCCCCAGCGAGGCGGTTGAGCGTGTCGAGCTTGTCATCGACGCTGGACGCGCCCCGCCAGAGGCGGTTGGTGGGCAGGGTCAGATGCTCGAATCCTTCATCCCGGTAGCGGTCGGCGTTGCGGGCGTCGAGATCGCCGTTCATGCGTATGTAGTAGTCGAAGGACTGCGAGGCCCGGCCCGCGCCGCTCCGAGCCTGCTCGATCCGCTGGCGGAACTCGATCATCTCCGCCAGCGTGCCGGTGGCGGTGCTGTACCACCCATCGCCGAGGCGGCCGGCCCGGCGCAGAGCCGGGGGCGAGTGCCCGCCCATGACGATGGGTATCGGCGGGTCCTGGCCCGGTCCCAGCCGGACCTCGCCGAAGCGGTACGAGGTTCCCGAGTGGGAGAACGATTCGCCCGACCAGAGCCGCCGCAGGATCCCGATGATCTCGTCCATCCGGGCACCCCGGTCGTCGAAGCTCTCGCCGACGATCTCGAACTCCTCGCGGTTCCAGCCCGCACCGATGCCGAGAATGGCCCGGCCTCCCGAAACCGCGTGCAGGGTGGCCACGGCCCGGGCCGTCACGAACGGGTTGCGCAGGGGCAGCACGTACACGCCGGTGGCCAGCTGGATCCGGCGGGTCATGGCGGCCAGATGGCCCAGCGCAACCCAGGGGTCGCTGAGCGGGGTCTCGGCCGGCCACACCTGCTGGGCCGACCCGGTCGGTGAGTACGGGTAGGCGCTCTCGAACCGGGCCGGGCGGACCAGATGCTCGCCCAGCCATACCGCCTCGAAGCCGAGCTCGTCGGCTCGGGGAACCAGCCGCACCATGTCCTGCACGGGAGTGCCGAAAAGGTTGATGGAGAACCTCAGATGAAGCTCCTTCTATGATCATGATTGTCATTGACGATTGTAGTAACGTGACCCGATCCGCGCCGGACGGGAGCGCATGCGGGACGAGATCCGACGGCAGTGGCGGCGACACGCGAGGATGCAGATCATGGACATGGCTCGGACGTTGGTCCAGACCGCGGTCGGAGAATACGAGATGCGGGAGGTCCCGATCCCGGATCCGGGTCCGGACGACGCCGTGCTGAGGGTGGAGGCCTGCGGGCTGTGCGGGAGCGATGTCGAGGTCTTCCGGGGAATCCTGGCGGCAGGGGCGTTGCCGCTGGCGCCGGGTCACGAGGCACTGGGAGTCATTGAGCGGATCGGGGCGGAGGCGGCCCGGACCTGGCAGCTGGCCGAGGGCGACCGGGTGGCGGTGCACTCCCATCTGAGGTGCGGCCGGTGCCGGGGCTGCCACACCGGCACCCGCTGCCGGGCCCCGTTCCGCGGCTACGCCCGGGTCTACGGCTGGCTTCACCCGGACACACCGCCTGGGCTCTGGGGCGGGATGGCAACCCACCTGTACCTCGCGCCGGAGGCCATGCTCGTGCCCATGGACTCCAACGGGCCGCTGGGCCCGGCGAGCCTCTTCACCGCCATGGCCAACGCCATCGACTGGATTCAGGACGTCGGCCGGGTCGAGCCGTCGGACCGGGTCGCCATCTACGGCCCCGGAGCCAGGGGCCTGGCCTGCATCATCGCGGCCCGCCAGGCCGGAGCGACATCCGTGGCGGTGGTCGGCCTCGAGAGCGACCGCCGCCGCCTCGAAGTGGCCCGGGCGCTGGGGGCAGCCACCGTCGTATCCGACGGAAGCAGCAACGTCGAGGCCTTGGCGCAGGCCCTTGACGGCCCGCCGACCCTGATCATCGATGTCACTCCGGTGTCCACCGCGGTTGTGACCGAGGCCCTCCACGCCCTGGACCTCGGAGGCCGCCTCGTGCTGGCCGGGATCAAGGGCGACGTCACTGCCGACTTCCCGGTGGATCTCGCCATCCACAAGCAGCTTCGGGTGCTGAGCGGGTATGGCAAGAGCCTGGAGGCCATGGAGGCCGGGATCCGCATCATCGAGTCGGGTCAGTGGCCGATAGATCTCATCACCACCCATTGCTTCGGCCTCGACGAGGCTGAGGAAGCCATCGATGCAGCTGAGGCCGGCGGCGAGGTCGTCCAGGCCCGGATCGAGCCCTGAGCGAGTGCCGGGCCGCGGTGTCGTGATTCTCGCCGTTGGTGGCCGCCGACCATGTTCGACTCCCCCACCAGCCTGATCGCCGGGTACGCGGCCGGACTCGACCCGGCCCGGATCCCAGCGCCCGCCTCGAGCGCCATGCGGAGCCGTCTCGTCGACGCGCTCGGATGCGCGCTCGGAGCCCTGGACGCGCCCCCTTGCGTGGCGGCCCGCTCCCTCGCGGCCGCGGCGACCGCTGAGCCGGGCGCGTCGGTGATCGGGGTGGCCGGGCCGTCGACGCCCGAACTGGCCGCATTCGCCAACGGGTGCATGGTCCGCTACCTCGACTTCAACGACACCTACCACACCGAGGGCGGCGGCCACCCCAGCGACATGGTGGGGGCCGTTCTGGCCGCGGCCGAGATCAGCGGGCGTTCGGGACCGGAGGTCCTCGCCGCGCTCCACGTCGCCTACGAGGTGTTCGCGGCCCTGGCCGACGCCGTGCCCATGCGGGACCACGGCTGGGACTACGGGGCGTTCCTGGCCATCGCCACCGCGGCCGGCACGGGCCGGGCGCTGGGGCTCGACGCGGAGCGGCTGGCCAACGCGGTGTGTATGGCGGTCACCCCGAACATGCCGCTGTTCGTCACCCGGACCGGCGAGCTGTCCAACTGGAAGGGCTGCGCCTCCGCCTACGCGGCGATGGCCGCGCTCTTCGCGGCCCGGCTGGCCGAGGCGGGTGTCACCGGTCCGCCGAAGCCGTTCGAGGGCAAGTTCGGGCTGTGGGAGCAGGCCACCGGGCCCTTCGATCTAGACGGCCTGGGCTCGCCGGTGAACGGTCTGAGCGCGGTCGAACGCACCAGCTGCAAGCTCAACCCGTCGGACTTCGAGACCCAGATCCCCGCCGAGGTGTTCGGCGGCCTGCACGCCGAGGGCGTCCGGCCGGACGACATCGAGGCGATCGACGTCTCCACCTACTACGTCGCCTGGGACCTGATAGGGGGAGGCCAGGGCGACCACGACGAGAAATGGGATCCCAAACGGCGGGAGACCGCCGACCACAGCCTCCCCTACGTCATCGCGGCAGCACTGGCTGACGGGCGGGTGACCAAGGAGTCGTTCGCCCCTGACCGAGTCGCCGACCCGACGCTCAGGCCGTTGATGGCCCGCGTGACCGTGGTCGAGGATCCGGAGATCACCCGCACCTGGAGGTCGAAGCCGGCATACGAGTTCGCGGTGAGCTTCCGCGACGGCCGGTCGCGGCGGATCCGGGTGGACCATCCCCGGGGCCACTTCAACCGGCCGCTGAGAGACCCGGACTTCGACGAGAAGTTCCTCGCCAACTCGACGGCCTCACTCGACCACGACACCGCCCACGAACTCCTCGCCGTTCTCCGCGGGATCGACGAACTCGAGGATCTGGCCGCGCTGACCGGCGTGCTCCGGAGCGCGGGATCGCCCGACCGGAGCGGCCATGGATGACCATCGCCTTCCGCTGCTGGGCAAGGTGGCGCTGGTCACCGGGTGCAGCCGACCCTCCGGGATCGGCCAGGCCATCGCCCTGGGCCTGGCGCGAGCGGGCGCCGAGGTGGCCGTGACCGCCCGCGACCGGCCGAGGCCCGGCGGCGATCCTCTCGAGGCACTGGTGGGCGAGATCAGCGGCGTAGGACCGTCCGGCCTGGCCGTGCGCGGCGACGTCGGCATAAAGGCCGACGCCGATCGCATGGTGGCCGAGACCGTGGAAGCACTGGGCGGCGTGGATGTGCTCGTCAACAACGCGGCCGCGCCCCACGGAGCCGACCGCGGCCCGACCTGGGAGGTGCCCGAGGAGGCCTTCGACGAGGTAATGAGGGTGAACACCAAGGGCGTGTTCCTGATGAGCTCCGCCGTGGTGCGCCACCTGCTCGAACGGGGTACGCCCGGGCGGATCGTGAACATCGGCTCGGGCGTCGCCCGTCGCGGCATGCCGGATCGGGCCGCCTACAGCGCCTCCAAGGCGGCCGTGATGAGCTTGACCCAGTCGATGGCCACCGAGCTGGGGCCCCATGGCATAGCCGTCAACACCGTCAACCCCGGCTACGTACAAACCGGTCGCAGCACTCCGGGGAGCTGGGAGCAGATGCAGGAAGCCAGCCGCGGCGGGCTGGGTCTCAGCGTCCCCCTGGACCGGATGGGCGAGCCCTCCGACGTGGCCCGGGTGGTGGTGTTCCTGGCCGGCCCGGCCAGCGACTACGTGACCGGCCAAGCCATCAACGTCGACGGCGGCCTGATGATGAACTGAGGGCCCGCCGTCCCGGGTTGAGCCCGAGCGGGTTAGGAGATGGCTCGGCGCGTTGTCGTTGACGATACTTATTCCAAGGGTGAGGCCCAGTGGCTCCCCGGCCAGCGATCCAACTTCCGGGTACGGTTTGAAGTCTGTGAAGCCCCGCAGCTATCCCAGAATGAGAACTCACATGCCATCTCCCATGCCCCATTGTCGGCTCTTGGTGCTTCGGCCCTTGCCGACGGCCTAAGACACATGGAGTCAGTCCGTTGACTACGGCTGAGGCACAAGACATCGCCCCACAATCGCTCGAGAGTGGGCAACGGTTGCGACTGCCTGGTGAGTCAGCAATGGTCATCGCGGACCTGGTGTATCTGCGGTCAGACGGTGGAGCAGACCTGTACGTCAAGGACGACGAAGCCTCAGACGTGCTCCGCAAGGTGTCACTCACATCCGAACAGGCTCGCTCGGTGAGGGTGCTTTCTGAGGACGGAGCTGCCGCGCCGCACACGGTGATAGCTGGGCTTTGGACAGAGTGGATGTTGGGCGCGGTGCGCTCGGCCAGTTCGACGGTGTTGGCGTCGACTCCGTTGCGGCCTCTGCCGCATCAGATGGCGGCGGTGTACGGGCAGATGATTACCCAGCCGCTGCTGCGGTTCTTGCTGGCTGATGAGCCCGGCACCGGCAAGACCATTATGTCGGGGCTGTGGCTGCGGGAGGCGCAGCGCAAGGGTCTGGTCAAGCGGGCGTTGGTGGTGTGCCCGGCGCATCTGGTCATCAAGTGGAAGGCCGACTTTGAGAGGTTCTTCGGTGGGGGTCTGCGCGAGGTGACCGCGGAGACCATCCGCCAGCGCGCCTTGTCGGTGCCGGGCGAGGACCTGTGGGTGGTTTCGCTGAATCTGGCTGCGGTGAACCCGGCGGTGCGTGAGGCGTTGCATCCCGACAAGGCGGGGTGGGACGCCATCATCTTTGATGAGGCGCATCGGATGACCCCAACCGCTGAGACGTTCCACAGGGTGGGCGTGGAACTGTCGGCCGAGGTTCCTCACGCTGTGTTCTTGACTGCGACCCCTCATCGCGGCGACGAGTGGTACTTCCGGGAGTTGCTGCACCTTGTGGACCCTGACGTGTTCCCGACGAGCCGTGAGCCTGACAGTGGCCTGCCCAAGCGGCCCCGCTCCGACAGCGACCAGCCCCATACCGGTGCGCCGTTGAAGCCGGGGCCGCTGCACTTCCTGAGACGCATGAAGGAAGAACTGGTCGACTACGACTCCCAGAGCCTGCTGTTCAAGGAGCGCGAGGCCCAGAACATCAAGGTGCCGATGAACTCCGAGGAGCAGCGCTTCTACGACTGGGCACAGGCATTGGTGAACCAGTACTTCCATGTGCGGGGCCGTGCCTTGGCTGCGATGGTGTACGGCAAGCGGGCGGCCTCGTCATTGCATGCGCTGGCCGAGACGCTCCGCCGGCGCCGCGACAAGATGGGCACCGCCGACGCGCTCGGCGAGGACCATGCCGACGAGGACGACGACGAGCGCGAGGAACGGGTGGTTACCGCAGGCTCGCTCAACCCCCGCGAAGAGAAGAAGGCCATCAACACGATGTTGGCTGAACTGGAACCGCTGCTCGGGTCCGGCTCAGGGCAGCTCGCGCTCAGCAATCTGGACGTCTCCAAGTGGGAGCCGATGCTGAAGTGCCTGCGCGGCAACAACATCACTCCAGGCTCCGGCCAACAGCTCGTGGTGTTCACCGAGTACGCGGACACCGCCAAGTGGCTGGTGCGGATGTTCGTCAACGAGGGGTTCACCGCCGAGGAGTATTCCGGCACCTTGGACCACACCGAGCGGTCAAAGATTCAGGCGCGGTTCATGGAGGGCCGCTTCGAGGTGATTGTCTCCACCGACGCCGGTAACGAGGGAATCGACCTCCAGGCCGCGCACGTGCTTGTGAACTGGGACATCCCGTGGTCGCTCGTGCGCCTGGAGCAGCGGATGGGCCGTATCCACCGCATCGGCCAGAAGCACAAAGTCAACCTCTACAACCTCGTCGCTTTGGGCACCCGAGAGGGACAGGCTCACGAGAGGTTGCTGGACCGGCTGATAGAGGCCGCCAACGAACTCGACGGCAAGATGTTCGACAGCCTCAATGCCATCATGGAACGCATCCGCTCAGACACCGGGGCCGGTGAGCATGAGAGGCTGCTTCGGCTCTTCTACGACACCGACTCCAGTGCATCCTTCGGCGGGGACTGGCCGAGCCTGGAGCAGATCCGGCAGGCCCGTGACGATTACTACGCCGAAGTGCGTGCTCTGAGCAGCAAGGTGGATGAGGCAGCCGCCAACGCGGCCCGCCACGATGACCACACCGCCCGCGTGAATCCAATCATCGTTGAGCGGTTCCTGGGCCGCATCGCGGCCGGTGGACTGTTGAAACGCGACCGCGCTCCCATAGGCGACGAAGGCTTCTACTACCTGTCGGCTTCACAAGCCGAACATGGCTGGCAACTGCCCGAGGAGCTGCGCCCGACGAAGGGAGCAGCGCTGGTCGCGACCAGAGCCGACACCCGCCAGAAGGCGATTGCTGACGGCTACGAACGCGCCGCTGACGCTGTGATGCTCGGACCGAGCGACCCCGAGCTTGCAGCGCTCGTCCATGGTCTGCGCGAGCGGGTCGCGCCGGAGATGTGGCAGGGAGGGACCCTCTACGACGAGAGCGCCCGCGCGGACTACACGCTGTTCGTGTACGAATGCGACATCACTGAAGGCTCCAACGGCTCGGACCCCCGGCACCGTGAACGCACCAGCACAGCATCATGGCTGATACGTGTCGACGGGTCCGGCTCGGCGCGGCCGGTGTCATGGGACACGCTGCCCAACCTCGCCGCCGCGCCCCACCTGACGCCCGTGCCGCTCGCACCGGATGTCGCTGAGACCGCAGATCGACGAGCCGTCAAGGCAGCCGACACCGAACGTAATCGGCGTGCCGCCTTGCTCAACGGCTGGGTCAAACAACTGTCCAGCCAACTGCGGCGGCTACCGAACGACCTCACCGACCAGATAGTCGACAAGAAGCGCAGAACAGCAGCCCGAGCACGCATCGATGCGACCATCCGCCACCGAATGAACGACGCCAAGACAGCCGCAAGAGTCGCCCGAGGAGAGCCGCGCCGCGTCGGATGGGCACACATCATCGCCCCCACCACACAGGACGACCCCGAAGAGAACGCAGACGAACAGGCCAACAGCGAAGTCGTGTCGATGCGCCTGGTCACAGACCTCCTTGAAGGCGACGGCTGGCGCGTTGAGGATGTGCATACCGAAGGCCGCGGCTATGACCTGCACGCCGTACGCGGCGCGGAGCAGAGATGCGTGGAGGTCAAGGGACGAGCAGGCAAAGCATCCACCACCGGCATCACCCTCACCGGCGGTGAACTCGCCCAGGCCGCGCAGCTCGGCGACGACTACTGGCTGTATGTCGTGGACGAATGCGCCGACGGCACCGGCAACCTCTACGGCGCGTGGAAGAACCCGATTCAGACCTTCCCCGGAGGCTTCACTGACATACCGCTGTGGCGACTCCCCGGCAGCGAACTCAAGGCAGCCCTCGACAAGCAGGGAGACGCTCCGTGACAACTCGGATGATTGAACGATGGTTCCCTTGCGCCGAGGTGTCCAAACACTCTGGAAGCGGCTGGGGGACTGGGTTCGCCGAGAAAAGCCTGTTCACCTGGTTCGCTTCCCGCCCCCTCGCCCAAGCGAAGGCAGCCGTAATCTGCTCACTGCTTCCATGGCCTGCGGGCGAGCAGGAGCAGGAGGACCTCAAGAAGCTCGTCCGTGAAGCCATGGAAAGCTACGACGCCAAGAACGACGAACTGCGGAGTGAACTATCGAAGCACTATCCCGCCGGGGCCAAGATATGCGACCCGTTCTCCGGGAGAGCGATGATTCCGCTCGAAGCCACTCGACTAGGCATTCAGGCGTGGGGCATTGACTACTCGCCGGTCGCAACCCTCGCGGGCCAACTCTTAGCCGATTATCCGTTGCGCGACTGGGACAACGAACCTGACCTGCCATTCGACGGTTACCAGCAGCACAAGATGGAACGCTTCGCAGATTCGCGCATGTTGCGCGACGTACGATTCGTTCTCGACGTGGTGGGCACCCGCTACACCAACACCATGGGTGAGTTCTATCCCGTCGTTGGGGGCAAGCGTCCGTGGGGATACGTGTGGGCAGTCACGCTGCCATGCACCAATTGCGGCAACAGATTCCCACTGACGGGCAATCTCGCGCTCAGAAGTCCGCGACCAGCCACAACAGGCAAGAGAGCGAAGCGAGAAGATCTTGGTCAGTCCTACCGAATCATCCCGGATTCCTCATCGGGGACATTCCAGACCGAGGTGTCTGACGGCTCACCCTCAAATCCACCGACCCTGGTGAAGATGGCTGGCAGGAGGGGCAAGACGGCGATGTGTTGCTTCTGCCAGCACGCACACCCGACAGACACGCTAAAGCGGATGATGCGTGACGGGCTGCGAGATGATGTGATGCTTGTCGTAGCCGACCACGACCCTGAGGTTGGCAAGCGCTACCGCGAGCCCTCTGATGCTGACCTCGCTGCGCTCTCCCGAGTCGAGAAGGCTCTGAGCAACGAACCAAGCCCGGGTTCGGGCCTCGGAGCAGTACCGACGGAACCAATCGACCCTGGACTCTCCAGATTCATAGGGCCTGTCAACTACGGCTACCGGAGTTGGGGAGAGCTATGCAATGCCCGGCAAACTCTCGGACTTGTGAGACTAGCTCGCACAATTGATGAACTATGTCGTGAGATGCTCGAAGGCGGAATCGGAAGTGACTACGCCGCTGTGCTAACGGGCTACGCAGCTGCCAACCTCGTCCGACGAGTCAAGCACAGCACGCGCAGCACCACTCTGCAGGAGCGTGCTCAGAAAGTGAGCCACATCTACTTTAACGACTCGGGGATTTCACACAGCTTCGACTACTTCGAGACCGGCTGCGGCGAAGGACCTGCCACATGGGGCTCACTATCCGCACACACGCTTCGGAGCCTCAGCAAGCAGTTCAGCCGCGTCCAGGGAATCCCGTGCGTGGTTCAGCGCGGGTCGGCTACGGAACTGCCACTGCCTGATGGCTGCTTGGACGCAGTGGTCACCGATCCGCCCTATGACTCGATGATTAACTACTGTGACGCTTCTGATCTGATGTATGTATGGCTCAAGCGAGCCCTGATCACCTCACATCCGTGGTTTGGCGTGACGACTGACCCCGGGGGGCTACAGGAAAAGACGAATGAGGCGGTAATCAAGTTCACCACCGCCGACGACAATGACCACCGCACCGAGTCGCACTACAAGTCGTGCATAACCAAGGCGTTCGACCAAGCTCGACTCAAGGTCGGCTCCGAAGGGGTGGTAAGCCTCGTCTTCGGACACGGCGACCCTGATGCTTGGGCGCGGGTGCTAACGGCTATCTCGGATGCGGGGCTGGTGCTTACTGGGTCGTGGCCGTGCAGCACTGAGAAGGGCGGCAAGCAGACGGGCGAGTACATCGACAACACCATCATGATGGCCTGCCGAGCGGCCAAGCCGAACCGCCCGGTCGGTGATGTGCGGGTAGTGGATGAACTGGTGCGCGCCGAGATTGCCCGAAGGGTGCCGGACTGGACCGCTGACGGACTGGCGGATTCGGACCAGCGGATGGCGGCGATTGCTCCAGCGATGGAGGTGGTGGGCAAGTACAGCGAGGTGCGTGACTTCACCGGCGTCGAAGTGCCCATTCAGCACTTCTTGGGGTTGGCGCACAAGGCAGTGGAGGAAGCCGCTGATGTGCGTATCGATAAGTTCCGGCTGGCTGATTTCGATGAACGCACCCGGTTTGCGCTGTCGTGGGCACGCCAGCACGGCAGGGGTGTCGCCGCGGGTTCTGAGGCTCGCTGGCAGCGACTGTCATACGACATGTCCGAGAAGGACGTGGAGGGCATCATCAAGAAGGTCAAAGGCGGGCCGAGACTGGCCTTCGGGAATGAGACCGCTGACACGCTTGACCTGCATCCCAATAGTGCAGTCATAGACATCGCATTGGCGGTGGCTGCCGAGGGCCGCGCGCTGGCCGAAATTGCCGAGGCCTTGCATGTGCTGGACCGCGAGAACGACGAGATGCTGTGGGCGGCGATGGCGGAGTTGGCCCGCGCTGTTGGTGAGAGCGACCGTGATGGGCAGACCTGGACCTGGGCGGTGCGGCAACGCAACCTCATCTGTGACCGTGCTCTACGGGCGCGCGACGCCCGCGAGGTGGAACGCGAACGCCGGAACGCACAGGCAGCACAGGGCGAGCTTGCCTTTGGAGCGGGAAGGGACGAGTCTTCATGACCAGCACTAGCGCACCGTGGTGGGAAGTCATCGAACTGCGCGATGAGGTCAAGGCCAGCGATGGCGCGATTGACGATGTGCAGATGTCGCTTCACGATGCCGTGTTCGGCCAAGAGGGAGTCGGCGCGGGACGCACCCCCTACGCCGATGCCAGCTACTACGGCGACATAACCCATCCGACGGGGAGCCTCGTGGAGTTGATGGCGCGTGTCGCGGTGCGCCTCGGGGTGCCGGATTCGACGCAGACGAGCGCGTTGTGGCGGTTAGACCAGGCGATGGGCGGCGGCAAATCGCACGGCCTTATCGGCTTGTGGCACCTCGCGGCGCATCCCGAGGCGCTGTCGCGTTCTGACCTGGGCAAGAAGGTGATGTCAACGGCGGAGAACATCGCCGGGCGAGGACAGGTGCGCGCCGACCTCGGCAACCCGATTTGTGTGGTTCTGGACTGCGACAACACCACCGCCGCGGAGGAGGACTTCGGCCCGGCCAACCGGCTCGGCGAGCGGTTCTTGTGGCGGCTCTTCGACAAGGACGGCCACCGCTACGACGAGTTCAAGGCGCACATCACCAGCAAAGCCAAGATGGCCGAGGCACTCAGAAGTGTCGGCCGTCCCGTGCTGGTTCTGATCGACGAAATCATGGACTACATCAGGGTCACCGCAGCAGCAGACCCCGACGGAGCGGTACTGGACATGGCCTTCCTGCGGGTGCTGCTCGATGTGGTCAACGATGTGCCGAACTGCGTCGCGGTGATGGTGATGATCGCGTCGGACAAAGACGACATGGCCATGAACCGCGAAGGCGAGAAGCACCGCGCCGAGATGGAGGCTCTGCTGACCCGCAACGCTCGCACCACCGCGGTCACCGGCGGCGGCGACTTCGCAGAGATAATCCAGCGCCGCCTGTTCAGCACCAGAGTGCCGATGGATGCCGCGCACGGGACCGCAGAGAAGTTCCTCACCGGCATGAGCGGCGCATGGCAGACCAAAGTATTCAAGAAACTCGGCGGCTACAGCGACTCAGAGTTCCGCCGACGCGTAGAGCGCTGCTACCCGTTCCATCCCGACCTCATAGCGCTGGCCGAGGACGAATGGGCACAGCACGCCGGGTTCCAGCGGGTGCGTTCCATCATCAGGGTCTTCGCCTCCGCGGCGCACGACCAGGCAAGCCGCGCCGCCGCGGGCGAGTGGGCTCCCGAACTCATCGACAGCGGCGACCTGCCATTGCAGTCCAACCTGCTGCGAGAGGCCCTGCTCAGCTCCGGTCTCGTCGCTGACGACAAGACGCAGGCCAATCTGCGCGAGGTCGCCAGCGTAGACATCATCGACCAGCACAACCCCGAACGCGGTGCGGCCCGCCACCTCGACACAGTCCGCGACGAAGGCTGGATACGACACAACCCGCGGGCGGCAGAACGCATAGCCACCGCGCTGTTCCTGCGGTCGCTATGCCCCCGCGCCAACGGTGCCCGCGGAGCCACCGAGCCAGAACTGCTCGCCGCGTCGTTCGTTCCCGGAGGCGGCTACGGCACCGGCGACGCCGAAGCAGTGGCCGCCCAACTTCTTGAAACCGACGACGGGGTGGCCTCTGTCGATGTGCTCCCCGGACGTGGCAGCGCTCCGAAGCGGTGGGTGTTCGAGACCCGCAAGACCCTAGCGATGCTCACTCGCGCCGAGAAGAAGACCATCGGCGACGCCGACCGCGACGAGGCTGTCACCGACCGGGCCTTTGAAATCGCCACCTCGGGGCCGTTCGACAAGATTGTGAAGGTGGACGGCGGCGCAATCCCAGCTAACGGAGTCACCGCACAGGACTGCCGCGGGGTGCTGGAGCAGGCAGGCATCGACGACAAGCACCAGACCAGGCTGGTGGTGCTGGACTCCCGCTGGTTCTCACTGTTCAACGGCAACGACTGCGCCACCCGTGATTCTCTACCGGCAGCGATGGGCGTCGGCTCAGACCCGATGAGCGTGCAGTGGGCATCATCAGCGGTCTTCGCGTGCTCCCACACCGCCGTACGGCAACAAGCCCGAGGCCTCGCAGCCGAATGGCTCGCACGCGAACGCGTTGCTTCTCTTCCTGCGGTTCAAGCCGACGACGACATGAAGAAGCGGGCACGCGACGAAGCCGCTGAAGCCAAGAAGCGTCTCGACAACATGGTGCGCCAGTGCTACAAGCACATCGTCTATCTCGCGCCCCAAGGCGAGTTCCACCGCGACATCGCCTTCGTGCGAATCCGCAAGGACACCCAGAGCGCTCTCAGCGGAGCAGACGTCTGGGGCGAGTTGCGCGAGGAGCGCAAGGCGTTCCTCCAGGGCGAGTTCGACCGCAACGTGCTGCTCCACAACCTCAGAGACAACGACTACGGCCGACCCCTGTCGGAGATACGCGACAGCTTCTGGTCCAACCCCCACAAGCCGCTGCTGTTCTCAGGGGCCAGCGAACTGCGCGACGCCCTCTTCGCCGCTATCGCAAGCGACGACATCGAACTAGTCGGGCCGAGCGGTGAGGTCTATCAGGTCCACACCAGCGGCGACATCAACCTCTCATCGGACAACATCCGAATCCAGCGCGCCACCCGCCAAGAGCCAGAACCGCCACCGCCGGGACCCGAGCCAGGGCCAGAGCCAGAACCGCCACCGCCCGGTCCCGAGCCAGGCCCGACCGAGAAGCACTGGCAAATCACTCTCAACATCAACACGGCGCTCCAGCCCGACGTCCCGGTCGAAGAGCTGGTGCATCTCCTGCGTGAAATCACCAACCGCATCGATGACGGCATCGTCCGCCACCTCAACCAGACCACCCAAGTCACCGTCATCTGCGAACAGGACGACGCCGACGAAATTAAATCCCTGGCTGAAGAAGCCAAGGCAGGAATCAACGTCATTCCTCTGTGATGCTTCTGCACCGGGGCGACCCCCACCCCCCCCGGGGGGGGGTGTGTCACGTCGACTCTACAGCTGGCTGATTTATGACATGAGTCACGAGAATTCGACGGATCTCGCGCGCCGATAGTATTGCCTGGCTACTAGGAGAAGGTGTGAGCGGTTCGCCGTTTGAATCTAGAATCTTGAGAGGCTGCCCAAGCACTAGCTCACGGTCAGGATGATCTTCAATATCGGTGTTGTACCACACTAGAGGACCGGCGACGTAGCTTCCATCGATCAATTCGCATTCGACGTATGCATAGGTGTCGGTGTCCTTCGGCTTAGCTAACTCGAAGAAGCGATGCCAGACCGACTCATCTGATAGCGCGGGAGCGAATCGAGCGGCAAGATACCTAATGGGCCAGACACGATGCGCACAGGCAACCGCGAGCGCGGACGAGACTGCCAGCACACCCATTGCCCATACTCCTACGTACGCAAGCCTCGCATTGCTCTCAAGCAAGTATCCCCTCGTGTCACGCAAAATCTCCACCATGCTCGGTGAGTGATCTCCGAACCACGGCACCCACTGGAGAACTCCGTACAGAGTGAGCGTCACGGTGTTCGTCACCACGGCCACGACGAGCAGATTCGCTCCCTCAATTACCGTAGACACCGGGCGCGTGGGGACCGTTCTTCGCCGAACCGCGTAGTAGCAGTAGCCGGGAATCAGTGCATATACAGCAACAAGAAGCCCTATCAGGGTGCTCGGCATCCGCTGGATGTGCTATCGCTAGGCCTGCTTGTTTCCGCTTCCACTTGGAGGCTTGGGCGGCGCGCTCGCAGGGGGCGGGGGCGGAGGAGCGTTCGTAGGTGCTCTCCCACGCTTTGACACGTTCACCTCAGCACGAGGTCGCTTCTGTTGCTCGGCCATACGTTGAGCCTACCAGATTCTGCCCTCGCTGGCCGTTTGCGTGTATGGCGACAGCAATGGAGGAAATCAAACCGGACCGGAGCCCGCCGCGGCGGTTGGGGTCTGCGTTAGTTGACGCTCACACCCTGAGCGGCGAGCGCATGGCTGTACAGGCGGGCCGGGTTGTCCCAGAGGATGGTGCGGCGGATCTCGTCGGGCTGGCTGCGGAAGGCGACCTGCAGGGTGTCCTCGAAATGCTCGTTGTAGATGCCGGTGTTGTGGGGGAAGTCTGTCTCGAACAGCAGGTTCGGGATCCCCACCCGCTCGACGTGGAAGTCGCACAACTCCTCGAACCAGAAGTTGACGAACACCTGGCGGCGGAAGAGGTCGCTGGGCAGCAGGTCGCCGAACTCGGGATGCTGGTGGTGAACCCTGTTCCGCTTGAACCTCTGGTCGACGTTCTCGAGCACGAAGGGCACCCAGCCCATGCCGCTCTCGACGATGGCGAAGCGCAGGTCACCGAATCGGGCCAGCACACCCGACAGCAGCAGGTCGGTGGTCTGCTTGGCGTTCTCCAGATACAGCGCGGTCGAGACCCGGGCCTCCTTGATGTCGTCGCCCTCCAGTGCCAACCGGTCGGGTTGCATCTCCAGTGAGATATCGCCATTGGCTACGTGGAAGCTCACCGTGAGTCCCGCGTCCTGGCAGGAGCTCCAGAGCGGATCCCAGTTCCGGTGGCGCAACGGGGGCAGGTCGTGCTGGTGCGGGGCCCCGGTAGTGACGATCCCACCGAAACCGGCACCGGCCAGCCGCTCGACCTCGGCGACCGCCCTCGGCATGTCCCAGTAGGTCACCGCCATCATCGGGATGAACCGCCCGGGCGCGTACCGGATCCACTCCAGCAGCCAGTCGTTGTAGGCGCTCACGTGGGCAGCGGAGATCTCGGGGTCGGGATAGTCCACGAACGGGTCGAACGTGAACCCGGCGACGTTGGGATAGAGCACCGCCATCTCGATCCCCCACCGGTCCATCAGCTTGACCCGCTCGCTGATGTCCCAGGTGGCCGGGTGGGCGTGGTCGCGGGTGGCGGGCGGGTCCTCGAAGCCGTCGGCCCGCCGCCCGTAGGCCGCGCCGCTCCAAGCCGGCTTGACCGGCCGGTCGCCGATGCACCACATCTCCATGTTCCGGCCGGGATCCCACTCGATGTGGAGGCGGCGGTCGCCCCAGCTCTCGGGAAGGCGAGCGGTCCAGAGATCAGGAGCCTCGATCACGTGGGTGTCGGTGTCGATGATCCGTGGACCGCTCACTGGCGGCCTCCCGAAGAGCGTTGTAGTCGTGGAGTCCGAAGCCCTAGGAGGCGATGTACATGTCGTGGAACGTGTACCCGCCCTCGATGGGTCCGCCGAAGCTGTCGGGGTTCACTCCGCCGACCTTGTCGCTGTTCCAAGCCGTGTAGCTGGGGAAGAACGCCAGGATCATGTGCCGGGCCTCCTCGACGTTGATCCGCTGGATCTCATGCCACAGCTCGACGGCCTTGGGGTCGTCAGGTGCCAGGCCGGCGAGCTCGTTGATGATCTCCGTCGTCCGGTCGTACTCCGTGTCGCAGGGGTTGGTGATACCGCTGTTGAGGAAGTTGCGGGTCAGCTTCTGCATGCCCGGACGGGACTGGGTGAGGATGACGCCGTCGTGCTCCAGGTCGAACGGACCGGGATCGAGGCTGGCCGGACGCAGATAGTCGCCCACCAAGTCGTCGGTCGGGATGGGCTCGACCGTGACCCCGGCCTGGGACAGGGTCACGTTCATCAACAGCACCAAGTCGATGGACTCCGGGATCGACGACGTCGCCCAGATGCCCACGGTCTGGCCGGCCACGCCGGCCTCCTCGAAGAGCTCGCGGGCCCGGTCGATGTCGTGGGGGTACACGTCCTCGAGGGCCGGGTCGTTGTAGGGGTGCCCCGGCGGGTAGAACCCCACCGTCGGCACTCCCTCCCCGCCGTAGAGGGCCGCGTTGAGGAGGTTGCGGTCGATGGCGTGCATGAAGCCCTGGCGCACCCTGATGTCCTCGTAGAAGGCCCCCGGCGCCTGGCAGCCCACGAACCAGATGAAGGTGGTGTCGCTCTGGACTGCGTTGGCGCTGAAACCGTCCCTGTCCTCGGCGGCTTCGAACGTCGGGAAGTCGAGCTCCATGGCCATGTCGATGTCGCCGGCCAGCAGCGCGTTGAGCTGGGTGGTGCCCTCCTGCAGGTTGACGAACTCCAGGCCTGCCAGCATGATCTCGTCGGCCGCGAAGAAGTCGTCCCACTTCTCGAGGGTGATCCGCTGGCCCTCGATCAGCTCCACGAAGCGGAACGGCCCGTTGCCGATAGGGGCGGTGGCCTGCTCCGCGCCCGCGTCGGCCGGGGAGATCATGAACTCGGGACCGATCAGCAGCTCGTACAGCGTGGCCAGGCCGGGCGCGGAGAGATGCACGGTGAATGTCTTGTCGTCGACCACCTCGACCGAGTCGACGAGCGCGATGCCGCGGTTGCAGTTGCAGGTGCGCTCGGCAGTGTTGGCCTTGGTGGCCTCGATCGAAGCCTTGGCGTCCTCGGCGGTCACCGGCCGGCCGTCATGGAAGTTGGCGTCGGCCCTGATGGTGACGGTCAGCGTCTGGCTGTCCACCACCTCGAAGGACTCGGCCAGGTAGGGGCTGTACTCGCCGGTGATCGCGTCGCGTCTCACCAGCGCGGCGTAGATCTCGTTGAGGAACTCAGCGTTGGTGCTGGTCGACATGATGCGGGGATCGAGGCTGGCCTGCTGGTTGGGGAAGAAGTTCTGGCCCACGACCAGGACGCCCTCCGGGTCGAAGAACATCGCCTCCTCGGCAGCGGCGGCCGCAGCAGCCGCTTCGGCCTCGGCGGCGGCCGCGGCGGTGGCCTCGGCCTCCGCGGCTGCGGCGGCAGCTTCGGCTTGGGCCTCTTCCAGTGCCGCTTCAAGCTCGGACACGACATCGGGATCCACAGCATCTGCCAGAGCTGCCTCGAGGGCGGCTTCGGCCTCGGCGGCGGCAGCTTCGGCGGCGGCCGCGTCGGCAGCGGCCGCGTCGGCTTCGGCGGCAGCTGCGTCAGCATCGGCCTGCGCGGCGGCTGCCTCAGCCTCGGCCTGCTCGACGGCGGCATCGGCCGCACTGGTATCCGGGGCTGGGGCCGCTGGCTCGTCGTCACCGCAGGACGCGGCAACAAGGGCCAGCGTCACCAAGGCGGCGGTCAGCAGTCGATACAGTCCGTTCCGGGTACGGGTCATGTCGTCATCCCCTCCGATCGGGTTGCGGGAACCATTGCAGGACATCTCTGCGGATGAATCCCATAGTAGTGAGGCGCACACTAACGGAGGGAGCCAGGCCGCACAAGCGCCCGGAATGCTCGGTTCGCTAGGGGCTCGGCAGATCCAGAACAGATCGTCCCGCGATCTCGGGCCCGCTGGTGTGCAGGTGGCAGAGCACCTCTGTGCCCGCCGGGGTGACGTAGGGCTCCGGATCGACCTCGCGGCACACCTGCATGACGTAGGGGCAGCGGGTGTGGAACCGGCATCCCATGGGGATGTCGGACGGATTGGGGAGATCCCCCGTCAGCACGATCCGGCGCCGTGACCGTTGAATCACCGGGTCGGGAATGGGGACCGCCGACAGCAGCGCCTCGGTGTAGGGGTGGGCCGGCTGCATCGTCACTGCGTCGTTGTCGCCCTGCTCCACAATCTGGCCCAGGTACATGACCGCGATCTGGTCGCTGATGTGGCGCACGACCGACAGGTCGTGGGAGATGAAGAGGTAAGCGATCTGGTACTCGCGCTTGAACTCCTCCAGCAGTTGCAGCATCTGGGCCTGAGTGGACACGTCCAGCGAACTCACCGGCTCGTCGGCGATGATGATCCTGGGCCGCACCGCGAGGGCCCGTGCCAGAGCGATTCTCTGGAGCTGCCCTCCCGAGAACTCGTGCGGGTAGCGGCGCAGGTGGCTGCGGTTGAGCCTCACCGTCTCCAGCAGATCGACCACCCGCCGGTCCCGCTCGGCTCGGGGCAGGCCGAACTGGGTGCGCAGGGGCTCGCCGACGTTGTCGGCGATGGAGGCCCTCGGGTCCAGCGAGGAGTAGGGATCCTGGAAGATCATCTGACCGTGCCGTCGCTGGACTCGCATCTCGGCCGATGACAGCTCGCCCAGGTCATCGCCCGCCAGTTCCACCGAACCGGCCGTCGGCTCGATGAGGCGCAGCGCAATCCTCCCCAGGGTCGACTTGCCCGATCCCGACTCGCCCACCAGGCCCACCGTCTCCGCGGTCTGGACGCTGAGGCTCGCACCGTCGACGGCTCGCACATGGCCCACCACCCGGCGAAGCAGCGGCGTGCGCACCGGGAACAGCTTCGTCACGTTGGAGACCCTGAGAGCGTCGGGGGAGACCGGTTCGGTCGCGGCCGGGTTGGCGCTGGTCACGGGCTGTCCCCGGCTGCATCGCGAGTGCCGTTGCCGGTGGCTCGCACGCGGATCAGCTCATCGGTGCGAAGGCAGCGGGAGGTGCTGTCGCCCACCGCCACCAGCGGCACCGCACCGGCCGTGCATTCCTCGGCGGCCAGCCGGCAGCGGGGATGGAACCGGCACCCGGCCGGGAAGCTCTCGATGGTGGGCACCGAACCCGGGATGGTGACCAGCTCCTTGTCACGGTCGGTGAGGCGGGGCATGGCGGCCAGCAGCGCGTCGGAGTACGGATGCGACGGATGCTCGAACAGGCGGTGGATCTCGGCCTGCTCCACGATCTGGCCGGCGTACATCACCAGCACCCGGTCGCAGAAATCGGCCACCACCCCCAGATCGTGGGTGACGAAGATGATCGAGAGCCCGAACTCCTCGCGCAACTCGGCGAGCAGTTCGAGGATCTGGGCCTGGATGGTCACGTCCAGCGCGGTGGTCGGCTCGTCGGCGATCAGCACCTTGGGCGAGCAGGACAGGGCCATGGCGATCATCGCCCGCTGGCGCATGCCCCCGGAGAACTCGTGGGGGAAGCTCCGCGCCCGGGCCTTGGCGTCGGGGATCCCGACCCGGTCCAGCATCTCCACCGCCCGCTTGTGGGCCGCGGCCCGCCTGACGTTGCGATGGAGCCGCACAGTCTCCGCGATCTGGTGTCCCATCTGCATGGACGGGTTCAGCGCGGCCATTGGATCCTGGAAGATCATGGCCATGTCGCGTCCCCGCATGGCCCGCATCTGGAGGATGGACCGCAGCAGCAGGTCGTCCCCCTCCAACAGCACTTGGCCACTGGCCACCCTGAAGGGCGGCGACGGCAGCAGCCGCATCAGCGACAGAGATGTGACCGTCTTGCCCGAGCCCGATTCCCCCACCAGCCCGAGAACCTCACCGTGCCTCAACTCGAAGGTCACGTCCTCGACGACCGGGAACACGCCGTGCTCGGTCCTCACCTCGACGCTGAGGCCGCGCACATCGAGTAACGGTGCGACTTCCGCGCCGGCCTGCTCCTCTGCGCCGCCGGTCTCATCGCCGTCGCGGTCCCTCCTGCCCACCAGCGTGAGGCCCATCTTGGTGCGGGCGCCATAGCGGTGGCCGGGGTCGAGCCCGAGAGCATCCCGCAGCCCGTCGCCCAGCAGGTTGGCGGCCAGCACCGCGATGGCGATGGCCGCGCCGGGTATGACCACGTTGGCCGTGTCGGTGTATATGGACTGGAAGGCCTCTTCCAGCATGGAGCCCCAGGCCGCACTGCCCGGGCGCACGCCGATTCCGAGGATGCTCAGCGATGCCTCCAGCAGGATGGCTCCGCCCACATACACCGAGGACTGAACGATGATCGGCGACGCCGCGTTGGGAAGAACGCGCTTGAGCAGGATCCGCCGCATGGGCGTGCCGATCGACACCGATGCCTCGATGAAGGTCTCCTCGCGCACGGCCAGCGTCTGGGCCCGCACCAGGCGGGCCATCGTCGGTGTCAACGCCAGGGAGATGCCGAAGAGGGCCCAGTTGAAGCTCAAGTTGAAGGAGCCCGCGAACACCAGGGCCAGCATCAGTGTCGGAACGCTGTGGATGGCGTCCATGGTGCGCATGGAGACCACGTCGAGCCGGCCCCCGATGAAGCCCGACAGCAGTCCGATGGGTACCGCGAGGGCGAGGGTGACGCCCACTACCTGCAGGGCGACCCGGACCGCGACCCGGGAGCCGAATATGAGTCTCGACGCCACGTCGCGCCCGAGGTGGTCGGTGCCCAGCCAGTGGTCGCCCGACATCCCGCCGGAGCGCTCCCCCACGAACAGCTGCTCCGGGTCGTAGGGCGCGAGCCAGGAGGCGAAGGCGGCCCCCAAGACGATCAGCAGGAGTATGAGCATCCCGGTCATGGCGAACTTGTCGCGCAGCACCCGGCGGAAGAGGCGTACCCGCTTGGGCGGCATGGCCTCTTCGTCGCCGCCGGGCCAGCGTGACTCGGGCGCCTGTGCTGCGGTCTCGGCCGGATCGGTCAACTGACCCTCACCTTGGGATTGAGATAGCTGTAGAGCAGGTCGATGACCAGGTTGATGGCCACCGTGATCACCACGAAGAACAGCACCAGTCCCTGGATCATGGTGATGTCGTTGGATCGCACCGCGGTGACCACCAGCCACCCCAGTCCCCTGATGCCGACCAGGCTCTCGATGACGATGGTGCCGCTCAGAAGGTGGGCGAACTGGTTGCCCATGACCGTCAGCGGGGCGTTGGCCGCGTTCTTGAGGGCGTGCCGTACCACGACCCGGGCCGAGGAGCCTCCCTTGGCCCAGGCCGTGCGGATGTAGGCCGCACCCATCACGTCCATCAGCGCGGCCCGGAGCTGTCGGGCGGTGACCGCGGCCATGGCCACCCCCACCGAGATGCCGGGGAGCAGGATGCGGCTGAGCCAGCTCCACAGCCCGGTCTCTAAGGGCTCGTAGCCTGTCGCCGGCAGCCAGTCCAGGCTCACCGAGAAGGCGATTATCAGCAGCATGATCAGCCAGAAGCTGGGCATGGCGATGCCGGCGGTGGTGCCCAGCACGCTGAACCGGTCGAGCAGGGATCCCGGGCGCAGGCCCCCTATGAGTCCGACCGTGACCCCGACCGTTACGCCGAAGACCACTCCCACCATGGCGATCGACAGGGTGCGGGGCAGCGCACTGCGGATCTCGGTGGCCACCGAGCGACCCCTGAACTCGGTCCGGCCGTCGGGAGTGTCGACTGGAATCGGACGGGTGAGCGACTCTCCGAGATCGAGCCGGACCACGTCGTACAGCCACCGGCCGTAGCGCTCATGGATCGGCTTGTCGAGGTGGAGTTCCCTCTTGATGCTCTCGATGATCTCGAGCGAGGCATTGTCGGCGCCGCCGGCCCTGATGTGGGCCGCCTTGTCCGGGTTGAGCTGCAGCGAGATCGCGAACAGCCCGATGGACACCAGGAACATCATGGGGACGAGGGCCAGGAGCCTCCTGACGATGACGGTCCCCATGCCAATGCCTCAGCCCCTCGCCGTCATGGGCAGGTCAGCGATCGCGGTACGCGATCGGTCCGCGATTCCATGATCACGATAATAAGCTAATCGCGCCGGGTCGGGCCGTCGCCGCCCGCAGACCGGCGAGGCACGAGACGGCCGGCGAGGAGGTCGAGCCATTCCCTCCGACACGCCGTATCCGGTCACCGGCACGACGGCGCCGGGCCTGCCCCCTGAGGCTGAGTCGGTATTGGAGGCGTCGCCGTCGGAGCCCTTCTGGTGCGAGAACCTGCTGTTCGCCCTGTACGACTCCCGGAGCGACATCGGGTTCTGGCTTCACCTGGGCACAGTGCCCAACGACTGGACCATGTGGGAGGAGCGGGTGCTGGTACTGCTGCCCCGGGGCGAGGGGTTCCTGTCCATGTGGTCCTTCCACCGCACCGCCCCCCAGCGGCGGCCGGCCGCGTCGAATCTCGAGTTCCGCTGCCTCGAGCCGTTCCGGCGGTGGCGGGTGGTGTTCGACGGCTACGCGGTCCACACCACCGAGGAGCAGATGGCCGCCGGGGCATCGCCGCCCGGAGAGCGGCGCAGGCTTGTGGTCGATCTCGACATCGAATGCGTCGGCGGGGTCTGGGACGCGGCCGTGGCCGCGCCCGGGTCCCGCGGATCCGGGAGCCTGGAGTCCCAAGGCTGGGCCAAGGAGCACTACGAGCAGCTGTTCCGGGCTTCGGGCCGGGTGACGGTCGGGTCCAGCGAAATGGACTTCGAAGGCGCCGGTTGGCGTGACCACTCCCGCGGGCCCCGCGGGTCAGGTGCCGGCGCGGCCTGGGGGGGTCATGTGATCATGGGCGGGCTGTTCCCGGGGGGTCGGGGCTTCATCCTGTCGCGCTACTGGACGCCGGAGGGCCTCATCACCCTCGAGGGAGGCGGCGTGTTGGACGGTGATGGTCTCCTCGAATACGCCCGGGTCGAATCGTCCCCCCGTCTGAGAGAGTTCGTGCAGGGTGGTGAGACCCTGCCCGTCAGCCTGAGTTGGGACTCGGGCCGCACCGACTTGGAGTGCCTGACCCACCGGTCGCTGTGGACGCCCATGCGAAAGAAGTACGCGGTGGCAGTGGATCGGACCGGGACGGGCCTCAACTACGCGCTCAACTTCTCGCGCTGCACCTGGGATGGCGAGGAGGGCTGGGTTTACTCGGAGCGCTCCGAGATGTTGAACCGGCCCGCGCCGCCACTCCGCCGCGCCGGGGCCGGCCATTGATCCGCCGGGGCCGGTTCCATTCCGCCTACTGCGGACACGGGAGCGGGTGATGCGTCGATCGGCCAACGCGGACCGGGGCTACGAGTCACCGGTCATGGACACCGGCCGCGACCGCGAGGAACTCCGGGCCAAGCTCGCGCCGTGGCTGGCCGACCGCCTGGGGCTGCCTGGGCTGCAAGTCGGCGCAGTCGGTGTCCCGTCCACCTCCGGCGTCGCCAACGAGACGCTGCTGGTGGAGGCGTTCTGGACGAGTCGGGGCCGGCAGTCTCGCCAGGGTCTCGCGGTGCGCGTCGCGCCGGACAGGCCGCTGTTCTGGTGCCGGTCGTTCCGCTTGCAGTATCTGGTGCACGAGGCTCTTGAAGCCGAGGCCGGCGTTCCCGTTCCACGCCTGTTCGGGTACGAGGAGGACCCAGGCGTGATCGGCTCGCCGTTCTTCGTCTCGGAGAGGGTCGATGGCCTGGTTCCGGGCGATCGACCCCACTTCAGCGAGGCCGGGTTCGTGGCTGACGCGAGCCTCGAACAGCGCCGCCGCCTCTGGGAGAGTGCGGTCGATGCGCTGGCGCGGCTCCACAGGGTGCCTGCGGCCCGGTTCTCGTTCCTGGATCCTGGAACTGGGCGGGACGGCCTTGAGGAGGAGTTGCACTACTGGCGGGGCTACACCGACCGGCTCGATGTGGGGCCGGGATGGAACCGCGACATGCTCGAGCGGGGATGGGAGTGGCTCGTAGAGCATCAGCCTCGCGATGGTGCCTCCGAACTGTCGTGGGGAGACGCCCGCATCGGCAACATGGTGTTCCGCGACTTCGAGGTGGTCGCCCTGCTGGACTGGGACACCGCTTCTCTGGCCGGTCCCGCGGCCGACCTGGCGTGGTGGATCCAGATGGACCGACACTGCTGGGAGCTGCTGCCGGGGCTGGGCCGGCCCGACGAACTGGTCGAGTGCTGGGAGCGCCACACCGGCCGGCAGGCGGTGCATCTGCGCTGGCATCTGGTGTTCACCGCGTTCCGGCTGGGTGTGATCCGGATGAGGCTCCGCAGGATGATGGTGGAGGACCGCCTGCTGCCTCCAGCCGATTCCCGGCCCGATGCCCGCAACGAGTCGATCCAGCTGCTCGCCCTGTGGCTCGACGAGAAGCCGAAGGGCTCACCCGTACCCCGCAAGCCGCCGGTGACGCGGCTGTAGATTCGGCTGGGTTCGAAAGAAGGGGGTCTGGGTGCGGATCGGCTTCGTCGGCTTGGGCAACATGGGCAGCCAGATCGCTCGTGACCTTGTCTCCGCAGGTCACCGCATGACCCTGTTCGATCTCGATCGTGCCGCGCTGGAAGCGTTCGCCGGCAGCGGAGCCCGCTTTGCCGCCTCGGTGGCGGAGGTGGCGGCCGCCAGCGAGATCGTCGGCATCTGCGTGGTCGACGACGAGCAGGTCCGCGACGTGGTGTCCGGTGCCGGAGGGCTGCTGGAGAGCGGGTTGGAGCCGGGCTCCGTCGTGATGGTCCACTCGACCGTGCATCCCTCCACCATCGAGGAGATCGCTGAGGTCGCGTCGGCCGCTGGAATTGATCTCATAGACGTGTGTGTGTCGGCGGGCCCGCTGGGGAAGAGCCGCCTCGACCGGGTGGCCATTGTGGGCGCCGGCGCGGACACCTACCGGCGATGCGCCGACGTTCTCAACGAGATCGGGACTCCGGTGCTGGTGGGGCTGCCGGGCGCCGCCAGCCGGGTGAAGCTGATCAACAACCTGCTGACCACGGCGACCGTCGGCACCGCCGAGGCCGCCCTTCGGATCGGCGAGCGAGCCGGCATCGATCGGCGGGTGCTGCAGCGGGTCTTCCTGTCCGGAAGTGCGGCCAGCGCGCCGTTGTCGATGATGGTGAGGCGGACCGATCGCACCACCCACCGCTACCGGATGCTGAGCAAGGACTTCGATCTGGCCGTCTCCAGCCTGGACCTGGCCGGTACGGACCTTGACAGCCTCGCAGTGATCGTCGCCATGGCTCAACTAGGTCTTGAGGCCGTCGACTCCGACATCGACCCCCAGCGCCGGGACGAGAAGTGAGTCGCCGGCCGGGGTGTAGGAGGATCAGAGGGTGAGCCGGCCGGAGGCAACCGCGCTGCCCACCACCAGCTTCTGGATCTCGGCGGTGCCCTCCTCGAACCAGAGGGCCCGGGCGTCGCGGTAGAGGCGCTCGATGCGGTGCGCCTCGGTGTAGCCGATGCCGCCGTGGAGCCGCAGCGCCCGGTCGGTCACCCGCCCGACGATCTCGATACCCAGCAGCTTGCACATGGCCGCCTCACCCTCGATGGGCTCTCCCCGGTCGAATCGGGCGCAGGCGTCGCGGACGGCAGCCTGTAGTGCGTAAGTGTCGGATGCCATCTCGGCAAGGGTCAGTCTGACCGCCTGCCGGGTGGCGATGGGTCTCCCGAAGGTCACCCGCTGCCGGGCGAACTCGGTGGCTAGAGCGAGCGACTTGCGGGCTATTCCCAGCGCAGAGCCCGCGATCCCGAGTCGGCTGACATCGAGGAAGCCTCTCAGGCCAAGGTCGAGCCCAGCGTCGACCTCGCCCAGCACCGCTTCGTGGGGCAGACGGACGTCCTCGAGGGTGAGGATCTCGTGGCTCGCTCCCCGGCATCCCATCGTCGGTGGCAACGGCTCGGCCGTCACGCCGGGCGTTCCCTGCGGGAGCAGGAAGCAGGTGAGCGTCTTGCCCCGCTCGTCTCGGCCGGTGGCGGCCAGAAGATGGATCATCTTGGCCGAGGAGGCGAAGGAGATGAGCCACTTGCGCCCGTTGATCACCCAGGTGTCGCCGTCGCGGACCGCGGTGGTCGAGATGTCGCGCCCCGTGCCGTTGTCGGGCTCGGTCAGGCCGAACGTGACGGTGTCGCCCGCGGCCATGCGGGGCAGCCAGTGCGCCTTCTGGGCGTCGGTGCCGTACTGGTGCACCAGCCGCCACATGCCGTTGGCTCCGTGCACCACCATCCGCAGCGCGCCGTTGATTCCTGCGACCTCCTCCAGAACCGGGAAGTAATCCGCGGTGCTGAGGCCCCGGCCGCCCCACTCCTCGGGGAGGGTCAGCCGGTGCAGATCGTTGCCGATCACCAGCTCATAGATGCGCTGCGACACCGGGTCCTCGCGTGCCGCGATGTCGTGAACCTCCGCCTCGACCCGGTCGGAGAGCTCCTCCAGCTCGGGCGCCAAGCCCTTGACGATGTCGACGTAGCGTCGGGCCGTGCTGCTCAGCTCCATGAAGGGCTCCTAACGCCGGAGTGTGATGGCACCAGGGATAATCTAGGTCAACAGTTCGCACCGATCGTCAGCCGCAGGACGCGAACTCGATGCCCTCGGGCTGGAGCTGAGAGGCCGTGACCACGACCGCGACCCCCACCACCGCCGACAGAACGGTTCGCCGACGGCCCGTCATCGGGTACCTGCACGAGCGATGCCTGATCACCGACCGGTTGCGGGCCGACCTCGAGGAGATGGGAGAGCTGCGCCTCGTGCAGCCGACCGTCGCCGGATTGGCCGGCGTGGACGTGCTCTGCACCTTCGCCGGATTCTTCCTGGACCGCGATCTGCTGGAAGCCTCGTCCCGGCTGCTGGCCTGCGTAGACCTGGGAACGGCCATCCACTGCGACGTCGACGCGGCCACCGACCTCGGGATCGCCGTACTTCACGCGCCGGGGGCCAACGCACAGGCGGTGGCCGAGCACACCGTCGGCCTGGCCCTTGCGCTTGGCAATGGCATCGTGCGTTCGGATCGCCGTATGCGCTCCGGCGAGTTCAAGCTGGCCCACGTACGAACCTGGGGCATGGAGTTCCAAGGGCGAACCATCGGGCTGGTCGGGTTCGGCCACGTGGCCCGCCGGGTGGCCCGCATCGCGCAGGCCGGGCTCGGAATGAGGGTGCTGGTGTGGTGCCGGCAGCCCGAGGCGGCCGAGGCGGCCGGATACGAGACCGTCCCGCTGCCCGAGCTCATGGCGACAGCCGACGTCGTGTCGGTGCATCTCGCGCTCAACCCGGCAACCAGGGGCCTTCTCAACGAAGAGCTGCTACGCCTCATGAAGCCGAGCGCACTCGTCGTGGTCACAGCCCGGGTCGAGGTCCTTGACCTCGAAACCCTCACCGAGTTGGTGGTGCAGGACCGCATCGCCGGCGCTGCCCTCGACACCTGGCCCAACCACATCCCCGACTACTCCTCCCCGCTGATGGGCCATGGCAACGTGGTGCTGACCGAGGCCAACGCCGGCCTCACCGACATCGCCGCTCGCAACATGGCCGACGCGGTGGCCGACGCGGTGCGGGCCGCGCTGGAGAGGACCCCGCCGGCGGTGGCGACCGTCGCCAATCCCGACGCGTGGCCGCCACGGCCGCTCGGCGGGCGCAGCCGCTGACCGGCCGGCCCGATAGGAGCGCGAGGAGACGATGAGACTCGAGTTCGACGACGAGCAGGCTCTCCTGCAGGCCACCGCCCGGGACTTCGCGGCCCAACAACTTGAGCCCTTCCTGGCCCGGCACCCCGATGAGCCACTGCCCCGCGACTCGGTGTTCGAGCTCCTGGGCATGGTCAAGCCCTTCGGGATGCTCAGCGCACGGGTGCCTGGTCACCTCGGCGGGGCCGGCATGGACGCCGTGTCTCTGGGGATCCTCTATGAGGAGTTCCCCCCGGATGTGAGCCTCACCGCATCCGCCAACGACATCATCGGCCTCAGGCTGCTGGACGGCGGCTCCCCGGAGATCGTCGACCGCTACCTCCCCCGACTGATAGAGGGCGAGATCATGGCCGGATCATCGATAAGCGAGCCCGACGCCGGATCGGACGTGACCAGCATCACGACCCGGGCGGAACGCGACGGCGACAGCTACGTCGTCGATGGGCGCAAGGTCTGGAGCAGCCATTGCACGATCGCCGACATCCTGCTGGCCGCGGTGCGGCTAGGCACCGACGACCGCGGCCGAGCAGTGGTGGGCCGCCTGCTCATCGACCGGGAGCAGTCCTCCTTCGAGACCCGCGACCTGGAGTTGATGGGACTTCGACGCCACCACCTGGGCGAGGTGGTGTTCGACGGGTGCCGGGTGCCGGCCGGCAATCTCATCGGCGAGGGCGGGCTGGCCTCGCTGACGGCGTCGTGGCTCACTCAGCGGGCCCTGCTCGGACTGATGGCGGTGCATCTGGCCCGCAAGGCCTATGACGCCAGCGTGGCCCATGCCAAGGAGCGACGCCAGTTCGGCAAGCCGATCGGGGCCTTCCAGCTGGTCCAGTCGATGATCGTGGACATGGCCACCCTCATCGACACCAGCCGGTACCTGTGCTACCGGGCCCTGGAACTCCTGGATCGGGGTGTGGAGGCCCGGCTCGAGTCCTCCATGGCCAAGTACTACGCCACCGAAGCCGCGGTGAAGGTCACCAGCCTGGCCATTCAAGTGCATGGCGCCTACGGGCTGTCGACCGAGTATCCGCTGGAGCAGTACTTCCGGGACGCTCGCATGCTGACCATGCCCGACGGCACAACTGAGATCCAGAAGCTGCTGATCGGCCGGGAGATCCTCGGGATAAGCGCCATCCGCTGACCGCGCCCGCCGGCGGGGTCTAGCGCCACTCGATGGGTTCGTTGAGCAGGTGCGGGAACAACTCCACCATCTTGGCGTTGATGGCCTTGACGTGGCCCTCCGACAGGCGGGCCGCCTCGTCGGCTGAGCCCTGCATGATCGCCTCCGCGATGCGCTGGTGGATCCGCCGGGTGGCCCCCCGCTCGCCCGGCGGGAAGATCGGTCGGGTCCGCTCGGCCAGCATCGTGGTCAGCGTCCGGCCCAGCAGGTCGAGGATGGGATTGCCGGTCATGCCGGCCACCTCCGAGTGGAAGGCTGCGCTGGCCCGGCCCCATCCTGCTCCTGACTCCTCCTCAGCCTCTCGCTCCTGCCTGAGCACCTCGCGCATCGACTCGGCCCGTTCCGGTGTGATGCGTTCCGCGGCCATGCGGGCCATGAAGGGCTCGAGCGCCGCCCGAGCCTCCAGGAGGTCCCCCACTGTGGCCCCCAGCACGTTGAGGTAGAAGCTGGATGCTCGGCTGAAGTCGGCACTGTCCACCGAGTCCACGACCGGGCCGCCGCCCGGGCCGGGCTTGATCTTGATGATCCCGTAGATCTCCAGGATCCGAAGCGCCTCCCGCAGCGACGCCCGGCCGACCCCGTAGCGCTTGAGCATGGCGGTCTCGGGCAGCAGCTTGGCTCCGGGCTGCAGCGACCGTTCCTCGATGTCGCTGAGGATGTCGCGGGCCAGGAGCTCAGAGACCTTCGCCGACCGGTGATTCCCAAGCCATCGGTCCGCGCCGGCTTCGATATCTCGGTCGCTTGCGGTGCGTTCGGCCATGCCCACCTCGGTATCCGGGTGTAGGGCGATGAGTGTAATGGTAAGCATCGTCTAGGTTCTCCAGGATTGCCGCAGAAGTCAGCAGTACCATCGCGGTCAGTGAACACCGGCGATCCCACCGCCTCCCTGGGGCCGGTCAGCGTCGAGGAGTTGCTGGCCCGCGAGGAGATACATGACGTCCTGAAGCGCTACGTGCGGGGCGTTGACCGCGCCGACGCCGACCTCATGGCGTCCTGCTACCACGACGACGCAGTCGACGATCACGGAATGTTCCGGGGCCCGGCCAGAGAGTTCGCCGGGTTCGTGTGCGGAGAACGGTCCAAGCGCTACGAGGCGACCCACCATTTCATCGCGCCGCCCAACATCCGCGTCCGCGGCGACGGTGCCTTCGTGGACACATACTGCATCGCTCACCAGATCAGCGCGCCCGACGAGGTCGGCCAGCGCTTCGACTACGTGATCGGCCTCAGGTACGTGGACCGTTTCGAGAGACGGGCCGGGCAGTGGCTCATTGCCCACCGCACCGCGGTCTTCGACTGGACCTACACGGTGACGATCGACGAGGAGCGGGCGCGGTCATTCGGCTCGGACTGGTCGCTCGGCTCGCGGGACCGGCTCGATCCGTGGTACCGGCTGGGCCAGTCTGAGTGATCGGGGCTCAGGAGCGGTCCGGCGGGGGGCCGGTGTCCTCGGCCGGCGGTAGCTGCAGGAGCTCCACCATCGTCGGGCCGAGCACCCCGGGCGCCTCCAGGTAGGCAAACTTAGACCCGCGGGGCGAGACGCCCCGGAGCACCTCGCTGAACCCCGCAGCCTGCATCTGGGACGACTTGGCGCCCAGGTCCTCGACCACGAAGCGAATGTGGTGCAGGCCCGGCCCGTGGCGCTCCAGGTGATCAACCGTCGGCCAGTCCCCTTCCAGCACTTCCACCAACTCGATCTCGATCGCGCCGGATTGGCAGGTCCCGAGCCGCAGCCGCGCTCCCGCCTCGCGGTGCCGGTGCACGATCGATCCGGGCGTCAGAACGGCCTCGCGGACATCGAACTCGCCCAAGAGGGGGCTGAGGGTCGACACCGCCTGCGCCATGTCGGCCACCGCGAAGGAGACCTGGTCGGGCGGTCCGAGGCCGAGGCCGGACAGGGGGCCGGCCGCCTCCGTGTTACTTGACATCGATCGACCATCCCCCGTCGATGGTGATCGTGTCGCCGTTGTGGTAGGCGGAGGCGTCGCTGGCTAGGTAGACGACGATGCCGGCGATCTCGCCGGGGCGGCCGTAGCGCGGCACCGGTCCCCTGGCGGCCAGCTTGGCCGCGAATCGGCCCGGCATGCCGTCCCGCTCGATGTAGCCCGGGCAGACCATGTTGGCCCGCACGCCCAACCGGCCGTACCCCGCGGCCACGCCCCTGACCAGCGCGCCCAGCCCGGCCTTGGCCACCGCGTAGTGCTCCCCTCCGCTCAGCCCGCGGGCGACGGCCAGGCTGCCGTTGACCACGATGGATCCGCCCGGATCGCCGCGTTCGTGCCGGTCGACCATGTGCGACAGTGCCGCGCCGACGGTGGACCACGAGCCGAGGAGGTTCGTCTGCAGGACCCGGTCGCGGGAGGCGTCGGTGATGTCCAGGAACGAAGCCGCGTGCTCGGCGATGCCTGCGTTGGCGAACACGCAGTCGACCCGGCCGAGATCGGCTACGACCCGGCCGAAACCGGCCCTGACCGCGGCCGCGTCGGCGACGTCCACCCGGTCGGTGAGAACCGGCGCAGTGGCCAGGTCTTCGAGCAGGGTCGCAGCCGACGCGTTCCGGGCCTCGTCGCGGCCCCACAGCGCCACCGACGCGCCGGCGGCGGCCAGACCGGCGGCGGCGGCCAGGCCGATGCCGCGGTTGCCGCCGGTGACCAGTGCGACTTTGCCGCTCAGATCGAACGATCCGACCGCGGCCACTGCCTCACGCGCCGTCTCAGCCGCCACCTCGGCCCAGTCCCGGGTCTCATCGCTCATCGGCGAGCCTCCGTTCGGTGTCGCTGATCTGGCTTCGGAGCCACATCACCTCGCTCAGGTTCTCGCTCCGGCTGCACTTGAGCAACTCCTGCAGCGCGTCCAGCCGGGCGTCCAGCGCGCCCCGATGGCCGGGATCGGCGTGCAGAACCACGTCGCTGAGATGGAGTGATTCCACCGGTCTTCCCTCGTCGAGGTGGGCGCGGGCCCGGGCGGCGAGCGCCGGCGCCCCGGCCAGCTCCACCAGATCGGCCGCCACCGAGGAGGCCGGCACCGGGTACAGCTCGGTGGTGGACTCCATCAGGAACCATCCGAGGTACTCGTGCCAGATCGACCGGGCGTTCCATGACGCCTTGCCGTGGGCCTCGGGCAGGCGCAGATCCTCGGGGGGCTCAGCCTCGGCCATGACCTCGGCCAGGCTCTTGCCGGCCAGCATCCCCTCCACCGTCCGGTCGTGGACGTACGCGATGGCGTCGCGGATCCGGTCCAGTTCGGCGCGGATCGTTCCCGCGCCCCGGATCGGGTCTCCGTGGCCGGTGATCAGCAGCTCGGGTTCGAGGTCGCGGACCCGCTCCAGCGACGACACGAACTGCTGGGCCGAGCGCAGCTTGTCGCCCCGCAGGGTGGTCAGGTTGGGCATGCCCCCGAATACGGGGCCGAGGAGGTTGCTGGTGAAGACGGCGCCGTCGTCGGGCAGCCACACCACCAGCGAGTCGGTGGTCTCCCCGCCCGGGGTGGCCAGCAGCTCGAAGCGTCGACCGCCCACCTCTGCCGTCCATGAGTCGCCCACCAGAAGGTCAGGCTCGCGGTCGGGACCGGCCCGGTTCCCCAACTCCACCACGTCGTTGAGCACGGTGCTCCACAGCACGTTGCGGCGGCGCAGATAAACGTCGTGGAGCATCCGGACGTCGGCCCGCCACCGGGTGGAGCTCTCGTGAGCGACCCAGCGGGTGTCCGGTCCGGCCAGCACCGGAACCCCGCCCATGTGGTCGCGGTGGCTCTGGGTGGTGATGATGTAGGCGGGAGGGCGCGGATCTATGCGCTGGTAGCGGGGCAGATGAGCCCGTCGGGCCTCCTGCTCGGATCCGGCGTTCACCGCGACCGACCGGTCGGCGGTGGTGACCAGGTAGCTGTTGGTCACCCCGAAGGACATGTGTATGAAGTCGTTGATCGCCACCGCATCGATGGATGCGTCGGTCGACGCGCCTTGCCGGGTGACGCGGGCCAGTTCTGGTTCTTCCTGGTTCATCGCCCTGTCTCCGCAGGTATGTCGAAGTGGCTGATGTAGTCCGAGAAGAGGGACGCGATCGCGGCCCGCTCCAGCCCGAATTCCTCCAGGGCGTAGCGGTGCGGCCCCAGTCTGGCTTGCCGGCCCTCGCTGAGCCAGGTCCGCATCCGGGACTCGACGGCCGGGGTCAGCTCGTCGCCGAGCCACCGGTACAGGCCTCTCATGGTGTCGATCTCGCCTCCCACCAGGCCGGCGTACTGGATGTGGTGGATCCGTTCGCCGATCTCGTCGAGCATGGCCATGGGGCGCCCGACGTGCTCGGCCAGGCCGAGCGGGACGTTCCGGCTGAGGTACTCCAGGTCGGCCTCCGCACAGTTGCGGCGGTGCGAGTTGGCCATGAGGCTGCACAGCGAAGCGACCGCGGTGCACGGATCCCGGTGGGTCCATATCAGCCGGGCGTCGGGATAGATGCTGAGCAGGGTGGGCAGCCACAGGGCATGCGACGGCCCCTTGAGGGCCCAGGGACCGGGGGCGCGGTGCTGCAGCACCTGAAGGTAGCGGCGATGGAAGGTGTAGGCCGAGGTCATGTCGCAGGAGTAGATGAACTCGGTGTAGGCCGGCATGGGGGCTGACGCCTCCCACTGCATGGCCTTGAAGTCGTGGTTCATCACATGGACGCACTCCGCGGGCGAGTCGGCCCACTCGAACCGGATGTTCGTGCCAGCCAGGCCCTCCGCTATCGCCCGCTGCTGGCGCTCAAGGGCCGCCAGGCACCTTGGATCGGTGTAGAGCCGGTCGGCCTCGGGCGGCGGGACCGGCTCCTCCAGTGTCCAGCGCAGCACTGTCCGCCTGGCTGGGTCACAGGCCAGCAGGTTGATGACCGCAGTGGTGCCGGTGCGGGGCATGCCCATCACGAACACCGGCTGTGCCACCTCGGCCGCGGTCGCCTCGGGGTGCTCGGCGAGGTACCGGTCGATGCTCAGCCGCCGGACCAGGTGGTCCACGATCAGGCCCTCGAGCCGGCTACGGCCTGCAGGCGTGATCCGGTCGCAGGTGTTGATCGACCTGGCCAGCACCCCGAGGCCCTCCTCGAACGAACGGCTCTGGAACTCGCCCGCGTCTTCTCCGGCCCGGCGGCGAGCCTGTTCGATCAGGTGCCCGACGCTCACCACAGGAGGGCGTCGCGGGCTGGCACCGGGCCGGGCTGCGAACCCGGTACTGATCCCGGCTCCTGAAACCATGACTCCTGAAACCATGACTCCTGAAACCAGGGCACCATTGCCGCCTACCCGTTCGGCCTCTAGTCGACCGGCTGGTGGTAGTCGGCCCCTATGCGGTAGTGCTTGGGGTCGTTGTTGTCGGGCGGCCCGTGGTGGGTGCTGTCCGGCGGGAACAGGTCCCGCAGGAAGGGCCGGTCCCGGTGCACGTCGCACGGCTCGAGCATCAGCCCGCCAGGCCCGCGGTGCACGGCCACGCTGTGGGCGTTCATGAAGCACGGCCAGCCGAGACCGTCCAACCGGTCCGACTCCTCGGGCAGATCGTCCACCCAGTAGCCGATGTGGTGCAACCAGGTGTCGCCGGGCGCGGCCAACGGTGTGCCCGGCACCGCCTGCCACATTTCGATCGATGGCGGGCCTCCCTCCGAGAACGTGAAGACGCACTCCACCTGGTGCTGCTGGCCGTGCTCGTCTCGCAGCACGGTCTCGGCCCGGTGAATCGGACGCCATGTCACACCGAAGGCTCGCCCGACCTGCACCATCGCCTCTTCGAGGTCGGGCACGGCCAGGGCGAAGTGCCAAATCGATGTCATGATGATCATAGAATAGCCATCTTGGAGGAGTCCCAGCCCCCGCTCGAGCGCCACGAAGTCTTGAGGCTGGCCCACCAGTTGATGGACGGCACCGTGAGCGGGCAGTTCCGCATGCCCGACGACTTGGCCGTGGTGGCGGCCGCAGGATCGGGAGCCCATCTCCACGACCTCGACGGCCGCCGCTACATCGACTACATGCTGGGCAGCGGCCCGGCGCTGCTCGGTCACGCCCATCCCGAGGTGGCGGCCGCGATCGCCGAGCAGGCCGCCCGGGGATCCACGTTCTACGTGCTCAACTCCCCCACCGTCGAGCTGGCCCAACGCATCACCGAGGTCATGCCGTGCGCGCAGCAGGTCAAGTTCGCCTCCTCCGGCCTGGAGGCCACCCTCTACGCCCTGCGCTTCGCCCGGGTGTTCACCGGCAGGCCCAAGATCCTGAAGTTCGCGGGCGGCTTCCACGGCTCGCACGACGTGGGCATGATGAACGCCTTCTCGGAGCCCTTGCAGTACCCGCGCGGGACCTTCGACTCGGGAGGCGTGCCCGCCGGCGTTGCCGACGACGTGATCGTGTCACGCTGGAACGACTTCGCGATGACCGAGGACCTGATCCGGCGCAACGCGGGCGAGCTGGCCGCGGTCATCTGCGAGCCCATGCAGAGGTGCCTGGTCGCCGCGCCGGGGTTCCTCCAGATGCTCCGGGAGGTCACCGCCGGCCAGGAGGTGCTGCTCATCTTCGACGAGATGGTGACGGGCTTCCGCTTCGCGCTAGGTGGGGCCCAGGAGCGCTACGGGGTGGTGCCCGACCTGGCCACGTTCGGCAAGGCCCTCACCAACGGGATGCCGATGACCGGCATCGCCGGCGCCGCGGAGATCATCAACGTGGCCCGGCCCCAGGGCGGCCTCGCCAGCACCGGCGCCGCCTACTACGGCAACACCCTCAACGGCAACCCGCTGTGCGCCGCGGCCGGGCTGGCCACCCTCGGCGTGCTCAGCCGGCCCGGCACCTACGACCGACTCGAGTCGACGACCCGCCTGCTCAGGCAGGGCATCGAGCGGATCGCGGCCAGTCAGGGCGCCGGAGTGCAGTTGCTCGGTGACGGCCCAGTCGTGCAGATCGCCTTCGCCGAGCACCCCATTGGTGACGTCGCTGACCTCAAGCGAGCCGACTCGGCCAGAGCCGGGCGGTTCCTGCTGGAGTGCGCCCGACGAGGCGTGCTCAGCTCCGGCAAGTTCTACGTCTCGGTGGCCCACACCAGCGAGGACATCGGCGAGACGCTGGAGGTGATCGCCGAAGCGATGGCCGTCTCCGCCCCCTAGCGCCGCTCCCTAGCCGCGATGGCCGACAGGATCGCGTCGGGTGTGAGCGGCTGGCGGGTGAGCCTGACCCCGAGGGGCGCCAGCGCGTCGTTCACCGCGTTCACGACGCAGGCCGGCGCGCCGATGGCGCCGCCCTCCCCCACCCCTTTGTGCCCGCCGGGAGTGTCCGACGGAGTCACCACATGGCCGTACTCAAGGATGGGCACCTCCGCCGCGGCGGGCATCACATAGTCGAGCAAGGTGGTGGCCCGCGGGTTGCCGTCCTCGTCGTAGGGCGCCCACTCGTAGAGGGCCCCGCCGATCCCCTGCACGACACCGCCCGCGATCTGGCCCTCGACGACCGTCGGGTTGACCATGTTGCCGCAGTCCTCGCTGACCACGTACCTCAGGATTCGCGCCATCCCGGTGTCGGAGTCGACCTCGCAGATGCAGGCATGGGCCGCGTTGGAGTGGGTGACCTCGGGCGCCCGGTAGCGGGCGGTGTGCTCGAGGCCCTCGGGCACATCCTCCGGGAGCGACTGCGGGCGCCGGTAGGCCACATCGGCCACCTCAGCCACGGAGACGCGCCGGGCCGGCGTCCCCGCCACGAACGCCGATCCCCGATCGACCATCACGTCCTCGGGGGCCGCTTCCAGCAGGTGGGCGGCGATCCGCGCTATCCGGGACCGCACACCCGAGGCCGCGGCCCGGGCCGCCCCGCCCGCGATCACCGCACTGCGGCTGCCCCCTGTCCCGAAGCCGTAGGGAGTGCCGTCGCCCTGGCGGAGCGCGACCTTGTCCATGTCGACGCCGAGCTCGTCGGCCACCACCTGCGCGATGGTGGTCTCCAGGCTCTGGCCGTGAGAGCCGGTCCCCATGTACACCGTGACGCTGCCGTCAGGTTCGACCCTGACCACCGCCCCATCGGCGCCGAACGCTCCCATGCCCATCGAAGTCGGCTCGACGAACAGGCTGAGGCCCATCCCCAGCAGGCGCCCCTCGGCGCGGGCGTCGGCCTGCTCCACCCGGAACGCCCGGTAGCCGATCATTTCTGCCGCCTGCTCCAGCGTCTCCGCCGGGGAGATCCGCTCGTAGACCCGTCCCGTGGCCGACGTATAAGGCAGCTCGGCCCGCTCGATCACGTTGCGGCGGCGGAAGTCGAGAGGGTCCATGCCCAGTTCCCGGGCCACGAGGTCCATCATCAGCTCCCGGCCCACCGTCTCCATCTGCCACGGACCCCGGTACGCGCCCCGGCCCACCGTGTTGGTGAACACGGTGGCCGTGGACCATCCCAGCCTTCCGACGCGGTACGGGCCGGGGAACATCGAGACCATCAGCGCGCTCTTGGCGGGCGCGCCCCCCAGGGGGTAGGCGCCGCTGTCGCTGAGGTGGTCGATCTCCGCTCCCAGGATCCGCCCGCCGGAATCGACTGCCATCGTCACGGTGAGCCGGTCCACCCGGGCCGAGTTGGAGGCCATCAGGTTCTCGCGGCGGTCCTCGATCCACTTGATGGGCCGGCCCAGGTCGCGGGCTGCGAGCAGCACGGCCATCTCGTCGCGTCCCGAGTACGCCTTCTGGCCGAACGCTCCGCCCACGTCTCCCATGTGGACTCGCACCTGGTGCTCGCCGATTCCGAGGATGCGGGCCGCGGTGAACGCCAACTCGTGGGGGCTCTGGGTTGATGCCCACAGGTCGAGGCGTCCGGCGTGCCGCTGCCAGTGGGCGACCAGGCCCCGGGTCTCCATGGGCATGTTGCACTGCCGCTGCTGATGGAAGGTCTCGGTCACAACGAGGTGGGCCGACTCGAGCACTCGAGCCAGCTCTGGATCCGGACCGGAGCCGGAGGCGCCCAGGTTGGTTCCCAACTCGGGATGGACCAGGTGGGGGCTGGTGGCGGCCTGCTCGTAGTCGACCACCGGAGCCAAGGGCTCGTAATCGACGTCGATGAGTTCCAGGGCGTCCTCGGCCAGGTACCGGTCCTCGGCGACGACCAGCGCTACCGGATCGCCCGCGAAGCGCACATCGCCGGGGGCCAGCACATGGCCCGGGACGGTGGCCGCCTCCGGAGGGTTGACCGAGGATCGCAGGGAATCGACGTGATGGTTCAGGTCCTCGGCGGTGAGCACCGCGATCACGCCGTCCGCGGCCGCGGCCGCCGAGGGGTCGAGGCTCCGGATGCGGGCCCTGGCCAGGTCGCTCCTCAGGAACGCGGCGTGGAGCATTCCCGGCACGCGGACGTCGTCGACGTACACGCCGGTGCCGGAGACGAGGCGCCGGTCCTCGACGCGCCTGACAGACTGCCCGACGAACCGGCCCGCCGCCTCCGAGGCCTCGACCCCGGCTGCCTGGGCGTTTCGGTCCGGCGATGCGGGGCTCGGGGTCACCGCCCCGCTCCCGTCCCGCTCGTTGCCCCGATAGGTGGCTGCGGCAGCCTGACTATCATCATCCTTGATCGACGATAATCCCGGATGGGCGCGCCACCGGGCAACCAGGAAGGCGGGCACGGCACATGGCCAGCACGCACCGGGACGGTGACGATCGGAGCGACCTGAGCGTCGGCCGGGGCGAGTCCCCCGACCAGCACTTGAGCCGCGAGCAGATGCTGGCCGTCTTCGCCCGGGAGGGGGCGCGCCTGCTGCTGGCGGCCCGTTGATTCCTAGCGGCCCGGTGGGCGCAGCGCTCAGCCGGGTCCCGGCAGGCCGGGGCCGTCGATGTGGGGTCCTGTCGTGCCGCCGACCTCCGTCGGGCCCATTCCCAGCTTGCGATGGTCCCAGGTGCGGACCCTCTCCACATCGAGGCGCACCGCTACCCGTTTGCGCAGCATGGCCTCCACGAAGGTCCGGAACTCCTCGGAGTACGGGCCGGTGTAGCGCTCCCACACGTTGACCCCGACCCGCCAGATCACGTCGGGATCCTCCACGATGACGCCGCGGCCCTCGAGGGACACGCCCCGCAGGGTCTCGTAGGTGTTGCCCGCCTCGACCATCACCGCGAGGCGGTCGTCACGGCGCAGGTTGACGATCTTCTGAGCCTTGGACTTGGACTCCAGCCAGACGTGCCCGTCGAGCCAGGCGTACCACATGGCCACCAGGTGGGGCATCCCGCCGGGGCCGATGGTCGTCATCGTGCAGGTGCGCGACTGATCTAGGAATAGAGCAACCTCGCCGTCGGTCATCTCGATCTGCGAGCGCTGGTTCTTTCCCACTCCGGCTCCTCCCGCCGTCTCGCCTTGCGGTGCATCGTCTCGGTCCGACACCGGCCTCATGCCGGCGAACGACTCTAGTCCTGCGACCGGTAGCGTCTCGGCGTCCCGTCGATCGACTCGAGGATCTCTTCTAGTCGCGCCGCCGGTTCCGGGCTTCGGGAGGAGGGCAGCGCGTCGGCGTCCACAGGGTTTGCTTGACGTAGCTCGTCAAGCACCTCCTCACCCAGCCTTGGTATTTCACCGATCATATTGCCCCCTTTGGTATTGAAGACTTGCAGCACGAGTTCGCATGTCAACTCTTGTGTCCCTCATCGCTCAGGATCTTTCCCGAGGTGCTTCGCGACTTGTTCCGCCAGCCGCTTGCGAGCCCGGTGAACCCGGATCGCGACGGCGTTGGCGGAGATGTCGAGAACCCGTCCGACGTCGGCGTAGGACAGTTCCTCCCAGGTGACCAGCATCAGGATCTCCCGGTCGTCCTCGGAGAGTTCGCACAGGGCCGACCGCATGACCTCGGCTTGCTCGTCAACCGCCTCCGCGTCGGAGGGTCTCGGTTGAGGCAGGCCGCGAAGCGTTTGCTGGAAGGCCTGCTGGCGCCGCGCCGACCGGACCGAGTTGCGGATCACGTTGCGCGCGATGCCGTAGAGCCACGGCCTCTCGTGGCCCGATGGAACGGCATCGCGGCGCCGCCAGGCCACCAGGAGAGTCTCGGCTACGACGTCGTCCGCGGTCCCCGCGTCCACCCGCCGGCGCGCGTAGGCGAGCAGCGGGCGGTAGTTCCCGTGGAACAGGGAGCGGAACCACTCCCGGTCGGAGCCGGATGGCTGGCTCGGCGGATCGTCGGCCATCTCTGTTTCTTGTCCGCGAACTGCCGGTTCTTTTCGCCTGACCTCGACAACGTTCTCGGCCGCGTGCCGCAATCGCGACCGGGTCGCAGATCTAGAAGAATCCCCAAGCAATGACCGACACTCCCGCATCGCGTCGCAACCCGATCCTCGCGGTGGCCATTCCGGCCGAGCACGGCGGGTGGGCCCTGACCATCGAGCCGGGGCTGCTCGGGCTGCTGGTTGCGCCTAGCATCGCCGGTGCCTGCCTGGCGCTCGGCGCACTCGTGCTGTTCGTGATGCGAACGCCCCTGGAGTTGGCTCTCGTGGACCGCAGGCGGCATCGTCGGCTGGCTCGTACGCTCCTCGCTGAACGCGTGGCGGTGATCGAGGCTGGGCTGCTTACGACGTTGATCGCGGTCGCCGGGGCCACGGCTGCAGACGGCCGCTGGTGGATTCCGGCCGTTGCCGCAGCTCCTCTCGTGGCCGTGGAGCTCGCCTACGACATCCGATCGCGCCGGCGGCGCATGGTGCCCGAACTCACCGGCGCGGTCGCCATTGCCGCGGTCGCGGCTGCGGTCGTAATTGCCGGTGATGGCGACCCCCGCCTGGCGGTTGGCGCCTGGTTGATCCTCGCGGCGCGGGTCACGACCTCCGTCCCCCACGTGCGGGCCCAGATCGCACGACTGCACGACCGGGACTGGCAGCCGCGCCTCGTCACCGTTACCGACCTCGTGGCGCTGGCCATCGCGGCGGCCGCCGTAGCTCTCGACGGCCGGATCGTCGTGGGCGCAGCGGTCCTGGCAGTCATCGCCGCCTTCCAGCGATTCCGCCGCCGCCGGCCGGTCGCTCCGGTGAAGGTCATCGGCATCGGCCAGATGGTTCTCGGCCTGGCACTTGTGGTCGCTTCCGCGGTCGGTGTCGCCGCGCTCTAGATTCGACTCCGCGATGAATGAGGAGAGTCCCGGTCGCGACCCTGGAGAGGCGCCGGCCCCCGCGACGGGGTTCCGCGTGCCTGGCCGGGTGCTGGTGTCTCGGCCCTTCCGGGCCATCGGGCCCCGCGTGATCCCGCCGTTCCATCGGGCCGTCAGCCGGCTGACCGGGGGTCGCACCCTGCTCGACTCCGCGGCCCAGCCCATGCTCATGCTCCACACCAGGGGCGCCCGCACCGGCCAACTACGCGAGACGCCATTGGCGGCCGTGCCGCTGGAGGAGGGCCGCTTTCTGGTGGTGGGCAGCAACTTCGCCCGCGAGCGGCACCCGGCCTGGACGGCCAACCTCATCGCCAACCCCGAGGCCGAGATCGTGTTCCGGGGCCGGCGGACGCCGGTTCGGGCCAGGCTCCTCGCAGGCGACGAGCGGGCCCGGCGCTGGCAGACCGCGGTGGGCTGGTTCCCGGGATGGACCGACTACGTCACCGTCACGGACCGCCAGTTCCGCCTCTTCGAGCTCGAGCCGGGACGGTCGCGGTGATCGACGAGCTGCTGCGGCGGATGTTCACTGTGTAGATAAATATGCATGCATAATGTAGACTCGCTGTATGGCTACGACAACGATCCGCATCGACGCCGACACCCACGCCCGGCTCGTCGAACTCAGCAACGCCGCGGGCGCGTCGCTCATCGACACGGTGCGGGACGCCGTCGAGGCGCTCCGGCGCCAGCGGTTCGCCCGTCGAGTAACGGCCGAGATCGCCGAATTGCGAAGCGACCCCGAGGGGTGGGCGGCCTACCTGGCCGAGGCCGAGAGCACCTCGGTGGACGATGGCCTCGGTTGACGATCTGTGGCTCGTGGACTTCGGCGACCCGTATGCCGGTGAGCCGGCCGCGCTACGGCCCGCGCTCGTTCTCGGGCCGCCGGACACGTTCGGTCCAGACTTCCCGTTCGTGATCGTGGCACCGTTGACAACAACCCGGCGCGGGCTCTCGCTACATGTGGAGATCGAGTCGGGACCAGAGACCGGTCTCGACGAGACCAGCTACGCGCAGTGCGAGCTGATCAGATCGATCAACCGCCGCCGTCTCGTGCACCGCCTGGGTCAGGTCGATTCCGGCGCGAGCCATCAAGTCACCTCAGTCCTCAAGACGCTGCTCAACCACTGAGCGGCGCCGCGTCTTGGGGTGAGTCGGCGCTCGCTGCCCGTAAGGCTGCCAGCGGGATCAGTCGGTGTCGATGTCGTAGTGGCGGGCGGGGCCCCGGGCGGTGTGGCTCACGTGGAAGCGTTCCAGCCGGTCGACCCGCTCGCTCAGGCCGGCGGGGCTGAGTTCGCTCTCGGACGGGTCGCGCACGCCGTGGAGGAAGTCCCTGGGCGCCACATGGTCGACGAAGCCGAGGTTGGACGACCCGAGGGCGTATCCCATCAGCTCCTGGAGCCTGCCGGGCAGCGCGCGGGCCAGCTCCGGGGGGACGGCCAGGTACTGGTTCTCCTCCTGGCGCAGCCATCCGAGGGAGTAGTGCAGCGCCACGCCGGTGCGGGCCCGGTCGGATCGGTTCGATCCGCCGCCGTGGATGACGTTGCCGACGTAGATGAGCACCGAGCCGGCCGCCATCTCGGCGGCGACCACATCGTCAGCCGCCGGCACGCGGTCGTTGGTCCACCGGTGGCTGCCTGGGCAGACCCGGGTGGCGCCGTTGGAGCGGGTGAAGTCCGTGATCGCCCACATCGTGGCCACCGTGAGCGGGGGGCAGGGGTTGGCGAAGGGGTAGACCGACGTGTCGCGGTGCAGCACCTGCTGCTTCTCCCCCGGCTCGAGGTGCATCACCCCGGTGTAGTGGACCCGGTACGCCGCACAGCTCGGCAGCAGGGCATGGTCGGCCACGGCCATCACGGTGGGGTGCATGATCAGCGCCTGCACCGCGGTCGACTTCGCGATCAGCGCGCCGAACCGCTTGGTGAGGCTGCCCATGAACTCCTCGTGGCCGGCATGGGCGGCATCCAGATGCGGCTGCAGGTCGGCGGCGACCGCCGCGACGGTGGCCGCGTCGATGGCGTCGCGAACCACCGCGTACCCGTCGCGGGCCACCGCGGCTGCGACCTCTGAGGTGTCGGCGCCGGCTCCGAAGACGTTCTCCATGCTCAACTCTGCGGCTCAGTCCCACTTCGGCCGGGGGCCGGGACCGGCCTGCCGGTTGCGAACACGTCGAGGATCCAGGCCGTTGCCGGGGAGTAGATGTCGAGGAAGACGGCCGGCTCGTCACCGAGGACCTGGCCCCCGTGGGGCACGCCTCCGGGCGCGTACCAGCCGTCGCCCGGTCCGATCTCGCGGGTCTCGTCGCCGACGGTCAGCAGCAGGCGGCCCGACAGCAGCAGGCTGAACTGCTCGTGGGGATGGCTGTGCATCGGGTACGTGGCGCCTGGCTCGTAGACGGCCCGGATGAGGTGCATGTGCTCGCCGGTCACGATCTGCGCGTCGACCCTGTCGTCGTGCCAGCGCACCGCATCGAGGTCCTCCCAGCTGAAGATGCGCTGGGTGGTGAGCGCGGCCCCGTGCTCGTTCAACCGCGGTCCGCTCGTAGCGCCCTCCCTGTCCCGCCGGGCCTGATCTCGCGCCGACTGTACTGCGGGGATCAGCGCTCGGTCGGGTCTGCTTCCGGCGCGGCCTGAATCCCTTGGCAATTCTTGCCAACACAGTATGATCGGCAGGCATGACAACGATGAACGTGTCACTGCCCGACGAACTCAAGAGCTTCGTCGACTCACAGGTCAACCATGGCCACTACGGCTCGACGAGTGAGTATGTGCGTGATCTGATCCGGCGGGACCTCGACCGTCGCCAACTCCGAGCCGCCGTCCTTGAGGGAGCTCGCAGCCCTGTTGCCGGCAGCGCAGACGCCGCCTACTTCGCGTCGCTCCGACACCAAGCCCAAGCCGACGCCTGAACGAGTCGGTGCAGGTTGACCTTCGCGCCCTCGCCGTCGCCGACATTGAGGCCGCGGTCGACCACTACCGCGAGGAAGCTGGCTCGCGGGCAGCACTCAACTTCGTAGAAGCGCTTGAGGCCGCCATCGACCATCTCCGCCACTATCCGAACAGCGGCTCCCTCCGATTTGCGTTCGAACTCGAGATCCCGGAGTTGCGGAGCTGGTCTCTACTGAGGTTTCCCTACCTCATCATCTACGTGCCTCAGGACGATCGCATCGACATCTGGCGAGTCCTCCACGCCCGGCGCGACATCCCGGCCCACCTGACTGCTGAGTCCCCTGGCTAGGTGTCAGTTCGCGTGAGGTTGTTGGCGCGTGATGCGGGCGGGCCGCCTACGGCGGTGTGGCGTCGGTGACAGTTGTAGTCGTGGACCCAGCGCTGCAGGCGGATGCGGCGTTCGCGGAGACCACGAGTTCAGGAACTACGTCTCACACCGGCTGTAGACAGCGTTAGGACAGCTGCGACGAGTAACTTGCCGTCAGTCGTGCTCATGCGCCGGTTGCATGTGGCCGTAGACGGCGGCGACCCTGCCACGGTGGTCGGCAGCGGATCCCGATCGGAGCAGACGTTACGGCTGATCCCTTCTGCGCCATGACGGCGATCAACGAGATCTCCGGTTCGGGCCACTGCGATTCACCATGCAATGTCGGTGGGCGGCACTGCACGCGGGTACTCTCCACCGCATGGCCGCCACCTTGGTAGAGCTGCGTCTCCCAGCGTTCAAGAGCCTGCGAATGCCGCACATTCCGCTACGCCCGCTGACGTTGCTCGTTGGTCGAAACGGCAGCGGCAAGTCGAATGTTCTCGATGCTTTGGCCGTTCTGTCTTCACTTGCGGGCGGCGGGACAATTCGGGACGCGCTCGATGGTGGCCGTTCGGGGCCGTTGGTGCGAGGCGGCTCTGAGGGATGCGCGCCGTTAGGCAAGGACTCGTTCGCGGTTGGCTGTTCTGTTGTTGTCGACGGCTACCGATATCACCTCGACCTAGAGGTGGCGGTTCGGCCGAACGTGCAGGTGGTCAGGGAGCGGTTGTGGACGCGACGACTGAGCGGCCCTAGGTATGGAGAACCGCGGGAGTTATTGATGGGGGATTATATACTAAGGTTGCGAATGTCGTAGAAGTGCGGTACACTAAGGGGTATGAACCCCGAGGTAGAGACGCATAAAGCACCCGGTCGCAACCATCGTCGGGGCATTGATCTGATCGAGTTGATGGACCGGTTCCCGACCGATGACGCGGCCCGTGTCTGGTTCGAGTCGATCATCTGGCCCGCCGGACGGCGCTGCGGTCATTGCGACTCTGCGAACACCATCGAGGCGGTGCATCGGTCGATGCCGTACCGGTGCCGCGACTGCTCCCAGTATTTCTCCGTCAAGACCGGCACGGCCATCGCGTCGTCCAAGATCGGGCTGCGCAAGTGGGCCATCGCCATCTATCTGGAACTGACCTCACTGAAGGGCGTCTCGTCCATGAAGCTGCACCGCGACATCGGCGTGACACAGAAGACGGCCTGGTACATGTTGCACCGCATCCGCGAAGCATTCGCGGTGCTGGCCGATGTCGTGGAGATGGCAGGCCCGGTCGAGGTTGATGAGACGTTCGTGGGCGGGCTGGAACGCAACAAGCACGCCAACAAGCGGCTGAACGCTGGCCGTGGTCCGGTGGGCAAGACCGCAGTGATCGGGGCTCGCGACAGAGCGACCGGCAAGGTCACTGCCGCGGTCATCGACCGAGTGGACGCCGCGACGACTGGGGCGTTCCTGGCCGACCACGTTGCTGCATCTGCGACGGTCTACTCGGATGATGCCCGCGCCTACCATCATCTGCCGCATCACGAAACGGTGCGCCACTCGGCGGGTGAGTACGTCCGCTATCTGGACGGCGTGAACATCGACACCAACGCCATCGAGTCGCTGTGGTCCACATTGAAGCGAGCCCACAAGGGCGTCTACCACAAACTGTCCGTCAAGCATCTGCAACGCTACGTGGACTCGTTCGCGGCGAAGCGCAACATCCGTGACGCCGACACCGCCGACCAGATGGCCGCAGTGGTGGCCTCGATGTTCGGCCGCGACATCACCTACCGCGAACTCGTAGCTGCCTGAGCCTCAGCTTCGATCAGCTTGTCGTACTCTGCGATCTTGGCTTCGGTCTCGGCGACGGCTTCGTCGAGGATGCGTCCCTTGATCTTCTGGCGGTGCAGCGGGTAGGCACCGCTGGACACGAACCCGAACGGGTGTCTGTCCTTGCGTTCATCCACGCGCTCATCTAGAGTCTTCATGACTTGATTGATCCTTTCTCCCGACTCGTCGGGTGAGATCGCTTGCAAGCCGGGATTCCGAGTCCCGGCTTGTTCGCGCTTAGCGCGAGCTTATGGGGGCTGCATTCGGCCATGGGCGACCCGTCAGACTGCCGGGCTGGCCTCGATGTTCTAGGGTCGGTGCTGTCGTATCAACACCGAGGTCCGGTCGTGGATCTTCTCGTGCCAGACCACCACCTAGTGGGTTGAGGATGCCGCATGGCTCCCCTCGGGTCCGGCACACGGTGTTGATACGACACGACACCCAGCCCACACGAGGGGAGCCACCATGCCCAGACCCATTCGCCGAACCGTCGTCACTGTGGCCGTTGCGGCGCTCATGCTCATGGTGGGGGGCGCTGTCACCGCGCAGACGGTGCAGCGGTTCCCGGATGTGCCGTCGGATCATCCCGAAGTGGACGCCATTGAGTGGGCGGCTGAGGTAGGGATCACCGCGGGCTACACCGACGGCACGTTCCGGCCGGAGCAGCCGTTGTCGAAAAGCCACGCGCTGGTGTTCATGGACCGCTACTACGACCAGATACTCCAAGCCGACGAATCGCCCGGGTTCACCCGCGGCGACATGATGGCATTGCTCAAAGCCATCAACGACGCCGACGCATCCACGGGAACGCCGACCCAGCCGGTGCCCAACCATGGATCAGTGGACACCGATGCTTGCCGCGCTCTGCGTCGCACGTCCAGCTACACATATCCGGGGAATCCCGTCGAACGGTTCGATGTCAATGTCGTCTCGGTCGGTTTCGATCCGCCGGGGTTCTTCGATGATCTGCCCGTCCCGGAGTTCCGCCGCGACGAAGTCCTCGCCGCGGTCGAGACGCAGATCGAACAGCTATCCCATGGCCGCACCGACGTGGTGTTCTACCAGCACGACGACATCATCCTGAACGCGAACCCCGACGACTACACCATCGGCCCGGATTTCTTGGGCAACCGGATACGGCTGGGGCTCATCGCCGAGGTCCGCAAGACGCATCCCGACATGGCCAACATGATGATATTCACCGCCACGACGGTGGAGCACGCGACCACGTCGTTCCAGACTGGCAGCTCCGCCGTCGTCGGAGTCGAAGGACCACGACCCGACAACCCCCTGGACCCCGACATCCGCTTCTACTGGGCCAGGTCAGCGGCCACTCACGAACTGTTGCACATGCTCGGACTCGATGATCTGTATGCCACCACCGAACGCGACCCGTCATCTGCGGGTGGTGAATGGTCCATGATGGGGTTGCGGGCCTACGGATGGGGACGCGGCAGCACCAGCGGATTGCATCATCAGCGGATGCACGAGCCGGTCACCGGATGGAACAAGTGGCTGCTCGGATGGCTCGACGGCCCCGAAGTGGCATGCATCACACCCACGGAGCCCACGACCGTGGTTCTGCGTCCGCACCAACACGTCGAGTCGGTGCCATATCAACCGTACCGCGACCTGTACCCCGCGGGATCACCGGGAGCGAACTGCTGGAGATCCGGCGGACCCATATGGGGGACGGCCGCGGCAGCCCCAGTCATTGCCATCATTCCGACCTCGGCCACGACCGCGCTGGTCGTCGAGGCCGATCCGTTTACCGCCAAGGGACGATCCGACACTCCGCGGTGCGGACCCCGAGAACTCCCGACAGAGCGTACAACCCGCGAGATCGGCGATGTCATCGTCTACGCAGTTGACACCACACTGCCGACAGGCAACAGACCGCAACGTATGCTGAATCCGACCACCGCGATGGTCACCCCAGCCGAGCATGCCCAGATCACGACGAGCCACAGCCCGCTGGGCCATGTAGGCCAATGGTTCACCCCCAGCGGCGGATGGCCGCAAACCGGTATCCCAGTGAACGACTACTACACCACCGAACTCACCGCCCACGGCTATCGCATCTCAGTCGTGGACCGCAACGTCGGCACCGATGGCCAACCCGAAATCACAGTGATGATCGAACGGCTAGAGTAGATGCGGCGAACGACACGAGAGAGGCCATGTCATGACCGCAACTGACTCCGACCGTGGCCATCCCGAACGCGAGTCGTCGATGCCACCGCCAGTGTTGCAACAAGACCCCGACGCCACCCCCGAACAAGTTGTCGGCGCATTGCTACGACGGACCACACCCACCGACACCGATTAGCAATGGCTACCTACAGAATCCACGAGAGTGGCCGCAACGGCACCGTCGAGATCCTCGACGACCGTATCGTGCGCACTCTGCGCAAGCGGCTGGGCCGCGACGACACCCAGACCATCCCGATCCGGGCCATCACCGCTGTGCACCACGACCGCCGCGTCGGACGCGACCGGGTGCGCCTCGACACCAGCGGAGCGTCCTACGAGTGGAAGGTCACCGACGGCAAGAGCCTCATTGAGGAACTCAACGCCAAGATTTACCCGGCTACCTAATCGACCAAAGTTGGGTTGGCCCGACCCACCCTCGCAACCTTCATATATAATCCCCCATTTTTTGTATTATATTAGTGTCGGAGGGGGGACTTGAACCCCCACGCCCAATCTGGGCACTAGCCCCTCAAGCTAGCGCGTCTGCCAATTCCGCCACTCCGACGTGAGCCGTCCGATGCTAGCGGCGAGGGTGCCCGCCACCACGGGCCGAACTCAGGCGCAGCAGGTGTCTTGAAGGGAGTCGGCCCGCCACACCGACACGGTCTCGTAGGCGGCCAGTGAGGCGATGAACAGCCCGGCCAGCGGGTCGGCCCACCACCATCCCAAGGCGGCATTGGCGCCCAGGCCCACCAGCAGCCCGCCTGACATGAGCGCACACAGCAACGTCTGCTTTGCCTCGGCCTCCACCGCCCGCGAACCCATCAGCGGGGCCAGCCTCCGCTTGGTTCGGGCCAGGACGGGCATCACCACCAGCGACAGGGCGGCGATCACGATCCCGGTCAGCGACGCGTCGGGTTGGTCGGCGAGGATCAGGTCGCGCACCGACTCCACCCCGACGTAGAGGGCCAGGGCCGCGAAGCTCACCGCGATCAGGCGCTGGGCCCGCTTGTCGGCGTCCTGCTTGCAGCCCGCGCGGCGCTCCTGGGCCAGCCTCCATGCCAGGATCGCCGCGGCCGAGACCTCGATGCCGGAGTCCAGCCCGAAGCCGATGAGGCTCACCGACCCTGCGGCGACACCCGCCGCTACCGCGACCACGCCCTCGACGACGTTCCAGCCGATGGTGGCAGCCGTCAGCCACTTCTGCCGGGTCAAGGCCTCGGCTCGGGTCTTGGGTGTCGTCAGCGCCATTAGGTGGAGTTTCTTGCTCGTGCCATCTGGGTGTGAACCTTACGCAGGCGGTCGCTATTCCACCGGCCGTTCCATCGGCGACGATGGAGCTACGGGCGGGGAATCTGCCATCTCTTCAACGGGCATGTTGCGCAAGAGACTGTCAGCACGGTATAGTGCATGACATGGCATCAGATGATACAGTCATGGATGTCACGTTCAGTGAGTCGGTTCCCATGGGCGGCACCTACGCCAACGGCGCGCTCGTGTGGAACACCCCGCATGAGTTCACGATTGATTTCACGTCGCACCGTTCACCGACTCATGAAGGCGACGCCCACGATGTGCTGGTGGTGGCGCGGATGAAGATCCCGACCAGCGCCATGTTCCGGATCGTCCAGGCCATGTCGGCCAACATCGACCGGTACGAGCAGCAACACGGGCGGATAACGCCGAGACCACCCAAGGAGGAAACATGAGCAACAACGGCAGCGGTCCGGCCCCCGCCTCCTCCGGAGGCTTCCGCTTCACCGTCAGGGCCGGCGACGACCACGTCTCGATCTCCCGGCCCGTCAGCCGCGAGGACGTCGACCGAGTGCGGCGCCAGCTCGCAGAGTGGGAGACCCGCCGCCCCGCTCACCCCGCGCTCTGACGCAGCTAGCGTTCTGTCCGTGACGGACGAGCGCACGCCCCGAGCAGCCGACGAAGCCGACACCGAACTGGCCGCTTGCCTCAACGCCGCCTACGCGGTCAAGAACCCCGACGACAACCGGGAGTTGTACGCCAAGTGGGCGGCCACCTACGAGCAGTTCCTCGACGACAACCGCTACATCTACGCGCGGCAGGTGGCCGAGATCTTCGCAGAGCGGTCACCGGCGCGCACCGGGGCCGTGCTCGACGCGGGCTGCGGCACCGGCCGTGTTGGGCTGGAGCTTTCCCGGCTCGGGATCTCGCCCGTCGACGGGATCGACATCTCGCCCGAAATGCTGGACAAGGCCCGCACCATGTCAGGACCCGACGGCGCACCCTCCTACCGCCGCCTCATGGAAGCCGACCTCACCGGATCCATCGATCTCGAGACCGGCAGTTACGCAGGCATCGTCAGCTCGGGCGTGTTCACTCACGGACACCTCGGGCCCGAAGCGTTGTCGGAGCTGTTGCGAGTGGTTCGTTCGGGCTCTGCCGGCGTGGTCGGGGTCAACTCCGCGCTCTTCGAGTCCAACGGATTCAAGGATCGCTTCGAGCGCTACGCCGCCGAAGGCGTGATCGAGAGCCTCGAGGTACGGCTGCGACAGGTGTACGAGAACATCGACGTCGGCAACCCCAACCACCTGGCCTACCTGGTCGCGTTCACTGTCGCCTGACCGGCTGCCGGCGGCTCCCACGGTCCGGGAACTCCGCTTCCGGCTCTGCTCAGGCGACCAGGGCGTAGGAGATGGAGGCGAACGCGAAGACCAGCGCGGCGACGACGGTGATGCGATCCAGGTTGCGCTCCACCACGGTGGATCCGGCGGCCTGTGCGCCGAGCCCGCCGCCGAACATGTCCGACAGGCCGCCGCCCTTGCCACTGTGCAGCAGCACCAGGAACACCAGCACGAGCGCGGAGATCACCTGCACCGGGGCGATGAACCAGATCACGGTGCCGAGGCTACCAGTCTCACGCTCCCGCTCCGCTGCCGCCGGTGCCGCCGGGCGCGGGGTAGCTCAGGCCGCGTACAGGCGGTAGTTCACAATGCGGGCGAAGTCGGCAGCGTCCAGGCTGGCTCCGCCCACCAGGGCGCCATCGATGTCGGGCCGCTCCATCAGATCCGGGGCGTTCGACGGCTTGACCGACCCTCCGTACTGGATCCGCAGCGCCGCCGCGGCGTCGCTCCCCCAGCCGGCCGCCACCAGCGACCGCACGTGGCTGCACATGTCCTGGGCATCGACGGGGGTAGCCGTCTCTCCGGTGCCTATGGCCCAAACCGGCTCGTACGCCACCACCAGCCCGGCCACCACCTCGGCGTCGAGCCCGTCGAGACTGCCGGTCAGCTGGCCGGCCACCACGTCGTGGGCCTGGCCGGCCCGGCGCTGCTCGATCGTCTCGCCCACACACACGATGGGCACCATGCCGTGGCGCAGAACGGCCCGAGCCTTGGCGTTGACCAGCGCATCGTCCTCGCCGAACAACCCCCGGCGCTCGCTGTGCCCGACGATGACGTAGGCCACGTCCAGCTTGGCCAGCATGACGGCCGACACCTCGCCGGTGAAGGCGCCGGAATCGGCGGTGTGGCAGTCCTGGGCGCCCAGCGCGATCGGGATGTCGTCGGCCTGCAGCACGGTCTGCACCGAACGCAGGTCGGTGAACGGCGGATGCACGGACACGTCCACGTGCTGGTAGTCGTCGGAGTTCAGCGCGTAGGCCAGCTTCTGGATCGTCTGGATCGCCTCGAAGTGGTTGTGGTTCATCTTCCAGTTGCCGCTGATCAGCGGCATCCGGCCCGGTTTCGTGCGTCCGGTGCCCGCCGGTTCGCGCCCCGCCGCCCTGCGTCTAGGTCGCATTGATTGCTCCTCTGAGTGCCGCCAGTCCCGGCAGGTCACCCTTCTCTATCAGCTCCAGCGAGGCTCCCCCGCCGGTGGACACGTGGTCCATGTCGCGGTCCACGCCGAAGCGTCTTGCCGCGGCCGCGCTGTCGCCGCCACCGACCACGGTGAAGGCCCGGGTCTCGGCCATGGCCGCGGCGATCGCGCCGGTGCCTCCGCCGAAGCGGGGGTCCTCGAACACTCCCATCGGCCCGTTCCACAGCACCGTGCCCGCCTCGTGGACAACGTCGCTGAAGGCGGCCGCGCTCCCCGGTCCGATGTCCACGCCCTTCCAGCCGTCGGGGACATCGGCTCCGACCTGGCGCACCTCCCCGCCGGCGGCGGGGTCACCAGGCACCCCGCCGGGGCCGAGCGCGGTCAGGTCATAGGGCAGGTGGATCGGGGTCCCGCCCGCAAGGAGCTCCTGGCAGCGTTCCACCATCGAGTCCTCGCACAGCGAGGCGCCCACGCTGTGTCCCTGGGCCCTGAGGAACGTGAAGCACATGGCCCCGCCAATCACCAGCGAGTCCACCATCTCGAGGAGCGCGTCGATCACGCCGAGCTTGTCGGACACCTTGGCCCCGCCCAGCACGGCCACGAACGGCCGCCGGGGCGATTCCCGGAGCCCGCCCAGCACCTCCACCTCCCGGGCCAGCAGCCGGCCCGCAGCCGACGGCAGCCTCTGGGGCGGGCCGATGATCGAGGCGTGGGCCCGGTGCGACGCCCCGAAGGCGTCGTTCACGTAGGCGTCGTGGCCCTCGACGAGGCGGTCGACGAAGGCCGGGTCGGCGGCGGTCTCACCCGCATCGAAACGCAGGTTCTCCAGCAGATTCACCTCCGGCGCCAGCTCTGCCAGCCTGCGGCGCACCGGCTCCACCGAGAAACGGGGGTCAGGGCGGCCCTGGGGGCGTCCCAGGTGGGTGCAGGCCGACACCTCGGCCCCCTGGGTCCGGAGCCAGCGCAGCGTGGGCAGCGCGGCCCGGATGCGCAGGTCGTCGGCGATCCCCGCGACGGAGCCTGCGCCGCTGCTGGCGAGCGGCACGTTGAAGTCGACTCGCACCAGCACGGAACGGCCGTTCAGGGGTCCTAGATCCTCCAGGCCGGGAAGGGGCAGCACAGCTGCGGGCGCGGCGGCCGTTCAGCGGTTGGCCGCGCCGACGATCATCGCCATGTCCACCAGGCGGTTCGAGTACCCCCACTCGTTGTCGTACCAGCCGTTGACCTTCACCAGGTCGCCCATGGCCATGGTCAGCCCCGAGTCGAACACGCACGACGCCGGTGATCCGACGATGTCCGCCGACACCAGTGGAGCCTCGCTGTAGTCGAGCACGCCGGCCAGAGGGCCGTCGGCGGCGGCCTTGGCGAACGCAGCGTTGACCTCGTCGACGCTGGGCTCGGAGGCCAGCTTGGCGGTGAAGTCGGTGATGGACCCGTCGGGGATGGGCACCCTCAGCGAGATGCCGTCGAGGTGTCCCTGCATGGCCTCCAGCACCAGTCCGGTGGCTCGGGCCGCCCCGGTGGAGGTGGGCACGATGTTGACTGCCGCCCCCCGCGCCCGCCGGAGGTCGGAGTGGGGGCCGTCCACCAGGGCCTGGTCGCCGGTGTAGGCGTGCACCGTCGTCATGAGGCCCCGCTCCACGCCGAAGGCGTCGTCCAGCACCTTGACCATGGGCACGAAGCAGTTGGTGGTGCAGGACGCGTTCGACACCACCGTGTGCTTCTCAGGGTCGAAGTCCGAGTCGTTCACCCCTACCACGAACGTGGCGTCAGCGCCCGAGCAGGGAGCCGAGACCAGCACCCGGGGGGCGCCGCCGTCGAGATGGCGGGCTGCGGCGTCGCGCTTGGTGAAGATGCCGGTGGACTCCACCACCACATCCACTCCGAGATCGCCCCACGGGAGTTCCTCGGGGTTGCGGACCGACAGCACCCGCAGCGAATCGTCACCGGCGCTCAGCACGTCGCCGTCGACAGAGACACCGGACCCGAGACGGCCATGGACCGAGTCGTAGGCCAGCAGATGGGCCATGGTCTCGATAGACCCGAGGTCGTTGACCGCCACAACGTCCAGGTCGGCGCCCTGACTCCGGGCGGCCCGGTAGAAGTTCCTGCCGATTCGGCCGAAGCCGTTGATGCCCACTCGAATGCTCATGAGCCAGAGGCTAGGCCGGGCCGGACGCCCACCGGGCGGATCTCCGAGCGCTGGTCATCGGGCTCGCACATGCGCCGCCGAGCCGGGCGGTCACTTGTCCTTGTCGATGTCGCGGTGCACCACCGCCGGCTCGTGGCCGATGGCTGCCAGCACCTTGGCGAAGTGCTCGGTGACCGCCACCGAGCGGTGCCGGCCGCCGGTGCATCCGAAAGCCACAGTTAGGTACGACTTGCCCTCGGCCACGTACTGGGGCACCAGCAGAGCCAGCAGCGACTCCATCCGGTCGAGGAACTCGCCGGTGACCGGCTGGTCCATCACGAAATCGACGACCGCGGCGTCCAGGCCGCTGAGCGGCTTCAAGTCCTCCACCCAGTAGGGGTTGGGCAGGAACCGGCAGTCGATCACCATGTCGACGTCGAGCGGGATGCCGTGCATGTAGCCGAAGGACAGCACCGTGACCCGCATGGTGTGACCCTCGCCCTCTTCGAACAGCTCGGACATGCGGTCGCGCAGCTGGTGGACGTTGAGTTCGGTGGTGTCCACGACCACGTCGGCGGTGGCCCGCACGGGCTCCAGCGCGATCCGCTCAGCCTCGATGGCCTCGGCCAGCGTGCCGGTCTCCGAGAACGGGTGGCGGCGCCGGGTGGACTCGTACCTGCGCACCAGCACGTCGGTGGCCGCGTCGAGGAAAAGGATCCGCAGACCCGGTATCTGGGCCCGCAGGTCGTCGATCATGCCCGCGGCCTCGTCGTAGTAGCGACCGCTGCCCACCACCAGCGCCAGCCGGTCGGTGCCGGTGCCCGGCGGCCCGGCTAGTTCGGCCACCTTCGAGATGAGCGACGGCGGCAGGTTGTCCATCACGAACCAGCCGAGGTCCTCAAGGTTGTTGGCCGCGTGGCTGCGACCCGCTCCCGACATCCCCGCAATGACGACGAAGGCACTCACTCGACCACCATCGTAGTTGCGGGTCCCGCAGCGCTCGCCGTTGTGCGGCGGATCGCGGCCCGGTCGGGCTCAGATGATGGCCGTCTCAACGAACGGCTCGCCCCGGGCGATGCGCTCGTATCCGAGCGCCGACAGGTCGAGCGTCCGGTACTCGCCGTAGGCGATCAGCTCCGCCACGGCCCGGCCCACGGCCGGGGACTGCTGCATGCCGTGGCCGGAGAAGCCGTTCACGAAGAGGAAGTTCGACACCTCGGGATGGGGGCCGACCACCGCGTTGTGGTCCAAGCGGTTGTAGGCGTAGTGCCCGGCCCAGCGGCTGGTGACCTTGATCCGCTCGAAGGCGGGGATGCGGTGGGCCAGCGCGGGCCACACCTTGGACTCGAAGATGTCGTGGTCCATGTCGAAGTCGTCGTGGTCCACCGGAGGGTCGTGCTCCGGCGAGCAGCCGGCCATGTAGGCGCCACCGTCGGTGCGGACGTGCACGCCGGTGGGGTCGATGGTCAGTGGCAGGTCCTGCTCCAGCGGCTCGGCCGCCTCGAACATCCACGTGAACCGCTTGCGGGGCTCCACCGGCAGTTCCAGGCCGGCCATGGCGGCCGTGCGGGCGGCCCGCGGACCAGTGGCGTTGACCAGGGTGCCGCAGCCGATGCGGAGGCCCGACGCGAGGGCCACACCGGTCACCGCGTCGCGGCGGCGACCGATTCCGACTACCTCGCCGGTGTGGTATTCGACGCCGTTGCGGCGGGCCTGCCGTCGCCACCAGTCGAAGATGGTCCCCGAGTCGAACCAGCCCTCCCCGACGAGGTTGTGGCTGCCGCACACGATGTCATCCACGTTGTAGAACGGGTACTCGGCCGCAATCTCGGACGGGGCCATGATCCTGGTGCCCGCTCCCAGCGAGGCCTGGATCCGCTGGTTGGCCTCCAGCACCTCGGCTGCGGCCGCATCGGACGCGAGGTACATGTAGCCGAAGTGGTTGACCGGGATCTCCGGCGCTTCGGGATCGTCCACCCAGGACCGGAAGTCCCGCACGAACTCGGCGCCGAACTGCGAGATGCGGATGTTCACCTCGCGGGAGAACTGCTGGCGCATGCAGCTGTTGGTGCGGGCGGTGGAGCTCTCCTGGTACGACGGGTCGCGTTCCACCACCAGGACGGTGCCGTCGAAGTCCGGGTTGCGGGACAGGAACCAGGCGGCTCCGGAGCCCATCATCGCCCCGCCCACGATGATGACATCGTAGGAGTCTCTCAAGTCACGTAGCCCTGGGCGATGTCGTTCGCGACCGCGGCCGGATCGCGCCCGGCCGGGTCGCCGAAGCCTCCCCCGCCGGGCAGCTCGAGGATGAGCCGGCGCCCGGCCGCGACCGTCTGCTTGCCCTTGGCCGAGAAGGGGGTGCCGTCGTCGAGACCGACCCGGCCGCGGGCTCCGTCCGCTCCGCCGGCCCGGCCCCGGGCCGGATTTTCCACCCGGTCGAACATGGCCGAGAACTCGAACAGGTACCCCTCCGCCGGGCCGATCTCGATGACCTGCCCCAGCCCGCCCCGGAACCGGCCCTCGCCCCCGCTGCCGTTGCGGATCTCCTTGCGCCACACCACTATCGGTCCGACCTGCTCGGTCGCCTCGACGCTCATCGTCCGAACACCCGACGGGAAGGCGGTGGCGGTAAGCCCGTCCAGTCCGGGCCGGGCGCCGCTGCCGCCGCTGTTGAACATGAGCATCTCCACCGGCGGCCGGGGGTCGGCCGGGTCGGCGCTGCGGGCGCTGGCCTGGAAGTTCCACAACGCCCCCGAACCCTCGGCCGGCACCACCTCGGGCAGGGCCTCGGCGATGGCGCCCATGCACAGGTCGGTCACGAAGTGGCCGATCACGTGACGCACCGCCACCGGGTCGGGCTCCGCCGCGTTGAGGATGGTGCCCGGCGGCGAGCTGACCGTGAACGGTTCCAGCGATGCGAAGTTGTTGGGCAGCTCCGGAGCCAGCGCCACCAGCATCCCGTAGGTGAAGTATGCCTGCGCGTAGGTGATCGGGACGTTGATGCCGAATGAGCTGAGCGTCGATGTCCCCGTGAAGTCGGCGTGCATGCCGGTGTCGGTCACGGTCACGGCGGTCGCCAGGGTCACCGGGTCTCCATAGCCGTCCACCCGCATGGTGTTGCGGTAGACGCCGTTGGGCACCCGGCCCAGCGCATCGAGGGTGGCTCGGCGGGTGCGGTCGAACACGAAGCCGGCCAATTCGTCGAGGTCGGGCAGCCCGAACTCTGCCAGCATGTCGAGCAGCCGCCGCCGGCCGGTCTCGTTGGAGGCGGCCAGGCCGTGGATGTCGCCGACCACCTGGTCGGGCTCGCGCACGTTGGCCCGCACGATCTCGACCAGGTCGCGGTTGAGCCGGCCCCGATCGGCCCAGCGCATGATCGGGATGCGGAGGCCCTCCTCGTACAGCTCGCGCCCGTCGGGGCCGAAGCCCCGACCGCCGATGTCCACCACGTGCGCGGTCGAGGCGAAGAAGCCGATCAGCTGCCGGGAGTCGCTCAAGCCGTCGCCGGCGAACACCGGCGTGGCCACGGTGAAGTCGTGAAGGTGGCCGGTGGCCTTCCACGGGTCGTTGGTGAGGTACACGTCCCCCGGCCTCATGCTGTCGGAGCCGATCTCGTTGATGAAGTGCCCGAGCGACGCGGCCATGGTGTTGACGTGGCCGGGCGTACCGGTGACAGCTTGGGCGATCATCCGTCCGGCGCGGTCGAACACGCCCGCCGACAGGTCCCCGGCCTCGCGGACCGACGTCGAGAAGGCGGTCCGCACGAGCGTGAGCGCCTGCTCCTCGACCACCGAGACCAGCCGGTTCCACATGATCTGCAGAGCGACCTCGCGCTGGGCGGCGCCTGGTCTCCCGCTGCGGGCTTCCCCCTTGCTGTGCTGCCGGCTGGTGGTGGCATGGCTGGCGGTGGTCCGGCTGAAGGTCGTGTCCTGGCGGTTGCGGGCGATCCTCAGCGTCAGGTCGGGCTGGACTACCGCGGTGTGCTGCGACCCGACCACGGTGGTGGTCTGGTCCTCGGTGATCAGGGCCGGACCGTTCACGGTGTCACCGGCGGAGAGGGCGCTGCGCTCGTAGAGGGCCGTAGCCACCGTGGTGCCTGCGGCCCCGTCGTGCACCAGCCGGATGCCGCTCACCGCCAGAGGCTCGGCCGCGCCGGCCGGCTCAACCGTGCGGGGCGCGTCGCGCACCGAGGACACCCTGACTGACCAGCTCACCGCCTCGATGGTCAAGCCGTCGATGGCTCGCCCGAAGAAGGCCTCGTAGGCCTTGACGAAGGCGGTTAGGAGCTCCTGGGCGGCGATGTCGTCGAATTCGCCCTGGGGCAGCGTCACCGGGATCTCCCATCCCTGCCCGCGGTAGCGCATCAGCACCTCGCGTTCGGTGGTCACCGCTTCGGTCGTGCCCGTCCGGACGAAGGCCTCAGCCTCGGCGGCCAGCTCGTCGAGCACGATCCTGACACCGGCGGTGTCGAAGTCTTCGGAGGTGGCGTAGAAGCTGCGGGTGGCCTCGTAGGAGAACGGCGCCAGCAAGAACCCGATCGCCGAGCCCACCCCTGCACCCGGCGGTACCAGCACCTCGTCGATGCCGAGCTTGTCGATGAGCCGACCGGCATGGAGGGGCGCCGCGCCCCCGAAGGCGACCATGGAGTATCCGGTGAGGTCCTTGCCGCTCTCCACCGCGTGGGTTCGGGCCGCGTTGGCCATGTTCTCGTCCACCACCTCGGCCACGCCGACCGCGGCCGCGTCGGTGTCGAGCCCGAGCGCCCCTCCCACCGAGGACCCCAGGGCTTCGGCGGCCAGCGCGGGCGACAGCGAGATGTCGGCCGCCCCGAACGTGTCGGGCTGCAGCCGGCCCATCTGCACGTTGGCGTCGGTGACGGTCGCGGCTGTTCCGCCCAGGTCGTAGGACGCCGGGCCGGGGTGGGCGCCCGCGCTGTGGGGTCCCACCCGTACCTGGCCCAGAGCGTCGACGGTGGCGATGGAGCCGCCCCCCGCGCCGATCTCGATCATCTCGATGGTGGGAACCGAGATCGGCATGCCGCTGCCCTTCTTGAAGCGGGCGGTTCGGGCCGTCTCGAACGTCTTGGCCGTGCGCGGCGAGCAGTCCTCGATGAGGGCGATCTTGGCCGTGGTCCCGCCCATGTCGAACGAGACGATCCGGTCACGGCGATGGGTCCGCGCCAGGTGCGCGGCGAAGATCGCTCCCCCGGCCGGTCCCGACTCGATGAGCCTCACCGGGAACGAGGCCGCCGCGGCGCTGCTCATCAGGCCGCCGCCCGAATGGATCAGCATCAGCGGGCACGACGCGCCCATGAGGCGAAGCTCGGACTCGAGCCTGCGCAGGTACGAGGCGATCAACGGCTGGACGTAGGCATTGGCGCAGACCGTGTTGAACCGCTCGAACTCCCGCATCTGGGGTGAGACCTCGCAGCTCAGCGACACCGCGATGCCATCGGAAGCCTCCAGCAGCAGCTCCAGGAAGCGGCGCTCGTGGTCCGGGTTCCGGTAGCTGTGCATGAACCCGACGGCCACCGAGGCGTACCCTCCGGCCACCAACCGGTCCACGACTTCGCGGGCGGCCCGCTCGTCGAAGTCCAGCAGCACCTCGCCCGAGGCGCTGATCCGCTCGGGCACCACGAAGCGGTCCTTGCGCTCGATCAACGGCGCGGGCAGCACGATGTTGAGGTCGTACTGCTCGAAGCGGCTCTCGGTACGGGTCTCGATCACGTCACGGAACCCGGCGGTCGTGACCAGAGCGGTGCGGGCCCCCCGGCGCTCGATCAGGGCGTTGGTGGCCAGCGTCGTGCCGTGGATGATCTGTGTCACCTCCTGCATGGCCACGCCCTCGCGGCTGGCGACGGACGCGATTCCGGCGAGAATCCCCTCCTCGGGCCGTTCGTGGGTGGTGAGAACCTTGATGGACGAGAACTTGCCGCCATCCTGCTCAAGGGCGACGTCGGTGAAGGTGCCCCCGACATCCACTCCGATCCGGGGCGCGGGCACGGCTACAGGTCCTCGAGGGCGGGAAAACTGTCGGGGCTCACGATGTCGACCGTGGCCGAGCGCTGCTGGGCCAGCATCCCGCCGTCCACCCGCAGCGTCTCGCCGGTGATGTAGGTGGCGTCGTCGGAGGCCAGGAACAGCGCCGCTCCGGTCAGGTCGAGGGGCTCGCCGACCCGGCCAAGCGGCACGTTCTCACCCCGCAGCACCCGCTCGTCCGCCGACATCCCGCTGGTGTCGATCGCGCCGGGAACCAGCGCATTGACCCTCACGTTGTAGGGGCCGAGGTCCAGCGCCATGGCCCGGGTGAGGGCCTCGATCCCGCCCTTGGTGGCGTCGTAGGCGGTGAAGGACCGGTGGGCCCGGGTGGCGCCGCCCGAGCTCATGTTGATGATGCTGCCGCCGCCGTTCTTGGCCATGATGCGGGCCACCGGGTGCGACACCAGGAAGTGACCGGTCAGATTGACGTCGATGATGCGCCGCCACCATGCCTCGTCGGCCTCGAGGAAGTGGAGCATCGGGCTGACTATCCCGGCGTTGTTCACCAACACGTCGATGCGGCCGTACTCGGCCATGACCGCGTCGACCATGGCGGCCACCCCGGAGCTGTCGGACACGTCGGCCGGCGTGACAATGGCGGTGCCGCCCCGCTGCGAGATGGCGTCTGCGGTGCCGGCCGCAGCCTCTCCGTCTATGTCGTTGACCGCGACCGTCGATCCCGCTCCGGCGAAGCGCTCGGCGATAGCTCGGCCGATGCCGCGCCCAGCTCCGGTCACCAGGACGATCCTGCCGCTCAAGGAGTCGTGCACCGGGCACCTCCGTCGGTAGCGCTCCGCAGCAGCCTATTCCCCGTCCCCCGCGGCCCGAGCAGTCCCCGGCCAGCGGAGGTAGCGGATTGGCAGTGGAGGGTGCCGGTTCGGGTGTTCTGGGCTGCCAGTTCGGGGACGGGAGGGGCCGGGCTCAGCCGCGACCGTGGAAGGCGGCGTGGACGTTGTCGGCCACTGCGTCGGGCAGCCAGCCCAGGGCCTTGAGCTCGCTCAATTCGGCCCGCTGGACGGCCCTGACGCCGCCGAGCTCCTTGGTGAGCCGGGCCTTGCGGACCGGGCCGAGGCCGGCGATGCCGTCGAGGGCCGAGCCCGTCATCCGTTTGCCTCGCAGGGTGCGGTGGTACGCGATGGCGAACCGGTGGCTCTCGTCACGGATGCGCTGCAGCATGTACAGGGCCTCGGACTGGCGTGGCAGGCGCACCGGCTCGGTCCGCCCGGGCACGAACACCTCCTCGAACTGCTTGGCCAGGGCCGCGGCGGGGATCTCTTCTTCGAGGCCGAGCTCCTCCAGCACCCGCACCGCCACCCCCAGCTGGCCCTTGCCGCCGTCCACCAGCAGCAGCTGCGGCGGATAGGAGAATCTCCCGTCGCGTTCCGTCACCGGCCGGGACCGCTGTTCCAGGTAGCCGCTCAGGCGCCGGGTGAGCACCTCGTGCATGGCCGCGAAGTCGTCGTTGCCGGGCACCGAGCGCAACCGGAAGCGCCGGTAGTCGGATTTTTTCGGCAGGCCGTCCTCTAGCACCACCATCGAGCCCACATAGTCCTGGCCCGACAGGTGGCTCATGTCGTAGCATTCGATGCGCAGCGGGGCCTCGGCCAGCCTCAGGTGCTCCTGGAGTTCGTTGAGGGCCCGGGCCCGGCTGTTGTGGTCGGTGCTGCGCTTGAGCCGGTGCCGGGTGAACGACTCCTCGGCGTTGCGGGTCACGGTCTGTTGCAGGGCCCGCTTGGGGCCGCGCTGGGGCACCCGGACCTGCACCCGGGAGCCGCGCATCTCGGTGAGCCACTCGGTGTAGAGGCCGGCCGCGGCGGGCATGTCGGGCACCAGCACCGTCTTGGGCCAGCCCAGCGGGTTGTCGTCGAAGTAGAGGCGCTCGAGGGTCCGGCTCACCAGCTCGGCCCGGTCGAGCTCCTCGGCCTTGTCGATCATGAAGCCCCGGCGCCCCATCACCCGGCCCCGGCGCACGAAGAACACCTGCACAGCCGCCTCCAGTGCGTCCTCCACCAAGCCGATCACGTCGAAGTCCTCGCTGCGGGAGCCCACCATCTGCTGGGTCTCCACCGCCTTGCGGACCGAGTCGAGCCGGTCCCGGAGCCGGGCGGCCCGCTCGTACTCCAGCTCTTCGGCGGCGGCGGCCATCTCGGCGCTGAGACGGTCGATCACCGGCTCGGTGTCGCCCGCCAGGAACTCCAGAAGCTCGGCCACCATCGCGGCGTAGTCGTCGGGGGTGACCTCGCCCACGCACGGACCCGAGCACTTCTCGATGTGGTACAGCAGGCAGGGCTTGCCCAGGCTGGCGTACCGGCGGAACTTGCCGTCGGTGCAGGTGCGGATCGGGAACGTGCGCAGCAGCAGGTCGAGGGTGTCGCGTATGGCGTAGGCGTGCCCGTAGGGGCCGAAGTAGCGGTTGCCCTTGCGGCGCCGGCCCCGCATGACCATGGCCCTCGGCCATTCGTCGAGCATGGTCACGCAAAGGAACGGGTACGACTTGTCGTCGGTGTATCGCACGTTGAACCGGGGCCGGTGGCGCTGGATCAGCGAGAACTCGAGCATCAGGGCCTCGACCTCGTTGGCCACCTGGATCCACTCCACCGACGCGGCCGCGTCGACCATCTGGCGGGTGCGGAGCGGCAGGTGCGAGCCGAAGTAGTTGTTGAGACGCGACCGCAGGCTCTTGGCCTTGCCGACGTAGATGACCCGACCCTCGGCGTCGAGGAACTGGTAGGACCCGGGCGAGTCGGGGATGGACCCCGACGCCGGCCGGTTCAGCACAGCATCGGGCGCAGATAGCGGCCGGTGTGGCTCTCGGGGACCTCGGCCACCTGCTCGGGGGTGCCCTCGGCCACGATCCGGCCCCCGCCGGAGCCGCCTTCGGGCCCCAGGTCGATGAGCCAGTCGGCCGTCTTGACCACGTCCAGGTTGTGCTCGATCACCACCACGGTATTGCCCTGGTCGACCAGCCGGCCCAGGACGCCCAGCAGCTTGCGCACGTCCTCGAAGTGCAGCCCGGTGGTGGGTTCGTCGAGGATGTACATGGTGTGGCCGGTGGAGCGCTTGGCCAGCTCGCTGGAGAGCTTCACCCGCTGGGCCTCGCCCCCCGACAGCGTGGGGGCGGGCTGGCCGAGGCGCACGTAGCCGAGCCCGACGTCTACCAGGGTGCCCATATGGCGGGCGATGGCCGGCTGGTTGGCGAAGAACTGGTGCGCGTCGGCGCAGGGCATGTCGAGCACCTCGGCGATGTTGTGGCCCTTGAAGGTCACCTCCAGGGTGTCTCGGTTGTAGCGCTTGCCCTTGCAGACCTCGCACGGCACGTACACGTCGGGAAGGAAGTGCATCTCGATGCGGATGGTGCCGTCGCCCCGGCAGGCCTCGCAGCGCCCGCCCTTGACGTTGAACGAGAACCGCCCGGGCATGTAGCCCCGCACTCTGGACTCGGCGGTGTTGGCGAACAGTTTGCGGACGTGGTCGAACACGCCGGTGTAGGTGGCCGGGTTGGACCGGGGAGTACGGCCGATGGGCGACTGGTCGATGGCGATCACCTTGTCGAGGTGGCCTGTGCCGTCGATCCGGGTGTGGCGCCCGGGCGGGGTCTTGGACCGGTAGATGTGCTGCATCAGCGCCCGGTGCAGGATCTCGTTGACCAGCGACGACTTGCCCGAGCCCGACACCCCGGTCACGCACACGAAGCGCTGCAGCGGGAAGGCGACGTCGATGTCGGCGAGGTTGTTCTCCCTGGCGCCGCGAACCACTAATCGGGTGCCGTCGCCGACCCGCCGCATCTGCGGCACCTCGATGCGGCGGCGACCCGACAGGTACTGCCCGGTGACCGACTCCTCCACGCCGAGCAGGCCGTCGAACGACCCGGAGTGCACGATGGTCCCGCCGTGCTCGCCTGCGCCGGGCCCGATGTCGACCACATGGTCGGCAACCCGGATGGTCTCCTCGTCGTGCTCCACCACCAGGACGGTGTTTCCCAGGTCGCGCATCCGCAGCAACGTGTCGATCAGGCGCCGGTTGTCGCGCTGGTGAAGCCCGATCGAAGGCTCGTCGAGCACGTACAGCACCCCCACCAGGCCCGAGCCGACCTGGCTGGCCAGCCGGATGCGCTGGGCCTCGCCCCCGGCGAGCGTGGCCGCGCTGCGGGACAGGTTGAGATAGTCGAGGCCGACGTCGAGCAGGAAGCCGAGCCGGGCCCGGATCTCCTTGAGGACCTGCTCGGCGATCATGGTGTCGCGGTCGTCGAGGTGCAGCTCGGCGAGGGTCTTGGCCGCGTCGGCGATCGACATGGCGCACAGCTCGTGGATGTTGCGGCCGTCGACGGTCACGGCCAGCGCCAGCGGGTTGAGCCGGGCCCCTCCGCAGTCGGGGCACGGCACCTGGCGCATGTAGCCCTCGATGTTCTCCCGGGCCGAGTCGCTCTCCGACTCGTTGTGGCGGCGCATCAGGTGCGGGACGATCCCCTCGAATCGGGCCTGGTACACCCGGTGGCGGCCGAAGCGGTTCTGGTAGCGGACCTGCACCCGGCCGGTGACGCCTCTGGCGTACAGCAGCATGTCCCGCTGGCGCTGGCTCAGCTGGCGCCAGGGCACGTCGCGGGGGATCGCGTATTCTTCGCAGACCGCCTGCAGCAGGCGCGGGTAGTAGCGCGACCGGCTGTCGGCCCACGGTGTGATCGCCCCGCCGGCCACGGTGGCGTCGGGATCGGGGACCACCAGCTGGGGGTCTACTTCGAACACCGTGCCCAGGCCGTCGCAGTGGGTGCAGGCCCCGTAGGGAGAGTTGAACGAGAAGTTGCGGGGGGCGAGCTCCTCGAAGGACTTGCCGTCGGAGGGCCGGGCCAGGTGCTGGCTGAACACGATCCGCCGGGTCTCTGCGGCATCGCCCGCACCGGCTGCGTCGTCCGGTCTGGGGACGATCTCGATCTCGGCAATGCCGTCGGCCAGCCGCAGCGCGGTCTCCACCGAGTCGGTCAGCCGCCGCTCGACGCCCTCTCGCAGCACCAGCCGGTCCACCACGACGGCGATGTCGTGCATCTCGTAGCGGGCCAGCTCCAGGCCGTCGGCGCCCCCGGAGAGGCCGGTAGTCCCGGCCATGTCGGCCAGCTCGACCAGCTCTCCGTCGACGATGGCCCGGGCGTACCCCTGGCCGGCCAGGTCGGCCAGCAGCGTGTCGTAGGTGCCCTTGCGTCCCCGCACGACCGGGGCCAGCACCTGGAAGCGGGTCCCCGGCTCCATCTCCAGTATCCGGTCCACGATCTGCTGGGGGGTCTGACGGATCAGCCGTTCGCCGGTCTCGGGGTCGTGGGGCACGCCGATGCGGGCGTACAGCAGCCGCAGGTAGTCGTAGACCTCGGTGATGGTGCCGACGGTGGAGCGGGGATTGCGGGAGGCGCTCTTCTGGTCGATGGATATGGCCGGCGACAGGCCCTCGATGAAATCGACGTCTGGCTTGTCCATCTGGCCCAGGAACTGCCGGGCGTAGGCCGACAGCGACTCCACGTACCGGCGCTGGCCCTCGGCGTAGATGGTGTCGAACGCCAGCGAGCTCTTGCCCGAGCCCGACAGGCCGGTGATCACGATCAGCTCGTCCCTCGGCAGGTCGAGGTGAACGTCCTTGAGGTTGTGCTCGCGCGCCCCCGAGATAACCAGCCGCTCAGCCACGATCAGACTCTACCCGCTGGCCCTTCAAGCATGGCGAACGTATGTTCATAGCCTCGCGTTTGCCTCGCCGATCCCCGGTCTCCGGGAGACGTTGACTCGGTTGTCGGCGCTCAGCGTGTCGAGCCCGCGAAGGGCTAGCCACGAATCGTTCGGTGGCGCCAGTCGCGGAGGGTCAGCGCCAGAGGGCGACTGCGATGGTGGCGTTGTCGTTGAGGCCCAAGTCCAGTGCCTCGGCCAGGACGTGTTTGGCTACGTCCTCGGCAGTGTCGGCGCTGGGTCCGCAGGCCGCGCCCATGCCGCCCGTGGCGGTGTCGTCCGACAGCCAGTCGGTGCCGTGCCGGTACACGAAGGGCTCCCAGGCGCCGTCGCTGGCGAGAATCACCGCGTCGGGCCGTGACCCTTCACCGGACTCCCCCACCATCTCGACCTCGACGAACCCGGCTCCGGCCTCGGCATCCATGGGCGGCATCCCCAGGCAGATGTCGATGCTGCCGCCGGGTTGCCGGTGGGGCCGGCCGCAGCAGGACCCCGAGAAGCCGTCGGGTCCGGCGGTGGCCACGAACGGCAGCGTGTCGCCCATCCAACCGATCAGGAGACCGCCCTCGGGGGTCCAGGAGGCCACGGTCAGGGTGCTCATCGGAAACATGAACAGCGGCAGGCGTCGCTGCCAGTCTTCCGGGCCGGTCAGCGCGAGTACCCGCTCGTTGGCCTCCCCGAAGGCGACCGCCATCTCGTCGGCGTTGGCAATCCGCCGGGGCAGCCCGTCGATCGCAGCTTGGGCCGCCTCATCGCCGCGGGTGTGCCCGCCCAGCCCGTCGGCCACTGCGATGACCCAGCTGCCGTCGTCCTCGTTCAGCACTGCCAGCGCCCGGTCCTCGTTCACCCGCCGAGGCCCGATATCGCTCACGGTCGCCACGGACGCCTCCGGCCGGGGCGCATGCGAGTCGGCTGTCAGGGAGCCAGCCACGTCCCCGATCATGCCACCGCAGCGTCGTCACCGCTCTGATGCTCGATCACCGCCTAGCAGCGGCGGACCTTGATCGTGCGGACGCCGTCCGGGCGAGTCCCATCACGACCCCGACCCCGAACGCGGCGGCGTTCGCGTTCCACGCGCCGGATGGTTCGTGGCGGCGGTCGGTATAGCGCCACGCGGGTAGCGGCGGGTCCGTGGTGACGGGGACGGTGGCCGGTAGCTGGCGGACGTTGCGGCGCTTCTGCGGTCCGCTGCGGGTGGTGATAGTGGCCGTGCCGTCTTCGAGGGTGATCGCGGCGACGGTCTCGCGGCCTACCGGTTCGCCGGCAATGGCGGTGATCGTGTCGCCGCGGCGTAGGTGCGCAGCGGTGGCGTTCCGTGCCACGGTCATGGCGTCACCATAGCTGCGGCGACACGATCGGGTTCCAGGTCGGCGCCCGAGCGGGCAATTGCCGGCCGCCCGATGAGCCACGGCATGGCGGGCCGTGGATCAGGGGCGGGTCGGGCGCCCGGGCGGGGCCATGACGGATGCGCTCGGGGGGCGCGATCGTGTGCAAGTCGCCATTGGGCACGACTCGCCAGCCGTGGTGGTGGACCTTGTCGTGGCACCCCCAGCACAGCAGCATCAGATTGTCGATGTCAGTCGGGCCGCCCTGAGAGCGGGGCCGTATGTGGTGGGCCTGGCACACCGCGTAGTGCTCGTTGCAGCCTCCGCATCCGCCGTAGCGGGCGATCAGCGCGTCCATCTGGGCCTTGGTGGGCCGCGGCAGCGCCGGGCCCCGCCACAACGGCACGCCCTTGCTGCTGTAGACCACGCCCACGATCCTGGCGTTGCAGAAGTGCTCCTCGAGCACGCTCTGGGGGATCACCCCGCCCCCGGCGACCTCTGCGAACGCCTTGTCGCCGTCCGGGTCCAGATGCTGCACGATGGCGATGTCAGCCGAAGGCGCCCCCCTGGTCCCCCCACTCGAGCCGGTCGCACTAAGCGTGTCCAGTGCGTCGGCAAGGCGCTGCCGGAGGCTGCGCTTCTCACCGCCGGGCCTGTTTAGGTCGCATCGTCGCAGCCGCTCGGCCTCCTTCAGGAGCCGCTTGTGCAGCCTGGCTCCGGCTACGGGATCGAGTTCGCCCCGCAGATGGACCATGCCGTCGCCGTCGTCCGTCCAGATACTTAGCCGGCGGCGGGCCCGCTGACGCCGGTAGGAGCTCTCCCCGCCGTCGTCCTGGCGCTGCGCGGCCCACCGGTTCGCCTCCCGTACGAACTGCTCCGGCGACAGCGACGCGGCCTTCTCGAGCAGGTCGCCGTCCTGCCGGACCTGATCAGCGCTGGTCTTCTCTGAGGCCTGAGCGAGGGTCTTGCCGTTGGCCATCGGGATCTCGCCGCCCGTCACCGCATCGCGCAGGCCGGGCATCGACTGCAGTTGCTCGACGGTCTTGACCTGCACGGCTGCATCCCTACGGGCCAGCCCCGCGGCCTGGGCCAGCACCCCGGACCCGCCGTCGCCGTGTTGCTCTGCGGCGGCGACCAGCGCAGCCGCATCGGCCTGCAACACCGCCACCTGCGCCGCGAACGCCTTCGACTCCGACAGCACTCGCCGAGCATCGACGGTCGATGCGCTCCCGGAGTTGACCAAACGGATCAACTCCGCCAGACCCTCCCGCACCCGCTGCGCCGCTTCCAACACCATGTTCACATACTGCCATAGGGGTGTGACATTTGTCAAGCATTTATATGTTGTATTAATCTATTAGAGCATCTAGCCTGCAATTCAAAACCTGACAGACCCGTGAGGAGGCAAGCTGATGACCGGCACCATTCCCTTCGGCCGCGACTCGTGGGTTGCGGTGAATCTGTATTCGATGCGCACCGATGGACGCCAGACCCTGACCCTCGACGGCGTGCCGCCGCCGGATTACAGCCCCCAGCGCACGGTGGACTACCTCGACAGGTACGAGGACGGCCCCCACGAACTCGGCATCGGTGGGACGTTCTACCTGATCAAGACCAACGAGCCGCCACCGCCGGACTTGGTCTCGGCACTGATAGAGGCCCTCACTGCCAGAGGCCGCGGCCGCTGGCTCAGAGTCGTCCGCGAACCCCTGCGCGCCCACACGTTCCAACTGTGGGACGCAGACGGCCGCCTCCTCGACGACGAGCGTCCGAAGTGCACCTGCGGCGGCGGCATCGCCGTCGACCCGGACACGGTGACTTGCTGGAGCGGCGCCGAGGTCTTCGAAGCAACCTGATCTTCGCGGTCCGGTCATCGCAACCTCGACGAGGCAGCAGATTCTGGCTTTCGGCTCACATCTTGGCAAAGCCTGACGGTGCCAGTGCGGTACACAGAGGTCGAGAGAAGTGCTACTGGGCGAGGATCTGGCTGACGCGCTGATGGGACACGCCTAGGAGTTGCCCGATGTCGCGCATCGGGAACCCAGCGTCGCGGAGCAACTTCGCCGCCTCCCGCCTCGCCCTCGCTGCGGTTGCGCTCGCTTCCTCGGCGACCGAGACGGAGTGGTGCAGCTCGTCCAGAAGGCCCGCTACCTCCTGTGGAGGCTGCACCTGCACGTCGATGTTCCCAACCTCTGACTCTTCGATGTCGAGCATCATCGCTATTGCCTCGCGGGCCGTCGCCTCGACCCGGTTCAAGCGCTTGGCTTGCGAGAAGACTCCCCGCAGGTCCGGCACGCTGATCGCCCACCAGTCGCCGGAGCGAACCGCATCGACCCGGTAGCCCTGATGCGTCGGATCCATCGTCATTGTCCGGTGATCCGTCTCGCATCCGCGAGGATGCCCTCGGCGGTTCGCTCGTTTATCTCCCTGTGGCGCGGGATCACGAGTCTCTTCCCTCCCAGTGTCCAGATCTCATGACTGCCACCCTGGCGAACGAACCTGAGGTCGACTCCACCAGTGTTGGCCATTGATCTGATGCGACTCATGAGTTCTCGCTTCTTCACGTGAGGTTGGCTACAAGCCTAGACACTATAAGTCAAGCACACTAGCCACATAGGTGGCTTGGCGCTGATGCGGGCATCTCCGATCGGGAGGAACTCGTCTGACACGGCGGTCAGGAACTCGAACAACCTTTGCTGTCCCGTCTCAGACGGTGCTGCACTAGAGCCAACCATGTACGGCTCTAGGACGGAGGTGGTTCGACGGCCTTGCTACGGTTGGGCGTCGTGGCGGCCGAACGGGACTCTTCGCAGCCGGTCAAGGTGCCTTGGAACCGTCGCACGAAGGGCGTAATGCCCCTGGTTGGCGGCTATCGCGGGTACCTTGACTCGCTTCGGCAGGTGGCTGACATCTTGCGTGATGGTTCGCTCCCGAAGGTGGAGCTCGTTGTCCAGGCCGCTGACCATCTCGGCATCAGCGCCAAGTCAGCAGAGTTGCGCGTGGGCTATCTGACGAAGGTGGGATTCCTGCTAGAGGACCCGAAGGGACTGCACCTTCCCCAAGTCATCAAGACTTGGCTGTTGGATCGAGACTCGACCCCTCTTCTGGTGACGATGCACCTGAAGATTCAGTTTGTCGGTGAGATGTTGAAGGCACTGGACGCCCCGATGGCGACCGCGGATCTCCGTGACTACGCGAATCAGCAGTATCTGATGGGCTGGAGCACAAACAACCAAATCGACCACCGCAGAGGCTGGCTCCAATCAGCGGGCCTTATGGGACGCCGGAACGACGGGGTTCTGTATCGCACCGATAAGGGCACTGCGTTCCTGGAGTGCGTGGCGGTCGAGCCGTCATTCGGGGGCCTCGGTGTGCGCCGGGCTACGACGGAAGCGATGAGGCGAGCTGCACACGTCTCGTGGGAGGATCGGGCAAGCGGCGTGCTGCCAATGCCCGGCGGTTATGCCGGTTACATGGACTCGCTGCGCTGGTTGGCGGAGAGCCTGGAGGAGGCTCCGCCGACACGGGCGGAGTTCGCCAACAGGATGGCTAATCGGTTCAAGCTGACTGGCACTTCGGTCGAGACAAGGCTGAGCTTCCTCCAAAAGGTTGGCTTCCTTCGGATCGAATCTGGCAGTGTTGTTCTTCCCGACTTCATGAAGTCCTGGCTGCGGGATGGGGACTCGACCCGGGTGATCGTGCAGCTGCACCTCAGTGCGCAGTTCGTCGGTGAGATGCTGAGCGTGCTTCAGGAACCTACAACCACAGTCGAACTACATCGCCTTGCATGCGAGCGGTACTCGATGGGCTGGCAAACCTCCACGCAAATCGAGAACCGAAGAGGCTGGCTCCAGTCCGCGGGGCTGATTCGGTATGACAAGCGCAGCCGACACCTGCACCGGACCGACAAGGGCACAGATTTCTTGGAGCACGTATCGGTGCAACCCCCAATCGATCCGCAGCCCCAGACTGAGCCGCTCAGCAGCGGCATCGTCGAGGAGGAGCCGCAGCCCCCCGATCCGATGTCAGACCATGAGCAGGCTCAGTCGAACGGAGGGGTCGCTGAACTAGTCGATCGGATACTTGCTTCCTCGACGGACAGTGCAAACCACACTCAGTTCGAGTTGGTGGTGCGTGATGCGTTTCGATTCCTCGGATTCAACGCGAGACATCTCGGCGGCTCGGGGCGTACGGATGTCTTACTGGAGGCTCAACTTGGGCGCGATGCGAGCTTTAGCGTGGCCATCGACGCCAAGACTTCTGGCTCTGGAGGGCTGAGGGAAGGGTTTGACTGGCTAGCGCTTGACGATCACCGCAGGAATCACGCTGCAGACTTTCTGATGCTGATTGGGCCGAATCCATCGGGAAGACGGCTGTTCAATCGAGCAGAGGAGTTGGGAGTTGCTGTCTTGTCCGCGGAGGAACTGGCGGATCTGTGCCTCCGTCACGCCGAGCAGCCACCTGGGCTCGATCACTACAGGGTCTTGTTTGAGAGCGGCGGCCGGACCGACCTGTCGGCTGTTCGTAAGAGGTTCGATGAAGCCAATCGGCTCGTGGCGCTTTCAAGGCAGCTCCTGGATGCCATTCGTGAAGAGGCTGAACACTTGGGTCCACGAACGGCTCGCGACCTCCACGGCAGGCTCTATCGAGAGGCGGGAAAGCCTGTCGCATCCGAACACCAAATACGGGGTCTCTTGAAGTCGCTTGCGTCGCCGCTGATCGGCGCGATCCAGGGTGAAGAGGCAACGGGCTACGTGCTGGCGTGCTCGCCCACGGTGACCGCGGAGCGGCTGCAGATTCTCGGAAGGGCACTGTCCGACGGCTGAGACTGGCGGTTCTGAGTTGCCTTGGTCAGCTTGGGCGGTAGGCGTGCCGGCGGTGCTGGACCCGGTGGACAACGACGACCGACTCGTCCTCCAGGATCTCGTAGACGATGCGGTAGTCGCCGCGGCGAGCTGATCGCAATCCCTCGAGTTCGTCGCCGAGCGGCTTGCCGGCCCGATGAGGGTTCTCGGCGATCGGGCCGAAGATCGTCTCCAGCGCGGCCTGGCGCACCTTGTCGGGCAGGCGGTCGAGATGGCGGAGGCCCGCGGCCGCGATCTTGATCTCGTACACCGAGGACCCTCAGATGTGATCGCGCAGGCGCAGCAGCTTTCCATCGGCGGCTTCTCGTCGTGACTCCCGTATCGATTCCATCAGCTCCGGGTCGCTCATGATGTCGAGAGTCTCCTCGAGCGATTCGAGGTCGTCGGGACTCATCAGAACGAACGAGGGCCGGCCGTTGCGGGTCACCAAGATGCGATCGTGCTGACGCTCCACCCGATCGGCCATCTCTGAGAGATGAGCCTTCACCTCGGAGAACGGGAGCGTGTCAGTCACGAAGGGCAGCATAGTTCATGATAATGAGTTGACAACCCATGTTATCCGCGGATCTCGGCTAGTTCGCGGCGGAGGTCCTTGATCTCGTCGCGCAGGCGGGCCGCGTACTCGAATCGCAAGTCGCCGGCGGCTTCGCGCATCTCCTCGTCCAGCGTGCGGATCAGGCGCTCCAGCTCGGCATCGGGCAGGTCGCCCAGGTCGGGGCCCTCCCGCCGGCGGCGGGCCTCGGCCAGTCCCCCGCCCGATTCGCCGCCCACGTCGGCGTCCGGCACCGGAGCGCCGTCGCGGTCCGGCCGGATCATGGCCAGGATGTCGGTGACCGCCTTGCGGATCGTGGTCGGATCGATCCCGTGGGCCTCGTTGTGGGCCTGCTGCAGGCCCCGGCGGCGGTTCGTCTCCGAGATGGCCCGGCGCATCGAGTCGGTCACCTCGTCGGCGTACATGATCACCTGGCCGTCGACGTTGCGGGCCGCCCGGCCGATGGTCTGGATCAGCGACGTCTCGCTGCGCAGGAAGCCCTCCTTGTCGGCGTCGAGGATGGCCACCAGCGACACCTCGGGCAGGTCCAGGCCCTCCCGCAGCAGGTTGATCCCGACCAGCACGTCGAACTCCCCCAGCCTGAGGTCCCGCAGGATCTCGATGCGCTGGATGGTGTCGACCTCGCTGTGCAGGTAGCGCACCCGCAGCCCCCGCTCCAGCAGGTACTCGGCCAGGTCCTCGGCCATCTTCTTGGTGAGGGTGGTCACCAGCACCCGCTGATCCCGGTCCGTGCGAGCCGAGATCTCGTCCAGCAGGTCGTCGATCTGACCCTTGGTCGGCTTCACCACCACCTCGGGATCCACCAGGCCGGTGGGCCGCACGATCTGCTCCACTACCCGGTCCGACACGTCGAGCTCGTAGGCCCCGGGCGTGGCCGACATGAAGATCACCTGGTTGAGCCGGCTCATCACCTCGTCGAAGCGCAGCGGCCGGTTGTCGGCCGCCGACGGCAGCCGGAAGCCATGGTCGATCAGGGTCTCCTTGCGGCTACGGTCGCCCTCGTACTGGCCGTGCAACTGGGGCACGGCCACATGCGACTCGTCGACCACCATCAGGAAATCACCGGGGAAGTAGTCGAGCAGCGTGTACGGCGACTCGCCCGGGCTCCGGCCGTCGATGGGCGCCGAGTAGTTCTCGATGCCGTTGCAGTAGCCCAGCTCGGCCATCATCTCCAGGTCGTAGCTGGTGCGCATCTGCAGGCGCTGGGCCTCCAGCAGCTTGCCCTCGGCCTCGAAGTGGGCCAGCCGCTCGGCCAGCTCCGCCTCGATGCGCTCGACCGCGGCCTGCATCCGGGCCGCGCTGGTGGCGTAGTGGGTGGCCGGGAACACCACCAGGTCCTCGAGGGTCTCGATCCGCTCGCCGGTGAGCGGATCGACCACGGTGATGCGCTCCACCTCGTCGCCGAAGAGCTCCACCCGGACCAGGGTCTCGTCGTAGGCGGGATGGATCTCGATGGTGTCGCCCCGAACCCGGAACTTGCCCCGCACCAGGTTCATGTCGTTGCGCTCGTACTGCATGTCCACCAGGCGCCGCAGTATCGACCGCTGGTCGTACTCGCCGCCCTCGTGAAGCACCAGCAGCTGGGTCTCGTACTCCTCGGGCGAGCCCAGGCCGTAGATGGCCGACACCGACGCCACCACGATGGTGTCGCGGCGGGTGAGCAGGGCCGACGTGGCCGAGTGGCGCAGCCGGTCGATCTCGTCGTTCACCGACGAGTCCTTCTCGATGTAGGTGTCGCTGGCCGGCATGTACGCCTCGGGCTGGTAGTAGTCGTAGTAGCTGACGAAGTACTCCACCCGGTTGTGCGGGAACAGCTCCCGCAGCTCGTTGGCCAGCTGGGCGGCCAGCGACTTGTTGGGGGCCAGAACCAGTGTCGGTCTTTGGGCCTGCTCGATGGTCCAGGCGATGGTGGCGCTCTTGCCCGAGCCGGTGATGCCCAGCAGCGTCTGGAAGCGGTGCCCCTCGGCCACGCCCTCGGCCAGCGCCTCGATGGCTCCGGGCTGGTCGCCGGCGGGCTCGAACGGGGCCACCACCTCGAAGGCCCGCCGGTCGCTGGGAACGGTCACCGGCGCCATGTCACCAGATCGTACTGGCGCGCCGGGGGTCAGCCGAGAGCGGCGGCCCAGCGGTAGCAGGCGTCGATCTGGGGCTCCAATTCGGCGACGGTGCCGTTGTTGTCGATCACGAAGTCGGCCACCTCCAGGCGCGACTCGCGGCTGGCCTGGTTGGCGATGCGGGCCCGGGCGTCGTCCTCGGACAGGCCCCGCTGGGCCACGAGGCGCTGCACCGCGACCTCAGGATCGATGTCCACCACCACGATGCCGGCCAGGTCGCGGTAGCGCTTCGCGATCGGCTCCCCGTCGGGTCGGACCAGCAGCGGGATGTCGAGCACCACCACCGCGCCGGGCGAATGCTCGGATGCCGCGGCCCTGCGCCTGACCATCTCCTCGCCCACCGCGGGATGGACGATGGCATTGAGGGCGGCCAACTCGTCGGCGTCCTTGAACACCACCGCAGCCACCGCGGCCCGGTCGAGGGTGCCGTCGGCGGCCATCACGGTCGGCCCCCAACGCCGCACGATGGCGTCGAACACGGGCTCGCCGGGCTGCTGGAGGTCCCGCACGATCTCATCGGCGTCGATGAGGATCGCGCCCCGCTCGACCAGTCCGGCGCCCACCGTCGACTTGCCGGCGCCGATCCCCCCCGTCAGTGCGATCTCAGGCAGAGCTCAGGTCTCGTCGGCGGGGCTGCCGGAGGCCTCGTCGGCCACATCCTCGGCCTCGCCGCCGTCCGGCCCCGCGCCGGCGTGCTCGGCCTCGTCGATGTAGTCATCGCCGGCCTCGGAGTAGTAGTCCTCCCAGGCCTGCTGGCCCTCGGAGCCGCCGGTGCCTATGTAGTTGCCCTCTTCGTCGTAGGCGTGGTCACCGAAGTGCTCCTGGTACTCGGCCGCGACCACGCCGCCCTCGGCGGCCTGCTTGATCGACAGGCTGATGCGGCGGCGCTGCAGGTCGAGGTCGATGATCTTCACCCACAGCTCTTCGCCGGGGGTGACGACCTGTTCGGGAAGCTCCACATGGTGGGCTGACATCTCCGAGATGTGGACCAGGCCCTCGATGCCGTCGCCGACCTGAACGAAGGATCCGAACGGCACCAGCTTGGTGATGCGGCCGTAGACCAGCTCCCCCACCCGGTGGCTGGCCGCGAACTCCTGCCAGGGATCCTGCTGGGTGGCCTTGAGCGACAGGCTGATCCGCTCCCGCTCCAGGTCGACCTCCAGCACCTGGACGTCGATGCGGTCGCCGGCCGACACCACCGCGCTGGGGTGGTCGACGTGCTTCCAGGACAGCTCCGACACATGGACGAGACCGTCCATGCCGCCGAGGTCGACGAAAGCACCGAAGTTCACCACCGACGACACCACGCCGCTGCGGATCTCGCCCGGCCGGAGGTTGTCGAGGAAGGCCTCGCGCTGCTCCCGCTGGGTCTCCTCCAGCCACGCCCGGCGGCTCAGGACCACGTTGTTGCGGTTCTTGTCGAGTTCGATGATCTTGGCGTCGAGCTCACGGCCCACGTACGGCTGGAGGTCGCGCACCCGGCGCAACTCCACCAGCGACGCCGGCAGGAAGCCCCGCAGGCCGATGTCCACGATCAGCCCGCCCTTGACGACCTCGATCACCAGGCCCTTCACCGCGGCGTTGGACTCCCGGAGCTCCTCGATGCGGCCCCAGGCCCGCTCGTACTGGGCCCGCTTCTTGGACAGGATCAGCCGACCCTCCTTGTCCTCGCGGGTTATGACCAGTGCCTCGATCCCCTCGCCCAGTGCGACTACGTCGCCGGGGTCGATGTCGTGGCGGATGCTCAGCTCGCGGGCCGGAATGACGCCCTCGGACTTGTAGCCGATGTCGAGCAGGACCTCTTCCTTGTCGATCCGGACGACCGTGCCCTCCACGATCTGGCCGTCCTCTACGACCACCATGGTCGAGGCGTAGGCGTCGTCGAGGCTGATGTCGCCCAGATCGTCCTCGACGATCTGGCGTGGGATGTAGGTGCCGTCCTCGGCGAAGGTGCCCATGTCGATGGGCGGGGCCGGGTCGAGGATGGCGGTAGCAGTGTCGGTCACGGTGTCTTTCCGGGCAGGTTGAATAGGCGGATGGGACCCAGTGAGACTACCGGCCGAGCATCCGAGTTGGTGCCGTGCCGGCCACGGCCTGATCCCCGAATCGAAATAAGTAGAGAAACCCGTCGCAGGGGAGCAATACCCGTGCAGATTTGAGGCGCGCCGGTGCTAGCCCTTGGCGCCGGCCCAGGTGGCCGCCACCTGGAGGTCGACCTCCAGGGGCACCCGCAGCTCGAAGGCGCCCCGCATCACCTCCCGGGTCAGCTCCGACGCCGGTTCGATCTCGGCGTCGGGAGCTTCCAGGATGATCTCGTCGTGGACCTGCAGCACGATGCGGGACTCCAGCGCCCGGTCCTCCAGGGCCCGGTGCAGCCGCACCAGCGCAACCTTGAAGATGTCGGCGGCCAGCCCCTGGATGCCCGCGTTCATCGCCTGGCGCTCGCCGGCCTGGCGCAGCCGCACGTTGGAACTGGCCAGCTCGGGGATCTGCCTGCGCCGCCCGAACAGGGTCTCGGTGTAGCCCTTGCTGCGAGCCTCGGCCACGGTGCGGTCCATGTACTGGCGCACCGAGGGGAACGCCTCGAAGTAGGCGTCGAGGATCTCGGCGGCCTCGCCGGTGGCGATGTTGAGGCGTTGGGCCAGGCCGTAGGCCTCCATCCCGTAGGCCAGGCCGTAGGACACCATCTTGGCGGTGGACCGCTTCTCCACACCGACTTCTGAGGGGTCGACGTCGAACACCCGGGCGGCGGTGGCGGTGTGGATGTCGTCGCCGGCCTCGAACGCCGCGATCAGTCCGGGATCCTCGGCCAGGTGGGCGATGCACCGGAGCTCGATCTGGTCGTAGTCGGCGACCAGCAGCTTGCAGCCGGCGGGAGCCACGAACGCGGTGCGGAACACCCGGCCGCGCTCGGACCGCACCGGGATGTTGTGGAGGTTGGGAGCGTCGGAGCTGAGCCGGCCGGTGCGGGCCACGGTCTGGTTGAAGGTGGCCCGGATGCGCTCGTCGGGGCCGATCTCGGCCAGCAGGCCGACCCCGTAGGTGGAGCGCAGTTTCTCCACCTCGCGGTAGCCGAGCAGATGGTCGACGATGGGATGCTCGCCCCGGAGCTTCTCGAGGGACTGGGCGTCGGTGGAGAAGCCGGTCTTGGTGCGCTTGACCGGTGTGAGACCGAGGTCTTCGAATAGGACCTCGGCCAGCTGCTTGGGCGAGTTGACGTTGATGGGCCGCCCCGCGTCGGCCAGCACCTGGTGGCGAAGTTCCTCGGCCTCGGTGTCGAGTTCGTCGCGGATTCCCTCCAGGACCGGGCGGTCCACCGCGATGCCGATGTGCTCCATGCGGGCCAGTACCCGCACCAGCGGCACCTCCACCTCGTCGTTGAGGCTCTCCAGACCCTGCGCGGCCAGCGCCTCCCGCAGCGGCATGACCAGGCGGTCGATGGCCAGCGCGGCCCATCCGGCCTGATCGTGGGGTTCGATGGAGTCGCCGTCGAGGTCCAGCCGACCCTCCTGGGGGGCGTGGGAGGGCGGGTCGATGCCGGCATAGCGGCCGGCCAGGTCGCTGAGGTCGTAGCGGGCGTCGGCCGGGTCGAGCAGGTAGGCCGCCAGCATGGTGTCGATCAGCGGGTCGCGCATGTCGATGCCGCGGTCCAGCAGCGGGCGCATCAAGGTCTTGGCCCCGTGAACGGCCAGCGGACGGCTCGAGCTGCGGTCGGCGCGGCCGGCGGGCCCGGACAGGAGACCGGCGAGCGCAGCTGACACGTCGGCATCGTCGAGGAGCGGGCCGGAGATGAAGGCCACCCGGCCGGCAGCCCCGCCGACCACCCAGGCCAGACCACCGGCGAGTCCCCCGGCCGGAGCGGTCAGCGCCAGGGGCGGGGCCGATGCACCCTGTGCGGCCGCAGCTCGCAGGGCCTCGGCCGCCGCCGCGGGCGTCTCCAGCACCAGGACGTCCGGCGAGAGCACCCTCGTCGACGGGTCTGCGCCGGCGGCGTCTTCGCCGAGCGAGTCACCCAGAGCCTCGGCCAGCCGGGCGTGCAGCGAGCGGAACTCCAGGAAGTCGAACAGCTTGCGCACCGCCTGGGCGTCCACCTCTCCGAGGGTGAGATCGTCGAGCCGGGCCTCCAGCGGCACGTCGCGCACCAGCAGCATGACCTCCGCGTTGGTGCGGACCTGCTCCTCAGCGGCCGCGAGGTTCTCCCGCAGTTTGGGCGTGAGCTCGTCGAGTGAGGCGAAGATGCCGTCGAGGCCGCCCCTGGTGTTGATCAGCTTGGCCGCGGTCTTCTCCCCCACCCCGGGCACGCCGGGAAGGTTGTCGCTGTTGTCGCCCCTCAGAGCCGCGTACTGCACGTAGTCGGCGGGCGTCACGCCGGTGCGGGCCAGAATGCCGGCCTCGTCGTACAGCTTGTAGTCGGACACTCCCCGCAGGTTGTAGAGCACCCTCACTGAGGGGTCCTCCACCAGCTGGTAGGTGTCGCGGTCGCCGGTTACCACGATCACGTCGTCGCCGGCGTCGCGGCCCTCGGTGGCCAGGGTGGCGATCACGTCGTCGGCTTCGAAGCCGGGGGCGTCGACGGTGGGCACGGCCAGGGCCTCCAGGACTTCCCGGACCAGGCCCATCTGCTGGCGCAGGATGTCGGGCGCGGAGTCGCGGGTCCCCTTGTAGGTGGGGACCATCTCGTGCCTGAAGGTCGGCTCGGGGCGGTCGAAGGCCACCACGACCTGGTCGGGCTGGTGGTCGCGCCACAGGTTGATCAGCATCGACGTGAAACCGAAGACCGCGTTGGTGATCTGGCCCGAGGCGGTGGCCATGTCGGTCGGCAGGGCGAAGAAGGCCCGGTAGGCCAGCGAGTTGCCGTCGATCAGCATCACCTTCGAGCGCATGGCGGAGAATCTACGGCAAGCGGCGCCGGTGAGTCACGGGGCGAGGCGGTCCTCGAGCACGTCGTCGGCCACTGCCTGCATGGTGCGGCGCTGCGACATGGCGGTGCGCTGGATGAACACGTAGGCGTCCTGCTCGCTCATCCCGTGGCTGTCGATGAGCCGTCCCTTGGCCCGATCGAGGAGCTTGCGCACCTCCAAGCGGCCCTCGAGGTCACCGACCTGGCCTTCGAGTGCCTCCATCTCTCTGAAGCGGGCCAGGGCGAGCTCTACGGCGGGTACCAGGGCGTCGCGCCGGTACGGCTTCACGAGATAGGTCATGGCTCCGGCCTCACGTGCCTGCTCGATCAGCTCGCGCTGGCTGAAGGCGGTGAGGATCACCACGGCCGTTCCCCGCTGCGGCGCGATCCGGCGGGTGGCCTCGATCCCGTCGAGACCCGGCATCTTCACATCGAGGATGGCCACGTCGGGACGGTGCTCGGCCACCAGCCCCACCGCCTCGTCGCCCCGGCCGGTGTCGGCCACCACGTCGTAGCCCTCCTCGCGCAGGGTCTCGACCAGGTCGAGCCGGATGATGGACTCGTCCTCGGCCACCACCACCCGGACCGCGTCCCCCGGGCCAGCGCTCACGACGCGCTGAACCGATCCAGCAGGGCGTCCTGATCGGCTTCGAGGCGGGCGATCCGCTCCGCGATCTCGTCACGGTGGCGCCGCAGCCGCTCGGCGTGCCGGCTGGTCTCCCGGTACTCGCGCTCCGCGATCGGCGTCTCGGACACCAGCGCTCGCAGGCGGCTCTCGTCGGCCTCGTCGCTGACCTGCAGCAGTTGCTCCTCGCAGACGCGCAGATCGGTCCGCAGGGCGCTCAACTGCCGCCCGATTCCCCGCAGACGGCGCTCGATCCGGTCCCGGGACATGAGGCCCAGTCTAGGTGCCGTCGGTCGGGACCCTGGCCGGATGGCGATCCGGTTGGGGCAGCAAGCCCCGACCGGCCTGCACGCTCACTGAACGGACCAGTTAGCGTCCGAAAGTCAATACTCTCGTCGCCGTCTGGCAGGCGGCGGGATTGTCGCCCGCCTCGACGACCAGCCGATCCAAGAACCCGCGGAGCCGAACGCATGCCCGACACCCGTGTGGCCATCATCGGCAGCGGACCCGCCGGCATGGACTTGGCGGTTGAGCCTCAGTGGGAGGCCTCCAGCCGTCAGCCCCTGTGCGAATGCCATGTTGCGAGTGCCTGATGTGCTTGACTGCATCTGCGGCAGCTGCCGGACGCTGCGTCGCTGGCGCTCCGACGGCACGTTCCCCAGGGGCGCGAACACCATCGGCTGGCCTCGTCACATCATCGATGAGTGGCTCGGCAACCGGCCCTCCGCTGGCCGTTGACTCCCCTGGGTTGGCGGCGGTGCGGGATCGAGCGGCCGTATTGTATATTTCTCATATCGGCTCGGGTATACTTCTCGTATGGGATCTGTCGAAGTATTGGGGAGTCTGGCGCCGGTGTTCTCGACGCAGGAGTTCGAGCGGGCGGCTGGGGTGCGTCCGTCTTCGGCGTCGCGGGCGCTGGGCGAGTTGGCGGCCGTGGGGCGGGTGGAGAAGATCCGCCGGGGGACATGGCGCAACTTCGGTGTCTCATTGCCGTCGGCAGCTGAACTGTTGGTCGGCCCTGGCTCTGTTTCGCATCATTGGACTCCGCAGTGGGAGGCGGAGCTGGAGGCGGCCTACGGCTGCGCTGTTCGCCGGATCTCGGGGCTGACCGCTTTGGGGATGGCGGGGGTGGCGTTGATCTGCCGGCCGGAGGTCAGCGTGGCCGGCGGCGTCGCGTTCGACACCGATCCGTTCGGGTTCGTGTCATATCGCGAGAACCCCGAATCGCTGCTGGTGGGCGCGGTGCAGCTGACGGAGCGCACATCGGTGTCGACGCCCGCTCGGGCGGTGCTGGAGTGCGCCCACTGGCCGCACCGCGCACACCGATGGGAGGAGTATCTGGGCCGCATGCTGGCCTACCGCTTCGAGGTGTGCTCGCCAGCCGAGGTCGCCGAGGTTGCGGGCGCTTTGGGCTGGCGCGCCGGCCTGCGGCGGATCTCGTCGTTGGCGCAGGGCCTCGCCGAGTTCTCGACAGGGCAGAGTCTGGGGTTCGACATCGACCACCGGTGGGCCGAACTGAGCTCCGCCGCGGTTCGCGGCGACGACTGGATACACCTCGCGCCGCTGCGCCGCGCCGGCAGCCCGCCCCGTGTCGCATACCGGGACACGGCCCGCAAAGTCAACTGGGCGGCGGTCCCCGACGCTGTCGCTTCTGTGGTCTCGACATGAGCACTCCGACCAGTCGGCATAACAGATGGGAGCCCGTCGACCTGGTCCAGCACCACATAGTCTCCGCGGTCGCGGCGCGCCAACAAAGCGTCCCACGGGTGATGTTCAAAGGCGGGACCCTGCTTCGGGTCTGCTACCGGCGCGACTGGCGGTTCTCAGAGGACCTGGACTTCGACTGGATCCACCCCGTCGACACCAGACCAGCCATACAGGACTTCTTCGACGGAGTTCTCAACGCGGCGTCGAGGACTCACCAGACCGCGTTCGACACGAAATGGGGCGCCAACAAGCTGAACATCTACTGGGAGCTGCCCAACGCCACAACCGGCGTCATCTACGCCGACGTCAAACCCCGCCACCACCCCGGTGCCGGGCCCACCGCTGCGCACTGGACAATCCTGGACAGATACCCACACATCGACACCGCCAACCCCATCTTGGGATACTCGCCGGCTTCGATGTTGGCAGCGAAACTCGACTGCATCGCGAACCCCTACCGGCTCGCCCCACGCGACTACTACGACCTGAACCGCCTCCTCCAAGACCCCTCGATAGACACCAACGCGGCCCTCGACGAGTTCACCGCACGCCACCAAGCCGCACACCCCGCCACAGCAGGCCACGACTGGTTCGACATCCTGTTCGACAACGCATACCAACACGAAGCAGAACTCGCCGAAAGATGGACCGAGATCACCCGAACAGGCATGATCCAACACCCACACCAAGACTTCGCCGCCATGCTCGACACCGTCACGGACGCCGCACAACACGCCCTTAACGACTACACAGCCACACACCCCGACCTCCACATCCCCGACGGGCCTTCGCCGAACCGGCCAGTACCAGGCGTAGAGGCCTGAGAAGCCTCTAGACGGTCCCAGCAGGTCGGCCGCTACCGGCCGCTGCTGGGACGACGCCGTGGTGCGCTCAACCCACGACGTCTGAACCGGCGACGCGCTGTGCACTCAGATCGCCGACGGCGTCCTCGACAGCATCGTCACCTGAGCACACCGCAGGAGCCTCTAGCGCCCTCCTCGAACGCAAACGCGCTAGCCACGATCCGAGTCCATGGGACTGTGCGAGGCTAGAGCGGGTTGCGCCAGCGCAGCCCCGGGAAGCGGGCGAAGTCGCGGTCGTTGGAGTGAACCTCGGCTTGGTGCTCGATGGCCAGCGCGGCGATGTGGGCGTCGGTGACGAGGTTCCCCGCTACGCCGGCGGCGGCCAGCATGCGGCGGAAGATGGCGATGTGCTGAGTGCCTGGGTTCAACGGTGTGACGCTGGGTGAGCGAAACCATTGGGCCATGAGGTCAACGGCGTGCTCGGGAGCCGCCGGGGTGCTCAGAACGCTGGGGTGAGTGAGCAGCCGCACGAACCCTGCCGCCACAAGCCACGGAACACCCACGCGCTCGGTTCCGTTCACGAGATCTTCCCACCAGTGGCGCGCCGGCTCGTGCAGCAGCGCGCCGGCGCTGTGGGCGTAGACGAGCAGGTTCAGGTCCGGGACGATCACAGCGGCGGCGAGCCCGCGAAGTCGGCAGCCTCGATCGAGTCGTTGAGCTGGTTCAGCCGCAAAGGATCGACGCCGGGCCTGAAGCCGCTGTCGTGGGGCGTGACCCGGTAGCCGGACTCCGACTGTGCGAGTGCCGGGGACAGACCTCGCCTCAGGGTGTCGTTGACGACCTGCTTGAACGGCTGATCGGCGCGCCGGGCCTGTTCCTTGAGGGCCGCGGCCAAGTCATCGTCGAGAGTCAACGTTGTTCGCATGTAGACATCATAACATCTCTATCAGATGATGCTCTGATGTTTCCAGAGCCGCGGCCACCCACGGGCCTGCCAGGAGTTTTGTGTATCGGGCGTGATCTGAGGGTCCGCAGCTGGGTGCTGTGGGCCGGGAAGGGCTCAGGTCTCGATTGTTCGCACGCTCACCCCGAGTGTGCGGGCGGCGTCCACTAATGCCTCGTTACGGTCGACGGGGGCGAGGCATATCTCGGCGTCGATCACGCGTGCGGTGGCGATTGCCTCCAGTGACAGCAGGTTCAGCCGTAACCCGCCTGACGGCAGTTCGGCCATCGGCCACCCGAGTGTGCGTAACGACACCATCTCGATGTCCGCTGGAAGTCGCACAACCGACGCAATTGCCGCTGAGGCGGCGGCAGGGGCGAGCCCGGACAGTCGGCGCGACATGGAGCCGACCACCGTCGAGTCGATCAACGCCCGGCACAATCGGTGATACCACAGGCCCGTCGTCGCGATGCGGGCATCGCTGAGTCGGAGGTCCGCCGGCTCGCGGCCGAGCAGCACTGTTAGCAGCAAGTGGTCATCGACGAGAACAGTGTCGCCCACTGACGCTTATGCCAAGTCGGGATCTTCGGCCGCGACGCCGGCGGCGAGCGCCGCGTATCCGCCCGCTTCCTCGATTGCCTCAGCGAGCAGGCCGCGCAGCCCGTCGCCGTCTGCGGGGACGATCAGAACGGCGGCGCCGAGATCAGCGATCTCGACTGGTCCGCCGTCGGCAATGTTCCATCGGCGACGGGTCTCGGCGGGCAGCGCCACTTGGCCCCGGTGGGAGACGTGATGACGAACGATCGACACACCAGTACTTTACAAGACGAAGGCACGCGATTACAAGTCAGAGGTCTCGGACAACCGTCGAGTGGCTCCGTAGCCAGCACCGACTCTGGATCGGATTGGGCGCCATCGGAGTCCCACCGAAACACCGACGCGTGGGTTCACAAGGTTCCGATGTCTTGACACATCACATCGGTGCCGGAGAGAGCATCGAACCCTCGTGCGCCATGATGTCCCATTCTGCCCCGGCGGGTGCCAATAACTGGAGGTGAATGGACACTTCGAGGCCACTTTCTGCCGTTCGGGTTGTCCTACCCTGTCCTACCGTGTACCATCCGATCCTGTCGGTGAAGTGGTAACGAAAGGGGTACCCATGAGTTCGAGTCCCGCCCGGCCGAAGACGCTCACAGCCGCCTTCGTGCGCACGATCAACCGGCCCGGACGCTACGGCGACGGCCGCGGTTCGCACGGTCTGAGCCTACTGGTGAAGCCCACCGCGAACGGCCGATGGTCCAAGACTTGGGCACAGCGCCTCCGCATCGGCGGCAGGACGGCCAGCCTCGGCCTGGGCAGCTACCCCGCCGTCAGTCTCGCACTGGCCCGCGAGCGGGCGCTGGCGAACCGCCAGGCCGTCGAGGAGGGCCGCGACCCCCGCCACCGCCACGCCGTCACCTTCGCGGACGCCATGACGGCCGTGATCGACCTGCACCGCCCCAACTGGAAGCCCACGTCCAACACCGAACAGCAGTGGCGGTCTCTGCTCGCCCACCACATCGAGCCCACCATCGGCCCCAAGCCGGTCGCCGATGTGACAGCCGCCGACATCGTGGCCGTGCTCGACCGGGTGTGGGACCGTCCCGAACTCGCCCGCCGCACCGTCCGCAGGATCTCCGTGACGATGCAGTGGGCGATGGGCCGCGGCCTCGCCGAGTCCGACCCCACCGCCGCGGCCAAGGCGTCCATGCCCAAGCACCGGGCCAAGGTCGAGCACCGCCGCGCCCTGCACCACACCGACGTGGCCGACGCGCTGAACCGGGTGCGGGCATCCGAGGCGACCCCGGCGTGCCGTCTTGGGCTGGAGCTGCTCGCGTTGACAGCGACCCGACCCGGCGAGGTCCGCTTCGCCGACTGGTCCGAGTTCGACCTCGACGCCGCGGTGTGGACGATCCCAGCCGCGCGCGCCAAGACCGGCGCCTCCCACCGGGTGCCCCTGTCGGGCCGGGCGCTGGAAGTGCTCGACCAGGCCCGCAGCCTCAACGGCGGCCAGGGCCTCGCGCTCCCGAGCGCAACCGGCCGGGCAGTGTCGGACGCCACCTACAACAAGCTCCTGAGAGAGCACGACCTCGACGCCACCGCCCACGGGTTCCGGTCGAGCTTCCGGTCGTGGTGCAGCGACACCGCCGTGCCGAGAGACCTCGCCGAGGCGGCGCTAGGCCACGCCGTGCGCGGCGTCGAAGCGGCCTACGCCCGAAGCGACATGCTCGACCGTCGCCGTTCGCTCATGGACACCTGGGCGGCGTACATCGCATCCTGACGCGACCATCCGCGCCCTATCGCGGCCCGGACGCTACGGTGCTGGGCACACAACCAAACCGCGCTGTCGGCATGGCATGACTTGAACACCCCTGACAGCGGGCCGCCAGCTACATAGGCGGTGACAGCGCCTCCCCGATTTAGGAGGTTCTTGCCATGCCCGCAGCCGCGGCCGCCGGCGTTCTGAGCCCTGCCCAAGTGGCTGAACGGCTTGGCATCGCCCGATCAACGCTGAGCCGCTGGCGCGAGTCGGGAGCATTCCCGCCGGCGCGCCGACTCGGCCCGAACCGGATCGGCTGGCCCGCCGAGGACATCCAAGCCTGGATCGACAACCGGCCCCAGGCGTGACCCGTGAAATAGCGGAGCCGCCCGATCTACGCACCGGGCGGCCCCAAGCGAACGACATCTTTGGACAAAGGAGTTCGCATGGCCACGATAGCCGACCACGACGCAGCCGCAACCGCGGTGGCGGTGCTCGACGACGGCGGCCTCGCCGCATGGATCGAGAACGAACTCCGCGCCCGAGGCATCGAGCCGGACATGGACATGGACGCTGACAGTGACTCCAAGGCGGAGCCGGAGCCGTGGCCCCAACCAGACCCCGACCCCGGCGAGCCGGAGCACCTACTCGACGCCGAGGGCTGGCCGCTCGCGATCCCGTGCGCGGACACGACCGGCGACCCAGACCGCGAACCCGAGACCGCCGACCTGCTCGGCATCGCCTACTCGGGCAAGGTGAACTGGCTCGCAGCCCACCCCGGCCTCGCCAAGAGCTGGATCATGCTGTGGATGGTCGCGGACCTCATCGACAACGGCCGGCGCGTGATCTGGGCCGACGGCGAGGACAGCCCGCGAGTGTTCGCCAAGCGGCTCCACATCCTCGGCCGAGGCGATGTCGCCGCCAGCGGCCTGGTGCGCTGGGTCGCCGCCGACGACTGGCGGTTCGCAGGCCCCGAGGCCCAACGCGCGGCCGCCGCGTGGGCCACCGGAGGCCACGCGTTCATCGACGCCGCCAGCAGCACCGGCGCGGGCGAGGACGCCGCGGCGTTCATGGCGTGGCGGGCCGCGTTCATCGACCCGCTCACCGCCGCCGGGGTCGGCGTGACCGTCGCGGATCATTTGCCGAAGCGCCGAGACCCTGACCGGCTCGCCAGCCCGCTCGGGAGCGTCCAGAAGGTCGCCACGGTCACCGGCGCCAGCATCGAACTGCGCGGCGCCGCATGGACCCCGACCAAGAGCGGCACCCTCGCTGCTGTCGTCCGCAAAGACCGCGAAGGCGGCGTCGGGCAAGTCGGCCAGACCGTCGCCCGGATCACCGGCGCACCCGACGCGGACACCCGCACCATCCGGCTCGAAGTGCTGCCACCCGCCGACGCGCCCGAACACACCAGCGCCATCGTGGACCGCGTGTGGGCGCTCCTCGAACGCGACGGCCCCGCCAACACCCAACAGATCATCGACAACCTCGAAGCCCGCGCCCAAGACGTGCGCGCCGCGCTCCGGCATCTCACCAGCCGCGGCGAAGTCGGCATGAGGCACGGCCCGAACAACGCGAAGATCTACGAGCTGCTCGACCCCTCCACCATGCTGCCGCTCGACCCCGAACCATGAGCCCGTCCCAGTCCGTCCGCGTCCGTCCGGGACGGACCGTCCGCCCGTCCGACCCCTTAGGGGGACGGGCTGCGGGACGATCAACCGGGACGACCCCACGGGACGGGCTCGGGACGGGCTCATCCGACCACAACCAAAGGAGACCACCATGAGCAACCCGCAACCTCCAGCCAATGCCTACGAACTCGCCCGCCAAGCCCCCGGCGAGCCCATTATCTGCCCGCTGTTGACGCCAACCGGCGAACGACTCGGCGTTGGCATCCTCATCTCCAACCTCGACCCCCACGACCCCACCAAGACCATCACGGCCGTGGCTGGCCTCAGCGACGAAGGAGCGAAGATCATCGCCGCCGACATCATCGCCGTCATCGCCGAAGACCATCTCCGAGCCTGAGCAGGCCCACGTATGGCACCGCCAGACCGTCGAAGGGGCGCCGCGGCCGTCGGGGGTACCTGTCGGCCTTCGGGTGCCGTCACACCCGGGGCTGGGGGTGACGGGTAGCGGTGCCGTACAAGGATCCGGTGGCGGCTCGGTTGGCGTCTCGGGAGCGGTCGCGCCGGTATCGGGCGCGGCAGCGGGCGCGTCGGGCTGCGGAGCAGTCGGTGGCGCCGGTGGTGGCGCCGGATGATCCGGCGGCGGCTCTGGCGGCGTGGAGCGCTGAGCGGTTGGTGGTCCCGGCGGGGCATCCGTTGGCGGGTGGGCCGATGGCGTTGCCGGACTACGGCGCGGCGTTCCTGCGGGATGCGCTGCGCCACCGCGAGAGCCTGTTGTGCATGGGCCGCAAGAACTCCAAGTCCGGGATCTGCGCGGTGCTGGCGTTGGGGCTGCTGGCGGGACCGTTGCGGCGTCCGGGGCTGCGGATCGGGACGGCCTCCGTCACCCGCGAGAAGGCGGCGGAGTTGCTGCGCCAGATGCGCGAGATCGCCGAGGCGTCGCGGCTGGAGGGGCTGGAGTTCTTGCGGAGCCCGGCGCCGGGCTGGGTCCGCACCCCGGAGGGGTCGAGCGCCGAGTTCTTGTCGGCGGATAAGTCGGCGGGCCACGCGTCGGGCTTCGATGTGGTGGTCGTGGACGAGTTGGGGCTCATGGGCGAGCGGGACCGGGAACTGGTGGCGGGGATGCGCTCGGCCACGTCGGCGCGTGACGGGCGGTTCATCGCCATCACGATTCGGGGCGAGTCGCCGATGGTGGAGGAGATGATCGCTCGGCGGGAGCTTTCGACGACGGCGGTGCATCTCTACGCCCCGAAGGTCGCCGACGGCGAGGAGGTAGATATTCACGACCCGGCGGTGTGGGCTGCGGGCAACCCTGGCCTCGGTGTCGGGATCAAGTCGGCGGCCTACATGGCTGACGAGGCGGCTCGGGTGGAGGCCACCCCGACGGATCGGGCGTCGTTCTTGGCGTTCGATCTGAACCTGCCGCAGTCCCCGACCCGTGAGGTGATCTTCACTGTGGGCGACTGGCGGCGTTGCATCGTCGAGGACCTGCCGGCGCGGTCGGGGCCGGTGGTTGTCGGGCTGGACATGGGCGAGGCCACCAGCGCGACGGCGGCGTTCGCGATCTGGCCCGCGTCGGGTCGCTGTGAGGCGTGGCTGGCGTTCGGGGATGTGCCGTCGCTGGTCGAGCGGGGTCGCCGGGATGGCGCCCGCTATGACGTGATGGCCGACCGGGGCGAGCTTCGCGCCTATCCCGGCCGGGTGACGCCAGTCGCGGCGTTCCTGGGTGATGTGGCTGCGGACCTGTCGGGGTGTCGAGTGCATCGCCTCGCGGCGGACGGCTACAAGGACGCCGAGATCAAGGACTTCCGGGACCGGGCGGGGCTGCGCTGGCCCTACGAGTTCCGCCGGGTCGGGGCGGGCAAGGACGGCTCCAGGGACGTTCGGGCGCTTCAGCGGCTTGTGCTGACCGGGAGGCTGGCGATGCGCGAATCGTTGGCGTTCGCGACGGCGGTGGCGAACTCGTCGCTGCGCCGCGACAGCAACGGCAACCCGGCGTTGGACAAGGCCACCAGCCGGGGCCGTATCGACTTGCTGTCGGCTGCGGTGATCGCCGCGGGCCTCGCGGAGCCGATGATGGACCGGCCCCGCCGTCCGCTGCGCTCGGCGCTGGCCGGGTAGGCCAGTGAGTCGCCGTCACCGGGCGCTGAGCGGCCCACGCTGGCTCAGGACACGCCGGAGGGCCTTGGAGGCCGCAGGGTGGCGCTGCGAGGCGTGTGGACGCTCCGGGCGCTTGGAGGTTGATCACCGGGTGCCGCTGAGCCGGGGTGGCGACCCGTGGGATCCGGCCAACCTCCAGGTGCTCTGCCGGGGCTGCCACATCGCCAAGACAGGCGCCGAGAACCGCCGTGAGCCAACTCAGGCCGAGAAAGAGTGGCGGTCCGCGGTGGCCGAGTTAGGCGGGTAGTTCCCCGGCGTGCTCCGCCTCCTTGGGGCAGTTCTCCCAACAGACCAGCCGTCGCTTGCCATCCTCGCCCCTTGGGAGGTCGCGGCCGCGGCCTCCGATGAAGTCGCCGCACCACTCACACCGGGCGCTGCTGTCGTAGTTGTTCTGGATCACCATGGCGCGGGATCGTAGCGAGCAACACATGGGGTCGCCTGCCGTTCAAGACCTTGCTGTAGCGCATCCGGCCACAAGTTATGCAACCTCGGTGGCAGCCATGGAATGCCGCTGAGTCTCAGCCCGCCGGTGGTACCGTGGCCGCATGACTCCTTCACAGAAGCGGCTGCGCGAACTGCGGGAGCGCCAGAGCCGCGAACGGCAGCGCATGGCCGAGCTGTCCTTGCTCGACAGCCTGGACGCTGAGACCCGCGCGGAGCTCGACGGCATCGAGGCGGGCACCCCGGACCTGGAGCGCCAGATCCGGGCCGCTCAGACCGCGGTGGACGCCGAGGACCGCGACAGCGTGGTCGCGGCCGCGACCGGTGACGGCCCCGAGCCGGGCGCTGAGCGGGCCGAGTTGCGGGCGGCGTGCAGCGTGGGCCGGTTCCTGCTGGGAGCCAAGGGCCGCCAGAGCGGCCCGGAGGCCGAGTTGCAGTCCGAGCTGGGCCTGGACGCCAACCAGATCCCGCTGGAGGTCTGGACCCGCCCGCCCGAGACGCGGGCCGCCGAGGAGCGGGCGATCACCCCCGCGCCGTCCACCGTGGGCGTGAACCTGGACGTGCTGCGGCCCTACGTGTTCGCCCCGAGCGTGGTGGACAAGTTGGGCATCGAGATGCCGATGGTTGAGTCGGGCACCTACGCCACGGGCACGATCACCACCGCCGCCACCGCGGACGCCGTGGCCAAGGGCGCGGACGTGCCCGAGAGAGCGGGCGCGTTCACGGTGTCCACGACGACCCCGCACCGGGTCGGCGCGAGCCTCAATCTGGCCGCGGAGGACATCGCGGCGGTCGGCCAGGCGAACTTCGAGAGCGTGCTGCGCCAGCACATCAGCCTGGTGCTGTCCGACGAGCTGGACGACCAGCTCCTCAACGGCGACGACACCAACGACGACCTGATCGGTATCTTCGAGCGGCTGACCGACCCGTCGGCTCCCGGTGCGGGGGTGGCGGGCTTCGACGACTTCGTGGCCGCGTTCGCGGACGGCATCGACGGGCTGTGGGCCTCCACCATGTCGGAGGTCGCCATCGTGGCCGGTGTGGACAGCTACAAGTTGTCGGCCAGGACGTTCCGCGACGCCACCGGCCAGGACCTCGGGAGCATCTCCTTCGCTGACTATGCGGCGGCTCACACTGCGGGCTGGTGGACCAACAAGCGGATGCCCGCTGCGGCGTCCAACGTTCAGCAGGCGATCTTGTGCCGCAAGGGCCGGTCGATGGCCCCGGACCCCATGAGAACGGCCCTGGCGCCAACGTGGGGGTACATCTCGGTGGATGACATCTACACCGGAGCCCGCAAGGCCGAGCGCCGCTACGTGCTCAGCGTGCTGGTCGGCGACGTGATCCTGGTTCAGCCCGACGCCTACGCGCAGGTCGCCTTCCGGGTCTCGACGTGACGCCGTCGGCCAACTCTCCCATGTCGATGTCGGGGATGCGCCGGTCGATCTGAGCGCCGGACTCCCTCCGGGCCGCTACATCGCCCAGCCCGTCGCCAGCCTCTCGGAGATGGGCGACCAGGCCGTGCTGTACGCGACGGCTGCGGCTGCGCCCGGCGACGACGGCGACTGGTTCCGGGCCGGTCACGGCGAGCGGTTCTGGTTCGTGGTCGCCGCGACGGGTCCGCCGACATGGGCCAGGACATCCATGGACGGCATGACGGTGCCGGTCGCGAGAGCCGAGGCGTGACGTGGTGGCCTACTCGACGCCGCTGGAGGTGCGGGTAGCGGGCCGCACCCTGTCCGGGGAGGCGATCCCCTACGGCCAGCAGGCGCGAGACCGCGCCGAGATGTTCCGCCCCGGCAGCGTGGATCTGCTGGAGCCGGTGACGCTGAACCTCCAGCACGACCCCGAGCGGCGCATCGCGTCCACCGCCGACGGCACGCTGAGGATCGCTGACGGCCCCGAGGCGCTGCGCCTGGAGGCCGACCTGCGGGAGGGGTCGGCCGAGTTGGCGCTGGTGCGCCGCGGGGCGCTGTCGGGCCTGTCGGGCGAGTTCTACGCCATCCGCGAGACGCGAAGCGCCGAGGGTGTGCGGGTGATCGAGCGGGCCGCGGTCCCCGCGTTCGGGTTGGTGGACCGCGGTTCGTATCGCACCAGTGTCGAGCTTCGTGTCGCCACCTTGGCGCTGGCGGAGCCGCGGGCGCTGTCTGGGCGCACCCTCACCGCGGACATCCCCGCCGATGCCGATGTGGCCTGTGAGTGCTCGGGGACGGGCTGCCGGTTCGCCCGGATGATGGCCGAGGGCCTCCAGCAGGCGTTCGACGAGTGCTTCGACGAGTTGCGGTCCGAGACCGTCGCGACGTGGGCCAACTACAGTCAGCCGCTGGCGTCGGTGAGCCGGGGCACTCTGCGCCGCCAGGGCGCGACGGGGGTGGCCATCGATCTGCCTGACGACGACTACGGCCGGGCCGTGGTCGCCGCCGACGAGTCCGCGGGGGTGGTGGTGCGCCCCTACCTCGATCCGGTGGACTCTCAAGCCACGGTTGAGGGTGAAGTGATGGTTTACAGCGCGCCGGTGATCCGGGCGTTCGTGGTGTCATCGACCGACAAGCGCCAGGGCTGGCCCGAGCCGAGGATCGCGCCCACCCCCGAGCAGCGCAGCACCCGGAGGCGGCTGTGGCTGTGACGCTCACCGCCGCAGAGTTGGCCGAGGCCATCCACGCCGAGGCGGCTGTCGCCGGGCGGCTGCTGCCGGTGGTCACCGAGGCCGTGGAGCGCTACGCCCCGCAGGCTCCCGAGGCAACCCAGAACGAGGCCGCAATCCGGACCGCCGGGTACCTCGCGGACCAGCCCGCGGACGCCCGACGGTCAGAGACCACCGGTTCGGTGTCCACCTCGTGGGCGGCCACCCACACCTCCGCTCTCAGACACAGCGGGGGCATGAGCCTGCTGTCGCCGTACAAGGTGCGCCGGGCCGGGGCCATCGGATGAGCCGCTACCCCGACACCATCGTGCGGCTGCGTGAGGCTCCCGGCAGCTACAACAGCGGCGGCTTCAGCCCCGGAGCGGTCACCGAGACGGCCATGGCCGCCAGCGTGCAGCCCCTCGGGCTGGTGAGCCTTCCCGGCGAGATCGGCGACCAGCTCCTCGACCGGCTGCGCGTGTTCGTAGCCGATCCCCACGACCTCGCCGCGGCTTTCGACGACCGTCGAGCGGACCGGGTGCGCCTCGCCGACGGCCGCGTGTTCAAAGTCCAGATGTCTGAGACATGGCCCGGCAGCCACACCGAGGCCGTGCTGATCCGGGAGCCGTAGTGGGCTGGCTCGCCCGCCGACGGGAGCGTCGAAGCGCCGGGGGCGGCTACAGCGACGCGGTGGTGGCCGCCATCGAGGCCCAGGCCGCCGCCAAGGTCGCCGACGCCTCATCTACCGCCGCCATAGAAGCGGTCGCCGGGATGCTGTCGCGAGCCTTCGCGGACGCTGAGGTCGTCGCTGAGCCATGGGCACAGAATGCGGTGTCGCCGTTCTGGCTGATGCAAGTCGGCCGGAGCCTCATCCGCGAGGGCGCCAGCCTGTCGGTCATCGACATGACCGCAGGCGACGTCGACCTGGTGCCCGCCGCGTTCTGGAACTTCGAGGCGCAACAGACCCCCGGAGCCGAACGCGAGGCCGACTGGACCGCCCGAGTCACCACCTACGGCCCATCGAGCAGCTACACGCGGCTGCTGAGCCGTGACCGGCTCGTCTATGTCCGCTGGGGCACATCACCGGGCACCCGCTACCGCGGCCAGGGACCGACCTCCTGGGCGCACTTGACGGCCCGGCTCCAAGGCGAGGCCGAACGCTCCCTGGGCGACGAGGCCGCCGGACCGCTCGCCCAGATCCTGCCCGTACCCCAAGACGGCGGCGACAACGGCGACGACCCGCTCGCCAGCCTCAAGGCCGACATCGGAGCCGCCCGAGGCAAGGCCGTGCTCACCGAGACCACCGCCGCAGGCTGGGGCGAGGGCCGCACCGCCGCACCCCAGCAGGACTGGCAGGCCAAGCGTCTCGGCCCCGCACCCCCCGAGGCGATGGTGCGGGTAGCCGACGCCGCGTTCTCCCGCATGGTCGCCGCCTGCGGCGCGTCGGTGTCGCTGTTCACCGACGCCGACGGCACCGCCCAACGCGAAGCGTGGCGCCGCTGGCATCTCGGCACCGTCCAGCCGCTCGCCCGGCTCCTCGCCCACGAACTCACCGCCCGGCTAGAGACCCCCGTCACCCTGCGGCTGGACAAGTACCCCACCGACCTCGCCGGGCGGGCCGCCGCGTTCAAAGCCTTGGTGACCGGCGGCATGGCACCCGCTGAGGCCGCCGCGGTGTCGGGACTCCTCAGCGATGACGACTGAGCAGGGTAGCCAGGCGTACCGGCTGGTCCAGCTACTCAACGCGGGATGGGCGGTGCCGGACCACGCGGGCACCATCGAGTTCATGGCCCGGCTGCTCGTGCCGGTCTACACCGAGCCCGGCGAGCGTCCCTACATCTCCCGGCACGTCTGACGCGCAGACGCCCCACCGGGATGCGGGTACCGGCGAGGCGTCTGCGCAATGCCCCCGCAGCATACCGGACCGGTACTTTAAGTGGTAACTGACTCCCTAGGGCGATCTCTTTGCAGAGGTAGAAGCCTATTTCCTGGGTTGTAAGTGGTGCCCGGAGAGGGATTCGAACCCTCACACCCTCGCGGGCGGCGGATTTTGAGTCCGCTGCGTCTGCCAGTTCCGCCATCCGGGCCGGAAGGGCCGAAGCCTACCGGCGGCCGGTCCGGCGGACCGCGGACCCCACGCCGAAGTAGCACACGACGCCGCGCCGTCTAGCCTTTGAAGTCTCCACGCCCGGTAGCGGCCAGCCGACGGATCGAGCAAACCTTGCCGATGAGCAACTCCAGTGAAACGCGAGACGGCCACCGAGAGTCTGAACATGAACCGGCCCAGAGCATTGGCGGGTCCACCGTCGCGGTGAGGGAGCTCCACCGATGATCGTCTTCATGTATCCGGGCCAAGGCTCGCAACAGCCCGGCATGGGCGAAGCCTGGATCGATCATCCCTCCTGGGAGCTGGTGGCGGAGGCGTCCGAGGTCACCGACCGTGACGTGGCCCGCCTGCTGCTGACCGCCGGCGCCGACGAGCTGACCGAGACCCGCAACAGCCAGCTCTCGACCTTCGTGATGTCGATGGTGACACTCGATGCAGTGACCCGCCTCGGCACCGAGGCCGCCGGCCACGCCGGCCACAGCCTGGGCGAGTACTCGGCGCTGACCGCGTCAGGCGTACTCGACTTCGGCGACGCGGCAGCGCTGGTCGCCGAGCGGGGCAACGCCATGCAGGCCGCCGCCGACGAGCGAGAGGGCACGATGGCGGCCATCCTCGGGCTCGACGACGACGACGTGCAGATCGCCTGCAGCCGCGCCCCGGGCGAGGTGTGGCTGGCCAACCACAACGCTCCCGGCCAGGCCGTGATCGCGGGTACGCCCGAGGCCATCGAGGTGGCCGCGGGCATAGCCCGCGAGCTGGGCGCCAAGCGGGTCATGTCCCTGCAGGTGGGCGGAGCGTTCCACACGCCGTTCATGGCGCCGGCCCGGGATCGGCTGGCGAAGGCCATCGACCGTACCGAGTTCCGTGATCCCCAGGGGACGGTCGTGGCCAACGTCGACGGGGCCGGCCATGGCCGCGGCGTCGAATGGCCGGACCTGCTCAAGGCCCAACTCACCAGCCCCGTCAGGTGGCGCCAGACGCTGATGACCCTGAGCGACGCCGGGTTCACCACCTTCGTGGAGCTTGGACCCGGAGAGGTCCTGGGGCGTCTCGTCAAGCGCACCCTCAAGGGCACCCGGCCTCTGTCGGTGTCCGTTCCCGAGGACCTCGACAGCCTGCTGGAGGCATTGGCCGCAACGCCGGCGCGGCCCTCGGCCGCTCTCGAGGGCGAGTACCTGTTCGCTACCGAGCGGCTGGTGGTCAGTCCGGCCAACGGCGTCTTCGAGACCGGTGAGGGGATCGCCGTGGGAGCGTCGGTCGGTGTCGGCCATCTGATCGGCCGGGTCGGTGACCACGACGTTCGCAGCCCCTTCGCGGGAGAACTGATGGGGATCCTCGCGCTGGAGGGCGAACGGGTCACTGCTAGCCAACCGATCGCATGGCTGCGAACGATCTGACAGGATCTAGGAAACCGACGGGGGAAGTCTGATGGGCGCACAGGTGATCGGGATCGGCACGTCGCTGCCGGAAAAGGTCCTCACCAACGACGATCTGGCCGCGATGATGGACACCAGCGACGAGTGGATCCGCGAACGCACCGGTATACGCGAGCGGCGCATCGGCCTGCCCACCTCTGCCATGGCCATCGAGTCCGGCCGGGCCGCCATGGACATGGCCGGCATCGGCCCGGACGACATCGATCTTTTCATCCTGGCCACCACCACGCCCGACCAGCGAGTTCCGGGGACCGCGGCCGTGACCCACGCCGAGCTCGGGCTGGGCTGCGGAGCGTTCGACCTGAACGCAGCCTGCGCCGGCTTCACCTACGCGTTCGTGACCGCCAACGCGATGATCGACGCGCCCGGCGGTCCCGAGCGGATCCTGCTCATCGGCGCCGACTCGTTGTCGCCGCTGACCGACTGGTCCGACCGGGGCACGGCCATCCTCTTCGCCGACGGCGGCGGGGCCGTGGTCCTCGAACGCACCGATCGTCCGACGCTGCTGGGGTGGGACCTGGGCGCCGACGGCAACCATCGGCGGCTGCTCATGGGAGACCACGACTCGTTCATCACGATGGAGGGTCGCGACGTGTTCAAGGTCGCGGTCAGGGCCGTGTCCGAATCGGTGCAGACCGCCATGGACCGAGCCGGCGTCACCCCCGAAGAGGTAGACGTCCTGCTCCCCCACCAGGCCAATATCAGGATCATCGAGGCCATCTGCAAGCGCAGCGGCATCGACTTCGCCAAGAGTCACAACGTCATCGACCACACCGGCAACAACTGCGCGGCCACCATCCCGCTGTCGATGGCCAAGGCCCACGCCGATGGGGCGCTCAAGCCCGGAGCGATCGTTGTGATGACCGGCTTCGGGGCCGGCATGACCTGGGCCTCCACCGTCGTCCGCTGGTAGGGCGCACCGGTGAGCGACGGAGAGGACTCCGCTGACGGACCTGCGGCGCGGGTGGCCCTCGTCACCGGCGGCAACCGAGGCATCGGACTGGCCACCGCCCGCCGGCTCAGCCGGGCCGGTCACCGGGTGGCGGTCACCTACCGGAGCGATCCACCGCCGGAGGCCGACGCCTACGACCTGACATGCGTGCGCTGTGACGTGACCGATCCCGAGTCGGTCACCGACGCTCTGGCCGAGGCGACCGAGCGGCTCGGAGCCCCCGAGATCGTGGTGTGCAACGCCGGAATCACCCGGGACAAGCTGGCGCTGCGCATGTCCGAGGACGACTTCGGGGCGGTCATCGACGCCAACCTCGCGGGCGCCTTCCGGGTGGCCAAGCAGGCGGTCCGGTCGATGGTGCGGGCCCGCTGGGGCCGGATCGTCTTCATCTCGTCGGTGTCGGGCATCGCCGGCCAGGCCGGCCAGGCCAACTACGCGGCCTCCAAGGCGGGACTGATCGGCCTGGCCCGGTCGCTGGCCAAGGAGTTCGCGTCCCGTAACGTGACCGTGAACGTGATCGCCCCCGGAGCATTCAGCACCGACATGCTGGCCGCACTCGACGAGAACCAGCTCGGCGCCATCGTGGAACGGGTGCCGCTCGGGCGGGTGGGAGACCCCGAAGAGTTGGCCGCGGCCGTTGAGTTCCTGGTCTCGGAGGACGCGAGCTACCTCACGGGTATCGTTCTTGCTGTGGACGGAGGCCTCTCGATGGGCTGAGGCGCCGCCCGCGGCAGCGACACCGGCCCGACCAGGACCCGACCGCAAGCCAGTAATGGAAGGACACAGCCGTGGATGAGAACTTCGAGCGCTTCAAGCAGTGCACCGTGGAGGTGCTGTCGGTGGACGCAGCCGACGTGGTGCCCGAGGCGGATTTTGCAGACGACCTAGACGCCGACAGTCTCGACATCGTCGAGCTGGTGATGGCTCTCGAGGAGGAGTTCGACGTGAACGTCGACGAGGAAGAGCTCGAGGGAGTCAGCACCGTCGCGGAGGCCTTCGAGCTGGTCACGTCGAAGCTCTGATGGGAAGGCCCGAGCGCAGGCGGGTCGCCGTAACCGGCCTAGGGGTTGTATCAGCGGCCGGCATAGGCACGGAAGCATATTTTGAGGGCCTGTGCAGCCCTGCGCCCGTCGGCGACCGCCGGGTCACCGGATTCGACCCGATCACGCACTTCGACAGCCCCAAGGAGGCCCGCCGGGCCGACCCCTACACGCAGTTCCTCGTCGCCGCGGCCGATCAGGCCATGGCGCAGGCCGGCGAGATCGACGCCAATCCCACCCGGTGCGGAGCCATGATCGGCACCGGCGTGGGCGGCATCAGCACCCTGGAGCTGCAGATCGACGTGCTCAAGGAGAAGGGGCCCCGCCGGGTGTCGCCGTTCCTGGTGCCCATGATGATGGCCAACGCGGGCGGAGCGACCCTGTCGATGCGCTACGGCTGGATGGGTCCCTCCGAGAACGTGGTCACCGCATGCGCGGCCGGCACCCACGCCGTGGGCAACGCGGCCCGGCTCATCGCGGACGACCGGTGCGACGCCGTGCTCGCCGGAGGCACCGAAGCGCCTTTCACGCCGACAGCGGTGGCCGGCTTCACCAACATGACCGCGTTGTCGTCCAGCGGCATCAGCCGCCCCTTCGACATAGAGCGCGACGGCTTCGTCATGTCCGAGGGCGCCGCGGTGCTGGTCCTCGAGGGCTGGGACACTGCGCGGTCACGAGGCGCGCAGATACTGGCCGAGGTGCTGGGATCGGCTTCCACCGCCGACGCACATCACATCACCGCTCCGTCGCCGGGAGGCAGTGGCGCGGTCCACTGCATGCAGCTCGCGCTCGACGACGCGGGCGTGGGTCCTGCCGATGTGGTCCACGTGAACGCTCACGGCACATCCACCGACCTCAATGACGCGGCCGAGGCCGAGGCTCTGTCCAAGGTCTTCGGAACCTCGCCGGGCCCGCTGGTCACGTCGACGAAGGGTGTCACCGGCCACGCCCTGGGAGCCGCGGGCGCGCTCGAGGCGGTCGCGGTGGTGCTGGCGATGCAGAAGCGGCTGGTGCCGCCCACTGCCGGGCTCACCGTCCTGGACCCCGAACTGCCGCCCATCAATGTGGTCATCGGAGAGCCCGAGTCGTGGGATCCGGGCCTCTCGATCTCCAATTCGTTCGGCTTCGGAGGCCACAACGGCACGCTGGTGATGGCCCCGGCCTGAGCGCGTCCGCGAAACGGGTGCCGGCGCCTCGCTTCGCGGCGTTGCCACTCCCGCTCTTGTTCGCTTCGCTCACGGGCCGCTCGGGCCACGGCCTCGCGCCGTATGAGCCGCATCGGCCTGCCTGTCCGCTCGGCCTCTAGGCGCCGGGCCGAGCCGGTCAGGCGTCGGCGATCACGAACATCAGGTCACACTCGGCGGCGACCTTCCCGTCGAGCAGCGCCCGGCCCGAGCCCCGGCCCGCCCGGCTCGAGAGACGAGTCATCTCTGCTTCGAGCTCGAGGGTGTCTCCTGGACCGACCTGGCGCCGGAAGCGGGCCCGGTCCATGCCGCCGAACAGCGGCAGCCGCCCGGCGTAACGATCATCCGAGAGCAGCGCCACTGCGCCGAGCTGGGCAATGGCTTCGCACATGAGCACCCCGGGCACGGTGGGCACCCCCGGGAAATGGCCCTCGAAGAAGGACTCGTCGCCGCGCAGATGCCAGCGGCCACGAGCCCGTTCTCCGGGGACCAACTCGGTTACCTCGTCCACGAACAGGAAGGGCTCGCGGTGGGCGATGACCTCCTCGGGACGGGGCAGGCCCATGATCGTCGGAGCCGAGGGCGGGGTTCAGCCCCTCGCCGCGGACTTGAGCCTGGCGCCGGGCTGGATCTTCACCCCGGTGGAGGCGGGAACGGACACTGACTCGCCCGTCTGCGGATTCCGTCCCATCCGGGCGGCGCGCTGCACCGTCGAGATCTTCAGGTATCCGGTCAGGTTGATCTCGCCCCCATTGGCGACCTCGTCACAGGCGAGCTCTAGGAGCGCGTCGATGCACTTCCCGGCATCGGCTTGGGACACGCCGGCTCGTAGAGCCACAGCACCAACAACATCACGCTTATTCATTAGTTGCTCCTTCTTGCGATGACGGCGCCGATCGCCGCACCGGTTGCGGCTCGTGACTCTAGGTGAGGCCTCCCCGCTAGTTGGGGATGCTGCCCGGAGAACCCATGGAGGGTCGCCGCCGCACAGGAGTCAGCGACGGACGATCACCGAGGAGCCGTGGCCGAAGAGTCCCTGGTTGATGGTGATCCCGACCCTGGCCCCCTCCACCTGCCGGGCACCGGCCTCTTCCCGGAGCTGCCAGACCAGCTCGCACACTTGGGCTATCGCCTGCGCCGGGACAGCCTCGCCGAAGGCGCCCAGGCCGCCGCTGGGGTTGACGGGCAGGCGCCCTCCGATGGCGGTGTCGCCGTCTCGCAGCAGGCGCTCGGCCTCGCCGGCCGCGCAGAATCCGAGATGCTCGTACCAGTCGAGCTCCATGGCCGAGGACAGGTCATAGACCTCGGCCACGTCGACGTCGTCGGGTCCCAGCCCGGCCTCGGAGTAGGCCCTGGCCCCGATCGACTCCTTGAATCCCACCGTCGCTCCGGCCGAGCCGGCCAGCGAGTCCGCGGCCAGGTACGGCAGGTCGATCACCGGGTCCGGGTATGTGGGTGACACCGTGGAGATGCCCGCCACCCGCACGGGGTCGACGTGGCCGCGGTGGCGGGCCCACTCCATCGACGAGACCACCAGGGCCGCTCCCCCGTCGGAGGTGGCGCAGATGTCGAGCAGGCGCAGCGGGTCGGACACGACCGGAGAGTTGCGCACATCGTCGAGGCCGTACTCCTTGGTGAAGCGGGCATTGGGGTTGTGGGCCCCGTGGCGGGAGTTCTTGACCTTCACCATGGCGAAGTCGTCGGTGGTGGCCCCGTGAAGGTCCATCCGGCGGCGGGCATGCAGGCCGAAGTAGACGGGGTTGGTGGCGCCCACGAGACGGAACCGCAGCCAGTCGATGTCGTCGGGGCGGTCGCCTTCGTTGGGCGCCAGGAAGCCCTTGGGGGTGGTGTCTGCCCCCACCACCAGCGCCACATCGCACGCACCGGAGAGAATCTGCCCCCTGGCCACTTGCAGTGCAGTGGCTCCCGAGGCGCACGCCGAGTAGCTGCTGGCCAGCTGGGCGCCGGTGAAGCCGAGCGCCCGGGCGAAGGTCGATCCGGCCACGTATCCCGGATAGCCGCACCGCACCGTCACCGCGCCCGAAACGAAGCCGACGTCTGCATAGTCGACACCCGCATCGGTCAGCGCATCGCGGGCCGCGGCCACCCCGTACTCGGTGAAGTTGCGGCCCCACTTGCCCCACGGGTGCATCCCCACGCCCAGAACGGCGATCTCCTGCATGGCTCAGGCCTCCGGTTCCGTGGCCGCCGCCGGGCGCCACTTCCAGACCAGATAGTCGCAGTCGTCGTCGCTGTAGAGGGTGTCGGTGGTGAGTTCCATCTCCATGCCCACCTCCAGGTCGTCGGGGCCTATCCCGGCGATGCACTGGCCGAGGACCACCATCTTCTCGGCCTCCAACTCCACGGCCGCCACGGTGATCGGCTCGTAGGGCTCGGAGGTCACCACGAACGGCGGTGGAGGCGGGTAGTGGCTGGTGGTGTAGGACCACACCCGTCCCCGCCTGCTGAGCAGCACCTCTTCGAGGTCGACGGGGCCGACGCGGGGGTCGGCTCCGCCGAGGTGCTTGGGGAAGAAGTACGACCCGGTGCCCGGCACCCGCCCGCCGATCAGCCGGGGCTCGTGGGGGTCGGTGGTGAACAGCCCTTCGACCGCGGGCACACGGGTCTTGCTCATGGACGGCGATGGTACTGCGAACGGGCCCGCAGTCGTCTCCACGTCACGGGTCGGCGCCGCGAGCAGCCGGCGCGGCTGCCGTTAGCGTTCCCGTCCATGAACTCGTATCGATCCATCTCCGCGTGGGACGACTTCCCGGTCCATCAGACCTCCGAGTACGTGCGCCATCCGGCCACCTCGGACCGCAACTTCTACGACCGCTACTACTTCAACCTGCATCCCTCCAGCGGCGAGTACTTCGCCATCTTCGGGTTGGGCCAGTACCCCAACCTGGGCACCACCGACGCCTACCTGGCGGTCACCAGGGGCGACGACCACCATGTGGTGCGGGCCAGCAAGCCCCTTACCGACCGCTCCGACATCTCGGTCGGGCCGATCCGCATAGAGGTGGTCGAGCCGCTGCGCAAGCTGCGGGTGATCGTGGAGCCCGGCCGGCCGGCCGGCTCGCAGCTGGCCATGGACGTCACCTGGACCGCGCCCGTCGACCCCTTCGAAGAGCCCCGCCAGTACCTGCGGTCCCGGGGCGCCGTCGTGTTCGACACGCAGCGGTTCGCGCAGCTCGGCCGCTGGGAGGGAACCCTCAGCGTGGCCGGAACCGACATGGCGGTCACTCCGGACCGCTGCGGCGGGGCCCGGGACCGGTCATGGGGGGTGCGCCCCGTCGGTGAGAAGCAGCCCGACGGGATACGCCAGACCTTCTCGACGCTGGCCGGAATGTGGAACTACATGCCCGCCGACTTCGGCGACCACTGGGTCATCTACCTGTGCCACGAGGAGCCCGACGGCAACCGGACCATGCAGACCGGCATGAGGGTGTGGACCGATCCCGAGCGTCCCCGCGACTTCCTCGGGCGTCCCGAGTGGACCCACGACACCATCAGCGGGACCCGCCTGCTGTCGGGATCCCACATCGCGTTCGGTGAAGCGCCCGGCGGGCCGATCACCGTCGACGTGGAGCCGCTGGCCACCAACTTCATCTCGATCGGGGCGGGCTACGGCGTGGAGCCTGACTGGCGCCACGGCATGTGGCAGGGCGAGGAGCTGGTGGAGCAGGCCCGGTCGTACAAGGTGAGCGAGATCCGCGGCCTGGGACAGTACGGCGTGGTCGACTCGGTGGCCCGGTTCTCCTACACCGACCCGGTCCGCGGCCCTCAGCAGGGCTACGGCCTCTACGAGCACGGCTTCTTCGGCCCCTTCCCCGAGCTCGGCCTGGTCGACCGGGGAGACCTGTTCCCGTAGCCCTTCGCCGAGTCTCGACGCCAGCGGCTCCCCCACCTGAGTTCCGCTCACTCCGGGTGCCCTCCGGGTAGATTCGTGCAACGATGACAGACTCCAGACGGACCAGGCTCCGGTTCGACGACCTCCGCGACCGGCGAGCCTTCCAGAGCCGCCACATTGGTCCGACCCCCGAAGACATAGCGGAGATGCTCGCGGTAGTAGGGGTGGCCGACCTCGACGAGTTGATCGACCGCACCGTGCCCCACGACGTCCGCCAGCGAGAGCCCATGGAGCTGCCCACGCTCGGGCCCCGCCAGACCGACTACGACGAGCTGCGGGAGATGGCCCGCTCCAACCGCCTGGCGGTGTCGATGATCGGCATGGGCTACCACCAGACCATCACGCCGGCCGTCATCCGCCGCAACGTGTTCGAGAATCCGGGCTGGTACACGGCCTACACCCCGTACCAGCCGGAGATCTCACAGGGCCGCCTGGAGGCCCTGCTCAACTTCCAGACGATGGTCTGCGAGTTGACGGCCATGGACCTCGCCAATGCGTCGCTGCTGGACGAGGCCACCGCCGCCGCCGAGGCCATGACCCTGCTCCACCGGGTCGCCCGGGGCAGGACCGGCGACCGCTTCGCGGTGGACGAGGCCTGCCACCCCCAGACCATCGCAGTGGTGGAGGCCCGGGCCGAGCCGATCGGCCTGGAGGTCGTGGTCTGCGACCCGGCCACCGCTGACCTCGACGGCGTGTTCGGGCTGCTCGTCCAGTATCCGGGCACTACCGGGGCCATCCCCGACCTGCGATCGATCATCGAGCGGGCCCACGGCTCCGACACCCTGGTCGCGGTGGCCGCCGATCCGCTGGCCCTGTGCGTGCTCACACCGCCGGGTGAGATGGACGCCGACGTGGTGGTCGGCTCCACGCAGCGCTTCGGCGTTCCGATCAGCTTCGGTGGACCCCACGCCGCCTACATCGCCGTTCGCGAGGCCTACCAGCGGTCCCTTCCAGGCCGGCTGGTAGGGGTTTCGAGGGATCAGGCCGGGCGTCCGGCGCTGCGGCTCGCCCTCCAGACACGCGAGCAGCACATCCGCCGCGAGAAGGCCACGTCCAACATCTGCACGTCGCAGGTGCTGCTGGCGGTGATGGCGTCGATGTACGCCATCCATCACGGGCCCGAGGGACTGTCCAAGATCGCACTGAGGGTCAACCGGGTGGCCGCCATCCTGGCCGGAGGACTGCGCGAGAACGGCATCGAGATCGTCCACGACCAGTTCTTCGATACCGTCTGCATCCGGGTGCCGGGGCGGGCCGACAAGGTGATCGCGGTGGCGCTGGCCGGGGGCGTGAACCTGCGCCGGGTCGATGCCGACACCGTCGCGGCCACCGTCGACGAGACCACCGCTGCGGCCGACCTGGAGGCGGTGTGGCGGGCCTTCGGCTACCGGGCCGATTTCAGGATTCTCGACCGCATCGTCGACGACCCCCGACCACCGGAGTACCGGCGCACCACCCCGGTGCTGTCGCACCCGATCTTCTCGGCCTTCCGCAGCGAGACCGAGCTGGTGCGGTACATGCGCCGCCTGGTGAACCGCGACATCGCCCTGGACCGGTCGATGATCCCGCTCGGCTCGTGCACCATGAAGCTCAACGCGGCCATCGAGATGGAGCCGGTCAGCTGGCCCGAGCTGGCCAACATCCACCCCTTCGCCCCCCTGGACCAGACCGTCGGCTACCAGCGGCTGATCGACCAGCTCGAGCACTGGCTGGCCGAGATCACCGGCTTTGCCGCGGTGTCGCTGCAGCCCAACAGCGGGGCCCAGGGGGAGCTGGCCGGGTTGCTGGCCATCCGGGCCTACCACCGCAGCCGGGGCGACACCGGCCGCGACGTGTGCCTCATCCCGTCATCGGCTCACGGCACCAACGCGGCCAGCGCGGTCATGGCCGGCATGCGGGTGGTGGTCGTGGACTGCGACGACATGGGCAACGTGGACGTGGACGACCTCAAGCGCAAGGCGGTGGACCACAGCGACACCCTGGCTGCGCTGATGATCACCTACCCGTCGACCCACGGCGTGTTCGAGACCGCGGTGCGCCACATATGCGAGGTGGTCCACGAGCACGGCGGGCAGGTCTACCTGGACGGCGCCAACCTCAACGCCATGGTCGGGCTGGCCCGGCCGGGGAGGTTCGGCGCAGATGTCAGCCACATCAACCTGCACAAGACCTTCTGCATCCCCCACGGCGGCGGCGGGCCCGGGGTCGGCCCCATCGGCGTGGCCGAGCATCTGATCCCGTTCATGCCCAACCACCCCCTCGCGCCGGTGGCGGGACCGCCGACCGGGCCCGGCCCGATTGCGGCCGCGCCGTGGGGATCGGCCGGCATCCTGGCCATCCCCTGGATGTACATCCACATGATGGGCGCCGAGGGCCTGCGGCGGGCCACCGAGGTGGCCATCCTCAACGCCAACTACGTCGCGGCCCGGCTAGGCGAGGCCTACCCCATCCTGTACACCGGGTCGGAGGGGTTCGTGGCCCACGAGTGCATCATCGACACCCGCGTGCTGCGCGACACGTGCGGGATCACCGTCGACGACATCGCCAAACGTCTGATCGACTACGGCTTCCACGCCCCCACCATGAGCTTCCCGGTGGCGGGCACGCTCATGATCGAGCCCACCGAGTCCGAGGGCAAGGCGGAGCTGGACCGGTTCTGCGACGCCATGCTGGCCATCGCCGAGGAAGCCCACAAGGTGGGCCGGGGCGAGTGGCCCGCCGACGACAATCCGCTGGTCAACGCCCCCCACACCTGCGAGGACGTGACCGCCGACGAGTGGACCCACCCCTACAGCCGCACCGAGGCCGCCTACCCGGAGGCGCACGAGCGGGCCAACAAGTACTGGTCCCCGGTGGGTCGCATCGACGGCGCCTACGGTGACCGCAACATCATGTGCAGCTGCCCGCCGATAGAGGACCTGGCCCTAGAGGCCTGAGCCGGCCGGCACTTCTCATCCAGCCCACGACGGGAGCCCCCATGCCCGATGCCCTGGTCGAACGCGACGGCCATGTCATGACCATCACCATGAACCGGCCCGAGCGGATGAACGCCATCAGCGGACCGATGCTCATCCGCATGTACGACGCCTACCAGGAGGCCTCCAACGATCCCGACGTGCGCTGCATCGTGGTGACCGGGGCGGGCGGAAACTTCTGCGCGGGCGCGGACCTGCGGGCCATGGCCGGGGACGCCGCCGACTCCGACCCTCTGGACCACCGGGCCCGCATGGCCGAGGACCCCGACATCATCTACAAGGCCTTGTTCCGCCACTACCGGCCGACCAAGCCGATCGTCGCCGCGGTGGAGGGCGCGGCCATCGCCGGCGGCACCGAGCTCCTGCAGGCGATGGAGATCAGGGTGGCCGGTGCGTCGGCCCGCTTCGGTGTGAGCGAGGCCCGGTGGTCGCTGTACCCGATGGCGGGCTCGGCAGTGCGCCTGCCCCGCCAGATCCCCTACACCCACGCGGCCGAGATCCTGCTGACCGGCAAGCACCTCAACGCGGCCGAGGCCCTCGAGATCGGCCTGATCGGCCATGTGGTCCCCGACGGGCAGGCTCTCGACAAGGCGATGGAGATCGCCCAGGTGGTGGCGGCCAACGGTCCGCTGGCCACCGCGGCCATAACCCGAACGCTGCACGAGTGCGACGGCATGGAACTCGACGAGGCCCTGCGCCACGAGTGGGACTACGGCCAGGCGGTGTTCCGCTCCAACGACGCCAAGGAGGGCCCGAAGGCCTTCGCCGAGAAACGCACCCCCAACTTCACCGGAACCTGATGCGTAGCTTTGATCTGCTGATAATCGGGGCGGGTTCGGGCAACTCGGTGATCGGGCCCGAGCACGACGGCTGGGACGTCGCTATCGCCGAGCACGGCCTCTTCGGCGGAACCTGCCTCAACGTGGGCTGCATCCCGTCCAAGATGTTCGTGTACGCCGCCGAGGTGGCCGCACTGGCCGCCGACTCGGAGCGGCTGGGCATCCACACCCGCTTCGACGGCGCCGACTGGCCCGCGGTGCGCGACCGGATCTTCGGCCGGATCGACCCGATCGCCGAGAGCGGCCTCACCTACCGCCAGGGCCTGTCCAACGTGACCGTCTATACCGGCACGGCTCGCTTCGCCGGGCCCCGCGAGGTGACGGTCGGGGGAGAGACGATCACCGCCGACCGGGTCGTGGTCGCGGCCGGAGCCCGGCCCGCCATTCCCGACGTGGACGGTCTGGCGACGTGCGGCTACCACACCTCCGACACGGTCATGCGGCTCGACGACCTTCCCGGGCGGCTGCTGGTCATGGGCGGGGGCTACATCGCGGCCGAGCTGGGGTCGGTCATGGGCGCGTTCGGCTCGCAGGTAACGTTCGTGCTGCGGGGCGACACCTTCCTGCGCCGGGAGGACGACGAGATCCGCCGGCGCTTCACCGCTGAGTACAGCCGCCGCTTCGACGTGCGCATGAACACCCGCGTGCTGGCCGCCCGCCGGGAGGGCTCAGAGGTCGTGCTGACCGTCGAGGACGAGGGCGGTCGCCGCGAGCTGCGAGCCGACGAGCTGCTGGTGGCGACCGGCCGCATACCCAACGGCGACCGGCTGGAGGTGGCGGCCGCGGGCATCGAGACCGACTCGGCGGGCTACGTCGTCACCGACGATCAACTCCGCACCACCGCCGAGAGCGTGTGCGCGCTGGGCGACGTGACCAACCCCGTCCAACTCAAGCATGTGGCCAACCACGAGGCCCGGGTGGTGCGCCACAACCTGAGCCATCCCGACGACCCGATCCGGGTCGACCACCGCTTCGTCCCCCACGCGGTGTTCGGCCATCCCCAGGTGGCCAGCGTCGGCCTCACCGAGCGGGAGTGCCAGCAGCAGCAGATCCCCTACCGCAGCCATGTGCAGCCCTTCAGCTCGGCCGCCTACGGCTGGGCCATGGAGGACACCGCCAGCGCGGTCAAGGTGATCGCCCATGCCGAGACCCGGCGCCTGCTGGGAGCCCACATCATCGGCCCCCAGGGCTCCACCCTGATACAGCAGCTCATCCAGGGGATGCACTTCGACCTGACCGTGGACCAGATGGCCCGCCAGCAGTACTACATCCACCCCGCCCTCCCAGAAGTAGTAGAGCAAGCCCTCCTAGAGCTCTAGACAACCCCTCAAGGGTCCCGGCAGGCTGGCCAGACGGTGGCCGCCTGAACGGACCACCCAGCGGCGCAAGGGCGAGGCCGGCGGGTGGCGACGAGTCAGATGACCGACGAATAGGGCGAAGCCCGTGTCGGTCATCTGGCTCGGCGACAGGACCCGCCGGCCGGACACCCCCACTTGCAGCACCAGGGCGGTCCGTATGCTGAAGGGCATGGCCAGCACGTTCGGGACCGTCTTCCGGGTCACCACCTTCGGCGAGTCGCACGGCGGCGCGGTGGGTGTGGTGGTCGACGGCTGCCCGCCCAGACTGGCCCTGGACCCGTCCGAGGTTCAGGCCGACCTCGACCGGCGCCGCCCCGGCCAGAGCCGCCTGGTCACCCAACGGGACGAATCGGACACCGCAGAGATCCTCTCGGGAGTATTCGGCGGCTACACCACCGGCACACCCATCGCGGTGCTGGTGCGCAATAAGGACGCCCGCCCGGAGGCCTACGAGCACCTGCGGGACGTGTACCGCCCCTCCCACGCCGACTACACCTACGACGCCAAGTACGGGTTCCGGGACTGGACCGGCGGAGGGCGGGCCTCGGCCCGCGAGACTGTCGGGCGGGTGGCGGCGGCCGCCATCGCCCGCAAGCTGCTGCAGGCCGCCGCGGGCGTCGAGGTGCTGGGGTGGGTGCAGTCGGTGCACGACATCGAAGCGGTCACCGATCCGTCATCGGTGACCCGTGCCGGCGTGGAGGCCGGCCCGACCCGATGCCCGGACCCGGCTGCGGCAGAGCAGATGGTGGAGGCCATCGAGGCAGCCCGCCGCGACGGCGACTCGCTGGGCGGTGTGGTGGAGTGCGTGTGCCGCGGCGTGCCCGCCGGGTTGGGCGAGCCTGTGTTCGACAAGCTCGAGGCGGCCCTGGCCGGGGCCATGCTGTCGCTGCCGGCAGCCAAGGGCTTCGAGATCGGCAGCGGCTTCACCGGCACCCGCCTGACCGGCCTGACCCACAACGATCCGTTCACACCGGGCACCGACGACTCGATCCGCACCGCGTCCAACCGGTCCGGGGGCGTGCAGGGCGGCATCTCCAACGGCGAGGACATCGTGATCCGGGTGGCCTTCAAGCCCACCTCCACCATCGCCTCGGAGCAGCAGACCGTCACACGCGACGGGGAGGCCACCACCCTGGCCGCCCGGGGCCGCCACGACCCGTGCGTGCTCCCAAGGGCGGTGCCCATGGTCGAGGCCATGGCGCTGCTGGTGCTGGCCGACCACTGGCTCCGCCAGCAGGCCGTAGACGTACTCCCGCCCCTTCCGGAACGCCCCTGAGGGAAGACGCGCTAGGCCGGGGGGTGGCGGCGAGTCAGATGACCGACGAATAGGGCGAAGCCCGTGTCGGTCATCCCGGCTCGACGACAGGACCCGCCGGCCGGGACGGCAAGTCAGCGACAGGAGTCAGCGGTGGAAGGGGGGCTTGACCACTCTCGCTGGAAGGTCCCGGCCCCGCACATCGATGACCACGTCGTCACCCACCGCGACGTCGGGCGCCAGGAACGCCAGCGCGACGCCCTGGCCCAGCACCGGCGAGAAGTTGCCGCTGGTCACCACGCCGATCTCGGCGCCGTCTCGCCGGACTGCGCAGCCGTCGCGGGGCGGACGGCCCTTGGAGGCCAGCAGGCCCCGTAGCCGCCGGTGCGGCCCGGCCTCGCGCTCGACCTCCAGCGCGGCCCGGCCCCGGAAATCGCCCTTGTCCCAGCGCACGACCCAGCCGAGGCCGGCCTGAAGCGAGGTAATGCCCGGACCGAGTTCGTGGCCGTGCAGGGGCAGGCCTGCCTCCAGGCGCAAGGTGTCGCGCGCTCCGAGGCCGGCCGGGGTGACCCCTGCGTCCACGAGGCGCTCCCACACGGTCGGAGCATCCTCGACGCCCACCGCCATCTCGACGCCGTCCTCGCCGGTGTAGCCGGTGCCGGCCACGGTGACCGGGATCTCGCCGAAACGGCTGGCGCTGACCTTGAACCGCCCGACCGAGGCGACCTCGTCGCCGTCCGCGGCCGCGAGCCGGGCCCGCGCTTCGGGGCCCTGCACCGCGATGACGGCTCGTTCCGCGGTCACGTCGGCCACATCCAGGTCGCCCTCCCCTTCCCGCAGGGCACCGACGACCCGGTCGGTGTTGGAGGCGTTGGGCATCACGTCGAAGCGGTCGTCGCCGACCCACCACACAATGATGTCGTCGAGCACCGAGGCGTCGGAGGGGTCGAGCAGGTGGGTGTACTGGGCCGACCCGACGCCGACCCGGTCCAGGTCGTTGGTCAGGGCCCACTGCAGGGCCCGGTACGCGCCGGAGCCCTGCACCCGCACCGTCCCGAGGTGCGACACATCGAAGAGAGCGGCGCCGGTGCGGCAGGCCATGTGCTCGGCCACGGTGCCGGTCTCGTACTGCAGGGGCATCTCCCAGCCCCCGAACGGCACGAGCTTCGCGCCGGACCGTGCGTGCACATCATGCAGTGGGGAGCGCCGCAGGTCGGACATGTCGAGAGTCTGGCTCAGGCGGCGACGGGAAGCCCGTACTTGCGGCCGATCCACTCCATGTCACGCCGGTTCAGGAACTTGACCCGAATCTCCGGGTAGGTCTCCGCGAGCAGCCTCAGCTTCTGCTTCTTGCGGTTGACGAGCCGCTGACGCAGGGTGGTGAGTTCCACGTACATGTCGAAGTCGGGCAGGTAGAAGTCCGGCGTGAATCCGCAGGCGGTGTTCCCGCTCGAGTCGCGCTCGAGCACGAACATCCGCGGCTCGTACTCCCAGCGGATGCCGTAGGAGTCGAGCAGGCTGGCGAACGCCTGCTCGGAGGGGTGGGCGAAGTTCACGCGCGGCCTCTAGGACTCGCCCACTGCGGTCTGAGCATCGCCCTCTTCGCCCTCTTCGTCCTCGTCGGCGACGGCGGGGTGAAGCTCGACGATGGCCGCGTCCACCTCGCGCCCGATGTTCGACAGCGGCAGCACGCCCTGGCCGCGCTGCAGAGCGTCAATGAGATCGTCCTGGCTGCGCACGATGGCCGCGTTGGCGCCGTCCATGATCAGATTCGCGGAGGAGATGTCCTCGCCCAGCTCGTTGCGGATGTAGTCGAAGATGGTCCGCACCTTCTCGAGCTTGATGCCGTTGTCGAGCATCCGCTTGATCACCTTCAGCCTGACCAGGTCGTCGTAGCTGTACAGGCGGCGGCTCCCGCTGCCGGTGGCCTGGACGAGGGAGGGAACGATGAGATCGGTGCGGGCCCAGTAGTCGAGCTGCCGGTATGTGATGTCGACGACATCGGCGGCGAACTTTGCGCTGTACCCCTGGAGGTGTGCCATGTCTCGGTCCATGAGCCGCTCCCTTGCTTGTCGCTGGTGCCGGTCCCGGACGCCGGAACCAATGACAGCATCGGAATTACGGGGCTGTCACCTGTGGAAACTCTACGGTGAACCGGCGCGCGAGTCAAACACCCGACACTCGACACGTAGTTCCTCGCGGGCTGCTCAGCAGCCGCGGGTGACGGCAGCTACGCGCCGAAGTCCTCCGGTGATACCGAGTCGATGAACTCCCGGAACTGCTCAACGACCTCTTCAGCCGGCGGCTCATCCGTCACCGCGGTGCCTTCGGCGGTGTAGCCGGCCTCCTCGATCACCGACTCCTCGGCGAAGATCGGTGTACCGGTGCGGGCCGCGAGGGCGATGGCATCGGAGGGGCGGCTCGAGAGCACGAACCGGCTGCCGTCGCGAAGCAGGTGCAGCTCGGCGTAGAAGGTCTTGTCCCTCAGTTCGGTCACCACGACCCGCTCCAGGTCCGCCGACAGCTCCTCGAGCACGTTGCGCAGCAAGTCGTGGGTCATCGGTCGGGGGGTGGTCATACCGTCGAGGGCTATGGCGATGGCGGTCGCCTCGGGCGCGCCGATGAAGATCGGAAGCAGCCGCGCCGAGTCGGACATCTCCCGCAACAGCACGATCGGCGCGTTGGACGGCAACTCCACCCGCACTCCGAGAAGCTCCATCTGCTGCACGCCGGCATCCTACTCCGTCACAACGATCGGTGGATTGGCGGCAGCGCTACGCGATCCGGCGCCATGTTTCCCGCTGTCGTTCGCTCCGCTCGGGAGCCGCTCGAGCCTCTGCTACGGGTTCGGTGATCCGTAGAAGGCCGGAACGTACACGTCGGGGTCGGCGGCCAGCAGTTCCACATCCGCGGCTGCGATCAGCCGGAGATTCCGGTACCGGCCCTCGTGGTCGAGTCCGTAGCCGACCACGAAGGCGTCGGCGACCTCCACCCCCGCGAAGTCGATGTCCACGGGCACCACCCTGCGGACCCGCCGGTCCAGCAGCGTGCACACCGCCACCGACCTGGGGTTGCGTCGCTCCAACTCCGTTCGCAGGAACGCAGTGCTCAGGCCGGTGTCGACGATGTCCTCGACGATCACTGCGTCGCGGCCGGCGATGTCGAGGTCGAGGTCCTTGAGCAGGCGAACCCGGCCCGAACCGGGCGTGTAGGGGGTGATGGCCATGAAGTCCACGCTCACCGCGGTGGTCATGGCGCGGACCAGATCGGCGAGGAACGGCACGCTGCCTCGCAGCACCCCGATCAGTACTACGCCGTCGTGGTAGCGGGCCGACATCTCGGCTGCCAGGCGGGCAACGGTGGATTCGATCTCCTCTTCGGCGAGGAGCACGCGCGGCTCGACAAGCCGTGCTTCCACCGGCGGCACGGCCTCAGTCCAGGTGCGGCCGCAGAAGGCGCCGCAGCAGAAGGCGATGAAGGGACTCCGTCAGCTCCACGACCTGGGCCAACTCCGAGCGCAGTCTCGCAGTGGCGCCACGAGCCATGAGAGGCCCGAGCAGCTGCTCGTACACGCCGGCCTCCCGGTCGGCCGCGACTTTGAACATTCGCAGGTTCCGCGCCGCTATGCCGTGCTCGGCCAGGGCCATTACCGTTCTCGCCGCCAGCAGTGCCTCCTGGTCGAAGGTGGCCTCGGCGTCGGGGCCACCCGTCCGGCTCGTCGGGGCGATGAGGCCGAGGCGTTGGAGTTCGACGATGTGCTCAACGTCACTGCCGACGGCGTGGGCCAACTCCTCGGCGGTGAGGCTCATGGCGCCGTCGGCGGACTCCACGGCGTCCTCGGAGCCGGCCTCAGTGCCCTCCTCGCCGTGGCGGGACGCGAACAGCGACGGAGTCCCCGGCGGACCCTCGGTCCCGGGGGCCGCGCTCCGCAACGCTGACGGTGGCACCTCGCCCGCCAGCAGCCGGCGCTTGATCTCCTTGAGGGGCAGGAAGTGGTCGCGCTGCTGGACCAGGATCCAGTTGAGCCTCTCGATGTCGGTCTCGAAGAACTTCCGGTATCCCGACGGGGTGCGCTGCGGGGCGATCAGGCCCTGGCTCTCCAGGAAGCGAATCTTGGAGATCGTCAGGTCGGGGTGCTCGGTGGACAGGAGCGACAGCACCTCTCCGATGGACAGGTGACCGCGGTTCACTGCGGCGACGTCCCGTGCACGAAGATGAGCTTGAACTTGCCGACCTGCACTTCGTCGCCCTCGCTGAGCTCACCGCTCTCGGTGAGCCTGCGATTGACGTAGGTGCCGTTCAGCGAGCCCACATCCCGGATCGAGTACCGGGCACCGTCGCGCTCAACTTCCGCGTGGCGGCGCGAGACCGTTATGTCGTCGAGGAAGATGTCGCTGGAGGGATCCCGGCCCAGCGACACTACATCGGAGTCGAGGGCGTAGCGGGCACCGGCCTTGGCCCCCTGGTTCACTATGAACAGCCCCTGGTGGCGCCCGAAGGCTGAGCGGTCCACGTGGACGGTGCCGGGCGAGGCGTCAGGCTCCACCGGCTGGTGCTCGGAGGTGGCGTCGCCGGGCATCAGCCGTACCCGCACGAAGCGCAGGTGTCTGCTCGGCGGCGGTTGCTGTTACCGCACTCCGGGCACGGCGCCGACGCCACTTCCCTACCCCGCTATGAGGTCCCTGTAGCCGTCCGCGTCGAGCAGGCTGTCGAGTTCCGCTGCGTCGTCGAAGGTGACGGTACAGATCCAGCCGTCGCCGTAGGGGTCCTCGTTCAGCCGCTGCGGCACGCCGCCCAGCTCGTCGTTCACCTCGGCCACCACCCCGCTCACCGGGGCGAACAACTCCGACACGGACTTGGTCGACTCGACCTCCCCGAAGGCCTCGCCCTGCTGGACGCGGTCGCCCACCTGGGGAAGCTCGACGTAGACCACATCCCCGAGCGCGTCCTGCGCGTAATCGGTGATGCCGATTCGGACAGCGTCGCCTTCGACGAGCGCCCATTCGTGGTCGCTCGAGTAGCGCAGATGATCAGGAATGCTCATGACCCGAAGCTACCCCATCGCAGAGGCGAACTCGCATCAAGGGATGCCGGGTGGCCGCCACCGATGGCGGGCGTTCCCTCTATCCTCGAATGAGAGCGGTGCTACTGTCCCGCTGTAAACGTTTGCGACCAAGCGGAGAGGGTCCGATGGCCGATGTCGTTCTAGAGAGCGTGAACAAGGAGTACGACAACGGGTTCAGGGCCGTGACCGACCTGAACCTCGAGATCAACGAGGCCGAGTTCCTTGTGATGGTCGGGCCGTCGGGCTGCGGCAAGTCCACCACACTGCGGATGATCGCGGGGCTCGAGGACATCACTTCGGGGACGCTGAAGATCGGCGATCGGGTGGTCAACGAACTTCCGCCCAAGGACCGCGACATTGCGATGGTCTTCCAGAACTACGCCCTGTACCCGCACATGAGCGTGTTCGACAACATCGCCTTCTCGCTGAAGCTGGCCCGGCGCCCCAAGGCGGAGATCAAGGAGAGGGTCACGGAGGCGGCCCGCATCCTGGAGCTGGAGGGTCAGCTCGACAAGCGCCCTGCCCAGCTCTCCGGCGGCCAGCGGCAGCGGGTGGCCATGGGACGGGCCATCGTGCGCCGGCCCCGGGTGTTCCTGCTCGACGAGCCCCTCTCGAATCTCGACGCGAAGCTGCGGGTGCAGATGCGGGCGGAGATCACCGGACTGCAGCGCGAAGTGGGAGTCACCACGTTCTACGTGACCCACGACCAGGTGGAGGCCATGACCATGGCCGACCGGGTGGCGGTAATCAGCCAGGGCGTGCTGCAGCAGGTCGACACGCCGATGACGCTGTTCAACGAGCCCGACAACATCTTCGTGGCCGCCTTCATCGGGTCGCCGTCGATGAACATCATGGAAGCCGTGGTGGACCGCAACGGGCAGAACCTGACGATGACGCTGGGCAGCCAGTCGCTAGCCGTACCCGAGGAGGTTCTACAGCGTAGGCCCGCGCTGGAGGGCTACCTGGGCCGGAAGGTTGCCGTAGGTTTGCGTCCCAAGGACTTCGAGGACGCCGCGATCACCCCGGACCATCCTGGAGATCAGCGGCTCCGCGCCGCGGTACTGCACACCGAGGCGCTCGGTTTCGAGATCATCGCCTACTTCGATGTGGATGCCAAGCCGGTCCTCTCTCAGGAGGCTCTGGAGCTGAGCGACGAGGAGATCAGCGCAGCCGAGGGCTCCACGACGAGGGTCCACGCCCGCTTCAACCCCTCCACCAATGTGCGCTCCGGTGACGCCATCGAAGTGGCCGTCACCGTCGGCAACGCCCACTTCTTCGACCTGGAGACCGGCCTGGCCATCCGCGGCTGAGCCGCAGGCCCCGCATCGTGACGGAGTTGATGATGAACGCAGCATCCGAACCAGAGCGCTACACGGTCGTCTCCGCCGACTGCCACGCGGGCGGCGACATCGACGACTACCGCCCCTACCTGCCGTCGAGGCTGCACGCAGACTTCGACGATTGGAAGCAGGACTACATCAATCCTTTCGCCGACCTTCAGGACTCCAAGCGGGTCCGCAACTGGGACACGGCGGTGCGCCAGCGCGATCTCGAGGCCGACGGCCAGGTCGCGGAGGTCGTGTTCCCCAATACCGTCCCTCCCTTCTTCCCGTCTTCGCTGCTGGTCGCCCGGCCTCCGGAGTCCGCGGCCGAGTTCGAGCACCGGTTTGCAGGCCTTCAGGCCCACAACCGGTGGCTCGTCGACTGGTGCGGCGAGCTCCCGGGGCGGCGGGCCGGCCTGGCCCAGGTGTTCCCCAACGACATCGGTGCGGCCGTGGCCGAGGTCGAATGGGCCGCCGAGCACGGGCTCAGCGGCGTGCTGGTTCAGGCGATCCCGCCCGACTCGGGCGTGCCGCCGCTGTGGAGCGACTACTACCACCCGCTGTGGGCCGCCTGCCAGGACACGGGGCTGTCGGTCAACCAGCACGGAGGCGCCGGCATACCCGACCTCCAGGACTCCCCCAACCGAGCCTTCCTGATGCTGATGGAGGTGCCGTTCTTCGCCAACCGCAGTCTGTGGCACCTCATCGTGAGCGGCGTGTTCGAGCGCTTCAAGGGGCTTCGCTTCGTGATGACCGAGCAGCGCGTCGGGTGGGTGCCCGCAGCGCTGTCCAAGATGGACGCCTACTGGCGGCTCTTCACCGGTGACGGCAATGTCGGGGAGATGCCCGCGGACGCCGCGCAGCTGCCCGAGCCGCCGAGCAGCTACTTCAAGACCAACTGCTACATGGGAGCCAGCTTTCCCGGCCGGGACGAGGCCGAGGCGATCCGCCAGATCGGGGTCGACCGGTTCATGTGGGGCAGCGACTACCCCCACGGCGAGGGCACCTTCCCCGACTCGGTGGCGTCGCTGCGGCACGTGTTCTGCGACTGGTCGGAGGACGACCTCCGGAAGCTCCTCGGCGAGACCGCCGCCGAGGTCTACCGGCTCGATATCGACGAACTCGCTGCGGTAGGCGTGGGGCCGACGGTCGCTGAGGTGGCCGAGCCGCTGACGGAGTTGCCCGACAATCCCAGCATGGCGTTCCGTTACCGCCCCTGACCAACCCGCGTGCCGGCGTGACCGCCTTCCCGACATCGCCGGAGGCTCTCGGTCCAGTCGAGTTGACCCGGTACCTGCGGGCTGCATGCGTCCTCGATGACGGCCGAGTCACAGACGCGGGCTACGAGCTGATCGGCGGGGGGAAGATGGGTGACAACGCCCGCTACTTCCTGACCTACGACGGTGCCGCGGACCGGGCTCCGTCGACTCTCGTGGCCAAGTTCCCGGCCGCCGACGAGCGGGCCCGGACCATGGCCGGCGCCGCGGGCGCCTACTACAACGAGGTGATGTTCTACCGGGTGCTGGCGCCCAGGACCTCGATCCGCATACCGTCGGTCTACGGCAGCGAGATCAGCGCCGACCGTGCCGCGTTCCTGCTGCTGCTGGAGGACATGGCCCCCGCCGAGCCGGGCATCCAGACGGTGGGCGAGAGCCGTTCGCACACCGTGACCGCGCTGGGCGAGGCGGTGAAGCTGGCCGCCGCCTTCTACGGCGACAGCACCCTCACCGGCCTCGACCATGTGGTCGGCTCGACCCGCGGCGGCGAGAACGCGGCGTTCGCGCAGTTGCTCCTGCAGGACGCCTGGCCCGGTTTCGTGGACCGGTTCGGTCATGTGCTCGACGCCGGCGGACTGTCCTTCGGCGAGCGCTACGTGGCCAACTTCGCGTCGGCGGCCTCCTCCTACGAGGGCTCCACCACGCTCGTGCACGGCGACTTCCGCAGCGAGAACATCCTGTTCGGCCGGGACGCGGCCACCACCGTCGACTGGCAGACCCCGGCGGAGTCCAGCCCCCTCACCGACATTGCCTATTTTCTGGGGGGCAGCGTCGAGGTCGACGATCGCCGGCTCTGGGAGCGCGAGCTGGTGTCGGGTTGCCGCCGGCAGTTCGCAGACGCCGGCGTCGAGCTGGGCGAGGCCGAGTGCTGGGACCTGTACCGTCGGGCCGCCATGCACGGGATCATCATCACCGTGCTCGGCGCCACCTTCAGCAGTCCCGACCCCCGCGGCGACGAGATGTTCTCGACCATGATCCGTCGCCATGTCCAGCACTGCCTCGACGCAGGGGCCGCCGAGTTCCTCTCCTAGAGGGTCGCCGCGCGAGGCGATCGCACCTCTTATGCGCACGCTCTAAGGCCGGCGGTGGTCGCCTGCCAGCACGACGGTGGTCTCGGCTGGGACCGAGACCGTGGGGTGGGCCGGAGTGTCGAGGCGCCAGCCGGGCCGGCTGGCGAAGACGGGCTCCCATCCGGGCGAGCCCAGGCTGACGCTGGTGGGACGCTCCGAGAGGTTGGCGACCACCGCGACCGTGCCTCGCCGAAGGGCGGCCACCCGCGGATCGCCAGTCTCGATCCACTCGAGCGGCGCCCGCCACATGTCGGGATGCTGGCGGCGCACGGCCAGCAAGCGGCGGTAGCGGTGCACGGGCGCATCAGGATCGGCCTGCTGACCGGCGACCGTCTCGGAAGGCCGGCGGGGCTCGGATCCGATCCACGGGTCGCCGGTTGAGAAGCCGTTGTGGGTGCTGGTGTCCCAGGGCATGGGCGTCCGGCACCCGTCTCGGCCGCTGGTCGCGCCATCGTTCCTGACCGACACCGGGTCGTGGAAGCCGGCCCGCAGGACACCGTCGGAGAGGGCCAGCTCCTCGCCCTGGAACAGGAAGGGCGTGCCCCCGAGCGCCATGAACAGGGTGGAGACGGCCAGGGATCGCTGCACACCGACCTCGCCGCCGCCGAAGCGGCTGACCGGCCGGGAGCGGTCGTGGTTGCTCGCCACCCAGGAGATCCCCTCGGGAGCGGCGTCGTGCATGGCCCGCACCATCGTCAGCAGCGTCTCCGGGGCCCAGCCGAGGAAGGCGGCCTGCAGGAAGAAGGCCTGGTCGAGTGCGCCGGGCTCGACGTAGCGGGACTGGCGGTCCGGCCACGGTGCGTTGACCTCGCCCAGAAGCATCGCCTGCCGCGGCGCGCAGACCCGGCTCCAGCGCCGGAAGATCTCGGCGTTCTCGGACTGGTCCATGTCGTAGCGGTGCTCGAAGGCGTTGAAGGCGTCGAAGGGGTCCATGCCGTCGGTGATCGGCGCGATCTGGGGGTTGTCCCGCAAGCCGGCGTCCTTCATGAGGCCGTGGGCCACGTCGACCCGGAAGCCGTCGACGCCGCGGTCCATCCACCAGCGCAGGATGGAGTCGAATTCGTCCCTCACCGCGGGGTTGCGCCAGTTGAGGTCGGGCTGCTCGGGCAGGAAGAGATGGCACCAGTACTGGCCGGACGCCTCGTCGAGGGTCCAGGCCGGCCCGCCGAAGTGGCTGCGCCAGTTGTTGGGAGGCCTGCCACCCGGCCCGGGGTCGGCCCACAGGTAGCGGTCCCGCTCCGGCCCGTCCGGGTTGGCGCGGGCCTGGGCGAACCACGGATGCTCGATCGACGTGTGGTTGGGCACGATGTCGACCAACACCCGCAGGCCCCGCCGGTGGGCTTCGGTCACCAGCACGTCGAAGTCCTTGAGCGTCCCGTGCCGGGTCGAGACCGCGCAGTAGTCGCTCACGTCGTAGCCGTGGTCGTGGCCCGGCGACGGGTAGAAGGGAGTGAGCCACACCGCGTCGACTCCCAGCCATCTCACATAGTCGAGCCGGCTGGTGATCCCGGCCAGGTCTCCCAGGCCGTCTCCGTCGGAGTCGGAGAAGGACCGGACGTAGATCTCGTAGCCGACGGCCCCGCGCCACCAGGGCTCAGTTACGTCGTGTTCGCCGTTCGTCTGATCCGACGGGCTGCCCTTCACCTTGCATGTCTCCCGCAAACGTTTACAATCGAGCAACTCTACTGATCATGAAGGCACCAACGCCGCATCGGCCTGGCGCCTTCAGCGCTGAGCGAGGTGACCGTGGTCGAGACGGGAAAGCACGTGTTGTCCTACCCGGTCGCACTCGTCGAGATGCGGGTACCCCGACAGGATGAAGGCGTCGATGCCGACCTGGCGGTACGCCTCCAGCTTGGCCACCACCTCGTCGGGATCGCCGACGATGGCCGCGCCCGCGCCGGAGCGGGCCCGGCCTATGCCGGTCCACAGATTGGCTTCCACGTAGCCGTCCCGGTCACTCAGGTCACGAAGCTGGGCCTGCCTCTGGACCCCGACCGACGCGGCGTCGAGGGAGCGGCCCCGGATGGTGGCGCCCACCTTGTCGTCGAGGCGGCTCACCAACGCCGCAGCCGCCGCTCGGGCGGCATCGGGCGTCTCCCGCACGATCACATGGCTGCGCAGGCCGAAGCGCAGGCTCCGGCCCCGCCGGGCTGCTCTCTGGGCCATGTCGGCGACCGTGGCCTCCACTCCCGCCACGGTGTCGGGCCAGGTCAGGAACACATCGCAGGCTTCGGCCGCGGTCTCCTTGGCAGCTTCGGAGAACCCGCCGAAATAGAACATCGGGCAGCGGCCCGAAACGGTGTTGGCCCTGGGAGGATCGAGGGTCAGGTCGACGAACTCGCCGTGGAAGTCCACCGGCTGACCGTCGAGCAGCGTGCGCAGCACGTGCATCCACTCGAGCGTCCGGCGGTACCGGGGGGCCGACTCCAGGGTCTCCCCGGGAATGTCGCTGGAGATGATGTTCACGGTGAGCCGGCCGCCGAGCATCCGGTCGATGGTGGCGATCTGGCGGGCCAGCTGGGGCAGCCAAAGCTCCCCCATGCGCACTGCCAGCAGCAGCCGCATGCGCTCGGTGAGGGGCGCGATCCCGGCCGCGAAGGCAGTGGCGTCGATGCCGAGCGTGTAGCCCGAGGGCAGCAGGATGTTGTCGAAGCCGTTGCGCTCCGCGGCCAGCGCGATGTCGCGGCAGTGCTCCCAGCTGCTGGCCAGCGCCGGATCGGGCACGCCCAGGTGCCGGTAGTCGTCGTCGCACAGGGCGCCGAACCAGGCGACCTCGACCGGGTCGACCCCGCGCACCGGTGACTCCCCGCTCACGGCAGCCGGTGGCCCTCGGAGGCCTCGATGATGTCGTAGACGTCGTTGCGGTCGAGCTGGATCCCGGTCGCGAGCGCCAGGCGCGCCAGTCGCTCCGGCCGCTGCGTCCCCAGCAGCGCCACCGGCCTGGCCGGATGGGCCAGCACGAACGCGGCCGCCACCACGGCGCGCTCGGTGCCCTCGCGGGTGGCCAGGCGGTCGAGCGCCGCGAGCAGCTCGGGACGGGTTCCGGAACCGTCGGCCAGACGGCCCCCGCCCAACGGACTCCACGCCAGCGGCACCACGCCGTCGCGCATGCACAGGTCGAGGGTGCCGTCGCGCAGCGGCGCGAGATGGGCCGCGGAGTACTCGGGCTGGGTGGTGGCCAGCGGGAACGGAAGGTGCGCGGCGAGGGCCTCGTGCTGGCTCGGCGCGAAGTTCGAGATCCCGACCTCGCGGATCTTGCCCGCGGCCCGCAGGCCGCTGAGGGCCTCGGCCAGCTCGGCCGGGTGGGTGAGCATGTCGGGCCGATGGATCTGGTACAGGTCGATCACGTCGGTCTGCAGGCGGCGCAGCGACGCCTCGCAGGCCGCGGTGATCGCGTCGCGGCCCGAGTTGTACGGCACACCGGGGACGATTCCGCCCTTGGTGGCCAGCACCATCCGGTCGCGCAGCCCCGGAGAGCCCGCCAGGATGCGCCCCAGGTTCTCCTCGGCCTCCCCGAAGGCCTGGCCACCCCATCCGAGTCCGTAGACGTCGGCGGTGTCCACCAGGTTCATCCCCAGGTCGAGGCCGGCCTCGAGCACCGCCTTGAGCTCACCGTCGGGCCGGGCCACGAACCGCCAGCAACCGACGCCGAGCGGCCCCACAGCGATGTCCTCGGAGAGCGGCCGACGGTTCGGGTCTATGAGTCCGGGTGCCACTGGGTCAAGCCGCCTGTGATAGTCGGGACGCCGGAGGGCCGGAGTAATGGCACGACCGCCCCGGCCGGGAACGAAGAGCATGTCTGAGCTGCGTTACGGCGTGATCGGCACCGGAATGATGGGCCGTGAGCACATCGCCAACATCTCGCACCTGCCCGGAGCCCGGGTGACGGCGCTGGCCGACCCGCACCCGCCCTCGCTGGCGGCGGCCGCCTCGCTCGCACCCGAGGCAGCCCGGTTCAGCGCCGACCGCGACCTGTTGACCTCCGGCCTCTGCGACGCGGTCGTGGTGGCCACGCCCAACATGACCCATGCGGCCGTGCTCGAAGACGTGCTCGGCACCGACCTGCACGTGCTGGTGGAGAAGCCCCTCTGCACCGACGTCGAGAGCTGCCGGAGAGTGATCGAGGCGGCCGAGCACCACCGCGGGCTGGTCTGGGTAGGGCTCGAATACCGCTACATGGCGCCGTTCGCGCGCCTCATCGAGGAAGTGCATGCGGGCACCGCGGGCCGGGTTCACATGGTGTCGCTGCGCGAGCACCGCTTCCCCTTCCTGGACAAGGTCGGAGACTGGAACCGCTTCGCGGCCAACACCGGCGGCACGCTGGTGGAGAAGTGCTGCCACTTCTTCGACCTCATGAACCAGGTGATGGCGGGCCGGCCCGAGCGGGTGTACGCCTCCGGCGGCCAGATGGTCAACCACCTCGACGAGAGCTACGGCGGGCGCACCCCCGACATCCTCGACAGCGCCTACGTGGTCGTCGACTACGACGACGGCGCCCGCGCCCTGATCGACCTCTGCATGTTCGCCGACGCCAGCCACGACCAGCAGGAGTTCGCGGTAATGGGCGACGCCGGCAAGATAGAGGCCCTGGTGCCCTCCGGCGTGGTGCGGATCGGGCTCCGGGGCACCCACGGCATCGGGGACGTGCACACCGTCAGCGTGCCCAGCACCGCTGTCTACGAGGGTCTCCACCACGGCTCCAGCTACGTCGAGCATCAGCACTTCCTGGACGCGGCCCGCTCGCTCGATGCCGGGAGCCGGCGAGCGGCGTCGCGGGCCAGCCTGTCGGCCGGACTGCTGTCGGTGGCCATGGGGGTGGCCGGCAACCGGTCGATCAGCACGGGAATGCCCGTGCGCCTGGACGACGTGATGTGAGGCTCATCCCTTGACGGAGCCGGCCAGCAGGCCCCGCACGAAGTGCCGCTGGAGGCTGAAGAAGACGATCAGCGGAACGATCATGATCACGAACGCGGAGGCGAAGCGCAGCTGGAAGTCCTGGCCGCGCTCCCCGACCAGGTTCACGAGCGCCACCGTCATGGGCTCGTTGTCGTTGAGGAACACCGAGGCGATCAGGTAGTCGTTCCAGGTCCACAGGAACTGGAACACCGCGAACGCGGCCAGCGCGGGGCGGGCCAGCGGCAGCACCAGCCGCCAGAAGATCGTGAAGTGGCTGGCGCCGTCGATGCGGGCCGCCTCGAAGATGTCGCCGGGGAGCTGGCTCACGAAGTTGTGCAGCAGCAGCACCGCGAGCGGGAGGCCGAACGCGGTGTGGGTGAGCCACACCGCGGCCGCGGTGTTGGCGATGCCCAGGTCGGGCAGGAGCACCAGAGTCCAGTCGAGGCCGGGGACGGTGAACCGGGCGCCGTTGTTGAACAGCTGGAGCAGGGGCACGAAGGCCATCTGGTTGGGCAGGGCGATCATCGACACCAGCCCGATGAACAGCCAGTTGCGCCCCCTGAAGTCCATCCACGCGAACCCGTAGGCCGCGAAGGCGGCCACCGCGATCGGGATGACCGTGGCCGGGACGACTATGGCGACCGAGTTGAGCGCGAACTCCCACATCGACGGCTGCGCAGCCGTCTCGCGGAACACGTCCCGGTAGTTCTGCAGCGTGAGGTTGCCGATGTCGTTCCAGGCTGTCCACCAGCCCGAGGACTCGATGTCGGGGACCTTGCGGAACGACGACACGAACAGCCCGAAGGTGGGCACCGTCCAGAGGATCACGATCAGCCACATGACCCAGGTGGGGACCTCCCCGGCCAGGCGGCGGAGCCGCTGGCCGGTGGGCATGGACGCGGTCTGAACGGGCGTCATGCCAGCTCCCGCTGGAGTCGGCGGATGTTGTAGACCATGACCGGCAGCACCAGCGCGAACAGCACCACCGCGAAGGCGCTGCTGGACGTGAAGTTGCGGTCGCGGAGCTGGTCGAACATCTCGTTGGCCAGCACGTTGGTGCGGTTGGCGCCGTTGGTGGTGGCCTTGACCAGGTCGAAGACCTTGGTGACGATCACGATGAGGGTGGTGACCACCACGATGATGGTCGGCCTGATCTGGGGTATCACGACCCGCCAGAAGACCTGGGCCTCGCTGGCCCCGTCCACCTGGGCCGCCTCCGTCAACTCCTCTGGAACGGCTCGGATGGCCGCGGACAGCACGACCATGGCGAAGCCGGTCTGGATCCACACCATGATGAACATGATCCAGAAGTTGTTCCAGGGGATCATCGAGGCGTTGATGAAGAAGCCGCGGGGGGTGAAGCCGATTCCCTGGAGGACCGCGTTGAACAGCCCGGTCTGGTTGCCCATGGGCTGCACTTCGTACATGAAGTCCCAGATCACCGCGGCACCCACCATCGAGATGGCCATGGGCATGAAGATCAGGGTCTTGCCGATCCGCTCCCCCCGGGCCTTCTCGGCCAGCACGGCCAGCATCAGCCCCAGGACGGTGGACAGCCCGGCCACGGTGACGACCCACCAGATGTTGTTCCACACCACGCCCCGCAGGGTCGACAGGGCCCCGAAGATCACCAGGATGGCGGCCGCGACGATCAGCGAGGACGCCGTCGGTGATCCCCAGTCCATCTCCACCTCGCGGCCCCGGATCCGTGCGGCCAGCCACAGGGCGAGGACCAGCACCGCGGCGGCCGCGGCGATCCCCAGCGTGATCCGGCTCGACACCAGCACGGTGAGCACATCCACGATTGCTGAGCGGTTCGGATCGCGCGCCAACGACTCGATGAACCCCGCGGCGACCAGGGCCACAAGCACCAGGAACGCTATCTTGAACCCCCGGAGCATGCCCCCCGCCGCGGCCACCCGCCGCGACCCGCCGACAATGAGCGCTGAACTGGCCCAGGCCGCGGCCGCGGCGATGACTGCGGCTGCCAGCCCGACGATGAACAGCCGGCCGGTGAAGATGGACGACCAGCCCTCGACGGTGAAGAAGGTGTCGTCGGTGAAGATGTCCTTGTAGTGCTCGAGGGTGAAGCCCGGCTCCCGCCCCCTGGTCCCCGGCTTGAGTGACAGGAAGGCCGTGCGCAGGCCGGGGAGCACCAGACCGCCCGCCACGAACAGCAGCGCCGGACCCACGAACACCCAGGGTCGGAGAGAGTCCGCCCAGCGGGACCGCCGATCCCGGGAGGGCTCAGCGAGCCGGCCTGCGGTCGCGGCGATCGCCGCGCCCACGACTCCGCCGCCGAGGAAGACGATCCAGCCTTCCTTGAGCGGTCCGCCCAGCGCGGGACCGCGCGGCAGCCAGCCGTTGTGCTGGACCACCGCACCCACCGCGAGACCGGCCAGTCCGCCGATGACGGCCGTGAACGCGGGCCACCGGACCCGGACATTGTCCACGGCCCGGTTGGCGCCGATGAAGATCACCGCGGACACTGCCAGCGCCCCGGCGACGCTCACGAGCATGGTCAGGAACTGGCCCACGGCCTCCCTCGTCGTTTGGTTGTGCCCACCGTTTCACCCGCCCGCGCCGGGGGGAGGACGCTCAAGCGTCCCCCGCCCGGCGGGGACGGACTTGGGGGGGCCGGTGCTAGGACGGCCAGGCGTCCTCGACGTCCTCGGCGAACTCCTCGGCGGTCTTGGAGCCGGACACGTAGTCGGTGCCGGACCGCCAGAACTCTCCTGCTCCGACCTCGCCGGGCATCAGGTCCGATGCGTCGAAGCGGAACGGGTTGGCGCTGACGAGGATCTGGGCGAGGCCCTGGTCGAAGGAGGAGCTGTACAGCGAGGTGTCATGGTCGCGGTTGGGCGACAGGAAGCCGCCCTTGTCGGCCAGGATGCGGCTGTTGGCGTACTCGGCCGTGCCGATGTACTCCAGCACCACCAGGGTCTCGGGCTTGTCGGTGAAGGCCACCGCATGGGTTCCCGCTCCGAGCACCACGGTGCCGAACTCGTCGCTGATGGTCGGCAGGTAGAACACGTTCACGTCGCCGTCGGGGCCGAGCGACTCGGCGCCGGCCGCGAGATAGTGGGCGCCGGCGAAGTTGGCCTGGCGGTGCATCATGCACTCGCCGTTGAGGTGGGCTCCCGCCATCTCCCTGAAGCTGCGCTGGGAGATCAGGTCGCGGCCGCCGCTCACGTTGCCTTCGCCGAACCAGATGCCGCCCACGAACTCGGCCACTTCGACGACCCTGGGATCGTTGAAGGGGATCTCGTGGCTGACCCACTGGTCGTACACCTCGGGCCCGTGGATGCGGAGCATCATGTCCTCCATCCAGTCGGTGAAGGCCCAGCCGGTGGCGGCGCCCGATTCGATGCCTACACACCACGGGGTGTGGCCGTCGGCCTTCATCTGCTCCATGAGCGCCTCGAGCTCGGCCCAGGTCTGGGGGATCTCGTAGCCGTTGTCGGCGAAGCCCTGCGGGCTGTACCACACCAGGCTCTTCACGTCGCCCTTGTTGGGCACGCCGTACACGCTGCCGCCCGACGTGGCCAGGTCGAACCAGAACGGGTCGTAGGAGCCGCCGATGTTGTCGAGCATCGCCTGTGGCAGGGCCACGGCGTCCCCGGAGTCGCCGAACTGCTTGATCCGGCCGGGCTGGGGGATGATGGCGATGTCGGGCGGGTCGCCGGCCTCCACTGCCAGGTTCAGCTCGGTGGTGGCGTCGCGGGTGCCCGAGTACCGGACGACGATCCCGGTGCGCTCACGCAGCGGCTCGAAGCCGGCCAGGAAGCCCTCGGCCTCGGATCCGGTCTCGGGGCCGAGGATGGTGACGACGCTGCCGGCCAGGCTCATCTCCATCTCCTGCATGGCCGCCTCGGCCTCAGCCGCCCTGGCGGCAGCCGCATCGGCCTCAGCCTGAGCCTCGGCCATCTGGGCCTCGAGTTCGGCGACGACCTCTGGATCAACCGCCCCTTCGCCTTCGGCCATGGCTGCCGCGAGCGCGTCCTCGGCCTCGGCTGCCCGGGCGGCGGCCGCATCGGCCTCAGCCTGGGCTTCCGCGGCCGCGGCCCCGGCCGCATCGGCCTCAGCCTGAGCAGCCTCGGCCTCAGCCTGCGCTTCGGCAGCCGCGGCCTCAGCCGCTTCGGCCGCACTGGTGTCCACGACTACAGGCGCCTCCTCGTCGTCGCCGCAGGCCGTCGCCACGAGGGCGAAGGCAAGCAGGGCGCCGAGGATCAGCCATAGGCGGGAGTGATTCTTCATTGTCTTTTCCCTCCCAGGGATGCAAACGTTTGCAGAGCGGACGTTAGCGCACCCACCGCTGAGAATCAACCTGCTCTCGCGGTGGACTCCCGCTCGATCAGAGGCACATCCCAGGTGATGTCGGTCACGGGCTCCCCGCCGATCAGCGCCATAACTGTCGCCGCGGCCCGGACTCCCATCTCGTCCACGGCCTGCCTCATGGTTGTGAGCCCCATCGCGCCGGACAGATCGTGGTCGTCGAAGCCCATCACGGAGAGGTCGCCCGGTATGTGGAGGCCGTGGCGCGTGGCCGCCCACAGCACGCCGAAGGCCATCTGGTCGGACATGCAGAACACCGCGCTGGGCGGCTCGGAGACTTCGAGCAGCTTGGAGAGCGCCGCGGAGCCGCCCGCGGCGGTCCACTCTCCGCTCACCGCCAGTTCGGGATCGAAGGGCAGCCCGGCCGCCCGCAGGGCGTCCCGATAGCCGAGGCGGCGCTGCTCGGGCACCGGCGTCGGGAGGTCCGCCGACGAAGGCCCCACAACGAGGCCGATGCGCTCATGCCCGAGGTCGATGAGATGCTGGACGGCCCGTCGAGCCGCGAGCCGGTTGTCGATGATGATCGAGGAGGCGCCTTCGAGCCGCTCGTTCACCGCGACGACGGGCCGGTCGAAGAAGTCGCCGGCCGAGCCTCCCTCGGCGCTGACGAAGGTGTCGATCAGGACTATCCCGTCCACCCGCCTGCAGAAGGAGGGGGCTTCGACAAGGAATCGCTGGCGGTCCTCGGGGGTTGCCATCATCGAGACGAGCAGGTCGTAGCCCGCCTCGGCGAACACCGAGTTGATGCCGCCCAGCGCCCGGGACGGGAACCACGACCCGAACTGGGGCGCCGCCAATCCGATGGTCCAGGTCCGTCCCGAGACGAGGCGGGCTGCGTGCGGGTGGACCTCGTACTCGAGCTTGGCGGCGACCTCGACCACCCGGGAGCGGGTCGCGGGCGCGACGTATGGGAGGTCCCGCAGGGCGCGGCTCACGGTGGCCACCGATACTCCCGCCTCGCGGGCTATGTCCTTGATGGTCGGCCGGCTGTTCGCCACGGCTCCCGAACCTATCCCACCGGTCAGCCCATCCACTGGCCGCCGTTGACATCGATGGTGGCCCCAGTGATGTAGCCGGCGTGCGGGCCGCACAGGAACGCCACCACCGCGGCAAGGTCGTCCGGGTCTCCGGGCGGATTGCCGGGCACGGTGGCCAGGATGCGCTCGCGCAACACCGGGTCGAGCGCATTCCACATCGGCGTGTCGTGAGGACCGGGAGCCACCGCGTTCACGGTGATGTTGTCAGCGGCATGGTGCAGAGCCAGGAAGCGGGTGAACGTGACCAACCCGCCCTTGCTGGCCGCGTAGGCGGGTCCTGACAGTGCCGACCCACCGAAGCGGGCGTTGACGGAGGCGATGTTGACGATCCGGCCGCCGCCCGCCGCGGTCATGCCCGCAACGACCTGACGGGTGCACAGGTAGGCACCGGTCAGGTTCACGTCGATGATGCGACGCCATTGGGCGGGGCTCTCGTCCTCCACTCCCCCGGACCCGGTGACGCCCGCGTTGTTGATCAGCACAGCCGGATCGCCGTGACGCTGTCTGATCGTGTCGAAGGCTGCCGCCACCGACTCCTCGTCGGCGACGTCACAGAGGAGGATCTCTGCGTCGACATGCTTGGAGCCGGCGGCCGTGTCCAGGCCTACGACGGTGTCCTCCCCGGCGCCGAGGCGGGCGCACAGGGCGGAGCCGATCGCTCCGGCCGCGCCGGTCACGACCGCTACCCGGGTCATGGCGCCGCCCACTCCTTACTGCGCTCCACCGCCCTCCGCCAATCGGCGTAGGCGTCATCCGATGAGGTCCTGTCCCCACCGGGTACGGCCTCGAAGTCGAGTTGCCAGTGCTGGCCGAGAGCCTCCAGCGAAGGCCACACACCGGCCGCGAGCCCGGCCAGGTAGGCGGCGCCGAGAGCGGTCGCCTCCTGGAGCCTGGGCCGTTGCACGGTCACGCCAAGCTGGTCCGCCTGAAGCTGAAGCATGGAGTCCATCGCGCAGGCGCCCCCGTCGACCCGTAGATTCCGTACCGGCGTGCCGGTCGCGGCGGCCATCGCCTCCATCACGTCGCGGGTCTGGAAGACCATGGCCTCCACCACAGCCCGTGCGATCTCGGGTCGCCCGGTGCCCCGGGTGAGTCCCACGATCGTGCCCCGTGCGTAGGGGTCCCAGTGGGGACTGCCGAGTCCTGCGAAGGCGGGCACCAGGTACACGCCGCCCGTGGAAGAGCATTGCGCAGCCAGGCCTTCGAGTTGCGAGGCCTCATCGATGATCTGCAGACCGTCGCGCAGCCACTGCACGGCTGCTCCCGTGACGAAGATCGCCCCCTCGAGCGCGTACGTGGTCGCCGGGCCCTGAGGGGTGTCGAGCAGCCAGGCGACCGTGGTCAGCAGGCCGTCGGCAGGCGGCGGCACATCCGAGCCGACGTTCATCAGCACGAACGATCCCGTGCCGTAGGTGTTCTTGGCGTCGCCGGGGGCGTACGCGGCCTGGCCGAACAGAGCGGCATGCTGGTCTCCGGCAACCCCGCAAATGGGCACTCCCGCACCGCAGGCGGTACCGGTGGCGGTCGTGCCGAAGCTCCCGCTGGACGGCCGCACCTCCGGCAGGGACGCCTCGGGAACCCCGAACGTCGAGCACAGGTCGGGGTCCCATCGCAGCGAGACGATGTCGAAGAGCATGGTCCGGCTGGCGTTGGTTGCGTCGGTTGCGTGGACCTTGCCGCCGGTGAGGTTCCAGATGATCCAGCTGTCGACGGTGCCTAGGGCCAGATCGGGACTCGCGGCCACGCCGCCGTCGCGGAGCATCCACTCCAGTTTCGATCCCGAGAAGTACGGGTCGAGCACCAGGCCGGTGCGCTCCCGCACCAGCGGCAGGCAACCGCTCTCCTCGAGCTCTGCGCATCGGGCCGCGGTGCGGCGGTCCTGCCAGACGATGGCCGGATGAAGGGGCTCGGAGCTGCGCCGGCTCCACGCCACCACGGTCTCGCGCTGGTTGGTGACCCCGATGGCGGCGGGCGGCTCCTCGATGCGACCGGTCACCTCCGCGAGCGTCGCCTGGACCGCGTCCCAGATCTCGGATGCGTCGTGCTCGACCCGTCCCGGCATCGGGAAGTACTGGGTGAACTCCCGCTGCGCGGCGTCGACCATGTGACCGTCGCCGTCGAACGCGATGGTGCGCACGCTCGTGGTCCCGGCGTCGATGGCCAGCACGACGGTCATGCGGCTGAACTCCCGCTCTTGTTCGCTGCGCTCACGGGCCGCTCGGGCCCCGGTCCGAACAGCAGGCTCGAGGCTCGCTCCACCCCCGGGTCGCTCTCGAGCGTCTCCGCGGTCTCGAGCATCGCCAGCATGGTGCGGCGGCGCAGGAAGTCCTCCATGGTCAGGATGTGTTCGTGGCGGGCCATGACCATGACCTCGGCAACCGAGTAGTCCACAACGTCGCTGAGGGGCCGGTTGAACTCGTCCGACTCATCGATCAGGTCCGCGATCTCCAGCGCCCGCCGGCCGTGTCGCCGCCAGAGCCTCGCGGCCGCCAGCTCGTCGATGCCGGCCCGGGCGGCGCTGCGGTGGAAGCAGGCCCGCACGCCCTCGGGCGGCTCGCCGTACCAGGCCCGGGCGGGGGCGGCAGGCTCGAGCCCGCATCGACGGGCCGCGCCGACCACCTCGTCGCCCACGTTGAGGCAGTCGCTGAGCTTGCCGCCGAGGATGGAGATCGTGCCTTGCCGCTGATCGACCTCGACGGCGTGGCGGCGCGACAGCTCGGTCCAGTCGCGATCGGTGTCCTCACCGTCGCCGACCACCAGCGGGCGCACACCGCACCGGTACGCGATCACGTCGTCACCGGTCAGGGGCCGGGGCAGCCGCAGCCGGGCGTTGGCCTGCTCCAGCAGGAAGTCGCGGTCGTCATGGGTGACCGATACCTCCGCGCTGTCGACGCGGGTGTCGGTCGTGCCGATCAGGGAGCGATGGCCCATCGGGATCACGTAGAACAGCCGCTGGTCGTCGTCGAAGAATGCCAGGATGCGTCCCGAATCGGTCACCTTGGGGACGACGATGTGAGCGCCCTTCGAGAAGCACAGCGTCGAGTTCAACCTGGTCCCCGTGAGCTCGGCCACCTCCGCGGCGCCCGGTCCGGCCGCATTGACCAGCACCCCGGCCGGCACCGTGTGGCTGCTCCCGGTCAGGCGGTCGGTTACTTCGGTCCGCCAGCCGTCTCCGGCCCGCTCGGCGCCGTCGAGGCGCATCCGCGACACGGCCACTGCCCCGTTGTCGATGGCGTCCAGCAGGAGCTGGAACACGAAACGGGCGTCATTGTCCACCAGCAGGTAGTCCGAGTACTCGACGGCGCCCCGCACACCGTTGGAGTCCACGGCCGGCTCGGCCGACGACAGGGCGCTGCGCGACAGCCGCCGGGGCCGTCCGGTGGCGAACCTCCCCAGCGCCCAGTAGGCGTGCGCGCCGAGCGCGGCGTACGTCGGCGAGTACGGCGAGGTGGGTCCGAGGGCGGCCAGGAACCTGACTTCCTGCAGCTGGCTGGCGTAGGAGCGGGCCAGCAGGTTGCGGGAGCGGCACAGCCCCGCGACGAGCCCGAGGTCGTAGGTCTGCAAGTACTTGAAGCCGCCCCAGACGAGGTTGGAGGACTCCTGGCTGACTCCCGAGCCGAAGTCCTCGGACTCGATGAGCGCAACCCGCAGGCCGTGCGCGGCCAGGGCCAGCGCCGACACCGCGCCGTTGATGCCTCCCCCCACGATCAGGGCGTCGTGGTGCCGCGCCGTCAGGCGATCGACGTGCTGATCTCGAGTCTCTGTCGCGATCGGATCGCCCTTGGCGGTCATGCCGGGGAGGCTACGGGTGACTCCCACCGGGGCCACGGCATCGCTGATCGCCCTGCCGGAGCGTCACGAATCGCCGCCTACCCCTTGGCCTCGCGGCCGGGCGGCGGGCTGTCGAGAGCGCGGGGCGACTCTGGGTCCGTTATCCACTCGGTCCAGGAACCGTCGTAAACGGCGACGTCGGTGTGACCGGCGATGGCGTAGGCCAGCGCGGTGCCGCAGGCCCCTACCCCGCCCCGGCAGTAAGCGATGGTGGGCTCCGGAGTGCAGGCCCCCGCGGCAGCCAGACGCCTCCGGGCCTCCTCGGGCGGGGTCCAGGTGCCGTCGGGGCCGGTGAAAGTGATCCCGGGCGCAACGATGCTGCCGGGGATGGCGCCGCCGTCCTGCTGGCGGGCGCCGTCCATGCGTCCGTCGACCAGCCGGGTCGGGGTTCCCACCGCGGCCCGCATCTGTTGGTGGGTCACGTAGAGGTCGGGATTGAAGCGGGGAGTGAAGTGGGCTCGCGGGTAGTGGGGCACCGTGCTGGTGGTAGGGCGTCCCTCGGCCTGCCACTTGGTGATACCGCCGTCGAGAACGGCCACGTCGGTGTGGCCGTAGGTCCGTAGCGCCCACCACAGCCGGGCCGCCACCGTCACGTGCTGGTCGTCATAGGCCACCACGAACGTGCCGTCGCCGATGCCCCTTTCGGCCATGGCGTTCGCGAAGCGTTCCGGTCCGGCCAGCATCCACAGGCCGGGGCGGTCCGGGTCGGCCAGGTCGGTGTCCCAGCGGGCGTGGACCGCACCGGGAATGTGGGCTCTGGCGTACTCGTCGTCGCCGTTGCGGGTGTCGAAGGGGCGCAGGTACCAGCGGCAGTCCACGATCCGCAGGCCGGGATCGTCGAGGTGCCCGGCCAGCCACTGGGTCGATACGAGGGGTCGTTGAGCCATCAGGTCCAGCTTCGCAGACCCGGACGCGGGCGTCACCTCTTCCGGCGACGGACCAGGGTCACTCCTGGACGACCGCGGGGCGCACCTGCTCGGCCAGCAGTCGCACGCCCTCGTGCTGGTCGGGACCGAACGTGTACCAGGCCAGCGGCAAGTCGAGCCCGGCTTGGTGAAACGGCCTCAACCCCTCGACCACGTCATCGGGGGTGCCGGCCACCGCGAACACGTCCACCAGGCTGTCGCTGAGAACCGCCGCTCCGGCCTGCTCGCCGCCATCGGCCACCGCGGCCCGCACCGCGGCCACCGCCTCCGGGTCGGCGCCGGCCTCGTCGACCACTACTCCCTCCACCCGGGCCAGGTAGTAGGCGAGCACCTCCTTGACCGCGTTGCGGGCTTCGGTCCGGTCGGGGCCCACGCTGGTGAGGACGTTGGCGCTCAGCAGCAGTTCCTCGACGTTGCGGCCCGCTCGGGCCGCTCCGGCCGCGAGCCGCTGGCGCGCCCAGCGGGTGTAGCCCACGCTGGTGATGGCCCCGAGCTGGACCCCGTCGGCGAACTCGCCGGAGACCTCCATCATCCGGCGGCTGACCGCCCCCACATCGACCGGCACCGGCGCAGCAGGCGGCCGGTCCAGGCGCAGCTCCGGCGCCACCGTGAAGGTCGTGGGCTCGAAATCGAGTTCGCGGCCCGCGGTGAGCCGGCGCACTGCCCGCACCGCTTCGATGGTGTTGCTGAGAGGGCGCCAGCCGTCGGGCGCCATGCCGAAGCGCCTCACCGTCCACTCGGCCGCGCCCAGGCCGTAGCGAACCCGCCCCGGGCCGATGTCGGCCAGGGTGGCGGCCTCGAGGGCGAGCAGGATCGGATGGTGGAACACCGGGTTGGCCACGCCGACCCGCACGGTGATGCGCTCGGTGGAGTGCAGCGCGGCGGCGGCCACCGCCATCACCGAGTTGAACAGCCTGCTCTCGGGCAGCGACACCTCGTCGAACCCGAGACGCTCGGCCGCGGCCACCACGGCTAGCGTGTCGGCGACGGGATCCTCGTTCGACAGCGACAGCCCGAGACCCTGGAATCCGGTCATATTCCTCACGATCGTCACGGCGACAGGAGCGGCGAATGTGGATCTCCACGATTCCATACGACGAGGCCGAGGGCGAGCTCAGGTCCCACTATGACCGCCAGGCCAGGGCGCTCGGCGAGCCGACGGAGATGACCATGGCCGGGTCGCTGCACCCGGCGCTGGTCGCGGCCCGCCTCGACCTGTACGCGGCCACCGAGAAGTGCCCGTCGCGCCTCACTCCCCACCAGCGCAACCTGATCAGCTTCGTGACCTCAGCCATCAACGGCACCGTCCACTGCATGAGCCAGGTGACGATCAAGCTGCGACAGACCGGTCTCGACGACGAGGTCATCGCCGAACTGGCCGCCGACCCCGACTGCTTCGAGTCCCTCGCTCTGGAGCCGTCCGACGCCGCGGTGGTGCGCTACGCGGTCAAGCTCACCCGCTCGCCGGGCTCCGTCACCGAAGACGACATCGAGGCATTGCGGGCCGCCGGCCTCGACGACCTCGACATCATCGACGCCAACGCCCAGTGCGCTCACCTCAACTACGTGAACCGGGTGGCTATGGGCTTGGGGATCCACTCCGTGGTCGACCCGGATTTTCCCGCCTACTCGGCCATTCCGCAGGGGTAGTCGGCACTCCCGGCCGGAGGGTCCTGTCGCCGGGCTCCGTCCGACCGACGGGGCTGCGCCCCATTGTCGGTCGCCCGGACCCGTCGCCACCCCCCGGCCTTTCGGGACGCGCCGTGCCGATGCTCCGAGTAGCTCGCTGCTGGGCTAGGCGGCGTTGAAGATCTGTGCGCTTTGGCGGATGTGGTCGGCTGCGGCGGCCTCGTCGTTCATGGGCAGCATGAAGATGTCGAAGCAGTCCCGCAGCTCGCCGATCCTCGCCGAGATCTCCTCGGGCGTGCCGGCCAGCCCGTAGCGGTCCACCAGGGCGTCGGGCAGGAGCCCGGCCGCGTCGCCCATCCTGCCGGCCAGCATCAGGCGGCGGACCTCTTCGGTGGTGGCGTCGTCGAGGCCGTCGGCCGCTCTCACCTCGGCGGGCGCGTCCACGGCCATGTAGGAGAAATGGGGCAGCACCCGGCGCCGCTCGGTGTCGTTGTAGGCCAGGTAGGCCGACCAGGCGATCTCGGCCGAGCCCGCAGAACGGATCCGCTCGGCGAAGGCGGGCAGGTCAGCCGGCGGCGCGGCCGACAGGATCACGCAGTCGGAATGCTCCGCCGCGAGGCGCTGGACGCGCGGACCCCGCCCGGCCACCGCCACGGGCAAGGGCTGCTCGGGCCGGAACCAGGGCAGGGACGCCTCCCCCACCGTCTCGCCGGCCAGCAGGCGCCGGTTCAGCTCGAACGTCTCCCGCAGCGCGGTGAAGGGCCGCTCGGGATCCATCCCGAGCGGTCTGAGCACCCGGCTGCCGCCCACGCCCAGACCGTGCATCACCCGGCCCGGCGCCAACTCCGCCAGGGTGGCGATGGCCGCGGCGGTGGCAACCGGGTGGCGGCTGAACGGGTTGGTGATGGCCGGGGCCACCTTGAGCCCGGTGGCCTCGACTATGGCGGTAAGGGCCACGTACACGTCGCGCTCGGTGCCCTCGTCGGCCACGAAGCAGGCCTCCGCGCCCAGCGACTCACCCAGCCGGGCCAGCTCGACCAGCCGCCGCACCGGCTGGGTCGGCTCGAACCAGACCCCCCACCGCACGCTCACGGCGAACCCTCCGGCCGGGATCCGCTCGACCTGTCGCGCTCGGCTCGTCCCTGGCGCAGGGACTCACGGCCCAACGGTATGTACTGCACCGCGGAGAGGTAGCTGTACACCAGCGAGGGCACCGCGCACACCCAGCCCGCGACCCGGAAGCCCTCGGCCACCGCGATGTCGGAGGCACCGGCCAGCAGCAGCGGGAAGCAGAAGTAGAGACCGAAGGTGGCGCACTTGCCCCACCAGGTCACGTCGATCGGTTTGGCCCCCAGCGACAACAGCACCAGCCCCACGACGGCCACGATGCCCTCCCGGGCGAGGGTGAGCACCACCAGCCACCACGGGACCGAGCCGTCGAAGCCGACCGCGAAGACGCCGGCCAGCAGTACGGCCCGGTCGGTGATCGGATCGAGCAGCTTGCCGACCTTGCTGACCGAGTTGAACCGCCGGGCCCACCAGCCGTCGACCCAGTCGGTGGCGCCCAGCGCGCCCCACAGCAGGGCCGCGGCCCAGCGATCCCCGGCGTCGAACAGCAGCCACAGGAACCACGGGATGCAGGCGAGCCGAGCCGCCGAGATCAGATTGGGGACGGTGAGGATCCGGTCCTCACCGGTGCTCGGCGCTGCCATGGCTACTCAGCCTACGATCAGTCGATGCCCTCAATCTTCACCCGGATCATCGACGGAGAGATACCCGGCCGCTTCGTGTGGCGCGACGACGTGTGCGTCGCCTTCATGGACGTGCGGCCCCTCAACCGGGGCCACGTGCTGGTGGTGCCGATCGTCGAGGTCGACCACTGGGTGGATCTCGACTCCGAGACGATCGCCCACCTGATGGCCGTGGCCCATGGCGTTGCCGCGGCCCAGCAGGCGACGGGGCTCGCCCCCGACCGTGTCGGCTTGATCGTCGCGGGGTTCGAGGTTCCCCACGTTCACGTGCATGTGGTGCCCATCTCGACCATGGCCGACCTCGACTTCACTCAGGCCGACACCAGCCCCGATCCCGACGACCTCGACGCGATGGCGAACCAGTTGCGGACGTACCTCGCCCAGTCCGGCTGACGCCAATCCCGGGTCAGACCTCGATCGGGTCGGCCCTCTCGATGAGGTGTGAGCCGTTGTTGCGGGCGTTGTTGACCTCGGTGGACACGGGGTGCATCCGGATCAGGCCCGAAGGGGCCGGTACCAGCAGGCCGGCGACCGCCTCGGAGTCGGTGTTGGACGGCTCCAACCAGAAGTCCCATGCGCCGGGAGGGAGCACAACCGGCATCCGGTCGTGGATCTCGGCCATGGCGTCGTTGGCCTCGCAGGTGATGATGGTGCACGAGTGCATCTCCAGCGGCTCGCCATCAGCGTCGAGGTTGTTGGCGTCGCGCCACTTCTCCCACAGACCGGCGAACGCGAACGGCTCCCCGTCGGGACGGCTGATGAACATGGGCTGCTTGCGCTCAGAGCCCTCGAGGCGCTGCCACTCGTAGAAGCCGTCGGCGGGGATGATGCAGCGCCGGCGGGAGAAGGGCACCCGGAAGGCGTTCTTCTGGGCGACCGTCTCAGCCCTGGCGTTGATCATCCGGTTGCCGATCTTGGGATCCTTGGCCCAGAACGGCACCAGCCCCCAGTGCAGTGTGTCGAGGCTGCGGACTCCCTCACGCTCCCGCACCGCGTACACGGTCTGGCTCGGCGCCACGTTGTGATTGGGCGACAGCGTGTGCTCGGACGGCGGGGCCAGCGCACCGAAGTACTTGGCCAGCTCGTCCGGCGGGGTGGCCGACACGTAGCGACCGCACATGCAACCGGACGCTAGTGGACCCCGGGCGATGCGATCCGGTCCAGGGCGGCGACCGCCTCGGCCACGATGCGGTCCACCAGCTCGGCGCATGTCGGCAGGTCGTCCACCACTCCCACGCACTGCCCGGTGGGCAGGATCCCTGCGTCGAGATCCCCCTCGACCATGGTCGCCCTGGTGAGCATGGGCGCGTTGGCGGCCATGGCCACCTGGCTCCAGGACAGCTGCTGGCCGCGGCGCATGGACATTCCCTCACGAAGCATCGCCGACACCGGCATGCCGGTGAGGCCCCGAAAGCGCCACGCGTTGGCCACCGCCCTCGCCGGGCGGGTCACCCGAGCCGATTCCAGCGAATCGACCAGGCCGGTGCGTATCACCCGCTGAGGCTTGCCGTCGATGCTGCTCGACACCACCGTGCCGGTGACGGGAGTGCTCAGATACACCGACTTCACCGCGTCGGGCACCTTCGAGTCGGCGGTGAGCAGGAAGCGGGTTCCCATGGCCACGCCGTCCGCGCCCCAGGCCAGGGCCGCGGCGAGGCCCCGCCCGTCGTGGAACCCGCCCGCCGCGATCACCGGGACGTCCACCGCGTCAACCACCGCCGGCAGCAGCAGCGACGTGGGCACCGAGCCGGTGTGGCCGCCGCCCTCGCCGCCCTGGCACAGGACCGCGTCCACGCCGAGTTCGGCCATCTTCTCGGCGTGCCGGCGAGCGCCCACCGTCGGCATCACCAGCACCCCTGCGTGCTGCAGACGCTTCACCACCTTCGCCGGGGGTGGACCGGCGAAGCTGGCCACCCGCACACCGGTGGCGACCAGCCGGTCGGCCCGTTCCGCCAGATCGACGGCGTCGGGCCGCAGGTTCACCCCGAACGGCCGCTCGGTGCGGGACCGGACCTCGGCGATGGCCGCCTCCATCTCGTCGACGGTCATCGTGGCCGCGGCCAGGATGCCCAGCCCGCCCGCCGCCGCGGTGCCGGTCACCAGCGACGGGCCGGCCACCCATCCCATTCCCGTCTGGACGATCGGATAGGCCACGCCGAACAGCTCGGTGGCCCTGGTCTGGAGCCTCGGGTCCACGAACACGGCTGCACCCTACCGGTCGCTCCTCTCCCGCTCGGCCGATTCCGGCCGTCGGGGTGCCCCGCGCCTCGCCGCCTATCCTGCGGATGGTCAACAAACGTCCCCAGGAAGGGGGTGATGGCGATGGCCCGACGGCTCACAGAGTTCAGCCACGGCGCTGGTTGAGGCTGCAAGCTCGATCCGAGCGATCTCGCGCAAGTTGTGCGCGGCCTCACCCCTGATCCCCCACCGGACCTCCTCGTCGGCCTGGCCACCGGCGACGACGCGGCCGTCTGGCGCATCGGCCGCGGGCGCGCCCTGGTCCTGACCGCCGACTTCATCACCCCGGTGGTCGACGACGCCCGGACTTGGGGCCGCATCGCGGCCACCAACGCGGTGTCGGACGTCTACGCCATGGGTGGCCGGCCCCTGCTGGCGCTGAACCTGGTGGCCTGGAACTCCGAGGAACTGTCGAACGACCTGCTGGCCGAGGTGCTCGCCGGCGGCGAGGACACGGCCCGAGCCTGCGGCTTCGTTGTGGGCGGGGGCCACACCGTTGACGACCCCGAGCCGAAGTACGGGATGGCCGTCGTGGGAGAGGTCAACCCGTCACGGATGCTCACCAACTCGCGGCTGCGGCCCGGCAACGCGCTGGTGCTGACCAAGCCGCTCGGAACGGGCGTGATCTCCACCGCGATCAAGCACGGGCAGGCTCGGGCAGGCATGGTGGACCGAGCTGTTCAGGAGATGACCCGGTCGAATGAGGCCGCGGCTGCGGCTGCGATGCGCCACGGCGCCACCGCGGCCACCGACGTGACCGGCTTCGGCCTGCTGGGTCACGGATTGCGCATGGCTCAGGAGTCCGGCGTTGATCTGGAGATCTCGGTCAGCGATGTCCCTGTGATCGAGGGAGCCTGGGAGCTGGTCGCGTTGGGAATGGTGCCCGGTGGCACCGGGCGGAACCTCGACTGGGTGTCGCAGAGCCTCGACGCCGGGGATACGAGCGACCTGGGGGTGACGCTGCTCGCCGACGCGCAGACATCGGGAGGCCTGCTGCTCGGCATGGTCAGCCACGACGCAGGCCTGGCCGCGGTGACCGAGCTCCGACTCTCGGGCCACGAGGCGGCCGTCATCGGCCAGGTCACCGAGGGCTCAGGCCGGATCCGCCTGCTTCACTAGCAACACCCACGGCCGCGGCGGGTCAACTGAGACGGGTAACCGGTCTCGTGCTCAGCGGTCGTGGCCGGATGGTAGCGCCGCCACTGTCAGCGCTCGGAGAGGGGCTTGGCGACGGTCCTGGTGGCGAACACCCCTATGGCGGCGGCGAGCATCATGGAACCGCCGACGATGCCCAGGGTGGTGGCTCCCGCGCTGTCGATCAGCAACCCGCCCAGCAGCGGTCCGCCGGCGCGGCCGGCAGCCATGAGCGCCTGAGCGTCGCCCACCCGTTCCTCGGGATAACGCGACCGGCTGGCCAGGACGTCGAACACGCCCGGTATTGCAGCCCAGAAGAAGAAGCCCCACACCACGAGAGCACCGAGGAACAGCCATGGCCAGTCGGTGGTGGCCACCACGATTGCGCAGACCGCGGTGGCGGCCATCCACGGGCTCGGGATCGTGCGGGTTGCTCTCAACCGGGCCCCTGGAATGGCCACTACGGCGTTGAGGCTGAATCCCACCGCGACCGCCGTCACCGACAGGCCCGGGCCGGCGGTTCCCAGCACCACTGCGTACATGAACACCGCCGAGCCGCCCAGAGTGAACAGGCCCAGGCAGGCCAGCAGCACGCGCGCCGCGGGGACGGCCCGGTGGCGCGCCCGGTCCCTGGGGAGCTCTCCAACCTCACTGCGGAAGCCGAACGCCAACGGGATGAGCGAGACCACGGCCAGCATGGCGAACACGAGCCGGATGCCACCGGCATCCAGGAGAGCCGAGATCGCCGGCGCGGCGACCACCCCAACCACCGGGCCGGCGACGGCCACGTCACCCATCCGGCGATCGTCGCCGAAGGCCTGCACCCAGCCGTACCAGGCGAGCAGGCCCAGCGCTGCACCGTTGACGAGGCGAAGCGGCACCAGCAGCGCGAAGGCCGGCAGGATCGCGGACGCGAGGTTCGCAGCCGAGGCGGCCGTCAACGAGACCACGAACACCGGACTCCGGGGTTGCAGGAAGCGACCGGCACCCCAGGAGCCGATGACGAACCCGCCCAGCTGGAACACCGCGATCAGCGACGCGGTGCCGAGGCTGATTCCGTAGTGGTCGGCGATCTCGGGCATCAGGAACGGCGTCGACACGAAAGCCAGCACGCTGAAGCCGACCGCGAGGAGGATGCCGGCCTTGACGGTGGGCCGCAGCAGGTAGACGAGGCGTACTGGACTCTGCACCTGTCGACGCTACCGACGCGCCCCACCCGCCCAGCGCGCTGGATCGGCCCACGCGACGTGACACTTGACACACTCGCCCGCGTAGATCCCCTACTCTCGCTCCGAAGGGAGCGCGAGATGTTTGACTTGAGCGGACGCACGGCCCTGGTGACGGGGGCGGGACGCAATATTGGAGCGGGGATCGCCCGGGGTCTCGCCGATCAGGGCGCCCACGTGGTGGTCAACGACTACTTCCATGAACGAGCGCGCGCGGTAGCGGCCGAGATCGGCCGGGCCGGCGGCCTCGCATCGCCCGCCGGCTTCGATGTGACCGATCTCGACGGAGTCCGGGAGGCAGTGGACGAGATCGGTGACGTCGACATCCTCGTGAACAACGCTGGACTGGCCGGACCGACCGACATGAAGGCAGAGCAGTTCCGCGACATGGACCCGGCCGACTGGCAGGCTGCGGTCGACGTGAACCTGTACGGCGTCATGAACTGCTGCCACGCGGTGCTCGACGGCATGTGCGACAGGGGCTGGGGCCGCATCATCACCATCTCGTCGGCGGCAGGCACCAGCGGCGTCCACATAGGCGTCGCGCCGTACAGCGCTGGAAAGGGCGGCGGGCTGGCCTTCGTCCGCTCGCTGGCGTTGGAGGTGGCCCGTTTCGGCGTGACGGCCAACACGCTCGCGTTGGGACTCTTCGAACGCAAGAACCGCGAGATCACCGAGCGATTCGCCAGGGCGGTCCCGGTCGGCCGCACCGGCCGTCCCACCGACGTGGCGGCCGCATGCGTGTGGCTCGCGTCCGAGGAGGCGGCCTGGGTCACAGCCCAGACCATCGGAATCAATGGCGGCTCACTGACGAGCTGACTCTCGCCGGGCCCGTGCATCGACGCACCCGGAAGGAATGTGCCATCCTCGACCCGGGGGCGATCCGCGGCCCCACAGAAAGGGAGGGGCCATGAGACTCGAGGGCAAGGTCGCGTTGATCACCGGCACTGCCAGCGGAATCGGTCGGGCGACCGCGCTTCGCTTCGCTGAGGAGGGTGCACGGATCGTGGCCGCGGACATCGCGGCGGCCAACCACGAGACCGTCGGGCAGATCCGAGCCGGCGGGGGCGAGGCCACCTCAGTGCGAGCTGACGTGTCCGACGATGCCGATGTCGCCATGGCGGTCAAGACGGCTGAGGCGACCTACGGCCGCCTCGACATCGCCTTCAACAACGCGGAGATCATGATGGCCGACGACGCCGACGCGATCGCCACCACTGAGGAGACTCTCGACAGGACCCTGGCAGTGAACCTCAAGGGTGTGCTCTATGGCTGCCGGCACCAGATACCGGCCATGCGTAGAGCGGGCGGAGGATCCATCATCAACACCGCGTCCTTCGTGGCCTCCGTGGGTGCGGCCACCCCCCAGATCGCCTACACCGCGTCGAAGGGAGCGGTGTTGTCGCTGACCCGTGAATTGGCTGTCATCCACGCCCGCGAGAACATCCGGGTCAATGCTCTGTCACCGGGCCCGCTTCGCACGGAGCTATTGATGTCCTACCTCGACACCGATGAGAAGCGGCAGCGCCGGCTCGTGCATGTGCCGATGGGACGCTTCGGCGAGGCGACCGAGATGGCCGCGGCCGCATTGTTCCTCGCGTCTGAAGATTCCTCCTATATGACAGGCGCCAATCTCTTGGTCGACGGAGGGCTTACAGCCGCGTACGTGACACCCGAGTAATCGCAGCCTGTGAGGATTTTACACATATGTGCTGGATTGGTGACGCTACTGTCACATGTTGAACGGGTTTGTAGTCAGATGTCTTGGTCCGACCGCTCCGATTTGGCACTCAGCTCGGCCGCGATAGAGCGGCGCTCAGATTCATCGTCATGCTTAAATGCCATGACGTCCTCGAGCAAGATTCTGCGCCGATTGCCCACACGACGGAACGGAATTCTGCGCTCGTCCAGAAGCTTCACCAGGTACGGTCTGGAAACGTTTATAAGGTCAGCCGCTTGCTGGGTGGTCAACTCGGCGTCGACGGGCGAGACGGCCACCGCGTTGCCGCTTCCGGTCTCGGCCAGGATGCGAGCCAGGAGTCTGAGGGCGCCAACGGTGACTTCAAAGGCAGTTTCGTCCTTGTCCAAGCGGAGAGCCAGCGATGCCTCGGATGCCTCCGGATGTCGATCCAGGAACTGCTCGAGGGTGTCCGCCGCCTGGGCTGCCCGATCCGAGAAGGCCCCGTCGGGAATTGCCAGACGGTGTTTCGAGGGCACGGTACTAGTCACAAGCCTCCCCTATTGATTGGACAATAGCACGGCAGTCACCGCGCTAGTGTCACTTTGTCCATCACAACCTATGTCCACTGAAGTGTAAATCATTTCACAATGGTCTTTAGCTTCCATGACATGCCAAGGACAGCTTATCTCGCTCTCATCTAGTAACTGTAGGCTTTGATTAGCTTATGTCATCTCCCACCGTAGGAGAGGGTGGCGACCTAGGGCGCTTAAGTCGCAAGCACCGACCCAGCGGCCTCGGAAACAGATGATTTGTAAGGTGTATTTTGCTCGTCCGAAATATACGTAACATGGCGATCTATCAAGTTGCTCATCATATCTCTCCCATTCAGGACCGAACTTCTCGGCATGTCAACCCGCGATCGCGAGGTTTTTGAGACGCTTCCGGGGCAACCTCGTGGCTAGCGATAACCACCCGAGGCAGCCGTCCTAGTGGTTGTGGCGCGGGATTCCGTGTGAGCGGGCGGTGTCCTTGTACTTCAACGCGGGCCGCAGAACCATGCCCTCGTCCATCTGGGTCACCATCGAGCGCTGGATCTCCTGCCAGGGGGTCTGAGACGCCGGAACCGGATAGCCGCCTTCGGCCTCGAGCTCGGTGCGCCGCCGCTCGAGCTCAGTGGCGTCGATGAGCATGTCGGCGCGGCCGCGTCGCAGGTCGATACGTATCCGGTCACCGGTTCGCAGCAGTGCCAGTCCACCGCCGCAAGCAGCCTCCGGACTGGCGTTGAGAATCGACGGCGAGTCGGAGGTCCCCGACTGGCGTCCGTCGCCGATGCACGGCAGCGAGTGCACTCCCCGAACGAGCAGCGCGGCGGGAGGCTGCATGTTCACCACCTCGGCCGCGCCCGGGAATCCCACCGGGCCCGCGCCCCGCACGATCAGCATGCAGTGCTCGTCGATGTCCAGATCGGGGTCTTCGATCCGGGCGCGGTAGTCCTCGGGCCCGTCGAAGACGATGGCCCGGCCCTCGAACGCGTCCGGATCGTCGGGATCCGACAGGTAGCGCAGGCGGAACTCATCGGATATCACGCTCGTCTTCATGATGGCGCTGTCGAACAGGTTGCCCGACAGGTGCACGAATCCGGCATCGGCCACGAGAGGCTCCTCGACCGACCGGATCACGTCGGGGTCCGCGATTGTGGTGCCGGCGCAGTTCTCACCGATGGTGCGCCCGTTGGCGGTGAGGGCCTCGGGATGGGGCAGCAGACCGCCCCGCATCAACTCGCCCACCACCGCGGGCACCCCTCCCGCGTGGTGGTAGTCCTCACCCAGGTACTCCCCCGCCGGCATCAGGTTCACGAGCAGCGGCACGGCCAGGCCGTGCTTCTGCCAGTCGTCGTTGTCGAGGGAGACGCCCAGATGGGCGGCGATGGCGTTGAGGTGGATCGGAGCGTTGGTGGAGCCGCCGATGGCGGAGTTCGCTACGATGGCGTTCTCGAACGCAGCCCGGGTCATGATGTCGGACGGGCGCAGGTCCTCGCGCACCATGTCAACGATCCGCAGGCCGGTGCGGTAGGCCATCTGAGCCCGCTCCCGGTAGGGCGCGGGGATGGCCGCCGAGCCGGGCAGTTGCATGCCCAGAGCCTCGGCCAGGGAGTTCATGGTGGTGGCCGTGCCCATGGTCGAGCAGTAGCCGACCGACGGCGCCGACGACGCCACCAGGTCGATGAATCCGGCTTCGTCGATCTCGCCCGCGGCGTAGAGCTTGCGAGCCTCCCAGACGATGGTGCCCGAGCCGGTACGGCGACCCTCGTGCCAACCGTTGAGCATCGGCCCCACCGACAGCGCGATGGCCGGCAGATTCACGGTGGCTGCGGCCATCAGGCAAGCCGGAGTGGTCTTGTCGCAGCCGATGGTCAGCACCACCCCGTCGAGGGGATAGCCCTGCAGCACCTCCACCAGCCCCAGGTAGGCCAGGTTGCGGTCCAGTGCGGCTGTGGGTCGCTTACCGGTCTCCTGGATGGGGTGCATCCCGAACTCGAACGCGATGCCGCCGGCCTCGTGGATTCCCTCGCGGACCCGCTTGGCCAGTTCCAGGTGGTGCCGGTTGCACGGGGAGAGGTCAGATCCGGTCTGGGCGATTCCGATCTTGGGCTTGCCGGACTGCAACTCTTCACGGGTGAGCCCGTAGTTCAAGTAGCGCTCGAGATAGAGCGCAGTCAGGTTCAGGTCACCCGCGGCCCCGAACCACGCCGCGGACCGCAGTCCCTGCTGCCCGGCCCCTGGGTCAGTACCGTCGCCGAGTTGAGGTTGGCGGGACTCGCTGGGGTCGGGGGAAGCAACCATCACGTCCACACTACGCGTCCCGCCCCCGACGCGTACGCGCCTTCCGAGCGCACCGATGAGGGACTCGACGCCGCTGCGGGCATCCTTGAGCGCCGCGGCTCTCGTTCGGAAGGACCTCGAATCGATGGTGTCGTCTCTCGGGCCCAGGGGCCATCTGGGCCTGACCTACTCTGAGAGCGAACCGGTCTTTCCCCCCAGGACGAGCGCGACGGGTCCCAATGTTGTCGTGGTGTTGTTCGACGACCTCGGGTTCGCAGACCTGGGCTGCTACGGCGCGGAGGTCCACACCCCGAACATTGACGCGCTGGCGGCGGCCGGCCATCGCTACAACAACTTCCACACCACCACGCTGTGCTCTCCGTCGCGGGCTTGCCTGTTGACGGGGCGCAACCATCACTCCGTCGGGATGCGCATGCTGTCCAACGTCGACTCCGGGTGGCCCAGCGGCCGGGGGCGCATCACTCGCAACGCGGCGCTCGTGTCCGAGGTGCTCCGGGACGCCGGCTACAACACCTTCGCGGTCGGCAAGTGGCACGTGGCTCCCATGAGAGAGACCTCTCCCGCCGGGCCGTTCGACGAATGGCCGCTGGGGCGGGGTTTCAACCAGTTCTACGGATTCATGAACGGAGCCACCGACCACTACTACCCGGAGCTCGTTCAGGACAATCACTGGGTGTTGCCGCCGGCTGCGCCCGAGGAGGGCTATCACCTGACGGCCGACCTGATCGACCGGTCCATCGGCTACATCGCCGATCACGTCGCCCACGCCCCTGGCGACCCGTTCTTCCTGTACCTGCCCCTCGGTGCGGCCCACGCCCCGCACCACGCGCCCGCGGAGTGGATGGAGGCGGTCCGGGGGCGCTACGACCGCGGCTGGGACGCCATCCGCCGCCATCGCTACGAGCGCCAACTCGAGATGGGAGTCATCCCCGCCGGCACTGAGCTGCCGCCTAGCAACCCCGATGTGCCGCCCTGGGACTCGCTCGAAGCTGACGAGCAGCGCGTTGCGGCCCGTCTTCAGGAGGCCTATGCCGCCTTCGTGGAGCACACCGACGAGCAGCTCGGCCGGCTGTTCGACTTTCTGAGGCGCAGCGACCAACTCGACGACACCGTGGTCGTCGTCACTTCGGACAACGGGGCGGCCATGGAGGGCGGGCGCCTCGGCGCCGTGAGCCGGATCCGCTTCTTCAACGACATGCAGGAGGACTTCGACCAGGTCCTCGGCGCCCTCGACGACGTGGGCGGTCCCCGCGCCGACAGCCACTACGCGACGGGATGGGCCCAGGCCTCCAACACCCCGCTGCGCTGGTACAAGTTCCACACCCACGGCGGCGGCATCCGCGACCCCCTGATCATTCATTGGCCCGGCAGGCTGGCCCAGGCGGGCGGGATCCTCGACCAGTTCCACCACATCATCGACATCACCCCGACCATCTACGAACTGGCCGGGATCGAGCCACCGCCGCAGCACGGCGGCGTCCCCCAGATGCCCATGCACGGCGAGAGCCTCGCCTACACGTTCGTCGATCCCGCGGCCCCCACGGCGCGCCGGGTGCAGTACTTCGAGATGTTCGGCAACCGGGGGCTGTGGGCCGACGGATGGAAGGCGGTGACCCGCCATTTCAAGGACACCGAATACCTCGACCGCGAGTGGGAGCTGTACCACCTCGACGAGGACTTCTCCGAGGCCCGCAACCTGGCCTCGACCCACCCCGGCAAGCTCCGCAGCCTCGTCGACCTGTGGTGGCAGGAGGCCGGCAAGCACGATGTCCTGCCCCTCGACGACCGCGTCGTGGAGTTGTTCAGCTCGCCGCCACCACCGGGCTCCCCGCTGCTGCGCAGCCGCTTCGACTACTTCCCCCCGCTGTCCCACATCGAGCCGAGCACCGCTCCGCCCTTGGGAAGCGCCGCCGCGTACCGGATCGAGGCCGTCGTGTCGGGCCGGAAGTCAGGCGTGATCATCGCCTACGGCAACTCCGCCTCGGGGTTCGTGATGTATCTCGACGGCAGCGCCCTGCACTACGAGTACAACGCGGCCTCCAATGTCACCGCGGCCACCCTGCCGCTGCCCGATCCCGGTGAGGGCAGGCTGCTCGTGGCCCTCGACTTCGAGAGGATCCCCGAGGACGGGGCCAGAGTCCGGCTCCAGGCGGGCGACGCGAGAAGCGAGCCGGCCCGTCTCGCACGTTCCCTCGGCTTCCTGGCCCTATCCGGAATCGACATCGGCCACAACCCCCTGAGCCCGGTGTCAACCGCATACCGGGCGCCGTTCCCGTTCCAGGGCACCATCGAGCGCATCACCATCACAGTCGAGCGCGACCCGAACGCGGTTCCGCCCCTACTCGACGATTGACGGAGCGGCCAGGGACCCGCCTTCCGGCCCGCCCCGATCCAGACCCTCACCTATAGTGAGCCGGCGTGGCCAAGGCCCTCGAGACTCTGCCCCTCTACGAAGCCGTCGCCGGCCAAGACAGTGCCGACGATCGGTTCTCGGCCGAGGACGTCGCCTTCGCCGAGGATCCGATCGGCTACCACCTGGACGCCTACCGGAAGCATGGGCCCATCTACCGCACCCAGTTCCGCAACCAGGAGTGGGTGGCGATCGCGGGCATTGAAGCGAATGATCTCTGCTGGACGAACGCAGACGTCTGGAGCTACCAGAAAGCGATGGCGGGTTTCGGCGAGGAGCTGGGCTACGTCCATGTCACCACGCTCGACGGAGTCCCCCATCGCCGCAAGCGTCGGGCGCTCAGCACCGGTTTCGGGGCTCCGGTGGTCTTCCGCCACCTGCCGGCGATGGCCGCGGCCATCGCGGAGCGGTTCGAGATGTTCGCGGGCCAGGACATCGACATCTACGACTTCTGCCGCCAAGCCGTCATCTATGCGTCGTCACGGACGATGGTGGAGACACCACTGAGCGAGGAGCTGCTGGGCCACATGGCGGACTTCGAGGAGAAGTTCATGCGCGGCACGAACCTCGGCGAGTTCCGCCATGAATTCTTCGCTCAGGACCACTATCTCCAGAACAAGCGAGCCATGTTCGACTACCTCGCTGAGGTCGTCTCCGGCAGGCTGACCGGCGACAGCGAGCTGGGTGACGACAATCTCGATCGGGTCCTGCAGTACAGGGCCGGCGATGACGGATACTCCCTGGACGAGAAGCTCTACGACTCCTACCTCCTGCTTGTCGCCGGTGCGGAGAACACCACGAAGCTGATCACGTGGATCATGCAGTACCTGTCGCGATTGCCGGCATGGGAGGACGAACTCCGCGACGAGCTCGAAGGCTGGACGCCGGAAGCATTCGGGACCGGACTGGGCGACTTCCCGAAGCTCCAGGCGACGATCATGGAGGGCGAGAGGCTCAAGCCTGGCGCGCTGTTCCACGCCCGTGTCACCGCGACCGACCTGGAGGTCCTCGGGTACGAGCTGCCGGCTGACACCTGGGTGCTCCAGATGCAGGCATTGCCCCACTTCTTCGAGGAGATATACGAGGAGCCGTTCGAGTTCAGGCCGCAGCGCTGGCTGGAGAACAGCTACCCGAAGAAGGCGCACGGCACCTTCGGGGGCGGTACGCACGTCTGCCTGGGCAAGAGCGTCACCAGGGTCCACGCGCCGGTCGTGCTCGCGAACCTGCTGAATGACTACCGGATGGAACTCCAGTTCACGCCCGAGTTCCACTACCGCGTCGATCTGGGTGGCGCCGCGCACCGGGAGCCGATGCCGGCCCGACTTACCCGCCGGAGTTGAGCCACCCCTCGATCGCGGCGATTCCCGCATCCTTCACCGGCTGGGGCGCGGCGCTGAACTCGAAGGACACCCGGGCGATGGCGGCAAGCTGCTCGTCGCTCAACCCCATCTGATGGCGGCACAGCTCGTACTCCTCGAGCAGGCTCGGACCGAACAGCAGAGGGTCGTCGCTGGCCAGCGAGCACGGAACACCGGCCGCTAGGAGGTCCGGCAGCGGATGCTCCTGCACCGAACCGAACACCTTCAGGAGCAGATTGGAGGAGGGGCACACGTCGAGGCAGACCTGCTCGGCCGCGAGCCGCTCGACCAGGGCAGGATCCTCGATGGACAGCACGCCGTGCTGGATGCGGTCGGCGCCGAGCGCATCGACCGCGCCTTCCACCGAGGCAGGCCCTCCGCCGGGGAACGGCGCGATCTCGCCGGCGTGGGGGGTGGACAGCAGACCCGTGCCATCGGTGGCCACCCGGAAGGCTTCGGCGAAGGGCTCCGGAGGGTGGCCCTCCTCGTTGGCGTGCAATCCGAACGACGCGATCCCCGAGTGCTTCCCGTGGAAACACTCCATTCCGCAGTCGATCATGTGCCGTCCCGAGGTCGCCAGCTCTCTCACTATCTCGGCCCGCTCCATCGCTCGCTCGATCGGCTGGGTGCGATCGGCGGCGGCCACGAACGAGATCCCGACGCCGGTCGCCCTCTCTACCTCCTCAGCCACCTCGAAGCCGAAGCGCCAGCAGTCCTCTTGCGTCTCGAACATCTGGTAGGGGTCCCCGGCGCGCTCGGTGCTGTACCGGGCCGGGTCGAAGGCCGGCTCGTGCCACCAGGCCCCGTGCGCCGCAGCGTCCTCGGTCACCTCTTTGATGAGCCGGGCCAGATCGTCGGGGGTCCGGATGCAGTGGCAGGCCGCCCAGTAGGTGGCGTTGAACCCCATGAAGTTGTCGAACCGCTGTCCTCTCGTGTCGGGCGGGCGCTCGATTCCGTAGCGATCGGCGAGCTCGTCGAGCGTCGATCTGCGCATGGCGCCCTCCAGGTGGATGTGGAGGTGGGCCTTGGGCAGCCGGCTCAGGTCCCGCGGGTGGCCTAGGTCAGACATGGACTGACAGACTAGTTTCCCCATCTTGGCGGGGTTCCCATGGCAATGCAGTACAGGCGGCTCGGCCGAGCCGGAATCAAGGTGAGCGTGCTGTCGCTGGGCTCCGCGCTGGCGACGTTCGCCACCGAGGTCGACTACGACGACACCCTCGAGCTCATGTCGGTCGCCCGCGAAGCCGGCGTCAACTACTTCGACAACGCCCAGTCGTACGGCTTCGGCGAAGGCGAGAGGGCCATGGGGTACGCGTTGGCCCAGTTGGGCTGGCCCCGCGACTCCTACCTGGTGTCCACCAAGTTCTTCTGGGGTCTGTCCGAGACCGTCAACGCCTGCCGCACCCTCAACCGCAAGTTCCTGATGGAGTCGATGGACAAGGCCCTCGAGCGCTACGGCCTCGACACCATCGACATCGTCTTCTGCCACCGCTCGGACCCGGAGACGCCGATGGAGGAGACGGTCTGGGCCATGTCGGACATCATCGAGTCGGGCCGGGCCCACTATTGGGGCACCTCCGACTGGCCCGCGGAAAAGATCTTCTCAGCCATCGAAGTCGCGGAGCGCCACCGTCTCCGCAAGCCGATCACCGAGCAGCCCCAGTACAGCATGCTGCACCGCGGCCAGGTCGAGGGGGACTTGCCGCCCCTCTACGCGGACCACGGCTACGGCACGATGGCATACAGCCCGCTGGCCGGCGGGCTCCTGACCGGCAAGTACTTGCAGGGCATTCCCGAGGGCACCCGTGGCTCGCGCGCCGGATACGAGTGGATGCGTGAGAGCCTGCTCGACGAACGGTTCCACCAGACAATTCACCGCCTCGAAGCGATCGCGCGGAGCCTGGGATGCTCGCTGGCCCAGCTGGCCCTCTCGTGGTGTGCGTCGAACCCGAACGTGTCGACGGTCATCACTGGAGCGACCCGGCCTTCGCAGGTCGGCGACAACATGGGTGCTCTCGACGTGCTCGACCGGCTCACCCCCGAAGTGCTGGACTCGATCGAGCAGGCGCTGAACCTCGGCCACCCGGAGTTCAGAGGCAACCCGTAGAGGCCGAGGCGGCGGTGGCGCGCCCTCGCTCGCGCTGCGAGGATGAAGCGATGCAAGACCGCTGACTCGGATGAACGGAGTGCCGCTATGGCATCGGCAATAGAAGTCCACGACGACGCTCTACTGGCCGTCATCGATCCCACCGCCGAGCTCGAACTGCTGGGCCGCGGCTGCATCTGGACGGAGGGCCCGGTGTATCTGCCCGACAAGCACATGGTGCTGTGCAGCGACATCCCCAACAATCGCATCATGGGCTGGACCTCCTCAGGCGGCTTCAGGGAGTACCGCACCGGAGTCGAGTACACCAACGGCCACACCCTCGACCTCGAGGGCCGTCTCGTGTCGTGTTCTCACAGCAACCGGCGGATCGAGCGCACCGAGCACGACGGGTCGATCGTCACCGTCGTCGACCGCTACCAGGGCCGGCGGCTCAACTCGCCCAACGACCTGGCAGTGAAGTCCGACGGCACGATCTGGTTCAGCGACCCTCCCTACGGGATCGCCAGTGACCACGAGGGTCACAAGGCCGACAGCGAGATGCGCCACTGTTACGTGTTCCGCTTCGATCCGGCCGACGGCAGCCTGGTCGCCGTCAGCGACGTGGTCGAGGAGCCCAATGGCCTGGCCTTCTCCCCCGACGAGTCCCTGCTGTATGTGAGTGACACCTCGGCCGCCTTCCGCGAGGACGGCGGCGGGAACCACCACATCATGTGCTTCGACGTGGTCGGGGGCCGGGCCCTCGACAATCCCCGTTTGTTCGTGGAGATGTCGCCGGGGCTGTCAGACGGGTTCCGGGTCACGACCGAGGGTCACGTGCTGTCCAGCTCCGGGGAGGGCATCCACATCTACTCGCCGGATGCGACCCTGCTGGGGAAGATCCTGACGCCGGACAAGACATCCAACTGCGCCTTCGGCGGACCCGACGGCAGGCGGCTGTTCATCACCGCGTCGTCGGAACTCTACGCGATCGACGTGAAGCTCGGCTGTGCCGAGCGGGGTGCCTGTATTGGCTGACAGTTGAGCTCAGCTGGCGTCCGGGCTCAGCTGGCCTTGAGCCGGGCGTTGCGGCTGTCAGAGTGCAGCAAGCCGTCGGGCAATCCGTAGGCGCAGTCCTCGGTCCACACCCACACCCGCCACATGTTGCGGTCGATGTCGGTGTAGGCCTCCCGTCCGTGGAACAGCCGATAGTTGTCGACGATGTAAGCCTCACCGGCATACAGCTTGAAGTGCGGGATGTGGTCGGTGGCCTCGTAGATGGTCTCCCGCCACTTCACCAGCATCTCCTGATCACGGGCAGGATCGGTGCTGTCGTCGTGGGGCCGCTGGTCGATCTCGTTGGCCATCAACAGCATCTTGCGGCCGTTCGGGCTGGTCTTGACGATCGTGCTGGTGGAGGGCTGCATGCCAGACTCGGTCTGGTTGATGGGCACGGTGGCCAGCGCCGGTGGTATCCAGCCCAGCTCCGGGTCCTCAGCCATCACCTCGAGCATCTTGTAGCCGTCCACGAGGAACGACTCGCCGCCCTCCTCGCTGTGCTTGTTGCACAGCAGCACGATGTAGTCGGGGTACTTGTCGCCGTAGGCGTACCCGTCGCTGTGGCAGTTCGACCGGGTCTCGTAGGTCAGGCCCATAGGTCGACGATCCTTGTCGCCTCCCTCGTTCACCACCGCGGCAGGCGGGACGGCGATGAGCTTGTCCCCGAACACGTCCTTGGCCACCTGCCGGCCGTCGTCGGCCTCGCGACCCAGCCCGGTCAGGATGGCGGCACCGTCTCGCTGGACGAGACGCAGCGCCTCCTGCGGATCGTCGGTCCGCTCCGGGACCACTCCTACCTGGTCCAGTCTCATTTGGTCCTCCTAGTGTGAGTCTCCGGCCGCCCACGCGGCGACCGCGGCGACCGCAGTCGCCTTGGATTCGTCAGGTGCTCCGCTCGCCATCACCGAGGCTCCGGCGATCGACGCCATGCGCTCGTCATCGAAGCCGAACGCGTCGCGGCACACTTGGTACTCGTCGAGCAGGCTGGCTCCGAAGAGCAGCGAATCATCAGCGTTCAGGCTACACCGCACTCCGGCATCGATCAGCGCTCCGAGCGGGTGATCGTCGTAGGACTCAGCCACCGACAGCAGCACGTTCGATGTGGGGCACACATCGAGGCAGACGCCCTCGGACGCCAGCCGCTCGACCAGCGCGGGATCCTCGATCGCCCGGACCCCGTGCAGGATCCGGTCCGCCCCGAGCGAGTCCAGAGCGCCGATGACGCTGCCAGGCCCGACCAGCTCCCCGGCGTGGGGAGTCGACAGCAGGCCGCCGTCCCGGGCGATGGCGAACGCCTCCCCGAACCACTCGGGCGGCCCGATGGTCTCGTCGTTGTCGAGACCGAACGACACCACGCCGGCACCGGCATGCTTCACGGCCGCCCGGGCCGACTCGACGGCGTTGGCAGGATCGGCGGTCCTGTCGCAGGCCACCATCAGGCCCACTCCGATGCCCGTCGCTCGGGAGGCTTCCTCCGCCGCGCTGACCGCGATCTCGATGACCGCTTCAACGCTGCCGAAGGTCGGGACGTGCATGTGGGGCTCGAACGAGGGCTCGACCCAGACGGCGCCGTCACGGGCCCCGTCCTCGGCCACCTCTCGAACGATCCGAGCCACATCCTCAGGGCGCCGCAGGACACCGCAGGCGGCGATGTACATCTCGCTGAACGCGGTGAAGTCGCCGTAGCCGCGGGTGGAGGGCACCTCCATACCGTGCTGTTGCGCGAGGTCGGCGAGAGTGGCCGGGCGCATGCACCCCTCGAGGTGCACATGCAGATGCGCTTTGGGCAGGCCCCGCAGCGAGCGCACGGCAACTACCGGACGGCCATGGTGCCGCCGTGCCGCCTAGGCCCGCATGCTGGTTCTGCCGTCGTAGGCGTCCTCCAGGATCGACAGGTCGACCAGGGTCTCCAGCGGCGGCAGCGGGTCGACGCCGATGGCCTCCATCGCCGGATACATCTCGTCGGCGATGCGATCGGGATCTACCCAGAACAGCCCCTTCTCGTCGGTCAGCGGACCATGGTGGAGCGGGATCTGCGTCAGATTCTCCCTGATCTGCTGGTCGAGGCTGAGTCCAAGATCGACGCCGTACTTCTCCACCGAGAGGCGGGCCGCGTACTCGGGATCGTCCTCGTTCACTTCCCAGCCGAGGACGAGGGCCCGCATGAACCGCACCAGGACGTCATGGTTCTCGTTGGCGTATGTGCGGGGGGCGAAGCTGACATTGGAGTACAGCGGCACGCCGAGGTCCTCCCAAGTGGCCGTCAGGAAGTCCTCCCCGAGGACGTATCCCTGGTCCTCGAGGATGAGCGGTTGGTTGGTGGTGAAGCACGAGTAGGCCTCACCCTGGCGCTCCACGAGGGGCTCCGGGGTGAATCCGGCCGGGATGAACTCGTAGTCGTTCTCGTCGAACCCACCGAGCTTCAAGGCTGCTCTGACCAGCGCTTCGGCACCGGGCTGGCCCAGGAACTTGATCCCGACGAGATCCTCGGCGGTGCGCACCGGCCTGTCCGGCAACGACATGACGCCCGAGGGGCTCGTCTGGAACTGGGTGCCGAACAACACCCAGTCGTCTCCGCCCTCGGCCATGGCCTGGAAGATGCGCAGCATGCTCGGGTCCTGGCCGATATGGGCGTCGCCGGCGGCGACGGCAACTGGCGGCGACGGCGCGTTCGGTCCGCCCTGGAGGAACGTGGCCTCAATACCGTTGTCGGTGAAGTAGCCGTTCTCCAGAGCGATCCAGATCCCGCCGAACTCGACGTTGTTGATCCAACCGTTCGCCTGGGTGACCATGTCGAGCTGCGCCGGCGCGTCCTCCGCCGACGTCCCGCTGCAGGCGGCCAGAACCGACGGCGCGAGAACGAGCCCGCCCGCGCCAAGGCTCGCGTTGCGCAAGAATGCCCGTCTTGAACTCATATGCGACAGCATGAGTGCCTCTCCCCCATTTGTTGCTATTGGTGCTCCATCGCTACCGAGGCGTCTGCCTCATATAGACCAGCGTTCGTTCCCGGATCGCTCTACACGCTTGGCGAAAGCGAAGAAGGCGACGCTGAGGATTGTCGCGACAATAGCTGCGCTCCACGCGGTAAGCATGTCCAAGTCGCCGACGGTGTCCTGGAACACGTGCCCGAGTCCCTGAGTTCCCATGAGGAACTCGGCGATGAGCGCCGCGAGAACGCAGTCTGCGGCCGACAAGCGGAATGCGATCAGCCCGTTGGGTACGGCCGACGGCAGCGCCAGCCGGCGGAAGACCGTCATCCGTCTCGCGCCGAGGGCCGCGAAGACATCTGCGCTGCCCGGCGGCGTTGCCCGCAGGCCCGACGAGACGAACACGAACGTCGGGAAGAACGAGATGGCGATGGTGATCACCAGGATTGTGCGCTGCTGGTAGCCGAACACCCTGGCCAGGACCGGGATCATGGCCACGATCGGCACCGAGCGGATGACCACCGCGATGGGGGTGAAGATGCCGCTCAGGGTCCGGGCGAACCACGACAGCGAGGCGAAGGTGACTCCCATCAGCGTGCCCCCCACCATGCCGACGGCGGCCACCGTCAGCGTCGAGATTGTCGGCTCGATGTAGCGGCCGGTGTTGGTGGCGAGCTCTTCGATCACCGAGCCCGGGCTCGGCATCACGATGACGTTGACGTCGAAGATCGTGACGTAGCCGTGCCACACGAGCAGGAGGAGAACCACGCCCCAGTAGCGGGTGGCGAGGAAGCCGGCTCCGTTGATGACCACCCTGCCCGGGCCTTGGGCTGCTTCTGGCCCCAGTCTTCCGACCGGTGACTCTGGCTCGGATCGTTGCTGAATCGCCGTCATTGCCGTCTCACCGGAACCTGGACACGACGAAGCGCTCGAGTGCGCCGAACAACGCGAAGGCGATCATGCTGACGACCGCTGCGAGCAACGCTGCCGCCCAGAGCTGCCTGATCTGGAAGTTCTGCATCGAGCTGACGATCAGAATCCCGATGCCCCGGGGGGCTCCGAACCATTCGCCGAGGATCGCCCCGAGCACGGCCGCGGGCGCAGCCAGCCGCAGTCCATCCGCGAACGCGGGCAGGGCGGCCGGCATCTGGAGGCGCCGGAAACGGGTCCGGCGGTCTGACCCCAGCACCGCGAACACGTCGAGGTGGGCCCGGGAGGCCGCCTCGAAGCCGGAGACGCACGCGACGTACACCGGGAAGTAGGTGGCCAGCGCGGCGATCAGAGCCGGCGTGTTCTCGCGGCTCAGGGCCACGATGAACAGCGGGCCCAGCGCGATCAGCGGGATCGCGTGGATCGATGCGGCGAAACGATCGATCCCTTCCTTGAGCAGGGGGATCAGCGCGCCGATCCCGGCGATGACCAGCGCGAACACCATGCCGACCACGAACCCCCGCCACGCCGAATTGAAGGTGGCCCCGATCGCCCGCTGGAACAGGTCCCGGCGAGAGGGGTCAAACCCGTATTCGAAGACCTCGCTTATGGGCGGGAAGGTGCGGCCGCCGACGCCGGTCCGGCCGATGATCTCGCAGACGGCCAGCAGCACGGCTACGCCCACCACGCCCAGCAGCCAGTTGCGGGCCCGGTCGGTCACGTGTCCGGTTCATCGTCGGCGGGCTCGGCGTCGAGCGAAGCGGTCAGCTCGTCGACGAGCACATGGAACTCGTGTGAGCGCAGCAGTTCCGGGCCGCGCGGCCGGGGGAAGTTCACCTCTCTGACCATCTGGACCCGTCCGGGCCGGGCGCTCATGACAACGACCCGGTCTGAAAGGAACACCGCCTCGTCGACGGCGTGGGTAACGAGCATCGTGCTGACCTGGTCCTGGGCCCAGATGCGCTGCAACTCAATGTTGAGTCGGCGCCTGGTGACCGCGTCAAGAGCACCGAAGGGCTCATCGAGCAGCAGTATCTCCGGTTCGAGGACCAGCGCTCTGGCGATCGACGCCCGCTGTCGCATACCCCCGGAGAGCTGGCGGGGCCGGGCCTTGGCGAAGTCGGCGAGACCGACGAGTTCGAGGAGCTCCTGTATCCGCTTGTCGTCCACAGACCGTCTGGCCACATGGAACGGGATGGCGACGTTGGCGTGGACGGTGGCCCACGGCAGCAGCGCGTGGTCCTGGAAGGCCACGCCGAGGCCCTGCCGGTTGGCCACCGCCAGAGGGCTGCCACCTCCGAGGGTGACCGTGCCCGAGGTGGGTTCCTCAAGGCCGGCGGCGAGGCGCAAGACGGTGCTCTTGCCGCAGCCGGACGGGCCGAGCAGCGCCACGAACTCTCCCTGCCCAACCTCGAAAGACATGCCGTCGAGGGCTCGCACCGTCCGGCGACGGAGCGGGAAGTCCTTGACGACATCTGTCAGAACAAGCTCGGAGCCCGGATGTTCTTCACGCCCGTCGCGCGCCATGGCTCCCCTCTAGAACGATCCCAGCACGGTACTCCTCGGGCTGACCGTGGTCAAAGACAGGGGGCGTCCCGACCTATGGCCTGACATGGCCTGATGAGGCCTGATTAGATCTAATCTTGGACTATATCTAGAATACTTGCTATAGTGGCGCCGTGACCCAGGACGCCGAGCAGCTGCTCAGGGACAACGGCATTCAGGTGACCGCACAGCGGATGGCTGTGCTGAACGCCGTGTCGGCCCGTCCCCACGCCACCGCCGACGATCTCGCGGACGACGTCCGGGCCAGTATCGGCGCGGTGTCGCGGCAGGCGGTGTTCGACGCGCTGGGCGTCCTGTCCGAGAAGGGCCTGATCCGGCGCATCCAGCCGGCCCGGTCGGCGGCCCGCTACGAGGACCGGGTCGACGACAACCATCACCATCTGGTGTGCCGCCACTGCGGCCGCATGGTCGACGTCGACTGCGCGGCCGGCTACCGGCCGTGCCTGGACGTTGTCGACGACTTCGGCTTCGCCATCGACGAGGCCGAGGTCATCTACTGGGGCTTCTGTCCCGACTGCCGGAAGGCGCCTGCCGCCGCCGGCCAGTACTCATTGGATCGAAACCACTAACCCCCCAACCCGCCAAGGAGCATCAATGACCACCGAAGACACCAGCACCGCCGCCGAAGCCGCTTCCGCCGGAGGGTGCCCCGTGATGCACGAGGCGCCCATGGCGATGGGCTCGCTGGCCAACCAGCAGTGGTGGCCCGAGCAGCTGAACCTCCGGCCCCTGAACAAGAACTCGCCCAGGATCGACCCCATGGGCGGCGGCTTCGACTACGCGACCGAGTTCAACAGCCTCGACCTGGCCGCGGTGAAGGCCGACATCGCCGATGTGCTGACCACCTCGCAGGACTGGTGGCCGGCCGACTTCGGCCACTACGGCCCGCTGATCATCCGCATGACGTGGCACAGCGCCGGCACCTACCGCATCCATGACGGGCGGGGCGGCGGCGGCTCGGGCACCCACCGATTCGCGCCGCTCAACAGCTGGCCCGACAACGCCAACCTCGACAAGGCCCGCCGGCTGCTGTGGCCGGTCAAGCAGAAGTACGGCCGCAAGATCTCATGGGCCGACCTGATGATCCTGGCCGGCAACGTGGCCCTGGAGTCGATGGGCTTCAAGACGTTCGGCTTCGGCGGCGGCCGGGTCGACGTGTGGGAGCCCGAGGAGGACATCTACTGGGGTCCCGAGACCGGGTGGCTCGACGACGAGCGCTACAGCGGCGACCGGGAGCTCGCCGACCCGCTGGGCGCGGTGCAGATGGGCCTGATCTACGTCAACCCCGAGGGGCCCAACGGCACGCCCGACCCCCTGGCCGCGGCCCGAGACATCCGCGAGACGTTCCGCCGGATGGCCATGGACGACAGCGAGACGGTGGCGCTGATCGCCGGGGGCCACACCTTCGGCAAGACCCACGGCGCGGCCGACGGCGACCAGTACGTCGGCCCCGAGCCCGAGGGCGCCAGCCTGGAGGAGCAAGGCCTCGGCTGGACCAGCACCTTCGGCACCGGGGTGGGCGGCGACGCCATCACCAGCGGGCTCGAGGGCACATGGACGCCGACCCCGACCGCGTGGGACAACTCCTTCTTCGAGACCCTGTTCGCCTACGAGTGGGAGCTGACCAAGAGCCCGGCCGGCGCCTGGCAGTGGATCCCGGTCGACGGCGGCGGGGCCGGCACCGTGCCCGACGCCCACGACCCGTCGAGGAGCCACCCCCCGGTGATGCTGACCACCGATCTGTCGCTGCGGATGGACCCGGTCTACGGGCCGATCTCGCGGCGCTTCCTGGAGAACCCCGACGAGTTCGCCGACGCGTTCGCGAGGGCCTGGTTCAAGCTGGTGCACCGCGATATGGGGCCGGTCGTGCGGTACCTGGGTCCGGAGGTCCCCGACGAGGAGCTGATCTGGCAGGATCCCGTCCCCGCAGTCGACCACGACCTGGTCGACGACTCCGACGTGGCCGCGCTCAAGGCCGGGATCCTCGACTCGGGCCTCTCGGTGTCGCAGCTGGTGGCGGCCGCCTGGGCGTCGGCGTCGACGTTCCGCGACAGCGACATGCGCGGCGGGGCCAACGGCGGCCGCGTCCGGCTCGCCCCCCAGGCCGGCTGGGAGGCCAACGACCCCGCATCGCTCGCTGAGGTGCTGGCCGCGCTGGAGGGAGTCCAGGCCGGCTTCAACGGCTCCCAGTCAGGCAGCAAGCGCGTGTCGCTGGCCGACCTGATCGTGCTGGGAGGCTGCGCGGCCGTCGAGGAGGCCGCCCGCCGGGCTGGCGCCGACGTCGAGGTTCCGTTCTCGCCGGGGCGCACCGACGCCTCGATGGAGCAGACCGATGTCGAGTCGTTCGCGGTGCTGGAGCCGACCGCCGACGGGTTCCGCAACTACTGGCGGGCCGGCGACAAGCGCCGCCCCGAGACGGTGCTGGTCGACAGGGCCAGCCTGCTGTCGCTGACGGCGCCGGAGATGACGGTGCTGGTCGGTGGCCTGCGGGCCTTGGGCGCCAACTCGGGCGGGTCGTCGCTGGGCGTGCTCACCGACCGGGCCGGGTCGCTGACCAACGACTTCTTCGTGAACCTGCTCGACATGGGCACCGAGTGGCGGGTGTCCGAGACCGAGCACGTCTACGAGGGCCGCGGCCGGGACTCGGGCGAGCTGCGCTGGACGGCCACCGCGGTCGACCTGGTGTTCGGCTCGAACTCCCAGCTGCGGGCCATCGCCGAGGTCTACGGCTCCGCCGACGCCTCGGAGCAGTTCGTGGCCGACTTCGTGGCGGCCTGGGACAAGGTCATGAACCTGGACCGGTTCGACCTGGCCTGATCCCCGGACTCGGGAATCAGGAGCAGGGGTCAACACGACGGTGCGGGTGCTCATCACCGGCGCCGCGGGGATGCTCGGCCGCAAGCTGACCGGGCGCCTGCTCGAGCAGGGCCGCCTGCGGGGCGAGGGCATCGACGCCGTCGACCTCGTCGACCTGGTCGAGGCCCCGGCCGACTCGGAGCTGTGCACCGCTCATGTCGCCGACCTCTCCCGCCCGGGCGAGGCCGAGGCGCTGGTGTCGGTCGGGCCCGACGTGGTGTTCCATCTGGCTGCGGTGGTCTCCGCGGCGGCCGAGGCCGACTTCGACAAGGGCATGGGAGTGAACGTCGACGGCACCCGCCAGCTCTTCGACGCGATCCGGCTGGCCCCCGGCGCACCCCGGGTGGTGTACGCGTCGTCGATCGCGGTGTTCGGCGCGCCGTTCCCCGATCCGATCCCCGACGACTTCCATCCCACGCCGCTCACCTCCTACGGCACCCAGAAGCTGATCGGCGAGGCACTGCTGGCCGACTACAGCCGGCGCGGGTTCTTCGACGGCGTCGGGATCCGCCTGCCGACGGTCAGCGTGCGCCCCGGTGCGCCCAACGCGGCCGCCTCGAGCTTCTTCTCCGGCATCATCCGCGAGCCGCTCTCGGGCCGGAAGGCCAGGCTGCCAGTCTCTCGTGACGTGCGCCACCCGCATGCCAGTCCCCGCGCCGCGGTCGGCTTCTTCATCCACGCCGCCGAGTTGGACACGTCGCGGCTGGGCGGCCACCGCAATCTGACCATGCCGGGAGTGTCGGTGACGGTGGGCGAGCAGATCGAGGCACTCCGGCGGGTGGCCGGCCCCGACGCCGCGGCGCTGATCACCGAGGCGCCCGACCCGGCCGTCGGGGCGATCGTCGCCGGTTGGCCGCCGCGCTTCGACACCGCCCGGGCCGCCGACCTCGGATTCGCAGCCGAAGAGACCTACGACGACATCATCCGCGCCTACATCGAGGACGACCTGCCCGCACTGACGTGACTCCGATGGCGACGCGAGTTCCTCCGCTAGCCATCCTATCCCGTAGACTGGGATATACTTCCTGAACTATGGAAAGAGGTCGGGCGCCCAGTTTGCTGCCGATTCTCAGATCGCAACAGCAGGGCGTCCTGCTGGCGTACCTGCTCGGCGATCCAGAATCGGAGATCAGCCTCACGGATCTCGCGATGCTTCTGGATGTCCCGATCAGTTCAGTGCATCGGGAGGTGAATCGGGCTGAGTCCGCAGGACTCGTGACCAGCCGCAAGGTCGGCAATACCCGGCTGGTGCGAGCCAACCCCTCCAGCCCGTATTTCGAAGGCCTCGCCGACGTGCTGGTAAAGGCGTTCGGGCCACCCGGTGTCCTCGCTCAGGAACTCGCCGATATCGATGGCATCGACGAGGCATACATCTACGGGTCTTGGGCTGCAGCCATCCACAGCGCCAGCTCGGCCCTTGGTCGTCCCGTCGGGGACATCGACGTGCTCGTTCTCGGCTCGCCCGACCGCGACCGGCTCTACGCGACACTGTCCGCGGCCGAGGCGCGCCTGGGCCGCCCGGTGCAGGTAGCGGTGAGGCCGGCTGGCTGGCTACGCAGCGGCGAAGGCAGCTTCCACGCGACCGTCACCCAGCGCCCGATGGTGGAGATCGACCTCGGGGCGAACCGATTCACTATAGGCTCGCTGAGTCACTGATCAGTCGAACCCCGTTCAGTGCCGAGCGAGCCGTGGCAATCGCCCACCCTGCATCCTCGCTGGTGACCTCAGGAGCATCCGGGTCCGGGTACTGGGCACTGTGGCGTGTGCGCCGGAAACGCTCGAACGTCGGCTTGGCGAAGACCATGATCTCCTCCGCGAACTGGGATGAGACCGCATCCTCGACGGCAGCATGCGATCCGTCTCCCCCGGTTGCGCGAAGAGCCTGGCGCAACAGCAGAGACTCCGCACCTATCCGGTACGCGTCGTAGGCAGCCACAAACGCACCTTCGGGATCTCCGCAGCTGAGCCCGGCGGACGCAGTCGTCAGTCGCCGTTCTGCTCGCTCAAGGGCTCGATCGGCTGCACGCTCGGCACCCTCGTCCGCGATCCGCTCAAGCCTCCCTGTCGAGAGCAAGTACTCGACCGTCGAGCTACCTCGGTCGCCCGTTGCCACCTACCCACCGTATCGACGCCCGTCGACAGCCCGAGTCGTCGTCCGCCTTAGCGTTGAGGCGGATCATTGGCCGCGGGGGGTAGCAACCGACCTCGAGGATGTCGCCGTCTACGGAAACCGTGGGCATTCGCGGCTCTCCGCGTTTCAGGTCGGGGTGAGGGTGTCGAGCAGCGCCCAGTTGGGTCTGTCGGCGTAGAGCAGGGCGCGGATTTGGTAGTTGGCGAAGTTGGTGAACCCGAAGGCGGCGCGTTTGACGCGTTTGACGAGGTTGTTGGCGGCTTCGGCAGCGGCGTTGGTGACTTTGGCGGTGTGCCGGTTGGAGATCTGGGCTCTCCAGGTCCACAGGGTGCGGCCGAGCCGGTTGATCTCTGCGGGCATGCCGGGGTCCTGGAGGTCGCCGGCGAGCTGTTCGACAGTGGCTGCGCCCACGTCTGGGGCGTCGATGTCATAGATCGAGCGGAGGGTTTCTTTGGCGTGCCAGGCGTCGCGGACTTCGCCGTAGGGGTCGCCGGCGTCGAGCAGGCCCCGCAGCCGGACGCGGCCGGAGTCGGTGATCTTCTCGGACGCGGACACCAGCAGTTTGCGGGCCCGATACAGGGGGTCGTGTTTGTGGCCGCGGTGGCCGAGGGTCTGCTGTTGGACTCTGCGGCGGACCTCGTCGAGGGCGGTGTTGCCCAACCGCACGACGTGGAAGGGGTCCGCGACCTGGGCCGCGTGGGGCAGCGCGGCGTCGAAGGCCGTGCGGTAGGGGCCACAGAGGTCCAGAACAGCCCAGCGGATGCCGGCCAGCCAGCTGCGGGGCCGCTCAAGCAGCCACGCTGCGGGTGCTTCGGCGGTGCGGCCTGGGACTATGTCCAACAACTGGCCTGCGCCGACGTCGACGATGCCGGTGGCCCAGGCCTTGGTCCGGAACCGTCCCCGCCGCCACATCAGGTGCTCGTCGAGCCCCAGCGCGACGACCGCTGAGATGCGCTCAGTATCGGCCTCAAGCAGCGCCTCGCCCCAGCGCCGCACCGAGGCGTTCACCGGGTGCCAGCTGCACCCGAGTTGAAGGCCCCGGAACCGTCCCTGCTTCGGCAAACGGCCGGGGTTACGCCCTTCTGGGACTCATCTCCGTTGTCCTCTAGGTCGTCAAGCTGGCTCCCTCGGCCAAATGCCCTCGGAGAGTGACGAGGCGCGGACGACTCCCAAGTGTTAGCGAGCCGATCGAGCCTTCGACCCTCGGGGCAGCACGAGGACTCCTCCATCTTCGGTGTCCGCGACTGTGAGCGGCGGCATGGTCGGGTGCCGCCACTTGTCGACCTCAGGGGTGTTGCCCTTGCGCTTGTTGCAATAGGTGTGGGCGGCCTGGAGGTTGTCGATCTTGTGCAGGCGGCTCTTGTATTGGGTGCCAGGCTCGGCCTTGCCATTCTTTCGGACGTCGAACAGCACGAACACCTTGGGTACCACGTGCTCGATCTGGGCGCCCTTAATCTTCATCTCCGCCGTCCAGATTCCGCATCGCCCGCCGTCGCGGTCATAGACGTAGCGGAGCATGCTGCGCCGATGATCATCGTCCCATCGGCCGGCGGCATCAGGCTCGTCTCGTTCCAGGTACCAGCGATGGCCTTTGTCGATGGCCCTGGCGACTTTGGTGAGGAAGCCCTGGGGCTTGTCGCCCGAGTCTGGGCTCGTAGCCTCCGCGGCGCTGTCCTGAGCTGTCTGAAGGGAAGTGGAGGCACCCTCGTCGGCCGGTGTGTCAACCGGCGGTTGGTGCCGCACGATGCCGCGGCACCGCGGAAACTCAGAGCACCCCCAGAACTGGCTGCCAGCGTTCACTCCTCGCCGAGCCGTCCGTCTCACCATCGAACGGCCGCACTTCGGGCAGTCCGGGACCGGCTCCGACGCTTGTGCTGACGATCCGCTCATGAACCAGTCTCCTTCCTTGATGACTCATCTCTTCTACTCGACCTGCCGTTCACCCACACCTCGCCGTCTGAGATCCGGACCGAGCCACGGGCCGGGCTCGCGCCTGAGCCGGCACGTCCTAGCCTGCTCGGCTGCTCCAAGACTCACCGAGTCCTCGGGTCGTGGGAGACTCCGGGCCATGGCACGTATCGAGATAATTCCTGACGGCTCGTGGGCCGGCGAGCTCGGCGAGCTGTACCCGAGGGTCGTGGATCCCGCCTACGGCCGGGTGGACCACATCCTGGCTGTGCACTCGCTGAACCCCCGCTCCATGGCGGCCCACCTGGCCCTCTACGAGTCGGCCATGGCCGGCACGGCCTCGCTGCGCAAGGTCGAGCGCGAGCTCATCGCGCTGGTCGTGAGCCTCGAGAACGACTGCCACTATTGAGTCGTCCACCACCGGCGCGGTCTGCGCCGCCTCATCAACGACGACGAGCTCGTCGCCGCGGTCGAACAGGACTGGACGGCGGCGCCGTTGTCGCTGAAGCGCGCTGCGATGCTGAGGTACGCGGTCAAGCTGACCAGGACGCCGGCAGCGATGAACGACGCCGACGTCGACGACCTGCGAACGGCCGGCTTCTCCGACCGCGACATCCTCGACATCGCCGAGGTCGTCGGCTACTACGCCTACGCCAACCGCATCGCCGACGGTCTCGGCATCGAGCCCGAGTCCTGGATCCCCGACTGACCCGCCGGCGGCCGCTCAGCGGTCGCGCCGGCCCTTGCGTCGTCAGACCTTCGTGATGCGGTCCCCGACGCGGATCGCTCCGGGCTGCACGACCCGGGTGTTGACGCCCCGGAGCCGGTTCATCGTGCCGATCTCGGAGTTGACCCAGCGCTGCGCGGCCAGGCCGTACCTGCGGATGAACTTGCCGCACCCGGTGTGGGGCTTGGCCGAGATCTCGACGACGGCCTCCCCGATGGCCACCCTGGTGCCCGCGGGCAGGTTGGTCTTGCTGATGTCGAAGTCGACGTAGAGCTGGTCGCCGGCCAGCGGCCAGCGGTCGACCGTTCCCGCAATCAGCTGCGCGACCCGTGCGTTCATGAGGGTCAGCTGCGCGAAGACGTTCGGCTCGCCGCCCTCGGAGCGGGAGTAGGCCCTCGTCGCCCAGTTGTCCCCCACCAGGCCCGAGTCGGGGTCGAGGGCACCCTCCTCGATGGTCTCACGCTCCTCCACTCCGGGCCGGCGCACGATGAGCCGGAGCTCCCCCTCGTCGGACGGCGCGTCGAGAACATGGGCCAAGCCGGCCTCAAGCTCTTCGGAACTGCGTTCTGCCATAGCCAGAGAGGCTAGGGCCTCGGGCGCGCGATCGAGGTCGGCGACCTCGGGCGGCCCATCGACCGGGCGCAACTCTTCGTGCTGGGGGCTCCGCAGTATTGTGAGGCCGTGGGTGCGTGGTTGCTGGCCGCTGCGATGGCACTCGCGCACGGGCTGCTGGCGGTGTTCCTGATCGTGGGCGCACCGTTCGCGGCCCGCAGGCCCCGGCTGATGATGTGGTACCTGGCCATGCTGGTGCCCACCGCGATCGTGAACCTCGGGCGGTTCCCGTGCCCGCTGACGGTGTGGGAGAAGGACCTGTGGCGCCTCGCCGGCGAGACCCCGTACCGGGGAGGCTTCATCTCCCACTACTTCGTGAAGCCGTTCCACGACGGTGGCCTGGGCCCCACCGGCGAGGACGCCCTGCTGATATCGGTGGTGGTCTGGTGCCTGGGATGGCTGGCGTACTCCGCGGTCCGGCACCTGCGGCAGCGCCTGCGTGCCGACACAGTCCAGCAGTCCCGCGCCGGTCCGGCGCTGGACACAGGCCCGGGAGGATGAGCCGGTGAGCGAGGACGGCCTCTACGAGGCGCTGCGGGACTACTGGCACCCGGTGGCCTACGCGTCGGAGCTGGCCGGCGGCGGGCCGGTGGCGGTGACGCTGCTGGACGAGCCGCTGGTGCTGGCCCGCATCGACGGCGAGGTCTCGGCGTTCCGGGACATCTGCGTGCACCGGGGCACCGCGCTGTCGCTCGGCTCGGTCAGCGAGGAGGGTCTGCGCTGCGGCTACCACGGCTGGACCTACAACGGCGAGGGACGCTGCACCAGGATCCCGGCCCGGCCCGATGTGAAGATCCCGTCGCGTGCCCGTCTCGTCTCCTACTCGGCCGCCGAGCATCTGGGACTGATCTGGGTGTGCCTCTCCGGCGATCCCGTCGACCCGCTGCCGGAGAACCCCTACTTCGGCGATGATTCGTTCCGCCTCATCGAGGTCGAGCCGTACGACTGGCGGTGCGCGCTCCCCCGCCGGATCGAGAACTACGTCGACTTCGGCCACTTCGCCTGGGTGCACGACGGCGTGCTGGGCGACTCCGCCCATCCCGAGGTGCCCGACCACTCCATCGGCCGCCACCGCAACGAGCTGCGATTCGAGCACCCCCACATGGCCGAGCCCCCCGACTCGGGCAAGAACAGGAGCCTGGAGATCGACGGAGCCGTCGAAGTCAAGCTCGACTACCGGCTGTTCATGCCCAACACCATCCTGCTGGACCAGTACATCGAATCGGTCGACCAGCGCTACCTGCTGTTCTTCAGCGTCTGCCCCACCGGCCGCAGAACCTGCCGGTGCTTCACGTTCATGGGCCGCGACTACGCCTTCGACGAGGCCACCGACTCCGAGATGCTGGACTTCAACGCGCTGGTCATCGGCCAGGACCACGCCTTCGTGGAGTCCCAGCGCCCCGAGGAGCTCCCCGTCGACTTGAGCGCGGAGCTGCAGATCGCAGGCGTCGACCGGGTCGCCATCGAGTACCGGCGCTGGCTGCGCGAGATCGCCCGCAGAGCTCCAGCGCGATAGTCTCGCCCGATCGCCATAATCGAAACTATTGATGCAGAAGGCTCAACTCGAGGCGCCCGGCGCTGGGCGCCCCTCCATCCGGCGGGATCATGTACACGTATTCGGAGATAGAGGAGATTGCCGCTGCCGGTGGTTACACGATCGGCGGGCGTGACATCAGCCGGATCACTGCCGCGCACGTGCACCAGGTCTACGCGGGCCTCATCAACAGCGGCAGCGAGGAAGCCGCCACCGCCAGTGTGGCCATCACCAAGCTGCGGCACTGGCTGATCCACGGCGGCGGTGAGCCACCGCCGGTACGGGGCGCGGGCTTCGTACGCAGCGACCGCGAGGTGTGGGTCGCGTACACGACCCATGAGTTCCCCGCGCTGGTCCGGGGGCGCGCGTCTGCTCTCGCCGATCTCAGGAGCTACCTCCCGGTGGCGGCCAGTCCCCATTACGACGGGTCGCTGCGCGTGCGGACCGAACCGCCGATCCACCTGCTCGCGGGCCGAGACATCGTCCTGCAGTCACCGCTGGGCAGTCTGGCCCTGAGCAGGCAGGCCGCTCTCATGGTCGAGCAATGGCTGTCGGTAACGATGCGCCGGAAGGACCGCCGGGGCGTGCTGTGCTTGCCGGGCGCGTGGACCGATGCCTAACAGCGTCCGTTACGTACCGACCCTGCCCACCTAACCGCGCCGGTCGGGCGGGACCGCATCGGGCGACGGATTCTGACCCGGCGGCGGCACCGGCCTGGGCGACGGATTCTGACCCGGCGGCGGCACCGGCCTGGGCGGCGGATTCTGACCCGGCGGCGGCACCGGCCTGGGCGGAACCGCACCCGGCGGAGGCACCGGCCTGGGCGGAACCGCACCCGGCGGAGGCGCTTGCCTAGGTGGCACAGCACCCGGCGGAGGCGCCGGCCTGGGCGGAACAGCACCCGGCGGCAGGTACGAACCGGGCGGGACAGGATCAGGCGGCAGGTACGAACCCGGCGGAACCGCACCCGGCGAGGGCGCCTGCCTAGGCGGAACGGGATCAGGCGGCAGGTACGAACCCGACGGAACCGGTTGGCGCGGATCCACCCAGATGTCACCGGGATCGAGTAGTGGGTCGAAACTCTCTTGCGGCCGGGCTCGGCGGCCACGACGCTCGCGGGAGCGCAGCGGCGCCTGGTAGTCGTCGAAGTCCTCCGGCACGAGCATGAACTCCGGGTGTGACTCGATTCCGAGTTCTCCCACGTCCTGACCCACGTACTCCACGTCACGCGACACCCGCATGCCGATCGTGAGGTCGATGACCTTCCAGACGATGAGGCAGGCGGTGAACGAGAACCCTGCGACCGACGCAACGCCCAGAAGTTGGACACCCAGGTCGGCTCCCGCCGCGATGCTTGCTGCCAGCGTCCCCCAAACTCCTGCCACCAGGTGCACGGGGATGGCCCCGACCACATCGTCGAGCTTCAGCCGCTCCAACAGCTTGGTCGCCACAGAACACAGCAAGCCGCCGACGGCGCCGATGACGACCGCCCAGCCGCTCTCGGCGATGTTCGGGGCTGCGGTGATCGATACCAGTCCGGCCAGGGCACCGTTGAGGCTGGAGGCGACGCCCAGACGGCCGAAGAGGGGGCGAGCAACGACCACCGCGACAATCAGGCCGCTGGCCGCCGCGAGGTGGGTGTTGGCCAGGACGCTGCTCATCACGACCGCGTCCCCGGGCGTGCCCAGCACCAGCTGCGAGCCGCCGTTGAACCCGAACCAGCCCAGCCACAGGATCAACACTCCCAGCGTCGCCACCAACACGTTGGACGGCGGGGTGGCCTTCACGCTGCCGTCGGGACGGAACTTCCCGCGGCGCGGTCCCACGACCAGCAGCGCCGCGAACGCAGCGCATCCGCCGGTGGTGTGGACCGCAGTGGAGCCCGCGAAGTCCTGGAAGCCCATTTCGTAGAGCCAGCCGCCGCCCCACACCCAGGCACCGACGATCGGATAGATGAACGCGGCCAGCACGAGCGTGAATGCCCAGAATGCCCACAACCTGACCCGTTCCAGGATGGCACCTGACACGATCGACGCCGTGGTGGCGACAAAGAGCATCTGGAAGAACCAGATGGACATCGACGCATGTCCCCTGGAGACGATCTCGTCCACGCGGCCCGTGGCCCCGTCGAACAGCGCCACCTCGGCGGCGGTGGGTCCGTGGAGAAACCGGAATGTGCCGATCACACCGTCGACGTCCAGGTACATGAGGTTGTAACCCACCACGAAGTACGACAATGCGGCGATCGAGTAGATGCCGACGTTCTTGAGGCAGATCATCGACGCGTTCTTGGTGCGGACCGTGCCGGCCTCCAGCATGGTGAATCCGGCGCCCATCCACATCACCAGCACCCCCCACACAAGGAACGAGAACGTGCTGAGAATGAACTCGACGTCCTGGTAGGTGGCGATCTGGTCGACTTCGGATTGCGCGGCCCGAGCAGCGCCGGGCAGGACCGCCCAGAACCCGAGCACCAGCAGCGCCGCGAAGGCGATCTTGGCGATCCGGTGCCGGTCAACTTGCATACGACAACTCCTCCGCGGCGCTAACGGCGGACATGCTACCGATTCGCTCTGTACGTTCTTAACGCTTTAGAAGAATCAGACGCTGGAACCGGATAGGCCCGGCAGCCGGCCCGCCGGGCGCTGAGTGACCGCGCCCGGCGACCGGCGCGTAGCATCGAGCCCGATCCAGCGAACAGGGCGGGTGAGCGTGGCGCCGACAGCGATCGTGACCGGAGGGGCGAGAGGACTGGGGCGGGCCTACTGCCTGGCGTTGTCCGGCGCGGGGTTCGACATTGTCGTGAGCGACCTGCTCGACACCGCCGGGACGGTCGCCGAGATCGAGGCTGCTGGGGGGCCGGGCCGTCGGCGTGCGGGCCGACATCAGCTCCGCAGCCGACAACGACGCTCTGGCCGCGGCCGCGGCCGACGCCTTCGGCACCATCGACGTGCTCGTCAACAACGCCGCCTACTTCTCCGAGACCACCCGGGGCCCGTTCCACGAGGTCTCCCAGCACGAATGGGACCGCACCTTCGAGGTCAATGTCCGCGGCGTGTGGCTCACCTGCTGCGCGGTGTACCCCTACATGCAGGCGCAGGGCTCGGGGAAGATCATCAACATCGCGTCCAACACCTGCTTCAAGGGCACGGTCGGCTTCCCGCACTATGTGGCCTCCAAGAGCGCGATCATCGGGCTGACCCGCTGTCTGGCCACCGAGCTCGGCCCCGACGGGATCACGGTCAACACCGTGTCTCCCGACCTGATCCCCAACCCGTCGCTGCGGCCCACCGACGCCACCAGCGACCAGTTCGTGGTGGCCGGCCGGGCCCTCAGGCGCACCCAGGAGCCCGATGACATGGTCGGGACCATCCTCTACCTCGCCGGGAGCGGCTCCGACTTCGTCACCGGCCAGAACCTCGTGGTCAACGGGGGCGCCTTCTTCCAGTAGCCCGCCGCGAGCCTGCCGGCCATGTCTGCAAGGGTTGCCCGCCCCGACGCGGCCGTCTCAAGGCGCGTGGCGCCCGGAGCTATGCCGGTCAGCGGATGGCGGTATCTGGCGTCGTCGAGGGGGATGTCCTCGACCGGTCCGTACAGCCCGAAGCCGGCGTTGTTGATCAGCACGTCGATGCGTCCCTCGCTGTCGATGATGCGGCTCACCACCCGTTCGTTGCCGTCGCCGTGGGTGACGTCCAGCTCGACTGTGGTGACGCCGTGGTCGGCCAGGTCCTCCATCAGCTTCAGCCGGCGGGCGGCGGCATAGACCCGGTGCCCCTGCTGGGCCATCAGGATCGCGGCCTCCCGCCCCATCCCGGCGGATGCTCCGGTGATCAGCACAACCTTGCCCATTACGTTTCTCCCTTGATATGAACGACAGCTCCCGGCAGTTTGCTACCGAGATCGCCGACATCAACTTGCATGCTGCCGTGACCCGACGCCGCCGTGGCTAGCGCCATGCGCTCCGATGCGGCCGCGGTGGCCGCGGCCAGTGCGTTGCTGGCCGCGGGGGCCACGCCGCAGATCATCTCGGGCCCGCTGGCGCCCTACCTGCGGCTCGACCTGGGGATCAGCTCGTCCGAGCTGGGGCTGGGCCTGTCGCTGTCCGCCGTTCCCGCGGTGGTGTTGGCGGTGTGGCTCGGGCGGGTGACCGACCGCGTCGGCGGCATCACCGTGGGCCGGCTCACCTGCGTCGGCGGCTGCTTGTTCATGGTGGCGCTGTCGCAGGCGCCCAGCACGGCGTGGTTCGTGGCGTTGCTGGCCGCGGCCGGGATCCTGCGGGTGTTGTCCGAGCCGAGCTCCTCGAGGATCCTGGTCGACTTCCTGGCTCGCACGCCGCGGGTGCTCGCTTTCGGTATTCGTGAGGCGGCGATGCCGCTGCTGGTGCTGGTGTCCGCTGCGGTGCTGCCGGTGTTCGGCGACCGGCTGGGGTGGCGCACCGTGTTCGCGGCGTGTTCGGTGTTCGCGGTGGCGGGCTTGGCGCTGCTGGTGGGGCCGTGGCGGCCCGGCAAGCAGTCGGTGCGGATGGGATCCGGGTCCGGTCCGGCGGCACCGGTCGCAGCCGGACCGTCCCGGAGCACCCGCGATGATGTGGCCTCTCTGGGGTTGGGCTTCTATGGAAGCGCCGCGCTGCTGTTCGTCAACCTGGTGGTGTTCAACGCCTTCGCGTCGCTGTCGTTCGTGGACGCAGGAGCCAGTGCCGGCACCGCGGCGGCTCTGGTGGCGGCCTCGGCTGCGGGGAGCGTGCTGATGCGGATCGGCTGCGCCTACGCGGTGACCCGCCGGGATCTGGACGCTCCCAGGACCATCGCGGCCATGGCCGGGGTGGCGGTTGCCGGCTATGCGGCGATGGCCACCGGCAGCACGGCGCTGATGTTCGTTGGCGTTCCGGTGGGGTACGTGGCCGGCTGGGGGTGGACGCCGCTGCTGTTCGCCCACATAACCGTCGGACGCGAGCGGTCCACGGGGATGATCACCGGGATCGTGTCAACCATGTTCGCGGTGGCTGCGTTGGTGAGCCCGGTGGCGGCCGGATGGGCGGCCGAGCAGTTCGGCTGGCTGGCGGTGTGGGCCCTGGTGGCGCTGTTCTCGGCGCTGGCAGCCCCCCTCATGTGGCACCGGCCCGCGGGTAGCAGCCAGGCTGATTAGTCCGGCGGCCCGGACCGGCAACCTCTAGCCTCTGGCGCGCCATGAAGACCATCTACACGTTCGGGCGCAAACCGGCCCAGTGACCGGCGACGACGCCATCCACCGCGACGGCTACCGGCTGGCCAACGGTCTTGCCGGGGAGGCGCTGACGATCCGGTCGGCGAATCCGAGGAACTTCCATCAGGCGATCTCCGACACCGGGGCGATGCCGCGCCAGGACCTGTGGGCCAAGCTGTTCGTGCCCGAGGGTCCCGGGCCCCATCCGGTGGTGATCGTCGCGCCGGGCAGCCTCGGGCTCCAGGAGCATCACATGGCCATCGCCACGGCGATCACCGATTCCGGAATCGCGGCTTGCGCCATCGACCCGTTCAGCACCCGGGGCGTGTCCAGCACCGTCGTGCGGCAGGTCCAGTTCTCGTTCGCAGCCAGCGCCTGGGACGTCCTCGCCGCCGCCGAGGTCCTAGCGGCCCGCGCCGACATAGATCCGGCCCGGATCGGCGCGCAGGGCCACAGCCGGGGCGGCTCGGCGGTGCTGAGCGCGGCGTCGGTGCATCTGGCGGCCGCATCGGGGGCTCCCAAGCTGGCCGGGGTGTACGCCGCCTACCCGTGGTCGGGCCAGCAGTTCCGAGATCCTTCGGTCGGGAGCACCCGTGTCCGGGCGATCATCGGCGACCAGGACGACTGGTGCCCGCCGATGCAGGTTCAGGCCCACATCCACGCCATCCGGCTGGTGGGCGGCGACGCCGCGGTGCGCATCGTGCCGGGCGCCAACCACAGCTTCGACCGCACAACCCCGCTGGAGTACATCCCGGAGGCGTCGGTGACACCGGGGGCGCCCACCTTCTACATCGCCGACGACGGGGCCTTCATCCTGCCCACCGCGGATGTGCCCGACCCGGACCTGGTCGACCGCGACGGCTTCCTCTACGCCATCGAGGCGGGCTTCGGCGTGCGCGGCGCCCACATCTCCGGCAACCCCGACCTGGTGCCGCTCTTCTACGAGGACATGACAACCTTCTGGACCGACGTCATGGCCCCGGCCGGAGGCTGAGGGCGGCGCGAACTGCGATAGCGCCTTGTTGTGCTAGTTGCATGACAATGCATGGACTAATATATTGAGTACTGAGCCTCGCCATCGGGCATCAGCGGTGTGCCAATCAACCCGACAACATCCGACAGGATCCCTGCCGCGACACCTGAGCGAGGCGCACCGTGACCGCAACCGCCGCCGAACCCGCCACCGAGGCGACTCACATGGCCCACACCCCCGACGCCCAGCCCGACCCGGCCCCCACCGCGGCCAGGACAGGGTCCCGTCGGTGGGCCACGCTCAGCGACATGCTGCTGCCGACCCTGCTGGCCACCGGAGTGGTCGGCCTACTCATCTTCTCGCTGGCCGGCGAACGCAGCCGTATCGACCGCCTGGAGGACACTGTCAACACCCGGTTCGCCGCAATCGACGCCAAGATCTCGGGACTCGACGGCAGGATCGATGGACTCGACGGCAGGATCGATGGACTCGACGCCAAGATCGACAGGATCGATCTGAAGCTGACCGCGCTCATCGCTGCGCTGAACAAGACCGCCGAGGTGGAAGCCGCCCTCGAAGGCAGGCTCCTGGACTCCGAGCCCGCGTCTTGAAGTCTCGCCGAGCCGCCAGGCTGCGGCATCGGCGCCGTTCGGCTCGCCGGGTCCGAGGCGTTACCTTGAGCGCCGTGAGCGGCATCGACCCGGCCGGTGAGCAGCATGGGTGATCAGGCGGCTCCCGCCCTGGCCCCGCTGCCCGAGGACTGGAGCCGGGCCCTAGCGGTGGTGGCCCATCCCGACGACCTGGAGTACGGCGCGTCGGCGGCCGTGGCCCGCTGGACGGCCATGGGCAAGGACGTCCGCTACGTGCTGGCCACCCGGGGCGAGGCCGGCATCGACTCGATGCCGCCCGAGCAGACCGGCCCGCTGCGCACCGCCGAGCAGGTGGCCGCCGCGGCGGCCGTGGGGGTGTCGGTGGTCGAGTTCCTAGACCATCCCGACGGCCTGGTGGTCAACGGGCTTGAGTTGCGCCGGGACCTGGCCGCCGCCATCCGCCGCCACCGGCCCGAGGTGATCATCGGGTCGAACTTCCGCGACCGGTGGGGCGAGACGGGTCCCTGGAACCATGTCGATCACCGGGAGCTGGGCCGGGCCCTGCCCGACGCCGTGCGGGACGCGGCCAACCGATGGCTGTTCACTGATGCGGGCGAGCCGTGGAGCGGTGTGCGCTGGGTTGCGTTCGCGTCCTCGTTGGCGTCCACCCACGCGGTGGACGTGTCGGGCCACATCGCTGAGGGCGTGGCTTCGCTGGACTGTCACCGCACCTACATCGACAACCTCGGCGACCCGGACTTCGACCCCGACTCGTTCCTGCGCGGCAGCTGCCAACAGGTCGGCAAGATGGCAGGCGTGCCCTTCGCGGTGTCGTTCGAGCTAGTCCCGGTCTGATCAGGAACCAGCCAGCGCTTCCAACTGCGAGTAGCTGACCACCGGAGCCACCGCCGTCGCCTCAACCAGCGAAGCCGGATCGAACGCCCCCCGATCAACGGCCAGCACCGGCAGCCCAGCCGCCCGCGCCGAAGCGATCCCCGCCGGCGAGTCCTCGACCGCCACAACGACGTCACGGGCCACCAACGCCGCCGCCCGCTCGTACATGTCCGGAGCCGGCTTAGGAGACGCCACCTGATCCGCCCCAACGATCCCGTCAACCAGCCCGGCAAGGCCTGTCCGACCAAGAGCCGCCTCAACGTCATCAGCAGTCGAGTTGGACGCCACTGCAACAGGGATCCCCCGAGCCCTCAGCTCCCGAAGCGTCTGCTCCGCATCGACGTAGCTCCGGAGCTCGTCCCGCTTGGCTGCTGCGAACGCCTCCGCAAACCGAGCGCCTAGCTCCAACAGCTCCCCCTCCCCCAGCCACTTCCCGAAGTAGCTGACGCTCTCCTCGTCGGTACACCCGGTGATCGCCCGCAGATCCTCCAGCGTCAACTCGATCCCGTAGTCGCCCGCAAGAGACCGCCACACCTGCCACCCAAGCTCCTCAGTGTTGACCAGCACCCCATCACAATCGAACACCACCCCAAACTCGACGACACCGATCATGAGCAGTCATCCCACAGGTAGGCAGACCTGCAATGTACGGCGACGCTGGCCATGTTCTGTCGGATGGGGCGGGCCCGAACTACCAGACGAGCAAGACACGCCCGGCCTAGGCCGCCATACGGATAAGGCGGTCTCCGGTCTTGGTGTCGACGTAGGCGAAGCTCTGGGGAGGGCGGAAGCCTCTCGGCTCTGCCCGCAGGTCTTGCAGCGGAACCCGCCGACCGAACGCTCGCGGCTCGGTCAGCACCAGAGCAGTGCCCATATCCACACCATCGAAGTACTGCTGGAACTCGTGTTGGCCCAAGTCGGACCGAGAGCCGTACTCGCGCCACAGCGCTGCGAGATCGGCGGTCTGGACGTTGGTGATGATGCACGTGCCGCGTAGTGCCCGGACCGGCGTCGTCGCATACAGCAGCGCCCGCGTCGGAACGACGATCTTCGGCACGGTGCGGCGGAGTTCGACCGTCTTGACGCCGGAGAGGATGGCTTCCGCGAATCGGGGCTTGAGCGACAGGACAACCATCCGGTCAGGGTCGAGTTCCTGCCTCATACCAACTTGCCATGATGCAGAGGTAGCAGTCTCCTGCAGCGACTATCGGGCCGCCCAGCTAGATCGAGTGGATGCGGACTGCGGCGGACGGAAGGATCCTGCTGCATCGAACACCCCTGGCGCAGGCACCCAACACGGGTAGGCATCTTCATGACTATCCGGTATATCTGATTCCATGCTGATTGACGACAAGCCTGAGGGCGACGACCTGACCGCCGGTTGTCCCGGTGCCGACGACGAACTCGCCGACAACTATTCGGAGTTGGACGACTACGTGCCCGACGGCATCCACATCTCCGAGGCTGAGAGACTGAGGCTCCAGCGGGCACCCGGCCAGGACGGCTGCGGACTGCCGTCGCTGGAATCCTGCTGGCTAGATTGGGCATCGGGTCCAGTCGACCCTAGGAGCCAGATGACAGAGAACTGGTGGCAGTATCCCCCCGTCGAGCCTGACGGGCGTCTCGTTCTTCTGCCCGTGAAGAATCAAGCCGACCTCTGGGCTCTGGGTCCGGTCGAGATCGGAGGCTCCGAGTACGCGCTGGCCGTGCTGGCTGGTCCGTCCTGGCGGGCTGCGCAGCTTCTGCCGTGGGCGAAGCCCGGCGAGGAGTGGTGGGTGGCAGGGCTAATCGTCGATGACCGGGTGGCTCCAAGGGGCCACTCCTCATCCAGCATCGTGACCGATGTGTGCAAAGTGGTCGCGAACGGCAGGCATTTGCGGTTGGACGGCGCTGAGGGTGTGACCCTCAGCGACGTGGGAAGCCACGAGTCGCTGCCGGAAGGCCAGGTGGCTGCTCAGAGATGGGTGCAGGCCTCGGTTCCGGAGCGCATGCGAAGATACGTCGCTGCGCTGTACGCCCCGCCGGAGGCGACACAGCAGACGCTCGTGCCGGCTTCCGAGGCGTGACCGCCATTCTGAGCCAGTACGCCGCCAGCGTCCGCGACATCGCCATCCTTGTAGCCGCGGCTCTGGCACTGCTGAGCTTCGGGCTGAGCCTGCGGACCAGGGTGGATGCCGAACGGGGACGTGTCGTCGTGTGGAGACTGCCCCTGCTTCGTCATGTGAGGGTCGTAGGCCAGGAAATTCGGCGTCCCTCGGCGCGCGAAGTGGCCCAAGAGTCCGACGACGACAACGACCGTACGCCAGTCGACGGCGATCAGACCGCAACAACCAGCCCGGCTGAAGCGAGTCCAGTCGACACGGTCGAGAATGATATGGAAGAGCAGCCGATGGCCGTATCAGGCTGGTTCCATGTCCCTGCGGCCATGGACCGTTCTCGTGACCCAGTCGATCTCCCCATGATTCACCCGCGTAGTACCCGACGTTCAGGGAGGCCGAGGCTTCACCTTCGGGCCACGGGCGATGATCAAGGCCTGTTGGGGGCCTTCCCGAACATTCGGTTCAACCGGCCGGGCAATCCGGCTGGCGAGGTCCACGTCCCGCTCACGGAATCGGATGCTGGGCGCCTACGCGACGCCATCGTGGGGAGTTGGGTCACGAGCCTCTGGTCCTGATCGCGCCGGCTGCCCCGCCGAGCACGCGGAGCGCCATCGCCGCTAGAACAAGCTTGAGTCCGGTGAGCAACGGCGAACCGAGCAGGAGCATCACCGCCAGGCGGGTGCAATGCTGACTCCGTTGCCGGAGGACTGGGACCGGGCGCTGGCGGTGGTGGCCCATCCCGACGACTTGGAGTACGGCGCGTCGGCGGCCGTGGCCCGCTGGACCGCCATGGGCAAGGACGTCCGCTACGTGCTGGCCACCCGGGGCGAGGCCGGCATCGACTCGATGCCGCCCGAGCAGACCGGTCCGCTGCGCACCGCCGAGCAGGTGGCCGCCGCGGCTGCGGTGGGGGTGTCGGTGGTCGAGTTCCTGGACCATCCCGACGGCCTGGTCGTCAACGGGCTGGAGCTGCGTCGGGACCTGGCCGCGGCGATCCGCCGCCACCGGCCCGAGGTGATCATCGGATCGAACTTCCGTGACCGGTGGGGCGAGACGGGACCCTGGAACCACGTCGACCACCGTGAGCTGGGCCGGGCCCTGCCGGACGCCGTGCGGGACGGCGCCAACCGCTGGCTGTTCACCGACGCCGGCGAGCCGTGGAGCGGTGTGCGCTGGGTTGCCTTCGCATCCTCGTCGGCGTCCACCCACGCGGTGGACGTGTCGGGCCACATCGACGAGGGCGTGGCCTCGCTGGACTGCCACCGCACATACATCGACAACCTCGGCGACCCGGACTTCGACCCCGACTCGTTCCTGCGCGGCAGCTGCCAACAGGTCGGCAAGATGGCAGGCGTGCCCTTCGCGGTGTCGTTCGAGCTAGTCCCGGTCTGATCAGGCGCCAGCCAGCGCTTCCAACTGCGAGTAGCTGACCTGTCGGGCGACCACCGTCGCCTCAACCAGCGAAGCCGGATCAAACGCCCCCCGATCAACAGCCAGAACCGGCAGCCCAGCCGCCCGCGCCGAAGCGATCCCGCCGGCGAATCCTCAACCGCCACAACCACATCGCGGCCCAGCCGTGCCGCTACGAGCTCGTACATGTCCGGAGCCGGCTTAGGAGACGCCACCTGATCCGCGCCAACGATCTCATCGACCAGCCCGTCGAAGCTCGTCCGAGCAAGAGCCGCCTCGACATCACCGGTAGTGGAGTTGGACGCCACCGCGACCGGGATCCCCCGAGCCCGCAGCTCCCGAAGCGTGTGCTCTGCGTCGACGTAGCTTCTGAGCTCCTCCCGCCTCGCGGCCGCAAACGCGGCAGCGAACCGCGTGCCCAGTTCCGACAGCGCCAGCTCATCCAGCCACTTCCTGAAGTAGCTGACGCTCTCCTCATCAGTGCACCCGGTCACCGCCCGCAGGTCCCCCAGCGTCAACTCGATCCCGAAGTCGCTAGCGAGCGCCCGCCACACCTGCCACCCGAGCTCCTCAGTGTTGACCAGCGCCCCGTCACAGTCGAACACCACTCCAAACTCGACGGCACAGTTCATTAGCAGTCATCCACCCGCCTGCAATGTACGGCAACGCTGGCCATGTTCTGTCGGATAGGGAGCCGCGAACTCCGGAGGCGCGCAGACTCTGCGACTAGGCGGCCATTTCGATGAACCGGTCACCGGTCTTGGCGTCGACGTAGGCGAAGCTCTGGGGAGGACGGAAGCCCGTCGGCTTCGCCCGCAGGTCTTGGAGCGGGACCCGCCGGCCGAACGCTCGCGGCTGGGTCAGCACCAGAGCGGTGCCCACATCCACGCCATCGAAGTACTGCTGGAACTCATGACGGCGCAAATCAGACCGAGAGCCGTACTCGCGCCACAGCGCTGCGAGATCGGCGGTCTGGACGCTAGTGATAATGCACGTGCCGACCAGTGCCCGGACCGGCGTCGTCGCATACAGCAGCGCCCGCGTCGGAACGACGATCTTCGGCCCGGTGCGGCGGAGTTCGACCGTCTTGGTGCCGGAGAGGATGGCGTCCGCGAATCGGGGCTTGAGCGACAGGACAACCATCCGGTCGGGGTCGAGCCTAGGCGATTCAATCGTCATCGCTTCAAATCCCCTCCGTGTAGAGCCGACGGTCTACCTCTTCACTGATCGGACTGCAGACAAAGAGGTCCATTGCTTCGATCCCTCGACACGTACCCTTACTCGATCTCGATACCGCCAAGGTACCGTCTCTCTAGGCGGCGATACACCCAATCTTCTATCTTCTTGCACGATCTGGCGACGTAGCTTCCGAACACGAGATTACCGACAGACATGACACTGAGACCAATCACCGAAGCCGCAATTGTCCATCGAGGGAGCGCTGGAATCTGACGCGGTTGCCAGATCCAATCTGGCGGCGCAGAGATCCACAAACCTAGAACGAGGACTGCGCTTACGACGCACATCAGTACTATTCTCACCAGACGCGCCATCGATCGTGCTCGCTTTCGCGCATGGACACGTCGACCTTCTAGAATCGCTGCTCTTTCTGCGCGAGCCTCGCGCATGGACGCCAAGGCGTCATCCCGTTCGCCCCGTGCAGACAGCAACTGCGATCGCAACTCGCGTTCACGTTGTTCTGATAGCTCCAATGACTGGTTGGCAACCTCGAAGATTTCTTCTCTAATGGTGTCTCGATGTTGATTTTGTGCCCGCTCTACCACAGCATGTACAACATCTGCAGACATGCGATCCGCCTCGCCCATCGTTTCTTGCATCAAGGCACTCTTGGCGTCTAGCGAATACCTAAAGTAGGTGTAGTCATCATCCGATAACTGCCCCTCTGTGTGGAGCTTTTCGATCTCGTCTAGGAATTTGGTCCACACAGCTCCTGGTTCAAGTGCTGCATACGCATCGGCCAAGAGCTTCTGCCTAGGGAGGTCTGGGGATGTTAGGGACTGTCGCAGCCACAGGAGTGTTGTAAGGTCATCATCAGTGATGGCAATCGGCCAATGTCTACCGTATTCTTCTTCAAAGAACCCACGAGAAGCTCGAGCCAATGATGTATTGGGGGTCACAAAGACCGCTCTACAGCCTTCGAATGCGGTCGGCATTCTTCCCCCTCGTAGCCGGAAGGTGGCCGTTAGCCCTGATCGTTCATGAGGAGTGAGGTCGGGTTGGGTCCGCGTCCGCGGAAAAGCCCCTCCGATGTGGGATGATGCGTGTTATCGACCACGTATCTGACCCGCAGGAAGGGGCATCTCCGAGATGGACTGTAGCAGTGTTTGTGATGTGAGGGTGACAGGCGGCGGCGGGCAGGTGGCGGCGCATTCGGGTTTGTTCGTTCTGGGGCGTTTCGCTGATGGTTTGGGGCTGGGGGAGGCGCTGTCGGCGGCGGTGCCGGCGAGGGGTGAGCGGGCGCCGTCTCATGATCGGGGCAGGGTGTTGGTGCATGCGTTGTTGATGCTGGCCGGCGGCGGGGAGGCGTGCAGCGACATTGAGCATCTGCGGGCCCAGCCGGTGCTGTTCGGGCAGGTGGCGTCGGACTCGACGCTGTATCGCACGCTGCGGGGCCTGGGCCCTGATGTGGTCAGAGAGCTGTGGGGGGCGGTGGCCGGTGTGCGCGCCGGGGTGTGGGAGCGCCGCGGCGATGTGTCGGGGTCCGCTCCGGTGGTGCTGGACATCGACTCGACGCTGGTGGAGGTGCACTCTGAGAACAAGCAGAACACGGCGGCGCACTTCAAAGGAGGGTTCGGGTTCCATCCGATGCTGTGCGCCACCGAAGACGGCGAACCGCTGTCGATCATGCTGCGCCCCGGCAACGCCGCGGCCAACAGCATCTGTGACCACATAGAGGTGCTCGACGCGGCCATAGCGCAGCTGCCCGCCGCGGCCGCGGCGGGCCACCGCGAAGGCGACGAAGCGGCGCAGGCGTCTCGGCAGGTGCAGTTGCGCGTCGACGCTGCGGGCTGCTCTGCGCGCATCGCTGAGGCCTGCCGGGCCCGCAACGTGGTGTTCTTCATGACAGCGCGCTCAAACGACGAGGTCACCGCGGCCATAGACCACAGCCGCTTCGACAACGAGGCGTGGCAGCCCGTGCTCAGAGCCGACGGCGAGCCCGCCGAACGCGCCCAGGTCGCCGACCTCACCGAGTCCGTCGACCTCGCCGGCTGGCCCGGCCGCACCCGCTTCATCGTGCGCCGCGAGCCCCGTCACCCCGGCGCGCAGCGCACCCTGTTCGACTCCGAGATGTGGCGATACCGCGGGTTCTACACAGACGCAGACGGCGACCCCGCCGAATTGGACGCCCACATGCGGGCCCACGCCCGCATCGAAGACACCATCGCCCGGCTCAAGGACTCAGGCCTGGCCCGCATGCCCTTCAGCGACTTCGACGCCAACGCCGCCTGGGCCGCCCTCGTCGCGCTCAGCCACACCCTGGTGAGATGGTTCCAACAACTCCGCCTCGCCGGCCCCCTCGCCAAAGCCGCCCCCAAACGCCTCAGATGGCAACTATGGCACGCCCCCGCGAGGCTCGTGCGCTCAGCCCGCAGATGGACCCTGAGACTGCCCGACTGGTGGCCCGCCACACCACAACTGCTGCACGCCTGCGGCTCCGGCGCCCCATAGACGACCCCGGCCCTGCACCCGGCCCCCGAGCCGCCGACCGACCCGGCCCCCGCGCGCCCCGACACCGGACACACACGCCCACAACCAGCCGTCCACCCCTCACCGCACCCGCCGACGATCCCAACACCACCCCACCCCGCGAACCCCACCACCAAAATCACACAAAAACACAAACACCCGACCCACTCACGAATTCTCGTGAACGATCAGGGTTAGTGCATTCAGATCATGTAGGCGGCTCTCACTGCGCTGGTAACCCACACCGTCCTGAAGAACGGTCTCCAGTCGCAGTTCATCCACGGAGAGGGAGACGGTCAGATCTGGCCTCTCGATGTGTTGGACACCCAGTTCAACGAACGCCTTGTCAAGTCGCCCAATAAGCAGTTGGATATCCGACGAATCATACCCCTTGGCAAGGAAGTGTGCTTCTACCCCCCGTACGGCGCGATCTCCGTATCCGTGTCTCGCTACTCTTAATGCAACCGCGTGGAGGACCGATTCTACCTCATTGCGAGTATCCTCGAGCATCGATAACCGGAGATGACACCTTCGTGCGAGCACGAGCATCTCCTTCGCTGCCACCTCCTGCCTCTCGCCCTGATGTCCTAGCGCTGAAAGGAGCGTAGGCGTGTCAAGCACAACTGCCAACTCTCGGATTCGTCGGTGCGTATCTTCAGGGTTGGGCAGATACAGAACGCTAGCCAGCTTGCTACCCTTAGCCAGGATGAGAAGCGTATCCATCTCAGGGGATTCGCTCTCAAACGTATGGATAATATATCGACTGGTCATATAGTCAATCGCATCGGGACTCAGAGACAGCTGCAATTCCTGTCGGCCATGAGCGTGCTGAATCATGGGAAGTCCATTATCATCTGCATACTTTATTAGGACACTTGCGGCCTCTGATTGAGACATCTGATGATCGAATTCAAGAGCTATATATCTCCTGAACGAATCGTACAGAGTGGCTAGCTGTTGGTCGATGGTTTGGCGTTGTGATTCAAAATCGAAAGCTGCCCTCAGTTCTGGCAGGTTAGGGTGAAAGCGCCTGTCCTTAAACTGGCCGAGGCCGCGCTTCACCAATCGTCTCATTAGAGTGACTAGGACGCCCTCAGGTACATCTAGACCATACTCTCGCTCTAGTGCGACATGGAGATCGCTTGCCGATACTTCGTCGTGATCCATCGATCGGATGGTGTCACCAATGAAGGGGGTTAGGTAGTCAAGATAGGTCGTACCATACTGATCATACGACATTTTGAGTAATGCTAGGGCACAAAGATGATCGTCATGCATGCTCAAGACTCTTGGTCGACAGAGGGTTGCGAGCTGACGCTATCATGCGTGGCAGGCGAATGTGATTCAGCTGGTTCCAAGACTCCGTGTTCCTCCAGGAGTTCAAGATGCCTATAGAGCATTGATGGTAGGGGGCCTGCTTCGATGAGGACACCGAGTTCGAAGTTGTCGTTGATGCCAGCGCTGGTGAGATTGGCGCTGGTGATCAACGCTGCTGATCGGTCGGCGATCACGCATTTTGCGTGGAGGCGGGCCGAGGCAGAGAAGTGCGCTTCCCGGGCTTCTGAGGGCCATCGGTAGAACTTCGCGGTTGCCTTGATCGGTTCGAAGGGGTGGTCGGCGTCGACGGTGAGCTGGCCGCCGGGATCGTCTGGAGTTTCAAGGATGAGCGTCACTTCGACTCCCCGTTCGATGGCATTGGCGAGGCTCTCGGTGAGTTCTGCGACGTTGTAGCTGACGAACGACACCAGCATCAGGCTGCGGGTGGCGTTAGCGATGAGCTCCTCGAGCACGGAGCGGGTGGCCCGCAGGCCGGTGACCTCCGTTGTGGGCCCGGTCCACACCAGGCTGACGGCGTGCTCGGCGCGGGCGGCTGCAGCGGTAGCGGCTGCCGAACGTAGGGCCGCCGCCACCGCCGCCCCGGATTGGCCGGGGCGGTCATTCCATGCTTGGGCGATGGTTGTCGCGTGGCTGCGGTAGTTGGCGGCGGGGATGGTGTTGATCAGTGCTGCCTGAGATTCCGGTGAGCATCGGGGGAAGTCCTGGATCGCTGCGGCGGCGGCGATGAGGTGTTGCCCGGGGATGTCGAGCGCGGCGTCGGCGATCGCGTCGGTGAGGGGGTCGTTCATGTGAAGTAGGCGTCTTGTGGGTGCCCGAGGATCGGTACTGCGGCTGCCCGGTCGAGGTAGCGGTTGCCGGCTTCGCAGGATGTTTCTGGGGCGAACAGGCACGCGTGGCAGGCTGCGTTGTGGAGTGTGTCGCCGAGATCTCCGGCGTGATGGTCGGAGCACATTGGGTCCGTGGAGCAGAGTTCGGCTCGGTTGAGCGCGTCCCTTAGCACCGCGGCGAGTCGGGCCGGTTCGGCGAGGGCGACTAGGCCGCCGAGGGTGCCTTCGGAGTCGGGGGCCGCGGTGTACAGCAGCACTCCTGCCATCGGCGCGCCTTCGGGGTGGCCAGCCTCGCGGCAGTAGAGGCGCTCGCGGATCGACGCGGTGGAGTAGCCGCAGTCGAGCGCTACCTGGTTGATGAGTAGATGTGACAGCGTGTGCAGCAGCACGAACCGCGGCGAGGGTGCCGCGTCGTCGTCGGGTGGGAGTCCGCGGCGGGTGCGCCAGTTGTGGGTGGCTTGCTGCAGGTGCTGGTAGCGGATGCTCTCTCGGTAGTCGCGTTCCCATTGCTCGACTCGGGTCTCGGGAAGTGTGATGAGGATCCCCTCGCCGCGGACCTCAGCGGCGGGGAGCCACGTCTGGGGGTCCTTCCAGATGGGCGCGATCCGGGCCGGGTCGGCTTCGTCTGGGCCGTCGATGCGAGTGAACCCGCACAGGGCTTGCACTTCGCGCAGCCGGTCTACGGCGACGGGATGTCCGAGGGTCATGTTGAACCCGCTGGGGACCGGCAGTGCTCTAACCTTGAAGTCGTCGGACTGCGGGGGCACGGGCGCGGTGAACGCCTCCCATTCGGGTCCGCGCAAATCGCCGGCGCCTGGGTCCGTGTCGATGACGTCGCCGTCGCGGCGGTCGCTGATGGCGGTCCAAACGTCGTGGGGGTCATAGCGCAGCAGCCACCGCAGCGGCTTCTCGCCTGCGCCTTTGGTGAGGCGTTTGATGATGAAGTCGAACTCTGCTCGGTCGTCGATGCTCTCGAGGAGGTCCCAGTGCTCTGCGACTTTCTGTGCGATGGCGCCGCTCACGGTGGGGATCGTCAATGCGGACCGGTAGACCGCGAACCAGGCGTTGGACGCGCCCAGCAGCAGCGCACGTGTGGGCTGATCGCAGGTTGGGTCGAAGCGTTGCAGGTGGGGGTGCCTGCCCCGGCAGCGCGGCAGGTGGGCGTCGGCTTCGGGACCGAACGCGTCGTGCACCACGCGGTTGGCGCCGCAGGTCTTGCACACGACGCGCACATCGGTGGCGCGGCTGGCTCTTCCGACCTCTTTGAGTTCCAGCACCGGCCCGTCCGCGCAGGGGGCGCCGCGGTGCGCGTACTGCTCCCAGGGGAAGTCGTCGAGGTGCCCGGCGCCGCAGGCGATCAACAACCGGGCCGGCACCGCGCTGGGTCGGCGGTTGTTGCAGCGGTCGTGGAAGTAGCGGGCCTTGTCGGGCCTGAAGACGGGCACATCGAGCCGGAACCTGTGCCGGTCCACCGGTGCCAGTAGGTCGCACTGGGTGCAGCGCAGCCATCTCGGGAATGGATGAACCGGCACACCGATACGGGCCCATTCGTCGAACGGGTTGGACGTTTCCTCTTGCCAGGGCGGGGTGCGGAACTCCGCCACGCGATGGCATCCCGGCACTGAGCGCACCGCGCCGATCAGCCGCGGCTCGAGGATCCGCTCGGTGTGCTCGAGTTTCCAGTCGTCTGTGCCGGCGAGCACCACCGACAGCTGGGGCAGGTCCATGACCGCTCCGGGGCCGTAGGTGTGGATCATCTGTGACGGGCGCACACCGCCAACGCGCCGTGACTGGTACTGGCCTCTGCGTGCCGGGCTCATGAGCGGGCCCGTCGGGCGGCCTGAGCCTCGGCCTCGTCGGCTTCGATCGCGTCTTCCACTTCTTCGTCGGCGGCGGTGGATGTGCGTTCGGGGTGGGCGGGTTGGCCCAGGATGATCTCGGGGTGGGCGCCGGACTCGTAGCCGGGATCTTCGGTGATGATCTGGAGGTTGGCCTGCACTTCGGTGTCGCGAAGCGAGTTGGGGCACGTCCACATCTCCCAGTCGCCGGCCTCGGGTCTGCACAGCAGCGCCACGTCGTCTGCGGTGCGCTCCGCGTATGACAGCTGGGGCCGCAGCGCGGTCTGGCGGTGCCAGGCGTCGAGGCGGTCGTTGGCCATGTTGGCCGCCAGCGCTGAGGTCTTCTGGTCGCCGGTAACGGACCCGGCCCGCTGCGCGATGGCGTCGACGTGAGCGGCGATGCGCGGGTCGGGGCGTTGGAGCTCGCGGGCAGACGGGTTGGGGTTCCATTCGTGATCGGCGTGGCGGACCGCCGACACGAGAACCCCGGTGAGTCCTTTGTCGAGGGCAGGTTCTTAGAACGGGGTGACCGACAGCGGCTCGACGTGACGGTAGAAGGTGGCGTGATAGTGGCCGAACGTCTCGTAGTGGGACAGGTCCCGGGGCCGGGCCCAGTTGTAGAGCGTGACGACAAGACCCGGGCCCTTGGGGTCCCGGCCGACTCTGGAAGTGGCCTGGATGTACTCGGCGGTGGCTTTGGGCTGGCCGACCACGACCATCGAAGCGAGGCGGGGCACGTCCACACCCACCGAGATCATGTTGGTCGCCAACAGCAAGTCGATGGGCCGCTCGCTGTCATTGGGCCGGTCGGGGTCATGGGTGATGAACAACTGCCGCAGGATCGCCTTGATGTCGTCAGAGGACACCCGTGAGGTGAGTTCCTTGAGCTCCACGGTGGGACGATTCGCCAGCCCGGGAGTGAACCTGCTCCGGCGGAGCTTGGTGCGCAACTCGTCCTCGGCCATGCGGCGCATCCCGGCTAGCTCGCGCACCGCGTTGAAGTACCCAACGGTAGTCATCCACGGATCAGCCACGGCGGCGTCGTCGCCGAGTTCGTCTGCGATGGCTTTGGCGGCGGCCATCACCGAGGAGAACACCCGCAACTCGACCTGCTTGAGGCGTTCGCCGTGCGCGCAGACCCCCAGGTACAGACGCCCCGGGCTTTGGGGGCTGGGCGGGGTCTGCTCAGCGAAGAACGACCGGTGAACGTCCACGACCGGCGGCGGGAACACCCGCAGCTTGCGCCAGAACACCGACCAGGCCTGCTGGCGGGCTCTGCGCGTCGTCGCGGTCGACGCGACCACCTTCGCCCGCACCGGCTTCCCCTCATGGCTCCAGGTGGCAAGCCGGTCGATCGCGGTCTCATACAGCCCGGCCATCGTTCCCAGCGGCCCGGTCACCAGATGCATCTCGTCCTGGATGATCAGATCAGGCGGACGCAGCCGCCCAGACGGCACGGTGCGGGCCGCGGGATGGCCGTCCAGCGGCTTGTGAGAGTCCCGTTCCGCCCAATGCGACCGGTGGGAACGATCCAGGTCGGCGTTGCGGTAGCCGTGGCGCTCACAGCGAGACTCGACCTGCCCGAACAGCGTGGAGGTGGCGCCGTTCCAGGGAAGCTGCGCGAACTTGTCGACGGTGCCAATAACGAACGACGGCACCAGCCGGTAGATCTCCTCATCCACCGTCACGACAGGGATCCCCTCACCAGACGTGAGCGCCTCGATGAACGCGCACTCCTGGGCGTTGCCGCAGAACACCAAGAACCGTTCGAGGGCCTCGTCGTAGCGGCAGTCGGTTCCGGCGTCGATGCTGGTGCCGCACCACGGACAGTCGCTGAGCTGAACCGGGGTCGACTGACCACCGCTGTAACCCCCCACCCGAGCGTCTTGCGCGAAACGCTCCGCGTCGCGGGCCCTATTGGGAGTCACCGAAGCCCCGACCCACATCCCGAGCCGGAACGGCACACCCGCATAGCGGTCATCGCTGTTGGCGCGAGCCTGGCGCAAGAGTTCCGCCGCGCACATCAACGTCGCGGCGCGCTGGAACTGCTGAGCGGTGAGAAGCCGAAGCGTGTACCGCATCAGCACCGCCACCCCGTCACGTCCGTCAACCGCCCACTCGCCCTCACCGACCACGCCCTGGAGCCGCCGCGTGGACAGCGTGAAAGCCACCAACCCCAGATATGCCTCGGTCTTGCCGCCGCCCGTCGGGAAGAACAACAAGTCAGCCAACCCATCGTCGTGGGACCGCTCGGGGTGCGCAGGGTCGCTCAGCGACGGCACGCACAACAAGATGAACGCGAGCTGGAACGGCCGCCAAGACCGATTCTCGGGCACATCGGCAGCCTCGACAGCGTCCCGCAGCCCCAGCTCGGGATCTCGGCGCCGGGACTCGATGGCGACCGTGTGGACGCGCTGCAGACGCATCGCCTCATTCGCGAACCGGAATGCCTCCAACGCGTCGGCGTCCGAACAGACCAGCTCGATCCCCACTTCAATGGCGTCAGCCATCTGCCGGGCTTGTGAGATCGCGGCTCGGGCGGCCTGCTCATGGCCCTCAAGACGCGCCGCGGGGTCATCGATGCGGGCCGCTTCGGTGTCCAACCACCGCCGGTACCCCTCCGACAGAGGCAACAGCGCCGCTCGCAGACGATCGGGATCCAGCTCCGACAGCGCCTTCATGTCGGTCACCAGCCCGGCCAGCTGCGGAGTCGTCTCAGCACGCGGTGCGTCGGTGCGCCAAACCTCATGGCTGGGAATGGCCACAGTAGCGGCCCGTACTGCCCGCCGCGGATCCGAAACGGACACCTCCACATCGGTGCCAACGCCGTGACCGACAGCGAACTCCACGGTGTCGCGGTACTGCAGGTCGAGTTGCGCCACCTCGTCGCGCTCCCACTGCGAAGCAGCCGCAGCCTCAGCCAGAATCCCGCCACGGCCCAAGAACACCGCCGCGCCGTCGGCTGTGAACACCTCCAACGCGGCCTGGAACATCCAGCGGCTGTCCCTGTTTCGCTCGGCCTGCTCACGTTCATTGGACAAGAACACCGTTACTAGCCACAACCCGCCACCCGAGCGAGTGGCCCGGCCCCTCAACACGACGCCCTCGCCGTCAACGTCCACCGGCCCGAACTCGCCCTCCGCCAACGGGACTGGCAGGTCGATCTGTACCGGGCGGCGAACCCAAACCGATGACCGGGAGCCGTCATCGTGCTGCTGGGACTCCTTGTCGTACTGACCCCAACGACAGCGAGCGACCAGGCTCTCAACAGACGCGTCGACCACCACCGACAAGCCCAACGACGACTGCGCCAGCACCATCCTGGGGCTGCGCCCGTCCTGCACACCGCCGTTGTTCGTGTCGTCGCCCTCCTCGGGTCCGACGTCGTCGTCGCGTTCAGGATCAACCGCGACAGTGCCCTTCGGAGCCAGCATCCCCACCAGATACCGGTCCCGCACCCGCCCCGGTGGCGACCAGTTGCCGTCAGCCTTCTGGTATCCCTCGATCACCTCAGTGGCGCCCTCGAGCGGACCCATCAGATCTGCAGTCACCCGACTGACAAGCTCGGCGCGCAGACCCCAGGGGCTCCGATCCGCAGTCGGAGCAGACGTGTCCGTCATCGTTCGCCTCCCAGCAACGACCCCTGACCAGCGGCAACCTTCCTGGTGGCCTTCGGTCTCCCCGACACCGCCCGCTCGTGCGGCCCCTCCGCGGCCTCAGCCTCATACCGTTCCTTGTTCAGCTCCAGCAGCCGGTCCAGCACCTCGCCGGCGGCCCGAGGGGAGAACGTGAAACGCACACCTTGGCCGCGCACGGGATGGAAGTCGTGCTCCAACTCCACATCGGACCATCCGTAGGCGGCCCGCACCGCCAGATCCAACTTGACGTGCAGGGAGCGGAGCCGTCTGATGTCCAGGTCCCTGCTCACTTCGGGGTCGTGCACGAGGTTGTAGACGCTGGTCAGCCCCAGATCGCGGCTGAGCATCAGCTTCGACCTGTGCAGATCGAGGACCCGCCCGGCGGACTGCACCGCAGCGTCATAGGGCGGCTGAGGGAACGTGTCGAACACGTCAGAGGGAGAGTAATTCGTGTCGGTCCGGAGCGAAGAGGAATAGCGCGCCGTCCAGCGGTAGTGGAACCCTGATGCCAACACCCCGAAATGGAAATCGTCGTCATACGCAAACACGACGATCTTCTCGGAAAGCACTTGGCCAGTTTTGACGAATAGCGGCTGCACCGTCTTGCTGACGCGCGCGATCACAAGCACCCTCTCCAACGGCTTGATCGTGCGATACAGCTTCGGACGCTTCTCGGCGTAGATCCAGTAGAGCTGCGGCAACGGCTTGCGCTTCTTGAAGTCGCCATTCGGCTTGCGCTCTTGGCGAATGGGCTTGACCTTCCGTTCCACGATGGCGAAGCAGTCGGGGTAGTCCTCGGCCTTCTTCTTGGGCCAGTCGTGGAAGTTGATGATCCACTTGGGAGCGGTCAGAGTGGGCGACTGGTTGATGTCCTTGCCGACCAGGAAAGGCATCAGGACCTCGTCGTTGCGTGGGTCCTTTGCAATGAGCGCCTGCGCCTCCTCGGGACTCATGGTGAACTCATCGGTACCAAGCACATAGGAGCCGATGAACGACTTGTCGGCGTTAGCGGCGAGGCGCTGCTTGCGCCAGTCCAACGCTGGCGGGGGGTACAGCATCTCATCAACGGCTGCGACGTGTCTTCCGTCGAGCATTCGTTTGCCGTTCCATGGGTGGCTAATTGCCCAGACTTTGGCTATCTCCAACGATGTGTCGCCGGGCCAGGTGGTTGATGACACGGCGCGGTGGATGGTCCATCCGTTGTCGATGATCTGGGTCAGGCCGACTTCGCTGGTGTCGCCCTGCGCGATGGTGTTGGTGGCCAGAAAGCCGAGGGATCGGGCGATCTTGGTGGCGTTCAAGAAGAAGTAGACGACGAGGTCTGCTGAGCCTTTGGTGCCGTTGGCGGTCCAGGCGATGAGATGGTTGCGGTAGTCGGTGCCTGCTGCGCCGGTGATGCGCTGCCCGCCGAGGAACGGCGGGTTGCCGACCATCGCGTCGAAGCCCGGACTGGGGCTGTTGAAGACTTCGGGGAAGGCGATGGGCCAGTGCAGCGGCTGCCGCGGCGGGGCGCTGCCGGGGCGACCGGCGTCGAGGCGGCGACGGGCCCGGCTGCGGGCACTGTCGAGCGCTGGCGCCTGCTCGGGTGTGTCTAGCGCTTCGACGAGTCCGACTATGGCCGCCGCGTCGGCTTCGAGCCGCCCGGTGAGCGCCGTGTCGGGGTCTGTATCGCTGGCGGTGGACAGTGCTGCGCCTGAGAGCACGTCAGCGATCACGTTGAGCGCCGTTAGGTGTTGTTCGCTCTGGTGGTGGAGGTTCTGCTTCTGTTCGACGTCGGCGAGGCCGATGGTCTCGATGCTGTGCATCGCGTGTCTCAGCTCGATTGCCTGGTCGATGAGACGCTGGACCTTCTCGGTGGCTTCACCGCCGCTGTGAAATCCTGAGATCGGCGTGGGGCGTGCCTTGCCGGACGCCGGATCGAAGTGCAGGTGGCGCAGTTGGTTCAGATTGTGGATGCCTAGCAGGCTGTCGCCTGACTTGATGGCGTGATCTAGGAACGTGAAGGGCCGATCCTTGGCCACTGTGGTCAGCCACATCGATAGTTTGGCCATCTCGACGGCCATGGGGTTGCGGTCAACGCCGTAGCAGCAGCGTTCTGCGACCATGCGGCGGGCTTCCACGACGACGTCGAGCCGGTCCGGGTTGTCGGCTGCGGTAGCGGTGTCGGCGGCGCGCTCGTCGCCTTCGGCTGCCCATGCTTCGATGAGCCGCTCAGCGAGGTAGCGGCAGGCGGCCACGAGGATCGCCCCAGAACCGACAGCGGGGTCGCACACGTTGAGGTCGAGGATCTCGTCTGGTTGGCGTATGCGCCATTGAGTGGTGTCGGCTGTGTCTTGCGGGCCGGGCGAGTAGCACAGTGGGGCTAGAGCGTGTTCAACGACTTCGTCTGCGAGCTCGCGGGTGGTGTAGGCGGTGCCGCTGTCGCGGCGTGATCCGGTCTCGGTGACGTACACGTCGCCGGGTAGGAAAACCAGCGGCCGTCCCCGCAGGTCCAGGCGCAGCAGTCCCGCGAACGGTTCGATGCGCTCGAACAGCGCCTGGTCGCCTTGGCAGGCTTGCAGCAGCGCAGCCCGCAGGTGACCGTCGGCGGGTTCTGCGAGGAGTTTCTCGACCTGTCGGCGGGTGCCCGCCTTTCGGCCGGCTTTGGCGGCGTCCTGGTCGCTGAGCCACGCAACGAGCCGAGAGCGGCCCGACAGCATCCTGAGTTCAAGCTCCGGCAGGGGTATCTCTGGTTCTTCGCCGGGTTTGCCGACAAGCCCCAGCACGACGGTGTCGGCGGTTATGGCGTCGTGGTCCAGGAGCCGTTCGTAGATGTGGCCGATCTGTTCGACGTCGACGTTTCGGTAAGACAGGCGTCGGGTGTCGGCAGCGCCGCTGTGGTCGCGGAAGTGCAGCACCAGCAGCGAGTCCAAGATGGAAAGCACATCGAGGTCGGTCACCGCGATGGGCGCCCCTGGGTTGGCGGTCCAGGTGCTGTCGGTAGTGCGGCCTTCCAGGAACGGGAACCGGTCGGGATCAAAGAGGCTGCCGCCGTAGGCGGGGACCGACAGTTCTTCGTGGTGGATGCCGTTGTGAACGGCCCGGCTGGTGGCCAGCAGCCGGTGCCAGGCCGTGGTGCGGGTCTCGAGAGCCTCGGGGTGCTCGAACTTGTCCTGTTCGAGGGTCTCGCGCAGGATGCGTATCGAGTACAGGTCCCGGTAGTGGGGATTGTCGATGGGCAGCAGGTCGTTCTCTTCGGCGACGAGCAGGAACACCGCTCGCATCATCACGGTGACGGCCGCTTCGTAGACCTCGTGCGGGCCGACGCCCGCCAGCAGCGCTCCGCCGCGGGAGCGGTCGGCCCGCGATATCGCGTTCACGAGGAGTTCGACGGCTTGACGGACCTGGGTGCCGAGCCGGTCGGTGACCTCCGCTTGGGTGCTGGCCGACTCGGCGAGCAGCGCTTCTGGGGTGTTCTGTGGCGATGCGCCGATGAAACGCCGCGAGCGCAGGATCGACACGAAGGAGTCCAGCAGCACCGGCTCGGACGCGAATTCCGAGGCTCGCCAGGTGCCCCATCCGGTGACGCCTCGTGCTGGTGCGTGCACGAGGGTGAGGTGGTCTCCGTCGGTGACCAGCGCGAGCGGGATCTGGTGGTGGCGGCATGACAGCGCGGCGCGTTGCACCCATGTCGCTGGCCAGGTGTCGCCGGTGGGCCGTTGTCGGGGGTCGGTGCCAGCGGCCAGCACGAACACCAGCACCCGCGGTTCGCCCGACCCGGCCGCGGGTTCGGGCTGGTCGAGCAGCCCCACCGGTGCTGGCGGGTCTGGCTGGTACACGCCGGTGGGTTCGATGGTGACATCGTGGCGTGTGACGCCCTCGGTGAAGGCCGCAGGCAGCTGATCGCCGGTCAGGTAGCGGCCGGACCAGCCCAACACGTCACACAGCAGCCAGTCGATGTAACCGCGGCGATCGGAGGCAAGGCGCCCTGGCCGGGTGCCGTTGTCGGTGTGCCAGCGGGCCTTGTGCTCGGCCCGCACATGCGGCGGTGTCGGGTCAAGCCCGTCGGGCATCGCTCGGCGCATCGCGGGCAGCGAGAACCAGGGAGGCTCGGCGTCGGTGAGGTTTAGCCAGTCCTCGTGCTGCGCGGCGACGCGGCGGCTTGCCGCCATCAGTCCTGCTCCTTGGGGAGTAGGAACTCGACGGCGACGGGGAACCAGTTGACGTCTCGGACCTCGTAGCGGCGCTGCAGGATCTCGGCCTCCTTCTCGATGTCGTCGCCGATGCGTTCGGCCCGGTCGCGCAGCGCCTGAATGTCGGCTTGGATCTGGCGGTGTCCTTCGTCGTCGAACAGGCGCAGCTGCTCGACGGTTTCTGATTCTTGTAGTTCGTCGAGGCGGCGTAGGATGCTGGCTCTGAGGTCCTGGAGCGTTCCGCGCAGGCGCTGCTCTTCGGTGTCGCGTTTGGCGTCCATGGCGCGGCTGCGCTGGTCGAGGACTTCGGAAGCACGGGCGGCCAGTGCCTTCTGGAGCGGCTTCTTGAGCCGCGGCCACTGGTCCACATATAGGCCCTGTAGCGCTGCGGGCACCTCTTGGGAGCTTGCCGACGCCACCGCTGAGCGGGTCTCGCCGACGTTGAGGCGTCCCTGGCCACCGCCGACACGCACCGCGGCGGGTTCTATGACCTCGTCGAGGGTGGAGCCGTCGGAGCCGTTGACCACCACCCGGGCGTGCGCGACCGCGACCGGTTCGGCCACCTCGGCGTAACGGACCGCGACCCGGTGGATCTTGCGGTCCACGGCCGCGCCCCACACCTGGGCGCGCAGGGTCCGCAGGCAGCGCGCCACCAGCGGATGCCCCACATGCAGATAGGCGACATCTTGGTGGCCTTGGGCCACCGCGGGGTCGAAGGTCACCGGTAGACGCACGTCCTCGATTTCGTTGTGCAGACCGACGAGGGTCTCGCCCCAGGTGCCGGCCAGGTCGTCGACCTCGAACACGCTCACGGTGGTGTCGCCGCGTTCTAGGGCCGCTTCTCGAAGCGGCGGCTGGCCCTCGATACCGAACGCGACCTCCACCGCGCGTTGCACGCTGTCCGGGGTGAGGTCGAGTTCCTTGACGCTGGCGCTGTACTTGTCGCGAACATCGTTGATGTCCTGCGCGAACCGGTGCTTGAGCTGCTCCAGGTTGACGCGGGCCTGGTCGCGGCGCGCTTCGACCACGTCGTCGAGGTCGAGGCTGTCGTCGCCTTGTCGCAGCATGCGGGCCTCGACACGCTCAGCGAGCACCGAGGCCATCGACCCGAGATCGTCTCTGATGTCGTCGACCTTCTCCGCGACTCGCAGCAGGAAAGAGTGATCGTGGCCGGCGCTGTCGTCTTCGACGCCGGGTGACGCGAAGTGGAATATGTCGACGGTGCTGGACTTCTGGCCGTGGCGGTCCACCCGGCCGTTTCGCTGCTCCATCCGGTTCGGGTTGAACGGGACCTCCATGTGCACGAGCCGATGGCAGGCCCGATGCAAGTCGATGCCCTCAGAGGCGGCGTCGGTGGCCAGCAGCACCCGCACTCTGGTCTTGGCCGGGTTGTAGTTGAACTCTCTGATGATCCGCTCGCGCACGTCGGTGTCGAGCCCTCCGTGGAACACCTCGACGCGTCCGGTGGTGTCGGGCCAGCCATCACGCGGCGCGGCGAGGATCTCGTCGAGGTAGTTGAGGGTGGCCCGGTACTCGGTGAACACGATGACCCGCTCGTTGTTCCATGCGCCCTCGGGGAAGCAGGTCTCAGCGATCCAGTCCGCGAGCCGCCGCGTCTTCGCGTCGGCCTTGCGCCACCGCTGGTCGGCCATGGTCCGCATCTGGTCCAGGATCGGAGCGGCGGCATCGATGTGCACGGTCCGGGCGCGCATTCTCGCAAGCAGTTCCTTCTCGCGTTCGGGATCGATGCTGTCGAGCGCATCGGCGGCCAACGCCAGAGCCTCCTGCTCCTGTTCTGACACCACCTCGCTGTCATCCGCGCTGTCCTCCACCGCGGCCGCGGCCTCCCGCATCACCGTCTCAGCGACACCACAGCGCGACGCGGCGTTGAGGGTGCGGATGTGCTGGTCCAGGGTGTGCTTGAACGCCGCCGGCGACGACAGCAGCCGCTTCTTGAGCAACAGCGCGATGAACCGCGACGCCGTCTTCTCCGCGGAGGTTGCCGCTGAGCCCATCCGCAGATCCAAATAGCCGTCCACGAGGCTGAACAGCTCCTGCTCTTCGGGCGGGAACTCCACCTCAATGGCTGAGATCCTGCGCTGCGGGAAGCGCTGGTCGCCGTCGGGCAGCATCGTGCGGAGATGCGACTTCAACCGACGCACGATCACCGCTTCGCGGTCTCGCCGCCTAGGTTCCACGCCCTTGGTGAACCGGTTCGGGTCCAGCATCTCCAACAGCGCCTGGAAAGACTCGGGATACCCGTTGTGGGGCGTCGCCGTCAAGAACAGCCGATGCTCAAAATGCGGCGCCAGCCGCCGCATCGCCATGGTCCGCAACGAATCCCGGGCGTAACGCCCAACCGCGGACGGCGCGATGCGGTGAGCCTCATCCACGATCAACAGGTCGAACGCCCTGGGAAACACGTTGGGATCAGGGGGCAAGAACTCGTCGAACCAGCGCATCTGAGACTCGAACTTGACCCACTCCATCGAGACGATCAGCCGGGGATGGGACCGAAACGGGTTCACCGCGACCCCGCGCTCACGGCGGAGCTGTCGCACATGGTCGGTGTCCACGACCTCGAAGCTGAGACCGAACTGCTCCCTCATCTCGCGCTGCCACTTACCGCACAGACTCGGCGGGCACACCACCAAGATCTTGTTGGCCTGGTTGCGCAGCACCAGCTCCTGCGCGATCAGACCCGCCTCCACGGTCTTGCCCAACCCGACGTCGTCAGCGACCAACAAAGTGACCCGGGGCATGCGCAGCGCCTTCACCAACGGCAACAGCTGGTAGTCCTCGATGTCGATGCCGGCCCGGAACGGCGACTGGAACGCCTGCGGGTCAGCCGAAGCGATCGCACCCCACCGCACCGCGTCCAAGAACCCCGCGAACACCTCCGGGGCATCGAGGCCCCCAGCCGGGTCTGGGAGCTCGGACTGAGGACGGATCTCCGTGCCCGGCTCGGTCTCCCAGAACACGCTCAACGGCGCCGGGCTGCCCTTGTCGTCGATCGGGACCAAAGTCACCAGGTGATGGCGCGCCCAGCCGTTGGAACTCATCGGATCCACCGGACGCGACGACTGCCGCACCGACTCCACAACCCAGTATCGGTCCCGCACCCGCACAAGGTTCCCCTGCTCAGGCACGGCGCCCGTCAGCGGTTGCTCAAGCGCCATCATCCTTGGCCCAATAGCAGATGGTCAGAGAGCGAGTTCCACCACGTCAACAACATGTGACATCGGAATATCGTAGTAACCGAGGCCCAACCTGTCGAGCTGCCGTTGGATCCCTTCAGCCACCCCTGCATCGCCGATTCCGGCCCCCACAAACCGACGTTCGAATTCATCAACGTCCATATGAATGTGGTCGCCCAGTCCCATTGTTAACAGCGTCGCAACCATCGCTAGCGCGGTCCTGTGGTCCGCGGCCACTGCGCGCTCGAGGGACAGCGCCTTAACGAGGGCCGCAGCAGCTACGAATGCGTCGCTCTCACCCGCCACGAACTTCCGGTAAGCATCGGGATCCGACGAACGCAGAGCGAACAAGCTAAGGCAAGCATGCTGAGCCGCCAGCCGGCTATCGGAGGGACCAGCTCGTGATGGACCCGGTGCTGGCACGAGCGCGAGCATGCAGGCAACGCGGTGCGCCATCTGCTGGACATCTCGCGGGCTCATCCCGGACCGCTCCGCCAGTATCTGAACCATCCAACCCGAATACTGCCGTGCGCCAGCGGTTATGCGGTCTTCAAGTCCGACGGCAGCGAGAGCCTCATTCAGAAACCCTGCTAACTCAGAACCCGGCTCTGGTAGGTCGATCATCAGGTCGACGAAGCGGCGCAGATACTCTGCCGCTTCACAGTCCTGACCATAGAGTTTCCGAACCCTGTGACGCAGTTCTTGTTCATTGATGCCCAAGAGGATCACGACTCCGGGCACATCGAAGAGATGCCTAACAGCATCCAAGAGTTCCAAGGCGCGCGCTGGCGGGCACCGGTCGAGTTCATCAATGAGCACGACGAGCCTGCCACTCTCCCCCACCATGGCGGCCAGCGCGTCACGGAACTGCGTTCTGCGCTCCTCGGTTTGTTGCCACTCCTCGAACTTCCCGAAGTCCTCGGGAGGTTGAAAGTCCTCGCGCTCTATGGAGCCGCCGGTAGCTACGGATGCTGACCGCCAAGCGAGGTTGACAGCAATCTGCCACAGTCGCTGCGTAGCGCTCGGGTCACGCCTGAGGGCTGACACGAGGTCGACGAGCGGCACACCCGTGTGGCTCTGCTGCCAAGCATTGAATTCGGCTACCGGAACGTCCTGCTTGCGAAGGTGCGCTGCACACATTCCCAAGAAGACGGACTTTCCGGATCCAAAACGGCCGTTCACCGCAATCACACCTGCCGACTCGATCCGCAGAATCAGCTGGCAGAGAGCCTCGACCCGACGCTGCCGGTCGAGCCTGTCCTGCTCGAAGGGGTCGTCGGGATCGATGATGAACTCAATCGGTCGCACACTGGTCATCTCGCGACCCTCCTGAGATTCCCCGATCGCCACCGATGCAATCTACAAGAGCTCACTGCCTGGCCATCCGTAACGGTTGATGCGGACCGCAGCGCCGGTTCCAAGGTCGATGTGTTAGAGGACGCGGGGGTCTGAGCCATCATCGACAACGCTCACCCCTGGCAGGGATGCACCTGAGAGCAGTTCAGGAGCAGGCCATGGCTGGAGACTGCTCCTCCAGGATCGCTCGGCAGGCAATGGCTCGTCTGACCCTCCTTCGAGCCCCCGTCAGTCTGACCTGGCAGCCGCGTCGATCCGAGATTCCACAGCACTGCGAACTCTCGTTGCTGCTCAAGTGCTGTCCGATTCATGCACCGCTTGTGGAACTCCGGGCCAGATTCTCTTGACGATTTGCGCCAGCGCACTACCGCGGGCCCTAATCGTCGACTCGGACCAATCGGTGTCCTTGTAGGCACTCAACAGCTTCTTGTTGAGGTGCAGCACAGTGTGCTCGGCAAGCGTCACCCTCTTGCTCGCCCAAGGCGCATTGGATAGTGCCGGATTCAGGCGCCCGTTGACCAGCGTGAGGTTTCCCAAGCTGTGGAGAAGCCGCTCTCTGTCCAGTTCGGCCTGAACACCGTCCGTTGCGGGTCCGAGTGGCCAGTGCTCCTCCCATGCCTGGGGCATGACGTGCTCAATGGTGAGCGAGCCGCGCGTGACGTGAGCCTCCTCGGTAAGCGGGCTGCGAAGCTGATCCTCAATAGCCTCCAGCACCATTCGCAGCCGTCTTCGCGTGAGCAAGCGGTATAGCGGAAGATCGAGGATCGCATCCTCAAGGTCACGATCAGTTGGCCATCGTCTCGACTCCGATGCCTGCCCTGCGAGGTAGGTGACGACGGTTTCTGCAGCCTCCCCGGGAGCGGAGTCGTGAAGCCGCGACATCAACTCCAAGAAGAGCCGGTTGTAGTCCTTGGTCGTCATGCGACAGATCATCCGGCGTACGAGAAAGCTCTCGACGGCCTCGATCACTTGTAGGCGCTGCTCTTCTGCAACAACGTGATCCGGCTGCGAGAACAGCCACAGCAACAGAGGTGTCGCGGGGCCGACTTCTATCGTTTCCCAGCGGTAGAGGAATGTGCCGACGCGGCTCGCTGGGTCAACCGCCGCGAAGCTCCGATATGTCTCGCCGACACGCCGGACGTCTGCGACGATGTCTGAGATCGCCTTTCCCCCGCCCTCAACGTAGAGCTTGAACTTGGGGAAGACCTCGTTCGAAGACACCTCCTCGGCTGTCTTCATGATGAGCCAATAGTTGAGGAAGACATCGAGACGGGGACGAACGATCCGACCTTGTCGTACTTCCTCACGCCACCAGCGCTCCTCAAGCGGCTGCCAGTCCCGTACATAGAGTTCGTCGGCATCGAGCCCGCTTGTTGTCGCCGTCTGGAGCACGAAGTTCTTGACAAGGTCAGACGCAAGCAAAGGAGTCCCCCGAGCATTGAGCGTCTCGAAAATCACGAAGGCGTCGTCCGCGCTTGCGAGGTCGATCACGACCATCTCCAGCAGGCCAAACATGGCTGCTTCAAGGCCGTGGATCCGGTCGGCTCGTTCCCTGTCTGTAAGTGCTGCCTCGATCCACTCTCGGATCTGGAGGCGGAAGAAGTCGTGGGCTTGGACGATGAGCGAATTCTCAAAGCCCGCCGTCGAAGCACCGTTGGCCATCGCCGCCCGGAACGACTGCTGATCGAGGCTGGTCGGCCAGAGCTTGAACGCCTCGTCACCATCGGCGTACGCATTCAGCACCAGGCGCGACACCCGCTTCGCCTCGGTTGCGGCACCAAGTTCCTCGAAGACCTCTTGTGCTGCGTCCATCAGGATCTGGGCTGTTGTCAGACGCTGCTGCCCATCGATGACGGATCGGGTCTCGATCTCGGCTGATGCCGTCGGGTGCTGCTGGAGCACGACCGCCCCCATGAAGTGGGTACCCGTACGCTCCTCAGCCAACGCATTGTTGCCATCCGAGTGGACTAGTTCGTCGAGATAGCGCTCGGCGGTATTTCGTACGTCATTCCACAGCGGTTCCCACTGGTCATCCTGATTCCAAACGTAGGGGCGCTGGAAGATAGGAATGACGTAGCGAACATCCTTCTGGAACAAGGTCTTCAGCGTCAGCGTGTCAGCCTTCATGGGAGCCTCCGTAAGAGGTCGAATACGACAGCGGGAGCGGTCTGGCCTGATTCATCACGGATCACGGGGCGTGGACGGCCCACAAGTCGAACTCCTTGCGGGGTGCCGACGTGACTCCGAAGTGCTCTGCCTGTCGGCGCCCTGCTGGGGCCGGCCCCGAATCGCGGCGGGTTTGTATGCGCCAACCGGTGCCCTTGAGGCTCGCTCGGAGTAGTTCCGCGGGATCAAGGCGGCAGTTTGGGAAGGCTCCGAAGCGCACTACCAGGCGAGCTCCTGGCCTGCTGACGGAGGCACAGTTCGTCCACACGCGCCGCAAATCGGAAGCGAAGCTGTCGGGTGTCTCATGTGAGAGTTGCCCGGCCTGTGAGTAGTCAACGGTGTCGGGGCCTCCGAGCAGCCAGAGCCTCAACCACTGATCCGGCAGGTAAGTCCTCATTCGGTAGTACGGCGGTGACGTGATCACCCAGTCGAACAGCTGGCACCGGATCGGATCAAAGGCCGTCCCTTCGCGGCTGTCGGCGAGCAGCACCCGGGAGCGAGGCGCGACTGGCATCTGCAGTGCGTAATGCCGGACCGCGCGGCGGGCGACGACCCGCCGAATGTCAGCTCTCGGCGGACGCAGGCCGTGCCGATTCCAGTAGTTCACCGCGTAACGCGGCTTGGGGGCGTAGGTGCGGGGGCACTGGTTGGAAAGGTACGAAGGCGACGACTTGGTGAGGGGACCGTGCAAGCCGCCCAGCAGGATCGCCCTCAGAGCAATCCGCTCGGGCGGGAGGGGCTCACGCTGCAGAGCGCTTCGAACACGGGCGAGGTCCGCAAGCGTGTCCTTGTCGTAGGCCAGTTGCCAGAACTCGCCCTGCGGTGCCGGAACGGCGGGCTCGGTATCGAGGATCCCCTTCAGGCAATCCGTAACGGCTTCTGGTGTCGTGGTGACGAGTTTGGCCCGGGTAACGGCGGCTGCTACCGGGTGGCTGTCGATGCCCGTGGAGGGCATGTCGAAGAGTCGGGCCGCCAGGTTTGTGGTGCCGCGGCCGCAGAAGGGGTCGAGCACCGATTCTCCGGCGTGCTGTCCGCGTGCCAGGACCCTCAACGGGAACCGCAGCGGGAACATGGTGAAGTACGGGCACACCGCGTTGAGCGGCACTTGCGCGTCTACGAGTCGATTGCTCGCACCCATCTCTTTCCTGTCTTCTCGTTCTGGTACGACTCCCAGCCCTCATTCTCATCGCCGAAGATCTCGTTAAGGGCGACAAGAACCAGGCGAAACGCGAATTGGTCTCGGTCGTGGAGGTGTTCAGGAAGCCTCTCAAGGAAGAAGGCCTTGATCCCACCCCAAGGACGTCCCCGGTCGCTCTTGATCTCCTCTAGCAGGTCATCATTGCGGAGGGCGTCGATGGCCTTTCGCTCGATGGCCTCAAGAGCGTCCCCTTCAGTGTCGTCCTCGGCCGCGACGTCATCTTGCGTACCGTCGGCATCGGTTGGCTTCTCGGCACTCTGGGGTCCGGGCCGCGGCGGTGCAGTGCCGCCACCGCCACCATCGGCCGTCATAGAGCGCATCTCATTTCGGAGTTGCTGGGCGAAGGTCTCTGCCGGGGGCCGGTTGTACTCGGGGTCTTGTTGGCTGTGAAGCGACTCGAACAGGCGAACCCGGAGCGGCACCGGGTACTGCATCGAGCCCGCCGAGCTCCAGAAGACTCCTTGGCCCGGCAGGGGCTCGTTGAGCAGGGAAGCGAGGATGTCGTCGCCGAAGTGGGCGTTCGCGCTGTTGACATTCCTGAGATCGCCCGACGAAAGCAGGTGGAACAGGAACCAGTTGTCGCCCTGGCTCAGGATCTCTCTGGGGATGCTGCCGGGCTGCTGGGTGATCAACACGGCCCCGAGGTCGTACTTGCGTCCCTCCTTGACCCATGAGATGTACGGCGCCGCCGCGGTGGCCTTCTCGTTCAGCACGGCCTGAGCCTCCTCCACGACCGCGATCGTGGGGATCGTCTCGGGAGTAGCGCTCGTGAACTGGTCCTGGTTGTGGTCGAATATCCGCCGTAGGATCAGCCCGGACAGCACCAGCGCCTGCTCGGAGGACATCTGGGAGACGTCCACGACGCAGAGCTTCCCCTTCTTGAGGGCTTGCATGAGCATGTCCAACATGAGGCTCGACGGGTCGTGCAAGGCCTTGACGATCCTGGTGGCGTTGGCTCGCGCCGCAAGAGCCTCGACCTCCTGGCCCTGGTCGAGCTTCAACAGCCGCTTGATCTCGTCGAGCTCCGCGTCGTTGCCGTCCTTGTGCACGAGGTCGACCAGTTGACGCCAAGACTGGCTGTTGAGGCCGCGCATCTTGATGACGTTCTGCTGTTGCTGGCGTTCAGCCGACAGGAAGGTTCCCACCACATCGGCAGCGGACAGGCGGCGAATGTCGAGCAGTATTCGGCCGGCCGTGAACGACCCGTAGAAGCGGCTCGGCGCCTCGCGTGACGTGAACACGACCAGGTGGTCGGCCATGCCCTCGACATCGCAGAAGCCGGGCCGTCCCTTGTCGTCTGGCCAGAAGTACTCGCCGTCGGGGTCGAAGATCACCGTTCCCACCGGCACCTTGCGTCCCTGACGCTTCTCCACCGTCGGGGTTGTCTCGTAGAGGCTGCTGAAGAGCAGCTTGGTGAGGTTGGACTTGCCGAACCCGGCTCGGGCGAACACGAAGCTCCGACGTGAGACGAGCTTGTCGACGGGGAAGCTCACCCGGGCCTGCTCTGTCTGTGGCTTGATCCAGACTTCTGTTGCCTCCGACTTCGGTCCGAAGAAGTACTCGCCTAGTGCAAGGTGGCCGATGGTCGCCCCGTCGATGTGGTGACCCGTGATCTGTTGGAGCACCTGCTCGGACGGGAACGCGACGGCGCTGCCCGCAGGTGGTAGCCGCCGCAGGGACGCGACGAAGGTGACACCCTGTGTCGTGGTCGTCAACACTCCAAGAACCCGGATGTTGACCCGGTACCTGAGATACCGCTTGCGTATGTCCTCGGGAACTGTGCGGTTCTCTTGGAGGGCTCTGATGTTGTACTCCTCGCCGGAGCCTGCCGACAGCCTCCCGTCCGAGGACAGCGCCGCTATCCGACCCAGGATGGCCTCGTCTGGAGTGTCGAGTTCGACCAACACGAATTGGCCGTGCATGGGCCGGTTCTGGAACGTCGGCAAGTACGGCAGCGTCAGGTCGGCGTGGAACTCCATCCCTCCATCGCGGAATCCCCGGAACACGCCCACCTTCTGGCTCTCGGGGAAGAGTTCGAGTTCGCTCATCGACTAGTACCTCTGCGCGGACGGATCCGCCGATTGCAACTGAAACTCGTCCATCCTCGGAGCCTCGTCCGCCAACTCGTTGCGGATCCCGTCGAACACCAGGTCCTGGATCACATCGAAATCGAAATCGACCAGTGCGGCGTTCTCGTGAGCCTTCTGCAGGCACAGCGGGTAGTACGGCACCGGGAAGCCCTCGGTGGCGTCGGCGAGCAGAGCCCCCAGAATCTCCGGCGCCTGGGCGGTCTGCCGCTCGAACAGATCGACCGGCCAGATGGGGTCGTCCCGCTGGGGCCCGAACTTGACGAAGAACATCTTTCCCGCGACGAACTTGTTCGCCTCACCTCCCTGCTCGGCTACGTCGCTGCCTCTGGCGTATTCGGACCAGGTGTAGGCCCTGGCTTCAATGTCTCTGGGAATCTCGGCGTAGGCCGGGTAGGTGGTCCGCAGGATCTCTTGGAGCGCCATCGCCAGCCGGTAGCGATCCAGCACCTTGGAGTGCTTGGCCACCCCGACGAGGTAGACGTTCCTACCGCTCCTTCTGTGCCGGCTGATCTGCTCGGCGATCCCCTCGCTGAGCCGGATGAACAGCTCGCCGGTGAACACCTTGCTGCGCAGCAACCCGTCGTAGACGATGATCGTGTCGTTGGCGAAGTCCTTCTCCCGAAGGATCTTGAACAGGACCGCCCACTCCATGAGCTCGCGGTAGACGTGCACCCACGACGGGCTGATCGGTCTGCCATCGTCGTTGCTGTGGATCATGTGACTCAGCGAAGTCAAGTCCCGCACCCCGAGAAACTGCATCATCGAGCCGAGTGCGGTGCGCGGCTCGCCGGCCGCGTCGTACTGATCGGCGCTAAGGCCGCGCACGTCCGTGGTCGGGGTCACGGCCTCGACGCAGTACTCGTTGTTGCTCGAGTCGACGACCCGGACAACCTGCACAAGAAACGGGTCGAAGCGAATCTGGTTGTTGCCGCCATCGGTCCCAACGAGCGACATCGACGTGGTCGTGTGCGGCCGAATCCGCCGGACCTGCCCACGTAGCTCTTCTATCTCATCGCGAAGGCCGGCCAGAACGCCCATGTCCTGGCCAATCTGGGAGAAAACCGCGACCTTCAGCCGGTCATGTGTCTCGGGGTCGAGCATGTGGTCGTTCGATCACGAGGTAGGGGGAGGCGTCCGATAGCCGGGTACGAGCCCGGCGGAGCGAGACTAGCTTCGACAAGACCAGTCGCGTCGAACAGACGGTGTAAAGCTCATCCGGGCCGTGTTACACCGCGCTCCGATCAGATTACGTTGCTCGTTCGCAGCATCTGCCGACGGTCAATGCCCTAGCAGGTCCCAGACCTTGGGGCCTCCTTGCCTGCCGCAGGTATTGAGGGCGGTCCGTGCACGCGCCAAGAGGCGCAGTGGATCGCTTTCGCCGTTCGCGAGCGCATCATGCGCCAGCCGGTCAAGGCCCGCCCCCACCAGTGGAGGGGCCGTACGTAAGGCGGCAGACATCGCAACCGAGTCGATCTTTCCGGCATGAAGGACCATGTTGCGCTGGCGGTACAGACGCTGCATGGCCTCCTCCACGTAGGAGCACACTCGAGCCAACACGGCGCCCGGATCCGCAAGGATGCCGCGGACTCGCTCGAGTGCTGCGTCGTCCGACGGCTTACTGAATCCCAAGGGCGAGCCTTCTTCGATTGCAGTCCCCAGGATGGTGCATCGTTGGAGGTTGGACGATGCCTGCCTCAGTGACTCCGACAACTGGTCATCGTGCTCCTGCAGGTAGGCATAGGCGAGCGGCGTGAGTTCGGCGCGAGGAAAGCTGCAAGCCACGAGCGCAGCCAAGTCTGCCGCAGCTTGGACACTTGAAGTGTCAGGACGTGCCAGCACTGCCTCTAATGCAGCCCAGCCGCCCGCAACAGCAGCTCCCGGCGTACCCGTCTCAAGAGGCGCTACAAGGTCGATGGCCGATCGGAGCCGTCCGCCCAGCGTTGGCTCTACCGCCGAGAACAGAGCGTTCTGCCGCTTCAGCGAGTGCACGTCAACTTGTCGCCGGGGTCGAGTGAGGGAGAACGCCGCTGTCGTACCGGCCACAAACGCCTCAGAATGCGGCTCAAATCGCGAACTGCCCGGAACCCCGACGGCCACGCGAGCAGCGAGGTTCTCGATAAGGTCGCCGGCCTCTTCAACGGCTGACCAGCGATCGCGCGCCTCAACCTCGAGAAGGAGGCCGCCGTTGTGCCGCACTAGCGCTTCAGGGGCCTCCCGCGACAGCCACTCGGTCGCTTCCGTCGGATCGAGCCATTCCGGCGGCATCCGCTGTTCGTGCCGCTCGATTGCAATGAGGGGAACGAAGACCTCCCACGAGCGCGTCGGCCGGACCGCTACTGCCTGTGCTTTGATGAAGAGGTCGGAGAGGGTGTGCGGCATCTTGTTCGTGGTCAGCCACGTCACCCACCTATGCAGATAGTCGGGACTAAACCCCTTGCTCAACAGGTGCCCGGCGAGCAGCCGCGAGATGGACTCCGGTCCGAGCGCTGCAACGTCGCCACGATCGGCTGCGCCCCAGCGCTTGAGGTAGTCGGTCTCAGCCCCATCCAGCAGGAAGTCGAGCTGATGCCTCGATACCTGGTCCAACGGATGCTGCTGAAGCTTGGCAAGCGTCGCTTGAAGCGCTGATCGAACACCCTTAGGGCCCACTCCGAAATCCGGACCGGCTCTTCGTTGGGCGGTGCTCGCAAGCTCCTGGACCGTGGCGGGACGGACGTAGCCGCTCTTGAGTAGCTCGACAGCCTCCAGAAGCTCACGCAGCACCGTCACGGTGCCCGGGTTCCACAGTCTCCGTTGCCAGTCCGTGCGGCGAGCGAAGTAGTCGAGCAGTCGAGTCGTCACAAGATTGACTACCGAACTCTCGTTCAATGTTGTAACGTTACGACTAGGACTCATGTCCACCTTCTACCCGGGGAGAGCCGCCCCCTTCGGGGGGCCGCTCTCCCCAGTCACGTTCTGAGCACCAATACCGACTGAGCGACCTTTCGCCCGCAAGACAGGCACGGTAGCCAACGCGTTGCCTATTTCGGTCAATACTCTTGCGGCAAGTAATACTCAGGAGTGGAAGGCGCTCTTGTCGAGGCGGTCGGCCATAGAGGTGATCTCCGCGCCCATCGCTAGGCGTTGGCGCCACTCGGCGGGGATGGACTCGACGCCGTAATGGGCGCCGGCGATCTGGCCGTAGATCGCGCCTGTGGTGTCGGCGTCCTGGCCGAGGTTGACCACCTTGAGGGCTCCTTCCCTGAAGTCCTCGGTGTGGAAGAAGGCCCACAGGACCGCCTCGATGGTGTCCACCACGTAGCCGGTTCCGCGGATCTCGGGGGGCTGCTTGTGCTTGAACGACCCGTCCGCGATGGCGGCGATCTTCGGGGCGAGCGGGGCCTCATCCCACAGGCCCCGACCGGGCAGTAGCGCGCCGACAGCAGCGTCTGCTTGTCGACGCCGCCCAGCGCGCCCACCAGCAGGCCCGCGAAGTAGCGGCAGGCGTCGACCGCCTCCACCGCTCCGTGAGTGGTGCGGGAACTGTCCGCGCTGCGGTCGATCGCCTCCCGGGCGTCGCCGGCGAAGAACATCGGTACCGGCGCCAGACGCATCAGCGAGCCGTTGCCCGCCGACATCGCATCGGTCGGCCCCGAGAACGGCTCGCCGGTCCCCTCGAAGCGCACCAGGGCCCCGCGGGTGGTGCCGCCGATGTCGAAGCACTCCCCCGTCGACGACAGGTACCCCTGCCTGAACCACCGCAGGTAGCGCCCCATCTGGTCCACAGGGTCGAACCCGCCCGACTCCAGCAGGCTGGTGGCCAGACACAGCGCCATCGACGTGTCGTCGGTCCACTGGCCCGCCCGCAGCCCGAACGGCCCCCCGCCCACCATGTCGTCGATCGGGTCGAACGAACCCGGCGCGCTGAACTCCAGCGTCGTACCCAACGCATCCCCCACCGCCAGCGCCACCAGACACCCCCGGAACCGGTCCCCGGCACTCACCCCTCCCACCGACACCGCCCCGGCCCTGCGAAGCCGGCTAGCGGCCGCACCGACCGGCCCAGAACCCGCGCCTGCAAGCCGTCTCTTCGGGGCCGCACTCGCCATTCACGCCCGGCCCACGGCAGGGTCATCCACGCGGCGACCTGCCGGGCGAACGCCGACTGAAGACGAGGATGGCTCTTGGTGCCGGGCTTGCCGCGATAGACGGTGACGGCGACCAGCTCGCGTGCTGGATCGACCTTCTCGCCAAGCTGCTTCAGAAGCAGGCCGAGCCGATGAGGTCGGACGTGCCCGAAGGTGGGCGGATCGGTCAGCGGGTCGCCGAAGGCCTCGCGGGCACAGTGGTAGACGTTCTGGTAGTCGATGAAGACCGAGACGCGGGTCACGACGTCTTCTACCTCCAAGGCGATAAATCCCCGCCATTCCCGGCGCGAGCCGGGAAGGCGGGGAGCAATAGCCGCAAGCTAGTGGGTGGCTCCAAGGCCTCGCAACCTCCGGCCCGCGAGTTGCCACAAGAACGACCACCGAACGCTCGTTCAGTGCTGTAACGTTATGGCTAGGACTCAAGTCCACCTTCTACCCGGGGAGAGCCGCCCCTCCGGGGGCCGCTCTCCCCAGTTCCTTGTGTAGTCGTCTGTAATACAGTACTATGACCTCGAACCTGCTCGATCTAGACCTCCTCGACGACGATGACCCCCGAACAGGAACACGAGTTCTACAGCAAGCCTGAGAACCAGGAGCCACAGGGGCCTGCCCGGCGGCGGAGGCAGCCGATGAGCGATCCCGTGCCGGTGCGGTTCCCGCCCGAGATGCTCGAACGGGTCAAGGCCGCCGCCGACGCCGACGACCGATCCGTCTCATCCTGGATCCGCCGCGCCGTCGACCGCACTCTCCAAGCCGGGGCGTCCTGACCAACCCCCTCCTAGCGGCCCGCGCCGCTTGGGGCGCGCGTGAGTCCCGCCATCCCGATTGGCATCTGGTCGGCACAGAGCCTGCCCTGTTCGTGTTCTGCCCCGCCGGCCAGACGCCTCCTGGTTCAATCAGCGGCGGCCAGAAACGCGAGTTGGGCGCCATCATCGCAGACGCCCACCGAGACGCCGCCTAACACGAGAAGCCCCGCCAGTGCACCACCGACGGGCGGAGGCGGACGGCGGGGAGGATTGCCAGCAACGATAGCCGCCTACGAGCGCAAGGCGGCGGGATTCCAGCAGGCATGCACCCCCGCTGTCACACCGAGTCCCTACTGTGAGCGTCATGCAGGTGGCCTACGACGCTCGCAAGTTCGCCGAGATGGTTCTCCATGTGGCCGGACGGCTGCAGGATGACCGCGCGGGCGGCGCCACGAAGCTGAACAAGGTGCTGTTCTTCGCGGAGTTCACCCACTTGCGGCGCCACCAGCGGGTCATCTCAGGGTGTGAGTTCCAGAAGCTGCCCCACGGCCCGGCGCCTCATCAGCTATTGCCGGTACGCAAGAAGCTGATCGCCTCGGGAGCGGCCGAACTGGTGGAGGAAGACTTCCTCGGCCGACCCCAGCACCGGTTGGTTCCTTCGCGCGCCGCGAACCTCGATGTGTTCACCGATGAAGAACAGCAGACCATCGAGGATGTGCTCAACCAGTTGGTTGGCATGACGGGCACCCAGGTCAGCGAGCTGTCCCATCAGGAGCCCGGATGGCAGCTGACGGAGGTCGGCGAGACCATCCCGTTCTCGACGGCGTTCCTCGACTTCCCGCAAGTCCAGACTCCAACCAGTGACCGGTTGTCCGAGTCGGTTGCGGAGCGCTACGACCTCGCCACTGCGTAGTGGCGTAGCGGCGGCGGGGCTCGGCCCACCGCTCCACGAAGGCCGCTGGCGGGGGTTCAGGGCCCTCTCCTAGAGGACGATGTCGAGGTAGCCGCCCCCGCGCCTCTTCAAGAAGTCTTCGGCAGCGCTCTCAGCTTCGGCCATGGTCGAGTGCGTCGACTCGGGGTTGTGGGCGCCGGGCGACCTCACCTCCCACAAATCCTCGCGCTTCTTCACCACTAGGCATTTCTCGGGCATATAAGTCCTTTTCAATATGATACGTATCTTGTCAGGGACACCACTATACGCTGCCGTGGTGCGCGTCGGGGTGTACATCGACGGACTCAACCTCTACTACGGAGGCCGGCATCTGTGCGGACGAGGCAAGCACGGATGGCGCTGGCTCGACGTGGCGGCGCTCGCCGACCGTCTGATCGGCCGCAACCCGGCCTGGAGCGCCCGGCAGGCGACAGCACACCGCATCATGTACTGCACAGCGCCGATCACCGGCGGGCCGGCTGCTGACGCACGCGAACGGCAGCAGACCTACCTCAAGGCGCTGCTCGCCACCGGACGAGTCAGCATCGAGGAGGGCACATTCGTGACTCGACGAGTCACGGGCGGGGACATAGCGGGCGGCGTGCGCCGGACGATCATGGTGCGCGAGGAGAAGGGCTCAGACGTAAACGTGGCGTCTCACCTGCTGATCGACCTCCATTCTGGGATGATCGACGCCGCGGTGCTCATCACCAACGACAGCGACCTGCGTCTGCCTGCCCGCCACGCCCGGCTCCATGTGCCGCTTGGGACGGTTAATCCCAGAGGCACGCCTACGGCCGCGGCACTCCGTGGCGAGTCTGGCGACGGCGCCGGAGGCCACTGGTGGTACTCCCTAACCGCCGACGACTTCTTCTCATGCCAGCTGCCGGAGTCAGTCGACACCCACCGAAGGCCCGATCGCTGGTAGTCGCCAGGCACGAGGGCGCAACCCCAGGCGCGTATTCGCTTCGCCGTGGCGCGTCAGGTAACATGCCATCACCCACCCGGTGCCTCCTCGGAGGTGCCGGGTCTTTCTCTTCCCGGGCGGGGCTCGGCCCAACGCTCCACGGGAACCTGATCCAGATCGTGACCCCGGCTCCAGAACCTGCATAAGCCACTCGAGATTCTCCGAAGCCACATCCGGGTTGGCGTTTCGCATCCCAATCCTGCGATGGGTATGCTGGCATATATGATTCGCACCACTGTCAAGCTCCCCGAGGAACTCGATGCCCGCCTGCGCCATGAGGCGCAGCGCCGCGGGATCACCATCTCGGAACTGACCAGGGAAGCCATCGACAGCCACCTCGGCCCCCGCCGCCGGCTCGGTGCGGCGGCCGCCGGGCGCAGCGGCCGCGCCGACGTGTCCGAGCGCATCGAGGAAATCCTCGCGTCAGAGGTGTCGTTATCGCACTGATCGTTGACACCGGCCCGCTCTACGCCTATGTCGACGCCGACGACCGGCATCACACGGCCAGCCTCGATCTCCTGAGGACCCATCCGGGCCCGCTCGTTGTCCCGACTCTGGTGGTGACCGAGGTTGCCTACCTCGTGAGCACACGCCTCGGCCCGGAGGCAGAGGTGCGCTTCATCGGCGATCTCGCATCGGGCGACCTTCAAGTCGAACCCGTCGCCGCGGGCGACTGGATGCGGATAGCTGAGCTGGTGCACACATACCGCGACCTGCCCCTCGGAACCGTCGATGCCTCAGTGGTGGCCGCATGCGAGCGGCTCAAGATCACGACCGTCGCCACCACCGACAGACGGGACTTCACAGTCGTTCGACCGGACCACTGCGACCACCTGAACCTCCTCCCCGAAATCGGCCCCAGCTAGGCCAGACAGGTCGCTTCCTGTTGAAGGAGGCGCCGACAGCGACGAACTCCAGTTGCGCCGTCGATATCGTCTGGCCCTGTGACGAAAGGCGGACGCACATGCGGATCACATTGACCAACGTCCTCGTCGACGACCAGGCCAAGGCCCTCGCCTTCTACACCGAGGTCCTCGGATTCCGCAAGCACCACGACGTGCCCGTCGGGGAATACTCGTGGCTCACCGTGGTCTCGCCGGAGCAGCCTGACGGGCCGGAACTGCTGCTCGAACCCGACGCACACCCGGCCGCCAAGACATACCGCGACGCCCTCACCGCCGACGGGTTCCCATCAGCACAGTTCACTGTCGACGACGTCCATGCCGAGCACGAGCGGCTGCGCGCCGCCGGCGTCGAGTTCACCCAGCCGCCCACCGACATCGGCACCGTCGTGATGGCCGTCTTCAATGACACCTGCGGGAACCTGATCCAGATCGCGACCCCAGCTCCAGAACCCGCCTAAGCCCACATATGCCTGCTAGCGCCTCATCGTGGCGGATGGGGGGCTTCGGCGGAGCGGCGGATGTCGGAGAGGAACGCCTCGACTTCGGCGAGGTCGATCGTCCGCCGCAACGGCGGCAGGCCTCGCAGGAGGTCCTGGCGGTACCCGGCGGTCGCCAGCCGCGAGTCGAGCACCGCCACCACGCCCCGGTCCTGAGCCGAGCGGATGAGCCTTCCGGCGCCCTGGGCCAGCAGCGTGGCCGCCCGGGGAACGTCGATCTCGCGGAACCAGCGCGGCCCGAGCCGCTTGCGGCGGGCGACCATCAGCGGCTCGTCGGGGCGCGGGAACGGGATCCGGTCCACGACCACCAGCGACAGCGACCGGCCGGGCACATCCACGCCCTGCCACATGGTCATCGTGGCGAACAGGCAGCTCTCCTCCTCCGCCGCGAACCGGCCGATCAGCTCGCGGTTGGGCAGGTCCCCCTGGCAGTAGATCCGCAGCCCCGTCGTCTCCCGCACAGCCTCCGCGGCGCCCCTCATGGCCCCGTAGCTGGTGAACAGCGCCAGAGTGCGCCCTCCGGCTGCGACCGCCATCGTGGCGATCTCCTGCTGCACGGCCTGCGCCCACCCGGGATCCTTGGGGCCGGGCAGATGCTTCGCGCAATACAGCAGGCCGCGGCTGCGGTAGTCGAAGGGGCTGCCCACATCGAGGCTGTCATGGCCGTCGTCGGGCAGGCCGAGCCTGTCGGCGAGGTTGACGGGAACGGTCGCGCTGGTCAGAACCGCCGGAGTGTGCGCCCACAGCCGCTCCTCCAGCGGTGGCCCGACATCGACGGGGGCGGTCCGCCAGGCCGGATTCCCCTTGGAGCCCTCCACCCAGACGGCGTCCTCGTTCTCCGGGTCGGACGCTCGGTCGAGATCGGTGGTGAGCGCGTCGAGGAGCCGTCGAGCCATCCTCTGCCGCGTCTCGTCGCCCTCTGACTCGCGGACCTCGGCGCCTGCCGCGCCGAGACGTCCCCGGCACACGGCGGCCGCGTCGACCAAGTCGTCGGGAAGCGACGCCAGGAGGGTGTCGCGGTGGGGGTCGAGCGCATTCCGCAGGATGTGGCCGGCCTCCTCCACCCGGTCGGCCGTCGCCGAGCCCGCAGCTGCGGCCCTCACCGCCCGGGCCGCGTGCCTGAACCGGCCTGCGGTGACCGACACCCCGGCGGCTGCGGCCGCGATGTCCTCAAGCGTGTGGGCCTCGTCGAACACCACCGCATCGTGGGACGGGAGGATCTCCGCGTCGGTGAACACATGCAGGCAGTAGAGGTGGTGGTTCACCACCAGCACATCGGCCTCGGCAGCCCTGTGGCCGGCCTGCTCGGCGAAGCACTCCGACCCCGACGGGCAGTTCGCCGCGCCCGGGCATTCCCGCCCCGACACGCTCACCATCTCCCAGGCCCGCACCGACGGCTCGAAGCCGAGTCCGGCCCGGTCGCCGTCGGCGGTCTCATCAGCCCAGGCGGCCAGCTGTGTTAGCTCCTTGCGGACGCTCCCGGCCTCCAGGGCCGAGTCCGCAGCGATCAGCTGCTGCTGCCCGCCGGCGGCAGCGGCGGCCAGGTCGGCGAGCTTCTTGCGGCAGACGTAGTTCGACCGGCCCTTGAGGACCGCGTACTTGAGCGGCACGCCCAGCGCTTCCGCGAGCAGGGGAAGGTCCTTGTCCACGAGCTGGTCCTGGAGGGCCTTGGTGGCGGTGGCCACCACAGCCTTCTTCCCGCTCGACACCAGCGGCGCCAAATACGCCATCGACTTGCCGGTCCCGGTGCCGGCCGCCACCACCAGATGCCGGTCCTGGTGCAGGGCGGACGCCACCGCCTCACACATCTCATCCTGGCCGGTCCGGCTCTCACCGCCGCCCGGCATCGCCGACACGACCCCGTGAAGCGCCTCGACTGCTTCCTGAGGTGCGTCCACGGCCACCGACCGTACCCGTTGCACACACCTATGCCGGCCGGCGCCCAGCCCGGAATCTCGGTTGACTCATGTGTCGTAGACCCACCGTTTCTCAACCGAGATTCTCCGGCGGGCGCCCGCGGTCGCGGAAGCCTCAGCGTCCTCGCTCAGGGCTCGGCCCAGGCGCGGATGTAGGCCCGCTGCTGGTGGGTTTGAGGAGAAACCGGGTGGAACCGGCTCTTCTCGACGTGCTGCCACCACTCGGCGATCTGGTCGAGGGCTCCCTCGCCGGTGAGGCCGTGGCGGACCAGCCAGCAGCCGACCACCGTTCCGGTGCGGCCGATACCGCCCCAGCAGTGCACGTACACCGTGCTGCCCTGATCGAGGGCGGCGTCGACGGCGTCGAGGATGGCGGCCATCTCCTCAGCACGGCGCGGGGTTGACATGTCGCGGACCGGATGGCGTTCATAGCGGACAGTTCGGCCCATCGCCCGGCCCTGCTCCCGGGCGGTCTGCTCGTAGGGCGCCAGCCCGTCCCGCGGCTGTGTCAGGTCGATGAAGTGGTCGATGCCGGCCTCCAGCAGCGTCCGCACCTTGACGGCCGCGTCGCTCGGATAGAAGGCCCCGGGATACTCGCCGGCCGCGAACCGCCAGGGCTCGACCCAGTAGCTGTTCGGTATCGGAGGGCTGGGTCGATCAGCAGCGTCCATGGGCCAATCCTCCTAGCGTCCTGAGTCGTTAGTTCGTCGAATGGGCATGGACCCCTCAGCGAGCCCCATCCGACGAACAAGTGTCTATTTTCCCACCTATACGGTGGATTCTTGACAGTAGTTCGGCCGTCCAGAGGTCAGGGGCCGAGCGCCGATCAGGCGGGCTGCCAGCTCACAGCCTTTACGCTCAGGTTCGGGTGATCACACCGCAGGCCACGCGGTCCCCGGCGCCGGGTTCGGGGCCGTAGGTGTCCGGCTTGGCGTGGATGATGATCGCGGAGCCGTCGGAGTCGAACACCGACGTCTTGCCATGGGCCGCCAGGGTCACCTTGTCGGTGAAGTGATCGGCCCGGGCCGTCCCGTCGCTGCCGGCATGGATGTTGGGAAGGTCCCCGGCGTGGGATCCCTCCGCGTGCATGAAGCCGTGACCCTCGCCGCCCGGCGCGAAGTGGGCGCCGGCTGCGGAGAAGTCCGGCGTGCAGGCACCGACGGAGTGGATGTGGAACCCGTGCGCTCCGGCGCTCAGGCCGCTGACATCGGCTGAGATCCACACCCCGTTGGGGCCCTGCTCCAGGGTGACGGTACCCATCGGCGAGCCGTCGGGCCCCGACATCGACGCGACCGCGGTCTGCCCCACCCCAGCCATGTCGTCCTCGCTGCACGCCACCGCACCCGCCAGCACGAGAAGTACTGCAGCCGGGGCAGTGATCATTCGTAGTTTGCGCACAGCCGCGAAGCTTAGGGCCCGGGTCGAGAAGCGGCCGCAACCCAGCCCTCGGCTAGCGGCGCTTCGACGACTTCGACGACGCCACTTCGGCATCGATCAGCGCCGCCAGGTTCATCAACTTGTCCTGGAGTCTCCTGGAGTAGCTGACGAAGTTGGACATCGCGCCGGCATCCGGTCGGTCGGATCGTGCCAGCAGCCTGAGCATGTCCCGATCGATGGAGTCCAGCTGGGCTCGGAGTTCGCGGCCGTGCTCGGACACATCGACGCGGCGGCCCTTCAACAGCGATTTCGAGATGTCGTCGAACAGGGCCAGCGTCTCGTTGGAGACCTCCCTGACCATCAGCAGGATGTCCCCCTGCAGCTCCACGTAGTTCGTTGTGAGGACTCTCTTGGTGTTGAAGATGTCGTCGATGGAGTCGTACACCTGGAACAGGTAGTCGAACTGTGTGTTCAGCTCCAGCAGGGACCGGGACTCCTTCTCGTCGACAACCGTCGTCACCGCCTGGGAGAAGTACGCCACGTACTCCTTCTCGACGAAGGCGACGTGCTCGACACGCTTGGTTGCGGTGTCATAGATGCTCCGGTAGCCGGACTCGATGCTGAGCGCCACCATGCTGTAGGTCTCCCGGAGGAAGGCGAGGAGTTCGTTGCGGTTGCGCCGCAGGTCCGACCTCACGGTCTTGTAGGCCGTCTCCTCGTCGAAGGTCGGGATCGTCAATCGTTCGAACTCGACCTTCTCCTTGCCGAAGATGCGATCGACCATCCGGGTGAAGGGCCTGATGAAGGCCAGGAAGATGAGCGTGGTGACCAGGTTGAACGCGAGATGGGCGTTCGCCAGCATCACCGCCGGATCGATGTCGAAGTCGTTCAACATGTCGCCGAACACGACAAGGAAGGGCAGCGCGATCACGACCCCGCCGACGTTGAACAGCAGGTGGCTCAGGGCAGTCTTCTTGGCGTTGAAGTCCATGTTCACCATGGCGATCATGGCGGTCACCGTCGTGCCGATGTTGGCCCCGATGACGAGCGGGAGCGCATTGTCGAGGCTCAGCAGACCCTGCTGCGTGAAGATGATCGCCAGTCCGGTCGTGACCGAGCTCGATTGCACGACAGCTGTGAACAGGCAGCCGGCCAGCACGGCCAGCAGGATGTTCTGGGGCTGGACGAGGTAGTCCCTGAGCACAGGCTCGTCCTTGAGTGGGCCCAGCGTCGCGGAGATGAGGTTCAGGCTGAAGAAGACGAACCCGAAGTAGAAGATGGACTTGCCGAAGGTGGAGACCCTGGATCGCACGAACGACAGAGCGAATCCCAGGATGATGATCACCGGTGCGAAGGCGGTGAGCTTGAAGGCGACGAGCTGCGCGGTGATGGTCGTGCCGACATTGGCGCCGAATATGATCCCGACGCTGTTCTGGAAGGACAGCACTCCACCGTTCACGAGGCCCACCGCGATCACCGACGTGGCCGAACTGGACTGAATGACGGCGGTGACGAGCGCCCCGATCAGCACCCCGATGGCGGGGATCCTGGTCGCTCTGGCGATGAATCCTCTGAACCTGTCGCCCGTGATGCGCTCGATCTCGGCCGAGAAGTGCTCCAGCCCGAAGACGAACAGGATGATGGCGGTCAGTCCCGCCATGAGAACCTCGAGGTACTCCACCCGCTATCTCCCGGATCGGCGAGCGTGTCCCGCTACACGCTCCGGTCGATTATGTCACGAGGCCGCTCCCGTCTCCGGAGCCCGCCTGGTCCACCCAGCGCCTCGAGTGGTTCAGCGTTCCTCGCGCCGGTAGGGCAGGCAGAGCGCCGCGGGTGCGGGAGACGGCCGGTTGCGGGCCCGCCAGCTCACCAGCACCAGCACGACGACCGTGAGGACGAAGGGCAGTATCCCGAGCAGCGCGGGTGAGATCGAGTTGAGCTGGACCCCCAGCACCTCCACATCGAAGGTCTGCAGGCGAGGCTGCAACGCCAGCGTGAAGCCGAACAGCAGCGCGCCCACGGCCAGCCGACCGGGCCGCCAAGCCCCGAAGATCACCAGGGCAACCGCTATCCAGCCGCGCCCGGCGACCATTCCCTCGGTCCATCCGGCAGCCATGTAGAGCGACAGGAAGGCGCCCGCGGCACCGGCGAAGGCACCCCCCACCAGCACGGCCCCGGCACGAAGACCCACCACCGAGTGCCCGGCACCGTCGGTCGTCGCGGCAGACTCCCCCACTGCCCGCAGAGCGAGGCCCAGCCGGGTGCGGGTGAGCACGAACCACGCCGCTACGCCGAGCAGCCCGGCCAGATACACCACCGGCGGATGGTCGAAGAGGATCGGGCCGACCCACGGAATGTCGGCCAGCCCGACGATGCCCAGGTCCGTGAACACCGACTCCGGCTGGCGGATCACCCAGTCGCGGCCGATGTAGGCCGACAACCCCACACCGCCGATGGTGATCGCCAGACCCGAGACGACCTGCCCGGCACCGGCCGCCACGCTGACCACCGCATGGATGGCGGCCACGAGCGCGCCCACTGCCGCCGCGGCGATGAAGCCGATCCACGGGCTTCCGGTGGTGAGCGCCACGATGAATCCCGACACCGCCCCCATTGACATCATCCCCTCGACACCGAGGTTCAGCACCCCGGCTCGCTCTGCGATGAGTTCGCCGAGCGCGGCCAGGTAGATGAGGGTTCCGAACTGCACGCTCGCGACCAGAAGACCGATGAGGGCGTCCTCAGACATGCTCGGTCGCCTCGCCGTGCCCGTCGGCGGCAGCAGAGCGCCGCTCGCCGACCTCCCACCGGACGCGATAGTTGAGAAGCACCGATACCACCAGCGCCGCGATGAGGATCATCGCCTGCAGGATCACCGAGATCGAAGACTCCACGCCGAGCGTCTGGATGGACTGGCCGCCCACCTGCACGGCGCCGAACACGAAGGCCACGACGGCCACGCCCGACGGCCGCATCAGCGCCAGCGCGGCCACGATGATTCCCGCGTACCCGTAGCCGTTCGACAGACCGGGAGACAGGCGGGTGGCCGTCCCGGTGAGTTCCACGGCCCCGGCCAGCCCGGCGATGGCGCCAGAGAGAAGCAATGCGATCAGGATCTTGCGCTCGAGGGAGATCCCCGCGTACCGCGCTGTTGCCGCCGACGATCCCGCGACCCGGAGTTCGTACCCCCACGCGGTGCGGGACACCGCCAGCCAGAACACCACCAGCAGCCCCGCCGCCACGAGCACTCCGATGTGGGCCCGGCCGAAGAGCGGTGGCAATGAGGCCTGCTCGGGCAACTCGGTGATGACCGCGAACCCGAACGAGTCGGGGTCCTTCCACGGTCCCACCTCGAGCCACTCGACGATCCGTATCGACACTTCCACCAGCATCAGCGTGGTGATTATCTCGTTCACGTTCAGGTAGGCACGGGCCAGCGCCGGTCCAACGGCGAGCACCAGTCCCCCCAGCGCTCCCGCGGCGATCATGGCAATGATCAGCACCGGCCCTGCCAGGTCATCACCGATGAGCGCGACCGCGGTGGCCACCGTGGCGCCGGCCATCATCTGGCCCTCCGCTCCGATGTTCCAGAGTCCCATCGACCCCGCCACGGCCACTGCCAACCCGGCGAGCGCCAGCGGGGTGGCCCGCACCAGGGTGCGGGACAGCGAGTCCGTTCCGCCGAGCGAGGAGTCCAGCATCCGCTCGTACACGGTGATCGGGGCGTGGCCCGATGCCGCCAGGAGGACGGCGCCCACCACGAGAGCCGCGCCGATCCCGGCCAGGAAGGCGACGCCCTGCGCAGCCGGAACCACGCGCTCGCGCCGCTGGAGCACCGGAAGGATCATGTCCCGACCTGCGCGGGAGTCTCCGCTGGGCTCACGACGCGGCCTCCGCCGCCTGGCCGGCCATGGCCGCGCCCACCTCGCCGCGGGTGGCCCTTGTGGGGTCGAGGACGGCCACGATCTCACCCTCGAACATCACGGCGAGCCGATCCGACAGTGCCATCAACTCGTCGAGGTCCTCCGAGATGAGGAGGACGCCCACGCCGCGGGCTCGCTGGGCGACGATCTGATCCTGGATTGCCGCGATGCCCTGCACGTCCAAGCCGCGGGTCGGCTGCGCAGCCAGCAGCACGCTGGGTTCTCCGCTGAGCTCGCGGCCCAGGAGGAGACGCTGGAGGTTCCCGCCCGACAGGGTGGCAACCGGGTCCTCGACACGGCCCACGCTCACGCCGAACCGCTCCACCAGCCGCATGCAGAAGTCCAGGCAACGGCGCAGATTGAGCATCGGCCCGTCGCGGTGCGTCTTGTAGGAGCGGATCACGGCGTTGTCGACCACCGACATGTTGCGGGCCAGGCCCACGCCCATGCGATCCTCGGGGACATAGGCGAGACCCCGGCGGAACCGCTCCCGAGGCGAGGCCGCGGTGACGTCCGCTCCGGCCAGCAGCACCCGCCCTCCGGATGTCGCTCGCAACCCGCTGATGGCCTCAGCCAGCTCCTTCTGCCCGTTGCCCGACACCCCGGCGATGCCGACGATCTCCCCGGAACGCACTTCGAGTGACACGTTGCGAAGCGCCGGGAGTCCCCGGTCGCTCAGAGCCTCCACGCCCTTGAGCGCAAGCACCGCATCGCCGGTCGTGACCGGGGGCGGGCGCCGGACGTGCCCTCCCTCCGAGGATCCGACCATCAGCTCTGCGAGCACGCCCCGGTCGACCGACTTGAGATCGTCGACCACGGCGGTGGTGCGGCCCTTGCGCAGCACCGTGGCCTCGTCGCAGCAGGCGATCACCTCGTCGAGCTTGTGGCTGATGTAGATCACCGAGCGGCCCGCGTCGGCCATGGCTCGCACGGTGTTGGCGAGCTCTTCAGCCTCTGCGGGGGTCAGTACTGCGGTGGGCTCATCCAGGATCAGCACCTCGGCGTCGCGCCAGAGGGCCTTGAGTATCTCCACCCGCTGGCGCTCCCCCATGGAGAGCTGCCACACCGGACGAGACGGGTCGACGGCCAGCGAGTAGGTGTCGGCCAGCTCCGACACTTGTTGTTCGATCTCCTGGGTGTTCATCAGGCGCGGCGCCGCTCCCAGCACGATGTTCTCCGCCACGGTGAGCGTCGGGACGAGGCGAAACTCCTGGTGAACCATGCCGATGCCGGCCGCGATGGCGTCGGCCGGTGAGCGGAACCGGCTCGGCCTGCCGGCCACGAACACCTCCCCGGCGTCGGGCAGGTACACCCCGGCGAGCACGCTCACCAGAGAGGTCTTGCCCGCCCCGTTCTCGCCTATCAGTGCATGAACGGTGCCGGATCTGACGGTCAGGCTGGCACCGTCGCAAGCCACCACGCCGGGGAACTGCTTGCGTATGTCGGTGAGAATCACCGCGGCCGGAGACCGGCCAGGATCGCCTTCAGCGCTGGTAGGGGCGCCGTCGGCTCCGTCTGAGCGTTCCCCGTCGTCGGGCGCGGGCGGACCCGGCGCAGTCACCTTCAGGTGAACCGCGCCGGGTGCGCCGCGCTTGGTCCAGTGGGTGTCCCCAGCAGGGCGATCAGGGTGAAGCGTCTCCCACGACGCCTTCGACGAACCAGTCCATGCCCAGCATCGGACCGTCCTCCATCGTCTCGCCGGCGGCGACGCGCTCGTTGCCGTCCTGATCGTTGATCGGGCCGGTGAACACGTCCCACGATCCGTCGACGATGGAATTCGCGGTGGACGCGATGAGGTCGGCCACTTCGCTGGGAACATCGTCCGCCAGAGGCGCGAGGCCCACTATGCCGTCGTCCATGCCGCCCCAGTACGCGCCGGGCGTGTAGCTGCCGTCAGCCACCGCGTTGATGGTGGCCGCATAGCGCGGCCCCCAGTGCCATACGGGCGCGGTGATCCACGCTTCGGGGGCGAACACGCTCATGTCGGAGTTGTACGCCACCCAGCGGGCGCCCGCGTCCTGCGCGGCCGTCCCTGCGGCGGTGGAGTCCTGGTGCATGGCGATCACGTCGGCACCCGCTTCGAGGAGCGCCTTGGCGGTGTCGCCCTCGACCGGGGGATCGAACCAGGTGAAGGTCCAGTTCACGTGGACCTGGACATCCGGGTTGGTGGCGCGCGCTCCCAGAGTGAACGCGTTGATGCCCCGGATCACCTCCGGGATCGGGAACGCGGCTACATAGCCGATGTGGCCCGACTCGGTCATCGCACCGGCCGCTAGACCCGACAGGTAGCGGGGCTGGTACATGCGACCGAAGAAGTTGCCGAAGTTGGTGTCGTTCATCTTGAACCCGCTGGCGTGCTCAAACACGACATCGGGGTACTCGTCGGCCAACTCCAGCATCGGGTCCATGTAGCCGAACGACGTACCGAAGATCACGTCGGCACCCTCGTTCTCGATGAAGTCGATGGCGACCGCCTTGAACTCCTCGGCGTTCTCCGGGACGCTCTCCACGAACAGGGTGGTGGCACCGGTGTGCTCCTCGGCGTATTGCCGGCCCTGGTCGTGGGCCCAGTTCCAGCCAGCGTCGCCGACTGGCCCGACGAGCACGAAGGCCGCCGTGATGTCCGAGGCGTCGGCCATCGGCTCCTCGTCAGCCATCGGCTCCTCGTCAGCCATCGGCTCCTCGTCAGCCATCGGCTCCTCGTCAGCCATCGGCTCCTCGTCAGCCATCGGCTCCTCGTCAGCCATCGGCTCCTCGTCAGCCATCGGCTCCTCGTCAGCCATCGGCTCCTCTTCGGCTGGCTCTGGCGTAGAAGCAGTGTCGGCGGCGGGTTCCGCAGCCGGCGGAGCATCGCCGTCGTCGTCATCGCCACAGGCGACGACAACGAGCGCGAACACCGACAACACTGCAACAAGTTTCCAGGCCCTTGACGGCCTAGGCCCAGCGATTGTCACTCTCTTCATGAAGAACTCCCTCCATTGTCCCATCGGCAATCGATGACGGCAGGATGATAGTCACATATTCTGACATACACATCGGATCGATATATGGTCCGATACTCATACAGACCGCGTCACCGGCGCTGACAGCGGCAGGGGGCCGACGTAGATCGTCGCAGTGCCGGCCCATGACGCCGCCGACATCCACATCCTTCGACCCGCGCTTGACGTGACTCTGCTGCTGTCATATCCTCAGATATACGAATAACTGGTACGCATAAGTACCTGCGTGCTGCAAGTACCGGGCATCCGTAGTCCGCCAGCGGTGGGCGCTCCATTTCTCGGGTTCGCATGACCCGAGCGTTCAAACCCCAGGGGGAGGCATCACAAGACATGAAGATCAGACGAGTCCTAGCGGCGCTGGCCGTCGGGCTGGCCTTCGCTCTCGTCGCATCGGCCTGCGGCGAGGATGACGATTCTGCCGAGGCCGACGCCGGGGCCGCCGAGTTGCAGGCAGCCCGCGATGCCGCCGCGGCGGCCGCCGCGGAAGCCGATGCGGCGATGGCCGCGCTCGCAGAAGCCGAAGCGGCCGCAGAGGCTGCCGGTGCGGATGACGCCGACGCCCAGGCCGAACTCGAAGCCGCCCTTGCTGCGGCAGCCGACGCACAGGCGGCGGCCGATGAGGCCCAAGCCACGGCTGACGAGGCCCAGGCTGCGGCAGACATGGCGGTAGCGGAGGCCGAGGCCACGGCAGCTGCGGCCATGGAGGAGGCCGAGGCGGCAGCCGCTGCTGCGGCCGCGGCGGCCGAGGAGCCCGAGATGGTGGAGCCGATCGTGATCGGGTTCACCTCCGATGCCAGCGGCCAGTACGCCAACAGCGGAGCGATGGATCGACGCGGCATGATGCTGGCCATCGACGAGTTCAACGCCGGGGGCGGGGTGCTCGGCCGGCCGATCACGTACATCCACTACGACACCGAGACAACGCCGGCCACGGGCACACGGGTCGCCCAGCGCTTGATCGAGCAGGACGGTGTGGACTTCCTCGTCGGGGCGGTCAGCTCAGGGGTGGCCAACGCCATCTCGCAGGTCGCGCAGGAGCACGGGGTGATCTACTTCAACTCGAACTCCAGTTCACCGACGGAGTCCTCGACCAACTGCCACCGCACGAAGTTCGTCTGGGACGGCCATGGCGGGAACTTCGCGCGGGCCACTGTGCTCGGTGCGGTCGAGTCGTTCGGGCCGAACTGGCTGCTGCTGACCAACGACTACGTGTGGGGTCACGAGACCTCGGCGAGGACCCGAGCGCTGGCGGAGTCTCTGGGCGTCACCATCGTCGACGAACTCCTCGTGCCCCAGGGCACCCGTGACTTCAGCTCCTATCTGCTGACGATCCAGCAGACCGCGCCCGACGTGGTGGCGGCCGCCGTCGGCGGTGACGATCTCAAGGCACTGCGCCTGCAGGTCATCGACCAAGGCCTCGACACCGGAATGGGATGGATCAACAACCAGCAGGACTGGCCCGACGTCTACGGCACACCGCCGTTCGGCATCTTCGGCACGACCTGGTACTACAACCTCGACCTGCCCGGCGTGGCCGAGTTCGTCAGCGCCTACCAGGACACATACGGAGACAGTTCGCTGGTAGTGCCGGGCAACGTGTACTACAACGGCTACATGGCCACCCGCACGCTGCTCGAGGCCATCGAGGCGGCCGGCACGACCAACAACCACGAGGTCATCAAGACCCTGGAAGGGTGGCGCTGGAGCGCCGGTGAGCGCATGCAGCATCACGATGCCTGGATCGACCCCGACACCCACCACATCCAGCAGACCATCTACCTGGGCACCGCCAACCCGGATCCGTCCGATCCCTACGACATCTACACGATCCTGGAGGCGATAAGCCCCGAGGAGTCCCTCGACAAGGGGGAGTGCGTGCTGGAGTCATTCGAAGACACGCCCGTCTTCGAGCCCTAGGCCGGCACTCCCGGCAGGCTGGGTGCGGGGCTGCGAACCTCCCAGCGGCCCCGCACCAGACTCCCTCGCCGAGGAGGATTGATGACGCCGTGCCCGATGGCACCATCGCGACTTGAGAGGGATCCATGCCTGCTCTAGGAGACCTGCCGCCGCATCTGCTGAACGGGATCACCCTGGGCCTGCTGTTCGCACTCATCGCCATCGGGTTCACCCTGATCGTCGGGGTGATGGAGCTGATCAACCTGGCCCACGGCTCGCTGTTCGCCCTAGGCGCCTACGCCGCGGTCACGATCCTCGAACGGACCGCGCCCGGCGATGCCTTCACCTTCAGTCCGAGCGTGCTGCTGTTCGTCGTGGTGCTCGTGGTTGCACCTGCGCTGGTGTCGGTCGTCGGTGCCGGCCTCGAAGTCGGCATGCGCCGCACATACGGCAAGGCGCCCCTGTACGGCCTGCTGCTCACCTTCGGAGCGGCCCTGATGCTCGAGGAGGGGATCAGGACCGTGTGGGGGACCTCGGAGCGAGTCATGCCCACGCCCGCCGCCATGAAGGGCGGCGTGGAGTTCGGCGGCCTCGTCTACTCCAAGTACCGGATCTACGCGTCGATAATGGCCGCGATCGTCATCCTCGCCGTGTGGTTCCTCATCGAGCGGACCCGCGCCGGCGCCATGATCAAGGCCGGGGCCTACGACTCGGAGATGGTCCGCGCCCTGGGGATCAACATCACAAGACTGCGCTCGTTCGTGTTCGCCTTCGGGACCGCGCTCGCCGCGGTGGCCGGCATCATCCTGGCGCCGTTGTGGGGGGTCAGACCCCACATGGGAGTGGACGCGGTCATTCCGGCGTTCCTGATCGTGACTCTGGGCGGGGTGGGCAGCTTCTGGGGCTCGGTGATCGCCGGCCTCATGGTCGGCATGACCGTGGGGATTACCGGGGCCTTCGCCTCGGACTGGTCGATCATCAGCATCTACCTGCTGCTGATCGCGGTGGTGACCTTCCGCTCCAGAGGCCTCTTCGGCCGGGTCAGCACCCTGGACGTCTAGCCATGGACCACTCCCCCGCCAAGATCGCCGAGAGGCTGCCCAACCCGGCCGGGATGCTGGTGTTGGTGGTGGTGCTGGCCACGCTTCCGGCCTGGATCGTGCGGGTCGGGCTCTACCAGTACCTCGCCATCGAGGTGCTGATCTGGTGCATCTACGCCCTCGGCTACAACGTGGCGCTGGGTTATGCCGGGCTGCCGTCCTTCGGCCACGGCGCGTTCTTCGGCGTCGGCGCCTACGGCATGGCCATCTACCAACTCGACTTCAGCGGGAGCAGTCTGTGGCTGGGGCTGGCGGTAGCAACCGTCGCCGGGGCCGCCGCCGGCGGAGCGGTCGGGATGTTCATCAGCCATCGCCGCGGCATCTACCTGTCGTTGATGACGATCGCGTTCGGGCAGGTCGCCTGGTTCCTCGCCATCAGGCTCCGCGGCATCACCGAGGGCGAGGACGGGCTGCTGAACCTGGCTCGGCTGCCGGCTGACCTGGGGTTCGTGTCGCTCGACCTGCAGTCGGGGCGCAGCTTCTACTACTTCACACTGGCTGTCTTCATTCTCACCGTCGTCTGCCTCTGGGTCCTGACCAGGTCGCCGTTCGGCGCGGTGATCGGCGCCATCAGACAGAACGAGCAGCGCGCATCCTTCGTCGGCTACCAGGTGCGCACGTTGAAGTGGGCCAGCTTCACGCTCTCGGCCGCGTTCTCGGGACTGGCGGGCGGGCTGTTCGCGCTGGCCCAGCGCAGCGCCTTCCCCGACGTGATGGCACTGCACTGGTCGGGGATCGTCGTGATGATGGCGATCGTCGGCGGGGGCCTGGTCAGCTTCTGGGGGCCGGTGCTCGGCGTGGTCTTCTACTTCCTGGCCCGAGACATCATCGGCGAGTTCACCGAGACATGGCTGCTGTGGTTCGGTCTCGCCTTCCTGCTGGTCATCCTGTTCCAGCCGGAGGGGATCGCCGGCATGCTTCAGCGGGCCCGGAACCGGTGGAGCGGGCCGGCCGAGGCACGGTCGGCGGGGACAGCACGATGACCGGCAGCGCCCCGTTGTTCGAGGCTGTCGGCATCCACAAGCGGTTCGGCCATGAGGTGGTCCTCGAACGCATCGACCTTCGCTTCGAGTCCAGCAAGCTCAGCGGCATCATCGGCCCCAACGGCGCGGGCAAGACGACCCTGTTCAACGTCCTGACGGGGGACCTGCAGCCCGACCGGGGCACCGTGAGATTCAAGGGGCTCGACATAACGGGAGCATCGCCGCACCGGATCACCGCCATGGGCGCGTCGCGGTCGTTCCAGGTCATGAAGCTCTTCGACGAGTACACCGCGCTCGAGAACGTGATCGTCGGGCTGCCCGAAGTCCGCAAACGGAGGTTCAACGTCGCCCGCAACGTCTCCTGTGACGCCGGTCTGACCGAACTCGGCCACGACGTGCTGGCGCGCGTCGGCCTGCAGGACGACGCCGGGACACGAGCCAGCAGCCTGCCCTACGGCAAGCGGCGCGCCCTCGACATCGCTGTGGCGCTCGCCGGCCGGCCCGAGATCCTGTTCCTCGACGAGCCGACCCAGGGCCTCGGCACCGAGCAGATGGACACGCTGGCCCAGCTCATCCGCTCGCTGAAGGGCGCAGTGACGATGGTCGTGATCGAGCACGACATGAGGTTCCTGTTCCAGCTTGCCGACACGATCTCAGTCGTTCACTGGGGCCAGGTCATCGCCGCGGGAACGCCCGCCGAGCTCATGCAGAACGACTGGGTGAGAGCCTCGAGTCTCCAGGGCATGGACGCGGGAGGCTCCGATGGCTGAGCTCGCCGGCCGCGACGCACTGCTGGCGGTGGACTCGATCAGCACCTACTACGGCGAGAAGCGCGTCCTCTACGACCTGTCGCTCGAGGTGATGCCCCACGAGGTGGTCGCCCTCCTCGGTCCCAGCGGCGCGGGCAAGACGACCACACTGCGCTCCATCCTCGGGCTGACCCGGCCGCGTCGAGGCACCATCACCTTCGACGGCCAGGACATCACCCGCCGCCCGACGCACGTCATCGCCCGTTCAGGCATCAGCTGGGTCCCCGACGACCGCCGGATCTTCCCGACGCTCACCGTCGGCCGGAACCTCGAACTCGCCCAGAAGTCCACCAAGTTCCCGTCCTGGAAACTCGGCCAGGTCTTCGAGATCTTCTCGGCGCTGGAGCACCTGGTTCCACGGGTGTCCGGCACCCTGTCCGGCGGCGAGATGCAGATGGTGGCCATCGCCCGGGCGCTGCTGGGCTCGCCCGGCCTCGTGCTGCTCGACGAGCCGACCCAGGGACTGGCGCCCAAGGTCGTCGAGGATGTCCTGTCCACCATCAGCCACATGAGGGACCAGGGCATCTCGGTGCTGCTCGTCGAGCAGCAAGCCGAACTGGCCCTGGAAGCGTCGGACCGGGTCTACGTGATCGACCGCGGCGAGCTCATCCACACAGGCGACTCCGCTCCCCTGCTGGCCGACACGGCGCAGCGCAAGGCGCTGATGGGGGTCTGAGAATGGAAGCCCCTGCCCTGCTCGACGTTAGAGGCGTCCGCAAGGAGTACTTCGGTGGGCGTTGGCCCAGACGTCGCCGCACCTTCCAACTCGAGGCCGACTTCCGGTTCTTCGAGCCCTCGATCGTCGGTGTCATGGGCGCCAACGGCTCCGGCAAGACCACTCTCTTCGAGATCATCACCGGCACCACGCCACCGACCGCAGGATCGGTGCAGTGCTGCGGCCAGGACATCGGTGCGGTCAAGTACGAGCAACGGGACAGGGTCGCCATCCACTACCACCAGTCCTACCAGGTCCGCAGACTCAGACGGACCAAGCCCAGCGTCCTGCTGGAACCGGCCCGGTCCGACTATCCGGTCGTGCACCTGTTCGACGAGCCGCAGTTGAACACCCAGGACGGCTACATCGGCTTCATGCTCGACTTCTTCCGGCGCCTGCGCCAGGAGGGCCGGCTGGTGCTCATGTCGCTGCACCCGACCGAGCGGTACCACCTGGACATCCTGCAAGAGATCTGCGAGCAGTTCATGTTCATCTCCGGCGGCGCCCTCAGCCGGTACGAGTCGTGGGACCGTTTCACCGCCGATCCCGGTATCCGTGCGTACCTCGGACGGAACCTCGCCGACAGCGGCACCGAAGCAGCGGAGTCGAACGGGGACTTCGATGGGTGATCCGCAGGCGAGGATCGCGGTGGTCACCGGGGCAGCGGGCTCCATGGGCGCGGCCACCGCGGAGGCTCTGCTGCAAGAGGGACTCAAGGTGGCCATGGTCGACATCGACGACGACCGGCTGTCGCAGCTCGCACAGCGACTCGGCCGCGAGGCCGTCCCTGTCCGGACGGACATCTCCGACCCCGACGCGGTGCAGGACGCGCACCAACGAGTGGTGCAGTCCCTCGGCCCGGTCGACGTCCTGGTCAACAACGCCGGCGTGCTGTCCAACCACAAGGTAGAGACCACCAGCGCCGAGGAGTGGCGGCGCGTGCTCGCGGTGAACCTCGACGGAGCCTTCTACTGGAGCAGGGCTGTCGTTGCGCACATGAAGGCGAAGAGGTGGGGGCGGATCGTCAACACCTGCTCGCTGGCCTCCAAGTCGGGGGGCTTGACGGCAGGAACCGCCTACACCGTCTCCAAGGGTGCCCTCAGCGCGCTGACGTTCTCGCTGGCCCGCGAGTTGGCCGGGTTCGGCATCACCGTCAACGGAATCGCTCCGGCCTACGTGCGCACGCCCATGGTGATCGAGCAGCTGACTGCCGCCCAGCGCCGCGAGTTGATCGAGCAGATCCCGGTGGGCCGGTTCTGTGAGCCAGACGAGTTCGCCCACGCGGTGCGCTTCCTGGTCTCGGACATGTCCGGCTTCATCACCGGCGAGATCTTGGACCAGAACGGGGGCCTGCACTTTGACTGACCGACCTGGGACCACAGCCCCTAGACAGCGACCGATGCGCAGCGACCGAGCCGGTACCACGGCTCCAGATGAGAGGAGACAGCCATGACGGAGAGACCGGTTGCCATCGTGACCGGCGGCAACGGTGGTTACGGCGCCGGCATCGCCGAAGTGTTCCGCGACGACGGGATAGACGTCTTCATAACCGGGCGGGACCGCCGGAAGCTCGACGCAGTGTCGAGTGCTCTGGGGGTGCGCGCCATCCAGGCCGACGTCCAGGTCGCCGACGACTGGGACCGCGTCTTCGAACACGTGATGTCGCGCTCGGGCAGGGTCGACTTCCTGGTCAACAACGCCGGAGGCGGGATCAAGAAGGCCGACCTGACCAGCCTGAGCGACGGCGAGATACTGGCCTGCATCAACACGAACCTGACCGGCGTGGTACTCGGCAGCAAGAGGGCCGCCGCCATCATGAAGGAGCAGGGCTCGGGAACGATCGTCAACATCGGCAGCGTGGTCTCGCTGGAGGCCTGGCCGGGCTGGTCGGTCTACTCCGCGGCCAAGGGCGCGCTGCACCAGTTCACCAAGGTCCTCTACGGCGAGCTCCGGCCCCACGGAGCCCGGGCCACGCTCATCGTCCCGTCCTGGGGCCAGACCGACTTCAACACCAACGCGGGCCTGCCCGAGCGTGAAGCTGAGCTCCGGCAGCAGGTCACCCGCACCACGGAGCTCGGAGAGCTGGTCCTGTACTGCTGCCGGCTGCCGGACCATCTCTGGCTCCAGGAGGCGATCCTGTGGCCAACCGTGCAGGAGGTAGTTCCACTATGAGTGCTGACACGAACGCCGTCGACCCGGAAGCGGACGCCGGCTCCATGTTCATGCTGGAGGGTCGGGTGGCGTTCGTGCCCGGCGGCTACGGCGGGATCGGGGAGGCCGTGAGCTGGGGGCTGGCCCAGCAGGGCGCGGCGGTGGCCGTGGCCGGGCGCTCGGCGGACAAGGCCGAAGCGCTGGCACACCGGATGCGGCAGGCGGGCCACCGAGCCGTCGGGATGGCCCTCGACGTCAAGTCGGTCACCGAGATCAACCAGGCGGTGGAGCGCGTCGTGGCCGAACTCGGCGCCGTCGACATCCTCTGCAACAGCGTCGGGATCCAGCGCGAACAGCCCATCCTCGACGTCACCGAGGAGGCCTACGACGAGGTGTACGCCGTCAACCTGAGGGCGGCCATGTTCCTCGCACAAGCCGTGGCCGCCCACCAGATCGAACGAGGGGCCGGCGGCGCCCAGATCCACCTGTTGTCGGTGCGCTCGAAGCTGGGCATCCGATTCCGCGGCTACTCGGCCTACACCAGCACCAAAGGCGGCATGGCCATGCTCGTGCGGCAGCACGCGGTGGAGCTGGCCCCGCACCAGATCACCGTCAACGGGGTAGCTCCCACCTTCACCTACACTGACATGATCACCGACTTGATGAAGGACGAGGCCTTCCACCGGCAGGTGACTGAGCGGATACCCCTGGGTCGTCTGGCCACACCCCGCGACATCGTGGGCTCGGTGGTGTTCATGGCCTCGCCGGCGGCGTCGTTCGTGACGGGCCAGATCCTCTATCTCGACGGCGGCATCACGGCATGTCAATGAGCGCCGGAAACAACGAGGCAGCGACCGGAAGCCCCAGAGCGAGAAAGCGCCCCACCCAGGCCGACGTCGCCCGCCAAGCCGGCGTCTCCCAGGCGATGGTGTCCTACGTCCTCAACAACAACGCCAACATCGCGATACCGGAGGCGACACGCCAGAGAATCCTCGACACCATGAGGGACCTCGGCTACGTGCCCAATCGCACCGCGAGATCGCTGCGGACCCAGAGCACTCAGATCATCGCCTGCGTCGTGCCCGACATCACCAACCCGTTCCACACGTCCTTCGTCAAGGGTCTGCAGGCCGTCGCCGAATCCAACGGCTACGACGTCGCCTTCTACAACACGGATCGGCTCGAAGCCAAGGAGCACAAGATCCTGAACCTCGTCCTGGAGGGCCGGGCCGACGGGCTGGTCATCACCCCGCTGCACCTGAGTGCCGGTGACTTCGAACCCATCCTCAAGGCGGGTGTCCCCGTCGTCGTGCAGGGGCCCAACACGATGCCCGCTGAGCTGGCGGGCATGCCCGTAGACAGCCTCCGGATCGACGACGTGGCCGCGGCCCGTGAGGCCGTGTCGTTGCTCGCCGCGACCGGGCACACGCGTATAGGAATGCTCGCCGGGCAGCAGAACACCCCGCCACAGCAACAGCGGGAGAAGGGATATCGCGAGGCACTCGAGGCTCACGGCATCCAATACGACCCATCCATCGTGCTGGGCGGCGAGTTCCGCGAGGAAGACGCCCACCAAGCGATGCGGAAGCTCCTCAGCCTTCCCGACCCGCCCACCGCCGTGTTCGCGGCCAGTGACCTGATGGCCATCGGCGCGATCGCGGCCGTTCACGACGCAGGCCTCTCCGTGCCCGATGATGTCGCGGTTGTCGGATTCGACGACATTCCCGTGGCCCGCCATGTCCATCCACCGCTCACGACCATCTCGCAGTTCGAGGAGAACATCGGCCGTAGAGCGGCCGAGATGCTCTTCGAACGGCTTTGCGCCGATGAGCCTCTGCCCGGGCGCCGCGAGGTACTGCCCTTCAAGCTGATCATTCGCGAGTCCGCCACCCGATCACGCCACAATTGACAGGATCGCACGTTTGGCGCGGTGTCGTCAGAGCAGGTCGTCGCCGGTCAGCAGCTCGACCACGCCGACGGCGGTGATGCGCTCGCCGAGATCGAAACGGTGGGCGCCTGCGTGAACGACATAGAGGTGGTCGAGCTCGAGGTCGGCCAGGGCGCTGCGCATCGAGCGGGTGGCCGACGGACGCTCGGACCGCTTGATCTCAAATCCCAGGACTCGACCGCCGATCGCCAGGCGCAGATCGAGTTCGGCGCCGCTGTGAGTCGACCAGAAGGCCGCCGTTGCCCGGGTCGCGCCGTCGAGGCGGGCAAGGATCTGTTCGACCACCAAGCCCTCCCAGCTCGCACCCAACCCGGGATGGCGTTCGAGGTCGACGTGGTCTGCGATCCCCAGCAGGCGATGCAGCAGACCTGTGTCCCGTATGTACACCCGCGGGGACTTCACCTGCCGCTTCGCGACATTGGCGAGCCAGGGCGGCAGCTGGCGCACGACGAGCGCGTCGGTGAGCGCGTCCAGATACCGGCGCACGGTGCTTGCTGACCCGCCGATGGACCGAGCCACTGCGGCGCCGTTCCAGGTCTGGCCGTGAAAGTGGGCGACCATGGTCCAGAACCGCCGCATGGCAGCCGCCGGGATACGGACGCCCAGGTTGGCGAGGTCGCGCTCGAGGAACGTGGCTATGTAGTCGTCGCGCCAGCGGTTGGACGCCTGGAGGTCCTGTGCCAGCCAGGAGGGGGGCAGCCCGCCGCGCAGCCAGAGGTCGTCGATGCGGTCCCCGCCGAGGTCGGTGAGGCGGAATCCCGCGAGTTCGACGAAGCTCACCCGTCCAGCAAGCGATTCGGCGCTCAATCCGGTCAGGTCAGGTGAGGCGCTGCCCAGCACGACGAACCGACCGGGCCGCCGGTCCTCATCGACGAGAACGCGCAGTGATTCGAAGAGTTCGGGCATGCGCTGCGCCTCGTCGATCACGATGGTCTCGCCGGTGTCGCGCAGCGCCAGCATGGGCTCGGCCAGGCGCGCCCGGTCGCGATAGTCCTCCAGGTCGAACAGTGCCGCCCGCGACGGATCTATCAGGCGGCGGACCAGGGTCGACTTGCCAACCTGACGCGGTCCGGTAAGCAGCGTCACAGGGGCGCGGGCAACCGCATCGCGCAGCGCCCGTTCGTCTTCCGGTCGGGGCACGAACTCCACAAGAGCAGATTATCCTTGAAGATCTGCCATGCAGCAACATATTTTCAACCATTCGACGCTGGGAAGCCTCCGGCAGGCGCGCGGCTGACCGTGACGCTGGTCGAGCCCGACCGGGGTCTCAGCAGATTGTCGTGGGTCTCTGTCGTCCATCAGGTCTGCGTCTCACGAAAGACCCCGGCTGTCAACAACCTCAATCAGTTCTAGACAGGACAGCACAGGACAGCATCCACTCTGGACCCCTTCAAGGATCCCAGGATCAGGGTGCCAACGAAACCGGGTCAGCTCCAAACGTAGTCTGAACTAGGCTTTGTCTGTCGGGCTGGGGAGCCGCCTTGGCCTCCAGCGTTGGGTGGAACTCCTGGCCGGCGAAGCCGGCCTGCGGCCGCGCGACAGCAGAGTCCGCCAGACCGACATCGGTTACATGCAGCAGTGCGTTTACCTCGAGCCCGAGAACCTCGCACGCGATGTCCAGCACATCGTCGAGTTCGGGGTAGTTCGCTTCATCCGTCAGCGAGCATGTTCAGCAGCTCCTCGTGGCGGCGAAGGTTGCGCTTCAGCATCGCTTGGAACTCCGGATCACGGCGCCGACGATCCACGTGCTCAGCCAGAGCATCTCTAATGACGTCGCTTACGGTGGTTTCCTCAACCTCCGCGATTGTCCGTACCCTCTCGGCGAGAGTCTCATCGATGCGCAATGTCATGCTCTTGGTGTGTCGCTGTGATGCCATCTGCTCCACCTCTGCGATCCACTCATCTGGAGCATGGGCTTCCGGTTACGAGAAGGCAAGATACCTAGATACCTACTAGGCGCCTCTGTGCCTCGGGCGCAAGAGCGGGCAAGCGCGTTCTTGGCGGCGATCCGGCTGCGCCGCAACGGCCGAAGCACCGACTAGCGCCGGCAGAGCGTCCGGTTCAAGAACAGCTATGGCAGCTCTGGCGCGCTGTACGGGTGCGGTGCGGCGTCAGTGGTGTGGGCTCGGTGGTATGCGGTCCAGACTTCGGGGCGAAGCCGTCCCCGCTCGGGCACGTCGAGTCCTCGGGCGCGGGCCCAGGCTCTGACCTCAGCGGTGGTCGGTTCCACATCGGGGAGTTCGTGGCCCGGCGCTGGGAGTTGATCGGCGAACTCGCCGGCGCCGGCGGTGCGGCCGTGCTCGGCCACCGCGGCGCCCAAGAACCGGTAGGTCCACTCCTGGGCCAGTGAGCGGGTCTCGCAGAACACGACCGGCACGCTCGGATAGCGCACCGCGGCCTCGCCGAGACCGTCGGCGACAACCGCCGGGCGGACCCGGTCGAGCTTGAACACCTTCGAGTACCGGTCCTCCACCACCACCGCGGCCCTCTCCAGCGACGCCAGGCCGGCGAGCAGATACCACAGCTTGCCCCCGGTGACGGTGGCCACCAGATCAGCGAGACTCTTGCGCTCCACCGCGGCCAGGACCCGGCCATCGCACTCGACGGCATAGTCACCAGCAGCCAGGGCCCGCCGCACAGTGCTGGCCTGCTGGTGCGAGAACTTCCACGCGTACCGCTCGTGGCTGTCCACGATGATCTCCAGGCCCTCCACCCCCGAGGCCCGAGCCGTCGGCAGCGACACATTGGGACGGGCCTGGCTGCGGGTGCGCGCCGACTGCCAGAACACCACCTGGCGGTTCCTGGCCGTGGTGAACACGAACTGGGAGCGGTTCTCCCTGCCCCGATCCAGCACCAGATCGATGGTCGCGCCCCTGCGCACACACGAGCGCACCCCGACCCGCTCGACGATCGAAGGATCAGCCGGCCAATCCTGTGAGGGATGGCAGTTCGTCCCGTTGAGAACACGGCCGAAGAAAGGTCGTCACGGGTCGTCTCAGCCGGTTCCAGCTCTTGCCTAGTACCGCTCATGGCGAGGGCGGGCGTTGTAGCGATCGATCCACTCGTGCACCATCGCCTCGTCGTCGAAGTCGATGCCGTCCTCGAGCATCTCGGTCACGATGTTGGTCGTGGGCGTGCGCATGGCCGGATCGGCAGCATTGGACCTCATGTCGACGAAGGACACCCGAGCTTCCGCAAGGTTAAGTTCCAGTAGATCTGCGGCGAGTCGGCGGCACCGGGCGGCGAAGCGCAGCCACCGGGGGAACACCCACTCGACGATGTCGTGCCACTCGTCGTCGCACACCGACTTGGCCGGGACCCACAGGCTCAGGAAACGCTCCACCCTGGCGGGGCTCCAGCACAGCGGGTCGCCGTCGCACCATTCGTACGCGAACCGGCACACGGCGCTGGCTACGCTCTCGGCCTCGTCGGGCATCGTGTCCTCGGCTTGCTCGACGAAGTCCTCACAGAGGCAATGGATCTGTTCCTCAGTCGGCGATCCCGGCTGTGGCGTGCCTCCGCCCGGCAGCAGAGCGACCCGCTGGGCGACGAGCGCCAGCATGTCGTGGTCCGGCGCGTCGTCGCCGTCGTAGTCGAGGTCGGTGCGGTCCCGCCGCTCCAGCGCGACATCGACCGTCGCCCGGGCTTCGGCCAAGCCGAGGGACCGCATCACAGCGTGGGGCTGTGCGACGAACGGACCCTCGATCGCCTCGATTGGAGGGCCGTACACGAAGTGGCACGCATAGGCGCCCTGCGAGCCGTTGACGCTCACGCCCAGGCCGCGCACCTCGCCGTCGCTGCGCTCGAAGTCGATCCACACCGACCGCTCGTCGCCCCAGTCGTCGGTCAACAGCACCGCCCGAAGGGGCGTTACATCGCCGAGCGCGCCGATCCAGCCTGGCAGAGACTCGCCGCTGTTGGCCAGCGTGCCCGCCAGCCGTGCCGCCCGGCGCCGGTGCCGGAGAGGGCCGTAGACGCTGATCGCGGCTGCGACCACCGCGGCGGCAGTGCGATCATCGCAAGTCTGCGCCGCATCCAGAGCCCTCGCAGCCGGCAGCACCGTGGGTCCGGCCAGGCCTGCGGGACGGAACAGCATCTGCACAGACGACGCCCACGCCTCGGCCTCGTCGAGATCGCCGCACTCGGTCGCGACGTCGGCGGCGTCTTCCAGAAGCAACTGCTCCACCGGCGGCTCCTCCGAGGGCGTCCCTGCCGGCCTCCGTCCACGGCCGCTCTCGCCGGGCCTCGTGCCCTTCGGTGTTACGCGCCCGCCCCGGCAGCGGCGCTGTGGACGTGGCATCAGATGTCCCTCCAATCTCAGATCTTGTCCCCAGCCGGTACGAGCGCAGCGCGAGTTCGCTCGCAGGGCTGTGTCTAGCCGACCATCGTTCCGCCAGCACGGAACCCGACCACCGGCCCGGCTGCACCGACACCGAAGTCGCCGTCCTCGCGTGAACGAGGAAAGCCCCGCCAATGCACCACCGACGAGCGATGGCGGACGGCGGGGAAGATTGGTCCACATCATGACGCTCCTGGGACCGCGTCGCAACCCGTGCATTATGCTTGACTTCGAAGACCCCGGAACCGTCCCTGCCTCGGCAAACGGCCGGGGTTACGCCTCTAGCGGCCTGGGACCTGGCACTGTTACTCAGTCCTCGAGCCGCAGTGCCAACGGTCTTCAAATGTGGCGAAGCTGGCGTCCGGTCTGCCTTCAGAGGACGGCGCAGTAGTTTCGGAGTCGTGGTGGCTCCGCATGTGGTCGAACTCGAAGTCTGCGAGCCCTTCCAGGTATGGGTCAGGTTCGACGACGGCACCGCGGGCGTCGTCGACTTGTCCGGCAGCGCCTCTGTGAGCGGCATCTTCGCTCAGTGGCACAACGAAGGCTTCTGGCGTTCAACGCACATCGGCGCGGACTCCGGCGCGGTGGCCTGGGGAGACGGCTCTGAGGTCGACGTGTGCCCGCTCAGTCTCTACCTCGATGTGACCGGACAGGCCTTCGAGGGCCTGTAGGCCGAGGCTGCCACCACGGGTCTCACGGATCCTGAGCGACGCGGCATTCCGGGCCAGCCATATCGCGGCGGGCAAGGCCGTCGGACCCCGCGACCGTAGGCAGTCATAAGGCGTGCAGCGTTGCAGTTCTCCTGCCTTCTTGGTGGGGCCCAACAACGCCGGGAAATCAACCCTCATTTCGGCCGCAAGAGTTGCGGCAGGAATGCTGGAACACGCGTCCCGGAGACAGCCGACTGGACATCGAGCGCACGGGCACCGGCGTGTGAGGACACACGCGCTCAGAGCGGATCAGTACGGCCTGGTTACGGAGAACCTTCGACATCAGTTCCGTTCGGGAGAGTCAGCCGTGTCGCTTCGTACGGACACCGATCTGATTCTCACTGGGGTTTGGCCCTCCGATGACGACGAATTCCCCAAGCCATTCTTCTACCTACGCCACTCCGACGAACGAAACGTCTCGCAGCCGAGCAAAGTTCGAGAACTGGCCGGGCAGATCGGGATCATCCCGGGCCTCTACCCCATCAACCACACTGAGACAGTCCTTCAGGAGGACTACGTTCGGTCAAACTTCCAGCGCAGCAGGTCCAGCCAGCATGCTCGAAACCAACTGCGCTTGATCAGGCGCGGCGAGGACTTTGAGGACTTCATCGAGTTCGTGACCCTATGGCTCCCGGAGATTGAAGAACTCGCGGTCACGGCACGTCCGGGCAAGGAGCCTGGCGACCGAGAGATCGACGTGTTCGTGCGGGAGCGTGGCGACAGGACGCCGAAGGAGCTCTTCTGGGTCGGCGACGGCATGCAGATCTTCGTTCAGATCCTGACCCATCTGTGGCGCCTTAGGTCGGCAGATGTAGTGATCCTCGATGAGCCCGACCTCTACCTGCATGCTGACCTCCAACGACGTCTAGTGAGGCTGCTCGACTCAACCGCAGCCCAGACGATCACCGCAACCCACTCATCTGAGATGCTCGCGGAGGCATCCTCGGAGTCGGTTGTGTGGGTCGACAAGACGCGCCGCAAGGCCATCCGCCGACCCAAGGCAGCATCGCTCGAGGACCTGTCGGCCCAGATCGGCTCAAGCTTCAACCTCCGGCTCGCAACGGCCCTCCGTGCCCGAACCGTGGTCTTTGTGGAAGGCGACGACATGTCCATCATCCGAGAATTGGCGAAGACCGTCGGTGCCGATCACCTAGCCGGCGAGCGCAACTGCGCAGTCATTGAGATCAAGGGCTTCAGCAACTGGGTCCGGGTCGAACCCTTCAAGTGGTTCGTCTCGGACTTTCTCGATGGATCCGTTGATGTATTCGTGCTGCTGGACCGCGACTATCGAGCCGATGCGGACGTTAACGAGGTGCGCTCGACTCTTGAAGCAGTCAACGTCCACGCCCACGTTTGGCGGCGGAAGGAACTCGAAAGCTATCTGCTTGACCCGGCGGCGCTAGCCCGCGTGTCGCACTCATCGCCGAGTTACATCTCATCTCAACTCGAATCGATCACGGGCGCCATGACCGAAGACGCCCTGGCTCAGTTTGCGGAGAAGCGACATTTCTTCAGCCCGTCCGGCAAGAAGGACCTCGCTCGCACCGTTAGTGAGACGAACCGAGAACTTAGGCCACAAGCCGAGGACCCCGAGTGGCGCCTGCACAGATATCCGGCCAAAGCGATACTGAACGATCTGAACAAGACCCTCCAGGAGGCGGGCCATGGGACCGTGGCGACCAAGAACCTCGCTCGCCGACTGCTTCCATCCGAGATACCCGATGAGATGCGCAACTGGCTAGACGAGGTTGACGCCAGCATCCGCAGGTAGCCCGACTCACCCCCCCACTGCTCGGTCACCACACGCGCTAGGGGCGGCCCCTGAATCGCTGCGCCCGTCGACGAGGCACAGTGAGAGGCTCCACAGACCTCCCCTGTCATACGGCGTCTCTAGGGTGCTCGTCCGTGAAATGGCGTTCATGTAGTTTGAGTGGCACGGGGTGGTGCCGATGACTCGGTACGACCAGCCCAAGCTGATGGAGGCTGCCCGCGCGATGCCGACGTGGACCATCAATCCGGATGGAGCGCATGGTGAGGTGTTCACCCGGCGCTGGGTGGTCGACTTGATCCTGGACCTGGCCGGCTACCGGGCCTCTGCTGATTTGGGGGCTTCGGTGATCGTGGAGCCTGCGTGCGGTGGTGGTGCGTTCCTAGTTCCGATCGTTGAGCGGCTGGTGGAGTCCTGTGCGACGCGTGGCCGCTCGGTTGCCCACATGGGGCCGGCCATCAGGGCATTCGATCTGCTTGACCGCAACGTCGACGTTGCCCGCGAATCTGTCGCCACCCGGCTTGTCGAACTCGGCCAGCCGGCCGATTTGGCCGAGAGCCTCAGCTCGAAGTGGGTTAGGCGAAGGGACTTCCTGCTGGGCGCGGGACTCGACGGGCCCAGGCAGGCCGACTTCGTGGTTGGCAACCCGCCTTATGTCAGGCTCGAAGACGTTCCAACTGAGGTCAATGCGGCCTACCGGTCCGAGTGCGCCACTATGCGGGGCCGAGCTGATCTCTATGTCGGCTTCTTCGAGAAGGGCCTGTCGATGCTGAGCCCCGAGGGAAGGCTGGCGTTCATCTGCGCCGACCGCTGGATGCACAACCAGTACGGCGAACGGCTGCGAGCGCTGGTCTCTTCCGACTACGCGGTGGACACAGTCATGTCGATGCACGCCGTGGACGCATTCGAGGACACGGTGTCGGCCTATCCGGCGATCACCGTGCTGCGCAACGGATCCCAGGGCCCAGCCCGTGTCGTTGAGACCGCAGACGGCTTCGACGGAACCGACGCCCGCATCATCGAGCAATGGCTTGCCGATAGCCGCGAACCCGCTCCCAGCGGAGGCCGCTTCGACGCCGCGACGCTCCAGGGATGGTTCACCAGCAGCAACCACTGGCCTACGGGGTCGCCTGGCACGCTGGAGTTGATAGCGGATCTGGAGAAGCGTTTCGCTCCGTTGGAGGACTGGCGCATAGGCACCCGTGTAGGTATCGGCGTGGCTACCGGCTGCGACGATGTCTTCATGGTTGAGGACGCGCCCGGAGTGGAGCCCTGTCGACTGCTGCCGATGCTGACCGCGCATGACATCTCCTCCGGCACGCCGCGCTGGGGTGGGCGGTTCCTCGTGAACCCTTGGGATGACGGCCGCCTGGTCAACCTGGATGAATACCCCGGCCTCGCCTCATACATGCGGCGCCACCGCACCAGGATCAAACAGCGGCACGTGGCTCGCCGCCGGCCGGCTTCCTGGTACCGCACGATCGACCGGGTCGATCCCGAACTTCAGGCACGGCCGAAGCTGCTTCTCCCCGACCTCAAGTCGACGGCTCACCCGGTACTGGACACCGGAGGCTTCTATCCCCACCACAACCTCTACTACGTGGTTTCTGACAAGTGGGACTTGGAAGTGCTTGGGGGACTGCTGCTGTCGGATATCGCCAACCTGTTCGTGGGCGCCTACTGCGTGAAGATGCGCGGCGGCACCTACCGATTCCAGGCCCAGTATCTCCGGAAGATCCGTGTTCCCGCCCCCGACGCCATCGACGCAACTAGCGCGACAGTTCTCGCCGAGGCGTTCAGGCACCGGGACCGGGCCGCAGCCACCGCCACAGCCGCCGAGCTATACGGGATCAGCCGGTCCGACCTCCTGGCTGCCGTGGCCTAGATCCCTCAGCGGCAGCCCGTCCGTCGGTTGTCGCGGCTACCCTCCCGCCGACCAGTCAATCTCTGGGTTCGTGGCCATGAACTGAAGACACCTGCCGTGGATGGCCGCCGCGAACGCCTGGAAGCTCACAGACTCTGAAGGGAACCTCACCGCAGCAGAGTCCTTGTCAGCGAGGACCACGCACGCTGCGTCAAGCAGGCGCTCACGGACCATCCGCTCGAAGAAGATCACGTACCGATCCGCGTAACTGGCTTCATTGAAAGCCGGATCGGGCTCCCAAACCGCCTTGCGTGGCGAGACCGGGGTGGTGAAGGCAACGTTGTCCTCCAGCAACATGAAGTAGCCCAGCCACGGGCGCAGCGGACGGATGATCTCACGCTCCACCGCCTTCCAGACGTCGACGGCCTGGCCGAGTGCCTCGTCGGTGCGGTTGTTGTAGTTCTGGCCCGGGCTAGTGCCCGCCATCGACTTCAACTCGACAATGCCAACTACCCGATTCGGCGACCATCACCACAATGTCCCAACTCTTGTCGCGGCGGAAGTAACCAGCGATCGGCCGCCGCTTCACGTCGATCAACCGAGCCGGTATGCCTGCGTCAACGAACACACCCACGACGAGCTCGTGCAGAGCATCGAGGTGACGGCCGCCTGTCACCTCGGCCCGGATGCCAGTGTTGACGACTCCCCTGCTCTCAGACTCGTCAGCCTGCGAGCGCCGGACCTCCCAGTAGTCGGCCACGGCAGCCCGAACCGAGTCGCTGTAGTCGGGAAGCTGTGGAGGCATGCGATTCCTTAGGTTGTTCCTAGTATCCCAGGGCCAACCGCAAGACTCGCGGACTCGATGAACTGCAACAGATCGATCATCTCAACCGAACTACTGATAGCCCATGGAGTACCATCTCTGCGAATGTCGGGGGTCAAGAGCACCGTACGTCCATGGCACTGAGCCCTAGTCTGTCAACACGATTGCAAACTCTCGAGCCTTAATGCCAAGTTCACGCAAGATCTGTTCATTCTTGAAGTCCACCTTGAAGTCGTCACTATCCCCGTCGCGTCGCTTCTGATCGCGCCTTTCACCAGTGACCCGTCCGGGTCGTGGAGCCGATCCACGATGGTCACCAAGTTGCTGCGCATGGCTCGGGCCTCCACGGCCTCAGCCTCCTTGAACCCAGCGATCTTCTGAATCTGCTTCTCGTCGGCGTTGTGCCGTTCCTTCGTTGCCAGATCGACGAGTTCGCTCCAATGGCCGGGCTTGAGGCCCCTCAGCTTGGAGACGTTCTGCTGGTTCTGCTTCTCGGCCGCGATGCACAGCGACACCACATCTGAAGGGCGGAGTTTGCGGACGTCCAGTTTCACGCCGCCTGCCTTCCAAGAGCCGTAGTGGCGGTTGGGCTCGGTCCGGTCGGTGAACACCACGATCTTGTCCTTGAGATGCGGCACGTTGCACAGGCCCGGTCGTCCATCCTCGTCGGGCCAGAAGTACTCGCCTTCAGGATCAAGCACTAGCATCCCCACCGGGCGACCGCTGCGGTCCTTGGGCCCTTCGCCGGCGTAGAGCTGCGAGATCAGAAGCTTCAGCAGGTTCGATTTTCCGTACCCGGCCCGGGCGAACACGAAAGACCTCCGCGAAATGAGGCTCTTCACGTCGAACTTGACCGGAAGTGCCTGTTCCTGTGGGGCTAGGAAGCTCTCACCCGCGGGCTTGCCACCGTTGAAGATCATCTCGCCGAGGCTGAAGAACCCGATCGTCTGGGCCGTGTCGGTCTGAGCCCCCAGGTTGCAGAGATACTCCAGTATCTCCGGCCCGGGCAGCGCAACCCTCGCGCCGAGGTGAGGAAGCTTGCGCGATGTCGGCACGAAGCGCAGGCTCGGCTTGCCTCCCTCGCGGTCCACCCGTAGGCCGCCGAGCAGGCGCACCTTCACGTTGTAGCGGAGCCGGCCTTCCTTGAGCTGGGCGGGCACCTCACGCTGGGAGCGCTGCATCTCTGCGAGGTATTCCTCGCCTTCGAATCCGGCTAGCACACCGACGGGAACGAATCGGGTGATGCGTCCCAACGCCGACTCGTCGGGCGTTCCGAGTTCCACCAGCAAGAACTGCCCTATGCGGGGAGCGAGATCCTCGTTCGACTGGTATGGCGACACGATCTCGGCATTGAATTCAAGGTCGGCTTCTGTGAATCCCTAGCTAGGCCCCGCTCTCCGTCAGCATCGACGACCGTTGTACGGTGTCCACCGATGACCGCAGCGCCTCGCCCTACCACCGGTGACGACGCCGCCTGCGTCGATGATCCCTGCCCAGTCGATGATCCCTGCATCACTGAGAACCGGCTGGCCTGCTATGTGCCGTCGTTGCGCAACTGCGACGACATGTTCCGGCGCCGGATCGTGCTGCACGGTTTCGGTACGGTGTGGCGCGATGCCGACAACGCAGAGAGGGCCGTGCTCGCCGCTGAGGAGCCCGAGCGCTTCGATCCCCGCTGGGACGCGTTCCTAGCCGCCTATATCGAGCACTTCTGTGCATGCGACGGCCTCGAAGCGCCGGGCTGGACCCGAGCGCCGCAGCGGTATCTGCAGCAGATGTGGTGGTCTGCGGACTACTTCGACTTCGAGCGCGGCCGCGTCGTCGTCACCACCCCGGCTGCGTTCTATGCCCACGGCGTCTGGATTGCCGGCAGCGACCTGCTGGTCGTGTGAGCCTGCGATGCCGACACCCGAACTGAGCCGCGACGACCTCCTCGACGCTCTGCGCGAACTCGCCGCCAGAATGCAGCTGCGAGGCCAGCACGGCCGTATCTATGTGGTCGGCGGCGCTGCGATGATGCTCGCCCACTCCGTGGATAGAGCCACCCAGGACATAGACGCCGCGTTCGAAGAGGGCTACTCCGCGATCATCGACGCGGCCCGCGATGTTGGGGAGCGGCGGGGATGGCCACGCAGCTGGCTCAACGAAGGGGCCACCGTCTACATGCCCCGCCGCGACCAGCGCTACGGCAGCATCATCTTCGACCATCCCGCGCTCACTGTCGTCGCTGCCACCGCGGAGCACATGCTGGCCATGAAAGCCAAAGCCGCCCGCCCCGACGATCGTCAAGACGTCGAGGCCCTACTGCAGCAGTGCAACTACACCAGCCTCGCCCAAGTCGAGGCCGTTGTAGAAGCCACCTTCCCCGACGAACCCCTCGGACCGCGCCAACGGCAATGGATCACCGCCATCATCGAGGACCTGCACCCCACAAGGCAAAGCCCCGGCGACGACCCCGGGTTGAGCATCTAGGCGTCCCCACGGCCGACTCAACGGCCCTAGCCGTCCTCCTCCCGAGCCTCGCCCGGCTGAGGCAGGCCCGCCTAAGGCTCAATGAGCATCCCCCCTGATCTTGGAGGCATCGTCTAAGAGGAGACGCCATGCCTGAGACACGAAGACGGTACGACCCGGAGTTCAAGGCCGGTGCTGTGCGGATCGTCCAAGAGACTCGCAGATCGGTCGCTGAGGTGGCCCGCGAGCTGGGGATCGGTGCGGGCACGTTGGGCAACTGGGTCCGCAAGGACCGCGCCGAGCGCTCGGGCGAGCGTCTCGACGGCGACGAGCGTGCCGAGTTGGTGAGGCTGCGCCGCCGCTGCGCCGAGTTGGAGATGGAGCGTGATGTGCTCAAACGATCGGTGGTCCTTTGGGTCAGGGAGGCGACGCGGTGAGCCTGGTCGAGCACATCGCGGCCCAAAGGACCGATCACGGGGTGCCTCACGTGGTCTGCTGCCGGGCCCTGGGGGTGGCCGAGTCCAGCTTCTATGAGCGCCGCAGCCGCGGACCCTCGGTCGCCGGGAGGCGCCGACAGCGCGTTGATGCCGCGGTCAAGGACTGCTTCGAGGCGTCCGGCGGGACCTACGGCTCGCCGCGGGTGCGCGCCCAGCTGCGCCGAGACGGCCACACGGTGTCCAAGAAGACGGTGGAGGCCTCCATGGCCCGCCAAGGGCTCCAGGCCCGCACCCGGCGCCGCCGGCGGGGCCTGACACGGCCCGACAAGTCGGCCGATCCCGTGCCCGACCTGCTCAGGCGCGACTTCACCGCAGAGGCCCCCGACCAGAAGCGGGTCGGCGACTTCAAGCAGATCCCCACCGCCGAGGGGCCGGTGTTCCTCGCGACCGTCGAGGACCTCTACAGCCGCCCGATGCTGGGCTTCGCCACCTCTGAGCGCCATCCCACAGCCGGCCTCGCCGCCGCGGCGCTCAACATGGCCGCCGCCACCCGAGGCGGCTCCGTCGCCGGCGTGATCCTCCACACCGACAAGGGCGCCCAGTACAGCTCCAGAGACTTCGCCGAGGCCTGCCGGCGCCTCGGGGTCAACCAGTCGATGGGGCGCGTCGGCTGCGCGCTGGACAACGCCGCGGCCGAGTCGTTCTTCTCCACCCTGCAACACGAGCTCATCTCCCGGCGGCGCTGGCAGACACGCGACCACCCCCGGCGAGACATCGCCGCCTGGATCGACACCTGGTACAACCCCCTACGCCCACACTCCGCCAACAACATGACCAGCCCCCTCGACCACGAACAAGCCCAAGCCGCCTAACCAACACTCCAAGATTCGGGGGGAAGCCCAGCTGTGTCGCCGGTCTGTGAGCCGCACGACGGAATGCCAGCACACAGAGCATCCGCCATCTCGCCTCGGTTGGGCGGGTGTTTCACACCGTCCAGAGCGTCCTCAAAGCCGTCTGCGTTGAAGCTGGGGTGGGTGTTCTGAAAATTATGGCCGATGTCTTGCAGTTCCCCCACCCCTGGTGATTCCCATAGATTGAGGCTCTGCTCCTCGTTGATCCAACCCTCATCCAGCCCGTTTTGGCAGGATGAGCCATGGCTTTGGGAATCACACACTGTCGGCGCTGTGGTGGTCGGGGGAGTAGTGACAGTCGGGGGAGTAGTGACAGTCGGGGGAGCGGTGGTCGCCGGAGGAGCGGTAGTCGCCGGAGGAGGAGAGGTAGTCACAGTCGGTGTGCTGTCGTCGCCGCCGTCATCGTCACAGCCAACAGCAGCGATCAGCAACACCAATGAAACGACCACGGCTCCGACCACACCGAAGCAATTCGAGAAAGCGTTGCTGTTGAGCGGCTTGAAGAGCCTTCCCCGCATTCCAGTCATCAGACCCGCAACAGAGTCGGCCTCCTCGGTCGATTGTTTGTCAGATAACCTGTGTTCTCCAATCATGTAGTCTCCCTCCTCGTATGGTGTTAGCAGCTTGGCGTCCAGTAGCGTTCGGGCATTCCGATGTAGTGCTCCAGCCATTCCTCGGCCAGACGAGCAGACCGGTCACAAGCCGGATAGCTAGTGCGGCGGGCTTCCACCCATGCACCCCACTCATCACAGGTCATTCCGTGAGTGACATTCGGCAGTTTCGCGTGGTCTTCTAGTTCCACGTCTTCGGGCAGTACCGCGCGGCAGCGCTCAGCCATGCTCGGGGTGTGTTCGGACAGCAGCCTCCCGTCGGGCTGCATTGGGTCGATGATTGTCGCGCAGTTGTGCCAGCCGTACGTCGCTTCGGGGTACTCGGCAGTGGAGAGCGCGTAGTCGAAGTATTGTTCGATAACGCAGACCTCGTTGGCTCCGAGATAGTCCAACGCCCACACCATATACCTGAGCAGTTGGTCGCACCTCGGATGACCGCCGCACCAGTCCATCCAGACTTTCACGTTTGCGGTCACTCTCGGCCTGTCATCAGGTCGAGAGCCGACTTCGTGGGTACCTCTATCCCACGAAGTCTGAGGCGTGTCGGGATGCACAGTCGGAGGCTCGGGGTCTGTCCATGTTTGGCCCTGCTGCACCGATGCGACGAATTCGTTGTATAACGTTACTTCTTCGTTGTATCGTGCTACCTCTGGATCGACTGGTTGTGCGACGACCTCCAAGAACACGGCTGCTCCAGCGGTTTGGGTTTCATCGGCGTCTCCTGCCGCCCACATGAAGTTCGCATAGACGTTGGCGTCGCGCTCTGTGGCGAACGAGCCGTCAGAAGCAACATCCACGGACCTTGCGGTGGTCAGATCGCAGTCAGCAGTCGCAACTGAAGCCATCGCAGCGGCCACCTGATCCGCAGGAGAGTCCGGCGACAGAGAAGCCCCCGGCAGCGGACACAGCAGCGTCCATATCGTCAGACTCGGATCGAAGTTGGCTCCTGTGATGGTGAACGTGTTGAGACCCTCCGACACCACAACCGGATCAACAACAAGGCTCGGCGGCTCCGGTTCCGGTTCCGGCTCTGGTGCCGTTGTTGTGGTGGTCGGTTCCGGTTCCGGCTCTGGTGCCGTTGTTGTGGTGGTCGGCTCCGGTTCCGGCTCTGGTGCCGTTGTTGTGGTGGTCGGCTCCGGTTCCGGCTCGGGTTGTGGTGCCGCTGTGGTAGTGGTCGGCTCCGGCTCGGGTTCTGGCTCTTCTTCTTGCGGCGGAAGCGTCGTAACCGGCGTTTCTGTCGTATCGGGTTCGGTGCTGGCGTCGTCATCGCCGGGGCAGTCCATACCCACACACGACTCAGCGACCGCAGCCAGCATCGCGTCGCACTCGCTGGCCTGCTGATCGGTGAGCACGATCTCAGGGTCAGCGATCCAAGCGGTGCAATCGGCCAGACTCAGCTCCGACTCGGGAGCGGCCTCCTCAGCGATTTCTTGTTGAATCTCAGCTACCTGATCCTCCGTCAAGGCAACGACAGTCGTCGTGGTTGTGGTCACAGCCAGCGGTTCTTCAACCGCTTCTACGGTGGTAGTCGGTTGGTTGACTGTTGTAGTTGTCTCTGTTACCGGTTCGGGAGTGACAGTTGCATCATCACTCCCGCACGAGGCGGCGATCATCGCCGCGACCGCAACGGCAGCGACTGTGCGCAGTGTCCGGCTGGTGGTCGTGTTTGTTCTCATTGTGTGTTCCTACTCTGTGTGGTTCATCCCTGCTGGGTAAGCGGGGATTGTTGCTGTCGTCATTGTTGGCTGCAACATATTGTTGTCACTGGAATGACAACGGCATCAATCCCAATACATTAGCAGCAATATACCACAATTACAACCGTCCGTGTGGTTGTGGTATCGGTTCGCCATATCTCGGCATATGGGCCTCATAGAAGCAGATCGCGGTCACGGTCGTCGGCTTCATTGTTGAGGCAGTGTTTGGTGCACTGTGAATCGATTGAATGAACACATTGGAGCGATGCCAAATGGCTAGATCATGCAATATCTGCGGCACAGGTATCGACCACAAGAGCGCGAGGGCACGGCATTGCTCGAAGCACTGTTATCACCAATCGGATGACTATAAGGCTCCTAGGGATAGATATACGCAGTCAGAGAAAGGTCAAGCCACCCTGAAGCGAGTAGCCGAACGCCAAAGTGACGCTTCGCGTTTGAGGTCGGAGTGGAGGCGGTAGGGGTCCGCGGCTGAACGCGAGGGATCCCCCAGAATTCGGCGCTGACAGGCAGCCGAGCAACTGGAGGATCCCTGTGGAGTGCGACCCTAGGCGCGTGTGTGAGCTGTTGGTGGGACTGGGCGATGTGGAGGTGCTCGGCGTCGACGATGAGGTGGGCGCGCCGCTGCGGGTGCACATACGCCGCCGGGCGCCGCGGCCTGGCTGTGAGTGTTGCGGCGGTGCGCTGTGGTCTGACGGCGAGCGGGAAGTGCAGCTGGTGGATCTGGCGGCGTTCGGGCGGCCGGCGCGGCTGGTGTGGCACAAGCGCCGCTGGCGCTGCGGGGATCGCGACTGCGCGGCGGGGACCGTGACCGAGCAGGACCCGCAGATCGCTCCCGAGCGTGAGAGGCTGACGACGCGCGCGGGGCGCTGGGCGACGCGCCAGTCCGGGCAGGGCCGGCCCCACAGCGACATCGCCACAGAGCTCGGGTGCAGTTGGCACCCGGTGAACGCCTCGGTGCGCCGCTGGGGCGCCGCGCTGCTCGAGGCCGACACCGAACGGATCTCACAGGTCGGCGCGCTCGGGCTCGACGAGGTGCTGTTGTGACGCCGGGGCCGGTTCGGGACCAAGGCCTGGGGCACCACCATCGTCGACGCAGGCCGGGGCCAGCTGCTGGACATAGTGCGAGGCCGAACCGCCCAAGCGCCCACACAGTGGCTGCTCAGCCGGCCACAGAGCCGGCTCGACGAGATCCGCTGGGGAGTGCTTGACCTCTCGGGGCCCTATCGGGCCGCGTTCGACACCGCGCTGCCCGACGCCGGCCAAGTCGCGGACCCGTTCCATGTGGTCCGGTTGGGCAACACCGCCCTCGACGAGGTCCGCCGCAGAGTCCAGCAGCAGAACCCTCGGCCACCGCGGCCACAAGCACGACCCCCTCTACCGGGCCCGCAAGCTGCTGGTGTCCGCGTCCGAGACCATCACCGACGCCGGACGGGTCCGGCTGCGGGGCCTGCTCGACGCCGGCGACCCCTACGGCGAGGCCCGCGACGCCTGGCACGCCAAAGAGACCCTCCGCTCGATCTATGACATCGACGACACCGAAGTGGGCGCAGCCACCGTCGAGCAACCCGCCTGCGACCTCCAGGACCCCGCCATGCCCACAGAGGTCAACCGGCTCGGCCGCACCATCTGGCGCTGGAGACACCAGATCGCCAACCGGCACACCGCCCGAGTCACCAACGCCGCCACCGAAGCCGCCAACAACCTCGTCAAACGCGTCAAACGCGCCGCGTTCGGGCTCACCAACCTCAACAACTACCGAATCCGCGCCCTGCTCTACGCCGGCAGACCCAACTGGGCGCTGCTCGACACCCTCACTCCGACCTGATTCGCGAAGAGCCGCTTTTCCGCGGACGCGAACCCCCCGACACCCACACCCTCACGAACGATCAGGGCTAGTCAGTTCATCGACCGCGCCAGGGCGACGATTGGCTGATTCCGCCGACTCGAGAGCCGAAACAAGAGTGATTGAGCCTCACCCTGACCTTCCCTATTGAGCGGCCCTGGCGTGGCAGTGTTCGGGGCTGGTTGCTCTCCACGGTCGGTAGGGATGTAGCCCTCTGTCATTCAGATGGCCCAGCGGGTGATCTCTCGAATTGAACTGTGATGCTGACGCTCCCCACACGTGAGGAAGAGAACAACAATTGGTCCTCAGCCGATCGCGCGACCCTGAACGTCAGCAAGCCGTGTTGGATGTCCTCACACACGAGGATGACCGACGTTCCAATCTCCGTCGCTGGACCTCCTGGTTCGACCGGCGGCAAGCGGCGAATTGCTGCGGTGCGCATTCTGACATCGAAGAGGCGGCCATTGTCCCAGTCGGTAACGGTCGGCACGAAGTTGATGTTCCCGAGCAACCTGTACAGGGTCCTGAAGTCTCGTTGTGCCTCTCGCCGTACGCGGACATCGTCAACCGAGAGGATCCGGTGAGCGATGACGTCTCGGCGTCCTATCAGATCCCGCCATGAGGCCGAATCCGTGCGAGTGTCCGGTACTTCCGGGAACAACTCTGCCAAGGATGAGCCTGCGTTCTTCAGACGATTGTCGACCTCCTTGAGGGCTAGACCCGTGTCTTCCACGTACTTTCGCAATGCCCTGTCAAGATGACGATCATTAGCACCCTCCAGTCGATCGAGCACGTCTACCGCTGCCGAGGCATCTCGCGCTGCGCTGGACATGAACTCCATACAGTCGATGCATAGCTGAGAGACGACTGCATGTGGCGAGATTCGAAATACGATCTCGCCCTGTTCCATCAGCGCACCCAAATCGACGCGCCGGGCGCCACGTCCTTGTCTTTCTGCCAGGAACGATTCAAGGCCGATGGTCTTCACTTGTGCCCGACCCAGCGGACAAACGGGGCCTCGATCCGCCTGCATCACGACGCCATGTCTAATGGGTGGCGCAGCGTGTTCGGAAGGGGCGGCCCGTGATAGCGGTTCCGCTCGACGGCGCCGCGGGCCATAGCCGCGAGCACATCGAGAGGGGGCGTCCCGCGAAGTGGTGGGCTTTGGGGTTGAGCCTCGGTGGTTAGTTGCCGGCTGTGAGCTCGGCTGTGGTGAGGCTATCGCGCTCTGGGTAGAGCAGGCTCATGGAGTCTTCTGAGAGGTAGCGGCGTTCGCTGGCCTGCCATTCGTCGTGGAGGTCGGCCAAGATGGCGCCGACCAACCGGATGGCGGAGGCTTCGTTGGGGAAGATCCCCACGACGCGTGAGCGGCGCTTGATCTCTTTGTTGATGCGTTCGAGGGGGTTGGTGGACCAGATCTTCTGCCAGTGCGCTCGGGGGAACGCGGCGAAGGCGAGGACCTCGGCTTTGGCGCCGGCCATGAGCGGGCCGACCTTGGGGAAGCTGGCGGCGAGCTGGTCTGTGACCTGGTCCCAGGCTTGGGTCACCGCGGTGGCGTCGGGCTGAGCGAAGATGGTTCTGAACACCGCGGCGGCCATGTGCTGGTGGCTGCGGGGCACCACCGCGAGCAGGTTGCGGATGAAGTGCACCCTGCATCGCTGTTTGGCCGCTCCCTGGAACCAGCGCCCGGCGGCGGCGGCGAGCCCGCGGTGAGCGTCGGAGATCACCAGCCGCACCCCGTGAAGGCCGCGGTCTTTGAGGCTGGCGAGGAACTGCTGCCAGAAGGCCTCGCTCTCGCTGTCGCCGACGTCACAGCCCAGGATCTCCCGGTTGCCGTCTGAGGTGATCCCGGTGGCCACGACGGTGGCCATCGACGCCGGCTGGGAGAGGCTGTTGCGCACATTCAGATACGTCGCGTCCAAATAGATGTAGGGGAACTCGATGTGGTCCAACCGCCGGGTGCGGAACGCCTCCACGCCCTCGTCGAGTCCCGCGCAGATGCGCGACACCTCAGAGCGCGAGATGCCCGACTCCGCGCCCAGCGCCGCCACCAGGTCATCGACTGACCGCGTCGACACCCCGGCCACATAGGCCTCCATCACCACCGCCCACAGGGCCCGGTCGATGCGCCGGCGCGGCTCGAGCATCGACGGAAAGAAGCTGCCCTTGCGCAGCTTGGGGATCTTCAGCTCCACGTCGCCGGCCTGGGTGGCCAACAAGCGGCTGCGATGGCCGTTGCGCTCAGTCACACGCATCTCGCTGCGCTCATAGCGGCCCGCGCCGATCGCCTCGGCCGCCTCGGCCTCGATCAGCTCCTGGAGCACCAGCTCCACCGCCTCACGGATCAAACCCGCGCCACCACCGGCGCGGAAGGTCTCCCACAGCTGCGCCGTGGCAGAATCAGACAGGGTCATCGGTGTGTCCTCCTCGATGAGTAGGTGATTGTTCTCACCGAGGATCACGCCGATGGCCCCCCTACAGGTGGACCCCCACGCCTACCTCAAACCCCACCACTCGGCGGGACGCTGCCCATCGAGATTCTCAGCAGGACGCGTGAACCCGCGGGTGCGGTAGTGGTCAGCCTTGGCCCGTAGTGCTGCGTACACATCGGTCCAGGCCCTTCGGCCCTCCTTTGCGATGCCCTGTTCAAGACGTGCGATCACCGCCGCTCGCAAAGACCGTGCCCGATTCCCACTCCGACCCTGCTAGCAGCCTGTTCGGATCAAGCAACTGGTCCATGGCCATCTCCTGGTGGAAGCGGCGCGCCGGACCGAGACCTCCAGCCCGCCAGAGGGTAACCGTAGTGTAACTACACCAGTGTGAGATCCACCGATGATACACGTGTCGCAGCGCGCCGAGTTCTCCCGCGGGAGAGCGTCGACCTCACGACTAGCCAGTCAGAGGCCACCACCGAAACAAGGAACGAAGTCACTCTGGAGCCACACTCCTCGCAACTCTTCGGCGAGTTGCGGTTGGTCTTCCAGACTGTTCTGACACGTCAGATAACGAAGCTTCACAGATCGTCCGTTAGAATTTTCGTTAGAAGTTCGGGCGATCCGAGAGTTATCCACAGGTAAGCCTAGATCAGAAATGTATTCTGACCTAGACTTTTGCCTGTCGGGCTGGGGAGATTTGAACTCCCGACCTTCGGTCCCCCAGACCGACGCGCTAACCAAGCTGCGCCACAGCCCGAACAGGGCGAGGCTAGCGGCTACAGCAGGAGGGCGACACCCTGCACAGCCCGCCAGGCCAGGTAGACCGCGGCCGCGCCCAGCAGCAGCCAGAAGTGCCATGGGATGCGCTCCGCGGCGGCCTCGGCGGAGCCTCGCTGGGAGGGACTGGGTTCGGCGGGGTGTTGGACCTCTTGGCCGCAGCCGGGGCAGGTGCCCTCAGATGTGAGCGTGGACGGCGTGAGATATCGCTCGCAGGACTGGCACCATGCCATGGACTCAGTCGCGGCGGATGGCCATGATGGCGGTGTCGTCGCCTATCGACCCGCCTGCGAAGTCCTTGGCCGCGTCGAGCAGCGACTTGCACAGCACGTCGGGGGCGGCGTTGAGGTCGCGCTCCACCGACTTGATGATCCGGCTCTCCCCGAACAGCTGGCGCCCGGCGCGGGCCTCGGCCAGCCCGTCGGTGTACATCACGACCAGGTCACCCGACGCCATTGGGATCTCCCGAGAGAAGTACGTCGAGCCGGCGTCGAGCATCAGCAGCGGGCCTGTCGAGCGCAGCGGCATGACCCCGTCCGCCTGGAACAAGAACGCGGCCGGATGGCCGGCCGACGAATACCGCAACGTCCCCGCCTCGGTATCGAACACCACCACGCACGCCGAGATGAACTCCTCGTTGCGGTCCCCCGCCGCCAGCTGCTCGTTGATCTCCTCGAAGGCCTGAGCCGGGTCGCGGAACTGCCTCAGGAACACCCGCAGCAGGTACTTGGCCTGGAACGCGGTGATGGAAGACTCGATGCCGTGGCCGGCCACATCGCCGATGACCGCGGCCACCCGGTGGCGCCCCACCCGGTGCACGTCGAAGAAGTCGCCGGCCATCAGCCCCGACCCGGCCTGGTAGACCCGGCCGATCTCGAAGCCGCTGAAGTCGGGGACCTCCTCGGGCGCCAGGCGGGCCGCCCACGCCTTCGGGGCCAGCTGCTCCTGCTCCAGAGCCTGCTCGGCCCGGCGCTCCAGCCCGATGCGGTTGCGGGCCATGCGGGCCTCCTCCACCGAGGTGCGGGCCCACCACACCGACAGCACCGCAGGCAGGGCCAGCAGCCCGAGCACCACCGTGACGTTGGCGGCGTCCACCCGGCCCACCAGCAGAGCCAGCGGTGCCAGCAGCCCGTAGACGATCACGCCGTGGATCTCCTTGCGCAGCGACGTCATGGCCAGGGTCCGCGCCTCGGGATGCACCGCGGCGTCGGCCTCGACCAGGCGCAGGACCCGCAGCCGGTGACGAGCCGAGCGGATGTAGAAGACCGCGGCCAGCGCGCAGGACAAGGCCAAGAGATCGAGAACGATCGTTCTCACACGCACCCCTCCCCACTCGGCCGGCCGCTGCACTCCATCGTACCGCCATCGGCCCTAGCTGAGCCGTCAACCGTCCCGGACAGGCTTCCGGGGCGACTCCCATAGTCCAACCGATCCGATGCGCGCCGGGCTCGCGCCCTGCGGACCGGCGGTGCAGGCCGGCCCGCGCGGCTATTCGTCGCGGCGACGGACCCTGAGCTTCATGGCGGTGGTGCCGAGGTCGAAGCTCTCACGCAGCTTGCGCTCGATGTAGCGCAGGTAGGTGCGGGGCAGCGTCCGGTTGGCGAACAGCGTGAACGTGGGCGGATCGGTGGCCACCTGGGTGGCGTACAGGATGCGGGCACCCGCCGGCGCCGGCTGGGCGGCCTGGGCCGCCCGGACCGCCTCGTTCACCCGGCGGGTGGGAATGCGGGTGCGGTACTCGGCCACCGCCTCGCTCAGCGACGGCCACAGCCGGGTCACTCCCTTGCCGCTCAACGCGCTGGTGCGCAGCACCGGCGGATCCCCCAGAAAGCCCAGCCGGTCGCCGACGGCCTCCGCGAGGTCGAGCCTGGCCTCGGTGCTCACCAGGTCCCACTTGTTGAGCAGCACCACGATCGGGCAGCCGGCGGCGTCTACCCGCTCCGCGAGCCGCTGGTCCTGGTGGGTCACCCCCACGGTGGAGTCGACCACCAGCAGGGCCACATCGGCGGAGTCCACCGCCCGCAGCGCCCGAACCAGCGAGTAGTACTCGGTCCCCGAGTCGATGCGGGCCCGGCGACGCATCCCGGCGGTGTCGATGAAGCGCACCGGGCCCTGGTCGGTCTCGATAAGGGTGTCGATGGCGTCGCGGGTGGTGCCGGGAAGGTCGTGCACGATGGCTCGCTCCTCCCCTATCAGCCGGTTGAACAGCGTCGACTTGCCCGCGTTGGGCCGGCCCACCAGCACCACCGAGAAGGCCTCGGCGGCCGCCGCGGCCAAGCTCTCGTCGGGCTGATCGGGCGCGGCTGCGCCGGGGCCGTCCCCCCGGCTCGGGCCGGACCGACTCGCCTCGGCGGCGGCGTCGTCCAGGCGGGCCACGACCTCTTCGAGCAGGTCACCGGTGCCGCGGCCGTGAAGCGCGCTCACCTGATGGGGGGTGCCCAGCCCGAGGCCCAGCAGCTCCCACACCGAGTCGGCCTGGCTCGAATGATCGACCTTGTTGGCCACCACCAGCACGGGCACGTTGGCCGAGTACAGGACCCTCGCGACCTGCTCGTCGTCGGCGGTCACCCCCACCGACGCGTCCACGACGAACAGCACCGCGTCGGCCTCGCGCACGGCCCGCTCGGCCTGGGCGCTGACCTTGGCGTCGAGCTCGTCGCCGCCGGCGCTCCAGCCGCCGGTGTCGAGAACAGTGAAGCGCCGGCCCTGCCACTCGGCCTCGACCGCTTTGCGGTCGCGGGTGACGCCGGGGCGCTCCTCCACGATGGCCTCGCGGCGCCCGAGGATGCGGTTCACCAGCGTCGACTTGCCCACATTGGGGCGGCCCACCACGGCCACGACCGGGTTCATGACCGCTCCAGGCATCTGAGGTGGATGATGCCGGCCCGCGCTTCAGCGTCGTGTTCCCCGCTCCTGTTCGCTGCGCTCACGGGCCGCTCGGGCCCCGGCCTCGCTGGGCAGCCCGCCACACTCCTCCCCATTGGGCCCTACCCGCTCGGCCTCTGGTTCAGCGCCAGCCGCAGCGCCCGGCCGTGGGTGGCTACCACCTCCACCGGGCGGGGGAGGTCGGCGACGTCCATCCCGTCGAGGAAGCGTCCCCGGCTGAGGCACACGTCGGGCAGCAGGTACCGGTCGCCCTCGGGCTCGCGCTCGAGGACGCGGGCCACGTCCTCGCCCACCATCAGCCCGGTCACCCCGATGTTCCCGCCGAAGAAGCGGTTCTCGACCGGCACGACCCGGGCGTCGCTGCGACCGAGCGAGGCGACCAGCGGCGACACGACGGCCGCGCCCAGGGTTCCGGTGAGCACCGCGACGGCGGCATCACGAGCGGGGCGCCGCTGTCCCAGCGACACCGCCACCGGCGCGGCGCCGGGCCCGGCCGCCACCGCCTCGGCCGCGGAGCCCTGGCGGGGGGCGCGGTAGCCGTCAGCGGGCGCGCCGTCCACCCAGGCGAAGAAGCCCGACCTCGGCGGGGTGGGCTCGTGGCCCTCCTCGACGAACTCGGTCTCGAACGCCCGGGCCATGCCGATGCCGTCCTCGTGCATGTCGAAGCCCTCGTAGTGCTCCGCCGGAGGGAACCCGCGCCCGCACATCAGGTAGTACTCGTCGGCTACGAAGGCCAGCCGCCGTCCCAGCACCCGCAGGAACACCGACTGCCAGCCCTCCACCAGGTCGACGACCGCGGCCGCCTCGGCGAGGGTGTGCGTACGCATCCGGGACTGGCGGTTGAACCTCGACAATCCCAGCGGCACCACGCACAGCGAGCGGAGCTCGCTGAAGCGGTCGAGAACGCCCGCGAGGGTGTCGGCCAGCACGTCGCCGTCGTTGACGCCGGGGCACACCACGACCTGGCCGTGCACGTCGATGCCCGCGTCGAGCAGCAGCTTCAGCCAGCGCAGCGACACGGCACCCCGGCGGTTCTGGAGGATCGCGGCCCGCACGTCGGGATCGGTGGAATGGATCGACACGTACAGCGGCGACAGCCGCTCGGTCACCACCCGCTCGAAGTCGAGCTCGGTGAAGCGGGTCAGGGTGGTGAAGTTCCCGTAGAGGAACGACAGCCGGTAGTCGTCGTCCTTGAGGTACAGCGAGCGGCGCATGCCCCGCGGCAGTTGGTGCACGAAGCAGAACTCGCAGTGGTTGTCGCAAGTCTGGACCCCGTCGAACACGGCCGCGTCGACCTCGGCTCCGAGGGGCTCGCCCTCGTGCTTGTGGACCACCAGCGCGAACCGGTCGCCGGCCCGCTGCACGTCGAGGGGGACCTCGGCCCCGTCGCTTAGCAGCTGCCAGCGGATGACGTCGCGGGGCGCCTCCCCGGCGATGGCCGCGATCTCGTCCCCGGGCCGGAGCCCGGCCCGCTCGGCCGGCGACCCGGACGCGACAGCCACGATCTGCGGACCGGCCATCGCCCAAGGCTACCGGCCGGCCGCCCTGAGAAAGGCAGGCGAGCAGGACTGCCAGACCTACAATTGCAGATTCGATCTGTTCCATGTATTTTGATGCAATGTTCATGATGTCAGTCTTATCGGACGCCTGTGACAGCGGGCATCGAGGCTGGGAGGGCCGACCGTGGCGGGCGTGACCGTCAGCCGTGCCGGGGACCGCCTGATCGCGGTCAAGCAGGTTCCGGCCGCACAATCCCCCAACATCGAGCGGGAGGCCGAGACCCTCCGGCGCCTCGACCATCCCGGCGTGGTGCGCTTCGTTGATCTCATCGAGACTCCCGACGACGGCAAGGCCCTGCACACCGAGTTCGTGAGCTCCGACACTTGGGCCACCCGGCCGGCGACCGATCCGACCGGGCGCGCCGCGGGCGTGGCCGCACTGGCGGAGGTGGTCGCCGACCTGCACGACATGGGCTTCGCCCACTGCCGGATCAACCCGACCCATGTGCTCCACGGCGATGGCGACCGGCCCGTGCTGTGCGGGTTCCGGCAGGCCGCGGAGGCCGACCCCGAGAACCGCCGGGTCGACCTGGTCGCTCTGGCCGACCTGTGCCACGACCCGGCCCTGGAGCCGGGGCCGCTCGTCCACAAGCTGTCGGCACTCGCCGACGCGGCCCGAGCGGGACGGCTGGACATCCGGGAGTTGGCCCGAAGGCTCGCCGAGGTCACCGACAAGCGATCAGCGGCAGCCGAGCCGGACCGGGCCACGGCCGACGCCAGGAGCAGCCGGAACAGCCGCGGCGCCGGGAGCGGGCACGGGGGACGCCCCAGGCGCAGGTCGCTGGTTGTGCTCGCCGTCGTTCTGTGCGGGTCGGCTGCGGTCCTTGCCGCGGCCATCCGGTACCTCGCACAGCCGGCGAGCACACCGGTCACCATCACCGCCGGGGCCGGTTCACTGAGTACGGACCCGGGAGCCCATGCCGGCCCTGCGAACCAGACGGGTTCGGCCCCAGCCCCACCCGCAGCCCCCGACCCGCCCGGCGGGGCAGCCGCGGCCACCGGTCCGGGTCAGACGGCCTTCCCGTCCCCGATGATCCCCGGCGCTCCGGTCCCCGGTTCGGCCGCCGGATCGAGCCCGCTCGCCCTCAACCCCGATAGCAGCCCCGGCTCTGCCCCGAGCGGCTCGCTGCCGGCCCCGGCTCCCCCCAGCCCCGCCACCGGGCGCTTCGAGGACCCTGCCTCACTCCAGCCGGGAGCCGTCCTCGAGCACGCCGGGAGCCTCTACGGCGTCGGTCGCCTCGGGGACTTCGTCGAGACCGGGGACTGGGACTGCGACGGGGAGCCCACCCCAGCGATCGTCCGCCCCAGCACCGGCGACGTCGTGCTGTTCCACGGGTGGCCCGCTCCGGGCCAGAGCATCGCGATGCCGGTGCGCTGGGCGGTGGACGCCCCTACCGGCGCCGAGGTGGTAGCCCACGGCTCCTGCCACCTGCTCAGGGTCTATACGTCAGCCGGCTCAAGACTCTTCGACCCCATGGAGGGCTGAGGATCCCGAGCGAAATCAGCAGAGAAACCCGTCACATAGGAGGAAAACCCGCACAGATTTGACGGAAGCCCGACGGCCGTCCGACAGGAGTCCCCAAGTGCTGCGCCCAGGCCGGGTCAAGCCGGAGCGACCCCCGGCTCCCCCGCGGCCGGCAAATGGCCGCTGCGCCTGGCTGCGAGCATCGCCGCGGCGGCCACCGCGGCCGTCTCGGCTCGCATGATGTGCGGCCCCAATCCCACATGAACCGGCGCCGCGGCCAGTTCGGCGTCGGTCCATCCTCCCTCGGGGCCGATCAGCACGAAGTTCTCGCCGCCGGTCATGGTCCGGCCGACCGAGGCGGCCAGCGCGGCGCCGGTCAGGTCGAGTCGGCCGAAGTCCTGCACCGGATCTATCCGGGGCAGCCACAGGCGGCGGCACTGCATGACCGCCTCGCGGGCCACCCGCCTCCAGCGCTCGAGCTGCCGGTCGGCCCGAGCCTCGTCCCAGCGCACCACCGACCGCTCGGCCACGAACGGCACGATCCGGTCGACGCCCAGCTCGGTGAGCTTCTGCACCACGCTCTCGGAACGCCCGCCCTTGAGCACTGCGAAGCCCACCGCGACCTCTACCTGGGGCGGCGCCACCGCGACGACATCACCGAGGGGCTCGACGGTCACTCCGAACCGGCACGGCCGCCAGCGCCCGGCCCCGTCGCCGACCGTCAGCGGGTCACCGGACCGCAGCCTCAGCACCCGCTCCAGATGATGGCGGTCGTCGTCTGCGAGCTCGGGCGCGTCCACGTCCTCGACGAGGACATGCGGCCCGGACCCGCCAGCCGACCCGCCGGTGCCCGCCGGTGCCGGCCCGCTCACCGGAACGCGGTGCGGATCCGCCCCAGCAGTCCCTCGCTCGGCTCGGCGACCTCCTCGCCCCGCAGCTCGGCCAGCCGGCGCACCAGCTCCTCCTGCTCGTCGGTGAGGTCGTCGGGCACATCGACCACCAGACGGATCAGCAGATCGCCCCGGCCCCGGCCCCGGACGTGGGGCACCCCGCGGCCCCTCAGCCGCAGCACCGCACCGGTCTCGGTCCCCTTGGGAACGGCGATGGTCTCGGTCCCGTCGAGCGTCTCGTACTCGAGCCGGGCCCCCAGCGCGGCCTGTGTGAACGGCACGTGCAGCTCGTGCACCAGGTCGCTGCCCTCCCGGTGGAAGCGGGGATGGGGGCGGACCCTGGTGTGGACGTACAGATCGCCGTGGGCGCCGCCGCGGGGTCCGGCCGCTCCCCGGCCGCTGAGACGGAGGGTGGTGCCGTCGTCGACGCCGACCGGAACCTGGACGCTGTAGGTGCGCCGCTCCAGCTGGCGACCGTGGCCGTCGCACTCGCCGCAGGGCTGCTCGATCATCTCGCCCAATCCGCCGCAGCGGTCGCACGCCCCGGCCGTCACCATCTGGCCCAGCATCGACTGGCGCACCTTGCGCACCTGGCCCGAGCCGCCGCACTGCGAGCACCGCACCGGCGAGGTCCCGCTCTCGGCGCCGCTGCCGTCGCAGGACTCGCAACGCACCGCGGTGCGCACGCTCACCTCGCGCTCGGCGCCGAACACCACGTCGCTTAGTTCGAGGTCGACGTGGGTCTCCAGATCCTCGCCGGGGGGCGGCCCGTGGTGGCGCGGCGAGGAGCCGAAGCCGCCGAAGGGAGAGTCGGCGCCGAAGAAGGCGTCGAAGATGCTGCCCAGCCCCCCGCCGAAAGGATCGGCGGCACGGGCCGCGTTGGGGTCGTCGGTGCCGAAGCGGTCATACCGCGAGCGCCGCTCGGCATCCGACAGCACCTCGTAGGCCGCGCTCACCTCCTTGAAGCGGGCCTCGGCCTCGGGATCGCCGGGGTTGGCGTCGGGATGGTAGCGGCGGGCCATCTTGCGGTAGGCCCGCTTGAGCTCCTCGTCGGTGGCGTCCCGGTCGACGCCGAGAGTCTCGTAGTGGTCCGCCATCTACAGAACGCCCATTGTTGGCACAGCCCGGCCGCGACCGACCATCTCTACGATTCGCTCAGGGCCGGTCCCAGCCGGCTGCTCACGGCGGCCACCGCCGAGAGCGCCTGCGGATAGTCCATCCTTGTCGGCCCGATGACGCCGATGGTCCCGCCGTCGGTGCCTTCGGTGCTGTACGGGGCCAGCACCAGCGAGCAGTCCGCCAGCGAGGGCACGCCGGTCTCCTCGCCGATGGCCACCCGCAGACCCCGGTCGAGCACCCTGCGCATCAGCGTGACCACCACCAGCTGCTTCTCCAGAAGGCCCAGGACGTCGCTCAACTGCTCGACCGCGTCGAAGGCGGCCGCCAGCTTGGAGGTGCCCCCGACGAACACCTCATGGTGGGCCCGGGCCTCCCGCAAAGCGGTGAGAGCCGCGGCCAGGAGCCGGTCATCGAGCTCGTCGCACTCCCCGATGTCGGCCAAGGTGTGGCCGACCACCCGCCGGGCCAGCCGCAGGGATGCGTCGGCCACCACCTCCGGCGAAGTGTCGACGGGCACCTCGATGGTGCGCTTCTCGATGGCGCCGTTGGACATGACCGCCACCACCATCACCGTGCCCGTAGCCAGGTCCACCAGCTGGGCCGAACGGACGGTGGCCGCCGCGGGGCTGGGCGCCACCACCACCGCGGTCCAGTCGGTCAGGGCCGACAGCAGCCCGGTGGTGTCGCTCAGTATCGACTCGAAGCCGCCATGGGAGACCGAGAAGAAGTCGTTCACCTGCTGGCGGTCGACGGCGTCGAGGGTGGGCGCGGGCGAGCGCCGGCGCCACTGGTCGACGAAGAAGCGGTAGCCCTTGTCGGTGGGCACCCGGCCGGCGCTGGTGTGGGGCTGGACGAGGTACTGCTGGTCCGACAGCGCGGCCATCTCGCTGCGCACCGTGGCCGGCGACGCTTCGACTCCGGGCGAACGCGCCACCCGGACCGAGCCCACCGGCTGGGCGGTGCGGATGTACTCCTGAACGACGGCGTAGAGGATGGTGGCCTTGCGGTCGTCGAGCATGCCGCAGATGCTACCCGTCCAGCGTGAGCGCCGAGATGAAGGCCTCCTGGGGGATGTCGACCCGCCCGATGCTCTTCATCCGCTTCTTGCCCTGCTTCTGCTTCTCGAGGAGCTTGCGTTTGCGGGTGACGTCGCCGCCGTAGAGCTTGGCGGTGACGTCCTTGCGGTACGCCTTGACGGTCTCACGGGCGATGATGCGACCGCCGATGGCGGCCTGGATGGGCACCTCGAACTGCTGGCGGGGAATCAGCTCCCGCAGGCGGCCGACCATGGCCCGGCCGTAGGTGTAGGCCTTGTCGCGGTGCACCACGGTGGAAAAGGCGTCCACCGGCACACCCTGCAGCAGCACGTCCACCTTCACGAGGTCGGCCTCGTCGTAGCCGTCGGGCTCGTAGTCGAGGCTGGCGTAGCCCTGGGTGCGGCTCTTGAGCTGGTCGAAGAAGTCGATCACCACCTCGGCCAGCGGCAGCCGGTAGCGCAGCTCTACCCGCTCCGGGGACAGGTACTCCATGCGGGCCAGCTCGCCCCGCCGGGACTGGCACAGCTCCATGAGGGTGCCCGTGTAGTCGGTCGGCGTGATCAGCGCCACCATCAGGTACGGCTCGGCCACCGCCGCTGTCTGGCCGGCAGGGGGCATGTCGGACGGGTTGGACACTCCAACGACCTCGCCGCTGGTCATCGTCACCCGGTACTTCACCGACGGCGCGGTGGAGATCAGGGCCAGGTCGAACTCGCGCTCGAGCCGCTCGCGGACGATCTCCATGTGCAGCAACCCCAGGAAACCGCAGCGGAAGCCGAAGCCGAGCGCGCCCGAGGTCTCCGGCTCGTAGGTGAACCCGGCGTCGTTGAGGCGCAGCTTCGACAGGGCCGCCCGGAGGTTGGTGAAGTCGTCGCCCTCGGTGGGATACAGACCCGAGAAGACCATCGGCTTGGGCTCTGAGTACCCCTCCAGCGGCCCGGCCGCGGGCCGGGCCTCGTCGGTGACGGTCTCACCGGAGCGGGCCTCGCCCACGTCCTTGATCCCGGCGATCAGGTACCCGGTCTCGCCGGGACCGAGGCGCTCCACCACCTCGTTGGCCGGGGTGCGCACCCCCACCTCGTCGGCGTTGTGGACCGTGCCGGCCTGCATGAAGCGAACCCGGGCGTCGGCGGCCAGCACCCCGTTGACGACCCGCACCGACGACACCACCCCCCGGTACTGGTCGAAGTGCGAATCGAAGATGAGCGCCTGAAGGGGCGCGTCGGCGGATCCCTGGGGCGGCGGGGTGCGCTCCACCACGGCGTCGAGCAGCTCGGACACCCCGTCGCCGGTCTTGGCCGAGATGCGCAGCACGTCGGCCGCGTCGATCCCGAGGACGCGCTCGATCTCCTCGGCGCAGCGGTCCGGTTCGGCCGCGGGCAGGTCGATCTTGTTGACCACGGCCACCACGTCGAGGTCGCTCTCCATGGCCTGGTAGCAGTTGGCCAGGGTCTGGGCCTCGATGCCCTGGGCCGCGTCCACCACCAGGATCACCGACTCGCAGGCGGCCAGCGAGCGGCTCACCTCGTAGCTGAAGTCGACGTGGCCGGGCGTGTCGATGAGGTTGACGATGTGATCACGCCAGCTGAGCCTCACCGACTGGAGCTTGATGGTGATGCCGCGCTCGCGCTCGAGGTCCATCGAGTCGAGGTACTGCTCGCGCATCTCCCTGGCGTCCACCGCGCCGGTCAGTTCCAGCATGCGGTCGGCCAGGGTGGACTTGCCGTGGTCGATGTGGGCGATGATCGACGTGTTGCGGATGCGGTGCAGGTCCATAGGGCTCTCGATCGGGCGGCGCCGGCAGCTTCGGGTGCAGGTCCACAGGGCTCCGCTCGGCTCGGATCCGGCGCCTGAGGTGCGCGCTCAGACTACCGACGCCTCCTGCCGGTGCCGCGGTGGGACGACCCGGCCGGGGCGGTAGCCTCGTCGGTCGGCCTCGACGGCCCCTAGATGACCGGCAGGTGAGCGTGGCCAACATCAAGTCCCAGATCAAGCGCAACCGGCAGAACGAGAAGCGCCGGCTCCGCAACCGGGCTGTCCGTTCGGAGGTCAACACCCGGACCAAGGCCGCTATCGATGCTGCCGAGCATGGCGACGAGACCGCGGAGGAGTCGCTGCGGCTGGCGGTGAAGCGCATCGACAAGGCCGCCGCCAGGGGCGTCATCCACAAGAACACGGCCGCCCGGCGCAAGAGCCGCCTGATCCGGCAGATCCAGCGCCAGCCCGGCTGAGTCGACGCTCCGGCCGAGACACCCTTGACCTTCCCGCGGCGCGATCGGGCTCGCGGCAGGGTTCGGCATGAGGTCAGCGCGACGACAGCGCGGCCAGCCGGGCCACCAGCACCTCCAGCACCAGTTCGTCGGGCCAGTCGACCGTTCCGCGCAGCGCAAGGTCGGCGTCGGCTAGCAGCCGGATGGCCCGGGCGACCTTGTCCGATCCCAGTTTGCGGGTCTGCCCGAGGATCTTGCGGGCCGGGAAGGTAGAGCCCTTCATTCCCAGCATCGCCGCGGCCTGGTGCTCGTCGGCCACGCCGGCGCCGTCGAGGCGCAGCATGCGCTGGTACCGGCCGTGCAGCGCCGCCAGCAGCTGGAGGGGATGGCGTGACGGCAGCAGGCGGTGCAGGACCTTGAGGGCGGCCGTGATGTCGCCGCGGTCGATGGCGTCGTCGAGCTCCCACGGCACGACCGAGCCGGCGTCTCCGCCGTAGACGGCCACATCGTCGGCGGTGACGGTGCCGCCCGCGCCGAGGGCTCCCTCCAGGGTCCGGAGCAGCCCGACCACGTTCCCCCGGTCGGCGCCCACCAGGTCTTCCACGGCCGCCACCGCGGCCGGCTCGAACCTCAGGCTCGACCGGTTCAGCTGGTCGCGCAGCCATTTTCCGGCGTCGGACTTGCGGGTGGGCGGGTTGACGTCCGACTTGGCGCCCCCGGCGGCCTTCACCGCGGCCGCGAGTTCCTTGGGGATCGCGGGCAGCCGACCGCCCATGACGGGGTCCACTCCCCTCTCCCACACCAGGATCAGGTCGGTGGTGGCCGGGAGGGTCTCCAGCAGGCGCACCATGTCGTCGCACTGGCCCTTGCGGGAGAACCGGGCCAGGTGGCGGCCCACCACCACCCGCCGCAGGGTCAGGAACGGCTCGGTCTGGGCCGCGTCCACCAGCGGCGCGAGGCTCCATCCTCCGTCGGGGTCCCGCAGGGTCGTCTCGTCGAGCTGCTCCAGCGCCAGGCTGCGGTCCTCGTCGCCCAGCGTCTCCTTGACGATCCTGGCGACCGCCTCGGTGAGCAGCACGGGGTCGTCGCCGGTGACGAGCTGGACGCTCATAGTGGCCGGATGATACGGCCACCCGACGACTCGGCGCGGCTGCGCCCGGCGGCGGCCTGATCTTCCGGAGGAAACGGGGACATATCCCCCTCAACCGCCGGAAGTTCGGGCGACAACATCAAGTGGAGGCCCTTCGCCGACGACCTCCAGCTCCACATCGCCCGCCAGGACCACCGATCCCGTCCGCACCGTGCGAGCGTGCGGAACCCGGTGCAGCGGCGGCGCGACCACGGTCGCGCTCCGATACCGGTCCTTGAGAGCCAGCACGGCGTGGGCGTCGGAGGCTCCACCGCTGGAGGCCACCACTAGGTCGGCTCGACGCACGCCGGCCAGCCGTAGCGACTCCAGCAGCCTCTCTGGCCGCACCGACCCGTCGAGCACCACCACCGTGGCTGTCTCATAATGGAGCACCCGGGCTCCCTCCGTCTCGGACCAGCCGGAGGCAGGCGAGGCCGCCGTCAAGACACTGACCACAAAGGCGACCGCCACCAGAGCCCCGCCCGCCGGCGCCAGCCCTCTGGGCCGCTCCAGTCTCCGTGAGGCCAACACGAGGACTACCCCGATCCCGACGGCGGCCGCCCCTCCGGCGCCGAGCACGGCCGGCGGAGCGGCCGCGGCGGCCTTCGCCACCGCCCCGATCCACCACAGCAGCGCGGCAGTCGGCCGATGGATCAGCCAAGCCGGCCATCCCCCAACCAGGCCTGCGCCCAAGCCGCCGGTGAGGCCCCACATCATCACCGGCGCCGAGGCAGGTCCGGCGGCCACATTGGCGGGCAGCGAAGCCAGCGGCACGGTGCCGAAGACGGCCACCAGCAGCGGCATGACCGCCAGCTGGGCGCCCGCGGTGGTGGCGGCCGCCAGCCGCAGCGGGCGTGGGCCCGGCAGCATCTCGGCCAGTACCGGAGTGATCCACAGCAGGCCGCAGGTGGCGCACACCGAGAGCTGGAAGGCCAGCACTCGCACCAGGAACGGATCGGCCACCAGCACTCCGGCCACAGCCCAAGCCAGCGTCCGGCGGCCGGTCTCGGGTCGTCCGAGGGCTGCGCTGGTGACGGCTGTGCCGGCCATGGCCACGGCCCGCAGCACCGACGGCTCGAAGCGGGTCAACAGAGCGAACACCCCCAGCAGGGCCAGCAGCACCACCATCCGGACCCCCGGACGAGCCCGGACCGCCAGCGGCGAGGCCAGGGCGAGCACGAAGGCAACGTTCTGGCCCGACACCACCAGCAGATGGCCCAGTCCCGCGGCCCGGAAGTCGTCGTACAACCGGGGAGACTGGCCGCGGTCGTCCCCGTAGACCATCCCCGCGAACATGGCCCGGCTGTCGTGGGACAGGCTCGTTGCTCCGGACTCCAGTAGTCGCCTTATGCGGTTGGCGAAGGCGGCCACCGGTGCAGCTCCCGCCCGGTCGCCGACCGTGTCGACGGTCAGGGTGGCGGCAACGTGACGCCACCGGTGCCAGTCGCTGGTGGCGGGACGGGCGATCCCCGAGACCTGTACCCGCTCGCCGGCCAGGGCGTCGTCCAGGCGTCCGGCGACCGCACCGTAGGCGCGGGCCTCGACTCGGGCGCCGGAGTGCCGGATCGTGACCCGGATGCCGTTGGGGCCGAGCGGCCGGGGATCGTCGAGAAGCGTCACCCAGCCCTCGATGCGGCCCTGCGGGGACTCGGCCAGCCCGTCGACGGCCCGGGCCCCGAAGAACCCGGCGAAGGCCGCGAACACCAAGAAGGCGAGCAGCGGGCTCGGCTTCCATGCGCAGGCCGCGGCCAGCGCCAACGCCAGCGCGAGCGGGACCCCGACCAGCAGCCATGATCCGAGCACCGCGCCGGCCGCGGCCGCGTAAGGCATCGCCGTCGGGCTCTTGAGCCACGTCAACCCGGGGGGCGTCACCGGCCGGCCACCGTGGCCGCCGGGCGGATCTGCTCGAGCTTGACCGGTCCGATCCCGGAGACCTCGACCAACTCGTCGACGCTCGCGAACGGCCCGTTGCGTTGCCGGTGCTCAACGATGGCCGCCGCCAGCGACGGGCCGATGCCGGGCAGCGCCTCCAGCCTCGACGCGTCGGCGGCGTTGATGTCCACCGGCGCGGATGCGTCCCCGTCGCCCCCGCCGGGCCGGCCACCGCCACCGGGCCCGGTGACGACGGGCACAAGCTCCGGCGCCGATGCCTCGCCGACGGCCGGCACCCAGACACGCGACCCGTCGACCAGCGGCTCCGCCAGGTTGAGCCGGACGCGGTCGGCGTCAGCGCTGAACCCGCCCGCGGCGTCGACCGCGTCCGCCACCCGGCTCGAGACGGGGAGTTCGTGGACTCCGGGGCGGGCCACCGCGCCCGCGACATCGACCACGATCAGGGCGGTCTCCGGAGCCGGGGTCGGCGGCGGAGCCGGAGTGGGGATCGGGACCGACCCGGCCATGGGAAGGATCTCTGCCGGGTCGGGTCCGGGAGGAGGGCGCAGCGCCCACCAGCCCCCTACCGCGGCGGCCAACACCCCGAGCGCGCCGAGCACCACCGTCGCGGCCGACACGCCGAGACGGTCGGCCAGGGTCCCCGGTGACAGCGAGGAAAGGACCGGCGCTCTGCGCTCGTCGTGGTGATCCGCCGGCGTGCGCACCCCGTGTCTCCCGCGCCGCTTGCAATCAGACCGACACGGGAGGCGGCCGGCTAGCCGTCCGTGAGGCTAGCGGCGCACAGACGGCAACCGCGGCGCGCTCATGACACCAGCACGCCCAGTGTCCCCACCGCGATGCTCAGAACAGGGCTGCGGAGAGGCGCTTGCGCCAGGCGGAGGTGCGAGGGTCGTCGGGACCGAGCACCTCCAGCAGGTCCACGAAGCGTTGACGGGCTTCCTCGTCCGATCCAACTGTCGCCAGCAGCGCGGCCAGCTCGGCTTCGATGTCCCCGACGGCGTCCCCCGGAGCGGCTTCGGAGTCCAGCACCCGGGCCAGGGCCATCAAGCGCCGGATCTCGGGCGTGTCGGGGACCCGCTCCAGCAACGTGATCGCCTCGGCGCCCCGGCCGTCGTCGATCAGCAGCGACGCCAGCGCGGCCACCACATCGGAGTTGTCCGACTCGATCTCGAGAGCGGCCCGCAGCGACGCCTCATCGCCCGCCGCGATCAGCCGCTCCACCTCGGTCATCTCCGGCGTCGGCACGAACCGCTGCACGAACTCGCGCACCGCGGCCTCGCCCTGGGCCCCCAGGAAGCCGTCGGCGACTTGGCCGTCCACCATGGCGTAGACCGCGGGGATCGACTGCACCCGGAAGGCCTGAGCGACGCCGGGGTTGGCCTCGATGTCGACCTTGGCCAGCTCAACCGCGCCGTTGGTCTCGGCGATGACCTTCTCCAGGATGGGAGTGAGCTGGCGGCAGGGCTCGCACCAGGAAGCCCACAGGTCCACGATCACAGGGACGGTGCGGGACCGGTCCACCACCTGGGCCTGGAATGTCGTGTCGGTAACGTCGGCCATGGGCACCGCAACGTAGCCGGGCCGGGCCTCGATCACGCCACCCGCCGCCCGAACGCCGGCGGGGCCGGGCATCCTGTAGCACCCGCACGGCGCAGCCCTAGGAGAACGGCATGAAGATCGACGCGTGGATCGGACTGCCCGAGGCGTCCAGCAGCCGCGAGCTGGCCGGCATCGGCGACCGGGCCCGGCGAATGGAACAGGACGGCTACAGCGGGCTGCTGTCGGCTGAGACCAGCCACGACCCTTTCCTGCCGCTGGCGCTGGCCGCCCAACAGACCGAGCGCATCGAGTTGATGACCGCCATCGCGGTGGGCTTCGCCCGCAATCCGATGGTGCTGGCCCATGTCGCCTGGGATCTGCAGGCCCTGTCGTCAGGCCGGTTCCTGCTGGGGCTGGGCAGCCAGATCCAGGCCCACATCACCAAGCGCTTCTCCATGCCCTGGTCGCGGCCCGCGGCCCGCATGGAGGAGATGATCCAGGCGATCAGGGCCATCTGGGACGCCTGGCAGACCGGGGAGCGCCTCAACTTCCGGGGCGACTTCTACCGCCACACCCTCATGACGCCCATGTTCAGTCCCGGCCCCATCGAAGTGCCCCCGCCGCCCATCCTGATATCGGCGGTCGGGCCGCTCATGACCAGGGTGGCGGGCCGGGCCGCCGACGGACTCGTCTGCCACGCCTTCCAGACCGCCGAGTACCTGCGGGCGGTGACCTTGCCCAACGTGGATGCCGGCCTGGCCGAGGCCGGTCGGGACCGCTCCGAGTTCCAGATCTCGATGCCGGTGTTCGTGGTGTCGGGTTTCCGCGAGGAGGAAGTGGCCGCCAAGGCCGCCCGGACCCGCGAGCAGATCGCCTTCTACGGCTCGACCCCGGCCTACCGGTCCGTCCTGGAGCACCACGGCTGGGGAGACGCCCAGACCGAGCTGAACCGGCTGTCGAAGCGGGGCAGGTGGAAGGAGATGGGCGATGTGATCGACGACGAGATGCTCGACGCCTTCGCCATCGTGGCCGAACCCCACGATGTGCCGGCCCGAATCGCCGAGCGTTTCGGGGGCTCGCTCGACCGGCTCCAGTTCTACGCCGGCGTCAGCGACGCCGACCTCTGGGAGCCGATCCTCGCCGAGATCAAGGCAGCCTGAGGAGTTGCCGGCTCAGCGCGACGTGAGCCGGCGGGCGAAGATCCGGCCCAATCCATCGATTCGATCAGCGATGCCGGCCAGGCGGAGCACATGCCAGAACAGGGCCGTGTTGCTGGACAGGACCGGCACCCCGACCTCTGATTCGAGATCGGTGACGGAGGCCAGGAGCCGCAGGCTGGTGCACGACACGAACACCGCGTCGCAAGCCGCGCTGCGGGCCACCGTCCGCACGCCGGCGGCGATCGACTGCGGGGAGATGCGCCCCACGGTGAAGTCGTTCGACTCGAGGAAGGATCCCAGCGCGGTCACGGAGAGGCCTGCGTCAGCGAGGCTCCGAGCGATCGGTTCGGTGACGTCGGCGGTGTAGGGGGTGACGACCGCGACCCGCCGGGCGTCGAGAGCCCTGAGCGCGGCGACCGTAGCCGTGATCGGATCGGTGCAGGCCACAGCCGGGTGTTCGTTCTGGATGGCGGCAGCCACACGGTCTGCGCCGATCAGTGTCGCCGCCGACGTGCAGCCGTAGCCGATCGCGTCGAAGCCGAACTCTGCGGGCAGCAGAGCGGCCGCGGCCGGGAGCCGCCGCTCCATGTCGGTCAGGGTCTCGGACGTGACCTCCAACGAGTTGGGGATACGCGAGTGGTAGAAGTCCACACCGGGGAGGTCCAGCATGCGGGCCTCGGCTTCGATCGTCTGGTCGCTCTCGAGCACGATCAGACCGATGCGGGCCCTGGAACCGAAGCCGTCGTCGGTGTCGAACGGCAACTGCACCAGGTCGGGAACGGTCATCAGATGACGGGAAGGTCGGGAGCGGCCCGCCGGCTGAGCAACTCGGCACCATCGGCCCGCACGACGATGTTCTCCTCATGGACCATCGCCTTGCCGGGCGCCCACAGCAGACCCGGTTCGATTGTGAGCACCATCCCCTCGGCGATCGGAGTCTCGTCCGACGCAGTGTGAGAGGGCCATTCGGTCACCTGCATGCCCAGGCCGTGACCCATCCGTCCGATGTCGCTTCCCAGGGATCCGGCTCGTTTCAGCACGCCGTTCATGGCGGCGAAGACGTCGGTTGTGGTGGCACCGGGTCGAGCTGCGGCGATGCCGGCCTCGGTCGCCTCCCACACCGCCCGGTACGCGTCCTTGGCGGCCGGCGTGGCGGTGGTGAAGGCGTAGTTGCGGTCGAAGTCGCAGAAGTACCCGTCATAGGTCGAGCCGGTGTCGAAGATCAACATGTCCCCATCGACGATCTCACGATCGGTCGGCTGCCGGATGATGTCCTCGATCCCACCCGGGCCGGTTGCCCCGACCAGATAGGGAACGTCGTCTGCGCCCTGCCGGAAGATCTCGGCCCGGAACGCCGCGAACGCCTGCCGTTCGGTCATGCCGGTGGACAGCAGGTTCGGGAGCTCGTCGAACACGTCGGACACCACGCCGCAGATGTACCGATGCTTGTCGATCTCGAGTTCGCTCTTGACCATCCGCAGACCGCTCACGATGTCGGTGACATCGGTGAAGCCGCCGACCTCTGCCCGCAACCGGTCGAGATCACGAAGCGGCATCCGCACGTGCGTCTCGGGGCCCGTCGGCATTCCGATCCGGCCACCGGCTGAGAGCTCGCGCAGGCAATCGACGAGCAGCGTCACACCGTCGTCGTGCGGCCGGGGCGACGACCAGGTCCGGATGTCGTCGATCCATGTCGCGGCCATCGACGCCCGACCGATGCTCGGGATGATGGCCACGGGCTTGCCCGTGGCCGGGATGACGGTGAACCAGGGACGCGTCGGGCTCTGCCAGAACGGGGTGTGGAACCCGGTGAAGTACCGGACCTCCGGCTCGGTGGTGACGACGATGGCTGCGATGCCGCGCCCGTCCATCTCGACCTGGCACCGCCGGGTGCGATCAGCGAACTCCTCGGCGGGGAATCCTCGTGGTGGACGCACTTCAAGCCCCGCAGCCAGATCGATCACTTCGCCGCGGTGGCCTTGGCCTGCTGTGAGAAGAACGAGGCGCCCGCCGGCACCTCGGGGAACTCCATCTCGTAGGTCGAGCACCGCACCCGGTTGGTCCGCTCGCCCCGCACCACTTCACCTTCGTAGGTGCTCGGGAGATGGTTGACCTGCAGGGGCTTGGAGTCCTCGGCCCGGTACTCGCTGATGAACAGAGTCCGCGGCCGGTCCGACGCGTTCGGCGCTGACCCGTGCAGTAGCCGGGTGTGCATCAAGCAGGCCGAGCCGGCCGGGCCGTAGATCGGAACCGCGCCGGCGACATGATCGGCCGCCACCTGCGGGCTGACCGCACCGGTGAACACGCCTTCGTGCCAATGATCGAACAGCTCGCCGCGGTGGGTTCCCGGCACCACGTTCAACGGTCCGTTCTCGAGGGTCACGTCGTCCAGGAAGAACAGCACGGCGATGAGGTCCTCGTTGCTGTGAGGCTGGAACATGAAGTCCTGGTGGTACTTGACCTCGGTCGACGCCCCGGGCTGCTTGGCGTTGATCTTCGAGTTGTTGAACTCGACGTTCGGCCCGATCAGCTGGGCAGCGGCGTCGAGGGCCCGGTTGTCCCGAATCACCGCCAGATAGTTGTCCGATACCTCGGCGGGCGAGGCAACCCGTCGCAGCCGCGGCGCCTCAGCGGTGTGCTCGGGCGCGAGGTCGAACCGCGGCCGTCCGGCGAGCGTGTCGCCGTAGGGCTGGCTGTGCTCGCGGCTCTCCTCGACCCACGCATCGAAGTCGGCGGCGAGGGTCTCGAGCTGTTCGGCGGTGAGGGCGTGCTCGACGAACAGGTACCCGTTCGCCCAGTACGAGTCGATCTCCTCCGGCGACAACGGACCGGCCGCCCGGGTCCCCGCGGTTGGCCGCGCCGGGTGCTGCTCGACAGTCACGCCGTGAACAGTAATCCCCTCAACCCGGATAGCCTGTCGGCATCCTCGGGGCTATAGCTCAGTTGGTAGAGCGCTTCCATGGCATGGAAGAGGTCAGGGGTTCAATTCCCCTTAGCTCCACGTCCGAAGGTTCCCACCGCGGCCCGCCGGGGGACGGGCTAGGTGTCGAGTCGCTGCCTTGCAATGTGCTTGGCGTCGCCCATGGCCTCCACGACGCTGTCCCGAGGCACGAACTGCAATACGCCCAGCGCGTTCAGGCATCGTTGCGGCTGCCCGCTGAGTCCCACGATGATGCAGTCGGTGCCGTGCACGCCCGCGAACTTGATCAGGCGCTGCACCACCATGCCGGCGCTGTCGTCGATGTAGTCGGTCTGCGAGAGGTCGACGATGACGACCTCGTGATCCTTGATGTCCGCGCTGAGAGTCATGATCAACCTAGAAGCGGACGCGGCGGTGAAGCTGCCCCGCAGCGCCACCAGCCCGACTCGGGCCGAGAACTCGTCGGTGTCGTCGCCCTGCGACCCGTCGTCCAGGAAGACCCGGTCCAGCAATGGCGTCGAGATAACGCTGTCGAGCTCGAATTGCTCGAACCGGCGAGCCAGGACGAATCCCCCAGCCATGAGCCCGACCACAAGTGCCGTGACAAGGCCGAAGAGCACGGTCGTGGCCAGCGTGACGACAATCACGACCGAGTGCTCGGGTTGACCCCTCGCGAGCCGGGCCAGGATGCGCCAGTCGATGATGTCGAGTCCGATCTTGATCAAGATGCCGGCCAGCACCGCCTCCGGTATCGCCTCGACGAGACCCTCCAGGCCGACGGCCAGAGTGAACAGGGCTCCGGCGCACACCACTCCTGCCAGCGGCGACCTGCCCCCCGCTTCGACGTTCACGAACAGCCCGACCGTTGCGCCGCCCGGCACCCCTCCAACGACCCCCGCGCCGATGTTGCCGAGCCCATGAGCGACGATCTCCCGGTTGGGCTTGTGGCTCGAGCCGGTGAGCGTATCGGCCACTTGGGACCCGACGAGAGCGTCGACCGACCCGAGCACCGCGATGGTGGCCGCGCCGGGCATGAGGCGCACCAGTTCAGCCCACGAGAGGTCGGGCAACGACAGGTCGGGAAGCCCCACCGACACTTCGCCTAGGGCGGGCGCGCCTTTGAGCCACAGCACCCCCAGCAGTGTTCCGGCGGTCATCGCGGCCGCAGTCGAGGGCACCCAGGTTCTCAGCCTGCTCGGCCAGGTTGCCGCCACCGCGATAGTCACCGCACCGACTGCGAGCGCGCTCAAGTTGATGCCGGCCAACGCGTCGGGCCACGAGCCCACCGTGGCGCTCACCCCCTCGCTCCCGGCGGGGGCGCCCATCAGGGGCAGCACCTGGCTCACGACGATGAGCAAGCCGATTCCTGACAGGAGTCCGGATATCACCGAGTACGGCGTGTAGGACAGCAGGTAGCCGACCTTCAGCGATCCCATCAGGACCTGCATCACTCCCGCCAGCCCGACCGCGATCATCGCGGCGGACATCCGGTCCTCCGATCCGACCACGACAACCGAGACGGCGAAGGCCACCGTCGAGTTCGGGCCGTACACCATGCCCCGGGTCCCGCCGAACACGGCGGCCACCGCCCCGAAGGCGACCGCGCCGAAGACGCCCGCGGTCGGGCCCAGTCCCGACAACGTGCCCATCGACAGAGCCATGGGCAGACTCACGACACCCGCCAGCAACCCGCCGAACACATCGCCACGACGAGAGTTCACGCCGTCCAGCACGGAGCCGCGACCCGGACTCATGGCCCGCCCGCCGCGCCGGGGTGGTCACGCGACCAGTCGAACGCCTGATATCGGAAGTTCAAGATCATGGAGATCTCATGTCGCAAGCCTTCACAGGGACCGATCACAAGCCGGAGGCGGGCGACCGGGACATCTCAAGACCGCCGGTTTCCGACCGGGCGAAGTTCCCCGTCCTTCCCTGCACTCGACCGACCCCTATGAACACGGTATACCTCGGTGATGGTCCGATTCAAAGGGGCAGCCGGCAGACCAGATACGGTCAGCCACCTTCGACTGAGCAGCGGAATCATACCCACCAGTAGCACCGACTCGATGTGAGGAATGACATGATTATGTCATAAGCCTATGCAGATGATCCTCACACATGCTCGCCCGCCGGTGAGGCTCCGTCGGAGCCGGTGAGCCGCCCGGCAGGGCAGTGTCGCTCTGATTGACCGGTGTCGTGCGGAGCGGGCCGGGCCACTCCAGATGCCATAGCTAGGCTCGCCGTGGTGCTGAACGGACCTGGCTGATGTCGCCCTTGAACTCGAGCCGTCGGGCTCGGGCGATCTGGCTCGTGCTCACAGCCACGATCCTGTACGCGTCGGCGCCGCCGCTGCTCCACATCACGGCGTCGGAGAGCAACCCGTTCTACTTCAACTTCCTCATCACACTGATGCAGGTCATGATTCCCGGCGCGTTCCTCCTGTACTCCAAGAACGGCTACGTCAACGAGCGCCTGGGCGCAGATCAGCGTCTAGGGCTGCGAAGGCTGCGGGCGCATTGCATGTCCCTCCAGCGCACAGGCCGCTCCAGGAGTTCGGAGAGAACGGTGATCCTGAAGGCAACGGACCGTCTGGATGTGCTGGGCTGGATCAAGCTGCCAATCCTGTGGATGTTGATCTCCAGTCTCCATTACGGGTTCCTGGCGTGGTCGGTCACGATTCTCGAGACTGCTGTAGCGACAACGATCTTCGAACTCTGGCCCGTGTTCCTGGTGTTCACCCTGGCCCGTCATGAGGACAGCGACAGACGGTTCCGTCTCGCTCCGGCGTCGACGGAGCGCCCACGCCGCGCCATCTCCAAGGAGCGGGTCGCCCTCACCGCGCTGGCAGGGGGCGGCCTGGCCCTGATGCTGGGAAGCCAGGCGGGAGAACAGATCCGCTCGGTTGCCGACCTGGTGTCCCACGAGGCGGTAGCCGGGATGGCGATCGCCCTGGTGGCTTCCTTGCTGGCCGCGCTGAGCGTGCTGAGCACCCTCGCGTACGGCAAGGCCCTCTACTACGCGCTGGTCGACGCGCCACCGACCGGGAGACCCGACGGGTTCACCAGCTCCGCACCCATCGAACAGCGAGGTGACGCCGACCGCCGCTTGCTGGTGTGGCTGACGCTGTTGGGATATGTGATGTCCCGAACCGTTGCCCTGCCCGTCAATGTCCTGATCGGCGTGCTCACACCCCAAGTCCAGGGATCGATGACGACCGGGGCGGTCGTGGGCGCGCTGGCAATCGGAACTGCGGCATCGGTGGCGGGAATGATGCTGCGAATCGGGAACATCAGATCCGCCGATGTCGCCGTCAATTCCCTGCTGTGCTTCGGTCCGGCGATATCCCTGGCAGCTCTGATGATTCTCGGAATCACTCTGCCCAGATTCGATCTGTTCCTGATCGGCGCAGCCCTGATCCTCACGGTCAACGTGCTGATTCAACTGCGGCCCAGCCGGGGTCTCGAGCATCGAGCGTAGGGCGGACCACTGAACCCTTTCGCACCAGGATCCTCGTGTCGAGACTGCGGCTCAGGCTGGCGTCCAGCAGTGAGTTGTCGACCAGCCACTCGCCGACGAGCTGGTACCCCTGGTCTTGGATGCCGGCCGCGGTCACGGTGGCCGTACTTTGCTGGCGGCGTCGGTCCGGCACGCCTACCGTGACGCGACCCGTCGCGACGCTGCAGGAGGACCATTGGCCGACCGCAAATCGTTCTGGGCTTGGTGCCTGGAGTCCGAGGAGCCCTCAGACGCCGACCGGGCCGAGCTGGCGGCGAAGCTGTCGAAGCGCTACGGCACCGAGGTCGTTGCCAAACCGGTTCCCTCCCTCAGCGACGCCGAGTTGCGGGCGCCCCGGATCCCGGTGCCCGACTCGGTGGCCGGCTGGTGCTCAACCACGGTCTACGACCGGGCCCGCTACTCCTACGGCGCCCACTTCACCGAGCGGGTCCGGGCCTTCAACCTCGAGTTCGGTAACCCGCCCGACGTGGTGGCCCACCCCCGAGACGAGACCGAGGTGGAGGCCACCCTCGACTGGTGCGACACCAACGGCTACGTGGCCGTCCCCTACGGGGGCGGGTCGTCGGTGGTGTGGGGCGTCACCCCCCACGACGACCTGGGCCCGACCGTGGTGATCTCCCTCGACGAGCTCGACCAGGTTCTCGAGATCGACGACGTGTCCCGGGCGGCCCGCATCCAGGCCGGAGTGTTCGGGCCCCACCTCGAGGACCAGCTGCGGCCCAGCGGCCACACCCTGCGGCACTTCCCGCAGTCCTTCCGGTTCTCTACCCTCGGCGGCTGGATCGCCACCCGCTCCGGCGGCCATTACGCCACCAACCACACCCACATCGACGACTTCGTCGAGTCGGTGCGGATGATCACCCCGTCCGGGTGGTTCCAGTCCCGCCGGCTGCCCGGCTCCGGCGCCGGTCCCAGCCCCGACCGCATGGTGATCGGCTCAGAGGGGATCTACGGGATCATCACCGAGGCCTGGATGCGCATCCAGCGCCGGCCGACGTTCCGGGCCACCGCCGGGGTCACGTTCGGGTCGTGGCAGGACGGATGCGAGGCCGTCCGCGGCGTCGTGCAGGCCAAGCTGTGGCCGGCCAACCTGCGCATCCTCGACCCGGCCGAGGCCCGCCGGGCCGCGGGGCTCGACGGCGAGCAATCCCTGGTCATCGTGTCGTTCGAGTCGGCCGAGCTGTCGCAGCGTCACAACATCGCGGCCGCGGTCGAGATCGCCCGGGACTGCGGCGGGACCGTGGACGACGACGACGTCCGCGTCGACGACGGCACCGGCGCCCCGACGGGCCGGGGCGGCGCGGTCGGCGCCTGGCGCAACGCGTTCATCGGTGTGGGCAACGGGGTGGAGACCTCCCTGGGCCTGGTCAACGACACCTTCGAGACGGCCATCACCTGGGACCGCTGGCCCGACTTCGACGCCGAGATCCGCGCCCGGGTCGGCGCCGTCCTCGCCGACACGTTCGGACCGCACCACTCGCTGTCGTGCCGATTCACCCACGTCTACACCGACGGCCCCGCGCCCTACTACACGTGGTCCGGGATGGGTGCTCAGGGCAGCGAGATCGCCCAGTGGCAGATCATCAAGGACGAGGCCATCCAGGCGGTGGTCGACGCGGGCGGCACCGTCACCCACCACCACGCGGTGGGCCGCATGCACCGGCCCGACGGCTACGACCGCCAGCGCCCCGAGCTGTTCGCCGAGTCCGTCCGGGCCGTCAAGCAGCGCCTCGACCCCAACGGCATCCTCAACCCCGGCGTCCTCATCGACCCCTGAGCTCATCGACCCCTGAGCTCATCGACCGCTGAGCGGCTCCTTACACTGGCCGCCGTGACTGAAGAGCACGCCGCAGGACTGCTGGGCGGGGTTCGGGTGATCGAGTCCAGCCTGCTCGGGCCGGGGCATCTGGGAACGTTCCTGGCCGACCTCGGCGCGGACGTGATCAAGGTCGAGTCGCCCGCCGGCGACTACATCCGCCAGATGACCTGGCCCATCGTCGAGGGCGTGTCGCTTCTGCACCTGCACACCCACCGGGGCAAGCGCAGCGTCACCCTCGACCTGAAGAACCCGGCCGGCCGCCAGCTGTACATCGACCTGGCCGCGGGCGCCGACGTGGTGGTGGAGGCCATGCGGCCCGGCACGCTGGCCCGCCTCGGCCTCGGCTACGACGTGCTGAGCACGGCCAACCCCCGGCTGGTACTGGCCACCCTGTCGGGCTACGGGGCCACCGGCCCCTACAAGGACATGCCCAGCCACGGCATCGCCTACGACACCTGGTCCGGCATCGTGCAGCCCGTGGTCGACGACGAGGGCCTCACCCGCATCCCGCCCGACATGCCCAACGTCGGCATCAACGTCGGCCCGATGCTGGCCGCGCTGGCCGTTCTGGCCGCGGTGATCAAGGCCCGCGACACCGGCGAGGGATGCCGGCTCGAGGTGGCCCAGTCCGACGCCTCGGCCTACATGGACTGGTACCGCATCGAGACCGAGCGGGCCTACCTGCGGCCAGAGGACGAGGTGACCGGCAACCCGTCCGACGACTATGTGCGCCGGCCCGCGGGCCTGGCCGGGATGTGGGAGGGCGTGCGCTACCAGGCCTACACCACTTCCGACGGCCACGTCCTGTTCATGGCGTCGGAACAGGCCTTCTGGCGCAACTTCTGCGAGGGCGTGGGCCGCATGGACCTGTTCGAGCGCTGGCCCGGGTCCACCTACGCCGACCACGCCCGGGGCAACATCGAGCTCCAGCGGGAACTGACCGCCATCTTCGCCACCAAGACCTGCACCGAGTGGCTGGAGTTCAGCAACGAGGTCAACACCCCCATCGCGCCGTTCAACACGCCGGCCAACATCGGCGACGACCCCCAGTTCCAGGCCCGCATCGGCTTCCTGCCCACCGAAGAATTGGGCTGCGAACAGCTCCCCCTGCCCGTGTTCGTGGACGGCAGCAAGCCCCCCACCCCGACCAAGGCCCCCACCGCAGGCCAGCACACCGACGAGGTAATGGGCGAAGTCCTGGGTCTGGATGCGAAACGCATAGCCAGCCTCAGAGTCCAGGGCGCGTTCGGCTAGCCCGAGACGCTCCCGCCAGGCCGGCGGGTGGCGGCGAGTCAGATGACCGACGAATAGGGCGAAGCCCGTGTCGGTCATCTGGCTCGGCGACAGGACCCGCCGGCCGGGACGAACCCGGCCCGGACAGACCCGGTCAGCGGCGCGTTCGGCTAGTCCGAGTCGCTCCCGCCAGGCCGGCGGGTGGCGGCGAGTCAGATGACCGACGAATAGGGCGAAGCCCGTGTCGGTCATCTCGGCTCGGCGACAGGACCCGCCGGCCGGGACGAACCCACTAGCCCCGAGAGACCACCACCTCGCGGCCGGGAACCTCGGCTTCGTCGTCGACCATCTCCGCCGGAAACCCAGGGGCAAGCACCGACACGCCGGTGGCCTCCTCCAGACGCCGCACCACGTTCGGCGACCACTCCCGGGGTCCGTAACGGGCTGCGGCATCGTCGAAGATGTCGATGAGCACCGGTGACAGCTCCAGGGGCACGCCAGCCCGCTCGGCCACCGCCGCGAACAGCGACAGGTCCTTCTGCACGAGGTCCATGGTGAAGTTGATGTCGCGGCTGCCGTTCAGCATCACCTGGCTCTCGGTCTCGTGCACGAACGAGTTGCCCGACGAGATGCGGATGGCCTCGTACGCGGTGTTGAGATCGATGCCGGCCAGCTTCGAGGTGACCAGCGCCTCGCACAGCGACACCAGGTTGGCGGTGGCCAGGTAGTTGGTGACCACCTTCAGGATCGAGGCCGACCCGATGGGCCCGGCGTGCAGGATGTTGCGGCCCATGGCGGTGAGCACTGGCAGGGCCCGCTCGAAAGTCGGCCGATCACAGCCCGCGAAGATCGAGATGTTGCCGGTGGCGGCCCGATGGCAGCCGCCCGACACGGGACAGTCCACCGCCGCGCCGCCCGCGCCGGCCACCAGCACGGCCAACCGTCGCACCTCGGCCTCGTCGGTGGTGCTCATCTCGGCCCAGATGGGGGCCTCGGCACCGTCACTCAGGTCGGCCCGGGACGCCAGACCGGCCAGGATCCCGTCGCCGGCCTCCATCACCGCGGCGCTGGCCGCCGGGCTGGGCAGGCAGGTGATCACCATGTCGGCAGCAGCAGCCATCTCTGCGGGGCTGCCGGCCCAGCCCGCGCCCTGAGCCTCCAGCGCGGCCGCGGCCGAGCGGTCCAAGTCACGCACCACCAGGTCGAAGCCGTTGCGCAGCAGGCTGCCGGCCAGCTTCGATCCCACGTTGCCCAATCCGATGAAGCCCACTCTCATTCGATGACCCCTCCCCGGCTGTGTGGCGGTGGCGACCGGTCCTGGTGCCGTTTGCATTCGAGGTGCGCTCCGGCGACGCTAGCGCTGTGGCCCGAGCACCGAAGGGAATAGATCCGGAGCCGGTCACGGCGTGGCTGGCGGCCGAGGTGGGGGTGGCTCCGCCCCTCGACTTCGAGCCCGTCGCCGGTGGGGCGTCCAACCTCACCTTCGTGGTCACCGACGCGGGCGGGCGCCGGATCGTGCTGAGGCGCCCACCGACCGGCCACGTGCTGGCCAGTGCCCACGACATGGGCCGCGAGCACCGGGTGATCTCCGCGCTGGCGCCCACCCCGGTGCCGGTGCCGCCCGCGCTGGGGCTCTGCACCGATCCCGCCGTCAACGGAGCCGACTTCTATGTGATGGACCATGTGGACGGTTCGGTCGTCTTTGACCGTGACGACGCCATGGCGGTCGACGAGGCGGTCCGCCCCGCGATGGCCCGCTCGATCATCGACACCCTCGCCGACCTGCACTCCCTGGACCCCGACGATGTGGGCCTGGGCGATCTCGGCCGCCGCGACGGCTACTGCGCCCGGCAGCTTCGGCGCTGGCAACGCCAGGTGGACGAGGGGTCCGACCGGGACCTGCCCCTAGTGCGCGAACTCCACGACCGGCTGGTGGCGTCGATCCCCGATCAGCAGGGAACCGGCATAGTGCACGGCGACTACCGCCTCGACAACTGCATCATGGCCGCAGACGGTTCGGTGGCCGCGGTGCTCGACTGGGAGCTGTGCACTCTCGGCGACGTGCTGGTGGACGTGGCCGGCCTGGTGACGTGGTGGGGCGACTCTCAGGCGACGGGCAGGCTGGCCGATATGCCCACCACGGTCGAAGGGTTCGGCAAGCCCGGTGACGTGCTGGAGCGCTACGGCCGGCGCTCAGACAGGGACCTGTCGTCGCTCGACTGGTATGTGGCCCTGCAGTTCTGGCGGGTGGCGTGCATCATCGAGGGCGTGCGAGTGCGCCACACCGCGGGCGCCATGGGCGACAACCAGCACTACGACGACAGCGGGGCACGGATGTTCATCGACTATTCCCTGGCCCGCTGCACCGAAGCCCTCGACGCGGCGGGCTGACCCCCGGCGCGGCGCTGGCGGCCGGCTCAGCCCAGAGCGGACAGTGCGGCGTCGTAGTCGGGCTCGTCGGCGATCTCCGGAACCAGCTGAGAGTGCAGCACGGTGCCGTCGGAGCCGATGACCACCACCGCTCGGGCGCACAGGCCGGCCAGGGGGCCCCCGCTGATGCCGACCCCGTAGTCCTCCAGGAACTCAGGGTTGCGGAAGGTCGAGCCGATGGAGACGTTCTCGATGCCCTCGGCGCCGCAGAATCGGCCCGCCGCGAAGGGAAGGTCGGCCGACACGCACACGACGGTGGTGTCCTCGAGGCCGGCGGCACGCTCGTTGAAGGTGCGCACGCTCTGGGCACAGGTCGGAGTGTCGATCGACGGGAAGATGTTCAGCACCACGCGGCCACCGGCCAGGCTCTCGGACGATACGGCTCCCAGGTCGCCCCCGGTGAGGGAGAAGGCCGGTGCCGCGGTGCCCACGACCGGCAGGTCACCGCTGGTGTGAACGGGATTGCCCCGGAATGCTGTCTCGGCCATCGTGTGCTCCTCGAAGTCTGCTTGTGCTGTGGCGTGACGCTCCGCCGCGCCGCGGGGCCCGCTGAGCGTCTCGGTCACGGGAGGCTACCGGTTGTCGCTTCCCTCCCGTAACCGGCCGACCCGGCCGACCCGGCTAACGCCCGAGCGACTCCAGGTAGCGCCGGGCGGCCTCGCGTGACTCCGGGTCGCGCCGAGCCGCGGCCAGTGAGTCGGCGTCGTTCCAGGCTCCGCCGGTGGACACCAGCGCCTCGGCCGCCGCGTCCACGGCCAGCAAGGTTGCTCGCAGCGTGTACGCCGACTTGGAGGCCAGCTGGCGAGCAAGCTCCTGCACGGTGCTGTCGAGCTCCTGGGCCGGCACCACCCGGTTGACGAACCCCAACGCCTGAGCCTCGGCCGCACCGAACGGGCGGCATGTCATCACCAGGTCGCGGGTCGCGGCCGGACCGATCTCCCGCACCAGCCGGGGGATCCCGCCCCACGCCAGGGGGATGCCCAGGTCCACCTCGGGGATCATGAAGCGCACATCGTCGGCGGCCACCCGCAGGTCGCAGGCCGAGGCGAGAACCACTCCCCCGCCGACGCAGTGCCCGTGGATGGCGGCCACCGTCACCGCCTTCATGGCGGTGAGCGCCTCGGCCATCACCCGGCCGGCGTCGGTTCCGGCCCGATCGGGCCCTCCCCCGCCCGTGAAGGCGGCCAGATCCGCTCCCGCGGTGAAGGCCCGGCCGTTGCCCCGCACAATCACCGCCTTCACGTCGTCGTGGCGGTCGAAGGTGCGGGCCGCGTCGGTCAGCTCCAGCAGGCACGCCACCGACAGCGGATTGAGCTTGGCCGGATTGTCGAGCGCCAGCGTGCCCACCGGCCCGTCGATGTCGACTGTGATCGTCTCGTAGTCCATCGGGTCTTCCTGCTCGGGTGACAGTTCCGCGACAAGGATGCAGCCATTGCCCGCCCCGCGGCAAACACCTGATAGAAGTCATCGCCATGAGAAGCAATCCGATGAGAGAGCGCTGGGCTGCCGACGAGACCGCGGTCGGTGCCTGGCTGACCATCCCCAATGCGTTCTCGGCCGAGGTCGTGGCCCGTTGCGACTTCGACTATGTCTGCGTCGACACCCAGCACGGCTTCAGCGACCACGACGAGACCTGGAAGATGCTCCAGGCCGTCAACCTGGGATCGGCCACCCCCCTGGTGCGGGTGTTGCAGAACGAGTCCGGCCTGATCGGCAAGGCCCTTGACGCCGGGGCCCGGGGGATCGTCGTGCCCATGGTCAACAGCCGGTCCGAGGCCGAGGCGGCCGTTCGGGCCTGCCGGTACGCGCCGGACGGAGAGCGCAGCTACGGACCGGCGCGGGTGCTGCGCCAGGAGGGGCCCGACTACTACGCCCACGCCAACGCCGATGTGGCCGTGATCCCGATGATCGAGACCGCTCAGGCCATCGAGAACATCGACGGCATCCTGTCCGTGCCCGGAGTGGATGCCGCCTACGTGGGACCCTCCGACCTGTCGTTGACGCTGGGGCTGCCGCCGGGCAACAACGACGGCAAGGCCGCCTTCGACGAGGCCCTGGCCGAGATCGTGGCCGGCTGCGAGCGCCACGGCGTGGTGGCCGGCTGCCACACGTCGTCCGAGCTCTGCCCGCGGCGCGTCCAGCAGGGGTTCCGGATGGTCACCGCCACCTCCGACCTGATCGCTCTCACCAGAGCCCTCGACGACGAGCTGCGGCGGAGCCGGGGGGAGGATCCGGTGGTGCGCTCCGGGTCCCTCTACTAGCGACCCCCGGCCCGCCGTCGATCAGGCCGCCGGTACGCTGCTCGGTATCGCAGCCTGCCCGGGAGGCGCTGGTGGATTTCGAGTTCTCCGAGGAGCAGAAGGCGTTCGCGGCCGAGGTCGACGCCTTCCTGGACGCCCACGACGACCCCGGCGTGTTCGACCTGACCAGGGAGAACATGGCTCAGCTGGTCGACACCCCCGAGCGCCGGGCCTTCATGAAGGAGATGGGCCGCAAGGGATGGCTGGGCATCACCTGGCCTGCCGAGTACGGCGGCAGCGAGGGCGAGGGCGTCTACGAGTACCTGCTGAACGAGGCCCTGGCCGCCCGGGGCGGGCCCCAGATCGGCAAGGGCGTGGGCATCGTGGGCAAGACCATCATCGCCCACGGCTCCGAGCGCCTGAAGGCCGAATTCCTGCCCATGATCCTCGACAACGACGTGGAGTTCGCGGTGGGCTACTCCGAGCCCGACGCGGGCTCCGACGCGGCCTCGATGCGCCTGAAGGCTGAGCGGCACACCTCCGAGGACGGCACCGAGGGCTGGCTGCTCAACGGCCAGAAGATCTGGACCACGTCCGCCCACTTCGCGGAGTGGTACTGGCTGGGCACCCGCACCGACCCGGACAACAAGCACATGGGCATCACCTTGATGCTGGTGCCGCTGGAGCAGCCCGGCATCACCATCGACGGCATCTGGACCATGGGCGACGAGCGCACCAACTCGGTGTTCCTCGACAACGTGTTCGTGCCCGACGACTACGTCGTGGGCGAGGTCAACCACGGTTTCCGCTACATCAGCCAGGCCCTCGACCTCGAACGCTTCACCATGTTCACGTTCTCGCCGATCAAGCAGCGCCTCGACCTGCTCACCGACTGGGTGCTCGACGCCGAGCGCGACGGGGAGGCGCTGCGGTCCGATCCCCGGGTGCGGGCCCGGCTCGCCAACCTGCACACCGAGGCCGAGGTGGCCCGGGTGCTCGGGCTGAAGTTCGTGGCCGAGGCGGTGAAGGTCGAGCAGGCCGTGCGAGAGGGCAAGGAGGGGTTCCAGCCGCCCACGGTGGCGGCCTCGGAGTACAAGCTCTACGCCACCGAGCTGTCCAAGCGCCTGGCCGACGCCTCCATGGACATCGCCGGACCGGGGTCGCAGCTGCGGGTCCACACCGCCGACGCCCCCATGGCCGGCCGCTCCGAGTCGACCTACCGGTTCACCGTGATCGACACCATCGGAGGGGGCACCTCGGAGATCCAGAAGAACATCATCGCCCGCCGGGGGCTGGGCCTCCCCAAGAACTTCTGAGCCAGCCGTGAACGCCGGCACATCGACCGCCGCCCGCGCCGGGGCTCTCAAAGGCACGAGGGTGATGGACCTGTCCTCGGTCGGGCCCGCGGCTCGGGCCAACCGCCTGCTGGCCGACTACGGGGCAGATGTAGTGAAGGTCGGTCCGGTGCCCCGCCGTGCTGGGGTTGCCACCATTCCCCCGGCCTACGCCTACAGCGGCCATCGGGGCATGAGGCGGGCCCTGCTGGACCTCAAGAACGACGACGGCCGGGGCGCGTTCCTCGACCTGGCCCGGTCCGCCGACGTGGTGGTGGAGAGCTTCCGTCCCGGCGTGGTCGAGCGTCTCGGCATCGGCTACGCCGCCGTCCGGGCAGTCAACGAGCGCATCGTCTACTGCTCGACCAGCGGCTACGGCCAGACCGGTCCTCGCAGCCAGTGGGCCGGCCACGACCTCAACTACCTGGCCGTGTCGGGCTACCTGCACTGCAGCAGCCGGCAGGCCGACGGCACCCCCGCCCTGCCGGGAGCCACGGTGGCCGACATCGCCGCGGGCGGGATGCACGCCGCGATGGCGATCATGGCCGCCCTGTTGCGCCGCGAGCGCACCGGCTGCGGGGAGTACCTCGATGTCTCGGTGGCCGACGGGGCGCTGGGAATGATGGCGCTGTACGCCGACGAGCACCTGGCCACCGGAGTCGAGCCCGGGCCGGGCCACTACATCCTCACCGGCCGCTACGCCTGCTATGGCGTATACGCCTGCGCCGACGGCGAGCATCTGTCCGTGGCCGCCATCGAGGCCGGCTTCTGGGCGAACCTGTGCCGGGCTCTCGGTCTGGAGGACTACATCGATGTCCAGACCGACGACGAGGCCCAGGACGAGGTCAGGGCGGCGCTGGCCCAGCGGTTCCTGACCGCCGACCGCGACGATTGGGTGAGGCGTCTCGGCCCGGCCGACTGCTGCGTGGCCCCGGTCAACCGCGTCTCGGAGGCGGTGCGAGACGAGCAGTACCTCGCCCGCGGTGCGGTCGTCAAGGCCGAACATCCGGCCGAGGGTCCGCTGGAGCAGATCGGCCCGGTTTGGGCCGGAGCGACCCCGCCCCAGGGCCCGTACCCGTTGCCCGATCCGGGCACTACCGACACCGCCGCGCTCCTGGCCGAGGCCGGCTACGACGACGCCCGGGTCTCCACCCTGGCCGCTGCGGGGGTGATCGCATGATCGACGGAGGGAGTGAGAGTCGATGACGAGCGTTGAGCTGCCCACCGATGTCGCCGCGCTGATCGGGCGGCCCATGTACCCCGAGACCGCCGACTTCCCGGCCGAGAGGGGCTACGGCTGGAACACCCTGGCGGCCACCGAGAACGGCAATCCCCTCTACTGGGAGCCGGCCGTGGCCGAGATGCTGACGGGGGACGCCATCCTGCCGCTCAGCACGCTGTCGCTGTGGATGCGTCCCCACCGCTGGACACCCGGCGCGACCACCGAGCAGGTAGCTCTCAAGGTCCACTTCGACCTCAAGGAACGTCTGCAACTGCCCGAGGCCATCATGAGCGACAACACGATCGTGTTCCACGAGCCCGTGCACCCCGGTGACGTGATCAGCCACCACCAGGTACTCCGGTCCGCGAGCGGACCCAAGACGACCCGTCTCGGCTCCGGCCGGTTCTGGGTGATCGACGTCGAATACCACAACCAGAACGGAACGCTGGTGGGGGTGGAGTCCTACACCGGCTTCGGCTACCGCCGAGACGGAGCCGCCCAGGCCGAGCAGCCAGCAGCCAAGAGAGCGTCATCGGAGCCTGGTAAGGCCGAGCCCGGCCCGACGGCCAAGCCCGACCCCGCCCACGATCAGGTTCGCGTCGGGGACACCCTTCCCGAGCTTGTCCACGACGTGACCACCACCACCGTCGTGCTCGGCGCGCTGGCCAGCCGGGACTGGCGGCCCATGCACCACGACTACCACTTCGCCACCGAGCGCAACGGCACCCGCGACATCTTCCTGAACACGCCGAACCAGCTGGCCTGGATCGAGCGGGCCATAACCGACTGGACCGGCCCGAAGGGACGGCTGGGACGGGTCTCGTTCCGCATGCTGGACCCGGTCTTTCCCGGAGACACCATGACCATCTCGGCCACGGTCGCGGCCGCTCCCATGGACGACGCCGGCTGCGGCTGGGTCGAGCTGAGCTTCGTGCTGCGCGGCGATGACCGCGTCTGCACCACCGGGACGGCCAGAGTGGCCCTGCCGATGTCGGCGGACGACAACCCGTGGCAGCGCCGGGGTGAGGACTGGAAACCGTGAGGACTCCCGGGCTGGAAGCCTGCGACGACAGCAGGAGGCGTTGATGCTGGACCTCGACTTCACCCACGAGCAGGACATGCTGCGCGACATGGTGCGGGGCCTGTGCGGCGAGCTGTCACCGTTGGAGCGGGTGCGCGAGCTGGAGGACGACCCCGACGGCATCGCCCGCGACCTGTGGCAGCAGTTCGGCGAGCTCGGGCTGTGCGGGCTGATGGTCCCCGACCGCGCCGGCGGCTCGGGCATGAGCCTGATCGACGGGGTGGTGCTCTACGAGGAGCTGGGACGGTCGCTGGCGCCGGTCCCCCACTTCGTGAGCTGCGTGCTGTCGGCCGGTGCGATCGCCGAAGCGGGCACCCCCGCCCAGCAGGACGAGCTGCTGGGGGGAATCGCTGCGGGACAGACGATCGCCACCGTGGGGTGGCTGGAGCCCGGCGGCGGCTACAAGCCCCGGGGCGTGCAGCTGGCCGCTCGATCTACCAGCGACGGCTACGTGCTGGACGGGACTAAGTCCCATGTGCCGTTCGCGGCCGCGGCCGACCTTCTCGTCGTGCTGGCCCGCACCGGGAGTGGCGACACCGACATCGACCTCTTCGTGGTTCCCGCCGACGCCGAGGGCCTGAAGATCGAGCAGCGGATGTCGATCTCCTCGGACACCCAGTACCTGGCGTCCTTCGACGGCCTGGCCGTGGAGGCCGCGGCCCGGCTGGACGACCCCGGTGCATCGCCGGGTACGGGCTGGGCGGCGTGGGACCGGACCATGCACTCCGCCGTGATCCTGGCCGCGGCTCAGGCCGTTGGCGGCGCGACCTACGCGCTGGAGACCACCGTCGAGTACGCCAAGGCCCGGCATCAGTTCGGTAAGGCCCTGGCCGAGTTCCAGGCCATCTCGCACTACCTGGCCGACGCCCGCACCGCCCTCGACGGCGCCCGGCTGCTGGTGTACGAGGCGGCCTGGGCCCACAGCACGGGACGGGCCACCGACCGCCTGGCTCCCATGGCCAAGCTGTTCGCGGGCCGCACCTACCGGGACATCACCGCCATGTGCCAGCAGGTCTTCGGCGGGATCGGCTTCACTCTGGAGTACGACATCCAGCTCTACTTCCGGCGGGCCAAGCAGCTGCAGCTGTCCTGGTGGGACACGGCCGCCTGCGAGGACCGCATCGCCGACGCCGTCCTCGGAGCCGTCTAACCGGCGCCAGCAGCCCTCTCCAGAGCGGCAATCCGGTCGCCGTGATCCGCCATCTGAGCGAGCAGGCGGCCATGCTCCTCCAGAGTGGCCTCGATCTTGGTCAATCGACGACCATGCTCCTCCTGGACAGTCTCGACCCTGGTCAATCGCTCCAGCACGTCGACCAGGATCGCCTCGACGCGACCCAGGCGTCTGCCGAGGTCGCGAAGGTCCGACTTGATTGACTGAAAGAAGAAGCAGAGCATCCCCAAGATGCCCGCACCCAGTACTCCGACAATCGCTTCCGCCACGGGCATGTCCTCCCAAGTATAGCATGTCCAACCGTCGAGGCCGTTAGGCGATAGTCATATAGAACAATATAGCATGAGACTCACTAAATGGCTCACGCCCCGGCGGGTCGACTTGCTGCTGGGGGTGGCGGTGACCGTGGCCGCCGTGACCGGGCTGGTGTCCTGGGGCGTCGGCAGCGGCTGGGGCCGCTGGGTGACGGTGGTCCATGCCCTGGCCGGACTGAGCCTGCTAGCGCTGGCCCCGGCCAAGCTCAGGGGATCGGTGCGGACCGGGTTGAAGCGCCGCCGGGCCACCCGGTGGCTGTCGATGCTGCTGGGCGCGCTGGTGACAGCCACAGTCGTGATCGGCGTGCTGCACGCCACCGGGATGTGGCACGGGGTGGGCTACTGGTCGGCGCTGTGGACCCATGTGCTTCTGGCTGCGCTGCTGGCGCCTCTGGTGGTGTGGCACATCGTGAGCCGGCCCGGACGCCCCCGCATGACCGACCTCGACCGCCGGGCACTGGCGGGCGGCGGCCTCGCCCTGGCCGCGTCAGGCGCCGCCTACGGGATCCAGCAGCTGGTAGTCGGCGACAACCGGCGCTTCACCGGCTCCCACGAGATCGCCTCGTTCAACCCGCCGGAAATGCCGACGACGATGTGGCTCAACGACCGGTCGCCCCGGGTGCCCGCCTCCGAATGGGAGCTGACCGTCGCAGGCAACCCGGTGGCACTGGAGGCACTGCACGAGGAGACCAGGCCGTTGGAGGCCGACCTCGACTGCACCGGGGGATGGTGGAGCCGCCAGTCCTGGGATGCGGTGCCGCTAGCCGAGTTGATGCCGGAACTGGACCGCCCCACCCTGGAGGTCACCTCGCTGACCGGCTACAGCCGCCTGTTCCCCGCCCGCGACGCGGCCAACCTGTACCTCGCCGTCGGATACGGAGGCGAGCCGCTGCGCCGGGGCCACGGCGCTCCGGTGCGGCTGGTGGCCCCGGGACGCCGCGGCTTCTGGTGGGTGAAGTGGGTCAGCCGGATCGAGCCGATCGACCGTCCCTGGTGGCTCCAGCTGCCGTTCCCGCTGGAGTAGCCCATGCCGCTTCGACGGATCGCTTGTCTGCTGGTTGTGGCCGGGCTCATGGCCACGGCGTGCTCGGATGAGCCGTCGGCGAATGGCAGCGAGGCCGAAGCAGGCGACCTCACCGGCCAGACCACCGGAGAGGATCCCTCCGTCCTCGATCCGCCGGCCCCATCGGCGCCCGCGCCGGCCGAGGGGACGTTCATCGCGGTGGCGGCCGGATTCTGGCATACCTGCGCGATCCGGTCCGACGGCGGCATCGACTGCTGGGGCGTGAATCAGAGCGGGGTCCTCGATGCGCCCGAAGGAGACTTCACGGCCATCTCAGCGGGGCCCGGCCACAACTGCGCCATCAGCACCGAAGGCAGCATCGAGTGCTGGGGCGCGGACTTCGCCGGAATGACCGACGTCCCTGATGGCCAGTACGTAGCGGTGTCGGCGGGCGCCGGCTACGCCTGTGCTCTGCGCGCCGACGGCGACGTCGACTGCTGGGGAGGATCCAACTCCGCTCTGCTAACGCCGCCCGGAGGGCACTTCACCGCGTTGGCTGCCGGACACGACCACGCCTGCGTCCTGCGCAGCGGCGGCACGGTGGTGTGCTGGGGCGCCAACGAACTCGGACAGGCCGACCGGCGGACGGAACGCTTCACCGCCATCGCCGCAGGGGCCGACCACACCTGCGGGGTGACGCTCGACAGCTCGGTGCGTTGCTGGGGCTCGGACTACCTGGGCAAGTCGGACGCTCCCAGCGGAAGCTTCACGACACTCACGGCCGGCGTGGACCACACCTGTGCCCTGCGCCTCGACCGCACCGCCCAGTGCTGGGGATCGAACGCCTACGGCACAACCCCGGCCCCCGACGGCCAGTTCCAGACGATCGCGGCCGCGGCCGACCACACCTGCGGGCTGCTCACCGACGGCACCATCCGGTGCTGGGGCCGGCGATTCGTTGCGGGAGCCGAGCCGCCCAGCGAGGAGTTCGAGTCGCTGGCTACCGGCGGCAACCACACGTGCGGGCTGCTCGCCGACGGCACCGTGAAATGCTGGGGCACGGACCTGGTGGGCCAGATGGAACCGCCCGGCGGGCGTTTCAGCACGATGGACACCGGGAGCTACTTCGCCTGCGGCTTACGCCCGGAGGGGACCATCGAGTGCTGGGGATACGACCGCTTCGGGGTGCTAGACACACCGGCAGGCCCGTTCGATACGGTCACAGCAGGCGTCGGTCACGCCTGCGGCCTGCGCTACGGCAGCGCTGTCGTATGTTGGGGTTCCGACTCTCACGGACAGGCCGACGCGCCCGTCGGCCCCTTCACCGCGGTCAGCGCGGGGAGCTTCCACACGTGCGGCATCCGGTTCGCAGGCGAAACCGAATGCTGGGGCAACCCAGACGCCGGTCGGCTGGAGGCTCCTCAAGGACTCTTCAGCGCAGTCGCGGCCGGGGAGGACCACACCTGCGCCCTCGCCCCGCGCGGGATGGTCGAGTGCTGGGGTGCCAACTCGCATGGACAATTGGACGCCCCCGCCGGGGCCTTCGCGGCCATCTCGTCGGAGGGCCATTCATGCGGAGTGCGCACCGACGGAACCGTCGAGTGCTGGGGAACCGAACAGGCGCCGCCCGCCGGGGAGTTCGCGGCCGTCGAGGTCGGTCAGGGATACACCTGCGGGCTGCGCCCTGACGGCTCCGTCGAGTGCTGGGGGACGCTGCGGGCCCCGCCCGAGGGCGTGACCTACACCGGCTGAGCGAGGTCCTGTCCTCGGCGGCGGCGAGAGCGGGGGCATACTGGGTCGTGTCCTGGTGGCGGAGGCTCGACGCGGGCCGCATTGCGATCCTGGCTGTGCTCGTCATAGGGACGGGTGCGTTCTTGACCCGGAGCCAGTGGTCCGGCACGGTCGAGACGGCCGTCGACGTGGCCGTCGATGCCGTGGATGTGGCCGTCAACAGTGCGGTCAACGGCGACGACCCCGGCGAGATCGATCGCACCGAGTTGGTCACCCAGGGCGAGGTGGTCGCCCCCCCGGTGGTGGACATCGAGGACCCCGAGGACTTCGACGTCGAGACCGAGCGGCTGTACCGGATTGCGCCCGAGAGCGGTTCCCGGGCCAGTTACCACATCGTCGAGCGCCTGGGCGGGCTGTCGCGCACCACGGTGGGAACCACGGAGGTGATGGCCGGCGAGATCGCGGTGAACCTTGTCGATCTGGCCGCTAGCCGGGTCGGCGAGATCGTGGTGAACGTAGAGATGTTCCAGTCGGACTCCGTGCTGCGGGACAAGCGCATCCGCCACGACTACCTGCAGTCGAGCCACTGGCCCTTCGTGAGGTTCAGGCCCACATCAATCGAGGGCCTCGACACGGAGTTCGCCGACGGCACCAGCTACGACATCGCCATCACCGGAGAGCTGACCGTCAAGGAGACCACCCGCACCGAGACCTTCGCCGGCACCGTCGTCGTCACACCGGACGCCCTCACCGCAGTCATGTCGGCCACCGTCCTGACCAGCGACTACGACGTCGGACCCATCAACATTGCCCGGCTGGTGCACACGTCCGATGAGGTGACCCTGACCTTCGAGATGGTCGCCGGCCGGGTCGACCTCGCCTCGGATCCGGCCGGAGACCTCCGCCGCGAGATCCCGACCACCGACATCGCGAAGGGCCGGTTCGCGGCGACCGTGCAGCCGATCCTGGAGACCCGCTGCGTGAGCTGCCACACCACCGGCGGCCCGGCGTGGAGCACGCTCGCGCTCGACACCGCCGGTGACGCGGCCGCTATCGCCGACGACATCGCGTTCGTCACCGGAATCGGCTTCATGCCGCCATGGCTGCCGTCGGATCTCAGCCCGGAGTTCGTGCACGAGTGGTCCCTCAGCGACGACGAGAAGGCGGCCATCAAGGCCTGGGCCGACGCCGGGGGTGGCCTCGACGTGCGGCCCAGCACTCCGCTGGTGGCCCGCTTCCAGGCCATCATCCCCATCGAGGAGGACCAGAAGATCGGCCCCCGCGACGGGCTGTACACCGGCTACTCCCGCCCCGACGGCTGGCCGGTCAAGAACGACGACTACCGCTGCCAGGTGCACCAGGTGGCCGACCCCGAAGGCGACGGCAACTGGGTCAAGGGCTTCGAGTTCCGTCCCGACCAGGTGTCGGTCGTCCACCATTCCATCGTCTACCGGGTGCCGGCCGCCGCCGCGGAGGAGATCGCGGCCAAGATCGCGGCCGAGGATGCGATCGAGGCGGAACAGGGCCTCTCCGACGAGCCGGGCTGGACGTGCTTCGGGCTGTCGGGGCTCGGCACCGACGGCGTCTACTCGATCCAGGGCTGGGCGCCGGGCCAGTCGCCCACCATCTACCCCGAGGGCTACGGCCTCTACCTGTGGCCCGGCGACATGATCGTCAACCAGATCCACTACCACTACGACCACGACACCCCGCCCGACGGCTCCTGGATCATCCTCGACACCGCCACCGACGAGGAGATCGCCGCGGGCATGACCCACATCACGGGCAGCAGCTACCTCACTCCGGCCGAGGTCCCGTGCACCCCCGACGAGGCCGCGGTGGCCGCCGAGCGGGCGGCCACCGTCGACGGCTACGTCGACTTGTGCGTGCGGGCCAACGTGCTGGCTGAGATCGGCGAGAAGTACGACGACTTCGCCCCGCTCATCCCCGGCCTGCTGCTGGCCCAGTGCGGCGCCACCGTCGACGACTACGACGACCTCGACGGCAGCATCGGCTACAGCTCCTGCGACCTGCCCGCCCGCAACACCGGCACCATCCACACCGTGCTCGGCCACATGCACGAGTTCGGGGCGGCCTACCGCATGACCCTGCATCCCGACACGCCCGAGGAGCGGATCCTGCTCGACATCCCGGTGTGGGACTTCGAGTGGCAGCTCAACTACGAGCCGGTGGAGGACATCCGCATCCAGCGGGGGGACATGGTGCGCTTCGAGTGCTGGTGGGACCGCACCCTGCAGTTCATGCCCGAACCGCGCTACATCACCTGGAACGAGGGCACCGTCGACGAGATGTGCTTCTCCAGCATCGCCGTGCTCCCCGACCTATAGCCCCCTGACTCATTGACCCCGCGGCTACTCCCGGCTGACCGGTCCTAGAGCCTCCGGCTACGGTCCTGCTGTGGGGCTGCGGAGGGCAGCGTTCATCGTGTGCGTGCTCGTGCTCTCAGCAGCCGCGTGCTCCGGAGACGGCATCGACGAGCAGGACTCAGCCGACTCCGAGGCCGCCACCGGTGCTGAGCCGGCCATGGCTGCGAGCGCTTCGGTGGACGGGCCGCATCCGGCGGAGCACATCGGCCCCGGCCGGTTCGCCGCGGTGGCCGCAGGCAGCCGCCACACCTGCGCGCTGCGAACCGACGCCACGATCGTGTGCTGGGGCGCCAACAACAGCGACCAGATCGACGCGCCCGCCGGCACCTTCGCCGCCCTGTCCGCGGGCCGGAGACACACCTGCGGGCTGAGGGTCGACGGCGACATCCAATGCTGGGGCCTGGATTTCCTGGAACTGCTGCGTGCCCCGGGCGGGCAGTACCTGTCCGTAGCCGTGGGCGACAGCCACTCATGCGCGGTGCGCGTCGACGGCGACATCGAATGCTGGGGCAGCGCCAAGACGGAGGCGGTCACCGCGCCCGGCGGCCACTACTTCGCGGTCGCGGCCGGCTTCGGGCACTCCTGCGTGCTGAGAGGCAGCGGATCGGTTCAGTGCTGGGGCGACAACCATTGGGGCCAGGCCGACGCCCCGGCCGGGCAGTTCGTGTCGATCTCAGCCGGCGGCGACCAGTCCTGCGGTCTGCGCTCCGACGGCACCGTGGCGTGCTGGGGTCGCAGCTTCACCGGCGAGGGGAACGCTCCGGGCGGCCGGTACGGCGCGATCGACACCGGCGGGCGACACTCCTGCGGGGTGCGCCCCGACGGCACGCTCGACTGCTGGGGCGCCAACCACTGGGGGCAGATCGACCCGCCCGAGGGGCGCTTCCGGTCGGTGTCCACCGGCTGGGACCACTCGTGCGCGGTGCGGATCGACGGCGACATCGAATGCTGGGGCCGGCGCTTCACCTCCCGGGTGGACGCGCCAGGCGGCTCGTTCAGCACAGTGGCAACCGGCGAGGAGCACAACTGCGGGATCCGGATCGACGGCACCGTGGAGTGCTGGGGAGCGAATGACCGGGGCCAAGCCGACGCTCCCGGAGGCACGTTCGAACAGATCGCGGCGGGTACGGGCTTCTCCTGCGGGGTGCGCAGCGATGACGCGGTCGAGTGCTGGGGCGTCGACCGTCCTGTTTCCGAAGACCAGATCCTCGCCGTCATGGGGCGCATCGAGGGCGCCACCGACTTGAGACTCGGCTCCTTCAAGACGGTGTCCATCGGATCACGGCACTCCTGCGGTATCCGCGCCGACGACACGATCGAGTGCTGGGGGGTCGGGCACGGAGGCCTGCTCAACGCACCCAGCGGCGGGTTCAGTTCGGTCTCTGCGGCCCGCAACCACTCCTGCGGCGTACACACGAACGGCACCGTCGAGTGCTGGGGGCTCGACTACCCGGGCCTGCTCAACGCCCCCGGCGGACAGTTCACGACGGTCTCCGCGAGTCCGAGCCACTCATGCGCCATCCGCACCAACGGCCGCGTTGAGTGCTGGGGGACGGTCAGACCCGCGCCCGAGGGCGTGACCCTCGCCCAACAAGGCGACTCACGCCGGCCAAGCTCCGGTTAGATTTGCGAATCCCGTTGGTCACGACTGAAGGACCGTGCCTTGGCGTGCGAACTGCTCGGAGCGGTGGAGGCCGGCGGGACCAAGTTCCGGTGCGCGGTGGTGTCCCCGGACTTGACGATCGTCGACTCTCGCTTCGTGCTGACGGCTGACTCGGACACGACGCTGGATGCCGTAGCCGACTTCTTCGACCGGGGCCAGCCGGTGACGGCGCTGGGAATCGCCTCGTTCGGCCCTGTGGACCTCGATCCAGGCTCGCCCCGCTACGGATCGATGGTGGGCACGCCCAAGCCGGGATGGTCGGAGGCGCCGATTCTGGGCCGGCTGTCGGAGGCCTTGGGGGTGCCCGCCGGCATCCAGACCGATGTGGAGGCCGCCGCGGTGGCCGAGCAGGCGCTGGGACCCGAGCCGACGCCGCGGAGGCTCGCCTACGTGACGGTGGGCACCGGCATCGGCGCGGCCGTTGCGGTGGACGGAGCTCCCTGGCGGGGACGCCGACACAGCGAACTCGGCCACATCCCCGTACGGCGCGTAGCCGGCGACGACTACCCGGGACACTGCCCGTTCCACCGCGACTGCGTGGAGGGGATGGCCTGCGGCCCGGCCGTGGCCGAGCGCTGGGGGCTCGATCCGGCCGAAGCCGGCGGGCGTGACGACATCTGGCGGCTGGAGGCCGCCTATCTGGCCCAGCTCGTGCGGGTGCTGGCCTACTCGTTCGCCCCCGACCGGATCGTGTTCGGCGGCGGTGTCGGCAGTCGCCCCGGCCTGCTTGAGATGATCCGGGCCGCGAGCCAAGCCGATCTCGGCGGCTACGCCGACTACAGCAGCGGCGCTGACCCGTTCGTTGCCGCGCCCGCGTTGGGCGCCGACTCCGGCCTGCTGGGCGCAGCGCTCATCGCCCGGTCCCTACTGGGCCAGTGAGGCTCTAGGGGGCCGCGATCTGGCGGCCTAGCTCGGCCAGCTGCTCCTCGGCGTGGCCGAGGGTGAGCTCTATGTGGCGGGCGGCCAGGAAATGGCGGTGCAGGGGGTAGTCCCGGTCCACGCCGACTCCCCCGTGGACATGCACCGCGGCGTGCACCACCCGGTAGCCGCCCTCGCACGCCCAGTACTTGGCGATGGCGATCTCGCGGTCGGCGGGCAGGCCGGCCGACAGGCGCCAGGCGGCCTGGTAGGCCGTCAGCCAGATGGCCTCGGCGTCGATGTAGGAGTCGCCCGCCCGCTGGCTCACCGCCTGGAAGGTGGCGATGGGGCGGTCGAACTGGTGGCGCTGCTTGGTGTAGTCGGCGGCCAGCTCGATGGAGGCCCGGGCCGCGCCGGCCATCATCATGCACAGCCCGACATTGGCGTGCCGTTCGATGAAGCGGACGACGTCGGCACCCTCGCACGACCCGCCGCCGAGCAGGGAGTCGTCCCCGACGCGCACCCCCGACAGCTCGACGCGGGCCTCGGGGCGACCGGTGGTCACCTCCACGGGCTGCACATCGAATCCCCCGGCGCCGGTGGGCACGACGAACACGCCAACGCCGCCGCCGGACAGACAGGCGGGCACCAGGGCGATGCCGGCGTCGAGGCCGCCGGCTACCAGCACCTTGGTGCCGTCGAGCACGAAGCCGCCGGCTTCCGGGCGGGCGGTCGTGGTCGACTCGGTCGGAGGGGCGCCGTCCTCGGCCAGGGCCGCGCAGGCCAGCACGGAGCCGCCGGCGATCGGTGGCAGCCACGCGGCCTTCTGTTCCTCGGTGCCGAAGGCCGCGATCGGCATGGCCCCCATCACCGCGGTGGTCAGCAGGGGAACCGGCGAGGCCCGCCGGCCGACCTCCTCCAGGGCCACCGCGGTGGCCAGGAAGCCGAGCCCCAGACCTCCGTGAGCCTCGGGCAGCGACGCCCCCGCCACCCCGGTCGACGCCAGCGCGGCCCAGGCCTTGCGGTCCACATGGTCGCCGTCGGCGGCCAGGGCCTTCAGGCGCTCGTGGGATGACATGTCGTCGAGGACCTGCGCGGTCAGGTCCCGGATGGCCTGCTCCTCCTCACCCAGCTCGAAATCCATCGGCGGTCCCTGCTAGCGGGAGGCTCGGGGGTAGCCGAGACCGAACTGGGAGACCAGGTCGCGCTGCATCTCGTTGGTGCCGCCGCCGAAGGTCAGGATGACGGTCGAGCGGTACATCATCTCCAGGCGGGTCAGGTATCCGGGCGAGCCCTCCACCACGTAGGAGCGCTGCCCGTAGACCTGCATCAGCTTGCGGTAGGCGTCGACGTAGAACTCGGTGCCCGACACCTTCACCGCGGAGGAATCGGCCACGAACCCGGCGATGGTGTCCATGTCGGGCTCGGCGCCGTCGATCCTGTTGGCCACCGTCCAGGCCACCTTCCAGTTGGCCAGCCGCAGGAACTCCAGCCGGGCGGCCACCTCGGCCAGGTTGCGCTGCACCCACGGCTCGTCGATCACGTAGGAGCCGTCAGCCCGCTTGGCCGACTTGGCCCACTCCACGCACTCCTCGAAGCGCTTGGTGACCATCCCCGACGAGCAGATCGTGACCCGCTCCCGGTTGAGTTGGCTGGTTATCAGGCCCCAGCCCCGGTTCTCCTCGCCTATCAGGGTGGACGCCGGCACCCGGCAGTCGTCGAAGAAGGTGTGGTTGATGTCGTGGGACGACAGCAGATCGAGGGGCTCGATGCTGATGCCGGGCGTGTCCATGGGGATGCAGAACAGCGAGATGCCCTTGTGCTTGGGGACGTCGGGGTCGGTGCGGGCCGCCAGCCAGATGTAGTCGGCGTCGGCGGCCAGCGACGTCCAGGTCTTCTGGCCGTTGATCACGTAGGTGTCGCCGTCACGCACCGCCCGGGTGGTGAGCGAGGCCAGGTCGGTGCCGGCGTCGGGCTCGGAGTAGCCGATACAGAAGGTGAGCTCGCCGCCCGCGATGCGGGGCAGGAAGAAGTCCTTCTGCTCGCCGGTGCCGTACTGCATGATGGTGGGGCCGACGGTGTTGATGGTGAGCATCGGGATCGGCGCGCCCAGCGCCACCGACTCGTCGAACACGATGAACTGCTCCACCGCAGAGAGGCCGCGGCCGCCGTACTGGACCGGCCAGCCCACGGCCAGCCAACCGTCGCTGCCCATCCGGCGCACGATCCGGCGGTGGACCGGTCCCACGCCCGGCTCCTCCGCCAGCTCGGCCCGCACGTCGTCGGTGAGCAACTCCGCGTAGTAGGCCCGCAGTTCGTCCCGCAGCGCCTCCTGCTCGGCCGTGTACCCGATGTGCATCGCTCCTGTCCCCGTCGCCTGCGACTATTCGTATCGGGTTCCGTTGGCTTTGATGTAGTCGAGCCACAGAGAGCCCGCGTCGGGGGCCAGCTCGCCCGGCCGGTAGGTCACCGTCTCGAGCCGGCCCGAATACGGGAACGGGCCGTGGCGCTCGTAGACGTCCCAGCTGACCGGCGAGCGGCGGTCGACGCCGACGTCGATGCCCTCGAAGGGGGCCATGGCCATGAGCGACACCAGCCCGGGCGCCTCTCCCACCGGCGTCCCGTCCACGCTCAGGCCGGCGTTCCACACCAGGTTGCCGGGGTTCTCCATGGCCAGCTGCACACTCGACGCGCCCTCGGCCAGCGGCCCGCAGTCGAGCACGGTCATGTCCCCGTAGGCGTTGTGGGCCAGGAACAGCCGGTCGTCCTCCACGTACAGCATGTAGCCGCCGCCCTGGTCGCCGTGAGCCACCAGCACCCCGGCGTCACCGGGCTGCCAGCGCAGCGCCACCTCGATGTCGAAGCTCTTCTGGAAGATCAGCTGCTGGGAACGCCACCGCTCCAGCGTGGGCGTGCCCGGCCTCAGCGTCGTCTCGGTGGACCACTCTGCATACCACGGCGGGCGCAGGATCCTCAGCAGCGCGTTGCCCTCGTCGAGGGGAAACACCTGGTTGGCCCAGGCGGCCCGGTCCCAGGCCCCGAGGAGCTCGTTCAGCTTCTCGGGGTGGTCGTCGGCCAGGTCGACGCTCTCGGTGGGGTCGTTGGCCAGGTTGTGCAGCTCCCAGCGGTCCTCGCTGAAGGGGCGGCGGGGCCGGTGGCAGGCGACCACCGACCAGCCGTCGCGGTAGAAGCCGCGGTGCCCGAGCATCTCGTAGTACTGCTCGGGATGGGTGGACGGCGCCGACGCGTCGCCGAGGGTGGCCGCGAAGCTGGCTCCGGCCGGATCCGGCACCGCCACGCCGTGGCGGCTGGTGGGAACCTCCACCCCGCACAGCTCGGCCAGCGTCGGGAACACGTCGGTGACGTGCTGGTACTGGGTGCGGATGCCGCCGGCCAGCCTCTCGCCGGCGGCTCCGAACCGGGCCGGCCAGTTCACGAGCAACGGCACGCTGTGGCCGCCCCGGTGGGTGTTGATCTTGTAGAGCCGGAACGGCGTGCACGACACCATGGCCCAGCCCATCGGGTAGTGGGCCAACGTCCGGGGCCCGCCGAGCAGGTCGATGCGCTCGTAGTCGGTGTCCACCTGCTCCAGACCGGTGTTCCACAGCATGCTGAGCAGAGTGCGGAAGTACGCCGACGTGCCGGTGTACTGGCCCTCCCGGGAGCCGCCGTTGTCGCTGGTGAACAACACGATGGTGTTGTCCCACTCGCCGATGGCCTCCAGATGGCGGCGCAGCCGTCCGAAGTTTCGGTCGATGTTGTGGACCATTCCCGCGTACACCTCCATGTAGCGGGCGAACAGCTCCTTGCAGCGGTCGTCGAGCTCGTCCCAGGGGCCGACCTCGTGGAGCTCCTCGGTGTTGCGGGGCGGGAGCACCGCGTCGGGCGGCACCACACCAAGCCGGCGCTGGCGCTCGAAGCGCCGATCTCTCAGCACGTCCCAGCCCTCGTCGAAACGGCCCCGGAACCTCTCGATGTCGGCCGCCGGGGCCTGCAACGGGGCATGCACCGCGCCGTGGGCGAAGTACATGAAGAACGGCCGGCTCGGATGCGAGGACCGCAACTCGTCCACCATGCGCATGGCCTGGTCGGTGAGGTCGTCGGAGAAGAAGTAGCCGTCGGGGTAGTCGTCGACGTCGAGATGGTGGTTGTCCTCGTACAGCCGGTGGGGCTGATGGAAGTTGGTGAAGGCGTCGAGGATGCCGTAGTAGCGGTCGAAGCCCCGCTGGAGGGGCCAGCTGGCCTTGGGGGCGCCGTCGCTGAGGTGGGCGTCCTTGGTGAGGTGCCACTTGCCGAGCATGAACGTGGCCCAGCCCGAGTCGCGGAAGGCCTCGGAGATGAGAGCGGCGTTGTCGCGCAGCTCGAAGGCGTAGCCGGGGAAGCCGGGATCGCCGTGGGGCACGGTGGCCATGCCGGCCATGTGATGGTTGAGCCCGGTGAGCAGCGAGGCCCGGGTGGGCGAGCACATGGGGTTCACATGGAAGTCGGTGTAGCGCAGGCCGTCGGCGGCCAGGCGGTCCAGCTCGGGGGTGTCGATCTCGGATCCGTAGCAGCCCAGATCGGAGTAGCCGAGGTCGTCGGCCATCATCACGATCACGTTGGGGGCGCCCTCCGGAGCGGTAGGCGGCTGCGGCCAGTGGGGCTCGGAGGTGGAGAAGATCTTGCCGACGGTTCCCTCGAAGCCCGCGTACGGCGCGGTCGGATCGGTGGGTCCAGGGCTCTGGGCCCCGGAGGCGGTCGCCGTCACGGTTTGAAGAAGGCTGGGCTGGTGGCCTTGGCCGGGATCTCCGCCAGCGGCGTGGCCACCTCCTCCGCTGTGGGGCCGTGCTGGGCGGCCAGCGGGGCGAGCAGATCGAGGTCAAAGCCGTACAGCTCGGCCGCGTTGGTGCCAAGAATGGCCCGCATGTCCGCCTCGCTCCAGTCGCTGAAGGCACGCTGGAGGCTCTCCAGCGAGTACGGGTAGGTGCCCTCGTGGTGGGGGTAGTCGCTGCCCCACATCACCTTGTGCACCCCGACGGTGCGGATGGCCTCGGCCTCGCCCGGCGACGGGAAGCTGGCTCCGATCCAGACGTTGCGGTCGAAGTACTCCGAAGGCTTCATCGGCAGCACGATGTCGGCTGCGAATCCGAGCTCGCCGACCCGGCCGTGGCGCATCTGGCGGTGGTAGCCGTCCATGCGGCGCAGCTCCTCCACCAGCCAGGCCACCCCCTGCTCGGTCATCACGTAGCGCAGCTCTCCGAAGCGCTCGAACACCCCCGACATGATCAGGTGGGCCAGGTTGCGGTGCGAGTAGAACGGCACCTCCATCAGGAAGATCACCCCGGCCGCGGGGGCCTCGCCGTAGTCGGGCCCTCCGTTGCCGCCGTGCTGGGTCATGATCAGGCCGAGGTCGGCGGCCGCGGCCCACAGCCGGTCCCAGCGGGGGTCCCAGTAGCCGGGCAGGTCGCTGTCGGGCGGGATGTGGGGCAGCAGGAAGCTGCGGAACCCCTCCGCCGCGGCCCATTCCAGGGTGGCCACCGCGTCGTCGAGGTCCTCGGCGAAGATCTGGGGGAGCCCGCAGCGCTGGTCGGGGTAGCGGGCGCACCAGTCCCGCAGCCAGCGGTTGTGGGCGGTTATGCCGGCGAGGCGCCGCTCGTAGTCGGCCCGGTCCGACGGCGGTCGGGCCACCAGCGCGCCGGTGGGATAGAACGGCGGGACCGTGTTGGGGAAGGTGATCTCGGCCACGACGCCGTCGGCGTACTGCTCGTTCAGGCGCCGCTCGTCGTCCCAGTTGCGGGACCGGCCGTCGTCCTGGAGGTCGCGGTACGGGTTGCGGTAGGCGCCCCGCCAGGCATTGAACTCGTCGCGCCACGCCGGATCGAGGTACTCCTCGTAGGCGGCCATGTTCCCGCCGGCGTGGCAGTCCGACGAGATGATCGTGTAGCGGTCGTTTGCGCTGTCGGTGGACTGGCTCATCGGTTGGTACTCCTCGCCGCGGCACCCGGCGCCCCGGGGGCCGACTCGCCTGCTGCCCGGCCACCTCGTCGGGTCACCTCACATTGGCTGATGCGCCGAAAGTGTACGCTGGCCGCATCCAGGACGGATGGGAGCCGCCATTGCGAGGTCCCAAGTGATCAATGCCGAAGTCGTCCACGCCGCTAACGCTGGGCTGGGCGAGGGTTGCATCTGGTCGCCGTTGGAGGACCTGCTCATCTGGGTCGACATCAACGGCAGAGCCGTGCACCGCTTCGATCACGCCACCAGCCAGCCGGTCGGGCTATGGCGTTACCCCGACACGGTGGGCAATGCGGCGATACGCGCCGGCGGAGGGCTGGCGCTGGGCTTGGGCAACTCGGTGGCACTCACCGACCAGGTGGGCGCCATCGAGACCGTGATCGAACTGCCCGGCGAGCCGGACACGCACCGTGCCAACGACGGAGCGGTCGATCCCCGGGGCCGGCTGTTCCAGGGGACCATGAGCAACATCGAGCCGGGGTCGCCGGTGGCCGGCCTGTACCGGGTGGACGGCGACGGAACGGCCCGGCGTGTGCTCTCGGAGGTGATGATCTCCAACGGCATCGGCTGGAGCCCCAATCAGTCCACGATGTACTACATCGACACGCTGACGTTCCGGGTGGACCAGTTCGACTACGACCCTGACACCGGCGAGATCGAGGGGCGGCGCCCGTTCGTGACGTTCGACGGCAGTACCGGCGGGCCCGACGGCATGACCGTGGGCGCCGACGGCTGCCTGTGGGTTGCGATGTTCGGCGGGTTCGGAGTGCAGCGGTTCTCTCCCGAGGGGGAGCAGCTCGAGACGGTGGTCACACCCGGCGCGCCCCAGACCACCTGCTGCTGTTTCGGCGGCCCGGACCTTGACACGCTCTACATCACCACCGCGGCAGATTCGCTAGCGGGTGTCGACACCGAGGACGAGTCCAATTCCGGGGCACTCTTCGCGGCAGACGTCGGCGCGGTGGGCCTTCCCACCAATCTGTTTGCCGGTTGATCACCGGCCCTGCATATATTCGGGTTGTCCCCCCGCCTCCCCGTTAGGAAGAACGCGCCCGCGATGACGATCGAGCATGCCCCTCTCCCCTACCCCCTTGATGGGCTGGCGCCGCACATCTCCGAGCGCACCATGAGCTACCACTACGGCCGCCACCATGCCGGCTACGTGGCCAGCGTCAACCAGACCATCGCCGGGACGCCTCATGCCGATGCCGCGCTGGAGGAGATCGTGACGGCCGCCGACGTGCCGTCCGCGCTGTTCAACTGTGCGGCCCAGGCCTGGAACCACGCCTTCTACTGGGAGTCGATGAGCCCGGACCGGGTTGAGTCGCCTTCCGGCGAGCTGCTGGCCGCGCTGGAGCGAGGCTTCGGCTCGCTGGACGCGTTCAACACCGAGTTCGCCTCGGCCGCAGTGGGGAACTTCGCCTCCGGCTGGACCTGGCTGGTGTCGGGCGACGATGGCCTGCAGATCGTCAACACCGACGACGCCGACACGCCGCTTCGCCACGGCCGGCGGGCCCTGCTGACCATCGACGTGTGGGAGCACGCCTACTACCTCGACTACCAGAACGCCCGGGCCGCCTACGTGGACGCCTTCGTCGAGCACCTCATCAACTGGGAGTTCGCCTCCGCCAACTACGCGGCGACCACCTAGCCGAATCGGGCGCCCAACTAGTCGTCCACGAGGAGTTCGATCAGGGAGCTGGTGTCCCAGCGGCCCCGGCCCTGGCGCTGGAGCCGGGCGTAGTACTGGTCGATCACCGCGGTCACCGGCAGGGTGGCGCCGACCCGCTCGGCCTCCGCGAAGCAGATGGCCAGGTCCTTGCGCATCCAGTCGAGCGCGAAGCCGAAGTCGAACTCGCGGCGGGCCATGGTCACCCCCCGGTTGGCCATCTGCCACGAGCCTGCCGCGCCCTGGGAGATGGTGTCGACCACCTGCTCCACGTCGAGCCCGGCCCGGCGGGCGAAGTCGATCCCCTCGGACAGGCCCTGGACCAGCCCTGCGATGCAGATCTGGTTCACCATCTTGGTCCGCTGGCCGCTGCCGGGCCCGCCCAGCAGCGTGACCGCCTTGGCGTAGGAGTCGATCACCGGCTCGGCCCGATCGAAGTCGGCCCGATCGCCGCCGCACATCACGGTGAGTGCCCCGTTCTCCGCGCCGGCCTGTCCCCCGGAGATGGGCGCATCCACGAATCCGACGCCCTGCTCGCCCGAGGCGGCGTGCAGTTCCTGGGCCAGATCCGCGGACGCGGTGGTGTGGTCGACCAGGACCGACCCGGCAGCCATCGACTCCAGCACGCCGCCGGGGCCGCGAGTCACCGAGCGCACGTCGTCGTCGTTGCCCACGCACACGAACACGAACTCGGCGTCGGCGGCCGCTCCCGCCGGCGTCGGCGCGGCGGTACCGCCATGCTCTGCCACCCAGGCCTCGGCCCGCGACGCCGTGCGGTTGTACACGGTGACGTCATGTCCTGACGCCACCAGATGGCCGGCCATCGGATAGCCCATGACCCCCAGCCCAACGAACGCACAACCAGCCATCAGGCTCCTCCTTCAAGAGTGTTTCGTGCAAACCCTACGTTGCTACGCCGCAGGCGCTGCACCTGCAACACCCGTGCAGAGTCGGTGTCGTAACGCAGATACCTGCATTTGCAGGTCAAAGACTCCGGCGCTGCGATCTAGTGTCGGCCGCGGCGGCGCGAGTCGGCGCGGGATCCGTGGCCCCGCCAGCAACGAAGGGGAAGATAATGCAGATTCCTGCACCTGAACTGGGCGATCTGCGAGCCATATCCCCGTGGGAATGGGTATCGTCGGGTGACCATGGAACGAAGCGACGCTTCTGCAGGTCGGTCGGGTCTACGAGAAGCTCAGCGGAGTCTTCGCCTTGCCGCCCATGGCCATGACCCGGGTCGGCGCTCGGAATCGTGCTTGACCAGCGACTAGGTCGTCCATCTCGGAAGGTGGTCGGGTCATGGCCGGCTTAGAAATGGGTCACCCCTTCGAAGATCCCATCGAACTCGTCGAGATCGAAGACTTGGCGCGGCTGGCCGACCTGAGCCAAACCTTGGTCGGGTTCTTGGACCCCGCTGCCCTCGCTCAGCGCACAGCGCTGGAGCTGTACCGAATGCTGGGACTGCCCCTGGTGTCGGTGGCCGTGCGGGAGGGCCCCACGAACTTCGCCATGCGAGGCGTGCACGGGGCGCGTACAGAGCGATTCCGCGAGGTGCAGGTGTCCACCGGTAAAGGGCTGGGGGGCCGGGTGATGGTCGAGCGCCGGCCGGTTGAGGTCCAGAGCTACCTGGACGACCCGCGCATAACGAACCACTTCACCGATATCGCAAGCGCCGAGGGGCTCGGCGGGATGGTGGCCGTACCGGTCGACCACAATGACGAGATGGTGGGTCTGCTGTACGGTGGCCTGCGCTCCATAGGCTCGATCGGCGACAGGGCCAAGCTCGTCCTCGAAAGAGCCGCTCAGGTTGTGGCACCGATGATGGCGGCGTCGATCCATGCGTCAGCCACCATCCGGCACCGCATCGATGCAGAGCGCCAGCGCATCGCCAGCGATCTTCACGACGACGTGGGACAACTGCTGTTCTCCATCAGCTGCGCAGCGCAGCGCCTGCGCGACGGCGGGGACCGGAACCTCGTGGCGGCCGCGGAGCGCATCGAACACCAAGCCCAGGAGGCCGCGCAGCGGATGCGCCAGGCGTTCAAGGTGCTGGGGCCCACATCCTCCGACGAAGCTGCGACCACCGCGCTGCAGCGAGAGATCGATGACTTGAGCGCCCGCTCGGGCGTCGCAACTCACTTCGTGGTGCGCGGCGTTGACCGTCCGCTGCCGCCGCGCGCCGAGGCGGCGATGCTAGGTGCGGCGCGCCAAGCGCTGTACAACATCGAGCGGCACGCCGACGCGTCGCTGGTGGTGGCGACGCTCCACTTCGGCGTGTCGGAGGTGTCTCTGGTCATCCAGGACGACGGCTGCGGGCTGCCCGATGACTTCGAGTTGGCGGTCGTGCCTCGCGGCGACCGGCACTGGGGGCTGGCGTCCATACTTCGCCAGGCCCAACGTCAGGGCGGCGACCTAGCGGTGAGACCCGGTGAAGACGGAGGCACCACGGTTCGCATCACCCTGCCCATCGACGAAGCTGAATGAGCGCCAGAACCACGGATCCACTCCAAGGCATGAGCAGACCGCCGATGCATGAGACCACGCCTGAACACGACCGCACCTCAACGGCGTCCGTTCTGGTGATTGACGACCACCCGGTGGTCATCGACGGCGTGCGCCAACTGCTGGCGGCCGAACCGGACTTCAAGTTCGTCGGCGATGCCACAACCGGTGAGGAGGGGGTCGCGCTGGCCCGGCGCCTGGCGCCCGATGTCGTGGTACTCGACCTCAAGCTCGGCGACAACTTCTCGCCGCATCTTTGCCGGTCTCTCCAGGATGTGTCGGGGAACTCTCGAGTAGTGATACACACCGCGTTCGACGACCGCGAGCCACTGCGCGCCTGCCTTAACGCCGGCGCGGTGGGCATCGTGCTCAAAGACGCCAGCAACCTCGTCGAAGCACTGAGAAGGGTGTTGGCCGGCGAACTGTACATCGACCCTTCTCTCGTTGAGGATCCGAGGGCCCGAGCTCTGCGTCTGGGCGAGGACGGCGGCATGTACGAGTCGCTCACACAGCGGGAATACGAGGTGCTGTGCGTGATGGCACTAGGGCGCACCAGCAAGGAGATCGCGGCGGAGCTATTCCTGGCCGAGAACACCGTTCGCAGCTACACGCAGTCGCTGCTGACCAAGCTGCACGCCCGGAACCGGATCGAAGCATTAGGGACGGCGCGCAACCTGAGACTGCTCTAACCGATCTCGGCCCTACCGGGCTGAGCACGCCGAGCGCGAAACCTGCGTTCGCGAGTATCTCAGGGCCAACCCTGCAATTGCGTGTATCGCCGTTGCCGATACCGGCACTATTCCGCTGGAGATCATCGGACGACTCGCACGGCCGTGCGTAATGGGACAGCACATGCCACAACGCGCGCTACGGCCCGAAGCCAACTCGGCCGCCAAGCAGGATCCACTGCCGACTGCTCGATACACCGGTGACTGGGACGAGCTGCTGGAGGCCGCCGACGCGGTGGCGGTCCGCGAACTGGAGCAGCGCTCGGCGCAACTCGAGCCCGACGATCCGATCAACATCCAATACACCAGCGGCACCACCGGCTTCCCCAAAGGCGCCACGCTGAGCCACCACAACATCTTGAACAACGGCTACTTCATCGGCGAGGCCTGCAAGTACAGCGAACTCGACCGGGTGTGCATCCCGGTGCCGTTCTATCACTGCTTCGGGATGGTGCTGGGCAACCTGGCCTGCACCACCCACGGCTCAGCCATGAAGGTGCGCCAAGCCTTCGGCAGGAGCATCGGCAGCTACCAAGCCGTCGCGTTCAAGTGCGCCGACATGGCGGTCGCCGCCGAGACCGCCCGCCAGATGACCTACACCGCCGCCGCGCTGAAGGATGCAGGCCAACCGTTCAGGAAGGAGGCCGCCATCGTCAAGCTCTACGCCACCGAAGCCGCAGTGGCGGCCACCAGGGAGGCCACCCAGATCTTCGGCGGCTACGGCTTCATCGACGAAACCCCCGTCGCCCGCTTCTACCGCGACGCCAAGATCCTCGAGATCGGCGAAGGCACCAGCGAGATCCAGCGCCTAGTGATCTCCCGTGAACTGGGCCTCGGAACAGCCACATAACATTCATGCTGATCCCGTCAACCCTCTCCAGCAGAGGTCTGGTGCACGTATGTATAATACGTACGTGCCAAACAAGACGATCAGCGTGCCCGACGACGTTGTGCCGATCATCGACGGCCTCGGCGTCCCCTTCTCGAGGTGGGTGACCGACCAGCTTCGCCGCCACTCGGCTCAGACGATGACGACCTTCGCCCAACAGCTCGTGGCCGACGCCGCGCTCGCAGCCGGCGAAGGGTCGACCGAGCGGGACCCACGCGCCGTAGCTGAGCGGATGGAGCGTTCGGCGCCGTGGTAGCGCGCGGCGCGGTGTACTGGATCAACCTCGACAGGCGCCGGCCGTGTGTCGTGGTGTCCTCCCGCGACGTCCTGGGGGTTGACGTGTGGCAGACCCATGTCGTGCCGCTGACCTCGAACGTCGCCAGAGCCGGCCTCGCCGGCAATGTGCTGCTCGAGTCCGGGGCCACGGGTCTGCCCAAGGACTCCGTCGCGGTCCCGCTCGGCTTGGAGCTGGTCGACCGGTCCTGGCTGACGGACTATGTGGGACAGTTGCCCGACGCCCTCGCCGACGCCATCGACGACGGCCTGCGAGCCGTGCTCGGACTATAAACCCGCACCCGGCGCTGTCGGTCAGGCGAGGCTCGGGCCGTGGTCGGTGAGGGTGATGGGGCCGCCGCGGGGCTGACCTTCGATGAGGTCGCGGTCATCCAGGGCGACAGTGACCGCGGCGATGACACGCCGGGCGGGCTGCACGGCTTCGGGGTCCGTGGCGTGGGCGAACTGGGCGGCGACGATGGTGACGAGTTCAGCAGCCGCGGTGGCGAGGCTCGGGGCGAGACGGCTGGTGGTGGCGAGGTCGATCTCGGGGTGATCGGCCAGCTGGAGTGACGGAGGACGCCCCGGGCGCGGCGTTGCACGCTCAGCGTGAAGTCACGCCGCCGCTGCCAACGGCCCCGCAGCGTTTTCGGCGTTCTGCGAAACTTACTGGGTGCGTCGCCTCCTTGACCCAAAGGACCACTGATCGTTTGAGCACATCACGCTCCATCTCCAGCTCGGCGCAGCGGCGGCGCAGCCGGACAAGCTCGGCGCGGTCGTCTCCGTCGAGGCGCTCACCGGAGCGCTCGGCGCGGTCCCTTCGCACCCAGTTGCCCAACGTGCCCGCACCGATCCCCAACTCGCGGGCCACCTCAGCGACCGATCTGCGAGTCTCTTGGACGATCCGCACAGCACCGGCCTTGAACTCCGGGGCGTACTGTCTTCGTGTCTCAGGCATGACGTCTCCTCTTAGACGATGCCTCCAAGATCAGGGGGGATGCTCAGTGGGGCCGGTGGCCTTCGCGGGCTTGTGGTGGGGCAGTGTGGCACTGTTGGCGCTGTCGATGCGCGCAGCGGTTGTCGGTGATGCTGTTGGTGTTAGCTGGCTGGCTGCTGGGGGCGTGGGAGTCGGTGTCGCTAGGGTGAGCGCGGCGGCTCGCGGCGCCACGAAGGGGGTGCGATGACCGATGTGATGGTTCATTCGGGTTCAGGGCCCGGCGACGCTTCGCGCCCCACCCCAACAGACGCTTCGGCGTCGAGTTCTTCGGGGCTGTCTGAGATCCTTCGTCGGGGGATGTCTGACGCCCTCTTTCGGGAGCTGGCGGAGGTATATGGGCAGGTGCCGAGGCGACTGTCGCATCAAAGCGCGCTGTCTTTGGGGGGTGTGGCACTCATGGCGGGGGTGACAATCAGCGCGCCGGGTGCGCTCTATAGCCGGGCCCGCCGGTTGGGGTGGCGTCATGTCACTGAGAGCACGGCGACGCTGCAGGTGGCCGCAACCGGGGTCGGGGACGACACCTGGGTGTCGACACCGGCGCGGGCGCTGTTGGAGTGCGCACAACACGCGCGCTGGGTCTTTGGCGTCGATGAGATCGTTGCGCTGGCGCTGTCGAGGGCGCCGCGGCTATTCGATGCCGACGAGCTGGCCACAGTGGCAGCCGATCTGGGGTTCGCAGCCGGGCTGCGGCGCATCGCGTCGGTGGCCGCTGCCCTGGCCGCAGTCGCAGCCAGCGATGGGCCAATCCCGGCGCACGCCCGCGAGGTGCTGGCCGTTGATCGCGCCTACGCAGCGCTGTGTGAGCGGGCTGCCTCTGGTGAGCGGTGGCTGGGTCTTGACCCCAACCAGCCGCGCGACACCGCGGTGATGTGGGACCGCCGCCGTCGGGTGTGGTGGCACACCACACCCGACGAGCTCGCCGAGCACCTGCTGTATTGAGCGCTCGTGACCGTCCAGCACTTCGACGCGAACACCCAGCGCGACATGGTTCAGCATCATGTCGTCGCGGCGCTCGCTGAGATCGGCGACGACCGTTTGGTGTTCAAAGGCGGGACCCTGCTGCGAATCTGCGTGTTCGAGAAATACCGCTGGTCTGCGGACCTCGACTTCGACTGGGTCGGCTCACCAAAGGGTTTCCGGGCACTCGTTGATGCCGCGGTAGCGCGAGCCGCTACCAGCGTCGACATACCCACACTCACAACCGAGGCGGCCGGCGCGGTGAACGTCAACATCGTTGCCCCTGAGACGCCGGCGCCGATACGCACTGAGGCCACAGTGCTGGCCGAACCCGACGACTCGGTGCCCACCCAGTGGTGGCCCATCAACCCTCGCTGGGGCACAAGCACCGACACCGCTCCGATCCTGGGCTATACCGCCACCGCGGTCGCAGCCGACAAGCTGCGCTGTCTGGCCCGCCGAAGCGCGCCACGCGACATCTATGACCTCGACCAGCTCGCCCGCTCACCGCAGGTGGACCTCACGCAGGCATGGAACCTGTATGCCGCCAGCTACAACGATCCCGTCCGCGAGTACGGCCACCGCAACCATCCCGCCGACATCCGCAGCAGCTACCTCGGACGCCGCGACCACATCGCCACAGCCTGGCACGACCTCCAACAACAAGGCCAGTTCCCACCAGAAGCCAACTTCGACGAGACCTTCGACACCGTCGACCGCCACATCACCGAACTACGCGACACCTGGGCCAACAGCCTGCCACCGGGAGAGCTCCACCGCCTGAGACAACAACACATCCAACAACAACAATCCCGCCACGACCCATGGCGCGGCCGCGGGGGCCTATCGCTGTAGCCCTGGTTGGGCGCGGGCGAAGATATCCTCGGCTTGCGCCCTGATCCGGTGGTGGCGTTCGGGGTCGATTGCCGCTCTGAGGTGCAGGCCGTCGTCGTGGTCGTCATAGACCTCCAGGCGCACCCTTAATCCGGTACGGGCCCGCTCCAGCAGTGCCGCCAGCTCCCCCACTGTTGGGCGTAGGGCGCCCGTACAGATGCGGTCCAGCGTCTCGGCGTCAACGTCCACAGCCCCCGTGAAGGCCTCCGTGCCGCCAGGTGCCTCAGCTACAGCCGAGCGCACCAGCACCGCCGCCCAGCCTCCGGCGTCACCGCGGCCTTCGGCTGCGCCGATGTGTCGAGCTGGGGCCGGGTCCTCGCCGTCCCAGTGCGGCTGCGCCCCAATCGGCGGCCCCGCAGGCGGCGCTCCCAGGTCCTCGCGAAGCGCTCGCTCTGCTTCGATGGCGGCCCGTACGCGTGCAACTTCGTCGGGGTCCGGCCCAGCGCCGCTGTAACGGCCGTCACCAGGTGCCGGTCCAGCGCGGACCTCCAGCCCCGAGGCGTTCACTATCCTCTCAACCGTGTCCAGAGTCGGATCCAGCTCACCCGACTCGATACGACGCACCAGACCCTCGGTGCATCCGGCCGCCTCGGCCAACTCCCTCACCCCACAACCCAGAGCCTCACGAGCCGTGCGCAACAAGACCCCAGCCAGCATCGCATCAGCCCCCGGAGTCGGCGCGGAATCAAGCCGCACGCCTCGGCGCTACCGGGCCCGGCACTGCGCCACAGGACGGCCCCAGCTCGTTGCCACGGCGTGTCGTTGAGGGGTGCTGACGCGTTTCTGATTTCGCGCGACGGATTGTGAGAGTTTCAGTCCGCATGGTGGGGCTTTGGGTGGTCGGTGGTTCGTCGTGCGGCTCGTCGGGCCTGGTCGGCTCGGCGTAGGCCGTCTCGGCGGGCTTGGCGGATGGTTTCTCCTTTGCCTTGGTGTTCGTCGTCGGGGGTGACGTATCCGATGCCGGCGTGCAGTCGCACTGTGTTGTAGTCGATCCGGACACGTTCTAGTTCGGCGTCGAGGATCTGGGGGTCACAGATGGCCTCGAGGCGGGGCCATTCGCCCTTGATGTGGCCGAAGAAGCTTTCGATGGGCGCCTGGTCGGTGGGCGTGTTGGGGCGACCGAAGTGCTGGGCGATCGAGCACAGCGCCATGAACGCCCTGGTGGCGTCGGCGGTCATGGGCGCGCCGTTGTCGGAGACCGCCAACAGGATCGGGATCTCATCGGGGTCGGGGAGCTCGCCGGTGTCGAGGCGGCCCTCGACGGCGCCGATGAGGTTCTCGGCTTCGAGAGCGTCGAGGAACACCACCTGGGTCTGGGTGGCGGTCTCCTCGGTCGACAGCAGCGTGGCGATCCACTTGCGCGACACCAAGTCGATAATGGCGAAGCAGTTGGGCGCGGCCCGGCAGCGCCCGAAGTGGGTCACGTCGTATCCCCACACCTGGTTGGGGCGATACTGGACCCACTCGGGCCACGGCCGGCGTTGCGGGCGCTCGGGCCTCGGCGGCGCTAGGGGCAGGTTCACATCGGCCGAGGTCAGCACACGTCGCACCGTGGAGGGCGACACCCACACCTGGTTGAGGTATGAGCCCCGATGGGCCAACTTGCGGTGCGAACGGTCGACGGGGCCCCACCGCTCGGCCAGCTCCAACACGGCGGCGATCTCCCACTCCAGCAGGCCATGGATCGGGTTGCCGCCCGGTGAGCGGTCCTGCAGCTCCTCGCCGCCGCCGGCGCTGCGGCGGCGCTGCCAGCGCCAGACGCGGCGCCGGTCGACCCCCAGCACCGAACAGGCACGCTGGGTCGTCCACCCTGAGGCCACACACTCAGCAACGATGCTCAACAGATCCTCTTTGACGTCGGCCGGCACACGATGTGAGCGATCACGCGAAGTCGCGTTCTGTGATCACGCGGATTCGCGTTGGGTGATCGGGGTTCTCCTGGCTTGATCACCATCCACCCGTGAGGGTGGCGGCGCCTTCAGCGTGTCGAGCGATCAGGCATCGACGCCGATCTGAAGGGACCGCCGGACTCATGATGAACCAGGAGCATTACATGGACCTGCATTCGCTCAAGAGCGAGGGCTGGACGAATGTCGAGATCGCTGAGGAGTTGGGCTATCACCCGGCCACGGTGGCCAAGTGGCTCAAGGCGAGCGGCCCGCCCGGCAGGGCCGCCGCAGACGTGGAGCGGCCGGTGATGACCGCTGTGTGGCGGGCCCGGATCGAGGCGCTGTTGAGCAAGCATCCGCGGTTGTTGGCGACGTCTGTGCACAACAAGCTGCGCGCTGAGGGGTTCGGGGGTTCCTATCCGACGGTGGTTCGGGCGGTGCGCGAGATCCGAGGTCCTCGGTTCAGGGCGGCCGCGGCGGCGTCGGTGCCGATCCACACCGGACCCGGCGAGGAGGCGCAGTTCGATTTCTGTGACCTCGACGGCGTCGCTTCTGCGTGGGGGTGGGACCGGCCGTTGCGCTGCTTCGGGGCGATGTTGTGCTGGAGCCGCAGGCGCATGTGGTGGTTCACGGCCTCTGAGGACCAGAACCACACCTTCGAGGGCCTGGCGCGGGCCTTCGAGTGTTTCGGCGGGGTGCCAGCTGTGGCGCGAACGGACCGGATGGGCGCATTGGGCTCCAGCCAGGGACGGCGGTTCAAGCTGCATCCTGCGGCGGTGCACTTCGCGGCCCACTACGGCACCAAGATCACGCCGTGTCAAGCCGGTGACGCCAAGCGCAAGGGCAAGATCGAGCGCTGCTTTAGGCAGCTGCGCGAAGCCTTCTTGCCCGAGGTCGAGGCCGCCGGCGTCCCCGCAGACGTCGGCGAGCTGAACCGGCGCGCCGAGCTGTGGCTGGATGAGCGCGTCCATGCGGTGGCGTCTCGAAGCACCGGTGTCGCCCCCGACCAGCGCGCAGCGGTCGAGGCACAGTTCTTGGCGCCGTTGCCGGCGGTGCGCTTTGACACCGACTACGTCGCCACCCGCCGGGTCCACAACGTGGTGCCGCTCGTCGCGGTTGACGGGGTGCGCTACTCGGTGCCGCCGAACATGCTGGGCCAGCTCGTCGAGATCCGCCGCAGCGTCGACTCTTTAGTCTTCGAGGTTCGTTGGGCCGGCACGGTTGTGGCACAGCACCGCGTCGCCGGCGGCGACACCGGCGAGGTGTGGGCCGACGACCATCGCCGCGCCACCGTGGTCGAAGCTCTCAGCCGACACGACCCGCCCCGGCGCCACCTGCGGGCCGTCACCGACACCGAAGCCGTCGAAGCCGCCCGGCTCGATCTGGGCGCAGGCGACTTCGACATCGAGGCACCAGACCTCGCCGGCCGCTACATCATCGACGACGAAAGGGCGCGGCGATGAGCGCCGGCGCCGGGCTCTATGAGCAGATCAAGACCGACCTCGGCTACCTGCAACTCGACCGCGCCGCCGAGGTCTTCGCCACCCTCGCCGAAGACGCCAACAAGCACCAGTGGACCCACATCGAATACCTGGCCCGGCTCCTCGACGAACAGGCCGTGCACACCCGCGACCGGCGCCTCACAGCGCGGCTGCGCTACGCCAGGTTCCCGTTCCACAAGACCATCGAGGACTTCGACTTCGAGTTCCAGCCCTCAATCGACCCCAAACTCGTCGCAGACCTCGCCACCCTGCGCTTCATCGAAGAGAACCGGCCCATCCTGTTCTTGGGCCAGCCCGGCTGCGGCAAGACCCACCTCGCCGTCGCGCTCGCCATCCGAGTCGTCCAAGCCGGCTGGCGCGGCTACTTCACCACCGCAGAAGACATGTGCACCAACCTCGTCGCCGCCAGAATCGACGGCACCTGGGCCACCAAGCTGCGCACCTACACCGCGCCCACCATCTTGGTCATCGACGACGTCGGGCTGCTGCCCATGCCGGACCGCTCCGCCTCATCGGTGTTCTTCCAGGTCGTCAACACCCGCTACCAAAAAGGCCACCCCACCATCGTCACCACCAACCGCGGCCTGCCCGACTGGGGCGACATCTTCGGCGACTCCGTCATCGCCGCCGCCATCCTGGACCGGCTCATGCACAACGCCGTCGTGTTCAACATCAAAGGACCCAGCTGGCGACTGCGCGAACACCACGGACTCGAGATCGCCACAACCACCAACCCCCGCTAACCTCCCCAACCGCCAGACAGAACCCCATCACGCGACGCGAATTCCCATGATCGCCGATCGCGAGTTCCGCTGATCGCTCACACCCGACGCGGGATCGGGCCGCTCAGCCCCAGGGCGCTTTTCCCCGCAGCGCTGCCAGCTCGATCGCCTGCTCGACGACCGTGGCCGACAACCGGGCGTTCTCGGCCCGCAGCTGCACCAGCTCGCCATCGGCGGCGCCGTTGCGGCGTCCGGGCCTCGACGCCTGCAGCGCCGCGATGGCGCCGTCTTTGGCCACCTTGCGCAGCTTCAACACCGTCGAGCGGTCCACACCAGCGTGCGCCGCGGCCTCGTTGGTGGTCAACTCCCCACAGAGGATCTTCAACCAGATCTCGTACTTCTGCTCCGCTGACAAGAACCGCTTGGCGCGGCGTGTCGGATCGATCGAATCGGACATGAGCACTCCTTCTGCTCAGGCCCAAAGACCTCACCACATGCGGACCAATTCCCGGTGGATCCCGTCGCGCGAAGTCAGACGCAACAGAGGTGCTTCGACTTAGGAGTGTGGGATGCCTCCAGAATCGGCAGTGGCAGAAGCACGCACTCCGTTTCTCAAGACTCGTTCGGCATAGATTGCGCTGTGTTGGCGTTACTCGGGAGCCTTGCGGAAACTGCGTTCCGCACTCGATTGTCGAATGTGTTGTGGCTCATACCTAATAGTCGGCTGACGAGCAGCAGATCCCGGTACTCGGAATCAGAAATCACGTCGTCGGCAAGGGCGACCTCCAGCACGAAATCGAAGTACTGTTCGTGAGCGAGCTTGACCCGGTCTGCGCTGAGTCCCCATTCAGTGGCCGTTGCTGCAAGTGCGGCGGTTTCTGCGTCAGCCAGGCGCCGGTCTTCGAGGGCCCGGTCCAACAGTTCATAGTATGCCGCTGTGTCGGGATCTTGAGTTGGCGCGTCGTGAAGCCGGTGGACTACATCGGAAAGGTAATCGTTCGGGCTGAAGGCATCAGCATTGCCTGTTCTTCGCAACTGCCGCCCTGCTGAGGGCTCTGCCGTCGGTAGTTCGGTGGGCCAGATCAGCGGTACGCAGCCAATCTCGTCGAGTGTGCGCAACCCACGTTCATGGGCCATCTCCAAGTATGCGACAAGGATCTTGCTGGCTGCACGGGCATCGGCGAGAGCATCGTGCGCGCTGGGTTGGTCGATCCCTAGACGCTCGCAGCAGGTTGAGAGGCGTCTGTTGGCGCCTCCAGGTTGCAGAAGAGATCCGAGCGACAGGGTGCACAGTGCCGGGAATTTGGGAAGATCGAGGCCTGCATGGGAGAACTCGGCATCGAGGAAGTCTCGGTCGAACCGGAGGTTGTGAGCGACAAGCACTGCGTTACTCATGTGGTGCAGGATGTCGCTGGCTACCTCGGCGAAACGAGGCGCTCCGGCGATATCGGCTGCTCTGATGCCGTGGACATGTGTAGCCCTGATGTCACGTCCGGGGTCGATGAGTGTTGACCATTCAGACACCGTGGTGCCGTCCGCACGCAGGCGCACCATCCCGATTTCGATAACTCGATCACCGAGGCGAGGGCTGAACCCGGTTGTCTCCACGTCGAGCACGCAGAACTCGTGGTCGCGAATCTCAAGGCGAGCAAGGGATGCCCCGGGCGCGATCTGCGATGGACCCGCCAGATGCTGCTCCACCGTGGCTCTAGCCGGGAATGTCGATGGCACAGGTGAGATCGCGACCGCATCGCGACCTGGTGTCGGGTCGGCTGCCGAGCGAACGTCAGCAAGATCCGCGGCTATTGCGCTGAACATCTTCCAAGCGGCGTCCACGTCGAGGAGTCGCGCGGCCGCGGATTCGCATGCGAGCGACTCCTCCAGAGCCCAGTCCCATTTGTCGATTTCTCGGTTCTTGAGGAGTTTGGCCAGGTCTACTGGCTGGGGACGGTCGGATGTGAGGAGGTGCTGGATCGCAGCCTCGACTTCTTCGATTCCCTGTTTGAGCACTTCGATGGCGGGACCTTCAACGCTCGCCGCAATGTCTTGGCTATGCAGAGCGATCGTGGCAGTAAAGAGTGTGCGGTCACCGGCCCACGGCAGGAGGATCACACCGGATCCAGTGGGTATGACTGACGTGTCGCTTAGCCCATACCGGCCGTAGGCTGCCCGGCCCTCGGCTAGGAGGGCCTGCGCGCCCTTGTCGAGCCATGGCGGTGTATCGGCGGACGCGTAGACGGCGAGCATCTCCTTCCGGACGCGGTCTGACACGGCAGATCCGCCTCCGCCAAACAGAGGGGGTTTGCCGCCGCTGGACTGCTCAAGTTCGACGACACGTGCCGAGGAGTCGACGTTGATGACCTTCCAGCGCCTTCCCGCAAAGATCAGCAAGACTCCCTCGTACAGCGGTTGAAATAGTGGCACCGTGCCCAGGGTCCTGCCGCTAGCTACCAGCCGCCACTCGTCGGCGGTCTGAAACGCGGCGTAGAAGCTGTAGTGGTTCACATGGCGCTCGCCAACGGTTCCATGCAGTATCAACCCGTCGGAGGCTTGGGCCAGTAGGTCGTGTGCAGCCATCGCTCGCAGCAGTCGCGCGAATCGCGCCTTGTCGACGAGTTCAAAGGGTCCGGGTCCGCACAGAGCGCGGTACAACTCGGCTGCGGTTGCGCCACCATGCTGCGCGATTGCGGACAAGATCTGTTGGATGAGCGTCGAATAGTTGAACCCAGGATCGTCAGGAGCTTCGAGCCAACGGTCGAGCATTAGGCGTACCATCGCAATCGTCTGAACGATTGAGCAGCGCAGTTCATCAACGGGATTGGAGCGCTCGTCCAGGTGCTTCTCGCTGACGTACAAGCGCATCTCGGCTGGATCTGTCTCACGGCGGCCCGATCGGCCCAACCGCTGACGGAGCGACGCCACCGACGGCGGTGGCCCGATCTGAGCGACGCTTGCGACCGAGCCGATATCAATTCCCATCTCAAGCGTCGATGTGCAGATCGCCGTCGTAGGCCGCGTGGGGTCCTTGAGTTGCGCCTCGACTGTCTCGCGCGCGTCTCGGGACAGATTGCCATGGTGGGGTGAGAACTCGTTCGGCACTCGGGCATTGGTGCTGCGCCGAGCGAGCAGATCGGCATAGGTTTCGACTAGGCCGCGGGCGTTTGCGAATACGAGATTGTCTCTGCCGCGCAGGTGGTGGAACAGGTGTTCTGCGATTGCGGCGCGATCGCCAGTGGGGGCCTCTTCGACCGTCACTTCGTGGCCGGTCGCCTTAGAGATGCTAGCCCCGCTCTCTGAAGGCGGCGGGGCGGCCACATAGCCTCGCAACTGCAGGCGCAGCTCTCGGCCCTCTGCGGCGGACTCGATGGCTACGACTCGCGTCGGATCGGTCGGGCGAAGAAACGCGGCCGCCTGCGACATGTCTCCGAGGGTTGCGGACAGCCCTACGCGCGGTGGTCTGCGCCGGATCGCCAATTCGACTCGGGCCATCAGGGATTGGAGTTGCGCGCCCCTTGGTGTCGCGAGAAATGAATGCAGTTCATCGACCACCATGTAGCGCAATGCGGCAAACATCCCAGGGACCTGGGTGCCCCGATTCACGAAGGTTGCCTCAAGTGACTCGGGCGTGATCAGTAGCACGCCGGACGGGTTTCTGAGCATCTCTTGCCGTGATGAGGTCGAGACGTCTCCATGCCAGCGGTGCACAGCGATATCCGCTCGATCACAGAGTTCTTCGAGGCGTTCGTACTGATCGTTGATTAGCGCCTTCAGCGGCGACAGGTACAACACCTGGATACCGATGGCCGCTGTGCTCTCCGGCTCAGCCCACGGATCGTGGGCTGTCCAGGGGTCGCTGTAAGGCGCCGTGTCGGTATCGCTGGCGGCAAGGGCCGACAAGATCGGCAGGAATGCTGCCTCAGTCTTGCCGGCGGCGGTCGCGGCGGCGATGATGACGTCTCTGCCGTCTAGTATCGGGCCGATCGCCCGCTCCTGGGCGTCGTGCAGCGAAGTCCAACCTCGGTCGTAAATCCAACGCTGCATCCGTGGATGCAGCCGCGAGAAGGCCGACGACTGTTCAGGTTCAGAGCCGAAGGTTTGTGAGTTCGTCATCATCGGGCTCAGATCGCGTGGACGTGCCCGCCGGTGCATAGTCAGTGGGCGGTTGCGCCGGATCTTCGGTGTCGTCGTCCAGGGGCTCAAGATCTGGATTCGTCTCCGGAGCAATGTCGATGCGATCGATCAGATCGGACCATCGTGCCCCGGGATTCTGGTCAAGGACGGCGAGGAAGTTGACGAACTCCTTGATGGTGGTTCGAGGTGTACGGAAATAGGCGTCGCCAACCCGCGATGCACAGTGGCTCATGAACGCGTTCAATGCCTCGTCGGGGACGAGGTAGACGTGCGGGTCGCCTGCAGCGAACACGTGCCGCAGTTTGGTGAGCAGCACATACATGTCTTCCGGCGAGAGGTTCGCGAGCCGGATTACGGGTCCGGAGTAGTCGACGAGTCCTCCAGCCGCGAAGGTGTTCTCGGCAAGGCGCGACTGCAAGGCCGCATACGAATACAGGCCACGGCGCGTGTCCAACAACATGTCCGGCGTGCCGCCCAGCACGAAGCCGAGGCCTGCGGCTGAGCCCTGCAGGCAGTCATTCAGGATGCGCAACACCTGTTCGTAGTTCGAGTTCCGAGCCTGAGTATTCGACAGCTTGTACAGGTTCACCATTTCGTCGAGGCAAACGAGCAATCCGCTATAGCCGGCAAGCCGAACAAACCTGCCCAACAACTTGAGGTGATCGTAGAAGCTGCCGTCATCAACGATCGTGCGAACGCCGAGCGCTGCGCGGGCCTCCGTTCGTGTTGAGTACTCGCCGCGCAACCAGCGAACGGCATCTGCTTTGGTCTGCTCGTTCCCGGCGTCGTGAGCACGCCAATATGCCGCGATCACATCTGCGAAGTCGTATCCGCCCGTCAACTCCTGTAGTACGGCGAGGCGCTCTCGGATCACGACTTCTGGCGTGACATGGCGGGAGCGGGCGACTTCGAGGCTTGAACTGATGAACCGCTCCACGACCGAAGGCATCGCGGCACCGTCGGGCTTGGCTCTCGTCGATAGGTTCCGCATGAGTTCGGCGTAGAGGCTGCGTGCCTGACCGCCGGTTGCCCGTAGCCGCCGATCCGGCGAGAGATCGGCATGCGCTGTGACAAGCTTTCGTTCGAGTGCGATGGCCCGGACGAGATTGAGAAAGAACGACTTGCCGGCCCCGTACTCACCGATTGCGAAGCGGATCGCTGAGCCGCCGTCGGCTATCCGATCGATGTCGCTGACAAGCGCCGCGACCTCGTTGGCTCGGCCGACCTGGATGTGCTGGTGTCCGACACGCGGCACCACGCCGGCGCGCAGCGACTGGATGATGGCGTCGCGTTCGCGCGGACGGATGCGGGAGCTATCAGCAGTCGGGGTCATTCGGACATCTCCTCGATGGCGTAGGCGTTTAGTTCTAGGGGGTCATCTCCCTCTACCAGCGGCTCGCCGCAGCCGTCCATTGCGGCTTCGTTGATCACGTCTAGTGCTCCCTCCAACAAGGGAAGCCCAAGAGACTCGGCAAGCTCCTCGACATCGATTCGAGTCCATACAACCCGATCGGCGAGAGCAATCGCTAGCGCAGAATGTGCAGGGTCGAGTCCCCACATTCTGAACTCCGGCGCCGGACCGGGCTCGGCGTCGGGAATGATCGGCTCTTCTGCATCCGGGCTTGATACGTGCAGCACCGAGTCTTCGTCGTCGGCGAAAATGTCGGTCAGTAGCGCCGCCACGCGAGCCGTCTCGGCTAGGCGGGCCTGGACCTTCTCCTGGTCAAGCACCGCCGCAGCAGGTTCCATCGCATCTTCGGCCGGGTCGGGAACGGCCCAACGAGTAGTTGCCTCCGCCCTCCGGACGGTCATAGGCCCTCTGTCGCCAGTAGCGAGCGCGTGTACCTGGCGATACACATCGGCTTCATCAAGGCCGAGCCGCATGTAGAGCTTTGTCAGGGTGCTTATCTCCTCGGGGCTGATGACGCCGTCGGCAGCAGCCACATCGACGAGGAAACTGCCTACGGCAGCCCGCTCGCCTGCTGGTAGCGCCTCTACCTTTCGCTTCACTCCAGCCAATCCGAGAGCGCCCGCCGCAAGGAACCTCAGGTGCGCTTCCAATCTTGCGCACTCGCCTGCGTCGAGCCCGAGGACTTGCTCGGCGTGCTCAGAAAGATGTTGCTGTTCAGCCTCGCTAACCACCCCGTCTGCCGCCGCAACCACAGCAGTCAGATGAACGAGCGACATCGCGGCTGTGTACGCCGCCGACGGGGCAGCCGAGGAACCCTCGGGGAGTCGAAACAGCAGAACATCCGATGCCGGCTTAGGAGTAGATGCACCGAAACGTACATCGGGTTCGATTCCAACACCGATCTTGCCGAGGAGAGTCGCGAGCGATACAGCATCACGCTTCGCGAGCTTCTCGACTCGACCTGGTGACCAGCGCTGCACCAGTTCGTCGAGTGGAACGACGGCACTCGACTCGTCGCCTAGAACGTGCGCCGCCCAGTCGCGCAGGTCGTCGAGAAGTGGTCCGCCGTGCGTGGCAAGAAGGTCGTCGGGCAACAAGGCGATCGCCGCGGCGGTCGCCGCCTCGTCGGGACGACGCCCGAGGAACCGGCTGTACCCATCGAGTTCGTCAGTGCATTCAGCAGCCAGATCCTTCAACTTGTTGATTGGCCCGATGACAGAGGTGATATCGGGGATCCCATCCATGGTGAGCGACACGGTGCTCCTAAACCCGCCCGAAGCGGGCCAGTACGAGAGTTCCAGATTCTTCTTTGGCCGTCGAAGCTTGATGCCCTCACCGAACCGGGCTCGGTAGCGAATCACAAATAGCTGATCAAATTCGGACTGGCATCGCTTCGCTGGAATGCGGAGGGCGACTTCCGGGTGGTGACGGAGGTAGCTGAGTGCCCATTCGGCAGGAATCCTCAAGCCAGCGGCAACGAACCGACCAATACCGATGCGGAGCGCGTTTGGCATTTCCCAGTGCTGGCGATCTGGATTCCAAGGGACCGGCTGCAGGTTGGCGTTGACCAGCCGTAAGACCTCAAGATGGTCGAGCAGCTGGCCTGCATAGCCTGCGAATGAACGGTTGTTGCGGTAGATCCCCAGAAGGCGCTCAATCTCAGCCGTGAGAATCTCTACCTCCGGATGGTCTAGATCTGGCCACAGGTCTGCTAGCAGTCGCCGTTCGAGTCCATAGAAGAACAAGAACACGTAACCGATGTATGCGGACGGGTCCTTGCGCCCACCGATCAACCACGTCAGGTACGCGGCTCGGGCTCCCTTGTCCACATTGCTGAACGACGGCCAGTACGACATGGAGTGCCCGGCATAGTCCGGACGGCGCCAACTGATCGGAAGGCGGGGATCGATCAGACCGGGTTCGATCTGGGACCCGTCTACCGATGGGGCTTGGCTGCCTACGTAGACCATCCCTCCGTTAACTTCGCGACCATCAACAACGAAGCTTCCACCGGCGGGCACCCAGTCCGCGCGGCCACGCGCCGCACGAACTGGCGCTGACGCGGGTGCTGAAGTTCTGCCTGTAGCGGAGCGCGGCGGGTGCTCCCGCCTTCTCTTGAACAGATTGCCTAGACCCATACGCCTTCAGCCTCGTTCCACAGTCGACTCGCAGTGCCAGCTACCTGTCGCTGTCGGGACGACAGCCTAAGCCCCCTCTCTAGTGACGGCGATCACTGAAACTCCCCACTTCTGATCACTGAAATTCCCCACCCTGGGGCATCCACCCGACATGGGTGGGGCTCCTCTGTGCTGGACGTTCGCCAGAGCGTTAGCGACCAGAGGAGCCCCGGCTCAGATGATCACACATGGAGAAGACGTGGAGCTTCACGCACTGAGGGCACAGGGTTGGTCGATCTCGGCGATCGCCCGGCATTTGGGCTTGGACCGCAAGACGGTGCGCGCCCACCTCGCCGGCGAGCGCGAGGCGGGGGTGCGCCGCAACAGTGCGGTGGATCCCTTCGACGCGGTGGCGGACTATGTGTGTCAGCGGCTGGTCGAGGACCCCCATGTGCGGGCCACGGTGCTCTTCGGTGAGGCGCAACGGTTGGGCTATCGGGCGTCGTATCCGACGTTCGTGCGCCGGATCCGCCACGGGGGTCTGCGACCTGAGTGTCAGGCGTGCACACCGGGCCGGGTTCACACAGACATCGAGCACCCGCCCGGTGAGGAGATCCAGTGGGACTGGCTGGAGCTGCGAGACACCCCGTGGGGCACAGCGGCGTTCGTTCTGGTGGGGGTGCTGTCGCACTCGGGGCGGCTGCGGTGCTGGTTCTCTGAGTCGATGGATCAGCCCCATCTGGTGGCGGGCATCCACCAGGTGCTGGAACGCCTCGGCGGCACCGCCCGGCGCTGGAGAACCGACCGCATGGCCGCGGTGGTGGCGCCGGGAACGGACCGGGTTCAGGCGTCGTTCGCGGCGGTGGCCAAGCACTATGGGGCCGCGGTCGATGTGTGCCCGCCTCGGCGCCCCCGCCGCAAGGGCTCAGTCGAGAAGGGCATCGACTATCTCACCCAGTCGTGGTGGCGCACCGCTGCGGTCGCATCACCCGAGGCAGCCCAGGTTTCAGCTGACCGCTGGTGCACCGAGGTCGCGGATGCTCGAGTGCGCCGCGTCGGCGGCGACGTCCTCACCGTCGCGGAGGCCGCAGCCGGCGAGCCGCTGGGGGCTCTTCCCGGCGCCGCGTTCCCGGTGACGCTCACCCTTGAGCGGGTCGTGGCAGCCAACGCGCTGGTGGCGCTGTGGGGCAACCGCTACTCGGTCCCGCCCGAGCTGGCCGGCGCGAACGTGGTGGTCACCCACCGAGTCGGCACCGATGTCATCGAGATCCACGCCCCCGGCGGGCGCACCGTCGCCGAACACCGCCTGGCGCCACCGGGAGCGCACCGCACCATCCGCTGCGCCGAGCACACCCAGGCCCTGCGGGCCGCGGTGCTCGCAGCCTTCGACACCGCAGGCCCCTGCCGGCGCAAGGCCAACCGGCCCCCCAGCCCCCAAGCCACAGCCATCGCGGCCCGCCTGCACCCACACATCAGCACCGATCCTGTCATCGACTTGGACGTCTACCGGCGTCTCACCCAACCGGAGGACTCGTGAACCCCAAAGACAGCCTCTACCAGCAGCTGAGATCGCATCTGGCCTACCTCAAGCTGACCGCAGCCGCCGAGGCCCTGCCCGCCGCCCTCGACGCCGCCACCCGCAACAAACACACCCACACCGAGTTCCTCGAACAGCTCCTCGCAGTCGAGGTCGACGCCACCGAGGCCCGCCGCCTCGCCGGGCGGATGCGCTTCGCGAACTTCCCAGCCCCCTGGAGACTCACCGACTTCGACTTCGACGCCCAACCCTCAATCGACTCAGCCCTCATTCGTGACCTCGCCACCACCAGATACACCGCCGACGCCACCAACATCTTGTTCATCGGGCCGCCCGGTGTGGGCAAGACCATGCTCGCCGTCGCATTGGGACATGAAGCCGTCGAAACCGGCCTACGCGTCTACTACACCACCGCCGCCGACCTAGCCGCCCGATGCCGCAAAGCCGCCATCGAGGGACGCTGGGCCACCACCATGCGATTCTTCGCCGGGCCCGCCGTGTTGATCATCGACGAACTCGGCTACCTCCCCATGCCCACAGAAGACGCCAACGCCCTGTTCCAGGTCATCAGCCAGCGCTACCTCAAGAGCTCCATCATCTTGACCACCAACCGAGGCGCCAACGCCTGGGGAGACATCTTCGGCGACACCACCATCGCCGCCGCCATGCTCGACCGGCTCCTGCACCGCTGCGCCGTCATCAACATCACCGGCGACAGCTACCGCCTACGCGCCCACCAAGCCCGCAACCGTCAACACACAACTACAATCCAACCACCCCAGGGTGGGGAATTCCGCTGATCAACTCTGGGGAATTTCGCTGATCGGCGTCACTAGTGCGGTGGGACGGAGAATCTGCTGGCCCTTCGGCTGCTGTCGCCTCTACAGCGCCGCCGTCGCCTGCATGGCTGTTGCGTAGAGACGGCGGATGTCCGCAGTTGGGGCAGGGCTGGTCCGCGTCAATCAGGCTGGCCAGTTGCTCATAGGCGAGTAGTGCATCGTTCTTGAGGAACTTCGCTGAGATGTTCGCGGTCAGCAGACCGAACAGTGAGACCCCGCAGACCATCAACACCACGGCAGCCACGCGAGCCGCTGTGGTGTCGGGACTGAGATCGCCGTAACCGACGGTCGTGACAGTCGCGGCCGCCCACCACAACGCGTCCTCCAGGGTGTCGATACTGCCGCCGGCGGCGTGCTCCGCTTCGTACACCGCCAGCACCGCAACCGCGGATAACGCAGCGCTCGACACGATGAGCGCCTTTCCATGCAAGCTCTTCCATCCCCGCGTTAGAGACGACGCTGCCTTGTGGGCGGCAATGAAGGCACGCGCGCCACGCAGGAGTGGCAGGGCTCGCAGCGCTCGCAGAGGCCGGGCAAGCGGCAACAGCGACAGCACGACGATGGCTACGTCGTACCAGTGATTGATCAGATATCGGCGTCTTGATCCGTCAACAAGGACGACGCGTGTGACGAGATCCACGGTGAACACTGCCACAACGAGCCAGCCGGCAGCCGCCGCCAGCCAATACCGGTGCTCCAACAAGAACAGCGGCACGCTGGCGATCGCCAGAAACAGCATCACTGGCTCTGCCCACCTCGAATACCTCTGCAGGCGGTCCGAGCCCGAACCCCGCTCCGGTAGAGACTCATGCGCCACGACAAGATCTCCTTTCCTCTGTGCTTTCGAATGTTGCAGCAACGGCACAACGTAGCGTCTTCCATCAACGTGGTGAATCTGGGGGTTGGGGACGCTTCGCGTTTGAGGTCGGAGTGGAGGCGGTAGGGGTCCGCGGCTGAACGCGAGGGATCCCCCAGAATTCGGCGCTGACAGGCAGCCGAGCAACTGGAGGATCCCTGTGGAGTGCGACCCTACGCGCGTGTGTGAGCTGTTGGTGGGACTGGGCGATGTGGAGGTGCTCGGCGTCGACGATGAGGCAGGCCCGCCTAAGGCTCAATGAGCATCCCCCCTGATCTTGGAGGCATCGTCTAAGAGGAGACGCCATGCCTGAGACACGAAGACGGTACGACCCGGAGTTCAAGGCCGGTGCTGTGCGGATCGTCCAAGAGACTCGCAGATCGGTCGCTGAGGTGGCCCGCGAGCTGGGGATCGGTGCGGGCACGTTGGGCAACTGGGTCCGCAAGGACCGCGCCGAGCGCTCGGGCGAGCGTCTCGACGGCGACGAGCGTGCCGAGTTGGTGAGGCTGCGCCGCCGCTGCGCCGAGTTGGAGATGGAGCGTGATGTGCTCAAACGATCGGTGGTCCTTTGGGTCAGGGAGGCGACGCGGTGAGCCTGGTCGAGCACATCGCGGCCCAAAGGACCGATCACGGGGTGCCTCACGTGGTCTGCTGCCGGGCCCTGGGGGTGGCCGAGTCCAGCTTCTATGAGCGCCGCAGCCGCGGACCCTCGGTCGCCGGGAGGCGCCGACAGCGCGTTGATGCCGCGGTCAAGGACTGCTTCGAGGCGTCCGGCGGGACCTACGGCTCGCCGCGGGTGCGCGCCCAGCTGCGCCGAGACGGCCACACGGTGTCCAAGAAGACGGTGGAGGCCTCCATGGCCCGCCAAGGGCTCCAGGCCCGCACCCGGCGCCGCCGGCGGGGCCTGACACGGCCCGACAAGTCGGCCGATCCCGTGCCCGACCTGCTCAGGCGCGACTTCACCGCAGAGGCCCCCGACCAGAAGCGGGTCGGCGACTTCAAGCAGATCCCCACCGCCGAGGGGCCGGTGTTCCTCGCGACCGTCGAGGACCTCTACAGCCGCCCGATGCTGGGCTTCGCCACCTCTGAGCGCCATCCCACAGCCGGCCTCGCCGCCGCGGCGCTCAACATGGCCGCCGCCACCCGAGGCGGCTCCGTCGCCGGCGTGATCCTCCACACCGACAAGGGCGCCCAGTACAGCTCCAGAGACTTCGCCGAGGCCTGCCGGCGCCTCGGGGTCAACCAGTCGATGGGGCGCGTCGGCTGCGCGCTGGACAACGCCGCGGCCGAGTCGTTCTTCTCCACCCTGCAACACGAGCTCATCTCCCGGCGGCGCTGGCAGACACGCGACCACCCCCGGCGAGACATCGCCGCCTGGATCGACACCTGGTACAACCCCCTACGCCTACACTCCGCCAACAACATGACCAGCCCCCTCGACCACGAACAAGCCCAAGCCGCCTAACCAACACTCCAAGATTCGGGGGGAAGCCCACGGCTCGGCCGCACCATCTGGCGCTGGAGACACCAGATCGCCAACCGGCACACCGCCCGAGTCACCAACACCGCCACCGAAGCAGCCAACAACCTCGTCAAACGCGTCAAACGCGCCGCGTTCGGGCTCACCAACTTCAACAACTACCGAATCCGCGCCCTGCTCTACGCCGGCAGACCCAACTGGACACTGCTCGACACCCTCACTCCGACCTGAAACGCGGAGAGCCGCGTTACCGGCCCCGGACTCTCTGCGCGCGGCGGTCATGGACCCTGTGGCAGCAGAGCCCGCCCGCCGGGCACCGCAGCCGCCGGAACGTCGACTCCGCGCTCGCCACCACAGCGCTCGGGGAAGATCTCAACACCCCTCGACACCCGAACCTGCGGAAGATGAAGCCGCGCCGACACGAACGCCGACTCACCGACGGCTCGGGCGTTCATCTCGGAGCGCACCCGGCCCCGCACGATGGTCTACACGACGAGTCCAACATCTACGACCGAGTGTTCCCCCACCGCACGGCGCGCCACTCGACCGGTCAGTATGTGGACGGCTCGGCCCACACTCAGGGCATCGAGTCGTTCTGGTCGGTGCTGAAGCATGCCCACAAGGGCACGTTCCACCTCCTGTCAGCGAAGCACCCGCACCGGTACGTCAACGAGTTCGCCGGACGCCACAACATCCGGCCCCTCGACACCGACAAGCAGATGGCACGGGTGGCTGACGGGATGATCGGCAAGCGGCTTACCTACCGCGAACTCGTCCAGGAGGCGACTGATGTCTACGACCGATGCTGAACGTTCAACCGGGGCTCGAAGTTCTGGATCAGAAGAGATTCCAGCGCGCGCCGCTGGTGTTCGTCATCAAGAACTACCGCGTGAATGTGCGTCGCGCCCTGTCGCTGAGCCGCCGACCACTTTTCGTGAGCGGCGAGCCTTGTACGGAGATTGCCTGTCTCGCCTACGTATATGGGAGTCCATCTGCCTGTTGTGGAGATTCCGGCAAAAATATAGACAGCGGGCACTTCGATCCATGGGACGTTTGGCTCGTACACGGTGAACTCGTGGTCGAGCCATCTGGCGGGCGCGGACATGGCTGCCCTCGATTCGGGTGGTGGCACAAGAGGGCCACGGTACCCCGCCGGCGGCCACCGCATGGTCGATGGTTTCGTCATCGACATCCAACTCCTATGGCAGCACGGGCGATCCCGCTGGTCCCAACACGTTGCCTCGGCTGGCGTACACAAAGTGGTAACAGTCAGTAACCGAGTATAAATAACACTAGTTCAAAGGCCATTTCGATGGCAATAAGTAGTGCCCGGGGTGGGACTCGAACCCACATGCCCGTGAGGGCAGCCCGTTTTAAGCGGGCCGCGTCTGCCAGTTGCGCCACCCGGGCACGGTCGCCAACCTAGCCCGTCTGGTCCCCTCGCCTGCTGCATGTGAGCTGGTGGCCGGGCGGGGCGAGACTCGGAGCTAGGCAGCCGCCGCGCTCACCGGGGCCGGGGCCGTCGGCGACCGTGGTGCCGACTCGTCCGACGCTTCCGGCTGCCGGCCGGCTTCCCCGTCGACCGCGAGCCACAGGGCGGAGCGGGCCAGGTCGGCCCGGGCATCCGTGAGGTAGTTGGCTACCACGATCCCCTCGATCATGTCGGCCAGCACCGCACCCCGGGGCCGGCCCTTCAGGCGCACCGACACGATCGGCGATCCGTTGCGGCGGCGGATGGAGCGGTCGAGGTCAGCCCGGGACGGAGGGCTGGCGAACACCGGCACGACCAGGTCCCTCAGGCGGGCGGCCCGGCCCAGGGCGCGAGCCGCCGAGCCGAAGTCGAGCGATGTGATTCCCATGACCGCTATGGTCGCGCCGGGGTGTGACACGAGCCCCTCCCCACCCCAGGAGCCGCTCCGAGCCCCATGCGCGCCGACCAGTACAACCCGGCCCAGCAGGAGGTTGTGACCCTGCTCGGAGCACCGAGAGGAGAGCGGCCCGAGTTCGACCCGGGCCTGCGCGACCAGCTTCGAGATCACCTCGAAGCTTGTTTGGAGCCGCTGATCGCGCCCATCGAGTCCAACGACTTCGACGGCGACAACCTGTTCCTGAGCAAGTACATGCTCTCGCAGGTGCTCGGATGCGAGCGGAAGTTCCTAGCCGACCGGTCCGAGCCGTTCGCGTGGTCGCCACCCATCGCCCGGGGCACGGTCATGCACAAGGCGATCGAGTTGTCGGTTCACTGGCGAGGCGAGTCCTCGCCTCTGGTGCTGGTGGACGAGGCCCTGGCCAGCCTCCAGAACGCCGACAAGAGCATCGGCGACTACCTGAGTGCCTGCTCGGAGTCCGAGCGGGCCGAGCTGAGGGCCGGCGCGGGCGCAGCGATGACCCAGTTCCTGGAGTGCTTCCCGCCACTCAAGCGGGCCTGGAGGCCGTCCACCGAGAGCCCGATTCGAGCCGAGCTGCACCGCGGGTCGATCGTGCTCTCGGGCAAGCCGGACCTCACGCTGGGCCAGCCCGACGGCAGCGTGGCCGGCAAGGTGATCATCGACTTCAAGACGGGCGGCTTCTCCCCCGCCCACCGCGAGGACCTCCGCTTCTACGCCCTGCTCGAGGCTCTGAGGATCCTGCCGCCCCGCCTGCTGGCCACCTACTACCTGGACCAGGGCCGCATCCACTCGGAGGAGGTGACCGAGGACCTGCTCCGGTCGGCCGCCGAGCGGGTGATCGACGGCGCTCACCGCTACGTGGAGCTGGCGTGCGGCACCCGCCAGCCAACGGTCACCCCCGGCCCGAGTTGCCGGTGGTGCCCGGTCCAGCCCGACTGCGACGAGGGGACCGAGTACCTGGACGGCGCCTACGAGGGCAGTACCGAGGACTGGTGAGTCACGTCGTGTCTCCCCGGCGGCGGGGAGGCGACGGCGTGGTCGGATGGACCTCAGGCATTACGTCCGGGGAGTACTCCCCTACCTCCACATCCAACTGGCGCAACCAACCCGCGGCGTGGAGCACGGCCGTTCCCGCCAGCAGCGCCGCGCCGTAGACGCCGAAGGCGGGTCGCGGTCCGATCAGCTCGATCAGCTGGCCGAGAGCGAGCTGCCCGAGAGGGTTGGACGACATCAGCACCATGATGTAGAGCGACATCACCTGGGTCCTGCGCTCCTCGTCCACCTGGAGTTGGACCGCGGTGTTGAGAGCGCTCGCGGTCGCGAGGTGGGCTGCGCCTATCAACGCCAAGGGCACGAGAAACGACACGAACGTGGGTGCGACCGCGAGCGCCAGTACGGCAGTGCCGTAGACGAGCAGCGCGACCCGCTGGATCATTGACCGCGACACCCGTCCACCCAGCGACGCCACCACCGGCGCGGCCACAACCGCGCCCGCGCCGAGCATGGTGAGCATGAAACCGAATCCGCCCGGTCCCCGGTCGAACACGTCCTCGGCGAAGACGACGCAGAGGATCTGGATCGGCAATCCGACCGAGCCGATCAGTGCAACCGACACAAAGGCGACCACAAGACCGCGGCGTGCCCGCACGTATCGGGCCACAACCATCGTGTTGCGTATCAGCCTCATGCTTGGGATCCCGGTCGACGACGCAGTCCTGCTGGACTCGACTCGCACGAGAGCGAACAACACCACCAGAACGCCGGCCGCGCTGACCCAGAATGCGACCGCCGGGCCGGCTGCAGCGACGGTGATACCCCCCAGCATCGGTCCGATCAGCCTTGAGCTGTTGAACTGCGCGGAGTTCAAGGTCACCGCGTTGAGGAGAAGGTCCCGGGGCACCAGCTCACTCACGAAGGCCTGCCACACAGGCAGGTTCAGCCCGCCGCCCACTCCTGAAGCTGCGGCCAGGGCAACGTAGGCGGCCGGCGAGCGCACACCCTGTGTCCAGGCCAAGGCCATGGCCACCGCAACCACGCCCATGAAGGACTGCGAGATCATCAAGATCCGGCGTCTCGAATAGTGGTCTGCCAGCACGCCCGCAGCCGGCGCCACCATCGCCATGGCCGCGAACTGCGCGAACCCCGCGAAGCCGACCCAACCAGCACTTCCGGTGAGGCCCCAGACGACGGCAGGCAGGGCCACGTACTGGAACCACCGCGCCGAATTCGTGGTGAACCCGCCGAACCAGAAGTAGCGATAGCTGCGATGACCGAAGGAGGCGAACGCCGCCGGAGGCATCGAAGCACCGTACCGTCGCGGCTGCGCCATACTGCGGACCATGTCCTACGTGATGATCGAGACCTCCGACGGCGTGGCCCAGCTCACGCTCAACGACCCCGGCAAGCGCAACGCGGTCAACCAGACCATGAACGACGAGATCGGCGCGGCCCTCGACGAGCTCGAGCCCGACCCGGCGATAGGCGCTCTGGTGGTGACCGGCGCAGGCAAGGGATTCTGCGCGGGCGCCGACCTCGACGACCTGCTCGCCGCCGAGTCCACCGGCATCACCCGCATCTACGAGGGCTTCCTGCGGGTGGCCCACTCCCCGCTGGCCACCGTCGCCGCGGTCAACGGCGCCGCCGTGGGGGCCGGGATGAACATGGTCCTGGCCTGCGACATCGTGCTGGCCGGCCGCCGCTGGGCCCGCTTCGACTCCCGCTTCCTGCAGATAGGGCTCCACCCCGGCGGGGGACACACCTGGCGCCTTAGGCATGTGACCGACCGCGGCACCGCCATGGCCATGGTGATCTTCGGCGAGGTGCTGTCGGCCGCCGACGCCCAACGCACCGGGCTGGCCTGGGATGTCGTCGACGACGAAGACCTCCTCGACCGGGCCCACGAGCTGGCCGCCAGAGCCGCGGCCCAGCCCAAGGAACTGGTGGCCCGGACCAAGGCGACGATCCTCTCTCTGGACGAGGTCACAGACTCGGACGCGGCCGTCGACCGGGAGCTGCACCCTCAACTGTGGTCCATGGGACAGCCCCCCTTCAAGGATCTGGTCCGGAGGCTCCAGTCGCAGATCAGCGCCAAGCCCTGACACGCCCAGCCATCGCGGCACCCGCGCGCGGAAGCGATGTAATGTCGGTGGCCGCGCCGGGCGGCGCCACGCGCACGGCGGGACCGGAGCCTGGTTGAGGGGAGGACATGGAGAAGCTCTTGGTGGCCAACCGGGGCGAGATCGCGATCCGCGCCTTCCGGGCGGCCACGCAACTCGGGATCCGCACGGTCGCCATCCTCCCCGTCGAAGAGGAGCGCAGCGGCGCGCTGCACCGGATCAAGGCCGACGAGGCCTACGTGATCGGCGAGTCGGGCCGACCGGTGCGGGCCTACCTCGACCACGACGCCATCGTGGCCAAGGCGGTGGAGGTGGGGGCGGACGCGGTGTACCCGGGATACGGGTTCCTCTCCGAGAGCCCCGACCTGGCCGAGGCCTGCCACGCCGCCGGGGTGACCTTCGTCGGGCCCAGCGCGGCGGTGCTGCGGCTGACCGGCAACAAGATGCGGGCCCGGAGCGCCGCCGAGGAGGCGGGCCTGCCGGTGTTGCGCCAGTCGCCGCCGGTCGCCGATCCCGCACAGGCCGCGGCCCACGCCGGCGAGATCGGGTTCCCGCTGTTCGTGAAGGCCTCCTCGGGCGGCGGCGGCCGGGGCATGCGCCGCGTCGAGCACCCCGCGGGCCTGGCCGAAGCCGTCGAGGCGGCCCAGCGGGAGGCGGGCAGCGCCTTCGGCGACTCCACCGTCTTCCTGGAGGAGGCCATGACCGGCGTCCGCCACATCGAGGCTCAGGTCCTCGCCGACGGCGCCGGCAATGTCGTGCACCTCTACGAGCGGGACTGCTCGGTGCAGCGCCGCTTCCAGAAGGTGGTGGAGATGGCACCGGCGCGCGACCTCGACGCCGGTGTGCGGGCCGGCCTGCTCGACGACGCGGTCCGCTTCGCCTCCTCCATCGGCTACTGCAACGCAGGGACCGTCGAGTTCCTGGTTGACGGCGCCGGCCGCTACGTCTTCATCGAGATGAACCCCAGGATCCAGGTCGAGCACACTGTGACCGAGGAGGTCACCGACGTCGACCTGGTGGAGTCGCAGCTGCTGGTCGCATCGGGGGCCACGCTGGGCGATCTCGGCCTGACCCAGGACAGCATCAGCCTGCGGGGCTTCGCGCTGCAGTGCCGGGTCACCGCCGAGGACCCATCCAACGACTTCCGCCCCGACACGGGACGGATCGTGGCCTACCGCCCGGCCAGCGGCGCCGGGGTGCGCCTCGACGGCTGCGTGTACCAGGGGGTGGAGATCACCCCTCACTTCGACTCGATGATCGAGAAGATCACCTGCCGGGGCAAGGACTTCGAGACCGTGGTCCGGCGCATGCAGCGCACCCTGGCCGAGTACCGGGTCCGGGGAGTGTCGACGAACCAGCCCTACCTGCAGGCGATCCTCGCCGACGAGCAGTTCCGGGCGGGACCGGTCACCACCAGCTTCATCGACGACCGCCCCGAACTGACCGCCGCGTCGGTCGGGGCCAACCGGGCGACCCGGCTGCTGCGGTACCTGGCCGACGTGACCGTCCACCAGCCCCACGGCCCCGCCCCCACCAGGGTCAGCCCGGCGGCCAAGCTGCCCGCGGCCCGCAGGGGCCAGCCTCCGGCCGGGTCACGCCAGCGGCTGCTGGAGCTGGGCCCCGAGAGGTTCGCGGCCGACCTGCGCGCCGCGGACGTGGTGCAGGTGACCGACACCACCCTGCGGGACGCCCACCAGTCGATTCTCGCCACCCGGCTGCGCACCATCGACCTGGTGGCCGGGGCCCGCGAGATGGCTCACACCATGCCGCAGCTGCTGAGCATGGAATGCTGGGGAGGAGCCACCTTCGACGTGGCCCTGCGGTTCCTGCACGAGGATCCCTGGGAGCGCCTGGCCCGGATCCGGGAGGCGGCCCCGAACATCTGCACCCAGATGCTGCTGAGAGGCCGCAACACGGTCGGCTACTCCCCCTACCCGGACTCGGTGGCCGGCCACTTCGTGGCCGAGGCCGCAGCGACCGGCATGGACATCTTCCGCGTGTTCGACGCCTTCAACTCCATCGACCAGATGGCCCCGGCCATCAGCGCGGTGCTCGAGGCGGGGGCGGTGGCCGAAGGCACCATCTGCTACTCGGGCAACCTCTCCAGCCCGGCCGAGGACCTGTACACCCTCGACTACTACCTGACGGTCGCCGAGCAGCTGGTCTCCGCCGGGGTGCACATCCTGTGCATCAAGGACATGGCCGGCCTGCTGAGGGCAGGCTCGGCCGCGACGCTGGTCACCGCCCTGCGGGAGCGCTTCGACCAGCCGGTGCACCTGCACACCCACGACACCGGAGGCGGCCAGCTGGCCACGTACCTGGCCGCCATCGAGGCCGGCGTGGACGCGATCGACGCAGCCGCACCGCCCCTGTCGGGAATGACGTCGCAGCCGTCGATCGCCTCGGTGGTGGCCATGACCGACGACACCGCCCACGAGACCGGCCTCAGCCTCGACGCCATCGGCGACCTGGAGCCCTACTGGGAGGCGGTGCGGCGGGTGTACGCGCCGTTCGAGGCCGGCCTGCAGTCGCCCACCGGCACCGTCTACCGCCACGAGATCCCCGGCGGCCAGCTCTCCAACCTGCGGGCCCAGGCCCGCGCGCTGGGCCTGGGCCACCGCTTCGAGGAGGTGGAGCGGCTCTATGCCGCCTGCAACGAGCTGCTCGGCCGCCCCATCAAGGTCACGCCGTCGTCCAAGGTGGTCGGCGATCTGGCCCTGCACCTGGTGGCCTCGGGGGTGACCCCCGAGCAGCTCCTGGAGGACCCGGCCAGCGTCGACCTTCCCGACAGCGTCATCGGTTTCCTCCACGGTGAGCTGGGCACGCCCCCCGGAGGGTTTCCCGAGCCGTTCCGCACCCGGGCCACCGAGGGCCGGTCCTGGTCGCCGACCCGCAAGGACCTCACCGAGACCGACCAGGCCGGTCTGTCCACCGACCGCCGAGCCACCCTCAACCGGCTGCTGTTCCCGACGCCGTCGGCGGACCAGGCCGAGAAGACGGACCGCTACGGCGACCTCTCGGTACTGCCGTCGCTGCTGTTCTGGTACGGCCTCGACCCCCACGAGCAGGACACCGCGGTGGTGCTGGGCCGGGGTGTGCGGCTACTGCTGGGACTCCGATCCATCAGCGAGCCCAACGACGAGGGCATCCGCATCGTCGGCTTCAGGGTCAACGGCCAGCCCCGCGACATCGACACGCTGGACCGCACGGTGGCCTCGGACCGGACCGAGCACGCCCGGGCCGACCCGACCGTGCCGGGCCATGTGGCTGCGCCCTTCAGGGGGGCGGTCAACGTGGCGGTGGGAGTCGGCGACCGGGTGGAGGCCGGCGACACCGTGGCGGTGATAGAGGCCATGAAGATGGAGTCGTCCATCTCGGCGCCCGTCGCGGGCACGGTGGAGTCGATCGCGGCCGTGCCCGGGGGCCTGCTCGAGCCCGGCGACCTGATCCTCGAGATCCGCCCCGCGGGCCGCTCGGCCAGCCCCGAGACCGAGCGGTAGAACCGCCCGGCCGGCCCCGGCAGGGCTCAACCGGGGTTGTCGTTACGCCCCGGAACCAGCTCCGACACCGGGCTCGCGGCCCGGCCGCCGGGCACCGCCGTGATCCACTCCGCGAGCAGCTCCGGGGCCCGGATCCGCCACTCCTCCTCGGTGATGGCGAAGCGGTGGTGGTCCTCCCACACGCCGTTGATCTCGACGTACCGCTCGGCCAGACCCTCGTAGCGGAGCCCCAGCTTTCCCACCACCCTCAGACTGGCTGAGTTGCGGGGCACGATGGCCACCTGCAGGCGGTGCAGCCGCAGCTCCTCGAACGCGAAGCGGGCCGCCACCACCAGGGCCTCCGGCGTGTAGCCGTTGCCGGCGACGGCCTCGTCGATCCAGTAGCCGACATAGCACGACTGGAAGGGCCCCCGCTGGATCGACGACAGGTTCATCTCGCCCCGGAAGCAGCCGTTTACGAACACCCCGAACCCGTAGCCGGTCCCGTGCTGGCGCTCGCGCCGGCGGGCCGCGCAGCGGTCGGCGAAGGCCCGAGGATCCTCAGCCGAGTCGGGGCGTCCCGGCTGGGGCCGGGGCTCCCACTCCTTGAGGCGGGCACGGTTGCGCCGCCGGACCTCACGCCACTCACCGAAGTCGTTGCGTGTCAGGGGCCGCAGCAGCACTCGCCGCCCGAGCAGGGTGCTCACGGCCGCGCACTCTAGCGCTCGCGGTCACCGGGTTCCGGTCCGGACACCCGCGCATGGAGCGGGCCTACAGGGGTTCGAGCAGGGACAGGGCCAGGCCGTCGAGCAGGTCGGACTCCGAGACGAGGCACTCGTCGAAGTCGAAGTAGCGCATGATCTTCACCAGGATGCACGCCCCGGCCACGATCACGTCGGCCCGCCCGGGGTGCAGCCCGGGGTTGTGGACCCGATCGGCCAGCGCCTCGGTGGCCAGGGTCCGGAACACGTCCTCGGCCGCGTCCTTCGACAACCCGAAGTGATGGACCCGGTCACGGTCGTAGGTGGCCAGGCCCAGCTCCACCGCCGCCACCGTGGTGATCGTCCCGGCCACCCCCACCAGCCGGCAGTCACCGCCGAGCTCGGGAATGACCCGGACCGCATCATCGAGATGCAGCTCGGTCACCGACAGGCACGCCGACAGTTCCTCGGGCTGGGGCGGATCGTGGTGGACGTACTTCTCGGTCAGGCGCACGCTGCCGATGTCGAGCGACAGCGCATCGGTGCAGTGCTGGGCCCCGTAGGACAGCTCGGTGGATCCACCCCCGATATCGACCACCAGGAAGGGCCCGTCGGCCGGATCCAGCTCGCTGACCGCTCCCCGGAACGACAGGTCGGCCTCCTCGCGTCCCGACAGGACCTCGGGTGCAACATCAAGGATCGACTCGGCCGGTTCGAGGAACGCCGACCGGTTGGCGGCGTCGCGCACTGCCGATGTGGCGATGAGCCTCACCGCCGACGGGTTGTGGCGGTCGATGGCCTCCCGGTAGTCCCGCAGGCACGCCAAGGTTCGCTCGACCGCGTCCGGATCGAGGACACCGCTGGCGTCGACACCCCGGCCGAGGCGGGTTATCTGCGAGCGTCTCTCGGCGGCGGGCCCGCGACCGTCGGTGATGAGGAGCCGGGTGGTGTTCGTGCCGCAGTCCACGACCGCCACCGGGCCGGGGGTCATCGGACCCTCCGCAGCGACGCCACCGGTTCCGGCCCGAGACGCTCCGCCACCCAGCGGCCCACCGGGTCGTCGCCGCCGGCGAGATGCCACGCATAGTGGGCATGGAGGCACTTGACGCCCCGGCGGGTGCCCCCCACGCCCGCCGAGGGGGCCGGACCGGAGTGGCCGTCAGGGACGGCCGCGTCGCGCTCGGCTGCGTAGCGGCCGTGGGCCGCGGCCAGCTCTTCGGCATCCACCGCCGCCTCGGCGGCCCGCACCCCGCCCTCGGACTCCAAGCGCCCTACGAGGCGGCGCAGCCCTTCGTCCACCAGCCAATAGCGGGTGGGCATGGGCCGCCCGTCATAGAGGATCGGGGCGTTGCGGATGACTGCAGGGGAACCCGATGCGTCCCGCACGACAACCTCGAAATCTCCGGCCGGTTCGCGCCCCAGCAGCCTCGCCACGTCCGCGAGGTCGCCGTCGCTGTGGTCGTTCGAGCCCTCTTGATCGAAATCAGTAGAGAAACCCGTCATATGCGAGCAATACTCGCTCAGATTTCGGAACCGCGGCCTTAGGCAGCCACGGCGATGATGACCACGATCACCACGACGACGACGGCCACGATGACGGGCACGAGCCGCTTCAGCACCGGGGCCCCGGCCACCTCCAGGAGGTCGACAGCCTCGACTTCGGCGGCCGGCTCCGGAGCCGGGGGTTCGGCCGCGGCAGCCTCGCCGGACTCGTCCCCGGAAGCGTCCGAGTCCGCAGCATCCTCAGCGGGCTCCGTGGAGGCGACATCGGCCGCGACCAGCGCGGCCAGGTTGTCGGCGAACTGCCCCATCAGCTTGCGGCTGACATCGGCCAGCACTCCCCGACCGAACTGCGCCACCTTGCCCGTGATGGTGAGATCGGTGCTGACGCTCACCCTGGTCGACGTGTCGGTCACCGACTCGAGCGCCACCGTGATCTCGGCTGACGCGTTGCCCGCGCCGCGGGTGTCGCGCCCGCTGGCCGACATGAGCAGCCGATGGGCGTCGTCGTCTCGCTCGGTGAAGGAGGCCTTGCCCGTGTATTGCGAGGTGATGGGCCCCACCTTGACCTTGACCAGGCCCTCGTAGACGTCGCCGTCACTGCCGGTGAGCTGCGCTCCGGGCAGGCACGGCGCGATGCGCTCGACATCGGTGAGGACATCCCAAACCGCGCCGATGGGATGGGCCACCTCGAATGAGTCGTTCAGTTCCATTTTCTAAGGTCCTCCAGCGTGTCGATGTCCTCGGGGTTCCCCTCGCAGGGTATCGCCCGCACCAGCTCCGGTCTGCGCCGCATCAGCACCCGCCCGCCCTCGTCGCCGGTGAGGGGCAGGTAGCTCCACAACGCCGCGCCGATCCGGACCGGCGGCCGGCGGTCACCGTCGAAGTCGGCCACGGCCAGGTCGCAGTCAGCGCTCGCCACCGCCGACCAGGCCGAGGCCGGGACTCCGGGCTGGTCGCCGCATCCGAACACCACCGCCCGGTGGCCCCGCGAGCCCGCGTAACTCACCGCCGCGGCCAGCGATGTGGCCTGGCCCTGCTCCCAGGCCTCATTGTGCAGCACGGTCACCTCTTCGGGCAGCACATCTAGCAGGTCGACGGCCCCCATCACCACGATGGTCTCGTCGAGGTCGGCGGCCAGGGCCGAGTCCACCGCCCGGCGCACCAGCGGCACGCCCCCCACCTCGCACAGCAGCTTGTGGCCGTCACCGTCGAAGCGGACACCGGCTCCCGCGGCCAGCACCACGGCCGCCACACCGAGACGTCGATCCTCGCCGTGCCGCTGCTCTACGCTGCCTTCAGCCACGACGCCAGTCTGCCCGCCACCAGCACGACCAACACCGATCGCAACGCCCCCAGAGGACTGCCACTCCCGCAAGGCTCCCGAATCCGAGCCAGCAGTACGACTATCGGTTGCTATGCGTATTCCAATGGCGTTACACTAGATATCACGCAAGTGCCGGAGCACCGCCCCACCGGTCTCCAAAAGGTGCGGGGGCGGCACTCCGGCACTTCGCATCATTACATGTATTCTCGTTCATGACAACGTTGGTCCGGCCGCGGCTGGCTGGGTCAGTCGTGGATGGGGCCGCTGGTAGTGGACAGGGCCCGGGCCTGGCGGCCGGTGCGCAGCGAGATGATCTCGGACACGATCGAGACCGCGGTCTCCTCGGGGGTGGCCGCCCCGATGTCGAGCCCGATGGGCGAGCGCAGACGGCCCAACTGCTCCCCGGTCACGCCGGCCTCCATCAGGCGGCGGGTGCGGTCGTCGTGGGTGCGGCGGCTACCCATCACCCCGATGTAACCGACGCCGGTGCCCAGCGCCGAGGTGATTGCGGGCACGTCGAACTTGGCGTCGTGAGTGAGGACGCACACCGCGTCGCGGGGGCCGAGCCCGCGCCCGACCTCCTCCAGCAGCCGGTCGGGCCACGAGACCACCACCTCGTCGGCCATCGGGAACCGCTTGGAGGTGGCGAACACCGACCGGGCGTCGCACACCGTCACCCGGTAGCCGAGAACTTTGGCCACCCTGGCCAGGGCCGCGGTGAAGTCCACCGCGCCGAAGATCAGCATCCGGGGCGGGGGGGCGAACGACTCGACGAACACCGCCACCTCCTGGCCGTGGATCTCGCCCTGCTCGGAGTACTCGCCGTCGGTCGAGTACCGGCGCAGCCCCGAGCGGCCCGCCACCAGCTCACCACGGGCGTCCCGCTGCACGGCCCGGTCGAGGCCGGCCGTGCCCAGCGAGCCGACCGTCGGCACCCCCTCGGGGCGGACCAGCATCTTGGCGCCCGCCCCGGGGCCCTCCACCACGGTTGCCAGTGCCGCGGGAGACTCCTGGGCCAGGTCCGAGGCGAGCGCGTCATGGACCGGACCCCATTGGAGGGGCTCAACGAAGAGGTGGACGGTCCCGCCGCAGGTGAGCCCGACCGCGAAGGCCTCGTCGTCGCTGTAGCCGAAGGTGACGATGCGCCGGTCGCCGGCCGCCATCACCTCCAGCGACTCGGTCACCACCGCGCCCTCCACGCAGCCGCCCGACACCGAGCCGACCACCTCGGCGCCGGCGGTCACTGCCATCGCCGCCCCGGGCGAGCGCGGTCCCGAGCCCTCCAGATCGATGACACGGGCCACTGCGGCCTGCTCGCCGGCCTGCTGCCAGCGATCCAGGTCGGCCAGGATCTCCTTCACCGTGAAGCTCCGGCCAGCGCAGGGACTGCCACGTGATTGCCGCCCCGCGGCCGCGAGGCCCGGGGTGTGTCGGTGAGCACCAGCTCGGCCAGGCGCTCCAGGGACTCCAGGTTGTGGCCCTCCACGAAGTCGTCGACGTAGGGCAGGGCGGCCGCCATTCCCCGGGCCAGCGGCGCATACCCCGGAGAAGCCTTCAGCGGGTTCACCCACACCACCCGATTGGCCACCCTCTGCAGGCGCTGCATCTGCTCGGACATCTCGGTGGGGTCGCCCCGATCCCAGCCGTCGGAGAGGATCACCACCACTGCTCCCCTGGCCATCCCCCGGCAACCCCACTCGTCGTTGAAGGCTCGCAGGCCGGCGCCGAGGCGGGTGCCGCCGCTCCAGTCGGGCACGGCCGCCGACGCGGCCCGCATAGCCCTATCAGGATCCCGCGACGACAGCTCCCGGGTGAGCCGGGTGAGCCGGGTGCCCAGAGCGAAAGCCTCGACCCGGCTGCGCCCTGCCACCGCGGCATGGACCAGGCGCAGCAGAGCCCGGGCGTAGCGCTCCATCGAACCCGACACGTCCAGCAGCATGACCAGGCGTCGGGGCCGCCGACCGCTCACCCGCCGGTGCATCCTCATCGGCTCGCCGCCCGAGCGCATAGCGGCCCGGACGGTCCGGCGCACGTCGAGGCTGCCCCGGCACGACCGGCTGGGCTCGGGGCGGCGGCTGGGACGGGTCGGGCCGGAGAAGCGCAGCCGCTCCATCAGCCTCCGGGCCTCCTCTAGCTCGGAGTCGGTGTATTCGGCGAAGTCCTTGGCCGACAGCGTCTCGGTGGCGCTGTAGCGCAGCGTGATGGTCTCGGTGTCGCCGGGGGACTCCTCGCCGTGCTCATCGGAACCTTCGGCGTCGTCGACCTGCAGCACGACCGGGACGCTCGCGGCGGCCACCCGGGACATCCCGAGAGGCTCGCCCAGCCAGTAGGCCCCGAAGACGGCGTCATAGACGTCGACGTCCTCGATCCGGTGGACCAGGGCAGCCCTTCCCGCCCAGTACAGCGAGGGCCGGCTGGCGACGTCGCACACCGACAGCGCCTCGGCGTAGAGCAGGGCCGACGTGAGCGACACCTCCAGGCCGGCCCGGCGCAGCGCTCCGGCGAAGCCGACCGCGACGTCGACGGGGTCGGTCTCGAGGCGCAGCCCGGCCGTCGGCGGCGAGCCGGGACGGGCCGGCGGGCCCGCGGCGTCGCCCCCCTCGTCGCTCATGGGCTGTGAGCGGCGGCGGCGTCGGCCACGATGGCGGCCAGGTCGTGCTCGATCACACGGTCCCGATCCTCGCGGTACTTCAGCAGGGCGCCCAGGGTGGCCGAGGCGTTGGCGAGGTCGAGGGTGGCCCCGCCCAGCAGGCTCAGGGCCCGGGCCCAGTCGATGGTCTCGGCCACTCCCGGCGGCTTGTACAGCCCGACCTCGCGCATGGCGGCCGCGGCGTGGGCGACCTGCCGGGACAGGCGGTCAGCAACCTCCGGGGCTCGCAGGCGGATTATCTCCGCCTCCCGTTGCGGTCCGGGATGGGCGACCCAGTGGTACAGGCAGCGGCGCTTCAGGGCGTCGTGCACATCCCGGGTGCGGTTGGAGGTGATGATCACCACGGGCGGATCGACCGCCGCGAACGTGCCGAGCTCGGGGATAGTGATCGAGTAGTCCGACAGCACCTCCAGCAGGTAGGCCTCGAACTCGTCGTCGGAGCGGTCGACCTCGTCGACGAGCAGCACCGGCGGGGGCCCGTCGGAGGCCTCGATGGCCTCAAGCAGGGGCCTGCGCACCAGGAAGCGCTCGTCGTACAGCTCGTCGGCGAGCCGCTCCTCATCGGCGCCGCGGGCCCGCCCGGTGGCCTCCATCGTGCGCAGGTGCATCAACTGGCGGGCGTAGTCCCACTCGTAGACGGCCTGGGCCGCGTCGATGCCCTCGTAGCACTGCAGCCGGATCAGCCGGCCACCGCCCCAGTCGGCGATCACCTTGGCCACCTCGGTCTTGCCCACGCCGGGCTCGCCCTCCAGCAGCAGCGGCCGACGCAGGCGCAGAGCCAGGTACACCGCGGTGGCCAGCGCCTCATCGGGCAGGTATGCGTGGTCGCGGAGCCCCTGGGACACCTCTTCGGTGCTTGAGACGGAGCGCAGGTCGGCGGCTGCCATCCGATTGAGCCTAGAGGCCGATTGAGCCTAGAGGCCGCGCGGGCAGGCGCTCACACGAAGTAGGGGCCCAGCGCCTCGATCACGTCGGGGGGGACTCGCACCGGCTTGCCCTCGGTGTTGGTGATCGCGGCCCGTACCTCCTGGCGGGCCACCACCTCGTCGCCGCGCATCAGGCGCTGACGCCAGACAGAAGAGGCCCGGCGGAACTCGACCACCTCAGTCTCCACCGTGATCGTCTCACCGGCGTGCACGGGGCGATCGAACGACGTCTGGATGCGGTTGACCACGAAGCGGTATCCCCGTGCCGCGAAGGACTCCAGGCCCACTCCGACCTCCTCCAGGAGCTCGATCCGCCCCGTCTCGAAGAACTGCACGTAGGCCGAGTGGTTCAGATGCCCGTAGGGGTCCAACTCGTAGAAGCGGACCTTCAGATCGAAGCGGTGGGCTGGCATCAAGGGACTCCGTCTAGGGGGACTGGGGCTGGCCGACGCAGCCCTCAAGGCCCATCACTGCATAGACCTCGGTCCCGGGCTCCACATAGGGCCCGAAGCAGAGCGCCTCGCGCCGCACCCCGTCCTCGCTGGTGCGCCTGTCGATCTCGTCGGCGAGCTCAGCGATGCGGGCCTCGAGCTGCACCGCGACGTGCTCGGCATCGGCCCGCTGCGCGTTCTGGTCGAACCAGGTGTTCACCGACGATGCGCCGAACATCACAGCCGCGCCCAGCGTGCCCGCGAACAGGACCACCAGAAGCAGTCGATGCCACCACGCCCGCTTCATGGCGCCGGAGATGCGTTGACGGCGGCAGGAGCCAGCGCGGCCCGACCCTTGAAGGCGGCGGCCTCGCCGAGCTGCTCCTCGATCCGCAGGAGCTGGTTGTACTTGGCCACCCGGTCGCTGCGGGCCGGGGCGCCCGTCTTGATCTGACCGCAGTTCGTGGCCACCGCTAGGTCAGCGATGAAGGTGTCCTCGGTCTCCCCGCTGCGGTGCGACATCACGGCCCCGAAGGCGTTGCGAGCCGCGAGTTCCACGCACTCCAGCGTCTCGGTGAGGGTCCCGATCTGGTTGACCTTCACCAGGATGGCGTTGGCTGCTGAGGACTCGATGCCGCGGGCCAGCCGCTCGCTGCTGGTGACGAACAAGTCGTCTCCCACCAGCTGCACCCGCGACCCCAGCGAGGCTGTCAGCCGCGACCAGCCGTCCCAGTCCTCCTCGGCCATCCCGTCCTCCACCGACGCGATGGGGTAAGCGTCGCAGAGCCTGCCAAGCTCATCGATCATCTGGCCCGAGTCGAGGGTCCGTCCCTCGCTGGACAGCACATAGCGGCCTTCGGCGAAGAACTCGGTGGACGCCACATCCAATGCGAATGCGATGTCGTCGCCGAGCACCAGGCCGGTCCGCTCGGTGGCCTCGGCCAGCAGCGCCACCGCGTCGGAGTTGGAGCCCAGGTCGGGGGCGAAGCCTCCCTCGTCGCCCAGTCCGGTGGACAGGCCCCGGGCCCGCAGGACCGCGGCAAGCTCGTGGTACACGTCGACGCCCCAGACCAGGGCCTCGGAGTACGAGGCGGCCCCGACCGGCACCACCATGAACTCCTGGAAGTCGACGTTGTTGTCGGCGTGCGCTCCCCCGTTAATGACGTTCATCATGGGCACCGGGAGAACGTGGGCGCCGGCTCCGCCGACATGGCGCCACAACGGGACCTCGAGTTCGGCCGCGGCGGCCCGGGCCACGGCCAGCGACACCCCGAGGATGGCGTTCGCGCCCAGACGCGACTTTCCGTCGGTGCCGTCGGCGTCGATCAGCGCCCCGTCCACGGCACGCTGATCGGCGGCGTCCAGGCCCCTCACCGCGTCAGCCAGCTCGCCGGCCGCGTTCGCGACCGCTGCGAGCACACCCCGACCCCGCAGCCGGTCGCCGCCGTCGCGCAGCTCGACCGCCTCGAACGCTCCGGTCGACGCGCCTGACGGCACCATCGCCCGGCCGCAGGCGCCCGAGTCCAGCTCGATGTCGACTTCCACGGTGGGGTTTCCCCGCGAGTCGAACACCTCGCGCGCACGGACTGCCTCTATGCCGCCCACCGGCGAACCTCCGGAATTGTGGTCTACACCGTGCAGAGCACGGCACGGCCTCACGGTCGGGCGCCGCTCCGTCCGTTCCCTCGGCGTCCGTCGGTGTGGGGGCTGAATTCTAGCTCGGGTCCCGCTCCAGCGCGCGATACCGGCCTTCGGCCCGCTCGGTCGCCGACCGCAGAGCGTCCTCGGGATCGACCTTGATGCGCCGACCGAGTTCCACCGCGGCCAGCAGCAGTTCCCCCAGAGTGTGCTCGTTCGGCTCGGCTCGAAGCTCGGCCAGCGCGCCCTCGGTCCCGCTGAAGACGCCCTGGGGCTGGTCGCCGTCGCAGAGGCCCGCGGCGGCGGCCCGCTTCTGCACCTTCACAGCCCGCAGCAGCGCGGGAAGGGTCTGCGGGATGCCGTCCATCACCGAGTCCCGCCCCTTCTCCTGGAGCTTGATGGCGTCCCAATTGGCCCGCACCGTGTCGGCGTCGGGCGCCACCACGTCGCCGTAGACGTGGGGATGGCGAGCGACCAGCTTGTCTCGCACCCCCTGGGCGACGTCCACAATGCTGAACGCGCCGCGCTCTGAGGCCAGGTGGGCCTGGAACCAGACCTGGTAGAGCAGGTCGCCCAACTCCTCGCACAGGTCCCGGTCCAGGACCTCCGCGTCGCCGTCGCCGCCGGTCCTGGCGTCGAGGGCCTCCAACGCCTCGTAGGTCTCCTCCAGCAGGTAGCGGCGAAGGCTGGTGTGGGTCTGCTCACGGTCCCACGGACATTGCTCGCGCAGTGTCCGCACCAGCTCGTCGAGACCAACGATGGCAGCGTGAAATCCGTCTGTGTCCTGCTCCGGTGCGCCGGCGGAGGGGGAGAGGTTGGCCATCGGACCGGCCCCGGTCAGCCGGCCTGGTCCGCGACCACCCTGAAGGCGTCAGGGTCCCAGCGCCCGTAGCGGTCGTCGATTGTCACATCGGGCCCGTAGCGCTCGAAGATGCGCTCCTGTAGGTCGACCAGGAGTTTCTGGCGCTGAGCCTGAACCTCGCCCTGGGTGGCGCTGAGCGCAGTCAGCTCGGCGTCCTCGGCCATCTGGGCCAGCGCCTCGGCGTTGAGCTGGGGATGGTTGTCGGCGGTCGCGGGCCCGGAACTGAGAACCTCGATCACGTGAAAGCCGAACTGCGACTCCGCCACCACTACCTCGCCGGGGCCGGCCCCGTAGCCCGCCTCCTCGAAGGGCGGCACGAACGAACCCTCCAGCACGCAGCCGAGGTCGCCGCCCAAGGATCCGCTCCCCGGATCGAGTGAGAGGTCGAGGGCGAGCAGAGAGAAGTCCTCTCCGGCCCCGAGTCGGGCCATCACCTCGTCAGCCTCCGCCTGCGTTTCTACCAGGATGTGTCTCGAGCACAGATAGCGAAGCGGTTCGCCCGCGACCACCTCAGGAACCTCACGCTCGGTCCACTCGAACGCGGCCAGGGTCGCGGCGCGCTGGCGGATCACGATGTCGCTGCCGGCGGCACCAGGCACGAAGGACGGATCGGCCTGGGTGAGTTCGGCGACCGCCTGGGCCTCGTGCGCGTTGGTGATCGCGATTCCCCGCTCAGCCATCTCCTGCTCGAGGGCGGTGAAGAACACCCAGCCGGTGAGCCAGGCAGCCGCCTCGGCGCGCAGGGCCCGGGCCTCGCTGCCGGGATCGGTGGTCTCGAGATAGGCGGTCAGGTCGGCCACGCTGTACTCCGCGCCGGCCACCTCCGCGGCCGCGTCGGGCGAGGCTCCACACCCGGACACGAGCACCAGTGCTGAGACAGCTGCGGCGCAGGCGGCTGCGATGGGGCGGATCGGGCTCACGAAGTCCGAACCCTAGCGTCGGGAGGCGTGCCGGGACGTGAGCCGGCTGCCACCACGCCGTCCAGCAGGGCCACGAGCTGGTCGATCACCGGGCCTGCGTCGGCCCGCAGCGGGACGTGCAGCTCCCGAGCCTCGTCCTTGCAGACGGCACGGTCGCCGTACAGGCGGCGAAGCCGCACCTGGCGGCTGGCCGGCAACTCCACCGGGGCCAAACGGGCCGCGAAGCTCGCCGCTGACAGCGGGCCGCCGCCGCGGCGGCTGACGACCACTTCGGAGACCCCGTGGCGCAAGCACTCCACCCGGAGCCTGCCGATGGACAGCAGCGCTTCGGCCGGCTCCGGGACCGGGCCGAACCGGTCGATCCACTCGGCCCGGATGTCGGCCAGCTCGGCCAGCTCGGTGACCGCAGCGAGGCGGCGGTAAGCCTCCAGGCGGGCAGCCTCCCGCCCGATGTAGTCGGCCGGGATGTGCGCGTCGACGGGCACCTCGATGCTCACCTCGGGCGGCTCAGGAACGGTCTCGCCTCGCAGCTCCGCCACCGCTTCGTTCACCAGGCGGCAGTACAGGTCGTACCCGACCGCGGCGATGTGCCCGGACTGGGCCTCGCCCAGCAGGTTTCCGGCGCCCCTGATCTCGAGGTCGCGCATGGCGATCCGGTACCCGGATCCCAGCTGGGTGGCCTCCCCGATCGTCTTGAGCCGCTCGTAGGCCTCATCGCTGAGGACGCGGTCGACGGGATGGAACAGGTAGGCGTAGGCCCGCCGGCCGGCCCGGCCCACCCGGCCGCGGATCTGGTGCAACTGGCCCAGCCCGAGGCGGTCGGCGCGGTCCACCACCAGGGTGTTCACCGTCGGCATGTCGATGCCCGACTCGATGATGGTGGTGCAGACCAGGACGTCGTAGCGGTAGTCGGCGAAGTCGAGGACGACCCGCTCGAGCGTGCCCTCGTCCATCTGGCCGTGGGCCACGGCCACCCGGGCCTCCGGCACCAGGGTGCGCACCCGCTCCGCGACATGCTCGATGTCGGCCACCCGGTTGTGGACGTAGAAGACCTGCCCCTCGCGCAGCAGCTCCCGCCGGATGGCCTCGGCCGCGGGACGGTCGGCCTGCTCGCCCACGTAGGTGAGGATCGGCTGGCGATCCGCGGGCGGGGTCTCGAGCAGGGACATGTCGCGGATGCCGGTGAGGCTCATCTCCAGGGTGCGGGGCACGGGCGTGGCCGTCAGGGTCAGGACGTCCACATCGGCCCTCAGCGACTTGATCGACTCCTTGTGCCGGACCCCGAAGCGCTGCTCCTCGTCTATGACCAGCAGCCCGAGGCGCTTGAAGCTCACATCGGCCGACAGCATCCGGTGGGTGCCCACGACCACGTCGACCTCGCCCGTCTCCAGTCCTCGCAGCACCTCCCGGGCCTGGGGCGGAGTCAGGAACCGGCTCAGGGTCTCCACCCGCACCGGGAAGGGTCCGTAGCGGTCACGGAACGTCTGGGTGTGCTGCTGGGCCAGCAGTGTGGTGGGCACCAGCACCGCCACCTGGCGCCCGCCCTGAACCGCCTTGAACGCGGCCCGAACCGCGATCTCGGTCTTGCCGAAGCCCACGTCCCCCACCAGCAGCCGGTCCATGGGCACCGGCCGCTCCATGTCGCGCTTCACTTCGGCGACGGCGTGCTGCTGGTCCCGGGTGTCCTGGTACTCGAAGGAGTCCTCGAGCTCCCGCTGCCACGGGGTATCGGGGTCGAAGGCATGCCCCGCGGTGGTCATGCGCTTCTGGTAGAGCACGACCAGCTCCTGGGCCACCTCCGCCACCGCCCGCTTCACCCGGTTCTTGGTGGCGGCCCAGTCCGAGCCCCCCATCCGCGACAGCGTCGGCGCCTCGCCTCCGGTGTAGTGGCGGATCGAGGCGATCTGGTCGGACGGCACGTAGAGCCGGTCCCTCCCCCGGTAGGCGAGGAGCAGGTACTCGCGCTCGTGACCGCCGATGGCCCGGCGGACCATTCCCTCGAAGCGGGCCACCCCGTGGTGCTGGTGCACGACGAACGCTCCGGGAACGAGATCGGCGAGGAAGCGGCGCTGATCGCGCGACCGCGTCCTCGGCGACCTGTGGGCCCGCCGCCGGCCGGTCACATCGGTCTCGGACAGCAGGGCCAGCTTGATCCCCTCCAGCACCGCGCCCCGGCCGAGGATGGTCTCCGCCGGCTCGACGCTGGCGCCGTGGTCGGCGAGCAGGCCGCCCAGACGTGCGGAGGCGCCCCCGGGCGCGCCGAGCACCACCCGGTAGCCCCGCCCGGTCAGATCGCGCAGCCGCGCCGCCAGAGGCTCGATGCTGCCGTGCACCCGGTCCCAGCCCGACGCGGCCAACGCCGCCGCACCGGGTGAGTGCGGCGATGCGGGCAGTTCCCACACCGGCGAGGCGGCCGCAGCCACCAGCTGGTCGAAGCCGGCGTGAAGCCGGGGCATGCCGGCGGCGTCGGTGTTCCAGGTCTTGGACAGGCCCGCGGCGAGGTCCTCCTCCTCGGCCAGGATCTCCGAGACTCTGTCGGCCAGGCGGCGAGGTTCGACGACTGCGAGGGCGCCTCCCGCGCCGAGAAGGCCGGGCACCACCGCAGGCGCCTCGACCAGCCATGGCCACCACGACTCCATGCCCTCGAAGAACTCTCCATCGGCCAGCCGGTCCCACTGCTCGCGCCCCCAGGGGTGGCTCGCCACCAGACCAGCGGCCCGCCGCCTCATCAATCCGCCGGGGCGCAGTTCCCGGGCCGGGTACACGTCGAGGTGGTCCAGGGGGTTCGTGGACCGCTGGTCGCCGACGGAGAACTCCACAACCCGGTCGATGTCGTCACCCCAGAAGTCGATTCGAACCGGCCCCGGCGCGGTCGAGGGGTACACGTCGACGATGGAGCCTCGAACGGCCATCTCCCCCCGATGCTCCACCTGGTGCTCCCGGTGGTATCCGAACTCCGACAGCTGCTGCACCAGCGCCGACTGGTCGACGATGTCGCCGGCGCTCAGGCTGATCGGCGCGGCGGCCCCCTCCGCCGACACGAACTGGGCCACCGCCCGGGCCGAGGCCACCACCACCGCCGGCGTGCCGGCTGGGTCCGTCATCCGGTGCAGCACACGGCAGCGCCGTCCCATGGTGTGGATCGACGGGCTCACCCGCTCGAAGGGCAGGGTCTCCCAAGCCGGCAGCTCCTCGACCTCGCCGGCACCCAGAAAGGCGGCCACATCAGCGGCGAGGGACTCGGCCTCGACTCGAGTCGGCACCGCGACGAGCAGCGGCCTCCGGCTCGACGCCGCGCTAAGACCGGCCACGGCGGGAGCTCGGGCGGCTTCAGGCACCGCCAGCGAAGCGGTGCGCCGTCCCAGCAGCTCGTCCAGACCGGGAAGCTCGGCCAGCAGCGGCAGCAGCTGGCGCAATCCCTCGCTGTTGTCGGGCGGCGGGGCCACGCCTAGGCCGCGTTGAAGCGGTTCATGGTGACATCGAGCCCGTGCTCGAGGAAGCACTCCACCGCATCGGCCGCTCGGGCCACGACCCCCTCCAGCTCGGCCTGCTCGGCCCGGCCCGGCCGCTTGAGGACGTACTCGCCTCCCTTGGCGGTCACGTGGGGCTTGCCCACACCGATGCGCACGCGGGTGAAGGCGTCGCTGCGCAGGTGTGCCCTGATGGACACCAAGCCCTTGTGGCCGGCGAGCCCGCCGCCGGTCTTGACCCTCAGGCGGCCCACGGGCAGATCCAGCTCGTCGTGCACAACCACGAGGCGTTCCAGCTCGCGGAGGCCGAAGCGGCGTACGAGCGGCGCCACCGCCCGGCCGGACTCGTTCATCCACGTGACCGGTGCAGCCAAAGCCATCCGTAGCCCCAGAACGCTCACCTCGCACACCGTCGCCTGCAGGCGGCGGGCCCGGCGCAGCCGGCCGTCGTGGCGGTTCACCAGCTCGTCCACCACCCACCGGCCCGCGTTGTGGCGGGTGCGGGCGTACTCGTCACCGGGGTTGCCCAGCCCCACCACCAGCAGGTCAGCCGCAGAGCCGGTACGCGAGCCGATGGCCGGTCGCCGCCCGCCCACTCGGCCTCTACGACTCGTCGTCCGCTTCCGCCTCTTCGTCCTCGTCGGCCTCGCCCATCATGATGAGCGCCTCCGCCTCCTCCTCCAGAGCCTTCTGCTGGCGCAGGTACTCCTTGGTGGAGCGGGTGATGAGGCCCACCGCGAAGGTGGCGTCCCGGTCGCCGGCCGGCGTGACCCCGGCGGGAAGGTCGATATCGCTCACCCGGAGCGACGACCCGACCTCCAGGTCGCTCACGTCCGCGGTCACCTCGGTGGGGATTTCCGACGGCTTGGCCCGCAGCAGCACCTGATGCATCACCTGATCGACCATCCCGCTGGCCTGGGTGACCTTCTTGGCCTCCCCGACGAGCACGAGCGGCACATCCACCTCGACCTCCTCGTCGGGATCGATGCGCAGGAAGTCCACATGGAGCACGTCCCGGCGGACCGGGTGGCGCTGGAGGTCCTTGACGATGGAGAGCTGCCGGTCACCGTCGACCTCGAGAGTGATGAGGGCGTTGAGCCCCGCGTCGGTGGACAGCGCGCCCCTCAGGTCGGCCCTGTCCACCGACACCGTGAGCGAGTTCTCGCCCATGCCGTAGACCACCGCGGGAATGCGGCCGCTCCGGCGCAGGCGCCGGCTCGGACGGGTGCCGCGCGGCCGGCCGGTCTGAGCGGTCAGAAGGTTCGTAGCCATTCGTGTGAGGCTACTGCCGCCCCAGGCCCGCTCCACTGCCGCCAAGCCCGGCAGCGTGCGATCAGACCAGGTTGTTGCCGCCGAAGATCTCGCTTACCGAGGTGTCCTCGAACACCGCCGAGATCGCCCTGGCCACGATGGGCGCGACCGACACCACATGCAGCTTCGAGAACTGCCTGCGCGATGTCAGCGGCAGCGTGTCGGTGCAGACGACCACATCTATCACCGAGTCCTTGAGCCGCTCCACCGCATGTCCCGAGAACACGGCATGGGTGGTCGCCGCGATCACCCGGCTGGCCCCGTTGGCGGCCAGCAGCTCCGCGGCAGCCACGATGGTCCCGCCGGTGTCGATCATGTCGTCGACGATCACGCAGGTGCGGCCGCCGACATCACCGACGATCTCCTTGGCCGACACCTCGTGCTTGCCATTGTCGCGACGCTTGTGCACGATGGCCAGATCGGCGTGCAGCAGGTTGGTGTAGCGCTCGGCGACCTTGACCCGCCCGGCGTCGGGCGACACGATCACCAGGTCCTCGCGCTTGAGGGACTGCAGGTACTCGAGCAGCACCGGCATGGCCGTGAGGTGGTCGACCGGACCGTCGAAGAACCCCTGGATCTGTCCTGAGTGCAGGTCCACCGACAGCAGCCGCTTGGCCCCCGCAGCCAGGAACAGGTCGGCCAGCAGCCGGGCCGAGATGGGCTCGCGCCCGGAGGCCTTGCGGTCCTGGCGGGCGTACCCGTAGAACGGAGCCACCACGGTTATGCGCTTGGCGGAGGCCCGTTTGGCCGCGTCGACCATCACGAGCTGCTCCACGATGGCGTCGTTGATCGAGCCGCCCTCCCACTCGGCGTGGGTGCCGACGATGAAGGCGTCGCAGCCCCGGATGGACTCGCCGTAGCGGACATGGATCTCGCCGTTGGCGAAGTTCTCGATGTGGGAGGTGCCCAGCTCGACGCCGAGCTCCGCACAGACGCTGGCGGCGAAGTCCTGACTGGACCGCCCCGACACCACCCGGAGCTCCTTATGGGTCTGCTGCTTCATGGCGCCCGGCATTGTAGGACGGTGCCGGCGCCACGGCGCAGCGCTACGGACACATCTCTTGAATCTGCTGGCCGGGCAGGACTCGAACCTGCAACATCCGGAGCCAAAGTCCGACGTTCTGCCAGTTGAACTACCGGCCATCGCCGCCCGCCCGCCGGACAGGCAACTCCATTCAGATTAGCGATCATCGACACGATGCGTGTTCGGGCGCCGGGGCCGGTAGCGTTCTCCCCCCGTGGGATCGCTCATCAAGAAGCGCCGCAAGCGCATGCGCAAGAAGAAGCACAAGAAGATGCTTCGGCGCACCCGGCATCAGCGGCGAAAGTAGCCGCCGGGTCCGGCGCAGGGCACTCTCCCACCGGCATCCTCAAATGAACGGCGCGGCCGCCTGGGTCGTGGTAGCCACCACGCGGTTCGGGCCGGGATGGGCACCGGCCACGAACCAGGTGCTGCCACTGCCGGCCAGCCGGGGCGCCTGCCCGGTGGAGTCGCCGAACTCGTCACGCCAGGCGGCCAGCTCGGGAGCCACCCGGAGCGCGGCGGCCTCCAGGTCGTTGCCGCCGGCGCCCACCGGTCCCCCGAGCTCGTCCCAGGCCGCGTACACGGCCGCGGTGCTGCATGGCAGCGGCACCAGCAGGAGCGTGTACTGCTCGCGAACGTAGGGAAGCGGCTCGACGAGCTCCCCGATGCCGCGCACCCGGGCCCGGCCCCCGGCCAGGCAGAAGGCCACGTCTGCGCCGATCGAGGCCGCCCGCACGGTGTCGGTGAACCCGGCCCAGCGCAGCACCGCGGCCGCATCGGCGGACCCGCCCCCCAGTCCGGCGCCGGCCGGGATCCGCTTGTGGACCGTCACCCGGGCGCGGCGCCCGGCCAGGGTCAGAGCCCGCATGACGAGGTTTCCGGCCGCGGGCGGCGCGGCCCCGAAGCAGCCGCCGGCAGCATCGAGCATCCGCACCTCGGCCGCGCCCCCGGGGCTCGGGTGGATCTCCAGCCGATCGCAGAGGTCCAGCGTCACCATCTCGGCGTCGATCTCGTGGTAGCCGTCGTCCCGCACACCGGTGATGCGCAGACTCAGGGTCAGCTTGGCCGGCGCCAGTCTTTCGATCACGCCGAGAAGCTACTCCGAGCAGGATCAGCCATAGCCCCAGCGCGTCGCTACAGTCCACGAGTCGCAGTCGAACAGGGAGACCGTCGTGGCCTCAGGATCGTTCATGGGCAACGCTGTGCTCAGGCGGGAGGACCCCGACCTGCTCACCGGTACCGCTCGCTTCGTGGGCGACATGTCGCCTCCGGGAACCGTTCATCTGGCCTTCGTGCGATCGGTGATGGCCCACGCCGACATCGCAGCCGTCGACACCGAGGCGGCCAAGGCGGCGCCGGGCGTCGTCGACGTGCTGACCGCGTCGGATCTGCCCATCGGCCCGCAGCCCCAGTTCGTCCTGCTGCCGCCCGAGCTCAGCCGCCAGCCGCTGGCCGACAAGGCCCGCTATGTCGGCGACCCGATCGCGGTGGTGGTGGCCGAGACCCGGGCCGCGGCCGTCGACGCGGCCGAACTGGTGGAGGTCGACTACGAGCCGCTCGACGCGGTGACCGACCCGTTCGAGGCCCTGGAACCGGGCGCACCGGTGATCATCGAGACGCACGGATCGAACCTGGCGGCGCAGTTCTCCACCCCTGCCGACCCCGAAGCGATGGGTGGCCACGATCTGACGGTGAAGGCCCGCATTGTCAACCACCGCATGGCGGGGGCGCCCATCGAGCCCTCCGCGGTGCTGGCTGCGCCCGGCAACGGCGACCGCGCCGAAGGGTTGACGGTGTGGTGCACCACCCAGCGGCCCCACGAAGTTCGCAACGGAGTGGCTGCCGCGCTGGGGGCAGAGCCCGAGGATGTGCGGGTGGTCGCCCCCGCCGTCGGCGGCGGGTTCGGCTCCAAGGCCCCCACCTACCCGGAGTACCTGGTGGCCGCCTGGCTGGCCCGAGACCTCGACCGGCCGGTGAAGTGGACCGAGACCCGCAGCGAGAACCTGGTCAACATGAACCAGGGAAGGGACTACGTCAGCGACGTGGAGCTCGGCTTGAGCGCCGATGGGACATTCCGCTGGATCAGGATCAAGGCCACCACCAACGCGGGGGCCTACCCCGGAATCGGAGCGTTCCTGCCCTTCTTCACCATGATGATGGCGTCGGGGCCCTACCGCATCGGCGCAGTCCACTACGAGGCGGCAGCCGCGGTCACCAACACCACCCCGGTGGCCGCCTTCCGGGGAGCGGGCCGGCCCGAGGCAACCGTGTGCCTCGAGCGGATCATCGACATGGCCGCGGCCGAGTTGGGCGTCGACCCCGCGGAGATGCGGCGGCGCAACCTGCTCGCGCCCGGTGAGTTCCCCCTGACTACGCCCACCGGCGCCAACATGGACTGCGGCGAGTACGAGCGTGCCCTGGACCTGGCCCTGGAGACGGCCGGATACCGGGAACTGCGCGCCGAGCAGGCCCGCAGGCGGGCCGCCGGTGACCGCAAGCTGATGGGCATCGGCGTGTCGACCTACGTGGAGATAACCGCCGTCGGGCTGTTCGAGGAGTTCGGATCGGTGACCGTCGAGCTCGACGGCACCGTGACCGCCAGGGTGGGCACCGCATCGCACGGCCAGGGGCACGCCACCGCCTTCTCCCAGATCCTGGGAGAGGTACTGGGCGTGCCCGCCGAGCAGGTGCGGGTGATTCACAGCGACACCGCTGAGGTGGCCCGGGGCACCGGCACGGTGGCGTCGCGGTCGCTGCAGATCGGCGGCAGCGCGGTGTGGACCGCGGCCACCGAGGTCCTCGAGACTGCCCGCCGGCTGGCGGCCGACCTGCTCGAGGCCGACGTCGCCGACATCGTGGTGGCACCCGGCGGCCTCGCCCCTGCGGGCGTACCGGCCCGGACGGTGTCGTGGGCCGAGCTCGCCGCGGCCGCGCTCGCCGAGGACCTGCCCGAGGGCGTCGAGCCCGGCGGACTGGCCGCCGAGACCGATTTCAACCAGGGCGAGTCCAGCTACCCCTTCGGCGCACACGTGTCAGTGGTGGAGGTCGATGCCGGTACCGGTGAGGTCCGGTCCGTGCGCCATGTGGCGGTGGACGACTGCGGCCGCATCCTCAACCCGGTGATCGTCGAGGGCCAGGTGCACGGCGGTGTGGCCACGGGCATCTCGCAGGCCCTGTACGAGGAGAGCACCTACGACTCCTACGGCAACCCTCGCAACACGAACTTCGCCGACTACGCCATACCGGCCGCCTCCGAGCTCCCCCGGATGGAGACGGCCCACACCGAGACGCCGACTCCGCTCAACCCGCTCGGCGCGAAGGGCGTCGGCGAGTCGGGCACGATCGGATCGACCCCGGCGGTGCAGTCGGCGGTGCTCGACGCCCTGGCACCGCTCGGAGTCGCCCACCTGGACATGCCTTACACGCCCCAGCGAGTGTGGAAGGCCATCGCCGCGGCCACATCTTGAGAAGTCGGGGGACCTAGCCGGTCGCTCGAGCCAGGCTGATCCACTGGTCCACGGTCAACACCTCGGGACGGGCCGACGGATCTACGCCGGCGGCCGCGAAGCTCTCCGGTGCAGCCAGCCCGGCCAGCGAGCGGCGCAGCATCTTTCGCCGCTGACCGAACCCGGCCCGCACCAGTAGCTCGAATCGAGCGTCGACCCCGGACGGGCACGGTTCCGCCGTGCCCAAGCGGCGCTCGATGCGCACCACCACCGACTCGACCTTCGGCTGCGGCCGGAACACCGAGGCCGGGACTCGCCCCACCACCCGCGCCGTTCCCCTCCGCTCGACCAGCACGCTGGGAATACCCCGCGCCCTCGACCCGGGTGGGCTTGCCAGCCGCTCCCCCACCTCGCGCTGCACCATCACGACCATGGTCTCTATGGCCCCGACGTCGCGCAGCAGGTCCAGGATCAGCGGCGTAGCGATGTTGTAGGGAAGGTTGGCCACCAGCATCCACCGGTCCGAACCCTTGAGGACCTCGACGAAGTCCAACCTCGAGGCGTCCCCCTCCACCACTTCGACGCGCCCCGGCCCCGCCTCTGCGAGAACTTCGCGCAGCGCGGCCGTCAGTCCGGAATCGACCTCGACCGCCCGCACCGACGCACCGGTCTCAGCCAGCGCGAGGGTGAGCGAGCCCAGACCGGCGCCTATCTCCAGCACATGATCGGCCGGGCCCGCGCCGCTGAGCCGGGCGATCCGTCGCACCGTGTTCGGATCCGCCACGAAGTTCTGGCCGAAGGATCGGCGCGGCGACACGTCGAAGCGGTCCATCAGCGCCTGCAACTCCGACTGCGTATGGGTCAGGAGGGCAGCCTCTTCTTGCAGGTGGGCCAGGGATCCCAGCCGTTTATCTCGTAGAGCTTGTAGGCCATCTTGTCCTGGTCGGGCGGCGAAGCGTCTATGGGGTCGACGTCGACCAGTTCCGGGTAGTGCATCTCGGCCACCCAGTTCCAGGTGCGGATCGAGAACTGGTAGGCACCCCGGTACCGGCCGCTGGAACTTATGGCCCGGTAGTTCTGCGTCGATTCACACTGCCGGAGAGCATGCCACTGCGCCTCTGTGGTCCCCGCCGGGATCGGATGCTTGATGCCCCCGTCCTCGGTGGTCGTCGTCGCCGGTTGGGTCGTCGTAGTCGTGGGCGCAACAGTCGTGGTGGTGGTGGTCGTGGTCGTGGTCGTAGTGGTCGTGGTCGTGGTGGTCGTCGTCCTGGCCTGGTTGGCCAGTTCCTCGGCTCTGCGCAGAGCCTCCTGGCGAGCACGCCTGCGAGCTTCGCTCCATTGCCTCGCCCGATCCTCGAACTCCTCCACGTCCACGGTCGGCGGCGGATCTCCACCGCCGGTCGGCTCCGAGGTCTGGGCCCATGCGGGGGCAGCAACCGCGGTCAGCAGGACAAGCGCCGCCACCCCGGCCCAGAACGGTCGCAGATCAGGCGAGGCCATCTGAACCGCCCTCTCCGTCGAGCCCGTAGAAGGCCCGGGTCGTACCCCAGGTTGCCGCCTCCACCTCCGAGACGTCGAGTCCCTTGGCGGCGGCCACCGCCGCACCCACCACCGGGACCAGCGCGGGGCGGTTCCGGTGGCCGCGATGGGGCACCGGCGCCAGGTAGGGGCTGTCGGTCTCGACCAGCAGGCGGTCGAGCGGGCAGGCCCGGGCCGCGTCGCGCACCTCGTCGGCCCCGGGGAAGGTGACGATCCCCGAGAAGGAGAGCACCGCGCCCCGGCGCAGGCACTCCTCGGCCTCGTCGGGCCCGCCCGTGAAACAGTGCATCACCGTTCGCGACGGCACTCCCTCGCGGTCAAGCACCGAGAAGGTGTCGTCCCAAGCCGACCGGGAGTGGACCACCAGCGGCAGGCCGCGCCGGTTGGCCAGCTCCACCTGGGCCGCGAAGACCTGCCGCTGCACCGGGCGCGGCGAATGATCGTAGTGATAGTCGAGGCCCGTCTCCCCCACGGCCACGACGTCATTCTGCCCCAAGAGGGCCTCCAACCCGCAAGTCCCGCCGGAGGCCTCATGGGGATGCACGCCAGCGGTGGCCCACACGCCTTCGTGGGCCCCGGCCACAGAGATCGCCCGCAGGGAGTCCTCTACGTCGGTACCGACGTTGATCAGCACACCGACGCCGGCGGAGCGAGCATCGGAGATCATCTCGGTGGCCGCGTCGCCGGCCGGGAGGTGGCAGTGATGATCGGCCCAGGGCACGTCAGCCATCCCTCCTCATCGGAGTCCCCCGTCCGGGCCGGAGAGGTCGATCGCGTCCAGGTCGACCTTGGTGAACAACGGCGAGGGCTTGGGCACCGCCGTTCCCGGAGGCACGGCCGGGCGCTCCCAGCGCTGGACCGGGCCGAACACGCCGTCGAGCGCCGCGGTGGAGAACGGGAGGTACGGAGCCAGCCCCGCCCGCACGCCGGCCACCGCTTCCAGCGCAGTGACCAGCACCGCCGCGGCCCGTTCGGGCTCCGCGGTCGCCAATTTCCAGGGCTCGGTCGAGTTGAGGTAGGCGTTCACCTTGGCTGCGGACTCCATGGCACTGCGCAGGCCCGCCCGCAGCTCGACCCGCTCAATGCAGCCGGCGCCCGCGGCCAGGCCGTCATCGACCGCCGCCAGCAGCGCGCAGTCCACCGCTGGGCGTTCGCCAGTCTCCGGGACGGTGCCGCCGAGCTTCGAGTGGACCATCGAGAACACCCGGTGCACGAGGTTCCCCCAGGTGGCGACCAACTCATCATTGATGCGCCGGGAGATCTCCTCGATCGAGACCTCGGTGTCGGCGTGCTCGGGCAGGGCCGCGGCCAGGGCGTAGCGCAAGGCGTCGGGCTCGAAGAGCCTCAAGCCCTCGCCGATGGTGAGGCCGACGCCGCGGCCGGCTGCCATCTTGGCCCCCGAGAAGGTCACGTACTGGTTGGCGGGCACGTCGTCGGGCAGGTGCAGCCCGCCGTAAGCCATCAGCTGGGCGGGCCACAGCAGCGAATGGAAGGGGATGTTGTCCTTTCCGACGAAGTAGAGGTGGCGAGCGTCGTCGTTGTGCCACCAGCGCTTCCAGGCCTCGCGGTCTCCGTTGCGGGCCGCCCATTCCTTGGACGCGGACAAGTAGCCGATCACCGCGTCGTACCAGACGTATATCCGCTTGCCCTCGCCGAGGTCGTCCACGGGAAGCTCGACTCCCCAGTCCAGGTCCCGGGTGATGGCTCGATCCTGCAGTCCCTCGTTGGTCCAGCCGGTGGCCGAGTTGAGGACGTGGGAGCGCCAGCCCTGGCGCGTCTTGAGCCAGTCGCCGACTCTGTCGGTGAAGTCCGAGTAGCGGAAGTAGAAGTGCTCCGTCGGGCGCAACTCGGGAACGGCTCCGCTGATCTTGGATCGGGGCTCGATCAGGTCGGTGGCGTCGAGGGTGGTGCCACAGTGCTCGCACTGGTCTCCGCGGGCCGCGTCGAAGCCGCAGTGGGGGCACTTCCCCTCGATGTAGCGGTCGGGCAGGAACCGCTTGCCGACGGGGTCGTAGTACTGCTCGGACACCCGCTTGTCGATGAAGCCGTTCTGCAGCTGCACCAGGAACATGTCCTGGGTGACCGCGGCGTGGTTGGCGGTTCCGGTGGTGGTGTAGAGGTCCCACGAGATGCCGAGCGTCTCCCATTGACGGCAGAACTCGGCGTGGTAGCGATCGACGATCTCAGCCGGGGTGACTCCCTCGGCGTCGGCGCGAACGGTTATCGGTGTGCCGTGCACGTCGGATCCGCTCACCATCAGCACGTCGTTGCCCGCCAAGCGCTGGTAGCGGGCGTAGATGTCGGCAGGAAGGTACGCACCGGCAAGGTGGCCGAGATGGCGGCTTCCGGACGCGTAAGGCCACGCAACCGCGACAAGTACAGGCACCCGCACCGCCATGGCGGGCCACATTATCCCGAGATGCCACAGGCTTCCCCAGCCGAGCCCGCAGATTTTCGGCCGAGCCCGACGTCCTCCTACTGCGACGAAGGCCCTTGAGCACGCGGATAGGCGAGAGCGCGTCGCGTCGCAGCGGTGTCATTCCCGCTCTTGTTCGCTGCGCTCACGGGCCGCTCGGGCCACGGCCTCGCCCGTATGCGCCGAACTCGCTCGCCTACCCGCTCGGCCTCTTGGGCCCTTGGGCACCGACCACCAGGTTGTAGACGCGCCGGCGGGACACGCCATGAACCGCGGCGGTCGACGCAGCCGCGTCCTTGCGGCTCACGCCACCGGACATGAGGGCCTCGACCGCGGCCCGAAGCTGATCGTCGCTGGGCTCCGGGTCCGCCTCGGCAGCACCCTCGAGCACGATGACGACCTCGCCCTTCACCAGCCGCTCGGACCACTCGCAGAGCTCGGCCAAGGTGCCTCTGACTATCTCCTCATGCAACTTGGTGAGCTCGCGGGCCACCACGGCCCGCCTCTGCAGGCCGCACACCTCGGCCAGGTCCTCGAGACAGGCCTTCAGCCGGCGAGGCGACTCGTAGAGGATCGTGGTTCGGCGCTCGCCGGCAACCAGCTCCAGGCGTTCGGCGCGCGCCCTGCCCTTGCGGGGCAGGAACCCTTCGAAGCAGAACCGGCCGGCCGCGAGACCGCTGACGGCCAGGGCGGCCAAGCCGGCCGACGGGCCTGGCACCACCGTCACCATGTGTCCGGCCGCCGCGGCCGCGGCCACCAGCCGGCCGCCCGGATCGGTCAGCGCGGGCATGCCGGCGTCGGTCACCATCGCCACGGTGGCCCCGGCCCCGAGCAGCTCGCAGACCTCCGAGCAGGCTTCAGCCTCGGTGTGCTCGTCCACCCGGCGCAGCCGGGCGCCGTTCACCCCGGCGTGCTCCAGCAGGCGGCCCGTGCGCCGGGTGTCCTCGCAGCAGACGACGTCCGCCGAGGCGAGAGCCTCCACGGCCCTGGCGCTCAGATCGCCGAGGTTGCCGATCGGAGTACCGACCAGCACCAGCGAGCCGCCCGCCGGGAGGTCATCATCTCGGTGGCCGGAGGCACTCACTGCCGGACCTCCAGCTCCACGCCCGGAGCCACCCCCCAGCGCCGGAAGCTGCCGGCCTCGGCCTCGATGACCGAGCTGGCTCCCGGCACCAGACGCCCGACGCGGTTGGCCTGCATCGTCGTCACCCGCAGTACCCGCATCTCGGAGTCGCAGTGGGCCACGTCGATCGGGAACCGCATGCCGAAGGAGTGCACCGACCGGGTCCGCTCCAGCAGCAGGGCACCCTCGATTCCATCGCGGCCCGACAGACCCTTACGACGTTCACGCCGGCTAGAAGCAACCTCGAGCGACGCGATGACCCGGTCGCCACAAACCAGCCACGCCATGGGCGCGAACCTAGTGCCTCGAAGAGTCCGCCTTGGTAACAGGCCCCTGGCCCCAACCCTTGGGCCACAGTCGGTCCAACCGCCGATCCTGCGAAGTCCTCGTCCAGCGCTCGGCACGGCGCTCGACCATGAGCCGGCCCACGCGTCCGATCCGGTCGATGAGCTTCATCAGCCGCTCCCGGGCGGCTTCGGCGACTGCTGACAGCCCGGTGAGACTGGGAAGCTTCCAGTCTCGCACCAGCACTGGCTGCAGTATCTGATCGTGATGGATGGCCAGGTCGTAGATGCCGGCATCGGCGATCGTGCGGGCGTGAGCCTCGAAGTCTTCGATGCCGACGCCGGGCATGGCGAAGCCCTTCACCTGGTTGGCGATGGCCACCACCGCGGCTGAGGGTTCGAGCTGCAGGGCGGCGGCCATGGCGTCGCGGTAGAACAGGAAGTGGAGGTTCTCGTCGAAGGAGACTCGGCGCATGATCGCCTTGCCGGCCGGGTCGGCTATGTGCCGCCCCGTGTTGAAATGGGAGATACGGGTGGCCAGCTCCTGCAGCGTTACGTAGGCGAGGCCCTCCAGCGCGTTGGGAGGCTCGGGCGCTTGGCCACCTTGCACCTGGGCCATTCGAGCCCGCTCGAGAACCACCGGGTCGATGGCGCGGGTGACGGCCAGATAGTCGTGGATCACCTGGCCGTGACGGCCTTCCTCGGCGGTCCAGCGCCGCACCCAATGACCCCAAGCCCGATCGCGGCCGAACATGCGCTCGATGTCCCGGAAGTAGTAGGGCAGATTGTCTTCGGTCAGCACGTTGACGAACAGAGCGCTTCGGGCCTGAGGGCTCAGCCCGGCGTCCTCGGGAGACCACTGATAGTCCTCCGGATAGTCCACACCCCGGCTCCAGGGAACCAGAGCATGGGGGTGCCACTCCTTGGTCTGCCGGAGGTGCCTCTCGTAGAGCCTCTCAATGCTCGGCTCAAGATCCGCTAGCAGCCGGACATCGGTGTCGGAAGGCATGCCGCGGCAGCCTAACCCCATCCGGCGAAGCGACGCCATCACTTCCGCAATCAGTTCATGGGAGCCGCGTCCGGCTGCCCCGGAGGATCCGGCACCGCTACCGGTGCGGTCTTAGACGTTGAACTTGAACTCCATCACGTCGCCGTCACCCACTGCATAGTCCTTCCCCTCGGAGCGAATCCGGCCCTGCCGCTGGGCCGCGACCCAGGAACCGGCCTCGAGCAGTTCATCCCAGGCGATGGTGTCGGCCCGGATGAAGCCTCGCTGGATGTCGGAGTGGACCGCGCCCGCGCACTCGACCGCCGACGCGCCCGCCCGGAAGGTCCAGGCCCGGCTCTCCTTGGGCCCCGTGGTCAGGAAGGTTCTCAGTCCCAGCAGGTGGTAGGCGCTGGCCAGGAACCGGTCCAGGGCGCCGCTTCCCAGCCCGAGGGCGGCCAGCAGCTCGGGACGCTCCGACTCGTCGAGTTGCGCAGCCTCAGCCTCCAGTTGCACGCACAGCGGCACCACCTCGGCGTCGCCCAGTTCCTCCCGGACCGGTGCCGCCACCTCCTCGGCGGCTGCGATGCGGTCCTCTCCGATGTTCACCACCGCGAGCACCGGCTTGTTGGTGAGCATGAAGAAGGGGCGCAAACCGATCCGGTCCGAGCCGTCGAGGCCGGCCCGGTACAGCGGGAGGCCCTCCTCGAGGACGGCGACCGCCCGAGCCAGCAGATCGTGGGATGCCCGCAGCGACGGATCTCCCTTGAGGGCCCGAGCGAGCTTGTCGAGCTGGCGGGTGGCGCTGTCGAGGTCGGCGAGGGCCAGCTCGGTCTCGAGCACACGGAGGCTGTCGAGCGGGTCGTCGCCGCCGGGCACATCGGGATCCACGAAAGCGCGCAGCACATAGACGATGGCGTCGGTGTCGCGGACGTGGCCCAGGAAGGCATTGCCCAGGCCCTCGCCCCGGCTCGACCCCGACACCAGGCCGCCGATGTCGGTGAACTGCACAGATGCATGGACGGCGCGGCGGCTGGCACTCATTTCGGCCAGCTTCAGCAGCCGACCGTCGGGAATCTTGGCCACGCCGACGGTGGCCGACTTGGTTGAGAAGGCGTGGCGGGCCGCCAGGGCGTCACCGCCCGCAAGGGCGTTGTGCAGCGAGGTCTTCCCGGAGTTGGGGAGACCTACGAATCCGAATCGCTCCAAGAGGAAGCCTCCAGCTCTACGGCCCTGCAGCCGATCAGCGCCGGCTGCCCCTGGATCAGCTGTTGCGGCCTGCGTTGGGCTTGCGGCCGTGGTTCGCCTTCGAACGGCGGGCCTTGGCTCGGCGCTTGCTGGTGCGCTTGGACATGGCTCCCAACTCTACCGCCGGACCCCGGCGACCCCGCCCACCGTCGCAGTGGCACACTGGCCCGGTGCTTCTCGTCTACGACGGCGAGTGTGGCTTCTGCGTGCGCTCGGCCCGCTGGATCGCAGCCCGCCTGCCCGCCGATGCCCGCGCCGCGCCCTGGCAGGCTCTGGACCTCGAGGAGCTGGGACTGTCCCGCGACGACGTGCAGGCCGCGGTGTGGTGGATCGAGGACGACGGCCACAGCCCGCCGAGGGCCCGGGGCGCCGAGGCCATCGGTATGGCCCTGGCCACCGCCGGCGGCGCCTGGAGACTCGTCGGGCTGCTGATCGTCAACCCTCCGCTTCGCTGGCTGGCCCGACCGGCCTATGCCCTCGTCGCCGCCAACCGCCATCGCCTGCCCGGACCCCGCAAGACCGGCCCGTGAGCCCGGACGCTCCCGACCGGTGCAGGGCGCACGGCGGGCCGGCCACAGTGCTCACCGCCGGCGCTCGGGCCGGTAGGTTCGAAGCCGTGCGGCCTTCGGTGGCGCTGTCGCTCGCCATTCACTATCTCGACCGCGAACTCGCACCCGCCCCCAAGGTGCGCGCCTTCCAGCGCGCGCTCCAGGTCGCCGACACCCTCGGAGACGAAGAACTCGCAGCCAGGGACGCGGCGGGCACGCTCACCGAGCTCGAAGGGGTGGGACCCAGCACGGCGCGGGTCGTCAGCGAGGCCCTCGCCGGCATCGGCGACGGGTACCTGGCCGAGCTCGAGCAGCGCAGCCGGGTCCCGGTCGGGGCCGGCGGGCCTGTGCTCGAGCGCTTGCGGGGCGACTGCCACTGCCACACGGACTGGTCCGACGGCGGGGCCCCGTTGCGGGCCATGGCGGAGACCGCCGCGGCGCTGGGCCACGAGTGGGTCGCGATCACCGATCACTCGGCCCGGCTTACGGTGGCTCACGGCCTTGACGAGAGCCGGCTGCGCAGGCAGATGGAGGAGATCGCGCGGCTCAACGCTGAGATGGCGCCGTTCCGGATCCTGACCGGGATGGAGGTCGACATCCTGGAGGACGGCTCGCTGGACCTCTCCGACGACGTGCTAGGAGAGTTGGACGTGGTGGTGGCCTCGGTCCATTCGAAGCTGCGAATGCCGTCGGCCGAGATGACTCCCCGGATGGTGGCCGCCATCGCCAACCCCAACACCGACATCCTCGGCCACTGCACCAACCGCAAAGTCGTCGGCGGTGGCCGGCCCCCGTCGGCCTTCGACGCCGAGATCGTGTTCGCAGCCTGCGCCCAGTTCGACAAGGCGGTGGAGATCAACTGCCGCCCCGAGCGCCAGGATCCACCCGAGGAATTGCTGGCGCTGGCGGTGCAGTGGGGCTGCAAGGTGTCCGTCGACACCGACGCCCACGCCACCGGGCAACTCGAGTGGCAGCCCTACGGCGCCGACAAGGCCGTGCGCTGCGACGTTCCCGTCGACGACATCATCAACACGTGGACGGCGGATGCTCTGCTGGAATGGACCGGCAACCGTTCGCGGAACTGAGCCTCGGCGGGCTAGCATCCGCTGCGCAACTGCCTATCGACCCTGGAGGAAGGCCCATGCATAAGCGCCTTTTTGCGCTGCTTGCGATCCTGCTGTCGTTTGCCCTACTCGCCGCGGCGTGCGGGGACGACGAGGAAGCTGAGACCGTCGCCGAGCCCGAGACGACCACGGCACCGGCGCCCGACCCTGAACCCGAGCCCGAGCCCACCGAGGCCCCCGAGCCCGAGCCCGAGCCGGAACCGGAACCCGAGGCGCCGGAGCCCGAGCCTGAGATGAGTGACATCTCGGTCGGCCTGGTGTTCGACATCGGTGGCCGCGGCGACCAGTCCTTCAACGATTCGGCCGCCGCAGGAATCGAGCGGGCCGCCGCCGAACTCGGCATCACCTTCACCGAGGCCTCACCCGAGCCCGACGGCTCCAACCGGGGCGAGCTGCTCCAGCTCGCCGCCGACGCCCACGACATCGTCATCGGCGTCGGGTTCCTGTTCGAGGGTGACGCGGCCGCGGTCGGCGCCGAGAACCCCGACACGAACTTCGGCGTAGTCGACTCGGCCATGATCAACTGGGGTGCCGATCCTCCGGCCCCCTACGGCGAGAACATCGCCGGCCTGGTCTTCGCCGAGCACGAAGGCTCGTTCCTGGTGGGAGCAGCCGCCGCGCTCAAGAGCGAGACCGGCACGATCGGATTCATCGGCGGGGTGGCCAACGTCGGCGGCCTGATCGAGCGGTTCGAGGCCGGCTTCAACGCCGGGGCGCGGGCCGTCAACCCCGACATCGAGATCATCGGCAGCTACATCACCGAGGCCCCCGACTTCGACGGCTTCAACGCCCCGGACCGGGCCAAGGAGATCGCGCTGGCCATGTACGAGGAAGGAGCCGACATCGTGTACCACGCGGCCGGCGGCTCCGGCGCGGGGCTGTTCCAGGCCGCCCTGGAGCAGAGCGAGGCCACCGGGTCCAAGGTGTGGGCCATCGGGGTCGACTCCGACCAGTACCACACCGCCGACGCGGGGGTGCGGGACTACATCCTGACGTCGATGCTCAAGCGGGTGGACGTGTCCATCTTCGAGATGATCCGCTCCGTCATCGAGGGCACAATGCAGCCCGGGCCGACCACCTACGACCTGTCCGTGGACGGCGTCGGCTACAGCACCTCGGGCGGGTTCGTGGACGACATCGCCGACCAACTCGAAGGCCTCAAGGCCCAGATCGTGGCTGGCGAGATCTCGGTGCCGACCGAGCCCTGATCGCGGAGCGCCGGTGGGCCCGCTCCGTCGGGCCGCTCCGGAGCACAAGTCCAACGATGACACCGGGCCGGGCTAATCTCCGGCCCGGTAGTCGTTTCTGAGGGAGGCTGCGTGGCACCGGCCATCGAGCTGACAGGAATCACCAAGCGGTTCCCCGGTGTGGTGGCCAACGACGACATCCACCTAGAGGTTGCCGAGGGCGAGATCCACGCCATCTGCGGCGAGAACGGGGCCGGCAAGTCGACCCTGATGAAGATCCTCTACGGCATGCAGCCTCCGGACTCGGGAACCATCCGGATCCGGGGCGAGGAGGTGGAGCTGCACTCGCCGGCTCAGGCCATCGAACTGGGGATCGGCATGGTCCACCAGCACTTCATGCTGGCCGACCAGCTCACCGTGCTCGAGAACGTGATACTCGGCGCCGAGCCGATGCGGTCGCTGGGCCGCATCGACTTCCAAGCGGGACGCGAGCACCTCGACGAGGTGGGCCGGGCCTACGGGCTCGACATCAACTCCGATGACCTGGTGGAGACGCTGGAGGTCGGCGAACGCCAGCGGGTCGAGATCATCAAGGTCCTCTACCGGGGAGCCAAGATCCTCATCCTGGACGAGCCGACCGCAGTGCTGGTTCCCCAGGAGGTCGACGAGCTGTTCCGCAACATCCGGGAGCTGAAGGCAAGCGGCGCCACCATCCTGTTCATCGACCACAAGCTCGACGAGGTCCTCGAGATCGCCGACACCATCACCGTGCTGCGCCAGGGCCGCACTGTGGGCACCGTCAAGCCCGACGAGGTGACCGCCCACGACCTGGCCGAGATGATGATCGGCTCGGAATTGCCCGTCCCCGACGCGGGTGCGTCCACCGTGACCGAGGAAGTCGCGCTCAAGCTCTCGGGTCTGCGGGTGGCCGGCGAAGGCGACCGGGCGGTGGTGGACGACGTGAGCTTGAGCGTCCACCGGGGCGAGATCATGGGCATCGCCGGCGTCGAGGGAAACGGCCAGGCCGAACTGGTCAACGCGATCATCGGGATACAGGACCCGGACCAGGGCGTCGTCACGCTGCTCGGTCGCGACATCACCCACGTGTCGGTGCGGCACCGGCGCGAGATGGGGCTGGGCTACGTGCCCCAGGACCGTCACCGGGACGGACTGCTGCTGGGGTTCACGCTCTGGGAGAACGCCGCTCTGGGCCACCAGACCGAGAAGCCCTATTCCCGCGGCCCGTGGCTCAGTCGCCTGGGCATGAGAGGCAGAGCCAACCGGATCAAGGACGACTTCGACGTCCGCACCCCCAACATCGAGGTGTCGGCCCACGCCCTGTCGGGCGGGAACCAGCAGAAGCTCATCGTGGGACGGGAGATGGTGGCCGAACCCGCAGTGCTCATCGCCAACCATCCCACCCGCGGGATCGACGTGGGGGCGCAGGCCGCGGTCTGGGACGACATCCGCGACGCCCGCGCCCGGGGCCTGGCCACCCTGCTGGTGTCCGCAGACCTCGACGAGCTGATCGGATTGTCGGACACCATCGTGGTGATGCTGCGGGGCCGCCTCGTTGCCCGCCTGGACCCCAACGACATCACCCCCCGTGACCTCGGCGCCTACATGACAGGCGCGGCTCTGGAATCCGGGGCTCCGTGACCGAACGCCTCACCCACCGGCTGATGCTGGCGTCGGCCGCGCCGATCGCGGCGGTGGTGATCGCGGTTGTGCTCTCCTCGATCGTGCTGCTGATCTCGGGCAGCAATCCCCTGGCGGCCTATGCGGACATGGTCCAGCACGCCAGCAAGCTCGAGACCCAGGTGGACATCCTGAACCGGGCCACACCCCTGTACCTGTCGGGCGTGGCTGCCGCCATCGGCTTCCGCATGAACCTGTTCAACATCGGCGTGGAGGGCCAGTACATCCTGGCTTTCATCGTCGCGGCCCATCTCGGAGCCCAGGTCGAGCTTCCCTCCGCGCTGCACATCGCGTTCATCCTGGTGGTTGCCATGGCCGTGGGCGGAGCGTTCTCGGGCGCGGCCGGAGTGCTGAAGGTGACCCGCGGCGTGAACGAGGTGATCTCAACCATCATGCTCAACGCGGTGGTCATCTCCGGCCTGGCCGCGTGGTGGATCGTGGAGTGGCAGGCCGGGGGCGAGATCTCGGCTACCGGTGGCCGGGTCGGCACCGAGCCGATCGCCGACAGCGGCCTGTTGCCCGACATCAACTCCTGGCTGGAGCTGTTCACCCGGGAGATCGGTCTGGGCAAGAAGCTGACCGGCATGTTGGTCGTCGCGGTCGTGGTCGGGGTCGTCTACCACGTGATCCTGAACCGGACGGTGTTCGGCTTCGACCTGCGATCCAGCGGCGCCAACCCGACCGCATCCCATGTGGGAGGGGTATCGCCCAAGCGCATGGTGGTTCTCGCCATGACCCTGTCGGGGATGGTGGCCGGACTGGTCGGCATGACCGAGCTGATGGACACCGGGTACTACCCGTCGAACCCCATCAGCCTGCTCGGATTCACCGGGATCGCGGTGGCTCTTCTCGGGCGCAACCATCCCGCGGGAGTGGCCGTGGCTGCCCTGATCTTCGGCTTCCTCGACATCTCCTCGGGGATCCTGCAGATCTCGGGAGCCGCGTCACGCGAGATCGTCGAGATCATGAAGGGCGTCATCATCCTCACCGCGGTCATCGCCTACGAGGTCGTGCGCCGCATCCGCGAGCGCGAGGAGGCCGCAGCCGCGGCCGCGGCGATGGCAGCCAGCCGGGCGGCCACGCCATGAGCAGCCGGCCGAGGCTCCGCACCGACCGCCAGGCCGGGTCGGACGAATCGAGCGACCAATGATGGCGGCCGTGGCGATACTCGGGCGGCTGCCGACATGGGCCCGATGGATGATCTACGCCGCGGTCGGCGTGCTGATCCTCACGATCGTCCAGGGCTTCGACGACACCCAGCGGCTCACCGCGGTCACCTCGTCGCAGGCCATGCTGCGCTGGGCGGTTCCCATCATGCTGGCCGGGCTCGGCGGGCTGTTCTCGGAACGAGCCGGGGTGGTCAACATCGGCCTGGAGGGGATGCTGATCCTGGGCACGTGGTTCGGCGCCTGGGGTGCGATCAACTACGGAGGCTGGGCCGGGCTGCTGATCGGCATGGGCGGCGGGGCCATCGGGGGTCTGATCCACGCCATCGCCACCGTGTCGTTCGGCGTGGACCACATCATCTCGGGCGTGGCCATCAACGTGACCGCTCCGGGTGTTGCCCGGTTCCTGTCATCGGAGATCCTCACCGGCTACGACGGCGGCTCGATCACGCAGTCGCCCCGCACCCCCGGTGTGGGCAGGTTCACCTTCCCGTTCCTGGCCGGCGGCGACCTGTTCGGCTGGGACACGCCCGACGTCCTGGGGTGGTTCGCCCGCAAGGACTGGTTCTTCGTCTCCGACATCACCGGACTGGCCCGGGGCCTGGTGGCCCAGCTCTCGCTGGCCACCATGATCGCCTTTGCGCTGGTCCCGTTCAGCGCCTGGCTGATGTGGCGGACCCGGTTCGGGCTGCGACTGCGCATCTGCGGCGAGCACCCGACCGGCGGCGAGACCCAGGGCATCAACATCTACCTCTACAAGTACTTCGGAGTGGTGATCAGCGGGGCGCTGGCCGGGCTGGGCGGGGCGTTCATCGCCAGCCCCGAGCTGTCGGGCATCTACCTGGAGGGTCAGACCAACGGTCGGGGATTCATCGGTTTGGCCGCGCTCATATTCGGGAACTGGCGTCCCGGCGGGATCATGGCCGGAGCCCTGCTGTTCGGCTACCCCTTCGGTGTGGGGCTGCGGGACTTGGACGGCTCGGCGTCTCACGCCCTGCTGCTGGTGAACACCATCGCCCTGCTGGCCGTGCTGGCTTGGGCGCTGAACCGCCGGCGCCGCATCGACGCCGGGCTGGCTGCCGGGCTGGGGCTGGGTGCGGCTGTCTGGTACTTCCTGTCGACGACCGTTCCCGACTGGTGGATCTCGATCCTGCCCTTCGTCATCGTGCTGGTGGTGCTGGTGTTCTTCTCTCAGCGGCTGCGGATGCCTCGAGCCGACGGTCTTCCGTACCGCAAGGGCGAGGCCTAGGTGGATCTGTCGATCCTCGACGCGGACCAGCTTCGGGACTGGGAGCGCGACGGCTTCCTGGAGCTGCCCGGCTTCGTGTCGAGCGAGCGGTGCGAGGCACTCAAGGCCCATGTCGACTCGATGCTGGCCGGGATCGACCCGGACGCCGACGGCAGCCTCACCGTGTTCTCGACCACCGAGCAGAGCCACGCCTCCGATGAGTGGTTCCTCGGTTCGGGCGACACGGTGCGCTGGTTCTTCGAGGACGGGGCCATCCTCGACGGGCGACTGACGAGGTCGATGCCGCTGGCGGTCAACAAGATCGGCCACGCCATGCACGACCTCGACCCGACCTTCGACGCCTTCTCCCGGGCCCCCGAGCTAGCTGCTCTCGCTACCGACCTTGGCCTGGTCGAGCCGCGACTTCTCCAGTCCATGTACATCTTCAAGCAGCCCGGCATCGGCGGCGAGGTCGTCTGCCACTGCGACCATACGTTCCTGTGGACCGAGCCCCAGAGCGTGATCGGTCTGTGGTTCGCGATCGAGGACGCCACCTTGGCCAACGGCTGCATGTGGGCGGTGCCCGGTGGCCACCGGATACCGGTCAAGACCCGCTTCCGCCTGGTGGATCCGTCCGACCGCAGCCGGGGGACGGTCACCGACGTCCTCAACGACACTCCTTACCCGACCGACGACCTGGTGCCGCTGGAGGCTGCCGCCGGGACGCTCATCGCCCTGCACGGCACGCTGCCGCACTGGAGCGCGGCCAACACCTCGGACCGCAGCCGCCACGCGTACACGATGCACCTGATCGACGGCACGGCCGACTACCTAGCCGACAACTGGCTCCAGCGCAAGGCAGACTTCCCTCTTCGAGGCTTCAACTAGCGCGAGGCGGTCGCACCTCTCGCGGACGCTCTCAGGTCGGCAGGACGGGACGTCTCGGGCCGGGAGCCCGCCGGCGGAGCCAGACCAGGTACGCGGCCGAACCGGCGATGAGCACGAGGCTCATCCAGATGTTGACCCGAACACCCAGGATCAGGCTGGCAGGATCGATTCGCACCGCCTCGATCCAGAGCCGCCCGAGCCCGTATCCGAGGACGTAGACGGCCATCAGTGACCCGGGCCGGCTGATCCTGCGAGGGTCGGTGACCAGCGTCGGAACGTCGAGAAGCCGCCGCCGACGGTCAATGAGCAGCAGCAGGCCGCAGAGAAGCAGATTCCATACCGCCTCGTACAGGAAGGTCGGATGGAAGGTCTCCACATCGAGGTACTGCGCCGGGCGGTGAGCCTCATCGATCTCGAGGCCCCAGGGCAGGTCAGTGGGCCCGCCGAACAGCTCCTGGTTGAACCAGTTGCCGAGACGCCCGATGGCCTGGGCCAGAGGAAGGGTGGGCACGATCGCCGCGATGGCCTCGCCCTGGTTCATGTGCTGGCGCCGGATCACCCAGAGCCCGACCAGGATGCCGGCCGCCATGCCCCCTGGTATGCCCAGCCCGCCCTTCCAGATGGCGAGGGCTTCCAGCCAGCTGTCGGAGTGGAACCTCCTCCAGTCGGTGATCACATGGTAGAGGCGGGCGCCGATCACACCCGCGATCACGCCCCACAGGGCCACCCGGCTGATCTGGTCGGGGTTGCCGCCCCGTGCCGCCCAGCGCCGCCGCGACAGCCACACCGAGGCGAGCACACCCAGCGCGATCATCACGCCGTAGGCCCGCAGTTGCAGCGGCCCGAGGTCGAGGCCGTTGCGGGGTGGGCTTGGGATCGAACCGATCAGCAGGACCGAGACGCCAGACACTAGGTCCGCCGGCTCCCTATACCGACAGGATCCGCGACGCGGCTGCTGCCAGATCGTCGGCGGGCTCGGTCACCGCAGCCAGGAGACCCGGAACGGCCGACAGCCGGTTGGCCGCGAAGAACCGGGCCAATACCGCCCTGTCAGCGGCCAGTTCGGGGGCCTCGAGCCTGTCTGCGGCCAGCGCTCCGTCGGCCAGGGCGGCACCGCCGGTCGTGGTGGCCAGCATCTTCAGATACGCGTCCGCGCCGGCGAGCCGATCGAACGGCTCCGCCGCCAGCAGCCACTCGCTGGCCTCGCCGGTGGCATCGACGGCGGCCTCGAGGTGCTGGCGCACCGGCTTCAGCCCCGCGGTGCCGTTGAGCGCGCCCGCAGTGGCCCGGACCTCGTCGAGGTGATCGCGCACTGCGGCACCGCCCCGCATGGACAGCTTGCGTCCGACCAGGTCGGCCGACTGTATGCCGTTGGTGCCCTCGTAGATGGGAGCGATCCTGGCGTCGCGGTAGTGCTGGGCCGAGCCGGTCTCCTCGATGAAGCCCATGCCTCCGTGCACCTGGAGGCCGACGCTGGCCAGCTCGCATCCCAGATCGGTGGCCCACGCCTTGGTGAGCGGCGTCAGCAGCGCGGCCCGCTCCGAGCCCTGCTGGCGCCGGTCGTCGTCGGCGCCGTGGGAGGCGTGGTCGATGGCCTCGGCGTTGCGGTAGGCGAGTCCCCGCATCGCGCTGGTGGTGGACCGCATGTCGAGCAGCATCCGCCGCACGTCGGGATGGTCGATGATCGCCGACGGCTCGGTGGCCGGCGCTCCGGGGGCCCGGCCCTGGCGACGTTCGTGGGCGTAGGCGAGGGCCTGCTGGTAGGACCGCTCGGCTATGGCCACCCCCTCCAGGCCCACACTGAGGCGGGCGTGGTTCATCATCGTGAACATGGCCCGCATCCCGCCGTTCTCCTCACCCACCAGGAACCCGACTGCACCCTCGTCGTCGCCGTAAGCCATCACGCAGGTGGGACTGGCATGGATCCCCAGCTTGTGCTCGATCGACACGCAGCGCACATCATTGCGCTCGCCGGTCGAACCGTCGGCGGCGGGCAGGTGCTTGGGCACCAGGAAGCAGCTGATCCCCCTGGTCCCCACCGGCGCGCCGGGCGTGCGGGCCAGCACCAGGTGGACGATGTTGTCAGCAAGGTCGTGCTCGCCGTAGGTGATGAAGATCTTGGTGCCGACCAGCCGGTATGAGCCGTCGGGCTGGGGCAGGGCGCGGGCTGTCACCGCCCCGAGGTCGGATCCGGCCTGGGGCTCGGTGAGGTTCATGGTGCCGGTCCAGGCGCCGGAGGCCATCTGCGGCAGGTAGAGCGCCTTCTGCTCATCGGTACCGTGCGCGCCCAGCAGGTTGATGGCGCCCTGGGTGAGCAGCGGGCAAAGGGACCACGACATGCAGGCAGTGGTGAACATCTCCTCCACGGCGAGCCCTACCAGGTGGGGGAAGCCTCCGCCGCCGTAGTCGGGGTCCATCGACACCGCGCCCCACCCGGCGTCCACATAGGACTGGTAGGCGTTCCGGAAGCCGGTGGGTGTCACCACCGAGCCGTCGTCGAGACGGCGAGATCCCTCGGTGTCGCCGACGCGGTTCAGCGGCGCGATCACCTCCTCCGCGAACCGGGCCGCCTCGGCGAGGAGCTGGTCCACTACCTCGGGCTCCATGTGCTCGAAGCCGTCGAGAGCGGCCAGTCCCTCGAGATCGGCCACATGGCGCAGGTTGAACGTGATTTCGTCGAGATCAACTCGGAATTCGCTCATCGCTGCGAGAGTACCCCTACGGCGCCGGTTTCGTCTCCACCTCGCCGCCCCGCCGCTCGATGAGGACGCGGTTGATCGCCGCGCCCACGAGAAGGCCCATGGCCAGCAGGTAGAACCACACCAGCAGGATCAGGGCGCCGCCGAGGAGGCCCAGCACAGGGTTGACGCCTCTGGAAGCGGCATCGAGGTAGACGCGGAAACCGCCCGACACGACCAGCCACCATGCCGTGCCCACCATGGCTCCCAGCAGGTTCGTGCGCCAAGCGATGCGGAGGCGGGGGGCGTAGTGGTACGTGGATGCGGTCCAGCAGATCACCACCACGAACACGACCGGCCAGCGGAACCAGTCCCAGGCGGTTGTGAACAGCGAGCCGGCACCCAGACGCTCGGCCAACTCCTCGCCGCCGCCGAAGAGCGGTCCCACGACGACCATGGCGACCACGACCGCGGCCGCCACCGCGGTGAGCAGTGTGAGAGCGATCCCCATGAACCGGGTGGAGTACCAGCTCCGGCGGTACTCGTGGCCGTAGATCACATCCAGCGCGCCCACAACCGCGGTGAATCCCCGGGACGAGGCATAGAGCGTGCCGAGGACACCGACGGTGATCACCCCGGCGTTGGACTGGTCGAACAGCTCGTCGACGGTGGCCTGCAGGGTGTTGTCGCTTCCGAAGGTCTCGGCCACGCGGTCCAGCAGCCACTGCTTCGCGTCGGCGGCCGCGTCCGCGCCGATCACAACGTCGAGCGATCCGAGCGCGGCCGCGAAGACAAGCACCGCCGGGAACAGTCCCAGCAGCGCGAAGAAAGCGATCTCGGCGGACAGGCCGCCGATGCGGGCCCGCGACCATTCGCGGCGGAAGTCCTCGATGCTCCTGAGAGCTTCACGCCAGATCCTGCCGATCAGTGGGGGCATCGAGAGGCGCTCCATGCCCTGCCGATACTACGGTGATCTGTCCCCCTGACCTGCCCGGCGCGGGCACCCCGCAGAAAAGGAGCATCGACCATGAGCCGTTGGAGCCGAGACGAGATCGAGGAGGCCTTCGCCCGCTACCAGGAGGTGGCCCGCCGAGCCGGCACGTCGGGTGATTGGCGCGAGTGGGCCGACCAGTTCACCGAGGACGCCACCTACATCGAACACCATTTCGGCACCATGGGCGGGCGCGAGGCCATCTACAACTGGATCCAATCGACCATGTCCCAGTGGCCCAACAACGAGATGGTCCACTTCCCCATTGAGTGGTACATCATCGACGAGACGAGGGGGTGGGTGGTGTGCAAGGTATGGAACCGGATGGCCGACCCGGGCGACGGCTCGCTCCACCAGGAGTACAACTTCACCCTGCTCAAGTACGCGGGAGGCGGGCTGTGGAGCTACGAGGAGGACATCTACAACCCGGCCCCGTTCGGCGAGATGGTCGGCAACTACCTGCGCCACAAGAAGACACTGGCCGCCGGGGCCGCGGAGGCGGCCGACGGCTAGCTAAGAATGGATCAGCTGCAGCCGCTGGTGGAGCCGCAGTCGGCGCACACGTAGCACGAGCCGGCGCGCCGCATCGGGACGCCGCAGGTCATGCAGAATGGCGCGTCCAGCGGGGTCGCGACGCGGTCCGTCGCCTGTCCCCCGCTCATGCTCGCTGCGCTCGCGGGCCGCTCGGGCCCGGGGGGTGCCGAGGCCGCGGCGAAGTCGAGCTGGGCCATCAGCTGGCCCGGTGACGGAACCGAGGGCGGGTCGGGTGGGAGGTCGTGGCCCTGCTCGGTCTCGGCGACCTGCTCCTCCACGCCGGGCAGCGTCGGCTGGGTCCGCTCGCCGGTGGTGTAGACGCCCAGCGCAGCCCGCTCGGCCGGTGTCAGGTACATCACCGCCAGCTTGCGGAACAGGTAGTCCATGAGGCTGGTGGCGATGCGGATGTCGGGATCGTCGGTGATGCCGGCCGGCTCGAAGCGCACGCCGACGAACGTGTCCACGAAGGCGGACAGCGGCACCCCGTACTGCAGGCCGTGGCTGAGCGAGATCGCGAAGGCATCCATGATCCCGGCCAGCGTGGAGCCCTGCTTGGAGACCTTGACGAAGATCTCGCCCGGACGACCGTCGGGGTACTCCCCCACAGTCACGAAACCCTTGCAGTCGGCCACCCGGAACTCGAAGGTGCGCGACGGGCGCGACTTGGGAAGCCGCCGGCGCACCGGCTCCGGCGAGGCCTCACCGGCAGGCGGCTCGGTGCCGGCGGTCCGTGCGGGCTCGCCGGCCGTGCCGGAGCCCCCGGCGGGGCCCACGGTCAGGGGCTGTGACACCTTGGAGCTGTCGCGGTAGATCGCCACCGACTTCAGGCCGAGGCGCCAGGAGTCGATGAAGAGCTCCTCCACGTCGTCGATACCGGCGTCGGCCGGCATGTTGACGGTCTTGGAGATGGCCCCGGACAGGAACGGCTGTACCGCGGCCATCATCTCGATGTGTCCTGAGGTGCTGATGGCGTCGTCACCCAGCGAGCAGGCGAACACGTCGCGGTGCTCGGCATCGAGGGGTGCTGCGGCCACGCTGTGGTGCTCGACGATGTGATCGGTGATGCGGTCGATCTGCTCGTCGTCGTAGCCGAGGCGGCGCAGCGCTCTAGGGACGGTGGTGTTGACGATCTCCATCGTTCCGCCGCCCACCAGCCGCTTGGACTTGACCAGCCCGAGGTCGGGCTCGATGCCGGTGGTGTCGCAGTCCATGAGCAGCCCGATGGTGCCGGTGGGGGCCAGAACGGTCGCCTGGCTGTTGCGCACGCCGTGACGGTCGGCGCGCTCGCAGGCCTCGTCCCACGCCAGCTGGGCGGCCTCCAGGATCTCCGGGGGCGCCAGCTCCTCCTCGATGGTGGCGGTGGCGGTGCGGTGCTGGTCGAGGACCCGCAGCATGGGCTCGCGGTTGGCGTGGAAGCCGGCGAAGGGTCCCATGCGCTCCGCCAGACGGGTGGAGGTCAGGTAGGCCTCGCCGGTCATCAGCGCGGTTATGGCCGAAGCCACCGCCCGGCCCTCGCCGGAGTCGTAGGGCAGGCCCATGGCCATCAGCAGCGCTCCGAGGTTGGCGTAGCCCAGCCCGAGCTGGCGGAACGCCCTGGTGGTATCGGCGATGGCCCGGGTCGGGTAGTCGGCGTGGCCGACCAGGATCTCCTGGGCCGTGAACACCACCCGCACCGCCCGGCGGAAGCCGTCGACGTCGAAGCGGCCGTCGTCGTCAAGGAAGCTCAGCAGGTTGATCGAGGCCAGGTTGCAGGCGCTGTCATCGAGGTGCACGTACTCCGAGCACGGGTTGCTGGCGGTGATGGGTCCGGTGGCCGGGGCGGTGTGCCAGCGGTTGATGGTCGTGGCGAACTGCACGCCGGGGTCGGCGCATTCCCACGCGGCCTCCGCCATCTGGCGCAGGATCGAGCGGGCCGGCACCCGCCTGAGCACCGTGCCGTCGGTGCGGGCCGTCAGATCCCAGCCGTCGCCGGCGGTGGCCGCGCTCATGAACTCGTCGGTGACCCGCACGGAGTTGTTGGCGTTCTGGTACTGCACCGAGTTGGTGTCGGCGCCGTCGACTCCCATTTCGAAGCCGGCCGCGGCCAGCGCCCTCGACTTGCGCTCCTCGCGGGCCTTGCACCAGATGAAGTCCTCGATGTCGGGATGGTCGGCGTCCAGGACCACCATCTTGGCCGCCCTGCGGGTCTTGCCCCCCGACTTGATGGTGCCGGCCGAGGCGTCCGCTCCCCTCATGAAGCTCACCGGTCCCGACGCGGTGCCGCCTCCGCTCAGGGGCTCGGTGCTGGCCCGGATGCGCGACAGGTTCACCCCCGCGCCGGAGCCGCCCTTGAAGATCCGGCCCTCCTCGGCGTACCACTCGAGGATCGACTCCATCGTGTCGTCAACCGACAGGATGAAGCACGCCGATGCCTGCTGGGGCACGCCGGCCACGCCGATGTTGAACCACACCGGCGAGTTGAAGGCGGCTCGCTGCGTGTACAGCAGGTGCCTCAGCTCGGCCCGGAACCGCGACGCCTCGGACTCGTCGGCGAAGTAGCCGTCGCCGTCGCCCCACCCGGTGATGGTTCCCACCACGCGGTCCACCACCTGCTTCAAGGACCACTCCCGCTCGGGCGTGCCCAGCGGGCCGCGGAAGTACTTCTGGGCCAGGATGTTGGTCGCGTTCTGCGACCAGGTGGCCGGCACCTCCACATCGAGTTGCTCGAAGACCACCGAGCCGTCACGATGGTCCAGCAGGCGCGCGTCGCGGCGCTCCCACACGATCCGGCCAGCCGGATCCTGCTGATCCGCGGGTAGAGGGTGGCTGCCGGAGTTCAGAGCGGTCTGCTCGGGGGCCATCGTCATGAGAATTACCCTCCTGAGATTCTATCGGGCGCGCTGACGCGCGCCCGCCGTCGCGACGCTAGGACACCCCAAGACGAACCAAGCCTGAAGACTGGGGACTCTCCTAGGGATATGGCGGGCCCACCTATGGATTACCTCGGGATTAGCTGTGTACGGCAACATTGGTACCGTCGCGGGCGTGCGGAGACTGTTGCCGGACCCGGTCGTCGATATCGACCCGATGGAGCTCTATCCGGCGCTGGCCCGACCCAGGCCGGCCGGGCGGCCCTGGCTGATGGTCAACATGATCGCCTCCGCCGACGGTGCCGTCGCGGTCGATGGCACCAGCGGAGCGCTCGGCAACGCCGCCGACGAGGCGGTCTTCTCGGCGGTTCGGGCCAGCGCCGACTGGATCGTCGCCGCCGCCGGCACGGTGAGGGCCGAGCGCTACGGCCTGCCCCGGCCCGGGGCGGCCGCCCGCCGGGCACGGCTGGCCGCGGGCCGCGCCGAGCGGCCCCGCCTGGCGGTGGTCACCGCCAGCCTCGACCTTGATCTGAGCCTCCCGCTGTTCGCCGACCGGCGGCCGGGCGAGGACCCCGCGGTGATCCTCACCGGGAGCTCGGCGGCGCCCGAAGCCGTGGAGCGGCTCGGATCCGTCGCCGAGGTGGTGCGCCTGCCGTCGCCGCGGCCCCAGCCTGCCCAGATCCTCGCGGAGCTCGACCGCCGCGGCGCCGGCGTGGCGCTCTCCGAGGGAGGCCCGTCGTTCAACGGGCAGCTGGCCGACGCCGGCGTGATCGATGAGCTCTGCCTGTCGGTCGCACCGCTGGTCGCCGGCGGAACCAGCTCCAGGATCATCCACGGATCGTTGCGAAGCGTGCCGCTGAGGATGCGTGTCGACCATCTGCTCGAGGCCTCCGACACCCTCTTCGTCCGCTACGTCAACGAGCCCGCTCAACCGGCTTCGGCCGGCTGAGGAGTCTGCCCGCCCTTCGGAGCGCCCGAAGCCGAGACACCAGCGTCGCCGAGGACGATCCTCTGGCCGGGCTCCAGCGCGGCTCCGCCTGCGGTCCCGGCCAGGTTGTGGACCACGGCACGGGGGTCCTCGCCGGGCGCGAGAGCGCGGGCGATGTCCCACAGCGTGTCGCCCGGCTGCACCACATAGACCCCCGGCAGCTCCGTCGACAGCGAGACCTCAGCAGTGGCGGGCCAGGGATTGGCCTCCCCCACCGGAACACGCTCGGGACGGCCCACCACCAGCACCAACGTGACCAGTGCCGCCGCCACCGTCGCCGCGATCATCCGGCGCCGGCGGTACACCGGCTCCGGCAGGCGCTCAGCCCGCGCCGCGGCCGGTGGGGCGGCACCAGCACCGGGAGTGCCGGGGACGAGGACGTGCGCAGGAGCTAGGGCCATGGGTCCATCGTCCCGCGGGGGTGTGACAAGGCCACTGGCAGTCAGCCCCGAACCGAGATCCTTGACATCGAACGCGTGTTCCACAAACATGTGTACGGATATACTCCCCATATTGAACGTGTGTTCGCTCACACTATACCGAACACACGTTCGTATACAACCCATCCGGCTCCAAAGATCGGAGACAGAAATGACGCCACCGGCCCACCGCAAGCCGCTCACCGCCCGCCGCCGCCAGATTCTCGACATGATCGTCGAGCACCAGCGGGACCGCGGCTACCCGCCGTCGATCCGCGAGATCGCAGCCAAGGTCGGCCTGAGGTCGCCGGCCTCGGTCAAGGCCCACCTCGACGTGCTCGACTCGGCCGGCTACCTGCGGGTCGACCCAACCCGCCCCCGGGCCATCGAGGTCCGCTACGACGAGAACTCCGGCGCGGCGGTCGAGCGCCGCCCGGTGCGCCACGTTCCCCTAGTCGGCGACGTGGCCGCCGGCTCGGGCGTGCTCGCCTCCGAGAACGTCGAGGAACTGGTGCCGATGCCGGCCGACCTGACCGGTGAGGGCGACCTGTTCATGCTGCGGGTGCGGGGCGACTCCATGATCGATGCCGGGATCCTCGACGGTGACTACGTGGTATGCCGGGCCCAGAGCAACGCGGAGGACGGCGAGGTCGTCGTGGCTGGGATCCCCGGCGACGAGGCCACCGTCAAGACGCTGCGACGGGCCGGAGGCCGGATCGTTCTGGAGCCGGCCAACGAGCACATGGAGCCCATGGAGTTCCGGCCCGGCGAGGTGGCCGTCTACGGCAAGGTGGTCACCATGATGCGCCGCTACTAGGCCTCGGCCCGCGGCGTCCGCTCAGGCGCCGATGACGAGTAGCTCCTCGAGGGCAGCGTGCACCGAGATGAGGTCGGCGCGGTGCACGCGCTCGCCCGCGGTGTGGGCCAGCACCGGATCACCGGGACCGAAGTTCGATGCCGGAACACCGCGAGCCGCGAAGAACGCGGCGTCGGTCCAGCCCAGCTTGGCTCGCACCGGGGCACCGCTGCGCTCCACCAGCGCGGCCAGCAACGGGTCGTCGAGACCGGGTGCGGCCGGCGGGGCCATGTCGGTCAACTCGACGGTGTCGCCCTTCCCGAGCACGGCGTCCAGGAGAGACCGAACGTGCTCCTCGGCCTGTTCGGGGGTGCGGTCGGGGGCGAACCGGTGGTTCAGTGTCAGCGTCGCCGCATCCGGCACGACGTTGCCCGCCACCCCGCCGCCCACCGACACCGCCTGCAGCGCCTCGCGGTACTCGCATCCCTCCACCACCGGCCGGCGGGCCTCGTAGTCCGAGACCGCCGCCAGGACGCCTGCAAGCCGGTGTATGGCGTTGCGGCCCATCCAGGGCCGGGCGGTATGGGCCCTCTCCCCTGCCAGCGTCACCTGCAGCCGCATGGTGCCCTGGCATCCCGCCTCAACTGCGCCTGCGGTCGGCTCCCCCAGAAGGGCCACGTCGGCATCGAGCAGATCGGGCCGGGCCGCAGCCAGTTCCAGCAGGCCGTTGTCGGCCGCGTCCACCTCTTCGCGGGCATAGAACACGTAGGTCACGTCCGCGGCCGGCGCTTCGACTGTCCGGGCCAGCGTCAGCATCACGGCAAGGCCGCCCTTCATGTCGGCCGCTCCCAGACCCCACAGCACGTCGTCCTCGACACGGGCCCCTGCGTTGTTGTTGGCCGGCACGGTGTCGGTGTGGCCGGCCAGGACCATTCGCCTGCCGCGGCCCAGACGGGTGCGGGCCACCACGTTGTCGCCTACCCGATCCACGCTGAGGTGCGCAGCCTGGCGCAGGTCGGCCTCGATCAGGTCGGTGATCGGCCCTTCGGCGTAGCTCTCGGAGGGCACGTCCACCAGCGCGGCCGCGAGCGCCAGCAGGTCGCCTGCGGGCAAGGCCCCCGCGGACATGTCAGGTGGTGGCGCCGTGGTCGCGCAGGATCTGGTTCAGGGTCGACTTGTCGTGGCGCTCACCCTCGGACAGGCGCTTGATCACCAGCACCGCAGGCAGGCCGAACTCGCCGCCGCCGAACTGGCGGGCCCGGGTCCCGAGCACGGCCACCGACCAGGGCGGCACCTCGCCGCGGCCCAACTCCTCGCCGGTGGAGGCGTCGATGACAGGGATCGACCCGGTGAGGATCGCTCCTGCTCCCAGCACCGTGCCCCGCCCGACACGGGCGCCGTCGGCCACGATGCAGCGGCTGCCGATCAGGCAGTCGTCCTCCACGATCACCGGCTGGGCCACCGGAGGCTCGAGCACCCCGCCGATGCCGACCCCGCCCGAGAGGTGAACGTTGGCGCCGATCTGGGCGCAGGAACCCACCGTGGCCCAGGTGTCCACCATCGTGTTGGCCCCCACATGGGCGCCGATGTTGGTGTAACTGGGCATCATGATCACCCCCGGCGCCTGGTAGCTGCCCCACCGGGCCGACGCACCGGGCACCACCCGGACGCCCCGGGCCGCGTAGTCGGTCTTTAGCGGGATCTTGTCGGCGAACTCGAAGGGGCCGAGCTCGATGGTGCTCATCCTGGCCGTGGAGAACAGCAGCAGGATGGCCTGCTTGCACCACTGGTTGACCCTCACGGTGCCGCCGTCGAGCACTTCGGCCACCCTGGCCTCGCCGGTGTCGAGGGCGTCGATGGCCTCATGCACGGTGGCGACCACCTCCGGGTCGTCGCCGTCTAGCCCGGCGCGGGCTTCCCAGAGCTGGCTGATGCGGGACTCAAGGTCGGACATGCCGGTGAGGCTAACCAGCCCTCGGTCCCCCCACGTTCACACCCGACGAAGGCCTCCCGCCGAACTGGCAACCGAATCGCACCCAATGGGCGCGTCACGCTGCCAATTCCGGAGGTGCGCTAGTCGAGGAGCCTCTGCAGGGCCAGTTCCAGGCGTGCGTCGGGCTGGACGGCGGCGATGCGCACGTAGGTGCGGGGATCGACCGGTCCGGCCGCGCCGGGCTCGGTGCAGTAGAACTCGCCGGGGCTGACGATCAGTCCTGCCCGGCGGGCAAGAAGGTCCGCGAAGGCCCATGCATCGCCGCCGGGGGCGGGGGCCCAGAGATAGAAGGCCCCGCTCGGCATCGCGGCACCGGACCCGGCCTCGGACGCGAGCGAGGCCAGGACTTCCAGCCGGCTCCAGTAGAGGCTGCGCTGACTGTCGACGTGTCCCTGATCGTTCCAGGCCGCCACCGCGGCTGCCTGCACAGGGCCGGGCACCATGCAGCCCGAGTGCTTGCGGCACTCGCGCAGGTAGTGGACCAGCTCGGGGTCGCCGGCATAGAACCCGGCCCTCACGCCGGCCATGTTCGAACGCTTGGACAGGGAGTGAACGGCCAGCACGCCGCCGGTGCCGTGCTCCAGGATCGTGTGCGGCGGGCCGTCCCACGTGAACTCGACGTAGCACTCGTCGCTGGCCACCAGCACGCCGTTGGCCCGGCCCCAGGCCGCGGCGGCCGCCAGGTCGTCGAGGGCGCCTGTCGGGTTGCCCGGGGAGTTCATCCAGAGGCACAGGGCCCGCTCGGCGTCTCGGGCATCGATCGAGTCGAGGTCGATGCGGAAGTCCTCGTCCACGGCCACCGGCACGGACCGGCACCCGGCCAGGGTCGCTCCCATCGCGTACGACGGGTACGCCACTGCCGGGTACAGCACGGTGTCTCGCTCGGGATGGCGAAGTCTCAGGTAGCGGGGCAGCGATGCCACGAACTCCTTGGTGCCGATGCACGCCGCGATGTGCGAGTCGGGATCCAGCTCGACATCGAAGCGGCGTTGCGTCCAGGCGGCCGCGGCTTGCCGGAACGCCGGCGAGCCGATCGACGCCGGGTAGCCGCGCTCGGTGCCGGAGCCGGCCAGAGCGTCCACCACCGCTGCCGGGGGTGGGTCACAGGGCGTCCCGACCGAGCAGTCCACCGCGCCGCCGGGAAGCGCGGCGGCCGCGGCCCGCAATCCGTCCAACCTCTCGTAGGGATAGATGGGCGGCACGAAGCCTGCAGTCATTGCCGAACCCATCCGTCCATTGCGCCGCGGCGCGGGCTCACTCCGGATCCCAGCCGTTGACCACGTAGCGGCTGAGGGCACCGACCGATGAGGGCTCCAGGCGGGCCCTGACCCTCATCCCATGCTCGGTGGCGGTGGAGTCCAGCACCTGACCCTCGCGGTGTACCCCCGCGAGCACGTCCCCCGGTCCCATGGCACCACCAGCTCGACCTCGCGGGCGACGCGGCGCATCCGGTCACCGATGGCGCCCAGCAGTTCCCCGATGCCTTCGCCGGTCGCGGCCGACACGGCCACCGAGCCCTCGGTGCGCTCAGCCAGCCGGGCTGCTGCCGGGCCCAGGTCGCTCTTGTTGTACACCACCAGTTCGGGGACCTCGTCCGCCTCGATCTCGGCCAGCACCTCGCGCACCGCCGCCATCGAGCCGTCGGGGTCGCCGTCGGCGCTGTCCACCACATGGACCAGAAGGTCGGCGTCGCGCACCACGTCGAGGGTCGTCTTGAACGCCTCCACCAGCTGGTGGGGCAGTTTGCGCACGAACCCCACCGTGTCGGTGATGAACACCGTCTCGCCGCCCGGCAGGCCCAGCCGCCGGGTGGTGGGGTCCAGCGTGGCGAACAGGCGGTCCTCAACCACCACGGAGGCTGAGGTCATCCGGTTGAGCAGCGACGACTTGCCCGCATTGGTGTAGCCGACGATGGCCACCGCCCGGTTGCGGGTGCGGGTACGGGCCTTGGATTGGGTCCGGCGGTGGCCGGCGATGCGGCGCAGGTCGCCCTCGAGCTTGTGGATGCGCCGCTCCAGGCGCCGGCGGTCGACCTCGAGCTGGGTCTCGCCGGGGCCCCGGGTGCCGATGCCGCCCGCCTGCTGGGACAGCCGGCGGCCCGCGCCGCGCAGGCGGGGCAGGCGGTAGCGGAGCTGGGCCAGCTCCACCTGGGCCTTTCCCTCAGGGGTGCTCGCGTTCTGGGCGAAGATGTCGAGGATCACCGCAGTGCGGTCCAGAGCCGTACGCCCGAGCAGCTTCTCCAGGTTGAACTGCTGCGCGGGGCTGAGCTCGTCGTCGAACACCACCGTGTCGCAGTCGACCTCCTCGGCCACCGCCCTGATCTCGCGAGCCTTGCCGGTGCCCACGAAGGTGGACGGGTCGGGGGCGGCGCGGCGCTGGCAGACCCTCTCGACGGCATCCGCGCCCGCAGTGTCCACCAGCAGGCTCAACTCGTCCAGGGAGGCGTCGGTGGCCGAGGCGTCCCGGTCCGGTCGGGTCACGCCGACGAGGATGATCCGCTCCCGGAAGGCCCGGTCGATGAGGCCAGCGCCGTCCCCGCCGAACTCGCCGAACCCGCCCCGGTGCGTGTCGTCGGCGTCGGCGGGTGCGTCGCTCCCGTCGAAGTCGCTGCCGGGCCCGCCGTGGCCCTGCAGCGGCTCGCCGGCCTCAGACATGGGCGACGTCCACTGTGGCCACGTAGGTCGACTCGCCGGTGAGCGTCACAGGGCCCGAGAGGTCTACCCGAGCATCGCCGCCAGCCATTCGCACAGTGACATTCTGGCCCACCTCGCCCCAGCGGTGAAAGGCGGCCGCGGCGGCCACCGCGCCCGTACCGCAGGCTGCGGTCGCGCCGGCACCCCGCTCCCACACGGCCACGGTCAGCTCGTCCGCGCCGGTGACTGCGCCGAAGTGGACGTTGATGCCTCCGGTGAAGACGGCCTCTACCGCCGGTCCGGCGGGATGCAGCGGAACTTCGGCCGGATCGTCCACCGAGAGCACCACGTGGGGGTTGCCGACGTCCAACGTGACCCACCGCTTGATCGCGCCCGGTTCGAGCACGCACGCCAAGGCGGCCTCGGGACTGCGGCTGAGCCGATCGGGCTGGGGGCCGGGGCCGGGAGCTCCGATCTCAGTCGTACCGGTAGCGGTCCCGGGCGTGGCGGTGGGACGGATCGAGCACCGGTGCGGTCCGGCCACGGTGTGCACGACGATGTCGAGTTCGGCCGATCCGAGGGTCACGGCGATGGCGTGGGCCAAGCATCTGAGGCCGTTGCCGGACAATTCGGCTGGCGATCCGTCGGAGTTCCATAGCCGCATGGTTGCGGAGCGATCCCCGGTGCCGCCCGCCGGGTCCAGCACGGCACGGATCAGTCCGTCCGCGCCCACGCCCAGGCGGCGATGGCACAGTGCGGCGGCTGTCCTGGCGGCGTCGGCGTTGGCCGGCAACTCGTCGACGAGCGCGACAAGGAAGTCGTTGCCGAGCCCGTGGAGCTTGTGGAGTCGCAGCCCGCCGGTCATATCTGCATTCTCTCGGGCGGGGAGAGCATCCCAAACACGCCGTTCACGGCCCGGCCACCGTTCTTGACGTAGTTGACCTCACTGAGGCGGCACAACTACATCAAGAACACGCCTACCCGTTCGGCCTCCGGGTTGGGAGAGCCGCGGCGGCGCGCTTCCAGGCGGACAGAGCGTCGGCGGGGGACGTCGGAGCGTCGAGCCAGCAAATGCGGGGGTCGCGGCGGAACCAGCGCTCCTGGCGGCGAGCGAACCGGCGGGTGCGCATGATGGCGAGCTCCAGCGCCTCATCAAGGGTCATCTCACCGCGTGAATGGCGTAGCAGCTCCTTGTAGCCGAGAGCTTGGGACGCGGTGCGCGAAATGGGGCGTTCTGCGAGGCCTCTCACCTCGTCGAGGAACCCTTCAGCGAGTTGGCGCTCGTAGCGAGCGGCGATGTGCTCGTCGAGGCGGTCACGGTCCCAGCGCAGCCCGACCTGCACGAACGGCGTGGGCGGGTAGTGGCCCAGCCCGGGCCCGTAGGACGAGAAGGGCTCACCGCTGCCGAGGGTGACTTCGAGAGCCCGCACGACCCTGCGCCGGTTGGTGGGCTCCATGCGGCCGGCGGCGACCGGGTCGAGGTCGGCCAGGCGCCGGTGAAGTGCCTCGGTGTCGGGCTCGGTCTCCAGCTCGGCCCGAGCCTCCGGGTATCGCCCGGGGATGCGGAGATCGTCGATCACGGCTCGCACGTACAGGCCGGTGCCGCCCACCAGCACCGGGACGGCGCCCCGGTCGCGGATCTCGCGGACGACAGTCCGGGCCCGGGCCTGGAGTTCGGCCACTGCGAACTCCTCGCCGGGGCCGACCAGGTTGATCAGATGGTGGGGCGCCTCGGCCTGCTCGGCCGCGGTGGGGGTGGCCGTGCCTATGTCCATGTCCCGGTACACCTGCATCGAGTCGAGCGCCACGATCTCGGCTCCGCCGATCAGCCGGCCCACGCCCATCGCCAAGTCCGACTTGCCGGAAGCGGTGGGGCCGACGATCACCAGCGGCCGCTCTGCGAGTCTCGTCCGATCAGGCGGCGCCAAGCACTCACCGCTCTCGGGCGCCGGCGGCGTCGAGGTCACCGCCTGGATCAGCTCGCGGCGGCCACGGGGATGAGGCGACGGTCCGAGGATGCTTGCGCCGGGGCCACTCGCGGTGCCTCGATGTCGACTAGGGAGCCCTGCAGGAAGTTGGCCGCGGCTGCTGTGACCTCAACTCGGGCGTAGGTGCCGGGTCGGGGCGATCCTCCGGGCGGTGACGGGAAGTGCACCAGGGTGTTGCGCCGGGTGCGGCCGGTGGTCACGGACGGGTCTTTCTTGCTGGGCCCCTCCACTACGACCTCCTCAACCCTGCCGATGCGGGTCTCGTTGGCGAGGCGGCTGGAGCGCTCGATCACCCGCCGCAGCCGCTCGTAACGGTCTACGGACACGTCGTGGGGCACGAACCGGTCGCCCATCTCCGCGGCCGCGGTGCCGGGCCGGGGCGAGAAGATGAACGTGAACGCACTGTCGTAGCGGGCTTCGGCCGCCACCTCCAGGGTCTGGACGAAGTCCTCTTCGGTCTCGCCGGGGAACCCGACGATGATGTCGGTGGACACGGCCAGGTCGTCCACCGCAGCCCGGGCTGCCCGCAAGCGCTCCAGATAGCGCTCAGCCGTGTAACCCCGGCGCATCGCCTTCAGTACGGCGTCGCCACCGGACTGGAGCGGCAGGTGCAGGTGCTCGCACACCGCGGGGACCTCAGCCATGGCCGCGATCGTCTCAGGCCGCAGGTCCTTGGGGTGCGGACTGGTGAAGCGCACACGCCGGATGCCGTCAACGGCCCCCACTGCCCGGAGCAGGTCGGCGAACAGCGGCCGGGCCCGACGGTCCGACACCCAGTTCGACCCACACCACCATGCGTCGTCTCCGGCCGCGCTCGAGCTGTTGCCGTTGGCACTCCCCCGGCGGGACAGGGCCAGGTCGCGGCCATAGCTGTTGACGTTCTGGCCCAGCAGGGTGACCTCGCTCACGCCACCGGCGGCCAGGTCCCGTACCTCGTCGACCAGCTCACCGAACGGACGGCTGATCTCGGGACCGCGCACCGCGGGCACGATGCAGAACGTGCAGCTGTTGTCGCACCCGATCTGGATGGTCACCCAGGCGGAGTGCTCGGTCTCCCGGCGCACCGGCAGCGCCGACGGGAACGCCTCGCTGTCCTCGCGGACCGTCTCGGTGAGGATCTCCACCACCGGTCCGTGCCGCCGGGCGTGATCGACGAGCTCGGCGGCACGGTGCACGTTGTGGGTGCCGAACACCACGTCGACGTGCCCGGCCCGCTCCCGGACCAGCTCCCGGTCCTTCTGGGCCAGGCACCCGGCCACCGCGATGAGCGCATCGGGCCGCTCGGCCTTGACGGCCTTGAGCCGGCCCAGGGCGCCGTACAGCTTGTTGTCGGCGTTCTCCCGGATGCAGCAGGTGTTGAGCACCATCACATCGGCGTCCTCCAGGACGGAGGCACGCTGGTACCCGTCACCCTCGAGCAGGCCCGCGATCCTCTCGGAGTCGTGCTCGTTCATCTGGCACCCGAAGGTGCGGATGGCATAGGTCCGGCCCACACCCCAAGGCTACGCCCTCGGCTCCGAAGCGACCTGCGAGCGACCAATTTGGATGGCTCCTTGCGAGGCCATTCAGAAGGTTGTACTTATAGAAGCTATAGCTTATGCTTCGTCGGCGTGGGAGGTCGAGTACACGGACGACTTCGGGGCGTGGTGGCGCGAACTCACCCAGGCTCAACAGGAGGCACTCGACGACCGCGTGATGCTGCTGGCCGAGGTAGGTCCCGCGTTGAAGCGCCCTGCGGTCGGTGACGTGTCGACTTCCCGCCACAACAACATGAAGGAGCTCCGAGTCTCCAAGGCCGGAGAGCCGCGCGTGCTGTTCGCCTTCGATCCGCGGCGCTGTGCGATCTTGTTGCTTGGTGGCAACAAGTCGGGTCAGTGGAAGCGGTGATATCAGCGAGCCGTTCCTGCGGCTGATGACCTGTACGACACGCATCTCGAAGAGTTGCGACTTGAGGAGCTCGCCGATGGCTAGTGATGATTCGATTGGAGTGTGATTCCGATGCCTTCCACTCAGAGTTACCGGGCACTGCACGACGAGGTGCTGGCGCGCCCTGGCGCCGAGGAGCGCTTGGCCGCGCTGCGCAGCGAGACGCTCGCAGAGATCGGTCTGCAGGTGCTGCGACGGACTCTGGACTTCTCCCAGGTCGACCTCGCTGCTGAGCTGGGCATCAGCCAGTCCGCCGTGTCGCAACTGGAGCGGGGCGACGACGTCAAGGTGTCGACGCTCCGAAGCTACGTGCACGGGCTCGGAGCCCGTCTGCAGATCATGGCCGTCTTCGATGACGGCGAGGCCGAGACCGCCGTACCGATCCGCATCGGCCCCGACCTCGCCTAACCCACACGAGCGTCCGGCTGAGGCCCGCGGCGCGTTCGCGCTAGCCGGCTGATGCGACCTTCACCACAGCCGCGGTGCACTGCGGGATATCAGGCAGCGGCGGAGGCTGAGGGTTCTGATGCTGTGGGGTGCTCCCAGTCGGGCTCTTGCTCCGGTTCGGGTTCGGGCATGACGGCCTTCCAGACCAGGTCGGAGATCTCCACCATCAGCTCGGGGTTGTCCTGGAGGAACGCCTTGGCGTTCTCACGGCCCTGGCCGAGCTGCTCGCCGTCGTAGGTGTACCAGGCCCCGGACTTCTTCACGATGGACTCGGTGACGGCCAGGTCGAGCACTGAACCCTCACGGGAGATTCCCTGGCCGTACATGATGTCGAACTCGGCCTGCTTGAACGGCGGTGCGCACTTGTTCTTCACGACCTTGACCCGGGTGCGGTTGCCCACCACCTCCATGCCGTTCTTGATCGACTCGATGCGGCGGATGTCGAGCCGCACCGACGAGTAGAACTTGAGGGCCCGGCCGCCGGGGGTGGTCTCCGGAGAGCCGAACATCACCCCGATCTTCTCGCGCAGCTGGTTGATGAAGATGCAGATGGTGTTGGACTTGTTGAGGTTGGAGGTGAGCTTGCGCAGCGCCTGCGACATGAGCCGGGCCTGCAGGCCGACGTGGGTGTCCCCCATGTCGCCCTCGAGTTCGGCGCGAGGGGTGAGCGCGGCCACCGAGTCGATCACCACCACGTCGAGCGCTCCGGAGCGGATCAGCATGTCGGTGATCTCGAGGGCCTGCTCACCGGTGTCGGGCTGGGAGATGAGCAGCTCGTCGATGTCCACGCCGATGGCCTTGGCGTAGGTCGGGTCCATGGCGTGCTCAGCATCGACGTAGGCGCAGATGCCGCCGTTGCGCTGGGCCTCGGCCACCACATGGGTGGCCAGGGTGGTCTTGCCCGAGGACTCCGGGCCGTAAATCTCGGTGACCCGGCCCCGGGGCAGGCCCCCTATGCCGAGGGCCAAGTCGAGCGACAGCGCCCCGGTGGGGACCGCCTCGATGCTCATAGTGGCCTTCTCGCCCATCTTCATGACCGAGCCCTGGCCGAACTGCTTCTCTATCTGGCTCATGGCCATGTCCAGAGCCTTGTGTCGATCGTCCACTTCGTTCTCCTGTGTCTGTGCCCCTCGGGGCGGGTGGGTGTCTGGTGGCCTCTCGGCGAGTCGGGGATGCTTGCTGAACTTATGAGGGGGGTGTGACAGACCGGATGCCGGTGGATCCGCGCCGATCCGTCCTCGTAGTATAACAACACTGTAGTTACGAACATTTGTTCAGGTCAAGCATCCGCGAGGAGCCCGTGAAGACTCGAGGAGGCGCTCTGCGGGCGCAGATGGAGCAGACCGGCCCTGCTCCATCGAGGCGGCGCGGGATCCGGTTCGCCGGCCGGGAACCATACGAACCCCGCGTGCGTTGCCTACCGTAGAGCAGTACAGGAGAAAGGCAACACCATGGCCCGGCGAATCTTCCGCAAACGCCGCCAATCCAGACTCGAACCGACCAGAAAGGCAACCCTCATGACCTCGCAAACCTCCCCCGCCCGCCCGACCTTCGACGACACCGAACTGAGGGACCGCCTCACGCCGGCGCAGTACCAGGTCACCCAGCAGGCCGGCACCGAACGGGCCTTCACCGGCGAGTACTGGAACTGCCACGACGACGGCACGTACCACTGCATCGTGTGCGACGCGCCGCTCTTCTCCAGCGACACCAAGTACGAGTCGGGCACCGGCTGGCCCAGCTTCTGGGAGGCGGTCGACCCCGCCGCGGTCGAGATCCATACCGACCGCAGCTTCGGCATGGTCCGCGAGGAGGCCGTGTGCGCCAACTGCGGCGCCCACCTGGGCCACCGGTTCCCGGACGGTCCCCGCCCCACCGGCGAGCGCTACTGCATGAACTCCGCCTCCCTCCGCCTCGAGCGCACCGGCGACGACAGCTGACACGCCCAGCTCCGTCTAGGGCTGGGGCTAGGGCACTGCAAGCACGAGGGTCTCGGGTCTAGGGCACCGCAAGCACGAGGGGCTCGGGGCTAGGGCACCGCAAGCACGAGGGGCTCGGGGCTAGGGCACTGCAAGCACGAGGGTCTCGGTGCCGTTGACTTCGACGGTGTAGGTCTCGCCGGTTGCCAGGGTGCCGCCTGCATCGCCCAGCAACACCCACGCGTCGAGTTCCAGGGTCCTCTCGGAGCAGTCGATGGCCCACGGAGAGGGCCGGGGAACCCATGCCGTGACCTCCACGACTACGCGGCTGCCGTCGAGCCTGGCCTCCTCACGCCCGCGCCGGTAGCACCCGTCGACCTCGGATATCGCGAACAGGACGTGGACGAAGGCCTGATCGCCCTCCCAGATGATCTCGGTTCCGGTTACGTGCACCGGCTCCTCCACCGGCTGGCGGTCCTCGACGGTGAACTCGCCGTCAACCATCTCCGGCGGCGGCTCCACCAGCACCAGCACCATGTCCACCTTGTTGGGATTGCCCCCGGTGATCACGTCGTAGGCGGTGTCGTTGATGAAGGCCAGGCGGCCGTCGGCTTCCTCGATGCGGGCCGACACCGAGTACGTGTTGCGGGAGTCGATGTCATCGGGGTCGTAGTCGACGTCGAAGGAGATCGGGACCTGGCCCGGGTCGGAGATGACCTGCTCGGCGATCAACTCCGCGGCCGCGTCCGCGTACGACGTGTCCCGTACCTGGACGATCAGCTTCGCTTCCGGCGTCAGCGCGATCCGCTCCCGGTAGGTGACCGTCCCAGTCACCGACGAGCCGCCGAACACCGAACCGGCGACGCCGCAGCCCGAGGCCAGCACCAGCACCATCGTGGCTGTCAGCAACACCGCCCTGCGACTGTGGCTCATGAACGGACTCCTAGTGCCGGGGAAGCGCCCGGCTCCCTCTACTCGATCACACTTATGACGCTCGGGGGCCGCCGCTGGTTCCCCGATCCATCATGTCGCCCGTACGCTCCCGTCGTGCGGATCGTCGACGCCCGATCACTGGACGAAGCAGGCTTTGCCGCGGCGTTGGAGCTCCAGCAGCGGCTCGACCGCGAGCGGGACCCCGGACTGCCCGTCACGCCTGCCCCGGAACTGCGGGCCATCTTCGACGACGACGCCACCGACCATTGCCTCCACCAGCGGGTCGTCGCTCTCGCGGGCGACGGCACCGCGGCCGCCATCGGGCATGTGGAGTTCAATACGGACGCAGCCAACGCCAACCTGGCCGGCGTCGAGATCACCCCCGCCGACGAGCCCACCGCGGCCGCGGTGCTGGCCGAGCTGTTGCGGCTGGCCCGGGCCGACGGGCGAACCTCGATCATCGCGTGGGGCGACCACACCCCCGACGCCGACGCCTTCTGGACCGGTCTGGGAGCCGAGCTGCGCTACACCGAGCAGGAGTCCAGACTCGACCTGGCCGCGGTCGACCCCGAGCTCATGGCGCGATGGATCGCGGCCGGTCCCGACAACCTGGAGCTGGTGCACTGGGCCCGTCGCTGCCCGGAGGAGCGGATCGGCGCCCTGGTGGCCACCGCCAACGCCATGAACGACGCCCCCACCGACGATCTGGAGATCGCCGACACCGTCGTCGACGAAGTCATGGTCCGGGCCGAGATCGAGGCCCGAGCGGCCATCGGGCTGGAGTACCGGGGAGTCCTGGCCGTCACTGCCCGTGGCGAGGCGGCCGGCACCACCGAGGTGTTCGTCAACCGGCACCGGCCGGCGGCATCGTGGCAGTGGTCGACCGTCGTGCTGCCCGCCCACCGGGGCCGGGGAATCGGACGCTGGATGAAGGCCGTGATGTGGCAGTGGCTGCGGGCCGACGAGCCCGAGGTGACCGCGCTCCAGACCGGCAACGCGGCCAGCAACGCCCACATGCTGGCCATCAACATCGAGATGGGCTTCCAGCCCACCCACCTGATGGGCTGCTGGCAGGCCGACCTCGAGACCCTCGAGGCCGGAGTCAGCCGGCTCGGGCCAGCAGGCGGGTCCGCAGCAGGTTCAACGCGGTGATCGTGCCGAGCTGGCGCACCATCGTCCGGGCCATGTTGAAACGCACCCGGGTGGCCTCGCCCTCACCGTCGAGGTGCAGACCGATCCATATCGTTCCCGCCTCGGCGCCCTCGTGGGGGTCGGGGCCCGCAGCGCCGGTGGTGGCCAGACCGACCTCGGCACCCAGCACCCGGCAGGCCCCTTCAGCCATGGCCAGCGCCATCTCTGAGCTGACCGCGTTCACATCGGGCGCGCCCAGAACACCGGTCTTGACTTCCCGGTCATAGGGCACCACCGCGCCCCGCAGCACGTTGCTCGCGCCGGGGACATCGGTGAGGCGAGCCGCGATCAGCCCGCCGGTGACCGACTCGGCCAACGCCAGCGTCAGGCCCTGCGACCCCATCAGGGCGACGACCACCGACTCCATGGTGTCGTCGTCGGCACCGAACACGGCCTCGCCGATCACCCCACGCGCCCTGGACTCGACGCCGGACAGCACGGTCTCGGCGGTCTCGTCGTCGGCGGCCTTGGCCGTGATGCGGACTTTCAGGCCCTCCATGCCGCTGGCCAGGAAGGCGATGGTGGCCTCGCCGGTGGAGTCGAGGCGGCGCATCTCCGGTTCGAGGAGCTCGGCGAGACCGGACTCCGAGTACCCCCAGGTGCGCAGTGTCCGGCTCCGGATCACATGACGCTCGCCGGCGCGGGCCTGAAGGTCGGGCAGCACGCACTCGCTGACCATCTTCTGCATCTCCCAGGGCACGCCGGGAACCGCGTAGATCACCTTCTCAGCGCCGGGAGCCTCGGCGCCAGCCACCGTGCCGGCTGGATCCCCGGAACCCCGGGGCCTCACCGGGCAGATCAGGCCGGGCGCGGTGCCGGGCTGCACATCCATCACGCGGGCTCCTGCCGGCACGTCGGCCTGCTGCAGGTTGTTGTCCGGCATCTGGCGGTCCCGGCGGTAGAACATGGCCCGGATCCGCTCCACCACCGCCTCGTCGCGGCGCAGCTCGACGCCCATCACCGCCGCGATCGCCTCGCGGGTGATGTCGTCGGGGGTGGGGCCGAGGCCGCCGCACACGATGACCGCATCGCTGCGGTCCAGAGCCTGCTCGAACGCGGCGATCATCCGGTCGAGGTTGTCGCCGACCTTGGTCTGGAAATGGCTGTCGATGCCGGCCAGCGCCAGCTGCTCGCCGATCCACGAGGAGTTGGTGTCGACGATCTGGCCGAGCAGCAGCTCGGTCCCGACCGCCACGACCTCACATCTCACGATGGTTCGCGAGCGCGGAGCGACCGTCCATCAGGTACTGGAGTCCCGTGACCACGGTGAACACCACCGCCACCCACAGCGCGGTGGTCAGCACGGCGTCGGCACCCTCCAGGGTGGGCATGACCGCCATCGCCAGCGCGAGACCCTGCACGGAGGTCTTGTACTTGGCCGAGCGGCGGGCCGGAATGGAAACGCCTGCGCTAGCCCATCGCGCCCTCCAGGCCGTGATTCCCAGTTCCCGGAAAGCGATGATGGTCACCGGCACCCACCAGTAGCGCTCCACCGCCACCAGGCAGAACGCCGCGCCGAGGACCACGACCTTGTCGGCGAGAGGGTCGAGGAAGGCCCCGCTTCGGCTGGTGACGTTGGCCCACCGGGCCACCCGGCCGTCGAAGAAGTCGGTGCCGGCCATGGCCAGACCCAACCCGAAAGCCGCCCAGGAAGCGCCCATGGCCTCCTCGGCCTGAAGGATCAGCAGGAACAGGATGGGCGACAGCAGGAGCCGGGCGAGGGTCAGCAGGTTGGCAGGGTGAAGCAGGCTGGCCTGAGCGGGAGCTTCGGCGCCGCTCGGGGAGCTCATGTCGCCACCAGATCGCAGCCCACAGCCGCAGTCACCGTCACGTCTGCGAAGGTACCCGGCGCGAGAGCGGTGGGCACATCCACGATCCCGTCGATCTCGGGGGCCTCGCGGTGGGTCCGGCCCACACCGGGCTCGTCCACGAGCACCGAGACCCGGTGTCCGACCAGCAGGTCGCGGCGGCGGGCCGTGATGGCGTCCTGGAGTTCGGTGAGCTCGGCCAGGCGCTCCGAGCACAGGCTCTCGCCGACCTTGCCGCCCAGGGTCGACGAATGGGTCCCCTCCTCCTCGGAGTATGCGAAGAAACCGCACCAGTCGAGCTGAGCATCCTCCAGGAAGCGCAGCAGCCGGTCGTGGTCGTCCTCGGTCTCGCCCGGGTAGCCGACGATGAAGTTGGTGCGGAAGGCCGCGTCGGGTTCGCGCCTGCGGATCGCCTCGATGCGGGATAGGAACCGCTGGCCGTCGCCCCAGCGCCGCATGCGTCGCAGCAGCGGCCGGGACACGTGCTGGAGAGACAGGTCGAAGTAGGGCACACCGGTGGCGCAGATCGCGTCGATCAGGGCGTCGTTTAGGTCCGACGGGTACAGGTAGAGCAGCCGGGTGCGGGCGACCCGGGCCGACACCGCCTCCACCAACGGAACGATCCGGCGTTCTCCGCGACCCTGGTCCCGGCCGTAGGAGGCGAGGTCCTGGGCCACCAGAACGATCTCGGCCGCTTCCAATTGCTCCACCTCGGTGAGGATCTGCTCGATCGGGCGGCTCCGTTGCGGGCCGCGGAAGCTGGGGATGGCGCAGAAGCCGCAGGCCCGGTCGCATCCCTCCGCGATCTTGACGTAGGCCCACGGGCGAGGCGACCGCGGCCTCCGAAGGTTGAGAAGGTCGAAGGCCGGAACACCACGGGTGTTGGGCCGCCCCAACTCCACCGGCACCGGATCCGGTGCAGCCGCAGCCGCCGCACCGGTGAGAGTCATGCCGAACCCGGCGATCCGGTCGACCTCCGGCAACGCGGCAGCAAGCTCGTCGCCGTAGCGCTCCGCGAGGCAGCCGGTCACCACCAGCGACGCACCGGGCGCCTTGGCCTCCGCCACCGCCAGGATCGTGTCGATCGACTCCTGGCGGGCCTGCTCCACGAAGGCGCAGGTGTTGACGACAACGAGATCAGCCTCCGAGTCCTCGGCGGCCGGAGCCAGGCCGTCGGCGACCAGCAGCCCGCTCAACTTGTCGGAGTCGACCTGGTTCTTGGGGCATCCCAGGGTGTGCACCACGAAGGACTTTGGCCCGCCGGACATCCTTGCCTGCCCCTCAGACGCCCGCGGTCCCCGTCGGAGGGGGCAGGGTGGTAGTGGTCGTGGTGCTGGTGCGCTCCGGAGGCGGGGGGTCGTGGGGAGCGCAGTTGCCGGAGACGATGTCGCGGATGCGCTCGACACGCTCACCGGAGTCGGCCGGGGTGGGCACTCCGTTGGCATCGAGGACGTGCGGGTGGAACTCCCATGTCACGACCTCGTCGCCGTCGAAGTCGATCTGGATAATCCCGGTCTCGCCGAGGACGCCGGAGCGAACGTGCCAGATGAAGTTCCCGAGCGAGTAGGCCACCAGCTTGCTGCCGGCCAGCTCCACCGGCTGGAGCACGTGAGGATGGTGCCCGATGATGGCGTCGGCGCCCGCTTCGAGGAGCTGGCGGGCGAGGAGGCGCTGTTCGTTGCTGGGGCAGGTGTCGCGCTCGATACCCCAGTGGACCGCGACAATCACCGCATCGGCCTCGGCCGCCGCGGCCCGCACCGTGTCGAGGACCCGGGCCGGCGAGTGCGCCGAGGCGATCCCCGGAGTGGTGGTGCCGGCCGCGAAGCCGGAGGGCACGATCATGGAGGCGCCCACGAAGGCCACCCGCACGCCGTTGCCGGCGGACAGCAGCCGGTACTGGTAGGCCTCGTCGGCGTTGCTACCGGCGCCGACGGTCGCCACCCCGGCCGCTTCCAGCAGCTCGATGGTGTCCATCAGGGCGTCGGGGCCGTAGTCGTTGGCGTGGTTGTTGGCCAGGTTGGCCACGCTGACGCCTCCGGCCGCGATCGTCTCCGCGGCAGACGGCGGAGCCCGGAACACGAAGCTCTTCCAGTGCGGCACACCACGGTCGCTGATGGCCATCTCCACGTTCACCAGGGAGAAGTCCGAGGAGCCCAGCGGCGGGTCCAGCGCCGCGAAGGGGTCGATGCCGGCGGGCTCAGTGCGTGTCATCAGCACATCGCCCCCGGCCAGCAGCGTCCAGGCCTTGGAGGGCGCGCTGGTCGGCGGCAGGGTCGTGGGCGACGTAGACGATGGCACCCATGCCGTGGTGGGCGGAGGCGGCAGAGTCGGCGAAGCCCCACCCGACGACCGGGTCTCGGAGCCTCCCACGCAGGCCGACAGCAGAACCGCCATCGCCACCAGCGCGCCGGTTCGCAGCCGCATCTACTGAACCTCCACGACCCGGACTCGGTAGAGCCGGGGCCAGAGCTTTCCGGTCATCCACAGGGTGGCAGTGTCCGGATCCAATGCCACCCCGTTGAGTACGTCGATTGCGCTTGCCGGAGAGCTCTGGTGCACATCGTCGACAAGCGGTCCGGCATCGACGGCGGCCAGGACCCGGCCTGACTCCGGATCGATCACCAGCAGCTGGTCGGTCTGCCACACGTTGGCGATCACAAGACCCTCGACGCACTCAAGCTCGTTCAGGTAGTCGAGCCGTCCGTCGTAGCCGGTCGCCGTCACGGACACCGTGCCCAGCAGTTCGAAGGTCTGTGGATCCCGCCGGGCCAGACGATTCGAGCCGTTCGACATGATCACTACGTCCTCGGACAGGCACAGGCCCCAGCCCTCGCCCTCGTAGCCGTGCTCGCCCACTTGCTCGAGTGTGAAGCGGTCATACACCAAGGCAGTCTCGCTCTGCCAGGTGAGCTGGACGATCTCGTCACCGACGACGGTGAGCCCCTCACCGAAGAACTCGTCGGGCAAATCGACACGTGCCGCGACCTCTCCGGTGACCGGGTTCACCGTCCGCAGCGAGGACTGTCCCCAGAGGCCAGTGCTCTCGTACAGGGTGCCGTCGGCCACCTCAAGCCCCTGCGTGAAGGCCTCCGGATCATGTGGGAACCATTCGATGATCTCGACGGTCCAGCGAGCCACGCCGTCACTGTCCGCCCACGGCGGGAACACCGGCGATTCCTCCCGGAGCTCGTCCTGTGCCGGTTCTGGCACTGCCTCAACGCCAGAGGACTCTCCGACCGCCTCGGCAATCTCCGCGGATCCCGCCGAAGGCTCATCGGATTCGGCGGGCTCGTCGGAGGGCGCGGTCGCCTCGACTGACACGATCTCCTGCTCGGGGGGCGGCGATGTCGTTGGTGCCAGGGGGTCAGGTTGTTGAGCCAGCGTCTGATCGGCTTCCGCCGGCGGCGACCGATCCTCGGTGGTGGCCGGCGGTCTGCTCGTACGGCCCGGATCATCGTTCGTTCCGGTCGAGCAGCCGGCACCGAGAACGCCGGTGCACACCAGGGCGCACACGAGCAGGCCCCCACGCCCCATGGCCACCGGCGGGCGTAGCACTCCATGCGAATAGGACGTCCGTCCCGACGGCGGGGTTCCCGGATGTCTCAAGGGGGTGTGTGATGCCATGCGAAGCCCCGGTGGCAGAGTCAGCCGGCCAGCAGAGCGATGCTCACCACCCAGAGACCGAGCAGCACTATCCCGTCGATACGGCTGACCCGGTGGCCTATGGCCATGGCCACCCAGCTCACCGCGCAGATCACCACCATCATCAGCGAACCGAGGGTCTGGAGCGTGACATCGCCGACCGGGCCGGATCCGACCAGGCTGATCACGCCGCCCACAGCCAGGGAGTTGAACACGTTGCTTCCCAGCAGGTTGCCCACGAGCAGCTCGGTCTCCCGCTGCCGGGCCGCGGCCACCGCCGTGACCAGCTCGGGTGCCGACGTGCCGACGGCCACCATGGTGTAACCGACGAAGCCCCCCGAGAGGTTCAGCGCGTCGGCTACCCGCTCGGCGCCCTCCACGAGAACATAGGCCGAGCCGGCCACCAAGGCGAGCGACACCACGGTTCGCAGCGTCTCGAACCCGAGGGCGGGAGGATCCTCACCGACCAGCTCTGAGAGGTCGTCCATGTCCGGCTCGCGGCCGGTGGTACGCGCCCCGCGGAGTATCAGCACGAACCACGCGCCCAGGGCGACCAGCAGCAGCAACCCCTCCAGGCGGCTGAGTTCGCCCTGCACGACCAGAGCGAACACCGCTACCGCCGCCACCGACACCGCGGCGTCCCTCCTCACGACGGAGCGGCTGACGGGCACGACCGCCACGAACGACGCGGCGCCGAGCACCAGGGAGATGTTGGCGACGTTGGAGCCGATGATGTTGCCCACACCGATGTCGAGGCGTCCGTTGGCTGCGGCTACCCCCGAAACCAGCATCTCGGGCGCGCTGGTGCCGAATCCCACCACGATGGCACCCACCACGATCGGCGCCATCCGGAGCACGACGGCCAGCCGGGCCGCTCCCCGCACGAACTGGTCAGCCGCCAGCGACAGCACCACCAGGCCGACGATCGAGAAGACGAGACCGACCAGCATTCTTCTCAGCCGGCCTGCCTGCCCTCGAACTCCTCGGGAGTGATCAGGACCTCACGGGCCTTCGAGCCGGTCGACGGGCCGACCACGCCGCGCTGTTCAAGCAGATCCATGATCCGGCCCGCCCTCGCGAAGCCGACCCGCAGACGGCGTTGCAGCATGGACGTGGAGCCCAGCTGGGTCTCGACCACCAGGGCCATGGCCGCCTCGAGCAGTTCGTCACCGTCGTCGTCGTCCACCGGGGGCGCTTCGGTGATGCTCGTGGGCATGATCGGCGCCCCGCCGAGGTCGGGCCCCGGCTGCGTCGAGCCTCCGGACTCACCGCCGGGTGGTCCATCGGTGGAGACCGAGGGATCGTCGTGGAAGTCGGGCGCCTGATCCACCCAGTGCCCCACCACGGCGCGGACCTCGTCCTCGGTCACCCAGCACCCCTGGATGCGGTGGGGGGTCGACGACGAGGGTCCGAGCCACAGCATGTCGCCCTGGCCCACCAGCCGCTCGGCGCCGGGCTGATCGAGGATCACTCGAGAGTCGGTCAGGCTCGCCACCGCGAAGGCGAGCCGGGCCGGGATGTTGGCCTTGATAACCCCGGTGATGATGTTGACCGAGGGCCGCTGGGTGGCGATCACCAAGTGGATGCCGACGGCGCGGGCCATCTGGGCTATCCGGGCGATCGACTCCTCCACGTCCCTGGCGGCCACCATCATCAGGTCGGCCAACTCGTCCACCACAAGGAGCACGAACGGCAGGCGCTGGTACTGCAACGGCTCGCCGTCGGCGTCCCTCGCCCCGGGCGGGGGGTCCAGGGCGTCCTCGTCGACCGCGCCGTTGTAGCCGGTGACGTCCCGGAAGCCGGTCTCGTGAAGCAGGTCGTAGCGCCGTTCCATCTCCCGCACGGCCCAGCTCAGCGCGTTGGCCGCCTTGCGGGGGTCGGTGACCGGCGCGGTCAGCAGGTGCGGGACGCGGTCGTACTGGCCCATCTCCACCCGTTTCGGGTCGACCAGGATCATGCGGACCTCGTCGGGGGTGGACCGCATCAGGACCGAGGTGATCAGCGAGTTGAGGCACGACGACTTTCCGGCCCCGGTGGCCCCGGCGATCAGCAGATGGGGTGTGGTCGCCAGGTTCATCATCACCGACTGGCCGTTGATGTCGCGGCCTATGGCGACCTCCAACGGGTGCTCCGCGGCCCGCGCCTCCGGTGTTCGCAGCACATCGCCGAGCCGCACTATCTGGCGGTCGAGGTTCGGGACCTCCACGCCGATGGCTCGCCGGCCCGGGATGGGGGCCAGGATGCGCACGTCGGGCGATGCCATGGCATAGGCGATGTCCTTGCGCAGGTTCTCGAGCTTGGACACCTTGACGCCCTCCTCCAGCTCGAGCACGAAACGGGTGACGGTCGGTCCCACCACCGGTTCCAGCAGGATGGTGGGAACATCGAACCTGGCGAGGGTCGCTTGCAGGAGCTGGCCGCGCTCGGCCACGGCCACCTTGTCGATGTGCCGCGAGGGCGTCACGGTGAGGACCTTGGCGGCCGGCAGCTTCCATTTGGACGGGCCGTCTCGCCGCTTCGCGCCCGAGCCCGCAGCGAGCGCCTTGGCGAGATCGCCGGGCGCGGCAACCGCTCCCGCCTCGGGAGCGGGCTCGGGCTCGGCGGGCGGAGGCTCCTCGTCGGTGCCGACGTCGCTCGAATCCGGATCCGCCCGGAACGGTGCGCCCTCGGCTTGCTCGAAGTTAGGCAGGCCGGTGGCCTCCCCTCCGGCGGGGGCCTCCTTGATATCGCTGAATAGGTTCACCACCAGCGACCGCAGCAAGCGCCAAGCCGGGCGAAGCGCGGTCGCCAGCCCGGCCAGCGCCGATCGCACGGTGAGGCCGGTGACGACGATCAGGCCGACGAGCCCTACGAAGACGAGCAGCAGCACGGAGCCCCACGCCGCCGTCCAGGCGTGCAGGAAACCGCCGATACCGACACCCAGGGCACCGCCCGCCGCGCCGAGTTCGTCCACGCCGTCACCGAGGCCGGGGCGGCCCCTGGCCAGATGCAGCAACCCCGTGGACGACACCAGCAGCAGCACACCGCCCAGCAGCATCCTGGCCGCAGAGTCGGACCTCTCGACGGGAGGCATGCCGACCGGTTGGGTCGCTCCGGTTCCCTCGCCTCCGCCGGTTGAGCCACTGGCAGCACCGCCACGACGTCCGCCCCAGAGCGCGGCTGCTCCCATCGCCGCCAGCCCGATGGGCAGGGCAGAACGCACCAGGCCGAACCCCGCGGCCAGAGCCCGATCGACCTGCTCGCCGACCCGTCCTGCGGCTGCGAACCAGACGCTGCCGGCCACAATCAGGCCCGCCACGATGGCGGCCAAGCCCCAAATGTCCCGGCGATGGCGTCGAACCACCGAGCCCACCGCGGCCGAGCGCCGCCGCGAGCCCTTCCTGGCCTCCTTCGGCCCGTTCGGGGCGCCGCCGGCCCTCTTGGCTTCCTTGCTGGCCATCAAATGTGACGCTACCAGTGACGCCCAACAGCCTTGTGAACCCCTGCGTCGCGCGGGTGGGAGCAATCCGCGACGATTGGACGAAGCGCCAAGCGGGGCGCGGGCGACCGATGGGCGACCCACATCTAGCTCGGCTCAAATCTGCACGAGAATTGCTCCCATATGACGGGTTTCTCTACTGATTTGGTCGAGCCTCGCGCACCACCGGGATGATCACGGGCCGCCGGCGGGTCCGCTCCCGGGACGTGCGCCGGGCGGTGCGAAGCACCAGGTCTTCGAAGGCATCCAAGCCAGTACGGCCGTCGTCGAGCGCATCACGGACCTCGGCTTCGACGGCGTCGGCTATCGCGGTCTCGTGGGCCAGCAGGGCCGGCTGCTCCACCCAGCCACGCGACACGACCTCGGGTCCCCTCAGGAGCAGGCCGCGGTCCAGATCCAGTTCCACGACGACGGCCACGAAACCGCTGGAGCCCAGCTTCCGCCGCTCGTCGAGCACGATCGATCCCAGGTCGCCGACCGTGCCGTCCACATAGACGTGGACGCCACCGACCGAGCCCGAGTGTCGCAGGCCGTCGTCGGTCAACTCGATCCGGTCACCGTCGCAGCACAGCACCACCCGCTCGGAGTCCATGCCCATCTCGGTGGCCAGCCGGGCGTGGGCCACCAGGTGCTCGTACTCGCCGTGCACCGGCACGAACCATTGCGGCGATGCGGCCGAGTGCAGCACCTTCAGCTCCTGCTGCTTGCCGTGACCGGAGGTGTGCACGTTGAGGTTGCCGGTGTGCAGCACCCGGGCGCCGCGCCGGGCCAGCCCATTGCGGACCGCTCCCACCGCGGCCTCGTTGCCAGGGATCGGGTGGGAGCTGAATATCACCGTGTCCCGATCCCCGATCTCCACCCACTTGCTGACGCCCTCGGCCATCTGGGTCAGAGCGGCGCGGGGCTCGCCCTGGGACCCGGTGCAGACGATCAGCACCCTCGCCGGGTCGATTCCCTCGATGTCGGTGATGTCGCGCAGCGCGTGATCGGGCACCCGCAGCAGCCCGAGCTCGCGGGCCAGGCCGACGTTGCGCTGCATCGACAGGCCCAGCGTCGCCACGGTGCGGCCCGTGCCGACGGCTACGTCCATCACCTGCTGGATGCGGTGGATGTGGCTGGCGAAGGCCCCCACGATCACCCTGCGACCCTCCTCCCGGCCGATCGCCTCGCGCAGCACGTCGCCCACATCCCGCTCCGATCGGGTCGACCCGGGGTCGTCCGCGTTGGTCGAGTCGGCCAGGAGCAGCCGCACACCCGGATCGTCGGCGAGCGCGCCGATGCGGGACAGCGCGGTGCGCCGCCCGTCCACGGGCGTCAGGTCGAGCTTGAAGTCGCTGGAGTGAAGGATCAGACCCTGCGGCGTGGAGAACGCGGTGATGAACCCACCGGGAACCGAGTGGGTGACCGGCATGGCCTCGCATTCGAAGGGCCCCGCGTTGAAGCGGTCGCCGTCGCGAACCTCGCGGAGCTCGGCCCGGTCGAGCAGACCCGCCTCAGCCAGCTTGTGCCGCACCAGACCCAACGTGAACGCCGACCCGTACACCGGGAACGACAACCGCTCGAGCAGGTACGGCAGCGCGCCGATGTGGTCCTCATGGGCGTGAGTCGCGACGCAGGCCTCCACTCCGCCCGCGTCCAGCAGCCACTCGAAGTCGGGAAGCACCGAGTCCACGCCGGGAAGGTCGTCCCCCGCGAACATCCGGCCGCAGTCGAGCAGCACCCGGCGACCGGAGGTCTCGATGACCGCGCAGTTGCGTCCAATCTCCCCGAGGCCGCCCAGGAAGGTGACGGCTACCGGCGCGGCCACGGCGGGACTTCAGCCTGCGCCCAGCGCGGTGAGGACTTCCCTGGCCCGGTCCTCGAGACCGGACGGCTCGGGTCCCATGGGCAGGCGGCACGGCCCGGCGGGCAGTCCCAGCACCCTCATCATGCACTTGGTGGGCACCGGGTTGGGGGCGTCGTCGCCGGTCTCGAAGTCGTAGGAGTCGAGCAGGCTGCGGTTGACGGCCGCGGCCTCGGCCACCCGTCCGCTCTCGAAGGCATCGAACATGGCTGCCATCTGCCGGCCCGCCCAGTGGGTGGCGACGCCGATGACGCCCACCGCGCCGATCGACAGCAGGGGCAGCGTGAGCGAGTCGTCGCCGGAGTACACCTCGAAGCCGTCGGGGGCCATCTCCAGCAGGCGGGCCGTCTCCGCGGGCGAGCCGGCCGCGTCCTTGAGCCCGACGATGTTGGGTACCTCGTGGGCCAGCCGGGCCAGGGTCTCGGTGGCGACCTTGCGGCCCGTCCGCCCCGGTATGTCGTAGATGATGACCGGAAGGTCGGTGGCGTCGGCGCAATGGCGGAAGTGGGCGTCGAGCCCGGCCTGCGACGGGCGGTTGTAGTAGCCGGCGACGTGCAGGATCCCGGAGGCTCCTGCCTGGGTGCAGCGCTCGGTCAGGTCGATGGCGGCGCGGGTGTCGTTGCTCCCGGCGCCCGCGACCACCGGCACGTCGACCGCGTCCACCACCGCGGCCACCAGGTCGGACTGCTCGGCGTGGGTGAGGGTCGGGCTCTCGCCGGTGGTGCCGGCCACCACCAGGCCCTCGTTGCCGTGGGCGATCAGCCACTGCGCCAAGCGGGTGGCGCCGTCGAGATCCAGGGCCCCCTCGTCGGTGAAGGGGGTGACCATCGCGGTGAGCACTCGTCCGAACCGTCCCATCGCCAACAACCTTATTCCGTATCGGGAGTTTCTTGGCGACCGGTCACGGCCCGGCGCAGGATCAGGGCGTACACCACCACCGCCCCAGATGCGAAGAAGAACCACTGGAAGGCGTACGACAGGTGCGGCCCCTCGGTCAGGTCGGGATCGGGCACCGGCTCCGGCAGTCCCTCGGGCTGGAGCGGCGACTGGGCCCGCAGCCTTATCCAGACATCCTCGACGTCGACACCGGAGACTTCGGTGAAGCGGTCCAAGTCCATGCGGGAGATCTCGGGTGTCTCTCCCGGACCGGTCTCCGCGATCCTCCCACCGCCCACGCTGTCGAAGGCCAGCCCGACCACGGTGACCTCTCCCGCCGGCGGGTCCGGCCTGCGGTCGTCCAGCCCGACGACGCTGCGCCGGGGGACCCAGCCCCGGACCACGGCCACCGCCCGGCCGTCGGGGAGTTCCAGCGGAGTCGCCAGCCAGAAGCCCGGCTGCCCACCGCTACTGCGATTGCCGATCCGCACCTCGGCGTCGGGGAGATAGGCGCCCCTCGCCGCCACCGCGGTGTAGGAGGGGGGCAGCCCCCGCGTGTCGAGATAGGCGGCAATGTCCAGCGGATCCTGCGACATCGCCGCGGCAATCTGGGAATTGTCGGCGCGCCGGTCGTCGAGCCGTCGAAGCTGCCAGAACCCCAGATTGGTCATGAGCACGACCATCGCCACCGCGAACAGGTGCGAGGCCACCCAGCCCGGCGATGCCAGCCTGCGCATTCAGCAGCTCCGCGGCCTAGATGCCCAGCACCTCGCCGAGGCCGACGGTCACACCCGGCTCGAGCGCCACGACCCGCTTCGTGGCCAGAAGCGTCCCGGGCATGAACGCGGACCGGTCAATGGAGTCGTGACGGATGGTCAGGGTCTCGCCGGAGCCGCCGAGCAGCACTTCCTGATGGGCCACCAGACCCTTCATTCTCACCGAGTGGATCGGTATCCCGCCGGGGCCTCGGCCGCCGCGGACGCCGGGCACCATCTCGTTGACGGTGGGGTCCGGCGCCCAGGCGTCGGATGCTTCGGCCATGGCTTCGACGGTAGTCAGCGCCGTCCCCGACGGAGCGTCGACCTTGCGGTCGTGGTGAAGCTCGATCACCTCCGCGGTGTCGAAGTACGGAGCGGCCAGAGCGGCGAAGCGGGTCATCAGCACGGCACCGACCGCGAAGTTCGGCGCGACGATGCAGTGGCTGCGCACGAAGGCCGTCCGCAGCGCCTCAATGTCGCGAGATGTCAGCCCCGACGTGCCGATGACTGCATGGATGCCCGCAGCCGCGAGGCGCCCGGCGTTGGCCCTGACCGCCTCGGCGACGGTGAAGTCGACCACCACCTCGGCGCGGGCGTCAACGAACTCCTCGACGGAGCCGGCCGAGCCGATTGCGGCCACCAGCTCGGTGTCGGGATCGGCTTCGACGGCCCGGCACGCCTCGGCGCCCATGCGCCCGGTGGCGCCGCACACCCCGACTCTGATCATGGTCGCTCCCTACTCGCTCGACCGACGCCACCGTCCATCCGAGGGGCCGGGCGCCGGTGGCCGACTCTGATCATGGTCGCTCCCTACGCGCTCGGCCTCCTAGCGGGGACGGGGGCCTCGCCGGCCGGCTCGCCGGGCTCGGGGATCGGGACCCAGGTCTCCGAACTCCTTCTCCAGCTCCCGGTCGAAGGAGTCCTCGAACGAGACCTGCCTCGCGCCCGGGACCGCGGCCGGCTGCCTGACGCGGCCGCCGCGGTCGTCGCGCCGGGGCTCGGAGTCCCGACGGTCGCCGCGGCCGTCGTCCGATCGCCGGAAGTCCGACCCGGCGCGGTCGCCACGACCAGGGCCTCCGTTGCGGTCGGACCGCCCCGGGGAGCGGTCCGTCTCACCGCTGTCGGGGCCTCGGCGCCGCTCCGGGCGGCCGCCCCCCTCGCGGCGGGGCGCCGGACGGCTTGACGGCGGGCCGGCACCGTCGGCGTCGTCGGTCTTGGGAATCAGCGAGATCTTGCCGTTGGGGTCGACGTCCTCCACGACCACCTCGATCTCCTCGCCGAGCTCCAGGACGTCCTCGACCCTGTCGATGCGCCGGCCGCCCCCCAGCTTGGAGATGTGCACGAGCCCGTCGCGGCCGGGGAGGATGTTCACGAACGCTCCGAACTTGGTGATGTTCACCACCCGGCCCCGGTAGGTGGCACCCACGTCGGCGGTGGGCGGGTCCAGTATGAGCTTGATCTGGCGCTCGGCTTCGAGCACCGCACCGCGGTCGGTCGACGCGATGGCCACGATCCCGACCGCGCCGTCGTCGTCGACGCTGATGTCGGCTCCGGTCTCGGACTGGATGGCGTTGATCACCTTGCCCTTGGGGCCGATCACCTCTCCGATCTTCTCGACGGGAATCTCGAACGTGGCGATCTTCGGAGCCGTGTCGCGCACGTCGGACCGGGGCTCCATGATGGTCGCGGCCATGACGTCGAGGATGTCGAGGCGAGCCTCGCGGGCCTGTCGCAGCGCGTCGGCCAGCACCGACGCCGGGATGCCCGCGATCTTGGTGTCGAGCTGCAGCGCGGTGATGAAGTCCGTGGTGCCCGCGACCTTGAAGTCCATGTCGCCGAAGGCGTCCTCGGCGCCGAGGATGTCGGTGAGCGTGACCCAGGCGCCGTCGGCGTGGACGAGACCCATGGCCACGCCGGCCACCGGCGCCTTGATCGGCACGCCCGCGTCCATCAGCGAGAGCGTGGAGCTGCACACCGACGCCATCGAGCTCGACCCGTTCGAGGCCAGCACCTCCGAGACGGTTCGCACCGTGTAGGGCCACTCGTCGAATCCCGGTACCACCGGGAACACGGCCCGCTCGGCCAGTGCCCCGTGACCGATCTCGCGCCGCTTGGGCCCGCGCATGAACCCGGTCTCGCCGGTGCAGAACGGCGGGAAGTTGTAGTGGTGGAAGTAGCGCTTCTTCTCGGTCGGCGACAGGTCGTCGATCAGCATGTCGCTGCGGCCGATGCCCAGCGTCGTGAAGTTGAGCACCTGGGTCTCGCCCCGCTGGAACAGCCCGGAGCCGTGAGCGGTGGGGACTACCCCCACCCGGCTCATCAGGGGCCGCAGCTGGTTGGTGGAGCGGCCGTCGATGCGGACGCCCTCGGCCACGATCCGGCTGCGCACGACCTGCTTGGTGACGGCTCGGATGGCGCTGCTTATCTGCTTGGCGGTCGCCGGGTCGTTGCCGAAGCGCTCCTCGAGCTCGGCGATGACCTGGCCGGACAGGACGGCCTCAGCCTCCTGGCGCTCGGCCTTGTCGGCGATCTGCTGGGTGGCGGCGATGCGATCGGTAGCGCCCTCGCGCACGGCCGCGAGGATCTCGTCGCTGTGGTCGAGGGCCAGCGGCGGATCCATCTTGTGGACCGCGCCCACCGCGTCGATCATCTGCTGCTGCAGCTCGATCATCTCTCGGATCCAGGTCTTGGCCGCCTCGAGGCCACCGGCCAGGACGTCCTCATCGACCTTGGGCGTACCGTCCTGGTACAGCTCCCAGGTGGTGGAGGTTCCTCCGGCCTCGACCATCATGACAGCCACGTCGTCATCGGCGAGCCGGCCGGCCACCACCATCTCGAAGGCTGAGCCGTCTCCCTCCTCGTATGTCGGGAACGGCACCCACTCACCCGAAGACGACCAGGCCAGCCGCACCGCGCCGATCGGCCCGTCGAAGGGGATCGGCGAGATGCACAGCGCCAGCGAGGCCGCGTTGAGCGCGACGATGTCGTAGGGGTGGGACTGGTCGGCGCCGAGCACGGTGGCCACGACGTGGACCTCGTTGCGGAAGCCGTCGGGGAAGCTCGGGCGCAGCGGTCGGTCGATGAGCCGGCAGGTCAGAATGGCCTGCTCGCCGGCGCGGGCCTCCCGCCGGAAGAACGAGCCCGGTATGCGGCCCGCGGCGTACATACGCTCCTCGACGTCGACGGTGAGCGGGAAGAAATCGGCGCCCTCCCGGGGGGACTTGGCACCGGTGGCGGTGACTAGCACCACCGTGTCGCCCATGCGGGCGGTGACGGAGCCGCCCGCGAGCGGGGCCAGCTGGCCCGTCTCGAAGGTGGCGTCCTTGCCGTCGGCGCGCGTGAATGCGCCCGTGACGGAAATGGCATCGGCCATGGATCTACTCCTTGCGGGCCCCGTCTCGGGGCCCGGTCTCGGGCACGACCCCGCCAGTTCCCAGTCGTATCGGTCCCGCCGCAGCTACGGGGCGAGGCCGATACGACTGGCACCGGAGTGGCCGTGCCTCTGGTTGGTTGTCACTGGGATCGTCGCCGGCCCCTCAGCGCCGCGACCGGCGCCGGCAGCCGGAGGGGCGGCGCACTGGCCGCCCCTTGGCTCAGCGTCGCAGACCGAGATGGGCGATCAACGCCCGATACCGCTCGACGTCGTTCTCCTTCACGTAGTCGAGCAGCCTCCTGCGCCGGCCCACCAGCATCAGCAGACCCCTCCGGCTGTGGTGGTCCTTCTTGTGGACCCTCAGGTGCTCGGTGAGGTGGTTGATGCGGTCGGACAACAGCGCGACCTGGACTTCGGGTGAACCGGTGTCGTTGGCGGCGAGTCCGAAGGTCTCGGCCATCGATACGATGGTGTCCGCCTTCGGGGGGAGGCTGGTTGGCATGGTTTCTCCAGTGGGTTTCTGACCCTGCTGCATGGCCCGCAGTGCGAGACCCGCAGCCTGCGTGCTGCGCACAAATGCGTCCCACCCTGCGGTGGAACTCCGTCAGGCTACTGCCGACGCCGCGCAATCCGGCGATCACTCCTTGATCGCGCCTGCACAGGTTGGCGTGGTGAATTCATGTTGTATATTGATGTGCAATGAGATTGCAGACTGAGAGGTAGTGGTCCGATGGGCTCCATACACGTGAACGCAACCGTCAGGAACCCGGCGCAGCCGGAGCGGGCCTGGGAGGGCGAGTTCCTCGTCGACACCGGCGCCTATCACTGCCTGGTGCCGCGCAAGCACCTGGAGGCGATCGGCATCGAGCCGGAGGCCGCCGAAGTCTGCCGGCTCGCCGACGGTAGCCCGAAGCGCTTCGACAAGGCTCTAGCGCGTATCGAGTTGATGGGCGAGTTCGCGGGCGCGACGGTGCTATTCGGGGACGACGATGACGCTACTCCCCTGCTCGGCGTGGTCGCCATCGAAGGGCTCACGCTGGAGGTGGATCCGGTCAACCAACAGCTCAAGCGCCTCCCGGCGGTGCATCTCTGACCTCATTGGGAGAACGGGAGCAGACATGGGAGCGACCTACGTAACGGTGACCGTGAGCAACCTGCTCCAACGGGACCGGTCCTGGGAAGGCGAGTTCCGGGTCGACGCCGGCGTTCACCACAGTCGAGTACCACGCAAGCACCTCGAGGCCATCGGCATCGAACCGGAAGGCTCCCGGGACTTCCTGCTGGCCGACGGTACCGAGACAACCCTCGACATCGGCCTCGCGTGCCTGGACTTCATGGACGAGAAGACCTTCGTGACCGTGCTTTTCGACACCGACGACGCCAAGCCGGTGCTGGGCAAGATCGCCATGACATCCGTCGCGCTGAGATTCGACCCCGAGACCCAGCGATTCGAGCGGCGGCGACGCATCCTCATCAATCCCCGGCTACCAGTCACTCGAAGCGGCCGGAATCCATAGACATCCCCGCGCGCTACGGGTGGGGGCTTGCTGCAAGCCCGCTTCTGTGGCGTCCCGCGGCCCTCGCCCGGCGCCGATGATGAATGTGACAACGGTGTGCGATAGTAGGCAGCCGCTCCAGGCTGGCTTGCTCGGTCTGGAACGACCAATCGCGCCGACGGAGTGTGCCTGTGCCAATGGACGTGTTCTCTCTGAGGGATCGGGTGATCTCGGAATACCGGAGCTACTCGGAGGGCTTCGTCGAGATAGCCGATGAGGGGATCAGGAGCGCGGTGGACGATGCCTTCGACAGGGGGCTGCTCTGGCCCGATCCCCGGATCGGGCTGAATCCCTCCTTCGAGCCAGGCGCCACCGTGGACAAGCTGGTCGGCAGCGGTCGCCTGCACCCTCTCGCCGAGGAGATCTTCCGGAAGGACAAGTCCGACGAGGATCCTCGGGGCAACCCGATGACGCTTCACCGTCATCAGGTGCAAGCCATAGACGCGGCCGCGGACGGCCGGAGCTACATCCTCACCACCGGTACCGGATCGGGCAAGAGCCTCGCCTACATCGTGCCAATCGTGGACCATGTGCTGCGCGCTGGATCGGGTCGGGGCATCAAGGCGCTGGTGCTGTATCCGATGAATGCCTTGGCCAACAGCCAGTACGAGGAGCTCGCAAAGTTCCTCAATCACGGGCCATGGACCGTAGAGAGCGAAGGTGCCGGCTCGTCACCGGAGGGGCCGGACAGCCAGCGGCCGGTGTCGTTCGCTGTGTTCACCGGCCAGCAGAACGAGGCCGAGCGGCAGGCGATCCGCGACAACCCGCCCGATGTGCTGCTCACCAACTACGTGATGGCCGAGCTCATCCTCACCCGCTACAACGACGTCAAGCTGGTGAATGCCATGGCGTCACTGAGATTCTTGGTGCTGGACGAGCTTCACACCTACCGCGGACGCCAGGGCGCCGATGTGGCGATGCTCGTTCGCCGCATCCGCGAGGCGTGTCGTGCCACCGAGCTCCAGTGCGTGGGCACCTCGGCGACGCTCTCAACTGAGGGAAGCGACACCGAGCGCAGCATCCAGGTGGCGACGGTCGCCTCAAGGCTGTTCGGCACCGAGGTCCGGCCTTCCGAAGTCATCTCGGAGACGCTGCAACGCACCACTCCGGAACCCTCCAGCGGGACGGACTTCACCGAGATTCTGAAGCGCAGTGTCACTGGTGACACGCCGGAGCCGACTGACTACGGCGCCATGTGCGGTGATCCGTTGTCGTCGTGGATCGAGTCCAGGTTCGGACTGGCGACACGCGACGCCCGGCTGGTGCGAGCATTGCCGATCCCGATCGAGGGCGACGCTGGCGGCGCCGAGAAGCTGTCCACTGAGACCGGCCTGTCCCGGGGGGACTGCGAGCACGCCATCAGGCAGCGGCTGCTGGCCGGCGCCAGAACCAGAAACCCCGAGACCGGCAACCCCGTGTTCGCATTCCGGCTCCACCAGTTCCTCAGCGCCGGTGGCGCCGCTCATGCCACCCCGGAGGCACCCGATGACCGCAGCGTCACAATGCGGGCTCAGCGCTTCGTTCATAATGAGCCCCACCGTGCATATCTTCCCTTGGCGTTCTGCCGGGCCTGCGGACAGGAGTACTACGTCGTGTGCCGCGAGGCCTCGGCCTCTGATGGCCGGCCCGGCGAAGTGCTCACGCCCCGAGACTTGGGGGAACGGGCCGCATCCGATGCTCAGCCGGGCTTTCTGTTCATCGACCCCGAGCCGGGCGATCCGTGGCATGAGCCATGGCCTGTCGACTACGACAGCATCCGTGCACGCCTGCCTGCGGACTGGTTCGACGCCGATGATCGGCTCCGGGACGCCCGGCGCGAGGATGTGCCTGTCCCGCTGCAGGTGGCCGCGGACGGTTCCCTGCACCACTCGGAAGCCTCTGACGGGACCCAGACCACCACCGGGTTCTGGCTGACGGCACCCTTCCGCTTCTGCATGCGCTGCGGAATGTCCTACGCCGACCCGCGGGGCAGCGACTTCAGCCGGCTCGCACCACTCGACTCACAGGGCCGGTCCACCGCGACGACCATCACATCGCTGGCCGCGATTCGTCATCTGCGACGAGTGGACGAACTGCCCCGCGAGGCGCGCAAGCTGCTGTCGTTCACCGACAACCGCCAGGACGCCTCGCTTCAGGCCGGGCACCTGAACGACTTCGTGAACGTCACTACGTTGCGGGCCGCGCTCTGGCGGGCGCTGAGCGATGCCGGCGCGGACGGACTCAGCCACGACCTGCTCGCGTCGCGTGTCGTGCAAGCGCTCAGCCTGCATGAAGAGGCCTACGCGCTCCAGCCTGGGGCGAGAGGCCGCATCCAGTCGATGGCACTCAAGGCTCTCACCGAAGTGGTCGAGTACCGGCTCTATCTCGACCTGCGCCGAGGCTGGCGTGTCAACCTGCCGAACCTCGAACAATGCGGGATGCTGCGCTTCGACTATCCGGGGCTCGAAGAACTTGCTGCAGACGCCGACGAGTGGCGCCATCCGCGGACCGCCGGGGCGAGCCCCGAGACTCGGCTCCGCGTTCTGAGGGCACTGCTCGAGACGGGACGCCGCGGCCTGGGCATCTTCGTCGGAGTCCTTGACCCCGAAGAGTGGGGTCCGATGGAGCGGCGCAGCGAGCAGCATCTGATCGACCAGTGGTCGGTGGCGGGTGAGCGGCAGACCTGGTCGTCTCTGATCGCCACCGGGCCACGCAACCCAGGCGGCCGTCGCCGCATCACGTCTCTCACGCCGCGCAGCGGGTTCGGTCGGTTCCTCAACCGCGGCGACACATTCGGTGACGCTGAGAATCTGCCACTGGACGAGCGTCTGGCACTCATCGACGATCTCGTCGAGGCCTTGATGAGCTATGGGCTGCTGCGCCTCGTGGAGGCCGAAGGCGAGACCCGGACCTGGCAGATCCCGGCGGCGGCGATGGTCTGGAAGCTGGGTGACGGCAAGCCGTACCACGATCCAATCCGCACGCCGTCCGCTCCGGAGACCGAAGTATCGCCCAACCCGTACTTCGTCGGCCTCTACAAGGGCATAGCCGAGGGTCTCCGAACGCAGCTGGGCGACACCGATCCCGTGGAGGAGTCTGCCGGCCACATCGAGGCTCGGGAGCACACCGCTCAGGTCGCCCACGAACTGCGCCAGGAGCGCGAACACCGCTTCCGCGGCGGCGACCTGCCCGTGCTGTTCTGCTCACCGACCATGGAACTGGGCGTGGACATCGCCGAGCTCAACGTGGTCAACATGCGCAATGTGCCCCCGACGCCGGCCAACTACGCCCAGCGCTCCGGGCGGGCAGGCCGTGGCGGGCAGCCCGCTCTGGTCACCACGTTCTGCTCATCGGGCAGCAGCCACGACCAGTACTTCTTCCGGCAGCAGGAGCTGATGGTCTCCGGCGAAGTGGAGGCACCGCGGCTGGACCTCACCAACGAGGAGTTGGTCCGGTCGCACGTCCACTCAGTGTGGCTGGCTTGCAGCGGACTCGACCTCGGCAGTCGCATGGGCGACCTGCTGGATCTATCAGGCGAGGGCGAGGAGCCTTCGTTGAAGCTGTTAGACCAGGCTGCGGCCGTGCTCGCGGACCGGGGGGTTCGCAGCCGGGCCCAGCGCCGAGCACAGGGGCTGCTCGACGACTTGAGTTCCGAGTTAGCAGACGCCGACTGGTTCACGCCGAGTTGGCTGGACGACACGATGCGGGCCATCCCGCAGCACTTCGAGAGGGCGCTGGCGCGTTGGCGGTCGCTATACCGGTCTGCACACCGCCAGGCCGCGGAGCAGGGACGGATCAGGCTGGCGCACGGCCGCAGCAAGGCCGACCGAGACCGAGCCGAGACGCTGCGACGCGAAGCCGAGCATCAGATCGAGCTGCTGCGAGGCGACCGCGGCGCAGGCCTCAACTCGGACTTCTATCCCTACCGATACCTGGCCTCTGAGGGCTTCCTGCCCGGCTACTCGTTCCCGCGCCTGCCGCTGTCGGCGTACGTCTCACGCCGCGGCGCCGTCCGTGGCGAACTGCTCCAGCGGCCTCGCTTTCTGGCCATCTCGGAGTTCGGTCCGCACAGCATCATCTACCACGAGGGCAGCCAGTACTCGTCGAACCGGGTGCAACTGGCCGCCACCGACCTGGACTCGACCGACGGTGGCGCCTCGATCCTCAAGACCTCGGTCAAGCGCTGCGAGACCTGTGGCTACATGCACCAGATCGACGCTTCAAGCAATCCCGACTTGTGCGAACTCTGCTCGCAGCGGCTGCCACCGGCCACACGCAACATGTTCCGTATGGGCAACGTGTCAACTCGACGCCGCGACCGGATCACCTCCGACGAGGAGCAGCGCCGGCGCCAGGGCTACGAAATCGTCTCCGCGGTGCGCTTCAGCCAACGCTCCGGTGCTCCCTCCCATGTCGAGCGGTTCGTAGCGGCTACGCCGCCTGCCGGGTCGAGTGCCGGTGCCGAGCCCCGGAGGCTGCTCCGGCTTCGCTACGGCGACGCCGCCACGATCTGGCGCATCAACCGGGGACTGCGCCATTCGAGCAGTCCGGGCAGCCGGGCCGGGTTCGTGCTCGATGTGGCGACTGGCTACTGGAGCCGCGACGACGAGGACGAGCAGCCCGACGACGGCGCCGAAGCTCCACCGACAGCTCGACGCACCGAGCGTGTCATCCCGTTCGTGACCGACACCCGCAACGCGCTGCTGATCGAGCCTCTCGCAAGCGCGCCTCCGGACGTGCTTCCGGGCCTGGACGATGCCGACACGGTCGGAGATGCGCCTGACATGGCCACCATGGCATCCGTGCAGGCAGCGATGTCCAAGGCACTGCAGGTGGTGTTCCGTCTGGAGTCCAACGAGATCGCTGCGGAGCCGCTGCCGTCGCGTGACGACCGTCGACTGCTCCTCGTCTACGAAGCCGAAGAAGGCGGCGCGGGTGTTCTCAAGCAACTCGTAGAAGATCCGGACCTATGGTCGCGAGTAGCCGCCGAAGCCCTGCGAATCTGCCACACCGACCCTCGAACCGGCCGCGAGGACGACGCAGGCACAGGAGAGGACGGCGCCTGCGAAGGGGCCTGCTATGACTGCCTCATGTCGTACTCCAACCAGCCCGACCACACCCTGCTGTACCGAGACTTGGCCACCGAGTTCATGGCTCCCTTCGCCACAGGCGCGACGTTCCTGGCCGACGCTCACGACGTTACGCTCGCTGAGGGGGCAGATTCCGGACTCGAACGGGAGTTCCTGGAGTTCTTGGGGAAGCACGGCTACCGGCGGCCAGACCGCGGTCAAGTGTTCTTCGAGGAGGCCCGCACCCGGCCCGACTTCGTCTACGACGACGCCTGCGCGGTCGTGTACGTGGACGGACCTCACCACGACTATCCCGAGCGCGCCCGGCGCGATGCTGAGCAGTCTGCCGCGATGACCGATCTCGGCTTCCAGGTGATCCGCTTCGGCTACCGCGACGACTGGGACCAGATCGCCAAGGCTCACCCCGCAGTGTTCGGACCGGCCAGAGAGGGGGACGACGGCCCATGACGTTCACCCCCGGCGCGCTGGTGACCGCTCGCGGCCGCGACTGGGTGGTTCTTTCGCACGAGGCGTCTGAACTGGTCATGGTGCGGCCCCTCGGCGGCACAGACGACGAGACCACCGGCATCCTCACTGCTGTCGAGTCGGTCGAGCCGGCCAGCTTCGGCCTGCCCGACCCGGCCCTGCATCTCGGCGATGCGCATTCGGCTCGCCTGCTGCGGGACGCGCTGCGACTCGGATTCCGTTCGGGCGCTGGGCCGTTCCGCTCGGTGGCGCGGATCGGCTGCGACCCGCGGCCCTACCAACTCGTCCCGCTGCTGATGGCATTGCGACTCGACCCGGTGCGCCTGCTCATCGCAGACGACGTGGGCGTCGGCAAGACCATCGAGGCCGCGCTGGTCGCGTCCGAGCTCATCGCCCAGGGAGACGCCGAGCGCCTGGCCGTGCTGTGTCCGCCTCACTTGGCTGAGCAGTGGCAGGCCGAGCTGCGCGACAAGTTCCACATCGACGCCGAGTTGGTGCTCGCCTCCACCGCCCGCCGTCTCGAACGCGGCCTCGCCTTGGGCCAGTCGATCTTCGAGCGGCACCCCAACGTGATCGTGTCGATCGACTTCATCAAGTCCGACAGCCGTCGCAACGACTTCATCAGAGCGTGCCCCGAGTTGGTGATCGTGGACGAGGCCCACACCTGCGCGCGCTCCGACGAGCGAGCCTCCTCCGGCCGCCATCAGCGCCACACCCTGGTCCGGGACCTGGTCGCCCGGACCGACCGCCATCTGATCCTGGTGACGGCCACGCCCCACTCCGGCAAGGACGCCGCGTTCCGCTCGCTGCTCGGCCTGCTCGACCCGGAGTTCGGCGAGCTTCCCGAGGATCTCACCGGCGAGGTCAACCGCCGCCACCGCGAGCGGCTCGCCCGCCACGTCGTGCAGCGTCGCCGCTCCGAAATCCAGGACTTCCTCGGCACCGACACGCAGTTTCCGGAGCGGGCGCAGACGGAGGTCGGCTACAACCTGTCCCCCGACTACCGGACGCTGTTCGACGACGCGCTGTCGTATGCGAAGGGCAGCCTGTCCGAGCACGAGCGAGGTAGCCGCCAGCAGCGCATCCGCAAGTGGTCGGCGCTGGGCTTGCTGCGGGCCCTAGCGTCGAGCCCGGCTGCTGCAGCCGCGACACTGCGCACCCGAGCCTTCACCTCGGACGCTGCCGGTGCCGACGACATCGACGAGCGGGGCCGCCGCCTGGTTCTCGACCTCGACGACGCTGAGGAGGCCCCGGACGTTGTCCCGGGAAGCCGGCTCGATTCGCCGGGCGCGGAGTCTGCGGTGGCTCGGCGGCTGCGCCAGTTCGCCAAGCAGGCCGACGAGATCGCCTCGGCTTCGACCTCGAAGGGTGCAGATGCGAAGCTCGACGGGCTCATCGAGATACTCAGCAGGCTGCTCGCCGACGGCTTCCACCCCATCGTCTTCTGCCGCTTCATCGACACCGCCGAGTATGTGTCCGAACGCCTCGCAGCCCGCCTGCCCAAGAGGGACCGCCCCCAGATCGCCGCCGTCACTGGACGCCTTCCGCCCGTCGAGCGAGAGGCTCGCATCGCGGAGCTAGGCGAGCACCCGCGCCGCGTGCTCGTATGCACGGACTGCCTCAGCGAGGGCATCAACCTCCAGGATCACTTCTCAGCAGTCGTCCACTACGACCTGCCGTGGAACCCCACGCGGCTGGAGCAGCGCGAGGGCCGGGTCGACCGCTACGGGCAGTCGGAACCGGAGGTGAGGGTGGTCACCTGCTGGGGCACCGACAACCGCATCGACGAGACTGTGCTCGAAGTGCTGCTGCGCAAGCACCGCACGATCCGCTCGACGCTCGGCATCTCCATCCCGGTGCCCGGCTCCACCAGCGACATCGTGGAGGCGCTGGCCGAGCAGGTGCTGGAGTCATCCGGCCAGGCGCTCCAGATGCCTCTGGAGGGGATCATCGAGCAATTGCGCCCCCAGACCGACGCGCTCGAGGCCGAGTGGGACCGCTCTGCGAACAACGAGCAGCGCCGCCGGTCCCTGTTCGCCCAGAGCCGGATCGATCCGCAGGAGGTCCACGCCGAACTCCTCAAGATGCAGGAAGCCATCGGCTCGGGCGCCGACACCGAGCGGTTCGTAGTGGCGGCCCTGGAGGCCCACGGCGCCGCCGTCGCCTATCGAGGCACCGCGACCACGGCCTCCTATGACATCGACCTCTCCGAAGTGCCCGGATCGGCGCGCGACGCCCTAGCCGCGCCCGGAGCGGGCGGTGCCGTCGGCCGCGAGGGCGACCGTCTGAGCGTCGGCTTCGGCTCCAGCGTTCCCGACGGCGCGGTGAGGCTATCGCGCACACATCCCACAGTCGGAGGGCTCGCGGCCTACGTGCTCGACCGCGCGCTCGACTCCGCTGAGGCTCAAGGCCCCAACATCGATGGGCCGAGCACCGGTCACAGCGACGACGAGCGGCCCTCCCGACGCCCACCGGTCGCGGCCCGCTGCGGCGTGATGAGGACCGGCGCGGTGGCGGCCGTCACCACGCTGCTGCTGTGCCGGGTCCGCATGTCGATCACTGCGAGCTCCCGCGGCGGCGACCATCACATGCTCGCCGAAGAGGCCGCGCTCCTGGCGTTCGCCGGCCCGTCCGACAGCCCACGCTGGCTTGCTCCCGAGGAGACCATCGAGCTGCTGGCGGCCGAGCCGGCCGGCAATGTCGCTCCCGCGGCCGCATCGGAGCGCATCGACCGGATCCTTGCCGATCAAGAGCACTGGCGACCGGCGGTCCACGCCGAGGCCGAGAGCCGGGCCGCGGCCCTCGCCGACACCCATCGCGGCGTTCGTGAGGCCGACCGGCGTCCGGGCGCCGCGCCCAGGGTCGTGGCGGTGACGGCCCAGTTGCCGGTGGACGTGCTCGCCGTCTACCACTACCTGCCCCAGGCGCGCACCTCGTGACCTCCGGCGCGATCTCGACGGTCGGAGGACTGCTGACCAGTGAGTTCCTCGAACGCCTCGACCGCGGCGACCCGGCGCTTCCCGGCCTAAAGCCGACCGATTTCGAGCTCTCTCCGAGCGAGCGGCTACGCGATGCGGTCACCCGCTCATGGAACCGGCTCGGAGCGCTGTGGACGGCGTTCAAGCGAGAGGAACAGGAGCTCCCGGCCACCGACGACAGCGCCACCCGGCTCACCCGGGAGCGCTGGCTGCTGCCTCTGCTCAGCGAACTCGGCTTCGCCGGCCTCGACACAGTGCAGAGCCTCACCCCCGGCGACGACAGCAGGGCCTACGCCATCAGCCACGAGTGGCGCGGCCGGGCGCCCGTGCATCTCATGGGCTGGCGCACGGCCATCGACCGGCGCACAGCCGGCCGGCGCGGCGCCGCGGCGGCCTCCCCTCACGGGCTGCTGCAAGAGTTCCTAAACAGCTCCGACCAGCACTTGTGGGGCATCGTCTCCAACGGCCGGGTGCTGCGCTTGCTGCGCGACAACGCCTCGCTTACCCGGCAGGCCTACGTCGAGTTCGATCTGACGGCGATCTTCGACGGCGAGTCGTTCGCGGACTTCACGCTTCTGTGGCTCTGCTGCCACCGCACCCGCTTCGAGGGCGCCACTCCGGCACGCTGCCCGCTGGAGCAGTGGCACAAAGAGGCAGCCGCCCAGGGGACGCGGGCCCGAGAGAAGCTCCGCTCAGGCGTGGAGCAGGCCATCGTCTGCCTCGGCAACGGCGTGCTCAGACACGCCGCCAACTCAGAACTTCGCGCCCGCCTGCGCCGCGGCGAGCTGACAGCGGACCGCCTACAACGGCAGCTCCTGCGGGTCGTGTACCGGATGCTCTTCCTGCTGGTCGCCGAGTCCCGCAGCCTACTGCTCGCGCCCGACACGCCTGCCGACACCAAGGACCGCTACGAGCGCTTCTACTCGATGAAACGGCTGCGCCGACTGGCCCGCTCCCGGCGCGGCGGCGCCCACAGCGACCTCTGGCAGGCCCTCGCCGTGACGATGGCAGCCCTCGACCTCGGGGAGGAGCCTTCCCAGCGAGCCGCCCGCGAGGCTCTCGGCCTCACATCGCTCGGGAGCCTGCTGTGGTCGCAGGAGGAGGTCGCCGACCTTGCCGCGGCCGGCATCGACAATGGCCACCTGCTTGAGGCAGTGCGCCACCTGGCATTCGTCCCGGATGACGAAGCCAGGCTGCTGCGCCCCGTCGACTACCAGAACCTCGGCACCGAAGAACTGGGCTCGGTCTACGAGTCGCTCTTGGAACTCCACGCCATTGTCGACCCTGAGGACCGCACCTTCGGCCTGGGATCGGCAGCCGGCAGCGAGCGCAAGACAACCGGCAGCTACTACACCCCGCCCGAGCTGATCTCCCGACTCCTCGACGAAGCCCTCGATCCCGTGATCGCGGAGGCGAAGGCGAAGCCCGAGCCCGAACAGGCGCTGCTTGACCTGAAGGTGCTGGATCCGGCCTGCGGCTCCGGCCACTTCCTGATCGCCGCCGCCCACCGGATAGCCGGCGCGCTCGCGTCGCTACGAGAAGGCGGTACCGAGCCCTCCCCGGAGGCGTCGCGTGTCGCCCTGCGACAGGTTGTGGGTAACTGCCTGTACGGCGTCGACATCAACCCCATGGCGGTTGAACTCTGCAAGGTGAGCCTCTGGCTGGAGTCGAACACGCCCGGGAAGCCCCTCAGCTTCCTGGACCATCGAATCATCTGCGGTAACAGTCTCCTGGGAACCACTCCCCGACTGCTCGCAGACGGCATCCCCGATGCCGCCTTCAAGCCCCTGACAGGCGACGACAAAGAACACGTCAGTGCCCTAAGGAAAGCCAACAAGAAGGAGCGCAAGGACCGATCGCAGGGCGTGTTAGCCATCGAATGGTCCGCAGCATCCGAGGCCGCCCTCCTAGCCTCAGGGCTGCATCGAATCAATCTGGCCGCGGACGACACGGCCGAGCAGGTCGCGGCCAAGCAGGTCGAGTACGCCCGTCTACGGGCCTCGGCTCCGGCCGAGAAAGCGAAGTTGATCGCGGACGCATGGTGCGCTGCCTTCGTCGCACGCAAGACGCCCGCCGATCCACCGATCACCGACAAGACCACCAGAGCGCTACAAGCCCGCTCGCCCGATCAGCTCGTAGGCGACATCTGGACATCACGCCAGAACAACGCAGCTGAGAATGGCACAGCCGCCATCGACAGCATCCGACATCTAGCCGACCAGTACCAGTTCACCCACCTACACCTTGCATTCCCCAACGTCTTCAAGGTCCCTGAAGACCCAGACGAAGCCACCAACGATCACACCGGCTGGTCCGACGGTTTCGACGCGGTAATAGGCAACCCTCCATGGGACCAGATCCAGTACGACCCGAGGGAGACGTTTGCAGTCAGCCATCCTGAGATTGCCGCGGCACCAACGATGGCGAAGCGCAACCGCCTGATCAAGAACCTAGCTGATAGCGAACCTGAGACCTACGAGCGTTACCTTCTCGAAGTTCATCATCTCGACGGCATCAAGCACTTCTTCCACGCCTCAGGCCGATACCACTAGGTAGCGTCGGTCGCCTTAACACTGCTCCACTCTTCGTAGAGTTGATGTGGAATAGCACCGCCCCTCGCGGCCAGACCGGCACGATTGTACCAACAGGGATCGCGACCGACGCCTTCACACAAGCCTTCTTTCAAGAGATCGTTGATCGTCAGGCACTTGTTTCGCTATACGACTTCGAGAATCGCAAGAGCCTTTTCCCCACAGTACACCGAAGCTTCAAGTTCTGCCTGCTCACGCTTACAGGAACCGAGCACCGAACATCACAGGCCAACTTTGCCTTCTTTGCCCACGATCTCTTCGACCTCGATGAAGAGGACCGCCGATTCATACTGGGACCACACGACTTCAACCTATTGAATCCTAACACAAAGACTTGTCCAGTCTTTCGCTCAAGCCGTGACGCTGACATCACAAGAGCTATCTATCGTCGTGTACTACCCTTAGTCAAGGATAATGATCCAAACAGCAACCACTGGAGTATTAGCTTCCAACTCATGTTCATGATGAACACTGACTCTCGACTGTTCCATACGAGGGAGTCTCTTGAATCTCAAGGATTCCTAATGCAAGGCAACACCTTCCTATCTTGTAGCCATTCCTCAGAAGATGCTCATCCCCCAGATGTCTACCTGCCGCTATATGAAGGCAAGATGGTGACCTTCTACGACCACCGAGCAGCAGATGTCTTTAAGAGCACGACGGCGACGACCCGTCAGAACCAACCTCGGTACCTGACAATCCAAGAGAAACAAGATCCGACAAGATATTCACTCCCTCTCTACTGGGTTGACTGCGATACTGTATCAGATCGCATTGGTTCGGGAGCGAACTGGGTACTTGGGTTCAATGACGTGACTAGCGTCACCAATGAACGCACCACCGTATGCACGGCACTACCTCCGGTGGCAGTTGGCCACTCTGAGCCAACCATTGATGCACCACGTCATCTCGATCTTCTGCTGCCAATTCTCAACTCATTTGTGCTGGACTACTCTGCTCGTCAGAAGGTTGGCGGCAACCATCTCGTGTTCGGAGTGTTGCGCCAGCTGCCCGTCCCCCGCCCTATCGACATACAGCCCCACGCGAGCAGACTTAGACCGTCTGTGGTTGAGTTGTCATATACAGCTTGGGACATGGCTCCCTTCGCGAGCGATCTCGGCTACAACAGTCCGCCGTTCCGGTGGGACGAAGAGCGTCGCGCCCTGATCCGAGCTGAACTGGATGCGCTGATGTTCCACCTCTACGGCTTGTCGCGTGGGGAAACGGACTACATCATGGACACGTTCCCGATCGTCCGACGCAAGGACGAGGAGGCACATGGGGATTATCGCACGAAGCGCCTCATCCTTGATCGCTACGACGCCATGACCGCAGCCTTCGAGACGACGCACGGAACCCTCGCTGGAACCCCGAACGGCCCCAACCCTCCGCTAGACCAGCCGAGCCTCACCACCTACAACCGCCTCCTCGCCGAGGCCCTCGACGCCAATTACCAGACGAACGTCGACCCGCCGCCAGCCCACCCGAGCCAAGCCCACTCGGCCTCAACCCGCCCCTCGTGGGCCGACAGCGTTCTGAACGTGCCTGTGCGCTCTACCGATATCTTCCATTCTGAGAGGACGAGCCGATGACGGACACGAGCACAATCGTCGAGGATGCGGCTGCCGTCGGCATTCGGGTGGCGCGCGTCGAGGTTCGCGGCTTCCGCTGTCTCCTGGAGGCCCGGCTCGATCTGTCCCCCGGAACTACGTATCTGGTCGGCGAGAACAACTCCGGCAAGACGTCGATCCTGCTGGCGCTCTGGTCTGCTCTAGGTAGCCGTAGACCCGTTGACGACGACCTGCGGCGAGAAGGCGACGGTGCCCTGGCGGACGAGGCGTCGGTGGACCTGCTGATAGTTCCCGCGAAGGGCCCGAGGTTCTCGCCCCAGACGGCGCAGAAGTTGGTCCATGTGCAGCGCGATCCGGCATCCGGCACAGAGACGGTAGGAATCCGAACAACGTTCCTGCCCAGCCGGGAGGACCGCGTGCTAGCCACTCGGCGTTCATTCCTACAGCCCGACGATGACGGCGGCTGGCAGCCTGTCGGCGCGCCCATTCTGCCTCCGACGCTAATGACCAGCGTCGACGCCCACCTGTTGGAGGCCTCGCGGGACTTGGTCTCAGAACTCGGCAATCGCAGGAGCGTGTGGGGCCGGGTGCTTGCGGACCTCCAAATCGAGCAAGCCCCCGAAGCGGGCGAGGGGCGGGCCGACCTTGAACAGGCGCTAGGTGACATAGCCGTACGGATCCGCGATGCGAGCCCCGTCCTGAGCAGCCTGCAGTCGGACCTTGCCCGGCTCACCGACGCCCAAGCAAGCGTCGGCAGGGTCGAACTGCAGCCGCTGCCGCTGCGTCTCGAAGAACTGGCGAGAGCGGCCGAGGTCGTGCTCAGCCAACACGACCAGGCGGCCCTGCCCCTGCGCTTCCACGGGCTCGGAAGTCGAAGCCTGGCCACCCTGCTGGTCTTTCAGACGCTGGCGAGGCTTCGACTCGGCGCCGACCGGGACGAGCCGCCGCACCTGTTGACGCTGCTGGAGGAGCCTGAAGCGCATCTGCATCCTCAGGCCACCTCAGCGCTCCAATCGTTGCTGGACCGCCTGCCGGGACAGCGTGTCGTCTCAACCCACTCTCCCCAGCTCGTCGCTCAAGTCGATCCGAGAGATGTCAGGATATTTCGACGATCTGGCACAGACGTCGAAGTTCTCGGGCTGCCTCCAGAGACCGCCAAGCGTGCCGCTCAGTTCCGCCGATTCGTAGAACGTCCGTTTGGTGAGGTGATGTTTGCCCGAGCAATCGTTCTGTGCGACGGCACATCAGAGCGCTGCACGCTGCCGATCCTGCTATCCGCATACTTCGAATGCCACCCTGCCGGTTTGGGCGTCTCCTTCATCGACTGCGAATCGATGAACGGAGAACAAACACAGATCATCATCCAGGCCGCATGCGATCTCAGACTTCCATGGCTTGCCTTCACTGATCGCGACAAGGCCGGAGAGTTGGCGCTCGGCAAGATTGTTCATCCCGCGACCTCCGAACCACTTACGCCAGAATCGCCTGAAGTGATAATGAGCGGCGAGAAGCAGATCGAGCAGATGCTCATCGACGCCGGCTACACCCAGGAAATCGAACAGGTAGCAGCCGACAGCGGCATCGAAATCGGGGCAGGCAAGAAGCCATACTTGACGTTTCTCAAGAGCAACAAGGCATGGGCAGTCGAGCAGGCTGCCGCCAGAGCAATGGAGGCGAACAGAGCGCTCCCAGCCTGCATCGAAGAACTCGGCCAGAAGCTCGAGGCCATCCTTGGGATCGAGCGGAGCGCTCCGGACGGTGCGGAGACCGCATGAATCGGCGCGTTCCCCGATCCCTCACGCCCGATCAGGAGCGCGCCATCTCCGCGGAGGGATCTGAGGTGCTGGTCGTCGCGCCTGCTGGCAGCGGCAAGACGGAGGTTCTGATCCGGCGAGTCATACGAACGCTCGAGAGCAGCGCCGGGGAGTCGTTTCGCTTGCTCGTGGTGACATTCACGGTCAAGGCGGCCGAGGAGTTACGACGACGGGCTCGAGACGCCGTTGCCGACGAGTTGTGGCGCATCGACGCCGACACGATTCACGGCTTCGCGCTCGATTGGCTGCGCCGCTACGGCAAGGAGATCGGCGTCGGCCCCGACGTGGTGGTGCTAAGCGACGACATCGACCGCGCCGCCGTCGCAAGAACGTACCTCCAATCCGTGGGACGGGAAACGAGCCTGTCCGACGGTGTGGACGATGACCTGAGATCCCTGCTCTATGCCATCGACGCCCATCGCCTCCAGCATGACGCGACGAATTGTGGATGCGACTCGATCCGTCGCTACTTCGGAATCGCTCTAGACGAATTGTCCGAGGCCTATGAGGCTTCCCTCATGGACCGGGGAGCCATTGACTTCCCGGGGATGTTGCTGGGCCTTCAGAGACTCCTAGTCGCGGACGAGTGGGTACTAGACCACTTTCGCATTCTGTATCACGAGATCCTCGTCGACGAGGGACAAGATCTTACAGGGATACAAGCGGAACTCCTGCGACATCTCGCAGGCGACAGCATCAGACTGTTCGTCGTCGCGGACGACAAGCAATCAATCCGGGGATACGCCGGTGGGGCGTTCAAGCACGTCAAGAGACTTGTTCCCAATGCGGCGGAACAACCGTTCCGTCTTCGCCACAACTTTCGCTGTGCACAGAGAATCTTGTATGCCGCAGAGTCTGTATTGCAATCATCGCGTGACAATGGCCGTGATGTGTGCACTCCAGAGAACGCGCCCCCGGGGAAGGTCGGCGCCATCGAAATGCCCTCGGCCGAGACTGAGGCCGAGCACATCGCCTCGTGGGCATGCGAGCTTATAGAAAACGGACTGGACAGTGACACGACCGCTGAGGGCGAGGACACGTCAGTCGCACCCGAAGACATCGCTGTATTTGGTAGAACTAGATGGACTCTAGCTCCGGTCGCGGACTCGTTGGAGCGACGAGGCCTCGAACTGACCATACAAACCGAAGCCGGAGTATTCCTGAAGGAGCCGGAGGCCCGTCTGTTCGTCGATTGTCTCGCTTTCAGCTTGAACAACAAGGAGACGGCAGCCGCTCGCCGAGCGCTCGAGGAGCTTCGCGAGCTGATGCCTCAGGACGGCTGGGACGATCCGCTGAAGGCATTGAGGGACGCTGGCCACGATTCCTTGAAGGTGTTGGGCGACTTGGTCGGGCGAGCTGTGAAGGGGGGAGGCCACTTTGCGGGGGTGATGGACGAGCTGTCCGCCACGGGACAGGCACACGGCTGGCAGGCCGGGGCCGACGCCCTCGGACAGGTATGGATGGATTATCGATCAAGGACAAGGGTGCAGGACCGGTCCCCCAAGGGATTCTTGGTGCATCTCGCGAAGACGCAACGCACCCGCCCCACCGACCCGGGTGTGCGGCTGCTGACCATCGATCGCGCCAAGGGACTGGAGTTCAAGGCCGTCGCGCTGGTCGGCGCCCGCGACGGGCTGATTCCGCACTACCGAGCCGATTCGCCAGAAGAACGGAACGAAGACCGTCGAAGGCTCTACGTGGCCATGACCAGGGCATCTCGCGAGCTGTTGATCTCATGGCCGACCACCACATACGACCGGTTCGGTCGATCACATGCTCAAACTCCATCCCCGTTCCTTGTCGAAGCGGGCTTGGTGGAGCCTTCGACTCGGCGCCGGTAGCGGCACCCTCATGGGCGCTACAACGACATTGAGAGATTCCTGCCTAGAAGCAGCGTGAGGGCCCCACGTGGGGCCCTCACTCGGCTCCCCAAAGGGGGAGCCATCCGAATGAGGCGAGCCTACATGAGCGGCTCGCCGAGGCGACTAGAACTCTGCGGCGAGGGCCTCGTCGAAGCTGGCGCCCTGCTCGATCAGGGCCCGGTAGCGCATCACATGGCGGGGCCGGTTGAATCCGAGCACACCGGTGATGCGGCCGGCACGCCCGTAGATCGCCGCGAAGCGCCGCTCGTCGACCGAACCGTTCACCACCCGGACATCGTCGTCGGGCCGCACCCGGCCGGCCAACTGGATCTTGCGGTCGTACTGGTCGCTCCAGAACCAGGGCACCGGCGCGAACGGGCCGACCTCGGCCCCGAGCAGCCGCCGGGCTGCGTGGGCGCCCTGGGCTGCCGCGTTGTCCCAGTGCTCGACCCGCATCGTCTCACCGAAGAGCCGGTTGGGCCAGCGGGCCACGTCACCCGCTGCGGTCACCCGGTCGGCCACCAGGCACGACTCATCGCAGAGGACCCCATCGTCGAGTTGGACGCCGGAGCCTTCGAGCCACTCGGTGTTGGGGATCACGCCGATGCCGACGACCACGACATCGGCGTCGACGGTCGCGCCGTCCGACAGCACGACCCGCTCCAGCCTGTGGCCGCCCTCGATCCGGTCCACGCCCACGCCCGTGCGCAGGTCGATGCCGTGGTCGCGGTGAACCTCGGCGCAGACGTTTCCCATCTCATCTCCGAGCACCCGGCTCAACGGGGTGGGCAACGCCTCCACGACGGTCACCTCCAAGCCCCGGCCCCGGGCGGTCGCGGCCACCTCGGCCCCGATGAACCCCGCGCCGACCACCACCACCCGCTGCGGCGCGGCCTCCAGATCGTCCCGCAGGGCAAGGCAGTCGTCCAGCGACCGCAGCACATGCACCCCGCTGAGTCCCTCCGTCCCCGGCATCGTGCGGCAGCGGGCGCCGGTGGCGATGACGAGCCCGTCGAAGGCGACCGTCTCACCGGTGTGCAGCGTGAGCTCGCGGGTGTTGAGGTCCATCCCTGTGGCCCGCAGGCCGAAACGAGCCTCGATTCCGTCCTCCCCCAGTTCCTCGGCGTCGGTGAGCGCGGCCCGCTCGGGCTCCCAGTCCCCGGCCAGCACCTGCTTGGACAGCGGGGGGCGGTCATAGGGCAGGTGGTCCTCAGCGCCGATCAGGGTGACCGGACCCTCGAAACCGTCGCGGCGCAGAGCCTCGGCGGCGTTCAGTCCGGCCAGCGAGGCCCCGACAATGGTGACGGCGCGCGGCGTCGAGGTCATCTGCGTCTACCGGGGCGGGAGTCGTCGATCCTCGGCGTGGTCGCGGCTGCTCCCTGTCAGTCCTCGGCGATGGAGATGGCCTGCTTGGGGCAGCGCTGCACGCACTCCTCCACGCGGGACCGATCGGCCTCGCCGGGCGTCTCGTTGAGGATGTAGAGGAAGTCGTCGTCTCGCACCTCGAAGATGTCGGGCGCGATCTGCATGCAGACGGCGTTGCTCTCGCACAGGTCGAAGTCCACCACGATGCGCATCGGCTCTCCCTTGTGGTCGGTTCGGGTGAGTGTCCGGCGCCCACGGTAGCCAACCGCGCGGCCGACGCGGAAACTTATGTGAGGAACTCGGCCAGCCGGTCCTTGGCCTTGGCGTCGCCGAGGGGTCGCCCGATGATGGCCCGATCGCCTCTCACCAGCACCGGGCGCTGCATGAGCCTCGGGTACCTCAGCAACACGTCCACCACCGCGTCGGGGTTGCCCACGTAGTCGGTGGCATCGAGCCCGAGCTTGGAGAACTGCGAGTCCTTGCGAACCAGGTTCTCCACCGGATCCTCGAGCCGCTCGATGATCCCGGTCAGTGTGTCACGGTCGGGGCGCTCGGACATGTAGAGCACCACGTCGACATCGGCACCTGCGTCCGTGGCGACCGCCACAGCATTCTTGGAGGAGTTTCAATGCTTGTTGTGATAGATAGTTATCTCAGCCATCGGTCTTGCCTCATTCCTCTTCCTGTCGGGCCACATAGACCTCTCGTCTGGTCAGGTTGACCGGTCGCCTGGCCTCGTAGACCTCGCGCAGCTTGTGTTTGAGGATCTTGAGGGTGGCGTTGCGAGGCAGCGGGCCGGGATATATCTCGAGCTGCTCGGGAACCTTCTGGCGGGCCAGGCCGGCCGCAACGCAGACCTCGACCATCTCATCGAAGGTAAGGTCGTCGGAGTCGGGCGCCGTCTCGACCACCGCGCAGACCCTTTCGCCCCGCTCGGTGTCGGACAGGCCGATCACCGCGGCCGCCGCCACCTTTTCATGGGCGTAGAGCACGTCCTCGATCTCCTTGGCCGAGATGTTCTCGCCCTTGCGGATGATGATGTCCTTCACCCGTCCGGTCAGGATCAGGTGCCCGTCGGTCCGCAACACTCCAAGGTCGCCGGTGCGGAAACGGCCTCGCGCATCGAAGGCCTGCTCGTCGAGGCGGGGGTCGGTATAGCCCGCGAACAGCATCGGCCCCCGCACCCGCACCTCTCCCTGCACGCCCGCCGGGGCGCGCGCCTCCCCGCCGTCGGCCGAGACCGCCACGATCGACACCTCGCAGCCGTGAACGGGGCGGCCGTCGGTGTGCGCGAGCTGGTCGTCGGTGTCGCGGGGCGAGCCCTGCGAGATCATCGGGCACTCGGTCATCCCGTAGCCGTGTGCCACCGGAATACCCATCTGCTCCTTGACCTGGAAGTAGATCTCCGGCGGTTTGGGGGCGCCGCCGCCCGACAGCACCCTCAGCGAAGGCATGGCCGGGCGGCCGGTGGTGCGGCGCGACTTGCGATCCTCCTCCAGGAACATCTGGTAGAAGACCGTTGATCCGCCGGCCATGGTCACGCCGCGCCGGGCGTAGGCGGCGACCGAGGTGGCCGGGTCGAAACGCTCGACGAGCACGGCGCCGAACCCCGACGAGAGCATCGTGACCATGTAGTCGGGTCCGCCGATGTGGGCGTAGGGGAATGCGATGGACCCGATGTCTTCGCCTCTCATGTCGAGGGCCCGCGCCAGCCCTATGCCGCCGGCGATCAGCGACCCGTCGGTGTGCTTCACACCCTTGGGATCGGAAGTGGTCCCCGAGGTGTAGTACAGCCAGCGAACGGTGCCGGCATCTCCAACATCGGGGGCAGGAGGCAGGGTTGCGGGATCGCCCTCGGGCAGGGCGTCGTAGCCCTTCAGCGCCTGGCATCGGTGATCGAGCTGGGCCACGATCTCGTCGACCATGGCGCCGTAATCGAATCCCGCCCATTCTCCGGGATGAACGATCAGCTGCGCTCCGGTCTGGCGGACGCAGAACTCGACCTCACGCTTGCGGTAGATGTGGATGATCGGGTTCTGGACCGCCCCGAGACGGCTGAGGGCGAAGCTCAGCAACACCGTCTCGATGCGGGTCGGCAGCACCCAGGTCACCGGTGTGCCCTCGGTGACCCCCATAGCCGACAGACCCGCCGCCACCCGCTCGGCCTGGTCCTTGAACTCTGCGAAGGTCATGGCCCGGCCGGCCTCGTCCACCATCATCATGCGGTCGGGGGTGGCCGCCACCCGTCTCTCGAGCAGCTCCCAGAAGGTTCCGGCGTCGAGGATGGGGCTGTCCATGGCCGGAGCGTACATCCCGCCGGCCCGAACGCGCCGGAGCCCGCCAGCTGCAACCAGAGGGCACAGATCACACCTCAGCGGAGCCCGCCGGCCCGAACGCGCCGGAGCCCGCCAGCTGCAACTGGCGGGCTCCGCACGGTCCCTGGAGGGGGGGATTGCGGATCCGGTTCTGTCGAATCCTGTCCTTCAGACCCGGTTCCTGACAGGTAGGTTACACCATCGTCACGGGTTTGTCACATTTTTGTCAAGATTTTCTTGAGGGCTGGGTTGAGTCCCGGTCAACGGGTGCCGAACACCGGTGCCGGAGGCTGCTCAGCTCCCACCGACCGGCGTGCCAGGTCTCCCGCCTCAGCCACTGCCATCGGCCGCTCACCCACCGACGCGACCGGTCCGTGCTGCCACCCGTCGCACACGTTGAGCTGGCCCGCGGTGCACTCGAACACCCTGCCGGTCACGTCGCAGGCGGCGCTGCCGAGCCACACCACGAGCGGGGAGACGTTCTCGGGGGCCTTCGGGTCCCACCCGTCGTCGGGCTGCTCGGGGTAGCCGGGGATCACCGCCGTCATCCGGGTGCGGGCGTCGGGCGCGATCGCATTGGCGAGAACGCCGTAGCGGCCCCACTCGGCGGCCTGCTGGATCGTGAGCGATGCGATGGCGCCCTTGGCCGCGACGTAGTTGCCCTGGCCGATGGATCCCATGAGGCCCGCTCCCGACGACGTGTTGACGATACGGGCCGCTGGGGGCTCGCCGCCGGAGGCCTTCTGCCGCTCCCGCCAATGTTGGACCGCGTGGCGGGCCGGCACGAAATGGCCCTTCAGATGCACCCGGACGACCGCGTCCCACTCCTGCTCGCTCATGTTGACCAGCATCCGGTCGCGCAGGAACCCGGCGTTGCACACCAGGGTGTCGAGACGGCCCCAGGTGTCGATCGCCTGGGCCACCATGGCTCCGGCCTGATCCCAGTCAGCCACATCGGCATGGTTGACGGCGGCCGAGTCGCCCGCGGCGCCGATCTCCTGAGCGACTGCGGTCGCGGCGTCCTCGGAGCCGGGCTGCGAGCCGTCGCCTGCGGTGCCGAGGTCGTTGACCAGCACGTGGGCACCCTCGGCCGCGAAGGCCAGGGCATGGGCCCGGCCGAGCCCCCGCCCCGCTCCGGTGACGATCACCACCCGCCCCTCGCAGCACCCCATCACGCAGTCGCTCCCCGTCGCAACTGATGCCGATCCTGGCCCTGTAGGCCCACTAGCCGCATCAGTCTCGGGGGAGCCCTCTCAGGCGGCGCGGCGGCCGCGCACCAGCCGGCCCGGTCGGGCGCCCGTGTCGACCCCGCAGTCGCGGGTCTGCTGGCCTGCGACGATGGTGGCGGTGTAGCCGTCGGCGTGCTGCAGCAGGCGCCTTCCCCCGGCGGGCAGGTCGTGCACGAGCCGGGGCGTGCGGAGCTTGATGGCGGAATGGTCGATCACGTTGATGTCGGCCCGCTTGCCCACCTCGATCACGCCCCGGTCGTTCAGGCCGAACAGCGCGGCGGTGTCGCGGGACTGCTTGCGGACAACCCACTCCAGCGGGAGCTGCCGGCCTCGGCTGCGGTCCCTCGTCCAGTGGCTGATCATGGTCGTGGGCATGGACGCGTCGCAGATCAGCCCGCAGTGGGCGCCTCCGTCGGAGAGGCCCATCACCGCCCGGGAGTGGGTGAGCTGCTCGCGGATCACGTCGTGGTTGCCGTCCACGTAGTTGAACATCGGCACCATCAGCAGGGCCTTGCCGTCCTCGGCACAGAAGGCGTCGTAGGCGGCCTCGGCCGCATCTACACCGGCGGCCGCCGCGATGGCGCCGACCGACCGGTCCGGGGTCGGCTCGTAGTCCGGAGGGTCGCCGAGCACGTACATCTGGTCGAGCATCTTGGAGACCAGCACGCCCACGCCCTCCTGCATGCCGCCCCGGCGTTCGCCGTCAGCCTCGCTGAGGATGGCGGCCCGCACGGCCGGATCTCGCAGGCGGGCGGCGCGCTCAGCGATGTCCAAGTGCTCGATCGAGCGATAGGTGGGGCGCAGCATGAAGGGATGGCTTGTCTGCCAGCCCACCAGCAAGCCGAAGGGACGGCCCGCCACCTGCGGATACAGCTGCGCGCCCTCCTCCGCAGCATGGAGCGACACGTCCATCAACTCGCGCCACAGGTCGGGCGCAGCCGGCACCTGCAACAGGGCGAAGCTGACCGGCTGGCCGATCGCCGCTGACAGGCGCCTCATCCACTCGACCTCGGAGCGGGGCTTGACGATGTCCTCGCCCGCGGATCCCACCGGGGCCAGCTCGAAGACTCCGCCGCCGCCGTCTCGCAGCCCGCGGCCCAGGCCGAAGAGCTCGTCTTCGGCCGCGAACGTTCCCGGCACCGGTTCGCCGTCCATCGCCTTGTGGGCCAGCGTGCGCGAGGTCGACACGCCCAGCGCGCCGGCGGACACCGCGTCGGCCACGATGCGTTCCATGCGGGCGATCTCGCCGGCGTCGGCGGGCTCGTTGCGGGCGCCGCGCTCCCCCATCACGTAGGCCCGGACCGCGCCGTGGGGCACCTGGGTGCCCACGTCTATGGCCCAGCGGCGGTCGTCGAGTGCGTCGAGGTATTCGCCGAAACTCTCCCAGCTCCAGGTGATGCCCTCCGAGAGGGCCGCGCCCGGGATGTCCTCCACTCCCTCCATCAGCTGGATCAGCCATTCCTCGGTGCCGGGGCGCACCGGCGCGAAGCCGACGCCGCAGTTGCCCATGACGACGGTGGTGACGCCGTGGCCGGAGCTGGGTTCGAGCAGGTCGTCCCAGGTGGCCTGGCCGTCGTAGTGGGTGTGCACGTCGACGAAGCCGGGGGTGACGATCTGGCCGGTGGCGTCGATGGTGTGAGCCGCTTCGCCGGGCAGGTCGGCGCCGACGGCGACGATCGTGTCGGAGACCACGGCTACGTCGGCGGGCCGGGGCGGGTCGCCGGTGCCGTCCACCAGCAGCCCGCCGCTGATCTTTACGTCATACATGGGATGCACTGTACGCGGCCGGAGCGGCCTCAGATGCCTCGGTAGACCGGTTCCTGTTCCCTATTGGTCGGTCCGGTACAGGTAGCGGATGTCCCAGAGCGAGTACAGCGTGGGCGTGGCGTTGCCGAAGACGTTGCGTGCGGCGGTGAGCCGTTCGGGCTGCGACGTGTAGATGATGGGCACGTTGTCGGCCGCGATCTCCTGAGCCCTCCAGTAGTGCTCCACTCGGGCCTCGGGATCGAGCTCCCGGCTGCCCATGACGTACAGCTCGTCAATCTGGGCCTCCCAGTCAGTGGCCGGCTCCGGCTGGTTGGGATACCAGAGGTGCAGGTCCGCCGTGCTGTGCCAGAAGTTGATCCCGCTGTGGGGGTCCGGGTCGCCGGTGAAGCCTATGACCATGGACTCCCAGTCGTAGGTGCTGGTGAGCTGATCGACGAGCACCCCGAAGTCGATCGCCTGGTAGTCCACCTGGAGCCCGATGGCCTCCATTCCCTGCTGGATGATCTGGGTGACCTCCTGGCGCACGAGGTTTCCGGTGTTGGTCACCAGGCTGAATTCGATCGCATGTCCGTTGGAGTCCTCGCGGACGCCGTCACCGTCGGTGTCGGTCCAGCCGAGGCTGTCGAGGATCTCGTTGGCCTTGTCCAGGTCGTAGGGGTAGGTCCTGACGTCCGGGTTGTGGAAGGCGCCGGCCGCGGGGCTTACCGCGGACCACTGCGGGTAGGCGAGGCCGTACTGCACGCCGTTGATGATGGCTTCCTTGTCGACGCTGTGGGCCACGGCCCGGCGGAACTGCACGTTGCCGAACCAGTCCAGTTTGCGGGCATCGACATAGGGCTGGCCGGAATCGGGGCTGACGCCGGGGTTGACATTGAACGTGAGGAAGGTCGTGCCGAAGGTCGGGCCGCGGCGGTGGATGGTGAAGTTCTCTCGCTCCTGGAGGGGTTCGAGTTGGTAGTACTCCTCTCCCTGCAGCCCAAGGACGTCCGACTCGCCCGCTATGAAGCCTTCGAGTTCGGCTTCCAGGTCCTCGACGATGTGGTGGACGATCCGGTCGAGGTAGGGCAGGCGGTTTCCGGCTTCATCGGTGAGCCAGTAGTCGGGGTTGCGAGTCATGACGACTTGCTCGCCTGGCTCGTAGCTGGAGATGGTGAAGGGACCGGTGCCGATGATCTCGCCCGGGTCGGTGTCTGTGCCCCAGGTCTCGACGAAGGTGCCGTCGTCGACGTGGGGCTCGAGGATGTGGCGCGGGTAGATGGCCGTACCCATCGAGCGCAGAAAGGGGGCGAACGGCACCGGCAGCGTGAACTCGACGGTGTGGTCGTCGATCACGGCCACGTCCATCTGGTCCACCTGCCACTCGCCGCTGTCGTCGAGGTACCGGAACTCGAACGTTGAACGGCTGCTGGCACCGATGTCGTCGTTGTAGGTGATCCGGTTGAACGTGAAGTCCACGTCGTGGGCGGTGAAGGGCTCGCCGTCGTGCCAGGCGACGTCCCGGCGCAGGTGGAACGTCCACGTCAGGCCGTCGTCGGAATGCTCCCAGGACTCGGCCAGTACAGGTTCCACTTCATCGTTCAGCCACGAGGTCTCGGTGAGGCCCTCGAACAGGTATCCGAGCACACCCGACGATGACGCGTCGTTGGAGATTGCCAGGTTGAAGGTGAGCGGATCGGAGATGGTGGTGATGGCGAGCGCGCCGCCAGGCGTGCCGATCGTGTACTCGAACCGCTCTGCGTTCCTCATGAGGCGTTCCACCGTCAAGGGGTCTACGAGAGGGGCGGGGTCATCGTCCTCGGACGGCTCGACATCCTCAGACGGAGCAACATCATCAGACGGAGCAACATCATCAGACGGTTCGCCATCCTCGGACGGCTCGACATCCTCGGCGACGGGGGCATCCTCGGACGGCTCGACATCCTCGGCGACGGGGGCATCCTCGGCCACCGGGGCATCCTCAGACGGAGCAGCATCATCGGACGGTTCGCCATCCTCGGACGGAGCAACCTCGCCGACCGCTTCATCGCCGACCGCCAGACCATCGCCTGTGAACGCGGTGTCAGTACTCTGACTGCCCGAGCAAGCGACAAGGAAAGACGCCGCGACGGCTAGGACAATGCGAAGCACGATATGGGGAGTTGCGGTCATGGGGTGCCACCCTACCGTTTGCGGTTGTCTCGATAGCCGCGGCATGGATGCGGGCCGCGTTCGACCCTTGGGCCGATGACGGTGGCACCCACTACTGAGAGGTTCGAATTCACAGGCGGGGCCGGGGCCAAGCTGTCGGCGGTGCTTCACCGGCCCGGTGACGGCGCGGCAGTGGCCGGAGCGGCCCTGCTGTGCCACTGCTTCACCTGCTCCAAGGACCTGTTCACCACCACCCGCATAGCCAAGGGTCTGGCCGCGGGCGGCTACCTGACCCTGGCCTTCGACTTCACCGGGCTGGGTGAGAGCGGCGGCGAGCTGGCCGACACCACGGTCGCCACCAACGTGAGCGACATCACCGCGGCCGCGGTGGCCCTGATCCGGCGCGGGGCCGGACCGTGCGTTCTGGTGGGGCACAGCCTGGGCGGGGCGGCTGCGGTGCTGGCCGCGTCCCGCCTCCACACGGTGGCGCAGGTGGTGGCGGTGGCCTCGCCGGCCTCGGTCGCCCATGTGGAGCACCTGTTCTCCGACGAAGCCCTGCAGCAGATCCGCTCCGAGGGCTCCGGTGAGGTTCGGATCGGCCCGAAGCCGGTGAGAGTTGGGCGGGACTTCCTCGACGACCTGCACCGCCACGACGTTGCCGCCGCCGCGGCCTCGTTGGGGCGGCCCATGCTGGTGGTGCAGGCCGGGGCCGACACCGTGGTCGGCCGGGACCAGACCGAGGCCCTGGCCGCTGCGGGCTCGGCCACGCTGCACACCGTGGCCGGCGCCGACCATCTCTTCGGTGACCGCGGCCACTCCGACGAGCTGGTCCGAACCATCCTCGACTGGCTGTCGGACGTCAGATCCCAGAGGTTCGGCCTCTAGGCGGCACCAATCGACCCAGCCAACCGACCCATCAGTGGCGCGTCACGCTGGCACAAACCGAACATATGTTTGTATCATGGGCCGATGGCGGACCCATTCACGGCGCGGGGACTACCCATCCGGCTCGACGCGCCTTTTGGGGCGGCCCATGAGCGGCGGCTTCCTGTAGAGGAGGCGCTGGCGGCGCTGCTGCCGGAGGGCAGTATCCGGCGGGGTACCGCCGTCGCGGTCGGCGGCCACGGCTCGGTGACGCTGGCGATGGCGCTGGCGGCCGAAGCCTCCCGGCGGGGCAGCTGGGTGGCGGCGGTGGGAATGGCCGACCTGGGCATGTCCGCGCTGGCCGAGAGGGGCGTTGACCTGGAGCGCTGGGCGCTGGTGGATCCACCGGCCGGGGGCAGAGGCCGAAGCGGCTGGAGCGCGGGTCTGGCGGCCGATGTGCTGGGGGCGGTGGTGGGCGGCTTCGACCTCGTGTTGCTGGGGCCCTCGATCCGGGTGGAGGGTGCGACGGCGCGGCGGCTGCTGGCCCGGATGCGCGAGCACGGCACCTCACTGGTCTGTGCTCTCGGCAGCGCCTCTGCGGATATCGCGGCTGGCCTGCAGCCGGAGGTCCGCTTGATGATCACCCAGACGCGGTGGACCGGCATCGACGACGGTCACGGGCGGCTGCTGGCCCGTCAAGCCGAGGTGGCCGTCGGGGGAAGGGGCGCGGCGTCCCGTCCCCGCCGGATGCTGATGTGGCTGCCCGCCACCGACGGCCGGGTGGCCTGTGCAGAGCCCGTCCAGGGCTGCGCTCTCGGCGACAACGACGTCACCGAACGCCGGGCGAGCTAGCGCCGCCCGCCACAGCCGATGGCCTCCGAACCGTCACTCCCCCGACCCCAGAGGCCGAGCGGATAGGAGGCAGCACATGGTGATGTCAGCAAGATTCTCAGCGAGGCCGTGGCCCGAGCGGCCCGTGAGCGCAGCGAACAAGAGCGGGATACACAACGCTGCACCGCGAGGCGGCGGCGCCACCTACCCGCGCAGTTCTAAGGAACCGCCGGTGCGCATGGTCGTGGTGGATCTCGGTGAAATCGATGCACGCGACTGCGAACCGGTGGCTGCGGTGCTGGAACAGTTCACTCCCCTGTCGGAGGCGCTGCGTCCTGGACTGCACGCGTTCGGTGCGAGGGGGCCGTCTCGCTACTTCGGGGGCGAGCAGGCCCTGGCCGAACTCGTCGTCCGGGCGACCGCCGATGCGCTCGGATCGGCATCGAGAGCCAGGGTGGGCGTGGCCGACGGCCTCTTCGCGGCCGGTCTCGCCGCCCGGGCATCCGGCTCCTCCACGGCTGTGCTGACAGTGCCGCCCCAGCAGGGCCGCCGATTCCTGGCCGGCCTGCCCCTAATCTCACTGTCCGATCCGGTCTCGCCGCTGCACTCCGACGGGAAGGGCACAGAAGCGCTGCTCGACGTGCTGTGGCGACTGGGGATCCGGACGCTGGGCGACCTGGCTGCGCTGAGCGAGGCCGACATGCTGGGACGCTTCGGCTGGACCGGACTGCTGGCCCACCGTCTGGCCTGCGGGCTCGACGGCCGCCCGCTGCAGGGTGAGGCCGCCGGTGAGGACGCAGGCGCCGAGGCCGAGATCGATCCGCCCGCAGACCGCGTCGAGACGGTGGCGTTCATGGCCAGGGCTCTGGCCGACGCCATGGTGTCCCGGCTGGCCCGCAACGGCCTGGACTGCGTGAGCATCGGCATTGAGGCCCACTCCGACAGCGGCCATGCCAGCAACCGCCGCTGGCGTCACGAGCTCCGCTTCAACGCAGCGGACATCGTCGACAGGGTCCGCTGGCAGCTCGAGGGCTGGTACCGGTCGCCCGAGCGTCCCACCGGCCCGATCACGCTCATCCGGATCACGCCCTGCGCAGTGGCCCCCGCCATCGGCCGCCAGCTGGGAATGTGGGGCGAGAGGAGCGAGGCCGACGAGCGGGCCGCCAAGGCGCTGGCCCGGGTGCAGGGACTGCTGGGGGCCGAAGCGGTGACCGTGCCCCGGCTGGCCGGCGGGCGCCGCCCGGCCGACACCGGCCGCCGGGTGCCGTTCGGTGCTGCCACTGGGGCCGAGACCGTCCCCGAGGGCAAGAGGGGGGCCAAGGCAGTGAGGGCTCCATGGCCCGGACGGCTGCCGGCACCATCACCCGCAGTTGTTCTGGCCCAGCCCGAGCCGATCGAAGTGACCGACAGCGAGGGTGCGCCGGTCGCCGTCGGTGGCCGGGGCGAAGCGAGTGCACCGCCCCAGCAGCTCACGGACTCGACGGGCCGCAGTCGAACGGTCGTGTCCTGGGCGGGTCCGTGGCCGCTGGACGAGCGCTGGTGGCGCCCGTCCGCCCGCCGGCGTCAAGCCCGTTTCCAGCTGGTCCTCGACGACGGCTCCGCCCATCTCTGCGTGCTGGAGTCCGGCCGCTGGCGGCGCGAGGCCACCTACGACTGACCTCTCCACGGGATTCCTGCCCATAAGGGCTGTGCGGTCCCTCAACCGCAGGAATCCCGGATAGCGAACACATGTTCGTATCAACTAGGTTCCGGGGATGGGATTCAACAACCCGATCATCCCTTGGCGGGAACTGGAGCGCCGGCTGTCGGACCGGGCCGGCTCGCCGTCCTCGAACGGAGACCGGCGGGATGCCGGCACGCCTCCTGACCGGACCGACATGGTCCGGAGCCTCCCCCGCGAGCAGGCCGTCAGGGGCTCCGGGGTGGGTCGGGTGCCGTATGCGGAACTGCACGCGCACTCGCGGTTCAGCTTCATGGACGGCTCGTCGAATCCCGGCGAGCTGGTAGCCGAGGCCGCCCGGCTCGAACTCGACGCTCTGGCGCTGACCGACCGGGACGGCTTCTACGGGGTGGTGCGATTCGCCGAGGCTGCCCAGGAGGCCGGCCTGCCCACGGTGTTCGGCACCGAGCTCACCCTGGATGCGCCCGGCTCGTCCCGGCGGCCAGGCTCCGTCCTTCCGTCCGGCAGGCGCCAGCAGTGCCGCTCGGTGGTGGTGCTGGCCCGCGACGCGGCCGGGTACGCGGCGCTGGGGACACTGGTGAGCCGGGCCCACATGGCCGGGCGCAAAGGCGAGCCCAAGTTGTCGACCGAGACGTTCCTGGAGGCCGCAGCCGCCCACCGCGACCGGTGGGCGATCCTTACCGGGGCCCACGGCGGCGCGGTGCCATCGGCGCTGATCGAGCACGGGCCGATGGCCGCGGCCCGCGAACTGGGCCGGCTGATCGGCGCGGCCGGTGCCGGCAACGTGTTCGTGGAGCTGTGGGATCACGGTGATCCGCTGGACAGCCATCGCAACGACGCCCTGGCCGAGCTCGGGGTGCGGCACCGGGTGCAGCCGGTGTGCGCCAACGCGGTGCGCTACGCCACGCCGGCCGACCGGCGCCTGGCCGACTCCCTGGCCGCGGTCGGCGACCGGCGCGGCCTGGATGAGCACGACGGCTGGCTCAGTGCATGGGGTGGGGCCCATCTGCGCTCCGGCGCCGAGCAGGCCCGGCGCTTCGCCCGCTATCCCGGCGCGGTGGAGGCCGCGGCCTGCTTGGGGCGGGAGTGCGCGTTCAGCCTGTCGCTGGTGGCGCCGGAACTGCCGCCGTACCCGTGCCCCGACGGCCTCGACGAGGCTGCCTTCCTGCGCCGGCTCACCATCGAGGGCGCCCTGGCCCGCTACGGCCCGCCCACCGCCGAGCGGGTGCCGGGCGCCTGGCGCCAGATCAGTCACGAACTGGACATGATCGAGCAGCTCGGATTTCCGGGCTACTTCCTGGTGGTGTGGGACATCACGTCGTTCTGCCGCAGCCGCGACATCTACTGCCAGGGCCGGGGGTCGGCCGCCAACTCGGCGGTGTGCTACGTGCTGGGCATCACCAACGTGGACTCGGTGGCGTTGGGGCTGCTGTTCGAGCGGTTCCTGTCGCCCGAGCGCGACGGCCCGCCCGACATCGACATCGACATCGAGAGCGACCGGCGCGAGGAGGTGATCCAGTACGTGTACGGCCGCTACGGCCGGGACCGCACCGCCCAGGTGGCCAACGTGATCACCTACCGGGGCCGCTCAGCGGTGCGGGACGCGGCCAGGGCGCTGGGCCACCCGCCCGCCCGCCAGGACGCCTGGGCCAAGTCGCTGGACCGCTACGGGGGCTTGGGCGAGCTGGTCGAAGCGAGCGCCGCGGGCGGCTCCGGGGACCGCAACGCCGGGGCCATCCCTGCCGACGTGGTGGGCCTGGCCGCGGCCGCCGAGGGAGGGCCCCGGCATCTGGGCATCCACTCGGGCGGGATGGTGATCTGCGACCGGCCCATCGCCGAGGTGTGCCCGGTGGAGTGGGCGTCGATGGCCGACCGGTCGGTGCTGCAATGGGACAAGGACGACTGCGCCGCGGTGGGCCTGGTGAAGTTCGACCTGCTGGGGCTGGGGATGCTCTCGGCGCTGCACTACGCGGTGGACCTGGCGGCCTCGGCCCACGGCGAGCACATCGATCTGGCCGCGCTTCCCCAGGACCCGGCCGTGTACGACATGCTGTGCGAGGCCGACACGGTGGGCGTGTTCCAGGTGGAGTCGAGGGCGCAGATGGCCACCCTGCCCCGGCTGCGGCCCCGCTGCTTCTACGACCTGGTGGTGGAGGTGGCCCTGATCCGGCCCGGGCCGATCCAGGGCGGCTCGGTGCATCCCTACATCCGGCGCCGCAACGGCACCGAGCCGGTCACTTACCTGCATCCGGTGCTGGAGCGGTCGCTGGCCAAGACGCTGGGGGTGCCGCTGTTCCAGGAGCAGCTCATGGGTATGGCCATCGACGCGGCCGGGTTCACCCCGGCGGAGTCCGACGAGCTGCGCCGGGCCATGGGGGCCAAGCGCTCGGTGGAGCGCATGCAGCGGCTGCGGGGCCGGTTCTTCGCGGGGATGGCCGCCCGCGGCATCGGCCCGGATATCGGCGAGCAGATCTGGCACAAGATGGTGGCCTTCGCCAACTACGGGTTCCCCGAGAGCCACTCGGTGTCGTTCGCCTACCTGGTGTACGCCTCGGCGTGGATCAAGCTGCACTATCCGGCCGCGTTCTGCGCGGCGCTGCTGAACGCTCAGCCGATGGGCTTCTACTCGCCCCACTCGCTGTGCCAGGACGCCCGCCGCCACGGGGTGGTGGTGCACGGTCCCGACATCAATCTGTCGGCCGATGCGGCCGTGCTGGAGTCGTGTGAGACCTCTGCGGGCGGGGCCGCGGTGCGCTTGGGCCTGTCGTCGGTGCGGGGGGTGGGTCCGGAGCTGGCCGAGGCCATGGCCACCGGGGCTCCGTATGACTCGATGGAGCACCTGGTGCGGGCCATGTCGCAGCGCCGGATCGCGGCCGAGCAGGCCGGGCAGGCCGCGAACGGTGGGCGGCGCGCCGGGCGTGGGCGCAAGCCGAAGGGACGGATGCCGGCGCTGGACTCGGCGGTGCTGGAGGCGCTGGCCACAGCCGGGGCGTTCGACTCTCTGGGCCTGGACCGGCGCGAGGCCCTGTGGACGGCCGGCGCGGTGGCCCAGTCGGGCGCCGACCGCCTTCCCGGCGCGGTCACAGGCACGACGGTGCCGGAACTGCAGCCCATGTCGGAATCGGAGCAGGCCGCGGCCGACCTGTGGTCCACCGGGGTCTCAGCCGACGGGCACCCGACCCGCTTCCGCCGGGCCGAGCTGGCTGCTGCGGGGGTGGTGGCCGCGGCCGATCTGCTGACCCACCCGGTCGGGAGGGTGAAGGTGGCCGGCACGGTGTCGCACCGCCAGCGCCCGGCCACGGCCGGGGGCACCATGTTCATCAACCTCGAGGACGAGACCGGCCTGATCAACGTGATCGTGTCCAAGGGCTGCCAGGCCCGCTTCCGCAAGCCGGTCTTCGGGGCCAGGGCGCTCACCATCCGGGGCCGCCTGGAGCGTCACGAGGGCGCGGTCAACGTCATAGCCGAGCACCTGGAGTCGCTGTGGCTGCCGGCCACCCTCGGAAGCCGTGACTTCCGGTAGCCGCGCCAGCCTCGCAGGAACTCACGGAGTGACGACAGCCAGCAGCCGGGTGCGGTCGGCCCACTCGACGATCTTGCGGTCGGCCGTCACCAGGGTGTGGTCGCCGGCCATCGCAGAGGCCGCGATCAGTCTGTCCACCGGGTCCCTATGGAAGTCTGTGGTCTCAAGCATCGCGGACCGGACCGCTATCTCAGCCGTCACCGGCACAATCCGCAGGCCGTCCCGCACCCGCTCCCGCATCCATCGTTCGGGTGACATGCCGAGGTCCACCCGGCCTCGCAGATGCAACTGGGTCACCTCGGTGAACACCACGGCCGACGCGGCCAGCTCGGACCGGGACAACGCCTCGCTCAGCAGCCCGACCAGCGGACCGCCCAGAGCGTCGTCACCGGCCAGAAGCCTGACCAGTATGTGCGTGTCGAGGTGGATCACCCGGAGTTGCTGCGGTCATAGCCCTCGGGGTCGAGGACCCGCTCGGGCCTGGCCTCCATGTCGAACTCCTCGGGATCGAACGCCGCCTCGGTGATGTCGCCCAGAATCCTCAACTCGCCGGCACACCGCCCGAAGAGGGATCCCGACGCTTTGATCCGAGGCGCGCTGATCTGCGCGATGGGGACCTTATGGCGGGTGACTACCACCGTCTCGCCGGTCTCCTTGACCTCCCGCAGGATCTGCAGGCAGTTGTCCTTGAACTCCCTGGCTCCAACGGTCCGAACGGGAGGGGTCCTTGGAGCAGCTTCCACGCCGCCAGCATATGCGGCCACATGTTGCGGTCGCAACGGATCAATGCCTCGACTGGCGTAACGGCAAACAACCTGCTCCAAGTCCTGCGACGCACCGCCCACGGCTTCACCAACCCCGCCAACTTCGAGACCCGCGGTCCGCAAGTAACGTGACCAGCCCACCGGTGCCAGCAACCGCTCATCCCACGTTTGCGCGAAGGGCTAAGGAATCAGGGCGAGACGGTGAAGGAGCGGCGGCGATCGGGGCCGAAGCGGTAGATGCGGAAATCGTTGTCGAGGGAGACGGCATCATGGATCCCGAGCCGCTCCATGACGGCCCAACTCGTGCGATCCGAGAGCGAGAACCGTTGGTCCGGGAACGCTGCCCCAATGGTCGCGGCGACTTCCAGATCCGCCAACCCCGACACCTCGATCCTGGCTATGCCGTCACGGATGGCGTCGACGAGTCGCTCGGCCGGCTCGAAGCCGTGCCTTACACGCATGACCATCCATGTCTCATGCAGCACATGGTCGCTCGTGACCAGGCAACCCCGACGATCGCGCAACACGGCCGCGACGCGGTCGTGCGACGTCTCGGCGTTGTCGGCCAGCGACACCCAGGCCGACGTGTCCACGTAGGAGTAGTCCACGTTCTAGCTACGCCTGTCGGTGAGGAGGCTGTCCGCCGCTTCGCCGATGATCCGCTGGCCGTCACTGGCCATGTCGAACGGCGTTCCGGTAACCATCCCGCAGATGGAGTCGATGTCACCTTGGGGCGCCGGCAGGCTCAACTCCTTCTCGAAGAGGCGCCGAGCGAACTCCGCGAAGCTGATGCCGAGTTCGGCAGCGCGCTGCTTGGCTTGAGCGTGCATGTGGTCGGGCATCGTGATGATGGTCCTCATGGGTGATATCATAGCATCACTTCTGCTGTGCAGTTCAATATGTAATAGCACTATACTATATGAAGATTACTGAATCTCCCGCATGGATTAGGGCCTACTCGCCTTCGACTGGATTATTGTCGGGGTGTGCGGGCGCTGGTGTTCGGTGTCGAGCCTGAGCCGGTGAAGGCACGGGAGGCGACATGACCGCGTTCGATGAGGCCGCGGCGCGGGTGGCTCAAGGTGCCGACGCCCGGGTCGAGGCCGACGCCCTCGTGGCCATGATGACCCTGGAGGAGAAGCTGGGCTGCCTGTCGGGCGAGTTGTCGGTCGGACTGGACACGGCCTCGGCCCGACCAATCTGAACGGCCCGATGCCTCTGTGTGCAGTTTCCCGGGGTATGGCCCGACTCTCTGCACACAGACGCCGCCGGCGGCTGCGGAGCCGACCGCCGGTCGACGGGTGGCCTCAGGCGCAGAGGTCCATGGCCACCGCGGCGTAGACCTTGGCCGCGGCCACCAGGTCGTCCAGCTCGAAGTGGCCGGTGCCCTGCACCGCAGCCGAGCCCCGGGGCGGGCCGAAGGTCAGCGACGGGATCCCGACCGCGTTGAAGATGTTGGTGTCGCGCCACATGGACGTGTGGGCCACCTGCGGAGGCGGCGTGGCTCCCCCGACGATCTCGCCGTAGGCCCGCTCGACCGAGTCGCGTAGCGGACCGACGCCGGTGCCGACCCGGCCCGCCTTGGCCATGTAGCAGTCCACCTCGGCGGCAGGGTCCACCGACCGGGCCACCGCCCGCACCTCGTCGACCACCGCGTCCTGGTCGGCCCCCGGCGGGGTGCGCACGTCCATGTAGAGCTTGCACACCGGCGACGAGCGGTTGGGCCGGTAGGGCACGCCGCCGCGGATCGCCCCGACCTGGGCCTTGGGCCGGACCTCGCCAAGCTCAGACATGTAGGAGTTTCGCTCCTCGTAGTCGATACCCCACGCCTCCAGGACCGTGGCCACCACCGCGCCCTTGACGATGGCGTTGGGATGGTCGGGAAGGTCCGGCTCGCGGATCAGCCGGGGCGTGTACATGTTGCGACCCCGCAGCGTGATCTTCAGGTACATCGCGCCGCACTCGATCCACGATTGCGACCAGGCCGTGGTCTCAGCCACCAGCGCATAGTCGGCCCGCACGCCGTGGTCTACCAGATGGCGGGTGCCGAAGCCCTTGCCCTCGTAGTTGAGGCCCTGGTACTCGTCGACCGGCGCCATGCCGGTCTCGCCCACCACCGACGTGAGGATAACGTCGCCGCCGAGTTGGGCGCCTGCTGCCTGCAGCGCCTTGGCCATCACCATGAACACCGACATGCAGCCCCGGTCGTTGAGCACGGTGTGGCCGAAGATGCGGTCGCCCTCGCGCCAGGCCCCCACCAGGTTGGGATCGCTCGACTCCATGAGGTTGGCGTGGTCGGGGCCGCTGATCTCGGTGTCGAGGTGGGCGTTGAAGATCAGGCTCCTGGCTCCCGGTCTCGACCCGGCCAGCGTGGCGATGACGTTGGACCGGTCACCCAGGATCTGCTGCTGGCGGGCCGGAATGCCGTGGCGCTCGTACCAGGCGCTGACCGCGTGGGCCACCGGCTGCTCGTGCCCGCACGGCCCGTAGGTGTTGCCCAGTTCCAGGCATGTCTCGGCCAGCAGCTCCCGATCGGCCTCTATGAGCTCGAAGACCCGGTGTCGCAGGTCGTGCTCAGCTCCGGTCATGGCCGCTCCCCGTCGATGGTGTCGATCTTGACGCTGACTTTGCTGCGCCTCGCCGCGACGCGCCAACACCGACCGGCTTCGGGCCGGACCACAGCCGGGCCGGGGCCGCTACCGTTCAGCCCCGATGGCGGGGCCGTTGGAAGGGATCCGGGTCGTAGAACTCGGAGTGTGGGTAGCCGGACCGGCCGCGGGCGGCATCCTGGCCGACTGGGGCGCCGATGTCGTGAAGGTGGAGCCCATCAGCGGTGATCCGGGCCGGCTGTTCCAATACATCCTCGGCGGGGACATGCCCACCAACCCGGTGTTCGACATGGACAACCGGGGCAAGCGCAGTATCGCCCTGGACCTGACCACCGGCGAGGGACACGCCGTCATCGACGAGCTTCTGGCCGGCGCCGACGTGTTCATCACCAACGTGCGTCTCGGCGGACTGGACCGCCTGGGCCTCGACCACTCGTCGGTGACGGCCCGCCACCGCCGGCTGGTCTACGCGGCCATCACCGGCTACGGGATGGACGGCGCCGAGGCCGGCAGCGGCGCGTTCGATGTGGCCGGGTTCTGGGCCCGCTCGGGCATCGCCCACCTGCTGACCCCCGAAGGCAGCGATCCACCCTTCCAGCGAGGTGGCATGGGGGACCACAGCACCGGTCTGGCCACCGCAGCCGGAGTCTGCGCTGCGCTGCTGGCCCGGGAGCGCACCGGCGAGGGCCAGGTGGTCAGCACCTCGCTGCTGCGCCAGGGCGTCTACACGATCAGCTTCGACCTGTCGATCACCCTCGGCTGGGGACTCACTCTGAACATCGGCAGGCGCGACAACATGGGCAACCCGGCCATGAACAACTACACCGCGGGCGACGGCCGCAGGTTCTGGCTGGTAGGCCTGGAGCCGGACCGCCACTGGGCGCCGCTGACCCGGGCGGTCGGACGGCCCGACTGGCTCGACGATGAGCGCTACGGCACGGCCCGAGGCCGCCGCCACAACGCAGCCGGCCTGGTCGTCGAACTGGACGAGATCTTCGCCACCAAGTCCCTCGACGAGTGGGCCGAGACCTTCGCAGCCGAGCCGGAGCTGTTCTGGGCGCCCATCCAGTCGCCCGACGACCTGCTGGCCGACCCCCAGTTCTCGGCCGCGGGAGGATTGGTGGAGGTGCCCGACGGCACGAGCACGTCGACGATGGTGGCCACCCCGGTCGACTTCTCGGACACGGCCTGGGCCCCGAGGGGCATGGCGCCCCGGCTCGGAGAGCACAGCGACGAGATCCTGCGATCGCTGGGCCGCAGCGACGCCGAGATCGAGGCTCTGGTCTCCGCCGGCGTAGTCGGCCGTGACCGCAACCGCTGACCGGCGCCCTCAGCCCTCGATGTCAGCCACCCGGCGGGCCCGCAGGGTGCACAGCGAGCCCCGTACCCGGACCGCGCCGTCGGTGATCACCACCGCCACTCCGGGGAACTCCCCCGCCGCCATCGCGTCGATGGCAGTGTCGTGGACCGACCCCAGAGACGTGTCCATCACCACAAGGTCGGCGACAGCCCCCCGCTCGATCACGTTGCCGTCGGAACCGAAGGCCGCGGCCCCGCCGCCCGAGGCGATGGCCCAGGCGGTCTCGGGCGCCACACCGGCGAGCGAGCAGATGTCTCCGATGGTCTTGAGGACACCCAGCGACGTCACGCCGTAGCCGGTGGGCGTGTCGGTGCCGATCAGCAGCCGGTCGAGCCGGCCGCGCTCGGCCAGGCCCTCCACCACCCGCAGCATCGAGCGGGTGCCGCCGGCCTGCACCACCTCCACGAAGGGCGGGCCGCCGTCCTCGCAGAGCATGTCGATGTCGGCGTCCGACAGCGAGGCGAAGGTGTTGGCGTGCGACGCGATCGACGGTCGCGCCTCCATCACGTCCTCAGCCGAGAAGTACGGGTGCTCGTCGCCGCCGGGCCCCCGGTCGGATGTGCAGCCGCAGTGCATGTGCACGGTCATGCCCAGCTCTCGGGCGTACAACGACAACTCGCCGGCCCGCTCCGGGTCCTTGAGCGAGCCCACTCCTATCTCGCCGATGATCCGCATGCCGGCGGCGAAGGCCCGGTCGATGTGGGACGTCTCGGTGTCCTTCTCCAGCAGCATCGCCCCGCCATGAACCTTCATTCCCGAGGGCCGGTGCCGTTCGAAGGAATGGAACGCTCCGAGGGCGATTCCCAGCGCCGACTCGGCGCCGGAGCGGCCCGGCGCGTGGACCTCTCCCGCGGAGACGGCCCTGGTGACCGCTCCGTGCATCATGCGCTCGAGATACCCCACCGACTGCTGCTTGGGCGCATAGTCCCCGAGGGTGGGATGTACGTGGGTGTCGACGAGACCGGGCGCCACCGTCATGCCCTTGCAGTCGACCACGACATCGGCGGTCGTGGCCGCGCCGGCGTCGAGGGAGGCGATGCGACCGCCGTCAATGACAATCGTGTCGGCGTCAAGCGTCGGCGCGTCGAGCACCCCGGTCAGCACCTGGCCGATGTTGTGGAGTACGAGTTGCATTGGGTCACCTCCGTGAGTCGTAGTGCGTGCGTGCGGCCTGGGCCGGCTCGGCTGGACACAGCAGGTCGGCGTCTTCAGACGTTGGCCATGATCTTGTCGGCGAACAGGTCGATCTGACGGGGATCGTCAGTCAGAGGGTTGATGATGAGATGGTCGATCCCGGCCCCGGCGAGAGCCCGGATGCGGGCTGTCATCTCGTCGATGGTGCCGAACAGGTAGGCGTTCTGCAGGTCGGCGTCGGAGCGCTTGACATCCATCACCGTGCGGTAGGCCGCGAGCTGCTCGGCGAGCACCTTGTCGCGGTCGCCGGAATCGACTATGTGCAGCCACTGGGCGTGCGACATCGTGAAGGTGCTCATATCCCGTCGAGCCGCCAGATAGCTGCGCACCGACGTTATGTCGCCGGCCACGATCTCGGGGCTGGTGCCGCTGGATCGGCAGATCCATCCGTCGTGACGGCCGATCCGGGCCAGGACCGCCGGTGCCATGTCGGGCGTGTCCACGTTGTCGACCACATGCACCTGGGTGCCGCCGCCGATCCAGATCGGGACCGGGTGCCGTGGCCGCGGGTAGAGGGTCGTGCCGTCGTCGACGCTGTAGTACGTGCCCTCGAAACTCACGTCGTCAGTGCTCAGCAATAGCCCGATCAGCTCCAGGGCCTCGTCCGTTCGCCGGCCTCGCTCGCGCCTCGGTACGCCCACTGAAGCAAACTCCATGTCGTCGTGGCCCGTGCCTACGCCCAGAACCACCCGGCCACCGCCGGAAAGGCTGTCGAGGCTGGCAACCTCCTTGGCGACGATAGTGGGATGGCGGAACGGTGCGCAGAGGATGGCCGTTCCCAAACGGATTCGCTCGGTGGCTCCCGCGGCCACGGCCAGAGTGATCATGGGATCCTGCCAGGCCACCGAGTACACGTTGGGCGCGACCAGCAGGTGGTCGATCACCCAGAGCCCGGAGAAGCCGGCCTCCTCCACCCGGGCGAAGTACGGGACCAGCGCCCGCGCCGAGTCCGGGGTGGTGAGGGGCCCGGCGTAGGACGGCACCCGCCAACCGAAGTCCATCAGCCTCCCGCCCCCGCCGGTCTGCCCGTCGGCATCACACCGACACGCCCGCGGCCCGCATCTCGGCGCCGATCGAGCCGTACAGGCGCCGCATCACCAGCCGGTACACGAGGCCGTGGAGCTTGTCGAGCAGCAGCCCGAGCACGGTCAGCTGCACGAACGCCACAAACATCAGCTCGGTGTCGAGCGTGCCCTGCGACACGATGATCAGCGCTCCGAGACCCTTGTTGGCGCCGACGTACTCGGCCACCACTGCGCCCACCAGCGCCAGCATGAGCGCGACCCGCAGCCCGCTGAACACCGCGGGGACGGCGTGCAGGGCCTTGCACTTGGTCAGGGTCGTCCACCGGGACGCTCTCAGCGCCCGGAACAACTCGAGCATCTCCGCCGGTGCCGTTGTGAGCCCGAGGTAGGTGTTCTCCAGAAGCGGGAAGAAGGCGATCAGGGCCGCGATGATCACCTTGGGCGTCATGCCGAAGCCGAACCAGATCACCAGTATCGGCGCCAGCGCGAACTTGGGCAGCGCCTGGGTGATGATGACGTAGGGCATTATCACCCGCCGGGCGATCCCGAACTCGGAGGCCAGGGTGCCCAGCCCAATGCCGGCGACGCCGCCCAGCGCAAACCCCAGCACGATCTCCTGCACGGTGATCCAGATATGGGGATTGGCTCGACCGGAGCCCACGTAGTCGATCAGACGGCTGAGGACCGGACCCGGCTCGGGCAGGACCAGCGGTGAGTTGGTTCTGGCCCACAGGTGCCAGACCACGATCAGCACGACGGCCGACAGCAGCACGAGCACGCGGCCGATCCACGCTTCGGAGCGCGCCGCCCGTAGCAGTCGCTTCACGTCGGCGTCTCCGGAGGCCCGTTCAGACCCGGCGCCGGCCTCATTCCAGTTGCTCCCTGATCCGCTGGCGTAGTGACCAGAACCTCTCGTTCCCCTCGACCTGCTCGAAGGTGCGGGGCCGCTCCAAGTCCACCTCGATGACGTCCTGGACCCTTCCGGGACGGGCCGACATCACCATCACCCGATCCGACAGGAACAGCGCCTCGCCGATGTCGTGGGTCACGAAAACCACCGTGGTCTGGGATTCGTGCCAGATCCGCAGCAGTTCCAGGTTCATCTGGTCGCGGGTCTGGGCGTCGAGCGCTCCGAAGGGCTCATCCATCAGCAGGATCGAAGGCTCCACCGCCAGCGCCCGGGCCACCGAGACCCGCTGCTGCATGCCTCCCGACAGCTCGCCCGGCCGGTGCTGGAGGTACTCGGACAGGCCCACCATCTCCAGCACCTCGTGCGCCTTTCGCCGGTCGTCGTCGGTGGGACGGCGCATCACCTCGAACGGCAGCATCACGTTGTCGAGAACCCTGCGCCAGGGCAGCAGCACCGCCTTCTGGAAGACATACCCGATGCGACGGTCGGGTGCGGTGACCAGCTCGCCGCCGATGCGAACATCTCCGTCCGACGGGGCGATCAGGCCGCCGATGCAGCGCAACAGCGTGCTCTTGCCGCAGCCGCTGGGCCCCACGATGCCGACGAACTCGCGGGGTGCGATATCGAAGTCGATTCCTTCCAGGGCCGTGATGTCGCCCGCGTCGGATGCGTAGGTCTTGGTGAGGCCGTCGATCTCGATGTGGCCGCGCCCCGAGACTTCTCCGGTCTGGTCGTTCACGCTCCGCCCCTGACCCCCGGCGGACTGTCGGCGCCCGCCGGGGTCAGGCTAGTTGTCGCCCTAGTTGATGAACCGGTTGGAGATCACCGTCGAGGCGTCGGCGGAGTCCGGCAGGATCCCGAGCGCGGTGGCCTGATCGGCCACGTCCTGGATGGTGGCGACATCGCACCAGCCCATGCCGTTATCGGCGACGCCGGGGCCGTTGTTCTGCATCTGGATCCGGTAGTCGATCACCGCGAGGTTGCGATCCATGTTGTCGGCACCGACGGCGTAACGGGAACCGATCTCGGCCGCGGCCTCGGGGTTCTCCTCGATCCACAGCTTGGCCTTCTCCAAGGCGTCGATGAACCGTTGGACGCCGTCGGAGTTCTCGTTAACCCAGTCCCGATTGGCGAAGTACACGTCGTTGGGGCCGGGCACCTGGTCGTACTGCCAGATCTCGTAGTCGCCGACCTGGTCCTCAGGAATGCCGCCGGCTTCGAGCAGGGCCCAGTTGATCGAGCCCCAGGTCGATGCGGCCTGGGCCTGCCCGCCGAGAAGGGCCTCGCCGAAGGCGATGCCGGTGGCCGCGAAGGTCACGTCCTCCTCGGTGATGCCGTTGTCGGCGAGCAGCAGAGCGGCGTACCACTTGCTGGTGGAGGCCTGCGACGTGACGGCCACCGTCTTGCCCCGCAGGTCGTCCGGCGAATCGACGCCGGCTCCGGTGTTGACGAGCATGGTCATCCAGTTCTGCGTATACGGGCAGTAGATACCTTCGAGGTCCGCCCCCGCGATGGTGGCGAAGAAGCCGGACAGGGCGTCGGCCATGGCTATGTCGGCGTTGCCGGCCACAAGCTGGCGAACCGCATCGCCCGCGCCCGCGCCCGGGAGCTGCTCGAGGGTCACCCCGGCCTCAGCGAAGTAGCCGTTCTCCTCGGCCACGTACAGGTCGATGAAGTCGATGAACTTGGCTGCGCCCCAGGTCACGAGGCGGATGTCGATCGGCTCGGGCGGCACCGTGGGCTCGGGCTCCGGCTCGGGCTCTGGCTCTTCGGCAGGCTCTTCAGCCGGAGCAGGCTCCTCTGCGGGCTCCTCGGCCGGCTCTTCCGCGGGCTCTTCCGCCGGAGCAGGCTCCTCCGCGGGCTCCGGTTCGGGCGCCGGAGCGGCCTCCTCGGCCGGTGCCGGCGCCGGGGCGGCCGGCTCCGCCTCGTCGTCGTCTCCGCAGGCTGTGAACAGCAGGGCTGCTGCCAGTGGCACCGCTAGCCAGCGCAGTCGTCTGGTCCGATTGCTCGTCTCGTTCATGATGGTCTCCCTCCGCCGTTGAGACAGCAAAACCCTATAGGAAATCGTCAATCGGATGTCAACTCCGCGTGCTCGTGGCATGATGGTGCGCTGTGAGTTCATTCGAGAGGCCCAAGACCGCCCAGGAGGCAGTGCTCGCGGAGATCCGCCAGCAGCTCCTCGACGGCCGGCTGGCGCCGGGAGAATCCATCCGTCCGGACGCGCTGGGAGAGGAACTCGGCGTGTCGGCTGTGCCGGTGCGGGAAGCCCTGAGGATCCTCGAAGGCGAGGGACATGTTCACTACCGGCCCCACCGGGGCTATGTGGTGGCGACCCTCGACATGGACGATCTCATCGACATCTACCGGATCCGGGAACTCCTCGAGACGGAGGCCGTCCGCAGAGCGATCCCGCGCCTGGGGGCTGACACCGTGGTCCGCCTCCGGGAGATCGTCCACGAGATGGACGAGGTGCAGGAGGATGTCGTCTCACTGACCGCGGTGAACCGGCGGTTCCACTTCACCGTGTTCGAGGCGGCGGAGATGCCTCAGCTGGTGCGAGTCCTGCGAATCCTATGGGACTCCTCGGACCGCTATCGCGTGCGCTACCTGATGTCGCCCGAGAACCGGCGGCTGGTTCACGACCAGCATCACAGGATGATGCAGGCGGTCGCCGACAAGGACGTCGACACCTTCCTCGACGAGAGCCACATGCACAGGGCTCACGCCATCGCGGCGCTGGCTGAGGCGATCGCAGTGGCGGGAAACGAGACCGCCCAGCAGTCAGCCTGAGCCCTCCGGCGCGGCCCTGAGCCGCCAGGCGCTGCCTACACGCGATGGGGCTGGTCGAGGTCCCGGTGCCCTATCCGGGGAAAGGGTCGGCCGCGGCTGGCTCCCGCAAGCGCCACGATCACCTCGTTGGCCCGGGGAGCGTCGGCGATAGCCGTTTGAGCGGTGTGATAGTGCGTCCGCCTCAGCATCTCCTCCTTGTGGACCATGGGCACGACGATCGGCGCGCCGGGGCCGCCCCGGGTGTTGGTGAACACCAGCGTGCTGGAGGCACCGGCCCGGACACGGATGGGATCGCCGAACATCAGAGTGTGGACCATGGCGTTGGCGTGCTCGATCTCACCGTCGACTCCCACCACCGAGGACTTCCCGTACGCCTCCAGCGCCTCTGGCGATCCGAGGGCGTCCACCAGGCGCTCGGCCAGGAGATCGCCGAGGTCGTGGGCAAAGCCACAGATGTCGGGATGCAGATCCTCCACGAAGGGGAGGCCGGCCCAGGGATTGGGCATGACCGCGGCCACGATCACCGTCGTCAGGTGCGGATCGACGGCACGGCCGCCCTCCAGGAGAACCTCGTCGATCGCGGTGTGAATCTTGCGGATCCCCTGCATGTGGCCTCCTGGTCAGCGATGGGCTCGGAACGGAGTGTCGGACGCTGAGCGGTGCCGGCTACCGGCCCATGAGGTCGATCTTGCGCTGCTCGATCTTCGTTCGCAGCGGCGGGAAGACCTCCTCCGGATCGATCTCGACCGCGAGCAGGGCCGGCCCTCCCATCGACATGGCCCACTCGAGTGAGGCATCGACCTCGCGCCGGTCTCCCACCTTGCGAGCCTCGATTCCGAAGGCCTGCGCCACCGCAGCGAAGTCGATGGGGCCAAGGCGCACGAAGTGGGCTTCTCCGTACATGGCCTCGGCCTGGTGGCGCAGGATCCCGAGGGCTCCATCGACGAAGACCACAGCCAATACCGGCAGGTTCAGATCTCGGGCGACGGCCAGCTCGCCCATCGTGTGAACGAATCCTCCGTCTCCTGCGATGGCTATGACCGGGGCTCCCTCCAGAGCCACGGCCGCGCCGATGGCGGCCGGCAGGCTGAACCCCATGGCATCGAACTCGCAGGACTGAAGCAGTCCCTCCGGTCTGGTCACATCGAGCTGCTCGCAGACCCAGAGCCGGTGGTTGCCGATGTCAGCAGAGACCACCATGCCGTCGGGCCCGCACCGGTTGAGCGCATCGATCACCGTGGCCGCGCTGAGCCCACGAGCAGGATCGTTCTGCGGCCCGGTGCGCGACGGTCTGCGGGGGTACCACGGCTCACGCTGGCCGACCCGGCCGACGAGAGCCTCCAACACCGCGCCCGCGCTGCCCACGATGCCCTGATCCGTCCCGTAGACCCGGTTGATCTGGGAGGGGTCCGCATCGATCTGTACCAGCAGCGTCCCGTCGGCGAACAGATCGGGGCGCCAGCCGAAGGTCGTCTGCTCTCCGAGCGCGCATCCCGCGACGATCACCAGGTCGGCAGAGCCGATGGCCTCGCGGGCTGTCTCCGTTCCGTAGAAGCCGAGCATCCCGACGCTGAACCTATGGTCGGTGGAGATACTGCCAATGCCGGAACGGCTGGTGGCGACGGGGGCGCCGAGCCGCTCGCAAAGCTCTCGCAGCGCGTTGCTGCCGCCACTGCGGATCACCCCGTGACCGGCGAGAACAGCAGGCCGTTTCGAGCCGTCGAGACGAGTGAGGAGCTCATCGATTACTGACTCAGCCGGTGCGGTGCCTGACTCCACCGCCGATGAGAGGGGCCCGACGGCCCGGTCCGAGGTGCCGGCCTGAAGGTTCTGGGGAAGTGAGACATGCACCGGCCCGGGCCGCCCCGACGCGGCCACCTGCATGCCGGTGGCGATGAGGTTGGGCACCTCGTCGAGGGATGCCGCCTGCACGGACCTCTTGCAGAACGGAGCGAACAGCCCGACGTTGTCGCAGTACTGAAGGATGTTGCGGTGTACGTACCGACGGTCAACCTGAGCAGTGAGCACCAGCAGCGGGATCGAGTCGGCCTTAGCGTTGGCCACCGCGGTGACGAGGTTGGTGGCTCCCGGGCCGGGGGCGCCCGACATGACCACGCCGGGCCGGCCGCTGGCCAGGGCGAATCCGGAAGCCATGTAGCCCGCTCCCTGCTCGTGCCGGGCCGCGACGACGCGGGGAATGCCGGCCCGCCCGAGTTCGTGATAGGTGGGCAGGAAATGGCCTCCTGCGACCGTGAACACCGTTCCGATCCCGGCCGCGCCGATCGCGTCGGTAATGACACGGCGTCCTATGAGGTCGCCCGATGTTTCAGACATGGGATCTCCGTCCGCAAGCGCTGGGAAACATCATATAGTCGATCAAATACAGGCGTAGCGCGACCTGCCCGTTGCCGGACACTCCCAGCGTCAGGCCCCGGGCGGGTCGGCGGTTGGCAAACCGGTCGTTAGACTGCCACCACATGCCACCCCCGTCATCTGCATCATCCAACTCGAAGTCCGTGGCGGTGACCATGGACGGAGTCATAGCGAACTGGGTCAAGGGCCTGCGAGCCCACGTCGCCGCCCGCCACGCGGTCGCCGACCGGCAACTGGCCCTCAACGTGTCCTGGGACCTGTCGGAATGGGATGTCACCGATCCAGCCGCGACCATCCGCGAGTTCCTGCTGTCTCCGATGTCCGGTCGGCTCAAGCTTGTCGAGGGCGCGGATGCCGGGATCGCCAGGCTGCAGTCGGCCGGCTTCCGGGTGTTGGCCGTCACCAGGCGGGACCGCATGGTGGGCGACAACCCCGACGACCAGGAACAGACCCGCAGCATCGCGCGCCAGTGGTTCGCGGCGCAGCCACACCTGGGAATCGGCGACGACGACGTGGTGTTCACTGACGACCCCGTATCGATCGACGCCGACGTCTGGGTGGATGACGCTCCCCGCCGGACACAGCGGCTGGCCGAGGCCGACAAGCCGGTATGGCTTCTGCCCCAGCCCTGGAACCGGTCCGTCATGCAGCATGCGGGCGTGAACCTGCTGTTCGACGGCTGGGACTCGGTCGACGACCTGATCGCGGCACACTCGTCCTGACCTGGTGGGCGAGCCGGCGCCGGCGCGCCCACCTCACTCCATCGCCGCGCCTAGCCATGCCGTGACGCGGCCCCCTGCCGCGCCCATCACGGAACAATCACGCCCTGGTGATGCTCCTATATGTGTCAAGTCAAGCGGCGGGGGTTTGGGTGTTGAGCCAGTTTCGGTAGGCGGGCACGAGGTGGTGGTTGGGTGTTTTGCCGTGTTCGATTCTGGAGATGGTGCTGGGCCAGGTGTTGAGGCAGTCGGCGGCGTGTTGGAGGGTGGCTCCGGCTTGTTGGCGCTGTGTTCGCATGTTGTTGGTGGTGTTGGTGGTGTTGGCGGCGGGTTGGGGGTTGGTGAGCAGCCGGTAGACCTCGCGGGCGATGTAGCGCTTGAGGCAGCGGATGGTCTCGCGGCGGGTCTTGCCTTCGGTGTGGCGGCGTTGGGCGTAGGCGCGGGTGGCCGGGTCGGTGGAGAGCCGGACCATGGCGATGCGCCACAGGGCGTGGTTGGCTTGGCGGTTGCCGCCTGTGTTGAGGCGGTGGCGGGTGATCTTGCCCGAGGAGGCCTCCACGGGGCTGGCGCCGCACAGCGCGGCGAAGGAGGCGTCGCTTTGGAGCCGCTGTGGGTTGTCGCCCGCCGCGATGAGCAGGATCGCCGCGGTGTCTGGGCCGATGCCTTTGGCGGCGCGCAGCGCCGGGTTGGCGGCCGCGGTGAGCTCGTCGAGGTGGCTGCGCAGCTCGGCGAGGTCGGCGTCGAGCACCTGGTGCTGGCGGGCCAGGGTGCGCAGGGCGGCCTTGGTGGCCTCTGCGGGCTCGGCGAGGTCGCCGGGACGGAACCGGGCGCAGCGCCGCACCCGCACAGCGGCGCTGAGCGGCTCCAGACCGGCGCGCAACTGCTGGGGGGCGGTGGTGATGAGATCGCCGATCTGGTTGGAGATGCGGGTGCGATGGGCCCGTGTCGAGCACAACGCGACCCGCAGCGCCCGGATCGACTCCACTGTGCCGTCGTTGCCTTTGGGCACCGCTGTGGCGTCGCCGCTGAGCGCGGCGCGCGCCGCGGCCTCGGCATCCACGGTGTCGGACTTGCCGCGCCGGCGCCGCACCTGGCGGTTCGGCCGGATCACCTCCACCACCTCGACACCGGCGCCCACCAGATGGCGGGCAAGCCCCACCCCATAGGAACTGGTGCCCTCCACACCGACCTTGACGATCGGCCCCAAGGACCGCATCCACGCCTCGAGGCTGCGATACCCCGCCAGATCAGCACCAAAGGAGCCGACCTCGACGATCCGGCCCGTGTGGTCAATGACCGCGGCCACGTGCTGGTCCTTGTGCGTGTCGACACCGCCGTAGATGCCGACGAGTTGATCGGTCATGATGAATCCCTGCCTTCCTTGCTAGCCAGTGGGGTCGGCACCACCGGCCGGGACGGCGGACAGGACAGTCAAGGTGGTCTTCCCAAGGCTCCTATGAGGTCACGTCCGCCCGACCGGTCGGTGCGCGCCAGCAGCCGGGACACCGAACCGACAGATCATCGGAAAGGCACAAGGCCCGTCACACCCAGGGTCAGATCCGAGCCCCGACCACTGACCCCCACATCATGACTGTCACACCCCTGGCCAGCGAGAAACCGAGCCGGAGGGCGGGCCGGCGGGCTGCGCCGGGCTCATGAGCCGCCAGAGGGGCCGCCGTTATGCTGACCGGCCGTGAACGGGCCGAAACCCACCGTCGGATCCGTAGCCCGACGCCGCCTGCTGCTCGCGCTGGGCTTCGGAGTCACCAACGTGGCCGTGCTCCGCCGGTTCGGCTCGGGCACCGGTCCGGGTGCCGACCCGGGTGCCGGTTCGCCCTCCGGGACTCGGACCGAGCCCGGCGATCCTGAGCCCGAGCCGGCACCGCCTGACACGGGCTCGGCGCCGGTGACCGCCGTCTCCGAGCCGGCACCGCCTGATCAGCCGCCGGAGATTCCGGTGCTTGACGAGTCGGCCGCCCTCGGCCCCGATCACGTCTTCGACCTGGCCATCGTCGGCGGCCGCGTGATCGATCCCGCTTCGGGTTTCGACTACGTGGCCAGCATCGGCGTCAGCGGCTCGACCGTCTCCGCCATCGCCGCTGGATCCGAGGCAGCGCCGTTGCAGGCGTCCGAGACCATCGACGCCACCGGTCTGGTGGTGTCGCCGGGGTTCATCGACATCCTGTCGTACAGCCCCAACGGCTATGGCGAGTGGTTCAAGCTGGCCGACGGCGTGACCGCGAATCTGGGGATGCACGGCCTCGACGGCCGCGCTGACCGCTGGTTCGCGGCCCATCCCGACGGGAGTTCTCCCATCCACTTCGGCGGGGCCTACGACAACGCCTTCGTCCGCCAGACCTACGGGCTGGAGCCCTACGACACCGCAGCCACCGGCACTTTGAACGCCATCATCGAGGACGCCCGCACCGACCTCCGCAACGGCTTCGTCGGGCTGCACATGCAGCCCGAGTACACCCCGGGCACCACCGCCGAGGGCTTGCTGGCCCACGCCGCGCTGGCCGCGGCCCTCGAGGTCCCGCTGTGCGTCCACGCCCGCTACTCCGACAACCTCGCTCCAGGCACCAACCTGCAGGCAGTCGGCGAGCTCGTGCAAGCAGCCCGCGAGACCGGAGCCCACGTGCACGTCGAGCACATCAACTCCACCGGCGGCACCGGAGTGATGGCCGAGGCGCTCGGACGCATCAACGACGCCATCGACGAGGGCCTGGCCATGACCGCGTGCGTCTACCCCTACGAGTTCTGGGCCACGTACCTCAAGTCGGCCCGCTACCAGGACTGGCAGGAGAAGTACGGCATCAGCTACCGCGACCTTCAGGTGGCGGGAACCTCGGAGCGGCTGACCGAGCAGACCTTCGACGCGGCCTACGCCAACAACAGCCTCACCGCGGCGTTCGCCATGTCCCCCGAGGACGTGGAACTCCCCCTCCAGGCCGACTTCGTGATGGTCGGAAGCGACGCCATCCTCGACCGCTCCCACAACAACCATCCCCGCTCCACCGGGTGTTTCAGCCGGGTGCTGGGCCGCTACGTGCGCGAGCGCGGGGTGATCGATCTGCCTACGGCACTGTCGAAGATGACGATCCAGCCCGCCCACCTGCTGGAAGGCCGATGCCCCGACCTCCGGCGCAAGGGCCGCCTGGGAATCGGGGCCGACGCGGACATAACCGTGTTCGACCCGGCAACCGTCGCCGACCGCTCCACCATCGAGAACCCGGCCCAGGAGTCCACGGGCATCCAGTGGGTGGTGGTCGAGGGCCGTGTGGCCCGATCACCCGACGGCGCCCGGAGCGAAGCCCGCAACGGCAGGGGCCTCCGATCCGACATCGGCACCGCCTGAGGCTGGCTGAGCCGGCATGAGAAGACAGCGCCCGCGGGAGCAAGCAGTGGCCTGGGCGCTGTTCCTGGTGCTCGTGGCGGGCTCGGCGGCCTCTCTCGCCATCGACCGCGACACCCCGGACCCGGGCCCGGACCAGGTCACGACCGGAGACGAGCCTCCAGACACCGTCGACGACACGCCCACAGAGGAGCCCGACGAAGAAACGGCAGCCACGCCGGCCGCGGAGACTGGTCCAAGGAGCTTCACCATCGCCGCCACCGGCGACCTGCTCATCCATGAGTCCGTGGCCGACGCGGCCCGGACCGCCGACGGGTGGGACTTCTCGCCGATGTTCGTGCACGTGGCGCCGATCCTCAGATCCGCCGATCTGGCCGTCTGCCATGTGGAGACACCCATGTCGCCCAACAATGCCCGCCTGTCGTACTTCCCGGCGTTCATCGTGCCCAGAGAGCTGGCCTCAGCCATCGCATACGCCGGCTACGACACCTGCTCGCTGGCCTCCAACCATGCCACCGACGCAGGGCAGGAGGGCATCGTGGGCACGGTCTCCGCTCTCGACCGGGCCCAGGTGGCCCACGCCGGCATGGCCCTCTCGGAGGAGGACCGCAACCGGGTCACGCTGGTCGAGGCGGGCGACGCGACGGTGGCGCACCTCTCCTACAGCTACGGCTTCACCAACCGGGAACTGCCCGACGACGAGTCCTACCTCTCCAACCTGATCGACGAGGCGACCATCCTCGACGAGGCGAGGCGGGCCCGCGCCGAGGGAGCCGACTTCGTGGTGCTGTCGATGCACTGGGGAGAGAACTACGAGGCGACACCCGACGAGCTGCAGACCACGCTGGGGCCCCGCATCCTGGCCTCCCCCGACGTCGACCTGATCCTCGGCCACCACGCCCACGTGGTGCAGCCCGTCACCCGGGTCGGCGACGAGTTCCTGGTGTACGGGATGGGGAACTTCCTGTCGAACCAGTCCCCCGAGAGCTGTGACGTGTGCCCGGTCTCCACCCAGGACGGCGTGATCGTGCACCTGACCGTGACCGAGGACGAGGCGAGCGGCCAGTGGCGGGTGACCGACATCGCCCACACGCCGACCTGGGTGGATCGCACCACCTATGAGATCGTCGACGTGCTGCGGGGCTCCGGGCGCGACCCCGCCCTGATGGCGGAGTCAGCCCAGCGCACGGCGTCGGCGCTCGAAGCTCTCGGGATCGCGGTCGCACCCCGGTAGCGAGCAGGACTGCCCGCGGTCCGGCCGGGGTGCCTGCGGCCGCGCCGGAACGATCACCCGCAGCTGTAGAGTCCAAACGTGAGCTTCAAGGTGGGTGACCGGGTGGTGTACCCCCATCACGGAGCCGCCGAGATCGTCAGACTGGAGAAGCGCACCGCCTTCGGCGAGGAACAGGACTACCTGGTTCTGCGCATGACCCACGGCGAGATGACCGTGGCCGTGCCCGCCGACAAGGCCGAGGACGTGGGCATGCGGTGGCCCATCAGCACCGAGGACGTGGACGACCTGTTCGAGGTCCTGGCCCGCCGGGACGTCCGCGAACCGGCCAACTGGTCCCGCCGCTACAAGAACCACCAGGAGAAGCTGAAGTCCGGCGACGTGTACCAGGTGGCCGAGGTTGTGCGCAACCTGGCGCTGCGCGAGCGGGCCAAGGGTCTGTCCGCCGGGGAGAAGACGCTCTACAACACGGCTCGCAGCGTGCTGGTTTCGGAGTTGTCGTTCGCGCTCGATGTGAGCGAGGACGAAGCTGCCCGCCGCGTCGACACCGCCCTGACCTAGACCGGGCGTCTCAGCGGACCAGTCCGCCCCCGTCGACGATCACCGACTGCCCGTTGACCATGCTGGCCGAGTCGGAGGCCAGCCAGACAGCCACCTCGGCGACCTCGTCGGCGGTGAGCATCCGGCCACCGATGTTGGTCGAGGCGATCAGCTTGGCTATCTCCTCGTTGTCGCCGATGAAGCGCCGGATCATGGGCGTGTCGGTTGAGCCGGGCAGCACTGCGTTGACCCTGATGCCGCGCCGCGCGTACTCCTGGGCGGCCGCCTTGGTAAGGCCCACCACGCCGTGCTTGGCCGCGGTGTAGTGCGGCTGGCCCGGCGCGGCCACCACACCCGCTCCCGAGGACGTGTTGACGATGGTCCCGCCGCCGCCGGCGGCCATGTGGTGCAGCTCATGCTTCATGCACAGGAACACGCTGGTCAGGTTGACCGCGATCATGCGGTCCCAGCGGGCCCGGTCCAGTTGGTGGAACTCCGACATCTGGTCGGAGATCCCGGCGTTGTTGAATGCGCTGTCGAGGCGGCCGTGCTGCGAGACGATCCCGTCCACCAGCGCCGCGACCGCAACCTCGTCGGTCACATCCGCCTGGACAGCCGAGGCCCGCGGCTCTGACGCGGCGGAGTTGATCTCGTTCGCGGTGTCGGCTGCGCCGTCGCCGTCGATGTCGGCGACGACCACATGGGATGCGCCCTGAGCCGCGAACTGCCGGGCCGCGGCCCGGCCGATGCCGCCCGCGGCTCCGGTGACCAGCACCACCTTCTGCAGCGCCAGGCCGCTCGCGGTGCCCGCGCTCACAGTCGCTCGATGATGGTCACGTTGGCCTGGCCGCCGCCCTCGCACATTGTCTGCAGGCCCCAGCGCCCGCCGGTCCGCTCCAGCTCATGCAACAGCGTGGTCATCAGCTTCGCTCCGGTGCAGCCCAGCGGATGTCCCAGCGCGATGGCGCCGCCGTTGACGTTGACTTTGGCGTGGGGGATGTTGTGCTCGTGCATCCAGGCCATCGGCACCGGCGCGAAGGCCTCGTTGCACTCGAACAGGTCGAAGTCGTCGATCGCCATGCCGGTACGCTCCAGCGCGTAGGCCGTTGCCGGGATGGGTCCGGTGAGCATGTAGATGGGGTCGTCGCCCCGCACCGACATGTGATGGATGCGGGCCCGGGGGGTCAGCCCGTGCTCGTCGACAGCCCGCTCCGACGCCACCAGCAGCGCGGCCGCTCCGTCGCTGATCTGGCTGGAGACCGCCGCGGTCAGCCGGCCGCCCTCGCTGAGCGGGGGCAGGGACTGCATCTTCTCCAGCGAGGTGTCCCGGCGGGGGCCCTCGTCGATGGCGACCCCGTCGACGGGCTCGGTCTCTGCGGTGAAGCGGCCCTCGTCGATGGCCCGGATCGCCCGCCGGTGGCTCTCGAGCGCGTAGTCCTCCATCGCGGCCCGGCTGATGTCCCACTTCTCCGCGATCATCTCCGCGCCCCGGAACTGGGAGACCTCCTGGGTGCCGTAGCGCTGCACCCAACCCTCCGAGCCGGTGAAGGGGTCGCTGTGACCCAGGGGCTCGGCCGCGGCCAGGGCGGTGCCGATGGGGACCATCGACATGTTCTGCACGCCGCCCGCCACCATCACGTCATTGACTCCGGCCTTGACCGCCATGGCCGCGAAGCTGACCGCCTGCTGGCCCGAACCGCACTGCCGGTCGATGGTCACACCCGGCACTGCCTCGGGCAGCCCGGCCGCCAGCCAGCAGGTGCGGGCGATGTCGCCCGCGTTGGGCCCGACGTTGTCGAGGTTGCCGAAGACCACGTCCTCCACCGCCATGGGATCGATGCCGGTACGGCGCAGCAGCGCCTTGATGGCGACCGCTCCGAGGTCGGCGGGATGCACGCCCGCGAGCCCGCCTCCCCGCCGGCCGGTCGGCGTTCGCACTGCGTCGACGATGTATGCCTCACTCATCGCAGGGTCCCCCTTCGGATGTGTCTGAGTCGATTATGCCGCCTGTGCGGTCCCTTCACGCGAACTCCGGGATCACATGGGAGCCCATCAGCTCGATGGTCTGCATCACTTTGTCGTGGGGCACCTTGTACGGGTTGAACAAGCAGAAGACCAGGTCGCAGCCGGTCGCCTCGTAGGCCCGGAACATCTCGATGGCCCGCCCCGGGTCACCGCACACGCAGGCGTTGGTCTCCACCAGGTATTCCATGGTGAGGTGCTCGATCGAGCCGTCCTCAACATGGTCGGCGGTCCTGCCCAGGTAGTCGTAGGTTCCCAGCTCGGCCTCCATCTCCCGCAACCACTGGGCCACCGACCCGATCAGGCGCGCCCCCTTCTTGGGATACCACTCGAAGGACTCGGCCGACACGTCGATCGACTCTCTCAGCGTGGGCGCCACGTTGACCATCGTGAACGTGGCGGCCTGGTCGTTCACGAACCGGCCGATGGGTTCTGTGCATGCCGCGATGCCGCCGCGGTAGATGCCGATGCGGCGGGCCAGCTCCTCGGGGGGCGTGCCCACCGAGAATGACAGCAGCCCCAGTCCGGCCTCACCGATCATGCGGTGCCCGCCGTCGGAGCTGGTTGCGGCCCACAGCGGCGGATGCGGGCGCTGGACCGGCTTGGGCAGCACCCGCCGGCGCGGCATCTGCCAGTAGTGGCCGTCCCACTCGATCTCGTCGTTGGTCATGGCCGCGACCGCCATCTCCAGCGCCTCGCGCCACATGGCTCTCGTCTCGCCGGGATGGATGCCGAAACCCTCCAGCTCGGCCCGGGTGGCCGACCGGCCGGTGCCCAGCTCCACCCGCCCGTTGGAGAGCAGGTCGAGCACGGCCACCGACTCCGCGGTCCGCACCGGGTGGTTGTAGGGCTTCGGCATCAGGCGCACGCCGTAGCCGAGGCGCAGGTTCTCGGTGACCGCGGCCAGATGGCCGTAGAGGACCTCCGGGTTGGAGCAGTGGGAGAACTCCTCCAGGAAGTGGTGCTCCACCGTCCACACCGAGTGGAACCCGACCCGGTCGCCCAGGCGGACCTGCTCGACCACCTCCTGGTAGGCCTGCTGCTCGCTGCGGTCCGACCAGGGCCGGGCCACCGGGATCTCGTAGAACATGGCGAACTTCAATGGCTGCTCCCTGCACTATGTGGGCTTGCGCCCGATGGTGGCTATCGACGTGGGGCCGAGCATGGCGAAGCCCGGGGCCCGCATCTGCTCCAGAGCGGCGGCCGCGTCCGACTCCGACACCACGCCGGCCTCGACGAGCCGGGGAACGGCCCTTTCCAGGGCCAGGAACCACCACTCCCCGCTCGGCTCGTGGGGCCGCATGATCCGCACGCTGCCGCGCGCGTCGAGGTCTCGCAGGCCGAGATCCCGCATCCAGCCCAGGACCCGAACCCCGGCCTGGGGGTCCCGCCACTGCTGGCCCGAGGCGGTGGCCACGGTGCGATGGATCGAGCCCAGCGGCTCCGGCAGCATCTGGTCGGCGAAATCCGCCATTGCGCCGTCCTCTATGACCATCGCCCCGCCCGGACACAGGGCGTCGGCGAGGCGCTCCATCACCGCCTCCCGTTCAGCGATGTGCTGGATGACGGCACGGGCGTGGACCACCTGGAAGTGCTCGGAAGGCAGCCGGTCCCGGGCCGCGTCGTGTTGGCGCACGATCACGTTGGGCGGCATCTCGGCGTGGAATCGCAGATCGATGTCGGTGGACATCACCCGGCCGTCAGGGCCGACCCGCTCGGCCAGCCACGCGGAGACGCTGCCGGTCCCCGCGCCCACCTCCAGCACGTGCATGCCGGGCTCGACGCCCACCCGGTCGAGCAGGCGGAAGGTGCCCGGATCGAGCGTCTTGGCGAGCATCGACAGCCGGAGTCGCTCTATCTCGACCTCGTCGTCGGCCACGCCGTAGCGTTCAGAGGGTCCGGACACGCCCGCAGAGGGTAACGGTGTCGCCCGTGCGCCCCTGAGAGGACCGCCTTGATCAACAGAGAACCTGATCAGGACCCTCGCCGCGACTCGGACGACCGCGCCGAGCATGCCGAGTTCCGGTCCCGGGTCCGGGCCTGGCACGACCGCCATGCCACTCCCCGATCGGACGACGACCTGTGGAGCGTGCCGCTGTATGTCGACACCGCACGGGCCGAGGAGTACTTCAACCGCGGAAGGGCCTGGCAGCGAAGGTTGTTCGAGCACGGCTGGGCCGGGTTGACCTGGCCCGAGGCCTACGGCGGGGGCGGGGCCGAGCCCTGGCAGGCCCGGATCTTCTCCGAGGTCGCCGCGGGTTACGAGGAGGCGCCGGGCTTCGTCGGAGCCACCATCGCCATGCTCGGCCCGACGCTGCTGCGCCACGGCACCGAGGAGCAGAAGCGCCGGTACGTGCCCGGCCTGCTGTCGGGGGAGCTCTCCTTCTGCCAGCTGTTCAGCGAACCGGGCGCGGGAAGCGATCTGGCCAGTCTGGCAACGAGGGCCGACCGCGATGGCGACGAGTTCGTCGTGAACGGCCAGAAGGTCTGGAACTCCCAGGCCCAGTTCTGCGACTGGGGCTTCCTGCTGGTTCGTTCCGACCCCGGCGCGCCCAAGCATCGCGGCATCACCTTCCTGCTGGTGGACATGGCCACACCCGGCATCGAGGCCCGCCCCCTCGTGCAGATGAACGGGGCAGCCCACTTCAACGAGGTGTTCCTGACGGATGTGCGCATCCCGGTTGCGAACGTCGTCGGTGAGATCGACGGCGGATGGGGACCGGCCCGCACGGTGCTCCTCAACGAGTCGGCCTTCATCGGGGACCGCAAGGGCACCAGCGTGATGTCGCCTCTGTCGGAGCTGGCCCGCCGTCACGGCCGCCTCGACGACCCGATGGTTCGACAGCGGCTGGCCGACGCCTGGGCCCGGGAGCGGATGCAGCGCTGGATGGGCGAGACCATTCAGAACGCGGTGCGCCGGGGCGAGCCGCCGCCCATCGACCCCGCGCTCATGAAGCTGTTCGCGGCAGAGTCGAAGCGTCGCAGCGGGGAATTGGCCACCGCGGTGGGAGGGCTGGCCATGGTGGCCGACACCGGCGAGGCGGCCCGCTGGACCCGCCATGAGCTGATGGGGCGCTACGCGGTGTCGATCGGGGGCGGGACCGATGAGGTTATGCGCAACAACCTGGCCGAGCGCTCCCTGGGACTGCCCCGCGAGCCCAGAGTCGACCGGGACACGCCCTGGCGCGACATCCCGAGGTGATCAGCGGGCGTCTTCGCTCAGGTCCGCACCCCCTCGGCTGCAGGGATCACGCCGTACGTCACCCCCAGACGGCTCAGCCAGCGCCGGTAGACGATGGCCGAGCGATCGGCCCTGATCGGCGTCTCCGCCCGGGGATCCAGCGGCAGGAGCTTGGGGTACTGGTTCTCGAGGATGGGCTTGTCCTGGGCGATCACGCCCTGCTGGAACCGGCGGATCTCGCGGTCGGCGCTCACCGCGTCGAGCACGCTGAGGAACAGGTGGGCCCGGATGCAGGTCTCGGTGAGGGGATGGATGAAGATGCCGATGGCGTCCATCCTCTCGGCGTCGCTCGGCGACGACTTGTAGAGCATGGCGCAGTAGGGATGCGGCACCCGGAAGACGTAGGAGGCCAGCACCGCCTGCGAGGACGCCGCGGCGGCCCGCGGCTGGTAGAAGAGGCAGTCGAAGGCCCACAGCTCGCCGTCGTGCTCCTCGACCCGGTACTCGGCCACCTCGGTGCGGGGCTCCTCGCCGAGCACGCCCGCATGCACGTAAGGGAAATGAGCTATGTCCAAGAAGTTCTCCACCGCCCGCGGCGCCGACACGTCGATCCCGACGGTGACGGCGTGGAGGGTTCTCCGGTCGTCCTCGCGGGTCTCGGGGATGTCGAACACCCCTCCCTCGGGCTCGCCCAGAGTGGTCCACAGGTACCCGTAGTCGGTGCGAACCTCCAGGTCCCGGCCCGAGTCCGTCCCGGCCCGGGCCGTGCCGCCGGAATCGATCCAGCCGCGGATCCGCTCGCCGAGCAGCACGGTGTGGAGTTCGCCGCGGCGGATCTCGTCCAGATCCGCGACCGCGTGCCAGTCGTTGAGGATCACCGGGTCGGTACAGACCTGCATCTCAGTCCCCGCCATCGACCTTGCCTTCTCTGCCGGCTCTCGCCACCACAGTAGGCCATTGCCGGCCGGCGGGAGCGATCCGGTCGGTGCCGTTCACCCTGAGGCCAGGAAGGCGTCCAGATCGGCCAGCCAGGCCTGCTTCTGATCGGTGGCAGCGAAGCTGGCCTCGAGGCTGTTGCGGGCGCACTGCGCCAGCTCGCCGCGGGTCAAGCCGAGGGCCGCGGCCGCGGCCAGGTAGTTGTCGGCCACGTAGCCCCCGAAGTAGGCGGGGTCGTCGGAGTTGATCGTGACCCTCAACCCGGCGTCGAGCAGGCGCTTGAGGTTGTGGCCGGCCAGGTCGTCCACCACGCACAGCGCCAGGTTCGACAGCGGGCAGACCGTCAGCGGCGTCTGTGCCTCCACCAGCCGAGAGACCAGCGCGGGGTCCTCCTCGCAGCGCACGCCGTGGTCGATGCGCTCGGCGCCGAGAGCGTCGAGAGCGCCCGTGATGTAGGCAGGCGGGCCCTCCTCGCCGGCGTGGGCCACCGGGTGCAGCCCGGCGGCGCGGGCCAGGGCGTAGGCCTCGGTGAACTCCTCGGGCGGGTGGTCCACCTCGGAGCTGTCCAGGCCGACCCCGATGATGCGGTCGAGCCAGCCCTCAGCCGCTCGGAACGTCTCGCAGGCGGCCTCACCGGGCAGGTGCCGCAGGAAGCACATGATCAAGTCGGACGAGACCCCCGTGAGGGCCTCGGCATCGGCCATCGCCGCCGTGAAGCCCTCCATGAAGACGTCGAAGCCGACGCCGCGCTCGGTGTGGGTCTGCGGATCGAAGAACATCTCAGCCCGCCTGACCCCGTCGGCATGGGCCCGCTGCAGGTAGGCGGCCATCAGGTCATAGAAGTCCTGCTCGGTCTGCAGCACGGCCGCGCCCTGGTAGTAGATGTCCAGGAACGACTGGAGGTCGGTGAAGGAGTAGGCGGCCCGCACCGCGTCCGCGTCCTCGAAGGGGAGGTCCACGCGGTTGCGGCCGGCCAGCTCGAAGAGCATCTCCGGCTCGAGGGTCCCCTCGATGTGCAGGTGCAGCTCCGCCTTGGGCAGCCCCCTTGCGAAGGCGGCCAGGTCGGTGTGGTCGCTCATTGATCGCGTCACCCCGGTAGCGGTCGTGCCCGGCCGGACTCAGCCGGCCCCGTTGCGGGCGGGCAGGCCGTAGGCGGCACGGAGCTGGTCGAACTCGGTCTCGAAGCGGGTCCGCAGCGCGGCCTTCTCGTCGTCGGGCGCCCACGAAGCGGTGATTCCGTCGAGGCTGATGGCCTCCATCTCCTCGAGGCTGTAGTCGAACGCCCCCGCCACCGCCGCGTACTCGTCGGCGATGTCGAATCGCATCATGCCGGGATCATCGGAATTGACGGTGGCCAGAACACCGAGCTCGCGCTGGCGGGCGTAGGGATGCGACGCCACGTCGGGCACGACGTTGGCGATCATCACATTGGAGGTGGGGCACACCGTCAGCGGGATCTGCCGCTCGACGATCTCGGCCGTCAGCTCGGGATCGTCGAGCAGGCGGAAGCCGTGGTCGACGCGGTCGCAGCCGAACTCGCGCACCGCGATGGCGATGTTGTCCGACGGCCCGTCCTCGCCGGCGTGCATGGTCCGTTTGAGCCCTTGGCGGCCGGCGGCCTCGTAGGCGGCTGCGAACGGACGGTGGTCGACCCGCTCCACCGAGTCGGCGCCCATGCCGATCAGCAGGTCGCGGTCCTGGGCTCCGGCGAAGTCGGCCATCTCCTCCGCGTGGCCCGCACCCGAGGGCTTGTCGAAGTCGAGGATCATGCGGCAGCCGATGTCCAGGTCGGCGCGGGCGTCGAGCACGGCCGCCGACACCCCGGCCCACACCGTGGAGACCGGGACTCCCAGCTTGATCACGAACCCGGGCGAGAAGAACATCTCCCGGTAGCGCACCCCGGCCTCCACCGCGTCCTGGAGGCACTCGTAGGTGATCCGGTGGAAGTCGTCGTCAGTCTGGAGACTTGCGCAGACCACGCCGTAGATGTCGAGGAACTGGTTGAGGTCGGTGAAGTGGTAGAGGTCGGCCGGGTCGTCAACCGGGAACGTCACCCCGTTGGCGTCGGCCAGTTCCTTGATGGTCCCGGCCCGGCTGGCCCCCTCGATGTGGCAGTGCAGCTCCACCTTCGGCAGCCGCCTCACATGCTCCTCGGTTGCAGTTGTCATGGTGCCTCCCGGATAGGGGCGGTAGGGATCGAACGCTGCTCGCGGTTGGCGTCACCGGCATCGATGGTGCCATACCGGATGCCGCGGGCGCGCAGCCATCTGCGGTAGGCGAGGCTGCCCGCGTCGGCCGCCTGGTGGGACTCCATCCTCGGATCGGTCGGCAGCCGCCGGGGCCGCTGCGACTCAACGACATCGATGTCCTGTGAGAAGATCAGCTCGTTGAAGGCCCGCTGGGCACTTAGGTCAGCCCCCGGGTCGTCCACCACGGTCGAACGCCACACGACGCAGGTCGTCTCGGTGACGGGGCTGGCCACGATCAGGATGGTGAAGCCTCCAGCGCCGTCGCCGTCCTCCCCCGACGGAACCTTCGTGAGAGTGGCTGCATAGGGATGCGACACCGAGTAGCGGTAGCGGACCGGACCGCCCCCGGCCGCAGCCGGACCGGGGTCGGGCTGCCAGAACACGCAGTCGATCAACTGCAGCTCGCCGTCGCCGGCCTCGATCCTGTAGGGGCTCACCTCGGTGTGGGGCTCCTGACCGAGGTATCCCTGGTGCACGAACGGGAAGTGGGCCAGGTCCAGGAAGTTCTCGATCACGCGGGGCCCCGACGACTCGACCGTCACCGGATCAAGCCAGACGGTGCGTTCGGGGTGGGCGGCATGGTCCGGTGCGACGGGAAGGTTGCGGGGACGGTCCCCCGCGCACACCCACCAGAACCCGTAGCCGTTTCGCACCGCCGCGCCGCGCAGGCGGATGCCGGAGGGTTGGCGGTCCGGGTGGGCCGGCTGGTGCACGCAATGGCCGTCGATGTCGAACTGCCAGCCGTGATAGCCGCATCGCAGCCGCTCCCCGTCGAAGTCGCCGAGCGTGACCCGGGCCCCCCGATGGGGGCAGGTGTCCACGAACGCCTCAACCCGGCCGGAGTTGTCGCAGGCCAGCACCCAGCGCTCGTCGAGCAGCTCGAACGGGAGCCACCGGCCCGCGGCGACATCGCTGGCGCGGGCCACCGGGAACCACTCGTCGTGTATGGGATCGGTTCCGGACATCGCTCCTCGAGGCCCCGGCCGGTCCCGGACGGGGCCGCTCAGCGCTCCTCGCGGGAGTACGGGATGGCCAGCGCGGCCGGCGCGGCGGTGGATCTCACCCGTCTACCGAGCTTCACCGCCCCGGCCGGGATCAGGATGGCCACCAGCGTCACCACGTACGGCAGCATCGACAGGAAGAAGCTGAGATCGCTGGCCCCCATGAACGGCAGACCCCAGCCCCGCGCCTGGGCGGTGGTGTCGAGCGAGATCATCGATCCGTACAGGAGTGCTCCAGCCACCGCCCAGCCGGGACGCCAGCCCGCGAAGATCACCACCGCAAGCGCGACCCAGCCCCGGCCCCGAGCGATGTCGGGCGACCAGGTTGGCGTGAACGACAGGACCATGTAGGCACCGCCCGCCCCGGTCAGGGCTGCACCCAGCACGGAGTAGAAGATGCGCCATCCGGTGACGCTCACGCCGACCGCGTCAGCCGCGGCCGGGTTCTCGCCCACGGCCTTCATGTTCATGCCGTGGCGAGTGCGGAACAGCACAAAGTACAGCACCACCGGAAGCCCGACGTAGGCGATGTACACAACCGGATCGTGGAAGAAGAACGCCGATACCGCATCGTTGTTGTCGAGGACGCCGCCCGGGTTGACCTCGCGGAACAGTGTCTGGATGGGCGTGCCGTTGCGGTTGACGCCGAGCTGGTTGGACAGCCCGATGCCCCCGAGCGCCAGTGCCAGCCCGACCAGCACCTGGCTGGCCCGGAAGGCCACCACGCACACGGCGAATATCAGACCGGCCACCGCGGCTGCGGTCATGCCGATGAGCATGGCCAGCCAGGGGCTCTCCACTCCCCACGAGAGCACTGCGATCACCGAGTAGACCGCGCCGATGCCGATGAGTCCCTCTTGGCCCAGGTTGAGCACCCCGACCCTCTCGCCGAGCATGGCTCCGGTGGCGGCCAGCATTACCACCGCGCTGGCTGGTATGGCCGAGCCGATGAGGCTCAGGAAAGCGTTCTCGATTATGGCGAGAATCATGAGCCCGCTCCCTGTGGGGTGGGCGCCGCCTCGGCGGAAGTCGCCTCGGACTCATCGGCGTCGCGGCGCACCATCCGGTAGCGGGCCGCGATCTCCCCGAGGGCGATGCCGGTGAGGATGACGCCGTAGACGGCGAAGATGATGTACACCGACAGGCCCTTGGTCTGCAGAACGATCCCCGCGTAGAACATCGACGCGATGAACATCCCGCCGCCGATCACGCCCCAGAACGAGGCGCCGGCCAGAGCGGCCACGATGAAGCCCGACAGCCCGAACTGGGCCGAGAACCCGGCGTTCATGGCCTGCGCCCCCGGCGCGCTCAACTGGAGCATCCCGCCGAGGCCGGCGATGGCCCCGGTGAACAGCATGACCACCATGATGCGGCGCCGCACCGCGATGCCGGCGAAGCCCGCGGCCCGCGGGTTGCCCCCGATGGTGTCGATCTCGTAGCCGATGGTGGTGGAGCGGAACACCCACCACAGCACCGCCGCGATGACTAGGGGAACGAGCAGGGCGATGGTCACCGAATTCGCTCCGGGCAGGCCGGGCAGCGTGTAGGGCACCTCGCGGGTGGACTGGATGACCGCGGCCGCCTTGTCCCGCCAGAATCCCAGTGCCGACCAGGTCACCAGCTGGAGGGCCACGAAGTTGAGCAGCAGCGTGGTGATGATCTCGTTGACGTCCCAGTAGGCCCGGGCCAGGGCGGGCACCAGGATCCAGGCCGCGCCGGCCAGGGTGGCTGCGACGGCCATGACGATCAGTACCAGCCAACCGGGCCCGTCCATGTGGATGCCCACGCCCACCGCGGCCAGGGCCCCCATCAGGAACTGGCCGTCGGAGCCGATGTTCCACACCTTCATCCGCAGCGACAGGGCCACCCCCAGCGCGGTCATCAGTATGGGGATGGCCCGCAGGGCCGCGCCCTCGATGCCCCGCTGGCGGCCGAATATGGCGTCGAGCGCCTGCCAGAAGATCGAGAAGGCGTTGCGCCCGGTGAGCAGCAGCAGGATCCCGACCACGACCATGGCCCCGACCGCCCCACCGATCCGTGTGAGCGCGGCCCGTTTGGCGTCCACCTCCAGGCGCCGCTCCAGCCGCCACGGCGTAACCGACAGCACCGCGCTGGCGATCGAGGCCAGCGGCGTCATGCGACCCGGCTCCCCGGTCGGACGGCGCCGGACCGTGCCGGTCTCATGCCGAGGCCTCGGCGGTGGAGTGGCCGCCCATCAGCAGTCCGATGTGCTCGCGGTCGGCGTCGGCGGCATGGAACAAACCCATGATCCGACCCTCGTACATCACAGCTATCCGGTCGCTCATCAACAGAACTTCGTCGAGGTCGTCGGAGATCAGCAGCACCGCGCAGCCGGCGTCGCGCTTGTCGAGGATCGTCGAGCGGACCTCCTGGGCTGCGTTGACGTCGAGCCCCCGGGTGGGGTGGGCCGCCACCAGCAGCCGGTCGGCGGCTATGGCCTCGCGCCGGGCCACCAGGCGCTGCTGGTTGCCGCCCGACATCTGACCCGCGGTCGAGAACACCGAGCGGGTCTGGACCCGGGCGGCCTCCACCAGTTGCTTGGCGAAGTCGATGACGCCTTGACGCTTGAGCTTCAGTCCCTGGGAGAACTCGGCGGTCCAGTAGTTGTGGAGCACCGCATTGTCCTTGACCGGCGCGGAGAGGACCATCCCCATCCCGATGCGGTCCTCCGGTATGTGACCCACGCCTTTGTCGGTGACGGCCCGTACCGACAGCGAGGCGATGTCGGCTCCATCCAGGGTGACCGTCCCCGACTGCAGGGGCCGCAGCGAGCAGATGACTTCGGCGAGCTCGGACTGGCCGTTTCCCGACACTCCGGCGATGCCCAGAATCTCCCCTGACCGCACGGTCAGGTCCACATCGTGGAGTGCCTCGATCCCCCGGTCGTTGAGCGCCGAGACGCCCATCAACTCCAGAGCGGCCTGGCCGGTGACGGTGCGGTGCTCGACGTCGAGGACCCGCTCCTCGCCGGTCATCAGCCGGGCGATCTCGCTGGCGGTGGCGCCCTCGGTGGGCCGGGTGATCTCCCGCACCCCTTGGCGCAGCACAGTAAGGCGGTCGGACACGGCCAGCACCTCACGCAGCTTGTGGGTGATGAAGATCACGCTGAGCCCGGAGGAGGCCAGCTCCCGGATCACCCTGAAGAGGTCGTCGGCCTCCTTGGCGGTCAGCACCGCGGTGGGCTCGTCCAGGATCAGCACCCGGGCGCCGCGGGCCAGCACCCGCAGGATCTCGACCCGCTGCTGCTCCCCGACCGACAGCTGCCAGATCTTGGCGGTCGGATCGACGTGCAGGCCCATCTCGCCCATGAACTCCTCGGTGCGTTCGATCAGGGCGCGCTGGCTGACCACGCCGGGCGTGTCGGGCCATCCCAGGTGGATGTTCTCGGCCACGGTCATGGGCTCCACCAGCCGGAAGTGCTGGTGGACCATACCGATGCCGGCGTCGATGGCGTTGGCCGGGCTGCGGAAGTCGTGCTCGGTCCCGTCGACCAGCACCTGACCGGAATCGGCGCGGTAGATGCCGGCCAGGATGTTGCACAGGGTGGTCTTGCCCGCGCCGTTCTCGCCCACGAGGGCGTGGACCTCCGACCAGCGAACCTCGAAGTCGACGGCGTCGAGGGCGGCCACGCCCCCGAAGGCCTTGTTGATGCCCCGCGCCTCTACGGAGGGCCGTGTGCCGTCGCCAGTCAAGTCAGCCGTGGTCTGCTGTCCAGGATCAGGCTCAGACCGGGGAGATGCCGCTCACACCCTCGACTGGCCAGTCGATGGCGTAGGCGCCCAGCGAGTCGATGGTCGCGCCCGCGGCCAGCCTCTCGTTGCCCTCGTTGTCGTTCAACGGGCCCTCGTACACGTGGAGTTCGCCGCTGTCGAGCTTGGCTCCGGCGTCGTGCACCGCGTCCTGCACGTCCTGGGGAACGTTCGGGCCGAAGTCGCCGATGGGCGTGTCGAGCAGCCACACATGATCCTGCGACACCCAGGTGCCGTCCAGGACCCGCTGGCACTGCTCGGTGTAGAACGGCCCGAACTCCGACAGGTCGAAGTGGGAGACGTACTTGGTGGGGGCGGCCGTGCGGAAATCGAGGTTCCAGTAACCGGTCCACACGCCGGCCTCCTCGGACAGCTGCAGGAAGGTTGGCTCGTCCATCACGCCGAACAGGAAGTCGACACCGGCGTCGAGCAGCGCGTTGGCCGCCTGGGCCGCCTTCTGCGGGTCGAAGAACGTGCTGACCAGCACGGTCTCCACCGTCGCGTCGGGATTCACCGAACGGGCGCCGAGCAGCAGGCCGTTCACGTCGTTGAACGCCGTGGCCGTCGGGAAGGCGCCGATGTAGCCGATACGGCCGTTGCCGGCGAGATGCCCGGCCGCGACGCCCAGCTGGTAGGCGGTCTTCTCGTGGGCCAGGTAGAACGGGAACAGGTTGTCGCTGTAGTAGTGCCCGTTGATCTCGCAGAACTTGGTGTCCGGAGCGTTGTCCGACACCTCGGTCAGCAGCCCGGCGTACTCGGTGTTGGCGAAGATGATGTCGTTGCCGTCGTCCACCAACTGCTGGAACGTCTCGGTCGTGCCGGCGTCGAACCCGATGTTCGGCACGAACGAGGTCTCGAGCCGGTCGCCGAGGGCAGCCTGTGCGGCGAGGCGGCCACGGTCGTGCTCCTGGGTCCAGCCGTTGTCGTCGGGCGGGCCGATGTACACCCACGCCGCCTTGATCGAATCCTTGCCGGCGGGCGCAGCTGTGGTGGTGGCGGCCGCGGTCGTGGTCGGCGCCGCGGTCGTGGCCTCCTCGTCGTCACCGCACGCAGCGAGCAGCGACCCGCCCACGGCCAGGCCTCCGATCCCGGCGACACCCATCTTCAACGCCTGGCGGCGCGACACGGTGGCGCTCGGCGGGAGGATCAGCCCGCGATTCCTCTTGTTGTCAGCCATTTTGGAAATACCTTTCTGGGTGTAGAGAGTTTTTCAAGCTTGGGTCGGATCTAGTCGAGCTGGGCGACCAACTCGTCGAACTCGAGAGCCCACTCGCGGCGCATCCTGCGCTTGGTGGGCTCGTCCAGCCAGGAGCCGTCGATGCCGTTGAGCATGCAGTTGCGGAAGTCCTCCACCTCGAAGCCCATGTGGTTGTGGGCCATGATGTAGTCCTTGGTGGGGTCGGTCTTGAACATGGGCGGGTCGTCGCAGTCCAGGCTGATCTTGATGCCGAACTCGCGCATCTGCCCGATGGGGTGGTTGTCGAAGTCGTCGTTGAAGTACACCCACGCCGTGGAGACCGGGGTGCATGTGAACACCACGCCCTCGTCGCGGCAGCGGCGCATGATGGGCTCGCTCTCCACCACGTGGTAGCCGTGGTCGACCCGCTCGCAGTTGAGCAGATCGAGGCAGGTCTCGATGTTGCGGGGCGGGGCGTCCTCGGACTGGTGCGCGGTCAGGTGCAGGCCGGCCTGCTCGGCCATGCGGTAGGCCTTCCAGAACCGTTCCGGCGGGTACTCGGCCTCGGCGTAGTCCATACCGATGCCGATCACCTCCTCGCGGGGATGGTCGACGAGAGTCTCGACCATGGAGACGCCCAACTCCGGGGTCTCCATACGGTTGATGGCCGCGATCAGGCGGCACTCGACGCCGTGGTCGGTGCGGGCCGCGTTGATCCCGTCGATGAGGCCGTCGACGCAGGTCTCGTAGTCCACTCCGGCGGCCATGTGGGCTGTTGGGTTGAAGAACATCTCCCGGTAGCGGACGTTGTGCTCGGCTGCCTCGGTGAGGGTCTCGTAGCAGATGCGCTCGAAGTCCTCCCTTTCGATCACGCCCAGCGACGTGTTGTCGTACATGTGAAGGAACTTGTAGATGTCGGGATAGTCGTAGAGGTCCTCGGGCTCCTCGTAGTCGGGGAGGGGCACGTTGTGCTTGTTGCACAGCTCTACCGCGGTACGGGCCTGGACGGACCCCATGAGGTGCAGGTGAAGGCTTACCTTGGGTATCGCCTTGAGGAAGGAATCCATGTCCATGAGCGCGTCAACCCCCTTGATCGACTCCGATTCGCGGACCTTATCACCCGCTGCCGGTCCGCTAGGCGGAATCCCCTCGCGGGTTGATCTGTGCGTCCGGAACGCCGACCTGCTGCTAACCGCTCACCACAGCGGAGTGGCGGGATCGCCCTCGAGGGCCTCCCGGCGCTCGAACAGTTCCTCGGCTGCCACCTGGGCCTCGGCCGCCACCGCAGCCACATCGACGGAGGTCACTTCGGCGTCCTGCACCAGGCGGCGGCCCTGAACCCAGACATCGCTCACGTCTCTGGCGCTGGCGGTGAACACCAGGTGGGCGGGGGCGTTGAAATGCCGCCCATGCATGACCGGCACGAAGTGCAGCCCGCCGATGTCCACCATGGCGATGTCGGCGTCCTTGCCGACCTCGAGGGTTCCGGTCACGTCGCCGAGACCGAGAGCGGCCGCGCCGGCACGGGTGGCCATGTCGAGGATGTCCCACGGGTCGGCCGCGGTCGGGTCGAGGGTGCTGACCTTGGCCAGAAGCGACGCGAACTTCATCTCGCCCAGCATGTCGAGGTTGTTGTTCTCCTTCTCGCCGTCGGTGCCCAGCCCGACGGTCATACCCGAGGACCGGTAGTGGCCGATGCGGGCCGGTCCCGAGGCGAGCTTCATGTTGGAGCACGGGCAGTGGGTGGCGGCCGTCCCGGTCATGCGCCCGGCAGCCTAGATGCCGAGCGCATGCTGCTGGCCGGGCCGCTCAGTGCGCGGCGACCACCACGTTCTCGCGGACCTCGCTGTCGCCGGTGCGCACGTACCACTCCCAGGCAGTGCCGTCGGGGTCGGTGACCCAGGTCTCGGTCTTGGTCGCGTAGCAGCACATGGTGTCGTCGACGCCGGTCGTGGTGAGCCCCGACCCGGCCATGCGCCTCTCCGCGTCCAGCACCTGCTCCGCGGTCTCGGTCTCCACGCCGAGGTGGTTGATGGTGCCGCCCGCGGCGCAGCATCCGTCAGTGCCAGCCGCGCCTGAGCCCGCCTCGAAGAGCACCAGCTTGAGCGGGGGCTCGTCGATGGCGAAATTGGCGTAGCCGGCGCGGCGCCGGGCCGGCTCAGTCCCGAACAGCCGGGAGTAGAACGCAACGGCCTCGTCCAGGTCCGTGACGTTGAGGGCAAGCTGCAGTCTCACTGATTCTCCTTCAAAGTCCTGCTCGGTTCAACGTACCCCTCAACCCCGGCTGCCCTCGCAGTATTCCGAGTGTCAGCGATCTGCTATAGCGACACGGGGCTGCGGTGCCGGCTAGGAGGTCCCGGCGGACTGGGCCCGGGCCACTTGCTCCGCGATCCACGGGTATGTCTCGGCCATGCCCCGGCGCAGGTCGTACCGCGGGGTCCAGCCGAGCGACTCGATCCGCTGGTGGCTGAAGTTGCGGGCTGCGACCCCCAGCGGCCCGTCGACGGCCCGGATCTCGATGCGCTTGCCGGCCACGTCCGCCACCACGTTCACAAGGTCCGCGATCGAAACCCTCTCGTCCGGACCGATGTTGGTGGGGCGGTCCTCGTCGGAGCGGGCCAGCCGCAACACCGCGTCGACCAGGTCCTTCACATATACGAAGGTCCGGATGGTGGTCCCCCCGCCGAATACATCGATGGCGTCGCCGTCGGCGGCCTCGGCCACTTTGCGGGCGATGGCCGCGGGGGCCTTCTCCCGCCCGCCGCGCCAGGTGCCGAAAGGGCCGTAGCAATTCTCGAAACGCCCGACGCGAGCCTCGAAGCCGTGGCGCCGCGCGAAGGCCGACACCATGCGCTCGGCGTAGAGCTTCTCCCAGCCGTACTCGTTGTCGGGATTGGCCGGGTAGGCGTCGTCCTCGCTCAAGGGAGGCTCGTCGGGGGACATGTTGCGGTACACGCATACCGACGACGACAGGAAGTAGCGGCCGATCCCGGCAGAGGCCGCGGCTGCGATCATGTTGGCGTTGATGGCGGCCGAGTCACGCATTATCTCGCACTCCGCGGAATGGATGAACTCCATCCCGCCCATGTCGGCCGCGAGCTGGTACACCTCGTCGAAGCCACCGTCCAGCGCCCTGCGGCAGGCGTCGGCGTCGCGCAGGTCCAGGGTCAGGAACTCGTCAGCGGGCAGCTCCCGGAACTCGGGCTCCACCCGGTCGACGGCCCGCACCCAGTTGCCCTCAGCGCTCAGCCGCACGACGAGGTGGCCGCCGATGAACCCCCCGGCGCCGGCGACCAGGACCCTCTTCACCCTGACGGCTCCTTCCCGACCAGCGAATCCACTACCGCCTCAGCAACTCTTCCGGCGACCTCGCTGGGCTCCAGCCTCCCCGCAGGGCGTCCCCCGATCGTGTATGGGCTGCCGTCGAGGCTGATGACCATGGGCTGCGCCGGCATGCGGTAGAACCTACAAGCCGCATGGGACACCACAGGTGATTCGAGCATGGAGCGAGGCAGATAGTGCGGACCCGCTATTCGGAGGACCAGCAGGCCGTCGGTGAGGCCTTCGGCGAACTGTTCGCCCGCGAGTCCACCGCCGAGGCGGTTCGAGCCGCGGCGGCGGGCTGCGGGTTCGACCGGGATCTGTGGGGCAAGCTGGCTCTGGCGGGTGCTCCGGGCATGGCCGCTCCGGCGGACCAGGGAGGCGGGGGCGCCTCGCTCGTCGATCTGGCCGTGGTGGTCTACGAGTGGGGCCGGCGGATCGCCCCCGTGCCCCTGGTCGAGCACGCGGTCGCGGTCCGGCTGCTGTGCACCGGAGCCGGCCTGGAGGCTCCGGCCGACGTTCGCGAGGCGGTGGTCTCCGGCGAGATGATCGCGACCCTCGCGTTGCAGCCGGCAGCGGCCGGCGGCACGGCCCGGCTGGTCCCGGCCGGCGCGGTGGCCGACATCGTGGCCGGCCGCCGGGACGGCGCGCTGGTCGTCGGTCGCAGCGAGCCGCCCGCCGAGGCCCGGCCCAACACCGCTGATCTGCCCCTGGCCGACAGGGACCTGTCCGATGCGGAGGTCCTAGCCACCGGCGAGACCGCCCGCCGCGCCTTCGACATCGCGTCGACCGAATGGAAGGCGCTCATGGCGGTTGCCTATGCGGGCCTGGCCAGCGAGGTGCTTGCCATGGGCGTCGCCTACGTGAAGCAGCGTCACCAGTTCGGAGTGCCGGTCGGGTCCTTCCAGGCGATCCAGCACGGTCTGGCCGACGCAGCCACCCGCGCCGAGGGCGCCCGACTGCTGGCCTTCCGGGCGGCGGGCGCGGTCGGCGCCGGCGCCGCCGGGGGCGCCCGGCTCGCGTCGATGGCGCTGCTGTTCGGCGCGGAGTCGGCCCGGTTCGCGTCCGATCGGGTGCTGCAGTACCACGGCGGCTACGGCTACAGCGCCGAGTACGACGTGCAGCTGTACTACCGCCGGGCCGCCGCCTGGCTGCTGCAGCTCGGCGAGCCCGCGACCGAGATCGCCGCGCTCGCCGACGACGAACTCGGCCGCAAGGCCCGCGCCGCGTGATGGACTTCGCGCTGCCGGTTCGGGCCGAGGAGTTCCGGACCGAGGTCCAGCAGTTCCTGGCCGAGCACCTCACCGCCGAGATGATCGCCGCCACCCGCGACGGCACGATCCACTCCCCTGCCCTGCACCGGGCCATCGCCGACCGCGGCTGGCTGTCGGGGGCCGTTCCGGCCGAGCTCGGCGGCGGCGGAATGGACCCGGTGGAGCTGTGCGTGCTGCTGGAGGAACTCCAGCTGCACCAGGCTCCCGCCGACGCGCTCGGCGTGGCCGTGGTCACGGTGTCGATGATCCTCGAGCACGGCAACGACTTCCTGCGGTCCGAGACCGTTCCCCGCCTGCTGTCGGGTGAGGCGCTCGGCTGCTTCGGCTACAGCGAGCCTGAGTCCGGCTCCGACGTCGCCGCGGCCCGCACCCGGGCCGTGCGCGACGGTGACGGTTGGATCATCAACGGATCGAAGATGTGGACCACCCTGGCCCACGTCGCCGAATACGTGCTGCTGCTCACCCGCACCGACCCCGACGTCCCCAAACACCGCGGCCTCACCTTCTTCGTGGTGCCGCTGGACACGCCGGGCATCGAGATCCAGCCGGTCGAGACGATGGGGACCGAGCGCTCCAACGCCACCTTCTACGACGACGTGCGCCTCGGCGACGAGTGGCGCCTGGGAGAGGTGAACGGCGGCTGGACGGTGATGAAGACCGCTCTCAAGTACGAGCGGGGAATCGCCGGGGGGCAGTTCCCGTCACCACCCGTCATCGAGGCCGCGGTCGACTGGGCCCGCACTGCCGCCCGGGTCGACGGCACCCGCCCCATCGACAACGACGCGGTGCGCCACCGGCTGGTGCGGGCCATGATCGACGTGGAGGTGTGCCGCAGCTTCGCCTACCACACCGCCGCGCTGGCCTCCGAGGGCGCCATGTTCGGGGTGGAAGGGTCGATGACCAAGCTGTTCTCGTCGGAGTCCTACAAGAAGCATTGCGGCTGGTTCCTCGACATGATGGGCACTGACGGCCTGCTGACCCACGACGATGCTGAGGCCCACATGGACGGCCGCATCGAGGAGCACTTCCGTCACGCCCCGGTGACCGCCATCTACGGCGGCACCAGCGAGATCAACCGCAACCTGGTGGCCGAGGGCTGGCTGGGACTCCCCAGATCGCGCTGATCAATCTCTTGATGCGGTGGCATTGCTCCGGATCGGTAGCCTGATTCGTCGCACGGGACGTGGCGCAGCCAGGTAGCGCACCTGCTTTGGGAGCAGGGGGTCGCCGGTTCAAATCCGGCCGTCCCGACCCAACCATGAGCCAACTGCACGAAGCCCAGCGACGGGCCGATCCGATCAGACGATACGTAGCCCCCGAGTCGTTGGAAGACGCTCTGGAGGTGCTGGCCGCGCACGCCCCGGCGGCCCGGGCCATCGCCGGCGGCACCGATCTGCTGCTGGAACTCAGCCGCGGGGCCCGCACCGGGATCGACACCCTCGTCGACCTGAGCGTCCTCGACGGTCTGGACGCCATCACCGAGAGCGGCGGGCGGATCGAGTTGGGTCCGCTGGTGACCCACGGCGACGTCGTCGGGTGGGAGCGGATGCTCGATGTGGGGCTGCCGCTGGCGCAGGCCTGCCTGGAGGTCGGAGGACCGCAGCTTCGCAACCGGGCCACGATCGTGGGCAACATCGTCACCGCCAGCCCGGCCAACGACACCATCTCGGCGCTGTATGCGCTGGGGGCTGACGTGACCGTGTCCTCGGCCGGCGGCGGCGACCGCACCATGGCGATCCACGAGTTCTTCACCGGTTTCCGGACTACCGCCCTGGAGCCGGGCGAGCTTGTGACCCGCATCTCCTTCGATGCCCTCGGCGAGGCCCGCCGCGGCATCTTCGTGAAGCTCGGGCTGCGCAAGGCCCAGGCGATATCGGTGGTCCACGCGGCCGCGGTGGTCACCGACGCCGGCGACGGCACCGTGGCCGATCTGGTGGTGGCCCTCGGCAGCGTCGGGCCCACCATCGAGGTCGTGCCGGCGGCCGCCGCCATCGCGGCAGGCCGGTCGCTGGCCGGGGCCGCCTCCGAGGTGGCCGCCGAGGCCCGGGCCGCGGTCACTCCCATCGACGACCTGCGCTCCACCGCCGAGTACCGCAGCCACACCGTAGAGGTGGTCGTGCGGCGGGCACTGCTGTCGCTCGCCGCCGGGACCGAGGCCGACACATGGCCCGAGCGACCCCCGCGGCTAGTGGCGGCCAACGGAGCGGCGACAGCCTCCGGGCCGGGTCGGGAACCGCAACGCGAGATCACCGACGGCAGCGCCATCACCGCGACCGTCAACGGCCAGGAGCGCCGGGCATCCAATGCAGCCCGCCGGACGCTGCTCGACTGGCTGCGATTCGATCTCGGCCTGACCGGCACCAAGGAGGGCTGCGCCGAGGGTGAGTGCGGGGCCTGCACCGTTCATCTCGACGGGCAGGCCGTGCTGTCGTGCCTGGTTCCCGCGGCTCGCGCCGACGGAGCCACCATCACCACGGTGGAGGGCGTCGCCCCGTCCAGCGGGGGCCTGCATCCGGTTCAGCAGGCCCTGGCCGACTGCGAGGGCGTCCAGTGCGGTTTCTGCACGCCGGGGTTCGTGATGAGCGCGGTCATGCTCGCCGCCGAGGAACCCAACCCCAGCCGGGACCAGGTGGAGCACGGCCTGGCCGGCAACCTGTGCCGCTGCACCGGCTACTACTCGATCATCGAGGCCTGCGTGGGCAATGGCCCACCCGCCGACGACGAAGGAGCGGCCGGGTCATGAGTGTCGGGCGGTCGGCAGCCCGGATCGACGGGCCGGCGAAGCTGACGGGACAGGCGGTCTACGGCAGCGACCGCATCGGTGCGGACGCCCTGTGGGCCATGGCCGTGTTCACCGATCAGCCCCACGCGCGGCTCCTGGAACTCGATTTCGCCCCGGCGCGGGCCGTCGACGGCGTCGTGGACGTGTTCGGCTCGGCCGACGTGCCGGTGAACGAGTACGGACTCACCATGACCGACCATCCCGTGTTCGTGGGGCTCGAACACAGCGGCCGCAGTGCCATCGCCTGCGACGTGTCCCGCTGGGAGGCCGACCGGCTGGCGCTGGTGGTCGCCGAGTCGCCCGAAGCGGCCCGCGCCGGCGCGGCGGCCATCGAGTCGCGGTGGGAGCAGTTGCCGGTGCTGGCCGACATCGACGAGTCGCTGGACTCGGACACGCTCCTGCATCCCGAGAACGGTAAGTCCTCGAACCTCTACTACTCGCTGCGGATCCGCAAGGGTGACATGGCCCGGGGCTGGGCCGACGCCGATGTGGTGGTGGAGTCGACCTACGAGTTCCCCTACCAGGAGCACGCCTACCTCCAGCCCGAGGCCGGGCTGGCCTACATCGACGACGAGGGCCGGGTGACGGTCGAGGTGGCCGGCCAGTGGACCCACGAGGACCAGGAGCAGATCGCCCACGCCCTCGACCTTCCCGTCGAGCGGGTCCGGGTGATCTACCCGGCCATCGGCGGGGCCTTCGGCGGCCGGGAGGACATCTCCATCCAGATCGTGCTCGCGGCGGCTGCTCTCAGGCTGCACGAGCGGGGCATCCACCGGCCGGTTGCCACGGTGTGGTCCCGCGAGGAGTCCATCGTCGGCCACGGAAAGCGCCACCGGGGCCGGATCACCACCCGTTGGGGAGCCCGCAGCGACGGCCGCATCACCGCCGTCAAGAGCACGGCCTGGCTCGACGCGGGGGCCTACAACTTCACGTCCAACAAGGTGCTGGGCAACTGCCACATGCACCAGGCCGGCCCCTACGAGGTGCCCAACGCCGAGATCGACAGTCACGCGGTCTACACCAACGCCACACCGGCAGGCGCCTTCCGAGGCTTCGGCGGGCCCCAGGGCGCGTTCGCGGCCGAGTGCCAGATGAACAAGCTGGCTGAGGCGCTGGGAATGGACCCGGTGGAGCTGCGCCGTATCAACACTCTGCAAGAGGGCAGCATCGGCGTCACTCAGACACCCATGCCCGAGGGTGTGACCATGCCCGAGGTGATCGACCGCTGCGCCGAGGCGGCGGATTCGACCGCGGATGAGGTGGTACCTGATTTCAGCCCGTTCCCGTCGCTGCCGGCCGATCCGCCGGCGCTGCGCCGGGGCCGGGGTTTCGCGTGCTCGTTCAAGAACGTCGGGTTCTCGTTCGGCTTCCCCGAGCGCTGCGAGGCCGAGATCGTGCTGTACGGCGGCGAGGACTCCGACGAGCCCGACCGGGCCGAGCTGTTCCACGCCGGCGCCGATGTGGGCCAGGGCGCCCATACCGCGCTGGTGCAGATGGCCGCCGAGGCCACCGGCCTGCCCGCGGACCGCATCGAGCGCCGATTCTCCGACACGGCCACCTCCGGCGACTCGGGTTCGGCCTCGGCGTCCCGGCTCACCTGGATGTCGGGCAACGCGATTCTCGGCGCGGCCGAGGAGGCCGAGAAGGCCTGGCGCGACGGCCAGCGCCCCGCGGTAGGCCGGTTCCGCTACGTGCCGCCTCCCACCGAGATGCTCGACGCCGCCGACGGCAGCGGCTCGCCGAACTTCACCTACGGCTACGTGGCCCAGCACGTCGACCTCACCGTTGACACCGGCACCGGCCACATCCGGGTGAACCGGGTGGTCAGCGCCCACGATGTCGGCAAGGCGATCAACCCGAGGCTGGTGGTGGGCCAGATCGAGGGCGCGGTGATCCAGGCCCACGGCTACGCGGTCAGCGAGAACCTCCGCTCCGAGGGAGGCCGCCTGCAGCACATGCGGCTGAGCACCTACCTAATGCCCGGCATCGGTGACATACCGACCCACGTCGACAGCGTGGTGCTGGAGTTGGCCGACCCCCACGGCCCCTGGGGCGCCCGCGGCATGGCCGAGATGGGAATGATCCCCTACGCCCCCGCGATGGTGGCCGCTCTCCACGACGCCACCGGCGTCTGGTTCGACAACTTCCCGCTTACTCCCGACCGGGTCCTCGCCGGCCTGCACGATGCCGGCAGCTAGCCGGCAGAGCTAGTGCTGTGTCTTCGAAACGGCTGGGGCAGCGCGGAAGGCCGGAGACCTCGGCTCCGAACCACGCCGGTGCCCCAATCAATTCCGCGACGGACCACTAGCGGGCCAGGCGGCTGTCAGGCGCTCCCAGCAGTCCTGCAGCGACTGGGGCAGGACCCTCACATCGGCCAGTGCGGTCATGAAGTTGGTGTCGGAACGCCAGCGAGGCAGCACATGGATGTGGACGTGGTCATAGACGCTGGGGCCGGCGCCTCCCCGAGGTTGGCGCCCACGTTCACCCCGTCGGGCGAGAAGGCGGCCTTGACCGCGGCGACGGCGTCGTGGACGGTGTCCCAGAGCTCTCGGCGCTCGCCGGCGTCCAGACCCTCGAGGTCGCCGACGGCGCGGTAGGGAAGGATCAGCAGATGGCCCGTCGAGTACGGGTAGCGATTCAAGATGGCGAAGACCCGCTCGCCCCGGTGCACGATGTGGGTCTTGTCATCGGGCAGGCCGGAGTTCAAGATGGCTTCGAACAGGCTCTGGCCGGTCTCGTCGTCGGGCCCGGTCCCCGCTCCTGGAACAGTTCCGGGGATGGTGCCTGAGGAGTCGGCGACCCCAGCTGCGGCCGCCTCACGATCGGTCATCATGGCAGGGATCCGCCAGCCGGCCCAGAGGCGCTCCACCATGTCAGGTACGGGCCTCCACCTCTTGCGCCAGGCGGCCCGCGAAAGCGTCCAGCGGGACGTCGCGCTCGGGTCTGGAGGCGCCCCTGGCGTTGACCCCGACCGTGCCGTTGGCGGTGTCGTCATCGCCCACCACCAGCACGTAGGGGACCTTGGCCACCTTGGCGTTGCGCACCCGCTTGCCCAGAGGCTCCTCCGCCGGGCTCACCTCGGTGCGGAAACCCCTCGACCGCAGCCTGTCAGCGACCTCTGCCGCGTAGCCGGCGTGGGCCGCTGCCACCGGCAGCACCGCCGCCTGCACCGGAGCCAGCCACGCCGGGAACGCTCCGGCGTAGTGCTCCAGCAGCACGCCGAAGAAGCGCTCCACCGCGCCGAACAGGGCACGGTGGATCATCACCGGCCGGGGCCGGGAGCCGTCCGCGGCCACATATTCCAGGCCGAAGCGCTCGGGCAGGTTGAAGTCCACCTGGATGGTGGAGAGCTGCCACGCCCGGCCGATGGCGTCGCGCACGTCCACGTCGATCTTGGGACCGTAGAAGGCTCCTCCGCCCTCGTCGGTCTCATAGTCGAGCCCGGCCGACTCCAGCGCGGCCCGAAGACCCTCGGTGGCGTCGTCCCAGAGCGCCTCATCGCCCACGTACTTCCCGGCGGGCCGGGTGGAGAGCCTGGTCTGGAAGTCACTGAAGCCGAATGCCTCCAGGACGCTCAGAACGAACTCCAGCAGCGACGCCAACTCGGCCGCAAGATGCTCGCGGGCACAGAAGATGTGAGAGTCGTCCTGGGTGAAGCCCCGGCTTCGCATCAGACCGTGCACTGCGCCCGACAGCTCGTAGCGGTACACCGCCCCGAGCTCGAACAACCGCATGGGCAGGTCCCGGTAGCTGCGCTGCGACGACCGGTAGATCATCACGTGGAACGGGCAGTTCATCGGCTTCGGGTAGTAGTCGGTGCCGTCCATCTCCATGGGCGGGTACATGCTCTCGGCGTAGAAGTCGAGATGCCCGGAGGTCTCCCACAGCACCGACTTGGCGATGTGGGGCGAGAACACGAACTCGTACCCGCCGTCGGCGTGGCGCTGGCGGGAGTAGTCCTCCATCAGCTTGCGCACCAGGGCGCCCTTGGGGTGCCACACCGCCAGACCCGGCCCCAACTCAGGGGGCCAGGACACCAGGTCGAGCTCGGCGGCCAGGCGGCGGTGGTCGCGCCGCTCAGCCTCGGCCAGGCGGTGCAGGTGGCCCGCGAGGTCCTTGCGGGTGGACCACGCCGTGCCGTAGATGCGCTGCAACATGGGGTTGTGTTCGCTGCCCCGCCAGTAGGCGCCGCTCACCCGCTGCAGCGCAAAATGGCCGAGCCGCCCGGTGGAGGGCACGTGGGGGCCGAGGCACAGGTCGACGAAGCCCCCGGAGTCGCCGTTGCCGGCGTCGTTGCGGTAGCAGCTGACCGTGCCGCCTCCGGACGCCTCCGAGGCCAGGTCACCGTCGGCGCCCGGCCCGAGGGCGACCGCCTCGATGATGGCCCGCTTGTAGGGGTGCGCCTCGAAGAGCTCCAGGGCGTCCTCGGCGGCCATCTCGACGCGCCGGAAGGGCTGGTCGGCGTCGATGATCTCACGCATCCGGGCTTCGATGCGCTCCAGGTCGGTGTCGGAGAAGGTGCCGCCGCCGGGAAGTTCGAAGTCGTAGTAGAAGCCGTGCTCGATGGGCGGCCCGATGGCGAAGGTGGCGCCGGGGAACAGGTCGAGAACCGCTTGGGCCAGCACGTGGGCGGTGGAGTGGCGCAGGGTGTGCAGGCCCCGTTCCGAGCCCGAGGTCACGATCTCCACCGACGCCCCGTCAGGCAGCGGCGCGTCGAGGTCCCTCTCGTCGCCGTCGACCACCGCCACCACTGCGTCCGCGGCCAGCCGCGGGCCGATGGCGGCGGCCAGATCGGCCCCGCTGGACCCCGCGGTCAGCTCCCGCTGGGAGCCGTCCGGCAGCGACACGGTGATCGCAGACATCGCCTCCGAGGCTACCGCTGCCCCCACTAGCCGAGCCGTCACTCGCGAAGCAAGCGGCCAATGACTGAGTCCAAGTCGAAGGACGCCCAACAGGCGTGGGCCAACTCATGTCCGTGATTCCGCCATGTGGCGTTCACAACCTTGAGCCCCTTCTCTTGGATTCGCTCGACCGCCGGCACGAAGTCTGAGTCGCCGGAAACGAGAATGGCCACGTCAAGCACATCTTCCCACGCCAGCGAGAGGAGATCCGTTGCAATCGCGGCGTCGATCCCCTTCTCTGGTGAGCGCTCAAGGGCAGCATCACAGTGAGGGCACTCCGCGATCTGGGTTTGGCACGAATTGCACCAGATTCCTCCGGTACGAACACGACGATCCCGAACCTTGACTCGGAAGCTCGGCTGGCGATCAAGGAACCCCGTCAGCCAGCGCCTTAGATTCCTGTCAGCCTCACCCGACTTGACGCTGGCATAGACGAGGGTCTCATCGAGAACGAGGGCATCAGTCGAACCCGCGGCGGAGAGCAGGCTCCCGGATTCTGCCATGAGGACGCTTGGCAGAACCCTCCAGTCACACTGAGCCTTGCCGCTGCGGTCATTCCAGTTGAGTTGGAAGTTCCAGAAGTCGACGAAGATGCGAGTTCCTAGACGCATAGTGTCTCCAACTACTCGACGGACGCCCGCATTGGCCGCGTGTAGGCGTTATCGCGGAATATCCCTACCGTCAGCGACGGTACATAATGCGGGGAGCGGCGATGCCGCTCCCCGGGGATCTCATGCAGACAGCGCCTTTGCGGCAAGCTGTCCGGGTGTTTAATCGCCTTGGACTATAGCACCAGCGGCAACCCGAACGTCAACCCCTGTAATGTTGGCCTCGCTCTCAGTCGTTCCGGGTGGCGTCCCCCCTGATCTTGGAGGCATCGTCTAAGAGGAGACGGCGACAACGTCACTGACTGGTGCTTGGCCCAGTTCCACGCAGCGTATGGGACCAACATCACCAAGGACGATGTGTGGGAGTACCTCTACGGAGTGATGCACGCCCCGGACTGGCGTCAGCGCTACCGCCACGACCTTCAGCGCAACCTAGCCCGCATTCCCCTCGCAGAGGACTTTGAGGCGTTCCGGTCAGCCGGCCGCAAGCTGATAGATCTCCACATTGGCTACGAGACCGTCGATGAGTGGCCCGTGCGATGCCAGGTGGACGGCGCTTCCGATGAGGGGCAGGTCGACGACGACGCCTACCGCATCGAGGAACGGATGCGTTGGGGGATTATATACAAAGGTTGCGGGCCGGGTGGTGGCCGGTAGCGTGACCGGTCCTTGACAGGGTGGCGGCTAGGCCGTGTTCGGTGCTCGGGTGCGGCGGAGCAGCGCCGCGGCTACCTGCTCAGCGGTAGCATCGTCCTGCTGTTGGCGGACGGGCGGTGGCATCGTCGTCTTGCGGCGTCTGTGTCGTTTCGTGCTGGTCATGGTGTGGACCTTATCTCGACTGGGGTAGCACATACGGCCACAGCCGGTAGTTCAGAAGCCGTAGTCGGTCACGGTGTTGATCTCGCAGTCCAGGCCCATCGTGGCGAACGCGTCGGTGCGGACCATCCCGCCGAGCGCGTTGCGGGCGCCGTAGTCGAGTCGGATCCTGATCTCGCCGTCCGCTAGCGAGTCGTCGGCGTTGTAGTAGGTGCCGTGGGTCTCCATGCTGCCGGGGTCGTTGAGCTGGGCGCGGATGAGCGCTTCCAGGCCGTTGTGGTTGCCGTCCCAGGGGTCCATGCAACTGTCGAACAGTTCCTTGGCGTTAGACGGTGCCGCTGGCTCGGGTTCGGGCTCGGCTGCGCTGCATCCGACCGCGGCCACGACGGCCAGCGCGGCGATGGCGTGTCTCATGTGCCTACATGCCAATGCCGTGGACTAGGACCGTGCCGAGCGTTGCGCCGAGCACGGCGAGCAGCAGCACAAGCCCGGCCAGGGCGATCTTGGTGCTTTCGGTGGAGTGGTCGAACATGGGTGGCCCCCTTCGGTTCCGGGTTTCGGTGTCTTTGCCATCAACGCCGCAGCCGGGTCCGAAGGGGACCATGAAGCACAGAACCCCAGAAGGGTCCCGACTGCGGTAATGGGGGACGTTGGAAGCGCCCCGCTCGTTGATGGCAGCGGCCACCGTAGACGGTCACATCACTGTGCGCCACCGCGGTTGTCGTAGAATGATGAACCCCGCCGCGGCTACCGACCGGGCGGGGTTCCAAGACCGGAGGAGGTATCTCCGATGCCAGACAGGCTACCCAGCGACGAGATCGAAGTCCTCAAGGGCCACGTCGCCGCCCTCACTCACTGCCTTGGGTTCGCTCTCGTGCTGCTCAATCGCTTCAGCGACAACGCCGTCACGGACTGGCTGGGCGGACTCTCCAGCGTCTCGGACGACGATCTCCGTGGGGAAGGTGTCCGCGACATCTTGGACAATCTGACGGAAATTCTCGAACGTCACACATCCCGTTCGCTTCATGGCGACGATGATACCTAGAACGGCTCGACGGCTACGCCCTGCGGCCCAGCGGTCAACGCGTCATAGGTGATCGCTCGCCCGAACATCGACGCGACGACTGCGGCCATCTGGTCCGCGGTGTCGGCGTCTCGGATGTTGCGCTTCGCTGCGAAGCTGTCCACGTACCGCTGTAGGTGCTTGGCGCTGAGCCGGTGGTAGACGCCCTTGTGCGCCCGCTTCAGGGTGGACCACAGCGACTCGATCCCGTTCGTGTGGGCATCGCCGCGGACGTACTCGCCGGTCGAATGGCTGACCGCCTCATGGCGGGGCAGCCCCCGATACGCCCGAGCGTCGTCGGTGTAGACCATCGCACCCTCAGCCGCCCGGTCAGCGACGAACCCGCGCAGCGTGCCAGCATCAGTCGAGGCCACCACCGCCGCGGCGACATGGCCGGTGGCCCGATCCCGAGCACCGACCACCGCGGTCTTGTCGGCAGGGCCGCGGCCGTGGATGCGCTCCCGGCGAACCTTGGCGTGCATGTTCTTCGCCAGCCCGCCCACATACGTCTCGTCCACTTCGACCGGGCCTTCCATCGCCACCACGTCGGCCAGCACCGCGAAGCTCTCCCTGATCCGCATGAGCATGTACCACGCCGTCTTCTGAGTCACGCCCAGGTCACGGTGCAACTTCATGGATGAGACGCCCTTCAGGCTGGTCAGTTCCAGGTAGATGGCGATGGCCCACTTGCGCAGCCCGATCTTGGACGACTCGATGGCCGTCCCCGTCTTCACGCTGAAGTAGCGCGAGCAGTCGCGGCACCGATACGGCATCGACCGATGCTGAGCCTCAATCGTGTTGCCGCTGTCGCAGTGTCCGCAGATACGGCCGTCGGGCCAGATGATCGACTCGAACCAGACACGGGCCGCGTCGTCGGTCGGGAAGCGGTCCATCAACTCCATCAGATCAATGCCCTGCCGATGGCTGCGACCGGGCGCTTTATGCGTCTCTACCTCGCTGTTCATGCCCTAACTATACCACCGGGGTACGACATCTCGCAACCTTTGTATATAATCCCCCAATCGAGGCTGAAGCCGCGGCCGCGGCGAACACCACTGTGAGCGACCCCACCGCCATACTGGGCAAGAGCAACTCGGCTCATGGCGTGGGCTCGTTCACAGGGCAACACCAAGCAGGGCGGCGGCGGAGCCCACCGGGCTGCCGGACCGGGCGGCCTCGTCCACCGCGGTCAGGGCAGCCGGGACGTCGAGGTCGTCGTCCAGGCATCGACGCACCTCGTCGAGCGGATCACCGGCGCTGCCCGTCGGAGCGCGGCGCCAGAGGGCGAGGCGGCGCCCGGCTTCGGTGAGCAGCCCGTCGTGCCAGGGCCACGGGGTGCGGTAGTGCTGCGACATGAGGGCCAGGCGGATCGCCATCGGCTCGTGGCGCTCGCGCAGTTCGTGGACGAACACCAGGTTGCCGAGCGACTTCGACATCTTGACGCCCTCGTGGTGCACCAGCGCCTGGTGCAGCCAGTGCCGGGCGAACGGCTTGCCGGTGACCGCCTCGGACTGGGCCCGCTCGCACTCGTGGTGGGGGTACAGCAGGTCGACTCCGCCGCCGTGGAGGTCGATGGTCTCGCCCAGCTCGCGCAGCGCCAGCGTCGAGCACTCGACGTGCCAGCCGGGTCGTCCGGGCCCCCAGCGGGACTCCCAGGACGGCTCGTCGGTGCGGGTCTGCTGCCATAGCACGAAGTCGAGAGGGTCCCGCTTGGCCGGGTCGTCGGGGTTGTCGCGCCATTGCCGGGCCAGCTTGACCATGTGGTCGCGGCCGAATCCCGACAGCGAGCCGAAGCCGTCGAATGCTTGCGTGTCGAAGTAGACGCTGCCCTCCGCGCAGTACGCGTACCCCCGGTCGAGGGCGTCGTGGATGAAGCCGCGGATGTCGGGGATGGCGCCCGTCGCCCGGGGCTCCGAAGCCGGCGGCAGGGTGTTGAGCGCGGCCATGTCGTCGTCGAAGCGGGCCGTCTCCGCGAACGCCAGGTCCAGGTAGTGGACCCCCCTGCGGTCCGCCGCGGCCAGGATGTCGTCGTCGACATCGGTGATGTTGCGTACGCAGCGGGTCTCGCGGCCCATGTCCCGCAGCCGCCGCTGCAGCACGTCGTAGGTGATGCAGGTGGCCGCGTGGCCCAGGTGGGTGGCGTCGTAGGGGGTGATGCCGCACACGTACATGCGCACCACCGGCGGCGGGTCGAAGTCGACGACGGCACCCCGAGCAGTGTCGTAGAGCCGCACCACTACCCGCCTGCGGACGTCTTGGGGGCTGCGCCGAAGAGCCGCACCTTCTCACGGTAGCGTTGCGGGCCGTGGGCCTACTTGACGGCAAGCGGATCGTGATCACCGGCGTCCTGACCGACGCCTCGCTCGCCTTCGGCGCGGCCGAGATGGCCCTGGCCGAGGGGGCCGAGATCCTCCTCACCGGGGCGGGGCGGGGGATGCGGCTCACGCAGCGCACCGCCCGCAAGCTCGGCGAGGGCATCGACGTGGTGGAGTTCGACGTCACCGAGCCCTCCCACGCCGACGCCCTCCGCGACCACCTGGCCGGCAGCTGGGGCCATGTGGACGGTGCTCTGCATGCCATCGGGTTCGCGCCGGAGGCCTGCCTGGGCGGCTCGTTCATGGAGGCGACCTGGTCGGATGTCAAGGTGGCGCTGGAGATCTCCACCTACTCGCTCAAGATGCTCGCCGATGCGGTCGCCCCCCTCATGGGCGAAGGCGGCTCGATCGTGGGACTCGACTTCGACGCCTCGCGGGCCTGGCCCGGGTATGACTGGATGGGGGTGGCCAAGGCCGGCCTGGAGTCCACCTGCCGGTACCTGGCCCGCTACCTGGGGCCGCAGGGCATCCGGGTGAATCTGGTGTCGGCCGGGCCGATGAAGACCATGGCGGCCCGGTCCATACCCGGCTTCTCCGAGTTCGAGGACGCCTGGGACGGCCGGTCGCCCCTCAGCTGGAGCGTGACCGACGCGACCGGGGTGTCGCGCACGATCGTGGCGATGCTCAGCGACTGGCTGCCGGCCACGACGGGGTCGATCGTCCACGCCGACGGCGGCTACCACGCTGTCGGCGCTTAGAGGCTACGAGCGGGGGCTTATGCGCCGTTGTCGTCGGTCTCGTCGAAGATGTCTCCGACGAGCGCCTCGAGCACGTCCTCGAGGGTGACGACGCCCAGCATCCGGCCCGCCTCGTTGCGGACCAGAGCCATATGCACCCTCGACCGGCGCATGTCGAACAGAAGGTCGCGGCCCGCCATCTCGGGGCCGACCACCCGCATCCGGCGCAGCATCTCCAGCGGCACTGGATCGTCACGGGCGTCGGGCGGCATGCGGGGCAGATCCTTGGCGTGCACGAAGCCCAGCACATCGTCAGGATCGGACCCCCACATCGGCACCCGGGTGTGGCCGGTGGAGGCCACGACATCCTCGAGCTGGGCCACCGACGCGCCCCGGGACACCGACACCAGCCTGTCCGCCGGCACCATCATCGATCCGACCGACCGGACCCGGAACTCGAGGGCGCCTGCGAGCAGCTCATGCTCGGTGGGCTCTATGACGCCCTCCTCGCGGGCGTCGGCCAGCAGCGTGTGGAACTCGTTGATGGTGAGTGCGGTGTTGATCTCGTCCACCGGCTTCATGCCCATCAGACGCACGAGCCCCGTCGCCACCACGTTGAGCGACCAGATGAGCGGCTTGAACAGGGTCATGTACACCTTCATGGCCGGCGCGAGCAGCCGGGCCGACGATTCGGGCCCGGCGATGGCAATGTTCTTGGGGACCATCTCCCCCACCACCACGTGCAGGGTCGTCACCACGAACAGCGCCACCGCGAAGGAGATGGTGTGCAGCACTCCGGAGGGGACTTCGACCACCACTTCGATGGCCGGCTCGATGAGGTGGGCGATGGCCGGCTCGGCCACGTAGCCCAGCACCAGAGAAGCCATGGTGATGCCGAGTTGGGCTCCCGCCAGCTGGGCCTGGAGGTCTCTCACCGCGTCGAGGGCGAGCCGGCTGCGCCGGTCACCGTCGGCTGCGGCCGACTCCAGACGGACGGCCCGGGCCGCGACCAGCGCGAACTCGGCCGCCACGAAGAAGGCGTTGGCGCCCAGCACCACCACCGCGGTCACCAGGGCCACGATCGTTCCGGTGCTCACCACGACCCTCCCGGACCGGGCGGCGGGGCGGATTCCGCCGCCACCCGCACGGTGGCGATCCGCAGCCCGTCCACCGCCACCACCTCGAGCCGCCATCCGTCGACCGTGACTGCCTCACCGGGCACGGGGATGTGACCCAACCGGTCCAGCACCAGGCCGGCCAGCGTCTCGTAGGCGCCCTCGGGCATGGCGAACCCGGTGGCCTCCAGAACCTCGTCGGTGTGCAGAGACGCCGGCAGCACAGTCGAGCCCCTCGACTCGGACCGGGTGCGCTCGGGGGTGGACGAGTCGTGCTCGTCATCGATCTCGCCGACTATCTCCTCCAGCACGTCCTCCAGGGTGATGATCCCGGCCGTCCCCCCGTGCTCGTCGACCACCACCGCCAGCAGACCGGCCCCGGTGCGCAGGTCGTCCAGCATGTCGTCGAGGTCCCGCGACTCCGGCACGGCCAAGACCTGCTTCGTCAGTCGTGACACTGGCGTGGACGGCCGGTCCTCCACCGGCACGGCGAACAGCGACTTCACATGGACTACGCCGACGATGTCGTCGATGTGGCTTCCGATGACCGGGAACCGGGAGTGGCCGGTGCGAGCGGACAGGTCCGCCAGGTCGGCCACCGAGGCGTCAGCTGCGATGGCCTCCACCTCGACCCTGGGCACCATGGCATCGTCGGCCTGCTTGTCGGCCAGGCGAATCGACCGGGTCAGCAGGCGGACCTCGCCCTCGTCGAGCATCCCCTCCTCCCCTGAGGACACGAAGAGATGTTCCAGCTCCTCACGGTCCGGCACCGTCTCGAGTTCGTCCCGGGGCTCTATGCCGAGGCGGCGCACCATCCCGTTGGCGACGTTGTTCAGGAACATCACCACCGGCCGGGCCAGCACGCCGTACACCGTGGTGGGCACCGCCACCGTCACCGCCGCGCCGTAGGGCTTGGTGATGGCCACCGCCTTGGGGATCAACTCCCCGAACACCATCTGCACGAAGGTGGCCAGGAAGAGAGCGACGGCGACGGACACTCCCGCAGGGGTCTGCGACCCGAAGAGATCCTCGATCAGGGGCGCGAGCATCGGCGTCAGCGCCGGCTCGACCATGAAGCCGAGCAGCAGCGACGACACCGTGATGCCGATCTGGGCGCCGGAGAGGTGGAACGACAGGCGGGCCACCAGACGCTGAACCATCCGGGCCCGCCGGTCCCCGGCCCCGGCCCGCTCGTCCACCCGGGTCCTGTCCACCGCCACCAGTGCGAACTCCATGGCGACGAAGAAGGCGTTGGCGGCAATCAGCGCGAGAGCGGCCAGAAGCCACAGCGCGATGTCTATCGGTCCTCCCCGGATCGACGGCTGCTCCAGCCGCGAATCTAGCGCCCGCGCCCGTAGTTTGGCCTGATGTCGTCGCCGGGACTGCACCCAGATCGCAGCCTCGGGTGGATCCGCCGGATCCTGCCCGTCTTCGCCCGGCAACGGCGGGTGTTCGCCGTCGCGGTGGCGGCCGGGCTGGCCGCGGTGGCCGCGACGGTTGCGGTGCCGATCGTGATCGGCCGGGGCGTGGACGCCGCAGCCGCGGGCGATGACTTGAGCCGGTGGGTGCTGGCGCTGGCCGTGCTGGCCGCGGCCCGTTTCGCTCTGGGCTTCGCCTACCGCTACGGGCTGTTCCGCTCCGCGCACCGCCTCGACGCCGACCTGCGCAACCTGGTCTACGAGCGGCTGACCGAGCTCTCGTTCTCCTACTGGGACCGGACCCAGACGGGGCAGGTGATCTCGCGGGCCAACAGCGACATCCGCTCAATCCAGCTGCTGTTCGCGTTCGCGCCGCTGGTGGCCACCCAGATGGTGATGCTGGTCATGGGGACCGCCGCGATGGTGCTGCTGTCGCTGCCGCTGACCCTGGTCGCGATGGCTCCCCTACCGCTGGTGCTGTATGTGGGGATCCGGCTCAGGAACCGGGTGTTCCCCCTCAGCTGGGTGACCCAGGCCCGTATGGCGGACCTGGCCACGATCGTGGACGAGAACATCCAGGGCGCCCAGATCGTGAGGACCTTCGCCCAGGAGCACGACCAGGTGAGAACGCTGGCCCGGTCGGCCCGAAGGCTGCGCTGGGCGGGCACGGCCACCGCGGACGCCCGAGCCCGCCACGCTCCCTTCATGGAGGCCCTGCCCCGCCTCGGCCTGGCTCTGGTGCTGCTCGTCGGGGGCCTGCTGGCCATCGACGGCCGGGCCGCGGTGGGCGACATCGTGGCCTTCAACGCATACGTGCTGATCATGGCCGCACCGTTCCGGATGATCGGGTTCGTGATGATCCAGTGGCAGCGAGCCTCGGCCGCGGCCCAGCGGGTGTTCGAGATCCTCGACGAGTCCCCCGAGATCACCGAGCGCGCCGACGCCGTACCTCTCACCGATCCGGCCGGGCGGGTTGAGCTGGACGACGTCACCTTCGCGTACACCACCAATCCGAGCGCCTCCGGGGGCGACACCAGGGTGATCGAGGACTTCAGCCTGATGGTGGAGCCGGGTGAGACCGTGGCGGTGGTGGGCCGCACCGGCAGCGGCAAGAGCACCATCGCCCGGCTGCTGCCCCGCTTCTACGACGTTGACGAGGGCGCGGTGCGCGTCGACGGCATCGATGTCCGGGATCTGCGTCTGTCGGATCTGCGCAGGGCCGTGACCGTGGTGACCGACGATCCGTTCCTGTTCGCCACCAGCGTCCGCGACAACGTGGCCTTCGCCCGCCCCGACGCCGACGAGGCGTCGGTGGCCGTGGCTCTCGTCGACGCGGCCGCCGGGGGCTTCGTGGCCTCGATGCCCGCCGGTACCGACACCGCACTCGGCGAGCGGGGCTCGACAATCTCCGGGGGCCAGCGCCAGCGTCTGGCCATCGCTAGGGCGCTGCTGGCCGACCCGGCGGTACTGGTGCTCGACGACGCCACCAGCGCGATCGACAGCGAGGTCGAGGAGCGGATCCTTGCCGCGCTACGGGAGCGGCGAACGCAGCGCACCACCATCCTGATCGCGCACCGGCTGTCGACGATCGCTCTGGCCGACAGGGTCGTCTTCATCTCGGAGGGGAGGGTGGCGGCCATCGGCAGCCACCGGCACCTGCTGGCAACCGTTCCCGAATACGCGCGGGTGCTCACCGACATCGCTGCCACCGACGACACGGGTGGCGCCCCGGCGGACCCGCCACAGTTGGGTATAGGGCGTGCCGGCTAAGTTCGAGGCGAGCTGATGTTCCACTCTCCCGTGGGCATGCGCAGCGGTCCCAGCGCAGGGCAGGCCGCGGCCGCGGCCGGCCTGCCCCACGCGGAGGTGCCCGGAGACCTGCGGAACAGGGTCGAGCAGGTCCTGCTGGACGAGCCCGAACACCCCGAGCCGGCAGTGTCGTGGTCGCGCGAAGCCGACGAGGCGGACCGGCAGTTCGGGCTCCGCCGATTCCTGCGCCCTCACCGCTACCGGCTGGCGGTGGCGTTCGCCCTGGTCGCCGTCGAGACGGTCGCCATACAGCTCGGGCCGGTCCTGACCCAGATCGGCGTGGACGACGGGATCCTGGCCGGCAACCGTGGCGTGCTCGTCGTCGCCGCTCTGGCCTATGCGGGGCTGCTGGTGGTCGCCACCGCGCTGGGCGCGGCCCGCACTGCCTTCACGGGACGGCTGGGCGAGCGGCTGATGGAACGCCTTCGCATCAGGACCTTCTCCCACATGCAGCGCCAGGGCATGGACTTCTACACCGGCGAGAGGGCGGGCGTGCTTCTGACCCGGATGACCTCGGACATCGAGGCCCTGTCGGTGCTGTTCCAGGAGGGCATCGTCAACTTCGCGGTGCAGGCCCTGACGCTGGTGGTGATAACCGGCCTGCTCTTCAACTACGACCCGCTTCTGGCCATCATCACGCTGGTGGCCGCGGTGCCGCCCACGGTGGCGTCCTCGATGTGGTTCCGGCGCCGGGCGGCGGCCGACTACCGCACCGTGCGGGACCGGATCGGCGAACTCCTGGGAAACCTCCAGGAGTCCCTGGCCGGAATCCGTGTGATCGCGGCCCACGACCGCCGGGATGCGAGCGTCGCCGAGCACCGCGACGTCGTCGTCCGCCACCGTGACGCCAACCTTCGGGCCGCCCGGGCGAACTCGCTCTACGGGCCGGGCAGCGAGGCCATCGGCATCGCCACCCAGGCCGTGCTTCTCGCGGTGGGTGGAGCGATGACCGCCAGCGGGCGCATCACCGTGGGCGAGTTGGCCGCCTACCTGCTGTTCCTGACCGCCTTCTTCGCCCCCGTGCAGGCGCTGGTCCAGCTCTACAACGCCTACCAGCAGGGCGGGGCGGCCATCGCCAAGCTCCGCGAGCTGTTCGCCACCGAGCCGACTGTGGGGGAGCGGCCCGGCGCGGCGGACCTGGCCCCGATCCGGGGGGACATCGTGTTCGATCGGGTGTGCTTCGCCTACAACCCTGACCGCGAGGTCATCCACGACGTGAGCCTGCGGATTGCCGCGGGCGAGACGCTGGCGGTGGTGGGCGAGACCGGGTCGGGCAAGACCACCCTGGCCCGGCTGATCGCCCGCCTGTACGACCCCACCGGCGGCGCGGTCCTCATCGACGGCCACGATCTGCGGGACGTGACCATCACCAGCCTGCGCTCCCAGATAGGAGTGGTGCCTCAGGAGCCCTTCCTGTTCGCGGGCACGGTGCGCGACAACGTGGGATTCGCCCGGCCCGAGGCGAGCGACGATCAGCTGCGCGAGGCGCTGCGGGCGGTGGGCGTCGACGACGTCGTGGACCGCCTCGGCGGCCTTGACGGCATCGTCCACGAGCGGGGTTCGACCATCTCCGCGGGCGAGCGGCAGCTGCTCGCCCTGGCCCGCACCTTCATCTCCCAGCCGCGAGTGCTGGTCCTCGACGAGGCCACCAGCAACCTGGACCTGCGTTCGGAATTCCAGATAGAGCTGGCACTCGATGTCCTGCTGAGCGGACGGACCGCGGTCATCATCGCCCACCGGCTGGCCACCGCCCGCCGGGCGGACCGCATCGCGGTGGTGGACGGCGGGCGGATCGTCGAGCTGGGAACCCACCGCGAACTGGTAGCTGCCGGGGGCCGCTATGCGACCATGTTCGCCATGTGGCAGAACCACGCCGAGGGGTCTTCCGGTGAGTAGCCCTGTGTCGGTGAGTAGCGCTATGTCCAGCTGTGTTGGTCCCGGTTTCCGAAATCTGGGCGAGTCTTACTCATATGTGACGGGTTTCTCTACAGATTTGGTGGTCTCGCCATGAGCGCCGGACCCGGCGCGGCTAGCACGACCAGCCCGGTGCTGGCCCTTCGGGGAGTGAGCCGCATGATCGACGGCACCGATGTGCTACGCGGCGTCGACTGGGAGGTGCACCCGGGGCAGCGGTGGGTGGTGCTCGGCCCAAACGGCTCGGGCAAGACCACCCTTGTGCGCATCGCGACGATGTGGGAGCACCCGTCGGCAGGCACCGTCGAGTTGCTCGGCGAGCGGCTGGGTCGCACCGATGTGCGACGGCTGCGGGCACGGGTGGGCTTTACCAGCGCAGCGATGGCCGACCTGCTCCGGCCCTCGCTGACCGCGCTGGAGGCGGTGATGACGGCCAAGCACGCCGCCCTCGAGACCTGGTGGCACACCTACGACGACGAGGACTCCCGCCGGGCCCTGGACGAGCTGCGACGGGTGGGCTGCGCCGCCCGTGCCGACCAGCGCTTCGGCACCCTCTCATCCGGCGAGCGCCAGCGGGTGCTGCTGGCCCGGGCGATGGCGCTGGAGCCCGAGGTGATCGTGCTGGACGAGCCCAACGCCGGGCTCGACCTCTCGGGCCGCGAGGAGCTGATCGCGGTGTTGCAGGACCTGGCCGCCGATCCGGCCACTCCCCCGCTGGTGCTGGTGACCCACCACGCCGATGAGATCCCCGACGGATTCACGCACGTGCTGCTGCTCAGGGCCGGCACCGTGCTGGCCGCCGGGCCCATCTCCGAGAATCTGACCGGCCCGACCCTCTCGGAGTGCTTCGGGCTGGAACTCGAGCTGGAACGCCGCCACGGCCGCTGGACGGCTTGGGCCAGCAGGCGGAACGCGGTTCGCTAGCAGCTCCAGCCGGGACGGTGTGTTAGCTGAGACGGGCGTGAACCACTCGGGCCAGGGCCGAGATGCCCTCGGCGATGGCCTCGTTGCCGAGGTGGCCGAAGCACAGGCGCATCCGGCTGGCTCCGTACGCCGGGTCCACGCACCACCCCGCGCCCGGGTTGAACTCCACACCCGCCGCAGCCGCGGGCGCGACCAAAGCGGCGGTGTCGACTCCCTGCGGTAGCGAGGCCCACAGGAAGATCCCGCCCCTGGGCGGCTCGAACGCCGCGACCCCTGCGAGGTGCTCGCGCAGGGCGGCGGCCATGGCTCGGCACTTGGTGTTCAGCACCCCGGTCAGCTGGGCCACGTGCGCGTCGAAGTGGGCGGCTGCGTATTCGGCGATGACGATCTGCTCCAGCGCCCCCGAGCCGGCGTCGGTCTTGAGGGCCAGGAGCCTGCCCATCAGGGGCCAGTCGGCCACGATGTAGCCCACCCGCAGAGCCGGGGCCAGCGTCTTTGAGAACGATCCGCAGTACACGACCTGCCCTCCGGTGGTGTCCAGGGAGCGGATGGTGGGAGGGCGGCTCCCCTCGAAGACCAGGTCGGCGTAGCAGTCGTCCTCGAAGATGGCGACGCCGTGGTGGCGGGCCACCTCCAGCAGTTGGTGGCGGCGCTCGACCGGCATGACGGTGCCCGTCGGGTTCTGCACGGTGGGGATGGTGTATACGAACTTCGGCCGGCGCCGTCGGGCGGCGAGTCTCCCGAGGATCTCATCGAGGTGGTCGATGCGGATGCCGTCGTGGTCCAGCCCCACCCCGTGCACTTCTGCGCCCCGCTCAGCCAGCCGGCTCAACGTCCCGGCATAGGTGGCCTCCTCCACCACCACCGCGTCTCCGGGAGCCAGCAGCGCGGCGTTGACAAGGTCGAGCGCCTGCAGAGAGCCCGAGGTGACCAGGACCTCCGACGGGTCCGTCGGCATTGAGGCCCGGCGGTCGAGCGCGGCCGCGATGAACTCTCGCAGGGGCAGATGGCCCTGGGGGCTGCCCCCGAGGTTGTAGCGGGCCAGCGCCGGCCCGTGCCGGGCCAGCGCGACCGCGGCCGCCTCTGCGAACCCGCCGAAGGGCACGCTGGCAGGATCGTTGTGACCGCCGACGAAATTGAACGGCGGATCGCCGCTCCACCGGGCCTCGCCGTCGGGAAGATCGGACCGCAGCAGGGCCGTCATGTCGAAGCTCACAGAGCGACGCTAAGAGGCCCAACCGATCGACGGCAATTCGAATCGAGCCCCTAGGGCGCGGCCAGGCCGGCACCGGAGGCCGCGCCGCTCGGGCGGATGGCCAGCAGGACGCCCTCCACCACATCCACCGCCGGCGGCGCAGCCACGATCACGTTCGAGGTGCCGCGGCCGGAGGTCGGGCTCAGCGCCTCCTCGGCCAGCGGGAACAGCAGACCGGATGTCGACGCCACCAGCGCAGGCCCGCCCACGGCCAGCAGCGACACGACCTCGCCCACCTCACCGCGGAGGCGGCGCAGTCCCCGCACGACAGTCACGTGGGCCTCCCCCGCCGTGGCTGACACCTCCAGTGCAGACCAGCGAGACGAGGCCAGCACGGCCAGGCTGGCCATCGCCTGATCGAGCCGCCCTCCGGCGGGCAGCAGCACATGCACCGCCTCGACCTGGCCCAGTGCCGAGGCCATGGCCAGCTCCAGGTCGGTCGCGTCCTTGTCGGCAGGATAAGCGTCGACGGTTGCGCCGCAGTGCTTGGCCCAGTCCAGCGCGGTCTCGCTCGCGGAGTCCAGGTCGCCCACCACGGCATCTACCCGCAGTCGCCAGCGGCGGGCCGCGTCCAGCCCGCCGTCGGCGGCAATCACGAGGTCGGGCGCTCCCGTCGCGGGCGCCTCGCCGTGCTGGTCGCCCGCCACGACCAGCGCCCACGATCGACGCTTCACCGAGCCGCTTGCGCCCCGCCGGTGGACCTCACGGCAGGAACGGGGTGGGGTCGACGGCCCGGCCGTCTATGCGGAGCTCGAAGTGCAGGTGCGGGCCGGTGGACCAGCCGGTGGAGCCGATGGCGCCGATGCGCTCGCCGCTCTGGACCTCCTGGCCCACTGACACCTCGATCCGGCTGAGGTGGCCGTAGAGCGTGCTGTACCCGAGCCCGTGGTAGATGACGATGGTGTTGCCGAAGCCGCCGCGCTGGCCCGCGAGGATCACCTCGCCGGAGCGGGCCGCCCGGACCCGGTCGCCGGTGTCGCCGTCGAGGTCGATGCCGTTGTGCTGGCGTACCGACCCGAAGATGGGGTGGACCCGCGGCCCGAAGCCCGAGGTCTTCGCCCCGTCGGCGGGCCAGGCCACCAGCTGGAACGGGCCGTTCTCCGCTTCGTGGCGGCGGCGTTCCTCCTCGATGGCTTTGCGGCGTTCCTCCTCCTCCCGGCGGCGGCGTTCCTCCTCGGCGCGGCGGATCTCCTCCTCGATGCGGAAGATCTCCTGCTCCATCTCCTTGTCGGACTGCTCGATCTCCGCCGAGACGGTCTCCCACTCCTCGATGCGCGACTGGATCTCGGCCCGCAGCTCGACCGCCGCCAGTCGAGCCTCCTCGTAGTCGGCCAGCCGCTGCTGCTGAGCCTGCCGCTCCCGGTCGGCCTCCTCGGCCCGGGCCACGGCCTGCCTGCGCACCACCTCGAGCTGCGCCTCTGCGGTTCTCAGCTCGTCCGCGATCTCCAGCTCGTTGCCTATGGCCAGATCGAGCAGGAACATGCGCACCGCGCCGTCGTTGAGAGTGTTGCTGGCCAGTTGGTCGAAGCCGTCGGCCGACGGCTGCACGTAGGCGGCGATGGCTCGCTGGCGCAGCCGATCGCGAATCGAGTCGATCTCGTCCACCAGCCAGTCAGCCTCGGCCCGGGCTGCTGCGGCCTCGGCCTCGGAGGCGTCTATCGCGGCCTCGGCGGCCCCGATGCGGGTCTGCTGGAGCCCGATGTAGCCGTCGAGGTCCTCAAGGGCCGCGATGAGGGCCTGGTCGTCGGCGATGAGGGCATCCACCTGGGTCGCGACCTGCGCGGCCTCGCGGGCGAGCTGCTCTCGCTGCCTGCGTATGTCGGTGATCCGATCATCGCCCTGGGCCAGCGCGGCCGTGGCCATCATGGCCACCGCCGACCCGATCAGCAGCAGCGCGCCACCGAGACGCCGCAGCCTAGACATGGGCCATGACTGTAATGCGATAGCAATATTTTTGCAATATGTTCGCAATAATCCTGGCGGCCGTGCGTCCCCGCCAACCTCGGCGGTTCGCGAAGTTCGCCATTGCCGCCGCGTCCGCTCGGCCTCTAGGGCTTGCCCGAGCCGACGATCCACATGGCGAAGTACTGGGCCCCCCGCCGTAGGCATGGCCCATAGCCCGGCGGGCGCCGTCCACCTGGTGGTCGCCGGCGGCCCCCATGACCTGCAGGGCCGCCTCCGCGAACCGGATCATCCCCGACGCGCCGATCGGGTTGCTCGACAGCACCCCTCCGGAGCAGTTGACGGGCAGGTCGCCGCCGTCGAGGGCGGTGGCGCCGGACTCCACCATGCGCCAGCCCTCGCCCGCGGCGGCGAAGCCGAGACTCTCGAGCCACATGGGCTCGTACCACGAGAACGGCACGTAGATCTCGGCCGCGTCTATCTCGGCTCGCCGGTCGACGATGCCGGCCTGCGCGAACACGTCGTCGGCGCACTGCTCCGACGCGGCCGGCGACACCATGTTGCGGCCCCCGTAGCTGTTGCTCTCGCTGCGCATGGCGGTGCCGTGGACCCAGGCCACCGGGCCGTCGTGGGCGTCGCCGGAGGCCTCGTCGACGAGGACCATGGCGCAGGCGCCGTCAGAGGATGGGCACGTCTCGGAATAGCGGATCGGGTCCCACAGCATCGGCGATTCCACCACCTGCTCGAGCGTGAGATCGGGCTGGTGGAGGTGTGCGTAGGGGTTGAGCAGGGCCTGGCGGCGGTCCTTGTGGGCCACCATGCAGCCGATCAGCTCCGGCGCGCCGGTCATCATCATGTAGCGGCGGATGATCGGCGAGAAGTACCCGCCCGCTCCCGCGTTGACCGACGTGGCGAAGGGCTGGGGCAGCGAGAGGGCCCACATGGCGTTGGACTCGGACTGCTTCTCCCAGCCGATGGTGAGAACGCAGCGATGCACCCTGCTCTGCACCATCGACGCGGCCACGCACGCGGTCGAGCCGCCGACCGAGCCCGCGGTGTGTACCCGCATGATCGGCTTGCCGACGGCTCCGAGCGCCTCCGCCAGGTAGACCTCGGGCATCATCACGCCCTCGAAGAAGTCGGGCGCCTTGCCGATGATGACCGCATCGATGTCGCTCCAGGTCCGCTGGGCCATCTCCAGGGCCCGGTAGGCGGCCTCCCGCAGCAGCCCCGCAATCGACACGTCCCGGCGGGCCGAGGCGTACTTGGTCTGTCCCACCCCGATCACGGCGGTCCGCTCCGCGCCCACGGCTAGTCTCCCTCCAGGACGCAGACCAGGTTCTGCTGAAGGCATGGACCGGATGTGGCGTGGGCCACGGCCCGGTCGCCGTCGCCCCGCCAGATGCGCGACGCGGCCTCGCCGATGCGGATGAGCCCCGACGCCATCATCGTGTGCGCGGCCAGCGCGCCTCCCGACGGGTTGATGGCGGTGGCGTCCTCGTCGAGGCCCAGCGCGTCGATCAGCAGATGCTCCGAGGTGGTGAAGGGTCCGTACAGTTCGGCGAGGTCGACCTTGTCGTCGGCCACACCGGCTCGTTGCGCGGCCAGCCGGGCCGACATCGACGAGGTCAGATCGCGCACCCCGAGGGTGTGGGCGTCGCCACGGTGATCCATGCCCCGGATCCAGGCCGGCCGTTCGCAGAGCTCGCGGGCCCGGTCGCCCGCGGCCAGCACCACCGCGCAGCCGCCGTCGGCTTCCGCGGGCAGGTCTGAGGGTCGCAGCGGGTCCAAGACGTGCTCCTCGGCCAGGATCTCGTCCACGGACTTGGGCTCGGCCCGCACCGCGTGAGGGTTGGAGGCTGCGCTGGACCGGCTCCGGGCCGCGATCTCGGCCAGCCGGCGTTCGCTGACGTGGCCGCCCTCCAGCATCAGGCGGGCGGCCAGGGCCTCGACCGCGTAGGAGTCGGGCCACAGCGGGCACACGTAGTAGGGGTCCATCTGGGTGGCCAGCACGTCGCGCAGCGAGCCTGGGGAGGACTTCCCGTAGCTGTAGACGAAGGCGGTGTCAATGCCCCCGCACTGGATCTTGACCCAGGCCTCGTAGAGCGCCCATGCGCCGTCCTGCTCGACGTGGCTCTCGCTGATGGGCGGGACCGGGCCGGTGCCGTCGATGGTCATCACGAACGAGAACGCCTGGCCGGCCAGGAAATCCGAGGATCCCGAGCAGGTGAAGCCCATGTCGGCCTGGGTGAGGCCCACCGCGGCCTTGGCCTGCTCCATCAGAGGGACCATGAACTCCACCTCGGACTCCCCGGGTATGGAGGCCTCCTGGCGCTGGGTGAACGAAACCACCGCTATGTCGCGCAGGGGAGCGCTCATGCCTGGTCCTGCTCGACACGGCCGATGCGCTCGTAGTCGTCGATCACCTCGTCGGGCTCGCCGGTGGGCTCCCAGCCGAGGATGTTGGCCGCAGACGTCTCGAGCTCGTCGTCGGGCTTCCAGACCGCCCTCACCCGCATGCCGATGCGCACCTCTTCGGGAGCGATGTTGATTACGAGGCCCAGGAACCCCACGGACGCGCCGTCGAGCACGATCCATGCGCTGCAGTAGGGCGGCTTGAGATCGGGGCGGCGCTCGATGGGGACCCTGGTGATGTTGAAGGACTCGACATAGCCGGTCTCGGCCAGCTCCACGACTCCCGCAGTGGCTGTGCCGGCCAACGGGCTGACCCCTCGGGGAGGCACGAACACCTGGCCGGTCACGCCGCAGCGGTCCCCGATGATGCGCTTGCCGGCCATGGCCCGCAGGTAGCGCGACAGGGCCCTGCCCGGGGTGTAGGTGTAGCTGAGACGGATCGGGGTGCACACGCTCTGCACCTGCTCCGCTGCGGCTACCGCCGGCGGGACGGTCACGTCGCCGGACAGCGCGGCGGGAGGGGCGAGCGGGTCGGCGGCCATCAGCTCTGATCCGCGGGGGCGGGCTCGAAGCCGGCGATGTCGGCTATGTGGCCCTCTCGCTCGCTGCGCCACACCGCTCGGACTCTCATTCCCGTGGACATGTCGGACGGGCCGTCCGCGAACACGGCATGCAGCATCGACGTATCGGCTCCGTCAAGGCGGATCAACGCCCATGCGAAGGGGCGGTCGAAGGGCTGCAGGGGGCGGGGCTCGCCGTTCCATGCCCAGGTGAGAACCTCTCCCGACTGGCCTACTTCGACCAGCTCACTGAGGGGCTCCGCGGTGAGCGGGTCGTACTCCTGCGGGGGGCACAGCACGGTCCCGTCGGATCGGCGGATGCCGCAGATCACGCCCTCGCGCAAGCCTGTGAGGAATGCCCCGATGACGGGACCCGTCGAGCGGGTGAACGGGTATTCGAGCACGAGCGGAGCCTCTAGGACCCCAGATGGCGTTGCCGACGTCATCGCCCTCGATGCTAGGCGTGCCCGCCGGCTTCCTTGCGCATGGTGATTACCCGAGCAACAGCAGCAGGCCGATGACGGTGTAGCAGATCATCACGGCCAGCATCGGGTACTGGGAGCGCACCGCCAGCCGGCGGGGCCAGCGCTCCACGGCCCGGTCGTGGGCCACCGCAACGGCCAGCACATGGCCGACCGCGATCGCGGCGGTCTGCACCCAGGCGATGGTGTCGGTGGAGATCAGCGTGAAGTCCACCAGGTAGGTGGCCGTGCCGAAGAAGTCCCGTCCCCTCCCGAAGGGATCCGAGACGAGGGCGATGATCTGCTGGCCCTCCAGCAGCAGGTAGCTGAAGTAGTGGGCCACTGTGTAGGCCGCCGCGATGGGCAGCAACGACGGAGCGAACGCCTCGGACAGTTCCCTCTCGGTGTCGCCGGTGACCGCGGCCATCGCCGCGATCGCGGCCCGGTACAGAACGGCCACCACGAAGATGATGAACACCATCCCGACGGTGTTCACCGCGGTCAGCCCCCAGCCGGTGCGGTCGGCAGCGATGTCGAGCCACACCGAACTGCGGGTGAAGCCGTCGAAGGTGGTTGAGCCGAGCACCACCAGGATCAAGGCCACCGAGCCCCGTCTCATGGGCAGCACGGCCAGGCCGGCCAGCGGTGCCCGCAGTCTCAGGGAACCGCCGTCGCGATGCAGCGGCGCCATGGCCGACAGCTTCGTGAAGAGCACGCCGAACCCCTCGGCGTCGCGCAGCCATCCCCGGCCGAAGACGGCCGCCCCCACCAGCAGGGCAGCCGTGTAGGCAGCCAGGTAGGCGCCCAGCACCCGGATCTCGGTGTTGTCGTGGAAGGCGAGTTCGAGCCACACGAAGCCGAGGATCGCGCCCACCGCCCACCATTCGTTGCCGGCGCCCCGGTCGGCGTCGGTGGGGGGCTTGTGGCGGAGGCGGGCCCACAGCCGGGCCGAACCGTCGGCGAGGGCCCGGAACGGGCTCATGTGCGACCAGACGTCGCCGACCAGCACCGACACCACCTGCAGCCCCACCCAGAAGACGATGTAGATGGCGACCGGAGCGATGTTCACCGAGGGGTTGGTGTTGCCAGCCAGCCCGGCGTATAGCAGCACGCCCAGGGCGAGCACCCCGATGGATCCGACCACCAGCGACTGCACCCGGCAGGCCTTCTGGAACGGGCCACCGAGGACCCGTCCCGGCGCGGCCGCCCGGAACTTCGGTGTCTCCCAGAACACGCCGACGGCAACGAACGAGGCGGCCACCGCGAACGACGCGGCCCAGGCGAGTTGCCAGAGAGGCACCGGCAGGTCCAGCCGGCCGCCCACGCCGTGGGCGGCGGCGGTGTCGGCCGATGCCCACAGCGCGGCCGCGGCCAGTGCGGCCACCGCCAGCGCTCGGCGCCGGTGCCCTCGCCTCGGGGGCTGCATTCCTCCGCGGCTCATGGCTTGTCCGATGGCATGAACGGCGCGGGGTCTACTGCGGTGCCGTCGATGCGGGCCTCGAAGTGCAGGTGCGGTCCGGTGGACCGCCCGGTGGAGCCCACGGCCCCCAGCAGCTGGCCGGCCTCAACCTCGTCGTCGGGGCCGACGGCGAAGGAGTCGAGGTGCGCGTAGACGGTGGAGAGACCCGCGCCGTGATACACGACCACAGTGTTGCCGTAGAACGGGCAACTCTGCGCCGAGAGGATCTCACCGTCGAGGACGGCGACCACCGGATCGCCGGTGTCACCCCTGATGTCGACGCCGTTGTGCTGGGACCAAGCGCCGGTCACGGGATGGACTCTCAGACCGAAGCCCGAGCCGATCTCGCCGGGAACCGGGACGTTCTCCATGGGCGGGAACCCGTTGATGCCACCCGAGGCCCGCTGCTGTGCGGCCCGGTCCCGCATGTCTGCCTCGACCAGGCGAAGTCCGTCTGCGATCAGCCTCACATCGACGCCGGTCTCGTCGCTGACCGCGATCTCTTCGAGGTCCTCGTCCACGCTGCGGTACAGCAGGTAGATGCGCATCTCGTCACCGCCGACGGTGTCGGCGACCACCTGCTCCAGGATCTTCTCCAGCGGCTGCGGGCAGGGCACCCGCATTCCGGGATGGAGCACCGCGGTGTCCGACACCGGCGCCGCCGAGGGCAGCGGCATCTCGCACCAGCCCCGGGAGTCGTCCCGCCATACGCCTCCCAACCCCTCGCAGGCCTCCGGCAGCGATATCGGCTCCGAGGGCTCCGGCTGGACGGCCAGCTCGATGGCGGCCTCGATGGCGGCCGCGTCCACGGCTTCCTCCGGGGGCGGGACGGCCGGATCGGCAGCGCCCGCCGGCTCCGCCGGCGCCGCCACGTCAGGCGCGTCGACGGGTGCGTCGAGCGAGTCGATAGGCGCCTCGGGCGACTCGACCAGCCAGTCCGGGGTCTCGCGGATCAGCCATGACGCGGCGGCAAGAACGACGACGAGCACGACCGCAAACGCAAGAAGTCCTCGCCATTCACCCACGATCCGTCCCGCTGACGCAGTGGCGGCTAACCGGTCTCACTGCCCTGGGAATGTACCGGTGGGCGATACTGGACTCGAACCAGTGACCTCTGCCGTGTGAAGGCAGCGCTCTAGCCATCTGAGCTAATCGCCCGGGAAGCAGCGAGGCTACCAGCGGCCCCGATCCAGGCCTACGGGGCACCAGGCCTGCGAACAGCCGCTAACAGATCTAGAGTACATGTCATAGCATAGATGTTGCTATTGGTTGCTGGAACGCCTATGTTTCTTGCATGTTGCTGTACATGAGCCTGGAGGGATGATGGGAACATTCGCGGTAACGCTGGGAGTCGCCGATCCACAGGGGCGCCGCTACGACGAGGTGGAAGTCATGGTCGACTCGGGTGCGGCGTACACCGTGCTGCCGGCCTCGATCCTCGAGGGATTGGGGGTTGAGCCACGGGAGACCCGGGGGTTTGTCCTGGCCGACGGCCACCGCGTAGAACGGGGCTTCGGGCATACCTGGGTGCGCCTTGAGGGCAGGGAGTACATGTCGCCGGTCGTGTTCTGGGACGAGCACTCAACGCCGCTTCTCGGGGCTGTCACCTTGGAGATATTCGGTCTTTGCATCGACCCGGTCAACGGCCGGCTGATGCCCGTGGACGCGTTCACGGTGTAACTCCGGCGCCCAAGTCTCGACCGCGAACCTCAACGAGACCGCCGCCCTACCTCCCCGCCAGCGATCTCGGCAAAGTCTCGGGTGCCGTCGACACTGAGATGCTGAACGATGGAGATGTCGGCGCGACGACCTGTTCGACGGTTCGGGCCGTCACCGGTGCTTTCGGCGGTGAGGGCTTCGAGAGCGTCGGCCATGCGCTGATCATGGCTGCGCTGTTCGGTGTCAGCGTGCTTACGGTCCTCCCGGCGTAGAACCTCGGCCTGCTCGTCCAAGCGCTTGCGCATCTTGGCGCCCGCGACGGGATCGAACTCGCCGCGGAGGTGGACCATGCCGTCCTCGCCGTCCCACATGCGCAACCGGCGCCGCCGGCGTTGCCGCTGCCAGTCGGCCTCGGCGCTACCGGCTCTGCGCTGCGCCGACCACCGGCTCGCTTCCCGGAGCGCCACCACATCATCAAGCGCCGCCTCGGCCCGCCGGATCGCCTCCTTCATCATGAGTAACATCATGCCACACCTCTGTGACATCTGTCAAGCATTTACCATCATTTAAAATATGTTTTACTGTTCTCCAAGTAGCGGGAGTCATCGCGACCCAGGACTCAGCGGCGTTACATCCGGCTGTGAACCGGCGAGGGGCTACGGGGCCAGGTCGGGGGCGATGGGGTCCAATGCGAGCAGGTCCTCGAGCACGGCGAGGGTCTCCAGAACGGTCAGGTCCGCGAGCTGATGGCCCACGACCTGGAGGCCGATAGGCACGCCCTCGCGGCTGAATCCGCAGCACACCGTCCCGGCCGGGCGCCGGGTGAGGTTGGCCAGGGGCGTGAAGCGGAACCAGTTGGGGGTCTCGGCGCCGTTGATGGTGCCGTGCCCCCCCGGCGCGGGAGCCTGACCCGCGATAGTGGGCATCAGCAGCGCGTCGTAGCCGTCCATCATCTCGGCCAGCTCCATGGACAGCTCGCCCGCCTGCCGGCGGGCCTCGTAGATCGACTCGGGCGTGGCCCGGCCGTAGATGTCCTCCAGCATCACCACGAGCACGTCGGTGACGTTGTCCCACTCGTCGGTGCCGTACAGCGGGCGGAATGAGGGACCTATCAGGCCCCCGAAGAACAGCTGGAGGAAGGCGCCGGGCACCGCGCCGATCTGCGTCTGGGCCTCGACCACCTCCACGCCCTCGGCGGCCAGGCGTTCCACTGCGGCCGCGCAGGCCGCGGCGATCTCGGAGTCGACCGGTTCCCCGTCGATCGACGGCGCCCACAGCACCCGGGCCGGCACCCGAGGGCTGTCGAGGGCAGCCCGCCAGGACACGTCCGGCTTGGGCAGGCTGCGCAGATCGGCGGGATGGGGGCCGACCATGGCGTCGAGGCACAGGGCCACGTCCCTGATGAGGCGGGCCATGGGGCCGACGCACGACAGGTCGATGAGGCCCGACGGCGGAGGTCCGCTCGGCACCCGGCCATGGGTGGTCTTGATCCCCGAGAGCCCGCAGATCGCGGAGGGAATCCGGATCGAGCCTCCCCCGTCGGAACCGGTGCCCACCGGGACCATGCCTGAGGCGATGGCCGAACCGGCGCCCCCCGAGGACCCGCCCGGTGACCGCTCGGTGTTCCAGGGGTTGAGGGTGGGTCCGAACCTGGGGTTGTAGGTGTCGCCCATGCACCCGTGCTCGGGGGTGTTGGTCTTGCCCAGGATCACGCACCCCGCGGCTCGCATCCGGGCGACCTCGGTGCTGTCGGAGGCGGCCGGGGGGTCGTTGCGGGTGTACATGGCGCCCCTGGAGGTCTGGAACCCGGCCGCGTCGGCCAGGTCCTTCACCCCGATCGGGATGCCTGCCAGTGGCCCCACGTCGTCGCCCCCGTCGAGCCGCTCGTCGATCACCCCCGCCTGCTCTCTGGCGCTTTCGGCGTCGAGGGCCACGAACGCGTTCAGCGTCGGGTTGAGCGCCTCAATGCGCTCCAGCGCGTGCTCGGTCACGGCGGCAGCGGTCAGGGTGCGGTCCCTGACCATGGCCGCGAGGGCCTCCACGGTCACCGTCCGGAAATCGGGTACGTCCATTGACTCGGGCCTTTCGTGTTGGAGGAGGGTGAGGGCCGGACGGCAACTGCCCGGCGGCGATGCCCGCCGATTCAATCAGGCATCGCGGCCGGCGACGAGCCGTGCCGCCAGACGCTCCAGACCGGCCACCCGCGATCCCTTGACCAGCACGGCGTCGCCGGCGCCGAGACCGCCGAGGTCGCGCAGCGCTTCGAGCGCGCCGTCGATTCCCTCGGCCTCGATGACCGTGCCGCCGCCGGATGCGTAGCCCGGCATGTCGACTGCAATCATGTCTACACCGAGCTGCCCGGCCAGCGAGCCGATGGCGGCATGCTCGGCGGCCTCGAACTCGCCCAGTTCGGCCATGGTGCCCAGTACGGCGATCCGGCGTTTAGCCGGTAGCGCGACCAGCGCGTGCAGCGCCGCCCGCATTGACAGCGGGTTGGCGTTGTAGCTGTCGTTGAGCAGGCGGGCGCCCTCCGCGGTGCGCACGACCTCCATGCGCAGCGGCGACAGCGCCGGCGTTGCCAGCCCCGCAGCCACATCCTCCAGGGAGACTCCCAGCTCCAGGCCCACCGCGGCCGCCGCCATCGCGTTGTCGACCGAGTGGACGCCTCTGGCCCCCAACTCCACGTCGATCTCCCCTTGCGGGCTGTGAAGCACGAAGCGGGGCGTCAACTTGTCATCAAGCTCGAGGCCGCTGGCGCTCACCTGTCCCCCGTCGCCGAAGGTGACCACCCGGGCGTCGGTGGCCGCAGCCATGGCCGCCACCTCGGGGACGCCCGCGTTGAGGAAGGCCACTCCCCCGGCGGCGGCTGCGGGAAGCGACTCGACCAGCTCCTGCTTGGCTGACACCACCGCCGCCAGCGACCCCAGCTCGCTGGTGTGCGACAAGCCGACGGTGGTGACCACGCCCAGGGTCGGCCGGGCGATACGGCAGAGTGCCGCGATGTGGTCGGGGCCCCGCGAGCCCATCTCGACCACCAGCGCCGCGGTGCCAGCAGGAGCCGACAGCAGTGTCATCGGCACCCCGATCTCGTTGTTGAACGACCGGGTGCTGGCCCACACCCGGCGGTCCCGTGCCAGCACCGCGGCCAGCAGGTCCTTGGTGGTGGTCTTGCCGACCGATCCGGTGATGCCCACCACCGGCACCGCGGCAAGACGCCGGCGGGCCTCACGCCCGAGCGCGGCGAGCGCCGCCATGGTGTCGTCCACCCGCACGGCCGCAGCGCCGGGCACGGACGGCTCGCGGGCAGTGAGATACGCCGAGGCGCCGACCGCGACCGCGTCGGCGATGAAGTCGTGGCCGTCGCGCTCGGCTACCAGCGGCACGAACAGCATCCCCGGCTGCACGTCGCGGCTGTCCTGGGTGACCCCTTCCACCTCGATGGCGGCGTCGCCGTGCAGGCGGCCACCGGTGGCCGCGGCGATCTCGGCGAGCGTCCAGCGCACGACGAGAGTGTGACACGCCCCCGCCCCCAAGCGCGGTTCACCAACGTTCGCTGGGCGCTAGCGTCGCCATGATGGCCAGAACGGAGGACCGCAGGGTGAGGCTGGTGGTGCTATTCGGCGGGCGCTCCGCCGAACACGATGTGTCTTGCGTGTCGGCCCGCCATGTTGTGGCCGCGGCCGATCCTGCGAAGTACCTCGTCGAGCCGATAGGAATCACCCGGGAGGGGCGCTGGGTGCGGGCCGCGGAGGCTCTCAAGGCCCTGGGGGCCGGCCCCGAGGCCCTGCCGGAGCGGCTCAGCGCCGCCGGTCCCGAGATCGAGCCCCTGCCGGCGCTGGTCACCGGCGAAGAGGGCGGTCCGACAGTGGTCTTGCCGATCCTTCACGGACCAATGGGTGAGGACGGGACGGTGCAGGGACTGCTGGAGCTGGCCCGGGTGCCCTACGGCGGTGCGGGAGTGCTGGCCTCGGCGCTGTGCATGGACAAGACCGCAGCCAACACGATGCTGGCTGCCGCCGGCATCGCCCATACCCGCTGGCAGACCGTCACGCTCGACGACCCGGCCGCCAGCGACGCGGCCCTGGCCGCCGACATCGAGGCCATAGTCGAGGACTTGGGCCTGCCCGTGTTCGTGAAGCCGGCGCGCATGGGCTCCTCGGTGGGGATCACTAGGGCGTCCACCCGCGAGGCGGTCGCCGATGGCCTGCGACTGGCGTCGCGCTACGACCGCAGCATCATCGTGGAGGAGGAGGCCCTGGCACGCGAGATAGAGGTGGCCGTGCTCGGCAACGACAACGCCGAGGCCAGCCTCCCCGGCGAGATTGTCCCGGGCGCCGCGTTCTACGACTACGCCGACAAGTACGAGGACGGCGCCGAGCTGCTGATCCCGGCTCCCCTCGACGACAACGAGATCGCTACCTGCCAGCGCATTGCCATCGACGCCTACCGGGCCCTGCGGGTGGAGGGCTTGGCCCGGGTCGACTTCCTGTACGAGGACGGGCGCGACGGCCGCGGCGACCGGGGCTGGATGGTGAGCGAGCTCAACACGATGCCGGGCTTCACCCCCATCTCCATGTACCCGAAGCTGTGGTCCGCCACCGGACTCCCCTACCCCCAGCTCATCGACTGCCTCGTGGAGCTGGCCCTAGAGCGCCACGCCCGCCAGGAGCGCCACACCCACACCGACCCCGACACCGCGCCGGGCGGGCCGTTGTGAGCCTCCGGCGCCCGCGGCCACTAGAACTAACGACGTGATCGCGGAGTCTCTAGCCGGCAAGCGCATCGCCATCACCGGCGCGACCGGGTTCCTGGGGACCGCGCTGACCGAGCGGCTGCTGCGCTGTGTTCCCGACTGCGAGCTGGTGCTGGTGGTCCGTCCGGGCCGCCGCGGTGCAACTCAGCGGGTGCAGCGCGACGTGCTGCGCAACGACGCCTTCGACCGCCTCCGATCCGAGCTGGACCAGCCGGACTCGACGGAGGCCTACGACGAGATGACGGCCCGCCGGGTCAAGGCCCTCGCCGGGGACGTGAGCACCGACGGGCTCGGACTCGACGACGGGGGTCGGGCCCTGCTGGCCAGTTGCGACATCGTGATCCATTCGGCCGCCACCGTGAACTTCGACTCGGCCCTCGACGACGCCGTGGAGGTCAACCTACTGGGACCGTCCCGAGTGGCCGCGGTGCTCGACGACGCCAACTCCGAGACTCACATGATCGCGGTGTCCACCTGCTACGTGGCCGGCAGCCGGCGCGGCGCGGCACCCGAGCAGCTCGTGGATGACTCCCCCTTCTTCACCGACGTGAGCTGGCGAGACGAGGTCGACAGCGCCCGCCAGGCCCGCCGCGACGCCGAGCAGGCCAGCCGGAGCCCCGAACGCCTGGACGCGCTGGCGGTCCAGTCCCGGCGGGAGTTGGGCGCGGCCGGCATACCCGCACTGTCCGAGAAGGTGGAGAGCCTGCGCCGCCGCTGGGTGAACGACCAGATGACCGCGGCGGGCCGGGCCCGGGCGTCGAGCCTCGGCTTCCCCGACGCCTACGCCTTCACCAAGGCCCTCGGCGAGCGGGCCCTGGCCGAGACCCGCGGCGACATCGCGGTGAGCATCGTGCGTCCCTCGATCATCGAGTCGGCGCTGGCCGAGCCCCACCCGGGGTGGATCCGGGGATTCCGCATGGCCGAGCCGGTGATCGCGGCCTACGCCCGGGGGCTGCTCAAGGAGTTCCCGGGTGTGCCCGAGGGGATCGTCGACGTGATCCCGGTCGACCTGGTGGTGGCCACGATCCTGGCCGTGGCGGCCCGGGGCCCCGCCGACACGAGCCCCGATGTCACTCAGGTGGCCAGCGGGGCGATCAACCCGCTCAAGTACGGCACGCTCTTCGATCTGGTGAGCGGATGGTTCACCGAGCATCCCGTCTACGACGAGTTCAACCAGCCGATCCCGGTCCCCCGATGGTCCTTCCCCGGCCGCGGCAGGGTGGCCCGGCAGCTGCACCGGGCCCAGCGGTCGCTGGAGACGGCTGACCGGGTGCTCACCGCGCTGCCCCTGAGGGGACGCCACGCGGTGATGAGCGCCAGCCTGGAGGAGCGCCGCCAGCAGCTCGAACGGGCCAGCGAATACGTCGAGCTCTACGGCGCCTACGCCGAGTGCGAGGCCATCTACCAGCTCGACCGCCTCACGGCACTGTGGGACTCGCTGGACGACGCCGACCGGTCCGAGTTCTGCTTCGACCCTCGAAGCGTGGACTGGACCCACTACGTGCAGGAAGTCCATCTGCCGTCGATGGTGGAGCAGGCCCGGCTGAAGATGGCGCCCGGCGCCGGCCCCGGGCGGACCGAGTCCCGGTCGAAGCGGCTGCGACGCCAGGTGCTGGACCCGCAGCGCCATCTGGCTGTGTTCGACCTGGAGAACACGCTGATCGCGTCGAACGTGGTGGCCAGCTATGCGTGGCTCGCCACCCGGGACCTCGACGATCTCGACCGGGTGCGGTTCGCGGCCCGCACGCTGGCGGAGGCTCCGAGGCTGCTGGCCCTGGACCGCCGCGATCGGAGCGACTTCCTGCGCTACTTCTACCGCCGCTTCGAGGGCGCCTCGACGGACCGGCTCGACACCGACTGCGCCGAGATGCTCAGCGACCTGATCCTCACCAAGTCGTTCCCCCAGGGGATCCGCCGCATCCGGGAGCACCGCCAGGCCGGCCACACGACGCTGCTCATCACCGGAGCCCTGGACTTCGTGGTGGAGCCACTGCGACCCCTGTTCGACCACATCGTGGCCGCGGAGATGGGTTCGAGCGACGGCACCTACGACGGGCGCCTGCTGAACGTGCCGCCGACGGGCGAGGCCCGCTACCAGACCCTCGCCGACTTCGCGGAGGCCCACGACCTGGACCTGCGGGAGTCGGTGGCCTACGCCGACAGCACCTCGGACCTGCCCATGCTGGAGGCGGTGGGATTCCCGGTGGCGGTGAACCCCGAGACCAAGCTGGCCGCTCTGGCCCGGCGGCGGGGCTGGCTGATCGAGCACTGGGACACCAGCGCGGGCGCCCCCACCAAGCTGCTGCCCATGGGACCCCGCGTCCGCGGCCGCAGCCGGGCACGCCGGCCGGAGCTGGTGGGGTCGGCCTGATGGCCGGCGAGCGCCGCCGGCGCGCCCCGCGTCCCGGGCTGGTCCTGGACGTCGACCGGTCCACCCCGTCGATCCTGTTCCACCACGGCGAGGGCTTCCGCCTGGAGAGGCTGCCCCCGGGCCGCAGCCGGGTGATCTATCCCGCCGAACCCCTCCCGGGCCTCGCCGACCCCGAGGCGGCCATCCGCGACGCCCTGCTGAACCCGCTCGACTCCGACCCGCTGCCGGCCCTGCTCCGTCCGGGAATGAAGCTGACCATCGCCTTCGACGACATCTCGCTGCCTCTGCCGCCCATGCGAACGCCCGACATCCGCCAGCGGGTGATCGAGCAGGTCCTCGACATGGCCGCGGCCGCGGGGGTCGACGACGTGCACCTGATCGCAGCCCTGGCGTTGCACCGCCGCATGACCGACGACGAGCTGCGCCACGCGCTGGGCGAGCGGGTGTTCGACGCCTTCGCCCCCCAGGGAGCGCTGTACAACCACGATGCCGAGGACCCCGACGGCATGGTGGTGCTGGGCCACACCGACCACGACGAGGTGGTCACCATGAACCGGCGGGCCGCCGAGAGCGATCTGCTGGTGTACGTCAACATCAACCTGGTGGCCATGGACGGGGGCTGGAAGTCCACCGCCACCGGCCTGGCCGACTACCGGGCGCTGCGCCACCACCACAACGTGCACACCATGCAGCACTCCCGCTCGTTCATGGACCGGCCCCGCTCGGAGCTGCACCGCTCCAACTGGCGCCAGGGCGAGGTGATCAAGGCCGACGGTCCGCCGATCTTCCAGATCGAGACCACCGTCAACAACAACACCTTCGGCTGGGACGGGCCGCTGGCCGTGCTCCAGAAGCGGGAGTGGGAGTGGACGGCGAGGGACCGGGCCTCGTTCATGGCCATGCAGGCCGGGCTCAAAGCGATGCCGTCCGCCGGCCGCCGGGGAGTGTTCGGCCGATGGCTGGCGCCCTACGAGCTGACCTCGGTGCAGGCCGGGGCGGTGGAGCCGGTGCATGAGAGCACCACCGCCAACGTGCTGGCCCAGCATCTGGTGCCGGTGCAGGGCCAGACCGACGTGCTCACCATGGGGCTGCCCTACATCTGCCCCTACAACGTGAACTCGGTGATGAACCCGATCCTGGTCATGTGCCTGGGCCTCGGGTACTTCTTCAACCTGTACCGGGGCAAGCCGCTGGTCCGGGAGGGCGGGGTGGTCATCATGAGCCACCCGACCCGCTGGGAGTTCCATCCCGTCCACCATCCCAGCTACATCGACTTCTTCGAGCAGCTCCTGGCCTCCACCACCGACCCGGCCGAGCTCGAGGCCAAGTACGAGGAGCAGTTCGCCACCGACGAGTGGTACGTGCACCTGTACCGCACCGGCTACGCCTATCACGGGGTGCATCCCTTCTACATGTGGTACTGGGGAGCCCACGCCCTGCAGTGGCTGGGCCGGGTGATCGTGGTGGGCGGCGACCCGAGGGCGGTGCGGCGGATGGGCTTCCAGCCCGCCTCGACCCTGTCGGACGCGCTCGAGATGGCCAGCGACGTGGTGGGACCGTCGCCGACGATCACCCACGTGCACAACCCTCCGATCCTGATGGCCGACGTGGAGTGACCGGAAGGCGGGTGTACCCCTGGGGATAGCGCACGACCTCGGCCTGGTGCGGACGGCTCGCCGCCTGCCGTCGCCGGCACGCGCCTTCAGGTCCCGCGCCTTCCCGCTGCGAGCGCCGACCGTCCCCCGGGGGGTGGAGCCGCTCGAGGAACTGGACCGCACCGGCGCAGCGTTCGACACCGGCTGGTCCCGCCGCTGGCCGGCCCGGATGTGCAGGGCCGCCATCGTCGAGGGCCCGATGCGGGCCATGGTGCAGGTGCTGGCCTCACCCAGCCGGCGGGGGGCCGACCGGCTGGCCGATCTGGATGGACCGCTGATCTTCGCGGCCAACCACCACAGCCATATCGACACTCCCCTGCTGCTCACCTCGATCCCCGAACCGTGGCGCCACAAGATCGTGGTGGGCGCGGCGGCCGACTACTTCTTCGGCACCCGTCTGGCCGGCGCGACGGCTGCGCTGGTGATCGGGGCCATACCCATCGAGCGGGCCCGGGTGGGCCGCCGGTCCGCGGACCTCGCCGCGGGGTTGATCGACGACGGCTGGAGCCTGCTGATCTACCCCGAGGGCGGCCGCAGCCCCGACGGCTGGGGGCAGCCCTTCCGGGGCGGGGCCGCCTACCTGTCGGTGCGCTGCGAGGTGCCGGTGGTGCCGACCCATGTCGGCGGCACCGGCAGCATCCTTCGCAAGGGCCGCACCATGCCCCAGCCTGCGGAGGCAACCGTCACCTTCGGAACTCCGATGCGGCCGGCCGACGGCGAGCGGGCGCCCCGGTTCGCGTCCCGGATCGAGGACGCGGTGACCGCGCTGGCCGATGAGGCCAGCACCGACTGGTACTCGGCCCGCAAGCGGGCCCACGCCAGCTCCAGCGGCACTCTCACCGGCCCCGACGTGGGCGTCTGGCGCCGCCAGTGGGCCTTGGGCGGCCGCCGCCGCACCCCATCGACCCGCCGCCGCCGCTGGCCCGACCTGTAGCCCCGGATAGCGGGGACAATCTGCGGTAGGGCCTTGGGACAATCTGCAGCATGACATCACGCTGAGCGATTCTGTTCACATACAGTTCGCATCCGAGATTGTGTCAATTAACATGTAGAGGTATAATACACTTCATGACTGCTGACCGCTTGAGCGTCTCATTGAACGCCGAGTTGTCCTCAGCGGTACGCGGTGCAGCCGAGGAGGAAGGGCTGAGCCCGTCGGCCTGGCTGGCCGAAGCGGCCCGGCGGCGTCTCTCGGGTCGCGGCATCCTCAAGGTGGTGGCCGAGTACGAGGCCATGTACGGTCCGTTCACCGAAGAGGAACTCGCTGACGCCCGCCGAGAACTGGGCAAGTGACTGCTCTTGTTCTCGACACGGGGGCGTTGATCGCACTCGACCGCGACGACCGCAGGGCCTGGCGGCTGCTCCGAGAATCCGTGGCCGCAGGCGACATTGTTCGGGTCCCGGCAGGCGCCATCGGTCAGGCTTGGCGGGATGGTCGCCGGCAGGTCCTATTGGCGCGAGCGCTGAGGCATTGCGATGAGGTGCCGCTCGACGGTTCGGCCGCTCGTGCCTCGGGAACACTGTGCGGACGGGCTGGATCAGACGATGTGATTGACGCGTCGGTGGCCGTGACGGCGGCGGCAAGTTCTCGCTACGAGCCTGTCGTCGTCCTCACCTCCGATCCCGTCGACATCGGCAGACTTGCCGCAAGCTTGAACGCGACGGTCAACCTCGTTCGAGTCTGAACGGCACCGGGGTGCACTGGACGTCGCGCTGGCCGACAGCGGACGGTTGAGCGGTCCTGCAACACCCTGACCGGTTCGATACCGGCAGAGTTGGCCAACCTGACAAGCCTCAGCCTCCTGGACTTGGGCGGCAACAACCTGACGGGGTCCATGCCCCTCGAATTACTGGACCTCGTCAACCTTGAATTTCTGGCGCTTGAGGGCAACGAGCTTCTTGGGCCCATACCAGACGAACTGCTCCAGTTACCCCAAGACACGATGCACTACAGCCGCCAGATGAGGGTGTTCTTGCTACCGCATCACCGTTACTACGAATCCTACTTCAGCTGCTGAGCCACAAGCGAAGCCCCCGCCGCCAGCACGCCGATTCGCAACGACTGGCTTAAGCCATGCACTCGTAGGCTGGCTGCATGGCTGTGTTTGCTAGTACTCCGGTGGAGTTGATCGAAGGCGTATACGCCACGCTGGACGAGCGGGTGGGGCGGGCCACAGAGAACTTCGGGCGGCCGCTGACGCTGGCCGAGAAGATCCTCGTCAACCATCTCGATCCGTCCGAGACAGGGGTCCCCGAGCGGGGCGTGACCTATGTGGACCTGCGCCCGGACCGGGTGGCCATGCAGGACGCCACCGCCCAGATGGCCTGGCTGCAGTTCATGACCGCCGGACTCGACGAGGTGCAGGTGCCCACCACCACCCACTGCGACCACCTGATCACCGCCCGCACCGACGCCAAGCGCGACCTGTTGGCCGCCCTGTCGGGCAACGACGAGGTCTACGAGTTCCTGCGCAGCGTGTGCGCCCGCTACGGCGCCGGGTTCTGGAAGCCCGGCTCGGGAATCATCCACCAGGTCGTGCTGGAGAACTACGCCTTCTGCGGCGGCATGATGATCGGCACCGACAGCCACACCCCCAACGCGGGCGGCCTGGCCATGGTGGCGGTGGGCGTGGGCGGCGCCGACGCGGTGGACGTGATGACCGGGTTCGGATGGAACGTGCGCTGGCCCAAGCTGATCGGCGTCCACCTCACGGGCGAGCTCAGCGGCTGGTCGGCCCCCAAGGACGTGATCCTGAAGGTGGCCGACATCCTGACCGTGGCCGGCGGCACCGGCGCCATCGTCGAGTACTTCGGAACGGGCGCCCGCTCGCTGAGCGCCACCGGCAAGGCCACCATCTGCAACATGGGCGCCGAGATCGGGGCCACCACCTCGATCTTCGACTACGACGAGTCCATGGACCGCTATCTGCGGGCCACCGGCCGATCCGACGCCGCCGACCTGGCCGGCTCGGTGTCGCATCACCTGTGCGGCGACCCCGAGACCGAGGCCGACCCCGAGCGGTTCTACGACCGGGTGGTGGAGATCGACCTCGACGCGCTGGGCCCCCACATCAACGGCCCCCACACCCCGGACCTGGCCCGCGAGGTCGCCGACCTGGGAGACGAGGCCCGCGACAGTGGCTGGCCGCTGGAGATCAGCGCGGCGCTGATCGGGAGCTGCACCAACTCGTCCTACGAGGACATCACCAGGGCCGCTTCGATAGCCCGCGACGCGGCGGCCAAGGGACTGCGGGCCCGCACCCGGCTGCTGGTGACCCCCGGCTCCGAGCAGATCCGCTCGACCATCGTGCGCGACGGCCTGATGGACGACTTCGAGTCCCTGGGCGCCACCGTGCTGGCCAACGCCTGCGGACCCTGCATCGGCCAGTGGGACCGCTCCGGCGAGGAGGGCCACGCCCCGGGCCGGCCCAACGTGATCGTCACCTCCTACAACCGCAACTTCCCCAAGCGCAACGACGGCGACGCAGCGACGCTCTCGTTCGTCACGTCGCCCGAGACCGTGATCGCGCTGGCCCTGGCCGGCACGGTCGATTTCGACCCGATCAACGAGACGCTCACCAACGACGACGGCGAGGCGGTGACGCTGGCCGAGCCCTGCGGCATCGAGCTGCCCCCCGACGGCTTCGATCCCGGCGAGGACACCTTCGTGGCCCCGCCCCCCGACGGCTCAGCCGTCGACGTCAGGGTGTCGCCGGACTCCGAGCGCCTCCAACTGCTCGAGCCGTTCGCCCCATGGGACGGGCGCGACTACGAGGATCTGCCCGTCATCGCCAAGGCCAAGGGCAAGTGCACCACCGACCACATCTCCGCAGCCGGTCCCTGGCTGCGCTACCGGGGCCATCTGGAGAACATCTCCGGCAACCTCTACCTCGGGGTGGTCAACGCGTTCAACGGCTACGACGTCGGCCACGGCCGCAATCAGCTCACCGGTGAGGTCCAAGCGCTGCCCGACATCGCCCGCGAGTACCACGAGGCCGGGCTGAACTGGGTGTTCATCGGCGACTCCAACACCGGCGAGGGTTCGAGCCGTGAGCACGCCGCCATGGAGCCCCGTTTCCGGGGCTGCGTGCTGGCGCTGGCCCGCAGCTTCGCCCGCATCCACGAGACCAACCTGAAGAAGCAGGGCGTGCTGGCGCTGACGTTCGCCGATCCCGCCGACTACGACCGCATCGGCGAGGTCGACCGCCTCGCGGTGCGGGGGCTGGCCGACCTGGCGCCGGGGCGGCCGGTGACCGTGGAGGTCACCCCGCCCGGCGGCCCGGTGTGGTCATTCGACGGGCTGCACACCCTCAGCGACGAGCAGATCGAGTGGTTCCGGGCCGGGAGCGCGCTGAACATCATCCGCCAACGCGCTCGCGCCTGACACGCATCCAGGAAGCGCCCGCACAAGACAGAAGCGGCTGATCTGGGGGTCGATCAGCCGCTTCATTTGATGCCCGAGCCGGTTTGGGGGGGTACTGGCCCGAGGCTGACCGGCTAAGCGGATGAGGAGGAGTTCACCTGCCAACCGGATTGATATTGGCAATATATCGCACATCAACAACCATGTGGGGTATCATCTCAACAGTTTGTATCGATAGTTTGTATCGTTCCCTGTGATGGATGTCCGTCAACTCAATGTCCTGCTCGCGGTCGCCGAGCATCAGAGCTTCTCGGCTGCCGCCCAGGCCCTGCACACCGTGCAGTCCAACGTCTCCGCCCACATCTCCCGCCTGGAGCAGGAGGCCGGCGCCACTCTGATCGACCGGGCCCGGCGGTGCCTCACCCCCGAAGGCCAGGTCGTCGCCGACCGGGCCCGCCGCATCCAGGTGGAGCTGCAGGCCATCTCCGACGACCTCGCGTCCATGCGGGCCAACCTCAGCGGCACCGTCACCGTGGGTGTCATCGGCACGACGGCCCGATGGATCGTCCCCCTGGTGCTGGAGGAGGTGGGCCGGCTGCACGACAGCCTCGAGGTGGTCATCCTCGACGCCACCACCACGTCGCTGGTGCCGCTGCTGGTCCACAACCGCCTGGACCTGGCGGTCGTGAACCTGCCCGTGGAGGATCCCGACATCGAGACCGACGAACTGTTCTCCGAGGACCGGGTCGTGATCGCGCCGGCGGACCATGAGCTGGCCCGGCGCGACCGCATCGACCTCGCTGAGCTGGCCCGGCACGAGATCCTGCTGCCGCCCAAGGGCACCGCGTTCCGCGACGAGGTCGACGCCGACGCTCGACGGGTCCGTGTCGAGCTGAGCAGCCGAGCCGAGATCGACGGCCTGCGCCTGCTGGCCTCGCTGGCCTTCGCAGGCTTCGCACCGGCGCTGCTGCCGGCCAGCGCAACCTACGGCGCGTCGCCGGAGGGCTGGCGCAGCGTGAAGGTCGACCGGCTGAGCCCGCGGCTCGTGGGGCTGGCCCGCAACCGTCGCACCATGCCGGCCGCACCGCCGCGCGCCGTCGCCGACGCCATCAGGCGGATCGTGCGCCGGGAATCCGTCAACCAGCCTCACCTCCTCTCGGTGGAGTCCCTCTCACCCCAACCACTGACCAAGCGGCCCTCGCATCTACCATGAAGACGTGCGCGGATCGACCGGCAGCCAATCGCGGCGCAGGGTGGTCATTCCCGCTCCTGTTCGCTGCGCTCACGGGCCGCTCGGGCCACGGCCCCGCCCCGTATGGGCCGGGTTCGCCCGTCTATCCGCGGGGCCTCTGACCCCGTGATGGCGGACTCCCAGACGACTCTGGTCGGCGTCCGCGCCGGGGCATCCGGATTCGTGCACAGCCGTGTGAGCACTATCGGCGGCCGCACCGTGGTCGAGATCGACGCACGCGGATCCACCGAGAACCAGAGCGGCGCGCTCACCCCCGCCGACGGTCAGAGCATGGCCGCCGCGGCCCGCCTGGCCCGCACGCAACGACTTCCGGTGCTGCTGAGGCTGGCCTCTTCAGGCGCCGACCTCAGAGCCGGTGTGGCCGCCCTCCACGGCTGGGCCACCGCGGCCGTGGAGCTGTCACGATGCTCGGGGGTCGTGCCGGTGATAGTGATCGCGGCCGGGCCCAACGCCTCGGGCCCGGCGCTGCTGCTGGGTCTGGCCGACTTCGTGGTGATGACCGCCGACGCCTACGCCTTCGTGGTCGGGCCACGGATGGTGGAGCACTTCACCGGGATGCCCATAGACCACGGTGAGCTGGGCGGCGGCGAGACCCATTCGGTCAGCTCGGGCGTGGCCGGCTTCCTGGCCGCCGACGACGCGGAGGCCGACGAGATAGCGGCCGAGCTGCTCGCCTACCTCCCCGACAGCAACGGCTGTGATCCGCCCGGCCGGGCATGCACCGACCCGATGGACCGGGCCGTGCCCGAGGCCTACGAAGTGCTACCGGCCGAGTCGGGCGGAACCTACGACGTGCGCGACGTCCTGGCCGCGGTCGCCGACGACGGCGTGCTGCTGGAGCCTCACGCCTACTGGGGCACCAACCTGGTCACCGCGTTCGCCACTTTCGGGGGACGGCCCGTCGGGATCGTGGCCAACCAGCCCCAGTCGCTGGCCGGGACGCTCGACATCACGGCCTCCCGCAAGGGCGCCCGCTTCGTGGCGTTCTGCGACGCGTTCAACCTTCCGCTGGTGACCTTCGTCGACACTTCCGGCTTCTACCCGGGCAAGGACCTGGAGTGGCGGGGAATGATCCGCTACGGGGCCCAGATGGCGTTCGCCTACGCCCGAGCCACGGTGCCCCGGGTGAACGTCACGCTGCGCAAGTCCTACGGCGGGGCCTACATCGTCATGGACTCCAAACCGATGGGCAACGACGTGGCCCTGGCCTGGCCGACGGCCGAGATCGCGGTGATGGGGGCCAAGGGGGCGGTGGAGATCCTGCACCGTTCGGCCAGCCCGCCCGAGCGGGCCGAACTGGAGGAGGCCTACGAGGAGCGCCTGCTCAACCCCTACGTCGCCGCGGAGCGCGGCGCCATCGACTCGGTGATCGAGCCGGCCGACACCCGCCGCCAGATCTGCGCCGCATTGGAGATGCTGGTCTCCAAGCGCGAGCGCCTCCCCCGGCGCCGCCACGACAACGCCCCGCTGTAGCCGCCACTGATACAAGAGCCCCAAGACTTGCGCCGGGCCGTAATCGCAATGCTGCAAAATCCTTGAATCTTGCGTTCTCGTGCAAGAGTCCAGATTCACACACCCGGCCGCGAGGTGCCGTGCCATATCCGGGGAGCGGTAGTGTGATGTTCGATGATGAGTGCCGTCACGATCACCGCCGCGGCGAGAACGGCGTGAGTGTCGTGGCTGAGAGCATCACCATCACCGACAACCGCACGGGGAACAGCATCGAGATCCCGATCGTGGCGGGCGGTGTCGACTCCGCGGCCTGGCGCAAGCTGCTTCCCGGCGTCTGGTTCCACGACCCGGGCCTGGCCACCACCGCGGCGACCTCCAGCGCGGTGGCCCAGATCGACGGCGAGGCCGGCATCCTGCGCTACCGCGGCTACCCCATCGAGCAGCTGGCCGAGCAGAGCAGCTTCCCCGAGGTCGCCCACCTGTTGATCTACGGGGAGCTGCCCACGCAGGCCCAGCTCGACGAGTGGGTGGACCTGATCACCCACCACACGTTCATCCACGAGAACTTCCGCAAGCGGATCTACGACGCCTTCCACTACGACGCCCACCCGATGGGGCTGCTCACGTCGGGCGTGGCCGGGCTGTCCACCTTCTATCCCGAGGCCAAGGACATCTTCGACCCCGAGAATCGCAGGGCCCAGATCGTGCGGCTGATCGCGAAGATGCCCACGCTGGCCGCGGCCGCCTACCGGTTCTCGAGGGGCCTGCCGTTCATATTCCCCGACAACGCCAACGACTACCCGACGCGCTTCTTGAAGATGATGTTCGACGTGGGCGGGGAGTACGAGCCCGACGAGGCCCTGGTGCGGGCCATGCGGGTGCTGTTCATCCTGCACGCCGACCACGGCCAGAACTGCTCGACCACCGCGGCACGGGTGGTCGGGTCGAGCCACGCCGACCCCTACACCGCCATCTCGGCCGGCTGCGCGGCCCTCTACGGACCGCTGCACGGCGGGGCCAACGAGGCCGTGATCAACATGCTCACCGAGATCGGCTCCTACGAGGAGGTCGACAGCTTCATCGCCAGCGTGAAGCGGGGCGCGCACCGGCTGATGGGATTCGGCCACCGCGTCTACAAGAACTACGACCCCCGGGCGGTGATAATCAAGAAGGCGGCCCACGACGTGTTCGCGGTCATCGGCAAGAACCCGCTGCTCGACATCGCCCTCAAGCTCGAGGAGGTCGCGCTGGCCGACGACTACTTCATCAGCCGGCGCCTGTACCCGAACGTGGACTTCTACTCGGGCCTCATCTACCAGTCGCTGGGCTTCCCCACGAACATGTTCACGGTGCTGTTCGCCATCGGCCGCACACCGGGGTGGCTGGCCCATTGGAACGAGATGATCGAGCAGAACTCGCGGATCTACCGGCCCCGCCAGGTGTACGTGGGCTCCGAGCGGCGCGACTACGTGCCTATGGCCGGCCGCTAGCTGGCACCTGAGAATCTCGGCGCGAGAATTGCGGCTCTAGGACACACAACCAACCCGAGATTCTGGCTGAGGCCCATCCGCTCGCTCGGCTGCGGCCGGTCTGCCTTGCGTTCTAGGCGATGTCGAGGACGATCTTGCCGGCGTTGAGGTTGGCCTCCATGCGCTCGTGGGCCGCGGGCGCGTCGGCCAGCGCGAAGCGGCTGTCGATCACCGGGGCGAGGGCGCCGGTGGCGGCATGGGGCAGCATCTCGGCCGCGAACTGGCGGGTGACCGCGATCTTCTCCTCAATGGGGCGGGCCCGCAGGGTGGTGCCGATCAGGGCGGCCCGCTTGGCCATCAGCGCGGCCGGGTTGAAGGGCACCGCCGCGCCCGACATCACGCCGACCTGGATGATGCGCCCGTTGGTGCGCAGGCAGGCGATGTTGCGGGGCAGGTAGTCGCCGCCGATCACATCGAGAACCACGTCCACGCCGGCGCCGCCGGTGACGCTGCGGACGGCCTCCACGTAGTCCTCGGAGGCGTAGTCGATCACCAGGTCGGCGCCCAGGGCTTCGCACACATGGTGCTTTCCCGCGGAAGCGGTCACCGCGATGCGGGCGCCCATGGCCTTGGCGATCTGGATGGAGGCGGTGCCCACGCCCGACGCCCCGGCGTGGACGAGCGCCCAGCGCCCGGTGGTGAGACCCCCCTGGCGTACGAGCGCGTCCCAGGCGGTGATGTAGACCTCGCAGAAGGCTCCAGCGGCGTCGAGCCCGAGCGCGCTCGGCACGGCCATGGCCTGGCGCTCGTGGATCGCGACCCGCTCGGCGTAGCCGCCACCTCCGACGATGCCCATGACGGCGTCGCCGACGGCGTGGGCGGTGACCCGCTCGCCGGTCTCGGCCACCCGTCCGGCGAACTCCAGGCCGGGGATCTCGTAGTCGCCCGGCGGACCCGGGTACAGGCCCCGGCGCTGCAGCAGGTCGGCCCGGTTGAGGGACGAGGTCACGATGTCGACAAGGACCTCCTCGGGTCCGGGGACCGGGTCGGGAACCTCCCGCACGGTGAGGACCTCGGGTCCGCCCTTGGCTTCGAGGACTACAGCTCGCATGGTGATCCTTCAGTTGGTGGGGTCACTGGACGGGTGCGGTTCCGGCGCCCGGGTCGACCCTGCGTGGAGGCGCACCGAGGCAGGGTAGGGAAAGAAGTCGGGGATGTCGCCGGCCCGGTTGCGCCCCTTCATCGACTGCCAGAAGTCCAGCGTGGCGATCTCGGGGTGGTGCTCGGCGAAGACCTCGCCCACCAGCGGGGGTGAGCGCAGGAAGGTGGCGAACTCCTCGGGGAACACGTCGTCGGCGCCGACGGGGAACCACGGCTGGTCGAGCATCTCGTCGGCGTCGTCGCGGGCTGCCGGCAGGGCCCGGAAGTTGACCTCCGACAGCAGGGCCAGCTCGTCGTAGTCGTAGAACACGACCGAGCCGAGCCGGGTGACGCCGAAGTTCTTGCAGAACAGGTCCCCGGGGAAGATGTTGGCCGCGGCCAGGTCCTTGATGGCGTTGCCGTAGTCGACGGCCGCGGCCAGCGCCCGATCGGGCGCCATCTCCCGCAGGTAGAGGTCCAGAGGGTAGACCCGGCGCTCGGTGTAGACGTGGCCCAGCACGACCTCGGCGTCGGTGATGGTCACGGTGCGGGAGCACTCCTGCCGCAGCTCGTCGAGGAGGTCGTCGTCGAAACGGTCCCGGGCGAAGGTGAGGTTCTCGAACTCCTGGGCGTCGACGAGCCGGCCCACCCGGTCGTATCCGAACACGAGGCGGTAGCGGCGCTTGACGTCCTCGGGGGTGGTGCGCTTGCTGGCCGGGAAGCGGTCCTTGATGACCTTGAAGACCACATCGAACGACGGCAGCGCGAACACGGCCATGACGGTGCCGGGGGCGCCCCGGGAGTGCTCGAAGCGGGTGTTGGAGTGCTCCATGTGCCGGTACAGGGCGCGGAACAGGTTGGTCTTGCCGTGCTGGGAGTATCCGAGGGACGTGTACAGCTCGGCCACCGGCTTCACCGGCAGCATCGACTTGAGGAAGGCCACCACCGCGGCGGGCCGCTCCGACAGCACGTGCATGTAGGAGCGGGCGTAGCTGAACAGGCGGCTGGCGGCGGCCTCGGTGAGCAGGGCGGCGTCCACATGCACGCCGGTGTCGTCGTGGACTATGGGCAGGATGCAGGGCGACACCCGGTTGAGCCACCGCAGGCGGCCCACCAGGTAGGCGCCCTTCTGGCGGTAGAAGACGGCGCTGAGCACGTCGATGGCGTCGAGGTCCCGCCAGACGCCGTCGAGGTAGCCGTCGATGCGGCCGGCGACGAGCTCCGCGTCCCGGGAGAGGTCGGCGAAGTGAGGTCCGAGGGGGCTCTGCTCGAGCACGGCTGCGACTGCGCCCTCGGTGGAGCCGTTCGCCGGGGCGCTGTAGTAGTCGGGTCCGGTGGCGTCGGCGGCGGGAAGCGCGGTGGGTCCGAGCCAGATGAACTCGAGCTCCCGGTCGAGGCCGACGACTTCGAACAGGCGGCGGGTGACTGAGTTGTAGAACGTCTCGGCCAGCTCCATGTCGCCGCGGCGGGTCACGAGCCCGACGTAGCGCCTTTGGGCGTCGATCCAGGCTTGGCGGGCACCGGTGCCGGGAAGCCGGCTGCGGCAGGCTTCGACGGTGTCGAGCACCGCGTCGGTGTGCAGGTTGAGCCGTTCGGCGGCGTCGGAGCGGTGGCCGTGCCAGTCGCCGGCCAGGAAGCGGCCCTCCGCTCGGGCGGTGACCGCGATGAAGTGGGCGTGGAAGGCCTCGAAGCGCTCGTAGAGGACCGTAGCCAGTGCTTCGGCGTGCTGTCCGCGGGAACTGGTCACAGGCTGCGCCCCTCAGAGCCCGCCGGAGCGACTGAGGTGCCGGTTCGGCGACGGCGGCACCCTGCGGCCTTCGGGGCCACGCAGATGGGCGGGAGACCTTCGTGTCGCAACGGTGTCACCCCCGCTCTTGTTCGCTGCGCTCACGGGTCGCTCGGGCCACGGCCTCGCCCGTGTGGGCCGGCATCGCTCACCTGTCGCTCGGCCTCTCAGTCGCCGGCGGTGCCGGCCTCATCGCGGACTTTGGTGTGGTGGCGGATCACCTCGTCGATCACCAGCCGCAGGAACTTCTCGCTGAAGGACGGATCGATGTTGCTGGAGGCGGCCAGCGCCCGCAGCCGGGCTATCTGCTCGTTCTCCCGCTCGGGATCAGCGGGCGGCAAGCCGACGCTCGCCTTGTAGACGCCGACCTGCTTGGTGACCTTGAACCGCTCGGCCAGCAGCAGGATCAGGGTGGCATCGATGTTGTCGATTGTCGACCGGTACCCCGCCAATGTCTCGTCGATGGCGTCGTCGCTCACGGCTAGGCAAGCTAGCGCCAGCCAGGGTCCGAGCGCCCGTCACGAGCTCACGGACACGGACTGATCCGCCGGCCCGGTCAGGTGTTGGTGGCTATCCGGTAGAGCTCGCCGATGACGCGGTCGTATTGGCCGGTGGCCAGGATCACGGCATAGGCGGCGCCCACCGCCCCGCCGAAGGCCGCAGCCGGCAGGCGATCCAGGACCCGCCTGGTGGCCGGCACCGCGTGGGGCAGCACGGCCAGGAGCACCGCCGGCAGCAGCGCCCCGGCCATGTAGACGAGCATCAAGCCCAGCGTGCGGGCTGCCTCGGTGTCGGTGCTGTCGAGGATCTCCCCCAGCTTGGGGCCTACGCAGGGGCGCCACAGCCATCCGGCCATGGTTCCCGCCACCGCTCCCGAGCCGGTGGCGGCCAGCGATGCCGGCCTCTTGGCCCGGTAGCCCAGCACGAACGCGGCGGCCACCAGCGCCGCCGACGCCACGAACGTGACGTCACCGCTCAGCTCGACACGCCAGTGTCCGGAGGCTCGGGCCCACGTCAGCAGGGTGGCCCCCACCAGGTAGGCGAGAGCGACCGTGAGCCGGGCCTTGCGGGCGACGAGCACCAGTGCCACCGCGGGCACCAGCGCCGCCAGGGTGCACGCGACCCCGATCGAGCCGACGCCCTCCAGGAAGGTGGCCACTGCGCTCAACCGCCCCGGGGCCGCACGCGGTCAGGCCTCCGCCAGCAGCCGCTCGACGGTGTCGTAGAGCTGCGCGTAGGTGGCCCGGCCGTCGCCGGTGCGGTCGAAGCGGATCTGGTTGTCGCCGTCGATCACGTAGACCCGGGGCCAGTAGCCGATGTTGCCCTCCTGCCAGCGGTGGAAGTTGCGCTTGTCCTGAACACTACGGCCACAAATCTGCTGAGAAACCCGTCATATGCGGGTGAAACTCGCACAGAGAATCCCGGCTCGACCCGACGATGGTAAGTGGACAGAGCACTAGCGTCGGGGCCGTGGAGGGCCGGCCAGCCATCGACACCGAGTTGGACGTCGAGCGGACCGCGGAACTGGTGCACGACACCGCTCGCGGGCTCGGACTCACCAGCGCCGGCTTCAGACTGCTTCGGGTGGGCAACCACATCGTGCTGGCGAGCCTCGACGACAAGGTCGCGGCCAGGGTCGCCTACATCTTCCAACGCCCCCTGGAGACCCACGCCGCCCTTCTGCGCCAAGTCGTGCAGCTCGCGGCCGCGGGCGCGCCGATGGTGGCCCCGCTGTGCGATCCTTGCGAGCTGAGCGACGGCCGGGTCGTCACCTTCTGGCCGATGCACTCCCCTGTCGAGGAGCTTCCCCTCGAGACGCTGGTCACGCTGATCTCGCGGTGCCACCGCACTGAGCCGTCGCGGTCCCTCGTGGAGTGGGATCCCAGCGTGTCCTTTCTCACACGATGGACGGACCGGCTGCCGTTGATGACCGCGAGAGGTGTGCCAGCCGATGTGCGTGACTTCCTGGGGGCGGAGCTGCACCGCCGGGTGGAGGCCCTGAGCTCGTGTTGGGCCGGCCTCGGCGGCGAGGGGCGCCGCAGGGTGGTGATCCACGGCGACGCGTTCCCGACCAACGCCGTGCGCCGCGAGGACGGCACTCTTGCGCTCGTCGATCTCGACTATCTCGGGGTCGGCCCGCCGGAGGTGGACCTGTCGGCGGTGCTGCTGCAGTATGTGCGTCACGACCAGGAGCCGGAGGTGCTGCAGCGGATCCACAACACCTACGACGGCTCGGTGAATGATCGCCTGCTGGCTCACGTCTACGCCGCCGACGAGGTGATCGAGTTGGTCTCGCCTGTCTGTGGGGAGTGGTGCCGCATGCCGACACGGAGCTGTTGCGGCGGGTGGAGCATTGGGACGACCCGTCGGTACCGTGGCTGCTCTTCTAGAACGGAGGCACCCAGGCCCCCGCGCCCAGCGCTACGTCCCCGAGTTCGGCCTGGAGTAGGAGTCCGCTCCGGCTGCAGTGACTTCCGCGAGCCTGCCATTGATGCGAAGGCCCCATGCGGATGCAAGACCGGCTGTATCAACCTGATTTGCAGCCACCGGTAGAGCTTGCATACGGTCCGCGGCTGAGGCCGCCGGGTTTCGGCCGCCGCGAAGCAAGAGCAATGGTCGACAGCATTGGAGGACAGCAACGATGACGCTGGAGTTCGGGGTGACGGAGCTTGAAGCCCAGCCCACAGTGGGCATTCGCACGACCGTCGCGATGAGCGAGATCGGCAGCGCTATGGGTCCGCTGTTCGGCGAGCTGAGCGAACACATCGCGCAGAGCGGTCAAGAACCGGCCGGGATGCCCCTGGCCAGATACCACTCGCCGCCGGGAGAGACCGTCGAACTCGAATGCGCCATCCCGGTGGCGTCGCCGATGCCCGGCGAGGATCGAGTCCGACCCGGAGAGCTTCCCGCCGGGAGGGCCGCGACCGTCACCCACCTCGGCTCGTACGACGGCCTCCCCCAGACGTGGATGGCGCTGACGGCGTGGATGGAGTCCCAGGGGCTCGAAGCCGCGGACTCGCCCTGGGAGGTCTATGTGAACGACCCCGCCCTCGAGCCCGACCAATCGAGGTGGCGCACCGACATCTTCTTCCCGGTGCGCTGACCGGGCCCGCCTTCAAGCGGCCGAGTCCTAGATGTCGGCGGTCTCTGTCTCTGTGCGGAGCTAGTGAAGACTGCGAGGCGTGAGGCCGGGCACTAGCGGCGGCGATAGGCCTCCCGCCGGTGTGCGACCAGCACGACTAGGACCACGAGTTCGCCGTCGAGCACCTCGTACACCACCCGGTAGTCGCCGACTCGCACCCGGCGCAGACCCCGCAGATCGCCCTTCAGGGGGCTGCCCGCCAGCGGATTGCCCCCGAGCCGGTCGATCGCGCGCACGATGCGCTCACGGTCGTGGCGGGGCAGACGCGCCAGTTCTCGTGCTGCGCTGCGCTTAATCCGAATCGAGTAGCCCATCTCTGACCTCGTCCCAGTCGAGCACCGGATCGGCCGGGTCGAGGAGTCGCTCCATCGCGCTCGCAACGTCTTGGAAGTCCTCCAAGTAGCGCTCCAGGGCCTGGCGGATGATCTCAGCGCGGCTGCGCTTGAGCTGCGCAGCCGCCGCATCCAACGCGTCGACGAGTTCGTCAGGAACCCGGGCGGTTACTTGGCTCATGTCATGCTCCTAGGCAACAAGGCTGTGCGACTCATAGTGATGTCAAAGACATTACACCGATGCACCAGACTTCGGCGCACACCGGACGGACATCGGACGTAGCCGACGTGCCGGTCGTCTTCCTGTCCGCCCCCGAGGAGGGCTATGCCTGCGCGAAGGCCGTCACTCCGGGCTTCGCGACCTGCTTTGGCCTCCCGCGTTGCGCCTATTCTGGCGGGACGTCGGCGGGGACGATGCGGAGGGGGCGGCCGCTGAGGGACTGAACGACCCGGAAGTGGTGCTCGTCGAGCGTTCCGATGATGTCGGTGCCGTACCGTGTCCCGTAGTCAGAGTCGGCGAGCAGTTCGTCCACCCGTTCAGCCAGAGTCGGATCGCCCCAGCCCTCGGCGAAGAGAGGCGCGGTTGCGGCCATCTCCCGGCGGTGCGCTTCGAGCATGGATCAGTCGTCTACTCTCGGCCCCAGGTAATCGTTGGTCGAGAATGTCAGCTCAGTTACCGGGCTTCTCGGCGCAAGGTTGATGAGTCCGTAGTCTTTGCCGACCGTGAACCTGACCCTGATCTGCTTGCCGGAGCCGGCGAGATTGTCGTCGTCTGCGATATTGAAGACAGAGTTCCTCAGTTCTGTCCGGGCCAAGCCGCTGGAGCCGGGCAAACTGCGGTGGAAGAAGTCCTCAGCTGGCAGGTAGTTCAGGTAGTTGCCCTCAGCGTCGAGTATGTTCAACTCGAAGGTGTAGAACTCGCCGCGCTCGTAATACCAGCCGACATTGAGGGCCAGGCCGTTGTCAGCCAACAGGTGGCCGTCGGGCCCGTAGCGGGTCAAATAGGTCTGCTCGGCTCTGATCCGGGGAGCGTTGGGGAGCTTGTATTGCAGCTCGAGCGGTCTCGACCATGGGCCGGCCTCGCAAGTGCTGGCCTCGATTGTGTAAACGGCCCCCCGCGAGGGCTGGCTCACATCGCTGAGGGTGTAGGTCCAGATGCCGTCGACCCGGGCCTGGGTCGACGTTGGGGCGAGGTCGGCGGCCTTCAGCACTGAAGAGTCGATATGGGTCGAGGAGAGGCTGGAGTCGAGCGGGTCGCCGGTGTCGGCATCGATGACGACCGAGCCGAAGCTCCACGCCGGGCTGCGGGTTATGCGGAAATAGGCGACCTCCTTCATCCGCCAATACTCCGTTTCGCCCGCCACCCGGCGACTGTCTTTGACTATGTACGGGGCTGCCCATTTGACTTTGCCGCTGTCCCCGCCGCGGTCTGGTATCCAATCGGGCTGCCAGTAGCCGTCAGCGTCCGGGTCGACTTGGGGGTTGTGGTTTGGTTCGGCCCATTCGAAGTTGGCGATCTTGACCCAGCGTTCGGTGGCGATCGGGACGCTGGTCGCCCGGCAGTCGGCGGCGTGCTGGTGAGCAGACAGCTTCGCTTGGTCTGCGTCGGGGTCGCCGCCTGTGTCGCCGTCGCCGGGTATGACGACCGGGGGCTGCAACTCGGGCGGCGGGTTGTCGTCGCCTCCGGGCGTGTCGCCCCCGCCGGGCGGGTTGTCGTCGCCTCCGGGCGTGTCGCCCCCGCCGGGCGGGTTGTCGTCGCCTCCGGGCGTGTCGCCCCCGCCGGGCGGGTTGTCGTCGCCTCCGGGCGTGTCGCCCCCACCGACCGGGTTGTCGTTGCCTCTGGGCGTGTCGCCCCCACCGACCGGGTTCCCGTCGTCGCTGAGGCTCTCAGAGTTCAGCGACTCCATCGCCGCCTGCCGTTCTGCCGCGTAATCGTCGGCCCGCACCAGCAACGACGCCATCTGAGCCCGTGTGGTGGCCCGCTGGGGGCAGAAGCGCAGCGGTTCCGTCGCGCACCCCGCGGTGATCCCCGCGGAGAACAGGGCGTCGATGTCGGCGCTGTGAATGCCGCCGACGGCCACATCGGTGAACCCGGCCGGGTCGGCGGCCTCCAGATCGTACGCCTGCGCCAGGAACGTGGCCGTCTGGGCGCGGGTGACTTGCCCGTCGGGGCAGTAGCTCAGCGGAACGGTCGAGCAGCCCGCTGTGATTCCCAGAGCTGCGAACCTCTCAATGAACGCCGCCTGGGGATGGTCCCCGTCCACATCGCTGAAACGGGTGGCCTTCACCCCGGGCGGGTCAGTCCCGTCGATGAGGCGGACCAGCCACACGGCCATGTGGGCGCGTGTCAGCGGCTCCTGCGGGCAGAAGTGGTCCTGGTCCTGTCCGCACAATGTGCCGTCGAAGACGCCCCGGCTGTCGAGAGCGTGAACCGCGGCGCTGCTTGCGCCGTCATGAGGCACATCAGGCAGATCTTCATGGCCGGACGCAGCCGACGGGGCAACCGCGACCAGCGCTGCCGTCATAGCGGCCGTTACAAGGACACAGAGCGGGTTGGCCATATAATCGACATTATCACGCCAACGTTGGCGCTGCCACGACGGCGGCTAGCTTCGCTAGGCCCGAGGTCAGGAGCCAGCACCGATGGCGCGGCGTCGCGCCGCGGCATGGATCGTGTCCACAGCGTCGATGACGTCGGGGGCGATCCATACGCTGCGCCCGCCCGCCCGCATGTCGCTGCGCTGCAGGATCTCGGCGTCTGCGAGACTGCGCGAGTGCGGCCCGCAGCCCTGGCAACGTCCCTGGCATCGCTGGATGTCGCTACCATCGCTGGATGCGCCGACTTGGGAAGGTTTGGGTCTCATGTCGTCTCGTCGGACGCACCGGCCGAGCAGGTCATCAAGTTGTGCGGCGAACTTCCCGAACGCGGTCAGCTCCTCCTCGGTACACAGTTCATGGTGTTCGATCATCCATCGCGGGGGTCTCAGCCAACGCGATCCCCCCGAGGCGCTCAAGGAACTCTGGGGTGCCGATAGGGGCTATTCCGGCTGATGCTTGACCGTGACCGCGAACCTGATCACAGAGGGCTCCATCGGGATGTGCTTCCAGTCGCGGCTGACATCGCCATCAAGGTTCCGCGCTAATCTGACGGGGATACCGGGCCAGAAACTCCAGACAGGGTTTGCTCCAAGTCTGGAATGTCCGTTGTGATGGTGTTCCACACGACGTCGAGGTCAACCTTGTGGTACTCGTGAGTGAGATGGTTGCGCATCCCCCGCGCGTCCGGGAGGTCCAAGTCGGGGTGCTGCTTCTTGAAGTCGTCCGAGAGATGGTTGAGAGCCTCACCGATCACCGCGAGCCGATAGCACGCCGCGTCTTGCAGAAGCTCGTCAGCTAGGAACCCGTCCTCGCCCACCGACGCGATGTCGCGAAGCCTGCGGCAGCAGTCAACAATGTCTGCGACGCGTTCGTCGTCGGTGCGGCTCACAACTCAATGGCGTCGTCGCTCATGTTCCGGTAGCTCTCGCGAACGCTGGAGCAAGGCACCACATCAACCTCCGAGCCGAGCAGATCCTCCAACGCCCCTTTGAGTCCGCACTGGTCAAACAGCGTCACGCCCTTCTCAAAATCAGCCAGGAAGTCGTAGTCGCTGTCTTGGGTGTCCTCGCCCCGCGCCACCGAGCCGACCAGGGCGATAGAGCGGCACCTGTGGCGCGCCGCGGCGGCTCGTATCGCCTCTCGGTGTTTGACAAGCACGAGTTCCTTGCGAGTCACGCCGCCAGCCTATATGCACCCGGTGACAGCGGCCAAGGGTGAGCTGAGCATCACCGGGGATTGCGCAGGCTCTGCCGGCGGGGTGTTCGGTGATGTCGGTGACCCACAGCTGGTCGGGTGCGTCGCGGCAGAACCCGGCGATCCACCAGGTCCGCAGCGGTGGGCAGGTTCGGGACCTTGCGGTATCGGTGCCGGCCCGGCAGCCCGGCGAGGTTGTTGCGGCGCATCACCAACTCCACGGTGCAGTGCGCCACCTGCAGGCCCCGCCCGTGCACCAGTTCCGCGTGGTTCCCTCTGTCCCCGTAGGTCGCGCCGAGACGCCCGGTGGATCTCGTCGATGATGCCCAGCAGCATCGCATGGCGCACCGAACACGCCGACCGCGATGCCCGGGGCACACCACAGCCTGCGCAATGCCCGGTGAGGCTCAGGATGCTCGATGTCTGTGTGAACCCGGCCCGGTGTGCACGCCCGACACTCAGGCCGCAGGCCCCGGTCACGTATCCGGCGCACGAACGTCGGATACGACGCCTGACAGCCCAGCCTCTTGGCCTCGTCGAACAACACCGTCGCCCGCACATGGGGATCCTCGACCAGCCGCTGGCGCACATAGTCCGCCACCGCGTCGAAGGGATTCACCGCGCTGCTGCGGCGCACCCCCGCCTGCCGCTCGCCGGCCAGATGGGCGCGTGTCAATGGCCAGTGGGATCTGCCCGGTGGCGGACAGCAGAACTGCCCAGTGGCGGCCAACAGAACTGCCCGGTGGCGGCCAGGTGTTCTGCCCGCGGTTCAGTTGGTGAGTGGCGTCACCCCCTTTCCGGCGGTGGCTTGGGTGAGGCGGATGCTGTCACCGGCGGTGAGGACGATGTGGGCGTGGTGAAGCAGCCGGTCGATGGTGGCGTTGGCGATGGTCTTGGGCATGAGTTCGCCGACCCCGAGGGCGATTGCAAGGGCCCCGATCACGCCCAGAGCCAAGCCGAACTGTTCAGTCAGCCAGGCTGCGTAGGCGATCAGGACAACCTGACTTGCGGCCATCGAAAGCCCCGTGGTTGGCGGATGCCGAGCCCGGATCAGCGGGGTGAAACATGAATCGGCTGTAGGGCTTTCGCTAGTCCGTCACTGATGAGAGGGGTCCGAACCCACGAGATGACGACGCTGGCCGCTGAGAACCGGGCGGTGCCGTCGGCGAAGCAGTCGGAGCGGGCTGGATGATCGGATGCGCCCATTGGCGAGGACTCCTCCGGCTTCCACCGATAAGAGAGGCTGGGGCACGGGGACGACCTGCGGAGCGGAGTCGGGATGATGGGATGCGCCGATCCGGAATTTCGTGTTACGATAAGTGCGTGTGGAGTTCCATCGCTCTGCGTTCAAGCCGGCCTCGACACCAGCACGATCCTGCACGCGCCTGAACACGCCCTCACCATCATCGAACTCGAACCAGCCGCTGACCCGCCCAGGATCCTCGCCATCGGCGCCGACCCAGCAGGCAACCTGCTCGAAATCGTCTGGCTCGAACTCGACGACGGAGCCGAGATGGTGATCCACGCGATGCCGCTGCGCCCAGCGTTCCACGAACTCTTGCCGACCCAACGAGATCAGCCATGACTACACGTAGGACCGCGACTGGCCGCATCCTCACCGACGCCGACCTCGACGCCATCGCCGAAGAGGTCGAGACCAGCGACTACGACATCGACACGCTGCGCAAGCGCCGCAGAGGCCGTCCCGCCATGGGCTCGGGCCCGGCTGAAGTAGTGCCCGTGCGCATCGACCCCGAACTGCGAGCCGCGGTCACCGCTCGCGCTGAGACCGACGGCACGACCACAAGCGAGGTCATCCGCGAGGCGTTGCGCAGATTCCTAGACGTCAAACAGGCTGAGCAGACACAACACGCATAAGAGGACCCAACGAAGTCCGGCATCGGAAACTGCCAGCGCGCTCACGACTGAACTGCGAGATCGGACGCCCGCGAGGACTCCGTTGGCCGATGCCGATAAGCGTGGCCGGGTCAAACGGGCCTGTGCGAGGGCGGTTGCGACCAGCGCAGCGAAGACGGCTGGCCGCGGAGCACAGAAGGGCCGTGAAACCGCGGCGGCCGCTGGTGCAAAGGTCTCAGCCGCAGCGCCGACGCTGCTGTCAAGCGACCTGTCCGAAGCGCTGAACCGGCTCACCGCCGCGGCGCTGTCTGGCTGCCGTAACGAGCCGCGTCAGGACTGCAGCCAGCCGCCATTTACTAGTGGAGAACTCCTCTAGTTATGTTATTGTAGTGGTGTGAGCGTCCAGGAGATGATGTCGTTGGCCGAAGCCGGCCGCGTGCTGGGTATCGGCGCCGAGCAGGTCCGACGCTACTTGCACCGCGGCCTGCTGCCCGCCGCAAAGATCGCCAACGTGTGGGTGCTGCCCGCCGCGGAAGTCCACGCTCTCGCTGAGGCCCCACCCCGCGGGGGCCGCCCGCTGTCACAGCCCGCCGCCTGGCGCAGCATCCTCGCTGCGAGCGTCGACTTTGACGACCCCTACCGCTACGAGAACCGCGGTGTGCTCGCCAGATACAGCGCCGGGTCGCCCATGGTGTCGTCGCTGCTCGCCAGATCAGAGGTGGTCGTCAGCGGAATGCACGCCGCGGCCGCCTATGTGGACATGCTCGACCCGTTGGCCGACGAAGCGCATCTCTACATCCAAGAAGGCTGGCAACAGCGGCTCGACCCGCTGCATCCGATGCGCGGCCTTGCGCCTTCTCCGCTGGGTCGGGTTCTGGTGCGGGCTGTGTCTGAAGCCACCTGGGAGGAACTGCGGGAGCGTTCTGGTGTTGCTGCCGTGCGCTCAGCAGACAACGGAGCCGGTCTGGTCGCTCCGGCACCGGCGGTCGCGCTGGACCTGTGCGTCTCGCCGCACCCGCGCGAGCAGCGCGTGGCTGGTGCCATCATCGAGAGCCTTCCATGAGAACGCCGGTAGTTGTGTTGCCCGTACTCACCGGCAAGCAGGCCCTGGCCTGGGACGCCTTGATGGCTGTCGCCGCCGACCTCGGCGAAGGCTGGACACTGATCGGCGGGCAGATGGTGCTGTTGCACCAAGCTGAACGCCGGCCCGCCGGCGCTGATCCGGCGAGCGGTGCCAGTCTGCGCTGGAGCTACGACTTGGACGTCGTGGTGAACCTCCGCACGAACCGGACCCGGATGAGCCACATCGACTCGGTACTGCGCGACCACGGATTCGACCAGCAGATCCTGCCGATCGGCCATCGGTACGTGGGCGCGGCCGGCACCGTGTTCGACGTGCTCGCCCCGGACCATCTCGGCCGGCACCTGCCACGCCTCGGTCGCGGCAACACGCTGCAAGCGGCGGGCGGGACACAAGCCCTGAAGCGTTCAGGGCGGGTCGAAGTTGAGCGCAATCAGCAGCGGGCGCTCATCCCGCGCCCCGATCTCGTCGGCGCTCTCCTCATCAAGATCGCCGCGGCCGCAGGCCCGCCGGGAGGACGCGGCAACAGGCGCCACCTCCTCGACGTGATGACACTCGCGGCGCTCATCACACCACAAGACGCCGCCAATGCCGCCCTGACGCGAAGAGAAGGCAAGCGCATCCGACTCGCCGCACAGACCCTTGCACGGGATGGCAGCGGCCCTGCCCGGACCGCTGCCCAGAGCTTGACGCTGCTGGTGGCGCGGTCGGGGTAGCGGCGCCGGTTGACGAGTTCCCGCTTGAGGCTGGAGAAGAACGCCTCGGCCACGGCGTTGTCGGCCGATGACCCGACACGGCCCACTGACTGGGCGAGCCCCCCGCCGGCGGCGGCGCTACAGAGCTTGCCGGCGAGGTACTGACCAGGTTCAACCAGTCGGTGTGGAACACGATGCCTGCGGTGCGGCCGCCGCGGGCGTGGGCGGCCATGTCGAGCGCGTCTTGGACCAAGCGGGTGTCGATGCGGTCGCTGAGGGCGTATCCCAGCAGCCGGCGGCTGCCCACGTCGAGCACGACGGCGAGATACAGCCAGCCTTCGCCGGTGCGGATGTAGGTGATGTCCGAGCACCAGGCGCGGTCCGGAGCACCAGGGGCGAAGCGGCGACCGAGCAGGTCCGGCAACTTCGGCGCGCAGCGTGCGGGGATGGTGGTGCGCTTGCGGCGCCGGGGCCGGATACCGGCGATGTGGTGGGCCTTCATGAGCCGAGCGACCCGCTTGACGTTCACCCGATGGCCCCTCGAGCGCAGCTCCGCGGTCACCCGAGGCGACCCATAGGCCTCGCCGGAGCCGGCCCAGATCTCACGGATCTCGGCCACCAACGCCGCCTCGGCGCGCTCACGCTCCGTCGGCTCACCTCGACTGGCCCGCCACCCATAGAACCCCTGGCGGCCAACACCTGCCACATCACAGCACAGCGTCGTCGGGAACCCTTCGGCCTTCCGGGCAGTGACCCACCTGTAGCGGGTCACTGCCCCGACTCCTTCACCCAAAAGGCCGTCGCTCGTTTGAGCAGATCACGCTCCATGCGCAACTGGTGCCTCCATTCGGGTTCGGCTTCACGCCCCTAAAGGTCGAGGTGTGACCGGGGGTGATAGAGGAACCTTGCGAGTGTCAGCTTGTGCAGCCGCGTCCGTCGCCGTCGCGGTCCAGTCGGTAGGGGTCCACTCCGATTTCATTGACAGTGACGGGCTTTTGGGCAGAGGTGAGGTCTCCGCAGTTCAGCGCGTCGCCAGGGAGGTTCGGGAGGCATGGCGTGTACGCGGGATGGCAGTCCAGTCCCTGTGTGGTGGTGGGCGGCGCGGTGGTCGTCGTAGTGGTGGTCGTGGTAGGCGGCGCTGTGGTCGTCGTAGTGGGCGGCGCTGTGGTCGTCGTCGTGGTGGTCGTGGTAGGCGGCGCTGTGGTCGTCGTAGTGGTGGTCGTGGTAGGCGGCGCTGTGGTCGTCGTAGTGGGCGGCGCTGTGGTCGTCGTAGTGGTGGTCGTGGTAGGCGGCGCTGTGGTGGTGGTCGTCGTAGTAGTCGTTGTCGTGGTGGCGGTCGGCTCCGCGACAAGCACCGCAGCCACTTCCGACGAAGGTTCCGAGGTCGTTGGTTCCGGTTCCTGCTCTGGTTCCGGGACTGTCGCAGAGTCGATCTCAGATTCGGATTCTGGCTCGGCTTCGGGAGTGGTCTCTTCCACCGATTCCGGCGCGGTATCGGCCTCAGCTTCCTGCTCCGGTTCCAGCGCGGCGCTTGTCGTAGGGGCAGGCTCCGTCACGGCCGCGGCGTTGGTTGTGGGCGCAGGCTCCGTCTCGGTCTCGGGGTCCGTCTCGGCTTCGGGCTCCGGTTCCGCTTCCGATGCGGCTTCCGTCGTTGTGACGGGCTGCGCTTCCGCAGCAGTAGTAGGCGCTACGGCCGGCTCAGGGGTGGCCTGCTCTGCGGCGCAGGCCGCTGCTAACGCCACGAACGCCGCCAGCATCGGCGTCCGCAATCGGCTGTGGCCTCTCACACCGCCCTCCCTTGTGGGGATTACTTCACGAGCGCCGCCAATGTACCAGCGAGGCGCGACAAGCCCGCGAGAGCCACCCGAAGCGTAGGGTCAGCCCGACCGTCGTCTAGCTCTACGCCTTCGTCGTCTAGCTCTACGCCTTGGCGGTGGCGCCTGGCCGGCAGCAGGAAGGCTTGGGGACGTGCGAAACCCGCAAACCCCCTTGGTTGGTTTGGTTGGTCGGTTGGGTGGGGTGTTAGCGAGTTCTGATTATGGCTGTTCAGGAGGGTGCGTAGCAACCCCCTGAGAGATACTGCATAACTCATGGGCGAAATTTCATAGAAATTCTGGAAATCATCTATAACCGCAGGTCAAAGTGGCGCGAAATGGAATCTATGCCAGTTGGCCTCCCAGGGCGTTGGAGAGTCGCATGGACCTTGTATCTTGCTCGATCCCACACCCATCGGGGGTCTGCAATTGCCAAGCGGAGATCGTCTCGCCAAAGCCCGAGATGCCCTCCCCGCTCCCTGTACCGAAGCTGAGACCGTCATCGCCACGTGGGTCCCCCACTCTGTCAGGGGCGCTCCCCCGGCAGTGCTGGCAGAGGCACGGACCTTGGCCGCGGCTCTCCACCCGGAGACGGCGATGGCGGCACGGAGACTGCTGTGGGCACTCGCCCCGTTCGGGGTGTGGGCCGACAAGACGCTAGGAAGCTTCGCCGCCCATAGCGTGAGTGACCGCAACGTGGAAGCGTGGATCGCCGTCGTCAACCAGCACCGACCGCAGGGCTGGCGCAACGCCTCTCGTGCCGTGTTGCGGCAGGTGGGCCGCACCGTAAACCGGCTCTCCGCGTTTCAGGTCGGGGTGAGGGTGTCGAGCAGCGCCCAGTTGGGTCTGTCGGCGTAGAGCAGGGCGCGGATTCGGTAGTTGGCGAAGTGGGCTTCCCCCCGAATCTTGGAGTGTTGGTTAGGCGGCTTGGGCTTGTTCGTGGTCGAGGGGGCTGGTCATGTTGTTGGCGGAGTGTAGGCGTAGGGGGTTGTACCAGGTGTCGATCCAGGCGGCGATGTCTCGCCGGGCGTGGTCGCGTGTCTGCCAGCGCCGCCGGGAGATGAGCTCGTGTTGCAGGGTGGAGAAGAACGACTCGGCCGCGGCGTTGTCCAGCGCGCAGCCGACGCGCCCCATCGACTGGTTGACCCCGAGGCGCCGGCAGGCCTCGGCGAAGTCTCTGGAGCTGTACTGGGCGCCCTTGTCGGTGTGGAAGATCACGCCGGCGACGGAGCCGCCTCGGGTGGCGGCGGCCATGTTGAGCGCCGCGGCGGCGAGGCCGGCTGTGGGATGGCGCTCAGAGGTGGCGAAGCCCAGCATCGGGCGGCTGTAGAGGTCCTCGACGGCCGCGAGGAACACCGGCCCCTCGGCGGTGGGGATCTGCTTGAAGTCGCCGACCCACTTCTGGTCGGGGGCCTCTGCGGTGAAGTCGCGCCTGAGCAGGTCGGGCACGGGATCGGCCGACTTGTCGGGCCGTGTCAGGCCCCGCCGGCGGCGCCGGGTGCGGGCCTGGAGCCCTTGGCGGGCCATGGAGGCCTCCACCGTCTTCTTGGACACCGTGTGGCCGTCTCGGCGCAGCTGGGCGCGCACCCGCGGCGAGCCGTAGGTCCCGCCGGACGCCTCGAAGCAGTCCTTGACCGCGGCATCAACGCGCTGTCGGCGCCTCCCGGCGACCGAGGGTCCGCGGCTGCGGCGCCCATAGAAGCTGGACTCGGCCACCCCCAGGGCCCGGCAGCAGACCCCGTGAGGCACCCCGTGATCGGTCCTTTGGGCCGCGATGTGCTCGACCAGGCTCACCGCGTCGCCTCCCTGACCCAAAGGACCACCGATCGTTTGAGCACATCACGCTCCATCTCCAACTCGGCGCAGCGGCGGCGCAGCCTCACCAACTCGGCACGCTCGTCGCCGTCGAGACGCTCGCCCGAGCGCTCGGCGCGGTCCTTGCGGACCCAGTTGCCCAACGTGCCCGCACCGATCCCCAGCTCGCGGGCCACCTCAGCGACCGATCTGCGAGTCTCTTGGACGATCCGCACAGCACCGGCCTTGAACTCCGGGTCGTACCGTCTTCGTGTCTCAGGCATGGCGTCTCCTCTTAGACGATGCCTCCAAGATCAGGGGGGATGCTCAGGGTGACGCCACTCACCAACTGAACCGTGGGCAGAACACCTGGCCGCCACCGGGCAGTTCTGTTTGTTGGCCACGGCTGGGCAGTTCTGCTGTCCGCCACTGGGCAGATCCCACTGGCCATTGACAATCCATCACCGTGCCCGCCAACAGCAGACCCCCGTCAGCCACCAAGGACCCGTCGTCGAAACGAACCTCCAACCCGTCGATCCCAGCAGCTATGCCCCCCACAGGAAGTGCCTCCTCACATGGCTGAGAATGGCCGTTATCTCAAACAGCATTCTCCCACGTCAGGAGGCCTTTCCGGTGGACGCGCCACACCCACCAGCACTCACCGCACCGGTGGATCCAGGCTTGGACGATGCCTCCAAGATCAGGGGGGATGCTCACCGGGATGACCCCCGAGGAGATGTTCCCGACGTGGCTAGGCGATGCGGATGCCTGAGATCAACGCTTCTGCGGAGGCCTGAGTCGGGCCTAGTCCTCTGACCATTGAGGGGTTAAGCGCGTAGCTACGCTGCTAGCGGTCCGAGAAGTTCTCGTGCACGCTGCGCGACATCGCCCGCTTGATCGTGAGAAACGGCCCGAACGCCTAACCGTTCAAAGACGTGCTCGGCGTCGCCAAACGCTGGCGAGGGACGCGTGGGGAGCGCAGGCACATAGACCGCTTCGACGGCGACGTCCTCGCTGACATCGAACTCCCCGGCAGTAGTGAGGACGCGACCCCCGGTGTCGAGAGCCTCTTGCACAGTCCAACCCCATGCCTTCACCTGCTCGGCGAGCGTCGCTTGATCAGGAACCTGGAAGGACCATGCCTGCGTCAGCTGAACTGCCTGGCCGCTCGTGACTGCAAAGTCGAAGAGCGCTTCGTGATGAATCGTCTTTAGGGTCACACGCTCGCGACGTTCCCTTCCTTTGGTGATCTCAAACTCGTCGTAGGCGCGACGCAACGCAGCTAGAGCTGTGTTCTTCTTCGTGAAGGAGTACTTGCGCACTGCAGGGTCGAGCACCATCAGGTCGAAGACGCTCTCCAAGGCATCGTCCGCCGACTCAGCGACCATCGGTGCCGGTGCGCTTAGCTGAACGATGTTCTGGTGATCAGCGTGAAGACGCCACAACCAGTCCTCCGTCAACTCGACTTCGAGCCCGAACAGGGACTGCGTCGATGCTTCGAAATTGTCGACGTCGATACCAACACGATCGATGAACGACCAAACCGCCCCGAGCGAGGCGTTCTCATCGATCGCGCGCGCACGTCTGGGGTTCTCGATCTGTCGCACTTGCCACTCCGATGACTCCTCACTGCCGACGATCGCTCCGACGTTCACGAACTCACCACGCGCTGGGTCCGGAACGAAACGAATAAGCGAGTAGATGTACCTCACGGCGCTCCTCCCATCAATTCCAGTCTGCCAGCAACCTCAGGGGCTCTGCTCTCGAGAAACCAGCCGACTCTCTCGAGTTCCAGGTCGCTCACCGGCCACGACTTAGGGATCCCGCTCAGAGCAGCGACAAGTTCGTCGTGCGTAAGCGTCCTCAGTCGCTGGGCACATGCCTTGATCACTGCTGAGTCGAGGCCACTCGGTGACCAACTCGCCACGTGAGCTTGGCCTACTCGGGTGATCAACGCATCAACGTCCCACGTCGCGCCCGTCTCCGGCAAGTACCAGCCATGGTCATGGCTGTACAGCTTGCGGTCCTCGGGCTCAGCGTAGAGCCACTGCTCATCCCCACCCCAACACCAGTCGTAGACGGCGAACACTCCGACATGCCGCCGTGCATTGTCATCTCGTTCTCGGTACTGCAGGGACCGATGCTCGACGGCACTGGCGACGCCTCGCGACGCATGAGCGTACCCGCTCTCGATCATGGAGCCGGATCGAAACTCCCAGCCTTCGATCTCGGGAGGCAGGAAGACGATGGCCGAGTCGCAAACCGGTGCACCAATGAGCGCTCCGGCAGCAGCGACGATCGCTTCGGTTACTGTGACGCGTGCATCCTGCTTGTTGTTCAGGGGTTTGACCCACCATTGCTCGCCATCACCGTCAGCAGCGAGAAAGGTCCCTGATCCGCCCCTCGGACTCGGCTTGATCGGGATCTTGATGACCGGCGGGTTGGCAGGGTCGCCGCGGTGGGCGAGGTCACCCTCCCATCTGTCGAACGTCACAGCCACAAAGCAACGCTAGCGGTGGGGTGTGACCGTGGCCTCTCGCGAGAGAGCCGCCTCCAAGCGCCTGCGTGGCCGCGAGCGGCACTTGCTTGTCCTCGGTCTGAGCCTCACCGGGCCTTCACGCAGGCTGTGGCTTGCTCTCTGAGATCCCTGCCGCGCCCGCCATGTGAGGGGTTGGTAGCAGGTCCCAGTTCCGAGTTGTCGGATTGCCCCGCAGCCTGCGACGGCGTAGCCACTTTCGTCTGATCGTCAGATGCGTGGCGCGACGTAGAGCGCCACCGCTGGCGTGGCTAGCCAATCAGGCGACGAGTTGGCGCTGCGCGAATTCGTGGGATGTGAGGTTGCTGGCACCGGTGGGGTGACTATGTCACGAGGAGGCCGCGGGCTTCGAAGTTGTCGGGGTTGGTGAAGCCGTGGACGGTGCGCCTGAGGACTTGCAGCAGGTTGTTGGTGCCTTTGATTCTGCCGTTTGAGGGGCGGCCTGCGTGGTGCCATGCGAGGATCTCGTCTGACCAGGCGATGAAGGTGTCGACGATGTCGTGGAACTCGGGCAGCTCGCCGGTCTCGTAGAGGTCGCAGAACCGTCCGAGGGCTTCGAGGGCGCCGTGGTGGTCGCCGGCGGGGTAGAGGCCGTGCAGCTCCTGGAGGGCCTGCCAGCCGGCTTGGAGCCGGGGGTGGGCGTCGAAGAGGGCCGCCAGGCGCGCCCGGTCCGCTTCGGTGAGGGTGTCGCCGCGGCGCAGCAGAGCGAATCTGGCTCTGAACACCTCTGGCTCGAACGCGGGTTTGGTCCCTTCGGGCTGGCGACGCTGGACCTCGCGGCGGACCGGTGTGAGCCCCGCTTGGAACCATCTGATGACAAGGAACCGGTCCAGCACGTGGCGGGCATGGCCCACGCGGGCGCCGATAGCGGCCTTGTAGGCGCGCGAACCGTCTGTGACGACGGCGGCCTTGACTCCCTTGCACCACCTGTGGCCTTGTCGGGCCAGGAACGCCGACAGCGCAGCTGCGCTGCGATGCGGGACCATCGCGAGGGTGCGGCCGGTGTCGGCGTTGACGATCACGGTCACGTAGCGGTGCCTTCTGCGGATGGAGGTCTCATCGACCAGAGCACCCGGCAGCGCTCGCGGCGGCGCCGCTCGGCGACGATCCCGGCGAAGGCCCGCACCAAGGCGTTGATCTTGTGCCAGCCGACACCGCGCCGGCGCGCCGCGGCGCGCAGCGTCATCACCTTGGCGTCCGCCACCAGAGCCCGCGCCAGCCGCGCCGTCAGCGCGCCCTCGAACGCGCAATGGTCCCCCAAGAACCGGCTGCCGCAACTGTCACAGACCATCCGCCGCCGCACCCACAACAGCGTCGTGCGCCGACCCGACACCTCCAGATCGGTGACCTTCTTGTCGCGGCGGTCATGGACCCTGTGACAGCGGAACCCACACATCGCGCACCGCAGCCTGAGCATCCCCCCTGATCTTGGAGGCATCGTCTAAGAGGAGACGCCATGCCTGAGACACGAAGACGGTACGACCCGGAGTTCAAGGCCGGTGCTGTGCGGATCGTCCAAGAGACTCGCAGATCGGTCGCTGAGGTGGCCCGCGAGCTGGGGATCGGTGCGGGCACGTTGGGCAACTGGGTCCGCAAGGACCGCGCCGAGCGCTCGGGCGAGCGTCTCGACGGCGACGAGCGTGCCGAGTTGGTGAGGCTGCGCCGCCGCTGCGCCGAGTTGGAGATGGAGCGTGATGTGCTCAAACGATCGGTGGTCCTTTGGGTCAGGGAGGCGACGCGGTGAGCCTGGTCGAGCACATCGCGGCCCAAAGGACCGATCACGGGGTGCCTCACGTGGTCTGCTGCCGGGCCCTGGGGGTGGCCGAGTCCAGCTTCTATGAGCGCCGCAGCCGCGGACCCTCGGTCGCCGGGAGGCGCCGACAGCGCGTTGATGCCGCGGTCAAGGACTGCTTCGAGGCGTCCGGCGGGACCTACGGCTCGCCGCGGGTGCGCGCCCAGCTGCGCCGAGACGGCCACACGGTGTCCAAGAAGACGGTGGAGGCCTCCATGGCCCGCCAAGGGCTCCAGGCCCGCACCCGGCGCCGCCGGCGGGGCCTGACACGGCCCGACAAGTCGGCCGATCCCGTGCCCGACCTGCTCAGGCGCGACTTCACCGCAGAGGCCCCCGACCAGAAGCGGGTCGGCGACTTCAAGCAGATCCCCACCGCCGAGGGGCCGGTGTTCCTCGCGACCGTCGAGGACCTCTACAGCCGCCCGATGCTGGGCTTCGCCACCTCTGAGCGCCATCCCACAGCCGGCCTCGCCGCCGCGGCGCTCAACATGGCCGCCGCCACCCGAGGCGGCTCCGTCGCCGGCGTGATCCTCCACACCGACAAGGGCGCCCAGTACAGCTCCAGAGACTTCGCCGAGGCCTGCCGGCGCCTCGGGGTCAACCAGTCGATGGGGCGCGTCGGCTGCGCGCTGGACAACGCCGCGGCCGAGTCGTTCTTCTCCACCCTGCAACACGAGCTCATCTCCCGGCGGCGCTGGCAGACACGCGACCACCCCCGGCGAGACATCGCCGCCTGGATCGACACCTGGTACAACCCCCTACGCCCACACTCCGCCAACAACATGACCAGCCCCCTCGACCACGAACAAGCCCAAGCCGCCTAACCAACACTCCAAGATTCGGGGGGAAGCCCAACCCTGACCAAATCAAGCTGGTCTTTGCGGGGATTGGGCCGCATGCAAGGCCTGACTTGTTCGTGTTGGCGCTAAGCGAGAGTCGCGATTGGTGCTAACGGAGAGTCGCGTCGTGGCGAGGGTTCCGGTCGGCGCTGGTGAGGTTAGCGGGTTCTGCGTTGGGCGGGTTCGGTGGTGGCGATCTCGAGGCCGGTGTGGTCGCGGAGGCGCCAGCTGGGGCCGCGGATGTTGAACACGACGGCGTTGTGCATGAGCCGGTCCAGGATGGCTGCTGCGACGACGGTGTCGCCGAAGGCGCTGCCCCACTCTGGCAGGCCTCGGTTGGTGGTGACGATGGTGGGGCTGCCGCGGTTGTAGCGGGTGTTGACGACCTCGAAGAACCATGCCGAGGCGTCGGGTGTCTTGAGGGGGATGAGCCCGACGTCGTCGATCACCAACACGGTGGGCGATGTGTAGGTCTTGATCTTGGTGGAGGCGGTGCCGTCGTGGTCGGCGCGCAGCAGGGTCTTGACCATGGCGTCGGCGGTGGTGAAGTAGCCGCGGTAGCCGGCTTCGACGGCACAGATCGCGAGCGCGACGGCGAGGTGGGTCTTGCCGCAGCCGGGCTGGCCCAAGAAGATGATGGGCCGGTGCTCGTCGATGAATCTCAAGGTGGCGAGGTCGGCGACGAGTTTGGGGTCCACTGTGGGCTGGAACTCGAAGTCGAAGTCCTCGATGCGTCGATGGAACGGGAACCTCGCGTAGCGCATCCGGGCTGTGAGGCGGCGGTCGCGGTCGGCTGTGGCTTGGGTGTCGATGAGCCGGGCGAGGAACTCGATGTGGGTCCAGCCGTCTGTGTGGGCCTGCTCGGCGAGGGCGGCGAAACATCCGGCCGCGGCGTCGAGGCGCAGGTAGCCGAGGTCGTCTTTGATCTGCTCATAGAGGCCGCTCATCGCTGGGCCTCGCCGTCGGCGGTGGTCAGCGGGTAGCGCTGTGACAGGTCCACGGGGTCGACGTCGAAGCCGTCGCCGACGTCGATGAGGCCGGGTTCGGGTTCGGGGTTCGCAGCAGCGAGGCGCAGCCGCGGCCGCCGCGGGCGCCCGGCGAGGGCCGCGGTCTCGGCGGCCTGGCGGTGGATGGGGTCCCACACGTCGTCGCCGCGGCCCGCGGCGACAGTGTGGACCGCGACGAGCCGCCCGGCCCAACGCACCTCCAAACGCTCAGATCCCACCCGACGGCGGACCTCTGTGAGCTGTCCGAGGGTCTCAGGCGGCACCGAGTAGCGCACGCCGTCGACGCTCACGAACGGCAAGATGTTGTGCACACGGCGCACTTGGACGTAGTCGGTGTCGAAGCGGCCCGCCGGCAGAGGCGACAGGAACGGCCGCTCAACGATGAGACGCTCACAGGGGCGGGCGCCGGTGCTGCGCGAGGCCACAGCATGCACATGCGCGGCCAGCCACAGCTCGGCGCGCCGGTTGAGCTCGTCGAGCGACTCCGGCACGCCCTCGGCTTCGATCTCGGGAATGAGCGTCTCACGCAACTGCCGAAACGGCCGCTCGACTTTGCCCTTGCGCTTGGCGTCGCCGGCGCGGCACGCGGCGATCCTTGTGCTGTGATGGGCCGCGAACTCAACCGCCGCGGGACACAGCACGAACCGAGATCCCTGAGAGGTTCCCAGCGCGCCCATCCGGTCGGTGCGGCACACCGCCGGGGCGCCGCCGACGGCCTCAAAGAACCGCACCATGCCCTCGAAGGTGCTGTTGCGGTCCTCGCTGCCACAGAACCACCACACCCGGTGCCGGCTCCAGCACAAGATCATCCCGAAACAGCGCAGCGGGCCGCGCCAGCCCCAGCGTCGAGCGACTGCGTCGAGGTTGCAGAAGTCGAACTGGGCCTCCTCGCCGGGATCGGTGTGAATCGGCACCGACACCCGATCCGCCGCTGTGAACCTCGGGCCCCGGATCCGGCGCAGCTCCCCAGTCACCGTCGAATAACACCCCTCGAAGCCCTCGGCCCGCAGACAGCGCCACACGCTGACACCCAAAAGCCGCGGATACGCCCTCACCAGCGCCTCGATCCGCTCTGCCCAACGGGCCGTCATCACCTTCGCTTCGTCGCTCACCGCCCGTCTCACAGGCGGCCCGCACTTGAGCCACTTCGAGATCGTGGCCGGGTGATACCCGGTCTCCGCGGCGATCTCCTTGATCGTCCAACCCTGCTTGTGCAGGTCCTCTAGCTTCACGTAGGTCTCCTGGTTCATCATGGGGCCGGCTCCTCCAGCGCTGTCGTGGCTTGGTCGCTCGACACGCTGGGGGAGCCACCCCCGCAGTTGGTGGATGCTGATGCCGGGCCAGAAGACCCCCGACGCCAACGCGAATTTCAGTTAGCGCATAACGCGAGATTCAGCTAGCGCTCACAGTTCGAATGGGCTTCACTTCAAGAGCCACGCCCTCATGCTGCTGAATGCATCGGATGACCACAAACAGGTTTCGGGCCTGGGGATTACCACCCGGCGAGAACATCCGCATAAGACTCTTCGGTGGCTTGTTCGTTAGGGAGCCGAGCGCCTTGAAGCCGACGGTGGCGTTGATGTAATCGCGCAGCACGATCTTGCCTGCATCTAGGTCCCCGGCGAGTAGGCACTCGACGGCCTCTGACAGCAACGCGTCTCGGAACTCCGGGTCGCGAGAGGCCCGGTCCTTTACGGTCTCTTTGAAATCACGGGTGAGTGCCATGTCTCATGCCTCCTGTTGCTTGCGACGCTTGTACTCCTGCCAGAGTCTGCGGGCGTGCTTGATGTCCGTCTGCTGGCGTTCTTGGTCCCACCCCCGAGCAGGATGATCAGGGTGTCCCCGTCCCTGCCGAGGTAGACCCTGTAGCCGGGGCCGAAATCTATGCGACACTCAGAGACTCCACCCCCCACGCTCTTGACGCTGGTCAGATTTCCCGCCCCCATGCGGGTGATGGCCGTCGTCACCTTGGCTGCGGCCTGGGCGTTGAGACGCTTGAACCAGCGACCGAAAGGACTGCGGCCCCGGTCATCGAGGTACTCCTTTATCTCGATGGTGACAATGGTAACGCAAACGTTACTATTCAGCAAGTCTTGACAACCGAGGAAGCGGTGACCTCGTGGGGCTGCCTGTTACTGAACCGCCAGCTTCAGCGCGCCCATGAACACCTATCGCGGCGGCGGCTGAGCCAGCAAGAAGGCATCAGCGCGACGCAGAGCCAGCCACAACGGCCAAAGCGGTCTCAGCAGCCCAGAATGGGCGCTCGTATGCGGAACCTACTAACCCGATGACGCGAGACTCGCTGACACCCCTCAGTCAGTCAGTGGTGGTTGATGGAGTTAGTTTCTGCCGAGGTCAGAAGGGGCGTCCACCCACCCGTCGGAAGGGTTTCCATAATTCTAGGGGCGGGTTTCCATAGAACGCAGTGGTGCCGCCCATAGTGGAGCAGAACCGGTCCCCTCCTCGCTGCAGGGGGCATCAGCCGGCCACCGAGGCCGGTCTGTCCGCAAGCCGGATCCATACGCCACTCACAGTCGACGCCGCCGCCTTCGTCGTATAGAGCACTGGTGATGTTGCTGCGGTGCTATCTCTCGCTGTCGAGTGTTGTCTCTAGGTCGTACAGGTTGAACTCTGCGAGGCGGTCGATGATGTCCAGGCAGCGGACTCTGGAGTCTCGGTCTCCCTGTCGGTACAGGCGCAGCACGACCGTTGTGAGATGGGGGCCGGGTAGGGAGTTGGGTGTCGATGGGTCGGCGTGGTCGGCTGCGGTGATCTCGACGACGCGTTCGCATGCGGTGATGGCGTTGGCCGGTATCTCAGCGGGCAGTTGTTCGAGCGCGTACATGAGGCTGTCCATGTGTCGGGGGAATGCGCTGCTCTCGGTGAGACCGCCGATCAGGTCTTCCAACTCGGATGCCGGGACATAATCGAGTCTGGAGACAGCGGTCCCGATGTTCTCCTGGACCTCGGGATCGTCGTCGTCAAACACGCGGCGCAGGTCATCGAGGCTGTCTGCAACATTGAACGCGAATGCCTCGACGGCACCGCGGCGAGCCTCTATTGGCAGGGCACAGACGTCAGTGGCGATGCCGGCGGGCAGTCGTTCGCGCAGGCGTGCTATCGCCCAGATCCGGCCGGCCGGGACCGCGGTCTCTTCGGGGCCTGCGATAGCTTCGGCCAGTGTTGGGGCGAAGCGGTCGGGGTCGCGCAACACGGCGTAGGTGAGCAGGTCCTCGCAGGTTTGGGCATCGAGGACTGCGATGTCGTCGTCGAAGATGCGCTCGGCCAAGTCCAGCGCCTGAGGGGCTGCATGGTTCAACAAAGCGGTGACCGCGTAGGCGGCCCAGACTCGCACCGCGACTATGGGATCTTGAGTGAGGGCGTCCACTGCGGGCATCAAGGCGTCGAGGTGGTCGGCTGATCTGAACAGCAGCTTGGCTGCTGAGAAGGCTGCCTGTCCCCGCGTGGAACTCAACCCGGCTGTAAGGAAGTCGCCGCCGTAGAGGTAGTCGCCAGTGATGGCTTCGGTTCGGGCTTCCTCGCGTTCGGGGTCGGCGTCGCTTGCGTAGACGGTGAGTAGTGCCACCAGACGCGAGTTCACGGCGTCGGCACGACCGATCGCGCTGCACACCGAGCGTCCGACCTGCGAGCCGTGGACGCGGTGGGCATGCTCGCACAGGTCGGTCAGGACATCGACCCCGACCCGGCCTTCGGCGTTGCGGATGACCGCGTTCATCGCGGCTTCAGGGATGTCTTCGTCGAAGCGGAGCGCGATCTGCGAGAAGCGTTCAGGGTCATCCTTGGCTTGTTCGCCGAGCATGTCGGCTAGCTGGCGTGCGCCGCCGACGACGCGCTCGCCGTCCCATCGCGGTTCGTCGTCGGTGTATCGCTGCAGGGCGTCGATCCAGTCGTCGTCGGACATGTGCACGGACTCGTCGCCGTCGATCGGTGACCCCACAGCGCCGGACCAAGCGGCAGGCTCCGCTGGTTGCGGTGGCCCGTCCGGGAACCGGCTCTCCAGTTCGTGGAGTCGCTGCCGTGCTGTTGGGGACAGCCTCGTGGAGTCCAGCGCCGCGAGCAGCCCATATTGGCTATAGCCGCGAACCTCGTCTGTCTCCCAGATCGGCCAGTGGTCGAGTATCGCGACCTCCAGCGCGTCGAACAGACCGGTAGAGCATCCGGGCGAGCATTGCTCGATCAGCTCGCGTGCCGCCGACTTCGAGACGCCGCCCGATCCCAGCATGAGATTGCGCTGGTCCGACACCAGCCAGCTGACCGCATCGTCAGCGTCTCGCAGGTTCGCTAGGGCTCGGCAGGCCAGGTATCGCAGCTCGAAGATCTCCGCGGAGCGCAGCGGTGCCAGAGCGTCGACGCATTGCGCCGGATCCTGTTCCGCCAGCGCCAGCAGAGCCTTCTCGGTGGCGGCGAACACGACGTTGTCCACACCGTGTACGAACGACAAGCGGCCATGCCATCGCCCGACAGGTAGTTCCCCGTGGGGATGGTGCAGGTCGGCTCCCGCGACTTCAACCACGAACGGCAGCACATGGTCGATGAACTCGGCTGGGGCTTTGCGCGCCACGTCGACGATTTCTGACTCGGATTGAGAGCGCGAACGCAGATGCCCGGACTTAAACGGATCAGCGCTGCCGGAGAGCATGGCGCGTTCTAGGCCGCGGTCGAGAAACGCCCCGATAAGCCGGGCCGCGCCGGCAGGATCGTCGTCTTTGAACCGGTGCAGGTTCATCCAGAAGTCAAAGGCCCCCGTCGGGCGGTCAGCGTCGTCAAAGAGTCCCGTCGTGATCGCCTCGGCGATCAGATCGACAAGTTCGCTGCACAGCGACAACCACATGATCCTCCGCAGGCAGTGGCGCCACGGCTCGGAGTCCTCCAGGCGGGGACGGATGAGTTCCGCGACCCGGGCGGGGCGACGCTTCGCGACGATCGCGAGTTCGTCGCGGGCGGTCTCGGCCCGCTTGGGATCCTCAAGCCATGCCTCCCACCGACCCAGGCTGTCTGCGGCGTCGAACCATCCCGGTGCGCACAGCAGCGTGAGCAACCTGGCCCCGAGCGGTGAGCCGCTCCACGCCAGATCCTCCAAGGCTGTCCAGTGCTCAGGCACGGGGTTGATCTGGCGCAGCACGGCAACGACAACAACCTTGAGATGGAATCTGATGGCGTCGCATTCGAGCAACTCGACCACAACCGAGATGAACCGCTGCGGGTCAGTCGCGGCGAGATGCTCGAGCACTTGGCGGGTCTGGGCGCGCCGGAACAGGTGCTGACCCGAGTCCAGCAGGAACTCTCTCAGGCTCCTGCCGGTCGCCACGAAGTCTCGGGCGAACAGGTAGTCGAAGTACGACTCGTGGAAGAACGCGTACCGCCCGGCGTCCTCGACGATCACCGACGCAGACACCAGCGCCCCGACTTGGCGCGGTTCCACGGAGTCGAGCACCCCGACGGGCGCAGCTAGGACCTCCTTGTCACTCATGTAGCCGACCAGGGCGCCGGTCATCGGCCCCCAGTCCAAACCTCCCAGGCGGCGCCCGATCCTGTCGCGAATGTCCGTCGTGTAGTACGCATAGAGGTTCTGCAGCGTCGCGTGCTCGATGGCGTGCGCCTCCTGCGGCAGCCGGCAGAACACCGCAAGATGCAGCGGCGTGCGAAGCAATCCCATAGTGGAGTCCGAGGTTGGCGGCGCGATGTCGTTGGCTGCCAGATGTTCCCTGACGGCCTCAAGGTTGAGATCGCCCAAAGTGTGCCGACTGGCTCCTTGCTCAGAGTGCATCAGCGAGCGCAGACGCGGATCCCCTTCAAGGTCGGCTGTGCGAGCAGCCAGCAGAACTTTGACGCTGGGGCTCCACCGGATCTCGTCGATGGCTTCGTGCACGGCCTCGAAGTTGTCCGGCATCCGGCCGCTGAAGAGGCTGACAGCATCGAGTTGGTCCACCACGAGAAGCGCCGGCAAACCGTCTGAGACGCCGTCGAGCAGCACCGACGGCGAGTCGGACAGGCCCATCACATGACCTAGATGTCTCGATGTGGACATCGACTGGTCTGTGTCCATCCGGACAGCTGCTACGAACCAGCCTTCCGCCTCCAGACTCGTCGCCACTTCTGAGGCGACGGTTGACTTTCCGTATCCGGCCCGCCCATCGACGACGACGATCTGGGCGCCGTCAGGCTCGCGCAGCAGCCCAAGAACAGCATCGACATCAGCGCGAGCAACCAGCCCGATGCTGGGCTTGGCGCCGTCGGCCCTGCGCGTTAGGCGCTCAAGTGATCTGCGTAGCTCGGCGATGATGTTCGAGTCGGCCACGATCAGTCGCCTCACCAGACCCGCGGACTCAAGATGTGCAGAAACCTGCGGGGCAGTGACCGTCTCATGGATGTGCTGCTCGCAGAACTTCAGGACCACGTCCATGACACGGTCGGGATCATCGCCGTACAGCAGCCGCAGCTTGCTATCAACGTTCAGTCTCAGCGCGTCCACAGATACTTGCTGCACCTCCACCTTCCGAAGGAGAGGCCAGGCGTCGGTCTCGGAGACATCCCACTCTCTAGCGACCTCAGCAAGCCGGTCCCGCAAGTCGCTGCCTATGGCGCCGCCAAACTCGGCGAAGGACTCACACTTTCTCGCCCGATTCGCCAAGGTGCCGAGATCGTTCGCGGCGGACGAAGCCACGAAACGGAAACATCGTCCCAGATCAGCAATCTGGACCTTCGCGTCACCAAGCACACCCTCGCGGATGAGTCGGGTGATCGTCCAGTTGCGTTGGGTGTCCTTGGTCTGCTCACCCCACTCGACGCCGTCAACGACGACCGTCAACTCGATGCCGGTCCCGGCTCGGCCCGGCGGTTCCAGCCGCAACGCGCTGACCGTCCCCTCCAGCATCTGCGCAACGCGAAACACGATCCAAAGGTTCTCGTAGGCGATTCCCGCTCTGTTGGCTGCGCCACCAGGCATCGCCGTCACCACAACTGCCGAGCGTACAGCAGCCGTTGATCGCGCCAATCGCGCCCTCACAGTCCAGCAGAGGCGGCCCCAAGCCTCCGGGGGCACCCTCGAGCGGTCGTGGCGGGTTCTTCGCTGGCGCCCTTCGACGCCGCTGTGAAGGGAGGCTGTCACACTGCTTGGCGACACTGGCCGACATGACCGGTGCCGATGGCGCGGACCGTGCGCTTGAAGCCGCCGATGCGGCCGGGGCGCCGCTGTCGGGGCTGGCCCGGGTGTTGATGCACCATGAGGCGTCGCTGGATGTGACGGTGCCACACTGGGCGCTTGACGGGGTGGTGTGCGCGGCGAGGTGTTGGCCGTCGCAACGATTGAGGGCGGAGCGAAGAGGGTGCTGCGGTCAGCGGCGGCAGTACGATCGGCTTGAGCGAGACACTGTGGGCTTCCCCCCGAATCTTGGAGGGTTGGTTTAGGCGGCTTGGGCTTGTTCGTAGTCGAGCGGGCTGGTCATGTTGTTGGCGGAATGTAGCCGTTTGGGGTTGTACCAGGTGTCGATCCAGGCGGCGATGTCTCGGCGGGCCTGGTCCCGTGTGGTCCACCGTGGGCTTCCCCCCGAATCTTGGAGTGTTGGTTAGCCCTGATCGTTCGTGAGGGTGTGGGTGTCGGGGGGTTCGCGTCCGCGGAAGAGCCCCTCCGGTGTGGGATGATGCGTGTTTGACGACTACGTATCTGACCCATGGGAAGGGGCATCTCCGGGGTGGACTTTAGCAGTACTTGCGATGTGAGGGTGACAGGCGGCGGCGGGCAGGTCGCGGCGCATGGGGGTTTGTTCGTTCTGGGGCGTTTCGCTGACGGTTTGGGGTTGGGGGAGGCGTTGTCGGCTGCGGTGCCGGCGAGGGGTGAGCGGGCCCCGTCACATGATCGGGGCAAGGTGCTGGTGCACGCGTTGTTGGTGCTGGCCGGCGGAGGGGAGGCGTGTTCTGATATTGAGCATCTGCGGGCTCAGCGGGTGCTGTTCGGGCAGGTCGCGTCTGATTCGACGCTGTATCGCACGCTGAGGGGCCTGGGCCCCGACGCGGTTCGGGCGCTGTGGGGTGCTTCAGCCGGTGTGCGCGCCCGGGTGTGGGAGCGCCGCGGCGACGTGTCGGGGTCGGATCCGGTGGTGTTGGACATCGACTCGACGCTGGTGGAGGTGCATTCTGAGAACAAGGCGGGCGCGGCGGCGCATTTCAAGGGCGGGTTCGGGTTTCATCCGATGCTGTGCGCCACCGAGGCGGGCGAGCCGCTGTCGATCAGGCTGCGGCCCGGCAACGCCGCGGCCAACTCGATCTGTGACCACATAGAGGTGCTCGATGCTGCCATAGAGCAGCTCCCCGCCGCGGTCGCGGCGCCCCACCGGCCCGGCGGCGACGCAGCCGGGGCCTCACGCGAGGTGCATCTGCGCGTCGACGCCGCGGGCTGCTGTGTGCACATCGCTGAGGCCTGCCGAAAGCGCGACATCAGGTTCTTCATGACGGCGCGCTCACGACGAGGTCACAGCGGCCATCGACCACACCCGCTTCGACACCGCCGCCTGGCAGCCGGCGCTCAGATCCGACGGCGAGCCCGCCGAGCGCGCCCAGGTCGCGGACCTCACCGGCGGCGTCGGCCTCACCGGCTGGCCCGAGCGCACCCGCTTCATCGCACGCCGAGAGCCCCATCACCCCGGCGCGCAGCGCACCCTGTTCGACTCCGAGATGTGGCGCTACCGCGGGTTCTGCACAGACGCCGACGGCGACCCCGCCGAACTCGACGCCCACATGCGGGCCCACGCCCGCATCGAAGACACCATCGCCAGGCTCAAGGACTCAGGCCTGGCCCGCATGCCCTTCAGCGACTTCGACGCCAACGCCGCCTGGACCGCCCTCGTCGCCCTCGCCTCGGCGCTGGTGAGATGGTTCCAACAACTCCGCCTCGCGGGCACAGAACTCGCCAAAGCCGCCCCCAAACGCCTCAGATGGCAGCTATGGCACGCCCCCGGCCGGCTCGTGCGCTCATCGCGAACATGGACCCTGCGCCTGCTCGAATGGTGGCCCGCCACACCACAGCTGCTGCACGCCAGCAGCCCCGGCGCCCCATAGACGCCCCGACGCCGCGCGCTCGCCCCCGACGCGCCGCAGCCTCTGACCCTGCGCGCCCCAACCCCCCACAAACACGCCGCCTGCGCCCCACAGCACCCGGCCCGCGAACCCACACACCCCAACACCGGAACCCCAACACCGAAACCACACGAAAAAACACACGCCCGACCCGCTCACGAATTCTCGTGAACGATCAGGGCTAGACGTCTTGGCCGACGCCCACAGCTCGTGTGCATATTTGGCCGCTCCCCTGGCCGACCCGGTGGCTGATGCACGGGCCAGCGCGGGCTGGCCGAGGATGCGCCCCTCAGAGGACAACGGCGATCCCGGTAGGATCGACTTCCCGCACAGTCCCGATGTCGAAGGAACCGCCAACATGACGACGACGGACGTTGAGCAATTCCGGGCGGCCCTGGCACCCGGCTACCAAGGCGTGATTGGCGTAGCTGATGAGTGGGGCTACCGGACTCATGTCCACTTCGCCCACCTGGGTCCGGCGGTCCAAGAGGCAGCCGAGCACTCGTCCCTGACGTACGGCGACGAGTACACCGGCCGACTTGAGGCACTCGAACTGCACGTCGGTGACCGTCACTGGGAGGTCTGGGGTGGCCACCACGACGAAGACGAGTTCGTCCACATTCAGTTTGAAGACGACTCAACTCTCGAGGTCCCGGCAGGACGCATGCCGCAGAGCCCGAATCCGGCCCTAGACACCGGCCCTCCGCTCCTAGAACCGGTCACGCAGACAGAACTGGCTGGGATCGAACTAGTGCTGGCCGAAGTCTGGCGCGCTATCGACAATAGCTCCCTAACTGAGACCCAGCAGTATCAGATCATTGCCATGGCCGAGCTGCTACAACGCGAACAGCAAGCCGCCGAGCCTGGCAGGACAGAGCGAGGAGGCCTTGTAGCCGTTCTGAGGGCTGTCCTCCGGTTCATCCTGCGCGAGCATCCGGACATCGTGCTGGCGTGGGGCAAGATCGTTGAGTTGCTGGACAGGATCGGTTGGGCGGCAATCGCCGCCACTTTGCCCCATTAGTCCAACCCCCGCCCACCACGACACTGGCAACGGCACCGCACTCGACCGATCCGAGACATGGCGGTGTCCTGCAACGCTGAGCGCATCATCCTGTTCGGCTCAACAGACCGCGCGAGTGACTCCGACTTCATGGCGGACCTCGAGCCCGGACCACGCTGTTTCTAGCCTCACCGACATGAAACACCAGATCGAGCGACTGCTCGGCCGTTACGCCGACATCGTCTCGCCGCTGCGTGTCTTTCGAGCCACCCACGTCGACGATTAATCGATCCACTGCATCGGCTCGGCGACAAGCGACATGGGCCGCCTCGGCGTCGACGGCACGCGGTCATTATGGTGCGGCTGTGGGAGCGGACTCGGGGAACGAGTCTTGGGCTTCATCGTCGGCAACCCGCAAGTCGATGCAGGGCAACCGGAGCCGCGACACGAAGCCCGAGATGGCTGTGCGCTCTGCTGTGCATCGACGAGGCATCCGCTTCCGGGTGTCGGCTCGACCCGAGCCGGAATTCGCCCGCACCGCCGACCTAGTGCTGCGCAAGACCCGAATCGCCGTGTTCGTCGACGGATGCTTCTGGCACGGATGCCCCGACCACCACACCCCACCTGCCACCAACTCCCAGTATTGGGCTGACAAGATCGCCCGCAACATTGAGCGCGACACCGAGACCTCCACCTATCTGCGGCGGACAGGGTGGATGGTCCTGCGCTTCTGGGAGCACGAGGATCCGGAGGACGTGGCCGATCGAGTTCAGGAGGCCGTGCGGTCGGCCCTGGACGCGTCGGCATGATGGCTTGGCGCCGAGCCATACCGGCTTCCTGAGAGGATGAGCCTCAAGCCGCCCACCCGCAGGCCTTGCCTGGAGTCATAGCCCAGGGAGGTGTTCAGAGCGTCTCAGGGTCTCAGTAGCTTGGAATTGGAAAGTAGTGTCATGGCGAGTCGTGGGCGGAGGTGCGGGATGTCTGAACAGCTCAAGTTCTTGGCCGTCGGCATGCTGCACAGCCTCGACGGCGGCTCGCATTCCGACGGCCTTCAGTGGTGTGCGCCATGCGGCCGATGAAGCCGGGATCGTCGTGACCGCCTGTGAGGCGCCCGCCACGGGCGCATTGCTCCAACGAGTGGACGAGATCCTCGAAGCGCAGTACTGGACCGGCGGGCATGACACCTTGTCGGACGCACGGGATCGATCAGCGGATGACATGCATGTGCACCGGATCCTCGCTCGGCTCGGCGTCGTCGAGGGCGAGCCGAGGAGGCCGAGTCGGGAAGCGCTCGGGGCCGCTGTCCCCAAGCCCGTTCGTGCCCGGCTGCATACGAATCTGGTGAATCACGGGCGGGCGGTGTGCGCTGAGGTGGCTCCGAGATGTGAGGACTGCTCGCTGGTCTCGTTCTGCGAGACAGGCCGCTCCAAGGTCGCCGACGCCGCCAGCAGCACAGCGGCTGTGGATCTGTTCGGCGGAGCCGGCGCGATGGGGTTGGGTTTCGAGCAAGCCGGCTTTCGAATCGCGGCCGCTGTCGAGATCGAGCGACATGCTGCGCAGACGTACCGCCTAAACCATCCGGGTGTGCCCGTCCTGGAGGCTTCCGTCGAGGACGTGAGCGGAGACGGGCTGCGGTCGTGGCTTCCGGGCCTGGACGCGCCGGCCGCCGTCATCGCTGGCCCTCCTTGCCAGGGGTACTCCGCCGCTGGCGCCCGGGCGATCGGCGACGAGCGCAACCTGCTGTTCCGTCACGTGAGCCGGCTCGCGAGAGAACTCAGGGCGCGGTCCGTTATGATCGAGAATGTCCCTGGCGCCCGCCGCGTGAACGGGGTCAGCTACACGGAGCGCATCACGGCCTCCCTGCGCGAGGCAGGCTATGTGACCTGGGAGCAGCCTGCCATGCTTCGTGCCTCAGACTTTGGGGTGTCGCAGAACCGGCGACGTCTGTTCTTCGTGGGCGTGGGACCCGGGGTCGACCTGCCTGCCGCGCCAAGGCCAACCCACTCCCCGCCGAACGATGCCGCCGTTGACCGCTCTCTCGATCAGACGGAATGGTTGCTCGAAGGACTCCGCGATCTTCCGAGTCTCGGTCCCGGTGAGGGGTCGGAGCGGCTCCAGCTTCCCGACGGACGCGTCGTCCTGAATTCGACCGCGATGAATCACTCGCCGAGGGTCGTGGCGAAGATCGAGGCGATCCCCCAGGGCGGGGGCCCGATTTCCTACCGGCGACTCAATGACGACGTTGCGCGCACTCTGGTGGCCGGTCATCGGGCTCTGCCGGTGCATCCGATCGAGAACCGGGCGATCACCGTGCGGGAGGCTGCGCGGATCCAAGGCTTCCCTGACACCTACTTCTTCTGCGGACCCAGGGCGAGCCAACCGCTGCAGGTAGCGAACGCGGTGCCGCCCGCACTCGCGCAGGCGGTTGCAGCGGCTTTGCGGACGTCGCTCAAAGCCTCGGATCCGTACCGGGAGGAGGCCGCTATGCGGACCCTAGGGCCTACACAGCGAGAGCCCCTCCCTGATTGCGCATCGGGGCAGCCGTGAGCGTTCCGGGCGATCCAGCCAGCGCCGACGCCGAACTCGCTGCCAGCATCGAAAGCAGCTCCAGCGAGTCCCCCGTCAACACCGTCCTCAAGACGGACGAACGGGTGCTCGCCAGGGTCACCGATGGCATCTACAGGCAGCCGGGCTCGGCGATCCGAGAGCTCGTCTCCAATGCCTACGACGCCGACGCGGCACGGGTGGTCATCAAGACGGATCGACCGCGGTTCCAAACGCTGACGGTCGAGGACGACGGAATGGGCATGACGCCGAAGGCCCTCGCTCACCTTCTCCATCACATCGGGGGCAGCGCCAAGCGGTCGCACGAGGGAGCTGACCTCGGCATCACGGACAGCGCGGACCCCACTCGCAGCCCGTCCGGGCGCCGGCTCATCGGCAAGATCGGGATCGGTCTCTTCTCGGTCGCGCAGCTGACCCACCGCTTCCAGATCATCACGAAGACGGCCGAGGACCGCTATAGAACTGTCGCTTCGGTCGTGTTGCGCCAATACTCCGACAATGGAGAGTCGCCGGAGGACGACGGAGTGCATCCGCCTGACGAGCAAGGCGAGTACGAGGCGGGACGCGTGCAGATCTGGCGAGAGACAGCCGTCGACCAAGAGTCGCACGGCACCACGATCATCCTCACAGACATCAGACCCCAAACTCGAGACACGCTCCGCAGCAGCGATCTCTGGGCCGCCATCGATTCGGACCGAGAGCTAGCGCCCGAAGAAGCGCGAGACCTCAGCCCGCCCGAATTCCACATCGGTCGCGTTCAGCGGGACGACTCGGACGTTCTCCAGAGCGACGCCGACGGTGTCTACAACAGCCTCCCATGGTCCCGGGAGGATGAACCTGAGGCTGCTTTCGAAGAGCTGGTCAGGGCAGTGTGGAAGCAGTTGGAGCATGGGATACCCAACCCGCAGCTTGAACGCATCTTTGACTACTACCTGCGGATGGTGTGGCAACTGAGCTTGGCCATACCGGCTCCATACGTCGCAGGCAGCCCCTTCGACCTGTCGCTTCAGGACAGCGTGTATCTCTTCGAAGTGCCCAAGGCCGGCAAGGCAGCACCGGTTGAATTCCGACTCACCGGCGACGCAACAGTCCGCCGCAGCAGGTCGATCGGCTCCGCAGCCCAAGTCGGAGGCGACTTCACCGTGCTGATCGACGACTTGCAGCTCGCTCGGCCACTCGTATTCGCCGACCTGCCGTCGACGAGCCACGCCGTCAAGAAGCCGATCCTGTTTGTCGGGCGGTGCCGTGAGGAATTCGACGGAATTCCACGCGAGCTCACCGGCGGCCCACTCGAGTTCGAGATGTACCTCCTATGGGCACCCAAGATCGCCCCTACGGAGCATCAAGGCGTTCTCGTGCGGGTACACGGATCGAGCGGGACGCTGTTCGACCCGACGTTCATGCGATATCAGGTATCCGAGCAGACGAGGCTCAGGCAGATCTCGTGTGAGATCTTCGTCTCCGAGGGCTTGGAAGCGGCGCTGAACATCGATCGCGAGTCATTCAACTACGCCCACCCGCATGTCGTGTACATCACGAAATGGCTGCACGCGTCCCTGAGACGCGTCGCGACAGCCCAGAAGCGGATCGCGGCTGAAATTCGTAAAGACACCCGGCAAGCCGCCGCAGTAGAAGAAGAAGAGGTTCTGTCGAACGTCGCGGCTACCGCGTGGCAGGTCGAGTCTGACGACCCGGGATCGAAGCCGCCTCCGGTTGACTTCGACGACTCGGCCGAGGAGCCGATGTCCGTCGAGTCCGGAGCGTACCGATTCCGGCGCGCACCGGTCTTCGGTCAGCGAAGCCGGCAGAGAACACGCCAGGACCAGTCCACGGAACGAAAGCTCCGAGCGATCGTCCAGCTCCTCGCAGCGTACGGAATCCTCGAGAACCTCACCAAGCAGCAGCAGGAGCGCCTTCTCGCAGGGCTGCGCAAGATCCTTGAGGCCTCCGAGCAGTGAGCTTCCAATCGGCTGATGAGGATGATCTCGCCGCGGAAATCTTCGGCGAAATCGAGTACCGGCCCACTCCGGCTGCGCCGAAGACCTTCAAGCCGTGGCACAAGCCACGCAAACAGTTCGTCCGGCGCAAGCAGCTACTGGCCCTACTTCGACGCCTCTACCAGCGACGGCAACCAGACGAGCCTCTGCGATACTTGGGCTTGCCAGGAACAGACCTGCTCGATCTCCGGTACCTCCATGAGAAGCTCTGCCGTGCTGAGGGTCGCACGCTCCGCTTCCTCGGCTTCAGCACCGAAGCACAGCCGGGCAGTCCCGCCCAGGTCGATCTGAGTCTCTCACTCGATGAGGTGCGTCGGCTGTCCAACGTCGACCCGCAGTCCGAAGTCCTCCACGACGACTTCCGCCGTATCGGCGATGAAGCATCGATCGCATGGGCACGCGCCCGATCCCTCGGCCCCTTCGATGTCGTCAACATCGATCTTTGTGACGGGCTCGCGTCGGACCCGCCACACAACGATGGAGCGATCTACGGCGCACTCGCGCAGTTAGTGGCACTTCAAACCCACAACCACGAGCCGTGGCTCTTGCTAGTAAGCACGAGAATAGGACGAGGAATGTTCGATGCGGATGCCGAACAACAACTGCTCACTCTCTTCCGCAGCAACGTCGAGAACTGCGAAGGCTTCACAGAAGCATGCCACCAGCACCTGAACCTGGATGCAGCGACCGTAGACCCGACAGCTTGCAGCGAGACCGAACTCCTCAACCTCATGATCGTTGCCATAGGCAAATGGCTGTCAGCGCTAGTGCAGGCCCAATGTCCCAGTCGCGTAGACCTCGCCAGCACACACGCATACCGGATAGAACCCATGTCGACGTGCGAGGACCTTGTATCGCTCGCCCTTCGCTTCGAGCCGATCATCGCCGCGTCACCCGACGCCCTCTCGCCAGCCGCTCCGCCGCCGCTAGATGAGTGCGCTATCGCCAGACACATCCTGAAGCGCTCGGCCAAGCGCCGTGACGTCGATGACATCTTGCGGGGTGATTCGCACCTGCGCGAGGAACTCATCCGAGAGACGGAACAGTTGCTCGCCGAAGCTCGCTACGACGTGCCGGGATACCGTGACTGGCTTCTGACGTGAACGCGCCGCAAGCACATCCACACAAGATCCCTCAGGTGTGAGACGCTGTGACGCTCCGGGCGTGGCCCCCAAATGGCCAGGAGATACAGCCATCACGGCTACGGTGCCGACCGTGCATCCCACCAGACCCGCCGCGCTCTCGCCAACCGCCACAGCGCCGCCATCTCCGCCCAGCGGCACGGATCTCGCCAAACCGGGCGCCGCCCGGGAGACGGCACGGTGACGGTAGTGACCGAGGTGCGAGAAAGGTGGTGGACCCAGGCGGCGTCGGCCATGGGCGGATACAAGATCATATGATGCTCTGGCTCCTGCCTCTGGTAGCCGTCATCTGCGGAGCGGGGCGCTTTTTCTGTCTGGAACACGTCGCGGCTGGTACTAGAAGGCGCCGCCGCGCGGGTGCTCATCCTGATTCTCGCGATGTCTCAGGTCTACGCGTTCGTCGGGAGCTTGGGATGGATCATCAAGTTTGTGCGCTGGTTCAGACGGATAATGAAGAAGGCTGAGCCGATGACGGCGATCACTGAAACTCCCCACTTCTGATCACTGAAATTCCCCACCCTGGGGCATCCACCCGACATGGGTGGGGCTCCTCTGTGCTGGACGTTCGCCAGAGCGTTAGCGACCAGAGGAGCCCCGGCTCAGATGATCACACATGGAGAAGACGTGGAGCTTCACGCACTGAGGGCACAGGGTTGGTCGATCTCGGCGATCGCCCGGCATTTGGGCTTGGACCGCAAGACGGTGCGCGCCCACCTCGCCGGCGAGCGCGAGGCGGGGGTGCGCCGCAACAGTGCGGTGGATCCCTTCGACGCGGTGGCGGACTATGTGTGTCAGCGGCTGGTCGAGGACCCCCATGTGCGGGCCACGGTGCTCTTCGGTGAGGCGCAACGGTTGGGCTATCGGGCGTCGTATCCGACGTTCGTGCGCCGGATCCGCCACGGGGGTCTGCGACCTGAGTGTCAGGCGTGCACACCGGGCGGGTTCACACAGACATCGAGCACCCGCCCGGTGAGGAGATCCAGTGGGACTGGCTGGAGCTGCGAGACACCCCGTGGGGCACAGCGGCGTTCGTTCTGGTGGGGGTGCTGTCGCACTCGGGGCGGCTGCGGTGCTGGTTCTCTGAGTCGATGGATCAGCCCCATCTGGTGGCGGGCATCCACCAGGTGCTGGAACGCCTCGGCGGCACCGCCCGGCGCTGGAGAACCGACCGCATGGCCGCGGTGGTGGCGCCGGGAACGGACCGGGTTCAGGCGTCGTTCGCGGCGGTGGCCAAGCACTATGGGGCCGCGGTCGATGTGTGCCCGCCTCGGCGCCCCCGCCGCAAGGGCTCAGTCGAGAAGGGCATCGACTATCTCACCCAGTCGTGGTGGCGCACCGCTGCGGTCGCATCACCCGAGGCAGCCCAGGTTTCAGCTGACCGCTGGTGCACCGAGGTCGCGGATGCTCGAGTGCGCCGCGTCGGCGGCGACGTCCTCACCGTCGCGGAGGCCGCAGCCGGCGAGCCGCTGGGGGCTCTTCCCGGCGCCGCGTTCCCGGTGACGCTCACCCTTGAGCGGGTCGTGGCAGCCAACGCGCTGGTGGCGCTGTGGGGCAACCGCTACTCGGTCCCGCCCGAGCTGGCCGGCGCGAACGTGGTGGTCACCCACCGAGTCGGCACCGATGTCATCGAGATCCACGCCCCCGGCGGGCGCACCGTCGCCGAACACCGCCTGGCGCCACCGGGAGCGCACCGCACCATCCGCTGCGCCGAGCACACCCAGGCCCTGCGGGCCGCGGTGCTCGCAGCCTTCGACACCGCAGGCCCCTGCCGGCGCAAGGCCAACCGGCCCCCCAGCCCCCAAGCCACAGCCATCGCGGCCCGCCTGCACCCACACATCAGCACCGATCCTGTCATCGACTTGGACGTCTACCGGCGTCTCACCCAACCGGAGGACTCGTGAACCCCAAAGACAGCCTCTACCAGCAGCTGAGATCGCATCTGGCCTACCTCAAGCTGACCGCAGCCGCCGAGGCCCTGCCCGCCGCCCTCGACGCCGCCACCCGCAACAAACACACCCACACCGAGTTCCTCGAACAGCTCCTCGCAGTCGAGGTCGACGCCACCGAGGCCCGCCGCCTCGCCGGGCGGATGCGCTTCGCGAACTTCCCAGCCCCCTGGAGACTCACCGACTTCGACTTCGACGCCCAACCCTCAATCGACTCAGCCCTCATTCGTGACCTCGCCACCACCAGATACACCGCCGACGCCACCAACATCTTGTTCATCGGGCCGCCCGGTGTGGGCAAGACCATGCTCGCCGTCGCATTGGGACATGAAGCCGTCGAAACCGGCCTACGCGTCTACTACACCACCGCCGCCGACCTAGCCGCCCGATGCCGCAAAGCCGCCATCGAGGGACGCTGGGCCACCACCATGCGATTCTTCGCCGGGCCCGCCGTGTTGATCATCGACGAACTCGGCTACCTCCCCATGCCCACAGAAGACGCCAACGCCCTGTTCCAGGTCATCAGCCAGCGCTACCTCAAGAGCTCCATCATCTTGACCACCAACCGAGGCGCCAACGCCTGGGGAGACATCTTCGGCGACACCACCATCGCCGCCGCCATGCTCGACCGGCTCCTGCACCGCTGCGCCGTCATCAACATCACCGGCGACAGCTACCGCCTACGCGCCCACCAAGCCCGCAACCGTCAACACACAACTACAATCCAACCACCCCAGGGTGGGGAATTCCGCTGATCAACTCTGGGGAATTTCGCTGATCGGCGTCACCGACGACTGACAGGGCACTTGACTGGTGGATGAGTTATCTCCAAGAGAGACTCCGCAACGGAACTGACCGGCACGGCACCGAGTAACGCACCCGTCGACCTGGCCGGGTATCGCGCCGGCCCCACCGCAGCCTGCGCGTGAACCCGGTGCCTCCCCCCGTTGACCGGTCACCTCGATTAGGAGGTAGCCATGTCAACGATGCAGGAAGAACGGGTCTCGGTGCCGGTGTTGCCGCCGGGCCGGACGCGAAGATCGTTTCCAAGGGAGTTCAAGGCTGACGCGGTTGCGCTGGTGCTCGATGAGGGCCGCAGCATCGCGTCGGTGGCTCGGGCTTTGGGGATCGGGGCGACGAGTCTGGGCAACTGGGTTCGCCAGGCGCGGGTCGATCGGGGTGAGCGCGAGGGGCTCACCAGCGGCGAGCGGGCCGAGCTGGCGCGGTTGCGCCGCGAGAACGCCCAGTTGCGCATGGAGCGTGATCTGCTCAAACGAGCGACGGCCTTTTGGGTGAAGGAGTCGGGACAGTGACCCGTTATCGGTGGGTGGCTGCCCGAAGGGCCGAAGGGTTCCCGACGACGTTGTGCTGTGAGGCAGCACGCGTCAGCCGCCAGGCGTTCTATGACTGGTGCGCGGCCCGTAGAGCTGAGCCAACGGACCGTGAGCGCGCCGAGGCGGCGTTGGTGGCGGAGATCCGTGAGGTCTGGGCCGGTTCCGGCGGGGCCTATGGGTCGCCTCGGGTGACCGCGGAGCTGCGATCGAGGGGCCACCGGGTCAACCCCAAGCGTGTCGCTCGGCTCATGAGAGCCCACCACATCGCCGGGATCCGGCCGCGCCGCCCCAAGCGCACCACCATCCCGGCGCGCTCCGCGCCGAAGCTGCCGGACCTGCTGCGCCGGGAGTTCTCGCCCGGTGCTCCGGACCGGGCGTGGTGCTCAGACATCACCTATGTCCGCACCGGCGAGGGCTGGCTGTATCTGGCTGTCGTGCTCGATGTGGGCAGCCGCCGGCTGGTGGGCTACGCCATGGGAGACCGCATCGACACCCGCCTGGTCCAAGACGCCCTCGACATGGCCGCCCACGCACGCGCAGGCCGCACCACAGGCATCGTGTTCCACTCAGACCACGGCGCCCAGTACCTCGCCGGCAAGCTCCGCCACACCATCACCGGCTGGGGCCTCGCCCAGTCGGTCGGCCGTGTGGGGTCATCAGCGGACAACGCGGTGGTCGAGGCGTTCTTCTCCAGCCTCAAGCGAGAACTCGTCAACCGGCGCCGCTACCCCGACCGCGCCACCGCCCGCCGGTCGATCTTCGAATGGCTCGTCCGCTACAACACCACCAGGCGCCACACCAGCCTCGGGTGCCTCACACCCGACCAATACGAAGCCCACTACCGTCACACCGCGGGAACCACCCCCGCGTTATCCACCTGACCGGTCAACGGGGGGAAGTGCCGTCTATCACTCGGCGCACCCTTCGACCAACAATGGTGCTGCGACGGATCGATCAGCATCCGAGTCGAGGACCTCAACAAATGGCAGCCCGTGCCGTGGGGCACCCGAGCACACAAGAAGCTCTACGCAGCCGGCCGCAACCGCATCGAGCACACCAACGGCATCATCAAAGACAGCGGCGGAGTCAGCAAGAAATCGTGCCGCGCTCCAGGAGTCCCCGCACACAACATGGCCGTCCTCGCCCTCGCGGTCGTAAGCAACGTCAAGTTCGCAGACGAAGACCCCCTTGCAGACCCTCCCGCCGACCACTTCCCCGAAGCCGAACTGTCACTGTTCTGCGTAATGCCTGCCTTCGACGACACCACATCCAACGGCGACCACACAGCCGCCCACCCCGGCCCAAAGAACGACCTGCCACCACGGGCGCCCCCCTGACCGCCTGAGCACCGCCATTGAAGCTGACGGTCCGTCGAGGTTGACCGTCAGCTTCGGCGCGCCCGTCGACCCCTCGCACACGCGACGGTTGACGCCGACGCGCCGAGCCAGCGCGTCACAAATCAAGAATCACGACTCGAAATACCCCAAAACACCCCAAAACGGTCGCTGCGGAGCTAACTCCATCACCCAAGCGCGACTAACTCCTTCAACCACCTCAGTGTGAGGTTAGCGGGTTCTCATTGTGCCAGCCCAGGAGGGGTGTCCGCTGACCCGCCGAGAGGACTTCCATAACTCTTGGGGCGAGTTTTCATAGAAACCTAGGAAAACACCCATAACCGCTGGTCAGAGTGGCGCGAAATGAAATCTGGGGTTATGAGCGTCTCCAGGCGTTCGAGAGCCGCATCGACCCTGTATCTTGCTCGACCCGCACCAGCCAGGAGTCTGCACTTTGCCGAGCGGAGGCCGTGTCGCCGGAACCGGAGACCACCTCCCCTCCACCTGTACTGAACCAGAGTCGGTTATCGCCACCTGGGTTCCTCACTCCGTCAGGGACGCTCCCCCGGCGGTGCTGGCCGAGGCACGGACCCTGGCCGCGGCCATGCAACCCGAAACGGCGCTGGCGGCGCGGAGGCTGATGTGGGCCATAGCCCCGTTCAGCGCATGGGCGCACAAGACGCTCGGCACCTTCACCGCCCGCAGCGTCAACGACCGCAACGTGGAGATGTGGGTCATGTCCGTCAACGGGCACCGGCCCCAAGGATGGCGCAACGCGTCCCGTAGTGTGCTGCGGCAGGTGGGCCGTGCCGTCAACCCGATGGGATGGCCTGAGACACCGGACACGGTTGGCCGTCCCCCAGCCTGCGCGCCCTACAGCACCGCCGAAGAAGCGCTCCTGATGGCGGCTGCCCGACTGCCCGGCATAGACGACCCGGCTGCCGCTCTGTGGGTCGCGGCAGCGTCATGTGGAGCTGGGATGCGCGGCCCGGAGATAGCCGCCGCGGAGATTGGCGACCTGGCAGAAATCGGGGAAGGCAGATTGGTGGTGCAAGTGAGAGGCCGTGACGCTCGGCTTGTGCCCATCCGGGCGTGCTGGACAGACACCGCCCGCCGAGCCGTTCAGCTCGCCAAGGAACGGGCCGAGCCATGCCGCCGGTTCATCCGGTCACAGGACCGCAACGCCGCAGCCCGAGCAGCCAACCGCGTGAGCGTCGGAGACACCGCTCTGTCGCTTAGGCGCGCCAGGGCCACATGGCTCACCGCACACCTAGAAGCCGGGACTCCCCTGCCCGTTCTTCGTGCGGTAGCCGGGCCGCTCTCAACAGCCACCCTGGATGACCTGCTCGCAGCGACCAGCGTCATCACCGCGGAACGCACCATCGCTGAAGCACTGCGAGCGTGAATTCCGCTGCGGTGGGATGGCGACGGCACACAGGTGGCTGCCCCACTGTAGGGTTACACTCATGGAATTCGACCGCCTGAAACGGGGCTGCCCTCACACCCCTTAGGTGCTATCTCATGGACACAGTATTCTTCTCATGGCAGTCTGACTACCCTGAAGTCAGGACATTCATTACGAGAGCGTTAGAAGACGCCATCGCCGACTTCAATCAACGGGCAGAGCCCGAAGACCATCTTCGCTTGGACGAAGACACGCGGGATGTCCCCGGATGCCCAGATATCTCCAGCGTCTTGTTGGAGAAGATTCAATCGTGTGCTGTGTTCGTCGCAGACATCACACCCATCAATGATGCGTTCACAGAACGGCAGGCCGTTCCCAATCCAAACGTAATGTTAGAACTCGGGTATGCGTTCGGCACGGGGCACAAGGAACACAGAATCGTGACTGTAGTGAACCTACAGCACTTGCCACAATACGAGAGTCTGCCCTTTGACATCCGAGGACGTGCCCATGTCGGCTTTGATACCGACTGCGCTGCCACTCCCACACCGGACCACAGCGCCCTTTCGGAGAGGCTGTTGGCACGGATAGAGCACATCGTCGTATCTCTAGAGAGCCATGAACAGGATGCTGCTATTCGGAATCTGAAGGAAGCGCTGTTGGATTGCGATGCCGACCTAGACATCTTGAGGCTCATGAGTCAGGAAGCTGAGCAGCAGGGAGACCTAGACCACAGATTCAACTCAGATGAACTCACATCACTCGCTACGCGCTGCGACATTCCACCCAAGGATGTGGCAGCGTCCGTAGCACAACTAGCATATAGAGGCCTCATCCACCAGGAATACAACTACAGAGATTTGGGCATTTGCCAAATTGCTGGCCGGGGCGTCCTGCTCGCTGAGCTATGTGCAGGCATGGAGAACACACAAGCGCAATACGCAACTATCGCCAAGCATATATCCGACCAGCCTCAGCAAGACCAAATCGGAATGGAGATAAACGATATTGCTGAGGCATCGCAGCTCTCGTACTTCTTTGTGCAAGCCGTATTGGATGTATGGGAGGACAGTTCTTTGTTGCGTGTCCAGAGGACCATGGGCAGACCTCCCAAGGGGGTGTCAGGATTCATAGAACAAGTACAACCCTTGCTAGCTCGTGAGACAGCACCAGATGCCGCGGTCAAGATTCTGCTCGAACCATATGAAAACCGCACTGTAGATCCGCTGACCGACCCAAGCGCCCTGTCGCGAGCTTTGTCTATGCGTGATGACTGGGACCGGCCGGACTTCATCGCTGGGTTTGATTCTCGTGCTGGCTTTCGTCACCGCCACCCTTATGCCTGAACTGAACTGCCATGAACTTCTTGGATGGTGTGGAACGCCCAGAGGTGCTCGTAGCGGTCATCGCTGGCCTGGTGGTCATAGGGCTTGTGTGGCTGAGCAAGCACCTAGGAAGGCGAGCGCTACAGGCAGGCCGGTGGCTGGTCCAGCACACCCAAAGATGGCTGACACGCAACAAGCCCGTTAGCACCTGGAAGACAGCCGACCCGTGCGATGGGTGCGGCAATGCACCACCAACGGTATTCCACGGTCACCGCACCTCCCCGGACGGGCCAGCAGGCTTCTACCCCGCCGCGCGGCAGATGCACAGGATGCAAGACAGACGATTGCTCTGTGACGAGTGCGTGAGTCAACTGAGGTTCTGGCGAGCTAGCAGATAAGCCGACGATGGGAGTCGGGCGATAGCTGCCGACGCCTAGCAGATGTCATGTAGCGCTGAAGGCCGTGAGGTTCGTCATCACGCCGTGCCGTTGGAGGTCGGCTGCTGCTGGGCGCTTTCGCTCTGCTGCCTCTGTTTCTCCCACTTTCTCTGGTAGTGGGTAATGATGACGCAGACCAACCAGCATAAGAGCACTGGGGGGAGCAGAATCAAGCCGATGGTGAGCGGAATGCACCACAGTCTCCGCGACTGCCATCCGAGGGCGCTGTGGACATTCACCACAGCCGAGCTGCAAATCCAAATGATCGCGGCCCCTGCGATGATAAGCCCGAGAGCGAAAATGCCGTCCATCTGTTCGGCGGTCATGGGGCCTCCCCGTCGTCTGTTGCCCGAAAGCCGGACCACGTAGTACCTCTACCGGCCGCCCGAGGGTGGGAACTTGAACAGAGCTGCGTGGTAGTTCTGAGCGCGCCGTTGTTGGTGCGGCCCATGATGCCTTTGAACGTCCCTGACGAGTGCGGCTACCCTTTCGCCTGCCGTCCGACATAGGGGTTTGCCGAAACCCTGTTTAGCGACCCGGCCATCTAGGTGGCTGATGCATCGCCATGGCCTCCTTCGGGCCGGGTCGCACAGTGTCGGACGGCAATTCGATGCTCAGACCGCCCGAAGGGGGCCACCATGCCCAAGACCCGATTCACGTTTGTTGCGGTGCTCGCTGTCGCCCTGTTGGTGGCAGCCTGCGGTGGCGGCGATGACGCCACCGACGAACCCGAAGACGATGCCCGAGGTGATGCTGTGTCGGAGGTCGCTACCGGCGACGGCGACGAACCGAGCACTACCGCGACCGAGAGCACTGAACCGGCTGAACCGGCCGACGCTGCCCCGGAGCTGGAACTTGCCGCGGTGCGGCTTGGTGAGCGGTTCTCGTGGTGCGCGACCATCCAAGCCTCGTGGGACATACACACCGAAGCGCTGGCGCAACTCAATGCCGCTGAGACGGCGCTCCTAGAAGCACAGATTGCCGTTGACAGCGCCACCGACGAACTGGACCGAGCAGAAGCCGAACAGGCGCTAGAGGCGGCATCTGCGGCCCACGCCGACGCTACGGCCACGGTGACGGGCGCGGCCCTAGGGGTCGCGGCGCTGCTGGACCCTGACCGTGTTCCCGCCGATGACACAGAGGCCGTCGCGGTTCAGCGGGCCGCGGAGGCTTGGCGTGCCAGCGCCGACCCGGCCGTGGTGAAGCTAAGCGAGCTGACGGTGCCCGATGAACCGCTACCCACGGCCCGCCCCGACCCCCCGGACGTTGACCCCATCGTGACTGTTGAGGGCGCGTTGGCTGCCGTGGCGGGGGTGAAGCAAGAAATTGACGATGTGATATTCGGCATTCGCGACCTGCTGTTGGAGGTGGACACCTCCATCACGGCGATACGAGAGGCCGAGTCACCGCAAGCCGCTGAGGATGCCCTTCAACGGTTCGTGGACGCGGCGCACGCGCTTGCGGAGATACGACTGCGCTTCCGTCCCGCCGTTTGGGGCTGGACCCTGCCGATTCAGCCCGAAGCCCACACTGCGGAAGTGGCCGAAGCCATCCAGTCAGCCAAGGATTATGTCTGGCATCGGCCCAACATCCGCGACGACGTTCCCGAGTGGGCGAAGGAGCACGAATCGGCGAATACCGCCGAGCAATGGGCTTACTATGGCGTCACAGTCGGGCGCATCCGTGCCGAAGACGCATTGAGAGACGCAGCAACGGTGTTCATCGTCGCCGACACGGCTGGGATGGCAGCGTTCCAAGCGTCGCTCAGCGAATCATGCCAGCCGTAACCTAGAGCTTCAGGAGTTGGTGCCGATGGGGATGACTCAGCGCCGCTTGCACTTGTTGAAGACGATGGTGCCGGGGATGGCGATGATGACGCCGAACACGGCCCAACTGACGACACCAATGACCACATGGAGAGCGATTGGGCTATCGGCAGCAACCAGGTAAACAGCGGCCAGCGCGCCTATCCCCGCCAGCCCGACGATTATCCAGCCAGGCAGAGCCACCAGGAAGCCGACGCCTTGACCGGTGGTCCAGTCCGGTTCGCGGGAGCCAACAGGAGGGTGGGCGGGCGCGGGATCGTCGGGAATTTGGTCTGACATGAGGGTTCTCTCCTTGTGCCATCAGGGAGCCGCCGCACGTTAGCGACCGTCTCCCGCCCCGACCGGGGAACGTGCCTTGAAGCAGGCGGTTCGTTCCTGCGCTATGCCACCTCCGAGCACGAAGCCAGTAACCCCTCCTTGGCCTCGTGCCAACGAGTCACATCAAGCGTGTCTGTGACGCCCGAGGGGAATCGGATATCCACCCAACCGTCGTGCCGATACTCGTCAAAGGGGGATTCATTGGCAAGATCCGACAGGAAGCTAGCGAGTCTGACGCTAGCCAGGAACGACATCTCCGGGCTAGTGTTCTCTATCGGTGGTTCCAATTCGATTCTGCTCAACACAAACGTAGACCCGTCTGTGTCGGTCCAAGTCATCTCCCCGTGTTGGGAAGCGTCAGAGGAGTGAAGGGATGTTTCCTCCAGCAGAGCTTGGAACAAGACGTTGAGCCCAGACACGGTATCTGCGCAGACTATCCATAGAAGCGAACTGAAATTTTCTCCGGGGAGCACTATAGCCTCAATGTGGTCATCGGAATAGCGCAGCCATTGGTGAGAAGACCGTTCCAGTATGAGGTCTAGCAATGATTCGCCGCTCACAAAGCTGGCAGAGAAGACAGGCGAACAGCGTTGTATCAATCTTCCTAGTGCTTCCGTGAAGCCGTCCAAGTCAAACACCGCCGTGGCAAAGATATCTCCGTCGTAGTCGTATGCTCTGACGACCAGTTCGTCGTCCGGGTCAGCAGCGAGGATGGCATCCGTGGCGCTCATTGACAGCCACGTCAACTCGTCATCCTCAATCCAGACGTCGGTTAAGGCCTCGCCAGCACCCACCCGATAGACGACATCTACTTCGTTGTCATAAGCGATAAGGGTGTCCCCACCCCACCACACGGACCATTCTCCCCAGCAGTTCGATGCCAGACTTGGAATCTCGTAGAAGTCGTACTCGCGCTCTACGTCGGACGCAAGCACGAACATGTAGGGGAACACCTCACCGGTCAGCAAGTCTGGCTCCGTGTCCGTGATTACCCATCCCTGCGACTCAGACGGGGCGGGTGTCGGGTCCACCACCGCATCCACTGTCGATGGCGGCGTATCCTTGAACCCCTGCCGCAGGCGCGGCAGATTCGCTGTGACGTCGCTCACCGAAATCGCGTACCCAAGTCCCTCCACGTCATACCCAACATACTTCTGACGAACGACCCCGATGACTTCGCCACACTCGTTCAACATCGGCCCACCGCTATTGCCGGGATTCACGGAGGCGTCGGTCACCAGCAACTCGCCGACATCATCTTCTTCGTACCGTGACACAACGCCCTGACTGATGGAGGCAGAGTCTTCTCGATAGAGCGGATAGCCGACTACGATGGCCGCTTCGCCGGGTTGTGTTGGTTCGCCCTCCATGATGGTGAGGGTGGGCACCTCGCGGCTGACTGCAATGGGGGTGCCTTCCAGTAGGGCCAAGTCAACGCTGTGGTCTATGCCCTTCACGGCCACCGATAACGAATCGCGTTCATTGTGCAGCGACACCCGGCTGGCCGTTCCCACGACATGGGCAGCAGTCAGCCATTCCCCGTCACCGAGATAGAACGCAGTGCCGATGCCGTCGCTCGTCACGACCTGATACACGGCTGCTAGCGCATCTGCGGCGTGGTCAGAGAAGTCACAGTCGGCTGGAAGCGTGGTTGTGGTTGTCGCCTCCGGTGGCGAACTGGTCGTGGAAGATGGCGCGACCTCCGCTTCGGCTTCTGGTTCCGACGCCTCGCCGTCTTCTGAGGCGGTGTCCGTCTCCGGTTCTGATGGCTCTACTTCTGACTGCTCCGCTACAGGTTCGGGGGCGGCCTCGGTGTCCGGCCCGGTCTCGGCGTCTGGTGTCGCGCAACTCGCAGCAAGTAGGGCCAGCGCTACCAGCGCCGGTACCAGCCGTAGGCGTTGGCGTCTCATCGGACCCTTCCCTGCTGGGGAATTTCCCCGAGCGTCGTCAACGTACCAGCGGCCTGTTGCGAGAACGCGGGGAGGTCGCCCTCGTCTCTGTGCTCCGAACGGCCGTAGTGTCGGGCACTAGTTCGCCAGGAACTCACCGGAACCTGAGCCGTTAGCGCTCGGCGTGTTCGTCAGGTGGCGTGTCTGCTGCGGTGCGCTCGGCGATGTGCTGGTGAGCTGCTTCGCCTGCGGCGTGGGCGTCGGCGGCTGTGCCTTCAGCGTCGCGTGTCCATCCCTCCTCGGTGAGCAGCTCGTAGACCGACCAGCGCCAAGCATCGTCGGAGCGTGATATGGGAGAGGCCTCGGCCCGCCACCGGTCCGTGTCAACGAAGCCGATGAGGAAGAACCCCAGGTCGCGTTGGTGAAACTCGCGTGTGGACAGCGGTTCAACGCTTCTGCCGAGGTCCGCGTTGACCCACAGCCGCTGCCCCAACGCGACCTCCAGCCGGTGAATGGTGATGAGGTCAGGCCACACCTTGCCGTCAAGGACGTTCTGAAGGGTCTGACGAGACAACCCGGCCTCTTGAGCAATCGCGTACTTGGATGTGCGGGACTTCCTGATGAGTGAGCGCAGCCGTGTGGACAGCGTTTGCATCTGGCGGGCTTCTGAGGGCGCATCCTCTTTCAGCTCGCCAAAGGGCCAAGATCCGCTTGCGAGATGGGTGAGCGGCGGAGGTTTCTGGAGGCGGGGCACGGCCGCAAACCGTAGCCACCGCCGACACTTCCCGCAGCGGAGGATTTCTTGCCGCCAGACGTTGCCAAAGAGCCCTTCTCGGCGGTACGTACAAGTGCGGGGAACGTAAATCAAAATAGACGGGATTTGGGCTTGTTTGCTTGCCGTCACAGAATGTCAGCCAGATTAGAGAGTTGGGCTTCCCGCGTCCGTTTGTACACGTCACACGTGATTTCTGTGAGTCATTGGGCTGCCGCGAGACTCAGCGCTCCCGCGGAGTTGTCGCATCGGGGTACTGGCCTGTTGGTCGCCTCTTGGGCAGAGCGTCTGAGAGGGATTACCAGGAGTTATCCCATGGCTACAAGCAAGCAAACCGTTCCGGCGTTGAAACCGGAAGTCGCGGCTTACATCGCAAAGTGGAAGCCGTTACAACACGACCTACGAATTCAGAACGTTGTGGCACCCGTCGCGCGTTCCCTGGTCGCGGCAGCGTCCCCTAGCACACCAACCATTGCAAGGACGTGGCTGGCAGGGGTGTGTCAGATGATGGCGTGGGCGGACAAGACCCTCGGGTCTCTTGCCGCTGAGGTCATCAATCCTCGCAACGTGGTTGCGTTCCTTGGTAGCCATTGCAAAAGGCGGTCGCCCAACTGGAAGCATTGCACGAGGACGGTGTTGAAGCGCGTCGGCCGGGCTGTCAACCCGCAAGCCTGGGAGGCCAAACATCCTCCGATTCGTCGCCCACCTATTGCGTGGCCGTACGACGCTGCCACTGAACGACTCCTTGAGAAGGCGTGTCGTCTACCAGGAGCGGGGAACGCCGCAGGGCGACTGTGGGTGGTTGCCGCGTCCTGCGGTGCAGGTCTGCGCGGCCCCGAACTCCACGCGGCTGAGGTCAGCGACATTCACGAATGGGGCGACGAACGGCTCGCCGTGCAGGTGCGCTGGCACCAACCTCGGCTGGTGCCAGTCCGAGAGAACTGGACCGACACTATTAGGCGGGCCGTTGCTTCAGTTGAGAATCGGAGCCAAGGGTCCAGCCGGAGGTTCGTCACCGGCAACTCCCCGAGTGTCGCGAGAAACCAAGCTGGTTCCCTGGTATCAGCCGACGGTCAGAGCTTCTCCCTGCGTCGCGCCCGAGCTACCTGGTTCACGGCGCATCTGGCTGCGGGCACTCCTCTGCCCGTGCTGAAGATGTTGGCGGGGTCGCTGAGCGGGGCAGCCCTGCTCTATCTGGTTGATGCCCTTGACATGCCTCTCACCCCTGAGGAGGCCGTCACCGAGGGGATGCGGATATGAGCCGCGGCCTGCGTCAGCACTACCGTCGCCGGGCGCGTCTGGCGGCGCGCAAGTGCCTCACTGTGGCTGAGGCGCATCGCATCAACTCTCAGCGGAGACTTCCTGACGACCATCCCAGCCTCGCGTCGCGGATGATGGAACCCATCTGCCCCAAGCCGGAGCAGGCGTGGCGATACTTGCGACTCATTCGTCGCTGCGAAGAGGCACAGGCGTTGTGCGACTGGCTGGACGAGCACTCCGGGCCGACGTCACGATGCTCAGGAGAGGTTCTGCTGCTGGCGATGTTCCTCGCCGCAGAAATCAAGAGCAGCTATCTCCGTTCGCACTTGTGTGCGGTCATCAACGGACTGGACGCAACCATCCTCTTTGACGTTGGCCTGTGCGACACCCAAGACTTCACGCCGGTCTCCTACAGCAGCGTGGCCCGCCAGGTCAACCGATTGGAGGCAGCGCCGTTCACTGAGCTGATGGACAGGACTGTCGGGCACCGCGTAGCCACCACGGACGGGCCGGGAGCGGACGCTGGGCTGCTGTGGTTCAACCAGGGTCTGTTGCTGGAGAGCGTTCCCAAGCGGGTGCTCGCGAGAGTCAAAGTCGGGGCTGTGGACGCGACAGCGTTCGCGAGCAACGCCAGGGTCACGGACTTCCGCAAGCAGAAGGACGTGGACAGGATGCTCCGCGACTCGCTTATCCACGGCACACCACTGCCTGAAGGTCTCATCGTCGGGCAGGACGGCAAGATTCAACGCTGCAAGGCCGACCCCGAGGCAAGAACCGCTGTCAGAGGGGCCAGCAGAGCTACCGGCCACAAGAAAATCTACTTCAACGGCTATTTCGGCACCATCGTCGCCGCGTCGCCTGACCTGCGCGACTACCCCGACCCGCAGCAGGAGATTCCACCCGAGGAAGACATCGGCCCGTATGTGCTGTCTTTCAGTCTTGACCCGGCGACGGTCAACCGCGCTCCCGTCGGACGCGATGTGGTGCTGTCACTGAAGAAAGCTCTGCCCCGCCTAGATGTCATCGTCGCAGACCGGGAGTTCACAACCCGGTCCGATTTCGTGCGGCCCCTCCACGAAGCCGACATGAGCGTGATTATGGATTACACGGTGACCACCAAAGAACGGCCCGGCATCGCATATGTCGGCCGTCGCCGGGAACCCCTCTATGAGTCGTGCGGCGACTTCTTTCCGTTGTGGCTGCCCGAGCAGTTCCTGGTGCCGCCCGACCCGAACCTCACCTCGCAACAGACTGTGAGCTGGGCCGAGGAACGCTCCAAGTTTCGGTATGTCGCCCACTCCAAATCCAAGGGCGGCACCATCCAGTTCCTCTGCCCTCAATGCGCGGGCACTGTCATCGGCGCAGCCAACACTCGGATGGGCCGTTTCAAGAAGCGGCACCACCCCCAGAACACGCCGTCTTTAGGTCCGCCCTTCACCGAGAAGTGGTGCTGCAACGGTTCCATCAACATCCGTCCCGAAGAGCTGGACCAGTACCAGCCTCTCTCATGGGCAACCGAGCTGCATCGGCGCTTCTACTGGAAGGGCCGCGCTCGTATCGAGAACACCAACGGAATCGTCAAGCACGACGGCGGGATGGACCCCAGGGCGTGCGAAGCGGCCGGAGTGAGAGCACACAGCATGGCGTTGCTCGCTTTGGCGGTCGCGAACAATGTGACCCGCGCAGACGTTGACCTCTCCGCTGACCCGCACGCCGACAATGCCCCCGAAGCGGAACCGTCGCTGTTCTGCGTGACTACCGCGCTTCACAGCAACGGCAGCGGAAACGGCACCGGCCCGCACCCCGGTAACGGCAGCGAGAATGGCAGTTCCGCTGCCATAGACACCAGCGCCGGGACAGCGCCGCTTAGAGCGCCGCCCTGACCCTCTGAACGGCTGCGATTGGAGCTGACGGTCGCCTGACCGTCGGCTTCTGCGCGCCCTCAAACACCTGCCGCGGGGGCTTCTGAGCAGTCGGAACACCTCTGCGCGACGCAGAGCAAGCAATAGCGGCTGAAACGGACCGAACCTTGCCAAATCGGGCGACTTCAGCAGAACCCGCTAACCCGAAGGCGCGGAACCCGCAAAACCCCCTCAGTGGGCCGTAGGGGATTTGAACCTCTGACCTCCTGCGTGTCGAGCAGGCGCTCTAACCAGGCTGAGCTAACGGCCCCGAGCCACGCAGGGTAGCAGGCGTCACTCGCCTCCGAACTCGGGGATCGTGCGCACCGGCGCGGCCTGGCTGGCCCCGGCGAGAGTCGGCGGTCTGCTGTGCGTGTGCCCTGCCCGGCGCCGGCTGCCGACGGCCTCGGGAACCTGGGGCCCGGCTGTAGCGTCCAACTACCGTGACCAAGCTGCTCGGAATCCTGCCTGCGCTGTGCTCCGTGGCAGTGGCCTGCAGCTCCCCGGACACGACCACTGCGGTCCCGGAGCCGGTGGATGATCCTGGAACCATCGAAGATCCGGGGGCGGATCCGGGCGACACGGCCACTACCACAACGACCACGGCCACCACCACAACGACCACGGCCACGGCCACTACCACAACGGCCACGGCCACTACCACAACGACCACTGCCACTACCACAACGACCACGACTACAACGGCGGTCCTGGAGCCGGTGGCGGACCGGCTGCCGGCTGACCCCGAGGCTCCGACCATTGAATGGGCCACCGGTGTCAACACGGCCGGATGGCACTTCCACCGGCACCTGGAGGGCAACGCGGTCTCCAGCCCCGTGAGCATCGGCACGGCCTTCAGCCTGAGCCGGGCCGGCGCGTCGGCCGACTCCGGGGCCGCGCTCGACAAGATCTTCGGATTCCCCGAGGCCGGCCTCCACGATGCCGCCAACGCCATCGACCTCAGGCTGGCGAAGGCCTCCACCGGGCTCACCACCCTGGAGGTGGCCAACCGGCTGTTCCCCGACGACGGATTCTCGATGCTGCCGGAATTCCTCCACACCGCCGCCGCCCAATACGGCGCAGCGCTGCAGCCCGTCGACACCGCCGACGGCGCCGCCGCGGCCCGGGCCATCAACGAGTGGGTGTCCGAGCGCACCCGCGGGCTCATCCCCATGATCGTCGACGACAGCGTCGTCCAGGACCAAGAGATGGTCCTGGTTAACACCGTGTACCTGAAGGCCGACTGGGTCGAGCCGTTCCTGCCCGAGCGGACCAGCGACGGCCAGTTCACCACCGGCGACAACCGGTCGGTGACGGTGCCGTTCATGCGCGACAGGGAACCGGTGCGCCGTCGCTTCGTTCAGTTCGAGGGCGCCGACGCGGTCGAGCTCCCCTACCGGGGCGGCCAGCTGGCCATGTGGCTCATCGTCCCCCACGACCCCGACGGGCTCGCCGACGTCGAGGGGTCGCTCGACGCTGAGACGCTCGCCGGGCTGCCGAGCGCCGCGCAGACGGGCCTGGTCGACGTCACCATGCCCAAGTGGGAACAGACACTGCCGCCCACCGACCTGTTCGAATGGCTGTGCCCCCAGGGATTCTGCCTCGGCGCACGATTCGACGGCATCGCGCCCGGCATCTTCATCTCGGCCGCGCTCCACGGAGCCAAGGTGATCGTCGACGAGAAGGGCACCGAGGCGGCCGCAGCCACCGCCCTGAGCTTCAACGAGTCCGGCCCTCCCCCAGCCGATCTCACCATCGTCGCCGACCGCCCATTCCTGTGGGCCATCGTCCACCCGCCCACGGGCGTCCTGCTGTTCGTGGGCCGCCTCGTCGATCCGGCCGCCTAGCAGGCGCCCGAGGCAGCAGGCGTCACTCGCCTCGGAACTCGGGGATCCTGCGCTCGGCCATGGCCCGGCTCCCCGCCGGGGCTGCGGCCGACGCCCGGAAGTGGGAATCAGCTGCGCCAATTCCTCTCTGCGCCGATTCCTCTGACCCTGACGAACGGAGCACCCGGTGAGGGTATTGCCCCAACAGGTTGCCGGCGCGCTAATAATCGATTATCGTCGATGATAGATGGATACTCCAGCGCAAACCCCCATCCGAACGTCGCTCTCGCACCAGGACGCCGACGAGTACGCCGGCTGGTTCCGGTGCCTGGCCGACGGGACCCGGCTGCTCGTGCTCAACATCGTGGCCACCGCACCGCGGGCCATGACGGTCGGCGAGATCGTCGACCGTGCCGGCGTGGGCCAGTCGACGGTGTCGCACCATCTGCGCGTGCTGGCCGAGGAGCGCTTCATCCACATGCGGGCCGAAGGGACACGGACGCTCGTCACCGTGAACCACGACTGCCTCAAGGAGTTCCCCGAGGCGGCCGCCCGGATCATGGGCGCCGATCACCCATGACCTCGCTGCCGGGGACGGCGCTGCTGGCCGCGGAGATGGCCGGGCTGCTCCTGGCCGTCACCTTCGGCGTGGCGCTGCTGCAGCGCCGGCTGGGCGACGCCGCCATCCGGCGGTGGATGGGCGGGCCTCCCCGGCGGGCCGCCCTCAAGGGCATCGCGGTGGGGTTCATCACGCCGTTCTGCACCTACTCGGCCATCCCGGTCCTCCTCGGTATGCGCCAGGCCGGTGTGCGGCCCGCGGGATACGCCGCGTTCATATTCGCCGCACCCGTGGTCGACCCGGTGATGATCGGCGTTCTGGCCATCATCATCGGCCCCGCGGGCGCGGCCACCTACGTCGCAACCGCGTTCGCGGCGGCCTTCCTGCTGGCGCTCATCGTCGACGCGGTCGACATCGCACCCCACCTCAAACCGGTCCCGGCGCTGGTCGGGGCGCCCGCCCCGGCATCCAGTCCCGCCACGCCGGGAACTGCCTCGCCGCCAGCGAGTTGCTCGTCCCCGCAGGGAGCTCCGTGGTCCGGATGGCGAGAGGAGTCCCGGGCCGCGTGGCGTCGCGCAACGGCGCTGCTGAGGAGCATGGCCTGGCTGATCGCCGCCGGAGTGGGCGTAGGGCTGGCCATCGGCCTGCTCGTCCCCACCGACGCCCTCGCCGGCGTCGCCGGCGCCCACAACCCGCTGGCCGTTCCCGCCGCGGCCGCCGCCGGCATCCCGCTCTACTTCGGCACCGAGCTCTTCGTCCCCATCGGCGACGCCCTCCACGCCAAGGGGGCGAGCACCGGGTCCATCGTGGCCCTGGTCATCGCGGGCGCCGGAGCCAACATCCCCGAGTTCGCCCTGCTCACCAAGATCGCCCGGGGCCGAGTCGTCGCAGCGTTCTTCGCCTACGTGTTCGCGGTCGCCCTCGCCGCCGGCCTGCTCACCGACCTGATCCTGTAAGCACCCGGTCTACGGGTGGCTCAGTTCGGTATGTCCAGGATCAGTCCGAGGAGGTCACGGATCTGCGCCAGCGCAGCGCCCCCGACATTCCCGCGTCTGCGGTCGATGCGCCGGGCGGCGAACGCCCGGATGTGCTGGCACTGGGCCGCGGATCGATGATCGAGACCGTTGGCACCGTCGGCGTCGATCTCCACCTCCGAAGCCAGTCGCCGCACAGTCGATGTCAGCGGCACGACTTGGATGACGCTCGGCGAGGCATCCAGGATCCGCTGCGCGCTGACGACCACCGCCGGACGGCGGAAGCCCGCCTCGCTCCCCGCCGGCGCGCCGAGATCCAGATCGACCACGTCACCCGAGGTCAGCATCAAGCCACCTCGTCTCGTCGTCCGTCAAACCGCCACGAAGATCGTTGCCGATCAACTCCTGGCGCAACCGCCGAACCGCCAGCGCGACAGTGTCACCCACCGTCTCGCCGAGGACGGCCGCCAGCTTCTTGATCTCCTGATGGGTAGCACCGTCGACCCGTACACTCGTGCTCTGCATGCAATCATGTTAACAAGAATTACTACTAAGGTGCAGCCGCTGTGACGCCGGAGCCGGGCCGGAGCATCACCCGACCCCGGGGGCCGCGCTGGACAAGATCTTCGGATTCCCGGAGGGATCTGCGCCAGCGCATCGCCCCCGCTGGCACTGGGCGTGGCTCCCGGGCCTGCTAGAACGCCCACCATGAGGATGGCTCACCACACGTGCGGACATTGCGCCCGCCGCCGACTGCCGTGGCCTGAAGGCTGAAGGCTGGGCTGAATGGCTGGATCCGGGCGGCTTGGGCGGTCCACCTCGCGATCTGGGCGCAGGCACCTGTCGGGTCCGATCTCGGCGACCGAACGGATCTCTTCGCTGGACGCGGTACGGGGCGTGGCCGTGCTCGGCATTCTGCCGATGAACGCCCTGGCGTTCGGCCTGGAGCCGGCGGCCTACTTCAACGTCTCTGCCGACGGGATCCGTCAACCCTTCGACTGGGTCGTCGGGGTGGTGACCATGATCTTCATCAACCAGAAGATGATGGCCTTGTTCTCGCTGCTGTTCGGAGTGGGCGTCGTCGTGTTCGCCGACCGGGCCCGAGCCAAAGGGCGCCGGGTCGTCTGGCTGAGCCTGTGGCGCTTCGTGCTGCTGCTCGGTGTCGGCGTCGCCCACACCGCCTTGTGGGACGGCGACGTCCTGGTCCTCTACGGGTTGTGCGCGCCGATCGTGCTGCTGGTCCGCAAACTCCCGACGGGCCTGCTGATCGGCTCGGGGGTCGTGCTGGCTCTCGCGGGCAGCCTCACGGCGCCCCTGTTCCAGAGAACCGTCGCGGCCGACGGGGCCGGACTCGGCGACTACTGGTTCACCGACGCGGGCACCAAGTCGGACGCGGTCGCGGGCTGGTTCCTTCTGGACATCGGCGGCCGGGCCTTGGGCCTGATGCTGATCGGCGTCGCTCTGTACCGGCTCGGCATCGTGCAGGGGCGGCGAGACAGCCGGTACTACCGGCGCATGGCCTGGTGGGGACTCGGCGCGGGAACAACGGTCACGGCAGCCGAGATGGTGATCCGGATCGCGGGCGATTGGTCACCGGACCACGCACTCACGGGCCACGTTCTCACCGGCTTGGGCACGATCCCCATGGCACTCGGCTACATGGCGCTGATCATCACCTGGAACCAGCGCGGCAGCCACCTCATGGAGCGCTTCCGCAACGCCGGCAGGATGGCCCTCACCAACTATCTCGCCCAGACAATCCTCGGCGTCACAATGCTCACATGGTGGTGGGCCGACGTAGGCCTCAGCCGCACGATGATCGCCGCGTGGATCCTCGGCGTCTGGGGGCTGCAACTCTGGTGGTCGACGTCATGGCTGGACCGGTTCCGGTACGGACCGTTCGAATGGGCTTGGCGCGGCGCCACCTACCGCAGGTGGCAACCGTTGCGGCGCAACGCGAGGCCGAGCGAGCCAGCATGAGCACCGCGGGCTGCTGGCCTTGCCCGCAAGTGCGGAACTGCTAGGTTCCCGAGTCGCCGTCAGCCAATGGAGGACCCCATGTCAGACGCCGCTACCACCAGCGTGCCCGACACCCGCAACTACCCGGCGAGACTGGATATCGAGTATCCCGAAGGGGGGCTCAACCGGGCAACGACGATCTTCCGGATCATCCTGGTCATACCCATCGTGATCGTGGCCGGCCTGATCGGCGGTACCTTCGCCGGCTCCTACGCCGGCGATTGGCCAGGCGGCACGAACTATGCGGCGGCCACCTCCGCCGGCGTGCTGTTCGCACCGACGTTGCTGATGCTGCTGTTCCGGCAGAAGTACCCGCGCTGGTGGTTCGACTGGAACCTCGAACTGACGCGATTCTTGAACCGGGTCGGCGCCTACACGGCGCTGATGCGCGACGAGTACCCCTCGACCGACGAGCAGCAGGCCGTCCGGCTGGAGTTGGACTATCCCGACGCCGCGAGAGACTTGAACCGCTGGCTGCCGCTGGTGAAGTGGCTGCTGGCGATCCCCCACTACGTCGTGCTGGCCGTTCTGGGAGTGGCCGCTTACATCTGCGTGGTGATCGCATGGTTCGCGATCATCTTCACCGGCCGATACCCCCGGGGACTGTTCGACTTCGTGCTCGGCGTGGGACGCTGGGGACTGCGGGTCTCGGCCTACATGTGGCTGCTGATCACCGACGAATACCCGCCGTTCTCCTTGCGGTAGACCCAACCCCACTCCCGGGAGGGGAATGATGAGTGAGCCGTCGTGGCAGGAGGCCCGGGCCAGCCGCTTCCGGCCCGACGGCGTGGTGGGCACCCCTCTGCACACCCGCACCGCCATGCACAGCGAGACCCCCTGGTACTTCAACTGGGACCTCAACCACGTGGTCGACGTGTACGACGACTTCCACGCCGAGCTCGGCGCGATCCGACCACGGCGTCCCCCCGAACATCTCGCCGCGCGTCGAGTGGGTGGCCAAACCGGTCTGCGTCGACGGCGGCCGTGTCGGCCGGGCGTCGAGCATTACCTGGGGACCGTCGGTGGATCGGCTGATCGGCTTCGGCCACCTCGACAAGTCGCTCGGCGAGCCCGGCACCGTGGTCTTCGTGGACTGGGCCATCCCCGGAACCGGCACGGTGTTCGCCGCGCCGGCCACCGTCTCCAACCTGCCCTTCCTACAGCACCGCCGCACCGCCGGATGATCCAGCCACCCCCGGCCTGATAGGTCCGTTCGCTACTTCGTTTTGCACTGCGACTGGCGTCACACATCGATCCCTCGGCAGGAGCCGCAGCGAGGGCGAGACTCACCACAAGCCTTGTGCATGTAAAGCAGCGCTGTAGCGCTACTATGTGCGGGTGGCTACCATCCAGATTAGAGACATCTCTGAGGACGCCTATGAGGTCATCCGGCGCCGAGCCCGCGCTGCCGGCCAGTCCATCCAGGCTTACATGAAGAGGCGCATAGAGCGAATGGCCAGCGAACCTGACGACGAGGAGCTCTTCTCGGATCTTGAGCGCTTCGTCGAAGCACACGGAACCCGGCTCGACATCGAAGCCCTGCTAGCCGACCTCGACGCCGATCGCCGGTCAACGGCGGAACCGTAGTCGTCGACGCGTCGACGCTCGTCGCCGCCGTTGCGTCCACTGACTCCCTCGGAGTCCGGGCGCGGGCGATGCTGCGGGGTCACCGCCGAGCCGCGCCCCACTTGATCGATGCCGAGGTTGGCAACGCGCTGCGTTCAATGGTGCTGCGCGGCGACCTCACCGATGGCGTCGGGGCTTCAGCCCGGTTGATGGCCGAGCGCCTGGTTCATCGCCGCCACCCGATCCATGGGGCGATCGCCGCGCGGGCCTGGCAGCTGCGCCACAACCTCAGCTTCCACGACGCCCTGTACATCGCCCTCGCCGAGAGCCTTAAGTGCCAGCTGATCACGGCTGACAGCCGCATCGCGGGAGCGTTCAAGGACCACGACCTGATCAGCGCCATCACCCCAGGCGACTAGCCGCTGTCACACAAGATAGGCGCAAACCCACATCTGGACTGGAGTGAGCCTCACTCCAGCGCGAAACGGATGTAGTAGCCCGTCGCATCGTCCTCCAACGCCTCCACACGGACGTAGTAGGTACCGGCGTCGATGGTGATCCTGAGCCACTCGATGTATAGCTGGTCCTTGTTGGGGTCCAGCGGCGGACCGGCCGTGCCCACCACATTGCCGTCTGCGTCCTCCAGCGTGACCTTCAGTTCGATGCTTTGGCCCCGCGCCCCTAGGCCCAGCTCGTAGCGGCCCGTGGTGGTGAAGGTGTAGTAGTCCACCGCGTCGCCGTTGGCGCGGTCCAGGGACTTGTTCCTGAAGAACTGGCGCCCCTTGGACGGGGACTGGTCACCCAAAGACACTGCGCCGTCGCGGGTCGCGTCGGGGTCCTCGACCACGTCGGTGACGGTGATGGCCACCGTCGCGGTCGCCGTGGCGCCGTTGCCGTCGTCGGCCTGCACCGTCAGAGCATGCGAGGGCGCGGACTCGAACTCCAAAGCAGCGGCCACGGTGACAGCTCCGCTGCTGGAGATGGCGAACTTGCCGTCGCTGTTGCCGGACTCGATGGTGTAGGTCAACGAGTCGTTGTCGCCGTCGCTGGCCGACACGGTGCCGACGGTGTCGCCCACGGCGGCGTCCTCGGCTATGGAGAAGCTGTAGGAGGAGCTGCCGAACTCGGGCGCCGCGTTGCAGGCGGCCGTGGCTGCGGTCAGTTCATCAGAGGCCTCGCCCCAGTCCGCGGTGTGGGCGGTGCCGTCACCGTAGGCGCTGACCTGGAACCGGTAGCTGGAGCCGCAGACGAGGCCCGTCACCGTGTGCGAGGTCCCGTTCACTGCGTCGCTGGCCGCGGTCCACTCCGTCGCCGTCTCCTGGCGGTACTCGACCCTGTAGTTGGCGGCACCAGCTACCGCGTCCCAGCTCAACGCCACGCCGGTCCGGGTCACGGTCCCCGCACCCAGCCCCGCCGGCGCCGCAGGCGGAACGAGCGACAGTTTCAAGCGCAGGTAGTAGCGGGTGGATCCGTCCTCGGTCGCTTCCACGCGTATGTAATGGGTGCCGGGTTCGAGGGTGATCTTGAGCCATTCGATGGTCTGGTCCTTGTTGGGGTCCAGCGGCGGAGCTGACACGCCGACTTGGTTGCCGTCGGCGTCCTCGAGGTACGCCAACAAGTCGATGCTCTGGTCGCGCACCCCTAGGCCCAGCTGGTAGCGGCCCGTGGTGGTGAACGTGTAGTAGTCCACCGCGTCGCCGTTGGCGCGGTCCAGGGACTTGTTCCTGAAGAACTGGCGCCCCTTGGACGGGGACTGGTCACCCAAAGACACTGCGCCGTCGCGGGTCGCGTCGGGGTCCTCGACCACGTCGGTGACGGTGATGGCCACCGTCGCGGTCGCCGTGGCGCCGTTGCCGTCGTCGGCCTGCACCGTCAGAGCATGCGAGGGCGCGGACTCGAAGTCCAAAGCAGCGGCCACGGTGACAGCTCCGCTGCTGGAGATGGCGAACTTGCCGTCGCTGTCGCCGGACTCGATGGTGTAGGTCAACGAGTCGTTGTCGCCGTCGCTGGCCGACACGGTGCCGACGGTGTCGCCCACGGCGGCGTCCTCGGCTATGGAGAAGCTGTAGGAGGAGCTGCCGAACTCGGGCGCCGCGTTGCAGGCGGCCGTGGCTCCGGTCAGTTCATCAGAGGCCTCGCCCCAGTCCGCGGTGTGGGCGGTGCCGTCGCCGTAGGCGCTGACCCGGAACCGGTAGCTGGAGCCGCAGACGAGGCCCGTCACCGTGTGCGAGGTCCCGTTCACTGCGTCGCTGGCCGCGGTCCACTCCGTCGCCGTCTCCTGGCGGTACTCGACCCTGTAGTTGGCCGCGCCAGCTACCGCGTCCCAGCTCAACGCCACGCCGGTGCGAGTCACGGTCCCCGCACCCAACCCCGCCGGAGCCGCAGGCGCCGTGCTCGGCGTGCTGGTCTCAGCCGCCGTGGTGGCCTCGGTGGTTGCCGGCTCGCTGTGGCCCCCCAGGTTCAGAGCCAGCACGTGATACTCGTAGGCCGTTGCCGGCGACAGGCCGGTATCGGTGACCGTCAGGGTGTCAGCGTCGAGTTCGGCGACCGAGACGAACTGCTCGGGAGGGTCGGCGTCGCGCACCCGGCGCGCCACCACGTAGCCGGTCACCGTGTCGTCGTCGGCGGATTCCCAGCTCAGCGTCACCGATGTGCCATCGACCGACGCCTGCAGGTTGGCGGGCGGCTCCGGTGAGGGCGGGAGGGTTAGCCCCGACGTCACTTCTGAGGACGCGCCGGTTCTGGTTCCTTGCACCGCCGTGACCCGGTAGTCGTAGACCACGCCCGCCGTCACCTCGGTATCGGTGTAGGAATTGGTCGTGCTGGTCCCGACGTGCCGGTAGTTTCCCTCTCCTTGCGGGCGGCGCAGCACCCGGTAGGTGGTTGCTCGCGCGGCGACGTCCCAGGTCAACTCCACCCGGTCGTCGTACCCCCGGGCCTTGAGCCCCGTCAGCCTGTCAGCCTGGCCCGGTGAGCGCGTCTGCCGGAGCGAGGATGAGGGCGAGGATGACGAGTCCTCGTGCACGGTGAGCAGGAACCACGCAGCCGCGCTCAGGCCGGGGCCGCGGTCGTTCGCCGTTACCCACAACAGGTAGTTCCCGACATCGCCGGCCTGCGGCGTCCCCGAGAAGGTGCGCGTCGAAGTATTGAAGCTCAGCCAATCGGGCATCACGTTCAACTTCCCGTAGTAGTTGTGAGTGACCCACCGGCCCGCCTGATAGTGCAGCGTGTCTCCCTCTGCGTCGTGGAACGTGTTGGCGGGGACGGTGTAGCTGTAGAGCTGCCCGGTCCGGGCGCGCTGGCTGGGGACGCGCTTCGCCAGCACCGGATCGCTCGCGGTGTTGGTCACCGTGACCGGCAGTTCGGCTTTGCCGGCATAGTACAGGCTGCCGCACTGGAAGGCCGTGCCGCGCAACAGGCGTCCACAGTGATGCAGTGTCGTGTGCTGGTTGCCGGCGCTGCGGTGGTACTTCCCGTTCACTGTCACCACCGCGCCCGTGTTCCAGTTCGAGGTGGTCAACGTGACCCTCGTGGGACTGATGGACACCTTCTTCGGGCCACGCGCCGAGACGGCGTAGTTGGGCATGTCCGATGTGGGCCAGATGCGCACGACCACGTTTTGGCTTGGCTCTTTGTCCAGCTTGACCCGGTAGGTTGTCGTACCGTCCTCGGCCAGGGTCAGCTCCAGCGGATCGAGCACGAGGCTGCGCAGGTGCGGGTTCGGCGTTGTATTCGTGATCTCGCGTTCGAAGTCGAGCACGTCGTTGTCGGCAGCGTCTCTCAGCGGGTCCGAGCCGGGCTTCGTGTAGGTGACGGTCACCTCCTCGTCATGGTTGACCGCTGAGGCCAGCGTCAGCGTCAGCGTTTCGCCGCTGATCGTCACCGGGTCCGTCGAGGCGAGGCTCCGGGTGCTTTCCTCCACCGTCACGGCAAAGGCGGACTCTGCCGGCACCGAGCCGCTCTTGAGTTCCTCGTCGAAGGTCAGCTCCAGCGTGGCGCCGTTGACCGTCCCGGACAGAGCCTTGGGCGGCGCTTCGTCGCTCGCCGCCGTCAGCTTGAGGGCCACGGTCATCTTGTCACCGGCGGCCACGTCGTCCCAGTCAACCATTGAGTTGGGCCACCGGTAGGACCCGTGCGCGTACACGCCGTCCTGGAAGTCCAGCTCCGTGTCGCCGAGCACTAGCGTCCAGTTCTTGGCCGCAGGGTTAGGGTCGTCCTCGAAGCCCAGGGCGAAGAGGTTCCTGCCCGGAAAATCCCACAGGAGCTCGAACATGAACGTGACTTCGTAGTCGGTGCTGTCGCGAGTGAACGAGGTCCGGGACAACCCCCCCATGCCTGAGCCCGGGTTCCAGCCCAGCCGCGGGTGGCGCCTTCCAAAGGTCAGGCACGCCTCCCAGAACGAGTCCTCCACCGTTGCTGGGCATGGGCCGGACGCGGTCGTCACCGCCTGGTCTGTGAAGTTCCGCACCTGCTCGCCGGAGGGGTTCTGGAGGCGCTCAGGGTGGTGCCGATCGTGGGCGGAGCCTCTGCCGGGCGCGGTGTAGCCCACAGTCACCGAGTCGCCCTCAATGGTCGCCTCGGCCACGGTGAGCGTGACGACGGCGTCGCTGACGGTCACCGACTCCACGGCGCGCTTTCGGCCGTTCACCTTCACCGTGAACCTGTCGGCGGGTGGCACCCCGGATTCCTTCAAATCCTCGTCGAAGGTGAGCGTCAGCGTCTTGTCGGTGATCGTCGGCGGATGGTGCACGCTCAGAAACGGTCGACGATGGTTGTCTCGCTCGTCGTCGGTGATTGTGAGGGTCAGGTCGTCGGGGCCGTCCACCCCAGCGGTGTTGGAGGCCGCGCCGCTCACCGTCACGGTGCGCTTGCCCGTGTAGGTGCTGTCGTCGGACGCGGCGATGGTCACCGTTCCGGTGCTGGAGGTATTGCCGACGGCGATCGTCAGCGTCGTGTTGGTGCTGAGAGTTGTCGTGTCGGTGGGATCCACCGACACGACGATGGTTGTTTCGGCGGTGGATGTCTCGCTCAGGGTGGCGGTGACAGTGGTTGAACCGCCCTCCGTGATGGTGTCGGCGCCCAGGGCCAGAGTGACGACGGGCAAGCCTGCAGCATGGACAGGCGTCGTCGCCGAGGTTGCCACCAGTAGGGAGGCAAAGAGGGCCAGTGCCAGCGCGGGCGCGCTCAGGGCCTTGCAACGGTTCCGCCGGCCGAAGTCGGTCATTGTTTCTGCTGTCCTCCTGTGGAGCGATATGACAACCGGGACTTGCCTCGCCCCGTCCAAGGGGCCGGGCCGTCAACGGCGCACAGACGCTAGGGTGACCACTTGCGTGTGAAGCCTCCAAGGGCCCAAGAACCCGCGAACGCGCGTGGCCGGCCACACCCTGCCGCCACTGTCCGTGTGGTTCCATCGGAGGGAGCCATACTCTGCGATCGCCCGCCTCATGGGGTCCGGCTCTGCCGCGCCCGGCGAACACCCACGTCTACGACTACGACACGGGCACATTGACCTCTGAGTGGCGGCGACGACCCCTACGAGTACCGCCCTACGTCCGCGGTCGCTGTCACCACGAACACCCAGACCACGACGGTCACATACAACAACGACGGGACGACCACGACCGCAACCACTTCTTCTTGAGATTCCCCGCTCGTGGGGGGTGCGATTCCCCGTTCGCGGGATCGGCACTGGGTGCAGAAAGGTGTCGACCAGACCGGGTCAGCTCCACACGCCTGGCCCGCGGCGCGGCTGTCTGTGGGTTGCCCCAGTTCCCCGCATCTCATCCCGTTCGGAATACAAGGGTCATCGAGAGCATCAGTCTCGAGGCTGAGCAACCTCCATCTTCGCCATGCGGTAGCCGAAGCGGGGTTCGGTGAGGACGTACTTGGGGGTCTCAGCGTTGTCGCCCAGCTTGCGACGGAGCCTCTTGACCACCTCTCGGACCAGCCACGGCTCACTCTTGCGTTCCGGTCCCCAGACCCGCTCCAGGAGCTGGTCGTGGGTCAGCGGCCGGCCGCCGTGGACCGACAGCTCGTAGAGCACCCCGTACTCGGTGGGCGTCAACGCGACCGGGCTGCCCGCAACGCTCACCCGCCGTTCGGCGTAGTCGAGGGCCAAGTCTCCCAGCACGTAGGGTTCGGTGGGTTCGGCTACGTGGGGCGCGGACCGCCGGCGCAGCGCCGCCCTGATCCTGGCGGCAAGCCCCGTCGGGGAGAAGGGCTTGACCACGTAGTCGGTGGCCCCCATGTCGAATGCTCGCGCGATGGTCTCGTCCTGGCCGTACACCGACACGAAGATGACCGGCACGTCCGTCCTCTTGAGGATGCCTCTCATGAGCTCGATGCCGTCGCTGCCAGGCAGCAGCAGGTCGAGCAGGACCAGGTGCGGCCTCTCCAGCTCCATCAGACGCGGCACCTCCTCGGGGTCGCCGGTGACGATGGGCGCGTAGCCGGCCTTCGCGATGGTGTCGCGAACGTACCGGAGCGCCTCCGGGTCGTCGTCCACCGCCAGTATGCGCATCTTGCCCGTGGCCGCGCCGCGCGAGCGTGCGGAGACCGCCGCGTGCGGCATCGGCGCTGCGACTCCCTCTCCGTTCGCCACCGGAATGGTGAAGGTCAGCTTCGCGCCCAGGTCCGGCCCGTCGCTCTCGGCCCATATCCGGCCTCCGTGGGCCTCCACGATCCCCTTGCAGATGGCCAGTCCCAGGCCCGAACCGCCGATGCCGCCCTCGCCGCTGCCCCGGTCGAGCCGGGAGAACTTCCGAAAGAGGTGCGGGAGGAGGTCTTCGGCGATGCCCCGGCCCTCATCGGCCACGGAGACGGCGACGTGGACTCCCTGGAGGGCCACCGTCAACGTGATGGGCGACCCTTCGGGCGAGTACCCGGCGGCGTTGGAGAGCAGGTTGTCGATGACCTGGATGATGCGCCGCCGGTCCGCCATTACCGGGGGCAGGTCCAAAGGCAGGTCGACTGCGACGTTGGGTCTTCCCCCTCCGCTCATGAACCTGCTCCTGGCCTCGTCCACCGCGTCGATGATGCTGATGGGCGCCGGCTGGAACGACAGGGTGCCCGTCTCGATGCGGGCCACGTCCAGCAGGTCGCCGATGAGGTCCTGCATGTGGTCGACCTGCCGGTCCATGATGCGGTGGAACTGGGCGGCCACGGCGGGGTCCATGTCGGGGCCGCTGAGCAGTGCGGCGGTGGAGCCCTTGACGGTGGCCAGGGGCGTGCGCAGCTCGTGGCTCACGATGGCCAGGAAGTCGGCTCGCAGACGCTCCAGCGCCTCCAACGGGCTCATGTCTTGAAGGGTCATGACGAAGGACTCGATGTCACCGTCCTCCGAGCGGATGGGCGTGGCGTTTACGAGCACCCTGACGCTGCGCCCGTCGGGGACCCGGAGAACGATCTCCTCGGCCCGCGGGGTCTCGCCGGTACTCAACGCCTCGGCCAGCGGGAACTCCTGCAGGGAGGCCTCCCGCCCGTCGGCTCGAACGAGGGTCAGCACGTCAAGAAGCTGTTCGGGCGCCTGGTCCTGCTCCCGCAGGCTGTCGACGATCCGCGTCGCCTCACGGTTGAACGACACCGGCGCTCCCGTCCTGCCGTCCAGGACGACCACGCCCACCGGCGAGGTGTCTATCAGGGTCTCCAGGCCGGCCCTGGCCCGCTTCTCATCGCGGTATCTGCGGGCGTTGGCGATGACCATAGCCGCCTGGGACGCGAACATCACCAGGGTCTCCTCGTCCTCCTCACCGAACTCGGCGTCGGATTCCTGTCTTGCCAGGTAGACGGTGGCCACGCTCCGGCTCAGGTGCGTGACGGGGACCGCCAGGAAGGGGCCGGCGGGCACCGGCAGGTCCGGCTCGGCGAGCCCTTGCGATCCGAGGTAGCCCAAGAGGTCGGGCAGCCTGAGCGGTCCGGGAATCCTGCCCAGGCGCTCGAAGAACCACGTTGCGTCCGCCACGTTCCACAGCCGCTCCGCCTCCTCGGGAGTCAAACCGGATGAGAGCACGTCCTCCGCCCGCCCGACATCGTCTAGGACGACGATCGCCCCGTAGCGGGCCCGGGTCAGTTCACGGGCCGAGTCCAGGACACCTTGCAGCACCGAGTCAAACTCAAGGTTCTCGTTGATGTGCAGGCCGGCCTCGATCAGCCTGGTGAGGCGCTGACGGAGGGCCTGTATCTCTCGCTTCAGCTCCTCGTGCTGGCCCATCACCTCGTCCTGACTGGGGCGCTGAGAACCGGGGACCGCATCGTCAAGTGGACGGCTGATTGATACACAGGCCCGCGGATCACCACCCATCCCAGTGTCATTTTATGGGGCGCTCGCGAGATAGCACCTCCTGCGTTCGCGGGTTTGTTGAGCTATGAGCCTTCCTGGTGTCTCTTGGCCGGCGACGGGCATGTGCGAACACCCATTTACCGCATTCACCCCGCTCATATAGACAATTGTATATGAATTAAACAAAGTTAGGGCAATTTCTGACTTGCACACTACAATTTGAGTGCTACAATGAGTTTCTGATAAAGGCTAATCGGGTGTGGAGACGCCAACTTGGTATCCCGGGCTCATAGACGCAGGCGAAGCGGCCTCTGCCGCCGCTGTGGCCGCTCTGCCGCCGCTGTGGCCGTTAGCCGCCAGGCGGTTCAGCCCGCACGCAAGACAACCCTCGATCTCCCGGTCCTAGCCGCTCCCGTTCCCCATCCAGGAGCCAAACCGTAACTAGCCGTCGAGCCCTACCGGAACATCACAAAACAAGTTGAGAGTGATGCAAGAGCAATGAAGGAGTGAAGTGGGTCGTTGACCTGGACGTGAGTCCACCACCCGATAGGGAGCGGAGGTACCATGATTGTGCGGCTCGTTGGATTTCGCATTCCGGCGGCTGCGGTCGTCGTCCTGCTCGCCGCAACGACGATGGCCGTACTGTTCCTGGCGTGGCCAGGCGCGGCCTCGGCTCAGGAGCCTCCTCAGGACCCGGTCACCATCCTTCAATTTAGGAAGGTAGACCCCAACCCCACTTCCCATCCCCAGCCCGCCGGCAAGGTGGACGGCGAGTTCGAGGTCCTGGTCTCGTTCAACAGGCCCGTCACCGGCTTCACCGCCGACGACTTCGACGTGGACCACGGCTCCACGTCCGACCTGAGCGTCTCCAGTGGCAACTGGACCGTCACCGTCACGGTCGACGAGGGGTACGAGGGTCCGCTGACCGTGACCCTGCCCGAGAACGCGGTGGAGGAGGGCAACGCCGAGAAGTCCCTTTCGTTCACCGTGGACCAGACGGGGCCGACCGCGGAGCTGTCCGTCCCCTCCTCATACAGCCGCCCCATAGCAGGCTGGTTCTACACCTATCTCACCTTCAGCGAGCCGGTCAAGCTGGGCGAGGATTCCGACACTGGCATCCTGGCTGGCATACGGCTGCAGAAGAGCGACCTGACCGTAACCAGCGGGTGGATCATCAGACTTCAAGCGGTTCCGAATGACGAGAGCGGACGCCGGTACCGGGCATACATCCATCAGGGATCACACGAGGGCGACTACACCATCACTCTGCCCGCGGGCGTGGTGCAGGACGACGTGGGGAACCCGAACGAGGCGGCGACGATCACTGTTGCGGTGGACGGTCTGTCACCCACGGTGGAGATAACCGGCCCGGAATCGGGCTACGTGCAGAAGGGCGCAAGTTTTGACGTCGCCTTCCAGTTCAGCGAGGCCGTGACGGGGTTCGCCGAGGGCGACATCACCGTGACCGGCGGGACCCTGACCGCGAACTCGTTGGCCTCCTCCGGCGCCAACGCCTGGACGGCCTCGGTCGCGGTGTCGGCCACCGCCGATGAGGTGGCTATCGAGGTGGCGGCTACTGCGGTACGTGATGCCGCCGGAAGGGCCAACGCGACGTCGGAGGCCGAATTCGACGCCGTGGACGCACCCGGTCCGGTGCGGGACCTGCAGGCATCCTTGGCCTGGGACAAGAACCTGCGATTCAGCTGGCTGGGTCCGGCCAGCGACGGCGGCGCCCCCATTCTGGACTACCAGTACCGCTACGGGGCGGACACCGGAGACGACATCACCTACACGGAGTGGGAGTCCACCGGCGCCACCCCCACGACCAAAATCCGTCTCCGCCGCCTGACCAACGGCGACCTCTACTCCATACAGGTCCGGGCCCGCAACGCCGCCGCCGCGGGATCCCACGAGACTTCGGAGGGCAGGCCCAACCCCAGGGTGACCGTCGAGCGATCCTCCTCCCGTTCGACTTTCGAAGGCGGCACGGTCACTTTCACCTTGACCCGGGAGGGCGACACCTCCAAGGCGCTGACGGTGGACATCTGCGCCCGCGAGCAGCCGACGCTGGCCGCATGCACTGAGCGCACTGGAACAGTGACCATCGAGGCCGCCTCGATGACTGCGACGCACGAGGCAAGAACTGTAAACGACACGGACGACGAACCGGAACGCTACTTCCGGGTCCAGATCCTTCCGCAGGGCCCTGGCCTGGAAGAGTACACCTATCACCCCGGGGGCCGTTCCTCCGCTCACGTGAAGGTCAAGGACAACGACGGCCCGGTCATCACCATTGTCCCGGCAGCCCACTCGGAGGTGGTGGAGGGAAGCCCGGCCACCTTCACCCTGACCCGCACCGGCTCTCTGACCCAGGGCCTGACCGTCAACGTGGTCGTCACCCACACCGGCGGATTCGTGGAGGGCACACCGCCCACCCAGGCCGTGTTCGAGGCGGAAGAGGCCGCGGCCACCCTGTCTGTGCCGACCGTGGATGACGAAGTGATCGAGGGGGACGGTTCGGTAACGGTGACAGTCCAGGACAGCAACGACGTGACGTTGGGCGTCCCGTTCAGCGCTACCCGCACCGTCGTCAGCGAGGACCGGTGGCAGCTGGTGACCATCGCTCCCAAGCCCAGCTACAACGTGGTGGAGGGGCGCGACGCCATCTTCGTCCTCACCCGCAAGCAGGTCAACGCAGATGACACCACCGACGCCGACGTGAGCGACAGGGGCACGCTGGAGGTGACCGTGGCGCTGAGCGAAGATGTCCCCGACGCAGGCCCTCCCCACAACACGCCCCGCTACACCACCGGCGATGAGCGGACCGTCACCTTCGCCGCCGGCGCCTCGACCGCCACCCTGCGCGTGGCCACCGCGGAGAACAGATACGACCAGCGTTCGCACTGGCTGACCGCCACACCCGAGGACGGCGCCGTGCACCGAACGCCCGCCGGCGGCGAAGCGGGAGACAGCGCCGAAGTTGAGATCGCCGACGACGACAACAGACCGGGCATATCCGTTTCGGCTCCCAGTTCGGTGAACGAGGGCGAGGACGCCGTCTTCACTCTCACCCGCGCCGGGGACACCACCGTCGGGCTGCGGGTGTACGCCGTGGTCAGTGGAAATAAACGCGTGCTCTCACTGGAGGCTATAGGCAGCCTGCCCGTCAGTGGCACTTCTTTGCAGGCTCGCTTCGGGACTTTTTCTTATGGCGACCGGGCGCGCTCTGGAGACTTCAATGTGGACTTCGAACCGGGCAGCGCCACGGCCACGCTCACGTTCGGCACGCAGGCCGACGAGACGGCCGAAGGGGACGGGCTCATTACATTCCGGGGTATAGCAGATGCCCGCTATTACTTTGCCACCTCGCATTTTGCCCAAATCACAGTGCAGGACGACGACACCGCGGTCGTCACCCTGGAGCTGGTCGACCCGCCCCCGGCGGTGGCCGATCGGCCCAACACCTACCGCATCGAGGAAGGCGCCGACCTGACCTGGCGCGTCACCCGCACCGGGGGAACGGACCACTACTTCTACTACGGCTACGAAACGGACCGGACCTCCGGCCACGACCGCTACAACGACTCCTCCGGCTGGAAGCCGTCCTATGACTCTGAGCGAAACTTCGGGGACGACGACATCGTCGATCTGGCGGACCTTAGCGGTATCGCCAAGGAACTGTGGTCAATCCCTGAGGGCAATACGCGCACGACGGTCAAGACCGCTGCGCACTGGGTGACTCCCTCCGGCGGCGAGGTGCACATCCGGCTCCGGGACCCCTATCCCGGCTGCAACCGGTGCCCCCAGTACACCCTCGGCGAGCCCAACGAGTTCCGCCTGATCATCACCAACCGCACGCCGGCCGTCTCCATCACCGCCGGCTCCAACAGCGTGGAGGAGGGCGGCCGCGTCACCTTCACCCTCACCCGCACCTGGAACCCGGAGAACACCCGGGACCACGCCACCCACGTGGACCTGGCCTTCTTGGACCCCGACGGCGTCATCTCCGGCACGCCGCCGGCCTTCGTGACCATACCCAGGGGCCAGACCAGCGCGACGTTCACCCTGTTGATGGCGGATGACGACAACTCAGGCGACGAGGACCGCGAGTTCACCGTTTCTGTGGCTGCGCCCGAGAATCCCACTGAGGAGAACTTCGAGGGTGAGTTCGAGGCTCTGGCCCCCTCTTCCGCCACCGTCACCGTCACCGACAACGACGAGCCGCCCCTGCCCACGGTGACCGTCACCGCCGCAACGCAGGGCGGCGATGAGGGCACGGCGTTCAAGTTCTCGGTCGCGCGGGACGGCGACACGGACGCGTCTCTGACGGTGAAGCTGACCGCCACCCAGGCCGGCGCCTTCATCGACCCCGCCAACACGCCGGGCGCGGACATCACCATCCCAGCCGGGAGGGAGAGCCTGGAGTACACGGTCCGCACTGTGGACGACGACGTGGACGAGTCCAACGGGTCCGTCACCGTCACCATCGGCAGAGACGCCGCCTACACGATCGGCAACCCGTCCAGCGCCACCACGCCGGTGTACGACAACGATGGGGCCACCGTGTCCATCGAGGACCCCAGCAGTCCGACGGAAGAGGGCGATACCACCATCGAGTTCACCGTGCGCCTGTCCAGTCTCCCACCGGGTGGCGGGCCGGTCACAGTGAACTGGGCCACCAGGGAGGGCACCGCGTGGGCATTCCGCGACTACACCCACAGCTTCGGCGTCGTCAGATTCACCGCGAGCCTGACCGAAACCATCACGGTCCCCATCCTGGAGGACATCGACGACGAGGACGACGAGACCTTCTACGTGGTGCTGAGCGATCCCCAGGGGGCACAAATCGGCAGGGACACCGCCGCGGGCGTCATCACCGACGACGACGACGCCACCGTCACCGCGTCCCTCGAAGCAGTGCCGGAAAGCGACGTTATCGAGAGCGTCGGCTACCTAGAGCTGCTCGTGAAGCTCTCCGCCCCCAGCCAGCGCGTCGTGGAGGTGGACTGGGAGACCAAGCGTTCCGGTAACGTCAAAGCGGCCACGCCCGAGACCGACTTCTTCGCCGCCACCGGCACGGCGACCTTCCCCCGGGGCTCCACGGAGCAGCGCATCCGCGTGACCATCCGGGACGACAACGACGACGAGGACTCCGAGTTCATCTACCTCGGCTTGACCGGGGCCCGGAACGCCAGTCTCTCCAGCGATACCCACGAATTCGGATGGATCCGGGACGACGACGTGCGGGGAGTCACCGCCGCTCCCGCCGCGCTGTCCATCCCCGAGGACGAGAACCGCGCATACACGCTGGTCCTGGACACTCGCCCCACCGGCAACGTGACCGTGGAGGTCGACGTCCCGGCCGGCTCGGACCTGTCCGCGTCCCCGTCCACGCTGACCTTCACCCGGCTGAACTGGAACCTCACCCAGTCGGTGACCGTGACCGCGACGGCCGACGCCGACAACGTTGCCGACGCTCCGGTGACCATCACCCACTCCGCCAGCGGCGGAGACTACGGCCCCGCGCCAACGGACTCCGTCACCGTGACCATCACCGGCGACACGGGCGGGACGCTGGTGGTGGCGGACGCCGAGGCCGCGGAGGGCGAAGGGGAGCTCGTCTTCGCCGTGACGCTGTTGGGCAGCCCCTCGTCCCAGGTCACCGTGAACTACGCCACCTCCGACGGTACGGCCACGGCGGGCCAGGACTACACCAGCACCAGCGGCACGCTGACCTTCGCCGCGGGCAATGCCGGGACGCAGAACGTGCGGGTGCCCGTCACGGACGACAGCGACGCGGAGCAGGCCGAGACCCTCACCCTCACCCTGACCGGCGCGGTGAACGCGGCCGTGGCCGACGCCACGGCCACCGGGACCATCACCGACAACGACTCGGGCTTCGGCGTGACCGGCGGGAGGGCCACAGAGACCGGCGGCGAGATCGTCTTCACCGTGACGCGGAACGGGAGTACCGGGGGTTCGGCCTCCGTCTGGTACGTCACCGAGAACGGAACCGCCCAGGCCGGGGCGGACTACACCGCCCGCGCCGGGAGGCTCACGTTCGCTGCCGGGGAGAGCTCCAAGACCGTCTCCGTTCCGATCATCAACGACCTGATGGACGAGCCGGACGAGGAGACCTTCACCCTCAGGCTGGTTGCGCCAAGCGGGGCCGTCATAGCCCACGGCAAAGACCGCGCCACGGGAGTCATCGAGGATGCCGACCCCAAGCCACAGGTCTCTTTCGGGCCCTCCGAAACGACCGTTGAAGAGAGCGAGGGACCCCTGGAGTTTGCGGTGAAGCTCAACTCGGCCAGCGGCCTCCGTGTGGAGGTGGATTACGCCACCGTGGAAGTGGCGGGCCAGGCCAGGGCGGGCAGCGACTTCACAGCGGTTGACGGCACGCTGGTGTTCGAACCCGGAGAAACCGAGAAGGCCATCACCGTGCAGGTGGTGGACGACGAAGTGGCAGAAGAACGGGAGTCTCTCCGCCTGGAACTGAGCGACGCGGTAAACGCCGGTATCTCCAAGCGTGTGACGTCAGGGTACATCACAGACGACGACCCGTTCAAAGTGACCGTCACCACCCGCCAGGATGAGGTGCTGGAAGGCGGCGAGCTGGTCTTTGACCTGGAGCGCGACGGCAATCCCCTCCCCCCGCTCACGGTGACCCTGAGCCGCACCATTACCGCCGGAGCAACGACCTCGACCGCCTCCGACGTGACGGTGACCTTCGATGGCGGCGGCACTCCGGGTAAGTCCACCGCCACCTACCGCTGGCAGACGGAGGTGGACACAGACACAGACACCGACAAGGTCTACACCGTGACCGTCAAGGACGACGCCGACGAACCGCCCGAGTACCGGCCGGGCACGCCCGCCAGCGCCTCCGTAACCGTGACCGATCTCGGCAGTGTGTTGATCGAGGGTGACCTGGTCCTGACCTACGAGAAGTTGGACTCTCTGTGGGTCGATGAAGGGGACCAGGTCTCGGTGCGTTGGACAGTGCGCAATTATGGCGAGGCCACCGCCGACGCGGTAGAGATCATCGTAGACCAAGTGCACACATTGGAGTGCGGGGACCTGGCACCGGACAAGTCCTGCAGCCGCACCTTTTCGAAGGCTGCCACGGCAGTGCATGTCGAGAACGAAGAAATGCGGATGCGGGCTGTAGCTTGGCCTGAAGGGGGAGGGGACTTGTTGCTTTCCAATGAGGTGGAACTCTCCTTTCCCAAGGGCGAAGCGCACGTCCTGGCCGTCATCCACGCCACGTCTGAGGCGGAGACCGCATGTCCCGACGTGAAGTTCACGGTCGGCCTGAATCACCAGTCCGCCCAGGAGGTGACCGTGGCCTACGCCACCTCCGACGGCACCGCTACCGGCGGCGCCGGCCCTCTCACCGATTGCGACCGTTCCGAGTTTGTCCCAGGCGTGGACTATCTGACAACGACCGGCACTCTGACCTTCACGCCCGGCCAGACCGAAAAAACAGTCGCGGTCAGGGTATTTGACGACACGGTGCTGGAGGCCGACGAGACCATCATCTTCACAATCAGCAGTCCCACCGGGGCGGAGCTGGACACCTCCCCCGGCAAGGGCAAGGGCTACATCGGCGTGGGCTACATCGTGGATGACGACCAGCCGGCAAGCGACCCCACTGTTTCCATCTCCCGCGACAGCGGGGGGGTTTCGGAGGACGCGGGCTACGCCGAGTTCATCCTCGCCCTGTCCGGCGCGACCAACGATACGGTCACCGTGGACTGGGCTACCGCAGCGCTGGCCGAGGCCGAGGACGCGGCTGCGGCCGGCATGGACTACACCGCCGTCGGCGGCACGGCGACCTTCCTCCCCAGGACCACCGAGCAGCGCATCCGGGTTCCCATCCTCGACGACATGATCGATGAGCCCGACCTGGAGTACCTGCAGATCACCCTGTCGGACCCGGTGAACGCGACAATCGGGGAGACCGGAAGAATTGGCCTGGCGATCCGCGACGACGACACACGCGGCGTGACCGTCGACCCAACCGCGATGTTCCTGGACGAGGGTGCAACCCGCACATACAGCGTGTCGCTGACCTCGCAGCCGACGGAGGCGGAAGGGGTGACCATTGCGGTCGGTTTCGAGGCGGACATGGGAGTGTCGGTCGCGCCGACCTCTTTGACCTTCACGCAGGACAACTGGCGCGACGCGCAGGTGGTGACGGTCACCGGCGTAGTCGACGACGACTCCACCGACAGCGGGGATGTCGAAATCAGTCATACCCCCAGCGGCAGCGACTACGACGGCCTCGCCGCCGACCGCGTAATAGTGATCGTGCTCGACAGGCCCGTCTTCGTCGTGGCCGGCAAGACCGTGGCGGAAGACGCGGGCGAGATCGAGATCGAGGTCACGCTGAACCGCACCTTCAGCGAGGAGACGATCACCGTGGACTGGGAGACGGTGGACGGCACGGCCACGGCCGGCAGCGATTACACCGCCGCCAGCGGCGTGCTCACCTTCACCCTGAACGACGAGAGCAAGAAAATCAGCGTGACCGTCACCAACGACTCACTCGACGAGGAGGACAAGGAGGCGTTCACCATCGCGCTGAGCAACCCGTCCGGAAACGCCGGGACCGGGAGCGGCGGAACAGTGACCATCACCGACAACGACAACCCGCCGATTGTGACCATCGCCGAGGTCGGGAAGACCACGGAGGCCTCCGGCCAGGGCAGGTTCCGGGTGAGATTGTCCGAAGCATCGGCGCGGCAGGTGCAAGTGGATTGGCTCACCACGCGGTACAGCGCCGAGGGAACGGCCACTCCCGGCGAGGACTTCATCGAGGCCAGCGGAACGCTCACTTTCGAGCCCGGAGAGCAGCGGAAGGACTTCACCGTGGTCGTTGTCGACGACGCCATCGTGGAGGAGCGCGAGACCTACCGGGTCAAGCTCCGCAACGAAGTCAACGCGACGCTCCACACTCCCCCCCGCGTCGATGCCGAGATCATCGACAACGACACACCGGGCGTCGTGGTCGAACCCACCGCCGTCAGCGTGCCGGAGGGCGGTACGGGCGAGTACACCCTGCGGCTGAAAGCTCTCCCCACGGCGGACGTGACCATCACAGTCACCGTTCCGGCAAACACCGACCTGACCGCCGGGTCAACCTCGCTCACCTTCACTTCGGACAACTGGGACGAGCCGCAGACGGTGACCCTGACCGCGGCCGAGGACACCGACCTCGCCGATGACGAGGTGTCGATCACCCACGCGGCCAGCGGCGGCGGGTACGGCGACATGACCGTGGACGGCGTGACCGCGACCATCGTGGACAACGACTTCCCCACCTTGAGCATCGCCGACGGCGACGCCGACGAGGACGACGGCAGCATCGAGTTCACGGTGACCCTGGGCAAGGCCAGCCCGAAGGACATTTCGGCGTCCTGGTCCACAACGGACGGCACCGCCTCTGGAGGAACCGATTATGTTGCCGTGACCGCAGGCTCGTTGAGCATCCCCGCCGGAGACACGACGGCCACGATCACGGTGACGGTCCTCGGCGATGGGGTGGTTGAGACCGATGAGACGTTCACGGTGACCCTGGCCGATCCGGTGAACGCTACCCTCGCCGATGCCGAGGCCACCGGGACGATAAACAACGACGACGAGGTCGCCGTCACCGTGGAGCCGACCGCCCTGACCATCGCAGAGGGTGGGTCAGGCCTGTACCGGGTATCCATCGGCTCCCAGCCCACGGGAGGCGACGTGACGATAGAGGTGACCGTCCCGTCGGGCACCAACGTCTCCGCAGGGCCCACCACGCTGACCTTCACAGCCGACACCTGGAGATTTCCCCGATACGTGGTCGTGAACACAGTCTCCGACGATGACGCAGCGGTGGACGCGCCGGTGACACTGACCCATGCGGTCAGCGGCGGCGGATACGGCAGCGTCACGGCATCGGCGGTCACCGTGACCATCACCGAGGAGAACGAGCGCGCCGTGGAGGTGACACCCACGGCACTGGCCTTCGACGAGGGCGAGACCGGGACCTATCAGGTCGTGTTGAAGTCCCAGCCGACGGCGAACGTGACCGTCACGCTCACCGTGCCGGCGGACGCTGGCGCCACGGTTGACAAGACCAGCCTGACCTTCACTTCTGACAACTGGGACAAGGCGCAGGCGGTGAAGGTGTCCGCGTCCGAGGACGATGACGCGATCTCACCTACGCCCTTCACTATTACCCACGCGGTCAGCGGCGGCGACTACGCCTCCACCAAGGCGGACGGCGTGACGGTGACTGTGAGGGACACCACGGTGCCGGGCATCCTCACTGAGGGCGCGAAGGCCGGCGAGGGCGCGGGGACCATCGCCTTTGTAGTGTCGCTGCAAACAGACGCCGCGGAGACCGTGGCGGTGAACTACGCCACCGCGAACGGCACTGCTACTGCAGGCGCGGACTACACCCGAACAGTCGGCAGGCTCACCTTCTCGGCCGGCCAGACTACCAAGACCATCAGCGTGCCCGTCCTGAACGACGACATAGACGAGGCCGACGAAACATTCACGCTGACATTGAGTAACGCCGTCAACGCGGACCTGAGCGGCGGCGAATCGTCCCTGACCGTCGAAGGGACCATCGAAGACGACGACACGCGCGGCCTGGTGCTGAGCTCCGAGACGCTCAGCGTGCGGGAGGGCGGACGCAAAACCTACACCGTTGCTCTGAAATCGCAGCCCACTGCGGGCGTGGACGTGACGTTAAAGGTCCCGGCAGGCGCCGAATTCTCAATGCATACCGGCAAGCTTGCCTTCACCCCAAGCAACTGGAACGTCGCGCAAGACGTGGTGGTGAACGCCTACCAGGACAGGGACGCGCAGCCGGACCCGAAGGCAGCGATCGAACATACGGCGGAGGGCGGCGACTATGGAGACCCGCTACGTAACGACGAAGTCCCAAACGTTACCGCGTCGCTGGACGTGGTTGTCTTGGAGGACGACGAGCCTACCGTCACGCTGGCGCTGACCCCGGCGTCGATCTCTGAGGACGGTGGCGTGTCCACGGTGACGGCGACGCTGAGCGAGCAGTCCAGCGCTGATACGACGGTGGTGGTGTCGATAGACCCGACCGACACGAGCACGCTGAGCGCCAACAAGACCCTCACCATCGCCGCGGGCAACACGTCCAGCACGGGTGAGGTGACCGTCACCGCGGTGAACGGCGACTCGGCCTACACCGGCGACCGCCAGGTCACGGTGAGCGGGTCCGCGTCGAACACCGACGGGGTCGGGGATCCTGACGATGTGACGTTGACCATCACCGACGACGACACCAGACCCGAAGTCACTTTGGTGCTGACCCCGGCGTCGATCTCTGAGGCTGGCGGCGTGTCCACCGTCACCGCGACGCTCAGCGCCACATCGAGCGCCGATACGACGGTGGTGGTGTCGATAGACCCGACCGACACGAGCACCCTCAGCGCCAACAAGACGCTCACCATCGCCGCGGGCAACACGTCCAGCACGGGTGAGGTGACCGTCACCGCCGTCAACGGCGACTCGGCCTACACCGGCGACCGGGAGGTCACGGTGAGCGGGTCCGCCGACAACGACGTGGGTGTCGACGGCCCCGACGATGTGACGTTGACCATCACCGACGACGACACCAAACCCGAAGTCACTTTGGTGCTGACCCCGGCGTCGATCTCTGAGGCTGGCGGCGTGTCCACCGTCACCGCCACCCTCAGCGCCACATCGAGCGCCGATACCACCGTGGTGGTGTCCATCGACCCGACCGACACCAGCACCCTCAGCACCGACAAGACGCTCACCATCGCCGCGGGCAACACGTCCAGCACGGGTGAGGTGACCGTCACCGCGGTGAACGGCGACTCGGCCTACACCGGCGACCGAGAAGTCACCGTCAAGGGCGAAGCCGACAACGACGTGGGTGTCGACGGCCCCGACGATGTGACGTTGACCATCACCGACGACGACACCAAACCCAAAGTCACCCTGGTCCTCACCCCGGCGTCGATCTCTGAGGACGGCGGCGTGTCCACCGTCACCGCCACCCTCAGCGCCACATCGAGCGCCGAGACGACGGTGGTGGTGTCCATCGACCCGACCGACACGAGCACGCTGAGCGCCAACAAGACGCTCACCATCGCCGCGAACAGCACGACCAGCACCGGCACCGTCACCGTCACCGCCGTCAACACCGACTCGGCCTACACCGGCGACCGAGAAGTCACCGTCAAGGGCGAAGCCGACAACGACGTCGGCGTCGACAACCCCGACGACGTCACCTTGACCATCACCGACGACGACACCAAACCCAAAGTCACCCTGGTCCTCACCCCAGCGTCCATCAGCGAGGACGGCGGCGTGTCCACCGTCACCGCGACGCTCAGCGCCACATCGAGCGCCGATACCACCGTGGTGGTGTCCATCGACCCGACCGACACCAGCACCCTCAGCACCGACAAGACCCTCACCATCGCCGCGAACAGCACGACCAGCACCGGCACCGTCACCGTCACCGCCGTCAACACCGACTCGGCCTACACCGGCGACCGAGAAGTCACCGTCAAGGGCGAAGCCGACAACGACGTGGGTGTCGACAACCCCGACGACGTCACCTTGACCATCACCGACGACGACACCAAACCCAAAGTCACCCTGGTGCTGACGCCGGCGTCGATCTCTGAGGACGGCGGCGTGTCCACCGTCACCGCCACCCTCAGCGCCACATCGAGCGCGGAGACGACGGTGGTGGTGTCCATCGACCCGACCGACACGAGCACGCTGAGCGCCGACAAGACCCTCACCATCGCCGCGGGCAACACGTCCAGCACGGGTGAGGTGACCGTCACCGCGGTGAACGGCGACTCGGCCTACACCGGCGACCGCCAGGTCACCGTCAAGGGCGAAGCCGACAACGACGTGGGTGTCGACGGCCCTGACGATGTGACGTTGACCATCACCGACGACGACACCAAACCCAAAGTCACCCTGGTGCTGACGCCGGCGTCGATCTCTGAGGACGGCGGCGTGTCCACCGTCACCGCCACCCTCAGCGCCACATCGAGCGCGGAGACGACGGTGGTGGTGTCCATCGACCCGACCGACACGAGCACGCTGAGCGCCGACAAGACGCTCACCATCGCCGCGGGCAACACGTCCAGCACGGGTGAGGTGACCGTCACCGCCGTCAACGGCGACTCGGCCTACACCGGCGACCGCCAGGTCACCGTGAGCGGGTCCGCCGACAACGACGTCGGCGTCGACGGCCCCGACGATGTGACGTTGACCATCACCGACGACGACACCAAACCCAAAGTCACCCTGGTCCTCACGCCGGCGTCGATCTCTGAGGACGGCGGCGTGTCCACCGTCACCGCCACCCTCAGCGCCACATCGAGCGCCGAGACGACGGTGGTGGTGTCCATCGACCCGACCGACACCAGCACCCTCAGCACCGACAAGACCCTCACCATCGCCGCGAACAGCACGACCAGCACCGGCACCGTCACCGTCACCGCCGTCAACACCGACTCGGCCTACACCGGCGACCGCCAGGTCACCGTGAGCGGGTCCGCCGACAACGACGTCGGCGTCGACGGCCCCGACGATGTGACGTTGACCATCACCGACGACGACACCAAACCCAAAGTCACCCTGGTCCTCACGCCGGCGTCGATCTCTGAGGCCGGCGGCGTGTCCACCGTCACCGCCACCCTCAGCGCCACATCGAGCGCCGAGACGACGGTGGTGGTGTCCATCGACCCGACCGACACCAGCACCCTCAGCACCGACAAGACCCTCACCATCGCCGCGAACAGCACGACCAGCACCGGCACCGTCACCGTCACCGCCGTCAACGGCGACTCGGCCTACACCGGCGACCGAGAAGTCACCGTGAGCGGGTCCGCCGACAACGACGTGGGTGTCGACGGCCCCGACGATGTGACGTTGACCATCACCGACGACGACACCAAGCCCAAAGTCACCCTGGTCCTCACCCCGGCGTCCATCAGCGAGGCCGGCGGCGTGTCCACCGTCACCGCCACGCTCAGCGCCACATCCAGCGCGGAGACGACGGTGGTGGTGTCCATCGACCCGACCGACACCAGCACGCTGAGCGCCAACAAGACGCTCACCATCGCCGCGGGCAACACGTCCAGCACGGGTGAGGTGACCGTCACCGCCGTCAACGGCGACTCGGCCTACACCGGCGACCGAGAAGTCACCGTCAAGGGCGAAGCCGACAACGACATCGGCGTCGACAACCCCGACGACGTCACGTTGACCATCACCGACGACGACACCAAGCCCAAAGTCACCCTGGTCCTCACCCCGGCGTCCATCAGCGAGGCCGGCGGCGTGTCCACCGTCACCGCGACGCTCAGCGCCACATCCAGCGCGGAGACGACGGTGGTGGTGTCGATAGACCCGACCGACACGAGCACGCTGAGCGCCAACAAGACGCTCACCATCGCCGCGGGCAACACGTCCAGCACGGGTGAGGTGACCGTCACCGCCGTCAACGGCGACTCGGCCTACACCGGCGACCGAGAAGTCACCGTCAAGGGCGAAGCCGACAACGACGTCGGCGTCGACGGCCCCGACGACGTCACGTTGACCATCACCGACGACGACACCAAACCCAAAGTCACCCTGGTGCTGACGCCGGCGTCGATCAGCGAGGACGGCGGCGTGTCCACGGTGACGGCCACGCTCAGCGCCACATCGAGCGCCGAGACGACGGTGGTGGTGTCCATCGACCCGACCGACACGAGCACGCTGAGCGCCAACAAGACGCTCACCATCGCCGCGAACAGCACGACCAGCACCGGCACCGTCACCGTCACCGCGGTGAACGGCGACTCGGCCTACACCGGCGACCGCCAGGTCACGGTGAGCGGGTCCGCCGACAACGACGTGGGTGTCGACGGCCCCGACGACGTCACGTTGACCATCACCGACGACGACACCAAACCCAAAGTCACCCTGGTGCTGACCCCGGCGTCGATCAGCGAGGCCGGCGGCGTGTCCACCGTGACGGCCACCCTCAGCGCCACATCCAGCGCCGAGACGACGGTGGTGGTGTCGATAGACCCGACCGACACCAGCACCCTCAGCACCGACAAGACCCTCACCATCGCCGCGAACAGCACGACCAGCACCGGCACCGTCACCGTCACCGCCGTCAACACCGACTCGACCTACACCGGCGACCGCCAGGTCACGGTGAGCGGTTCCGCCGACAACGACGTCGGCGTCGACAACCCCGACGACGTCACCTTGACCATCACCGACGACGAGGTTCGCGCTGTGACGGTGAGCTTCGAGAGGGCGTCCTACACCGCGGCGGAAGGCGCCACCGCCACCGTGAAGGTGACTCTTAGCGCGGCCCCTGAGCGTCAGGTCGTTATCCCCATCACGAAGACCAACCAGGGCGGCGCGTCGTCGGCGGACTACTCCGGCGTCCCGTCCAGCCTGACCTTCGGCGCATCCGACACCGAGAAGTCCTTCACCTTCACCGCGACAGCCGACGATGTGGACGATGACGGTGAGTCGGTCGCCCTCGCCTTCGGCTCGCTTCCCGCTGGGGTGAGCGCCGGGACGACTTCGACCAGCACGGTGTCGATCACCGACGACGACGTGCCGTCCGTGGCTGTGAGCTTCAAGGAGACGACCTACACAGTGATAGAGGGCCAGACAGTGGACGTGACGGTGACCCTGAACGCCGACCCTGAGCGCAGTGTGACGATACCACTCACCCACGGAGGCCGAGACGGGGCGACCAATGCGGATTACTCCGGGGTCCCGGCCGACATCGCCTTCAACACTGGGGAGACCGAGAAGTCATTCACCATCACCGCGATAGACGATTCGGTAGTCGACCGCGGCGAGTCGGTCGCTCTGGGCTTCGGCACCCTGCCCACTGGAGTGAGTGCTGGTAGTACAGCCACCAGCACAGTGAACATCACCGATCCCAGCCCTCAGGAACTAGTCAAGAACCGACCCACGGTCATACTGGTGCTGACGCCGCCGTCCATCAACAAGAGCGGCAGCGGGAACTCCAGCACGGTGACGGCGATGCTGAGCGGCATCTCCAGCGCAGACACGACGGTCGTCGTCTCGGTGGACCCGACGGACACGACGACGCTGAGCGCCAACAAGACCCTTTTCATCGCCGCCGGCCAGACGCTCAGCACCGGCGAGGTGACCATCACCGCGTTGGACCACGACGCCGGTCATGGCCCATGCTCCGTCACAGTCAGCGGGTCGGCCGCCAACAAAGCGGGCGTGGACGGCCCCGACGACGTCACGCTCACCATCACCGACGGCAATGGACCGAACCCGGACAAGCCGGCCAACTTCCGAGTGACCAGTGAGAAAGGCAGGACCACGTTCCACTGGGACAATGTCGGCATACCCTGCGCGGCTGAGAGGCTCAGGTACGACATCTTCGTGCGAGAGCGAGGCGGCACCGAGCACGCCCGGGAATTCGTGATTCATACTGAATATATGGAAGAGACCACTGATGATGATCAGAGTCCGTTGACGTGGCAGAGACTGCCGGTCGGCGGAACTTACGAATTCGCCTTGCAGGCGGTGGCCGTTACTCCCGATGGGAGTCCTCTTCTTAGCGGCCTCGTCGGTCCGGTCGAGCACACCGTGCGCGGACCCAACCGGCCCTGGGACCAGGAGGCGGCGCGAATCGATAACGGCGTGGAGGGCCCAGTCAAGCTGACCTGGAAGCAGCCCATGCTGTACTCCAACAGGCCGCTGTATGAGCCGGCGATTCCCATCGCGGACCCCGACGCCGCGGACACGAGCGTGAACGAGTACATCATCTTCAGAGCCGAAGCCCCCGAGGATGACGACGACATGAATACGCCGCCCGATCACGGAGCCACCTACCACCGGATTGCCACCGTCGGCGACGTAACGTCCTACATCGACAACACCGTCGCCGAGACCGGCAGCTACTTCTACCGGGTGCAGGCCCGCAGCCCGGATGGGCTCTCGGACCGCTCCGGGTATGCCTTCGCTTACGGCCTACCCGCGGCCGATGGTGGCACCGATGGACGGTTGGCGCCGGTGGAGGTCAACAGTCCGCCGTCCTTCGGCAGTTCGACCTACAGCTTCTCCGTCGCCGAGGACGCGCCGATCGGCGCCGCGGTGGGCAGCGTCTCGGCCGCGGACGCGGACGACGACAGCCTGACCTACAGCATCACGGCGGGGAACGGCGACGCGAAGTTCGCCATCAGCCGCAACAGCGGGGCCATCACCACGGCGGGAGCGCTCGACTACGAGTCCGACTCGTCCTTCACGCTGACGGTGCAGGCCGACGACGACAACGGCGGCACGGCTACGGCCACGGTCAACGTCACAGTGACCGACGTGTACGAGGACCCGGACGCCACCCGGGAGGGCGCGGCGTCGCTGGGGGTTCAGTCGCCGGGCAGAGGGCGCCAGTTCTTCAGGAACAAGTCCCTGGACCGGGCCAACGGCGACGGGGTGGACTACTACACCTTCACCACCGACGGCCGCTACACCCTGGGCCTGGGCGCTCGGGACCAGACCATCGAGCTCAAGGTCACGCTGGAGGACGCCGACGGCAACGTGGTCGACACAGCCGGACCGCCGAAGGACCCGAACAAGGACCAGGTATACATAGAGTGGCTGGAGGTCACCATCGACGCCGGCACCTACTACGTCCGCGTGGAGGCGCTGGAGGACGGCCAGACCGGCTACTACATCCGGTTCAGGTTGCAGACGCCCGAGTTGTAGGGCGCATTCTGCCGAGGGATTCTACGACGGCGACAACCCCCGCCAGGGCCCCTGGGACAGCGCCACCGATGTGGAGCTGGCAACGCTGGGATGGGTCCCCTGGCACAACAGCCAGCGGCTCCACACCCACCTCGGCGACGTCCCGCCCACAGAGTTCGAGGCGGCCTACGCTGCCCGAGATTCAACTATCCCCACCGCGCGATACCCGGGGCACACCACACCCCTCCAGGAATACCAGGGCGGTTCAGACCGCCACCGAGTTGTGTCTTGTAGCGGGCAAATGCGGAGAGTTCTCGCACGTCCGAGAGTTCAACCGGCTCCAGCCATTCCGCTGTCAGCACGTCCGCGAGGTCCGGCAGCGCCGCTACTCCCGCGAGAATCTCGTTTCGCACTTCGACCGGCGTCACACATCGATACGGATGGATGATCGCCGCAAGTGTTGACAGCCTCCCGGCGCGGGCGAAGTGGCTCAAAGGCGTGTTGTCAAAGATCAGCGATGGGCTCACGCGAGCGGCTCGAACTCACGCCTCCATGCCTCAAGCGGTACCTCATCTTGTTCGGGAAGCTCAGAACGATCGACCGTCCCCCACAACAACTCCAAGACACGCGCCTCGGTGAGCTTCCCGCGCCGGTATGCCGCGAGGACCCGTCTGCCATACATCGGCGGCACGCACGGCGGGTCGAGCTCAGCAACCCAATGCTCCCCCAGTTCAATGAAATCCACCCGAGAAGGCGGGCGGCTCGCAAGCTCCTCGCGAGTCCCCGGATCGATGGCACCAAGGTTGCGCAGTTGGGCACACACAGCGGTCCAACTCAACCGATGGCGCACCGCTGCTGCCACCGCAGCGAGACGAGGATCACCCTCGAACTCTGACATGGTCACTTGAACGTCACGCCGGGGAAGGAGCAAGTGGATCGCGAACGCGTTGATCAGCTTCTCGGTGTCATCCTGAGGAGAGAGTCCGACCTCTGGTGCGTACGCGTCCTGAAACACATGGTGACCGAGTTCGTGAGCAAGATTGAAGCGGCGTCGCCCGGGCTCCAGCGCACCGTTGATGACGGCCACGCCTAGATCTCGAACCGCCACATACGCAGCATCACTGCCCGCCTTGCCGAGGTCGAGAGAGAACGAGAACAGACCAGCGCGCTCGGCATGTGCTTGAAGGCCCACAAGCGGTCCTGGCTGCACACCGAGCCTTCTCCGCAACTCCCCAGCGGCATGCTCGGATGCTTCGACGGTTGACGGAGGATCCAGCGCAATCCTCGTGACCTGCGGGACCTCGCCCTCGTCGATCAGATAGTCGACATCGCGAGCGATCCGCTCAACCCTCGAATCCAGCACCCTCGACCGCCCACCGACGTCTGGGTCGGACCGCCGACTCACTACCGCTGGCGGTGAGGCGCTGAAGAACCAATCCACAGGTCGGTCAAGTACTTCGGCGAGCACCACGAGCTCGGTCGCGGCGAGCTTCCTGGATCCTGCCTCAATCTTGGCAATGACGGTTCGGCCGAGTCCCGTGGCCGCGGAGACCTGCTCTTGTGTCAACCCGGCAAGCTCACGCGCTTCCGCGACTCGGCTACTCAACTCCACTGCGCCCGACTATAGCACCGTGCGATTCTGGCACACCGCCGATTCTTCCGGGAGGAGCCGTCGTCGGGGCGAGACTCACAACAAGCGGCCTGCGTAAGACACCCGGTGAGGCTCACATCAGTTACGAGGGCGTCCAGAGGCCTGTGGGTGTGGCGCCTCCATCATCCAGGAACGGATCTTCGTGGGGGACGTCTTCATCCCAGTACCCATACCTTGCTGCGAGCAGCTGCTCGATTGCCGCCATGTCCGGCGTTCGTTGCCAACACTCCAAGCCCCAATGCTTGACAAGTGACATCATCGCGTGCTGCCTGGCGTTCTGCATCTGCTCGAGACTGAACAGCGCGACGGGAACCGGAGGTACTGCTGCGCTCTCGGGGCTGGAGGCGGCTTGCATCAACTCCCTCATGGTGTCTTCCGACGGTGGGGTGGAGTTGTCTGGCAGGTACCGGTAGTTGATGACGATGTTTGCCACAGCTGTCAAGATGTGCCAGTCGAGCCAGCCTTGTGCCCGAAGTGATTGGACGACGGATCGGAACTGCGCGGAGCGTGAGAGCACTGGAGCCGTGATCCGAAGCCCCTGGGCGAGGGCTTCATAGCGCGTTCGCAGCAGTTCAGTTGCCTTGTCGCTCGAGTAGGTGGGACCGGGACCGTCTTGCCAGCGAAGCTCCTCATGAGCAGTGAATACGCCTGCGTGAAGGTCCCAGGGCACTTCGATGGATTGCCGGTCGAACGCCTCGTCTTCGTCGTTCGAGAACGTCTCGGCGAACTGTTCCATTTGGACCGCCGGCGCGAGTACGTGCCCGAGACCACGTTGGAACGCCTGCTCCATGATGGCGGCGAGGTCGTCGCTAGGAAGGAGAGATGCTTCCCGCAGAATCGTGCCCAGCACTGTCAGGAGCTCCGCGTCGATCTCCTCCAGGTGGGCGCGACCCGACGCTTCTGAGACCGTGAGCTGCACCGTCCATTCTCGGCCATCGTTGCTGGGCACCGCCTCGATGCTGTTTGAGGAAGCGGCGCCGGCTTCCCGTCGCTGCTCAATAGCAACCGCGATGGCTGTCGGGATGAGACAGAGATCCTCGCGTGCAAGAGCGGCGAGCATCGTTTGGACGCCGGCGACGAATCGCTCGGCTGCCCTCACGGAGTCGTCATCGTTAGCGGTCGACACTGTCCAGTCCGTGCCCAAGGCAGAGAACCGGATGCACCGTACGGGGCCTAGGTCAGAGAAGGGTGGATTGCTTAGTTCTCCCTCGCCGAACGATTGCCAGGGCTCATGGTCGCTGTCGAGATCATCACCGTCGATCACTTCGTCGGTCACATCCCCGGACAGGGTCCGGTCCACAATTGCCTGGATCGTTGACTGCAGGGCTGGATCGAGTCGCCTCGCGCAACGGGAGATGTAGGCGAGGTGCAATGCTGCGCCCTGAATCATCTCGTCCTCGTCGAAGTTGATTCCTCCGCTGCCCAAGTGATGCTGAGCCAAGAGCCCCTTCTCGTAGAGTCCCGCGGCAGCGAGCCAGGCACCCGCGAGAAGCTCGCAGTTGGCTGCGATCAATAGTCCACGAGGGACAAGATCAGCCAAGTCCCCGTCGCCGCTGGTGGCAGCGATCGTGGCAGCCGCTAGGGCGTACGCCTTCGCAGCCACGAACAGCCTCAACTGCCGATAGAGCAGTGCGCTGATGAGGCATGCGAGAACAGATCCACGGACAGTGTCGCCAGACCACCAGTCAACCCTCGCCCGGTGCAGTTCCTCAAGAGCCTCAAGGAAAACACCCAAACGACGGGCATCCAGCGCATCCGCGCCCTCAAGAGCCGTCCCCAACAGCGTCGCGAACAATTGCGGGAACCCGAACCCCGAATTAGGGAGAAGGGGCCACTGGAGGCGCCTTCGCATAATTCTCTGACCTGCACGAATGGGCACTCCTCAGATCGTGCTGCACATTTGAAATCGCATTGCTGCACATTTGAGATGACCAGAGATCGCGTTTATCGAGGTCAGAGCGTTGCTGTGGCTACCGCGCCTGGATCGCGGCTTCGCCGGATTCGTAACGTGAAGAGACCGGCCAGTGATCGGGGGATCGAGAGCCCGTAGGAGGGCACGTAACCTGCTTCGGCCCACGGCTAGGCGCCCCTCTGGACGACTGTGGACCTGCCCCTCAACGACCGCCGCGCATCGCCGTTTCGCGGGTCCGTCTCCCCAGGAATCACCACCGGCCAGGTCATCCAGACGTCAGTGACGACGGCGTCCAGAGGCTTGTCGGTGTGGCGCCTCCATCATCCGGGAACGGATCTTCGTGGGGGACGTCTTCATCCCAGTACCCATACCTTGCCGCGAGCAGTTGCTCGATTGCCGCCATGTCGGGCGTTCGTTGCCAACACTCCAAGTCCCAGTGCTTGACAAGTGACATCATCGCGTGCTGCCTGGCGTTCTGCATCCGTTCGAGACTGAACCGCGCGACGGGGACCGGAGGTGCTGCTGCGCTCTCGGGGCTGGAGGCCGCTTGCATCAACTCCCGCATTGTCTCGTCTGATGGTGGGGTGGAGTTGTCTGGCAGGTACCGGTAGTTGATGACGATGTTTAGGACAGCCGTCAAGATGTGCCAGTCGAGCCAGCCCTGTTCCCGAAGTGATTGGACGACGGATCGGAACTGCACGGAACGCGCGAGCAATGGAGCCGTGATCCGGAGCGCTTGGGCGAGGGTCTCATAGCGCCCACGCAGCATCTCATTTGCCTTCTCGCTCGAGTAGGTGGGACCGGGGCCGTCTTGCCAGCGAAGCTCCTCGTGGAAAGTGAACGTGTCTGCGTGAAGGTCCCAGGGCACTTCGATGGACTGCCGGTCGAACGCCTCGTCCTCGTCCAGCGAGAAGGTCTCGGCGAACTGTTCCATTTGGACCGCCGGCGCGAGTTGGTGCCCGAGACCACGTTGGAACGCCCGCTCCATTATGGCGGAGAGGTCGTCGCTCGGAAGAAGAGATGCCTCCCGGAGAATCGTGCCCAGTACCGTCAGGAGCTCTGTGTCGATCGCCTCCAGGTTGGTGCCAGCAGACGCCTCTGAGACCGTGAGCCGCACCGTCCATTCTCGGCCGTCGTTGCTAGGCACCGCTTCGATGCTGTTCGAGGAGGCTGCGCCGGCTTCCTGTCGCTGCTCGATGCGTACCGTGATCGCTGTAGGGATGAGACAGAGATCTTCACGTGCAAGCGCGGCGAGCATCGTCTGGACGCCAGCGGCGAATCGCTCAGCCGCTGTCACGAAGTCGTCGTCGTTGGCGGTCGACACTGTCCAGTCCGTGCCGAGCGCAGAGAACCGCAGGCGCCGTGTGGAGCCAAGATCTGCGAAGGGCGGATCGCTTAGTTCCCCCTCGCCGAACGATCCCCAGGATCCCGGATCGCTCTCAGGCTCATCGCCCATCACTTCGTTGATCACATCCTCGGCGCCAGCCCGGTCCACGATTGCGCGGATTGTTGACTGCAGGGCCGGGTCGAGTCGTCCAGCGCAAAGGGAGATGTAGGCGAGGTGCAGTACTGCGTTCTGGATCATCTCGTCCTCGGCGAAGTTGATCCCGCCGCTGCCCATGTGGTGCTGAGCTAGCAGCCCCAACCCGTAGAGTCTCGCGGCGGCGAGCCAGGCGCCCGACATGAACTCGCAACCGGCTGCGACCAACAGTCCACGAGGGACTAGATCGACCAACTCCTCGTCGACGCTTGTGGCAGCGATCGTGGCCGCTGCTAGGAGACTGCTGAGCAAGTCGCCTGTGGTGGTGACGGTGTAGCGGCGGGTGGGGGGTCGGTGTCGGTTGTGGTGTGCAGCCGGGCGGTGCCGGTTGGGGGCGCTGGGGGCCTCGGCGGGTTGTGTGGGGGCCCGGGTCGGGTGCTTTGGGGGGTTCGGCGGGTCCGTCGGGGTCTGGGGCGGGCCTCGGCGGGTCAGGCGATGGCCCAGTTGGTGCCGTTGTGGTGCAGGCCGAGGCTGGTGAGTCGTTTGAGGTTGACTGCGGCGGCGCGCAGGGTCAGCCAGTGGCGGTTCTTTCGGGTGCCTCTGTAGGGGCACCTTCGGTTGTTGCGGACGAGCCAGGCGATGGTGCGCTCGGCCATGGGCCGGTGTGTGGTGTAGGCGCGCTGGAACTCGCTGGTTCGGGCCTGGGCTCGGGCTGCGGCGAGCAGGTCGTGGTGTGGGTGCAGCCGGATGGTGCGTCCGGCTGCAGCGGTGGTGCAGCGGGCCCGCACCGGGCAGCTGCGGCACCTGTTGCCGAAATGGGCGTGCCCTTTGGGGGTGAACGAGACGGTGACCCCGGCGGGGCAGGTGACTGTTCGGGCTTGGGCGTCGATGTCGAAGTCGTCGATGCTGTAGCCGCCTTCGACCGCGGTGCGCAGAGGCGGCGGCTTGATGACCGCTGTCATGTTGCGCTCTTCGAGACGGGCTCGCAGCGCTCCGGTGCCGTAGGCGCTGTCGGCGAGCACCACGGTGCCGGCAGGCTCGCCCGCCAGCAGCCCCGCGGCGGCGTCCGCGTCGGCGGCGTCGCCTGGCGTGAGGTCGACCGCGGTGACCAGCCCGGTGTCGGGCTCAGCACAGACGTGGGCCTTGTAGCCGTCGCGGTAGCTGTGGGCGCTCTTGTGGGCGTGGCGCGACTCGGGGTCCACCACCGACACCACCCGCCCAGCAGCGACGCGACGTGCGATGCGCCACCGGCCCGGGCCGTCGCCGGGCTCGGTGTCTTGGCCCGCCACCAGCGCCAACAGCCCCAACGCGTCGGCCTGCGCGTCGTTGAGGTCGAGATCCTCGCAGGCGCCGATCAGCTCCAGAGCGTCATCGACCAACTCGCTCACCAGACGCTCCACATCGCCGGGGTCGTCCCAGTCCACCTCAGGCCCCGCAGCGGCGTCGAGGTTGTGCTCGCGAACCCACACCTCGCCCAGCTGCGGCACCAGCTTGCGCAGCTTGCGCATCTGCACCCGCAGCATCGTCACCGTGCCCTGGCGCGCCACCGCGTCATCCAGCACCGTGGAGTCCAGCACCCGGCGCTGCTTGCCCGACACCGCCCCCGTCACCGCCACCAGCTCGCGCACCGCGTCGAAGACCCGGTCCGGGCGGTCTGAGGCCCGCAGCCGGTTCCGCCACAGCACCAGCACCGTCGGATGAAACGCCCCATCGGTCAAAGCCAGCCCCGCCGCAGCCTTCCAGCGCACATCACAACGCAACCGCTCAACCGCCTCACGGTCAGAACAGCCCTCCAACGCCTGCAGAACCAGCACCACCGCCATCACCGAACCCGGCACCGACGGACGGCCCCGCCCCGACGCAAACAAGTCCCCGAACATCTCATCGGGAAACAACCTGTCACGATGCTGCGCCAACAACGCATACACCGAATCCGCCGCAACCAGATGCCCGCACACCGCCGCGGCGTCCAACAGCTCCCGATCCGGCTTCTCAATGCCCTGCATGACCGAAATCCTCCCACACCCCACCAACGATCGCGAGCACCCAACCCCGAATTATTCAGCAGTCTCCTAGGGGCGCACATCCAGCACCGCGGAAGGAGTTCACCCGCATGCATACCTGGCTGTCCCGCATACAGGATCTGTTGCGCCGCGCACGCAGCAACCAAGACCGCAACGACGAAGGCTTCAGCTTCGCCCAAGTGATCGTCACCATGGTGATAGTCGGAATCTTGGGTGGTATCGGCACTTTCGCCGCATTCCAATACATCGGCCAGAGCCGCGAGACCGTCCTGGAGGCGAACATCCAGACCGCCGCCGCGGCGGTGCAGAACACGCTGGCGCTCGACCCCGGCTTGAAATCAGGACACACCTTCACGTCCGACGGGGCACCACCGGCTGAGTTGATCTCGGCGCTGAGCAGCGCTTCCTCTGGGTTCACCTGGAACCCTCCGAACACTATGAAGTCAGGCGGCGGTTACGGCTGGGAGTTCGACGATGCAGACGGTCAGGATGTTGTGCGGATCCAGATGATCCTCAAAGCCACTCCCAACAACACCGACAACGGTGACAGCTCTACCTCCGGTGCCGTGAACCCCAGCAGCGATGCTGGCAACGGTCTCGACGCTTCGGCCGCTCCGGTCGTCAGGTGGCTGGTCGCCGACGGGGACGCGATAAGGATCCAGATCAAGAACGCCGACGGAGCGTGGGCGTGCGCCCTGATCGTGCTACGACCGGACTGGAACGACTCGATGGTCGCCGGTACCGCTGTCGACGCGACCATTGCAGCCACAGCGGAGGGCAACCTGCGGGGCATCTGGTATGACGCCGGTGCCAACCTCCGCGGCAATGCGGCCACTTCCGACACAGAGGAGGCCTTCGGTCGCCACAACTGCTCACCGGCTACCGTCGCCGACATTGCCATGTACACCACTGGCCTCAACCCATATGGTTACGCGGCGCTTAGCGCCTCCGGTGCCACGGGCAATGATCCGCTGCCTTTGAACGGAGCGATGTGGAATATCCCGTACGGCACCGCAACCGGCCCAGCCACAGACGACTACGACGGCACAAGGGTGGATACCCCCGACAACGGCACCGGCGTCGACATTCTGGGCCGGGTGCTGCAGCGGACAGTTCCAGCCTTCGACGCACAGTAAGCCGTAGGTCCCGGCCGGTCGGGGCCGGCATTGCCCGCCACAGATCCACACACGACTGGGCTGGATGCTCACATGACGCTCACAAACGACAATGAGCACCAGCCCAAGCGGGCACATGCCAGCCTCGACCGGTCCTGGGTTGGCGGTAGAACGCTCCTACTGCCGCCAGCCCAGACACCAAACCGCACCCCGGCCCAGTGTGGGGGCGCGGTCGCTGGCCTGTGCGGGACCAGCGACAACAGGATGCCGGCCCGGTGAGCGAGTCACGGGTCCTCGCTGCCGGGCCGGCTCCGCCCCACTAGACGACGTCCAGCACGACGCAGGTCGGGTGACCGTCATGGGCGCAGCACCGCAGGAGTAGTGGCGTTGGTCATGTAGGACCGCGACCTTCTCCACGATCGACAACGAAACTGCATCCGACCACTGGACTCTGGCTGTCCTACATCACCTGCGGGCTCCCCAAGATCATTCGCAGGCTAGAGCGCGTCATTGAGGGGGAGCCGAACATTCCTGGACGCGTCGTGACTACTAGCAGACGGTCACGTCGCGGGCTCCGGACACGCCGATTGTCGTTGACTTCGCCTTTGGCCTTGGCGAGCGCCGTGATGGGTTGGCGGGACACTCCGGCGTGTCGTGAAGTCCTGACCGACGATGACGACGGTGCAACGCGACCCTATTGGCAGGCATCTGCCAGCGACCGCTGCATCGCATGCCAGGGGTCGCTGCGCACAAGGGACTCGACCGCAATGGCCTGCTCCAAGAAGTCCAAGAAGGTGCGCGGGCCTAGACCCCTGTATCTGTGGACCTCGATGAGCCCCTGTTCGAACTGGTTGAGCGCAGCCTCCGCGACGACGGCAGCTTCAAGACCCTCGGCGCGAGCAGCGCGAACGGTTTCGGCCACGACCTGGCGTGCGTCTGTTGCCAGGGCATCGTCGGCGGCTGCCCGCGCGGCGTCTTGCGCCGCTTCCGCTGCCCGTCTTGCTTCGGACCAGACCATCTGGACCGCGTCGGAGACCGCGTATCCCGCTTCCTTCCAGGCATCCTCGCGGGCTTCGTAGGCCTCGTCTAGGAGACCTTCGGCCAGTGCCTCCGGATAGGCGGCGTTCTCGGCTTCATTGTACGCGAGGTAGGCGGCGTCGCTAGCGGCCACAGCTTCGTCGAAGACACGCCGGGCAGCAGCATTGGCGGCAGCTGTCTCGGAGGCAGCCATAGCGGACTCGAAGGCGAGTCTGATCGTCGCCTGATAGTCAACTACAGCTTCTGCGTAGGCTCTCGCCGCAGAAACGAGGTCGACGTCGCCGAGGTTCCCTAGAACCGCGGCATGGGCTACCCCGCCAGCGGCCAAGACAACCCGGTACTCATACCCGGATTCCTCAAGGCCGGACCGCACGGCGTCTCTGGCGTCACTGACCGTCGGCGTCGAGAGAGGTTCCGCCAACTCGCGTTCCAGCAACTCGCGGGCCTCCTCCGCGGCTCTGACACCGAGCGAGGCACGAACCGCCGACGGCAGCGGCAACGCCAGCACACTGGCGGCGTCGCGATTCCAATAGCTGCTGCGGTCGATGGCGTGAAACTCGCGCAACAGGGTCAAGTCCTCCTCGGAAGCGCTGGCGATGAAAGCGTCCAGTGCTCGGGAGTAGGCCACACCTTCGGTGCCTTCGGCGCCGGCGTTGAGCTGGCCGATCATGCCGCGCATCACGACATCGTCGTACGCGGCGATGAGATCCTCAGCGCGCCGTTGGAGAGCGTCGATCTGCTCGAGGGCTTCAGCACGGTCCAACTCGTCGACAGCGCCGCTGAGAGCGCCCAGGGCGTCGTTGTAGTCGGCGACCGCATCCAAGGCAGCTCGGAAGCCCTCGTCGTTGCGGTCCCATGCGCTCTGTGTGGTCGCGCACCACTCGAACCGGCTCCCAAGCTGCACCCTCTCTCGTTGGTCCAGTGCTTCCACCGTTGTGCTGTCTGCGGCGGTGTCGATGGCTGTGGCGTCAGCTGGCGGCTCGGCGCGGGCGTCAGGTGGCGGCTCCTCCCGGGCGTCTGTAGGCGGCTCGACGCGGGTGCCGTCTTGGTCGCCTCCTCCGCAGGCTGAGGCCACCACCAACACGGCAACAACGGCTGAGACGAAGACTCGGGACATGGTGGCCCCCCCTGGTTGGTCGTATGGCGCTGAAGCCACTCAACACCTTGTAACCCGGCCAGGGAGGACCATGGCAGCGCTACGGCCAACACATGGCCGGGTTACATGACGGGGTTTCGGCAAACCCCGGTGTTGAGTGGCAACGAGCACCGTAGTAGCCGCCACCGGCGCCCATCAACCAACCCGACCAGATGTCGGCCATGACGTGCGTCACGCTCTTCCCGTGCGGGGGACCGGAGTTGTTCGGCGCTTCGTGAGCTTGAACTGCAAGTACAGGACGGCCATGCTTGCAGTTCACATCCCCTGACGGGCGTGAGACGCGGCGACCCGCCAGCGTCTAGGCGCGACGGCGCGAGCGCTGGAAGGGGTCCACGTAGTGTGCTTGGAGATCCCTGATTGACAGCACGGCCGCGCTCGGGGGGTGCCCGTCGGCTGCGAGTCCGATGACCTCGGTTCCGTTGTGGAGGCGATACCGGTTCTGTTGGTGCCAATGTCCGTGGAACACCAGCGCCGGGTTGCTCACGTCCACAGCGCCTTGCACCAACAGTTGCGCGGTGTCGGCTTCGCCTTGCACGGATGGGGGCATCCAGACTCCGGCGATGAGGCCGATGGTGTCAGCGGGAGCGTCGTGGCTGATCAGCACATCGAGCCCGCCGGCGGCGTTCTGTGTGAACCGATCGAGGTCTTGTTGGGTGATCATCTCGGCTGGCCAGCGCCACGGCGCGGCGTGGGGCTTCCACTTGTCAGGGGACACGGTGCCGCCGAGCGCCCCGAACCGTCTATCTGACCAGCTCCAGGTGCTGCCGCGGTCGGCCCACCACAGGGAGCCGCCCAGGTGCAGCGGCCGGCCCGCGGCTCGGGCCTCGGCGGTGTCGTCGCGCTCCAAGAATCGTGACAGAGACGGCCAGACCTCGTGGTTGCCGTCGATGACTACCACCGGCATGTCGGCGTGCACCGCTGAGCACATTACCTGCGCGTGTTCGGGCGTGAAGCCGCGCCAGTTTCGGTCCTGCAGCCAGAAGTCGCCGACCTGGACGAGCACGTCGCAGTCCTCGTCGGCGGCGGTTCGCAGCGCCGCATCGAGAACGTGGCGCTGGTTGTGGATGTCGCCCAGCAGCATCACGCGCCCGACCGCCGCGTCGGCCAGGGCGGGGTCGTCGTCCCAGGCGCGCTCGGAGGCGAACTCGAAGCCCTCGAGAAACTCGCGGTCGCTAGGTAACAACATCTACGCGTTCATCGGTGGAGCCTATGGCCGCGGCTGTCGCGCACCGCCACGACAGCAAGCCGGCTGCGGTTCCCGGCGCTGGGGCCGGATGCTGAAGCGTCATAACGAGGTATGTTGATTCCATGGTTGGTGGCGGCGCTGAGGGTGATGATCGGGCAGTTGTTGTGCCGGTGGCGTACCGGCGGGGCAGTCAGGCGCATGCGGTGTGTGAGTGGGTGCTGGCGCGGCGTGTGTGGACGATGTTCGAGTTCACAGACGTTCCCGGGGACGTGGGGGTGGCGGCCAAGACGCTCAGTGAGATGGCGCGGCGCGACCCGCGGGTGGAACGCGTCGCCAAGGGCTGGTACATACGGGTCGCGCCGGTGGGCTCGACGCCGTATCTGGTGGTGCGCGACGAGGGCAGGGAGGCGATCCGCTTTGGCGGGCCCGGTGCCGGGTACGCGGCGCTCACTGCGGTCAACCAGGTCGGCTGGAACTGGCAGCCCCCCATCAGACGCCAGGTCTGTGTGGTGGGGCGCGCCCCGCGGGCCAACATGGCATTCGTGGAGTTCCGGTCGCGTGCCAACGTGGCCCGCCGCGAGCTCACCTGGGCTGAGGTGTCGGTGCTGGAGGCGCTGCGGTACTTCGCGTACGCCGGCCATGAATGGGACGAGTGCGTCGACTGGGTGGCGCGGGGTTCCACGACTCATCGGCTCGGCCCTGGGGCGCTGATACGCGCCGCGGAGTTGCGCCGGGTGGGGGAGACCGAACGCGGCCCGGGCGTGAACGACAGGTTCCGGCGGCGTCTGCGCAGCCTCACAGACTCGATACCCCCGAGGGTCGCGTACCAGCGCTGACGGCGCCGCCGGGCCGCGGTGCGCTGTCGCCGGGCTGGCCGGGAACGCGGCGGCGGCATGCGTGTCGTCCATCTCCCCGACTCTATCATCTAATTATTCAGGGCGAGACGTGTGAATATGATCTAATTGTTTGTAGGGTAGGGCGGTGACCGTTGACAGGACCCTGCAGCACCGCCAACCGAGGCGTGAAACCCCAGGTCGCGGCGTCGCGGCGGCCGCCGCCGCGACCTTCGGGGCATGTGGGGCGGTCTGCTTCTGGTGGGGGTGTCGGCGGTGAGCGGTCGGCGGCAGCGGCGGGTGGTGTCGGTCGGCGCGGTGAGCGGCGTGCTGGCACAGCGCGGGGACCGCTGGGTGCTGGACAACGACGCCGAGGTGAGGCTGTTGGAGGCTCTGCGGGGCGAACGCGGCGCCCGCGAGCGGTTCTGGGCGCTGGCGGCAGCACTCGACGCGGGCGTTGTCGAGGCCTGGGATCTGAGACGGCTGAACGGCCGGCTGTCGGCGATCGCCGCGACCGAGCAGCCCGAGCAGCTGTGGCGGGTCCGGGTGCCCGGGGAATTGATGGGCGCGGTGGCGTATGTGTGCGTGTGCATGAACAACGAAATGCTGTCGCGCTGGTTGGGGTTCGCGTTGTCGGCGCGTCTGGAGGCGAATCTGGTGCGGGGGCTGTTGCCGGGCCCGGGCTGGGTGTCGTGTCATGTGTCGCACCAGCGGCGCTACCTGACGTGGGAGCGTGACATCCACTGGATCTCCGAGCTGCCGGCGGGGTTCTGGTCACGGCTGGCCGCCCACAGCGATGCACGACTTCGGGCTGAGGCGGCGGCGTCTGATCCCGCGGCGCGGCCCAAAGTGCTGCAGCGCCTGGCCGAGGAGCACAAGAGCACCCCTGAGGTGCTGGATGTGGTCGCTTCCAACCCGCAGACCCCGCCGAGGGTTCTTCGCCATTTCTGCTATATGGGCTCGGGGGGATGGGTGCGGCCGGATCTGCGGGCGGCGCAGAACCGCGCCGTCACGGCACAGATGCTGGGTGCCATGACCCGAAGCGGCGACTGGGTGCTGCGCTATGTGGCTGCGTGGCACCCGAACGCGCCGGCATCGGCGCTGCGGCGACTCGCCAGCGACAAGTCAGACCAGGTGCGGTCCGCGGTGGCGCATGCCGCGTCGACGCCGACAGAGGTCCTGGAGCACCTGGCATCGGATGGGTATGTGTGGGTGCGCCGCAACGTGGCGTCGAACACCTCGACGCCAATAGCCGTGCTGGAGGCGCTGTTGGGGGACCGGCTGGCCGATGTTCGCGCCGCGGCCGTCACCAACAAGACAACCCCGGTGGCGCTTGCCGCCGGCCGGGTCCGCGACCGGTCCCTGAGGGTGCGCCACCGGATCGCGTGGCGCACCGGGGTCAGCCCCGATGTGTTAGCGGCGCTGGGGGCGGACCCCAAGGAACAGGTACGGCGAGACGTGGCCCGCAACCCGCGGACCCCACCGGAGGTGCTTGACCAGCTGGCCGCAGATCCATGCGTTTCGGTGCGCGGCGGGGTCGCCTACAACCCTGCCGCGTCGCCGGGGACTCTCAAGCTGCTCGCCGGAGACGAGCACCCATGGCCGCGAACCAGCGCCGTCATCAACCGCTCCGCACCCCCCGAACTGCTGGCGCAGCTGGCGACCGACCCGGATCCCGACATGAGACGCTGCGTCGCCAACAACACCGCCGCGTCAGCGAAGCTGCTCACGGCGCTGGCCGGCGACGAAGACTGGTACGTGCGTGACGGCGTCGCATCGAACCCGGCAGCACCCACCGAGCTCTTGGAAGTCCTCGCCCACGACGAAACGGCTTGGGTCAGGCGCAGCGTGTGCAGCAACGACAAGACCCCCAGACACCTCGTCGACGCGCTCAGGACCGACCCCGACTACGAGGTGCGGCGCGCCGCGCAAACGCCGCCCAACACAGCACCCCGACGATGACGCCACAGCCGGCAACTCTCAAAGAATGAAGGAGATCCAGCGATGACCGCGACCAAACAACCCGCGGCGCCCCCAGCAGCGGGCGCGACCCAGGCCGACACCCTCACAGCGATGCAGATCCTGCTGGCCGCGGGCATACCGGTGCTGTTGTGGGGCGACCCCGGCACCGGCAAGACCGCCACAATCCAGGCGTTCGCCCGGCTCGCCGGATGGCGCACGACATCAGTCATCGCGTCCATACACGATCCCACCGATTTTGCGGGGCTGCCGGTACGCACCGACGCAGGAGTCGCGTTCGAGCCTCCGGCGTGGGCACGCCGCACCGCAGAGCACGACGGCGTGTCGCTGGTGTTCTTCGACGAGGTCAACACGGCCACCCCCGCCACCCAGAACGCGCTCATGAGAGTGGTGCTCGAGGGCCGCGTCGGAGACCTCGAGCTGGGAGAGAAGGTCCGGTTCGCGGCGGCGGCCAACCCGCCGTCACAAAACTCAGCTGCATGGGACCTGTCCGCGCCGCTGGCGAACCGGTTCGCGCACCTCGACTGGCCCGTGAACTTCGAGGATTGGCGGGCCGGCTACCTCGGTGGGTGGCCCGACCCCGAACCCCTCGACATCGACCCGCAGGCCGTCGACCCCCACAACTACGAGCTGATCAAGTGGCTGCAGACCTCGTTTCTGGCGGCCCGCCCGGCGCTGGTGTGCGGCGTGCCCAACAACGGCGCCAACCTGCGGGGCTGGCCCTCGCCGCGCTCATGGGAACGGCTCGCGGACTGCTTGGCCATCGCCGACGCCGCCGGGGTCGCCGACGAGGTCCGGCTGCTGGTCGCGTCCGCGCTGATCGGCGAGGGCCCCGCGGCCGAATATCTCAACTATCTGCGCAACCTGGACCTGCCCGACCCCAGGGACTTGCTCGCGCATCCGGCCAAATTCGCGGAGCTGGAGCGGACCGATCAGCAGTTCGCGGCGCTCGACGCTGTCGTCGCGGCCGCGGCCGCGGACCCCGAGCGTTGGAGCGACGCGTTCCGGGTGTGCATCGTCGCCGCCGGCTGCGGCGCGCCGGATGTGGCCGCGTCGGCCGCGATGCGCCTCGCCCAGACCAAACCGACGACCGCGCGGCTGCCGCCCGGCCACGAGATCTTCGCCCGGATCCTCACCGACACCGGCCTGCTCGACGAGCAGCCCGACACATGACCGCACACACCAGCCGGACCCGCAAACCCCTCACGCCGGGAGGGCGCCATGACCGCTGACAGCCCCGACGGCGGCGACCGCCGTCACAGGCCCCACAGACCCGGCCGCGCCCACAGCCACAGCCACGACAACAGCCGGGACGACAGCCGCGACGTCACACCGGGCCACAGCGCCGAGCGCGGCGACGGCGGGCCCACCGTCGCCGCGCAGTCCCCGCCGCGGCCGCCCAACGAGTTGAGCCGCGACGCGCAGCGCCGCCTGCAGGCGGCGCGGCTGTGGATCGCCGCCAACCGCCCCTACTACGCCAAGGCGCTCTTCTCGTGCCCGGTCATCCCCACCGCCGCGCCCAGAATCAGCATCGACGAGACCTGGCGCATCTACGCCAACGGCGCGTTCCTGGAGACGCTCACCGTCGAGCGGGCCGCCACGGAGCTGGTGCACGTGCTCAACCACGCTCTGCGCGACCACGCGCCAAGAGCCCGCAACGCGGGCGTGGACGCCATAACTGCGCCGCTGTGGAACGCAGCCAGCGACTGCGAGATCAACGACGACCTCCACGAAGACGACCTGATCGACGACACCGATTATGACCAATGGCTGTTCCCAGAGACCTTCGGCATGGACGACCTGCTGCCCGCTGAGCACTACTACCGGCAACTCCTCGACGGTGCCGTGCCCGCGGAAGTATCGGTGTCCGACGCGTGCGGCTCCGGGTGTCACAGCCACCCCGCACCACACGAACTGCCCTCAGACACCGCGCCGCTCAGCGACCTCGACCAAAAACTGGTGCGCCACTCCGTCGCGTCGGCGATCGCGGAGCATCGCAAGATCAACGGCCCCGGAAGCATCCCCCACGGCCTCGACCGCTGGGCCGCCCAGACCCTGAACCCCACCGTCGACTGGCGCCAACAGCTGACAGCGGCGCTGCGCACCAGCACCCACCACACCACCGGCACGGCCGACTACACGTGGCAGCGACCCTCGAGGCGCCAACAACCACAAGACCCCGTACTGCGCCCGGCCATGACCCGCCCCATACCGTCCATCACAGTCGTGGTGGACACCTCTGGATCCATGTCCGACGACGAGCTCGACCGGGCCCTCACCGAGATCGGCGCCATCATCGCCACCGTCGTTCCCGGCGACTGTGTCAGAGTCCTGTCGGTGGACACCGAAGTCCACACCGACCAGCGCATCCACAACACCACCCAAATCGAGCTCCAGGGCTGCGGCGGCACCGACATGGCCGCCGGCATCGCAGCCGCGGCCGAGACCAGCCCCGACGCCATCGTCGTCATCACCGACGGCTGGACCCCCTGGCCCCCAACCAGGCCCCCAGGAGCCCGCTGCGTCATCGCAGCCCTCACCGACCAATGCGAATCCCATGACGTCCCCGGCTGGATCCAGACCATCGACGTGAGCGAGCACCCCGCTGTTTGAGGCCCCGACCCGCCACTAGACCACCCGGAACCAGCTCCTCGAGCACGCGACCGCGGATCATCGTCGTCGGGTCAGCAGCGGCGTACTTGCTGCGGTCGGCTATTGGGCGGCGGGTTGTGCGGGGTCACGCACCGCGAGGAGGCCTCGTTCGGTGCGTGCGCCCCGAGTGATCCGCTGCACGGAACCGACCCGGGACAGGGCGCTGTTGATGGTGCCGTAGCGGTGTCCGGTGATGTCGGCGAGCTCGTGCAGCGTGGCAGGCCGGCCCAGCTTCATGAGCGCGGCCTTGGCGGCCGCGGCGGCGGTGGCGTCCATCGCCAAGGTTCCGTGCAGCCGCGGCAACCCGCACACGTCGATCAACTCATCAACGGACATGCCCCAGCCTTGGTGCTGGGCGATGTCTCTGAGCTGGGTCTCGTCGATGAGTCCGGCGTCGTCGCTGCACAACTCCAATGCGGCGCCGAAGCGGGCATAGACCCCGCCGGCCATGTCGGTTGTGGCCCACACAGAGGGCCGTATCCGTGTCACCGACGCGATGGTCGTCAACACGTTGACGGCCGCGGCGGCGGTCACGCCGGCAGCGGCGGCGACTTCGCGGGTGGTGGCCGGGCGGCCCACGTTGAGCAGTACCGCCTTGATGGCGGCTCGATGGGTGTTGTCCAACGCGAGACGGCCCCCTATGCGGGCTAGGCCGCACGCGGCGACCAGGTCGTCGTACCGGTCCGACCAGCCCCGCTCATCGGCGAGATCGTGGAGGGCCTGTTCGTTGATGAGTCCGACGTCGTCTGTTGCGTCGGCTGCGGTGGCGGCGAAGTGGCCCAACGCGCCGTCGTCTGTGTCAATGGTCCAGCGCCGCCCGACCTGCACGATCGACTCTGTCTCGGTGAGGGCATGCGACACCGCCTTGGGGCTGCGTCCCGTCGCTTCCGACAGTTCGGCGACCACGGCGGGGCGCGCCAGGTCCAACAACGCCGCCTTCACCGCGGCGTCAGTGGTGGCTCTGAGGGCGAACCGCCCGAACATCTCAACGAGCCCACACTGTGCTGCGAGCTCGTCGACGCCGCCTTCGTAACCGTGGGCTGCGGCCACGACGCCGAAGCCCTCGACATCCACGATGCCTACATCGTCGCTGTTGGCGCGGGCGAACTCGACCAGCGACCGGCGCCGCGGGACGATCTCACATATCCCGGCAGCGACACGCACCGACTCGATGTTGCGCGCCGCCGATGTCGCAGCCTTCACGCTCAGCCCAGCGGTCTCGGCAACCTGCTCGACGCGAACACCGCTGCCGTGGTGTCTCACAGCGGCCTTGACCCGGGCCCGCTGAGTGCCAGCCATCGCCAACTGACCGCTGAGGCGGACAAAGCCCGCGTACGCGATCCACTCACCGAGGCGGTCATCCCAGCCGCGCTCAGAAGCGAGCCTCTCAAGGCGAGGCTCGTCGATGAGGCCGACATCGTCACCGAGCGCGGCCACAGCCGCAGCGAAGCGAACGAACCGCGGGTCGCCATGCGCCGCCCAGCGGTTGTACCCGGTGTGCGCGATCGACGCGCACGTGGCGAGGGCCATCGCGGTCTGCTCAGCGGTCAGGCCGGTCATCTCTGCGATCTCGTGGCGGGACGCGCTCCGCTGCAGATCCAACAGCGCAGCTTTCGACAGCGAGAATCTGTTGCGTCTCGTGGCGAGGCTCCCGAAGAGGCGCTCGAACCCGCAAACCTCCACCAAGGCCTCAAAGACACTGCCCTCCCAGCCCCGCTCTACGGCGTCGTGCCGCAGAGCGGTCTCGTTGATCAAGTCGGCATCGTCGACCAGGCCCATCGCCGTGCGGGCGAAACCCTCGAGCGCAGCGACCGACACGGCATGTGCCGACCACGACGTTCTGGCCAACCCTGCGGCGTCGCACAACAGCCGACGCGTCAGCGCCGCCACCGGTGCCTCGCAAACCGCGGCGGGCAGCCACCCGTCCAACCGCTGCCGAAGGCCTGCGATCTCCACGACCGGCTCCGCCCATTCGGCCAGACGCTGCGCAGCATCCTGGAGGTCACTGCCGCCGGCGGTGGTCAACAGCTGTGCTGTGCGGCGGTGGCCCGCACCGGAGTCGACCAGCACCGGTCCCGGGTCCCTCGGATCCGACGAAGACGCCGGACAGTCGCCGGCCATCTCCTCAGCGACACGACGACCGGCGTCATCGAGGCTGGTGTAGGCGTCGCCGATCCTCGTCGCGGCCGCCACCAGAGGCGGATCGCCTCCCGCCGTCAACACGGCTCCGCTGCTCGGGTAGCGGCTGCTAGTGCCGGCGGCAGGTCGTCGCGGCTCGCGGCGGCGCTGCGGGTGGCGGCGTCATCTGAGGCGACCAGAGCGGCCAGCGCAGCCGGGTGCGGGGTCACAGCCGCCAGGCGCTCGGTGCGATGCGGGGGACCCGCCGCCAACAGGACAGCGATCGCCGCCGGACAGTGGACCTGCTCGACGACCTGCGCAGCGGCCGACACCGGAGCCGCTACAGCTGAGGTGAACGCGACCCTCGGCGCGGTGGCCAGTTCGACGCTGCGGCGGGTCCATCTCGCCATACCCGGGACCGGGTCACCGTCGGCGATGTCGGTGTCCCAAGTTGAGCGAAGCGTCACCGGCGGCGGGCAAGCCCGCAGGTTGAGGATGCGTCGCTTCTTGTATTTGGCGATGCGGGGGTAGGTGATCGCGTCGGCGGCTAGCTGGTCGCAGCGTCCACGCCCCCGCAGCCGCTCAACTCCGGTCACCAGGTCACGCACCGGGATCCCTGCGGCTTCGGCCGCGGCGGCGGTTTCCATCGCGGGGGCGCTGCGCAGCATCCGCAACCCGACTTTGACGCTCACCGCGGCCACTGTAGGCCCGCTCGTTGGATCCAAGCAGGATCCGCAGGCGGCTCGACCGTCTCGACACTACGTATTAGACCGCGCTCGGGGTTGACGGCGCCACCGAGCGGCATCGAGGCGGGCGTATGACCGGTTCTGCGATTGAGAGTGAGGTTCGGTGAGCACCAGAGAGCAGCTGGCGCAGGCGGCCGGGTGCGCCGTGTTGACCTCTCAACGAGGCGTCTGTGTGCCGGCCTGTTGGGATGTCCATTGCGGCTTGAGGATGGCCATGTTCAAGTCGTCGCGCCATGCGCCGTCGCGAAGGAGCGTGTCGCGGAGTCTTCCCTCGACGACAAAACCGCATCTGGTGTAGGCGGCGATGGCGCGGCTGTTGTCGGCGAGGACGGTGAGACTGACCCGGTGCAGGTCGAGGCGATTGAACGCCCAGGCGAGCACGAGGCGGATTGCGTCGGTGCCGAGGCCCTGCCCGAGGCGACCCGGATCCAGGATCCCGATGCCTAGGCGTGCTGACCGGTTCTCGGTGTCGATGGGGGCCAGGCGCACGATCCCAACGAATACGTCGTGTTGGTCGGCGATGACCCAGTGCGGACCGGACCCGAATCGGCGGGCGAGTTCGTCGGCGGCGTCGTGTTGGGCCATGGGCTCGTCCAGGTGGAGGTCTTCGCCGAAGCCACGAGCGATCTCGCGGCTTCGCCCAAGAGACGCCCGCAGCGCGATGTCGCTGTCTCGAAGCTCGCGCAGTCTCACCTGGTCGCCAACCAGTTCGGGCACGTGATCTACGTCCATGCCGGCCAGCTTCGCGCGACACCAATGGGCAGCGCTTCGTCGATGGTCAAGGTTTCTGTACCTGCTGTGTCCCGGCAGCCCGGCGCGACGCCCAGCCCAGTGCATCAGATTATTCAGGGTATCTTAGTGTCATGTGGTAATCTGAGGTGGAAGCGACAAAACGTGTGTTGCCCCCACTTTGGGGGTGTGATACGTTGTGCGGCCGAACCGAACTCGAGGAGTCCGACCTTGTTAGCAAGCAAACATGCGAGGCGGGCGGGAGCGTAACCATCGGTTAGCTGCCCGGCCCGCACAACGGCGCCCCTGTTGCGTGAAGCAGGGCACACCGCTCCGGGCCGACCATGGACCGACTCAGCGCACACTGGGGGAGCGGCGGGCAGCACAAGATCTGGATGGTGCATGAGGAGTGCAAGGCCGACACGCGAATGTCTCCTCCACAAGGGTCAGCCAGCCGGTGTTCAGCAGTCACACAAAGTAGCGGCAGTAGCTCAACAGGGTTAGAGCTCCTGCACACTCGCAGAGGAACCGGGTTCGAGTCCCGGCTGCCGCTCAAATCAAACGGCAGCCCCTGTCGTGGGCTGCTACAGATGCCGGGACGACGGCTCAGTCCGACTCGCGGCCGGCTAAACAGGGGCCCGGCCATGCGGCGACGAGGCTCGATCAGCGGCGACGACAAGCCGTCGTTACGCAGCTTCGGGATGCGTTAGCGTTGCGATGCCGCGGCGGATGCCGAAGTCAGACCATCAGGCGGGCGTTGCACTCCAGACCTCCCAAGCAGCATTACGTCACTGCGTCGCACGTTGAGCGTTGGTCCGACGACGATGGGCAGGTCGCAGTGGTCTGTCTATGCCACCGCGACACCGTCTCGGTGCCCTTCGGAGCGCTGTACTACACGCGCGAGACCGCTTCCTGTGAACAGGAGACAGCGTGGAGCACGCTCGAAGACGCTGCGAAGACGGTGATCAACGAACTGCACACAGAACTCGGGGAGTCTCTGAGCGACCTCGTCGCTGCCCGCACCTATCTTGTCGAGGACCTGTCACGGGTTGAGACGTTGGTCGACTTCGCGGTGTTGCATCACGCGCGGTCGCTGGTCGTGCCGTTGCGACATTTCTTCGGCGGCGGGCAGGCCGATGCGGCGAAGACCTCAGCGCACATCGATCAGCGGTGGAATGACGCGCACCAGCGGTACCACGCCTGCGGAATCGAGATTGTCGTCCACGCCGATGACTCCGTGCCGTTGGGCGCGGTGCCGGTGCTGGACGCACATGACTGGGGTGGCCGACCGGTCGGGACCGCTGAATTCATCATGCCGCTGTCACCCCACGTGCTGATCTGCGGCGCTCCCGACCCCGACATGGCCCCCGGCGAGGTGCGCGTCGTGGCGGGGTCCGCTGCGCGTGAAGACCTCGTGGACTGGCAAGTGGCTGGCGCGCCGGGTGTGATCAGCTCACCGTTCGTCGTCTGTGAGCCTTCGTCAGCGGCGAGCAATTCGCAGACGGCGCGGCGCTTCGCGGAAGGCGGAGCCTGGCACTGGCTTGTGCTGGATGACCGCATCGGGGCCGCCTGCAACGCCCCACCGCGGGTGCGCGTCGCCTGGAAAGACCGGCAGGCATGCCAAGGGTCCGATGACACCATGTACCGGTCGCCGTTCGCCACTGAATCCAATAGGGCCAGGATCCGCGCGAGGAGCGCCGAGCGCGCCCGCCTGACTCAACTCGAGCTAGATGATCTCAAGGTCACCGTATGCCGATGCGCTCACTACCGCCGGGATCCTCGGACCTCTGCCGCCTGGGAACAGATCATGCCCCAAGTCGTCTGCGACGCAGCCCGCTACAAGCGCAACCAGGCTCAAACAGCCGCCGCCTTAGCTGCCAACCCGAGCGCGTGCTGAGGCACTCGGCGAAGCGGGCCCGCAGCTATGGGTTTGGAGAGCCGGTCTTCCGCTCCCCGATGGTGACAGGATCGTTCTCGGCGCGATCTCGCCGGGGTATTCTCCGAGTAACTACACGACAGGAGAGAGTCCTGTGGGAAAGACCAACCTGTTCGAACTGCTCGGCCGCCCCGTCGCGGCGGCAGCGTCAGATCACGGCACCTTTGTCACCGCTAACCCCGACGAGACCTACGACGACGACTTCGTGCTGCCGTCGATCGCGGACTGCGGCACTCTCATCACGAGGTCGAACTTGGAGACTTACGACGACGACTCTGTGTTGCCTCTGATGTGATGGGTCAGCGCCCGCTGCTGGTGGGCAACGAGTCGGACGCCCATCTTCGCACTGTCGCCGACCGGCTCCAAGAGCGCGGTGTCGAGCCTGTGGTGTTCGACGCTGACTCGCTGGCGCAGGTCAGCTACTCGTTCTCGCCGCAAGCACTCGTCATCGACGGAGAGGTGATCGCCGATGAGGGCCGCGCCTGGCTGCGAAGGGCGGCACCGAGCCGATGGAGCAGCGGTGATCGCGTCGGGTCGGTCTCGGATGTGTCATTCCGTGCACGAGTACGCCTCATCGCGTCCATCGCACGTCATGGCAACCGCGACTGGGTTACCGACATCGACGCGCTGCAATCGGCCGAGGACCGCATTCATCAGCTAACGGCGGCGCGACGGCTCGGGATCGCTACGCCTGCGACGATCGTGTCCTCGGACCCCGCTGAGATACAGCGAGCGCTGGGCGACGACGCGGTCATCAAGCCCCTCGCAACCGGCGCGTTCGTCAACACCCAGGGAGAACCTCAGGCGGTGCACACAACTCCGCTGACTACAGATCTTCTGGCGACCGGAGACTTCGGGTCTGCCCCGTTCGTCGCCCAGCAGCGAATCGAGGTTCACCAGCACCTGCGGGTGGTCACAGCCGGAAGCATCGTCACGACAGCGGTTCTCGACGGCGACTGTTGGCCACTGGACTGGCGCCTCGCCGATGACGCTCACCATTCGTGGCGCCGACATGAATCGCAACAGGTCCAAGCCCAAGCCGCCCGACTCGCCGCCGAGTTGCGAGTCGGATTCTCGAGCCAAGACTGGCTGATGCCGGTAACGGGCGAGCCGACGTTCATCGACTTGAACCCGGCCGGTCAGTGGATGTTCCTGCCACCAGACGTCGCTGATCCCATAACCGACCACATCGTGAGCTTTCTGAGCGGCCACTCATGACCCGCGACCTCGACACCGGCCCCAGCGCTGATGAACCCGAAACGCCCAAGAAGCAGCCCAAGACCCGATGGTGGAACCACCACCACCTGTCCTTCGTCATCGCGGTGCTGACCAGATACAAGATCAAGATCTACAGGCACAAGAAGGTCCATCCGGGCGAGATCGGCGAGGGCATCGAATCCTGGGACGAAGAAGACCAGACTCTCGCCATACAAGAAGGCCGGCGCCAACTCGACAGCCAGTTCAGCGAGCTGCAGTACGTCACCACCCGAGCAAGCGTCCTGCTGACCGTGGGGGTAGCGGCATCAGTCTTCTTCCTCACATCGCTAGACGATCTCAACGGCATCGAGCAGCCCTGGCGAACGATCACTTGCATCCTGCTGCTGTCCGGTTCCGGGATGATGCTCCTGGGTGCGCTCGTAATGGGAGCACTCATCGGAGACAGGGCACCGTTCAAACAGACCGACATCGTTATTGACCTCACGAACGAACCGGGGGAGCTCCGCAGGTTCTTGGCACGCGACTACGCCGAGAATGTTCCCACGGGCGTAGACACCAACGCGGCACGACTGACCCACCTGGGCACGGGCGTCATCTGGATCGCCGCAGGAGCGGTGCTGGGCATGATCGGCCTATGGATGTCGATGTGGTCGGCCCCAACATCTCACTGCGATGGCACGTCGACCAGTCCCGAAGTCTGTCTCGACAGCGGCCAGACCACTGACAACACAGAGCGAGGCCACACCCCGTCCGCAGATATTGGGAACTCGCGTTGACCGACATCCCATCCAACACACGGCTGGGAGGCCGTGAGCCAGCGCTCCAAGGGGATTAGGGCCGTTCAGATTGGTTCAGCGCGGTTCTTGGCGGAGCGCGATGGCGACCGGCTAGAACGTTCATGATGTGCCCGAACTGGTCGGGTTGTGGTGTGCGCCTGCGCGAGCTTCACGCCGGCGAGGCCGCGTGGCGGGCTTCGTAGGGCGCAGCCGCTCTCGTCATGATCCGCTTGGCCGTCGCGATGGGTCGCCTTGGGTCACAGATGATCGCGCCGAGCCCAATCGAAGCCTTGCCGGGTGATCACCGTGACGGCTTCGGCGATGTCGGATTCCGATGCTGTGTCGAACTGATCCTGCAAGACATCGGCTGGATCATGAGGACCAGCCCCGAGCCAGAAGTAGTCGCCCTCCTCCTTGTCGTAGAACAGCGCCGCTTCTTCCGGTGTGGCGTAGTTGGTGAAGAACCACTCGATCATGTCTTCGGCGCTGGCCACATCGTCATGGGAAGCCGCGAGTGCTAGCGCGAGTTCGGCCAGCCTTTCCAGTCGCTGCTGATCTGGCAGAGTTGAGCGCATTCCGTGCGCTATGTCGTTACGGATCAGGGCAAGATCATCCAGATCGTCGGCCTGGCTGTCGGTGAGAATGCCATCGATGTTGAGCTGCAGGATGAGAGCGCGCGGCGACACTGCACGAGCAGAGCCAAGACCGCGCCGTCCGGAGAACTGGAGCAGCGCACCCTCAACGGCGGACCAGATCAACATGACTGCCGCCTCGATCGACAGGTCCGCCACTCGGCGAGCCTCTTCGATGCGGCGAACCACATCGTCGCGTTTGGGGACGGGCCGTCGAGTGACAGACTCGTAGGTGAAGATGTCGACGCGCCAACCGTCTTGGGTGGTGACCTTCTCGGCTAGACGGGCAATCCTCTCACGTTCCCAGTCAGCCAATCCAGCCGAGCAGACCTCGATGACCACGGTCTCATTCCCCCGACGGGCCACAGCGTCGGCCCTGAAGTCGCCGAGCGGCTCGAGCCGTTCCTGGACGCTGACGGTGTAGCCGTCAGCCACATACGCGGCCCTGGCGCGCTCAACGGCGTCACGCTCGGGTGATGTCATAGCCATGACGGACCGAGTCCATTTTGAGCGGACGCGACCCGAACAAACACGAAGTTCCCGGCCGGTTCGGCTAGAGCCGCTAACAGCACTGTAGGAGCACCCACAACGGCGGGGAGGCGTTGCCGGTCGATCTTGCGGGCGCAGACATCGACCACGATTTTGTCGTTCTCGTAGATGGTCTCTTCAAGAGCGTCCTGTATCGGCTTGATGATGTTGTCGGTGTCGACATCAGTGGTGCCGTTGAAGAAGAAGGCAATCCGCACCCTCAGCGGACCTGTCAAGAACTCGGGTAGATCTGGCGCTGCGGCCTTCACTTTCTGTTGCCACCGCTTGATGCTCTTGTTGTCCGCTTGTTGGGACTTCGGAGTGCCCGGCACGACGAAGTCGACCAGCGCTGAGGCCCCAGACCTGCCTAGCACCGGCACCACTTGGATCGCCCCGCTGTCCGACAGTGGCCCCGGCAACACGAGAAGGGCTGGACTCGGCGGAGCTCATGAGCAGCCATGCACGCACTGTATATTGCGACCCCCGAGGCGTCGATCACCGGCAGATCGACACAGCAGAAGGGCCGGGTTCGAGTCCGGGCTACCGATCCAGTGGCACGTGCCCGCAGAAGGGTCGACGACTATCGCGCAGGGCACACGCACCTAAGTTGGCGAGGTTGGGCAGGGTTGCGGTGCGAAAGCCGTGCACAGAGGGCTAAGCGTGTCGCAGGGTCACAGTACTGTCAGCGGTATGCGCAGAGTAGATGGCGGTGGACTCACCATCGCCGACAAGCGGCGCCTTAACGAATTAGGCACGGTTGCTGCGCTGCAGCGACGGAACCACCGGCCACCACAAGCGGCGAGAAGTACGTGACGGAAGGCGCCGACGGCAAGCTGAGGCACCGGCACCGGGAAGTCGCGCCTCGGGATCCCACAAGGCGCTGCACGGCTTCAGCCGGCAGGATCTCGGATAGCAAGGGTCGCGATGCCTGCTGACCCTGTCGAAGTCGCGACGCAGGTCAGGTTCGCCCTGTCGCATCTGCCTGCCCGGAACGCTCATCACGAGTTTGAGCAGATGTGCCGCCACCTGACCAAACGGTTCATCTGCTCGAATGTCCTGCCGGCGACGGGGCCGGTCTCTGCAGGGGGTGACCAGGGTCGCGACTTTGAGACGTTTCGCACCTACTTGCGGGAAGAGCTCGGACCACATGGAGCGTTTCTGGGACTCGTACGTGAGGGGCCTATCGCGTTTATTTGCACCCTCCAGGCCGACGATGTGCCTACGAAGATCAGCAGCGACGTCGCGACCGTCTGCGCTTCGGGGTATCCGGTTCACGAGATCCGTGCTTTCACTCTGGCGTCAGTCCCCGTAGGCGCACGCCACAGACTCCAGGATGAGGTTCAGGAAGAGCACAACGTTCGTCTGGAGTTCCACGACGCTGAGTCCATCACCGAGCTGCTCGCTTTGCCTGAGGGCTTCTGGATAGCCGAGCGCTTCCTCTCGTTGCCGGCCGAGGTCCGACCAGCCGCACCACCCGACGATGGGGATCTCCCAGACGGTTACCTCGAGCTCAGAAGCGCGTGGCGCGATGACCCCGTGTTGAATCCAACCCTTGGCACGTTCTTGGATCTGAAGGCAGGGCTGCGCGAAGCAGTGTTTCGCGAAGCTGCTCGCAGCGACCTTCCCTTCTGGTTGGGGCACATGCGCGAGCTGTTGACGAACTCCGAATTGTCGGACCACGTCCGGCAACGAGCGCGATACGAACTGGTCGTAGCCACCCTACGTGGGACCGGGGACATGCGGCCTGTCGATCAAGTCGCACGCTCGTATCTCGATGAGTCGCTACAGGAGAGCGACCCGGCGCGTCTTGAGGATGCAGGCAATCTGTTGATGTATGCGCACGGCGCAGCTCAGATCGCTGTCACGACAATTCACCCAACCGAGCTCGATCACTGGAACACCGAACTCGCGAGCCGCATTGAGGAGCTCATCCCCGATGCGACCCCCCACAGACGGGCGAGCTTGCTTTCGACGCTCGGGTATCTCGGGCTCCATCCTGCGCTGAGCGACGATCAGCTGACGGACGGACCCTCCTACGGCGACATCGACCCAGTCCCCCCGCCGTGGACGCCGCTGGACGCCACGCTCTCGCTTCCTGCGGACTTCAAGTGCCGCGACGCATCGCGCGCCTTGTCCGCGTGGACCGAACTGATAGAGGGGCTAGAAGAAACACCGCTGTTCCCCTTGAAGTCGCTCGCGTACATGCTCCAGTTGCTGTTGCCGCTGTGGAGCACGCAAGCCGAATGGCGGAGATTGCTGGATCTAGTCGACGACGAGATCGGTACCAGGGAAGGCAACAGCGCGGTCGCAGAGCGCGCCCGAGACCGGGCGATGGCCCTCATGAACGCGGGCCGCCTCCTTGACGCTTTGGAGGAGCTGCACCGGGCGAGAGTTGACTGGTGGTCCGGCGACACTGTCCGTGGATCCGTTCTCGCATGCCTCGTCATCGCCGAGCTCTATCGGCAGTTGCGGCTATTCGCGGCTGCGAAGGCCTACGCCCTAGGAGACTGCTGAATAATTCGGGGTTGGGTGCTCGCGATCGTTGGTGGGGTGTGGGAGGATTTCGGTCATGCAGGGCATTGAGAAGCCGGATCGGGAGCTGTTGGACGCCGCGGCGGTGTGCGGGCATCTGGTTGCGGCGGATTCGGTGTATGCGTTGTTGGCGCAGCATCGTGACAGGTTGTTTCCCGATGAGATGTTCGGGGACTTGTTTGCGTCGGGGCGGGGCCGTCCGTCGGTGCCGGGTTCGGTGATGGCGGTGGTGCTGGTTCTGCAGGCGTTGGAGGGCTGTTCTGACCGTGAGGCGGTTGAGCGGTTGCGTTGTGATGTGCGCTGGAAGGCTGCGGCGGGGCTGGCTTTGACCGATGGGGCGTTTCATCCGACGGTGCTGGTGCTGTGGCGGAACCGGCTGCGGGCCTCAGACCGCCCGGACCGGGTCTTCGACGCGGTGCGCGAGCTGGTGGCGGTGACGGGGGCGGTGTCGGGCAAGCAGCGCCGGGTGCTGGACTCCACGGTGCTGGATGACGCGGTGGCGCGCCAGGGCACGGTGACGATGCTGCGGGTGCAGATGCGCAAGCTGCGCAAGCTGGTGCCGCAGCTGGGCGAGGTGTGGGTTCGCGAGCACAACCTCGACGCCGCTGCGGGGCCTGAGGTGGACTGGGACGACCCCGGCGATGTGGAGCGTCTGGTGAGCGAGTTGGTCGATGACGCTCTGGAGCTGATCGGCGCCTGCGAGGATCTCGACCTCAACGACGCGCAGGCCGACGCGTTGGGGCTGTTGGCGCTGGTGGCGGGCCAAGACACCGAGCCCGGCGACGGCCCGGGCCGGTGGCGCATCGCACGTCGCGTCGCTGCTGGGCGGGTGGTGTCGGTGGTGGACCCCGAGTCGCGCCACGCCCACAAGAGCGCCCACAGCTACCGCGACGGCTACAAGGCCCACGTCTGTGCTGAGCCCGACACCGGGCTGGTCACCGCGGTCGACCTCACGCCAGGCGACGCCGCCGACGCGGACGCCGCCGCGGGGCTGCTGGCGGGCGAGCCTGCCGGCACCGTGGTGCTCGCCGACAGCGCCTACGGCACCGGAGCGCTGCGAGCCCGTCTCGAAGAGCGCAACATGACAGCGGTCATCAAGCCGCCGCCTCTGCGCACCGCGGTCGAAGGCGGCTACAGCATCGACGACTTCGACATCGACGCCCAAGCCCGAACAGTCACCTGCCCCGCCGGGGTCACCGTCTCGTTCACCCCCAAAGGGCACGCCCATTTCGGCAACAGGTGCCGCAGCTGCCCGGTGCGGGCCCGCTGCACCACCGCTGCAGCCGGACGCACCATCCGGCTGCACCCACACCACGACCTGCTCGCCGCAGCCCGAGCCCAGGCCCGAACCAGCGAGTTCCAGCGCGCCTACACCACACACCGGCCCATGGCCGAGCGCACCATCGCCTGGCTCGTCCGCAACAACCGAAGGTGCCCCTACAGAGGCACCCGAAAGAACCGCCACTGGCTGACCCTGCGCGCCGCCGCAGTCAACCTCAAACGACTCACCAGCCTCGGCCTGCACCACAACGGCACCAACTGGGCCATCGCCTGACCCGCCGAGGCCCGCCCCAGACCCCGACGGACCCGCCGAACCCCCCAAAGCACCCGACCCGGGCCCCCACACAACCCGCCGAGGCCCCCAGCGCCCCCAACCGGCACCGCCCGGCTGCACACCACAACCGACACCGACCCCCCACCCGCCGCTACACCGTCACCACCACAGGCGACTTGCTCAGCAGTCTCCTAGGGCCTGCATTGGCCTGGGCGGGTCCTCGACGAGTATCTCGAGCGCCTTCTCAGCTCCGAACGCGGCGATGAGGCGGTCTGCTGCCTCGGGGCGCACTCTGGCGCACCAGCACTCCCGGGGCCCGTTGCCGACACACAACTTCGGGCGGTCCTGTCCGGTGAAGTTGCACAAGATGTTCCGGTCGCCTCGACGTCGAGCTCGCGCCAGCTTGCGGCGTTGTTGTGAGAAGGCCCATGTCGCATCGGGTGCGGGCAATGCCCGCTGCTGGCTCACACGGCGTTGTTGGTGCGCGGCGAGGGCCTGCTGGGCCAGCTCGGCCTCGCGGTTGCGTTCCTCGATGCTGAGACGCCGTCCGCGCACGCCGCCGCTGGCGGTCTTGGCGTGCTGCAGGCCCAGAGCCTCAGCGGCTCGCTGCTCGGGGGTTCGCGGCTCTGCGGCCACGATCACCGGACCGGGGACCGCCACCGCCTCTCCCGCGTCCGATTCTGCCACGATCAGCGGCGCCATCCCCGTCAATCGCCAAGCAGACACATCGGCGGTGCGGCCCTTTCGAAGGTTGCACGGCGCGTGCGCGTAGGCGGCGCACTGCACCGCGTGGAAGACCCCGGCACCCGCTGGGATATCTTCGGCGTCGCGCACCGCCCGCCACGCACCGTCGATGCGATACAGCGCCCCGAAGTGCTCAGGCATCACATGATCAGCGTGAAGGCACCACCCGCCGAACATCTCCCCACACAACGGGCACAGATCACGGGGGTCCAGGCCCAGCTCCCATGCATAAGAACCTAGATAGCGGCTCTGGGCCTTGAGCTTCGCGAGCTCATCAACAGGCAGCCCTCGCTGGAGGGCGCCCGCGACATCGAACCCTGCGACATGGCGAGGCTCCCCGCGAACCGGCCGGCCCGTGGCTGTTGGCGTCGTGGGGCGCGTCGGGTTGCGGGTTCTTCGCCGCTTCAACGCACCGCTGCCAGCCCGCTCAGCCACCGAAGCGCACCATACTGAGCCCCTACGACACGATGGGATTCACTAGATGATGGATGAAGGCGCGACGGTTTCTCGGAGAGCGTCGTTGAGCGCAGCTCGCAGCGCTTCTGCGCTGCGTCGAGCTATGACGACGCTGGACTTGTCGAGCAGCGACATCGCAGAGCTGATGGGCGTGAAGCGCCAGGCCGTCGAGAAGTGGCTGCTGGCAGGGCCGCCCGCTGATCGCATCACCAAGATCGGCGCTCTGGCAGAGATCGCGGACATCCTCAGCTACCGGCTTCGAGACGGGACCGCAGCGGTGGTCGTGCGTCGCAGCGCCGACGGCTACGACGGGCGCAGCATGCTCGAGGTAATCGCCGACGATGACTATGAGTGGCTGCTGCGATCCGTCAAGGACAGCTTCGACTACACGGGCGTCGCCTGAGCCGTGCTGACCGTCGCGATCACCGGCGTCTACTGCCGCGTCGTCGAACTCGAATGGGACGATCCGCTGGACCCGTCCTATGCCGCCTCGCGGGGCCAGCGCTGGAACCCGCCACAGATGCAGTGCCTGTACCTGAACCGAGACGAAGAGACCGCCCGGGCCAACGTTGCGCCGCTTTGTGGGGCTGGCCTACGGCCCGGAGGATCTCGACCCTGCGACCGCGCCCGTGCTAGTTGAGGTCACCGTGCCCGCCGGGCAGGCAGCTGACGCAAACTCCGATGACGGACTCGCATCTCTCGGGCTGCCCCACACCTACCCACACAACGCCGACGGCAGCCGCATACCCACAGCACCTGCCAGCCCATCGGCACAGCGGTCCTCGATGCCGGCCTCGACGGTGTCGACTGCCGGTTCGCAGCCGCCCGGCGGCGACCGCGAGCTGGCGTGGTTCCCCCGCGGCGCCGCTGCGCAGCAGAGATCGCGACGCACCTTCGACGACTGGTGGCAACACTTAGCGGTCGTCGGCTTCAGCGACGGATGGCCCGTCGCCACTGTGGCGAGCGGGCCGCCTAGCGCGACGAGGTGCGTGGATCAGGGCCAGGTCGGGTCTTGGCGCGACCCGGCTTGTTCCGAAGCGACGCGATCTCAGACAACGCTACGGGCCGGTCCGTGCGGCTGGCGGCAACCGCGCGCGCGTCGTCGTTGCCGGCGGTCGCCAACGCGGCGATCACCGCCAAGTGATCGGTGGTCGCCGCGAGGTATTGCGCGGTCGGACGGTCATCTGACATAAGCCGCATCGCGATCGCTGATGGGCACTGCCGCTGGCTGGCCGCGCTGGGGCGTGAGGCGGCAATCGTGGCCGCTCTTGCGTGAGCGACCCGTGGCGCTGCGGCGTCGCTCACGCCGCGGCTGGCCCATCCCGCTACGCCGGGAGCGCTGCGGCGGACGAAGCGGGACTCGTCCCAGCCGGCGCGACGGGCAACAAACGGCGGGCACGCCGGTGTTTGTAGGACCATTTGGCGTCGGCGCGGCTCACGCCGCCGGCCGGCTGTCGCTGCCGCGATTAGTTGATCGCAGCGGCCGCGGCCATCGAGTTGGTCCACCGCGAACTTGAGTTGATGCACCGACATCCCGAGCCTCGCGGCGATGACGCTCAGGCTCATGGCGGGGACGCTGCGCAAGACTCGAATCCCATCAACGCTCCCCACCCCCATACCGTAGACCCCTCTCAAGTCTCAACAAAATTGCAGGTCAGCACCAGAAATCTGGAGCCTGGCCATTGACAAGATGATCCTGCCGGGGGAGGTCCGTTGGGGCGCGGCGGCTGAGGTGAGACACACACCCGCGGGCGTGCTCAGTCCAGTAGTGACCGGATTAGGGTCTGGGAGCGGCCAGCGATCATCGAGCTCTGTGCGGCTGTGGCCGCGTTGACCGTGTCGATCAGCTTGGAGGACTCTGCAGTGTCCTTGAGCACCAGAAGCCCCGCCGTGCAGGGCCATGGTGTGATGTGGGCAACGACATCGTGCGCTATGGGCAACACCGCTCCCGCCAGGTAGCCGCCGACGAGGCGGGGATCGCAGTTGGTGATGCCGTGGCTTCCGATCACGAGACTCTTGGACGGCGCCTGGATCACCGCGAACCGGACGCCGGTCTCCGTAATGAACTTGCCTTCTTCGGCGGCTAGGCGCGGGTCAGCTCCTGCCGCGAACGAGGCGTCGGCGTTGTGCCGTATGCGTTTGGCCAACTCCCGGATCTTTGCGTCGGCGTAGAAGCCGTGTGTGTCGGATAGGCCCTCGAAGCCCTGCTGCTCGGCACGTCGGCGGACGATGTCATAGAACTCGCCGTCGCTGAGCCGGCGCGACACGCGCTGCCGGGACTCCGGTGTCCTGCAGGCCAGCGACAAGACGAACCTCTGGAGCGCCACGAGTTCTGTCGGCGACAACTCCGGGGGCTCGATGCGTCGGGCACAGCCGACGATACGACTGATCACGGGAGCGGCGTCGCTCTCCAGGATGGCGAGCGTCTCTTCGTGTTCGGCGCTGGGCGGAGCGCCGTCGTAGGCGTAGCGGGTGTAGATGTGGTTCTGGGTGAACACGCGCTCGGGTCTCTGCCGGAACACATCTGAGCGATCTCTTATCCCCACCCACAGCCATCCGTCGTTGTCGCAGAAGCGATTGAGCAGCGTCCTGGGAACAATGTGCTGGCTCTTCGGGAAGGATGCTCCCATCACGTCACCGCTCTCGTGAGGGAAACACCAGTGGTCGTGGCCCATTGTCCAGGTCGATCGCCGCTGCAAGGCGAGACCCGGGACTCCTGTCGACGCCGGATCGTTTCCACGAACGGCGGGCCAGTCCCCACAGTACGGCGCCGCGACCACTGCTCGGGCTTGAGACGTCCGTCGTCGCTCGAGCGGGGCGGCCTGGAGTGCCACACCGAATCACTGTGGCTCTACTGTTCGGCCAGGCGGCGAAAGATGTTCGCCAACTGGATCACCGAGTCAGCAGCGATGCCTGCATCTCTTCGAGAGGGCGTGTCGCTGTGCTTCACGGCCTGTGCGAGCTCGATCACAGCCCGGGCGACCTTTCTGATCTCCTTGTTCGCTGGACCCGGCGCGGAGCGTTCCACGAATCGGCCGAGTCGCTCCTTCGTCTTCGCGACTGGAGGTTCGTCCTCGCCCTCATTGAGGTGGCGGCCAGGATCGAACACGGCTGCGCTCAGCTTCTCAAGCACGGCGACACAGTCGTTGCCTATGTTCCGGTAGTCCTGCGGGCTGCGAGCCGCCTTGAAATGACGCCGGAGCTCGTTGATCTCGGCATCCACCCGGGACCAGCCCGTACCGGGATGGCTCGTAACAGGCCGCGCCAGGGTTGACTCGATCTCGTCGTCTTCTAGCCGTACCAACTCGCGATGCGCCGGCTCGAACAGGCCGTGCAGGATGTCTCGGCGCGCCTGCCAACTGTTGTAGGCATCGTTTGCCAGCCAATACGACCGGAACGTCCGGAAGTCGCTAAACGGCAGTTCAAGATCGACTCCTATGCGCTTCATGAGGCGCCGGCAGGTCTGCAGGATGTGACGGATGTCGTCTTCGCTCACCCGTTGGGCGCCGTCTGTGCCGTAGGCCTCCAACTCATCGTGGGCGAGTCGCAGCAACGCGGCACCGACCTCGACATCGGACCTCTTGTCGTACGCACCGGAGCGAACAAGCTCTAGGAGACCCCGGTTGAGGGCGCGCCGCCCCGGACCGCTGTCAATGAAGAAGTCCTCAGGCGTCACGAACCAATTGTGCCCGAGAGAGTGCGAGGCCCCGCGTGCGCGGGGGATCCTTGTGGGCGGGCTGTAGTTGCGGGTGAATGCGGTGGGCTGTCGCGGCGCATGGCCCCGCCTGGAACGAGTGCACCGGTAGTGGGAGCGTCGACAAGGACCTCGACTTCAGGCCGCCGGGCGGCCGGTGGCACTCGGCACCTTGCCGTGGCGAGCTGTTGGCAGCGGGCACAGCAATAACCTTGAGTGTGTGAGCCACCCTGCACCCGCGACAGGACACAGCGGCACCCTGGGGCCGGTTGCGCGTCTGGAGGCGGCGATGATGAACGAGCTGGCCGCTGCGGGTGATCGGGTGTGGTATGTGCGCTCGGGCGCGGTGTTGGAGGGGACGGTCGCGGTGGCGGGCGCAAAGAACACTGCGACGAAGCTGATGATCGCTGCGTGTCTCGCCGACGGCGCGTCTGAGCTTCACAATGGGCCCGGCATCGCCGATGTGCGGATCACCGCGGCGATGCTTGACGCTGTCGGTGCCGGTGTGGCGGTGGAGTCCGGCCGTGCTGTCATCGACGGCTCGACTGTGTGCTGTGAGCAGGTCGGGGTGGCCTATTCGGGTTTGAACCGCATGCCGATTCTGTGTCTGCCGGTGCTGTTGCACCGCTTCGGGCAGGCCCGGGTTCCGCTGGTGGGCGGCGACGGCATCGGAGCGCGTCCGGTGGACTTCCACCGCGAAGCGTTGGCTGCGATGGGTGCCGAGGTCCGCGTCGACCCCGACGGCATCACCGCGGCCGGGACCCTGCGGGGTACCGACATCACATTGCCGTATCCCAGTGTGGGAGCGACCGAAAGCGTCCTGTTGGCCGCGGTGCTCGCTCAGGGGCGCACGATCCTGCACAACGCAGCCGTGGAGCCCGAAGTCGACGAGCTTGTCGAATTCTTGTCGCGCATGGGCGCGATCATCGACAGAAGCGACCACCGGTGCTACGTGATCGACGGCGTACCATCTCTGCAACCCGCCAACCAGCGCATAGCCGGAGACAGAGTCGAAGCCTTCTCGTATCTGACCGCGGGGATCGCCACCAAAGGCAAGGTGAAAGTGACAGGCTGTGACCCGGCCCGGATGGCACCCGCGATCGCTTTGCTGCGGCGCCTTGGAGCCACAGTCCGCATCGACATCGACGGCGCGATCGAAGCCGAAGCCCCCAACGGACTTGACCCCGTGGCGGTCTCGACCGCTCCTTGGCCGGGCTTCGCGACCGACTGGCAGCCCCCGCTGGTTGCTGCGCTGACCCAGGCCGACGGCGTGTCCGCAGTGCATGAAACCGTCTTCGAGGACCGCCTCGGCTATACCGGCCAACTCGCATTGATGGGCGCCACGGTTCAGACCTTCAACGACTGCCTCGGAAGCGGCGACTGCCGGTTCCGATCCGGCCGCCACCGCCACTCCGCTCTCGTCGCGGGGCCCACCAAGATCCACGGCGCCGAAGTAGCCATGGAAGACATCCGCGCCGGGTTCGGGCTCGCCGTCGCCGCCGTCACAGCCACAGGCGACAGCCTGCTCACAGGCGTCCACCACCTCGAACGTGGCTACGACAACGTCTTGGCCAAGTTCACACACCTCGGCGCCGACATCACCACACCACCCACATAGACGCGCCCTCCCAGCCGCCGGAGCCAACGACGGGCCTCGGCGGGCCAGAACCTCCGGAAGTCAGGGCGATTCGCCCAACACGCCCTGCAGCGGGGCCAAGGCCGCCGCACTAGCCAATCGATGCCTCCCCGAGAACGTGACGCCGATCAGCGAAATTCCCCAGAGTTGATCAGCGGAATTCCCCACCCTGGGGTGGTTGGATTGTAGTTGTGTGTTGACGGTTGCGGGCTTGGTGGGCGCGTAGGCGGTAGCTGTCGCCGGTGATGTTGATGACGGCGCAGCGGTGCAGGAGCCGGTCGAGCATGGCGGCGGCGATGGTGGTGTCGCCGAAGATGTCTCCCCAGGCGTTGGCGCCTCGGTTGGTGGTCAAGATGATGGAGCTCTTGAGGTAGCGCTGGCTGATGACCTGGAACAGGGCGTTGGCGTCTTCTGTGGGCATGGGGAGGTAGCCGAGTTCGTCGATGATCAACACGGCGGGCCCGGCGAAGAATCGCATGGTGGTGGCCCAGCGTCCCTCGATGGCGGCTTTGCGGCATCGGGCGGCTAGGTCGGCGGCGGTGGTGTAGTAGACGCGTAGGCCGGTTTCGACGGCTTCATGTCCCAATGCGACGGCGAGCATGGTCTTGCCCACACCGGGCGGCCCGATGAACAAGATGTTGGTGGCGTCGGCGGTGTATCTGGTGGTGGCGAGGTCACGAATGAGGGCTGAGTCGATTGAGGGTTGGGCGTCGAAGTCGAAGTCGGTGAGTCTCCAGGGGGCTGGGAAGTTCGCGAAGCGCATCCGCCCGGCGAGGCGGCGGGCCTCGGTGGCGTCGACCTCGACTGCGAGGAGCTGTTCGAGGAACTCGGTGTGGGTGTGTTTGTTGCGGGTGGCGGCGTCGAGGGCGGCGGGCAGGGCCTCGGCGGCTGCGGTCAGCTTGAGGTAGGCCAGATGCGATCTCAGCTGCTGGTAGAGGCTGTCTTTGGGGTTCACGAGTCCTCCGGTTGGGTGAGACGCCGGTAGACGTCCAAGTCGATGACAGGATCGGTGCTGATGTGTGGGTGCAGGCGGGCCGCGATGGCTGTGGCTTGGGGGCTGGGGGGCCGGTTGGCCTTGCGCCGGCAGGGGCCTGCGGTGTCGAAGGCTGCGAGCACCGCGGCCCGCAGGGCCTGGGTGTGCTCGGCGCAGCGGATGGTGCGGTGCGCTCCCGGTGGCGCCAGGCGGTGTTCGGCGACGGTGCGCCCGCCGGGGGCGTGGATCTCGATGACATCGGTGCCGACTCGGTGGGTGACCACCACGTTCGCGCCGGCCAGCTCGGGCGGGACCGAGTAGCGGTTGCCCCACAGCGCCACCAGCGCGTTGGCTGCCACGACCCGCTCAAGGGTGAGCGTCACCGGGAACGCGGCGCCGGGAAGAGCCCCCAGCGGCTCGCCGGCTGCGGCCTCCGCGACGGTGAGGACGTCGCCGCCGACGCGGCGCACTCGAGCATCCGCGACCTCGGTGCACCAGCGGTCAGCTGAAACCTGGGCTGCCTCGGGTGATGCGACCGCAGCGGTGCGCCACCACGACTGGGTGAGATAGTCGATGCCCTTCTCGACTGAGCCCTTGCGGCGGGGGCGCCGAGGCGGGCACACATCGACCGCGGCCCCATAGTGCTTGGCCACCGCCGCGAACGACGCCTGAACCCGGTCCGTTCCCGGCGCCACCACCGCGGCCATGCGGTCGGTTCTCCAGCGCCGGGCGGTGCCGCCGAGGCGTTCCAGCACCTGGTGGATGCCCGCCACCAGATGGGGCTGATCCATCGACTCAGAGAACCAGCACCGCAGCCGCCCCGAGTGCGACAGCACCCCCACCAGAACGAACGCCGCTGTGCCCCACGGGGTGTCTCGCAGCTCCAGCCAGTCCCACTGGATCTCCTCACCGGGCGGGTGCTCGATGTCTGTGTGAACCCGGCCCGGTGTGCACGCCTGACACTCAGGTCGCAGACCCCCGTGGCGGATCCGGCGCACGAACGTCGGATACGACGCCCGATAGCCCAACCGTTGCGCCTCACCGAAGAGCACCGTGGCCCGCACATGGGGGTCCTCGACCAGCCGCTGACACACATAGTCCGCCACCGCGTCGAAGGGATCCACCGCACTGTTGCGGCGCACCCCCGCCTCGCGCTCGCCGGCGAGGTGGGCGCGCACCGTCTTGCGGTCCAAGCCCAAATGCCGGGCGATCGCCGAGATCGACCAACCCTGTGCCCTCAGTGCGTGAAGCTCCACGTCTTCTCCATGTGTGATCATCTGAGCCGGGGCTCCTCTGGTCGCTAACGCTCTGGCGAACGTCCAGCACAGAGGAGCCCCACCCATGTCGGGTGGATGCCCCAGGGTGGGGAATTTCAGTGATCAGAAGTGGGGAGTTTCAGTGATCGCCGTCAAACGGTCTGCAGTAGCCATACGGCGCTTCGCGTTTGAGATCGAGGTCAGGGTGGAGGGTCCGCGGCTGGACGCGGAGGATCCCCCATTATTGGCGCTGACAGACACTCGAGAGCAGGAGGATCTCTGTGGAGCACTGTCTACGCACGGCGGGCCTGCTCGCGCCGGCCGATCTCCGCCGGAGCCCTGCTACTCGTCAGACACCAAATATAAGTATATAGCATGAAGACGCTATGGAACCCTCGAGACTGATTGCGTCATTCGGCCAGTACGTCGACAACCGGGAGGCCACTGTTCTCGTGGGCGCCGGCTTGTCGAAGGATGCGGGCTACCCGGACTGGTCGGGCCTCTTGGAGCAGGTGCGGGACGCGATGCAGTTGCCCGACCTCAACGATCTCCCATTGCTGGCGCAGTACTACATCAGTCAGCACTCCGAAGAAGACCTTCAGCGCCTCATCCGGCAGGAACTCCAATTGGAACCGCCGCCACAACCCACTCGGCGTCACGAACTCCTGGCAGCGCTTCCGCTCGCGGAGATCTGGACGACTAACTACGACGACTTGATCGAGCGCGCCATGGCGGACGGCGCGCGCGCATTCGTTAGGGACGACGACCTTGCACGAAGGGACGACAGCACGGGATGTCGCGTCTACAAGATGCATGGCTCACTCACGGACCAGGATCAAGAACTGATCGCTGCAAGAGACCAGTACATCCGTTACCCCGATTCACACAAGCGCTTCTGGGCATTGCTTCAAGCGAGTCTCCTCACCAAGAGCTTCCTGTTCCTCGGCTTCAGCTTTGAGGATCCCAACTTCGACCAGGTCTTTCAGGCGATCCGGCGAGCACGGTACGACATTCATCGCGAGCACTTTGCTGTCATACGGAAACCACCCGCAGAACAGGACAAGACTCTCTTCAACCTTCACCTCAAGGATCTGGAGGCGATCGGGATCAACGTCGCGACGATTGACGAGTACTCCGAACTCGAAGTGCTGCTCAAGCAACTGATCGCACGCTGTCGGCCATGTCGACTGTTCATTGCCGGATCACCACCCGAGGAGAAGCCAGATACCGGAGACAGCTACCCGTCAATCGATCTGACTGAGCCCATGTCAGACTTCGCGAATCATCTGGGGGCTGCTTTCGAAGAGACCTCAGTGGCCTTGAGCGCTGGGGGCGCGTTCGGTGCCCGGGTCGGCTACGCGCTCCTCAGAAGGCTGCAGGAACCTAGCGGGCTCCACGCCGAGCGGTTCGTGTTGCTGAGGCGGAGCAAGGATCAGCCCCTCGATGAGCCGAGCCAGCGATTCGGCAGCATTGTCTTCCAAGGGTCTAACCAACACGAAATGCGCGATGCGGCGTTCCGCGGGGCGCGCGCAGTTCTAGCGATCGGTGGTGGACCCGGTACTGCCGACGAGATCAAGCGAGCGCGAGCGGACGGGCTCGGAGTTGTCCCGATAGGCAAGTTCGGTGGCTCGGCGCTGCAGGAGTGGACTCGCATCAACGAGAGTCTGGATGACTATCGGCTTGGAGGGCTGCCCGTTGACCGGGCGGACTTCAACTCACTCTGCGACGGCAACCCCGAGGAGTGCGCCAGAGCTGCCGCTCGCCTGTCAGAACAAGCGTTGTATATTCGTGAGGGAGGCTGAGAGCATGACGAATACCACGACCGCTACCGGAGACAGCTTCCGTTCGCCTCTCGACGTGTTGTGGGCCCCCGGCCAAGTCGCACGCCTGCTCGCCCTCGCCGAGCAAGCCGATCGCTGCGATGGCTGGTTGACCGCGAACGACCTGCGACGGCTTTCCCTCGACACGCCCAACGAGGACAACGGCGAGAAGTGGCGAACCGCCATCGCGCGACTAGGTGAACAATTCACCAACTTCCACATCTTCTTGGCTGATTCCCCTGGCTATCCGAGCTTGCTGCTCGAGACAGCTCATGCCCCTGCGGTCCTGTTCGTACGGGGCTCGCTGGACAGCAACGGAGCGGGCTCTGTCGCAATGGTCGGAAGCCGCGACGCAAGCGAGCAGGCAACCGATGCGGCACATGAGGTCGCAGCCACCCTTGCTGACGCCGGTACAACGATCGTTTCGGGTTTGGCCCGCGGTGTCGACACCGCAGCGCACCGGGGAGCCCTCGACGCGAGCGGACGCACAACCGCCGTTGTCGGCACGGGCATCGATGTGGTCTTCCCGCCCGAGAACCGGCAGCTTATCGAGCGGATCGTCCGCAGCGGCGCCGTCGTGTCGCAGTTCCCGCCGGGTCTGCGTCCGTCCAAGACCAGCTTCCCAGTGCGCAACGCTGTGATCGCCGGACTGTCCAGTGCCAGTGTGGTCATCGAGGCCGAGGAACTCAGCGGCACCCGCATCGAGATGGACTACAGCCTCGAGTTCAACCGGCCGGTTCTGCTGTGGGCACCCGTGCTGGGCAACAGGCCCTGGGCGCGCAGCCTCGCCGCCACTGACGACAACGTCCATCTGGTGTGCTCAGCAACGGAGATCAGGGAACTGGCCTTCCAGCACTGAGATGAACCAGGCGCTCGCCGCTCTCGGCGATTCGCTCGCGCCCGACTGCGTCACCGTACCGATGCAGGGCCCCGACGTGTGCCCCATCTGCCGGGGACATCGCGATCAGACAGAAGGTCTCTGCGACAGCTGCACCGTCTGCCACCAGATTCTCGGGTCCCTCCGCCCGGTCGTGCCGATATCGCTGTACGCGAAGCCATCGACAATGCGAGACCGACTGCGGAACTACAAAGACAGCGACGACGCATCGACGCGCCGACGACTTAGCCGGGAGGTGGCCGCGCTCATCGAACGGTTCTTCATCCAACACAACGAATCGCTCGCGCACCGACTCGGATCTTGGGACACCGTGTGCGTGGTGCCCTCCACTGATCGCGAGCCGCCCCATCCCCTCGCGCGGGCGTTGTCGGACCATGACGCTGGGAGTATCGGGCCGCTCAAGCAGCTGCTGCGCCGAGGGCCCGGCGAGGTCGCGCACCGCAAATCTGACCGGCGCGCCTTCGAGCCGACGACTGGGGTCGCGGACCGCCGCGTGCTGCTGCTCGACGACGTATTCACCACCGGCGCAAGATCGCAGTCGGCCGCATTCGCGCTGAGAGAAGCCGGTGCCGAAGTGCCGGCCATCGTTGTGGTCGCCCGGCGGATCAATCCCGACTGGCGCCCAGAAGTCGCCGAGTGGTGGAATCGCCAACTCGCGATCCCTTTCTCGTGGTCCACATGACACATTCTTCTGTCCGGACCTCACTCATGCGTGCATGAAGCGGATTATCGATCCTCTGGGCTGACGAAACTCGCGGCGGTTCGTGGCCGGTCGACGGAACCGTGCGCATCGAATTGCTCCAGAACGGCGCGCCATGTGGAACACCACTTGTCTCTCGTCGATGCGTCAGCTAGCTGGGCGTCAACACTCTTGTCTTCGTCGAGGTTCCACAATGGCGGCTCGCACGCCGCCAGGCATATCCGCGCTAGCAGGGCGCGGCGTACCAAGTCACGTAGCCGGTCGACGGCGTGGTCGACGGCCTCTCCGCTTGGGCTGTCGTAGGGCACGGTGGTGATCGACTTTGCGGACTTCGCCAAACCCTTCTCTGAGAACGCGTTGCCGTGGATCAGCTTCGACCGGAGGTCGTACAGGATGCCAATATCTTTGAATATCGAATCAACTGGGTCATTCTCGGTTGCCAACAGCGCCGAGGCGCGCGTCTTGAGGCGCAGCAGGACGTCGGTCTTGTGGGCGCCGGACAGCGCTGCTTCGAATGCGATGGCGAGGTCAATGAGCTGCTCATACCAGGCGTGCTCGTGATAGGACATCTGAAACCGATGCTTGGCCATGCCGAACGAACTCAGCAACATGCCCTGAGGGTCGCCCTCAGCGGTTGCGATCGCCTCGCTGAGGCCGTCGAATCGCTCGACGTCTTGGGGTTCAAGTCGGGTGGTGCGACGAATCATGCTGGGTGCCCAGAGCGAGCCTGCAGAGCCTCGGAAGTGCATGAGCGTTGGCGTATACCGGCGAACCAGCGCTGTTTCGCCTTGGACTTCATAAAGGGAGTCGCACGTTCCAGCATGTAGGAGTCGACCAATCAACAGAAAGCGCTCGATCCGGCTGGAAAGGGTCTTGGCGGATTCGAAGGGCTTGGGGCTGTGATCGCGGGCAATGACTATCGAGTGTGGCGGGTCCCATCCGTCGGGCGAGGCTCGGCCATGGGCACTCTGTGCGTGGGGAATCACTCGAGCGATGGTGCGGACGGCTTCTCGGCTGTGATCGTGGGGAGGCACCGTTAGCGGGATGACGGTGACGTCAGAGAATTCGAGGGGCTCGCCGCTGGCTATGGTCAGGTTAGAGACCTCGCGACAACACGCCACCTCCCGGCTCGCGGCCTCTATGGCTGAAACGAGGCTGGCCAGACACCTGTCGAAGCTCGAAGCGTCAGGCGACCAGTCCTCTCCGTTCAACGAGACCTCAGCGATGAACGCCTCCAAGAAGCTGAAGATGTATCCATTTGCGAAGTCGCGCTCCATGTGTGGTGTGGCGTCGCTGAACCGTGGATGGCGCTCGGCGATCGCGCCCTCAAGCGCGACGAACTCGCTTAGGCCCATGAGGCTGTCCCCGAAGTAGTCGCGTCCGACCTGCAGGAACGGATGGAACCTCGGGGTCGGGACCACGCTCTCTCTTCGAAGCACCCCCAGCGCCGATGTCAAGAAGGCGCGAGCCAAGTCGCTGATGCTTGTCCTGTCGTCCATCGCCTCGGAACGGTACCTGTCGACGGGTGTGCCGCCCGATCCTCTTTGGCGGAATCAACAGGCTGACCCATTGCAGCCGACGGGCTACATCACATGCACGTCCGGCTCCCCCACGATGATGTGTTCTACCGGCTTGATGATCTTGACCATCCCGGCGCCGTTGTGGCGTGCTGCAAGCCCACGGCTCAGGCCGCACGCTGACTAGGTGTTCGCGGCTCCATGGCCGCGAACACCTGCCCAGGGACTGCCAACGCTGCCCCCGCTTCAGTCTCGGCCACGATCATTCGAGCAGACCTGCTCCGTCAGCGGTGAGCGCAACCGCGGTCGTCGATGGGGAACCCATGGCGGAACCACTAGAGGCTGAGCCTCTGGCTCGTAGAATCTCAGAGTGGATCCCAGCCCGCTGGTACTGGTTGTATTCAACATGGTCAAGTACGTGTTCTACTGGCGTTGGCGCATTCGCGTGTCCGCTGAAGAAATACGTGGCCCCGTTAGTCGGGAATTCGGCTTCACGCAGAACTCTGTGAAGGTGGACGTCACGAACAGGGGCGGCGCCAAGGTTGAGATCCGGGACATCCGCCTCATGTTTGCTCGCAAGTTCGGATTCCCCACGCAAGGCGCGCCGCCACCTCAAGCCCACCCAGAACTCCCAGCGACGTTGGATCCCGGCACCGCAGCGACGTGGTATTTTCCGACCGAGCCAATCGCTTCCGTGCTCCAGGGCTTGTCACCGAGGTTCTCCGCGAAACGTAGCCAGGCAAGACTCCGGCCGCGAGTTGCCACTACTGCTGGCAGCGTCCATCGGGGACGAAGCCTTCGATTCTCCCTAGATGTTGACGCGCACTGGTAAGGGCTAGAGCAGCGGGTTGAACCGGCGGCTATTCAAATTCGGAAGATTGGGCTTCCAGGTTGCGGGCGTTCTCTGAGACGGTTCGTTGTGTGGACTCGTTGAAGCCCTGCCGGTTCTTGGCGCGGAGTTCGAGCACTAGGTCGATGTCGGAGTCGCCGAGTTTGTTGCTGACGTTCTCGATGATTGCGTCTAGTTGTTTGATGCAGCGGATGACGTCGAGGTGGAACTGGGCGTAGAACTCTCTGGGCAAGACCGGGGCTGTGGGTGGTTCGGGGTCGCCGCGGGGCGGGCCCGGTGGTGTATGGGTGCCACCTGCGGGCGCGACGGGCGGTGGCTGGGGCTGCGGAGCGGGTGCTGGGACCTTGTCTGGATGTACGAGCAGGCCGCTGGGGGCGGGGGCGACGGCGGTGTCGGTGCGCAGGCCCAGCCACTGTTCGCCGTCGTGGCCCTCCGCGTAGGCGAAGGTCTCTTGTTGCCATGTGAGGTCTGTGGCTCTGGCGGCGATGGCATGATTCAGAGTCTCACGGCTGGCGAGGCGGGGCATGTGAAGGAACCGGGCGTAGGTCTCCCATAGCTCATGCACGGCAATGTCGCCGCGGTCCGACCACAATTCGCGGCGGTCGAGGTCCATGCGGATCCGCCTCCCGCTGTAGGTGTTGATGAGTTGCTCCTCGGTTGCGAGTTTCCGGCTGACTCGTGCGGCGATGTCACCTGCTGAGTTGGCCCGGATGGTCTGCCATTCCACCTCGGAGGTGCCGGGCTTCTGCGACGGTGCGAGCACCAAGGTGAACGTCTCTGCGATGAGGCTGTCGACCTGCTTGGACGTCTCGGCCATCTGAGATTCGGCTTGGCGTTGCTGGTGGGCAGTGAGGTTCAGCGATTCGTCGCCGACAACCGATTCCCACGCCCGGTAGCGCCGGGCCGCGTCGCGTAGTTCGTCGAGGCGGTTGGCGGCCGCGGCCACGAACACCACCAGGTTGCGGTTCAGTCTCGGTCCGGCGTCACGCTGCGTCAGGATCCTGTCAGCGAGAGCCACCGCGGGCGAGTTCGCGTCGTTGAGGGAGTGGGTGGCGTTCGGCTCGAGAATCACAAGGCGCACACCGTCGTCGTTGTCGGGCACATCCCCGGGTCCCGCGGCGAACACCTGTACCGCCGCAAAGGAGCCCCTGTCTCGTTGGGCTGCGATACGGGAGCGTGCCTCGTCGTCGGCGTCGCGGGCGTCGAAGTTGGAACGGGCCCGGTCCTCGGCGATGCGGGTCACGTTTGGGGTCAGCGAATACCAGTACTGGGCGCCAGCGACATAGAGGTGGGTGGCCTTGTTTGAGAGGCGTCTGAGAGCATCCGCGAACTGCTGAGGAGACTCACCGGGCTGTGCGCAGCCCAGCACTACCGACTTGAGGTCCACTCCCTGCTTGCCGTCTGGACGCGGCGCGGACCCCATGTACACCGTGCGGGCTGCTCGACGGGCCGCGGACAGCCGTCCGAGGTGGCTGACTTCGCTGTCGATGCGCAACGGCAGTGAGTTGGCTCCGTCGACGTCGGACTTGATGACTGGGTCCCAGCCGTCCTCGAGGTACTTCTTCATCTCGCTGACCAGCAGCCCGAAGTCCATCGGCAGGTTGCCCGGCATGATTAGCAGTGACTGGTCGTTGCGCTGCCACATCTCGGAGATCGCCAACGCCATCAGCCGCAGAACGCCGCGGGTGCGTTGGAACTTGTCGAGAGCGGACCAGTCGTCAAAGAGCCGGTCGAACAACTCGGGGTGGATCGGGTAGCACAGCTGCATACGGCGGCGGTAATCGCCCTCGGCCACTCCGGGCGGGAACTCGCCGTGCTGGTCTCGGTACATGCCGCTGAACGCGTAAATCACGCTGTCTCGTGCTCTGGCCTTCTCCGCTGACAGCGGGTCAAAAAGTCTCCGGCGTACGATCTCGAAGGACTCGTCAGGAGACGCTGGCTGCCACTGCGCGGCTGTGCGAGCCACGACGTTCTTGAGCTTCTCCAGCGCGGTACGGCCCCGCGGGCCGCCCACCTCGACCTCCGAGGCGGGGATCGATACCAGCACCACCACGTTGGGTACCGCGGCGGCGGCCTCGGTGAGTGCCTGGGCGAACGTGAACTGGGTGTCGAAGTCCCCGCCGGCAAGTCGCTCTCCGGCGCCGTCACCGTTGGCAGGGCTATCGCGCAGCTGGCGGGCGTAGGCGACCCATTCGTCGATGAGCACCACCGCCGGCCCGAACCGGTCGAACAGCTTCGTGAGAGCCGCGCCGGGGCTAGTGCCCGCAACGTCGTCGGCCTCCACCATGGCGTAGCCCTCTTCTCCGCCGAGCTGGTAGGCGAGACGACCCCACAAGGTGTGCAACACGACACCGTCTGCGACCGTCTCCGGTGTCGCTGGCGAGATCTTCTGGCCCACCAGTACCGCCCGGTTGATCTTTGAGGGCAAGGTGATCTTCTCTTCGGCTAGCACATCGGCCAACCCCGGCAGCTTGTTGATGTCGACACCCGAAGCCAGGTGGTACAGCGCTATCAACGAGTGGGTCTTGCCGCCACCGAAATTGGTCTGCAGTTCGATCACCGGGTCCCCGCCCTTGCCTGCCAGCCGCTTGGCCGCTCCCGAGAGCAGATCGCGGAGGCCCTGGGTGATGTAGGTGCGCGCGAAGAACGCATACGGGTCCTGGTACTCGTCCTCGGCGCCGCCGTTGGCTACGAGATCCAGATCAGCCGCATACTCGGCCTGCACGAAGTTGCCGCTGGCCACGTCCTGGTGCGGTGTGATGAGTTCGCGCCATGGCTTGAGCCCCGACTGGGGGGTGCCCTCGGTGGCCTGCGCGGCAGTTCGGCGACGCTCGCTGCGAGATTCCTCATCGAACATCTGGCGCATGAGGTCGCGGCGCAGGCTGCGGATTTGGCCTCGCTCGTCCTTGTTGCTAAACGCCTCCAGCAACCGTTCCATCGAGTCGAGGGCTCGCAATGCATCATCGCTGGCCACTGACAGCTTCGAGTCTTGATGAGCCCAGCGATTGCGGATGGCGGAGATCTCGAACACCAGTGACCGCACAGCGGGAGAATGTTCGCGGCCGAACACCTCGTCCCAGGTGGCCTTGATGCCATTGCACAGAAACGCCACATCGTCAGTGGTGGGGTTCCTGTCGGGCTTGCGGAGCTTGGAGTTGACGCTCTGGAGCCAGTTGTCGCCATAGAGCCTCTGCCAAGCGGCTTCACACCTGGGGCTGAGCCCGTCACGCAGCAGGATGAGCGCCTTTGCGATCCGCTCGGTGTTGGCCATCACCATCTTGATGGACCTCCAGCACTTGGGCATCGATGCGCTGCGGGCACGGCAGGCACAACGGTGCAGCCGTTCTTCATGACGTCGTCTCCGAGGTCATCGTTACACAGTGTGCCAGCACGGACTGGCTCGGTCATAGCAGTACTTGTTGGACGGGGCCGACGGCCTCGGCCGCGACCGTGGCGGCGACACGGGCGGCGCCGACGCGCAAACTCGGCCAAGCGGCGATGAGAGCGTCATAGGCACCCGCCTCGGACGCCCAGCCCCGATCATTCGCTGTCTGATACAGCAAGTAGGCGAGCTGGCGGGCCCGGTCGCCATCACCACCGAGGGCGTACAGCAGATCAGCCGCCTCTGACTCCGAACGCTCCAGAGCGGCCGCCATGTACTGGGTGGCCTCCCACACCGTCCGCCGACTGTCCTCGGCCGGTAACCAGTCGGGGTCCAGTTCAGTGCGCTCATACAGCCGGAACTCCCCCGCTCGGGCCTCCCCGACGCCGGACGCCTCGATGCCAGCCAACGAGGTGTTCTTGGCTCGTGCCACGCTGTCGGCGTCGCCTGAGGGACCGGCGTTGTAACCGTGCTCTGCGAACCATGTCAGCGCGAAGCGGGTGTCGGCGTCGAGATCGGCCTCGGTACCGTCGAGCACCTCACCGAGCACGTCGTTGATGATCCCCAGAGCGGCTGAGACTCGCATGGGTGAGCCGTCAGCCTCCACGACCTGCCCATAGCGGGAGAACACCTTGATGCCGGGCCCAATCGTGGATTGCGCCATGTCCACCGGACGGATGTCGCCCGACTGCAACACCCGAACCGCCTCGGGAAGCTCCTGCCTTAGAGCTGCGATGAACTCGCCGCGCGTGGCTGGTGCTGCGGATTCTGAGCGGGGGCGACAGGCGAGGACGATGGACGAAGCGAGCGCATTGGAACCGATACCGCGGGGGCGATTGGCTAATTCCGTGCGTAGGGGCCAGGTGGCGTTGACTTGCAATCCTGCGTCGACAACGGCTTGCAGGAACGTGTCCCAACCGGTGGAACGAATCTCACCGTCTTTCGTCTCGGTGGCCTTGTAGGCGTAGTAGACCGTTGCCGGAATCTCGTGAGACACGCTCGTTGCGAGTGTCTCCATGAACTCGGCCATCCCCGACTCGAAGTGTCTCTTGGCACCGACCGATCCTCCGTGACGACCCGGGTCGGCAATCAGTTCGTCCGCCTTCGGTGTTAATAGCGTCGAGAGTTCATCGGGCCACGTCTTCAGGAGGTTCTCACGCATCCAAACATAGAAGAAGTCGGAGATGTCGGCGTATCCAACGTTGTCGTAGTACGGAGGGTCTGTGGAGATGACAGCGCCGACAGACTCTGCCACGTGCGCTCGAGCATCGCGCTGCACAACTGTGCCGGCCCGCGAGGCTGGTAGCCGCTCGATTGCGCGCACGAGTCCTGATAAGTAATTCAGCCAACTTCCCGACGACGCGCCGAGCGGGTTGTTTTCGGTGAAGTCCCAGGTCATCGATATTGTCTGACGAGCGAATACATTCCGAGCGTGTTGCCGTGACACATCCCAGGAGCAGAGAGTCGAGTTCCGGTCCGCCAGACGATCGACTACGAGAGCAAGATAGGTGACGACCGCGTCGGCATACGCCGCGGCGCCATTTCCGCCATCTCGGAGCCGCTTCTCATCGCCAGCCATGCCGCTCGCTAGTGCATCTGCAATCACCTTGTCCGCAACTTCGTCGAGAAGATCCGAGAACGTCGTTAGCACGGTGAGTTGTCTCGCCGTGAACAGCTTCCACCATTCGCCGAGGCCATAGGCTTGTACACGGAACCCGAGACCCTTGTCTGGTAGCGACGCTTCCGGTCTCCATCGGGGTTGTGCCTCGGCTGCTGCCCTCGAGTCGGCCGGCCTTGGCGAGCAGTAGTGACGGATACCATTCCCCTCAGCAACGACAGCGATCAGATCATGACGTGTTCGCCCGGCACGGCTCTCGGTCTTGATATATGAGGTCGGGATAGCGGCACCTGTTGCCAAGCAGGTTCCGTTGCCTCCGCTGCATGACTCTGCATATGACGGTTCGCCGCCTTCGCGGATCTCGTAGCTGATCGTCTGGGCTTGGTGGTCGATAATCGGCTCGATCCAGACTTGGGGCTTGCCGGGTTTCCTTACGAGTGTCCACGACCCCACCAGCGGAACGTGGCCAGACCAACTCGGGTCGGGTGACTCGACGGTGCGGGCCCAGATCCAGGCAATGGGTGTGAGTTTCTCGCCGTCGGGGCCGGTGGCGTCAGGGTAGAGGTGTCCGATGCGGCGTATGGCTTGGCTACGCATCCACTTTCCGTAGATCTCGACATCAGCGGCTAGTCCTTGGGCTCGCTGCCAAGTGGTGCGCTCGTTTGTGTCAGGATGCACAGGCGGTATCCCAGCGAAGCGGGGCGGGATCTCGATCATCGCCTTGTTGATGAGCACCGCTACCGGGTTCAGATCCCCGGACACCGCCTCAAGTCCGAGTCGCTGCGCCTCCAATGGGATAGCCCCTCCTCCGGCGAAGGGATCCAGGATGGAGGGAGCCCCGTTGGGGAAGCAGCGGTCGATTTCAATGCGGGCCTCGGCCAACACGTTGGGGTCGTTAGAGTTCTCCCACTTGACCAGCCGCTCAAGGATCCCGAATAGCCGGTCCCGTTCAGCCTTCTGCTCCTCCGAAGACAACGACGGGTCGCCGGAGGGGTCGTCCACAAGCGACGCCCAAATCACCGCCCGTGCTGCTGCCAGCGGTCGGCGAGCCCACCAGAGATGCAGGGTCGAGGGATGCCCGTGTCGCAGTGACTTCTCCCGCGCCGCCTCGGCATTGATCGCCGCCAGCGGCAGCGCCACCTCAATCAGCTTGGGTCGGTACTGCATCACGGCCGGTCAAGCTATACGAGGCGCTGCGGATGAAAGGGACCCACAGGCCCGGGTGTACCGCAGACTTGCTCCCGAGCGGGTGTGGCGCCGCCACGGCGAGTCACTGCGGCGGGCTCGCGTAGGTGAGCAGTTCAGCGACGTTGAACGGGACGCTGGTCTGAGCCGGGTGCAGGGTCACTGCTTCGAACGGGTTGATCAGATAGCGCACTTGGGGCTCGGCGTCGGGATCCTCGGGCACAGACACCACCGCTAGGCGCCAGCGTTCGGGGCTGCACTTGGCTTGGCCTACTTGGCGTTTGCTGACGCTGATCTGCTCAGTTTGGGGCAAGTGGCCTTTGACTTCGATGAAGTAGCAGACGCCGGTGGTGGGATCGGTTGAGAGCACGTCATAGCCGGGGTTGGAGTGGTGTTGTTGCTCGGGCACCCGGCCGAGCGCCCGCTCGGTGTTCATCACCGCAGCCACGGCCCGGCGGTCGGTCTCGGCCCGCACAGCCGCGTCGGCTGGATCGTGCGGCTTGCCTGCTAGTTCGTCGAGCAGTCCCTGGGGTACGACAACTGCGGCTGCGACGACTGTGGGCGGGTTGTTGTGGAGGTCCGATTCCAAGTCGAGTTCTAGGCGTCGGCGCTCCAGGCGCGCTGCGAGTTCCTCGGCTCTGGCCTGCGCGCGAGCCGAGTTGAGTCTGGGTTTGCGCCCGGCGGTCTCTTGGACCTTGATCTCTGATGCTCGTTTGTCCCAGTAGCGGATCTCAGAGTGCAGGCGCTCAGCCACCGCGGCCTTGACTTTGGCGACACGAGCTTCGGTGATTGCGTCGATCTCGTCGAAGTGCGGGCCAGCGAGGTGTTCGATGGCCCAGGCTCGGGCGGTGTCCTCGGCGGTGTGGCTGGCCCAGTCAAGATCAAGCCGCCCCTCCAGCAGACCTCGTTCATCTTCCGATGGGGGCGCGTAGTTGAAGTAGGGCTCACCGCCGGGATCCGCTGTGTTGTCGTGGCGGTCGATCTCGACGTAGTGAAACCGCCGCGAGACCACCTGGCGGTCTCCGTGGACCCGGCGTCCGTCAGTGATGGTGTGATCAAGGTAGACCAGCAGCCGCGGTTCAATCGAAGAGTCGGTGGGATCGATCAATACGGCTCCGCGTTGGAGGGTTTCGGCGTGGTCGGCGAGCACTCTGGTGATGACCGCTGACAGCAGCGGCGTGCCCGGTGAGATCAACTCCGCTCGCACGGCGCCGACGCTGTGGCTGGAGCTGTCAAGCTGGATGTTGGCTTTGTCGAAGGTCACGCGCTGGTAGCGGTCATGCACCGGGCCAAGACGGGGATCGGCCACGGCGCGCACCGCTGCTGGGATTCTGGTTACTTCGAATCGGCCTTGTTCTCGGCGAGCGATGCGTCCGCCGTAGCGGCGCAGCGCCTCAGTGAAGAACGACTCGACGAACCAGGGTTGGAGCTTGCGAGCTCGGGCGATCTCCATGTCGCGGCGGATCTTGTCGTTGGCCGCGGGGTCGGCCAACCCGGCTATGAGTGCCCGTTCCTTGAGCACGGCCTCCATGGTGGGGCCGATGTCGGCTTCTATCACTTCGTCCATCCACGCGGCGTGGGCGGGGTCGGCGTCGTCGGCGATGGCTCGCATGAGCAGGTCCCGCAGCGACGTGTTGATCTGGGAGGCGCCCAGCACGTCATAGACCTGGTCGCCGTACACGGTGCGCTGCTGTTCGATCTTGTCGAAGAGTCGCTCGAACACCTTGCCCTCTCGGGTGCGGTGAGCGACAAGGTTCCACAGGTGACACGGCAGGTGCTGGCCTATGCGGTGCACCCGCCCGAAGCGCTGCTCGATGCGGTTCGGGTTCCACGGTAGGTCGTAGTTGACCATCATGTTGGCGACCTGCAGGTTGACGCCCTCGCCGGCGGCGTCGGTAGCCACCAGCACCCGAACGGTGGGATCCACACGGAACCGGTCCTGAATGGCTCGGCGGTCGTGACGCTTGATCCCGCCGTGGATCCTGACCACTGCTTCGGGGCAACCCAGTTCCGCCTGGATCCTCTCAGCCACATAGTCGAGGGTGTCCTTGTGCTCGGAGAACACGATCAGCTTGCGGACCGGCCCTGGGTCGCTATCGGTGAGCCCTTCGGATGTGGCCGGGTTCGGCGAAGTGAAGTGCTCGGAGCGCAGCAGGTTGCGCAGCTCGACCCATTTGGTGTCGATACCGCTGTTGCGGACACTGTCGGCCAGCTTCACCAGCTCGTCCAACTCGTCGACTTCCTTCTCGAGTTCGTCGGCTGACTCGGAGGCTGTGGCCGAGTCGATCACGAGATGTTCGAGTTCCTCGCGTTCGGTGTCGCCGTAGTCGTCGAGGTCGAACCCTGAGTCGATGTCGTCCAGTTCGGCCAGCCTTACACCTTTGGGCAGTTCGATCACCGGGACCGGCTTGCCTGACGCCGCGAGGCGGCGTAGCTCAGCGGCCTGCTCGGCCAGGCGGTCGCGACGGCGACGCAGCGAGTGATAGATCGCGGCTGGTGATGACGCCAGCCGCCGCTGGAGGCTGGCCAGAGCGAACCCGATGATGATTCCTCTGCGCTTGTCGCCCTCGGCCTGCATCCTGGCGGCGCGGTTCATGCCCTGGCTGACGTATGCCGTGACAGCTTCATAGAGCTCCGTCTCGGGTTCGGACAGCTCGAACTTGAGGCTGTAAGCGTGGCGTTGGGGGAACAGCCGTTTGCCTTCGAAGGTTCGCAGGCTTTCTTTGACCTGGCGCCGCATCACGTCGCTCACATCTGGCATCGGCGGCGCATCGCCGTCTGAGCCGCCCTTGCCGACGGTTCGCAGCCGCCCCGCGAAGCGCTCAGGATCGATCAGAGTCATGAACGCCAAGAAGTCCTCGTTCTTGCCGTTGTGGGGCGTAGCCGTCAACAGCAGCAGATGGCGGGTGCAGTCGCGCAGCTTCTCGCCCAGGGAGAACCGTTTCGTGCGGCGCAGCTCGTCGCCGTAGCGGTGAGCGGACATCTTGTGGGCCTCGTCCACGATTACCAGGTCCCAGTCCGAGGCTTCGAGCTTGGCCATCAGGTCCTCGGACCGGGCCAGCTGATCGACCCTCGCTATCAGCCGGCTCTTGTCGGTGAACGGGTTGCCAGTGCGTGACGCCTCTACCGCGGCGCGTGACATCAGCTCGAATGTCAGGTCGAACTTGTCCCACATCTCGTCCTGCCACTGCTCGACCAGGCTGCCCGGCGCGACTATCAGGCAGCGGGCCACATCGCCGCGCAGCATCAACTCGCGCACCAGCAGGCCCGACATGATCGTCTTGCCCGCTCCCGGGTCATCAGCCAGCAGGAACCGCAGCGGCTTCTGGGTCAACAGACGGTTGTACACAGCGTCGATCTGATGCGGAAACGGATCGATGTTGGAGGTGTCCACCGCCGCGAACGGGTCCGCAAGGTGGGCCTGCTGCATGCGGCGGGCCTCCGACGCCAAACAGAACATCGCCGCGTCCGCGTCGAAGCTCCACCGCCGCTCAGACACTTCCGAGAACCTTGCGAGGTCGTCGTCGAAGACGATCCGCTCGCCCAGACGACCATCGCCGGTGCGATAGGTCAGCGTGGCCGAACCGGGACCGTGAACGTCCACAGCCACCACCGTCACATCGCCATCAGCCACCACCCCCGAGAGCCGCATACCCGCGACCAGATCACCGAACCCCAAGATCACCGACAATACCGACGCGGCACTAGGTCATCTGTGGCTATGGACACCGCTTCCACTCCCGGGATGCTTGTGGCAGCGCAGCGTACGCGGGTTGGGAACCTGAACGGAGCGCATGGACCGCGCAGGTAGCCGTCATCGGTTTCACGGCCCGCCCGAGAAGCGCTTTCGCTGAATGCGCGGGCCAGGCGCTCACCTGCATCACCGATCAGGGAAAGGACATCCACGACCGGACCCACCGACGCCATCCTGCCGGGTTCAATTGCCAGATCGGCCATGAGTAGCCGTGGATCTCCAAGCTATGGACGGGGAATCCATCCGGTGCCACCCACACAGAATCGAGTCCCCTCAGGTCGGTCTCGCGGGGCATCTCGGGGCTTGCCCAGCTGCTCCGGGATGACAGTTCGGCTGCATCGCTGCGGCCGACACCGCTCGGAAGCCACAGAAACAGGTGCGCTTCCTGTGCGCCGTCATCTCTTGCCCTCTGCAGCTTCGTGAGATTGAGGGGGATGTGTGCGTCCACGGCATCTGCGATCTCGTCAGGCGCCTCTGTGGTACCTGGCCATGAAGGCGTGAACCAGATGCGGGCCTGTTGCGGCCAGCCCTCGGGGTAGGCATAGCTGACACCAAGCGCTCGGAGATTCGAGCCCAGAGCCCGGAGGGTCTGGAACCGGGGATCGTCCGGTGGCATCTCGATGACACCGCCGACGAAGCCCACATGGTGCGCTAGGCCCTCGTGCTCGACCTGTTCAAGGATCGCCACAATCTCCATTCGGGCCTTGTCGACCATCCGATGCATGGCCGCTTCGTCGGCCGCTTCCTCCCGCGGCGCTACCAGACCAACCGTCCAGTGGTGCCTCAAGCTCCCCGCCGGCACCGGATTCACGCTCCGCAACTTCGCGTGGAACGCTGCACGACCCTCAGATGTGTGGGTCGTGACTTCTACCGCTATGCGCTCTCCGTCACCGAACACCACATCGAGGTCGTGTAGCCCGTCACCAGCAGATCCCACGTCCCGCGGGACCCAGTCGACGCCTCCGAGCAAGGAGGTCAACAGTTCACCCGCCCACCGTTCATAGGGGTCCGCGGCCGCTCTCGCCTCTCTGGCCTCCAACTCTGCCGCCACGTCGGGATCATCCAACCATCCCCAATCTGAAGGCCCTGACTGCGGCATGCGTCACAGAAGCTAGCCCTCCGTCTCGGAGGGCTCCACGCTTGGCCTTGCTGTCATGAGGGATGCGGACTAGGTGGCGCTGCCTGCCGGTGTTCAGCATCCACACGCGAGAAGCGACTTGAGACAACGTGGCCGGGCGGTCTCGTGAGGTCACACGCCTCGGGACGGGGGACGATGTTCGGAGGCTTGTGAGACCTCGCCGACTTGCTGTGCCCTGAGTTAGCGGCCCGATGGGGTGATCTGTCTCAGGATCGCTGCTTCTTGTCGAGGTGTTCGTTTCCCCAGAGGCGACGCTTGTAGAGGATCTCCAGGCGGGCGATGGTGATGAGATTGGGCCATGTCGTGCCCCGAAGGATGTTGTAGACCGTCGCATGGCTCAACTTCAGTTCGTGGGCGATGACGTAGACGGCATTGTGGTAGTCGTCCCTGTTGCGGTACTCGTCGAAGTCTCTTGCGATCCCTTGGAGCAGACGCGCCTCGGGAGGTGCATCTGGCGCCAGTTGCCCGTGGGGCCATTTGCCGGACACGATGTACGTGCGGGGCGGGTCGAACTCATCCGCTGATTTGAGGTCCTTGGTGCGCTTAAGGCGCGGCTTGAGGTTCTTCGGCTTCTTGCGGGGAGGCACAGCGCGAAGGTAGCCGCTGTGTGTGTCAAGCCGCTAGGCCCCGAGCCAAGACCGCAACTGATCACACCGACTGGATCGGCTCCACGGCTTCACAGGTGCCCGTAAGGCGTTCCGCAGCGGGGCTCCCGGACCGCGCCAAGCCGACGCAGCGCACCCCGGAATCAACTTCTCGACAGTGTGACAACCCGATATGTTGGTAACATTTGATTGAGCAGATATAACTTTCCGGGCAACGCTAAAACATCTGTTAAAAGGGGTAATCGGTGTGCTGGTTCCCAGAGCTGAAAACACATATTTTGTAGAAGCGAGTTCGCGGGGGACAGCTTCGGGCCCCGCTTCGCGATTTGGCCTGCCGGTCGCCGCACCGGCGTTGCTCGAGTGTTCCGGACCCCTACCGTTATGGCAGTCCAAAACGCGAACGAGCCGCAAGCCCGACTTCTTGCCTGAGGCAGGGCTTACGGCTCATCCGAAAGGTAGAGATGAATCATAGCATCTCCGTGCTCGTGGCGCGCGCGATCGCCACGGCACCAGAAATTGGCCCTACTCTGCCGACACCGATCGGCGAGATAGCGAACCCTGGGGCTCGCCGCCGGAACCTGTGCGGTTTGTCGCGGCGGCGCCCGAACAGCGGGAGTGGGGCGTGAGCCGCCGCCGACCGAAGATCGCTCCGGTGGTCGTCGACAAGATCGCGGGCTACCGGCCGAAGAAGCTCACGGCGGACCCAGAGGATGTTGCCGAGGCGATGCCGAGGGTCCGGGCCCTGGTGACCGCCGCGGTGCCCGCCACCCCCAGGGTGGCACGGCTGCTGCTGTGGGCCGCGATCCGATTCGCGCTATGGGGCTTCCAATATGGCATCAACGACGACAAAAATCTATACCAGCACCACAACATCGAAACGTTCCTAGTGTCGGAGCGGCGGCGTCAACCGGAGTCGTGGCGCTACGCGATGCGACCGGCGCTGCGGCGGCTGGGGACGACAGCAAACCCGGCCGAGTTCGCGCCACCGCCGCCGCCGATCGGGCGCAGCGGCCCTCCGAAGGGCTATGAGCCGTATCAAGAGGACAGCTTCATCGCCAACGCTCTCCTAGGCGGATACCCGCAACGAGCCGCCCGGCTCTTCATACTGGGCGCCAGCGCGGGCGCAGGATGGCCCGGACCCAAGATCCGCGAAGCATGCGTCGAGGATCTCGTCGAACTGCGAAACGGCCGCATCGGAATACGAACCGCCCACTACGCCGAGGTGGTCCCGATCCGAGATCTGTACACAGAGGTTGTGCGCGAGGCCGCACGCGAGGCCCGCACAGGCAAGTTCATCGTCACCGACGGCTCGCACACCGTGTACAACATCGCGGCGGGACTCACCCAAGAGGGACTGTCGCTGCCGCGTGCAAACGCTACGTGGCTGGTCGCGCACCTCGTCGCCGGGACACGGCTGCATGTGTTGGAGGCTGTCGCCGGGCGCAAGTCCCTAACCCGGCTGGACGCTCTGTTGCCGCCCGCCTGTCGGGTGCTCACACCCGAGCAGGCCGTGGAAGAGGCGATGCGGGCATGAGCCGCGAACCGAAGCCATCGACCCGCGGCAATCGCGACGCGCCGACACTCACCCACCAGCAGCGCCAACGGCTCAACGACATCCGGCCACCGGTCCCGCGTGACCACCCCAACCGGGCCGCAGAACCGCTGCTGAGTTCCAAGGCGTTGGGCATGGAGGTCCTCAACACTGTGCGCCGTTCCGGCGTCGCGCAGTGGCTTGAGGAGCGGTTGGATCGCACCGGGGCACATCGAGGCCCCAAGCGCCGCATCAGCGTCGAAGCACTCCTGGTGGCCAAGATCATCGCCGCCAGCGGCCCCGCCCCTAGTCATACCCGAGCTGCCGTCGTGTTGGCGCTCATCGGCCTCGACGCCGACGTCGCTCATGAACTGGGGCTGTGCGATACCGACCAATGGCAGCAGGTCACGTACAAGACAGTCGCCAGACGACTCACGACGCTGGAAGCACTGCCGACCGCTGAGCACCCCAGCGAAGGGTTCTTGCGAGCATGAGCCGCCGACGCAAGCCACCCTCGGGCCGCAGGCCGAAGGCGGCGCTCACCGCGCGGCAACGCCAGCGACACAACGACAAGCGGCCGTCGATCCCGTCTGGTCATCCCAACCAGGGGGCTGAGCCGATGATCACCTCCAAGGCGGTGGGCATGCGGATCCTCAACGCCGTGCGCCGCGCAGGCGTGGCAGACGAACTGGAGCGCCAGGTCGATGGACCTGCCTCGCGTCGGGGTCCCAAGCGCCGCATCAGTGTCGAGGCGCTGCTGGTGGCGATGATCGTCGCCGCGTACGACCCCTCCCGCAGCTACAACCGAAGCGCCGTCGCGCTGGCCCTGATCGGGCTCGACGCAACCGTCGCATACGAACTGGGAGTATGCACCGCCAGCCGGTGGGAGCACATCACATACAACACGATCGCCAGGCGAATCAAAGAGCTCGAGAACACGCTGAAGTTGGGGTGGTTCGAAGGCAAGCAGTACCGGGATTTTGACTGGCTGTCGACGCGGCTGCTCGGAGCCAGCATCCCGCCGGCCGCGCTACGCGCCATCAAAGCGGCCGCGCTCGACGAGACCCCCCGCCCGATGTGGGCCCGCCGCACGACCGTGTTCGAGAACCAGGCCGAACTGGAGCGGGAGGCCAAGGAGCGCTGGCGCAAAGAGAACCCGAATAGGCCGGTCCCCACCGAGGGCGAGGAATGGGTCGCGATGATCGAGGCCCAAGCGATCCACATGGGCTACGAGGTCGGCCCCGACGGCAGGCTCATCCATGGCAAGGACCCCGACGCTCGCATGGGATGGGCAACCGCCACATCGGGCCTACCCGCGGGACACTACGTCGGCTACGGGCTCACGCTGCTCGTCGCGTGCCAAGAAGCGCGCTGGAGCGGCAACCCGGACAAGCTCGCGCTCGGCGACGAAGTCCCGCTCTACATCCTCGCGCTGAGCGTCAAACCCGCCGGCACCGACCCGGGACCAAACGGCCGCGACGTGGTCGAGGCGGGCCGCATCAACGCCCCAAGTCTCAACGACGTCATAGCCGATCGGGGCTACAGCACCAAGATCGAGACATTCGTGCGGCCATTGCACGAGATCGAAATCAACATCACAATGGACTACAAGGTCACTGTTCGCCGCAAAGCCCGGACCATCACCGTCGGCGCAACCACCAAGACGCGAACCGCGGTGCACATCCACTGCGGCACGATCCTGCCGCACTGGATCACCCGCTACTGGGAGAAGCCCCCCGCCCGGTACCTGCGCCCCGAAGAGAGGAAGAAACTCGCGGAATGGTACGCCCTGCGGGCGAAACTGCTGCGATGGGCGGACCGCTGGTACGTCAAGACCAAATCCGGCGAAATGACCGGCGACAAACGGTTCCGATGCCCCGCCTGTTCCGACCTTTGCGACGACCCCTCAGCCCCGCCGCAGACCTATGACCACCCACCGCTCGCCAAGCCCGGCACGACACAGTGCTGCGGTGGGGTCGTCACCATCAAACTCAAAGACCTCGACCACTACCAGCTGATCCCTTACGGCACACCGGCGTGGAAAGTTGCTTATGGGCGCCGCAACCTCGTCGAGACGGTCAACGGCATGTTCAAGCCCGAAAAAGGTCGCGAGATTGGGCGGTGTCAAGCGTTTGGCCTGGCCGCTAACACGATGGCCTCGATCGCGCTCGCGGTCGCTCACAACCTCAAAGAGACCGTCAAAGACCAACGAGCCAAACGGGCAGCAAAGAAGGCCAACAAGTCAACCAACAAGCAGGCCGCGAACGACGGCGAGACCACAGGCCACTCCAACAACATCGAAGAACCACCCAGCGAGACCACCCCCGACGTCTCCTCAACGGCACCAGACGCCGACCGCGAACACCGGCCGCCTGACCGGCCGCCGGATCGGGCGCCTCCCTAACGCCAACTAGGGCCTCAGGCGAGTCCGGCGGTCACAGACCGCCGGCTTTGCCGCGCCCGTGCACAAGCTCCGGAGGCCCCGAGGTCGCCGAAGACACCCACACGACGGACAATTACGGCGTCCACAGCCCCAAGTGCTGTCCACTACAGCGCTACAGACAATTGCGGGAAGCCGAACTCCGAATTAGGGAGAAGGGGCCACTGGAGCGCCGGGCGGGATTTGAACCCGCGGCTTTACGGCTTTGCAGGCCGTTCCCTTGGTCCGCTCGGGCACCGGCGCAGGGAATCGCAGCGTACCGGTGCCAGGCCCTCGGGCAGACCCGGTGACGGTGGGGCGCAGCCCGTCGGCGCTGTGCCGAGGACGGCCGCCAGTTTCTTGATCTTCTGATGGGTAACTGGAATGCCGGTTCCCGTTGCCTCCGGGGTCGAGCCTGCAGGACGTGGGACTAGCAATCGGCCATGGCAGCTAGAGCGGTGCAGATCTCAGAGCGGCGATGCGCGATGGAGCCGACACGCTCGGTGAGGTGCGACTTGGCGACCACTCGCAGGTTGTCGAAGGAGGCCGCGCTGCGATGCGGCAGACCGTCCTCGGAATCGAGGGGCACCTCGGTCGGAATGCCCCTGACGGTGCGGGTGACGGGAGCCACGACAACCTTGTTGAGCACGCCGATGGCCTCGTTGCGGGTGACTACCAGCACGGGCCGGCGCCCCATCTCGCTCTCGGCCCACCAGATGTCGCCCTGAGCCATCGCCGCCACCGCTACCAGGGCTCCTCAGCGATCATGGCGCGAGTGTTCTCGTCCGCCCAGCGCAGTTCCTCATCGGTCTCGGGCACCCGGCGGTAGCCCTCCGCGATCGACTCGCCGACGAGCCGGCGCCGGCGCTGATCGATCATCGCCTCCAACGCGCGCCGCACGGCATCGGAGCGGGATTCCGCCTCGCCGCTCGCCACGATCGCATCGAGCTGCTCCATCAGGCGATCGTCCACTCGCGCAATTATCTGTGCCATACGTGCAGTATACCGATTCGTAATACAGTTTGTCGGTCCCGCAACAACCGCTGCCACGGCGCACGGAGACGGCGGGGAGCGGCCTGTCAGCGCAGTCTCGTTCGGGCGGCCACGGCGGCGGTGACCGAGGCTGCCCCGGCGTCTCTCAGGCAGGCGGCTACCGCGACCACGGTCGTGCCGGTCAGGATCACGTCGTCCACCACCACCACATGGCCCCCAGCGACCGCATCGGAGGCCCGGTAGCCGGCTGCGGCCGCGATCTCGGTCCGCCGCTGCGGATCGATGTGGCGCAGACGAGGCGTGGCGGCGGTTCTGGCCACGAGATCCGGCCGGAACTCCCCTGCCCCGGCCGCGGCCAGCGAACGGGCCAGCGCGTCGACCAGCAGCCCGCCGGTGGAGTCCCCCGCCGGCAGCGTGGGCGGAACCGGCACCACCAGGCGGTCAGAGCCGTCGGGAGTGTCCGCCAGCGCCCCGGCCAGACCTGCGAACCGGCCGGCCAACTCGGTGAGCGCATCGGGATCGTCCCGGTCCCTGGCTCGGTGGACCAGCCAGCCGACATCGGTGCGCTCGTCGCAGTCAGCTCGCCAGTAGTCATCGAGCACGACCAGCTCCACACCCAACGCCGCGAGGGAGCGCACCCCGCAGGCTCCCCCAGCATTCATCGGAGCGGACGACCGGCCTCGAACCGGCGACCTCAACCTTGGCAAGGTTGCGCTCTACCAACTGAGCTACGTCCGCGGAGACGGCCGATCCTACCGGCGAGGCCCGCCCGCGGCCACGCTGCGTCAGCGAGCCTCCGGGGGACGCAGGTCGATCGTGAGCCGCAGAACACCGTCCTCCAGCGTGGCCTCCGCGTCGCCGATCATGGCGAAGTCCTGGAAGTCCTTCTGAGCCTGCTCGAGGAAGTGCCGCCGCTCGTCGCCCGCCACCGGCGGAAGGTTGCGGCGCTTGACTCCCTCAGCCCGCTCGCGGAAGCGCTCGATCATCGCGTCGGCGTCGAAACCCTCGACCACGGCTGTCAATCTAGACCGAGTGTTCGCCGCAGTTGCAGCCAGAACCCCGGCCGGCCCTCTCTGGTGGTTGTCCCGGCCGCTGGGGGCTCGTTCCCGGAGCCGCGGTCGGCAGGCTCAGCGCCCTCGCCGGCCGGCCCGGCTTCATCCTCCCAGACCGGCGGCAACTCCGGCTCCTCCACCCCCGCGACGGCCTCCTCGTCCTGTTCGGAAGCCACCACCGCGACGGCCTCCTCGTCCGCTCCGGAAGCCACCACCGCGACGGCCTCCTCGTCCGCTCCGGAAGCCACCACCGCGACGGCCTCCTCGTCCGCTCCGGAAGCCACCACCGCGACGGCCTCCTCGTCCTGTTCGGCAGCCTCAGCCGCGGCCGCAGCATCATCAACAACCTCAGCATCGTCAGCAGAACCCGCATCGTCAGCGGAATCCGCATCGTCAGCGGAATCCGCCCCGGTAGCGGCTGCAGCCTCGTCCGTCTCGCCGTCATAGAGCTCAGTCGAGCGGCGGCGGGCAAGACGCAGCCGCCGGCGCGGGCTGGTGTGCCACAGGAACAGCACCAGCATCACCGACATGCCCGCCGCGATCGACCAGAGCGCGATCACCACCGCATCGACGCGCTCGCTGCTCTCGCGGCCGACCAGGCGCGGCTCGGTGTCCGAATCCGGATCGATCCCGGTGCCGGACTGGGCCGTGCTGACCGCGAGCACCGAACCCGACACCTCGGCGCTCACCGCCGGCGGTGCCTCGCCCCCTCCGGCAGCCGGCACCGGGCCGGCCACCGCCACGAGCAGCACCGCCGCCAGCAGGGGCGCCGCGAACCAGGCTCTGCCAAAACGCACGAATCCCGACGCTACCGGGGTGCGCCGCCGACGATTCGATCGACGCGGTCGAGCGCCCCGATCACGTCCGCGACCACGTCGTCGGTGTGCTCGAGCCCGGCGGAGAACCGCACCGTCCCCTGGCCGATGCACACCGCCTCCAACTCCTCAGGCAGCAGGCTCACATGGGTAGTCGACGCCGGATGGGTGACGATGCTCTCGGGACCGCCCAGCGACGTGGCCAGCCGCACAACCCGGACCTCCTCCACGAAGGCCCGGCCGGCCTCGTAGCCGTCGGCCAGGTCGAAGGTGACCAGACCGCCGGCCAGGTCCATCTGCCGGGCCGCCAGCTCGTGCTGGGGGTGCGACGCCAGACCCGGATAGTGCACCGCCTCGACCATCGGATGGCCCTCCAGAGCGGTGGCCAGCGCGGTGGCGGTCTCGGTCTGCTGGCGGAGGCGCACGGCCAGGGTGCGGATGCCCCGCAGAGCGTTGAGCGCGTCGAACGGCGAGGCCACCGCCCCGTGGAGCACGGCGTAGTTCCACAACCACGCCAGCAGCTCCTCGCTGCCGGCCACCACCCCGATGGTGGCGTCGTTGTGGCCCGCGATCGCCTTGGTGGCCGAGTGGACCACCAGATCCACCCCATGGTCGGCGGGCCGCTGCCCCAGCGGTGTGGCGAACGTCGAGTCGACCACCGTCATCGGACCGGCGATGGCGCCCACCTCGGCCAGGTCGGCCACCGCCAGCTTCGGGTTTGCGGGCGTCTCGGCGATCACCAGCACCGTCCGGCCCGGCCTCACGGCCTCCGCGAAGGCGCCGGGCTCGGTGCCGTCCACGAAGGTCACCCCGATGCCGAAGCGGGGGCACGCCGTCTGCAGCAGCAGCTGCGTGCCCGCGTAGAGCTGGCGCTGGGCGACAATGTGGTCGCCGCTGGAGCACAGGCCGAGAACGATGGCGCTGAGCGCTCCCATGCCCGAGGCGAAGGCCCGGGCCGACTCGGTGCCCTCCAGGTCGGCCACGGCATCCTCGAAGGCCTTGACGGTCGGGTTGCCGTAGCGGGTGTAGAACCGGCTCGAATGGGTGTCGACCGCCATGTCGTGGGCCTCGGACACGGTGTCGGCCGTGAACGTCGAGGTGGCCCACAGGATCGGGGCCAGCGCGTTCTGGTTGTCGTCCCGGCCGGCGCGGATCGCCCGGGTCTGAACGTGCAGTCCAGAGGAGTTGCCGCCGGCGTTCTCAGCCACCGGACACCTCCTCGAGGAAGCCGGCGACGGGATCCCGCAGCAGCTCGTGCTCGAGCAGGAACCCGTCATGGCCCTCGTCGCTCTCCAGCATCACCCTCCGGCAGTCGCCGCCCCCCGCGACGATCCCGTCGTGCAGTTCCTGCTGTTCGTGGGGCGGGTAGAGGCGGTCGCTGGTGATCGACGCGGTCAGCACCGGCACCCGGATGCGGCCCAGGGCCGCGGCCGTGCCTCCCCGGCCCCGCCCGATGTCGTGCAGGTCCATCGACCGGTTGAGCAACACGTAGGAGTTGGCGTCGAAGCGGCGGACCAGCTTCTGGCCGTGGTGGTCGAGGTAGGACTCCATCTGGAAGCGGCCCCACAGGTCGAAGTCCCCGACCGGGTCGTACAGCTGCCGGCCGAAACGGCGATCGAAGGACTCCCCGGAGCGGTAGGTCACCTGGGCGATCTGGCGGGCGACGGCCAGGCCCATCCAGGGCCCCTCGGGCTTGTCGTAGTAGTCGCCGTCGTACCATCCCGGATCGGTGGCGATGGCCAGGCGCTCCACCGCGCTCCAGGCGATCTGCAGCGCGCTGGCCGAGGCGCAGGTGGCCAGGGGCAGGATCGACCGCACCCGCCGCGGGTACATGACAGCCCACTCCAGGACCTGCATCCCGCCCATCGAGCCGCCGATCACGGCCAGCCAGCGGCGCACTCCGAGATGATCGGCCAGCCGGGCCTGGATGCGCACCATGTCGCGGATGGTCACCACCGGAAAGCGCGGCCCGTAACGCCGCCCCTCGACCGGATCGAGATCGGCCGGGCCGGTGGTGCCCTGGCAGCCGCCCAGCACGTTGCTGCACACCACGAAGTACCGGTCGGTGTCGATCGCCCTGCCCGGCCCGATCAGCTCGTGCCACCAGCCGGGGGTGGGATGCGACGGCCCGCTGTCGCCGGCCGCATGGGAGTCGCCGGTGAGCGCGTGGCAGACGAGCACGGCGTTGGAGGCCCGCGGGTCTAGCTCGCCCCAGGTCTCGTAGGCCACCCGCACCTCGCCAAGGCGCCCTCCCCACTCCAGCGCGAAGGGACGGGTGTCGGTGACGGTCACGAACCGGCGGTCCCCGGCGGGATCGCCGACGTGCCAGGCGCCGGTGGCGGGCAGCCCGGCCGGGAAGCGCCCCCCGGGGCCGGCCCGCCCGGCCGCGGGAGTCGGAGGCTCGATGCCAGAACCTGCGCTCAACCGTCGCTCCTTGTGATCCGCTCCGGCCGCCCCGCGTCGAGGGTGGCCCTGGTGGGGACCGGACACTTCGGAGGCCAGTGACGTCGGGTGCCCGAAGGACACTTGGTTGCGCCGGCCGGGCCGACGCCACATCCCCGCCCGGAGGCGGGCTGGCACCTTGGGTGTCCGTTCCCAGGTTGCCGGGCCCGGCCCGGAGGCCGAACCGCTCGTGATGTCTTGACCGCTAGGTCGCCGACCAGTCTAGAACCGGATCGCGCTCACGCGACGCGACCTGCTCCGGGCGGCGGGGCTCAGCCGGCCTGCTCCCAGCCGAGAAGGTCGCTCAGGCGGGGGTCGTTGGACAACATCTCCACGATCGGCTCGTCGAGCTCGAGGCGCCTCTGGAGCCGCTTCACGTCCAGCTCCTCGTCCCACAACGACAGGGTCACCACCACGCCGGACTCTCCCGCCCGGGCGGTGCGGCCCGCACGGTGAACGTAGGTCTTGTGGTCGGCGGGCGGATCGAACTGCACCACGACATCCACATCGTCGACGTGGATCCCACGGGCGGCGACATCGGTCGCCACCAGCACGGGAAGGTCCCCGGCGATGAACTGGCGCAGAGACTTCTCGCGGGCCACCTGGCGCAGATCGCCGTGAATGGGTGCCGCCTTCACGTTCTCTCGCCGCAGGTCGCGGGCCAGGCGGTCGGCGGCCACCCTGGTGCGGGTGAACATCAGCGTGCGACCCACCGAGCCGGCGATGGCCGCAGCCACCTTCACCTTGTCGAGCTTGTGGACGCCCACGAACCGGTGGACCATCTCGGCCACAGTGATCTCGCGGGGCGCCACGGCGTGCATCACCGGATCGCTCTGGTAGCGCCTGACCAGAGAGTCGACCGCTCCGTCGAGGGTGGCCGAGAACAGCAGGGTCTGGTGACCGCTCTCGACGTTGCGCAGGATCCACTCGACCTGGGGCAGGAAGCCCATGTCGGCCATCCGGTCGGCCTCGTCCACCACCACCTGACGCACCGAGCCGACGCTGACCGCGTCGCGGTCGATCAGGTCGATCATCCGGCCCGGAGTGGCCACCACCAGGTCCACGCCCTGGCGCAGCGCCTTGATCTGCTTGTCGATCGGGGCTCCGCCGTAAGCCGCCAGCACCCGGCGCTTCACCGCGGCCGCCGGCGCAGCCAACTCGTCGCAGATCTGGTTGGCCAGCTCGCGTGTGGGCGCCAGCACCAGACCGGCGGGCGCGGCGGGCTTCGCCCGGGGCAGGCGCTGCAGGACGGGCAAGCCGAAGGCGAGCGTCTTGCCCGAGCCGGTCTTGGCCTTGCCGCACACGTCATGGCCCGCCAGCGCGTCGGGGATGGTGAGCACCTGGATGGGGAACGGCACGGTGATGCCCCGAGCAGCCAGCGCCAACACGATCTCGTCGCACAGCCCGAGGCCGGCGAACGTCGCCCCACCGACCGTCGAGGGGTCGAAGCCGTCCTCACGCAGGGTCTCGACGCCGACAAGCTGGTCAGAAAGGGTCATCAGGACCACAAGGCTACCCTGCGGTATCGCGAATCCCTTGAATGCCGCCGACCTGGGGCCGCCCACCTTCGCACGCATCCGGCGCGCCCCCAAGGTCGTCCTCCACGACCACCTCGACGGAGGGCTGCGAGCCTCCACGATCGTCGAGCTGGCCGCCGAGACCGGGTACCGCGACCTGCCCACCACCGACCCCGAACGGCTGGCCGCCTGGATGCGCCGCGGCGCCAACCGCAAGGATCTGACGCTGTACCTCGAGACGTTCGCCCACACCGTGGGGGTGATGCAGACTGCGGATGCGATCGCTCGGGTGGCCCGGGAGTGCGCCGAGGACCTGGCCGCCGACGGGGTCGTCTACGCCGAGGTCCGCTTCGCCCCCGAACTTCACACCGAACGGGGACTCACCCTCGACGACGCCATCGAGGCAGTCCTCGAAGGCTTCTCGCAGGGCAGCGACGGCACCCCCCTCACCATCCGGACCATCTGCACCGCCCTGCGCCACCTGCACCGGTCGGCCGACGTGGCGCAGGCTGCGGTCCGCTGGAGGGATTCCGGCGTGGTGGCCTTCGACATCGCCGGTCCCGAGGACGGCTTCCCCCCCGACGACCACCTGGAGGCCTTCCAGTACTGCCAGCGGGAGAACTTCCACATCACCATCCACGCGGGCGAGGCGTACGGTCCCCGGTCGATCTGGAAGGCCCTGCAGTTCTGCGGCGCCGAGCGCCTCGGGCACGGTATACGCATCGTCGAGGACATCGTCACCGGCGACGACGGGGACCGCACCCTGGGCCGGCTGGCCCATTACATCAGGGACCGCCGCATCCCGCTGGAGGTGTGCCCCACGTCCAACGTCAACACCGGGGTGTTCGCCTCGGTGGCCGACCACCCGATCGACGCGCTGGTGCAGCTGCGGTTCCGGGTGACCGTCAACACCGACAACCGGTTGATGTCGAACGTGTCGATGACCTCGGAGATGGCCGCTCTGGCGGACACCTTCGGCTACGACTGGGCCCGGCTGAGATGGCTGACGGTCAACGCCATGAAGTCGAGCTTCCTGCCGTTCCGGGAACGGCTCCAGATCATCGAGGGCGTGATCAAGCCCCGGTACGCGCCGCTCGAAGCGGCTCAGAGCGAGCCTCCGGTCTGAATCTCCGGTGCAGGCACCCGAGAAACGGGCAGCAACACTGAGAACGGCAATCGTTCGACCGGGGGGATTGTTACGCTGCCCACTCGACTGCCCGGCCACCGGCCGGACACCGACCTTCTCCCACCCCTAGTCCAGGAGAGACTCCCATGAAGCCGGCCCGTTGTCGTGTTGCCGCGCTAGCCGCCATCGCGGTGGCCGCCTCGATCTTCGCCTATGCGCCCGGCGCGGCCGCCCAGGCTTCGCCACAGGATGCCGGCAGGCATCAGGTCTCCATCGACGCGCTGGACAGGTACGGGTTCAACGCAGGAGTGGATCTGTTCGCGGGCACCGGCTGTGCCGACAACGACGAGTTGTGCCCGGATGAGCCGGTACTGCGCTGGGAGATAGCGGTTTGGCTGGTCAGGATCATCGACGCCGCCAACCCGCCCGCGGTCGGGTCGACGCGCTACGACGACGTCGACGCCAGCGCCTGGTGGGCCCCCCACGCGGAACGGCTGGCCGAACTGGGAATAGACCTGACGTGCGGGACCGGCCAGCTGTGCCCCGAGGAGCCCATGGACCGCGGCCAGATGGCGGAGTTCCTGGTGCGCCTCCTCGACCTGCCCCGGGCCGGGACCGCCGCGTTCGCCGACGTGCCTGCGGGCCACCCCTACGCGGACGACATCGACCGGCTCACCGGGGCCAGGATCGCTGGGGGATGCGGGAGCAGCCCGGTCCGCTACTGCCCGGACCAGCTCGTGACCCGGGCCCATATGGCCACGTTCCTGGCCAGGGCGCTGGCCATTGTGGACCTGGCCCCATACGTCCCGGCCCAGGATCCGACGCCGCTGCCGGTCGACCCGGAGGTTGTGATCGGCACCCTCGACAACGGCCTTACCTACTACCTGCGCCACAACGACAAGCCGGGCAAGAACCTCGCCGTGCGCCTGCTCATCAACGTCGGGGCGGTCGACGAGACCGACGATCAGGTCGGCATCGGGCACTTCATCGAGCACATGCTCTTCAACGGAACGACCGACTACCCCGGCAACTCCCTGGGAGAGGCGCTGCGGGAGATCGGCGTGGAGCTCGGACCCGACGTCAACGCCCAGGTGGGCCACGACCAGACCCTCTACGAAGTCGAAGTGCGTCTCGACGAGCCCCACAAGGCGCCTCTGGTGTTCCACGCCCTGTCGCAGATGGCCAGCGCGGCCACCTTCACCGAGGAAGCCGTCGACTCGGAGCGGGGCGTGGTCCTCGATGAGATGCGTTTCAGGCGCGAGAGCGTCAACGGCGTCATCAACGCCGGATTCGACGACGTCTACACCCGGGGCACCCCGTATGAGGGCCGCGACCCGGTGGGCACCCTCGACAGCGTGAACTCGATGACGGCCGAGGACCTGCGATCCTTCTACGAGAAGTGGTACGTGCCCGCCAACATGGCGGTGGTCGCGGTGGGCGACATGGGTGTCGCGGACATCCAGGCCTTGGTGGAGCAGCACTTCGGGCCACTGCCGCCGGGCGAGCCGCGCCAGCCGCCCAGCGTGTACATACCGCCAGCCGAGTCCTCGAGCCATGTGATCACCGATCCGCGGTTCGGCATCAGCTTCATCTCGCTGGACATACCCATCGACCCCCACGACCTCAGCACCGCCGGCGGCGACCGGCTCGCGACGATGGAGGCCCTCATCGAGGTGATGCTCGACAATCGTGTCAGCGACGCCTACCACCGCGGCGAGTTGAGCCAGGTCGATCCGCCGAAGTTCATCACGTTCACCTACGCCCGCGGACTTCGCTACTACGGCACGAACTGGCAGGGCGACAACCTCGACACCGCCTCCAGCGACTACCTCACAGTGCTGCTGACCGCGCAGGAGCACGGCTTCACCGCCGGCGACCTGAGCCGGGCCGTCCAGCAGATCGTGGCCTCCCTCCAGTTCCGGCTGGACAGCGCAGCGACCACCCAGGACGGGCAGTGGGCCGGTCTCTACCAGAACCACTTCTACTACGGAGCCGACATCGACTCCGTCGCGAACTCGGTGACACGGACCGCGACGCTGTTGCAGGAGATCACGCCCGAGGAGTTGACCGAGCACTACCGGCGGCAGATGGAACGGGGAGGCTTGCTGGCGATTGCGGTCGGCCCCGACCCGTCCAGCGTGCCGACGGTGTCCGAACTCGACGAGGCCCTGGCTGCGGCCGCACCCGGACCGCCCCCGCCCGAGGAGACCGCCGTAGAGCAGTTGATGGCCCTCCCCGAGCCCGCCGACTCGGTCTCGGAGGGATCCTTCGACATCTTCGAAGGCGGGTACGAGTGGGAGTTCGCCAACGGGGCCCGCGTCATGTTCGCGCCCTCCAGCATCGCCGAGGGCGTCGTCAACCTGCAGGCCCAGGCCCTCGGGGGCTGGTCGGTGTTGGAGCCAGGCGACCGGGCCCTGTCGGCAATCGCCATCGACGCGGTGAGGGGCAGCGGCCTGGGCGACCTGTCGCGGTCGGAGCTGAACCGCTTCCTAGAGAGCCGGACCGTGTCGCTGGTTCCCTTCATAGGCGAGACGATCGAGGGCTTCGTCGGGGGTTCCGGCGTCGACGACGTCGAGACCATGTTCCAGCTCCTCCACCTGCTGGTGACCGCACCCAGGATCGACGACCAGGCCTACGAGGACGCCCTCAACACAGCCGAGACCAGGCTGGAGCGGGCAGGCCGCAACCCCGGCTGGCAGGCCGTCATCGAATACCTCGAGGCTCGCTACGGCAACACCTGGCACCGGGTCATCGCCAATCGTGAGGAGATCGACTCTCTCACCCCGGAGCGGCTGCTGGACATGTACAGGAGCCGTCTCGGCTCGGTCGACGACCTGCTGGTGGCCGTAGTCGGCGACATCGAGGCGACGGAGATCGAGCGCCTGGCCCGCCACTACATCGGCACGCTTCCCCCCGGCGAGGCCGACACCTACGTCAACCGCCAGCGACCCATGCCCGCCGGGCTGGTGCAGCGGCAGGTGACGGTCGGTGAGGGCGAGAGCGCGGTGCTGCAGATCTACCACGAGGCCGACCTGGAGGTGACCCCGCTGACGGCGGTCGCGGCCGATGTGCTCGGGGTCGCGTTGGCCGAGCGCCTGTTCCTGGTGATCCGCGAGGAGCTAGGGGCCTCCTACATCGCAGGTGGGTCGGTCGAAGGCTACGGCGCCCCCCGCCACTACTTCGAATCGGCGGTGTACGCCACGCTCGATCCCGCCCGTTTCGACGAGATCTACAAGACGATGCAGGACATCCTCGCCGACGTGGCCGCCAACGGGCTCACACCCGCGGAGTTCGAGCAGGCCGTCGCCATCAGGACGACCGACTACGCCAGGTCGCAGAACTCCGATCTGCTCAGCGCGCTGCTGTCGGTGCCCCATTTCGGTGACGAGAACGTGACCACGCAGGGGCGCCGCGCCGAGGAGCTGCGCCGCTTGACCCCCGAGGATGTGCAGGCCCTGGCCGCCGCACTCTACGGTGAGGGCGGGCGTATCGAGATTGCTAGAAGGCCGTGACCGAAGTCCATGTCGTCGACAACGCACTGGTGGCCGAACGGGTCACCCGCCTGCGCGACTCGTCCACCCCCAACCACGAGTTCAGGCGGCTGCTGAGCGACCTCAGTTCGATCCTCGTGTACGAGGCGATGCGGCAGGCGCCGCTGGTGCCCGTCGACATCACCACGCCGATGGGACCGGCCACCGGGTTGCGCTTCGAGCGTCTCCCGGTGGTGGTGCCGGTACTTCGGGCCGGCCTGGGGATGCTCGACGCCGCGCTGGAACTGCTGGGTGATGTGCAGGTGGCCTTCGTTGGACTCAGGCGCAACGAGAGCACGCTGCAGGCGCGGGAGTATGCGAGCACCCTGCCCGAGGACCTCGACGGCTGTGACGCGCTGATCCTGGATCCGATGCTGGCCACCGGAGGATCGTTCGTGCACGCCTGCGAGCTGCTGCGGGCCGCCGGGGCGGGCCGGGTCACCGCGGTGTGCGTGCTCGCCGCACCGGAGGGGATCGAGCGGGTGCGGGACGCAGGGGTGGCCGACGCCATCTGCGTGGCCGCCGTCGACGAGTCACTCGACTCCAGCGGGTTCATCCTGCCTGGTCTCGGCGACGCTGGAGACCGCCAGTTCGGCCCGCCGTGAGCAGCCGGCGCCGGGTCGGGACCGCTGCACCGGGCTGGTGCTGACAGCCGGCTGACCTGAGGTGTGCCCGTGAACGCTCCGATTGCCGTCGTCCCCGACTCCCGGCCCGTGATGTACGACGCGTTCGTGGGCGCGGTTCACGACGCCGGCGGCGAGGTGGCGGCGTCAGCGGCGGACCTGGCCGAGGCCAGGGCCCTCATCTGGGCCGACCCCTACGTCCCCCACCAGTACCCGGAGGTGATCACTTCGGTTCCGGCGGTCGAGTGGGTGCAGCTCCCCTACGCGGGGATAGAGCCGTTCCTCGACCACCTCGACGCCCGCCTGGTGTGGACCTGCGCCAAGGGCGTCTACGCCGATCCGGTGGCCGAGTGGGTCATGGCCGCGCTGCTGATGGGCTTGCGGGACTTTCACGTCTTCGCCGCGGCCGACTCGTGGTGCGCGGAATCGGGGCGCAACCTGTTGGGGGCCCGCATAACTGTTCTGGGTGGGGGCGGCATCACCCGCTCGCTCATCCGGCTGCTGGAGCCGTGGGGCTGCCAGGTGACCGTCGTGCGGCGCTTTGCGGAGCCGGTGGAGGGCGCGGCTCGGACCTGCACGCTGGCCGACGTGCACCAGGCCGTGGCGGGCGCGGACGCCGTCGTGCTGGCCCTGGCTCTCACCGACGAGACCCGCCATGTGGTGGACACTGCCCTGCTGGGGGCGATGGGACCGCAGTGCTGGCTGGTGAACGTCGCCCGCGGCGGCCATGTCGACCATGACGCTTTGGGGGCCGCGCTGCGCTCCGGTGTGATCGCCGGAGCGGTGCTGGACGTGACCGACCCTGAACCGCTGCCGGACAGCTCGGAGCTGTGGGGTCTGCCGAACTGCGTGATCACGCCGCACATCGGCAACACCCGCGAGATGGGGCTGCCGCTGATCACGAACCGGGTGCGCGAGAACGTGCGCCGCTGGCTGGCCGGCGAGGACCTTCTGGGCCTGGTCGACGTGACCCTCGGCTACTGACACCCGCCTCGAATCCTCAGCCCGCGCCTCTCGCCTTGTAGCCAAGACTTGACATCGTGGTTTCGGTGATGCAAACTAGTTTGTAATACAAACTAACTGCGAGGAGGCGGAACGAGTGGAGACATTCGATGAGGGCGCAGATGCCATGACGGCCGAGGAGAGCTGGCAGTCCATCCACGCGACGATGGACCACGCCCGGAGTTCCATGTACGTAGCCGGGATGGCGACGATCCTGCTGATGTGGGGAGTGATCCTGGCCGTGGGCTACCTCACCATGTACGGCGTCTACACGCTGGCACCAGACTTCGCTGAGGAGTATCCGTGGTTCCCGGCACCCCTGTGGTGGGTTCTAGGGCCTGTCGGAGGGATCTCAAGCGGCATCATCGGAAGCCGTGCCAGCCGACGCCTCTCATACGGCGCCGCGGGTCGTCGGGCCGGAATCCGCGTGTGCCTCTTCTTCGTCACGATGGTCTTGGCGATGTTCCTCATACTGGGAGTCGCAGGAGTGTTGGACGACCCGAACGCGGACGGCGGGAAGACCCTGACAGCCTCGATCGCCGGCTTTGTGGCCCTGGGGTACATCCTGTTCGGGATAATGACCCGAGCGGTGATCGCCCTTGCAGGCGCCGGCTTCGCGGTCGTCTTCTTCGTCCCGCACTACCTGCTGGATGATGCGGCGCTGGGCGTGACTGGCGTGTTGAGCCTGGTGGTGTTCGGTCTCGCCTTCCTATGGATCCGCAGGACCGGCGAATGGTGAGCGGCCCGTGAGCGACGATGCCTCCCCCGCCAGGGACGGGGTCGTACTCGACGAGACCATCCATCAGCCGACCCGGCTGAGGATCATGACGCTGCTGGTCTCGGTGCCGGAGCCGGACCGGTTGGCCTACGGGTTCATCCAGCAGACCCTGGGACTGACCGGCGGGAACCAGACCGTCCACCTGCGCAAGCTCGAGGCCGCCGGCTTCCTGGCCATCACCAAGGAGTTCGAGGGCGCCAAGCCCCGCACCTGGCTGCAGGCGACCCGAGCCGGGCGGAAGGCATACGCCGAGTACCTCGCAGACCTCGAGAAGGCCCTCGGGCTACGTGTCCACGGGACAGCTCAGGACGACGGGCAAGCAGGCAGACAACCAACTTGAGCTAGCCGCCGCGCTCTCCTCCGGACAGGCATTGGACGCCTAGCCAGGAGCCGATCATGCCGCCGGCGGTGGAGAGGGCCAGGTCGCCAATGGTGTCGTCGTAGGTGAGGGCCAGGCCGCCGCCGGCTCCGGTCTCGGCCACGATCCACTCCGCTATCTCCCAGCCGACGATGGCCAGCGCGCCGATGCCCACTCCCAGCAGCCACACGTCGAACTTCGACATCGCGCCCGCGTCGGGGCTCCGACGGAAGCGCCAGGCGTGGAACGCAGCCACCAGCAGCACCCAGTTGAAGGTGTGCATCACATCGTCGGTGGCTTCGTAGGCGTCGTAGAGGCCGACCAGGTTGCCCAGCGTGTCGATCAGGAAAGGCGCCACCAGCAGCACGTCCGCGGTGGCCGGATAGGGCGAGAACCGCCGCCTCCATGCCAGTGGCACCAGCACGGCCGACAGCATGAACACCGGGAACCGGAAGGCCATGCCCTTGCCCTCGAGCTGCTCCAGCGGCACCGTCAGCGCCACCACGAACGCCAGCGCCAGCGCGACCTTGATCCCGATGGCCGCCGGGACCGCTCCCCGGCGAGCGTCTAGACGTTCCACTCCGGCAGTCATCGCCGGCAACTCTAGGGAGTCGACCGGGCGAGACTCGCGGCCCGGGTCACCCCAGCAGGCTGCGGAGTTCGGCCAGGCGGGGGGCGACCACTTGGGCGATGATCCTGGACCTGTCGGCCTGAGGGGCGAGCGCGGCCTCACCCCATAGCGCCCGGCCGGCCATGAATCCCGAGCAGCCCGCCGACACAGCCGTCTCAACCTGGTCGCGGTACGACAGGTACGAGCCGCCGCCCGACAGCAGGGTCCAAGGCATGTGGCAGCGGGCCGTGATCTCTGCGCATGCCCCGGCCCAGACGCTGCGGTCGGGCTCGTGGGCCGGGTCTACCGGGAAGGGCAGCTTCAGCAGATCGGGGTCCATGGCCGCGAAACGCTCCACTGTCTCGATCACCAGCCCTCGACGGGCCGGGGGATGGTCCAGGCCGTAGAACAGCGGCTCGAGCACCAGCGGGATGCCCACACGGCGGCACTCCGAGAGGATCTCGGCTGTGACCCGCTCCTGAGCCGCGGCATGACCGGGGCGGTCGGGGCGGTAGAACACCAGCAACTTGGCTGCGGACGCTCCCGACGCGGCGGCGGCAGCCACCGACCAGCCCTCCAGGATCTGGGTGGCCCCGGCCCCGGGGTCGGACGCGTAGCCCTGGGCCTCCAGGGCGGCGGTGAAGCCCACGCCGTCGGGCAGGGTCCCGTCCAGGAGCTGCGGGATCGAGTACTCGGGCTCAAGCATCACGCCAGTGGCCCCGGCCGCCAAGGCTCCCACCAACTCGCGCTTCAGGTCCGTAATGTCGCCTGCGCTGACCGAGTCCGGATCGTCCGGGGCCAGCAGGACTCGCAGGGAGTCCCGATGGTCGATGGCGAGCACCCCGAAGCGCCCGCCGTCGGATATGCCGTCCAGGCTCATCGCGACCACCGGACACGAGGCGCGCTGTCCGGGCAGGAACACGCCCCCGAAGCGGACAAGCCGTCGAGGCTCACCCCGGTACCCCCGGACCGTCGGGGGTCACTACCGGCAGGCCCCACTCCCCCGCCGTCCAGTCGGCCTCGATCCAGGTGTGCTCGGCCATGAAGCACGGTGGAGTGCGGCGCTCGCCGTCGGAGAGCTCGCCGGCCAGGTAGTTCAGGAAGTACATGTTGGAGCCGGGACAGGCCACCGAGGTGTGATAGCCCTTGGGAACGAGCGCCACGTCGCCGTCGGTCACCACCATGGCGTCGTCGTAGTCCTCGTCGTCGCGCCAGTTGCGGTGGATGGCGTAGCCCTCGGGGCGGTCGAGGCGGAAGTAGTACACCTCCTCCAGGTAGGGCGAGCCGTCTCGGCCGTCGTGGCAGTGCGGGGGCCAGCCCGACCAGGTACCGCGGGGCACGTAGACCTCGTAGAGGATCAGCCGCTCGGCGGGAAGCGGGTGGGCCAACGAGTGGACCACCTGGCGGTAGGCCTGACCGCCGCCCCGGATCTCGATGCGCATCTCCGAGGGCTCGAACACCCGCACCGGGTAGCGGCCCTCGGCGGGGGCCGAGCCGACCGACGCCTGGAGCCCCGCCTCCGACTCGATCCGGTACGGCGTCCCCGGCGGCAGGTACACGATCCTCGCCATCTCGGTGAACACCGAGCCCCGGCTCAGCGCGACCTCCATGTCGCCGTCGCCGACCACTACCCGCCCCTCGCCGGCCAGGGGCACGATGGCCGTCTCCCGTTCGGCTTGCACTCCCGACCACGGCGCGCCCGCGGCCACCTCGACCACGCCGAACTCCACGTTGTCCCAGCCGGCCGACTCCGGAGTCACATGCAGGATCCGCCCCGGCCCCGGCCCCGGCCGCAAGAGCGACGAACTGGTCATGGCCACGCCTCCATTGTTCCGCCAACCAGAATCTCGGTAGAGAAAGGTGTCGCACACGCCCAGAAACCGCACCGAGATTCTCGGGGCCGGCCTGCCCGAGCTGCGGCGGGACAGGCCCGGCGCGCCCATCGCGCTGATGCCGTCATGTGGCAACCAGGGCGCCGGTGGAGCGCTCAGTACGGAAGCGGGCCAGCAGCTCCCGGATGCCGGACGGCTCGTAGCCGAGGACCTCGCGGGTGCGCCGCACGGTCATGCTGGTGTCGTACGGGATCGGGAACTCCCCGACCGCTCCCACCGCGCCGGTGTCGGGGGGCGCCGATCTCAGCAGGGATGCGTCGAGGTCGAAGACCTCGCAGGCGATCCGGGCCAGCTCCATGCGACCCACCGACTCGGCTCCACAGCAGTGGAACACCCCCGTGGCCGATGCGTCCGCCGCGATCCGCCACATCACCTCGGCGCACTCGCTGGCCAGCGACGGGCTGGCCACCATGTTGATGTTGTCGGCCTCCCAAACCTCGAACGGCTCGCCGGCCTCCAGCGCGTCAATGATCGAGGTGACGAAGTAGCCGAAGCCGCCGTCCTGCACCCGCGGCGTCGAGTCCCGCATCCAGTGCGTGCCGCTGACCGCCGACACCCGGGCCACCGCAGCCCGCGCCGCGCTCAGCATCGCGGTCTGCTCGCTGGCCATCTTCAGCACCCCGTAGAGGTTCACCGGGTTGGGCGGGGTGTCCTCGTCAGCCCCGGACTGGGTGCCGTCGAACACCCAGTCGGTCGACACCAGGATCAGCTTGGCCCCGACGCGGTCAGCGGCTCGGGCCAGGCTCTCGGTGGTGCCGACGTAGCTGCGCCAGGCCAGGTCCCGATCGGCGTACATGACCGCGAAGTCGTTGAGGATCATCGAGTGCACGATCACGTCGGGGGCGAATCGGTCCACGCTGGCCTGAACCGCCGCGCCGTCGAGGAGGTCCAAGGGCTCGGTGGTGAAGCCGGTCATCCCAGTCGGAACGAACCGGTGGACCGGGCAGTGCACGGTCGCGCCGTGGCGCTCGGCGAACACCTTGACGATGTTCGACCCGACGAAACCGGTCCCGCCGGTCACGTAGGCCCGCACGGTCGAATCTCCTCGTTCACCCGATCTCGGCGACAGGAACGGGGCGACCCTCGCGGACCGAGGCCCACGCGGCCAGGCCCATGACCAGCGGCGCCCGCCCGTCGGCGAGGGTGACCGGCGACGGCGCCCCGTGCACCATGTCGACGAACGCGTCCCACCCGGCGATGTACGACGGGATGTAGCGGTCCAGGAAGAAGTACGGCAGCGGCCTGCCGTGCGACCCGCCGGTGTCCCAGTAGCGGGCCGTGGCCGAGGTCGGGTTGTCCGAGCACGCCATCCCGGCCGAGCCGAAGGCCTCCAGCCGCTGGTCGTAGCCGTACACCGCCCGGCGGCTGTTGTCGATGGTGGTGATGGCGCCGTTGGCGTGGGTGACGACCACGACCGCGGTGTCGAGATCGCCGGCGGAGCCGATGGCCGGATCGACCCTCACCGCCCCGGTCGCGTACACCTCCACTGCCTCGCTTCCGGTGACGAAGCGGGCCATGTCGAAGTCGTGGATGGTCATGTCGCAGAAGATCCCGCCCGACACCTCGATGTAGGAGATGGGGGGCGGATCGGGGTCGCGGCTGGACATGCGCACCAGGTGCACCTCGCCGACATCGCCAGCAGCCACCCGGTCCCGGACATGGCGGTGGGCCGCGTCGAACCGGCGGTTGAACCCGACCTGCACGTCGATGCCGGCCTCGGTGGCCGCGGCAATGCCGCGGTCCACCTCGGCGAGGTCCAGCGACAGCGGCTTCTCGACGAAGGCGGGCTTCCCCGCGGCCGCCACCTGCACCAGCAGGTCGATGTGGGTGTCGGTGGAGCTGCAGATGGCCACCGCGTCGACGTCGTCGGACTCAATCAACTCGGCCGCGCTGGACGCATGCCGGGCGCCGTAGGCCTCCGCCACCGGGGCCGCGGCCTCGTCGAGGGTGTCGTGCACCGCGGCCAGGGTGGTGCCCGTGACCCGGCGGGCGAGCAACTCGGCGTGCATCGAGCCGATGCGGCCACAGCCGAGCAAACCGACACGCACTTGCTCGCTCACGGGTGCACCACCAAATCAGTAGAGAAAGCCGTCGTATAGGAGGAAAACTCGCTCCGATTTGGGGAGATGGACCCAACCCGGCTTGACATAGGACCGCTCACGACGCCGAAGCCTGCTCGAGTGGGCTTAGGCGCGACACCACCCGCCCGTTGCGGACGGCCACGTCGTAGAGGGTGATCGGCTCGGTGGCCGGGTAGCGCAGCGCCTCGCCGGTGCACAGGTCGAAGCAGCCGTTGTGCTTGGGGCACTCGATCAGGCCGTCGAGCACGGCTCCCTCGGCGAGATGGGCCTGGCCGTGGGTGCACAGCCCGTCGCTGAGCACGAAGCCGGCCGCGGTCTCGGCGCCGTCTGCGAAGTCGTCGGTGTCGAGCCGGTACAGCGCGAAGGTGGCGTCGCCGTGGTCGACGCGGCGGGCCGAGTTGGGGCTCAGGCCCCCGGCCGGACCGAGGTCGACCAGCCCGTCGTGGGTGTCCCCGGCCCAGGCGGTGACCCCGGTGTTGACGAACGACCGCTGTGCGCCGGCGACGTCGGGCACGTCGGGGCGGGGATCGTCGTAGGCCGGGTCCTGCCACTGGCGGCGCAACGTGGCAAAGATCCGCCGGTAGGCGCTTATCGAGGATCGATCGGCCGGGGCCAGGTACTCCTTGATCTCGGCGTGGAGGGCCGGCAGCGCGTAGTAGGGCACCGTAGGGAAGATGTGGTGCTCGACGTGGTAGTTCATGTTGGAGTACAGGAACCGCAGGAACGGGTTCAGGTACACGGTGCGGGAGTTGTAGCGGTGGTCGAGCACGTCCTCTCGCAGGCCTGCGTGCTGCATGGCCCCGAAGAAAACCATGAGCCAGGCACCGTAGAAGGTGGGCAGCCCGATGTACAGCGCGGGAACGATCGAGCCGATGGCGACGCACCACACCGCTGTGCCGGCCAGCACCGCGATGTAGGCCCGCGACTCCCACTTGAGCTTGGGCAATTCGTCGGCGGGGATGAAGTCCCGGGCGTCGTCGTCGATGCGGCCCGCGGCGTGCCTGAGGGTGCGCCACACCGCCTTGGGCAGGATCGCCACCGGCAGGTACACGCCGAGCACGGTGCGCAGCGAGCCGGGCCGGGGGAACATGATCTCGGGGTCGCGCCCCACCACGATGGTGTCGGTGTGGTGGCGGACGTGGGACCAGCGCCACAGGGTGGGCTGGCGCAGCAGCATGAACGATGCGATGTAGTAGACGACGTCGTTGAGCCACTTGGTCCGGAACGCGGTGCCGTGGCCGCACTCGTGCCAGCGGGAGTCCCCCGCGCCGCCGTAGAGCGCGCCGTAGGCCCCGAAGGCCGGCACCGCCCACCAGGTGCCCACCGCACGGAAGGCCAGGTAGCCGGAGACGGCCAGCAGGCCGAGCCACATGATCGTGTCGCGGGCCGCCCGGTGGTTGTTGCGGACCTGCAGGGCCCGCAGCCGCTCGGGGTCGATGGGCGGGCGGAACCACTCCGCCTCGACCAGGCCCCGCTCGATGGCCAGCGTCGAGTCCTGCCCGGTGAGGGTGTAATCCCGCACGGTCGCGGTCACGGGCCGCTCCCAGGACCGGGCGGCCATCGCGCCAGCTCGGGTCCGGGGAAGACGGAGTCGCCCGCGCCGAGCACCGTCTGGTCCCACTCCACCACCGCGCCGGTCATCATCCCCGACTCGGCGGTGGCCAGGTGCACGACGGTGCGGGCGATCTCGGGCGGCTTGATCAGCCGCCCGAAGGGCATCTCGGCCTCGGCCCGCTCCAGCCAGCCGTCGGTGGCGCCGTCGAAGGTGCGCTGGATCACGTCCTCGGCGGGGGTGTCCATCCAGCCCGGGCACAGCAGGTTGACCCGTATGCGGTGGCGCATCAGCGAGAAGGCCAGGTTGCGGGTCATCGCCACCAGCGCGCCCTTGGAGGTGGAGTACGGCAGCAGCTTCACCGGGCCGCCCCGACCGGCAACCGAGCCGATCAGCACGATCGTTCCCTCGACCGACTCGCGGGCCATGATCCGGGCCACGCCCTGGCTGAGCAGCCCCGGCGCCCGCACGTTCACGGCCAGCATCGCGTCCCACAGCTCGGGGGTGGTGTCCCACACGGTGCCGCGGTCGGTGATGGCCGCGCAGTTCACGAGGCTGTGGCAGGTGCCGAAGGCCGCGTCCACCGCGGCCACCGCCCGCTCGCAGGCATCGGCCTCGGCCAGGTCCGCGGCCAAGAACTCCACCCGGCAGCCGGCGGTGCCCAGCGAGGCTGCGGCCGCCTCGCCCTTGTGCTGGTCGCGGCCCACCAGCAGCAGCCCGGCCGCACCCTCGTCGATCAGCCGCTGACCCACCGCGTAGCCGAGCCCCTGTGACCCTCCGGTGATCAAGGCGACGCCGCCGCCGAAGGATGGAGTCGAGTGCCCCATGGTCACCACACCCTCTGGCCGGCCCGGCCGGCCTCCATCGCATCGCGGGCCGCCCTCACCGAACCGCTGGAACTCACCTCGGGCACCCCTACCTCCCAGAACGAGCCGCCCCCGGTCCAGCTGTGGGGATGGGTCCTGAGAGCGATCACGTAGGTGCGGTCGGCGGCCCGGCCTCGTTCGATGGCCGCCTCCAGTTCGGCGACGGTGCTCACCGTCTCGGTCTCACAGCCCATCGAGGCCGCATGGGCCGCGAAGTCGACATCGACCAGCCGCTCGGTGCGGCAGTCGGCGAACAGGTTGTTGAACGACACGCCGCCCTGGTTGACCTGAAGCCGGTCGATCACCGCAAAGCCGCCGTTGTCGCACACGATCACGATGAGCTTGTGACCGGTGATCACGGTGCTGTACAGGTCGCTGTTCATCATCAGGTAGGAGCCGTCGCCCACCAGCACCATCACCTCGCGCTCGGGCATGGCCATCTTGGCCCCCCAGGCTCCCGAGATCTCGTAGCCCATGCACGAGTAGCCGTACTCGCAGTCGAAGGAGTGCACGGTGCCGGCCCGCCAGCCGTTGACCAGCTCCCCGGGCAGCCCGCCGGCCGCGGCGACCACGTAGGTCGAGGAGTCGGCGGCCCGATCGACCGCGCCGACCACCTGCGCGTAGGTGGGCAGATCGGCGTAGGGGTCCGCGGAGCCGTCGCCGCCGGAGGTCCCGACCGTCACCGGCGCGGCGATCTTGTCGATGTAGGCGTGGTACTGGGCGGTCTCCGACGCGGCCCGCGCCGTCCAGCCGGCACCGGCCTGGTAGTCGCCGAGGGCCGCCCCGAGCTCGATGAGCCCCTCGCGGGCGTCGGCCACCAGCGGCAGGCACATGTGCTTGGTGGCGTCGAAGCGGGCCGCGTTGAGCCCGACGATCCGGGCCGACTCGTCGCCGAACACCGTCCAGGAGCCGGTGGTGAAGTCCTGCATCCTCGTGCCCACGGCCAGCACCACATCGGCCTGGGCGGCCATGGCGTTGGCCGAGGTGCACCCGGTGACCCCGATCGGGCCGCAGTTGAGCGGATGGTGGGCCGGCAGCGAGGTGCGGCCCGCGGTGGTCTCGACCACGGGGATGCCGTGGGCCGCGGTGAAGTCGGCGAGCTGCTCCTCGGCCAGGGACCAGCGGACCCCTCCACCCGCGATGATGAGCGGCCGCTCGGCCGAGGCCAGCGCGGCCGCGGCCCGCCGCAGCTCGCCCGCGTCGGGACGGGGCCGGCGGATGCGGTGCAGCGTCTCGTCGAAGAAGCGGATCGGGTAGTCGTAGGCCTGGGCCTGCACGTCCTGGGGCAGCGCGATGAACGCCGGACCGCAGTCGCCGGGATCGAGCATCGTGTTGACGGCATGGGGCAGCGCCTGCACAACCTGCTCGGGGGTGGTGATCCGGTCCCAGTAGCGCACCACGGCCCGGAACGCGTCGTTGACGGTGGTCGCGGGAGCTCCGAAGTGCTCGACCTGCTGCAGCACGGGATCCACGATGCGATGCTCGAAGGTGTCGCCGGCCAGCACCAGCAGCGGTAGCCGGTTGGCCATCGCCACCGCGGCCGCGGTCACCATGTTGGTGGCTCCCGGGCCGATCGAGCTGGCCGCCACCATGATCCGGCGCCGCTTGGAGGCCCGGGCGAACCCGCAGGCGGCCAGGGCCATCCCCTGCTCGTTCTGGCCCCTCCAGGTGGGCAGCGCGTCCTGGGCCTGCTCGAGCTCGTGGCCCAGGCAGGTGACGTTGCCGTGGCCGAAGATGGCGAACACGCCCGCGAACAGCGGCACGACGTCGCCGTCGACCTCGATGCGCTGGGCCGCCAGGTAGCGCACAACGGCACCCGATGTAGTCAGCCTGATCGTGTCCATGGCGACCTCCCCTCGCCGCTCGGCCTCTAGTCGATCCGCACCGACACTACGTCCGTCCAGGATCCGGTCTCCCAGCTTCGCAGCAGCGCGGCCTGAACGCTCACGTACTCCAGAGCCTGCTCCATGCCCGCCGAATGCGGCCGGCCCTCGGCCACCGCGGCCAGGAACTCGTGATCCTGGATGGTCACCACGTCCTCGAAGCCGATCGAGTTGGCCTCGCCGGGAACGAAGCCCGCATGGTACGGGTGCCGCTCCCCCGCGTAGACGGTGGTGTAGCCGCGGTCGCCCTCACCGGTGTTGAAGAGCCGCATCTCGTTCATTGTCTCGAAGTTCCAGCTGAGCGCGCCGCCGGTGCCGTGGACGTCGAAGGCCAGCTGGCTCTGGGGCCCCACCATCGTGCGGCTCGTCTCGAACGTTCCCCGGCTGCCGTTGGCGAACACCGCCATCGCCCCGAAGTAGTCCTCGTTGGTGACCACGCCCACCGGGTCGCCGGCGGCGCCCCGGTCGTAGTGGGTGCCCGACGCCGACGGCAGCGGCCGCTCCTTGATGAACGTCTCGCCGGTGCCCACCACCCTGGTGATCGGGCCGTTGAGCATCATGGCGAGGTCGATGGCGTGGCTGAGGATGTCGGTGGACACGCCGTGGCCGGCCTGCTCGAGCAGGAAGCGCCAGCTGAGCAGGCCGAGGGGGTCGGCGCCGTACATGGAGAAGAAGCGGCCCCGGTAGTTGGTTATCTCGCCCAGCTCGCCGGCCTCGATCAGGTTGCGGGCGTGCTGCACCAGCGGCACGAACCGGTAGTTGTAGCCGACACCGGTCACGACCCCGGCGTCGCGGCAGGCCTTCTCGGCTCGGGCCGTCTGGGCGGGAGTGCCCCCGACCGGCTTCTCGCAGAACACGTGCTTGCCGGCCGCGGCGGCGGCCTCGACCATCTCGCAGTGCAGCATGTTGGGCGCGCAGACGGCGACCACATCCACGTCGGGATGTTCCACCGCAGCCCGCCAGTCGCCGGTGGCCTCGCGGAAGCCGAAGTCGTTCAACGCGGTGGCACGGCGCTCCTCGAGAGTGTCGGCACACACGGTGAGCTCGGCCCGGTAGCCGAGGCCGTCGAAGATCATGGGCAGGCGGGCGTAGGACCGGGCGTGGGCCTGGCCCATCCAGCCGAAGCCGACCACAGCCACGCCCAGGCGCCGCTTCTTGCTCATCGCTGTCTCCGGGCCGTTGATGGGTGCGATCTCATGAAGCCCTCCGGCGGTCCACGGCCGGGTCGGCCGCGGCCGGGTCCAGCAGGTTCTCGGGCGTCCCGCCGCTGAGCCACTCGGCCACCTGGCCCAGGGCCTGGTCGAGCAGCCGGACCGTGCCCGCGGTGGTCGAGGAGGCCACATGCGGGGTGACGATCACATCGTCTCGTCCCAGCAGCGGGTGGCCCGCCGGCAGCGGCTCGGGTTCGGTCACGTCGAGGCCGGCACCGGCTACACGGCCTGATTCCAGGCCCGCGAGCAGCGCGTCGTGGTCGATCAGCGATCCGCGGGCGCAGTTGACGATGATCACGCCGGGCCGCATGGCCGCAATGGCGCGGCCGTCGACGATGTGGCGGGTGGCCGCGGTGGCGGGGGCGTGCAGCGACACCGCGTCGCTGAGGCGCCAGAGGTCGTCGATACCGACGGGCTCCCCCGCCTCTCGGGCCCTGGCTTGGTCCAGGTACGGATCGTGCACCAGAACCCTCATGCCCAGCGCAGCCGAGTAGCGAGCCACCCGGCTGCCTATGCGACCGCAGCCCAGCAGCCCCAAGGTCCTACCGTCCAACTCCAGGGCGCGGTGGGTGGCCCGGTAGTCGCCGAGGCCGTCGTGGAGCCGCCGCTCGGCGAGCTTGACCCGCTTGGCGACGGCCATCAGCAGGGTCAGCGCATGCTCGGCGGTGGACACGGTGGGAGCATCGGGCGCGTTGCACGCGGCCACCCCGGCGGCGGCGCATTCGGCCACCTCCACGTTGTCGTAGCCGATGCCGGCGCGGGCCACCACCTTGAGCCGGGGCAGGCGCCGGCAGGCCGCCGCGTCCCAGCAGTCCTCGGCGCCGACCACGGCTCCGTCGGCAGCCGACAGGTCGTCGGTCAGCTCCAGGCCGTCGGGGACGGTGACCTCCGGCGACGGGCGGCGATCGATCCAGACGCGCCAGGGCGCAGTCGTGCTCATGCGGCATCGACCTCCACTTCCCCGGCTCCGGCGAGCACGCCGTCTATCTCGGCCGCGGTGGGCATGGCGTCGGCGCACGTCAGCCGGCCGGCCACGATGGCGCCGGCCGCGTTGGCCCTGGTCACCATGGCCACCGGGTCGAGGCCGGCCAGCAGGCCGTCGGCCAGGGCACCGCCGAAAGCGTCACCGGCGCCGAGGCCGCACACGACCTGCACCCTCACCGGGGGGACGGACCAGCGGCCGTCGGCGGTGGCCACGAGCACGCCGTCGGCGCCCATCTTGACGACCGCCAGCGACACGCCCCGCTCCAGCAGGCGGTCGGCGGCGGTGTCGGGATCTGGGGACCCCACCGCGATCTCGCACTCCGTCCGGTTGCCCACCGCCACGGTGACACGGTCGATGGCCGGGCCGATCTCAGCGCCGGCCTCGGCGGGCGAGGACCAGAAGCTGTCGCGGTAGTCGAGGTCGAGCACGGTGTGCTCCGCCCGGGCCCGCCGCTCCAGCAGGGCGCGGACGGCCGAGCGGGACGGCTCCTGCGCGAACCGCGAGCCGGTAACCCACAGCACCGGCACCGTGGTGGCGACAGCCGGCATGTCGTCGACGGTGAGGTTCATCTCCGGGCCGCGGGGCTCCCGGTAGAACAGCAGGGGCGGGTCGGTCGGTGGGTCCAGCGCGCAGAATGCGAGAGCCGTGCGCAGGTCGGGGTCCACCGACACGTAGTCGTTGACCACACCGAAGCGCTCGGCCAGCGCGGTGCGGATGTACTCTCCGAACCCGTCGTCCCCCACCCGGGTGACGACCGCCGCCCGCCGGCCCAGCCGGGCCGCGGCCACGGCCACATTGGTGGGCGACCCGCCGATCGACTTGGCGAACGACTGCACCCCGCTGAGAGGCACGCCGCTCTGCTGCGGGTACAGGTCGACGCTGACGCGGCCGACAGTCAGCAGCTCAAGCTCGGTCATCGTTGTCGGGGGAGATGGGACGCCGCCGCATCGACAGCGGCCGTGGGTGGAGCCGGGCCACCCTCAGTCGGTGCCAGCCTGGGCCAGTTCGTGCTGGAGCTGTTCCAGTTCGGCGCCGCCCGCCATGAGCTGGGTCAGCTCGGCCTGGGACAGATCCTCCTTGGGCCAGTTGCCTAGGGCCCGGCCCCTCTTGAGGATCACGAAACGATCGCCCACCGGATAGGCGTGATGCGGGTTGTGGGTGATGAAGATCACGGCCAGACCCTGGTCGCGAGCCTCCACGATGCGCCGCAGCACCACCCCCGACTGCTTCACCCCCAGCGCGGAGGTGGGCTCGTCGAGGATCAATACCCGGGCCCCGAAGTAGCTGGCCCTGGCGATGGCCACCGACTGGCGCTCGCCGCCCGACAGGGTGCCCACGCTCTGCTCGGTGTCGCGGATGTCGATGCCCATCTTGGCCATCTCTTCCTTGGCGATCATCTTGGCCTGGTCGATGTCGATCTGGCGGAACGGCCACATGCCCTTCTTGGGCTCCTGGCCCAGGAAGAAGTTCCGCCATACCGACATCAGCGGCACCATGGCCAGGTCCTGGTACACGGTGGCGATGCCGGCGGCTAGGGCTTCCCGGGGCGAAGCGAACTTCACCTCGGTGCCCTCCAGCAGCAGCTTGCCCTGGTCGTGCTGGTGCACGCCGGCCAGGATCTTAATGAAGGTGGACTTGCCCGCGCCGTTGTCGCCGAGCACGCAGGTCACCTCGCCCGGGTTGACGGTGGTGGTCACACCGGTCAAGGCGATGATGTTGCCGTAGAACTTCGAGAGGTTCTCCATCTCCAGGAAGTCGGTCATTGCTGGTCCTCCTTCTCCTCAGAGGCGGGTTCTTTGGGCACGACGATGGTGATCTCAGCTTGGTCGGGTTTCGCTTTGTCCACTCTGACCGGCGCCTTCTCGGCTCGGCCGCGGATGTAGTTGTTGACGATCACGGCCACCAGCAGCAGGGCACCCAGAACCAGGAACTGCCAGTTGCTGTTCCACAGCGCGAAGCCGATCCCCTGGCTGATCATGCCCCAGATGATGGCGCCGATGGCTGCTCCCAGCGCTGAGCCGTAGCCGCCGGTCAGCAGGTTCCCGCCGACCACCGCCACGATGATGTAGCGGAACTCGTCGCCGTTGCCGACGTCGGCCTGCACCGACAGCTGGCGGAAGGCGATCAACATCCCGGCCAGCCACGCCGAGCCCGACACCAGCATGAACAGCGTGGTCTTGGCCCGGGCGGCGGGCACGCCCACCGAGCGGGCCGCCTCCTTGTTGCCGCCCACCGCGAAGATCCAGTTGCCGAACTGGGTCTTGGCCAGCACCCAGGTACCGACGGCCGCGTACAGCAGCAGGAACAGCACCTGGACCCGGAAGCTCGTCCGGGCGTTCGTGGCCAGGGCCTCCTCGGTGGTGATGAACAGCAGCCGGGCGATGAAGCTGAGTGCCACCAGACCGGCGCCGACTACCACGACGGCCCGGCCGGCGCCCTCCTCGGAGGTGAACAGCAGCTTGTAGAGGGCGCCGACGGCGTACACCCCGAAGGCGACCAGGGCGCCCTTGGTGATCCCGATCACGACGCTGTAGATGATCCCGTCGCCGTCGACCAGTTCGAGGATGGCGAACACCACGATCCCGGCCAAGCCGGCGAAGGCGCCGATCCTGGCCCACGGGCCCAGATCCGCCGGCGGGACGGCCGTCTGGCGCCTCTGGCACAGATGGCTGGCGATCGCCGATATGGCCACCAGCAGCGCAATCAGCAGCAGCACCACGAACAGCTCGACCCGCAGCTTGCGCGACGCCGACTCGGCTTGGATGAAGAAGGCGAGCACCGCGACGGCCACCGCCGACAGCAGCGAGAGCGCCAGCGGCATCCGGGAACGGCCGGCCGAGGACGCCAGCAGCAACACGCCCGCTCCGGCCAGTCCGCCGAAGAGCAGCACCCTGGCGGCCTGGCCGGTGACCATGAAGCTGACGGTCGGGATGAACATGATGGCCGCACCGATCAGGGGGTAGGTCATGCGGATGCGGCCCATGGCGGCGAGCACGGCCAGCACGCCGGCCACCGCGATGCCGATGGCGAACACGGTCCGCCCCGCCGCACCGGACAGGAACCCGAGCTGGTCGGTGTTCTCGGAGTCCATCAGCAGCGCGACGAGCACTCCGAGCACTACCCCGACCACGCCGGCAATGACGCGATTCCTCAGCCCGGACGAGTCGGCATGGGCTGCCCCGCTGTGATCGGCTCGCTCGTAGCGGGCCACGCACCAGCCGGCCACGCAGACCAGCGAGCCCGCGGCGACCAGCACCCCGCCGACCCAATCCGAGACGGAGCCGCCCTGGGTGAGCAGGTAGATGAAGCCGGCCGCGGCGACCACCCCGCCGATCACCGAGCCGATGATGCCGTTCGGCCTGTAGGCGGCGCGACGCTTGTAGGTGAGCTCCAGCACACCGAGCAGCAGAGCGGCGCCGCCCAGTATCAACAGCCCGGCCCAAGCCCAGTCGCGGCCGTCCCAGAGGTGACCGGTGCCGGGAACTATCTCCAGTATCGCCTGGCCGCTCTCGTCGATTTCGCCGGACTCCACCTTCTGGGGATTGAGCACCCATTCCGCGCCGAAGATGCTGCTCCAGAAGTCGAAGCCGCCGGCGTCCTTGAGCTGGCCGCCGTCGCCCACGATCACCTTGTCGGTGAACAGCTTGGCGAAGCCGAGCTTGCCTCCCCACAGGATGAAGAACGTGCCGAGAGTGACGATGAAGCTCGGCAGCGACGTCCTGTCCACGACGGTGCCGTTGAACCATCCGATGGACAGCGCGAGCGCCAGAGTGAGCGGTACGGCGATGAAGAGGTTCAGCCCGGCTCCGCCCGAGCCGGGGTCGATGCTCAGCAGCACCACCACCATGGCGGTCGCGCCGGTCATGGCGCCCGAGGAGAGGTCGAACTCTCCCCCGATCATCAGCAGCGCCACCGGCACGGCCATGATGCCGAGAATCGCCGCGGTGTCCAGGTAGTTGGCGATGCCGCCGACCGTGCCGAACTGGCCGGCCACAAGCCAGAACATCACCCCCACGCCGACAAGACCGAGAAGCGCCCCGATCTCCGGCCGGGTGAGGAGTGTTTGAATCGGTCCCCGGTGAGCGAGCCGTTCGTCGCCGGAGTCGTCGGCCGCTGTCTCGGCCGGTTTGTCGCTGGTGGTGTCGGCCATATGTCCCCCTGTCGCATTTGGCTGTGGCGTTCGACGACCGCTTCCAAGGCCGAGGCGGCCGCACTATTCGGGATTGGGCTGCCGGGTCTTGGAGCCGGCCTTTGGCGGCAGGCCTTGTGCCGCCTGAAGTTAGCAGGGGGCGGCCGGTCGCGGCCGGCCGCCCCCTGCCGTCTTGGGGGGTCTATCGGGTGCCCTCGGCCACCAGGGCAGCCACCGCAGCCGCGTTCTCGGGCGTCACGAAGCCCGGCCCGGTGAGGATGGGCAGGCCGCCGCCGGCGGTGTTCTGGTTGGTGGCCTGGAGGTGCATGAGGATCACCGGCAGGTAGCCCTGCAGATACTGCTGCTGGTCGACCGTGAAGGCGATCTCCCCGGCCTGGATCCTGTCGATCAGGTCGCTGGAGAGGTCGAAGCCGCCGATGTGGAGCGTGCGGCCCGCGTTCTCGGCCGCCTCCAGCGCCCGCAGCGGGACGTTCGGGCCGGTGCCGAGCACGGCGTCGATGGACTCGTCGGCGATCAGCCGAGACGAGATCGTGGCTCGCTGCTCGTCGGGGTTGGCGTCGAGACCGATGAACTCGGACACGACCTCGCCCTCGAAGGTGTCAGCCAGGCCGCCGCAGCGCTCCTCGAGGCCGACGTTGCCCTGCTCCTGGCGCCCGCACAGCACCTTGCTGGCGCCCAGAGCGTTGAAGCGCTCGCCCGCGCCCTGACCGGCCACGAACTCGGTCTGGCCGATGTGGGTGACCGCGCCGAGGTCCTTGTAGTAGTCCACGCCGGAGTTCAGCGTGTATAGCGGGATCCCCGCCGCCACGACCGACTCCGCGGCCGCGCTGACGCCGGTCGGGTCGGACAGCGAGATGGCGATGCCGTCGGAGCCCGCCGCGATGGCGGCCTCGATGTCCTGGGACTGCTTGAGGGCGTCGTTGTTCGAGCCCTGGTACACGACATCGCAGCCGATGGCCGAGGCCGCGTCCCGAACAGCCTTCTCGACGACGGACCAGAAGGTGCCGGCGTCACCGTGGGTGATCACGTGATAGGTCTTGTCGCAGCCCTGAGTCTCGACGACCTCGTCGGCGGCCGCCGCGGTGGTTGCCGGCGCCTCGTCGTCCGGGGCAGCCGTATCAGCGGGGGCCTCGGCGGGCGCAGCCGGCTCGGGGGCGTCGTCGCCGCACGACGCGGCGACGAGCGTGATGGCGAGCACCACGGCAAGCAGCTTCCATAGTCTTGACATTTGGTTATCCCTCCGGGAATCGGTGGTTGTTGTTTGCTCTTCCGCTGCCCGCTCCCGCGAGCACCAGACCTTTCAGGAACTCCAGGCCCAGGTCGGCGTTGCGCCTGAGACCGGCGACGGCGGAGAGATCTCCCTCCGCGATGGCCGCGTCCTGCTCCAGGACGTACCAGAGGTCCCGTCCTGAATCCTCGAGACGGGTGACGATCTTCTCGATCGCGACCTCTCCTCGACCCAGTGGCGGGAACAGGCCGCGCTGCACCGCCTGCATGAGAGTCAGCTCCCCCGCCTTCAATCGAGCAGCCAGTGCGGGCTGAAGATCCTTGAGGTGGACCAGCCCCACGCGCGGCTCGTAGCGATCCAACAGTTCGACGACATCGGTTCCGCCGATGGTGATGTGCGCGGTGTCCAGCACGAGTGAGACGTCGGAGCCCTCCAGGACCCTTCGCAACTCGGCGTCGGTCTCCACCAGGGACCCGAAATGGGAGTGGTACACCTGTCGCAGCCCGTACTGGGCCGCGACGCCGTCGACTTCGGCCAGCGAGGAGCACAGGAACGCCCACTCGGCGTCGCTCAGGGGCCCCTGGCGCCAATGATCCTCGCGGCTGACCGCGCAGGTGACGAAGAACCGGCCGCCACCGCCGGAGATGAGGCTGGCCCAGCGGCGGGCCGCGGCCAGGGTCGATTCGGCGCGGCTGGGGTCGTGAAGGACCAGAGGCACGAAACCGCCGAGGAGGTTCAGCCCGTGAACGTCCAGCGTCGTGCGGAGATCGGCCGGATCGGTCGGAAGGTAGCCCCAGGAACCGAGTTCGGTGTGGGTGAAGCCGGCCGACCTCATCTCGGCCAGCACGCGGTCGGCGGGAAGCTGGTAGCCCCATCCCGGCACCTCGCACACGCCCCAGCTGATGGGCGCGGTGGCGACGCGGTCGAGCAGCGCGGTTCGCGCCGCGGTCGTCATGGGCCGCCGACCCCCGAGTCCCGCAAGCGATCCGACCTGCCCTGTCCTGCAGGCATATCCCCCTCGATGTCCTCCCTGGATCCGCTGCGCCGCATTGGATTAGAGCGCTCTAATGGTTTATCGTCCCGGCCGTGTTCTGTCAAGCCAGCCGGCGGAAACCGGCATGAACCGCCCCACCATGGAGGACGTGGCGGAGCGGGCGAAGGTGTCGCGCGCCCTGGTGTCGCTGGTGATGAACGACTCGCCGCAGGTGTCCGACGAGAAGCGGCGCTCGGTGCTCCGGGCCGCCCGCGAACTGGGATACCGGCCCAACCTGATAGCCCGGATCCTCGCGCAGCAGCGCACCCACACGATCGGCGTGCTCGTCGACGACCTCCGGAACCCGTTCTTCGGCGAGGTCGTCGACGGGATAGAGGCAGAGGCGGCCGAGCACGGCTTCAGAGTGCTCATCCTCAACGGTCACCGGGATGCCCGGCGCGAGATGGAAGCGGTCGAGACCTTCCTGCAGTTGCGCGTGGAGGGGATGGCCCTGGTCGGCGCCCGCCTCGACGACAGCGACACGGCCCGGGTCGGCATGGTCAGCCCCTGCGTGATGGTGGCCAGCGGTGCGGTCCATTCCGGTGTCGACACCGTCGGAACCGACGACCGGCGGGGTGCGGAGCTGGCGGTCGAGCATCTGGCCGGCCTGGGCCATAGGTGCATCGTCCACATGGACGGCGGGGCCAACGTGTCGGCCGCCGAGCGCCGCGCCGGCTACGAGTCGGGCATGCGGTCCGCGGGCCTCGGCGATCTGGTCGACATCCGCCCCGCAGGCGACGATGAGGCCGACGCACTCGAAGTCATCGACGAGCTGCTGGCCGACGACGTTCCCCCCACCGCCATATTCGCCTTCAACGACCTGCTCGCCGCCGGGGCGCTCAACCGCCTCGCCGACGCCGGCATGGCCGTTCCCGGCGACATGTCGCTGGTCGGTTTCGACAACACCTTCATCTCCGCGCTGCGTCACCTGTCGCTCACCACTGTCAACCAGCCGACGCTGGCCATGGGGCGCCTCGTGGTGGCCACGCTGCTGCAGCGCCTGTCCGACGGCTCGGGCGGGTCGATCCGCCACACCCTTCAACCCGAGCTGGTCGTCCGCTCCACTACGGGGCCTCCCCGCAAGGGGGCGATACTGTCGCCGGCACAGCCATGAAGCCAACCTGACCATGCTCGACCATGTCTTCACCGACGCCATAGGCGCCCTGCGGGACGCGTTCGAGGACGCTCTGCTGGAGCGGCAGGCGGGAGAGGAGCGGTTCCAGACCGACGTGCTGCTCGGCGACGTCTCGTGGGAGAACTCCTACGCCCTGCCCGGCGAGGGGCAGCCGCCCCGGGTGTGCGCCGATGTCAGCTGCGTGTGGCCCACCTGGTCGCAGGCGGCCTATCTGAGCTGGTACGCAGGTGAGGGCTATGCCGAGCCGCCCCGCATCGAGATCAAGATCCTGCTGCGGGCCCAGTGCCTGGCCGGGTCGCCCGAGCCGGCGATGGTCCTGGACGTGCTTCCCGTGGCCAGCCCCCACATCGGCAGCGAGTCCCTCCGGCGAGGAGGGCCCAGGGTCGAGTCGCTGTACGCCGAGGATCTCGACGACACCGACGCCACCGAGTACGCCATCGATGTGAGCTACGAGGGCGCCTACGAGCTCGACGAGGACGGCCTGTCGGACGGCGCGGAACTCGACAAGCACTTCACCGCGCTGGGCGGGTGGATCGCCTCGATGCTGGTGCGTCTCGGCGACCTGGAGCTGGGCTACCGACCGGTCCTGGAGGACTGACCGCGCCGACCGCGGCACCGGCTCACAGGCCGCGCCGCACCTCGGGCAGGTCCTCGTAGCAGGGTGGGCGTCCCTCGGACTGGGCCGTGAACGACTCGGTCATGTCCCGGGGGTGGAGCATTCCCGACTGCCACAGCGCGATATGACGCAGCGAGTCCTCCACGGTGTGGTCCAGGCTGTAGTTGATGGCCTCCTTGGTGCCGTGCAGCGCCAGGGGCGACTTGGCCGCGATCTCCGCGGCTGTGGCCATCACCGCGTCCATCATCGAGTCCCGGTCGTCGAACACCTCGTTGACCAGGCCCAACTCGCGGGCCCGTGACGCAGGCAGGCGCCGGCCGGTGTAGGCGTACTCGCGGGCCACTCCGGGCGGGATGAGCTTCGGCAGGCGCTGCAGGGTGCCCACGTCGGCGGTCATCCCGATGTTGATCTCGTGTATGGAGAACCAGGCGTCGGCAGTCGCGTACCGGCAGTCGGCCGCGGTCACGAGGTCGGCCCCGCCGCCCACGCAGGCACCGTGGATGGCGGCCAGCACCGGCATCCGGGCCTGCTCCAGCACGCTGAACGAGCGCTGCAGATGCAGCACGTTCAGCCGCACATTGGCTCGTCGCCGGCCGATCTCGGTCGACTCGCCCCCGAGCAGGGAGTCGTCGGCGAACACCGAGAGGTCCATGCCCGCGCAGAAGTGGCGCCCCTCCGCTGACAGCACGATCACCCTCGCCCGTCCCGCGTCGGAGATCTCCTCCACGATCGCGGGCAGTTCCGACCAGAACGCCGGGATCATGGTGTTGAGCTGGTCGCCGCGGCTCAGACGCAGGTGCGCTATGCGATCGGACTCGTCCACCTCGAAGCACTGGTACCCCATACCAGCAGCGTACCGGTACGCGGTGCGGTCAGAATCGGGTCACTCCCCGGCCGGGGACTCCCCTGCGAGGGGCGCAGGGCCCACGGCCGCGACCAGACGGGCGATCAGGGCATCCCAGTCCGCTGTGGGGACATGCATTTCCGATGCCGATGCGAGCAGGTGCATCCCGAGCCGCAGGGACTGGAAGAACGCCACGACCGAGCGGGCGCTCAGGTCCGGGTCTATGGATCCCTCGTCCTGACCGTTGACCACGATCTCGTCGAGGCGCTCGGCGTCCTGCTGCATGGATCGGGCGATCGCGGCGCGGAAGTCGCCGTCGCGCCGGGCGCTGACGAAGGCCTCCAGCATCACGTCGCGAGACTCGGCGTCCCGGACGTCCATGAGACTCGTGCACAGCGAGGCCAGGGTCTCGGGAGCCGGAGACCGCGATGCCCCCAGCGACGGGTCCATGAACCGTGGAGACACGTAGCCGACAGCGTCGACGATCAAGGCTCTCTTGCCCGGCCAGCGGGCGTAGATGGCACCGGTTGTGAGCCTGGCCCGGCGGGCGATCTCGGCGACGCGGGCAGCCTCGAACCCGCTCTCGGCGAACACCTCGACGGCGGCGTCGAGGAGGTCCTGCGTCACGACCTGCTGCCGGTCGCTCTCCGCAGAGCCCTCGGACTCCGACCCGACGTCAACGATGGCTGCTGGATCCGCTTCGGTTTCATCCATACCTTCACCATCCATGGCGGGTCCGTTCCGATAATATTCGTTATTGTATGAAAATATATCTATATCATCCAGAATCATATTAGATGGCGGTGGCGAAACCACCGCTCCAATCGCTCCAGCACCCGATCAGGGCGCCAGGCCGACCAGCAGTCAGAACCGGGCCGCGAAGCGGCGCAGATTGCGGCGCCACACGGCTCGAAGCACCGGACGGGCCGTCGCAGCACCGAGCGGTCCCCCCATCCACCATCGGAACCGCAGCGTCTCGGTCCACTCGAAGCGGGTGTGTTCCTGCCCGTGCGGGCCCGGGCACGGGGTGAGCCGGAACACCCCAGTGCCGGAGACGGTCCCCCGGTGCCGGATTCCCAGGACCTCGCCCTCGCGCCACTCGGTGACCTCCATGCGGTCGGCGAGCCGCAAGGGACCGATCCTGGTCATGCACTCGAAGCGGACCCCGACGCCCTCGGTGTCCTCGGTGAGGAAGCGGATCGACTCGGCGTCGCTCATCCAGTCGACGTGGCGCCCGATGTGGCGCAGGTCCTCCCATACCGCCGCCGGAGCGGCCGGCACCAGCGTCGAGACCCTGATCGTGACCATCCGGTTAGGCGAGGCCCCTCGCCGTGGTGAGCTGCGACAGCTGGATCTGGGGACGGGCGCCAACATGACCCACCGCCTCGGCCGCGACCAGGCTTCCCAACTCTGCGCAGCGGGCAACGGGCGCGCCCTGGCTGAGGCCCCACAGGAACCCTGCGGCGTACATGTCGCCCGCGCCGGTGGCGTCCACGACGTGCTCGACCGGAAACGCGGCGACCTCCACCACGCTGGCGCCCTCGGCCACGACCGACCCCAGGGCGCCGCGGGTGACGACCACGGTCCGGGCCATCTCGGCTGTGCGGTCCCGGGCCGCGGCCAGATCGCCGGTCGAGTGCAGGGCGCACACCTCCGCCTCGTTGGCGAACACGACATCGACGCGGTCCTCGATCAGGTCCATCCACTCGTCGCGATGCCGCTCCACGCAGAAGGAGTCGCTGAGGGCCAGGGCCACGGTCCGGCCGGCGTCGCCCGCGGCCTCCATGGCCAGCCGGATGGCGTCCTTGGCCACCTGCACATCCCAGAGATAGCCCTCGCAGTAGGTGATGCCGGCCGCGGCCACCATACCCGTGTCCACATCGGCCGGGCCCAGCACCGCGGAAGTGCCCAGGAAGGTGTTCATGGTCCGCTCGGCGTCGGGGGTCACCTGGATCAGGCAGCGGGCCGTGGGCGGGCCGTCCGGCGCGGGCGGCACGTCGAAGGCGACGCCGGCAGCCCGGATGTCGTGCATGAACACCTCCCCCAGCTGGTCGTCTCGCACCTTGCCGATGAAGCCGGCCCGGCCACCCAGGGAGGCCACGCCGGCCATGGTGTTGGCCGCCGATCCGCCGGATGCCGCGATCCCGGCCGGCATGGCGTCATAGAGTTCGGCCGACCTGCTCGCGCCGACCAGGGTCATGGCCCCCTTCACCAGGCCGTGGTCCGCGATGAACGACTCGTCCACCGCCGCGATCACATCGACTATGGCGTTGCCGACACCCACGACATCGAGCACAGGTTCCAAGGAGCCTCCCGGGGGTCGGTCCAGACAGTAGGCCGGTGCAGATGCTCGCGCCGTTACCGAGGGCGGCTCGCTCGGCCTGTCAGCCGGTGGCCACCCGCCGGGCCAGAGACCTGAACGCCATCACGAACGTGACGAGGCCCAGGCCGCCGATGGCGGCGACGCCCTTGCCGATAGCGACGAGGTCCCAGCCCTCCGACAGCAGCGAGCGCATGCCCTCCAGCAGATAGGTCACCGGGTTCCAGGCGGCCACGGTCTGCATCCAACCCGTCATGAGTTCCCGCGGCAGGTACGCGGGTGTCAGGAAGGCGAAGGGGAAGAAGATCAGGAAGGACGAGTTGACCGCGGCCGGGTTCCCGGTTCGCAGAGCCACCGTGTACGGGAATCCGGTGAAGGACAGGCTCCATGCCACCGCCAGCCCCAAAAAGACCAGGATCCCCAGCAGCCCGGTCTCGAAACGAACGCCCGCCACGAAGCCCATGGCGATCACGACCAGCGACAACGAGATGGCCAGGACGATGTCGGCCACCATCATGCCGAGAAGCAGCGTGGTGCGCCGTACCGGCGTCACGAGCATCCGGTCGAGGTACCCGGTCTGGATGTCGATCACCAGCACCGACGCCCGGGAGATGCCCGTGACCGCGAAGATTATGGCGACGGGTATCTGGAACGCCCGGTAGTCGATTCCGGGCGAGCGCTCCACGAACGACTCCAGCGCGCCGACGTTGACCAGGAAGAAGAAGGTCGGGATGATCAGCGCCGGAGCCATGGCCTCGGGCTCGCGCAGCAGGCTGCGGACCGATCGGCGAGCCACGGTGGCGATGTCGGTGATGACCCCGACGGGACGCACCATGCCGCCGCCGGCCACGGTCGAGGCTGCGCTCCGAACGCTCACGGCGGGCTGCCCGGTGGGGAGGCCGGTGCGGGTCCCCTGTGCTGCCGATCCGGTCCGGAGACGGCCCCGGCGGCGGTCGAGTCCACCGCGGACATCCGGTACCCGGTGGCCAGCAGGAACACGTCGTCGAGCGACGGCGTGCGCACGGTGAGCGACTGCGGGTGCAGTCCCGCCGACGACAGGGCGACCGCCACCGTGCCGACTGCGGCCGCGCCGTCGGCGGTGGCAATGGTTATGCCGCGACGGCCCCGGGTGACGGCGTCCACGGCAGCCACGGTCTCCGCGACCGCAGCCGCGGGCGCGATGGCCTCCGATGGCAGGTCCACGACGATCACGTCGGCGCCCACGGCCCGCTTGAGCTCGGCCGGCGAGCCTTCCTCGACGATGCGGCCGCCGTCGATGATGGCCACCCGGTCCGCCAGCGCGTCGGCCTCCTCGAGATACTGGGTGGTGAGGAAGACCGTCACTCCGAGTTCGCCGTTCAACCGGCGCACCTCGTCCCAGACCTGCGCCCGGCTGACCGGGTCGAGGCCGGTGGTCGGCTCGTCCAGGAACAGCACCTCGGGGCCGTGGATCAGCGAGGCCGCGAGGTCGAGGCGGCGCCTCATGCCACCGCTGTAGGTCTTGACGCGATCGTCCATGGCATCGCCGATGTCGGCAAGGTCGACAGCCCGTGCGATCGAGGCGGCCCGGTCGGTCGCGCTAAGGCCGTACAGCCGGGCCTGCAAGTCCAGTATCTCCCGGCCGGTCTGGCGCTCGTCGAGCGCGGCCTCCTGCAGGGCGACCCCGATGCGGATGCGAACCTCGCCGGGATCGTCGACCACGTCGTATCCGGCCACCTTGGCCTGTCCTGCCGTGGGCCTCAGCAGGGTGCACAGCATCCGCACCGTGGTGCTCTTGCCCGCACCGTTGGGGCCCAGGAAGCCGTAGATCGCTCCCGCGTCGACGCGCAGATCGACGCCGTCCACCGCCCGGTTGTCGCCGAAGGTCCGGACGAGGCCCCGGGCCTCGATCGCACAGTGGGGATCCCCGCTCCGGGCAGTACGCGGCACGGAGCCGCAGGCTACCCGAGTCGGACGTTGGTGAATCCGGGCGAGGCCTCGATCATCAACAGCTTGACTCGCTCGCCCGTCGCGGCCCTCAGCCGGTGCGGCTTGCGGGTGTCGTAGGAGATTGAGTCGCTGGGCTCGAGCCGGAAGATCTCTCCGTCCAGGTCGACGTCCACCACGCCGGAGATGACATAGATCGTCTCGAATCCGTCGTGGACCCAGTACTCCCGGAACGTGTCGGGCGCGCCGCTGAACTCGACGACCTGGAACGGGCTGGCCTCGGGAGCGACGACGCGGCGCAACCCGTCCATGTCGCCGAGTTCGCTGGCCGGCACCACAGAGGTGTCGGACGCTCTGACCACGGTTGCCTCCCGGGTGTTCTCCGACCCGGCGAGCAGCCACGAGGCGTTGGTCCCGAGCGCCTCGGAGATCTGGTGCAGCGAGTTCATCGACGGCCGGGCCAGTCCCCTCTCAACCTGCGAGAGGAACGGGTGCGACAGGCCGCTCAACTGGGCGAGCGACTTCAGAGTGAGCCCCCGTTCCTTGCGCAGCGTCCTGATCTTGGCCCCCAGTCGCCGGATGCGCTCCAAGTCGTCGGCTCGACCGTCGAGCTTCGCTCCTGCCGCGCCAACAGCAATGTTCTCAGAGTTCACAGGCTTGTTCCACTCGGGTTCCGGTTTCCGGCTTGCGCCGAAGAAATGTTGATGGTATCAAGATTGGCATAGGTCATGTCAACATTCACGACCAACACCTGACCAACACCTGGAGGACAGAATGAGCAACAAGTCATGGGTTCGCGCCCTCGGCGCGCTGGCCGTACTGGGTCTGATCGCAGCAGCATGCGGCGACGACGATACCGGCGATGACGGCGCCACGACAGCGGCCGAGGCTCCGGCCACGACCGCAGCCCCTGCCCCCGACCCCGAGCCCGAACCGGACCCCGAGCCCGAACCGGCGGCAGAGCCCGAACCGGCGGCAGAGCCCGAGCCAGAACCGGCGGCAGAACCGGCGGCAGAGCCCGAGCCTGAGGAGATGGCTGAGGACTCCATGGACCTGGCCGGTGTGTGCCCCAGTCCTCTGGTCATCCAGACCGACTGGTTCCCCGAGTCCGAGCACGGTGCCCTGTACCAGATGGTCGGCGCCGACTACGTCATCGACGCCGACGCCCAGACCACGACCGGGAGCCTCATGGCGGGCGACATCGACACGGGCATCGACATCGAGGTCCGGGCGGGCGGCCCGGCCATCGGGTTCGCGTCCGGCTCGGCCCAGATGTACGTCGACGAGGAACTCGTCCTCGCCTACGTGAGCATGGATGAGGCCGTCATCCTCGGCGGCGACACGCCCACGCTGTCGGTGGTGGCGCCGCTGGAGAAGAACCCCCAGATCATCCAGTGGGATCCCGAGGCCCAGCCCGACATCGAGACCATCGCCGACATCGGCCGCAAGGGCCTCATCGTGAACGTCTTCGCGGGAGGCACGTTCATCGATGTGTTCGTCAACGAGGGCGTGCTCTCGGCCGATCAGATCGACCCGTCCTACGACGGCTCGCCGGCCCGGTTCATCACGGAGCAGGGCGCCATCGCCCAGCAGGGGTTTGCGTCCGAGTCGCCCTACAGCTACGAGCACGTCTACGAGGAGTGGGCCAAGCCGATCGCCTTCGAGCTGATCCACGACGCCGGCCTGCGCATCTACTCCCAGACGCTCGCCATACGCGCCGAGGACCTCGACACGCTGCGGCCCTGCCTGGAGCGATTCGTGCCCATCGTGCAGCAGTCGGTTGTGGACTTCGCCAACGATCCGGCCCGGGCCAACGCCATCATCGTGGACGCGGTGGAGAGCATCGACAGCTTCTGGGAGTACCCGCCGGAGCTGGCCGACTTCTCGGTGAGCGCTCAGATCGAGCTCGGCCTCGTAGGCAACGGGCCCGACAGCACCGTCGGCAATTTCGACCTCGACCGCATCCAGGAGGTGATCGACAAGATCGACGCCGCCGGCTTCGACGTCCGCGAGGGCCTGCAGCCCGCCGACATCGTCACCAACGAGTTCATAGACGAGAGCATCGGCTTCTAGGGTTTGACGAACTTGGAGCCTCCCGGCACGCCGGGAGGCTCCCAGGCAATGCCGAGCCTTTGCTTGACCTGGACGCGCCAGCGGAAGGACCAGCCGTGACCGACGCCGACAACGCTGCGGGACGCCGGCCGCAGGCCGCCGACTTCGTGGTGACCGGAACGGTGATCACCGCCGATCCCGAGCGCAGGGTGTTCCTCGACGGCGCGGTCGCGGTCACGGGCTCGAAGATCGTGGCCGTAGGACCGAGGGCCGAGGTCGAGGCGGCCCACGCGCCGAGCCGGCGCCTCGGGGGGCCCCGAGACCTGGTGATCCCGGGGCTGATCGACACCCACAACCACATGGCTCAGGCCCTGGTGCGGGGCATGGCCTTCGAGGATCTGCCCAACATCACCCGCGTTTACATCCCGGCCGAGGACGTGCTCGGCGACGACGGGATCCGCACCAGCTCACGGGTGACGATGGCCAACCTTCTCCGGGCCGGCGTCACCACCACCACCGACACCACCGGCACGCCCGAGCACGAGGAAGCGGTGGGTGAGACCGCGCTGGAGATGGGGATCCGCTGCGCCCTGGCGGTGGGACAGCGGGACCGTGCCTCCCGCCTCGCCAGCAACTACGAGCAGATAGAGGGCCGTTCGGAGTACCGCGACGACCCGGCGGTGCGGGCCGACAACGTCGCTCACATCGACGACTTCCTCGCCCGCTGGGCCGCACGGGGAGGTGGCCGGGTGCGTCCGTACATCCACGCACCCAGCGTCGGTTCGGTCAGCGACGAAATGTTCGGAGCGGCCCTGGACATGGCCGAGCGTCACGACACCGCGATGATGACCCACATCAACCGCGACCGCGAGGAGATCGAGCTGTGCGTGTCGCTGTTCGGACGGCGGCCCATAGAGCATCTGGCCCGCATCGGCGTGCTCGGACCGCGCTTTTTGGCCATCCACGCCATGCTCACCACCGCCCGGGAGACACAGATGCTGGCCGAGGCGGGCGCGAAGCTCGCCCACGCACCGGTGGTGTGCACCGACATCGTGTCGGCCGTCACCGACGTAGTGGGCATGAGGGCGGCCGGCGTGACCGTCGGCCTGGGATGCGACACGGTCATCAACGACGTGTTGGCCGTGGCCAGGATCGCCTACCTGATGCACGGCCAGGCCGCCGGGATCCCGCTCTACGATCCCGTCGGCTTCACCACCGAGGACGCCTTCGACATGGCCACCATCGACGGAGCCCGAGCGCTGCGGTGGGAGCACGAGATCGGTTCGCTCGAGGTCGGCAAGGCCGCTGATCTGGTCGTGCTCGACGGAGAGAACCCGAGACTGTCGCCGCGGCACAATCCGGTGGGAGCCATCCTGAGGTACGGGGCCGGCACCGACACCAAGACCGTCCTGGTGGACGGCGCGCTGGTGGTGGACGGCGGCCGCGTCCTAGCCGTCGACGAGGCCGCGCTGCTCGACGAGGCCGACGAGGTCGCGCAGCGGGTGCGCCGGCACCTGCTGGAGCGGCGGTACTGGCCCCTGAACCACCGCTACAGGATCATCGACGACTGAAGGAGCCGCGGCCGCCAGTACGGTCGGACCATGAGTCCTCGACTTCCCGGCGGCGTCGTTCCCCGGCACTACACCATCGAGCTGGAGCCCGACCTCGGTGAGGCGACCTTCGCCGGAAGCGTCGCCATCGACATCGACATCTCGGAGCCCGCCGGCACCATCACCCTGAACGCGGTGGAACTGGACATCGTCAGCGCGCGGCTCGTCACCGCGGGCAACCGGACGGTCGACCTCGGCTCTGTCCTCGACGCCGAGTCCGAGAGGCTGGTGCTGAGCCGGCGCGGCGGCGGGGACACCTTCGGGCCGGGGCCGGCCCGGCTGGACATCGACTTCAACGGGGTCCTCAACGACCAGTTGCACGGCTTCTACCGCTCCACCTACACCGACGACGCCGGGGTCGCCCACACCATCGCCACCACCCAGTTCGAGTCGACCGACGCCCGCAGAGCCTTCCCCTGCTTCGACGAGCCGGCCCTCAAGGCCACCTTCGCCACCACGCTGGTGGTGGCCGACGGCCTGCTTGCCGTCTCCAACACGGCCGAGATCGGCCGCGAGCCTCAGGGCGACGGCCGGGTCAGGGTCAGCTTCGCCCCCACCATGGTCATGTCCACGTACCTGGTGGCCTTCGTGGTCGGCCCGCTGGAGGCGACTGAGCCGATCGACTGCGGCGGGATCGGTGTCCGGGTGATCCACCGGCCCGGCCGGAGCGAGCAGACCGCATTCGCTCTGGACGTGGCCAGCCACGCCCTGGAGTGGTTCTCCGGCTACTACGGCCTTCCCTACCCGTCGGACAAGCTCGACCTGGTGGCCGTCCCCGACTTCGCGTTCGGCGCGATGGAGAACCTGGGCTGCGTCACCTTCAGGGAGGTGCTGCTGCTGGTTGACCCCGAGGCCGCGAGCCAGCCCGAGCTTCAGAGGGTGGCCCAGGTGATCAACCACGAACTCGCCCACATGTGGTTCGGGGACCTGGTCACCATGGCCTGGTGGGAGGGCATCTGGCTCAACGAGGCCTTCGCCACGTTCATGGAGACGGCCTGCACCGACGCCTACCGGCCCGACTGGCAGGTGTGGTCGGCGTTCTGCCGCAGCCGGGCCTCCGCGCTCTCGACCGATGCGCTCGGCACCACCCGGGCGGTGGAGTACCCGGTGCACTCCCCCGCCGAGGCCGAGGACATGTTCGACGTGATCACCTACGAGAAGGGCGCCGCGCTGGTCCGGATGCTGGAGCAGTACCTCGGACCGGACACCTTCCAGGCCGGCGTGCGCCTCTACCTGCGGCGCCACGCCTACGCCAACACCGTCACCGAGGACCTGTGGAGCGCGCTGGCCGACGCCTCGGGCCAGCCGGTGGGGCAGATCATGGACGGCTGGATCCACCAGGGCGGGTTCCCGGCGGTGAGCGCCACCTCCACCGAGCACGGCCTCGCAGTGTCCCAGCGCCACTTCACGCTCGACCCCGCCCAGGCCGACGACCGCAGCTGGGTGGTCCCGCTGCGGCTGCGGGTCGGATCGAACGGCGACCGGCGCGAGCTGCGGATGCTCCTCGACCAGCCATGCCGGACCCTCACCGTCGGGGCCGCCGCGCCGGTCACGCTCAACGGCGGCGCCTCCGGCTTCTACCGCGACGACCCGACGCCCGAGGCCCTGGCCGCCCTCGTCGCGGCAGGGCCCGGTGACCGCACCGCCTCCGAGCGCCACGGCCTCATCGACGATGCGTGGGCCGCGACCCTTGCCGGCGGCCTCGAAGCACCATCCTTCCTGGACCTGGTGCTTCGCAGCTTCGCGGCCGAGGACGACCTGACCGTGTGGCAGGCCATCGCCGGCAGCCTGGCCCACCTGCGCAGGCTGCTGGACGGTGAGGCGGCTCGACGCTTCTGCGAACTCGCGGTGACCGTCTCCGACGCCGCGGCGGCCCGGGTGGGGCTCGACCCCCCTGGAGCCGGCGGCGAGGACGAGCGCACCAGTGAGCTGCGGGCCACGCTCATGCAGCTTCGGGGCGCGACCGCCGACCACGGCGCCACCATCGAAGCCTGCCGCGTGAGGCTCGACCACGCCGATCCCACCCTCGCGGCGGCGGCCCTCAGCGTGGTGGCGGCCCACGGCGACGCCGACGACTTCGCCCGCATCCGCCACCGCTTCGAGCACGCGGCCGACCCGCAGACCGAGCAGCGCCACCTCGCCGCGCTGGCCGACTTCGGTGATCCGGCACTGGTCAGGACCATCCTCGAGGGCACCCTGGACGGCTCGGTGCGGACCCAGGACGGCCCCTACCTCATCCGGCGCGCCCTCGCCAACCGCCGCTGCGGACCCGAGGCCTGGGACTTCCTGTCGGGGCACTGGGACGAGCTGCTCGCCATCTTCCCGACGAACTACTCGCTGGCCCGCATGCTCGAGGGGGTGGTGGCGCTCGACCGGGCCGAGCTGGCCGCCGGGGTGCGCGACTTCATGAGCAGGCACCCGCTGCCCCAGGGAGCCAAGCAGGTGGCCCAGCATCTGGAGCGCCTGGACATCAACGTCGCCCTGAGAGCGCGCGAGTCCGATCGCCTCCCGGCCGCCGTCCTCAACCGCTGACCGAGGCCTGAACGACCACGCAACCGGCTGGCGGTTGACGGTCAGTCGCTCAACGTGTGTCCCAGCTTGAAGCGCTTGGTCTGCAGGTAGCGCAGGTTCTCGGGCCCGGCGCCGATCTCGATGGGCACGCGCTCCACCACCTCGATCCCGCAACTGGACAGGCCCTCGCACTTGGCCGGATTGTTGGTGAGCAGCCGCACGCCGCGCAGGCCGAGATCGGCCAGGATCGCGGCGGCCGCGTCATAGACCCGACCGTCCACCGGCAGGCCCTGCGCCGCGTTGGCCTCCACGGTGTCGAGGCCATGCTCCTGCAGGGCGTAGGCCCTGATCTTGTGCCCGATACCGATGCCGCGGCCCTCGTGGCCCCGCATGTACAGCAGCACGCCCCGCCCCTCCGACGCGATGGCGGCCAGCGCGTGGTCGAGCTGCGCCCCGCAGTCGCAGCGCAGCGACCGCAGGACATCGCCGGTCAGGCACTCCGAGTGCACCCGCACCAGCGGCGGCGGGGGGTCCTCCACATCGCCCATCACGCAGGCGATGTGCTGCTCGCCGTCGACGGTGATGTAGACGTGGGCGAGGAACTCCCCGTGCGGGGTGGGTACCAGCGCCTCGGCGAAGTGCTCCACCTCCGGCGCCGAGCGGGGCGCCCCGGGAGCGATCTGGTCGGTCACGCCAACCCGAGCCGGCTCCGGGCGTCGGCAACGTCCACAGCGAGCTGCTCGGAGAGCTGTTCCAGACCCTCGAACTTGCGCTCGCTGCGCAGGAAGTCGACGAACTCCACCTGCACCTCGCATCCGTACAGGTCTCCGTCGAAGTCGATGACGTGGGCCTCCAGCAGGGACTGCTCGGCATGCTCGTAGAAGGTGGGGCGGCGACCGATGTTGATGGCGCAACCCCGCCGGCTGCCGTCGGGCAGAGTGCACCATCCCGCGTAGACGGCGTCAGCGGGCCAGGCCATGAACTTGGGAACGGGCACGTTGGCAGTGGGAAACCCGACGGTCACCCCTCGCCGGTCGCCGGGAACGACGGTGCCGCGCACCTCGTAGTAGCGGCCCAGCATGGCCGCCGCCTTGGCCACATCGCCGCCGGCCAGGGCTCGCCTCACCGCAGTGGATGAGACCGGCTCGCGGGCATCGCTGCGATGGCGGATCAGCTCCAGGGGGACCACCTCGAAGCCCCATTCGCGTCCCAGTCGCTGCAACTCGGCCACGTTTCCGGTGCGGCCCTTGCCGAAGTGGAAGTCCTCCCCCACGACCACGGCCCGGGCATGGAGGGCGTCGAGGAAGACCTGCTCGACGAACTCCTCGGGACGGGTGTCGGCCCGGGCCGCGTCGAACTCGATGACGTAGCAGTAGTCCAGGCCGGTCGCCTCCAGCAGTTCGAGCTTCTGATCGAGGGTCGTGAGCAGCTTCGGAGCGTTCTCGGGGCGCACTACGTAGGCCGGATGGGTGTCGAAAGTGACGACCGCGGAAGCGACTCCGAGACGATCAGCGGTCTCGCGGACCCGCATCAGCACCTCGCGATGGCCGAGGTGCACACCGTCGAACACGCCGATGGCCGCCGCGACAGACACCATGACGGGAAGTTGGTCACGCCGATCATGCAACAACTCCACGGACGCCTCCAGCGCGGGTAGTGAGTGTTCCGGGCCCTGATCCGGCCTGTGTGAGGCTATCGAGGCCGGCGCAAATTAGGTGACTCCAGCCACCACCACCGACGGCTTGGCCCCCGTCCGGAACCGCTCGTAGACGGCCAGCAGCCCGCCGCCGGCATCGTGCACCGCCCACGGTCCGGCGCCCGCCGCGCCGAGGCGGTCCAGGTCCAGCACACGGCCGTGGGTCACATCGGCGGCCACGTCACCGTCGACCCGCACGCCGTCGAGATGCCCGACCGCCCTCGACATGGGCAGCACCTCGGGCGACTCCACCGGACGGGCTTCGGCCAGGGTGAAGCCCCCGACCGCGGTGCGGCGCAGATTCCTCAGGTGGGCTCCCCCTCCGAGCGCCCGGCCCAGGTCGGCGGCCAGCACCCGAACGTAGGTACCGGCCGAGCAGTCCACCTCGGCATGCAGCACCCCCTCGCAGCCGGGCACCGGCGCCACCTCGAAGCGGTGGACGGTCACAGGCCGGGGCTCGCGCTGCACCTCGACCCCCTCCCTGGCCAACTGGTGCAGCCTGCGCCCTCCCACCTTCACCGCCGAGACCATCGGCGGCACCTGGAGGATGTCGCCGGTCAGGGACGCGGCCGCGAGGCGCGCCTGCTCCCCGGTCACGCCGGCCATCTCGTGGCGGGCTGTGACTCGCCCCGCCGAATCGAGGGTGTCGGTCTCGACGCCCAGCACGATCTCGGCCTCGTAGCTCTTGCCGAGCGCGGTCAGGAACCGCAGCAGCCGGGTGGCCCGGCCCACGCCGAGCACGAGTACCCCGGTGGCGTCGGGATCGAGGGTGCCGCTGTGCCCGACCTTGCGGGTGCCGAGCACGCCCCTCGCCTTGGCCACCACGTCATGGCTGGTCCAGGCGGCCTGCTTGTCTATGACCGCAATGCCGTCGGGCACCGGCCTCTACCAGCTCTCAGGATCGACGGCGCCGTCCATGCCGTCGAGCAGCCTCTCGATGCGTTCGGCCGAGCGGAGCGCCGCGTCCGGGCGGAACACCAGCTCGGGCGTGCGCCGCAACCGGGTCTGATCGCCGACGGTGCGCCGCAGCCCGCCGGCGTGCTCCTCGAAGGCCTCGGTGATGTCGGCGTCACCCTCGGTGGTGTCGCCCAGAGACGTGAACCAGACCACGGCCCGGTGCAGGTCCCGGTCCACGTCCACGCCCGTCACCGACACCAACGCCAACCGGTCGTCGTCCAACTGCTCCATGGACTCCGCGATGATCCGCCGGATGAGCTCGCCCACCCGGGCGGTGCGGTGGCCGGCCCGATGATCGGGCTGGAAGCGTTTCGCTCGTCGTGTCATCGGATGTCCCGGAGCGGCTCGGCCACTCACCCGTCGAGGGTCCGGGCCACCTCGCGCTCGGTGAAGGTCTCGATGATGTCGCCCGCCTTGAGGTCCTGGAAGTTGCTCAGGCCTATGCCGCACTCGAACCCGGATTGAACCTCGCGCACATCGTCGGTGAAGCGCTTGAGCGACGAGACGGTGCCCTTCCAGATGATCGCCCCGTCCCGCAGGAACCGCACCTTGGATCCCCTGGTGATCGTGCCGTTCTGCACGTAGCAGCCCGCCACCGCGCCGACACGGGGGATGCGGAAGACCTGGCGGACCTCGGCCTCTCCCGTCACAACCTCCTCGATGTCGGGGGCGAGCATCCCCACCATGGCCGAGGACACGTCCTCGAGGAGCTTGTAGATGATCTCGTAGGTGCGGATCTCGACGTTCTCGGCGTCAGCGGCCTCGCGTGCCTTGCGATCGGGCCGGACATTGAACCCGATGATGGTGGCGTTCGAAGCGGAGGCGAGTTGGATGTCGTTCTCGGTGATGCCGCCGACGCCGCGGTGCACGATGGCGATACGGACATCGCCGGTCTCGAGCTTGCGCAGGCTCTCGGTCACGGCTTCGAGGGAGCCGTTCACGTCGGCCTTCACAATGGCGTTCAGCGTGGCGGCCTCGCCCCGCTGGATCCGGGTGAAGAGATCCTCGAGCTTGGCCCCGCCCGACAGGGCGTGAGCCTCGCGGCCCAGGCTGGACAGCCGCTGCCAGTGCTCGCGGGTGTCAGCCACCCGGCCTGCGATCTTCTCGTTGGGGGCCACCGCGAACGCGTCGCCCGCGACGGCAACCTCGGACAGGCCCAGCACCTGGACCGGGGCTGACGGCGGGGCCGCGTCGACGTTCTGGCCGTGGTCGTCGAGCAGGGCCCGGACGCGGCCCCAGGCCGCCCCCGCAACCATCGGGTCGCCCACCCGCAGCGTGCCCTGCTGCACCAGCACGGTGGCAACAGGACCCCGCCCGATGTCGAGGTTCGACTCGAGCACGACCCCGCCCGCTCGGCCCTCGGGCGACGATCGCAACTCCTCGACCTCGGCCACCAGCAGGATCTGATCCAGCAACTCCTCGATGCCCTGGCCGGTCAATGCCGACAACTCGCAGTAGATGGTGTCCCCACCCCAGGCTTCGGGAACCAGGCCCTGCTCGGCAACGCCGGCCACGGTCCTCTGCGTGTCGGCGTTGGGCCGGTCGATCTTGTTCACCGCCACGACTATGGGCACATCGGCGGCCTTGGCGTGGTTGATGGCTTCGATCGTCTGGGGCATCACGCCGTCGTCGGCGGCCACCACAAGCACGACGATGTCGGTGGCGCTCGCACCCCGGGCCCTCATCGCGGTGAACGCCTCGTGGCCCGGAGTGTCGATGAACGTGAGCGTCCGGGCGTTGCGCTCGACCTGGTAGGCGCCGATGTGCTGGGTGATCCCGCCCGCCTCACCGTCGACGACGTTGGTGTCGCGGATGCGGTCCAGCAGCAGCGTCTTGCCGTGGTCCACGTGGCCCATGACCGTCACGACAGGCGGTCGGAGCTCCGCTCCATCGGTGTCGTCGCCGTCGATGCCGAGGAGCTTGCGCAGCTCGGCCTCCTGCTCCTCACCGGGATCGACGAGTCGGATCTCGGCACCGATCTCGGCCGCGAAGAGCTCCATCATCTCGTCGCTCAGCGACTGGGTGGCGGTGACCATCTCACCGTGCTGCATGAGGAACCGGACCACATCGGCCGCGGTGCGGTTCAGCTTGGGTCCGAAGTCTTGGGCCGCCGAGGCCCTTTCGATGACGACCACGCCCTCGGGCACAGCTGCATGCATGGGCGTATAGGACGGAATGTCCATCGGCTGGAGTTCCTCGCGCACCCGGCGCCGGCGGCTCTTGCGCCGGGGCGGGCGCCGCTGCGCGCCGCCGGGGGCGCCCCGGCCGGGGGGGCGTCCCCCGGGTCCACCGGGAGCGCCGGGGCGCGGGCCACCGAGGGGACGAGGACCGCCCGCGGGAGCGCCGCGACGGGGGCCCGGGCCGCGATCGGGCGGTCCGGCTGGTCTCGGTCCCGCCGGCCTGCCGCTCGGACCCGAGGACCGGCGCTCAGTGGCCGGCGCGCTCGACCGGGGCGGCCGGCCGGGAGGCGGCGGCGGCAGCCGCCGCGGCGGGGGAGGCGGTGGTATGGGCTTGCCCGAACGGGAGACAGGCGGGCTTCCGGCTCGCAGTGGCCGGGCCGGTGGAGCGCTCGCGGCCGCCCTCGGGCGCGGCGGAGCCTTCTCCTCGGCCGGCGGATGGGGGTCGTCCCGGACGACGCGCTTGGCGGGCGCGACGCTGCCGCTCGAGGAGATCGTCACCCTGGGTCGCGTGGCCTTCTCCTCCTGCACCGCCGCCGCGGGCGGGGCCGGGGCGGCGGTGGGCTTCGCGGCGACGGCCTCGCCCGCGGGTTCGCTCGTTGCCTCCTCGGGCTCAGGGCGGGTGGCCGAAACGGCGACCGGCTCTGCGGCCGGCTCAGGCTCCGCGGGCGCCGCAGGCTCCGCGGCCGCCGCAGGCTCCGCGGGCGCGGCAGGGGCAGGCTTGTCCTCGGGTTGCGGGGCCTCGGGCTCTTCGACCTCGACCACCGGTGGGGGCGGCGGCTTGAGCAGACCGTCGCGCTCGGCCCTGCGCCTCACCCGGTCGGCCTGGGCTTCGACAATGCTCGAGGAGTGGGACTTGACCCCGATGCTGAGCGCGAAACAGAGTTCGAGTGTCTCCTGGTTGGTCAGCCCGAGCTCCTTGGCGAGCTCATGGACGCGGATCTTTCCTGGCAAAGAGTGCCCCCTTCAGGACTCCGCGCGGTCTGCGGGCCCCGGAACGTCCCCGGAACGCGACAGCCACGCACCTCGAAGCCTATCTATCTCGCCCGGCCGAACGTCAGCCCGGAAAGCCCGCCCGAAGGCCCGACGGCGCCGGGCCGCGTCGAAGCAGGCGATGTCGGCACACAGCCAGGCGCCCCGGCCCTCGCCGGGCCCGATCCGCAACCCTCCGCCCGCGGCCAGGCAAACCCGGAGCATCTGCGCGCTCGGGCGACGGCTGCGGCACCCGATGCAGGTGCGAACCGGGCTCACAGAGTCTGGCGGGAACCCGCAGGTGCGAACCGGGCTCAGGCGCGGTCCGCCTGCTCTGGGGGCGACTCGGCCCTCTCAGCATCGGCTTGGTCCTGGGCCATGGCCGCAGCCCAGGCCTCGGCGCTGACAGCCTCGCCGCCGTCAGCGGGCTGCCAGAGCTGCTCGCCGGTGGCGGGGTCGGTTATCCACTCACCCTCGGCCCACTCCACGTCGCCGTAGGCAGCCTCCTCGGCCAGCTGGGTCTCGCTCTTGATGTTGATCCCCCAGCCGGTGAGCCGGCTGGCCAGCCGGGCGTTCTGGCCCTCCTTGCCGATGGCCAGCGACAGCTGGTAGTCGGGGACGATCACGTCGCAGTCGCCGGTCAGCTCGTTGGGGCGAACCTCCTTGATCCTTGCCGGCGACAGCGCCTTGGTCACGAACTCCTCTAGCTCGCCGCTGTAGGGGACGATGTCGATCTTCTCGCCGCGCAGCTCGTTGACGACCTGGCGGACCCTGGCGCCCCTGGCCCCCACGCACGCGCCCACCGGATCGACGTTCGGATCGTTGGAGGACACCGCGATCTTGGTGCGATGGCCCGGCTCGCGGGCGCACGCCTTGATCTCGACGATTCCGTCCGCGATCTCGGGCACCTCGAGTTCGAACAGCCGCTTCACCAGACCGGGATGGGTCCGGCTGACCACGATCTGGGGGCCCTTGGCCGTCTTGCGGACCTCGACGATGTACGCCTTGAGCCGGGTGTTCGAGTCGGGGCGCTCGTAGGGGACCTGCTCGGCCTGCGGCAGCAGCGCCTCGACCCTTCCCAGGTCCAGGAGGGTGTAGCGGGCGTCGGTCTGCTGGATCATGCCGGTGACGATGTCGCCCTCACGGCCTGCGTACTCCTCGTACTTGAGCTCGCGCTCCGCCTCGCGGATGCGCTGGGTCATGACCTGGCGGGCGGTCTGGGCCGCGATGCGCCCGAAGTTCTCCGGGGTCACCTCGTACTCCTCGCCGACAGGGTCTCCCTCTTCGTCCAGATCCTGGGCCAGCACGTGGAACTCCATGTTTGAGGGATCGATGGTCACCCAGGCGTACTCCTTGGCGTCAGGCAGCCGCTTGTAGGCCGACTCCAAGGCATCGGCCAGAGCCGCGTACAGGGCGTCCACGGTTATGCCGCGCTCGGCGGCCATCGCCTGCAGCGCCTCCCTCATCTCTGCGCTCATGACTTCTCCTCCGTCTTGGCTCGTTGGGACACTCTCGGGTGGCGGCTGCCCGGCCCCCACTCGAAGACGGTGCGGGCCGAGGCCAGATGCTCGAAGGCGATCCGGGACAGGAGGCCCTCCCCGTCACGCAGGTCGACGCCGTCGTCGGCCACCGCCTCCAGCACGCCGGTCAGCCGGCGGGGCCCGTCGAATCCTGGAAGGGTCTTGACCTTGACCTCGGAGCCGGCAGCCCGGCGGAAATGGTCGGGTGTGCGCAGGGGCCGCTCCAAGCCGGGGCTCGACACCTCCAGCGTGTAGCGTCCGTCTATCAGGTCGTGCTCGTCGAGGGCGCGGCCCACCGACCGCGACAGTCTCGCCAGGACATCAAGGTCGACACCGCGGTCGGAATCGACGAGAACCCTGACCACGGCGCCGTGGTGCTCCACGTCGTAGAGGTCGACCGAGGCGGCCTCTACGAGTGGGGTTACGAGCTCGCGGACGCGATCGATGATCGCCATGATCTTGGTCGGGATTCTGCTCTCGAGAGGCGGCGGACGGGGCCCGAACCGGCAACGGCGTGGGCACCAGCCCACGCCGCTTCCGGAGAATCGAACGTTGGATGAAGTATACCGGTTCCCGGACTCCTACCGGCCGCTGTGGCGCCGTATGCCCGCCACCACGACCTCGGAGTTGTTGGCGTCGTCGCCGAGCTCGTCGAGATTGCGACGACGATCCTCCTCCGCGGCCCGCCGAGCCGATGCTCGGGTCTGCGCAGCCCTCTCCAGAGCGGCCTCTGAGCCGTGCTCGCAGATGAACTCGGCCCACTCCACCAGCGCGTCCACCATCGACTCCTCGGCGACGACGGCCACGTTCTCGCCCTTCACGAACAGATGGCCGCGACGGTTGCCGGCGGCGATGCCCAGATCGGCGTCCCGGGCCTCGCCGGGGCCGTTCACGACGCAGCCCATCACCGCCACCTGGAGCGGGATCTCACGCTCGCCGAAGGCCTCCATCGCCTCACTTGCGACCCCGAAGACGTCTACCTCGGCCCGCCCGCAGCTGGGACAGGCGATGAGGTCCACGTTGCGCCGCTCCCGCAGCCCCATCGCCTCCAGCAGCTTCCGGCCGGCCCGGGCCTCCTCGACCGGATCGGTCGTCAACGAGTAGCGGATGGTGTCTCCGATGCCCTCGGCCAGCAATGCCGCGATCCCGGCCGTCGACTTGATGGTCCCCGCCGGCGGCGGCCCGGCCTCGGTGACGCCGAGGTGCAGCGGGTGATCGGTCGTGTCGGCAAGTTGGCGGTAGGCCTCGATCATGAGCGGCACGCTCGACGCCTTGACCGAGATCTTCACCAGGTCGAATCCGACTTCGGTGAAGTAGGCGAGCTCTCGCATCGCGGACTCCACCATCGCCTCGGGGGTCACACCCAGTTCGGGGTCGTAGAGATCAGGATCCAGCGATCCCCCGTTCACTCCGATGCGGATCGGCACGCCCCGGTCCCGGCACTCCCGGGCCACTGTCTTGATGTGCTCGGGCCTGCGGATGTTGCCCGGATTGAGCCGCAGGCAGTGAACCCCAGCCTCCAGCGCGGCCAGCGCCATCCGGTGGTTGTTGTGGATGTCGGCCACGATCGGCACCGGCGAGCGCGGCACGATCCGGGCCAGCCCCTCGGCGGCCTCGGGCCGGTTGCAGGTGCATCGCACGATGTCGGCGCCCGCGGCGGCCAGCGCGTAGATCTGCTGGAGCGTGGCCTCGTGGTCGGCCGTCTTGGTGACCGTCATCGACTGCACGGTGACCGGCGCTCCGCCGCCCACCGGGACCGCCCCGACCATGATCTGCCGTGTGGCTCGCCGCGGGAACCTCGCGGTTACCTTCACACCCTGATCCTACCCACGCAGTTGCAGGGTCAGCCGAAGCTGACCGGATCCAGGATGTCGCGCACCAGCGCCACCCCTCCGACCAGCAGCAGAAGGGCCACGACCGCGTAGGTGAGCGGCAGGAGCCGGGCCGCGTCCACCTCATGGGTTCGGCCACCGATTGAGCGGATCCGCTCGTAGGTGGCCACCACCACATGACCCCCGTCGAGGGGCAGCAGCGGCAGGAGGTTGAACACGCCGAGGAAGACGTTGACGTACATGATCAACAGGAGCACGTCGGACGCTCCGTCGGACGCCGCCTGCGCGCCGATCCGGGCCACGCCGTAGATCGACAGGATCCGGTTCTCGTCCGGATGGGATGTGTCGAGGCGCCGGACTTCGAGTTCGCGGACCGTCTGGGCCCGGCTAGCGGCCGGGTCATCTCCACGCAGCCCGTCCAGCGTCCCACCGAACCCGTCGGTCACGATGGTGGGGATGGCGAAGACCACATCACGCACCGTGGCCACCAGCAGCCGGACCGACTCGCCGGCGGCCCCCACGACGCCCAAGCCCGGGTGTTGGTAGTCGGCCGAGATCCCGAAGAAGCCCATCACCGCGTTCGAGGGGTCCACCAGTTCGCTGATGATGGCCCCCGCAACCACCACGGGCCGGCCCGTGCGGGTGTCGACGATGGTTATGTCGATGGGTTGGCCGAGCCGGGTGCGGGCATGGTCGGCCAACTGCGCGTAGGTCGGGGCGCCATCGGATTGGAGCCCCGCCACGGCCAGGATCCGGTCGCCCTCGATCAGCCCCACGATCCCGGCTGCGCCCCTGGCGGTGAGGCGCTCACCGATCCGGGTCACGGTCGTGTGCGTCGAGTCGCCCCTCAGGTAGACAACCTCCACCTCCTCGCCGGCCAGCCAGCGAACCTGGCGTGAGAAGTCGGCGAAGGTGGTGCGGCCCACTCCGGCGACCGAGATGAGCTCGTCTCCGGGCTGCAGGCCCGCGGCGGAGGCCGCGCTGTCGACCGAGACCGTGGCCAGCGTCCACTCCGCCGCCTCTTCCGACTGCGACGCCCTGTCGACCGACAGCCGCCCATCGATCATGAGGAGCACGAACAGCAGCACCAGCGCAATGACGAAGTGCATGCCGGAACCGGACACCAGCACCAGCAGCTTCTTGGGGTAACTCTGCCGCCGGAAGCTGCGGGACTCGTCGATGGGGTCCACCGGCTCGAGGCTGCTCATCCCCGCGATGCGGACGTAGGCGCCCACCCAGACGGCCTTGATGCCGTACTCGGTCTCTCCCCGCTGGAACGACCAGAGCCGGGGGCCGAAGCCGATGAAGAACTCGGTGACCTTCATGCCGGTCATGCGGGCGGTGATGTAGTGGCCGAGCTCGTGCAGGAACAGCATGGCCACCAGCACCAGGATGATGACGACCCAGCTCACGCCGGCAAGCAGCCCGATCAGCGCCAGCAGCGCGACGAGGCCGGCGAGCCCTGCGTGATCTCCAAGACGCGTGCGCATCAGGCCGCGTCGCGCTCCTCCACCAGGCCGGCCGCCACCCGCCGGGCCTGGCCGTCGGCAGCCAGCACCGCTTCGGTGTCCTCAGCCCGGTCGCCGGGCCACAACCCCAGTGCCTCCTCGAGCACGCGGGCGATGTCCACCCATCGGATCCGGCCGTCGAGGAAGGCCTGCACGGCTGTCTCGTTGGCCGCGTTGAGCCAGGCCGGCGCGGTCTCCGAGGCCCGTCCGGCCTCATAGGCGAGGTCGATGCAGCCGAAGGCGTCCCGGTCCGGAGGCTCGAAGTCCAGACGGTCGAGTTCGGCCCAGTCGATGGCGCCGTAGGCCAGATCGAGGCGGTCGGGATAGGCGAGCGCGTACCCGATGCAGAGCCTCATGTCCGGATTCGAGAGCTGCGCGACGGTGGCCCCGTCGCAGTAGGTGACCATGGAATGGACGATGGACTGCGGGTGAACGACGACCTCGATCTGGTCGTAGGCAACGCCGAAGAGCTCATGGGCCTCGATGACTTCGAGACCCTTGTTCATGAGCGTGCTGGAGTCGATGGTGATCTTCGGTCCCATCTGCCATGTTGGATGAGCCAGAGCGTCGGAGACGGTGACCGACTCGAGCTGTTGGATGCTGCGGCCCCGGAAGGGCCCGCCGCTCGCGGTCAACACGATCGACGACACCCGCTCGAGATCGTCGTTGGCCCGCAGACACTGGTGGATGGCGCAGTGCTCGGAGTCGACGGGAATGATCTCGGCTCCCGGGGTAGCCCGAGCCCGCTGAACCACCGGACCGGCCGCGATCAGCGACTCCTTGTTGGCCAGCCCCAGCCGCCGTCCCGCCTCGAGGGCCGCCAGCGTCACCGGGAGTCCTGCGAACCCGACCACGCCGTTGATGACCGTGTCGGCCTCGCGGGCCGCGACGGCCATGGCGTCGGTGCCGGCGAGCAGCTCAACCCCTTCCGGCAGCCGTCCCGCCAGCTCGGCGGCACGGGACGAGTCGGCCAGCGCAACGACCGGGGGCCGGAAGCGCCGGGCCTGCTCGACCAGCATCTCGACGGAGCGGGCCGCGCCCAGCGCTGCGACCCGGTAACGATCGGGCCGGGCCTCGATGATGTCGAGCGTCTGGGTCCCGATCGATCCGGTCGAGCCCAGGACGGCGACCGAGGAGGAACTCAAGTCAGCTCACCCCTGACACCGAGACGAAGTACTCAACCCACGCCAAGCCTCTCAGATGATGTCGGCCATGATGGCCACGTAGTAGGTGGCCGGCAGCACGAACAGCAACGCGTCGAACCGGTCGAGGATCCCTCCGTGACCGGGAAGCAGCGAGCCCATGTCCTTGATGTTGAGATCGCGCTTGAGCATCGACTCGGCCAGATCCCCGATGGGGGCAGCCACTGCCACCACCAGAGCCATGATGATTGCGATCCAGGCGCTTCCGGGCTCGGACGCGACCGGTGCGGGCATTCCGACCAGCCCCATGATCACGCCGACCCCGACCGTCACCACCATGCCCCCGACGAGACCCTCCAGAGTCTTGTTGGGACTGGCCCGCGACAGCGGGGTTCTGCCGGCGGCCCGTCCAACCGCCATGGCGCTCACGTCGTGGGCCACAGTCAGCACTATCGCGGTCGTGAGCAACCCGGTTCCATGGGTGGGGACCTTGAGCAGCAGGGCGGCGTGCGCGCCGAGAATGCCTATGTAGGCCACCGCGAAGACGGTTACCGCCAGACCTCGCATCGGCCCCTCGACACCGGCCCCGGTCAGGTACCAGAGTGCCCCGAAGACGACCATCAGCACCATTACGACGACGATGGCGTCCATCCCTCGCCAGTACGCCGCGAGCGGCATCATCACCACCCCGGCCAAACCCAGCACCACGGCCGGCTGGTAGCCGGCGACCCTCACCGCGCTCAGCAGCTCCACCGCCGCGAGGCCGAGCACGATCGTGGCCACGACGAGCGCCCAGGCCGGGCCCACCTGCATGGCCACCAGGATCACGGCCGACAGCACAACGCCGACGAGCACCGCCATCGGCATGTCTCTCTCGGCCGCGGCCACCGGGGACGCACCCGCGCCGGTCATCCCGGAGTACTGGTCCTCGTAGCCGAAGAAGTCCTCGTTTCCCATGGAGGACCCCACCGGCTCCTGGGGCTCGATCGGGGGCAGGACGTCCTCGGGCTCGTCCCACTGCGGTGCGGTGGTGTGATCGGTCCAGACCCCCATCTCTTGAGGATCGGCCTCCTGGAGCCTCGGCTCTGACGACGTCACCTGAGACGGCCCGGTGGGCTCGCGCTCCATCCAGTCGGGTTCACCGGAGTCGTCGCCGAACACCGACCGTCCCGCAACCACGCCCGTGTCGTCGGCGAGCATGTCGCCGCCCCCGGCGTCCGGCTCTCCAAAATCGTCCTGCTCGCTCACCGCATCGCTCCTTCCGGCTCGCCGGGCTCCTGACCCGGGCCATGTGTGCGTTCACACCTCAAGCAGTTCATCCTCTTTGCTGGCCAAGGCCTGATCGACTTGCTCCTCGTGGGCGCGGGTGAGGTCGTCGATCTGCTCACCCGCACGGGTCACCACGTCGGCCGACACGCCTCCATCCTTCTCGATGCCCTCCAGATCCTTGCGGGCCTGCCGGCGCAGACCTCGGATCCGATTGCGGGAGTCCTCCGCCATAGAGCCGACGATCCTGGCCAGGTCCCTGCGCCGTTCCTCGGTGAGCGGCGGGAACGAGAGCCGTATCACCCGACCGTCGCTGCTGGGGACCAGCCCCAGCTGGGCCTGCTGGATGGCCCGCTCCACGGCGTTGATGTTGGCGGGATCATGGGGCGTGATGATCAGCTGGCTCGCCTCGGGGATCGCGAAGCTGACAAGCTCCCGCATGGCCATCCTCACACCGTAGGCCTCGACCTGGACCCGCTCGAGCAGGGCCGAATTGGCTCGGCCGGTACGGACCGTCGAGAACTCGCGCCTAGCCGCGGCGACAGCCTCGTCCATGCGCTCGCCGGCGTCGGCCAGCACCATGCCGATCAGCTCCTCGCTCATGGATTGCGGTCCTCCTGAGCCACGAGCGTACCCACCTCGGCGCCGTCAAGCAGGGATTGCAGGTTGCCGGGCCCCATCAGGTCGAACACCACGATCGGGAGGCTGTTGTCCATGCACAGCGTGATGGCGGTGGCATCCATCACTTCCAGCCCCCGGTTGAGGACCTCCAGGTATGTGACCCGCTCCAGCCGGGTGGCGCCCGCATCAACCTCGGGGTCGGCGGTGTAGATGCCGTCGATCCGTCCGTGGGTGCCCTTCAGGACCACTCCGGCCTCCACCTCGGCAGCCCGCAGGGCGGCGGTGGTGTCGGTGGTGAAGAAGGGGTTGCCGGTGCCGCCGGCGAATATGACCACCCGGCCCTTCTCGAGATGGCGGATGGCCCGGCGGCGGATGTAGGGCTCTGCGATCTGGGCCATATGGATCGCGGTCTGAACCCGGGTGGGCTGACCCAAGCGCTCGAGGGTGTCCTGAAGAGCCAGGGCGTTCATCACCGTGGCCAGCATTCCCATGTAGTCGGCCTGGGCCCGGTCCATGCCGGCGCCCGCGCCCTGAGTGCCCCGCCAGAGGTTCCCGCCGCCGACAACGACCGCGATCTCGACATCGAACCCGCTCCGCGCCTCGGCGATCCCGGCGGCGATGTGTCGCACCGTGTCGCCGTCTATGCCGCCGCCCGATCCCCCGGCGAATGCCTCTCCGGAGAGCTTCAGCAGAACCCGGCTCCAGCGAGCCGACCGCCGTGCGGCTCGGTTGGCGGCATCGGCGGGGAGATCCATGTTCAGTCTCCGATGATGACCTGCACGAACCGCACGATCGACCCACCGTCGATGCTGTTCTTCACGGTGGTCTTCTCGCCGTGAAGGCCCTGCTCCAGCAGGACACGCTCGGCATACCAGCCCCGCATCCGGCCGTCGACGATCTTGTCCCACGCCTGGGCGGGCTTGCCCTCGGCCTTGGTGATCTCCAGCAGCGCGGCTCGCTCGCGCTCGACCTCGCCGGCGGGGACCTCCTCCGCGCTGAGGAACTGCGGTTTGGCGAAGGCGATGTGCAGCGCCACCTGATGCAGAGCGTCGGCACCGACGCCGCTCCCCTCCACGACCACGGCGTTCACACCCCGGCCGTCCTGCCGGTGAAGGTAGGAGTCGAGGATATTCCCGTCGGCGGCCTCGAGCCGCTCGACCACGCCGACCTGGATGTTCTCCTTCAGAACCAGCTTCAGATCCTCGATCTCGCCCGAGTGCCGATCGACCGCGGCGGCTCCGGCGTCGAGCACCGACTCGGCCAGAGCCTGAACCAGCGATGTGAAGCTCTCGTTCTTGGCCGAGAAGTCGGTCTCGCACTTGAGTTGCACCACCGCTGCGTTCGCTCCGTTGCCTGCAACAGCGATGGCACCCTGGTCGTTGTCGCGACCCGTGCGAGCGTCGGCCTTGGCCAGACCCTGCTCTCGTAGCATCTGCCGGGCGACTTCCATGTCGCCGTCAGCAGCCGTCAGGGCCTTCTTGGCGTCCATCATCCCGGCCCCGGTCATGTCGCGCAGTGCCTTGACGTCGCGGGCGCTCACCGCCATGTCAGGCCTCCTCGCCGGTTTCGGCGGCGCCGGCCGCGTCCTCGGCCGCCTCGCCGGCATCCGAGCCGTCGCCGGTGGCCGCGCCGGCGTCTCCGGCCGAGGCCTCGACATCAGCATCGGTACCGGCTGAGTCCTCAACGGCTGAGTCCTCGACGGCTGAGCCGCCATCGTCAGCGGCGGTCGCCGCGTGCTGAGCCTCGCCGTCGCCCCCCGCGGCCCCGGACTTCGCCCGGGCGACACGGGCCTCGCGCTCGGCGGCCTCGGCGGCGGCCTCCGACCGGGCCCGGGCCTGCTGCTCGGCAACCTCGGCCTCGGTCAGCACATCGCGCTCCACCTGGGCGACCTCGGTCCGCTTCGAGTGGATGAAGCGACCCTCCTGCACCGCGTCGGAGATCACCCGGGCCATGAGCCGCCCGGACCGGATGGCGTCGTCGTTGCCGGGGATGGCGTAGTCCACCAGATCGGGGTCGCAGTTCGTGTCCACCACGGCAACGATGGGCACACCCAGCTTGCGGGCCTCGGTGACTGCGATGTACTCCTTCTTGGTGTCGAGGATGAACACCGCTCCGGGGGGCTCCTCCATGTCGCGGATCCCGCCCAGGTTGCGCTCGAGCTTGGTCAGCTCCCGCCCCAGCTGGAGAGCCTCCTTCTTGGGCATGGCGTCGAACTCGCCCGAGTCGCGCATCCGCTGGAATTCCTTCATCTTGGCGATGCGCTTGGCGATGGTGTGGAAGTTGGTGAGCATCCCGCCCTGCCAGCGCTCGTTCACGTACGGCATGTTGCAGCGCTCGGCGTAGGACTGGATGGAGTCCTGCGCCTGCTTCTTGGTGCCGATGAACAGGACCGTTCCCCCGCCGGCGACCAGATCCCGAACGAACACGTAGGCGCGCTCGAGATGGGCCAGGGTCTGGCGCAGGTCGACTATGTGGATTCCGGCCTTGTCGCCGTGGATGAAGCGTTTCATCTTCGGGTTCCACCGGCGGGTCTGGTGACCGAACTGAACGCCGGCCTCCAACAGTTGCTTCATGGTGACGACAGCCATGCCTATGTGCTCTCCCGGTTCTGCGTGGCCCGCGCCGGACGCGTAGACGACCGGGTGAAGGCGCGGGTTGCGAAGTGATTCGGCGACACCGTTCAGCGCCGTCGGGCCCTGGTGGGCCAGTCCGCAAGTGTACCGAGGGCTGTTGAGACCCCACCGGCGGGGCCGCGACCGGGTCAACCGCTAGGAAACGAGCCGGACTCTGACCTGCCGCACACCGATGAAGACAGCCGGGTCGGCGTAGCTCCCGTCCACCCTCACGCCGAAGTGCAGCCGGTCCCCTGCGATCGCGATCACCTGACCCTGCAAGACCCGGCCACCCGCCCGGACACTGACGCGCAGGAGGTAGGAGTAGCTGCTGACCACGCCGCCGCCGTGATCGATCGTCACATGCAGGGATCCGGCCACCGTGCCGGAGAACACGACGGAGCCGGCCGCCGCGGCCCGAACCACGTCGCCGGGCTCGGTGTCGTACTCGATGCCGCGATTGCCTGGACCGTAAGGATCACCCGGCGGGCGGAACGGGTCGGCCACCGGTCTGTCGACGGGCGGGCGGAACACGGGCCGCTCGTCACCCAGGGACGCACCCGCCGCCGGCGCGAGCAGCGAAGCGGCGAGAGCCGTCACCGCTGCCGGCCCCAGCAGGCGGCGGGCGACGCGGCGGCGCCAAACCGCCAGACAACGGCACAAGACGCATTGACATTGCATTGCAGCACTCCCCTGACAGTGGTCCTTGCGGGGAAGCGCTCACCGCGTCGGCGGCTACCTCCGCGGCGGCCGCTTCGCCAAGGCCTAGCCGCGGAGTGAAGTCAACCTACAGGCGCGAAATCGCGTTGCGTAGGCGGGCGAGCGTCTCTTGCTTGCCGAGCAGGCGCATGGGCTCCCACAGCGGCAGCCCGGCGGCGGTGCCGGTGAGGGCCACCCGGACCGGGGGCTGGGACCGGACCCGTTGGCCGATGCTCTCGGTGAGCTCATCACCCACCCCCATGACGATGGCCTCCAGCCGCTCGGCCGAGGTGAAGTCGTCGCCGGCGAGCCGGGCCTCCACCGCCTCCAGTACCTCCGCAGCCGCCCTGCCCTTGACGACCGACTTGTGCCAGGCCTTCTCGTCGTAGGTGACGTCGGGACACAGGATCCAATCGATCCAGTCTGCGGCCTCGTCGAGGTGCGCGATCCGCTGCTGTACCTCACCGGCGAGCGCCCGCACGATGCCGCGGTCGTACTGCTCCGGGGGCCAAGGGGCATCGGCGCCGGTGAGGAACGGCTCGGCCCGCTCCGCGAACTGATCGGCGGAGAGTGCCTTGATGTAGACGGAGTTCATGTGGTCGAGCCGGGCCGGGTCGAAGAACGCCGGTGCCGGCTTGACCGCGTCGAGGTCGAACAGTTCGACGATCTCGTCCAGCGGGCGGATCTCCACCTCGTCGGGCGGCCCCCAGCCGAGCAGGGCCAGGTAGTTCACCATGGCCTCGGGCAGGTAGCCCCGGCGGCGGTAGCTGTCGAGGGCCACGTCGTCGCGCCGCTTGGACAGCTTCTGGCGCTTGGCGTTCACCAGCAGCGGCAGGTGCGCGTAGTCGGGCAGCGGGCCGAAGCCGAGGGCCTGCCAGATCAGCTGCACCCTGGGGGTGGTGTTGAGCAGGTCCTCGCCCCGGATCACATGGGTGATCCCCATGTCGTGGTCGTCCACCGCGTTGGCCAGATGGAACGTGGGCGAGCCGTCGCCGCGCCGGATGACGAAATCCTCCAGCGACTCGTTCGGGAAGCTCACCCGCCCCCGCACGATGTCATCGACGACCGTGGTGCCGCCATCGGGGCACCGGAACCGCACCACCACGCCGGGACCGTCGCTCACATCGCGGTCCCTCGACCAGCCGTGGTAGCCGGCCGGCAGTCCGGCCGCGGCGCAACGCTCCTCGATCTCGGCCCGGGTCAGGTCGCAGAAATAGGCCGCCCCGACGTCCACCAGCCGCTCGATGGCCTCGGAGTGCCGATCGCGCCGCTCGGACTGGAAGTGGGGCGCCGAGTCCCAGTCCAGGCCCAGCCAGCGCAGCGGCTCGATGATGGCGTCGACGTACTCCTGGGTCTTCAGTGCGGCGTCGGTGTCCTCCACCCGCAGCACCATCTCCCCGCCGTGGTGGCGAGCGAACAGCCAGTTGAACAGCGCGGTGCGGGCGCTCCCCACATGCAGGAAACCCGTAGGCGCGGGCGCGAACCGGACCCTGGGCGAACTCACACAGCGAGACTACCGACGCAGCCCGAACCTGCTGTGACCACCGACCAGCGCACAAGAAGCGCCTTGATCGGGTCCACAAGCGCTCTGCTACGGTCGCGGCAGTTCTGCAATACCCCGCGATCGAAGGAGCCTCCCTTGTCCGACTTGCCCCCACCCCCACCCGACGACCCGGGCTCGTCGTCTGAACCTCCTCCCCCGCCTCCGGCCCCACCCGCTCACACCGGCGCGACCGCCGCCGGAACGGCCATCCTGGGCACCGGCGACACGGTCCAGTTGGCGTCAGCCGGCGCACGCCTGGGTGCCAGGATCCTCGACATCGTCATCGGCGGCATCATCAGCTTGATCGCCTGGTTCATCGAGCCCATCATCCTCCCGCTCATCGTGGGAGCGGCCTATGAGATCACCTTCGTCGCCCTCAAGGGACAGACCCCGGGCAAGATGGCAGCCGGCATCAAGATCGTCAGAGCCGACGGCGGAGGCATACCCGGGTGGGGCGCCGCGGCCGGGCGTTGGGTCATTCCAACCATCGGTTACATCGTGTTGTTCATACCCGGGCTGCTGGTCCACGCCTCACTGCTGTGGGACGACCGCCGCCAAGGGTGGCACGACAAGGCCGTGAAGACGCTGGTCGCCAAGGCCTGACACTCGGGCGGCCGCCGGACCGGTCCGCCAGGTTGGGTTGCCTAGAGGCCTAGCGGGACACGCCAATTCTCGGAGCAGGCCTCGGCGACCGCGGCTGGGGTGAGGCGCAGCGTGTCCGCCGGGACCTGGTCGGCGAGCCGGAGTTTGGCGTGGTAGCCGTGGTGTCCGGCCGCGCCCGCGAACCGGGGCTGGCGCCAGTGCACCAGCCCCGCGTCGGGATCACCCAAGAAACCGAACAGTTCCAACGCCAAGCGAAGGTCGTGCATCACGGGCGCCCGACCGAACAGCGAGGCCCGGCGCAGGGCCACTGCGCAGCACCCGGCGAGTGCGTCGTCCTCCCGCTCACCGTCCACCAGCGACAGCCGGCCGGCGAAACGCTGCGCCAGCTTGAGCGCATAGCCCTGGTCGGGACCCTGGCAGCCCAGACCCGGGCCGGCCGGAAGCTCGCCACCCACCACCTCGCCGGGCCGGTCGGCCATCCAGGGGTCGTCGCGCCGGGGCGGCGACCGGTAGATCGACGGCGCCTTGGCCGTGGCAGGAACGTAAGAAGGGGCAGCCACGGCCGCACAGGCTAGCCCCGCAGCCGCGTGGGCACCTTCCACATGGACGCCGGTTGGAGCTAACATCTCCGCCGTATGCTCCGGGCGTGGATAAACTGAAACTGATCAAAAGCCTTCGTAAAATCGCTAAAAGCAAGGGGTTGTCACTCGTCAAGGTGCGAGAGGGCAAGCATGAGATATGGGCGATCGGCTCACAGATGATTCAGATTCCCCGGCACAACGAGATCCAGGAAGGAACGGCGGCCAAGATCATGAACGCAGCGAGAAGAGTGCAGCCGGAGGCGAGGGAACCGACATGACGGACATCGCGGCCGGGATTCGCGGCGCGGACGCAATGCCCGGCGACACCTACCACGTTCGAGCAACGCCCGGGGACGGCTGGTGGGGCATCACCGTTGACGAACTCGACACCGTGTTCGCTCAGACCCGACGCTACGACGATGTGGAGGGCGAGGCACGGTCAGCCATCGCCTTCTGGTTCGATGTGGAGGAGTCGAAGGTCGGCCGCATCATTGTGACAGCGGCCGGTTGAGCGACGCGCGACCGGGCCGCGCTGCTCAGTCGTCGGCGTGGAGCAGGCCGTAGACGACCGAGTCGGCCAGCGCCTGCCAGGAGGCCTCGATGATGTTCTCCGACACGCCGATGGTGGTCCACACCTTGCGGCGGTCGGTGGAGTCGATCAGCACCCGGGTCACCGCGCCGGTCCCCTTCTGGGTGTCCAGCACCCTGACCTTGAAGTCCGTCAGCGAGATGTGCTCCAGAGCCGGGTAGCGGTCCCCCAGCGCGGCCCGAAGCGCGGTGTCCAGCGCGTTGACCGGGCCGTTGCCCTCCCCCACGGCCACCCGTCGCTCACCGCCGGCCCACAGCTTGACGGTGGCCTCGGTATCCACCTCTACCGACACGTCGTTCCAGGCCCGGGCTCCGGTGCCGGAACGGTGGTCCATGGACACCCGGAAGGACTCCAGCTTGAAGAAGTCCTGCTCCCAGCCGGCCGCGCCCCGCATCAACAGCTCGAGGGAGGCGTCGGCCGCCTCGAAGTGGTATCCGGCGTGCTCCAGCCGCTTGAGGGTGTCGATCACGTCGCCCAGCACCCTGCCGTCGATATCGAGGCCGAGCTCGGCGGCCCGCATCTCCAGCGTGGAGCGGCCGGCCATCTCCGACACCAGAACCCTGGTGCCGTTGCCCACCAGCCCGGGCGACACATGCTCGTAGGCATCGGGCCGGCGGCTCAGGGCGCTGGCGTGAAGGCCGGCCTTGTGGGCGAAGGCGCTGGCCCCGACGTAGGGCTGCTGGGGGTTCAGGGGCAGGTTTACCAGCTCGGCCACGTGGTGCGACACCGACGTGAGCATCGGCAGGCGGCCCTCCGGCAGGGCCTGCATGCCCATCTTGAGCTCCAGGTTGGCGATGATCGGCACCAGGTCGCAGTTGCCGACCCGCTCGCCGTAGCCGTTGATGGTGCCCTGCACGTGCACCGCCCCGGCCTGCACCGCGGCCAGCGCGTTGGCCACCCCGCAGCCGGTGTCGTTGTGGAGGTGGATGCCGACGTCGCAGTCCACGTGGGCGACCACGGCGGCCACCGCCGCGGCGATGTCCTCGGGCAGGGTGCCGCCGTTGGTGTCGCACAGCACCACGGTGGAGGCGCCGGCCATGGCCGCGGCCTCCAGCACCCGCAGGCTGAACTCGCCGTTGTTGCGGTAGCCGTCGAAGAAGTGCTCGGCGTCGAAGAGCACCCGCTTGCCCTCCGCTACCAGGAACTCCACCGAGTCGGCCACCATGGCCACCCCCTCGTCGAGGGTGGTCTGCAGGGCCTCGGTGACGTGGTAGTCCCAGCACTTGCCGACGATGCACACCGCCGGCGTTCCCGCGGAGGCCAGGTGGGCCAGCACCTGGTCGGAGTCCACCTTGCCCCGGGCCCGGCGGGTGGACCCGAACGCCACCAGCTCGCTGACCCTCAGGTCGAGCTCGGAGCGGGCCCTGGCGAAGAACTCGTCGTCCTTGGGGTTGGCGCCCGGCCAGCCCCCCTCGATGAAGGCCACCCCGAGGAGGTCGAGCTGCTCGGCGATGCGCAGCTTGTCGTCGACGGTGAGCGAGATGCCCTCGAGCTGGGTGCCGTCTCGCAGGGTGGTGTCGTAGATCTCTACGGCGGGGCGCTCTCCGCTACTCATGTACGTACTCGTTCCAGGTCTTGTAGCGGTCGGTGCGGCCCCGCACCGCGTCGGCGTAGGCCTCGGCTATGGCCAGCGTGCGGGGTCCGGGGCAGTCCAGTGGCCGGTCGTCCACCGAGTTGACCGCGCCCACCTCGGTCGCGGTACCGCACACGAAGATCTCCTGGGCGATGTACAGGTCGCTGCGGGCCAGGTCGCCGACGACCACGTCGATGCCGATGTCGCGGGCGATGGTGATCACCGAGTCCTGGGTGATCCCGGGCAGCGCCCCCGACGACAGCGGCGGCGTCACCATCACGTCGGCCGCGCCCGCGAAGATGTTCTCCCCGCTGCACTCCGACACCAGGCCCGCGGGGTTGAGCATGATGGCCTCGTCGTACCCGGCCCTGAGCGCCTCCATCTTGGCCAGAGTCGAGTTGGCGTAGTTGCCGGTGGTCTTGGACGCGGGGGGCATGATGTTGTGGTCGTGGCGGGCCCACGACGAGATCTTCAGCCGCACCCCCTCGGTGAGGGCGTCGTCGCCGAGGTACGCGCCCCAGGGCCACACCGCGATGGCGATCTCGGTGACGCAGGCCGCGGTGGACAGGCCGATCTCGCCGTAGCCGTAGTAGGCGATGGGGCGCACGTAGCACTCGGGCAGGCCGCTGTCGCGCACCACCAGCTTGCAGGCCTCCACGATCTCGGGCACCGAGTACGGCATGTCCATGTGGAGGATCCTCGCCGAGTTGTACAGGCGCTCGATGTGGTCGGTCAGCCGGAACACGGCCGGCCCGTCGTCGGTGGCGTAGGCCCGGATCCCCTCGAACACGCCGGTGCCGTAGTGCAGCGTGTGGGACAGCACGTGCACCTTGGCGTCCTCCCACGGCACCAGTTCTCCGTTCATCCATATGTGCTTGGTGGGTGTGATGGGCATTGTTCGATCTCAGCTTTCGTGTACGGCTCTAGCCGTCCTGCAGGCGGGCCACGATGGCGTCGCCTATCTCGCTGGTTGTCCCGGTGAGAGGCTCGGGCCGGTCGCAGGCCCGGCGGATGCGCGCCGCGGCCTCTCCCTCGCCGAGGTGCTCCAGCATCATCGCGCCCGACAGCACCGCGGCGACGGGGTTGGCCCGCCCGGTTCCCACGATGTCGGGTGCCGAGCCGTGGACCGGCTCGAACATCGAGACTCGCCCGGGGTGCAGGTTGGCCGTCGGGGCCAGCCCGATCCCGCCCGACACCGCCCCGCCGAGGTCGGTGAGGATGTCGCCGAAGAGGTTGTCGGTGACGATGACGTCGTACCGGGACGGATCCTCGACGAAGTAGATGCAGGCCGCATCGACATGGTGGTAGGCCGTCTCGACCTCGGGGTACTCGGCGGCGACCGCCCCGAAGGTGCGGTCCCACAGGTCGCCCGAGAAGGTCAGCACGTTGGTCTTGTGGACCAGCGTCACGTGCCGGCCTCGGGTCATGGCCAGGTCGAACGCGTAGCGCACGGCCCGCTCCACGCCGTGGCGGGTGTTCACCGAGCCCTGGGTGGCTATCTCCTCGGGGGTTCCCCGCCTCAGGAAGCCGCCCTCGCCGGCGTAGGTGCCCTCGGTGTTCTCGCGGATGACCACGAAGTCGTGGCCGGGCGCGGTGAAGGGCCGCAGATTGATGTACAGGTCGAGCTCGAAGCGCATCTTGAGCAGCAGGCCCCGCTCGATGATGCCGGGCGGGACATCGGGGGTGCCGACCGCGCCCACATAGAGCGCGTCGAGGCGGCGCCACTCCTCCACGGTCGCGTCGTCGAGCACGGTTCCGTCGCGTAGGTAGCGGGTACCGCCGAGGTCGTAGGCGGTCGTGTCGAGCTGCACGCCCGAGGCCGCGATCACCTTCAGGCCCTCGGCCACGACCTCGGGACCGATGCCGTCGCCTCCGATGACTCCCACTCGATGCGCCATGGCTGGTTGCTCGTCTCCTGATCCGGCTGGTGCCGGCCTGCTCGTTGCTGAAATGAAGAAACCGCCCACCTGGGTGGACGGTTGAGGGTGCGCGCCGGGGTGGCGCGCGCTAGGAAATTACGGTCGCGGGCTTGTGGGCCACGGAGACCAGCATAACCGGCCATCCCGGCGGTTGGCGATACTCGGCCGCCCGGTCGAACTCTCACACGATCCGTGCTGCTCTTCGGCGGTAGATTGGTGCGATGCCCGACGTCCACCACCTGTCACAGGACGCGCACGATCGGCTGAGCGCGGAGCTCCAGGATCTCACCACCCGGGGCCGCATCGAGATAGCTGAGAAGATCGAGGCTGCCCGCAAGCTGGGCGACCTGTCCGAGAACGGTGACTACCACGCCGCGAAGGAGACTCAGGGCCTCATGGAGGAGCGGATCCTGCACCTCTCGAGGATCCTCACCGACGCAGTGATCATCGACGCGGGGGGTGAGGGCGCCGGCGTGGGTCTCGGCTCGACCGTCACCGTGCTCTACGACGGCGACGACGAGCCCGAACGCCTGCTTCTCGGCTCGGTCGAGGAGCGCGCCGCCGGGGTGATGATCGTGTCACCGGGCTCGCCGATGGGCAAGGCTCTGCTCGGAGCCGGCGCGGGAGATCAAGTGGAGTTCGAGACGCCGGGCGGAACGACCGCCAAGGTCACCGTCGTCGAAGTCTCCTAGAGGTCTGTGGATGTCCCGCGGCGGGGAGGCGACCGCGAACAGCCTCGTACGCTGCGCTGGGCCCGCATAGCACTGGTGGCCGGCGCCCTGCTGCTGGGCGCGGCGGCAACCCTGATCGTCTGGGACGCGGCCCGCGACGACCGTCCGGTCCCGGTGATCACCGGACGCGGCGGCTGAGAGCAGGCGCATCGCCCCTAGGATCACAGGCGTGACCGCGCCCGGTTCCCCAGTCGACCGCCGGGGCCGGCTGGGCGCATCGGCCCTAGGATCACAGGCGTGACCGCGCCGCTGACGCTGAGCGAGAAGATCTGGGACCGCCACACGGTGGCCCGCGGCGGCGACGGCGAGCCCGACCTGCTCTACATCGATCTGCACCTGGTGCACGAGGTCACCTCGCCGCAGGCCTTCGACGGGCTGCGGCTGTCGGGACGGGCGGTGCGCCGCCCCGACCTGACGGTGGCCACCGAGGACCACAATGTCCCCACCGCCGACATCCACAGACCGATCGCGGACGCGGTCAGCCGCACCCAGGTGGAGACACTGCGCCGCAACACCGATGAGTTCGGCATCACCAACTACCCGATGGGGCACGCCAAGCAGGGCATCGTCCACGTGATCGGCCCCGAGCAGGGCTTGACCCAGCCGGGCATGACCATCGTTTGCGGGGACTCCCACACCTCCACCCACGGAGCCTTCGGGGCCATCGCCTTCGGCATCGGCACCAGCGAGGTGGAGCATGTCCTGGCCACCCAGACCCTCCCCCAGATGCGGCCGGGAACGATGGCGGTCACCGTGGACGGAACCCTGGCCGACGGGGCCACCGCCAAGGACGTGATCCTGGCCATCATCGGCCGCATCGGCACCACCGGAGGGGTCGGGCGCATCATCGAGTACCGGGGCCCGGTCATCGAGGCCCTGTCGATGGAGGGCCGCATGACGGTGTGCAACATGTCCATCGAGGCCGGCGCCAAGGCGGGCCTGATCGGCCCCGACGACACCACCTTCGAGTATCTGCGCGGCCGGGAGCAGGCCCCGTCGGGCGAGTTGTGGGACAGGGCGCTGGACGACTGGCTCACCCTGCGCACCGACGCCGGCGCCGCCTTCGACGTGGAGGTGACCCTGGACGGCGCCGAGATCTCCCCCATGGTGACCTGGGGAACCAACCCGGCCCAGTCGGTGCCGCTGGCGGCCGCCGTTCCCGAGCCCGACAGCTTCGACGACCCGGCCCGCCGCGAGGCCGCGGCCCGGGCCCTGGACTACATGGGCCTCGATCCCAGCACCCCGATGCGCGACATCGCGGTGGACACCGTGTTCATCGGTTCGTGCACCAACAGCCGCATCGAGGACCTCCGGGCCGCGGCCGCGGTGGTCGAGGGCCGGCGGGTGGCCCGGGGCGTACGGACCCTGGTGGTCCCCGGTTCGGGCCAGGTCAAGGCCGAGGCCGAGGCCGAGGGACTGCCGGAGATCTTCCGGTCGGCCGGATTCGACTGGCGCGAGCCGGGCTGCTCCATGTGCCTGGCCATGAACCCCGACAAGCTGACGCCGGGCGAGCGGGCGGCCAGCACGTCCAACCGCAACTTCGAGGGCCGGCAGGGCCGGGGCGGCCGCACCCACCTGGTGTCGCCGGCGGTGGCCGCGGCAACCGCCATCGCCGGCCGCTTCGCGGCGCCCGGGGATCTGTGAGGTCCGAGCCGTGAGGGCGACCCGGGTGGTGACGGGCACCGCGGTGCCGCTGGACCGCAGCGACGTGGACACCGACCAGATCATCCCGTCGGACTGGCTCAAACAGGTGTCGCGCACCGGCTTCGAGAAGGGCCTGTTCTCGGAGTGGCGCGACGACCGTGACTTCGTGCTGAACGACGAGCGCTACGCGGGGGCGACCATCCTGGTGGCCGGGACCAACTTCGGCACCGGCTCGTCGCGGGAGCACGCAGTGTGGGCCATCCAGCAGTACGGCTTCGAAGCGGTGGTCAGCCCCCGCTTCGCCGACATATTCCGCAACAACTGCACCAAGAACGGCTTGGTTCCTGCTCAGATCCAGGCCGGCGCCGCCGACGAGTTGATGGCCGCGGTGCAGGCCGATCCCGATCTTGAGATAACCGTCGATGTGGAGCGGCTCACGGTGGAGGCCCCGGCCATCGGATTCGAGGCAGCGTTCCCGCTGGAGGCGTCCACCCAGCAACGCTTCCTCGAGGGCCTCGACGACATCGGCATCACGCTGCGCCACACCCGGGCCATCGACGACTACGAGCGACAACGGCTCCCCTGGCTCCCGGCGGCCACCTAGGAGGATCGCGATGCCCGGCCCCTCCACGAGAAATGGAGCGCCGCCGGGAACCACGGCAGCAACGGGATCGTCTCAACCGGTGACCGCGAGGCGTGTCGCCCGACTCGCCGCTACGAAAGGCCCTTCAGCCATGCGCAAGACACTCATCGCCGCCATCGCCACGCTGCTGCTGGCCGCCGCCTGCAGCGGTGACAGCCCGGTGGGCAGTCCAGGAGTCTCCGGCTCCATGGGATCCGGCGACGGCACCGCGACCGGCGTCACCTCAGAAGGAACCGGCGGAGGCGACACCCCGGACGGAACCGGCGGAGCTGACACCGTCGTCGAACTCGACAGCGGCGACGTGGTGCTCACTGCCGGGCTGGTGCGCTTCGATGACTGCGACACCCTGCTCGACTACCTCCACGCCGAGTACTCGGCCCGGGTCGGTCCCTGGGGCTTCGACGGTGGCGGCTGGTTCGGTCCCATGCCGATGGTCGAGGAGGAGATGGCCATGGCCAGCGACGACATGGCCGAGGCCGCGGCCCCGACCGAGAGCGTCGCGACGAGTGTGACGGCCGCCCCGGTCGAGGGGGTCGACTTCTCGGGCACGAACGTCCAGGAGTCGGGCGTGGACGAGGCCGACATCGTCAAGACCGACGGCCGGCGGATCTTCACAGTCTCGGCCGGGCGGCTGGTGGTGGTCGATGTGGCCAGCCGCGATGTCGTCGGCGACGTCACCGTGGCCGAGGGCTGGGGACGGGAGCTGTTCATCGACGGCGACAGCCTGCTGTTGATCACTCGCTCCACCAGCGACGCCCCCGACCGCTCCGAGACCGTGCTCCAGAGCATCGACGTGAGCGGCGGCTCGCCGGAGATCACCCGGACCGTCAATGTCCAGGGCAACTACATCAGCGCCCGCAGCGTCGGCGGCACCGCCCGGGTGATCCTGCGCTTCGACCCGCAATGGAGCTTCCCGTTCGTGTTCCCCCAGAACGAGAGCGCGGAGGACGTCGCCGAGAGGGCCAACCGGGCTGCGGTGCTCAACTCGACTCTGGACGACTGGCTGCCCCACTACACGGTCGGATCGGCCGACAGCTCGACGGGGTCGCTGATGGTGCCGTGCGACGATGTGCACGCTCCGTCGGTGTTCTCGGGCTTCGGGGTGACCACGGTGATCAGCGTTCCCATCGCCGGAACCTTCGATCCGTCCTCCTCCACCGCGGTGATGGCGCCCGGCGACACCGTCTACGCGTCGACCGGGTCGCTGTACGCGGCCACCACCCGCTGGGTCGAGGAAGGAGCCTTCGATGACGACGACGCCTGGGAGGAAGCCTGGCGCCAGCGCCGCACCAGCATCCACCGCTTCGACATCTCCGGCGCCGAGGCCGTCTACGAGGCCTCAGGCGAAGTCCTCGGCGTGATCCACAACCAGTTCTCGCTCTCGGAGCACAACGGCTACCTGAGGGTGGTCACCACCGTCGGCGGGCCCTGGGGCGACGAGTCCGAGAGCCAGGTGCGGGTGCTCAGCACCGACGGCGATGTCCTCACGGAGGTCGGCCACGTCGGCAACATCGGCCGGGGTGAGCAGGTCCAGTCCGTGCGCTTCGTCGGTGATGTCGGCTACGTGGTGACCTTCCGGCAGATCGACCCCTTCTACACCATCGACCTGTCCGACCCGGCCGACCCCCGGATCCTGGGCGAGTTGAAGATCCCCGGGTTCTCCAGCTACCTGCACCCCATAAGCGACTCGCTGGTGCTGGGCGTGGGATCCGACGCCGACCCCGACGGCCGGATCACCGGGGCCAAGGTGTCGCTGTTCGACGTGAGCGACCTGTCCGACCCCCGCGAGGTGGCGGTGTGGACCGCCCCCGACGGCTGGAACGATGTCGGTTGGGACCACCGGGCCTTCCTGTGGTGGGCCCCCGAGAACCTGGCCGTGATCCCGGTCACGGTGTGGGACGACTGGTCCGGGGCGGTGGTGCTGCGGGTGGCCGACGGAACCATCACCGAGGTGGGACGGGTCGACCATGTGATCGAGGGCGAAGAGCCCGGCCGGACCGACTGCCGCCGCCTCACCATCGATGACCTGTCGACGACCGACATGGAGGACTTCTCCAGCGAACTCGAGTACATGATCTTCGACGACTACAGCGCGGTGCTGGCCTGCGAGCCCGGTGAGGCGGGAATGTCGGGGTTCGAGTGCTACGACGAGCCGGTTTTCGTGGACGAGGCCGAGAGGCTCGGCCTGCTCCGCGGCGACGAGTCCATCTCGATCTGCTGGCCCAGCGACGCACCCAACGTGATCGCGCGCAGCATCGTCATCGGCGACGACCTCTGGACCCTCGGCTTCGAGGGCTGGGGCCGCTTCGACGGCTCGAGCCAGGCCCGTCTGCACGCCAACGACTTGCAGACCCTCCAACGCCTGGCTGCCCTGGAACTCTGAGAACGGGATCCACAATCTCAGCTGTAGGCTGTGCCCATGGCACGCGTACTGGCCCGGACTGTTCGCCTCGTCAAGTTCGGTGCAGTTGCGGGTGCGCTGGTCGGCGTGGGTCGCCTGATCGTGCGGCGTCGGCGGCTGTCCGAGGCGGCCGAGTCGTCGTGGCCGACCATCGCGGAGACAGCAGCCCAGAACGGCGCGTCGATCGACGACGAAGCCGATGCCGCGGCGCCTCCGGGTACCGATGCCGGTCAGGACGCCGACTCGGGAGACGAGGGCGACTCAGACGAGTCCTAGCGTCCCATCCGCCGGCCCGTGCCGCTAGGGGCCGGCTATCTCCAGGTCGGGCAGATCGTCGGCGGGAGTGAACCCGAGGACATGGCCGAAGAAGCCGAGTTCGGCCTCCAGGGCTGCGATGATGTTCTCGGCGGTCCGGAATCCGTGCTGCTCGCCCGCGAAGAGGATGTAGGTCACCGGTACGCCTTTCGCCTTCAGCGCGTCGACGATCATCTCGGACTGGGACGGGGGCACGATCTGGTCCTCGTCGCCCTGTAGCACGATCATCGGCGCGTCGAAGCCCTCGAGCTGATTGATCGGCGACCGGGCGAGGTAGGTGTCGCGGGCCTCGGGATAGGGACCGATGAGACGGTCCAGGTAGCGGGACTCGAACTTGTGGGTGTCGGCGGCCAGGGCCTCCAAGTCTGCGACGCCGTAGCGGCTGGACCCTGCCGCGAAGACGTCGTGCCGCGCCAGCGCGGCCAGCACAGTGAAGCCGCCGGCACTGCCGCCCCGGATCATCAGCCGCTGCGGGTCGACATCGCCGCGGCGGGCCAGGAACTGGGCTGCGGCCACGCAGTCCTCCACGTCGACGATCCCCCAGGCGCCGTCGAGGGCCTGGCGGTAACGGCGGCCGTAGCCGGTTGAGCCCCGGTAGTCGACATCCACGACGGCAATACCCCTGGAGGTCCAGTAGAGGATCCCCAGCTGCAGCTGGCGGCGGGCGGCCGCGGTGGGTCCGCCGTGGGCCATGACCAGCAGCGGCGGAAGCTCGCCCGGCGGTCCGGCACAGGCGGGGTTGGCCGGTGGGTAGTAGAGGGCGTGAGCGACGGCCGCGCCGTCGGGGCCGGTCGGGAAGGTGATCGCCTCGGGCTCGACCAGCAGACCCGCGTCGAGGTCGAGACCCCGGGCCGGCCGAACGGCCCGGCGCTCACCGCCGTCCAGGCCGATGCTGAGCACTGCGACTTCGGTCTCGTGCCGGTAGCCGGCGCCTGCGTAGGCCAGGACCTCCTCGCCGCCGGGGGCACTTCGAGCGATGGTGAGCGAGGACACCGACGAGTCGGCTGCAGCCACGCGGCCGCCGTCCAGCAGGATCCGGTCGCCCGACGCCATGCCTGCAGCCGCGACGATCCCGGCATCGGCCGCGGCCCAGCGCTGCATGCCGAACACCCACGGCGGGGTGGCCACGTCGAAGGCACCGGTGACGACGGGCACCAGATCGCCGCCGTCCAGGCCGACCTCGTAGAGGCCCCACCAGTCGTCGTGGTCGCTGCACACGAGCAGGCGGGCCACGTCGTCGCCGGGGTCCCAGCCCGGCTCGCACAGGCTGCGGTCCCGGCCGGCACCCACCACCAGGACCTCGGCACCGAGCTCGCCGTCGCGGAGTTGGTGAACATGGAGCCGGGTGGCGTTCCACGGCATGTTGGGGTGGTCCCAAGCGATCCAGGCCAGCAGCGAGCCGTCGGGCGACACCCGCGGCGTCATCACGAAATCCGAGCCCGCCCACAGAGCCTCCACCCGCAGCGAACCGTCGACGGCTACCGCCACCAGCTCGTTGGCAGGCTCGGAACCGGTGTCGTGGCGCTCCCGCACGCATACGCACCAACGCCCGTCGGGGGTCACCCGGCCGTCGGCGTAGCGCCAGGCCCGGGGCTCGGACGGCTCGCGGGTCAGCAGCACCGGCTCGGTGCCCGGCCGGTCGAGTCGCCGCAGCCGCTGATCGTTCAACTCGACGTAGTACAGCGACCCGTCATGGGGCCACCAGGCACCGCCGCCGTACTCGTGGAGGAGGGTGCGCACGTTCGAGCCCGTCGGGGTCACCTCCAGGGGGTCGCCGGCCCGGAGATCGCAGCGCATCACCGCGGTGCGACCACCCTCGTCGGGGCGGCTCTCGGCCCACCACAGCAGCCACGGCTGCACCGGGTCGGCGATGACCTCGGAGATCCCGACCGCTCCGGCCACGAGCGACTCGGCGGTCACCGGTGACGGCCACGCCCCGTAGGGCACAGCTTGCGGCTTGCTCACCTCAGCGCTCCCTACCGCGACAGTCTCGGTAGAGAACTGTGTCACGCATGCACACGAATCGTCCCGAGCCGGCGTCAGCCGCCGCCGAGAAGCTCGACCATGCGGCCCACACCCTCGCCGAGGTCGTCGTCGCCCAGCGCGAACGACAGGCGGAGCCCGCCGCCGGCCCCGAAGGCCTCGCCGGGCACGACCGCCACCCTGGCCCTCTCCAGCAGCAGGTCGGCCAGCTCGAGGGTGGTGGCCGGCCGGACCCCACCGAGGTCGCGGCCCAGCAGGCCGCTGGCGTCGGGGTAGGCGTAGAAGGCGCCCTCGGGCTCGGGGCACACCAGTCCTTCGATGCCGCTGAGCAGGCTGTGCATGGTGCGGCGGCGGCGGTCGAAGTGACGGCGCATCTCCACCACGGCGTCGAGCGGCCCCGACACTGCGGCCAGCGCGGCGACCTGGGCCACGTTGCACACGTTGGACGTGCAGTGGCTCTGCAGGTTGCGAGCGGCCGCCACGGCGTCGGACGGCCCGATCATCCAGCCCACCCGCCAGCCGGTCATGGCGTAGGTCTTGGCCACGCCGTTGAGCACGATGCAACGGTCCCGGAGTTCAGGAACCACCACCGGCATGGAGTGATGCTCGGCCTCGCCGTAGGTGAGGTGCTCGTAGATCTCGTCGGTCAGCACCCAGATGCCGTGCTCGACCGCCCAACGGCCGATCTCGGAGATCTCCGAGCGGGGGTACACGGCGCCGGTCGGGTTCGACGGCGACACGAAGATCAGAGCCTTGGTCCGGGGGGTCCGGGCCGCCTCCAGTTGCTCGAGGCTCGCCCGGAAACCGGAGACGGCCGTCGTCAGCACCGGCACAGCCACCCCGCCGGACAGGGCGATGGGCTCGGGGTAGGTCGTCCAGTACGGCGTCGGGAGCAACACCTCGTCGCCGTCGTCGACCACGGACGCGATCGCGTTGTACACGGCGTGCTTGCCGCCGTTGGTGATGAGCACGTCGGCCGGATCCACCGCCAGACCGGAGTCGCGCTCGGTCTTGGCCGCCACCGCATCACGGAGGTCCTCCAGGCCCCCCACCGGGGTGTACTTGTGGTGCTGGGGGTCGCGGCAGGCGGCTGCGGCCGCTTCGGTGATGTGGTCGGGAGTGGGGAAGTCGGGCTCCCCGGCCCCGAAGCTGATGACCCGTTCCCCGGCGAGCCGCAGTGCTCTGGCCTTCGCCGTCACCGCCAGCGTGGCCGAGGGGGCGATGGCGCCGACCCGCCGTGAGATCCGTTGGCTGCTCATGGCCGCGAGCGTACCGGGGCATCTTCGGCACAATCTGTCGATCTTGCAGCCACCAATGGCGTGGCGCGGGGCTCGCGCGGTGCCAGACTTCCGGGCGATGTCCACACAAGCGCCGCCACGGCCCGAGACCATCATCATCCCCGCCGCGATGCTCCCCGCTGACGGGCGCTTCGGCTCCGGCCCGTCGAAGTTCCGTCCCCAAGCGGCCCGGGCGCTGGCCGAGCGGGCCGTCGACTACATGGGCACGAGTCACCGCAGGACGGGAGTGCGCCACGTGGTGGCCGAGCTGCGGTCCGGAATCGCTGAGCTGCTCGGCGCTCCAGACGGCTACGAAGTGGTGATGGGCAACGGCGGCGCCACCGCCTTCTGGGATGCGGCCAGCTTCGGTCTGATCGAACGGCGCAGCCATCACCTGTCTCTGGGCGAGTTCAGCTCCAAGTTCGTGGACGTCACGGTGGCCGCGCCCCACCTGGACGAGCCATCGGTGCATGTAGCCGATTTCGGCACCTGCCCCCCAGTGGAGGCCGTCGACGGTGTCGACGCCTACTGCTACCCCCACAACGAGACCTCCACCGGCGTGATGCTCGAGGTGCGCCGTCCCGACGGCGACGACGATGCCCTGGTGCTGGTCGACGCCACTTCCGCCGCAGGCGGGCTGCGTTTCGACGCCGCGGCGTCCGACGCCTACTACTTCGCGCCCCAGAAGGCTCTGTCGAGCGACGGCGGGCTGTGGATCGCCCTGATGTCGCCCGCAGCCGTCGAGCGGATCGAGCGACTGTCGTCCTCTGGACGCTGGACACCGGCCTTCCTGAACCTCAAGTTGGCGCTGGACAACTCCCGCAAGGACCAGACCTACAACACTCCTGCGCTGGCAACGGTCTTCCTCACGGTGGAGCAGGTGAACTGGATCAATGGCAACGGCGGGCTGGAGTGGGCCGCGGGCCGCAGCGACCGGTCGGCCGACATCCTCTACGGCTGGGCCGAGGCGTCGGACATCGCCGAGCCCTTCGTCTCCGACACCTCCATCCGCAGCCGCGTGGTCGGCACCATCGACTTCGACGACCGGGTCGATGCCGACACCATCAGCGCGGTGCTTCGGGCCAACGGCATCGTCGACACCGAGGGCTACCGGAAGCTGGGCCGCAACCAGTTGCGAATAGGCATGTTTCCCGCCGTCGAGCCCGACGACGTAGAGGCGCTGACGGTCTGCCTCGACTACATCTGCGAGCAACTCATCGCCTGAGCGTTCCCCCGGGGACCCGCCGGCCGGGACGGACCGCAACCAGCCAGGCCGGGGGGTGGCGGCGAGGAACGGCCGACCGACAATGGGGCGAAGCCCCGTCGGTCGGACGGCCTCGGCGACAGGACCCGCCGGCCGGGACGGACCGCAACCAGCCAGGCCGGGGGGGGTGGCGGCGAGGAACGGCCGACCGACAATGGGGCGAAGCCCCGTCGGTCGGACGGCCTCGGCGACAGGACCCGCCGGCCGGGACGGACCGCAACCAGCCAGGCCGGGGGGGGTGGCGGCGAGGAACGGCCGACCGACAATGGGGCGAAGCCCCGTCGGTCGGACGGCCTCGGCGACAGGACCCGCCGGCCGGAACGACGCTACGGGGTGATGCCGGTTCGGGCCTTGGGCTCGCAGGGCTGGCTGCGACGCTTCGCCGAGACCTCCAGGGCGGCAAGGATGGCGTTGCGGAGGTCGCGGGGGTCGATCACCTCATCGAAGCTCAGGGCCGACGCGGAACGGTGGGCCGACTCCTCCTCGGCCTGCCGCAGATCCTGCCCAGTCCGCTCGTCGGCCCCGACCGCCCGGCCGGCACCGGCCGCGCCCATTGCACCCACCGTGGCAGCCGGGAAGGCGAAGCTCAGGGTCTGGGAGTCGTGAGGGTTCATGGCCATCACGCAACTGCCGAAGCCGAAGGCCTTGCGCAACGTGACATGGATCTTGGTGGTGGTGGCCCCGGTCTGGGCTGCATACATGCGAGCCGACGCCCGCAGTACGCCCGCTCGCTCCGACGCGGTTCCGGCCAGCACGCCGGGATTGTCGGTGAGGAACAGCAGCGGGAGATGGAAGCGGTCGCAGACCGAGATGAAGTGAGCGGCCTTGGTGGCGGCCGCGGTGTCGATGGACCCGGCCAGCTCGGCGGGCTGGTTGGCCACCACCCCCACCGCCTCTGAGCCGATGCGAGCCAACCCGCAGATGATCGAGCGGCCGAAGCCCGGCTGGACCTCCAGGTAATCGGCGGCGTCGACGACCTCGCTCACCACCGAAGCCATGTCGTAGCCCCGCCTCGCGTCGCGCGGCACCAGATCGACGATGCGCTCGATGCGGCGGGGGCCGACATCGCCGGTGTCGAGCGCCGGGGGCCGCTCCCAGGCAGAGGAGCCGAAGTACGACAGGTACAGGCGGATCTCCGCCAGCAGGCTGGCGTCGTCGGCCGCGGTGTTGTGGATCGTTCCCGCGCCGACGGCCACCGCCGGTCCGCCCAGCTCCTCCTTGCCGACCCGCTCCCCCATCGACGCTTCCACCACCGGAGGCCCCGCGGTGAAGATGGCGGCGTCGGGTGTCATGATCGAGAAGTCGCACAGCAGCGCGGTGATGGCGCCATGCCCGGCGGAGGGTCCCATCACACCGCAGACCATGGGGACCAATCCCGACAGCGCGGCCTGGGCCTGCAGGTCGTTGGGTCCCCCGCCCCCGGGATCGCCCGGCATGGGCGGGCGGTGTCCGGCTCCTTCGAGCAGCATGATCAACGGGATGCGCTCGCGGCCGGCGATGTCGGCGATGCGCCAGCGCTTTCGGGTGGCGGCCGGGCCGATCGAGCCTCCCATGGTGGTGAAGTCCTCGGCGCCGACAGCCACCGGACGACCGTCGATGGCCCCCACCCCGGCCACCAGCGCATCGGCGGGCACCGGTCCGGCCAGGGTGCCGATCTCGCTGAAGGAGCCGTCATCGAGCAGGGTCGCGATCCGTTGGCGGGCGTCGAGCCGGCCCGCCGCGGCGCGGCGGGCGAGCTTCTCAGAGTCACCCATCGCCCGGGCCTGCTTCTGTCGGCGCTCGAAGTCCCCGAGGGTGGCGTCCCAGCCGGTGGCGTCACTCACCCCGACCACGGTAGCTATCCCCTACCGAACTGGCAGCCGAACACCCCCAAACGGGTCCATACCGTGCGACACGCGGCCAGTTCCCAGCGGGATCAGGAGATGGCCGTCAGCGGAGTCGTGAGCCGGTCGGGCACTACGGGAGCGAGCACCGGCACCCCGCCGCCGGCCAACTCGACGGCCCAGCCCGAGCCGGCCTGCACGAGGGGCCGCTCGACCCCGCCGCCGGCCCGGCCCCTGGCCCATGCGGCCGCGCCGGCCAGGGAGATGTCAACCAGCGCGGCCCGGTTCCGGGCCAGGAGGTCAGCGGCCACCGACGCCGCGGCCACGCCCGCGATGGGATCGGCGATGGCGTCACCCACGAACATGGGCGGATCACCGGGCACTACCAGCCCGCCGGAGGCCGCCGCGTCGTCACCGAAGGCGATCCGGTTGCTGTGCGGACCCCGGCGGCCGTGCCCGGTGATCGACACCCAGGCTGTGCCGGACTCCACGACCTGGTCGGGGCGGATCCCCCACTGCTGCATTGCCCGGGGCCGGCTCGCTTCCAGCACGAGATCGGCGCCGGCGATCAGTTCCCGAAGCTCGCCGACCGCGCCGGGGGCGGGCAGGTCCAGGCTCACCGGCTCCTTGCGACCGTTCAGCAGGTTGAAGAACCCGGCCGGGCCCCGCCGGGCACCGTCCGGACGGGACGATGACTCCACCTTCAGCACCCGGCAGCCGGCCTCGGCCAGCAGCCCACCGGCCAAGGGCCCGGCCCACAGGCTTGTGAGGTCCACCACCAAGGGCGCTCGGCCGCGCCGGCGGCGGCCCGGGCCGTCGGACCGCACCGACCACGGCTGTTGCGGTGCACCGGTGGCGCCAACCCCAGCCACTGCGAGGCCCAGCTGCGACCCCTGCTCCACCACCTCGGTCACGGCCATCGCGGCGATCCGACTCTCAATCTCGCTCCAGGCGCCCGCGGGCACCGCCGCACCCACCAGGGCGGGCAGCGCCTCGGTGTCGGACGGGCGGGGGAGGTTGAGAGCCACCCAGCCGTCACCCGCCCGCACCATGTGCGCGAAGCCTCCCACGCTGCGGGTCCCGCTCCGACCGAAGCCCGCGAAGGCGGCTCGATGGGCCAGCAGGTCCACCGCGTCCACCCGCACCCCGCGGCTCAGCCGGCCTGTCGCGATTCTCAGCGCGTTCTGGAGAGCAACCAGCGAGCGAACGATTCCAGCCGTCGAGACGACCGGCGGCCCCGAGGCCGGGCCGGTCAGATGCATTGCCCCCGAGCCGGCCCAGATCCGCGCGCAGGAGTCGTCATCGAGAGCAGCTTCAGGGCACCCGAGCACCGCCGGCGAAGCTAGTGGAAGCCGGCGGGCATCCTGCTGCCGGCGATTTGCCGGGTTGGCGCCGTGTTGTAGTCTCGGCCTGCTTCGCCGCGGCAAGGAGGGCGCTTCATGGGCCGGCTAGACGACAAGATCGCAGTGGTTACCGGAGCGTCCCGGGGGCTGGGCGAGGGAATCGCCCGGAGGTTCGCCGACGAGGGCGCCGCGGTGGTGTGCGCCGACGTGCTCGACGCCTCGGAGGTGGCCTCGTCGCTTCCGGCGGCGCCGTCGGGAGCGCAGGCGATGGCCATCCATCTGGACGTCACCGACACGGCCGGGGTCGAGGAGCAGATGGGCCTCGTCGCCGACACCTACGGGCGCCTCGACATCCTCGCCAACAACGCCGGCGTGGCCCAACCCATAGCCGCGGTCATCGACACCCCCGACGAGGTCTACGAGAACGTCTTCACGGTGAACGTGCGCGGCGTGCTGGCCTGCTCCCGGGCGGCGGCCCACATCATGAAGGAGCACAACTGGGGGCGGATCATCAACACCGCCTCCCAGACCGGCAAGGTGGCCTGGCAGGGGTGGGGCATCTACTCGGCCTCGAAGTTCGCGGTGGTCGGGCTGACACAGGTGCTGGCCAAGGAACTGGCCGAGTACAACATCACCGTCAACGCCATATGCCCCGGCACGATGTTCACCAACATGACCAAGACCGGATTCGGCGCGGCCGCGGCCTCGGCCAACCGGGACCGCGACGAGTTGCTGGCCGAGCACATCGAGACCATCCCCATGAAGCGTCTGGGGACCGCCACCGACATCGGTGCCATGGCCGCATTCCTCGCCTCCGACGACGCTTGCTACACCACCGGCGCCAGCCTGAACCTCACCGGCGGCGAGCAGGTCTTCTTCTAGGCGGAGCACCGGACATGTCACAGCCGGGCAGCGGACCGCCAGGCAGCCGACCGCTGGCGAGACCATGAGCATGCGAGCGGCCGTCTACCACGGCTCCGGCGACATCAGGATCGAGGACCTGGAGGTGCCCGACCCCGGTCCCGGCGAGCTGCTGATCGAGGTGCACGCGGCCGGAATCTGCGGGACCGACGCCTCGGAGTGGAGCCACGGACCGAAGATGTTCCCCATCTCGACCCGCAACGCCCGGTCGGGCCATCAGGGGCCGATGGTTCCCGGCCACGAGTTCGGTGGCCGGGTGGCGGCCCGCGGCCGGGGCGTCGAGGGCTTCCCCGAAAATTCCATCGTGGCCAGCGGCGCGGGAATCTCGTGCGGTGACTGCCCGGCCTGCAGGCAGATGCTCACCAACTTCTGCGAGCGGTATTTCACCGTGGGCCTGCAATGCAACGGGGCGCTGGCCCAGTATGTGACCGTTCCGGCGTCAATCTGCCTGCCGGTGGATCAGCACGGGCTGGGCGACGACGGCGCGGCCCTGGTGCAGCCCATGTCGGTGGCCCACCACGCACTCCACCAGGGCTCTCCGCAGCCGGGCGACACCGTCATCGTCATCGGGATCGGCGGCGTGGGCGCCTTCCTGGTGTTCGCGGCCGCGGAGATGGGGCTGCAGGTCGTCGCCGCCGACCTCGACGCCGAGAGGCTGCAGATCGCCGATGCTCTGGGCGCGGCCTGCATGGTGGAGGTAGACCGGGACGAGGATCTCGCGACGCAGCTTCGGGCCGCTCAGCAAGAGCCTGCCGGGGTGGTCTACGAGGTCACCGGCGCGGACGCCGCGCTCCAGGCGGCACTGAGCGTGGTGGAACCGCGGGGCCGGGTTGTGGCCGTCGGCCTCGGCGCAAGGCCGGTGGAGATCGATGTCCGCTCGATCACGCTGCGAGAGGTGTCGCTGGTGGGAACCAACGCCCACGTGTTCGGCGCCGACTTCGCGGAGGCGGCCCGGCTGGTCGGGCGGCGATCGGGCGGGTGGAGCGACGTGGCCCCGGTTGCCCTGCCGCTGGACGCTCTCGTGGAGCGCGGCCTGCAACCGATGGTGGACGGCAGGGCCGAGAGGATCAAGACACTCATCGATCCGTGGGCGACGGAAGCGCGCCCCACCGGCGGATGGCCCGTCGAATAGCGTGATCGAGCGGCTCGCGGACAAGGGGGAACAGTGAGCACAGAGAACCAGATCGGCGAATTCCCGGTCGCGACGACGCCTTCGCCGGGTGTGATGGGAGTCGACTGGGAGGAGCGGGTGGACTTCGACCGGCTGCGGCGCTACCGCCTGGACAGGGCGAAGGCCGCGCTGGAGGAGTCGGACCTCGGGGCGCTGCTCGTGTTCGACACCGCCAACATCCGGTACCTGACCGCCACCCACATCGGGTACTGGGCGTTCAACAAGATGGAGCGATGGGCCCTGCTGACCCGGACCGGCGAGCCCTGGATCTGGGATTTCGGTTCCGCGGCCCGGGTCCACACCATGCACTCGCCGTGGCTCGAGCAGGGCCACTCGGTCGGGGGCAACACCGGCCTGGCCGGATCTATCGGCCCCGAGTCGGGACTGGTGAGCAGGGCCGTTCGCGAGATATGCGATGTGCTGCGCGACGAGGGCGTCGCCGGCATGCCGTTGGGCATCGACATGGCCGAAGCCGAGATGTACCTCGAGCTGGTGAAGGCAGGCATCGACGTGCGCAACGGGCAGCAGGTCATGCTCAAGGCCCGCGAGATCAAGAGCCCCGACGAGATAATGCTGCTCACCCAGGCCTCTGCCATGGTTGACGGCGTGTACCACGACATCTTCGAGGCCCTCAAGCCCGGGGTCCGGGAGTCCGACATCGTGGCCCTGGCCAACAAGCGGCTCTACGAGATGGGCTCCGAGCACGTCGAGGCGATCAACTCGATCGCCGGGGAGCGCTGCAGCCCCCACCCCCACGTCTTCTCCGACCGCCTGATCCGGCCGGGCGACACCGCCTACTTCGACATCATCCAGGCCCACAACGGCTACCGGACCTGCTACTACCGGACGTTCGTGGTGGGCCGGGCCACCGTGGCCCAGCGAGACGCCTACAAGCGGGCCCGCGAGTGGATCGACGCGGCCATAGCCCTGGTGAAGCCGGGGACGACCACCGACGTGATCGCAGAGTCATGGCCCGAGGCCCAGGAGTTCGGGTTTCCCGACGAGATGGAGGCGTTCGGCCTCCAGTTCGGACACGGTGTGGGGCTCTCGGTCCACGAACGCCCGGTGATCAGCAGGCTGAACTCGCTGGAGAACCCGATCGAGTTGAAGGAGGGCATGTTCTTCGCGCTGGAGACCTTCTGCCCGGCCGACGACGGCCGCTCGGCGGCCCGCATCGAAGAGATGGTGGTCTGCTCGGCCGAGGGTCCCCAGGTTGTGACCCTGTTCCCCGCCGAGGAGCTTCAAGTTGCCAACCAGTACTGACGGTTCACCCCACAGCAGCGGAGCGGTGGACCTCGACCAGCGCATCGGGCTGTACCGGATGATGTTGGAAGCCCGGCGCTTCGAGGAGCTGGCCCACCGGATGTTCCTGGAGGGGCTGGTGAAGGGAACCTCGCATCTGGGCGTTGGCCAGGAGGCCATCGCGGCCGCCTTCGCGCTGGCCATGCGGCCCGGCGACCTCACGTTCTGCACCTACCGGGGCCACAACCACACGCTGCTGCGCGGCGCGTCCCCGGGACGGCTGATGGCCGAGATGTTCGGCCGGGAGTCGGGCGTCTGCGGAGGCAAGGGCGGCTCGATGCACCTGACCGACGCCTCCTCCGGCGCGATGGGCTCCTATGCCATCGTGGGGGCCCACCTGCCGATCGCGGTCGGGGCGGCCTGGGCGGCGGTGGAGCGCGAGTCGGGCCAGGTCGCGGTCTGCTTCTTCGGGGACGGGGCGACCAACATCGGAGCCTTCCACGAGGCCTTGAACATGGCGGTGGTGTGGTCGGTGCCAGTGGTGTTCGTGTGCGAGAACAACCAGTACATGGAGTACACGCCCATCCGGTCGGTGACCGCAGTGAGGAACCCGGCCGCGGACCGGGCGGTCGCCTACGGGCTGGATCCGATCCTGGTGGACGGCAACGACGCCGACTTGATGTTCGACACGGCCCGGTCCACGATCGAGCGAGCCCGGTCCGGGGGAGGACCCAGCCTCATCGAAGCGGCCACCTACCGCCACGGCGGTCACTCCCGGGCCGACCCGGGCGACTACCGGCCCGACGACGAGGTGGCGGCGTGGAAGGCCCGGGATCCGATCCCCGCCTACCGCCAGCGCCTGCTCGACGCGGGCGCTCCGGCCCAGCAGCTCGACGAGATCGAAGCCGCCGCGACCAGGGTCATGAATGAGGCCGTCGAGGAAGCAAGGGCGGCACCGGAGCCGTCCCCCTCGATCATCGGCACGAACCTGTGGGCCGACGGAGGTTCGTCGTGGCGGAACTGATCACCTACCGCGAGGCGGTGGCCCGAGCGATCGCCCAGGAGATGGAGCGGGACTCCGACGTCTACTTCATCGGCGAGGACGTCGCCGCGGCCGGTGGAGTGTTCAAGACGACATCAGGGCTGCTGGAGCGCTTCGGGCCGCGGCGGGTGCGGGACACCCCGATCTCTGAGGAGGCGATCATCGGCGCAGCCATGGGCGCGGCCATGAACGGCCTGCGACCGGTGGCCGAGGTCATGTTCTCGGACTTCCTGGCCACCTGCTGGGACATCGTCGCCAACCAGATCGCGAAGACCCGCTACATGACCGACGGCCAGGTAGAGCTCCCGCTGGTGATCCGCACGGCCAACGGAGCCGGCATGCGCTTCGGTGCCCAGCACTCCCAGAGCCTCGAGAACTGGGCCATGGCGGTGCCTGGCCTGAAGGTGGTGGCCCCGTCCACGCCCCGTGACGTGATCGAGCTGATGGCCGCCTCCATCCGCGACCCCGATCCGGTGGTGTTCTTCGAGCACAAGGGCCTGTATCCCACCAAGGGACCGGTGCCCGACGGCGAGCTGGTGGGAGAGCTGGGCAAGGCCGCCATCGTGCGGGCCGGCTCCGACCTGACGATCGTCGCCCTGGCCGCCATGGTTCCCCGGGCGCTGGCCGCAGCAGAGCAACTGGCCCTCGACGGGGTGGAGGCCACGGTGGTCGATCTCCGCTGCCTGGTGCCTCTCGACACCCGGACCCTGCTGGCAGCCTGCAGCGAGACCGGAAGGGTCTTCACGGTCGAGGAGAACCCGCGCTTGTGCGGGTGGGGCGCCGAGGTGGCCTCCATCGTGATGGAAGAGGCGTTCTTCGACCTGGACCAGCCGGTGACCCGCATCACCACCGATCACATCCCCCTGCCATCGGCCGATTCGCTGGAGGACGCCACCATCCCCTCGGTGTCACGCATCACCGACATCGTCTCCAGAGCCCTCGACTAAGAGGCCGAGCGAGTATGCCAGCACCCCCCGAGCGGCCATGAGCGACACCACCGTCGGATTCATCGGTCTCGGAAGCATGGGGCTTCCCATGGCGGCCAACATCGCGGCCGCCGGGTTCCCGCTGGTCGTCTGGAACCGCACCGCATCCAAAGCGGAGGCCCTCGCCACCCGCAGCGGAGCCCGGGTGGCGCCATCGCCGGCGATCCTGGCCGCCGAAGCCGGCGTGGTGATCACCATGGTGGCCGACGGCGACGTGCTGCTCGACCTCTACACCGGCTCGGGAGCCATGCTCGGGTCGCTCCGGACCGGAACCGTCTGCGTCGACATGAGCACCATCAGCCCCGGCCAGGCCACCGGGCTGGCCCGCGCCATCGCCGGAGCACGGAGCAGCTTTGTCGACGCCCCCGTGTCGGGAAGCGTGGCGCTTGCCGAAGCAGGCACCCTCACCGTCATGGCGGGAGGCGAGGCCGGCGACGTCGAGGCAGTGCGGCCCGTGCTGGAGGCCATGAGCGCGCGGATCTATCACATGGGTCCGGTGGGCTCAGGGGCCACGATCAAGCTGGCAGTCAACTCCATCGTCTACGGGCTCGGTCAAGCGGTCTCGGAAGCGCTGGTCCTGGCGGAGGCGGCCGGGATCGAGCGGGACCGCGCCTACGAGGTCTTCGCCAACAGTGCCATCGCGGCTCCCTTCGTGCACTACCGCCAGGAGGCCTTCCTCAAGCCCGGCGAGGTTCCCGTCGCCTTCCGGATGGTCCTGGCCAGAAAGGACCTGGAGCTGGCCCTGGACCTTGCCGGGGGCGTCGGCGCGAGCCTGCCGCAGGGCGAGCTCAACCGGGCGGTCATCGGGCACGCCATCGAGGCCGGCTTCGGGGATCACGACATGTCGGCCGTCGCCCAGTACCTGCGATCGGAGCGCTCCGGAGTCGACCCCGAGGGCCGGAGCGGGTTAGACGCCGGAGGGACACGGGAGTAGTGTCCGCCTCGACCATAAGGGTCCGGGTTACGTCCCCGGGCTTCCACAGTCAGGGGGAGAAACCTATGAAACTACGGCTTGTGCCCATGTTGGCAGTGCTGGCGGCGTTCACGTTCATCGCCGGCGCTTGCAGCGGTGACAGCGCGGAGGAGGAGGCGGGCAACACCATCGTCGCCTTCATTCCGACCACCACCAACACCTACATCGCGGAGTGGGGTCGCGGCGCTCAGGATGCGGCTGCGGAACACGGGTACGAACTCATAATCATCGAGAACAACTTCGACCAGGCCGAGCAGGACACCCAGGTGCAGCAGCAACTCGGGGCCGCTGAAGGCGTGGTGGCCTACGCATGGTGGCCGTCGGACAACGAGGCCGGTGTCGCCTCGCTGCAGGCCCTGGCCGACACCGGAGTCCCGGTGATCCAGACCAACCAGTTGCCCTTCCCGGGGTCCGAGCAGTACGTCGTCGGTTACGCAGGTGTCAACGACATCCTCAACGGCGAGGTCGCGGCCGAACTCGTGGTCGAAGCCCGCGACGCGATGGTCGCCGGTGGCGCGGCGCTCCACAGCGCGGGCGGCAACGCCATCATCATCGGGTTCGTGGCCGGCTACCAGGCGGGCATCGACCGCACTGCAGCAGCCAAGCCGATCCTCGAGGGCGCGGGCATTGCCGTGCTCGGGGAGCTCGATGTCGGCTTCGGACCAGCCGAGGGCTACGACGCCACCAAGCAGCTCGTGGCCGCTCATCGCAGCGACGGGATCGACCTCGTGTACGCCCACAACTCGGCTCTGGCCGAAGGCGTGATCCACGCCCTCGAGGAGGAGGGCTACGCCCCGGGTTCCGACATCATGGTCGTCGGGGGCACCTGCCACGGCAACCTCGAGTTCCTCGAGAACGGCAAGGAGTTCGCCACCGGCCTGCAGGCGGCACGGCTCGAAGGCGTCTTCAGCATCAACACGCTGGACGAGTACCTGACCAACGGCTCTCTGGCGAGCTTCAACAACTTCATTCCCAACCCGCCGGTGCGCAGTCCGGCCCATTCGGACAGCAACGAGATCGAGACGGTGACGGTCGAAGGATTCGGCGTCCACGATCTCTGCGTGTACTGACCGGTTGGCAACGGTCGACTCCGATTGATTCGACGATCGAACAGCAGGCCGGCTCATGAGGGCCGGCCTGCTGCTTCGGTCCATCCGAGACAACTGGCTGACGCACCAGCCGGGAAAGGACCGCGAGCATGACGGCCAGCGACCTGTGCCATGTAGGGATCCTCGTCGAGAACATGGAAGAGGCGATGGAGCGCTTCTCCAAGGTGCTCGGGCTGACCTTCAAGGATCCCGAGATCGCCCACGTCGACCGCTTCGAGCAGGGTGAGATCGTCGAGGCTCTCGACCTGAGAATCACCTGGTCAGTCGAGGGTCCCCCCTACCTTGAGCTGCTCGAGTCACAGGACAACGACGGCATCTACGGTCGCGCCCAGGAGGGTCTCCACCACATCGGATTGTGGGAGGACGATCCCGAGGCGCTGGTGGAGCGCCTCAAGGACCTGGGCATCGGCAAGGAGGCCACCCAATACACGCCCGAGGACCGGATCCTGGCCACCTACACCGCTCCCCACGACATGTACGGGGCACGCCTCGAGTTCATCGAGTCGTCCCGCAAGGAAGGGATGGAGGCTTGGATCGCCGGAAAGTCGTGGCAGGACTGAGCCCGGAAGTCCTTCCGCCCGGACCCTCAGCACTCCCCTCCCGGAGACCGCCTGCAATCCAGACATGAAGCAGGGCCTGGGATGAGCGACGGAGACACCGTGAACTCATCCGAGCCGTACCTGCGAGTCGACGGGCTCTCCAAGACGTTCGGCTCGATACAGGCACTCGACAAGGCGGACTTCGAGGTCGGCCACGGCGAGGTGATGGCGCTCGTGGGCGAGAACGGCGCCGGCAAGAGCACGCTGGTCAAGATCCTGGCCGGCATGTACCCGCCCGACGAGGGCAGGATCCGTCTGGACGGCAAGGAGGTCCATTTCGGCGGAGCCACCCAGTCAGAGCATGCGGGCATCGCGGTGGTGCAGCAGGAGCTCTCCCTGGTTCCGAGCCTCTCCGTCGCCGACAACGTCTTCCTGGGGGACACGAGACGCGGTTGGAGAGCCTCACCCCGTGTCCTGGCCCGCGAAGCCATGCCCTACCTGGAGCAGGTGGGTCTCGGGGACCTCGATCCCCGCAGCCCGGTCGAGCAGCTCGCGGTGGCGGAGCGCCAGCTGATCGAGGTGGCCCGGCTGCTGGCCCGCGACGCCAGGGTGCTGATACTCGACGAGCCGACGGCGGCGCTCGCGGACCGGGAGATTCAGCGGGTCAAGACGGTCGTGCGCTCCCTGCGGGAGCAGCGCCGCTCGATCATCTACGTGACCCATCGCCTCGACGAGGTGTTCGATCTGGCCGACCGGGTGACGGTGTTCCGCGACGGCAGGTCGAGCGCGCCTCGGGCGACCGGAGACCTCACCCTCGACCAGCTCATCGCCATGATGCTGGGGGGCACGCTCGAGGGACTGTTCCCGGAGCAGGCCACCGCGCCCGGCCCGCTGGTGCTCAACATCCAGAACCTCCTCACCGACAACCTGACCGAGCCTGTGAGCCTCGGCGTCCGCAAGGGCGAGATCGTCGGGTTGGCCGGACAGCTCGGAAGCGGCGCCAGCGACGTCCTGAGGGCGGTGGCCGGGCACCAGCACCGGATCTCGGGCACGGTCACCGTCGGTGCCAGCGACGTTCCGCCCAACTCGCCGTCGGCCGCTATCCGCGGCGGGATCGGGTACAGCTCGTCGGACCGCAAGCGCGACGGCCTCTTCCTGCAGCGCAGCGTCGTCGAGAACCTCACGTCCCCGAGCCTCGACCATGTGGCCACGGCCGGGTGGCTGATACCGGGGGCCGAGCGGGCCATGAGTGACCGCATCGCCGAGACCTTCACCATCGACCGGAGCCGGCTGAGCTCGGTGGCCGGCGCGCTCAGTGGCGGGAACCAGCAGAAGATCGCAGTCGGCAAGTGGACGGGCCACCCGCTCGAGGTCCTGCTGATCGACGAGCCCACCCGGGGCGTCGACGTCGGGGCCAGGGCGGAGATCTACCGCCACCTGAGGGCTATCGCCGAGCAGGGCACAGCCATCGTCATCGCCACCTCCGACAGCCAGGAGATACTGGGACTGGCCGACACCGTGGTCGCCTACTTCAAGGGAACGCAGGTCAGCATCCGCCGCCGGGCCGACACCGACTCGCTCCTGCTCACCCGGGAGATCACCCATCCGCAAGAGGCAACCTGATGAGCCTCACCGACAGCAGCATTGCCGGCACGGCCTGGTCGTGGCGCCGGGCATCGGTGCCGCTGGCAGTCGTCGGGGCGGTGGTCGTGCTGGCTCTGGTGGGTTGGCTCACCACTCCCGAGTTCGTCACCTACCGCAACCTCCAGAGCATCGTGCGCTCGGCCGCCCTCATCGGGATCATCGCCGTGACCATGACGGGAATCACCATGGCCGGCAGCTTCTTCTCGCTGTCGGTGTCGCAGACGGCGGCACTGGCGGCCATCGGCTTCGCCGCCTTCATGAGCTGGGGATGGCCGGTTTGGGCTGCGGTGCTGGTCACCTTCTCGATCGCGGCCACGGTGGGGGCGGCCCAAGGCGGCGCGGTGGCTCTGGGCGGCAACCCGATCGTGGTGACGCTGGCCGTGGGCGCGGTGCTGTTCGGGATGGGGGCCTGGCTGACGGACAACAAGACGGTGAGAACGGGAACCGACGCAGCCGACTGGATCGGCACCTCCCGGCCGCTGGGGATCCCCACCCAGACTTGGGCGTTCATCGTGATCACCGTGGTCGCCTCGATCGTGTTGACCCGGACGCGTTTCGGGCGGGAACTGACCCTGGTCGGCGCCAACCGGCGTGCCGCGGCCGCTTCGGGCCTGCGCCCGGGACGGACCACCGTCTACGTGTTCACGGTCTCGTCGCTGGGCGCCGCCCTCGCCGGGATCTTCACGTCGGCCCAGTTCGGCCAGGGACGCCTCGATCAGTTCGATGGCGCCGACATCGACTCGATCGCCGCCATCCTCGTGGGCGGGGCCGCCATCCAGGGCGGGGAGGGCTCCGCTTCGAGAACCGCCGTCGGTGCGGTGTTCATCGCGGGCCTGCAGAACCTCATGGTCCTGAGGGGCTTCAGCTACGGCGTCCGGATCCTGTTCGTCGGGCTGGCCATCCTGGTCAGCGTGAGTGCCTTCACGGTGCTGCGCAACCGGAGGCAGCTGACATGAAGGCGATCGAGCGGGTGGAGCCGACGGCATGGGCCCGCCTCGGGCTGTTCGCGGCGGTGTTCCTGGTGTTCTCGGTGAGCGACGACCGCTTCTACGCGATCAACAACGTCTTCACCATCTTCGAGGGCTTCGCCTTCCTCGGCTTGGCCGCCCTCGCGGTCGGTGTGACCATCATCGCCGGCGAACTCGACCTCTCCGTCGGCTCGGCCGCCGCCGTCGCGGGCATCATCTCCGTGTCGCTGGTCGGACGGGTCGGCCTGATCCCGACGCTGTTGCTCGCGAGCCTGATCGGCGCCGCCTACGGCAGCCTCCAGGGGTACCTGATCTACCGGCTGAGGATCCAGTCGCTGGTGTTCACGCTGGGCACGTTGATCGGGCTGCGCGGGCTGGCCTTCATGATCTCGGGCGAGAACACAGTGGTCATGAGCGACTTGGGAGTGGCCCAGACGGTGCGCCGCCAGCTGGGGATCTTCTCGCCGTTCAGCCTGATGACGCTGGCCTGCTTCGCGCTGGTGGCCCTGCTGCTGATCAACACCCGCTTCGGGCGGGAGATCTACGCCATCGGCGGGGGGCGCTCCGAGGCGGCCGCCGCCGGTGTGCCGCTGGTCCGGCCGCTCGTTCTGGCCTTCGCCCTGTCGGGCACGCTGGCCGCCCTGACCGGCGCGCTCACCTCGATCAAGTCCGGCAGCGCGGGTCCGGCCGCCTTCGAGACGCTGCTACTGCCCGCGGCCACCGCCGCGCTGATCGGCGGTGTCAGCCTGCTGGGCGGCAGAGGCTCGGTGTTCGGGATCGCCATCGGTGCCTTGACCCTGCGCTTCATCAACAGTGGCCTCTCTCTGGGCGGCGCGCCCTTCTACATCCTGACGCTGGCCACCGGGATCGTCCTCATCGTGGCGGTCGTGCTGGAGCTGCTGATCGGACGGCCCGAACTGCGAGCCCGCTGGCGCCGGTGGCGCAGCGAGCCGAGCCTGGGACTGCGAACTGATCACCGCACCGCGGGCTGACATCCACCCGCGGCCGGCGCGGGCCGGCAGCGTCCCATCCGACGATGCGGAGGCACCGGTTGGGCGGCCGTCCTGCACAAGTCAGAATGGACACCGCAGCGGGCGCACGCCCCGCACCGAGTCGAACGGCGGCAGGAGGACAACATGGTCGAGCTGAGGCCCGGGGCCCGATTCCAGAGCACGGTGTGCGCCACCGAGGTGATTGTGGTCAAGGGCGCGGGACCGGCCGAGCTGACCTGCGGCGGCTCACCGATGGCGCCGGCCGGTTCAGCCGAGCGATCAGGGGAGCCGAGCAGCGACGCGTCGCAGGGGACCCTATTGGGCAAGCGATACGGCGACGATGAAGAGACCGTCGAAGTGCTGTGCACCAAGGCCGGCGAGGGCAGCCTCGCCCTGGCCGGCGTTGCGATGGCGGTCAAGGTGACCAAGCCGCTGCCCGCCTCGGACTGAGCGACCGCCCCCTGGGACTCGCGCCACCCGCTCGGCCTCTGCGATGAACTTGATGATGCTGCTGGAGATGGCGGCCACGGCCATGGGCGACCGGGTGGCCCTCGGGCCGCTGGACCGGGGCATCACCTGCAGCCGGCTGATGGACGACGCCGCCGCGCTCGCCGGACGCCTGCGGGCGTCGGAGGCCGAGCATCTGGTGCTATGCGACGAGCCCGGAGCCGTTCTGCCGGTCGCCCTGTTCGGAGCCGCCTGGGCCGGCGTGCCCTACGTGCCCGTCAACTACCGGCTCGGAGACGACGATCTGCGGCGTCTGGCCGAGCGGGCCGCCCCTGCGCTGGTGCTGGCTGACACCGGCAGCGCGGACCGGCTTGCCGCCGTCGACGGTCTGGACATCGTCGAGCGGGACGCGTTCCTCGACGATCCTGCCGGCGGCGCGGCTGCGGCCGAGCCCGGCGACTGGCCAATGGATCCCGACGCCACCGCGGTACAGCTTTACACCAGCGGCACCAGCGGCCCGCCCAAGGCCGCGGTGCTGCGCCACCGGAACCTGGTGTCCTACGTGTTCGGCACGGTCGAGTTCGCGTCGGCCGGCCCGGACGAGGCCCACATCATGGCGGTGCCGCCCTACCACGTCGCCTCGGTCGCGGCCCAGCTGTCGCAGATCTATTCGGGGCGGCGCATCGTGCCCCTGCCGAGATTCGACCCCGAGGCCTGGATCGACCTGGCCCGCGATCAGCACGCAACCCACGCCATGCTCGTGCCCACGATGCTGGCTCGAATCGTGGACGCCCTCGACCGTCGCGGCGAGACCCTGGAGACGGTCCGGTTCGTGTCCTACGGAGGGGGCAAGTCGCACCGGGCCGTGGTGGAGCGGGCGCTGGAGGTGTTCCCGGCCGCCGGCTTCTCCCACGCCTACGGCCTGACCGAGACGAGCTCCACCGTGTGCGTGATGGGACCCGACGACCACCGGCGGTGGGCCGCCTCGGACGATCCTGCCGAGAGAGCCAGACTCGCCTCCGCGGGACGGCCCCTCCCCGGGGTGGAGGTCACGGTGCGATGCGGCGACGGCACCGAGGCCGAGACCGGCGCGGCCGGCGAGATATGGGTCAGGGGCGAGCAGGTGGCCGGCGAGTACTCCGAAGACGGCTCCCACCTCGACACCGACGGCTGGTTCTACACCCGCGACAGCGGCCATCTGGACGCCGACGGCTACCTGTGGGTTCACGGACGCAACGACGACATCATCATCCGGGGCGGCGAGAACATGTCACCGGGAGAGATCGAGGACGCGCTGCTGGCCCATCCCGCGGTGGTCGACGCGGCCGCGTTCGGCGTGCCCAGCCGGGAATGGGGCGAGGAGGTTGCGGTCTGCGTCGTGGCGCGCTCCCCGGCGCCGGCCGCAGACGAACTCCGGGAACTGGTACGGACGCGGCTGCGGTCGAGCCGGGTGCCGGCCCTCGTCGAGTTCGTGGACGCCCTGCCCTACAACGACACCGGCAAGCTGCTGCGCCGCGAGTTGCGCAGCCGCTACGCGGCCGGACCTGTGGCGGGATAACTGGCCATGCAGGGCGGGATCTGGCCGCTGGAGGAGGTCAGGGCCGCAATCGACTCTGTCGACTTCGACCGGCTCGTGGTCGACGGAATCGCCGCCGCGGCCGACGTTCCCGCGGTGGTCGTGGACGTGGGCGACGATGCCGCCGACGATGTCGGCGCCGCGCTGGTCACCCTCCCGGTGGTGGCGGTCGCGCTGGGCGCGGGAGGCAAGGCGTGGGATCTGGCTGTTGACGACCCGGGCCCGGCCCTCGAGGGTCTGCGGGCCAGTCCGCAGGCCTCGGTCGTCGCAGCCCAGACGCTTCGGCTCGGACCCCGGCTCAGCCTGAGCGACGCCCTGCTAGCCGAGAGTGTCGCCTATGCGACCCTCCAGTCCGGAGCCGAACACGCCCGGTGGCTGTCGGGCCGGGGGCGCCGGACCCGCAAGGATCTCGACCAGCCCCGCGTCGACGTGAGCGACGAGGGGTACTCGGTGACGGTGACGCTGAACCGTCCCCGCCTGCTCAACCTGTTCGACGCGGCCATGCGGGACCAGCTAGTCGACGTCCTCAAGGCTCTGGTGGCGGGCGCGGACGACCGGCCGGTGGTGATCACCGGAGCGGGGGGCAACTTCTGCGCCGGAGGCGACCCGGCCGAGTTCGGCACGGTGGAGGACCCTGCCACCGCGCACCTGATCCGCAGCCGGGCCAACGCAGCACCCTGGCTGGCGGCCATCGCCGACCGGACGACGGCGCGCATCGACGGAGCGTGCGTGGGAGCGGGAATCGAGATGGCCTCATTCTGCGCGAACGTCACGGCCACCGAGCGAGCCCGGTTCCGGCTGCCGGAGCTGTCGATGGGCCTCATCTGTGGCGCGGGCGGAACGGTGAGCATCCCCGCTCGCATCGGCCGCCAGAGAACCCTCCAATGGCTGCTGACCGGCAAAGAGATCGACGCGCACGAGGCGCTGGACTGGGGCCTGGTCGACCGTCTCGACTAGCCGCCGAGTCCTCTGCCGAGGACGCCCCGCTACTTGTGCGCGAACGTCTCGGCCAGAGGGGCCTGCTCGAAGCCGGAGGGTGCCGCCCCGGTGGTCGCGTAGAGGTACAGCGCAGTCTGGAATATCGCGTTGAGGGCGGTCAGCACCACCATCACGACCGCCACCCAGGCCGCCGCGGCGATGATTCCGATTGCCATCAGCACAGTCCAGCCCGACGCGATGAAGAGTCCAGCCACGACCGCGGCCGGAATGATCAGGACGAAGCCGAGCAGGCCGAACCCGACGCGAGCCGCGATGTTCTCGCCCCATGTGCGGCGCAGCAGCGCCGCCGACTGCTTGAGACCGGCGATGGCGCCGAGGTCGTCGATGACTATGGCCGGCACGGTCAGGAAGGTCACCACCTCCCAGGCCATCTCCAGCATGTGGGTGACGATCCGCCCCAGCCAGCCGGCCCGGTCCCTCAGCGCCTGGAGGATCAGCCCCACCGTCGTGGTGATGATCGCCCACGGGATCAGGCCACCGATGCGGGCGAACGCCCGGCCGATCGCGCTGCGCACCGTCGGATCGCCCCCGGTGAGCCGCTCATGGGCCCCCGCCACCAGCGCGCCGTTGAAGAACACGGCGATGACGCCGAGGACCATCGCGGCCAGCAGGTACACCACGATCATCGCCGGGTTGAACTCCATGGTGGTCTGATCGTGGGTGGACTCGGTGGACACCGTGATGAACGTCAGCACGATCACGACCCCGATCACGACCGCCGAGGCCAGGAAGGACAGCACCGGCATCCACAGCAGCTCCCGATCCTTCTTCAGCACCGACCAGGAGACCTTGGCCAGGTGCCAGGTATTGCTTAGTCGACCCATAGCTTCTCCCTGTTGTCGCCTCCCCCGGCGATCTGCACGCTAGCGGGACCGCCGGGGACTACCGCGGCTCCCGGGGCAGGCCCAAGACCCGCTCTCCTATGACGTTGCGCTGAATCTGGTTGCTTCCCCCGTAGATCGTGTGGGCCCGGGAGTAGAGGAACGTGCGTTGCCAGCGGTCGAGCCGATAGTCGAGCCCGCTCTGGCTCACATGGGCGCCGCCGGTGGAGTCGGCCGCCATCGACGCCGCGCCCCGCACCCTCATCGCCAGTTCGCCCAGGCGTCGATGCCACGATGCCCAGTAGAGCTTGCCGATGGACTGCTCCGGCCCCGCGGGCGCGTCGTGAGTGAGGGATGTGAGCAACCGCAGCTGGTTGTAGCGCAGGATCTCCAGCTCTATGTGGCACTGGACCAGCTCCGAGCGCAGCACCTCGCAGTCGATGCGTCCCGACGCCCGGGCCTCGGCCACGAGGCTGTCGAACTCCTGGCGGAAGCTGGTCTGCTGGCCCAGGGTGCTGGCTCCCCGCTCGAAGGCGAGGGTGCCCATCGCCACCCTCCAGCCGTTGCCCTCGCCTCCGACCACAAGGCCTGCCTCGGTGACGGCGTCGTCGAAGAACGTCTCGTTGAACTCGACGCCGCCGGTGAGCTGCACGATCGGTCTGATCTCGATGCCGGGCTGGTCCATGGGCACGAGCAGGTAGCTGAGCCCGGCGTGCCGCTGCGACCCGGGCGTGCTGCGGGCCAGCACGAAGATCCAGTCGGCGTGCTGGGCCAGCGAGGTCCACACCTTCTGCCCGTTGATCACCCACACGTCGCCCTGCAGGGATGCTCTGGTGGCGACCCCGGCCAGATCGCTGCCCGCCCCGGGCTCGGAGTAGCCCTGGCACCACAGTTCGGTGCCGGCCAGGATGGCGGGAACGAAGCGACGCTGCTGCTGCTCGGACCCGAAGGCCATGAGGGTGGGACCGAGCAGCATCACCCCAACGTTGGGGATCCGCCCGGGCGCGCCGGCCTCGGTGTAGGTGTTGAAGAAGACGACCTGCTCGGCGAGCGTGCAGCCCCGGCCGCCGATCCACTCCGGGAAGTCGAGACCGAGCCAGCCTCCCGACGCGAGCTCTCGCTCCCAGGCGAGCTGCACCTCGACCGGCACGTCCTCCTGCCCGGTCAGGCCCCGGCCCCGGTACCGGGCGAACTCCCCGAGCAGGTGCTCCTCGAGCCAGGTGCGCACCTCGTCGGCGAAGCTGGCGAGCGCGGGATCGGACCGGAAGTCCATCCTTTCTGAGCGTACAATCGTCGGCGTGTCCGACCCCCGGGACGCTCCCCCGACTAAGGCGTCAGCGTCAGGCCGTCCGGCGGCGGGCGGCCTGGCAGGATTCCTCTCGGGGATGCTGGGCGCCGCGGTGGCGCTGGGCTTCGGTGAGCTGATCGAGGGCCTCAGCGAGACGATCCCGTCGCTCGTGATCGCGGTGGGCGAGGTGGTCACCGACTACACGCCGGGCGCGATCGTCTCGTTCAGCATCGAGAATCTGGGGGCCAGCCAGAAGACCGTTCTCACGGTAGGCGTCGTCGTGTTGTCGCTGGCCATCTGCGGCCTGTTCGGGCGCTTCGCGGCCCGGAGCCGCCGCGCCGGCGCCGTGGCGGGATTCGCCCTGTTCGGGCTGATCGGCGGCTGGGCCGCGGCCCGCAACCCGATCAGTCCCGCACTGGCCTCGTGGATCGTCGCACTGGCGGCCGCCGCGCTGGGCGCAGCCGCCACCCTGTTCCTGGTCAGCCGGGCGTCCACGGCCGGCGGGCACGCCACGGAAACCGATGGACCGGATGAGGACGAAGCGACCCGCCGGCGCGAGCGGGCCGGCACCCGCCGGTCCTTCTTCGCCTACGCGGCCGGCGCGGCAGCCACAGCCCTCAGCCTGGTCGGACTGGGTCGGGGCCTGCGGGGACCGTCGGCCGCCGAGCAGGCCCGGGAGATATACACGCTGCCGCCGAGGACCACCCGGCCCCCGTCCGGCGCAACGGGAGGTGGAGCGACCGGGGACCCCGACGCCGCGGTCGCGGTCCCGGAGGGGATCGAGATCCCCGAAGGCATAGAGATACCGGAGGGGATCGAGATACCCGAGGGCATAGAGATACCGGAGGGAATTGAGATACCCGAACAAGACGCCGCCGGAGTGTCCGCCGATCAGACGGGCACCGGCAGCGAGGCCACATCGGACGCGAGCCCCGGCGAGACGGCTGCTCCGGAGCCCGGTATCGACGACACCGGGCTGGAGCAGGCCACCTCCACCACGCAGCCACCCGAAGAGGTCACCGCCGCCACACAGCCGCCTGAGACCACCACCACAACACAGCCACCCCCGGAGACCACCACCACGACACAGCCACCCCCGGAGACCACCACCACACAACCACCCGAAGAAGTCAGCGCCACCACACAGCCACCTGAGACCACCACCACGACACAGCCGCCTGAGACCACCACCACGACACAGCCGCCCGAGACCACCACCACGACACAGCCACCCCCGGAGACCACCACCACACAACCACCGAGATCCTCGACCCTGCCCCAGGTGGCCCATCTCGACACGCTCGACGAGGTGCCGGGCATCTCGCCCTACGTCACCCCCATCAGCCCGAGAAACGAGTTCTATCGCATCGATGTCGCTCTGACGGTTCCGCAGATCGACCCTGACCAGTGGCGCTTGCGCATCACCGGGCTGGTCGACAATCCCTACGAGCTCACCTACCAGGAGATCCGGGCCATGCCCCTGGCCGACTACGCGATCACTCTCTCGTGCGTGTCCAACCCGGTGGGAGGCAACCTCGTCGACAACGCGGTGTGGACCGGCATCCCCCTCAACGTGCTGCTGCAGCGGGCCGGTGTGCAGCGCGGCGCCCAGCAGATCGTGGGTCGCTCTGTGGACGACTTCACCGCCGGGTTCCCGACCACCGCCGCCTACGACGGGCGCAACGCCATCCTGGCCATCGGCATGAACAACGAGCCCCTGCCTACCCGGCACGGATTCCCGGCCCGCATCGTCGTGGCCGGGCTCTACGGCTACGTCTCGGCGGTCAAGTGGCTCGAGGAGATCCACCTGACAAGCTGGGAGCAGTTCGACGGCTACTGGGTGCCTCGGGGCTGGTCCAAGCGGGGGCCGATAAAGACACAGAGCCGCATCGACGTCCCGAACCGGAACTCGAGCCTCAAGGTGGGCGTGCCGACCTCGATAGCGGGCGTCGCCTGGGCCCCGACGCGAGGGATCCGGCGGGTCGAGACGAAGATCAACGACGAGGACTGGGTCCGTTGCGAGCTGGGCGAGGTCCTCGGCAACGAGACCTGGGTGCAGTGGCGCCGCCCATGGACCCCCGACCGGCACGGCAACCACCAGATCCAGGTACGAGCCACCGACGGCAACGGCACGACCCAGGGCAGCCACAGGATTCCCAGCAAGCCCAACGGCGCCGAGGGGTGGCACACCGTCAACTTCGACGTAAGCCGCTGAATGCTCACCGAGACAATCGCGCGGGCAGCCCGCGAGTTCGGTTCGCGAGCCGCCTTCGTGACACCGTCGGGCGAACCGTTGAGCTTCGAGCAGCTCGAACTCGCCGGGAGCGAGGCGGCGGCCGGACTGCAGCAGCGAGGACTCTCAGAAGGCTCGGTGGTGGGCCTGGTGCTGCCCTCCAGCGTGGACTACCTGGCCATCTACCTGGGCGCGGCCCGCATCGGCGCGGTCACCGCCGGCATCAACCCCCTGCTGACCCAGGCCGAGGTGACCCCATGCCTCGACACCCTGGCCGCCGATCTGGTGGTGGTCGACCCCTCACTGGCCCACCTCGTCGGGCACGGGACCGCCCCGCGCTGCGAGATCCTGGAACGCGGCGCGGGCGCGGCCCGGGCCGGCGGCTCGATCCGCTCTCCTTCCCGGGGGGCACCGCGGCCCCCACCCGCCGACGAGCGGCCGGTGTGCATCTGTTTCACCTCGGGATCGACTGGCGCGCCGAAGGCGGCCTGGTTCGCCAACCGCCAGCTCCGGGCGGTCGCCGGCATCGACGCCGGCAGCGCCTGGGGCGGCGGCCACGGCATCTCGTCCACCCACTTCGCCCATGTGGGCTTCATGACCAAGCTGCCGTGGATGCTGGCCTGCGGCCGGACCACCCATCTGCTGGAGCGCTGGTCGGCCGGAGCATCGCTGGAACTCGTCGCCCGCCACCGGATGGCCGCGGTGAACGGCGTGGCCCCGCAGATCGCCTTGATGGTCAGGCACGAGCTGTCGAGGGAGCTGGACTTCTCGGCTGTGCGGGCGGTGGTGGCAGGCGGCGGACCGTCGTCACCCGAGCTGGTGAGGGCAGCACGCGAGCGATTCGGCGCGCCGTACTCGATCCGCTACTCGTCCACGGAGTCCGGGGGCGTGGGCCTGGCCACCTCGCTCGACACCGACGACGACGAGGCCTGCCATTCGGTCGGCCGGCCCCGCGACGGCGTGGAGGCCGAGATCCGGGACGCGGCCGGGGCCCGGCTCGGGGCCGGAGAGACCGGTGAGCTCTGGCTGCGCTCGCCTGCAGTGATGTCGGGATACTGGCGCGACCCGGCCGGCACCGCCGCGGCCCTCGCCGACGGCTGGCTGCGGACCGGGGACCTGGCCACCGTCGACGGGCGGGGCCTGTACCGGCTGTCGGGGCGAACCGCCGACATGTACATCCGGGGCGGCTACAACGTCCACCCGATCGAGGTCGAGGCGGTCCTGGAGGCCCATCCCGGCGTCGCGGAGGCGGTCGTGCTGGGGCGTCCCGACCCGGTCATGGGCGAGATCGGCGTGGCCGTGGTCGTGCCGCGAGATCGTGGCGACCCTCCAGCGCTGGAGGACTTGCGGGCCTTCTGCTCCGCATCGCTGGCCCGTTACAAGCTGCCCGAGGCGCTGGAGCTGGTCGATGCGCTGCCCCGCAACCCGTCGGGCAAGATCGACCGCCGCGGCCTCGGGTAGTTCCAGGGACCGGGACTGCTCGGGCCGGGGCTGTTCCCAGCGGCGGCCCCGGGCGCCGGGATTGTTCCCAGCGGCGGCCCCGGGCGCCGGGATTGTTCCCAGCGGCGGCCCCGGGCGCCGGGATTGTTCCCAGCGGCGGCCCCGGGCGCCGGGATTGTTCTCAGCGGCGGCCCCTGGACCGGGCTCTCTTCTCCTCGCGGATTCGCTGCTGTTCGATCTCGTCACGCAGGGCTAGGAAGCGCTCCACCCGGCGGGCGTCCATCTCACCCCGGTCGACTGCGGCGCTCACGGCACAGTCGGGCTCCGCGCGGTGGGCGCAGTCGGCGAACCGGCAGCTGTCGCCGTGCTCCTCGATGTCGCTGAACACCCGGTGCAGAGCCTCCTGGGCGTCGGTCAGGCCGAGGGCCCGCACGCCCGGAGTGTCGAGCACCGTGCCACCGTCTCCCGGCAGCAGCACCAGCCGGCGCGCGATGGTGGTGTGGCGGCCTCGACGGTCCGAGGAGCGGACTGCGGCGGTGGCCGCGACCTCGGCACCGGCCAAGGCGTTGACCAGGCTCGACTTCCCCGACCCGCTGGCTCCCACCAGAGCCAGGGTGTGACCGGGGCCGAGCCTGGACCGCAGCCCGTCAATCCCCGCACCGTTTCGGACGCTCAGTGTCAGCACCGTCACCTCCCCGGCCACCGCCCGCACCACCGAGGCCGCCGCGGCCGCGTCAGCCGCCCGGTCGGCCTTGGTGAGCAGGATCACGATCCCCGCACCGCTGTCGCGGGCCATCACCAGCATGCGCTCGAACCGTCCCGGCGGCAGCGGCCTGTCGAGGCCGGCGACGATCCCCACCGTGTCGAAGTTGGCTGCCAGCACCTGCTCGGCGTCACGCTCGGCCGGGTCCCGGCGGGTGAGGGCCGTCCGCCGCGGGAGGACGCGGCTCATCAGCGCCACATCGTGGAGATACCTCACCTGCACCCAGTCGCCGGTGACCGGGGCGACCTCGGCCTGGGCCCGCACCGAGTCCGAGCCGGCCCGGACCATCCCGGCGGCCGTGACCACATCGCACTCGCCCCGGTCCACCTGCACCACCCGGCCCACCTGGGCTCCCGCGTCGACGGCGCCGGCCACATGGTCGTCATACCCCCAAAGGCGCAGGTCTTCCGTCTCCATCGACCCAACTATTGCCCATTGCGCACCGAGACGAAAGGCGTACGATCTGAAAGAAGGGGCTCTGAGGCGGCGAAGGGGCAGGCAGTGACGGACCAAGACACAAGCACAGGGCGTATCTCCTTCTCGAGGACGGCATCACCGGTCACGGCCGGAACGTTGGCCGGCGCCGCGGGCGCGGCCGTGGGCCTGGGGTTCGGGGAACTCATGGAAGGGGCGTTCGAGTCGATCCCATCGCTGGTGGTGGCGGTCAGCGAGCTGCTCAGCGACTACACGCCCGGCGATGTGGTCCGGTTCAGCATCGACAACTTCGGCGCCAGCCAGAAGACCCTCCTCACCGTGGGCATCGTCGTCGTCACGCTGGCCCTCGGCGGTGCGCTGGGACGCTTCGCGGTCCGTGGCCGCCTGCGGGTCACCCTGGGTGGATTCGCTCTGCTCGGGCTGCTGGGCGGATGGGCCGCGGCCCGCAACCCGATCAGCCCGGCAACCGGATCCTGGGTGGTGGGCCTCTCGGCCGCGGTGCTGGCGGCGGGCTGCACGCTGGTTGTCGCCCGCCTGGCGAGCGGGCGGGCCGTCACGGCCGGGTCCGAGCCGGCACCGGTCGCTGACACCGCCGAGCCGGAGGATCTCTCCGAGGACGCGGAGTTCGAAGCTACCCGCCCGCCGGCAGGCGTCGGGTCCACCCGGCGGTCCTTCTTCTATGCGGCCGGCGCCGGCGCGGCCGCCCTGGCCATGGTGGGCCTCGGCAGGGGCCTGCGGGGCCAATCGGCTGCGGAGCAGTTCCTGGAGTCCAACGCCCTGCGATCCTCCCCCACCACCGAGCCGCAGGCAGCGCCGGCATCCACCACGACGACGACCGAGCCGCAGGCGGTCTCGGCGTCCACCACCTCCACGGTTGCCGAACAGCCGGCCGGACCGTCGGTGCAGACGCAGCTGGCCACGCTCGACACCCTCGACGACGAGGTTGCCGGCATCTCCTCGTACGTGACGCCCAACGACGGCTTCTACCGGATCGACACCGCGTTCGGGCGGGTCCCCCAGGTAGACCCGGGCGACTGGCGGCTCCGGTTCACCGGGATGGTGGACAACCCCTACGAGATCACCTTCGACGAGATCCAGGCCATGGACCTGTCCGATCACGTCATCACCCTGTCGTGCGTGTCCAACGAGGTGGGCGGCAACCTGGTGGGCAACGCGGTGTGGACCGGGGTCCCCCTCTCGGTGCTGCTGGACCGGGCCGGGGTGCAGCCCGGCGCCGATCAGGTAGTGGGCCGATCGGTGGACGACTGGACGGCCGGCTTCCCCACCGATGTCGTCTACGACGGCCGCAACGCCATCCTGGCCATCGGTATGAACGACGAGTTCCTGCCCACCCGTCACGGGTTCCCGGCCCGGCTGGTGGTGGCCGGACTCTACGGCTACGTCTCGGCGGTCAAGTGGATCGAGGAGATCAACCTCACCACCTGGGAGGGCTTCGACGGGTACTGGGTGCCCCGGGGCTGGTCCAAGGAGGGTCCCATGAAGACCCAGAGCCGCATCGACGTGCCCTCCGGCGGCGGCCTGGTGGCGGGGCAGACCACCCCGATCGCGGGCATCGCCTGGGCGCCGACGCGGGGCATCGAGCGGGTCGAGGTGAACATCGACGGCGAGGGCTGGCTGCCCTGCCGGCTCGGCGAGGCTGTCGGCGACGAGAGCTGGGTGCAGTGGCACCGCGAGTGGACGCCCACCGAGGGCCGGCACCGGATCCAGGTGCGGGCCACCGACGGCGACGGCTTCACCCAGAGCGAGCGAGAGGTCCCGCCGGCCCCCAACGGTGCCGAGGGCTGGCACACCGTCAGCGTCAACGTCGGCACCTGAGCAGGAGCCTTCGCGGAGGGCGCTCACGCGCCGGTTCGGGCCAACCAGCGACTCCCCGCGAAGTTGGAGGTGTCCGGCCGCGAAAGTTGTGTATTGTTCGGTGCCAGGAGCCGGTATTGATATGACCGATATCAAGCAGCGTGTCGCGCCCGTAGCGCCAACCGTCACCGAGTTCGTCTGCAACGGCTCGACGGTGCGGGTCGGCGACCATCCCCACCTGCTCGCCGCGCTGCGGGAGGAACTGGGGCTGATCGCGGCCAAGGACGGCTGCTCGCCCTCGGGGCAGTGCGGCTGCTGCACGGTGCTGCTGAACGGCAAGGCCCGGGTGGCGTGCCAGATCCCCCTCAGCAAGGCCCAGGGCGCGGAGATCGTCACCCCCGAGGGACTCAGCGACGAGGAGCGTCACCGCTACGCGGCCGCCTTCGGCGCGGCCGGCGCAGTCCAGTGCGGCTTCTGCACGCCCGGGATCCTGATGCGGGTCAAGGCCCTGATCGACAACAAGGGCGCCGCCCTCACCCGCGACCAGGCCTCCCGCCACCTCGGCGCCCACCTGTGCCGCTGCACCGGCTACCTGAAGATCCTCGACGCGGTGGAGATGCTGGCCACCGGCGCCGACGGGATGGCCGGCGGCACCGCGGTGGAGGTGGCCCGGGGCGTCGGATCCCGGGCCGCCCGCTACGAGTCGACCGAGCTGGCCCTGGGCGACAAGCTCTACATCGACGACATGACCGCGCCGGGGATGCTCCACGGCGCGGTGCACCTGGCAGAGCACGCCCGGGCCGACATCATCTCGATCGACACCAGCCGGGCCGCAGCCGTGCCCGGCGTGGCGGCCGTTTTCACCGGCGACGACGTGGCCGGCGACCTGCGGATCGGGCTGATCCACAAGGACTGGCCGGTGTTCATCCCGCCCGGCGGCCGCACCTCCTATCTGGGCGACATCCTGGCGCTGGTGGTGGCCGACAATCGCGAGACCGCCCGTCAGGCCGCGACCCTCGTCGATGTGGTCTACGAGCCCCTGGACCCCGTCACCGACCCCGCCGCGGCGGTGGCCGACGGCTGCGAGGACGCGGTGTGGGGCCTCGACGGGAACGTCCTATCGGTGTCGTCCTACGCCCGCGGCGGCGACGTGGAGGCGACGCTGGCCGCATCGGCCCACACGGTGCGCGAGACATTCCAGACCCAGCGGGTGGAGCAGGCGTTCCTGGAGCCCGAGTCGACGCTGGCCGTACCCAAGGTGGTGGACGGCGAGCGCCGCATCGACGTGTACTCCGGCGGGCAGGGCGTCTGGGACGACCGCGACCAGGTCGCGGCGGTGCTCGGCATCGACAACAGCCGCGTGTGGGTGGAGCAGGTCGCCAACGGAGGCGCCTTCGGCGGCAAGGAGGACTGCTCCAACCAGACCCAGACCGCGCTGGCCGCCTGGCTGCTGGACCGGCCGGTCAAGACGACGTTCTCTCGCGAGGAGTCGCTGCTGGTGCATCCCAAGCGGCACCCGGTGCGCATCGAGCTGGCCGCCGGGTGCGACGGCGAGGGGCGGCTCACCGCGCTGCGGGCCCGCATGCTGGGCGACTCCGGGCCCTACGCCTCGGTCGGCATGAAGGTGCTGGAACGGGCCGCCGGCCACGCCTGCGGTCCCTACGCGGTCCCTGCGGTGGACGTCGAGGCGGTCGCGGCCCGCACCAACAACAGCGTGTGCGGCGCCTTCCGGGGCTTCGGGGCCAACCAGGCCCAGTTCGCCATGGAGGGCGCGATGGACCGCCTGGCCGACGCGGTCGGGATCAGCGGCTGGGAGATCCGGCGCCGCAATGCGGTAACGCCCGGCGCGGAGTGGGGTCCGGGACAGATCATGGACGACGGCTCCCACGGTGCCCTGGAGTGCCTGGAGGCCATCAAGGGTCCCTACGACGACGCCCTCGCGGCCGGCAAGGCCGTCGGCCTGGGCCTCGGGCTCAAGAACTCCGGGCTCGGCAACGGCTTCAAGGAGATCAGCCGGGCCGTGGTCTGCTTCGTGCCCGACTCCGCCCACCCGGCCGGCACTCCCGCCGGACCGGACACCGTCGTCGAGGTGCGCCACTGCTGGACCGAGATGGGCCAGGGCGTGCACACGGTGGCCCTCCAGGTGGCGGTCGAGGAACTCGGAGTGCGGCCCGAGACAGTGAGGGTGTACGTCGACACCAGCCGGGAGCTGGGCGCGGGCCAGACCACCGGCTCGCGGGGCACCCTGATGGGAGCCGGATCGGTGGCCGAAGCCTGCCGGGCCGCGCTGGCCGGCGGCTGCCTCACCGGCGTCGACTACGAGGGCGAGTACCGGGTGGACTGGACCGACAAGCTCAGTGACGGCCTCGAGCACCCGGTGATCCACTCGACGTTCGGCTACGCGGCCCAGATGGTGATCGCCGACCCCCGGACCGGAGCGGTTGAGAAGGTGGTGGCCGCCCACGACGTGGGCCGGGCCGTCAACCCGCTGCTGTGCGAGGGCCAGATCGAGGGCAGCGTCCACATGGGCCTCGGCTACGCGCTGTCCGAGGACTTCCCCTGCGACGAACAGGGTCGACCGCGATTCGACACGCTGCGGGGGCTCGACATCATCAGGGCCAAGGACATGCCGCCGGTGGACGTGATCCTGGTCGAGGCTCCCCAGCCCGACTCGCCCTACGGCATCAAGGGCGTCGGCGAGATCGGCCTGGTGCCCACCGCCGGCGCGGTGGCCGAAGCCATGCGCCAGGTGGACGGCCAGTGGCGCACCCACCTGCCCATAAACACTCACCAGCCGGTAGTACCCCAATCGTGAGCCCGCCCGGCGCCGGTACAGGCACGGACGCGGCCCGAGCAGGCTCGGAGCCCGCTCTGCCGGAGTCCAGCGACGCGGCCCGCACCACGCCGGGCATGGTGTGCGCCCATCATCATCTGTACTCGGCGCTGGCCCGCGGCATGCCCGCGCCGCCCCGCACCCCTACCGAGTTCCTGGAGATCCTGGAGCTGGTGTGGTGGCGTCTTGACAGGGCCCTGGACCTGGAGACGATCGAGTGGTCGGCCAAGCTGGGCGCGCTGGAGGCCCTGGAATCGGGCACGACCGCCATCATCGACCATCACGAGTCTCCCAACGCGATCGAGGGATCCCTCGACGTGATCGCGGCGGCCTGCGCCGAGGTGGGAGTGCGGGTGGACTGCTGCTACGGCGTGACCGACCGCCACGGCTCGGCCGGAGCGGCCGCGGGACTGGCCGAGAACGACCGTTTCCTGCGGGCCGGGGGCCGGGGCCACGTCGGAGTCCACGCCGCCTTCACCTGCTCCGACGCCACGCTGGAGGCTGCGGCCGGACTGGCCGCCGACCACCGCACCGGTGTGCACATCCATGTATCGGAGGGGACCGCGGACATCGCGGCCGGGGCCCGGCTGGAATCGCTGGCCCGCGACGACTGGCTGGTGATCCACGCCGTCCACCTCGACCGCGACCTTCCCGGGGTGATCGTGCACAATCCCCGCTCGAACATGAACAACGCGGTGGGCTACGCCCGGCCCGCGGCCCGGCCCAACCCGGTGGCGCTCGGTACCGACGGGATCGGCGCGGCCATGCTCGACGAGTTCCGGGTGGCCTACGTGCGCCTGCGCGAGGACGACGTGACCGCCACGCCCGAGACGGCCTGGAATTGGCTGGAGACCGGATGGAGGCTGTTCCCCGAGGCTCTCGAGGACACGGTGAGGTGGTCCTATGACCGCATGGACCCGTGGTCGCTGGCCTTCACCACCGGTGTGCGGGCCACCGAGGTCACCGTCGACGGCGAGACCGTGCTGCGCGACGGCCTCCCCACCCGTGTGGACGCGGAGGAGATCAGAGCCAAATCAGCCGAAGCAGCCGCCAGAATGTTCGCCAAGCTCGAAGAGATGCCCTGACAGACCGGCAATCAACGCCGGCACGCCAAGGCGGCGGCACGAGGAGGAGACATGACCCAACCAGCAGCCCTCTACATCCAGGACGCCCACACCCTCGCGGAGTCGATGGAGCTGTCCCAGTACGCCGAGGAGAGGGGCTTCGACGCGGTCTGGCAGGCCGACTCCCGCCTGGTGCGCGACGCGGTGGTGCCGATGGCGGCCATCGCCGCAGTCACCTCCACCATCAAGGTCGGCAGCGGCGTAGTGGACTGCTGGACCCGCAACCCGGCTCGGCTGGCCTCCACGTTCTCCACCCTCGACGACCTGGCCCCGGGCCGCATCCTGCTGGGTATCGGAGCCTGGTGGGAACCGCTGGCGTCGAAGGTGGGCGTGCAGAGGGTGCGGCCCCTGAAGGCGATGCGCGAGATCGTCGAGGCCTGCCGGGGGCTCCTGAACGACCAGACCGTCACCTACCAGGGCGAGTTCGTGCAGTTCGACGGGGTGGAGCTCGACTACGTCCAGCAGGAGCGCCGCCCCAAGGACGTCCCCATCTACGTCGGCGCGACCGGCGACAAGATGATGGCTCTCACCGGGGAGATCGCTGACGGCGTGGTGTTCAACTACCTAGTGTCGCCCCAGTACAACGCCCGGGCGATGGAGCATCTCGCCGCCGGCGCCGCCCGGGTGGGCCGCACCGTCGACGACCTCGACCGGCCCCAGCTGATCGTGTGCTCGATGGCCACCGGCGACTCCGAGGCCGAGCGGACCGAGGCGCTCGACGGCGGGCGCATGCTGATCACCCAGTACCTGGGCCAGCAGCCCCACATCATGAAGGCTTCGGGCGTGTCGCAGTCGCTGCTCGACGAGGTCGGCTCGGTGCTGACCTGGCCGGCCACCCTCGAACAGGTCGAGGAGGCCTCGAAGCTGGTGCCCGACGAGGTGGTGCAGCTGCTGTGCGCGGCCGGCACCGCCGACGAGTGCCGGGCCAAGGTGCGCCACTACATCGACAACGGCTGCACCACCCCGATCCTGTACCCGCTCGGACCGGATGCCAAACAGATGATCGACGCATTCGCCGGCTGGGACGGCACCTGACCGACAAGCGAGACCGCGCCGCGACCGTGTCGAGCTGACGCCGTGACCGACCTGCTCGTCCGCAACGCCCGGCTCGTCGCGGCCATGGACGCCCAGCGCACCGAGATCCCGGGCGGCTGGGTGGCGGTCACCGGCGGTCTCGTGTCGGGTGTGGGCCTGGCCGGCACCGAGCCCGCGGGCGCGGCTCGCACCGTCGACGCGGCCGACTGCCTGGTGACGCCGGGCCTCATCAACACCCACCACCACCTCTACCAGAACCTCACCCGGGCCTTCCGACCCGCCCTCGACGGCAACCTGTTCGACTGGTTGCGGGCCCTGTACCCCCTGTGGGCCCGCCTCGACGAGGAGGCCGCCCACGTCTCGGCCTGGGTGGGGCTGGCCGAACTGGCCCTGAGCGGGTGCACCACCAGCACCGACCACCTCTATGTCCATCCCGCGGGCGGCGGTGACCTGATCTCGGCCGAGATCGCCGCGGCCGCTGACCTGGGAGTGCGCTTCCACCCCACCCGGGGGTCGATGTCGCTCAGCGAGAAGGACGGCGGCCTGCCCCCCGACTGCACCGTGCAGACCGACGACGTGATCCTGGCCGAGTCCGAGCGCCTAGTGGCCGCCCACCACGACCGGTCGCCGGCCGCGATGGTGCGGGTGGCGTTGGCGCCGTGCTCGCCGTTCTCGGTGTCGACCGAGCTGATGACGGCCACCGCCGAGTTGGCCGAGCGCCTCGACGTGCGGCTGCACACCCACCTGGCCGAGGACATCGGCGAGGACGACTTCTGCCTGGAGACGTTCGGGATGCGGCCGGTGGACTACTTCGAGCACTGCGGGTGGGGTTCGGACCGGTCCTGGATCGCGCACTGCGTGCAGCCGAACCCGGCCGAGATCTCGAGACTCGGACGCTGGGGCACCGGCGTGGCCCACTGCCCCAGCTCGAACATGATCCTGGGGGCGGGGCTGGCCCCGGTGCGAGAGCTGCGGGCCGCGGGGGTGCCGGTGGGCCTGGGGGTGGACGGCTCGGCGTCGGCCGACTCGGGCTCGATGTGGACCGAGGCCCGCAACGCCATGCTGATGGCCCGGCTGCGCGACGGCCAGGCCGGCCGGGCCGGGCTGTTCCCGGCCCGGGAGGCGTTGGAGATGGCCACCCGGGGCGGTGCCGCATGCCTGGGGCGGGCCGGGGAGATCGGTGAACTGACGGTGGGCGCCTGCGGCGACATCGCGGTGTGGTCCCTCGACGGCCTCGCCTTCGCAGGGGCATGGTCCGATCCGATCGAGGCGTTGCTGCGTTGCGGGCCGGTGTCGGCGCGCCACACCATCGTCGCCGGCCGCCTCGTGGTCGAGGACGGCGAGCTGAGAGCCACCGGCACCCGGCAGATGCTCCGCGACCACCGCCGCATCTCGGTCGCAATGCAGTTGAGTCTGAAATAAAATAAAAAGATACTGAAATTAAGAAGAAGTGATATAGTGGTGGCGGGTGCGGCTCCGGTGCCACGACTCCGTGTGCTCTGCCAATGCCGGAGCCGCACCTACTACCGACTACAGTATAGCTGATCTCGTTGAGGACACAATCATTCTGTGGAAATTTGCTGAGCCTCAATGCAAATGACGCTGCGACGCGAGGTGAGTCGGCTAAGAAATCCCACCCGGAACCGGCGCGACCTAGTAGTACTACGGCACCGATCGCGACCAAGGAGGATGGCGGGCGTGAACGACAACCCGGCACGCGAGGAGATGGATTGGACGCTCTACGGTCAGGGCGTTCGCGAGCTGGCCCAGATGGTCGCCGACGACGGGTACCGGCCCGACATGATCCTGGCGATCGCCCGGGGAGGGCTGTTCTGCGCGGGGTCGCTGGGCTACGCGCTGTCGGTCAAGAACGTCTACGTGATGAACTGCGAGTACTACACCGGCGTGGGCGAGCGACTGGAGGTGCCGGTGGTGCTGCCGCCGCAGCTCGACCTGGTCGACCACCGCCGGTCCAAGGTCCTCATCGCCGACGATGTGGCCGACACCGGCCACACCCTCAAGCTGGTGCGCGACTACTGCCTCGGCGAGGTGGCCGAAGTGCGTTCGGCGGTGCTGTACGAGAAGTCGCACTCGCTGGTGAATTGCGAGTACGTGTGGAGGCGCACCGACCTGTGGATCAACTTCCCGTGGTCCACGCTGCCGCCGGTGGTGGATCTGGCCGAGGCCGGCTTCCAGGTTCTCGACGCCTAGCGCGGGGGCGGGAGGCCCTTATGGATCCGGCGCTCGTAGACAGGACGACTACTCACCTCGCCGGGATCGACGACGCCTCGCTGCCCGTTCGGCCGATGACCATTCCCGGGATCTCCGGGTCGCTGGAGGCCCGCATCCTGTCGACCGATCTGCGGGGATCGAGCACCCGGCTGGTGCGACTGCGCTCGGGCTGGGGATCCGATACGCCCGGGGGATTGACCGCAGACATCGAGCTGTTCGTTTTCGGGGGGACGCTGCAGGTCGGCGAGCTCGCCCTGGAGACCGGCGACTACCTTCACATCCCGGGTAGCCGGGTGGTGGCTGGTATGCGGGTGATTGAGGACGGTGCGGCGCTGCTCATGACCTCGGGCCCGGTGCGATACGACCAGTTCTTCGCGGGAAAGACGGCCCACCTGGAGCCAGGTCGAGCATCCGATCAGGACTGGGAGCCGGTGCCGGAGATGCCGGGCCGGTTCATGAAGCGTCTTGGCCGGGGCCCCGTCGGCGATGTCTGGCTCGGAGGCGCCCACCGGTGGGACCACGGCGACGGCGGGTGGCACTGCCATCCCCACCACGAGGAGTGCTTCGTCGTCGATGGCGAGGTGACGCTGCGGGAACAGCAGGACAACTCCCGCGAACTGCTCACCGCCGGGCCGGGGACCTACTTCTTCCGGCCGGCCGCGGTGCCCCACTGCGGCCCCGGCTCGCGCTGTGACGACACCGCGCTCACGTTCCACCGCGCCTTCGGCGATCTGCACACCGACTGGGGCCGCGCCGAGACCGGCGGCCCCTAGGCCAGAGATCAGCGATCAGACCAGCACGGAGCGGACGGCCGCGGCCACCGCGTCGGGGCCCGGCACCACCGCGGCCTCCAGTGGCGGGCTGAACGGGATCGGAGCCGAAGCGGCGCCGACTCGGGCCACCGGCGCCTCGAGTTCCCCGAACAATTGGGCGTGCAGCTGGGCGGCCAGTTCGGCGCCGAGACCGCCGAAGCGCCAAGCCTCGTGGGCCACCACCACGCGGCGGGTGCGCGACACCGACTCCAGCACCGTCTCGAAGTCCAGCGGCACCAGCGACCGCAGATCGATCACCTCGGTCTCGACGCCTTCCTCCGCCAGCTGCGCGGCCGCGGCCAGCGAGTGCAGGGCCATCGCCGAATACGACACCACGGTCACGTCGGAGCCTTCCCGAGCCACCGTCGCAGAGCCCAACGGCACCCGATGGTCGCCCACCGGGACGGGGCCGCGCTGCAAGGTGATCTTCTTGTGCTCCAGGTAGATCACAGGGTCGGGATCGTCGATGGCGCTGCGCAGCAGTCCCTTGGCGTCAGCCGGATTCGACGGCGCCACCACCTTCAGGCCGGGCATGTGGGTGAACAGCCCCTCGAGACTGGAGGAGTGCTGCCCGGCGGACGACCGCAGCACCCCGTCGGAGGCCCGCAGCACCATCGGTACCGACACCTGACCCCCGAACAGGTACCGGAACTTCGCGGCCTGGTTGACGATCTCGTCCATGGCGCCCAGCGTGAACTCGACGAAGCTCATCGACGCCACCGGGCGGAGCCCCGCGGTGGCCGCTCCCACCGCCACGGCCACGATGATCGCCTCCGAGATGGGCATGTCCATGACCCGGCGCGGTCCGAACTCCTCCACCAGGCCGCGGAACTGGCCGAAGTTGCCGCCCCACGAGATGTCCTCGCCCAGCGTGAACACCCCGTCGTCCTCCCTCATGGCCCGCCTCATCGCGTCGACGGTGGCCTGGCCGAAGGTCATGCGACGGATCTCGGGGGCCTCACCGGCACCGGTCGAACCAGCCGGGTCGCCCGGTGGAGGGCCGGCATGCACCGGTGGCGGCCGAGACGGCGTGAACACGTCGTCGAGCGCGGAGCCCACCTCGGGCATGGCCCCGGACTCGGCTCGCTGCTCGGCCTCGTCGACCACCCCGGCGGCGTGCTCCCAGACCGCAGCCCGCTCGCTCGAGTCCAGCCAGCCTCGGTCGCCCAGCACGGCCTCCCAGCGCCCTATCGGGTCGCGGTTGCGGTGCTCGTCCACCTCCGAGGCGTCGCGGTACACCTCGGCGTCGCCGACATAGTGGCCGCCGAAGCGGTACGTCTCCATGTTGAGCAGTGTCGGTCCGGAGCCGGCGCGGGCCCGGTCCACCGCCCGCGCCGCGGCGGCCGACACCGCGGCCACGTCGTTTCCGTCCACCCTCTCGCCGACCATGGCATAGGCGGCGGCCCTGGCGGCCAGGTCGTCCACCGAGGTGGTGCGCTGGCGGGCCGTGAACTGCGCGTACTGGTTGTTCTCACACGCGAAGACGACACCGAGACGATGCAGTGAGGCGAAGTTGAGGGCCTCGTGGAATGTGCCCTTGTTGATCCCGCCGTCGCCGAAGAAGCACACCGCGACCTTGCCGGTTTCCCGGTAGCGGGCCGACAGCGCCGCGCCGGACGCGATCCCGAACCCGCCGCCGACGACGCCGTTGGCGCCCAGCATCCCCAGCGAGAAATCGGCGACGTGCATGGAGCCGCCCCGCCCCCGGCAGGCACCGTCGGCCCGCCCGTACAGCTCGGCCATCAGTGCGGCCGGAGCCATCCCCTTGGCCAGGGCGTGGCCGTGGCCGCGGTGGGTCGAGGTGATGTAGTCGTCGGGCCCCAAGTGCGAGCAGACCCCGGCCGCGATGGCCTCCTGACCCAGATAGGTGTGCACGAAGCCGGGGAGCTTGCCGGCGGAGAACAGCTCCTCGACCCTGCTCTCGAACACCCTGATCATCACCATGGTCCGGTGCAGGGCCAGAGCCTCGGACCGGTCCATGCCCGGCGGTGCCATGGTCACTGCGCCGTGTAGCCGCCGTCGACGGCCAGAATCTGGCCGGTCACCATCGCCGACGCCGGCGAGGCCAGGAAGACCACCGCGCCCACCATGTCGGAGGGCTCGGCCAGGCGGCCGAGCGGTGTGCGGCTCTCGAAATGGTCCTTCAGCTCGGGCTCGGTCTCCCACAGGCGGCGCACCAGCGGCGTGCCCACGTGCCCGGGCGAGACCGCGTTGACCCTGACCCCGTGCGAGGCCCACTCCACCGCCAGGGTGCGGGTCATCTGTACGACCCCGCCCTTGGAGGCCTGGTATCCCACGCTGCCCGCGAAACCGACCTCTCCCAGGATCGATGCGATGTTGACGATGGAACCGCCCTTCCGCTGCAACGCCATGCGACGCCCGACCGCCCGGCACGCACGGAAGCTGCCGGTGAGGTTGACATCGATCACCCGGGCCCAGAGTTCGTCGTCGTAGGTTGCGGCCGCATCCCGCCCTCCGATCCCCGCGCAGTTGACCAGCACATCGATGCTCCCCGACACCGCCGCGGCCCGGTCGGCCAGAGCGGCCACCGACTCCTCGTCGCGCACGTCCACGGTCACGGCCTCGGCCCGATGGGCTCCCAGACGCTGTACCAGCGCCTGGTTGGGCTTCTCGGCGGCATCGGCACACACCACATGGGAGCCCGCGCCGGCCAACCCTTCGGCTATCGCGGCCCCGAGCCCTCCGGCCGCGCCGGTGACCACCGCGACGGTGCCCTCAAGCGAGAACAACCCGCTCATGGGTGCTCGGCGATCGTCGCCAGGACGGTGCCGACGGCGACCTCGTCCTCGTCGCTGGCGGCCACCAGGATCGTCAGGCGGCCCGATGCGGGGGCCTCCAGCTCGGTCTCGGCCTTCTCGGTATCGATCACCACCACCGGCTCGGAGGCCGCCACCTCCGAGCCGGCCTCGACGAGCCATTCCACCACCAGCACCTGTTCCACCACTCCCATCTGGGGCACTACAAGCTCGACCGGGGTAGGCCCGGGGTTCCCGCTCACCTTCGCTGCGTTCACTGGTACATCACCAAATCCGTAGAGAAAGTCGTCACATAGAGGCAAAACTCGCTCAGATTTCGGGAACTGGACCCAACCCGGCTTGACACACGGTTACTCACGGCCCGCTCAGCCCCCTGACGATCCCGTCGCCGGGTCAGATGTGTCCATGACGCTCCAGTCCCTCCCACGGCGAGGCACCCTCGCGCATGTCGTGGCGCACCAGCGCCTCGGAGTCGACTATCGACTCGGCTCGCTCCAACACCCGCTCGGCCTCGCCGCCCGCTACGGCCAGAACGCCGTCGCGGTCGGCCACGATCAGATCGCCGGGCACCACGGACACGTCGCCGATCATCACCGGCACCTGCGAGGCCGCCATTTCCCAGCGTCCGATGGCGTTGAGCGGTGACAGGCCCCGGTGAAACACCTGCAGGCCGATGTCAACCAAGCCGTCGAGGTCGCGCAAGTTGCCGTCCACCACCACACCGGCGCATCCCCGTTCGAGGGCCGCGTTGCCGGTCAGCTCGCCGAAGTGACCCACTTCGCTGTCGGGGTTGGACGACACCAGCACGGAGTCGGACTTCAGCTCGTCGAACATCTGCAGGTACGACTTGATGCGCTCAATGCCCCGGTCCCATCCCACCGCCGGACGGATGGCCCGTCCCTGCACCGTGTAGGCGAGACCTGCCATGCGCACGTCGGGCAGCAGGGGGCGCAGCGCGCTGGGCAGCACCCGCTCCGGCAGGCCGAGCTCGTACAGGGTGTCGCACACTACCGACACGGGGATGCGCCGGTAGCGGCGGCACAGCTCGGCCGTAGAGACGGTCATCGGCCGCGACCAATGCGGTGACTGCTCACGACGGCGGGCAATGAGGCTTCCCACCTCGCCGCCGGACGGTCATCCGCCGGACGGTCATCCGCCGGACGGTCATCAGCTGGCCTCGCCCAGATAGTGCAGCGCGGCCAAGGCATAGATGCTCGCGGAGAGGGCCGCGCCGTCGGCGTCCATGTACTCGTTGGGGCTGTGGGCCCGGGGCAGCATGCCCGGACCGAATGCGGCCACGGTGGGAATGCCCGCCGTGAGCTGGAAGTAGGGCGCGTCGGTGGCTCCCGGGAAGGCATCGAGGTCCGGGGCGGTTCCCAGGACCTCCCGACCGGCTTCGACGAGGGCGCCGACCACCGGGTGGTCGGCATCGATCTCGACCGGCGGAACCGTCAGGAACCAGTCGAGCTCGGCCCGCAAGTCCGGATCGTCGGCCATGGCGTCGGCGAGGAAGCGTCCGATGTCGGCCTTGAGGGACTCCTCGGTCATGCCCGGCAGGGTCCGCACGTCGCAGGCGAACTCGGCGTTCCCCGGGTAGACGCCGTAGAAGACGCCCGCTTCGGCCATCACCCCCACGTTGACGGTCGGACCGGTCGGGCACAGCGGGTGCTCGTCGTAGGTCAGGTAGGACAGGAGCTCGCGGTCCATACGATCGATCAGGCGAGCCATCTTCACGGTGGCGTTGATGCCCGGAAGACGGTCCGAGATCGACGAGTGCATCTGGGTGCCGGTCACAGCCACCTTGAACAGCGCCGCCCCCCGCGACACCAGATGGACGGACTGCCATTCGGCGGTGATGCCGCTGGGCTCGCCGATCACCGCGGCGTCGGCCTGCAGGTGCCCGTTGTCGGCCAGCCACTTGGACCCGAACCGGGCGCCGGCCTCCTCGTCCGCGGTGAACACCAGCACCACCTCACCGGCGAATCCGGTGCCGCCCGCCTCCTGGGCGTGCTTCAGCGCGGCCGCGGCGTACATCATCCCGGCCACGGCCGCCTTCATGTCGCCGGAGCCCAGCCCGATGAGGTCGCCATCGCGCAGCACCGGATCCCACGGATCGGTCTCCCAGGCGTCCATGTCGCCGGCCGGCTTGGTGTCGAGATGGCCCGACAGGATCAGCGTCCTGCCCGGCGCGGCGCCCTTGACGCGGGCCAGCACGTTGGGGCGTTCCTCCTGCGCGCCCAGCTGTGTGATGTCGTCGATCCCCAGGGCCCGCAGCCTGTCGGTGACCAGGCCGGCCACGGCCCGCTCGTCGCCGGGAGGGTTGGGCGACGGGGTCCGTATCAGGTCCCGGGTCAACTCGAGCACCTCCGTCTCACGCCCGCCCAGGTAGGCCCGGACGCGCTCGGCCATCGATCCCGTCTGTGTCGAGCTCATGCCTCCATGCCCCTTCGGTAGTGGTCGGATGCCTTCACCGTCGCTCGGCCTGTTGTTCGTGGAGGGCTTTCGCCAGCCGGCGGAGGCCCTCGGCGATGGCGTCCTCCTCGGCCGCCAGCGAGATCCGGGCCCATCCCCGGCCCGCGGGCCCGAACACCGAGCCCGGCGCCACGCTCACCGAGTGCGAGGTGAGCAGCTCCAGCGCGAAGTCGAAGTCGTCGACGCCCGAGGCCGAGACGTCCAGAAGCATGTAGAGGGTGCCGTCGGAGGCGACCGCCCGCACGCCCGCAGAGGCCGCTACGTCGAGGGCCACCTCTCGGCGGCGGCGGTAGGCGGCCAGCATCTGCTCGTAGGGGGCGCGGGGCCCGGTCAATGCGGCCTCGGCCGCCTTCTGGGAGATCGTGCTCGGACACGACACCAGCGGCTCCTGCAGCTTGCGCAACAGGTCGGCGATCGGGACCGGCGCGACCGCGTAGCCGACGCGCCAACCGGTCATGGCATAGACCTTCGAGAAGCTGCAGACCGTTATGACCCGCCCGTCCGGGTCGAGGGGCGCCGCCGCGGTGTGCACGCAGCCGTCGGACAGCACCATCTCGTCGTAGACCTCGTCACACAGCAGCCACAGGTCGTGGCGGGCGGCGAGGTCCACCAGATCAGCCATGAGCGAGGCCGGGTAGACGGCGCCGGTCGGGTTGGCCGGCGTGTTGACGAACAGGACCCTGGTCCGTTCCGTGACCCGCGCCTCGAGAGCCGCGATCTCGGGCATGAATCCCGCTTCGGCCGCGAGGGGGTAGCAGACCGGCCTTCCCCCCAGCAGCGTGACGGTCTCGTCCATGTTGGGGAATCCCGGGGTGGGCAGCAGCACCTCGTCGCCGGGCTGCAGCAGCGCCAGGTAGACCGAGTACAGCGCGTTCATGCCCCCGGGCGTGACCACGATCTCGTCGATGGAGGCATCGATCCCGTTCACCCGGCGCAGCTTCTCGGCGAGCAGTTCGCGCAGGCTGGTGAGACCGCCGTTGGGCCCGTAACCGGTGTGCCCGTCGTGCGCGGCCCGGGCCGCGGCGTCGATCACATGGGCGGGCGTCGTGAAACTGGGCTCGCCCACCTCGAGGCGGATCACGTCGCTGCCGATGCGGGCCGCGGCATCGAAGAGCACCCGGATCTCGGACCGCCGCAGCCCGGCGGCCCTCTCGGCTGGAGCCCTCACGCGGCCATCACCCATCCCGCCGGTGGCCGGGCAGCCGCAGCCACCCGACGACCGGGAAACCTCCACCCGGCGGCCCTCTCCGCTGGAGCCCTCACGCGGCCATCACCCATCCCGCCGGTGGTCGGGCAGCCGCAGCCACCCGACGACCGGGAAACCTCCACCCGGCGGCCCTCTCCGCTGGAGCCTTCATGGGAGTACCGGGATCGATGCGGTTGCTCACTGGGAGCGGGCCGCGGCTTTGGCCTCCAGGTCGGGACGCTGACCGGGATCGAAGTAGCGCAGCGCCCAGTCGGCGCCCTGCCAGGTGACCAGACGGCCGTCGCGGGGCACGAGCCTCACGAGGTAGCGCTCCCATCCCCACGACATCTTGAGCTGCTCGGGCCCGTCGGGACCGGTGTAGCGAGCGGCCATCTCCTCGGCGACCGGCACCCACTCAGATCCCTCCCCTACCGCGGGGCCCTCGACGATCTCTGCCGTGCACTGGGCCAGCACCTTGCGGATGCGGGGATGGGCGAGCTCCTCGATGCACACCGCGCAGCGGGGCTCGCGCCGCAGGTCCTCAACCCATTCGGAGCGCTTGCGCCCCACCACCAGGAACGCCTCGCCGTCCCACTGGTACCACAGGGGCACCACCATCGGCCAACCGTCACCCTTGATGTGGGCCAGCTTGAGCAGCCAGGTGCTGTCGGCGCTGGCCAGGAACTCCGCCACCTGGTTGGCGGGGATCCCGCCGGCGCCGGAATCCTCCTCGTAGTAGCGCTCCTGCTTGAATTCGCTCATCGAAACATCCCTGGATGGTCGCGGCCCGCCCCGCGGCAGTACGGGCTGATACTGACACACCGGAGACATACCGTGACAATCGAGAAGCTGGTGGCCCACGAGACCGCTCTAGCCGACCCTCGAGCGATCAGCCGCCAACGGAACTGACAACTGGAGTCCCCCGATGACAATCGAGAAGCTGCCCGGAATGGCGGTCACCGTTGAGAGGGACGTGCCCGCCACCATGCGCGACGGCGCGGTGCTGCGAGCCGACGTGTTCCGGCCCGCGGCCATGCCTGCCGGCGGCGTCCCGGTGCTGCTCTCGCGCAGCCCCTACGACAAGCGGGTCAACGTGTCGACCTTCGGCAACACCCACCCGTCCTGGTACGTGTCCCACGGCTACATGGTGGTGATCCAGGACACCCGGGGCCGCTACTCCTCCGAGGGCGACTTCTACCCGTTCGCCAACGAGATGGAGGACGGCTACGACACCGTCGAATGGGCCGCGGGCCTGCCGGGCTCCAACGGCGACGTCGGCATGTTCGGGTTCTCCTACGTCGGGGCGACCCAGCTGCTGGCCGCGGTAACCCGCCCCCCTTCGCTGAGGACCATCGCGCCGGGCTTCACCGCGTCGCAGTACTACGAGGGCTGGACCTACAACGGCGGCGCCCTGTCGGCGGCCTTCGTCTGCTACTGGGCCACCCTGCTGGCGGTCGGCTCGGCGGTGCGGGCCGGCGACCGGGCCGCGGCCGAGTCCCTGTCGGCCGCTCTGGGAGGGGCCGAGGCCTGGTTCTGGTACCTGCCCCTGTCGGAGTTCCCCCCGCTTCAGGGCGGGTACGCCCCCTACTACGACGACTGGCTGGAGCACTGCAGCTACGACGACTACTGGCACCAGTGGAGCATCGACGCCGACTACAGCCGCATCGACGTGCCGGCGCTGCACTTCGGGGGCTGGTGGGACGTGTTCCTCACCGGAACGGTCAAGAACTTCACCGGACTGCGAGCCGCGGCCCGAAGCGGCCCCGCCCGGCAGGCCCAGAAGCTGCTGCTCGGCCCCTGGACCCACATGCCCTGGACCCCGACGGGGCGGTGCGGCTGCGAGGGACCGAGCACCAACGAGATCGACGACTGGCACCTGCGCTGGTTCGACTGCACGCTCAAAGGCGTCGACAACGGCGTGCTCGACCATCCGGTCACGGTGTTCACCCTCGACGGCGGCTGGCGTGACTTCGACGAGTGGCCGCCGCCTGACTCGGCGACCGAGGAGTGGTACGTACACTCCGGGGGACGGGCCAACTCCAAGTTCGGCGACGGCCGGCTGGATCGGGCCGCGCCCGGGGCCGAGCCGCCCGACATCTTCGTCTACGACCCGGGCGTTCCCATCCCGAGCCTGGGCGGGCATTCGTGCTGCTTCGACACGATCACGCCCATGGGCCCCGCCGACCAGCACGGCGCCGAGGTGTCCCGCATGATCCTGGTGTACACCTCAGAGCCCCTCGACTCCACCATCGAGCTGCTCGGAGACGTGTCGGTGACGCTGCACGCGGCCACCACCGCGCCCGACACCGACTTCACGGCCCGCCTGTGCGTGGTGGACACCAGCGGCCGCAGCACGAATCTCCAGGAGGGGATCCTGCGGGCCCGCTACCGGCACTCGCTCAGCGACCCCGAGCCGCTCACCCCCGGAGAGATCTACGAGCTGCGGATCGACCTCGGGCCGGTCGGCGCGCACGTGCCGGCCGGATCGCGTCTGCGGCTGACGGTCTCGAGCTCCGACTTCCCGCAGTGGGACCGCAACCTGAACTCGGGCGGCCGCCCCCTGCACGAGAACGTGCTGGCCGCCGCGCCGGCCACCCAGACCGTGCTGCACGACGCCGACCATCCGACCCGCATCACCCTGCCGGTGCGCCGCACGCCCGCGAAGGGGCCGCAGTCATAGAGGCCGAGCGAATGGGCGGGACAACGCGGCCCATACGGCGCGAGGCCGTGGCCCGAGCGGCCCTCAGGTCGCAGCGAACAAGAGCGGGAATGACTCTGCCACGACGCGACGGGCGTTCACCTACTGGAGCGTGCTCATAGAGTTGGCCCAGCCGAGGAGGGAGACTCCATGTGCACCACCGGCGTGCTGCGAATCGGTGACGGCGACTACCTGCTGTTCAAGAACAAGGACTTCGGCCGGACCCACTTCGACGACCGCCTGGTCACCGAGCCGGCCGTGTTCGGGGTGCGGGGCGTGTCCACCTGGGCCGGCACCGACCCGGACCTCGACGAGTTCTCGGGCTTCTCCATCGGTGCCAACCGGCACGGGCTGCTGTGCTGCGACTCCAACGTGCGAACCCTCGAGGGCCACGCCAACTACGACGAGCTGACCGAGATCGCGCTGCGCGAGGGCCGCGACGTCGGCTCTGCCGTCGCCGCGGTGGGCCGGGCCGTCGCGTCCGGTCCCTACCTGTGGGCCAACCTGATCATGATCGACGGCTCCGGCGCGGCCGCGGTGGAGGTGCGGGGCGACCGCATCGAGGCCACCGAGCTGACCGCGCCGACCGCCCGCTCCAACCACCACGTCGAGCTCAAGCCCCACCCCGGCGACGACGACACCGTCACCACCGCCAAGCGCCTGGCCGCCGCCCAGCGCCGGGTGCAGGAGGCCAGCGGGATCGAGGACGTCTTCGAGTTGCAGCGCTCCCACGACGACGGCGACACCGGCATCTGCAACCACCAGGGCTACCGGACCGTCTACTCCTACGTGCTGCGGCGCGAAGGCGGCTCCACCGCCCTGCACGTAGCCCAGGGCCAGCCCTGCACCGACCCCGAGCGCGTCGAGCTGACCGTGCCCCTCGGCGAGCAGTGGTCCGCCGACGCAGCCCGCGATTTCCGGGCCTCGTACCCGTCGGCTCAGGCGTTCGACAACCACTGAAGGACTCGTAGGGTCCGCACTAGCCGCGACTGGCGGTCGCCCGACCGTTTGGTATACAATCGCCGCGCCGGCCGCCGCCGCCATCGTGACGGCCGCGCGCACATCACTCTGGAAGATAGGGGGCGTCCCATGGGGACTTCATGGATAAGAGATGAGTACGGGCCGGAGGTCGCCGAGCTAGCCGACCAGTACCAGGCCAAAGCACTTGACCGGCGGGCGTTCATGAAGCGCCTCGGTCTGTCGGGTGTCGGGGTGGCCACCGCGGCCACCATCCTGGCCGCCTGCGGCGACGACGACGCCGACGCGCCCGCCACGACCACCACCGCGGCGGCCGCCGCCACCACCACCGAGGCCCCCGCGCCGTCGGGCCCGACTCAGGGCGGAACGCTGCGGGAGGGCTACAACCGCGACGTCTCCAAGCACGACCCGCTCACCACCAACTGGTACGACCCGGCCTTCTTCGCCATCTACGAGGCCATCCTGTCGAATGACCCGTCCGGCGCCGACGTACCCCAGTTCGCCTCGGGCTTCTCGGTCTCCGACGACGGCCTCACCTACACCTTCGACATTCCCGAGGGCAAGATCTCCCACTCCGGCGGCACGGTCGACGCCGAGGCGGTGGCCGAGTTCTACCGCTCGGTGCAGGCCTTCAGCTTCATCGCGGGGCTGGCCGCTCCGGTCGACACCTACGAGGCCGACGGCAACACCGTCATCATGAAGATGAAGAACCCGTGGGTGGGAGCCCTCGGCCCCCACAAGACCGGGTACTGGCGAATCCTCAACATCAACACGTGGAAGGAGAGCACCCTCAACGCCGACGGCACCCTGAACCCGGAGTCGTCCTACGGCACCGAGTTCGCCGACGGCACCGGTCCGTTCATCCACGAGGAGTGGCAGCCGGGAAGCCACGTGTCGGTGAGCCGCTGGGCCGACTACCCCGGTTCGAACACGCCGTTCTTCGAGAACAAGGGCCCGGCCTACCTCGACGCCATCCGCTGGACGGTCATCACCGAGGAGGGCCAGCGGGCCACCCAGCTCGAGAACGGCGACATCGACACGCTGATCAACCCGGCCCACATCGACATCGGCAGGCTGGAGAACAACCCCGACCTCACCGTGATCCGCCATCCCGAGTGGTCGGGCTTCCACCTGGCCATGAACCGGGACTACGACGAACTGTTCGGCGACGTGCTCACCCGCCAGGGGCTGTCGCACTCGCTGGACCGCGAGGGCATGGTCAACGCCATCCTGGCCGGCAACGGGGCGGCCACCTACGGGCCGTTCCCCACCACCGACCGCCAGTACGACCCGGCGGTGGAGCAGTTCAACCAGTTCGACGTGGACCTGGCCAACCAGAAGCTCGACGAGGCCGGCTGGGAGATGGGCGACGACGGCGTCCGAGTGCGCGACGGCCACCGCTTCGAGTTCCGCTACCTGGTCGAGGACGAGTCGGTGCAGAAGAACGTCGCCGCCGCGGTGTCGGCCCAGTTCGCCAAGGTCGGCGTGAGGGCCAACCTCAACGTCGTCGACCGCGGCCTCGCCTTCACCGAGCAGAGCCAGCCGGGACGCGACTCCGTCGAGATGTCGCTGTTCTTCTGGCTGTGGCCCATCCCCCTCGATGTGCTCATCCTGTTCGGCTGGTCGGCCACCATCCCGGTGCCGAACTTCTCGCACGCGGTCGAGCCCCGCATCGACGACGCCATCGCGGCGTGGCAGCAGTCGGGGACGGAGGCCGAGGCCCAGGCCGCGTCGTCGGAGTTCCAGCTGGCGTGGGCCGAGCAGCTGCCGTACCTGCCGATCATGAACCAGAACGCCACCTTCGTGCACCACAACAAGGTGCACGGCTGGCAGCCGTTCGTGTGGAACCTCTACCCGTACTACAACGACACGTGGATCGAGGGGTAGCCAACTCAAGGGCGCTGACCCTGCAGAGAACATCGGCGGCACCGTGTCCGCCGCCATAGGGGGCGCAGAACCGGCCGTCGCGGCCCGGCGGCTCGACTGGGAGAACCAACTCCTGGAGTTGGAGGAGGCCCAGCACGTCACCCGGCTGCAGCGCAGCCTGAGCCGCATGCGCCACAACCGGCTGCTGTTGCTGGGCTCCGCGCTGGGAGTGGTGGTGCTGGCCGCGGGGATCGGTGGACCGTGGATCACCGGCGGCGACTACGTCACCCAGGACTTCCAGGACATCCACCTGCCGCCGCTGAGCGACGGGCACATCTTCGGCACCGATGCGCTGGGCCGCGACATGGCGGTCAGGGTCTTCGTGGGCATCAGGGTGAGCCTCACCGTGGCCGCCGGGGTGACCGTGCTGGCGCTGGTGGCCGGGATCGTGCTGGGGATGGTGGCCGGCTACCTGCGAGGCTGGACCGACCGCACCATCGGGGGGACCATCGACTTCATCTGGGGTTTCCCCCTGATCCTGCTGGCAGTGCTGTTCGTGGGCGGGATGGGCGGCGGGCTGTTCCCGGTGATCCTGGCGGTGGGGCTGGTCAACACCGCGGCCATCGCCCGGGTGGTGCGGGGCGAGGTGCTGACGCTGTCGCAGCGGGAGTTCGTGGAGGCGGCCCGGGCGGGCGGCTACTCGTCCATGCGCATCATGTGGTGCCACATCTTCCCCAACATCCTGGCCCCGGCCTTCGTGCTGGCCTCCTACTACGTGGCCGTGGCCGTGATCGCCGAGGCCGCACTGTCCTTCATCGGCCTGGGCGCCCAGCCTCCCACCCCGAGCCTGGGCCAGTTGGTGGCCGACGGCCGCAACTTCCTGCGGCTCAACCACTGGGAGTCGACCATTCCCGGCATCGCCATCGTGCTGGTGGTGCTGTCGGTGAGCCTCATCGGAGACGGCCTGCGGGACGTGTTCGACCCGAGGCTGCGCCACGAGGCCAAGTCGGTGGACGAGCAATGAGCTCCCGAGAGGTCTCGCCATGAAGCCCATCGCGGCCCGGACCCTCGGGGACTGCTCGACGACGAACGCAGGCGGGGTCACGCCGTGAAGCGCATCGCGGCCCGGACCGTCTACACGCTGATCGTGCTGTTGCTGTCGTCGATCGCGGTGTTCTACGCCATCCGGCTCTCGGGCGGCGACGCGGTGTCGGCCCGGCTGCCCGCCTCGGCCTCCTACGAGGAGCGCGAGGAGTTCCGGGAGCTGCTGGGCCTCAACGACCCCGTCCACGAGCAGTACTTCCGCTACATGGGCCGCCTGCTGACCTTCGATCTCGGCAAGTCGCTCACCAACAACGCCGACATCTTCGACATGCTCACCGAGCACGGGCGCAACAGCCTGGTACTGGGGGTGGCGGCCTTCGCGCTGGTCTTCGTCATCGGCGTGCCGTTGGGCATACTGGCCGCGGTCAAACGCAACAGCTGGGCAGACGGCTCGGTGATGACGTTCTCGGTGGCCGGCATGGCCGTGCCCAACTTCTGGCTGGCCCTGCTGAGCGTGTGGCTGTTCGCGTCCACGCTGGGCTGGCTGCCCTCGGCGGGCTGCTGCAGCACGAAGCAGCTGATATTGCCCGCGGTGGTCCTGGCCATGGAGGGCATCGCCCTGACCGTGCGCATGACCCGTTCGGCCATGCTGGAGAACCTCGGCCAGGACTTCGTGCGGACGCTGCGGGCCGGCGGCCTGTCGGAGGCCAGCATCGTCGGCAAGCATGTGCTGCGCAACGCCATGGTCCCGATCATCTCGCTGGCCGGCCTGCGCATCGGCCAGATCGTCGGCTACGCCCTGGTGGTGGAGACCATCTTCGGCTGGCCCGGCCTCGGCCAGGTGCTGGTCAACGCGGTGCTCAGGCGGGACTACCCGGTGGCCCAGTTCTTCTCGCTGGTGCTGATCACCATCGTGGTGCTCAGCAACTGGCTGGCAGACGTCGGCTACACCGTGGCCAACCCCAGGCTGCGCAAGACATGAGGCCCCACCGCCCCAAGCAGGCTGCACAAGACGTGAGGCCCCACCGCGCCAAGCTGGCTGCGCAAGACGTGAGCCCACCATGAGCCCCGCGCCCGCAACCAACGGCACCAACGGTGCCGGCGGAGCCAGCGGCCCGCCGGTGCTGTCGGTTCGCAACCTCCACACCGCGGTGGCCACCCCGGACGGCTCCTTCGACGTGGTGCGGGACGTGTCCTTCGACATCAACCCCAACGAGGTGCTGTGCCTGGTGGGCGAGAGCGGATGCGGCAAGACCATCACCGCGCTGTCGATCATGCGACTGCTGCCCACGCCGCCGGTGCGGATCACCTCCGGTGAGGTCGTCTTCGACGGCGACGACCTGACCCAGCTGCCCGAGCGCCGGGTCAGGGAGGTCCGCTCCGAGCGCATCTCGATGATCTTCCAGGACCCGCTCACGTCGCTGGATCCCGTGTTCACCGTCGGCCAGGTCATGACCGAGGTGATCCGCACCCACCGCGACGCCACCAAGGCCGAAGCCCACCAGATGAGCGTGGACATCCTGAGGGCGGTGGGGCTGCCTGCCCCCGCCGAGCGCTTCGACTCCTACCCCCACGAGCTGTCGGGCGGGATGCGCCAGCGGGTCATGATCGCCACCGCTCTGGTGCTCGACCCCGAGATCCTCATCGCGGACGAGCCCACCACCGCGCTCGACGTGACCGTGCAGGCCCAGATCCTGGAGCGGCTCCGCTCCGAGCAGCAGGACCGCCACATGTCGATGCTGTTGATCACCCACGACCTGGCCGTGGTGGCCTCGATAGCCGACCGGGTGGCGGTCATGTACGCCGGCGAGATCGTGGAGGAGGCCCCGGTCGACGAGCTGTTCTCCGACCCGCGCCACCCCTACACCCAGGGCCTGCTGCGGGCCCTGCCCCATGTGAGCCGCAAGCGCCGCGAGCTGGTGCCCATCGCGGGCCTGGTCCCACCCGCGCAGATGATGCCGCCGGGATGCCGGTTCGCGCCCCGCTGCCCCCACGCTCTGGAGCGGTGCTGGGACGAGCATCCTTCCTACGAGGTGCACGGCGAGGTCGGGTTGCGCTGCTTCAACCCGCAGCCGTTCTGACCGCCGGCTGCCATGGTGTCTTCGAAACCTTTCCCGATCGAGATCGCGCTGGTCGACGGGACCGTGCTGCGGGGCCTGGAGCATCCTGCCGACGGTCCGCCGCTGGTGTTCGTGCATGACCTGGGCGACGACCTGGACGCCTGGGGGTCGCTGGCGGCCACCGTGAACGCGGCCGGCTTCCGGGTGATCCGCCTCGAGCTGAGGGGCCACGGCCTGTCCGGCGGCGAGGCTGATCCGTCGGCCACCTTCGGGGACCTGACCGCCGCGCTGAAGGAGGTCACCGGCGCCTTCGGCCCGGTCGGGCTGGTGGCCTACGGCGGTGTCAGCCGGGTCGCTTTCGGTCTCGGAACGGACCACGGCGCCCCCATACACGCCCTGATCAGCCCCGAACCCGGACCCGGCGACGGCGGCGGCGGTCCCGGCGACGGGGACGCCGGAGGGGTGCCGGCCATGCGGGTGCTGTTCACCGGAGCCCACGACAAGCTGACCCACGGCTACGTGCGCGACATCCACTCGGGCCTGCGGGGCCAGAACATGTGGATCTCCACCGGGACGGTGCTCCGGGGCCCGGCCCTGCTGCGGGAGCACTCGCACCTGATCGAGCAGCTGGTGATGTACATGCGCCGCCACCTCACCGCCCACCATCTCGCCTGGATCGCCGAGCACGGCTCCCGCGGGCAAGACTCCGACCCGGACAGTCCCGGACAGCAAGACTCTGCCACCTAGCAGCCAAGAAGAAAGGCCGACCGCCATGGACGTAGTGGACGCCCACCTGCACCTGTTCAAGGCCCTCAGCGACGACTACCCGAGAGCGATCTTCGAGGGCATGACCCCGCCCGAGCGCGAGGAGTCCGCCGAGCGCCTCCTGGCGGCCATGGACGCCGCGGGGGTGGATCGGGCCATCTACTGCGCCCTTTCGGAGCACGACCATTACCTGGCCGAGGTGCTCGCCGGCTTCCCGGGCAAGTTCGCCGGCGTGGCCGTGCACGACTTCGCCGACCCGGACCCGCTGACCACCCTGCAGCGACGCATCGACGCCGGGATCGAGGGGGTCCGCTTCTACGGCTTGGAGGGCGAGCCGGGATCCGACCCGGAGTCGCTGGCCGTGTTCGGTGCACTGGCGGCCATGCGCGACGCCGGCATGAAGGTCTGGTTCTACGGGCCGGCCGACCAGGTTGGGTTGCTCGACGGCTGCCTGGACCTGCTTCCCGGTCTGCCGGTAGTGCTCAACCACCTCGGGTTCCTGCCCAACATGCACCTCGAGTTGATGGTCGATGAGCACGGGCGGCCCCAGTTCGACATGCCGTCGCCCCCGCCGGGCCTGGAGGTGGTGGAGGCGCTGGCGGCCAAGCATCCCAGCGTGCATGTCCACTTCTCGGGGCACTACGCCTTCAGCGGGGGCCCCTACCCCTACCGGGACCTGCAGGAGACCACCGACCGCATCTATGCCGCCTTCGGTGCCGACCGCATGCTGATGGCCTCGGACTGGCCCTGGATCCGCGCGGAGCCCGGCTACCCCGAGACCCTCGGCGTGATCGACCACCTCCTCGGCGGCATCAGCGCGACGGAGCGCGACATGATCCGCGGCGGCACCGCCATGTCCCTGTTCAACTTCTGACCCGACCGGTCAGCTGCCCCAGTTGTCCACCGCGTCGGCCAGGCGCCCCACGCCCTCCATCAGCAGGTCGGGGGCAGTGGCCAGCGAGACTCGCACGAAGCGGCCCGAGCCGGGGCCGAAGGTGTCGCCCGGCACCACCGCCACCTGCTTCTCCTTCAGCAGGCGCAGCACGAAGTCCATCCCGGAGCTGCCGCTGCGGCTCACATCGATCATCAGGTAGAAGGCGCCCCGGGGCCGCACGTGAGGGATGCCCCGGCCGGTGAGGAACTCCGTCACCAGGTCGCGCCGGTGGCGGTAGGCGTCGCGCATCTCGGCCACGCAGTCCTGGGGTCCGGTCACCGCGGCCAGCGCCCCCATCTGCGCGGGGGCGTTCACGCATGATGTGATCGGCTCCTGGGCCCGCACGATCAACGGCGACACGCCGGGAGGGACGACCAGGTAGCCCACCCGCCAGCCGGTCATGGCGTAGGTCTTGGAGAAGCTGAAGAAGGTGATCACCCGGCCGTCGGTATCGAGCGGCGCGGCCGGCACGTAGGGCTCGTCGAAGACGATCTCGTCGTAGACCTCGTCGGCGAAGACCAGCAGGTCGTGGCGGCGGGCCAGCTCCATCAGGTCGGCCAGCGCGGCTGCGTCGGTCACCGCGCCGGTCGGGTTGCCGGGAGAATTGAGCATTATCGCCTGGGTGCGCTCGGTGATGAGCGGCTCCACATCCGCGGCCTGCGGGACCAGACCGGTCTCGGCCCGCAGCGGGAAGTGGACCGGAGTGATCTTCAGCAGCTGCATCATCTGGGCGTAGTTGGGCCAGCTCGGATCGCCCAGCAGCATCTCGGCGCCCGGGTCCACCAGCGAGACCATGCTGCTGTAGATCCCGGCGACGGCGCCGGAGGTCACCACCACCTGCTCCGCGCTGGCGTCGATGCCGTTGCGTTCGGTGACCTTGGCCGCCAGAGCCTCCCGCAGCGGTGGGATGCCGGCATTGGCGGTGTACTTGGTGAAGCCGTCGGAGGCGGCCTTGGCCGCGGCCTCGCACACGTGGGGAGGTGTGTTGAAGTTGGGCTCCCCCGTCTCCAGGCGGATGGCGCCGTCGATCGCGTTGGCCATCTCCATGACCTCGCGTATGCCCGAGCGCGGCATGGCCGCGATCGGCTGCGAGGGCTTCATGGGATGCGGCCCGCTCATCGTCAGGCGCTCTGTTCGCGTTCTTCGGCCACTATTGCCAGTTTCCGCGCACAGAACGCTGCGAGGACGACGGCCTCATCGTCAGGGCTTCATGTCAGACGACCTGGCGGGCCTCGGGGAAGTGGCACGCCACCCAGTGGCCTCCGCTGACCTCCTCCAGCGGCGGTTCCGTGACCCGGCACACCTCCTGGTCCCGGCCCACATGGCAGCGGGTATGGAACCGGCACCCCGACGGGGGGTTCAGGGGGCTGGGGACATCGCCCTCGAGCAGGATCCGCAGCCGGCCCCGCTCCTGCTCGGGATCGGGCACCGGCACCGCGGAGAGCAGGGCGTGGGTGTAGGGGTGCATCGACTCGTCGAAGAGCCTCTCCGCGGAGGTGCGCTCCACGATCTTGCCCAGGTACATCACCGCGATGTCGTCGCAGACGTGGCGCACAACGGCAAGGTCATGGGCGATGAACAGGTAGGTGAGGCCCAGCTCGTCCTGCAGGTCGTCGAGCAGGTTGAGGACCTGGGCCTGGATCGACACGTCGAGGGCCGAGACCGGCTCGTCGAGCACCAGGAAGCCCGGGTCGAAGGCCAGGGCCCGGGCCACGCCGATGCGTTGGCGCTGACCGCCCGAGAACTCGTGGGGATAGCGGTCCACGATCCTGGGGTTGAGCCCGACCAGGCGCAGCAGTTCGGCCACCCTGGTGTTCTGCTCGTCCTTCGACATCGAGGTGTGAACCACCAGCGGCTCCCGCAGCGCCTGGCCCACCGACATCCGGGGATTCAGCGAGGCGAACGGGTCCTGGAAGACGATCTGCATGTGGCGGCGGAGGCGGCGCAGATCGCCCCTGTCGGCCGCGATGACGTCGATGCGCTCGGCCCCGCCGCCGTCGATCGGTCGCTGCAGCACCACGTCTCCGGAGGTCGGCTCGATGAGCCTTAGGATGCAGCGGGCGGTGGTTGACTTGCCGCAGCCCGACTCCCCCACCAGACCCATCGTCTTGCCGGCGCCGATGTCGAACGACACGCCGGCCACCGCCGAGACCTCGCCGCGCTCGCCCCCCAGCCAACCGCCGCCCACCTCGAAGGTCTTCACGAGGTCGCGCACCGACAGGGCCGCGTCGTCCGGCGCTCCGTTGGTGCTCGCCCCGCCGATACCGGGACCGTCTCCGGCGCCGTCGACCGGCTTGGAGGATGCCATCGGCGCGATGGTACTGTCCCGCTCTGACCCGTGAGAAAAGGAGCGGTCAACAATGAGCAGTTTCAGAGGCGATCTGGGCGGGCTGACCGCCGAGGAGATGGAGGAGTTCCTGGCGGGCAACGCGGTGGCCCGCCTGGCCACCCTAAAGCCCGACGGGTCGCCGTACGTGATGCCGGTCTGGTACCAGTGGGACGGCGAGGCGCTCTACTTCGTGGGCCGGCAGCGGGCCCTGTGGTGCGAGTACATCAAGGCCGACGGCCGGGCCAGCGTGGTCATCGACGCTCCCCACAGCGATCCGGACGAGTCGGGCCAGTCCATGGAGATCCCCAAGGTGTACATGGAGGGTGTCGCCACCGTCGAGGAGGAGCCCAACATCGGGGGACGCTGGGTGCAGATCGCCGAGCAGATGTCGTACCGGTACCTGGGCCCGAACGGGCCGACCTACCTGGTGTCCACCCTCCAGCAGCCCCGGTGGCTGATCAAGCTGGTGCCCACCGAAATCAAGACCTGGAAGGGCGTGGGCTGGGCCCGTCGCTACTGGGTGCAGGACAGCGGAGGCCCCACCTACGAGGAGGCCCACAGCACCTGACGTGCCCGGGTCCGGGCCGGTTCCAGTAAGGAGGCCCCCAGCGCCCAACCCGCTCGACCTGTTCCGCCTCGACGGACGCGCCGCTCTGGTGACGGGCGGCGCCCGAGGCCTCGGCGCGGTCATGGCCGAGGCGCTGAGCCATGCCGGGGCGCACGTCGCGGTTACCAGCCGCAGCCTGGCGGATGCGCAGGCGAAGGCGGGCGAGATCGCCTCGGCCACCGGCAACGAGACGCTGGGTGTCGAGATGGAGGCCACCGACACCGATGCCGTCGAGGCGGCCGTGGCCGGCGTCGTGGAGCGCTTCGGCGGCCTCGACATCCTGGTCAACAACGCCGGGATCCTGGTGCGGGGCGCCATAGGCGACCTCGGGCGAGCCGAGTTCGAGGAGTCTTTGGCGGTGAACGTGACCGGACCGTGGCTGGCCTGCCGGGCCGCGGGCCCGCACCTGTGGGAGTCCGGGCACGGGCGGGTGATCAACGTGTCGTCGACCTTCGGCCTGGTGGCCGCGCCCGACCGCACCGCCTACACGTCCTCCAAGGGCGCCGTCGTGCAGCTGACCAGGGCCCTGGCCATGGAGTGGGCGCCCCGGGGCGTGAACGTGAACGCCATCGCGCCCGGACCGTTCCTGACCGAGATGAACGTGGCCCATGAGCACAGCGAACACAGCGTGAGGGTGATCGGCCAGGAGGTGGCCCTGCGCCGCTGGGGGGAGATGCACGAGATCGCCGGGGCCGCCATCTACCTGGCCTCGGACGCCTCGTCGTACGTGACCGGCTCGGTGCTGACCGTCGACGGGGGCTGGACCGCCCACTGAGCCGAAATAGCTAGGGAGTCAAAATGAGCAGACGCTTCGAGGGACGCAACGTCTTCGTGACGGGAGCGGGCAGCGGCTTCGGACGCCGTACCGCCGAATTGTTCGCTCAGGAGGGTGCGAAGAACCTGTACCTGGTCGACTACAAGCAGGAACGTCTGGACGCGGTGGCTCCGGTGATCGAACGGCTCGGTGCCACTCCGCACCTGATCAACACCGATCTGGGCGTCATGGAGAACTGCGCTGAGGCAGTTGACCATGCTCTGGCCATCGATCCGAAGCTCGACGTGATGGTGTCCAACGCGGCCGCCTGGACCATCGCCGAGTTTGTCGACATGACCGACACCGAATGGCGCAGGGTGCTGTCGGTCAACCTCGACGCCTATTTCGTGATGGGCAACCGGGCGGCCCGGGCCATGAAGGAAACCGGCGGCGGTGTGATCCTGTTCACCTCGTCGATCGCGTCTCTGGGACACGGCCGGGGGTTCACCCACTACTGCGTGGCCAAGGCCGGCGTGGCCGCGTTGACGAAGGCCATCGCGGTGGAGTGCGCCCCCTACAACATTCGCTGCAACAGCGTGGGGCCGGGTCCGGCCGACACCCAGCAGTCGGTGGACCTCGCCGGCGAGGAGCTGATGGACAAGTGGCGCTCCGAGGGCTTCCCGCTGGTTCCGGCCAACCGGCTGGCGACCGTCGACGACGTCGCCCATGCCTTCCTGTACCTCGCCTCCGACGAGGCCGCGTACGTGTCGGGCATCAACCTCATCGTGGACGGCGCGCTGACCGCCCAGACCTACGACGTGCCCGACAACTAGCAGTCCGTCTCCCCGCTTCGCCGCAGCGCGATCGGGGCCGCGGCCCCTTGGCGGCCGCTTGTCAGGCGACCTGCCAGGTGGGGCGGGAGTGCAGCAGCTTGTGCAGGTCGCCCGGGCCGGCCTTGGCCTGGGAGGCTGCGATCTGGGACGTGACGGCCGAGCCGTACTCCGAGCGGTCCACGGCCCGGAACACCCCGATCGGGGTGGGCACGTCGTTGGTGTTGGCCAGGCGGCTCAGCGAGAACGCCACCGACGGGTCGGGGTCGGTCTCGTCGTGCACCACCAGGGCGTCGACGCCCGTCTCGGCCACCGTCACCACCCGGGCCCGGCCGTGCTCGATCACCACGCCGAACTCGCCGTCGGGGCCGAAACGCACCGGCTGACCGTGCTGCAGGCCGATCAGCATCGAGTCGCGGGCGTCGCGCTTGGTGATGGCCGCAAAGGCGCCGTCGTTGAACACGTTGCAGTTCTGGTAGACCTCCACGAACGCCGCGCCCGGGTGGTTGTGGGCCCGCCGGAACATCTCCTGCATGTGGCCCCGGTCCATGTCGTGGGTGCGGGCCACGAACGAGGCCTCCGCCCCCAGGGCCAGCGACACCGCATTGAAGGGCTGCTCCACCGAGCCGTGGGGCGTGGACTTGGTCACCTTGCCCCGCTCACTGGTGGGCGAGTACTGGCCCTTGGTGAGCCCGTAGATCTGGTTGTTGAACAGCAGGATGTTGAGGTTCACGTTGCGGCGCAGCGCGTGGATCAGGTGGTTGCCCCCGATGGACATCATGTCGCCGTCGCCGCCCACCACCCAGACGTGCAGGTCGCCCCGGGCCATGGCCAGCCCGGTGGCCACCGCCGGGGAGCGGCCGTGGATGGCGTGCAGGCCGTAGGTGTTCATGTAATACGGGAACCGGGCCGCGCAGCCGATGCCCGACACGAACACGGTGTCCTCGCGCCGCACCCCGAGCTCCGGCATCAGCAGTTGCACGGCGGTGAGGATGGAGTAGTCGCCGCAGCCCGGACACCACCGGACCTCCTGGTCGGTGGCCCAGTCCTTGCGCGTTGTCACCGGCATGTCGGTCATCGGGCTGCTCCCACGGTCTCGATCTCGGTGTAGAACGCCTCAGCCAGCTCGGCGGCGGTGAAGGGCTGGCCCGAGACCTTGGTCACCGACTTGGCGTCGACCAGGAACTCGGCCCGCAGCATCCGGCACAGCTGCCCCGTGTTCATCTCGGGCACGACGACCCGCTCGAACGACGAGAGCAGCCCGCCCAGATTGGCGGGCAGGGGGTTCAGGTGGCGCAGATGGATGTGGGCCAGCCGGTGGCCGGCCGCATCGAGCCGGCGGCGGGCCCCGGTGACGGCGCCCCACGTCGATCCCCAGCCCACCACGGCCACGTCCGCATCCCGGTCGCCGATCACGTCGACCGGCGGGATGTGCTGGGCGATCAGCGCGATCCGCTCGGCCCTCAGCCGCACCATGGCCTGGTGGTTGTCGGGCTCGTAGCTGATGTTGCCGCTGCCGTCCTCCTTCTCGATGCCCCCGATGCGGTGCATCAACTCCGGCGTGCCGGGGATGGCCCAGGGCCGCACCAGCCGCTCGTCGCGCCGGAACGGCCAGAACACGGCCTCGCCATCGGCGTTGACGTGGTTGGGCCGCGAGGCGAACTCGATGTCTATGGAGTCCAGTTGCTCGACGTCGGGGATGCGCCAGGGCTCGCTGCTGTTGGCCAGGTAGCCGTCGGACAGCAGGATCACCGGGGTGCCGTGCTCGACCGCGATGCGGACCGCCTCGATGGCCGCGAAGAAGCAGTCGGAGGGGCTCTGGGCTGCCACGATCGGAAGCGGTGCCTCGCCGTGGCGGCCGTACATGGCCATCAGCAGGTCGGCGGCCTCGGTCTTGGTGGGCAGGCCGGTGGACGGGCCGCCCCGCTGGATGTCGATGACGACCAGCGGCACCTCGAGGCTGACGGCCAGACCCACGGTCTCGGCCTTGAGGGCCATGCCCGGACCCGAGGTGGTGGTGACGCCGATGTGGCCCCCGTAGGCCGCGCCCAGAGCGGCGCCCACCGCGGCGATCTCGTCCTCGGCCTGCAATGTCCTGACCCCGAAGTTCTTGTGCCGGGCGAGTTCGTGGAGGATGTCTGAGGCCGGGGTGATCGGGTACGACCCCAGGAACAGAGGTATCCCGGCCTGCTGGGAGGCGGCGATCAGCCCCCACGACAGCGCGGTGTTGCCGTTGATGTTGGTGTAGGTGCCGGGATCGAGCGCGGCCGGGTTGACCATCAGCCGGCTGGCGCCCAGCTCGGCGGTCTCGCCGAAGGCGTGCCCGGCGGCGAAGGCGGCCTTGTTGGCCGCGATGACGGTGTCGCGTCCCGCGAACTTGCCGTCGATCCAGTCGACGGTGGGCTTGACCGGGCGCGAGTACAGCCACGACACCAGCCCCAGCGCGAAGAAGTTCTTGGAGCGCTCGGCGTCCCGGGGCTTGACGCCCAGGTCCTGGCAGGCCCGCTTGGTGAGGTCGGTCATCGGCGCGGTGACCACCGTGTAGCCGTCGAGGCTGCCGTCGGTGAGCGGATCGGCCTCGTAGCCGGCCTTGGCCAGGTTGCGCTCGTTGAAGGCGTCGGAGTTGACGATCACGGTGCCGCCCGGCAACAGCAGCGGCAGGTCGGACTTCAGCGCGGCCGGGTTCATGGCCACCAGCACCGTGGGGGCGTCTCCGGGGGTGGTGATGTCGTGGTCGGAGATGTGGACCTGGAACGACGAGACGCCGGCGAGCGTGCCGGCCGGGGCCCTGATCTCCGCGGGGAACTCCGGCAGCGTGGCCAGGTCGTTGCCGAACAGGGCGCTGGCCGAGGTGAACCGGTCGCCGGTGAGCTGCATGCCGTCGCCGGAGTCGCCTGCGAAGCGGAGGACGATCCCGTCGGCCTTGCGAACCTCGCCGGCCCGCTGGGCGATATCGGTCACTGATGCTCCTTTGCACCGGCGATGGGCGACCGGATGAATGGACCCGCGGTAAGGGCCAGCCCTATCCGGCCGCCGCTGCCAACCCTAGCCGGTATACCGCCGGGGCCGACGAATTCTCAGCCGGTTCATTTGCAGGTTCTGACTCACTTCGAACGTCGTGGACCGCTCGGCGTCAGGCGACCGTGACGGCAGGGTCCAGGTACACGTCCTGGATGGCGTTCAGAAGCTCGACGCCGGAGGCCATGGGCCGCTGGAAGGCCTTGCGCCCCGAGATGAGGCCGGTCCCGCCGGCCCGCTTGTTGATCACCGCGGTGGCGACCGCCTCGGCGAGGTCGCCCGCCCCCACCGAGGCTCCGCCGCTGTTGATCAGGCCGACCCGGCCCATGTAGCAGTTGGCTACCTGGTACCGGCACAGGTCGATCGGGTGGTCGCTGGTCAGCTGGTCGTACACCAGGTCGTGGGTCTTTCCGAAGCCGACCGCCCGGTAGCCGCCGTTGCTCTCGGGGAGCTTCTGCTTGATGATGTCGGCCTCGATGGTGACGCCCAGGTGGTTGGCCTGGCCGGTGAGGTCGGCCGACGCGTGGTAGTCGGAGCCGTCCACCTTGAACGCCGAGTTGCGCAGGTAGCACCACAGCACCGTGAACATGCCCAGCTCGTGCGCGGCTGCGAACGCCTCGGACACCTCACCGATCTGGCGGCGGGCGTTGTCCGAGCCGAAGTAGATGGTGGCACCCACGCCGGCCGCGCCGAGATCCCACGCCTGCTCGACCGAGCCGAACATCACCTGGTCATACGACTCCGGATAGCTCAACAGCTCGTTGTGGTTGAGCTTGACGATGAACGGGATCCGGTGGGCGTACCGGCGCGAGGCCATGCCAAGAACTCCGAAGGTGCTGGCCACCGCGTTGCAGCCCCCCTCGATGGCCAGCTCCACGATGCGCATCGGGTCGAAGTAGGCGGGGTTGGGCGCGAACGAGGCCGCCCCGGAGTGCTCGATGCCCTGGTCGACGGGAAGGATCGACACGTAGCCGGTGCCGGCCAGCCGGCCGCTGCCGAACAGCGAAGCGATGCTGCGAAGCACCTGCGGCGAACGGTCGCCGCCGGAGAGGACCCGGTCCACGAAGTCGGGGCCGGGCAGCGTGAGGGACTCGCGCTCGAAGGTCTTGCACTCGTGCTCGAGCAGCGACTCGGCAGCGTCGCCGAGCAGTGTGTGAATGTCCACGGAAGCGCTCCTGATCGGTGGTGGGATGCGTGCGCTTGTGGCCCGCCCGGACCGCCCGCGCCGGCGCGGTCCAACCGTAGCGCCCCAAGCCATCAGCGAGCGCGGATCCGCGGGGCCGGGCGTGGTTCGGACCAGCGCGCTAGCGTCGTTGCGACGGCCGCTGCCAGCGACGCGCCAACCGACACGACCCCGAATCCAGGGAGATCCAGGGAGAACGAGCCATGAGGCTCACCGACGAGCAGTTCCGGCAATTCGACGATACGGGCTATCTGTTCCTGCCCGACGTCTTCTCGGCCGCGGAAGCCGGGCTGCTGCGCCGCGAGGCCGACACCTGCTTCGCTATGCAACGCGAGGAGGTCTGGCGCGAGGACAACGGGGCGCCCCGCAGCGCCTTCGCCGCCCATCGCTACCACGAGGCGTACCGGCGCCTGGCCGCTCATCCTCGGCTCCTCGAGCCGGTGATGCAGGTCCTCGACGGCCAGGTGTACATGCACCAGTTCAAGATCAACGCCAAGGCAGCCTTCGACGGCGCGGTCTGGCAGTGGCACCAGGACTACGGCACCTGGCAGCGCGACGACGACATGCCCGAGCCCCGCGCCATGAACATCGCGGTCTTCCTCGATGACGTGACTGCAGCCAACGGCCCGCTGATGCTCATTCCGAACAGCCACCGGTTCGGCGTGCTGGAGGCCCGCCACGATCCGGAGACCACCTCCTACCCCCTCTGGTGCCTGGACCGCGAGACCGTCCGAGAACTGGCCGAGAAGAACGGCGTGGTCGCGCCGACCGGCAAGGCCGGATGCGTGCTGATGTTCCATTCCAATCTGGCCCACGCCAGCCCTCCGAACATCAGCCCCTTGAGCCGGGTGATCGTCTACCTGAGCCTCTGCGAGGTCTCGAACCACATCCGCCGATTCCAGCGCGCCGAGTGGTGGGCCCTGCGCGACTTCGCGCCGATAGAGCCATTGGCCGACGACTGCCTCGAAGAGTTGGTGCACCAGGAGAACTCGACTCCCGACCAGAGCGCACGCGAACATCGTTTGGAAAGACCGCATGAATCTCTTCCGGCTACTGCAGGAGCGCGCCGCTGAGGGTCGCCCCGTCACCGCCGGCCTGATCGGAGCCGGCAAGTTCGGCTCGATGTTCCTGGCCCAGGCCAGGACCACTCCGGGCCTGCGGGTGGCAGCCGTCGCCGACCTCGACCCCGACCGTGCTCGGGCGGCCCTGGTCGGGACCGGCTGGCCACCCGCCGCACTGGAGCACGGCACGGTCCATCTGACTGACGACGCCTTGGAGCTGATCGCGGCCGACGGCGTGGAGGTCGTGATCGACGCCACCGGGAACCCGCCGGCCGGCCTGGCCCACGCCCGCGGCGCGATCACCCACGGGAAGCACTTGGTGATGGCCAACGTCGAAGCCGACGTCCTGGCCGGGCCGCTGCTGGCCGCCGAGGCGCGCCGGGCCGGGCTGGTCTATTCGATGGCCTACGGCGACCAGCCCGCGCTGATCTGCGAGATGGTCGACTGGGCCCAGGCCGCCGGCCTGCCCGTGGTCGCCGCGGGCAAGGGCACCAAGTACCTGCCGAGCTTCCACGAGTCCACGCCCGAGGGGGTCTGGGAACACTACGGCATCCCGGCCGAGCGGGCCGCCGAGGGCGGCATGAACCCGCAGATGTTCAACTCGTTCCTCGACGGCACGAAGTCGGCGATCGAGATGGCCGCGGTGGCCAACGCCACCGGGCTGACACCGGCACCGGGCGGGCTCGGGTTCCCGCCGGCCGGCACCGACCAGCTCGCAGAGGTCCTGCGGCCCCGTGCCGAGGGTGGCGCGCTGCACCACAAGGGCCAGGTGGAGGTGGTCTCGTCGCTCCATCGGAACGGCGAACCGGTGGAACGCGACCTGCGCTGGGGCGTCTACGTGGTCTTCGAGGCGCCCAGCGACTACACGGCGCGCTGCTTCGCCGAATACGGCCTCATGACCGACCGCAGCGGCCGCTACAGCGCGACCTACAAGCCCTACCATCTGATCGGCCTGGAGGTCGGCGTGTCAGTCCTGAGCGCCGCCCTGCGGGGCGAACCGACCGGGACTCCCGGCGGATTCCACGGCGATGCCGTGGCCGTGGCCAAGCGCGACCTCAAGGCGGGCGAGAGCCTCGACGGTGAGGGGGGCTTCACCGTCTGGGGCCGGCTCATGCCGGCCGGCGACAGCCTGGCCATGGGCGCCCTGCCTATCGGCCTTGCCCATAACGTGCGGTTGGTCAACGACGTGCCCAAGGGCCGCATCGTCACCTGGTCCGACGCGATAGTCGATGAGGCCAGCGACGCCGTGAAGATCCGCCGCCAAATGGCTGAGCGCTGCGCTCCGGGGCATACCGCGGCCAGTTGACGCCGGCCAGGCCCGCAGCAGCTGCGAAGGCGATGCCCTCAAGAAAGGGCGCGGACCCGTTCGGCCACGTCGGCCAGGCCCGGGTCGTGGGTCTCGACCCAGCGAAAGAGCTCCCGGGCCCGGGGCGAGCGACCGGCCTTCTCGTACAGGTCGGCCAGGGCGTAGGCCCGCCGCAGATGGTGGTCGCGGGGCCGCGACGGCAGCCGCCAGCCCTGCTCAAGCACCTTGATAGCCGCCGGGAGCTCGCCCCTGTCGGCCTTGGCGCCCGCCAGCACCAGACGCCCCTCGGTTACCAGCTCCGCCGACGGCGACGCCGCGCCCAGCTCCCGCCACAGCGCCTCGACGTCGGCCCACCGGCCCAGAGCGCGGTGGCAGTCGGCCAGCACCGGATGCTGCTCCACCGAGCCACTCAGCTCCCGGAAGTACTCGAGCTCGGCCATGGCCGCCTTGAAGCGCCCCAGGCGGTACAGCACCAGACCGTGGAGCTCGCGCACATCGGCGACGTCGGGAGCCTCCCGGGTCAGCCGGTTGAGCAGCGGGAGGGCGTCCTTGAACCGTTCGGCCCGGAAGGCCTTGGCCGCGGTCTCGAAGCGCCTCACCGCGCTCCTGCCCCGTTCGGGGCCCATGGCGCGCACCAGCTCCGCGTGAGGATCGGGTGCGGCGTGCGGCACGGACGGCAGCGGAACCCGCTGGCGCGGCCGCGGCGCCGGCGGCGACCCATCCGGCCTGCGGCGCGGGCGCGACATGGTTCGGAGCCTACCGGCGCCCCGAAACGGGAATGCCCGCACCGGCCCGGCACGCCGAAGGCCCCCACCCCGCGACCCGTCCGCGGCTCGCCCGGCGACTACCCTCAGGGGCTGGGCTATGGAGACGAGTCGGTGAGGTGACCTCCTCCGGCGGAGGGCTGGACGACTGCCGGGCGGCGATCGACCTGGACAACTCGCATGACCCGCGCGACCATCACGGAGTGCCGCTGGCGCTGGCGCAGGGGCGCATGGCCGAGGAGTGGGTGATGAGGCTGGCGCCACGGGCGTCGGACGCGCTGAGGCTGGCGGCCCGGGCCCATCATCTGCGCCGCTGGGAGTTGCCCCGCTCCGACTATCCGACGGGCCGGGCCGGATACCTCCGATGGCGGCGGGCGCAGCGACAGCGCCACGCCCGGGACCTGGCCGCCATGGCTGACGACGCCGGTCTGGACGCTTCCGTCTCACTCAGAGCCTCGGAGATCGTGTCCAAGAAGGGGCTGGGATCGGATCCCGAGGTCCAGACGTTCGAGGACGCGGTGAGCCTGACGTTCCTCGCTACCGAGTTCGGCGGTGTGGTCGCCCGACTGGCCGACGACGCCAAAGCAGCCGGCATAGTGACCAAGACTCTCGCCAAGATGAGCGGCTCCGGCCGCGAGCAGGCGCAGGCGCTGGCCGCTTCCCGGCAGCTCCCCGACCGCTGCCGGCAGATACTCGCCGAGGCCACGGCCGCGCTGGCGGCCGGAGGATGACAGAAGGCCCCGGCTGGGTAGCGCGGGGCCTTCTGTTCGGCGAAATCCGGCGGCGTCCTACTCTCCCAGGGCGTCTCCACCCAAGTACCATCGGCGCTGGCGGGCTTAACTTCCGTGTTCGGAATGGGAACGGGTGTGACCCCGCCGCTATCGCCACCGAAACCTGTTGTCCTGAGGGCGGACCCCGAACGGGGGAACGCCTCTTGACGAACTCCATAGCGAGCACGAGCACCGAGCGCTCGATGCGAAATTGAACCAAGCCCTCGGCCGATTAGTACCGGTCAGCTGAACACGTCACCGTGCGTACACTTCCGGCCTATCAACGTGGTGTTCTGCCACGGGCCTTACCCGGTCTTACCCGGTGAGAGACCTCATCTCGGAACAGGCTTCCCGCTTAGATGCTTTCAGCGGTTATCCCTTCCGCAGGTCGCCAACCAGCCATGCTCCTGGCGGAACAACTGGCACACGAGAGCTGCGTCCGTCCCGGTCCTCTCGTACTAGGGACAGCTTTCCTCAAGTCTCTTCCGGCTGCAGAGGATAGGGACCGAACTGTCTCACGACGTTCTAAACCCAGCTCGCGTACCGCTTTAATGGGCGAACAGCCCAACCCTTGGGACCTGCTTCAGCCCCAGGATGCGATGAGCCGACATCGAGGTGCCAAACCTTCCCGTCGATATGGACTCTTGGGGAAGATGAGCCTGTTATCCCCGGCGTACCTTTTATCCGTTGAGCGACGGCGCTTCCACACGCAACCGCCGGATCACTATGCCCTGCTTTCGCACCTGCTCGACATGTACGTCTCGCAGTCAAGCTCCCTTGTGTCATTGCACTCGACGCCTGATGGCCGACCAGGCTGAGGGAACCTTTGGGCGCCTCCGTTACCTTTTGGGAGGCGACCGCCCCAGTCAAACTACCCATCTGGCACTGTACCTGATCCGGATAACGGACCTAGGTTAGATTCCCAGCATAGGAAGGGTGGTATTTCAAGGTTGACTCCACGAGGGCTGGCGCCCTCGCTTCCAAGTCTCCCACCTATCCTACACAACCTATACCAAAAACCAATACCAGACTGTAGTAAAGGTGCACGGGGTCTTTCCGTCCTTCTGCAGCTAACGAGCATCTTTACTCGTACTTCAATTTCGCTGGGTCTATGGTTGAGACAGTAGGGAAGTCGTTACGCCATTCGTGCAGGTCGGAACTTACCCGACAAGGAATTTCGCTACCTTAGGACCGTTATAGTTACGGCCGCCGTTTACTGGGGCTTAGGTTCAAAGCTTCGCCCTAGGGCTAACCTTTCCCCGTAACCTTCCAGCACCGGGCAGGCGTCACAGCGTATACATCGCCTTGCGGCTTCGCACGCTGCTGTGTTTTTAGTAAACAGTCGCTTCCCCCTGGTCTGTGCCACTCCTTCGAGCTCGGGCCGCTAAGGGCCGTCACCCTATTGGAGTCGTCCTTCTCCCGAAGTTACGGACGCAATTTGCCGAGTTCCTTAACCATAGTTCACCCAATCACCTTGGTATTCTCTACCTGTCCACCTGAGTTGGTTTGGGGTACGGGCACCGAGTGAGCTCGCTAGCGGCTTTTCTTGACAGTATAGGATCAGTGACTTCACCTGTAGCGGTTCGGCGTCGCGTCTCAGAGTTAATGAGGCCCGGACTTGCCTGGTCCTCCTCCTACACGCTTACCCCAGGACAACCATCGCCTGAGCTCACCTGCCTTACTGTGTCCCCGCATTGCTTGCAGCCACGAGATGGGTCGATTCGACCTATTGCCCCTTCGTGGGGCGCAAGGCATCCTCTTAGCAATCTCGCTTTTGCATGGACGCGCACTTGGTGGTACCGGAATATCAACCGGTTGTGCATCGACTACGCCTGTCGGCCTCGCCTTAGCTCCCGACTTACCCTGGGAGGATTAGCCTTCCCCAGGAACCCTTGGACTTCCGGTGGAGGGGTTTCTCACCCCTCTTTCGCTACTCATACCTGCATTCGCACTCGACCACGGTCCACGCCGGTTCACACCGGCGCTTCACACCAAGATCGACGCTCCGCTACCATGCCTGCCAAAGCAGACATCCGCAGTTTCGGCTCTGTACTTAAGCCCCGTTACATTGTCCGCGCGGGGCCACTCGACCAGTGAGCTGTTACGCACTCTTTCAAGGGTGGCTGCTTCTAAGCCAACCTCCTGGCTGTCTGGGCAATCCCACATCGTTTACCACTTAGTACAGAATTAGGGGCCTTAACTGGCGGTCTGGGCTGTTTCCCTTTTGTCCATCGAAGCTCATCCCCCGAGGACTCACTGCCGCACTCTGGAACCGTGGCATTCGGAGTTTGGTTGGGGTCAGTAACCTTGTGGGGCCCCTAGCCCATCCAGTGCTCTACCTCCACGGCTGAACATGCGACGCTGCACCTAAATACATTTCGCGGAGAACCAGCTATCACCGAGTTTGATTGGCCTTTCACCCCTAACCACAGGTCATCCCCTCCGTTTTCAACCGAAGTGGGTTCGCGCCTCCACGGGGTCTTACCCCCGCTTCACACTGCCCATGGCTAGATCACTCGGCTTCGGGTCTACAGCATGCGACTGAACGCCCTGTTCAGACTCGCTTTCGCTCCGGCTTCCCCTCACGGGTTAACCTCGCCACACACCGTAACTCGCAGGCTCATTCTTCAAAAGGCACGCCATCGTGACCGCCAAGGTTATCCGAAGATGGTTATGGCGGCGACACTCTGACTGCTTGTAAACCAACGGTTTCAGGTACTATTTCACTCCCCTCCCGGGGTGCTTTTCACCTTTCCCTCACGGTACTAGTTCACTATCGGTCACTGACATATACTCAGCCTTACGAGGTGGTCCTCGCAGATTCACGCCGGCTTTCCCGGATCCGGCGCTACTCGGGAGATCCGACCAGAGGACAGATGAGTTTCGTGTACGGGGCCGTTACCCTCTGTGGCTCGCCTTTCCAGAGCGATTCCACTACCCACTGTCTTTGTAACTCTGCGGGAGATCTGGCGCTCTCCCAATCGGTTCCCACAACCCCCAGATGGCAACGCCGCCAGGCTTTCCACCACCTAGGTTTAGGCTCTTCCCGTTTCGCTCGCCGCTACTCAGGGAGTCGCTGTTGCTTTCCTTTCCTCGGGTTACTTAGATGTTTCAGTTCACCCGGTTCCCTCTAGCCGCCCTATGTGTTCAGACGGCAGTGACACTCCATTACGAGTGTCGGGTTTCCCCATTCGGTCATCCGCGGATCGAAGCTTAGTAGGCAGCTCCCCGCGGCTTATCGCAGCCTCTCACGACCTTCGTCGGTAGTCAGTGCCAAGGCATCCACCGTTGGCTCTTAGTAGCTTGGGTTTCATTTTCATTGCATCTCGCGAAAGATGCTCGTGCTCGCTATGCAATTCTCAAGAGGCGTTCCATGGGCGATGATACTCGACGACGAGTTCAGCGCGCCCTAGGGAGCAGTGCGATGACCACTTCCTCAAAGCGGAAGAGACGGACAAGCGAGTGCCTTAACTGGAAGCACTCAACTGACAACTGGCCTGAATGGCCAACTGTCCGCTGAGATCGTGCTCCTTAGAAAGGAGGTGATCCAGCCGCACCTTCCGGTACGGCTACCTTGTTACGACTTCACCCCAATCGCCAACCCCACCTTCGGCAGCTCCTTCCCCGAGGGGTTAGGCCACTGACTTCGGGTGTTGCCGACTTTCGTGGTGTGACGGGCGGTGTGTACAAGGCCCGGGAACGTATTCACCCCGGCATTGCTGATCCGGGATTACTAGCGACTCCGACTTCATGGAGTCGAGTTGCAGACTCCAATCCGAACTGAGACCGGCTTTATGGGATTCGCTCAACCTCGCGGAATAGCAGCCCTTTGTACCGGCCATTGTAGCATGTTTGCAGCCCTGGACATAAGGGGCATGATGACTTGACGTCGTCCCCACCTTCCTCCGAGTTGACCCCGGCAGTCTCCTACAAGTCCCCACCTTTACGTGCTGGCAATATAGGACAAGGGTTGCGCTCGTTGCGGGACTTAACCCAACATCTCACGACACGAGCTGACGACAGCCATGCACCACCTGCGCACAGCCCCGAAGGACACCATATCTCTATGGCTTTTCTGTGCATGTCAAACCCAGGTAAGGTTCTTCGCGTTGCCTCGAATTAAGCAACATGCTCCGCCGCTTGTGCGGGCCCCCGTCAATTCCTTTGAGTTTTAGCCTTGCGGCCGTACTCCCCAGGCGGGGCACTTAATGCGTTAGCTACGGCACGGAACCCGTTAAGTAGGCCCCACACCTAGTGCCCAACGTTTACGGCGTGGACTACCAGGGTATCTAATCCTGTTCGCTACCCACGCTTTCGCTCCTCAGCGTCAGTACCGGCCCAGAGCACCGCCTTCGCCACTGGTGTTCCTCCTGATATCTGCGCATTTCACCGCTACACCAGGAATTCCATGCTCCCCTACCGGACTCTAGTCAGCGCAGTATCGAATGGCGTCTCCGGGTTGAGCCCTGAGTTTTCACATCCGACTTACGCAACTGCCTACGAGCTCTTTACGCCCAATAAATCCGGACAACGCTTGCCCCCTACGTGTTACCGCGGCTGCTGGCACGTAGTTGGCCGGGGCTTCTTCTGCAGGTACCGTCATTTTCGTCCCTGCTGAAAGGGGTTTACAACCCGAGGGCCTTCATCCCCCACGCGGCGTTGCTGCGTCAGGCTTTCGCCCATTGCGCAATATTCCCCACTGCTGCCTCCCGTAGGAGTCTGGGCCGTGTCTCAGTCCCAGTGTGGCTGATCGTCCTCTCAGACCAGCTACCCGTCGATGCCTTGGTGGGCCGTTACCCCGCCAACTAGCTGATAGGCCGCGAGGCCCTCCCGGAGCACCAGAGCATTTCCTCGGTCGGCCATGCGACCATCCGAGGGCATCCGGTATTAGCCAGGGTTTCCCCTGGTTATCCCGGTCTCCGGGGCAGGTTCCTCACGTGTTACTCACCCGTTCGCCACTCGACAACGGCCCGAAGGCCGCTGCCTCGTTCGACTTGCATGTGTTAAGCACGCCGCCAGCGTTCGTCCTGAGCCAGGATCAAACTCTCCGTCGAGATCTCCGGCGCCGGCCGGAGCCGGGGCCATCGATCGGGTTGCTCGGCTGCCGCCCGCCGAGGCGGGTGCGTGAGCAGCCTTGCGTTTCAGAGAGCCGGCCTCGCCGCTTGGGTGCGGGAGACCATGGCTCCTCCCCGGCGCCGAAGCGCCGGGCGGTCCGGCACGAATGCCGGACCGTAACTTGACGGACATCGCCTCAGGCCACGCAGCCCGAGCCGACGCCCGCACTCGCTATGCGTCCGTCTCTTCCGTTTTCAAGAAGCAATCCCCGCCGGAGCCATTGCAACCCGGATGGGAACCGGGCAGATGGCACCGAAGGCACAGCACTTCTACTGTGAACCCGGCCGCGCCCGGAGGCCCCGCCAAGGGTGGACGGCCCACGCTAGCGGGCCCCGCCCACTTACACAACCGGATCCCGATGTTGCCGAGTGATCCCCCCAGCGGGCTACTCCACCACGAGGAGGTGGCGCTGACGGCGGCCCCGCTGGACCAGCGCATAGCGGCCGTCCACCAACTCGACCCGGTCCGACGGAGACTCCACACGCTGACCGTTGACCCGGATCCCGCCGGACGCGATCGATCGGCGGGCGTCCGAGCGTGAGGAGCACACTCCGGACGCGACCAGCGCGTCGACTGCCGGCTCGCCGCCCTCGAGGGCCGGGCCCGGAACCACCGTCTCGGGCACGATGCCCCGCACCGCCTCCAGCCGGTCCACCGATAGGGCCGACTGCCCGAACAGCACCTCGGCCGCCAGACGGGACTGGCGGGTGGCCGCGGCGCCGTGCACCAGAGTGCAGACCTCGTCGGCCAGCGCCCGCTGGGCCCGGCGCTCATGGGGGGCAACCTCGTGGGACGCCATGATCCCGGCCACCTCGGTCACCGGCAGCAGCGTGAGCTGCAGGAGCAGCCGTTCGACGTCGCGGTCGTCGGTGTTGACGAAGTACTGGTGCAGCTCGAAGGGCAGGGTCCGGGCGGGGTCGAGCCACACCGCGCCCTCGGCCGTCTTGCCGAACTTCTGGCCGTCGGCCCGGGTCATCAACGGCCAGGTGAGTCCGTGGACCGCGGACCCGCTGCGGCGGCGTACCAGGTCGATGCCCGCGGTGATGTTGCCCCACTGGTCGGAGCCACCCACCTGCAGGCGGCAGCCGTAGTGCTCGAACTGCCACCAGTAGTCGAAGGCCTGCAGGAGCATGTAGCTGAACTCGGTGAAGGAGATGCCCTGCTCGCTGTCCATGCGGCTGCGCACCGAGTCCTTGGCCACCATCTGGTTGACGGTGATGTGCTTGCCCACGTCCCTCAGGAAGTCGAGCAGCGTCACGTCGCGGGTCCAGTCGTAGTTGTTGACGAGACGGGCGGCGCTCTCGCCGCCGAAGTCGAACAGGGCCTCGAGCTGGGTGCGGATGCCGGCGGTGTTGGCCTCGAGGGTGGCCGCGTCGAGCAGGGTGCGCTCGTCGGAGCGGCCGCTGGGGTCGCCGACCATGCCGGTGGCCCCTCCCACCAGCGCCAGCGGGCGGTGGCCGGCCTCCTGGAAGCGGCGCAGCACCAGCACCCCCACCAGGTGGCCGACGTGCAGGCTGTCGGCGCTGGGATCCATGCCGCAATAGAGGACGACTGGGCCGGCCCCCAACAGTTCCCGGAGCGCAGCCTCGTCGGTGTGGTCGTGGACCAGCCCGCGGGCCCGCAGGTCGTCGAGCAGGTCAGCCATCACGGCTCAGCTCATTCCAACACGACCGAAACCCGGGTACGATCATGGCACACTTCGCCAGATTGCGTCCGCTCAGTTCCATTTTGTGCGGATGAAGTTCAGGGCTTCTGAGGTGTTTAGGCGGCGGGTGGCGTTGTTAAGACGAACGTAGAAGTCTGCTTCGCCTTTACCACCCTTCACGAACGTGGGTTCCTTGCCGGGTGCCGCATCCACGCGGCTCAGTGTCTCATCGGCGTGGGATTCGAAGGTGATTCGTACGAGTGACGCGGCGGTCGGGCCTAGTGCCTTATCCAAAAGGTTGTTGAGCCACAACGCGAAGCCGTCGGGGGTCTGCCTCCTGCCGAGGGTCTTGAGGTCTGCTTCGATGCCGGACACCTCGCCCGTGTCGGTCACGCCGATCAGAAGCGTTCCGCCTTCAGCATTCATGAATCCTGCGACCGTCTTGATCACCATCAGCTCGAGTACGGGATCGCGCTTGTTCGTATGGACGTTGACTCGTGCGGTCTGCTTGAACTCGACGAGCTTGGACTCGCCCCCAGCGATGAGTTGCTCCGTCGCCGTCTCACGAGTCGGTGCGGCGTCCGCAGGAGTCGCCGACGAGGTCTGCTGTGTCTCGGCATCGAGGTCGGCGGCTAGGTTGTCGGGCTGCTCGGCGACATCGATCCAGTGCTCTTGGCCGGTGTCGCGCTCTATGTAGCTGAAGGCGGTCTTGGCGTAGTCGTGCGCGGCCAGCTTCTTGAGTTGCTCCTTCACCCGGCGCCGGCCTTCGAGGGCGAACTCGAGGTACTGCCGGAGTTCTGATCGGGTCCACTCGCCATGGGGATGCAGGATCTTGAGCAGGCCCGAGACGGTCTTGCGGACGGCCTTCTCGTCGCGTGCCGACAGGTGACTCCCGAGCGCGAACTCCTCGTCGATGGCCCGGACGAAGCTCTGCTTGCGCATCTGGCGCATCGCTTCGGCGAAGTAGTCCGAGACGAAGCCAAAATGATCGGTGAACAGGCGAGCCTCAAGCTTCGGGGCCTCCCAGCCGGGCAGGTAGTAATGCAGCCGGTCCAAGAACGCCGGGTCGATCATGGCCTTGGGGAGGTCGGCAAACAGGTGGGCCTCGCGCACCAGGTCGGTGTGGGGGCGGCTCGTGTTGCCGATCAGCACCACGGCAGCTTCGGCGGGGACCTCCTCCTTGCCTCGGGCGAAGGACCCCGACTCCATGTAGTCCTTGAGCATGTTGACGACGGTGGGGTCCGACACCTGAAGGCCGGCAACCTCGTCGAAGGCCACGACATCCCAGGTGCCGAGTAGCCCGACCCGTCCGGTCGACATGTTGACGAACATTTGGGCGACGGTGACTTTGCCGCCCGATATGAGGATGGCGTTGGGGTTGGACTCCCGGTACACGAAGCTCTTGCCGGTCCCCCACGGTCCCAGCTCGATGAGGTTGAAGTTTCGCTCGGCCATCGGGACGAGCCGGCAGACGGCCACGAGCTTGCCGCGCAGGTCGTACTCGCCCGGCTCCAAGCCGACGGTTCGCATGACGAGATCGAGCCAGGCGTCGCGGCTCAAGCGGTGGCGCCCCTGAATGAACTCGTCAAGGTCGAAGGCGGCGACTTGGATGGGCTTGAGCGCGCGGATGTAGAAGGGCCGCTTCTGTGCCTCGTCCGCGGCCGCGTCGTAGAGCAGGTCGACCTGGCACCACGCGCCGCCCTGAAGAAGCCGGTCGTACTTGTAGACAAGATGCTCGGGAACATGGACGAACTTGTCGCCGAAGTTCTGGAGGTGTGCCCAGAACTTGTCCTCACTGGCAAGCAGCCGCACATCGACTTTGTCAATGAGGCGCAACTGGCCGCGCTGCTTGACACGCGCCTTGGCCAGTTCCGACTCATCAGGCCGGATGAAGTTGTCCTTGAGAGTCTGGTTGACAACCATCAGCCCGGCCTCGATGGAGAACGGATCGTCGGTGGCGCAGTACTTCCCTAACAGGAACTCAAGCACGTACACGGGCACGTTGGCCCCAACCTTGACCTGCCGGACCAGATCCTTGCGGACGACGCGCCCGGAGAAGGCCTCAACGGCGGCCTGATCGAGTTGGTCCAGATGCATCTCTGCCTCAGTCAAGCTGATCCTCCACCACTACTGGAGAGGCCACGGAGACCGCCGAAGAACCGAGCTTCTGGCCGGTCCGGGCGTCGAACACCTGCAGTTCGACCTTGGTGTCGGCATCGAGGTTCTCGGTCACCTGGAAGGTGAGTACCCGAGGCTCGTTGGCGGCGATCGTCACTGCTCCAGTATCGAGATCGTAGCCGTCGCCGGACACGACGCGTGCGACAGTAGCGCCGTGTCCCTTTCCCGCAACAACCCGCACGTTCACCTCCCTCGCGAAGAGGTTGCCCTCAAACGACAGGCTGGCAGCGAAGACGCCAGTCGTGATCCTTCCGCCCGCGACGGCTACGTTCACCTCCAGCTTCTGGGGCGGCGGAACTCGCACGAGTTCAACGACAATTACGGGCACGACCAGTTCCTGTGGTGAGAGGCCGCCGTGAAAGAACTGCCGGCCGCCGCTGGCCTTGAACACCGCCAGACCCCTTGGAACCACAAGGTCGAGGTCTCCCGGGATGCCACAAGACGCCAGCGGGATCCTCGCCGTGGCCGGGTTCGGCGTGCCGCCTCGGCCGACGAACACCCGCCGCTTGGTGGTGCCGACAGCACCTGTTGGGGCATCGACGGTGCGATCGGAGCCCAGATCCCGGCTGAGCGCGATGAAGCCGTGATCGGCAGACACGACGATACGATCGACACCGCACTGCGCCAGACGAGCGATCACGCCGGCGAGCAGGTTGACGACATTCTGGAAGTCCGCCCACGCCACCGACAGCATCCCCGACTCGCCGGCCGCATCCACTTCCTGCGATCGGATGAGGATCAGGTCGGCGTCGCCGATGGCATTGCTGAGTGCCTTCTCGCCCTTCTGGGAGGCGTCGTTGAGGTCGAGGTTGGCAACGCTGCCGTGGCGGGCTCGCAGGAGGTCGCACCGGTGGGGGACCGTGTCCACGGCGACACCTCCGACGTGGACGGCGATGCGTTCACCGTCGAGCGACAGTCGTAGGCCCGTCGAAGCGGCCGGAAGCAGGTTCGCCATTCCGACCTGCGTGATGGTCGGCACCGCAGCCACCGCGGCATGAAGCTCTACCCGGTCCGTGATCTGGCGCAGGGCATCAGCGAGTTCGATTCCGAGCTCGTACCGGAGGGCGTCAACCCACACATAGGCGGTCCGGCCGCTCGCCGGGCCCACGAAGCGGTCGTGGACATCGCCTTGGCGCACGAGGTCGCCGATTTCGAGCACTCCGTCGGCCACCGACGCCACGAAACGGCCGAGCACACCCTCGAGCCAGAGTTCATACGCAGCCCGAGCCGAGACGATCGAACCCTCCAGCTCGCCGAAGGTCCCCAGTTCGGTACAGGCCAGTTCCAGCCGCCGGTGAGCCCGGTCCACTCGCCATCCCCGGTCTGCGTACCACTCCAGCAGGCGACTCGTGTCAGCGTCTTGTGGCACCTGACCGCTTGAGAGTTCACCATGAAGCCGCGCTACCGCCTCGGACGCCCTCCACCGGCTCCCCCAGTCCGATAGAGGATCCGACGTCCACGGACTCAGCGCAAGGCGGCGTTCAGCGATTCGGAGGGTGTCCGCATGGCGACCCGCTACCAGCAACTCGATGCCGTGTCTGAAGGTTGCCATTTCCAGAGCAGGAGTCCCGGCCGCTTCTTCGAGGCCGGTCCACCACTGGATTCCTGTGTCGAGTCCGAACCGACGGTCGAACCCGTCGGCGAGCCGCCTGTAGGTCGCGAAGCCGTCCGGCCTCTCGCGGAGGCGCTTCAGCACGTCGCAAGCCGTCCGCTGCTGGTTGGCCTTGGGGCGCACGCCGACTTCTGCCAACTCTTCCGGAAGCGCCTCTTCCGCGGCTCGGTCTAAGTCGCAGAGCATCAGGTGCTGAAATAGGCCGCGGCGCAGCTCGTCTGGCGATTGACCTAGTCCCTGGCCGCGTTCGCGGCTCTCGTCGGGTTCGAAGAGCACGCCCGGTTCCGTTTGCGGCACGCCGGGGCTAGGAGCCCCGACGATGTGGCGCGCCAGGTCCGCGACTGCTCCCCAAGCGCCTCGCGAGTCGAGTCGCGCGTCGGCGGCGCCGGTGAGGACCTCGACAAGCATGCTGGCTGGATCCGTCGCGCCGAGGACTCCCACTAAGCGCACATCGGCGTCACCGGCGCCCTCGGCTGCCGCCTCTGCCTGCTCGAGCGTGCGGGTGGCGCCGGCGATCTCATCGATCCTGGCGGCCGACAGGCGCTGCTTGAGGCTCTGCCTGGCCAATGTCGCCAGCCTCAGATTGAATCGTCCGGCAGCCCTTCGAAGCTCAGCTAGCGGGTCTTCGTCCGGTGGCGAGGCCGGTGCGTACACCACCAGCTTGGGCGGTGCATCGCCGCCGACGGCGGCCTCGATCCGCCGCCGCAGCTCGTACCAACTTCCCTCGAACGCCTCTGTGCGCACACCCTCGGGAACGAGCGAAGACCAGACGCCGGCGTACTCTTGCGCCGGGTCCGACCAGACGACGAGTCCGTGGGAGCGCACCTTTCGGTCGAGCTGGGCTGTCAGGTGCTCGCGCATGACTGTCACAGCTCGCCACCCCACTTCGACACCGAAGCCCACGGATACTTGCCGGCTCTGACGCTGTCGCGCTGCTTGGCCGCCTCTGGCCAAGCAAGGAACAGGCTGGCCAACGGTGCGGCGCAAAGGACTATGCCGTCGTCCAGATCGGGCACCCACCCGAGCGCCGCGACGCGTTCGGCCTCCCGCCGAAATGCGACCAGCTCCTCAGATAGCTGCTGCTCGGTTTCTAAAGCGTCGGCAGCCTCTCTCGCCGAGCTGCCCGTGGCACCATCCGACAGGATGCGGACCAGCCGGTTCATCTCGGCCTGGGCTGCCTGCAGCCGAGCCGATGCGGCAGCCTCGATCGCATAAAGCGTCTCCCGCCGAAGCGAGGGAGCGTAGACCCAGACGCCCCAGGCGCCGGACGGGGTGTAGAGAGGCCAGTAGATTGGGGCCCTACGGCGCGACTTCGTGTAGCGGGTGAGATGCTCCTTGAAGAAGTGCCTGCGCATCTGGTGTCGAAGGTCGCGGCCGTCGAGATGCGACATGAGATCATCGAACAGTCGGTCGGCCTCTTCGACCAGCAGCGAGGCTGCCGCCGTGACGCGTTCGACGACGTCCCAGGTGTGGCCGGACTGATCCAACAGGATCTGCTCGGGCGGTAGATCCAGCTCGTAGCCGGCAGGCGTCATCCGGGCCGGTCGTCCGTCGTCGAGAAGCATGCCGGGAGGATGGACAGGCACTGGATCGAACAGGCCGCCAATCTCAAGTGCCGAGTCTCCGGCGAGGCGAACATCCCACCGTCCGAATGCGAGCCCAACTAGGTAGCTCAAGATGTTCGCCGCCGAGGCTGCCGGTTCGCCGTGCGGCAGAATTCGTCGCTCGCACCTGAACGCCTCGATCTGGGCTGGAGGCCGCTGCAATCCGTGAGCGATCACCTCCAATCGCCTGTCGGCACAGTAGGTGAGGTTCGCCACAGCGCGGGCCCCGCCGCGTCGCTCGGTGATCTCGCCGATCACGTTGCTGATCGGCTTAGCGAGGAGCCTGCTCAACTCCTTCTCGTCGAGCGGACCTGCCGAGTATGAGGCCGGATGCGGCCCTACCTCCGAGTCGAGGTAGGCCTCCGCCTCCGGGTCGAGCTCAGCGAGGGAATGGATGCGCTCCTCAAGTTGATGAGCCAACTGGATGACGGCCAAGTGGTCGGCTCCAGAGTCGGCCGCGGCATCTTCAGTTGCCTTGGTGAGATCACTTCCGGCCACCAGCGCCGGCAAAATCGCGGGCGCGACAAATGCCCGGGTGGACTCATCCTGGGTGTCGGCGCGGCGCCGGAGGCTCGCAATTGATCCGACGGCATCCGATAATCCTGAGTCCGACCCGATGCGGTCAAGCCAGGGAAGCTGCTTGACGAGACCGACTTCGTAGCTGCGTGCCGCGCCGCCGCTCGTCACCTCCTCCCCGGCCGCGACCATGACATCGATGCAGGCTTGCATTAGGCGAGACTTGAGGCACCCGAGCGTCGCGGCTGGATCGGCTAAGGGAAACACTGCCGGACCCTTGTGGCCGGTCACAACTCCGGCTGGCAGCACTCTGATGCCGAATCCGCTGTTGGTGCGAAGGGGCCAGGTAAGGCCGGGGCAGAAGTTGTACTGAATGTTACGGAGAACCGAACCGTCGTACGCTCGGAGGAATTCGCCGTCATCCTTCCAGTCGACAACTAGGTGGATGTCGGCCCAATAGGGGCTGTACTCGCCGCCTTTGGCGAAGGGCGCCCATCGTCTTCCTGTCTTGGTCTCGTCGCGGCTGCGGGCGATGCGAGAGGGATCGACCTCCCAGAACGCTCGGACGAAGCGAAAGTCATCACCGGTCGCGAGCCCTTGACGGACTTCTGCGCCGCGGCCCTCCAGCGATGGATAGCGCGCGAAGAGGCGCCGCAAGGACACGCCCATCCAGTAGGCGACAGGCCACCCGGGCACAGCCTTGAAGTCACTGAGCGCCACTTGGAAGACTCGGTCGTCGCGCACGCTCTCCCGGTGAGCGACCGCGGCGGCAGCAAGCCCGGCTGGCCTATCGGTGTCCCGCAGGAGCCGGATGAAGGTTCCACGGTGGTCGGGCTGCGCCGAGGCCGCGCCTACGACATAGGCCGCGGCCTCAACTAGGGCCTGCTCCATCACGCCGTGACCTAGGTCTGCCAGCGCCACGAGCCGGTGACCAAGCAGGATCTCCTTGCGCCAGTCCTCAAAGGTCTTGAGGAACATCCCGGAGCGGGCCGTGATGGCACCCACATAGCCCTCATCTGGCTTGCACAACTCAAGGCTCCGTCCTACGAAGACGGCCAGCAGGTTGTGATTCCGGCTCGGGATCCACGGATAGGCGGCCTTCAGGTAGGACTTGGTGTCGGGGACGGGATCACCGAAGGGCGGGTTCTGCAACACTGCGTCGTAGCGGTGCTGAAGAGCCATTACGAATCTCACGGCGTCGTTGGCCTCTGCAACCAGCAGGCGCTCGGCCGGACTTGCCGTCGTCGAGGCCGCGAATGTGCCCAGTTCCTCAAGCAGTTCGTCGCGCAGGCGCACGATGGTGTCGGGATCGACGGCGCGGGCGAGCGCTCCACTAGGGCTACCCGCTATGGACCCGAGTATCACCTCTTCGATGGGGTCCTCCAGCCGCAGCAGCGGGCCGAGGACGGGCGCTTGCTCAAGGAGTTCGGTCAAGGCTGTGAGCAGAGCGCGTTTCGTAGGGTCGAGACGCTCGACCAACTCGTCGAAGCCAGTAGCGGTGGCGGGAAGTGCTCGGGCGCAGATGATGTTCGGGCGGGGCAGTTCGCCCTGCGGGCATGCACGCCGGGCTCGCAGCAGCAACGCCGCTGAGGCCACCTGTACGCAGCGCAGGTCAATGTCTATTCCCCACAGCGATTTGAGAATGCTCGGTGCCGCATCTCCCGGCTCAACGCCTGTGTGCGACCAGGCCTTCTCGAGCAGGTCGTAGGCGCCCAGCAAGAAATGGCCCGACCCGCAAGCCGGATCCAGAACCGAGACCTCTGCCAAGTCGACGGGCAGTCCCGGTTCGGTTGGCGGATCCACGAGCAGCGGCAGATCGTCCAGCAGCGGCGACCGGGGATCGGCGTCGAGTAAGCGTCGCCCGAGGCTGTTCTGGACGAGGAAGTCGACCACATAGCGGGGAGTGAAGAACTGATTGCGAACTGCCAGGTCCTCGGAGGTCTCAGGCGCCTTGGGGGAGCCGTCGTCGCGGTACCGGGCTCTCCGGCGGTCCTCGGCGGTGTTGAAGAACTGATAGGACCATCCGAGGCAGTCCGATGCCCTCCACAGATCGCAGCACTCGGGATCAGCGAACAAGGTGACGAGATCGCGCAGAGCGGCAGGGCTCGGCGCCAAGGCCAGCAGCGGATTGCGGGCGTCGAAGAGGTTGGGAACGTCGCCAGCCAGTTCGTCGCCGCAGAGCCTGAGATAGGCCCAGTAGCCGTTGGTGTCGTCGCTGGCGAGCAGGGGGGCCAACTCCCGAACCTCGAGGTACCCCTGCGAGCGCTCGCCCTCCGCGAGCGACGGGGGGAGAATGTCGAGTTCCTCCGCTATCCGTATCGCCACGAGACGGTTGAGATGGGTGAAGACCGCCTCCCGGATGAGGCGAGCGACGGCCTCGGCCGGCGAGCGTCCCTCGCTCTCCAGGAAGCGGACAACCTCGACGATCTCACGGCGTTCGGTGAGGCCGCCGCGGTCGAGCCGCAGATCCGTCTCGTCGGCGATTGACCCGTTGGAGTCGATGCCGAACTGACCCGAGGCCCGGACCGCCAAGTCTTGTTCCAGCCTCTCGCGGGCACGTCCGACGAGACGCTCAAGGCGGCCGCGACCGTCCGCAGTAAGGGCCTCACTCATTGCAGGCGAACCTGCCTGCCGTCGGCCAACTCCGAAGCGATTGCCTCTCGGAGCCGGTCGAGGGCGGGATCGATCTCCTCTTCGGTAGTGATCGGTTCGGTCACGAACTCCCCGGCGCGGACCCAGGCGAGCCGTCCCTCCGACCGCAGTTCATCAAGTCGTCTCCTCGCCTCGGCGGCACGGGCTTGGGCGCTGTCAATCTGCGATGCCAGAGCAGCTGCGTCTGCGCCATGTAGGTCTTCGGCCGGCGTGAGTTGGATCAGAGGGCGCAGCGCCTCGTCCACAGCGCTGCTCTCCAGATCGCCGAAGTCTCGCCGCAGGCGGTCGCGGTGGCCCTCGATGGCCCGGACAAGACGCTGAGCGGCCTCGCCGGCCGCCGCTTGACGAGCTTCGATCAATTGACGAGCTAAGGCTGTGATCCGAGCAGCGTGCGCGACAAGGTCGCCCCCGGCGAGCAGTTCGACCAACTCGGCGTGCAAGACTTGAAGTTCGTCGGAGAGGCCTTGGGCGGACCGGCTCGCCTCCTGCTGGGCGGCCCGTAGTTCGTCGAGGTGGTCGGAGACCAACCGGTCGAGCCGGTTGGTGGCATCACATCCGTCGATCAAGTCGGCCCAGGTATTGTGAGCGGTGGTGACGGTCTCGATGTCGTCGCCGTCTGCGAGCCGATCGATGAGCTGTCGTGTCCGGATGACCGGGTGCGGCACGTCGATGCCCAGCCCCTCAAGGGCAGCCGCCACGCGCACGGCCGCTTCCCGCTCCGCTCCGAACATCACCCGCACGGCTGCTGCCAGCGCGCCAGTGGAGTGACCAGGGAGCAACTGGCCCGCGTGCTCGAGCCTCTCAGCCAAGGCGACGCGCACCTCCAGCGACACGTCGGTGTCGGCCGGCGGCTCGAATGCGGCTGCACGGAACCTCGGCAGCGTGCCGAAAGCCTGATCCGCACGGGCGTCGCCAGCATGGGAGATCCGCTGGCCCTGGTGTACAACCTGCAGCACCCCGGCGCGCAGGCCAGCTGCGCATAGCGCCTGCACGACCTCGACCGGCGCGCCGAACGGCGGAGCGGCGAAATGAGTCTCCAAGTGGCTGCCGGTCGCCTCGTGGCCGTAGGACGCCCGCGCACGGATCTCATCCACCAGCGCCGACAGAGGGCCGTGATCGGTAACGATCCGATAGCCGTCGGGCGTCGCAGCCACCAGCCCTATTCCATCGGAGCGCAGGCTCTCGGGGAGTGTTGCCAGATCAGCGGTTCGAAGCACATGCATGATTTCTTCACGTCTGAGATCGGCGTTGAACTCAGCGAGGCGGGGGTAGATGTCATCCAGCCTGTCATCGAGGAGCCGCAGCGCGGTTGGCCTCAGATCCGACCCTTCCACATCATCGATACGGCCCCTGAAGAGGGCTTGCCCGGCGGCGAGGTCGCGCGCCAACCGCCGAAGTGAGGTGTCCTCGTGTCTGCGCTCGCGCTCGCGTTCCTCACCGATCAACTCCACGTCCGTTGCCGTCTTGTTGGGGACGTCGGCCCGTTCGATCATCGTGCGACTGCGATGCAGTTCCTCCAGAGCGTCCCAGGTGTCGTCGGACAGCTCGTAGACCCAAGTGACCGTGTTCGAGTTGGCCGACTCGCGCGACTCGCCGCGCAGCACCTCGCGCCGTAACTCATCGGCCTCATCGATGTGCAGCGCAAGATCGCCCACATGGATCCTCTCGCCGTCGACGGTCACGTCCGCCCTGAAGGTGCGGCCGCGTGAGACGGCGAGGCCGGTCAGAACTTGCTTGAGCAGCGATCGCCGAAGTCGGATCGACGGACCCTGCGTCAACCCGATGCCTCTCCGAGTCCGCTCCCAATCCTTCTGTTCAGGCGACTGAAGCCGATAGCCACCGTCTGACTCGCGCAAGCGGTCTTCACGGACCAGCCGGGCAAGGGCGGCAGCGACCGGATCGCGCTGGCTCTCCGACGCCAAACCGGGATGGAGCAGCACCGCAAGGTTGTGAGGCGTCAGCGGGAGTGCCGGCACCTCCGCGCAAAGCGCGACGACCTTCATCACCTTGGCCTCCACGCTGTCGGCACCGTGCTGCTCCGCGACCTGCTCGATCTCGGCTCGCCAAGACGTGGGTATCAGTTCCTCGAGGAGCTCGTAGGAGAGGTCAATCGTGACCAGGGCGCCGACCTCGCGGGGCCCGAGACCGTGCTCAGGGTGAGCAATGAGCTGTTGCGCGTGCTTGATGAGGGTGCGGTTCGAGCCTCCGACGGTAGGCGACGAGCCTCCCTGGGCTCGGCGCGCGGATACCGCGTCGATCAGCAACTGGATCTGGTAGGGCAGAAGCGGATAGAGGCGCACCAGCTGGTCCTCACCGGGGACCTCCGAGCGAGTGGGCGAGGAGAGGCGGATATTGGTGATCAGTTGATTGCGATGCGGCGACACGGCCTCGCGCACCGTCCTCTCTCCGTCACCGTTCTTGTCGAGTATCCGTCTGCTCGTTACTTCGTCGATGTCAGAGGGAAGCATGTCCACCCTAAGCGGGAACCGGGCCTGGGCTCGCGCCAACTCGATCTGGCGGGACTCGAGACTGTCGACGACATCGCCGAGCCGCTCCTGTGAGGTGACCACGAGCCACAGCCGGCCCCGTCGCTTCTGGAAAGTCTCAGCCAGGCCCTGAAGGTCGAGCATGCGCTGCACCGATCGCGCGACGTACTGGCCAACCTCGTCGACCACGAACACGAGCCTGTCGACTCCTTCCCCGCGGCGCTGCATCAGCTCCAAGGCTCGAGCCGCGAACCAGTCCGCGTCGATGTCGGGCGCGTCGAGCTCTGAAGCCCACCCGGGCAGTCCGCTGGCCGAGCCGAAGATGGCATCTAGGGCTTCGACCGCCTGGCGCTTCGCCAGCACCGTGTACCGCCGGTCGCGCCACGGCTCGCCGACGATCTCTTCGAAGGCGCTCTCGAACTCCTCGAGCTTGCCGTCGCCCTCCAGCGTGTACTCAAGCTCGGCCAAGGTGAAGTTGCGGGAGTAGTCGAGCCTTTCGAGCAGCGCCCGGTACACGGGTAGGACGACGGACTCCCCCTCCCGGGCCACCACATTGGATCCAGTGGCCAAGTTGAGCAGCACCGACATCGTGGGCGACTGGCTGTGGATCGTGTTGAGCAGAGCTTGCAGCGGCGGGGCGTGTGTTCGTTCGAAGAACCGGTCCGCGGCCAGCCTGCCCTGAACAGCAGGGTTGCCGAGCAGGTATCCGAGCACCTTGGCCCAGCTCGACTTACCGGAGCCGAAGAACCCCGATACCCACACAGTGCAGGTCTCGCTCGGGTCGTTGATCGACTCCCAGTAGGCGTCGAGGACCATCTCGAACGCCTCAAGGATGTGGTCGGTAGCAACGTATTCGTCCAACTCCTCGACAATGACCGGGTCGTCGTCGAGGTCCACCTTGACGACCTCCTCAATCCTCCGGTTCACGTCTTGGCGGAACAGATCAGAGATTCTCATGACTGCGCCTCCCTCGGCACGATCAGAGCCCGATACCCGTAGGCGGGCTCCGACTTGTCCATGAAGCTCAGTCCGTACTCACCGACCAGGCGACCGGGGTAGAGGAGGATCACCGGCCTAGCCAGCCTTCCCCGAAGGTCGTCGAGCATGGTGGAGGTCCGGTACGCGGGGTACAGCGCGCCCGCCCTGTAGAGGAACACGGCTGTGCGCTCGTCGCAGCCGTCGACCTCGGCCACGACCCTGTCGGGCAGGGTGGGAGGCTGGCGAAGAATCTCTCCGACGGCCTCGTGCACCTCTCGCATGGCGGAGCTGTCAGAGGCCGCGGCGGCTTCGCGCTCTTGCGCGACAAGTTCGTCGAGATAGCCGGACTCGTCCACCGCCTGCCAGAACAGGTCGGCCAGGGAAACCGACGCGCAGGCGATAGCACGAGGCGGTTCCTCCAGCCACCGGCGAAGTTCTCTCAACTCCCCGCGCACCTTCCACTCGTCCTCAGGGGCGTACTGGTAGAGAATGAATGGAGGCTCGCCACCGGCCTTGAAGTGTGCCGTTATGCGCTCCCCTATGCCCTCGATCTCCTCACGCAGCGGCACGAGTCGCCTCCGCGAGCCCGGCAACGCGCCAGTCGACCCTGACCGCAGAGCCCGCCCGCGAGAGCTGTAGAACGCCGAGCCGAGCCGATTGATTGAACAACGCCTCAACGGCGGTGTCATCGAGCAGCCAGCGGCGCCAGACGCCGCCGGTCGTGAGAGCCCGCGACGAGGCGCCTTGCTCGTGCTCGCGCCAAGCCACGTATGCGAACCCCCGCGCAGTCATGGCCGGCAGGGCGAACTCCTTGCGGTGGCATCTCGGCGCTCCGGTGAGAATCCCGAAGTCACGTAGCGCCGTCAGCAGGTTCTGGGCGAGCCGGGTGACAACGCTGTCGCTCCAACCTGGAGTCTGGCCCGAGTCGGCGAGTTCGTGGAGCCAGCCCACAGCGTCATCGACGCCGACCGCCAGACGGCCCTGCTGCCACCAGCTCCAGAGCGGGGACTCGACGAACCCTGCAATCAGTGCGTCGGCGCGAGATGCTTCGTAGTAGCAGGCCTCTCGGAACGCCCGATGATCGTGCAGGAGACCTCTGAGGACCGGCATGAGATGCGGACCGGGATCGACGAAGCGCCGCTGGATCACCCAATAGAGCAGATCGTCCAGCCGCGAGCGAGACCGCTTACCCAGTGGATTCTTGGCCGCGAGCCGTTCGAGGTTGGCCTGCGGTTCAAGTTGGGTATCCCATAACTCCACCACGCGGCGGGTGTCATCGAGGGCGGCGGCACCCTTGAGCAGTTGTGTGGTGTAGCTGGTGGTGTCACTCCGGCCCATGACGTCATCCTGCCAGATCAAAATACGGTGCTCTGAACACATTGCCGAGGTCGATATAGGCAGCAGTGAGCCGGCGCGCGACGGTCGACAGCGCGGCGTCGTCATCAAGGTCGGAGACGTGCAGCTGCCCCAAGCGCAGCCCGTCTGCCAAGACCTGGCCAGCCTCGGGCTCGCCCGCCTGCTCACGGAGGCTCGCTTCGCCGGAGGAGATCTCCCAGCGCGCCAACTCATCGAAGATTGGATCGGCTGCCGATGCCGACTTCTGTTCGGAGAGCCATGCCGACGCCCACCGTCGGAACGGCAAACCGTCCGAGAACAGGTGCAGCGCACTGCCGCGACGCGCCAGCGCGTCGTCGTGGCGGCGGCGCGCCGACAGCATGTCGAGTTCCAGTCCCGCCGGGCCCGCCGTGCGAGGGAACGCCTTACCCAGTACGAACGAACCCGCCCGATCGAGGCCATGACAGCTCCACCAGCCCCTCAGGTCTGCCTCTCCCAGCCGCGCCACGCCGAGCACCATCTTCACCTCGGTCGCGGCCCCTGCTGTCGTCACGCCACTCCTTTCGCAGCGCCGGCGGTGAGCGGGCGCCGGGCCCGACGGCAGATCTCGTCGCCGCCCCGTGCATCGACCAGCGACACCCAGCCCGACCACGAACCTGCCGACTGGGCCACAGTAGCGCGATGATGTCATCACAGGATCATCACCGCGGGAACCAGGCGCTGTTGCACAGGATCCACTGCCAGCGCCAACCCCTCAAGTGTGTATGCCCCGAGCAGAGTGGGACCGCCGTCGGCTCCGAAGATCACCTGGGTAGTCGCTGTGTCGCCGTCGATCGTCGCCAAGACCTCCCCGAAGGCGCCCTCGATCGTGGTGCCGTCGGCGAGCTTGAAGCGGCGCAGGCCCCTCGACTCGACCCCCAACTCGCGCAGCTTCGTTCCGGGCACGACCGTGTAGGCCGCGCCGGTGTCGACTGTCGCCTCCAGGTCGAGCGACTGGCGCCCGTCCAAGGTCTCGATCCGTACGGTCCATGTGAACATCCCCATCGCCTGCCACTCCCCGTGAGTCTTGTCTAGAGTCAGCCTAGACAACATTTCATGATATTACAAACTACCTTGCACGCCGGGTGGCGTCGTTTCAGGCACGACGCGGAGCACAATGAGATCGTGCCTCGAGGTCTTGCCGTCGCAGCCTTCACTGCGTTGCTGTCGGTGCTTGCTTCGGGCTGCTCGGTCGAGCAGCGGGACATCACCTTCGACGTCGAGAAACTAGCCACCGCGCAGTCGTCGCGGATCTATGACCGCAACGGGGTGCTCATCACCGAACTGCGGGGCGAGCAGCGCCGCACCGACGTGACCGACATCGCCCTGGTCCCCGAGGTGGTTCGCAACGCGGTGGTCGCCATCGAGGACGAGCGCTTCTACGAGCACGACGGCGTGGACCTCAAGGCCATCCTGCGGGCGGCCCGCTCCAACGTGTCGGCGGGAGGCATCAGCCAGGGCGGCTCCACCATCACCCAGCAGTACGTCGGCAACGTGTTCCTCGACCGGTCCGAGCAGACCGTGACCCGCAAGATCGAAGAGTTCTTCATGGCCCGGCGCTTCGAGCAGTTCTTCACCAAGGACTTCATCCTGCTGCGCTACCTGAACTGGGTGTACTTCGGCAACGGCGCCTACGGCATCGAGGCCGCGGCCCGCCAGTACTTCGGCGCGCCCGCCTGCGAGATGGTCGCCACCGCGGCCGAGCGGGCCGCCGGGGCGTGCCTGAAGGTCACCGAGCTCAACCTGGAGCAGGCCGCGCTCCTCGCCGGGCTCATCCAGCGGCCCAGTGCCTTCGACCCCTACCGCAACCCCCAGGACGCCCGCCGGCGCCGAAACCTCGTGCTGGAGAGGATGCTGGCCAACGGCTACATCACCCCCGACGAGCATGATCGGGCCTTCGACGAGCCGATCGTGCTCATCGAGGACATCCCGCTGCTCGAGGAGCGCTACCCGGCGGCCCACTTCGTGGAGGACGTCAAGCAGTGGTTCCTCGACAACCCGGCCTTCGGGCCGACCCGCGAGTACCGCACCCAGCTCCTGTTCGAGGGAGGCCTCGACATCCACACCACCATCGACCTGGAACTGCAGGCCGAGGCCGAGGCCGCCATCGAGGCCATCCTCCCCGACAACGGGGTCAATCCCGACGCGGCGGCGACGGTGCTGGGGGTGGGCGGCACCGAGGAGGGCCACGTCCTGGCCATGGTCGGCGGCCGCGACTTCTTCGGCGACGACACCGACGCCAAGTTCAACCTGGCCAGCGGCAAGGGCCGCCAGGCCGGATCGGCCATGAAGCCGGTGGCGCTGGCCACCGCCCTCACCAGCGGCTTCTCGGTGACCAAGACCTATGACGCGCCCGACGAGCTGGAGATCGACCGCCCCGACATCTGCGGTCCGGTGTGGACCATCAGGGGCGGGCTCGGCTCGGAGCCGGAGGCTCCTGTGGACTCCAACCTGATCGAGGCCATGCGTCGCTCGATCAACACGGTGTACGCCCAGCTCATGGTGGACGTCCGCCCGGCCAACTTCGTGACCATGGCCGAGCGGCTCGGCCTCGAGCCGGGGCGGATCGCACCGGTGTGCGCCGGGGTGCTGGGCACCGAGGACGTCAACACCGTCGAACTGGCCACGATGTTCTCCACCTTCGCCCGCTCCGGGCGGCGGGCCGACCCGACCATGGTGACCAGCATCATCCAGCCCGACGGCACCGCCCTGTTCCGCCATCGCACCGATGACGTGGGGGTGCTCGATCCCTCCGTCGCCAACCAGATCACATGGGTGCTCCAGGGCGTGATCACCGCCGGGACCGGGCACCGGGCCGCCATCGACCGGCCCGCGGCGGGAAAGACCGGGACCGCCCAGAACTACGCCGACGCGACCTTCGTCGGGTACACCCCCCAGCGGGCCGCCGCGGTCTGGGTCGGCTTCCCCGATGCCCAGATCCCCATGGAGCCCCCCACCACCGACATAAGGGTGACGGGCGGCACCTACCCGGCCCAGATATGGCGGGAGATCATGATCGCGGCCCACGAGGGCATCGAGGCCGCCTCCCTGCCCCCTCCCCCGCCCAGCGCGCCCCCGCCGCCCACGGAGCGGCCCCGGCTCGACTCGGTTGAAATTCCCGACCTGGTGGGCCGGGCCTTCCACGCCGAGCAACTGACCGCCCAGTTGGAGGAACTGACGCTCGGCCTGGTCGCGGTGGAGGTCGAGACGGTGGAGTTCGCCGAGGGGACGATCATGGGGCAGGCCCCGGTGGCCGGGTCGCTCCACCGGGGCGGCATCACGGTGACGGTGGAGGTGGCGGTGGCACCCGATCTGCCCTCAGTGCTCTCCATGCCCGGGGTCGTGGGGCTGAACGAGGCCCAGGCCCGACAGGTGCTGGTCGCGGCCGGCCTGGGCGTGGAGGTTCACGTCGAGCCGTTCTTCGACGAGGAGGCCGAGCGGTTCGGTGGCGAGCCCGGAATGGTCTGGCGCCAGGCTCCCGCGGCCGGAGTGCCCGTCGAACCGGGCGAGTCGGCTGAGATATGGGTGAACCCCGAGCTGTGACCACCGGCGAGCCGCCTCCGACTGACCCGGCTTCCGCCGGCGACACCACCGCGCCACCGAGCCCGAGCCGGAGAAGGCTGCGGCTGGCGGGCAAGTGGCTGGGCGGTCTGTTCGTGGTGGGGAGCTTCGTGTTCTGGGCGTGGGCCTTCTCGCCGTGGGCCCGTTCGGAGAACCCCGGTCGGCTCGACGACCGGTCCTTCGTGGCGTGGGCCGACCAGCGCTGCGCTGAGGCCCAGGCGGCCATCGACGCTCTGCCGTCGCCGCGGCAGGCCTCCTCGCGGGCCGAGCGGGCCGATCAGGTGGACCGGGGCACCGACGAGGTGGAGGCCCTGGTCGCCGATATGCGCCTGCGGGCCGAAGCCACCCTGGCGACGTCGACCGCCGGCGGCGGCCCGCCCGACGCGGATCTGGTAGGCGCCTGGCTCGAGGACTGGGACGTCTACGTCTCGGACCGCCGCAACCACTCCGCGAGGCTGCGCTCGGCCGGCGACGACACGCCCGACCGCGAACTGCGCTTCCTGCTGGTGGACATGACCGAGGGCAGCACCTACACCGAGCGCATGGACGGCTTCTCCCGCCTCAACGACATGGACAGCTGCCAGGTCCCCGGCGACGTCTGATCGGGATCAAACCTGCCAGCAGTTCCAGCACTCAGCCTCCGCCAGCGACGAGATCAACCTGAAACTCACCGCACTGATCGCGGCGCTCAACGCCACCGACGAGATCCAAGCTGCTCTGGAAGGCCGACTCCTCGAGCCCGGAACTGACCACGCCGAGTCGAGCGACCCCGACCACCGTTAGCGGCGGGAGACGTCGGGCACTCCGGGCACGTGGAAGCGCCAGGGGAGGTCGGATCCGCTGGTGAGGCCGATCCGGGTGGTGACGAGCGGTTCCTGCGGGGGCGGCCGGCCATCGTCGACGATGGTGACACCCCGGTCTGCGGTGACCAGGTTCGCGCCGTCGACGGCGCCGTCGATGCCTAGGGCCTGGGTGAGCTTGGCCGGGCCGCTGCACAGGTCGCGGTCGCGCCGGGCCGCCGGGCCACGGGCCGCGTACATGGCATCGAGCCCGTCGAGCGGGGTCAGGGCGCGCAGCAGCACTGCCGCGGCCACCCCGTCGGTCTCGGTCACCACGTTGGCGCACCAGTGCATGCCGTAGGTGAAGTACACGTACAGGTGCCCCGGTGGGCCGAACATGGTGGCATTGCGCTTCGTCGGCCCGCGGAAGCCGTGGCTGCCGGGATCGTCGGCGCCCCGGTAGGCCTCGACCTCCACGATCCTCCCGGCCCGGCCGTCGGACGCGACCAGCACCTTGTCGAGCAGGTCAGGCGCGACTTCGAGCGCGCTGCGGGCGTAGAAGTGGCGAGGCAGGCGCGCTCGGCTCACTCCAGGCGGGCGGTGTCGGCTTCGATCCGCTGCCGGAACCGCTCCATCTGGACGGCCACGGCCTCAGGACCGGCGGCCCCGGGCGTGTTGCGGCGGGCCGCCGACGCGCCCGGCTCCAGCAGCCCGGCGGCCTCGGGGCCGAGGTCTGGCCCAGCAGCCACCAGATCGGACAGCGACCCCTCGCCGGCCAGTGAGCGCCTCACCAGGTCGCCGACGGTGGCGTGGGCCTCCCGGAACGGCGTCCCTCGAGCCACCAGCCACTCGGCCAGGTCGGTGGCCGCCGCGTACGGCGACGACGCCGCCGCGGCCATTCGGTCGGCGTCGAAACGGGCGGTGGCCAGCAGCCCGTTGAGGGCGACCAGCGTCAGCATGGCGGTGTCGACTGCGTCGAACAGCGGCTCCTTGTCCTCCTGGAGGTCCTTGGCGTAGGCCAGGGGCAAGCCCTTGAGGGTGGCCAGCAGGCCGGCCAGGTGCCCGATCAGCCGCCCGGCCTTGGCCCGGGCCAACTCAGCCACATCGGGATTCTTCTTCTGGGGCATCATCGACGAGCCGGTGGCGAAGGCATCGTCGAGCTCCACGAAGCCGAACTCCGACGACGTCCACAGCACCAGCTCCTCCCCCAGCCGGCTCAGGTGAACGCCGAGCACGGCCAGCGCGTAGAGCGCGTCGGCCACGAAGTCACGGTCGGCCACCGCGTCGAGGCTGTTCTCGAACACCGCCGCGAAGCCCAACTCGGCCGCGGTCCGCTCGGGGTCCAGCGGCAGCGACGACCCGGCCAGCGCGCCTGCGCCCAAAGGAGACACGTCGGCACGCCGCCGCGCCTCGACCAGCCGGTCGACGTCGCGGGCCAGCGCCCAGCCGTGGGCCAGCAGATGGTGGGCCAGCAGCACCGGCTGGGCCTGCTGAAGATGGGTGTAGCCGGGCAGCAGCGCCCCTCCTGCGCCGGCAGCCCGGCTCAGCAGAGTGGCTTGCAGGCCCAGCACCGCCCGGGTGACGCCACCCAGCGCGGCGCGGGTCCAGAGCCGCAGGTCGGCGGCCACCTGATCGTTGCGGCTGCGGCCGGTATGGAGCTTCGCCCCGGCCGGGGTGATCTCGGTCACCCGCCGTTCCACCGCGGTGTGGATGTCCTCGTCACCGGGCGCGGCCACGAACCGGTCCTCGCCCATCTCGGCCTCGACGGTGTCGAGCGCGGCACCGATGGCGTCCCGCTCAGCCTCACTGATCAATCCGACTGAGGCCAGCATGGCCGCGTGGGCGCGCGACCCGGCGATGTCCTCCCGGAACATCCTGCGATCGAACCCGAGGCTGTCGTTGAGGGCCCGGAGCGCCTCGGCGGGATCACCGTCGAACCGCCCGTGCCACAGGGTCGCTGAATCATCCACGGCTACCCCCCGCTCGGCCTCTGGGCCTGCTTGAGGGCCAGGTTCCGCAGCCGCAGGGCGTGCAGCCTGATGAACCCGGTGGCGTCGGCCTGGTCGTAGGCGCCCTCGTCCTCCTCGAAGGTGACCACCCTGTAGTCGAACAGCGATTCGTCGGAGCGGCGCCCGGCGATGTCGACGTTGCCCTTGTAGAGCCGCACCCGGACCTCGCCGTTCACGCTGGCCTGGCTGTAGTCGATGGCCGTCTGCAGCATCCTGCGCTCCGGGCTCCACCAGTATCCGTTGTAGATCAGCTCGGCGTACCGGGGCATGAGCTCGTCCTTGAGGTGGGCCATCTCCCGGTCGAGGGTGATCGACTCGATGGCCCGGTGGGCCCGCAGCATGATGGTCCCGCCCGGCGTCTCGTACGCGCCCCTGCTCTTCATGCCGACGTACCGGTTCTCCACGATGTCGATGCGCCCGACACCGTTGGCCGCGCCCAGCGAGTTGAGCGTGGACAGCACCTGGCCGGGAGTCATGGGCTCGCCGTCGACGGCGACGATGTCGCCGGCCGCGAAGGTCAGGTCTACGTAGGTCGGCTCGTTGGGAGCGAGTTGGGGGCTGACCGACCAGAGCCACATCTCCGAGGGGGGCTCGTACCAGGGATCCTCCAGCGGGCCGCCCTCATAGGAGATGTGAAGCATGTTGGCGTCCATCGAGAACGGAGACTCGGTTCCCCGCTTGCGCTCGATTCCGATGCCGTGGGTGGCCGCGTAGGCCATGAGCGACTCCCGGGAGCCCAGGTCCCATTCCCGCCAGGGCGCGATGACCCGTATGTCGGGCTCTAGCGCGTAGGCGCCGAGTTCGAAGCGGACCTGGTCGTTGCCCTTGCCGGTGGCACCGTGGCTGATGGCGTCCGCGCCCGTCTCCGCCGCGATCTCAACCAGCCTCTTGGCTATCAGCGGCCGGGCGATGGAGGTGCCCAGCAGGTACTCGCCCTCGTAGACGGCGTTGGCCCTGAACATGGGGAACACGAAGTCGCGGGCGAACTCCTCCCGCAGGTCCTCTATGAAGATGTCGGAGGGCGCGACGCCCATGGCCAGGGCCTTGGCCCGGGCCGGCTCGAGCTCGTCGCCCTGGCCGATGTCGGCGGTGAACGTCACCACCTTGCAGCCGTGGGTCTCCCGCAGCCAGTGCAGGATAATGGAGGTGTCGAGGCCGCCCGAGTAGGCCAGCACGACCTTGGAGACAGGCGCGGCTCCGGTCGGGGCGGCATGGGTTGTGCTCATTGGTTTCCTCTTCCGAGTTCGTGCGGTTATCGCCGGCTGAGGCCGGCCAGGTCTCTCAGGCGTTCCGCCAGGTCCGAGCCGGCGGTCCCGTCGGTGGCCACCACGATCAGCGAGTCGTCGCCGGCCACGGTGCCGAGCACCTCTTCAAGACCGGCCCGGTCGAGAGCTGATGCCACCACATGGGCCGAGCCCGGCGGCGTGCGCACAACCGCCAGGTTGCCCGACGAGCCGATGTCGGCCACCCAGTCGCCCATCACCCTGCGGAGATGGTCCTCCGGCGCGATGCGATCAACCGGGTGCTCCGGGATGGCGTACACGGTGCTGCCCCCCGGCACTCTGACCTTCACCGCGCCCAGGCCGTCGAGGTCGCGCGACACGGTGGCCCGGGTGGCGGTGACACCCGAGTCCGACAGCAGCTCGACGAGCTGCTGCTGGCTGGCCACTGCGTGCTCGGCGAGCAGCTGGACGATCAGGTGCTGGCGGCTGGTCTTGCTCACGGCTGCACTCATCCCGTCTGTTCCATCAGCCACAGCAGCAGGCCCCTGGCGGCGTGCATCCGGTTGGCCGCCTGTGGCCACACCCGACTGCGAGGACCGTCGATCACCCCGGCCTCCACCTCCTCGCCCCGGTGGGCCGGCAGGCAGTGCAGGAATACCGCGCCGGGCGCGGCCCGGGCCATGAGCCCCCGGTTGATGGTGAACCCGGCAAAGTCCTGGCGGCGCTTGGCGGCCTCCTCCTCCTGGCCCATCGAGGCCCACACGTCGGTGTAGACCACGTCGGCTCCCGCCACCGCCTCGGCCGGGCTGCTCACCTGCACCGGCTCGCAACCGCGGCGGCGCATCGGCCGCAGGTCGGCCTCGCTGAAGGCGTAGCCCTCGGGGCTGGCGACCCGCAGCGCGACACCCGACAGTCCGGCGGCGTAGGCCAGAGAGCGGGCCATGTTGTTGGCGTCGCCGACGTAGGCCAGCGTCAAGCCCTCGAGATGGCCGAGCTCGGCCCTGATCGTCAGCAGGTCGGCCACGGCCTGGGTGGGGTGGGCCTGGTCGCTGAGCAGGTTGACGATCGGGACGCCGCTCACGGCCGCCATCCGCTCCACGATGCTGTGGGCGAAGACCCGCGCCCCGATCACCGCGTTGTAGCAGGCCAGGGTGCGGGTGACGTCCTCGACGCTCTCACGCTCGTCCAGGCCGACCTCGGCCGGGCCGATGTACACCGGGTGACCGCCCAGCTGCACCACCGCCATCTCGGTGGCGCTGCGGGTACGGGCCGAGGGCTTCTCGAACAGCAGGGCCGCGCCCTTGCCCGCCAGCACCTGGGGCGGGTTCGGGTCGGCTGCCAGGTTGAGTATCCGTGCGAGCTCACCGGGCTGCAAGTCGTCCACATCTAGGAAATGGCGCATCTCAACTCCTTTGGTTGATGGCGTCGGCGAGGATGGAACATCCCTCGACAAGCTGTTCGTGCGAGACCACGAACGGCGGCGCCAACCGCAGCGCCGTCGGGGTCACGCCGTTGACGACCAGGCCTCCCTCCAGGCAGGCCGAGGCGATGTCCTTGGCGGTGCGTCCCTGTTTGGCTTCCTCGGACAGCTCGGCGGCCAGCAGCAGGCCGCGACCCCTGACGCCGGCGACCCCGTCGAGGCTGTCCAGCAGCTCGGTGAGCGAGGCCCCGAGACTGCTGGCCGCCGCCGGGGCGTCCATGGCCTGGAGTTCGGTGAGCACGGCCCGTACCGCGGCCAGGGCCAGCGGCTGGCCCGCGAAGGTCGAGCCGTGGTCGCCGGGACCGAAGGCGGCCGCGACCTCGGCCCGAGCCCACACCGCGCCCACCGGGACACCGTTGCCCAACGCCTTGGCCATGGTCACGATGTCGGGCTGCACCCCGGCGTGCTGGTAGCCGAACCACCGGCCGGTGCGGGCCAGACCGGTCTGGATCTCGTCTAGCACCAGCAGGATGCCGCGCTCGTCGCACACCTCCCGCACGGCTTGCAGGTACCCGTCACCAGCCGGGATCACGCCCCCCTCGCCCTGCACCGACTCCAGCACGACCGCGCCGACGGAGGGATCCAGGGCCGATACGAGGGCGTCGATGTCGTCGAAGGGCACATGACGGAAGCCTTCCGGCATGGGCTGGAAGGGCTCATGCTTGGTGGGCTGACCCGTGGCGGCCAGCGCGGCCAGTGTTCGGCCATGGAACGAGCCGTAGGCGCTCACCACCGCGTGGCGGCCCCGCCCGCAGTGCTTGCGAGCCAGCTTGAGGGCAGCCTCCACTGCCTCCGCGCCGGAGTTCTGGAACAGGATCCTCCCGGGCTCGGTGTCGCCGCCGGGACCGGACCGGATCAGCCGGTCGAGCGTCTCCACCACCTCGGCCGTCGGTTCGTTGGCGAACAGGTTGGATGTGTGGATCAGCGTCGACGCCTGGGAGGCGACCGCCTCGGTCACCGCCGGATGGGCGTGGCCCAGCCCGGTGACGGCTAGGCCGCACAGGAAGTCGAGGTAGCGACGGCCGCGGTCGTCCCACAGCTCGGCGCCCTCGCCCCGCACGAACGTCACCGGCGGGGTCCCGTAGTTGTTCATCAGCGCGGCCCTGCTCATGGCTGGTCCTCGGTCACTTGAGTGATCATTGTTCCTATTCCCGCGTCGGTGAACAGCTCGAGCAGCACCGCATGGGGTATGCGACCGTCGAGCATGTGGGCGGAGCCGGCCCCGGCCTGTACCGCGTCCATGCAGGCCTGAGCCTTGGGGATCATCCCGCCGTTGACGGCGCCCGATGCGATCATGGCCTCCACGTCGGTGACCGTGGCCCGGCTCACCAGCGACGACGGGTCCGAGGAGTCCGCCAGCAGGCCGGGCACGTCGGTGAGGTACACGACCTTGGCCGCGCCGAGCGCGCCGGCCAGGGCCGAGGCGATGGTGTCGGCGTTGATGTTGTAGGCCTGGCCGGAGGTGTCGGCGCCGATCGACGACACGACCGGGATGATCTCTCTGCTGACGAGACGCTCGATGATCCGGGGATCGACCGAAGCGACGTCACCGACATAGCCCAGTTCGGGATCCCGGGGCACTGCGGTGACGAGACTGCCGTCCTCGCCGGAGAGCCCCAGGGCCTCTCCCCCGTTCGCGTTGATGGCGCTGACGATGTCCCGGCCGACCTTGCCGACGAGCACCATCCGGGCCACTTCGAGGGTCTCGGCGTCAGTCACCCGCAGGCCGTCGCGGAACTCGCTCTGCTTGCCCATGCGGGCCAGGAGCTCGCCGATCTGGGGCCCCCCGCCATGGACGACCACCGGATGCAGGCCGACGGAACGCACCAGGACGATGTCGCGGGCGAAGGACGCCGCCAGAGCAGGGTCGGTCATGGCGTGGCCGCCGTACTTGACGACCACCACCTCGCCCCGGAAGCGCCGGATGTAGGGCAGCGCCTCCACCAGCGCCCGGGCCCGCCGGTCGGGCTCGAAGCCTCCGGCGGCGCCGGGAGCGCTCTCGATTCCGGTTGTGACGCTCATGTCCGGTACCCCGCGTTGATGTCGATGTAGCCGTGGGTCAGGTCGCAGGTCCAGACCGTGGCCTCGCCGTCTCCCACGCCCACATCGATCCGGAGCTCGATGCTGTCGCCCAGCAGGTGCTCGGTGGCCCGCTCCTCAAGGTAGCCGGGGCTGGGCATCCCCCCTTCGGCGCATTGCTCGTCGCCGATCCAGATCGAGAGCCGGTCCCGGTCGGCCCGCTGGCCGGCCTTGCCCACCGCGGCCACGATCCGGCCCCAGTTGGCGTCGGAGGCGGCCAGCGCGGTCTTCACCAGCGGGGAGTCGGCCACAGCCCTGGCGATGGCCTGCGCGGCGGCATCGTCGGCCCCGCCGGTGACGGTCACGGCGACGAACTTGGTGGCGCCCTCGCCGTCACGCACGATCTGGTGGGCCAGATCCAGCGTCACCGCGTCGAGGGCGGCCTGGAAGCCGGCCATGTGCAGGGTGCCGGGCTGTCCCGACGTGCCGGTGGCGGCCAGCACCACCGTGTCGCTGGTGGAGGTGTCGGAGTCGACGGTGATCCGGTTGAAGCTCCGCTGAACCGACGCGGCCAGGCACTCCTGGGCGGTCGGCGGGTCCAGGGCCAGGTCGGTGAACACGAACGCCAGCATGGTGGCCATGTCGGGGGCGATCATGCCGCTGCCCTTGGCGATGCCGGCCACATGGGCGCCCGCCCCTGCCACCGGGGCCGACGCGCCCTTGGGAAAGGTGTCGGTGGTACCGATGGCCGCGGCCGCGGCCTCCCAGCCTCGCGGACCTGCCGCGGCGAGTCCGGCGACGAGCCCGGGCAGCGCGGCGTCGATGCGACCTGTGGGCAGGTCCTCGGCGATCACGCCGGTGGAGGCGACCAGCACCTCGGTGGCAGCCGCGCCGAGCGCGCCGGCCACCGACTCGGCGGTGTGAACCGCGGCGGCGTACCCGGAAGCGCCGGTGAAGGCGTTGGCGTTGCCCGAGTTGACGATCACAGCCCGGCCCTGGCCTCCGCTGGACGCCAGCGCATACCGGCACCAGTCCACCGGCGCGGCGGTGCAAAGCGACCGGGTGAAGACGCCCGCCACCGTGCTGCCCGGCGGCAGCTCGGCCAGCATCACGTCGTCCCGTCCCGAATAGCGGATCCCGGCCGCGGAGGTGGCCAGCCGCACGCCTGCGACATTGGGCATGACGGGGAAGCCCTCCGGCGCGAGCGGCGAAACCTTGGCATCAGTCATCGCGGTCCCCCTGGATCCCTAGGGGTAGAGCCCCGCCCGGGCCAGCCCGGCGCTCTCATCGATACCCAGTGCGAGGTTGGCGCACTGCACGGCCTGACCGGAGGCTCCCTTGACCAGGTTGTCGAGCGCGGCGATGGCCACGACCCACCCCGTGCGGGCGTCGGCCCTCGCGGTGATGTGAACGCTGTTGGACCCCAGCGTCGCCTTGGTGGACGGGGACCGCTCGCTCACCACCACGAACGGCTCGTCGCAGTAGGCGTCGGCCAGCACGCCGAGGACGTCCTCCGTGCTGGCGCCGGCGACCTGCCTCGCATAACAGGTGGCGAGGATCCCCCGGTTCATGGGGGCCAGGTGAGGCGTGAACAGAACCTGCACGTCGGTGCCGGCATGTAGTGACAGCGCCATCTCCATCTCGGGCGTGTGCCGGTGATTCAGCAGTCCGTAGGCGGTGAAGTCCTCGTCCACCGCGCAGAAGGTGGTGTTCGACTTGGGTGGCCGGCCCGCGCCGGACACGCCGCTGGCGGCATCGACGATGATGCCGGTGGGCTCGACCGCACCGGCGGCCACGAGCGGAGCGAGGGCCAGCGAGGCCGTGGTCACATAGCAGCCGGGGGCAGCCACCAGCTCGGCGCCCCGGATGTGGCTGCGGAACAGCTCAGGGAGGCCGAACACGAACTCGTCGAGCAGCTCCGGCGCGGTGTGCGCTTCCCCGTACCACGCCGGGTAGAGACCGGGGTCATCGAGCCTGAAGTCCGCGGCCAGATCGATGACATGCTTGACGTCGCCCCGCAGTTCCGGGACCACTTCCTGCGACGCGCCGTGGGGCAACCCGCAGAAGGCGAGGTCGCAGCCGGAGGCGATGCCACCCTCGTAGGGCACGAACTCGGCGCTTCCGTAGGCCGCGGCCAGGCTCGGGTACAGGTCGGCCACGGCCCGGCCGGCCATCGACTCCCCCGTGGCCACGGCCACTTCCAGGTCGGGGTGGGACGCGCAGATGCGCAGCAGTTCCGCGCCGGTGAACCCTGACGCGCCGATGACCGCCACCTTGTGCATCCTGCGAGGCTACCGGTCGGCCCACGAGTTTGCAACTATGTGCAAAATAAAGATACTAGTTGCACCAACTAGGAGCGGAGCACGGCTCCGGTCCGGCGAGACGTCTCATCGATGCAGCGCTGGCGGGCCGCGGCCACCTCGGCGTCGGTGAGGGTCCGGTCCTGGGCCTGGAACCGCAGCCGGTAGGCGAGGCTGCGAGACCCGTCGGGCACGCCCGGCCCCCGGTAGGCGTCGAATAGCTCGATGCTGGCCAGCAGCGACCCCGCGGTGGCCCGCAGCGCCCTCTCGACCTGCGCCGCAGCCACGCTCTCGGAGACGACGAAGGCCAGGTCCACATCGCTGGGCGGGTACTTGCTGACCGGCCGGTAGCGACGCCGGGCTCTGGGTCCGTCCAGCACCTCCTGCAGATCGAGCTGTAGCCAGGCAACCCGGCCCGACACGCCGGCGGCGGCCAGGACCTCGGGATCGATCTCGCCCACCGAACCCCGCGGCCGGCCGGCCACCACCACCTCGGCGGTCCGGGTGGGGTGCATCCCCGGCAGCGTCGCGCTGCGCAGCTCGACCGCGGGCAGGGCCAGGGCCTCGGCGAGCAGGTCCAGGACCGCCACCGCGGCCGGGGCCTCCTCGGAGGACAGGGCCACGGCCAAGAACTCCCGCTCGTCGGGCAGCAGATGGCCCTGCGGCGCGGGCAGGTAGACATGGCCGATCTCGAACAGGCGCACATCGCCGTTGAAATGGCGCTGGTTGTAGGACAGGGCCCGCAGCTGGCCGGGCAGCAGGGAGGTTCGCAGCACCGACTCGCTGTCGTCGACCGGGTTGGACAGCGTGACGCCGTCCTCGGGCAGGCCCACCGCGGCCAGCGCGCCCGGCGCCACGAACGGCATCGGCTGGGTCTCGAAGCAGCCCGCACCCACCAGAACGTCGCGCACCAGCCGCCGGTCCTTCTGGTAGGACGACAGCCCGCCCGCCTCGTTGCCGGTGGGCACGGTGCGCTCGATGTTCTCGTATCCGTGGAGCCGGGCGACCTCCTCGGCGATATCGGTCTCGGTGTTGGTGTCCCAGCGCCAGGTCGGGATGGTCACGTCCATCTCGGCTCCGGCGGCGGGCGCGACCCCGAACCCGATGGAGTTCAGGTGGTCGGCCATCGCCGGCGCGCTCAGGCCGGTGCCGAGCAGGCTGTTGACCCTGGCGGCGCGCACCCGAAGCGGGCGGCGATCAGGCAGGTCGCCGCGCTCGTCGATCAGCCCGGGGGCCACCTCGGCACCCTGCTGCGCGGCCAGCTGGACGAAGCGGTTCATGCAACGCTCGACGTTGTAGCCCCAGTCGGCGCCCCGCCGGAAGCGGGTGGCGGCCTCGCTGGACAGGTTCAGCCGCTTGGCTGTGCGGGAGATGGACGGCGGGTCCCACCACGCCATCTCCACCAGCACGTCGGAGGTGCCGTCGTCGATCTCGGTGGACGCTCCGCCCATCACGCCGGCGATGCCGATCACCCCGTCGTCGCCGTCGGCGATGACGCCGTCACCGGCGGCCAGCGCTCGGTGAACGCCGTCGAGGGTGGTGATGGTCTCGCCGTCGTGGGCCCGGCGCACCCGGATCCGGGATCGGCTCACCCGGCCCAGGTCGAAGGTGTGGCTGGGCTGGCCCAGCTCGAGCATCACGTAGTTGGAGATGTCGACGATGAGGTTGATGGGACGCTGGCCGAGCGCGGCCAGCCGGTTGGCCATCCACGGTGGCGACGAACCCTGCGGAGCGTTGCGCAGCACCCGCCCGACGAAGCGGCCGCACAGCGTCGGGTCGACGATCTCCACCGCTACTGACTCTGCGATGTCCTTGCCCGAAGTGGGCGTGGACCAGTCGGGCGGCTCGAAGGCCACCCCGAGGCCGGCCGCGAGGTCACGGGCCACGCCCATCACCGACAGGGCGTCGGGCCGGTTGGCGCCGACGTCGAGGTCCCAGAGCACGTCCGGCTCCAGGCCGAGAGCTTCGGCCAGGGGCGTGCCCGGCGCGGCACCCTCACCGATCCGGTCGGTGAGGATCATGATCCCTTCGGCGTCATCTCCCATCTCGAGCTCGATCTCCGAGCAGCACATGCCCTCGGATGCCTGGCCCCGCAACTTGCGGCGGGCGATCTCCAGCCCGCTCGGCATCACTGTGCCCACCCGGGCCAGCGGCACCAAATCGCCGACGGCCATGTTGAACGCGCCGCAGCAGACCTGCAGTGCCTTGCCCGACCCGTCGTCCACCTCGACGATCTGGATCCGGTCGGCATCGGGGTGGGGACGCAGTTCGAGCACCCGGCCGAGCACCACGCCGTCGGGCACCGAGCCGGTGACGGTCGTCTCGTCCACCGTCAGACCCAGCGCGCTGAGCACGTCGCTGAGGGTGGCCGGGTCGCCGTCGATGTCGGGGGCGAACTCCCGGAGCCACGACAGCAGCACCTTCATGATGGATCCCGCCCCATCAGGACTGGCTCAGGCGCGCCTGCGCCGCCGGCGAACCGGCCGGCACGGGCGGCCGCAGTCAACCCTGGCGCGCCCATCAGAACTGGCTCAGGAAGCGAGTGTCGCTGTTCACGAACTCGCGGATGTCGTCAATCTCATGGCGCATCACCGCCAGGCGGTCGATGCCGAAGCCGAAGGCGAAGCCTTGCCACTCCTCGGGGTCGATCCCACAGTTGCTCAGCACGTTGGGATGGACCATCCCGCAGCCGCCGAGCTCCAGCCACGACCCGTCGGGCCGGGAAATGTCGAACTCGGCCGAGGGCTCGGTGAACGGGAAATACGACGGGCGCAGACGGCTCTTGACCTCCCTGCCGAAGAAGGCCCTGACGAACTCATCGATGGTGCCCGAGAGATCGCCCAACGTGATGTTGCGGTCCACGGCCAAGCCCTCGATCTGGTTGAAGGCCGGCAGGTGGGTGGCGTCGGCGGTGTCGGTCCGGAAGGTCCGGCCCGGCGCCACGATGTACACGGGCGGCTTGCGGACCTCCATCACCCGGATCTGCACCGGAGACGTGTGCGAGCGCAGCATCACCTCCTCGGGCTCTCCGAGGTTGACGAAGATGGTGTCGAAGCTGCCGCGAGCTGGATGCCAGTCGGGGATGTTGAGGGCCTCGAAGTTGTACCAGGCGCTCTCCACCTCGGGGCCCTCAACGACGGTGTAGCCCATCCCGACGAACACGTCCTCGAGGCGGTCGCGGGCCTGCGTCACGGGATGCAGCCGCCCGCGGCTCAGCGGGACCGTCCGGGGAAGGCGCTCGGTGAGATCGAGCCGCTCGGCCGAATAGCGGTCGTCCCGGTTGGCGGCCGCGAGACGTTCCCGGGCCGCGGCGACCGAGGCCTCGGCCAGGGCGCGGGCCGCGTTCAGCCGGCGACCGGCAGCAGCTCGCTCGCCGGGGTCGAGAGAGCCGAGCTGGCGCTTGGCGTCGGCAAAGAGCGAGCGCCGCCCCAGCAGCTCCCGCTCGACGCCGGACACGGCATCGAGGTCGGCGGCCGCGGCGAGGCGTTCGGTGGCGTCCGCGACGGCCTGCTCGTAGCCCTCGATCATCCGAGCAAGGCTAGAGGCCGCCGACCCGCGCCGGACCGGATCTCACCGCCGACGGCGGTATTCGAAGGCCAGCAGGGTGGCGGCCATGGCCACATTGAGCGACTCGGTGTCGCCCGCCATCGGGATCCGGACCCGGCGGTCCACCCGCCGATAGAGCGACGGGTCGAGCCCATGAGCCTCCGAACCCAGCACGAGGGCCAGGGGCCCGCTGCCGCGGGCGAGCGAGCCCGAATCGTACGGCTCCCCCTCGCCCGGGTCGGCGGCCACTACCCGCGCGCCGGCGGCTCGGAGCGCGACCAGCGCGGCGCCTGGGTCGGATTCCGCCACCACCGGCACTCGCAGCACTGAGCCCGCCGAGGCTCGCACCGCCTTGGGTGACCATGGGTCGGCGCCGCCAGCCACCACTACGCAGCATGCCCCGCAGGCCTCGGCCGAGCGGATGATGGTGCCGACGTTGCCGGGATCGGAGACACCGGCAAGCACCAGCACGAGATCGTCCGGAGACAGCGACCCGGGCAACTCGACGTCGGGCCGTGCGACCAGCGCCAGCACCGGCTGGGGGCTCACGGCGGGCGCCACCGAATCGAAAGCCCTGTCGGTGAGAGTGAGCACCTCGGTGCTCGAGCCGAGGCGATCCAGAGTTTCGCGCACTGCCGGTGCCCGATCGGCCGATTCGCTGACCACCACCATCGCAGGCTCGATCCCGGCCGCCAGGGCCTCCGACAGGGTGCGCGGCCCTTCCAGCACTACCTGGGCATCGCCCAGAGATCGACGGCGCACGAGGCGCCGGAGCTCGGCTACCCGCTTATGGCGCGGTCCGAGCGTTTGAGGTTCGGTCAGCTCGCCCGGGCCTGGGCCGCCGAAGCCTCAGAGGCCGTCTCGACCAGGGCGGAGAACGCGTCGGGGTCGTTGACGGCAAGGTCGGACAGGATCTTGCGATCGACCTCGATTCCGGCCGCCTTCAGCCCGGCAACGAAACGGCTGTAGGAGGTTCCCCGCTGGCGGCACGCCGCGTTGATCCGCTGGATCCAGAGCCGGCGAAAGTCGTTCTTGCGGGCCCTGCGGTCCCGGAACGCGTAGTTGCCCGAGTGCATGAGCTGCTCGTTGGCGGCCCGCCACGAACGGGACTTGTTGCCGTAGTAGCCCCGGGCCCGCGATAGAACGGCCCGGCGGCGGCGCCTGGACTGGGCGGGGCGTGTCACTCTGGCCATCGTCTGGTCTCCTTGACAGGGCTCGCGTCAGCTACTCGATCGGGACGGCGCAGCTAGACGCCCAAGTCACGCAGCATCCGCTGATCCGACGACGACACGTCGGCGGGAGCCCGGAGCTGGCGCTTGCGCTTGGGGGACTTCTTCTCGAGGATGTGGTTCTTGTTGATCCGGCGGCGCCGCAGCTTGCCGGAGCCGGTACGCCGGAATCGCTTGGCCGCACCCCGGTGCGTCTTCATCTTGGGCATGGCTGGCTCTCGATCCTGTTGTGCCTGGTTTGCGGTTGCTGGTGCTCGCTGCGATGTGCGTGCGAAGCGGTGCGGCTTCTAGTCGGCGACGCCGGGCTGGGGCGGCTCGGAGGCCGCCATCGCCGCCTCGGCCTCCAGCCTACGGCGGTGCCGGGCCTGAGCCTGCTTGTCAGGAGCGAGAACCATCACCATGTTGCGTCCGTCCTGGCGGGGCTGGAACTCCACCTTGCCGACATGCTCCACGGTGGCGGCCACGTCGTCGAGGATCTTCTTGCCCAGTTCGGGATGCTGGACCTCCCTGCCCCGGAACATGATCGTGACCTTGACCTTGTTGCCCTCGCCCAGGAACTTCTCGACCCTGCGGGTCTTGGTATCGAAGTCGCCCCGGCCGATCTTGGGCCGGTACTTCATCTCCTTGACCATCACGCTGGACGACTTGCGGCGGGATTCCTTGGCTCGCTGGGCCGCCTCGTACTTGAACTTGCCGTAGTCCATGATGCGGCAGACGGGCGGGTTGGCCGACTCCGCCACCTCGACGAGGTCGCGTCCCGCGGCCCGGGCCAGATTCAGCGCCTCCTGAAGCGTCCTTATGCCGATCTGCTGACCATCCTCACCGACGAGGCGCACCTCGGAGGCTCGGATCTGGTCGTTGATGTTGGGCTCTTCGCCTGGCGGTGCTATCGCCGTTCACTCCTCGTGAGCACGGAACCTCCGTATTCGGGCGGAACGCCCCGGCCGCGGCCGGGGCGCTGGTCCGCTGGATTGACCCCGGTAGGGTAGCAGCCGGTCGCGCCAAGCGACCACGCCCGCGGCGCGAGCCCGGAAGGGAAGGTGGTCCCATGAGCACACTGTGGACACCCGGAGGCGAGGTACCGGTCAGCGACCGTCCCTCCGATCCCGCTCCTACCGGCACCGCGGGAACGTCCGGCCCCTCGGCGCCCGAGGACTTCGATCTCGACAGCCTGTCGCCGGAGGAGCGCGAGCAGGCCGAGCAGTACATCCGGGAGCTGGCCGAGTCCAGGGAGCGGCTCAAGTCCGTGCCCGCGTCGGTGGTGGTGGCCAACCACGCCATGGGCCTCTACGAGCTGGCCGCCCTCCATCTGGCCAGCCAGCCTCCGAACCTCGCCGAGGCGACGGTGGCCATCGACGCTCTGGGCGCGCTGCTCGACGGGATGAAGGGCCGGCTCGGCGAGCCCGAGGCCACCCTGCGCGAGGCCATGTCGCAGATCCAGATGGCCTTCGTCCAGCTCAAGAACCGTCCCCAGGACTCGCCGCCTCAGGACACGGAGACCGCCCAGACCGGCGACGACGGCTCAGAAGAAGACGACCCCGCCAGCTGAGCGCGGCGGCTGGTCAGGAGGCCGAGCGCTTCCTTCCCATACCGGCGATCCACGCTCCGACTGCCACGCCGATCGCTGCACCGATAGCCGCCCCCGATCCCGTGGCTCCGAAGATGGCGCCCACACCGGCGCCGCCACCTACACCCACGCCGATCGCGGGCCCCATCCCGTTCTTCAACCATCTCATCGCCAAGCCCTCCTACGGGACGATCTTGGATATCGGCATCTCGACTATATCGGTGGCGCCCAGATCGCGGAGCGCGGGGATCAGGATGTTGATCTCGTTGCGGGGCACGACGGTCTCCACCGCGTAGCCCGCTCCCTGGAAGAGCTCGTTGACGGTGGGGGCCTTCATGGCCGGCAGGATCTCGATCACGTCGTCGAGAGCGTCCACGCCCACGTTGAGCTTCACCAGCACCTTGCCCCGCGCCTCCAGCACGCCTTGGAGCAGCGTGAAGATCTGGCCCATGGCGTGCCGCTTGTCTGCATCAGCGGCCGCCGCGGGGTTGGCGATCAACTCGGTGTAGGAGGTCAGCAGGGTGTCGATGATACGGAGTCCCGCGGCCCGCAGGGCCCGCCCCGTCTCCGTTATCTCGACCACCGCGTCCACGATGTCGGGCACCTTGGCCTCGGTCGCCCCGTAGCTCAGCGCGATCTGGGCCTCGATGCCGGCGTCGGCGAAGAAGCGCCGGGTCAGCTCGGGGTACTCGGTTGACACTCGAACGCCTTGGGGCAGGTCGGCGATGCTCTGGTAGGGCGAGTCTCCGGCCACCGCCAGCACCACCCGGATCGGCAACGATGTCGCCTTGGAGTACTGCAGCTCGCCGAGCGAGACCACCTCGCTGCCGGTCTCAGTCACCCAGTCCCGGCCGGTGATGCCGATGTCGAAGAGGCCGTCGGCGATGTAGACGGGGATCTCCTGGGGCCTCAGGATCCTCACGTCGCTGATGCGGGGATCGGCGATCGAGGCGCTGTAGGCCACGTCGGAGGATCGCCGCACGGGCAGGTCGGCAGCCTCGAAGAGCTCGAGGGTGGCCTTTTCGAGCGATCCCTTGGGAAGAACGAGCTTGAGCATCCGCGGTCCTGAGCCTCGCAAGCGCCGACGACGGCGCTGAGGCTACCGGCGTGCGGGCCGAGCACTCCCCTCCTAGCTGTCGGCAGAGGCTTGGGACACGGCCACGTCTATGCGCACGTCGGGCCCGAGACGTTCCACTGCGGTGATCGAGCCCCGCACGATGTCACCTATGGACCCGGCTCCCGGTCCCGAGATTATGGGCGCGCCGTCGTCGCCGCCGAAGAGCGCCGGCGCCACATACACGACGAAGCTGTCGACGAGCCCGGCCCGCACGAACGCGCCCGCCGCCGCCGGACCACCCTCGACGAGGGCCTGGGTGGCGCCGTCGGCACCGAGCCGGTTCACCAGATCGTCGAGGGGGCCCTCCCATTGCAGGCATGGATGGATCCGAGCGCCCCGTGGAGCGGATCCCACTACCACCCGCCGGGGTTGGACCACCCCCGTGGGCTCACAGCCGTCGCTCCAGACCCGGCCGCCGGGCGGGGTCCAGTGGCGCACGGTGAGGCTGGGGTCATCGACTCGCACCGTGCCCGCGCCCACGATCACCGCGTCGGAGACGGCCCGCAAGCGGTGAGCGTCGGTGCGGGCCTCCAACGATGTGATCCACTGGGACGTGCCGTCGGGAGCCGCGGTGCGGCCGTCGATGCTGGCCGCGAGCTTGGCCACCATCCAGGGACGGCCCGTCCGCCGGTGGTGAAGGTACGCCAGGAGCTGGCGCTCGACCTCGGCCTGCCGTACCCCGGCCAGCACCTCGACGCCCTCCGATTGCAGCCTGGCCACGCCGGCGCCCGACACCGCTGCGTCGGGGTCGAGCACGGCGATCACCACCCGGCGGACGCCGGCCTCGATGATGGCGTCAGTGCATGGGCCGGTGCGGCCCTGATGGTTGCACGGCTCCAGGGTCGTGACGAGGGTGGCGCCCCGGGCTGCCGCGCCCGCCGAGGCCAGAGCGTGGCGTTCGGCGTGGGGGCCGCCGGGCGGGCTGGTCGCACCGGTGAAGGCGCTGCCGTTGGGGGCTATCACCACGCAGCCGACCCACGGATTGGGGCTGGTGAGATGCCGTACCGCCGACGCGGCCTCGATGGCCTTGTCCATGGCCCCTTCCCACCGGCTGGCGGCGCGGCTCTGAGATGCTGTCACCGTGGGGGGCTCGGAAGCCCGGGCGGCTGGGGTCACGGCCTCGGACGGGGCCGGCTCACCCGCCGTGGGGGTGAGGGTCGTAGTTGTCGACGAGCAGCCGCACGGCGTGACCGACCACGTCGATGACGGCGTCGACCGTCTCGACACAGCCCACCGAGGAGCCGGGGGTGTTGAGGACGAGCACGGTACCGAGAGTGCCTGCAACCCCTCGCGACAGGCGGCCCAGAGGATTGACCAGGCGCATGGCCTCAGCCAGCCCGGGCGCTTCGCGATCGATCACGGCCCTGGTCCCCTCCGGGGTGGAGTCGCGGGGCCCGAAACCGGTGCCCCCGGTGGTGACGACCAGCCCGTGGAAGCCGTCGGCCAGCCGGCGAAGTTCACGCGCCACCTCCTCTATGCCGTCGGCGATCGCGGCCCGCTCGACCACGCGCCACCCGGCCTCGGTGAGGTATGCCTCCAGCGCCTCGCCGCTGCGGTCCTCGCGGGTTCCCTGAACCACACCGTCGGACACGGTCAGCACCTTGGCCTCCATGGCGGCCTCGCCGCCGCGGTGGCTGTGTTCCACGGCCGAGACCCTAGCCACCGCCTCCCCACCTCGCCCCACCCGAACTGGCGGCTGAGCACCCCCGAGCGGGACCAACCAGCTGCCAATTCAACGTCGGCGCCAGCGGAATAGGGCCATGCCGTCGTGTTCGGCGCCCGGCAGCAGCATGGCTCCGTCACCGTGGGCCGTCCACGGCTCCCCCGGAGGCGGCCGCGGCTCCAGGCGGGGATCCTCTGCAAAGCGGGCCGCAACCTGCAGCGTCTCGGCTGCAGTCAGCGTGCAGACGCTGTACACCAGTTGCCCGCCGGGGCGTACCAGGCAGACTGCCGCGTCGAGCAGCCCGGTCTGCAGTTCGGCCAGGCGAGCGACCGACGAGGGCTCTACCCGCCAGCGGGCATCGGGGCGGCGCCGCAGCGTCCCCAGCCCGCTGCACGGTGCATCCACCAGCACCGCGTCGCAGCAACCCGGCCGCAGTGGCGGATGCCGGCCGTCGGCGGCCAGCACCAGCACCTGAGCGGCGTCCAGCGACTCCCGGTTGGCCTTCAGCAAGCCGATCCGTCCCATGTGCGAGTCGCAGGCGATCACCCGCGCGCCGCGACCGGCCAGTGCAGTGGCCTTGCCCCCCGGCGCCGCGCACAGGTCCGCCACCAGGTCGCCGGCCTGCACGCCCATGGCGTCGATCACCGTCTGGGAACTCAGGTCCTGCACGTAGCCGTCGGCGCGGCGATGGACCCGGGCCGGAGCGTTCATCGACTCCAGGACACCGAGCGCGGTGTCGCGTCCGAGATCGGCAGTGAGCGCTTCGACGATCCAGTCCGGGTAGCTGAGCCGGGTGGCATCGTCGGGCCAGCCCGGCGATCCTGCCTCGCCCACCCGGCGCAGCACGGCGTTCACCAGGCCGCGATGGCTGCGAGGAGCCGCGGCCACCGTGGCTGAGACAGCCGCGTACGCCGGAGTGTCCAACTCGATGAGTTGGTAGGCACCCATGCGCAGCGCGGCCCGTGCGGGAGGCGGCGGGGGCGTTGCCAGGAAGGGGTCCAGCGCCCAGTCCAATGCCCGCCGGCGGCGGGTAACGCCGTAGACGAGCTCGGTGGCGAAGGCCCGGTCGCGCTCATCCAGGCCGGACCGAGTCAGGGCGGCGGGCAGGGCGATGTTGGCGTAGGCCCCATCGGTGTCGATGCGGACGAGCACATCGAGCGCAACTCGCCTGGCGCTCGGCTCCGCTCCCCCGCTTCCGGGGGTGCCGGCCCGGCGACCGGTCCGGCTCACGTGTCGAACTGCTCGCCGCCCGCGATGCGAGCCCCGTTGGCCCAGTCGCGAGCGGCGGCCGCGGCCCGACCCTCCGACTGGACGGTCACCAGCTCCAGGGCGCCGTGGCCGGTGGTGACCTCCAGCGCGGCAGGGCCGCCGGATCGAGGCGTCAAGCACATCGTGCCGGGCGGGCCAGCCTGGTCCGATCCAGCCACGAGCCGGGCCCCGAGGACCTTGAGCCGCCGGTTGCGATAGGTGGTCCACGCACCGCCCACCCGCACCAGTCGCAGAGCATGCTCAGCGGCTTTCGACCAGTCGATACGCAGCTCCGCAGGGTCGATCTTGTCGGCCCAGGTCATCTCTCCATGTTGCGGCACCGGCTCGCCGAACCCCTCGGCGAGGGTCTCCAGCAGCAGCCGGATGCCCAGCTCGCACAGCCGGGCCCGCACCTCATCGGCTGTCTCGTGCGGCCCGACCTCGGTGGATGCCCTGCGGTACACGGCGCCGGTGTCGATCGCCGAGGCAACGTCCATGAGGCACACCCCGGCCTCGGTGTCGCCGGCCATGATGGCCCGCTCCACCGGTGCAGCCCCCCTCCACCGGGGCAGTTGCGAGAAGTGCAGGTTCACCGTGCGGCGCGGTTCGAGAACGTCGTCACCGATGTACTCGCCGTAGGCGACGACCACGCCCAGGTTGGCTCCGACCCCGACTGCGTCCGCCAGGTCGTAGGTCACCCTCAGGCCCAGGTCGACGGCCGCGTCCTCCACCGGCGAGGGCGTAGGCGCCTGGCGCCGTCCCCGGCGCTTCGGCGGCCGGGTGACCACCAGGGCCACGTCGTGGCCGGCCCGGCACAGCGCCTGCAGCGGCGCCACCGCCACCTCCGGGGTACCGAAGTAGACGACCCGCCAGCCTGGAGGGGCCGCCGTCACAGCAGGCGTAGACCACCCGAAGGCCCGTCGCCTCCCATGTCCGCCGGCCGTGACAATGTCGGCGAGCCGGGCCCGACCCCCAGCTCGCGCAGCGTGCGCAGGGCAGCCTTGCGGGTGGCGTCGTCGAGACGCTCGATCAGCAGGGTGCCGTCGAGATGGTCCAGCTCGTGCTGGAACAGGCGGGCCTCGAGTTCGTCGGCCTCCACAGAGATCTCGTTGCCTTCGAGGTCCCGGCCGACGATGTGGACCTCCTTGGGCCTGACGATCTCCCACGTCAACCCGGGCACCGACAGGCACCCCTCGTCGTAGACCCACTCCCCGTCGGACTCGACGATGTGCGGGTTGACGATCGTACGGGGACCATCGCCCATGTCCCACACGAACAGCCGCTTCTGAACCCCCACCTGGGGAGCGGCCAGACCGATGCCGTCCGCGCTGTACATGGTCTCGACCATCCCCTCGGCGATACGCACCAGGGTGGAATCGACATCGTCGATCTCCGCGGCGCGGCGGCGCAGGACCGGATCGCCGATGATGCGTATGTCGTAGGGGGCCACTGCCGTCGAGGCTACCGTCGCGACGTGACCGATCCCGCTGCCGGGCCCGCCGGTGGCCAGTACTTCGAGGCCGAGCCGGTGGCCGCGTCCTCGCCCCGGACGTTGGTGTTGAGCATCGACGGGATCCAGCTCGGCTTCACGACCGATTCGGGCGTGTTCTCGCCCGACCGGCTGGATGCGGGCACCCGCCTGCTGCTGGCGGAGGCGCCGCCATTGACCTCCACAGAGCGGCGGGTGCTGGACCTGGGTTGCGGCTGGGGCCCCATCGCCTGCGTGACTGCTATACGCTCCCCCGCCGCCGACGTGCTGGCGGTGGACGTGAACGAGCGGGCTCTGACTCTCACGGCTCAGAACGCCAAGGCCAACGGTGCGGCCAACGTGACGGTGGACCGGCCGGACGCCGTGGACCCCGACCGCCGCTTCGACCGCATCCTGTGCAATCCCCCGATCCGCATCGGTAAGCCGGCCCTGCACGAACTGCTGGGCACATGGTTGGACCGGCTCGCGCCCGGCGGGCGGGCCCACCTGGTGGTGCACCGCCACTTGGGCAGCGACTCGCTGGCTCGGTGGCTGGCCGACCGGGGCCACGGCACGACCCGCCTGCTGTCCAAGAAGGGCTACCGTCTCCTGGAGGTAGGCCCCGCCGGGCCTTTCTTGATGTAGTTGACCTCACCAGAGAGGGACAACCACATCAAGAATGGACCTTGCACGCCGCTCAGACCCTTAGGGGGTCCACTTCGACCCGCAGGCGCTCGGCGGGGCGAGGGGTGCCGGCCAGCAGGTCCAGCAGCGGATCATGGCTCGGGGCCCGGAGCAGGAACTGGCCGTCGAGCGGGCCCCGGATGCTCACGGTGGAGCCCGCACCCTCCCGCAACGCCGAGATGAAGGACCCCGCGCCGGTACCGGAGACCTTGGCCTGAGCACCGTAGGGCGGCAGGCCCAGCTCCTGGCGTCGCTGGCGCTCGACGTCGACCACGATCGACGGGTCGGCCAGAACCGCCGCCCTCACCACCGCATGATCGGGCTGGCGGGTCTGGACCACCAGGCGCCCCTCGCCGCGCCGCCCTCCCGTGAGCCGGGCACCGCGGGCCAGCAGCGCCAGCGCCTGCTCCGAGGCCCTCTGCCGGGGTGCCAGCAGCTCCTGGTCGAAGTCGAGGAACACCACCGCCGCCGCGGACTGCAGCCGCCACAGCACTGCCTCGGTGCCCACGACGATCCGCTCGGTGCCCAGCCGGTCCGAGTCCGCGGTGATCTCCCCGACCGGCTCACCGGTGAGCGAAGCGAGGTCCTCACGGACCCGGGTGACACCCATGCGCAGGTTGCGCAACACCGTCGAGCCGCACTGGGCGCACACCACCGGTCGGCGCTCGCCGCCGTCGGCGGCCACCAGCTCGTCGTCGATGAGCCTCATCGGCAGCCGCCCATCGGTGGTGCGGACCAGCTCGCCGCAGGCCTTGCAGGCCAGCAGCCGCCCCCGACCCTTGCGGTTCAGCACGATTGCGACCCTGCCACCGGCCCGGGTCAGACGATCTCTCAGGCCCTCGGCGAACAGGCCGCCCCGGGCCGGATCATCGAGACGGCGATCCAGCACATCGACCGCGGGCCAGCCGTCACGCTCGGCGGTTCGCCCCACCTCCCGCAACTCGCCGGCCTCCAGCGCCTCCAGCGTCGGGACGGGAGACACCAGCACCGCGGGCGCCCCAGCCCGCCGGGCCCGCTCGAGAGCCACATCGCGTGCGTGCCACGTCGGGGCCTGCTCGCTCAACAGACCCTCGGAGTGCTCGTCCAGCACCACCACGGCGGACAGGTTCGGCATGGGCATCCACACCGCCGTACGGGTGCCGACCACGGTGGCGCCGGCCGCGGCCTGAGCCCAATCGTCGAATCCGGAGGCCACCCGGACGCCCTTTCGTCTGAGGTCTTCTGCGACGCGGCGGGCATGGGCCAGGGCGGGCACAACGATCAGCGCGTCGCCGTTCCGGACCGCGGCCCGGGCCAGGCCCAGACCGTCGTCGGACGGCGGGTTTCGCAGCACTGTCACCGCCCCCGCATGCTCGAACAGGTCGTCATGCCGCTGAGGCGAGCCACGACCGGGGGCATGAGAGCTTCGAGAGGAGGCGAGGCCGGGAACCACCCGGGGTGGCGACGCAGCTCGCAAGAAGTGCACGGTGCGGCCAGCCCACCGCCAGGCAGCCCAACGGGCCAGACTCACGACTTCAGCCGGTGGACCCATGCCGGTGAGCCGCTGCAGGGGCTGGAGTTCCACGCCCGCAGGGGGATCGACGCCGATCTCGGTGACCCAGCCCCGCAGGCGGCGCCCGCCGAGGGTGAAACGCACGATCGAGCCCACCGCCAGCCGTTCGGCCCGGCCATCGGCGTGCCAGGCATCGGGAACCGAGTAGTCGAACGTCTTGTCCAGACGGACCACGTCGGGCAGAACCCGCACAACCAGGTCTGCCGAGCCGCCGGGCCGCATCCCCGGTGCGCCCTCTGCCGGCGCTGGGGGCTCGGCGGGTGGCTCCTCGAAGGAGAGCCGACCCTGGCTGCCGGGGCTCAGAGGCCGAGAGCCGACTTCAGATCGGCCAGACGGTGGGTGCTCTCCCAGGTGAACAGCCCGTCTTCGGGCGGGCGGCCAAAGTGCCCGTAGGCAGCGGTCGGCGTGTAGATCGGCTTGAGCAGGCCCAAGTCCCGCACGATGGCCGCGGGACGCAGGTCGAACACCTCCCTGACGGCCTTGGTGATGAGGGTTGGGTCCACGGTCTCGGTGCCGAAGGTCTCGACCATCAGCGACAGCGGCTCAGCCCTGCCGATGGCGTAGGCCACCTGCAACTCGCAGCGCGACGCGGCCCCTGCGGCCACGATGTGCTTGGCCACCCAGCGGGCCGCGTACGAGGCGGAGCGGTCCACCTTGGACGGATCCTTGCCCGAGAAGGCCCCGCCGCCGTGGCGGGCCATGCCACCGTAGGTGTCGACGATGATCTTGCGGCCGGTCAAGCCCGAGTCGCCCTTCGGCCCGCCGGTCTCGAACTTGCCGGTCGGGTTGACGATCACCTCGTAGTCGTCGTCGGCGAACTGCGGGCACTGTTCGCCGATGACGGGCTCGATGATCTGCTCGGTGACGTCGGGAAGGATCATCCGATCGCGGTCGATTCCGGGGCTGTGCTGGGTCGACACCAGCACGGTGCGCAGGCGCACCGGCCGGCTGCCTTCGTACTCGATGCTGACCTGCGTCTTGCCGTCCGGCCGAAGGTACGGCACCGTGGCGGCCCGCCGCACTTCGGCATGGCGTTCGGCCAGGCGATGAGCAAGATGGATCGGGAAGGGCATCATCACGTCGGTCTCGTCGCAGGCGTAGCCGAACATCATCCCCTGGTCGCCCGCACCCTGGTCGTCGGAGTCCCCGTCGTCGCGATCCACGCCCATGGCGATGTCCGGCGACTGATCGCCGATCGCCACCACCACGCCGCAGGTGTGGCCGTCGAAGCCGAAGGCGGCGTCGTCGTAGCCCACCGCGCAGATCGTCTGGCGCACGATGGCGGGGATGTCCACGTAGGCCTCGGTACGGATCTCCCCCGCTACCACCGCCAACCCGGTGGTGACCAGCGTCTCGCATGCGACCCGGCTGCCGGGATCGGCGTCGATGAGGGCGTCGAGGATTGCGTCGGAGATCCGGTCGGCGATCTTGTCGGGGTGTCCTTCGGTCACCGACTCCGAGGTGAAGGTCCAGCGGCTCAAGGCTGCCTCCTGCTGTCCTGAGTCTCGTTACCTGCGGTGTCGCGCCGGTCCATGAGCGAGACCACCACGTCGAGCACAGCCCGAGCCGCCTCGCGCTTGGTGGTCAGAGGAACATGATGGCGGGCACCGTCAGCGGTGAACATCACGATCTCGTTGGTGTCGTAGCCGAAGCCGACCTGCTGTTTGGAGACGTCGTTGGCCACGATCACATCGAGGTTCTTGCTGCGCAGCTTGGCGAGGGCGCTCGCCTCGATGTCCTCGGTCTCGGCCGCGAATCCGACGAGCACCTGACCGGGTCCCTTCGACGCGCCCAGAGCAGCCAGGATGTCGGCTGTGGGCTCCAGCGTCACCGCGGGCACACCCCGGTCCTTCTTGAGCTTGGTTCCCGAGGGTTGCGCGGGCCGGAAGTCGGCGACGGCCGCCGCCATTACCACGACATCGGCGCGCGTCGCCTCGAGTTCCACGGCGGCGGCCATCTCAGCAGCCGTCTCCACGGCCACCACCCGGGCCGCAGCCGGAGCCCTCTCACTCTGCGTGGTTACCAGGACGACCTCCGCGCCCCGGGCCGCCGCCTCATCGGCTACCGCCGCGCCCTGCTTGCCCGAGGACCGGTTGCCGACGAAGCGCACCGCGTCGATCGGCTCGCGAGTACCGCCCGAGGTGACCAGCACCCTCGTGCCGGCCAGATCGGGAACGGTAAGCACCGCCTCCACCGCGGCGACGATCTCGGTGGGCTCAGCCATCCGGCCGGGTCCGGAGTCGCCTCCCGCCAGCGGCCCTTCAGCCGGACCGACCATGGTGACCCCGCGTTGCGCGAGCACGGCCAGGTTCTCCTGCACCGGCGGCTGCTCCCACATCTCGGTGTGCATCGCCGGCGCCAGCACCACCGGGGCCCGGGTGGCGAGGAGGGTGGCCGTCAGCACGTCGCCGGAGCGGCCGGTGCGCAGGTCCGATATCAGCCGGGCTGTGGCCGGACACACGACCACGGCATCGGCCCTCTGGCCGGCCGCGGTGTGAGGGATCGGTCCTGACCGGTCGCTCCAGAGTGAGGTGATCGCCGGCTCCGAGGCCAGAGCCGTGAAGGTGGTCTCCCCCACCATCCGCAGCGCACCCGCGGTGAGCACCGGAACTACATGGGCCCCCTCGCCGACCAGCCGCCGACACACCTCCACAGCCTTGTAGGCCGCGATGCCGCCGGTCACGCCGAGAACCACGCAGCGGCCGCTGAGCGCGCTCATGATGCGAGGGGCCGCGGGGCGGGCCCAGCAGAGGCGGGCGTGCCCGAGACTGGTGAGCGACCGGGCGCTCTCATCGTGCGCCTGTCAGGCGCCGACGTCGCCGGCAGGTTCCGGGGAGTCACCCCCAGCGCCGCTCTGCTCCGGGTCGCTCACATCCTGGAGATGGGCTCCCTCGAACGGACCGGCTTCCTCGGCTGGCGGTTCGGCGTCGGGGTCGACCTCGACCGCCTCGATCTTGCCGGCGGCGACCTCCTCCAGGGCGATCGACAGCGGCTTGGACGATGTGGAGACCACCTGGGGCGGCACGGAGGCGCCGATACCCCCGCCGAGCTGACCGAAGTAGTTGGTGATCTCGCGGCTTCGCAGCGCGGCCAGGGTCACCAGCACGAACTTGGACTCGGTCCGTTCAAGCAGATCTTCGATGGCAGGTGTCATCATCGTGTCGTAGCCGTGGGCCATGGCGCGCTCCGCTGGATCTACCGACTAGGGAAGTCTCACGCTACCAGCGGCATCAGGAGTTTCTTCACGGACGGGCCGAGCCGATGCTGCCGCGCCGCTCAGGTTCGTGCCGGCGCCGCTGCCGGTCCGAGGCGATGAGGGCCTCGATCGCCTCCACGGCCCGGCCCAGGTCGTCGTTCACGACTATCTCGTAGCCCATCTTGATGGCCTCAGCGCGCTCGGAGGCGGTCTTCTTCATCCGGAGGGCGATGGTCTCGGGATCGTCGCCCCTGAGCTCGAGTCGCGCCCTCTGATGCTCCGGGCTGGGCGCGTCAACGAAGACCAGCACGACATCGGGAAGCAGTTCTTGAACCTGCTGCCCCCCGCGCACGTCTATCTCTAGCAGCACGTCGGCTCCCTCGGGAGGCTCCGGGACCGGGGTGCCCTGCAGGTAGTCGAGGAACTCCACCCACTCAAGGAATCCATCGGCGGCTATTGCGGCCTCGAAGGTGGCGCAGTCGACGAACCGGTAGGCGTCGGCCGGTTCGGAAGGCCGGCGGGGACGGGTGGTCCACGACCGCGACAGCCACAGCCTCGGGTCGCGGTCCAGGAGCAACTCGACGATCGTGCCCTTGCCGACACCCCCCGGGCCGGAGACGATGATGACGGATCGGCCCTCTAGCGGAGTCACCCCGCGAGGCTACCGAGGCAAGCGCTCCTCAGCCGTATCGACGGCCGCGCCTGCCGATCAGCCGAAGTCCTCGAGCAGTTGACCCTTCTGCCTGCTCCCCAGCCCGCGCAGGCGGCGGCTGTCGGAGATCCCGATCCGCTCCATCGCCTTGCGGGCCTTCACCTTGCCCACACCGGGCAGCGACTCGAGCACGGCCAGCACCTTCATCTTGCCGACGGTGTCGTCGCCTACGCGGCCGAGAAGGTCAGACAGCGAGACGTCGCCAGCCTTGAGTTGGGCGCGAAGCTCCGCGCGCTCCCGCCGGACCGCGGCAGCCTTGATCAACGCCTCGCGGCGAACCTCGTCTGAAATGGAAAAGGGTTGAGCCATGGGGTATGAGAGTATCTGAGCTATCGCTTACGCGCCACCAATTCGCGGTGTTCGCTTCAAGCGCAAGAACATTCATTCGTGCGCGGACGGGTGGCTACTGCCCGAGGCTGCGATGCAGGCGGTCGGCCGCCTCCACCGGATCGGCAGCCCTGGTGACGGGCCTGCCCACCACCAGCAGATCCGCTCCGGCGGCCAGCGCCTGGACCGGCGAAGCCACCCGGCGCTGGTCGTCCACGGAGTCGCCCGCCAACCGGATGCCCGGAACGGCCCGGATCAACTCCGGGCGGATGTGGCGTGTCGCGGTCAGATCTGGCGCCGCGCAGACCACACCCGCACAACCGGCCTCGAACGCCAGCTCCATGCGATCAGCCACCAGGTCACGGGTGGCGGCGACCTCGGCCTCGCTGGTGAGCACGGTCACGGCGAGCACTCCCGCGGGGCTGGTCGCGCCCTCGGCCAGCCCTTCGGCGCCAGCCTGAAGCATCTCGGTCCCGCCCGCGGCATGAATCGTCAGGTATGACACGCCCAACTCGCCCACAACCCGGGCCGCCCGGGCCACGGTGGTGGGAATGTCGTGGAGCTTCAGGTCGCAGAAGACGTCGTAACCGAGATCGATCATGGCCCCTATGGCTTCGGGACCCGCAGCCGTGTACAGCTCCAGGCCGATCTTGGCGACGCGGAAGTGTCCTACGAGGGAGCGGGCCAGGCGGGTCGCCGCCACCAGGTCGTCAACATCGAGTGCCACCGCGAGCCGGTCGCGCACCGTTTCGTCCATCGCCTGGTCCTCCATGCCTCGATTCTTGTCCATGTCGCGGATCAAGCCCTACTCGTGGGCAGCTCCGATCAGCTCGGCCGGGCTCGCCAAGCCGTTGCCGTCACACCACTGCCGCAACTCGGCGAGCACCTTCCACGGTGCCCGGGGGTCGGCGAAGATGGCCGTGCCCACCTGCACCGCCGACGCGCCGGCCATCAGCATCTCGACAGCATCCGCGCCGCTGGCCACGCCGCCGACCCCGACGATCGGCACGGCAGGAAGCTCCTCGTAGACGTCGTAGACGGCCCGAACCGCCACTGGATGCAGCGCCGCGCCGCTCACACCGCCGCGCCGCCCGCCGAGAGCCGGGCGCCGCTTCTCGATGTCGATGACCAGCCCCGAGAGCGTGTTGGTCAGCACCAGCGCCTCCGCACCGCCCCTCACCGCCGCCGCGGCCACGGCGACCAGCTCCGGAGTGTTGGGGCTGAGCTTGGCCCAGCGCGGGCGCCCGCACCCGGCGGTGGCGGCCAGCACGGCCTCGGTCGCCTCCGCCGAATGGGCGAACATCCGCATGCCGTCCTCAGTGTTGGGGCAGGACATGTTCACCTCGACCGCAACGATCTCGGGAGGCCCGGCCGCCAGTTGCTCGGCGGCACGGCAGTAGGCGTCGACGGTGCCGCCCCAGATGCTGGCCACCACGTCGGCGCCCGCATCGATGAGAGCGGGCAGGTCGTCATCGAGCCAGGCGGCCACGCCCGGACCCTGGAGCCCCACGCTGTTGATCATCCCCGCAGCCCCCGAGCGCAACGGGTGCAGTCTGGGCGGCGGGTTGCCCGGCCAGGGTCCGTCGCTGAGCGACTTCACTACCACCGCGCCGAGATCGTGAAGCGGACCGTAGGGAGCCAGCTCGGCTCCGTGGCCCGACGCGCCCGACGCCGTCATGACCGGTGCCCGCAGCACGATGCTGCCGAGGCGGGTCTCCAGGCCGGCCATCTAGGCCGCGCCCCGGAGGCTCCGGTGATACTCCTGGAGGCTCCGCACAGTGGGATCGAGGCCGTGGAGGTCGCGCAGGCCGTAGGCCGCGGCCAGCGCGGCGGCCCCGGTGGTCACCAGAGGCAGACCGGCCCGCCCCGCAGCCGATCTGATGTGCGCTCCGTCGGCTCGAGGGCCCCGACCCCTGGGCGAGTTGATGACCAGCTGGATCTCACCGGCCTCGATCAGATCGACGGCGTGGCGGCCCTCGGCGTCCCCCAGCTTGGCCACTTCGACAGCCACGGGCACGCCCCCGCCCCGCAGGAACTGGGCGGTGCCGGTCGTGGCGGCCAGCCGGTAGCCGAGCCCATCGAAGATCCGGGCCGCCCGCAGGCCGGCCTCCTTGTCGCGGTCGGCCATCGACATGAACACTGTGCCCTCGGCGGGGAGCCGGGTGCCGGCAGCCAGCTGGGCCTTGACGAACGCGAGGCCCGGCGTCGCGTCCAGCGCCATGACCTCTCCGGTGGAGCGCATCTCGGGACCGAGCACGGCGTCAGCCTCGGGGAACCGGTTGAACGGCAGCACGACCTCCTTGACTGCGACATAGTCGGAGGTCTGCGGCAGTCCGTCAGAAGCCGGCGGCAGCATGCCCTCGGCCCTCAGCTCGGCCAGCGTCGCTCCGACCATCACACGGGCCGCGACCATGGCCAGCGGCACTCCGGTGGCCTTGGCGACGAACGGCACAGTGCGAGATGCCCTCGGGTTGGCCTCGATCACGAAGATGTCATCGGTCCCGGACCCGCCCCATCGCGACGGCATCTCCAGTGGGCTGCCGGGGTCTCGCCTCACCGCGAACTGAACATTCAGAAGGCCGACGACGTCCAGGGCAGCCGCGATGCGGCGAGTGTGCTCGCAGATGGCCGCGACGATCTCGTCGCTGAGGGTGGTCGGCGGGATGGTGCAGGCCGAGTCCCCGGAGTGGACGCCAGCCTCCTCGACATGCTCCATCACCGCGCCGATCTGCACCTCCCCCGTGCGGTCCCGCACGGCATCGACATCGACCTCGGTGGCGTCCTCCAGGAAGCGGTCCACCAGCACGGGCCGCTCCGAGGCCGGTCCGCCCTCGCGGCCGAGGGAGCCGAAGTCGGCCAGCTCGTCGATCGCGGCCGCGAGCTGGCCGTCGTCGTAGACGATGGCCATGGCCCGGCCACCGAGCACATAGGACGGGCGGACCAGCACCGGATAGCCGATCCGCTTCGCCACCTCCAGGGCCTCGGCGGGGCTCGTGGCTGCGCCGCCGGGAGGCTGCGGGATGCCCAGGCGGGTGCACAGGGCGTTCCAGCGCTCGCGATCCTCGGCCGCCTCGATCGACGCCGGAGGGGTGCCCAGCACCAGCTCCGGCGGGAGCTGGCCGGCCAGGGCCAGCGGCGTCTGCCCGCCGAGCGAGACGATCACGCCCACGGGATCCTCGGCCGCGATCACGTTGGCCGCGTCCTCGCCGGTGAGGGGCTCGAAGTAGAGCCGGTCGTTGGTGTCGTAGTCGGTGGACACCGTCTCCGGATTGCAGTTCACCATGACGGTCTCGTACCCGGCGGCTCGCAGGGCCTGCCCGGCGTGGACACAGCAGTAGTCGAACTCGATGCCCTGGCCGATCCGGTTGGGGCCGGACCCGAGGATCAGCACTCTCGGCTTGGTGGCCGGCCGTATCTCGTCGGTGTCCTCGTAGGTGGAGTAGTGGTAGGGGGTGGTCGCCTCGAACTCGGCCGCGCAGGTGTCGACCGTCTTGAAGGTGGGCAGCACGCCGGCGCTCTCCCGCGCCGCGGTGACCTCGGATGTAGAGGTGCCCCACAGGTGTGCGAGCTGGGCGTCGGAGAACCCGAGCCGCTTGGCCCGCCGCCATGCGGCCCGGCTCATCTGGGTCGGCTCCGCCGTCTCGAGCACCCGCCTCTCGGCGCAGATGCGGGCGATCTGGTCCAGGAACCACCGGTCCACGCCGGTGGCCGCGTGCACAGCCTCGACCGGCTCGCCCCGGCGCAGCAGCGCCTCCAACTGGAAGATCCTCTCCGGCGTGGGCACGCAGGCGGCCGCCATCAGCTCGGCGTCGGTGAGCCGTTCATGGGCCGCCTCGCCCGGGTCGGCGTTGAGTCCCAGACGGCCCTGCTCCAGCGAGCGCAGCCCCTTCTGCAGCGACTCGCAGAAGGTGCGGCCGATAGCCATCACCTCGCCCACGGACTGCATCGACGTTCCGAGCGCGGTCGAGGCCGTCTGGAACTTCTCGAACGCCCATCGGGGGATCTTGGTGACGACGTAGTCGAGGGTCGGCTCGAAGGACGCCGGAGTCACCTCGGTGATGTCGTTGGGGATCTCGTCGAGCGTGTAGCCCACCGCCAGACGGGCCGCGATCTTGGCGATGGGGAAGCCGGTGGCCTTGGAGGCCAGCGCCGAGGAGCGGCTCACCCGGGGATTCATCTCGATGACCACCTGGCGGCCGGTGGCCGGATCGACCGCGAACTGCACGTTGGACCCGCCGGTCTCCACCCCCACCCGGCGCAGCACCGCGAAGGCCGCGTTGCGCATCCGCTGGTACTCGGGGTCGCTGAGAGTCTGCGCGGGGGCGACGGTGATGGAGTCGCCGGTGTGCACCCCCATCGGGTCCAGGTTCTCGATGGAGCAGACCACCACACAGTTGTCGGCCCGGTCGCGCATCACCTCGAGCTCGAACTCCTTCCAGCCCACGATCGACTCCTCGACCAGGATCTCGGAGATGGGGCTGGCATCGAGCCCGGCCGCGGCCACCCGCTCGAACTCCTCGGCGGTGGTGGCGATGCCCGCGCCGCGGCCTCCGAGGATGTAGGCGGGGCGCACGATCACGGGCAGGCCCACGACTCGGAGAACCTTGCGGGCCTGCTCGGCGTCCTTGGCTATCCCGGAGCGGGGGACGTCCAGGCCGATCTCGAGCATGGCCTGCTTGAAGAGCTGGCGGTCCTCGGCGGTGGCGATGGCGGCCGCGTCGGCCCCGATCAGCTCGGTGCCGGTGGCCTCCAGGACGCCGTCGGCGACCAGTTCCATGGCCAGGTTGAGCCCGGTCTGGCCCCCGAGGGTGGGCAGCACCGCGTCGGGCCGCTCCCGCTCGATGATGCTGGCCAGCACGCCGGCGTCGAGCGGCTCGACGTAGGTCGAGTCGGCCACGTCCGGGTCGGTCATGATCGTGGCCGGGTTGGAGTTGGCCAGGATCACCCGGTAGCCCTCGGCCCGGAGCACCCGGCAGGCCTGGGTTCCGGAATAGTCGAACTCGCAGGCCTGGCCGATGACGATGGGTCCTGAGCCGATTATCAGGATCGACTCGATGTCGTCACGCCTCGGCACGGCAGCGACCTCCCCTGATCGGCTTCATATCGTCACGCCGCGGCACGGCAGCGGTCCATCATCTCGGCGAAGTTGGCGAAGTGGTGCCGGGCGTCATGGGGCCCCGGCCCGGCCTCGGGGTGGTACTGGACGCCGAAGGCGGCCTCGCCGTCGACCGTGAAGCCCTCCAGGGCGCTGTCGTTGAGGCACACGTGAGTCTCGGTCACGTTCGGCACCGAACCGGCCTCCACCGCGAAGTTGTGGTTCTGGCTGGTGATCTCGATGCGGCCGGTGGCGGTGCATCGGACGGGCACATTGCCTCCGTGATGGCCGAAGCGCATCTTGAAGGTGCGCCCGCCGAGGGACAGTGCCAGCAGCTGGTGGCCCAGGCAGATCCCGAAGACCGGGACCTCGCCGACAAGGCCCCGCAACGTCGCAATGACGGGCCCGGCCAGTTCCGGGTCGCCGGGTCCGTTGCTGAGGAACACGCCGTGGGGCTCTGACGCCAGCACCTCCGCCGCACCGGTGTGGGCGGGCACCACGGTCACGGTGGCCAGCTCTCCCAGGCAGTGCAGGATGGTGGACTTGATGCCCAGGTCGTAGGCCACCACGCGGCGGGGGCCGGTGCCCACCGTGTAGGGAAGCTCGGTGGTGACCTCGCTGACCAGATCGACGCCGCTGGTGCCGGGTTCGGCACGTGCAGCGGCCAGCAGCGTGCCCTCGCCGGCCGTTCCGAACGCGCCGGGCATGGCGCCTGCATCCCGTATATGACGGGTGAGCCGGCGGGTGTCGATCCCGGTGATTCCGGGCACGCCATGGCGGCAGAGGTAGTCGTCGAGGCTGCCGGTGGCCCGCCAGCTGCTCGGCCGGCGGGCCAGGTCCCGCACGATCACACCCCGGCAGTGGGGCCGGGCCGACTCCGAGTCGGACTCGTTGGTGCCGTAGTTGCCGATGTGGGGATAGGTGAAGGCGATCATCTGGCCCGCGTAGGACGGATCGGAGATCACTTCCTGGTAGCCGCTCATCACCGTGTTGAACACGACCTCGCCGGAGGCGACCGCGGCCGGGGCGCCGACCGCCTCGCCCTCGAACACCTCCCCGTCGCTCAGCACCAGCAGGGCGGGTTCGGGCGCGGCCATCGCTGCGGTCATCGCTGCGGCTCGCCGTCGATCACGACGGGCTCTCCAGCCAGCAGCGTGTGCCGGACCCGGCCCCGCAGCGTCCGCCCCTCGTACGGCGTGTTGCGGCTCGGGCTGGCCATGGCCGCGCCCGATACTGTCCAGGTCGCCTGGGGGTCGATCACGCAGAGGTTGGCCGGTGCACCGGCCGCAATCGGTCCGCCGTGGCGGTCGTCGATGGAGGCGACCGCGGCCGGCTGCCACGACATGAGGGCCAGGACCTGCTCGACAGGCAGGTCCAGTTCGGTCAGGGCCAACCCCAGAGCCGTCTCCAGTCCCAGCATTCCCGGCGGCGCCGAGTCGAACGGCCTCTCCTTGTCGGTGTTGGTGTGGGGAGCGTGGTCGGTGGCGATGGCGTCGAAGGTCCCGTCGGCCAACCCGGCCCGGATGGCGGCCACGTCATCGTCGGTGCGCAGCGGCGGATGAACCTTGAAGACGGTGTCGTAGCCGGCGCAGCAGGCGTCGGTGAGAGTGAAGTGATGGGGGGTGGCCTCCGCGGTCACCGGCAGGCCGGCCTCCTTGGCCGCTCGGACCATGGCCACCGACCCGGCCGTGGACAGGTGCTGGAAGTGCACCCTCGATCCGGTGAGGCGAGCCAGGGCGATGTCGCGCATGACCATCAGCTCCTCGGCCTCCGAGGGCTGGCCGCCCAGACCCAGCCGGCTCGACCAGGCTCCCTCGTGCATGTGCCCGCCCGCGCTGAGCTCAGCCACCTCGCAGTGCTGGGCCAGCACGATCCGGCTCCCGCCCGCGAGATGGTCCAGGCCACCGGCATATTCCAGGGCCCGTCGCATGACCTGGGCGTCCTGCACGCCTTCGCCGTCGTCGGTGAAGACACGCACCCCGAGGCGGACCAGCTCGGCCATGGGGGCGAGCTCGGCGCCTCGGCGCCCCACGGTGATGGCGGCCGACGGGTACACGTCGCAGCAGGCCCCCGCGCCGAGTTCCTGGACCTCGCGAACCACGGCGGCGCAGTCCATCGGCGGGTCGGTGTTGGGCATGGCCACCACGGCCGTGAAGCCGCCGAGGGCCGCTCCCCTGGCTCCGGTGTCGATGGTCTCGGCGTCCTCGCGGCCCGGCTGGCGCAGGTGGGCGTGCAGGTCGACGAGGCCAGGAGCGACGATGCAGCCGGAGGCATCGAGGGTGCGGGCCGCGGCGGGGCCGTCGTCGGGGTCCGGGCCGACCGCGGTGATCCGGCCGTCTCCCACCACCACGTCGGCTCGGCGGCTGCCCGTCGCGTCCACGACGGTCCCGCCCCGTATGGCGATGGTGCCGAGGGGAGCCACCGCAGAGAGCCGGGTGCTCATGCCGCTATCTCCTTCTGACCCTCAGCCTGGTCGAGCCCGGAGCCGAGGAGCAGGAACAGCACCGCCATGCGCACGGCCACGCCGTTGGCGACCTGCTCGGTGATCACCGCGTTGGGGCGGTCGGCCACGTCGCCGTCGATCTCCACGCCCCGGTTCATCGGGCCGGGGTGCATGATGAGGGCGCCTTCGGTGAGGCGGTCGGCCCGTATTGCGTTGAGGCCGTACTCGGCCCTGAACTCCCTCAGCGAGGGCACCAGGGCGCTGGTCTGACGTTCGAGCTGCATCCTCAGCAGGTAGCAGATGTCGATCTCACCGAGGATCGAGTCGAAGTCGTGGGTGACGGTCACAGGCCATCCGTCGAGGCTGGAGGGCAGCAGCGGGGGTGGGGCCACCAGCGTGACCTCGGCGCCCATGGCCGCGAATGCGAGCACATCGGAGCGGGCTACCCGGGAGTGGAGGATGTCGCCGATGATGGCCACCCGGGCGCCGTCGAGGTCGCCGAGGTGGGTCCGGGCGGTGTACAGGTCGAGCAGCGCCTGGGTGGGATGCTCGTGGCCGCCGTCGCCGGCGTTGATGACCGAGGCGTCGATCCAGTCCCCCACCCGGTGGGGGACCCCGGCACAGGAGTGGCGCACGACGATCGCGTCTATGCCCATGGCGTCGATGGTCTGCACCGTGTCGCGTACCGACTCGCCCTTGTTCACCGACGACGAGCGAACGGTGAAGTTCAGCGTGTCCGCCGACAGCTGCTTGGCGGCCGCCTCGAACGACAGCCGGGTGCGGGTGCTGTCCTCGTAGAACAGCCAGGCCACGGTCTTTCCCCGCAGGGCCGGGACCCGGGGGATGGCCCTCTCGCTCACCTCCGCGAACGAGTCGGTGAGGTCGAGGACGCGCTCCAGTTCGGGACGGGCCAGGTCGTTGATCGAAAGTAGGTGCCGCCGCGGTCGGTCGCGGCCCGATTGGTTCATTCCAGCTCCCCCAGGTACACCCCGTCGGGGCCCACATCGACCATCTCGGACCGGCTCGTGGGCAGGTTCTTGCCGACGTAGTCGGGACGGATGGGCAGCTCCCGATGGCCCCTGTCCACCATCACCGCCAGTTGCACCGCGCGGGGCCGTCCCCAGGTGTGCAGTGCATCGAGCGCGGCCCGCACGGTGCGACCGGTGAACAGGACGTCGTCGGTGAGCACGACCACCCTGCCGTCGAGGTCGGTGGGAATGTCGGTGACCGCCTGGGGCAGCACGGGCCGCAGGCCGATGTCGTCGCGGTGCAGGGCCACGTCGAGCGAGCCCACCGCGACGTCGGTTCCCTCTATCTCCGACAGAGTCTCGGCGATGCGGTGTGCGATGGGCACGCCGCCGGTCTGCAGGCCGATCACGATCAGGTCCTGGGTGCCGTGGTTGCGCTCGATCACCTCGTGGGTCATTCGCCGGACGGCCCGCTCCACGTCGTCGGCGGTCATGACCCGGGTCCGAGCACGGAACGTGCCGCTGGTGTGGGGCACCGTGAAGCGGCGTTCTCGTTCGGCCATTATGTCCTCCCCGTTCGGGCCTCACCGGACCCGTTTCACGGTCGGGAGGCGACGGTATCACCGGTCGCGCCGAAGCGCGCGCATGGCTCCATCGGGTGCTCTGACTTGGCCGTTTGCTGGCTGCGCGGCCGCCAACGATCTTGACGCGTAGGCCTTCGGCTCGGAGAGCGACCATTCACAGCCAGGCCCGTTCCGTGAGCGCAAGGTCCGCTTCGCGACGACCCAATGCAAACGCAATTGCCCGCAGTAGTCCGTTGCACAATAATTTCCGCTTCCTACGTAATAGTCATAATTACCAAAGAAGTGGCCACCAAATGATCGACGACTTCCTGATCGAGCGGGAGCCCGTCACTTGGTCGGCGCCAGAGAGCTTCCCACCTTCGCTGGTGCCTGCGGGTCTGTTCACTCAGGACGCTCCAAGCGGGCTGGAAGTGCTTCTGACGACCGCAGTTCGGCGACCCACTGCTGTTGACCTTCGTCGGGCGTGGTCCAAGCGTCGAGGAAGCCGCGCCAGTCCCGTGCTGCTGGTCGCTGTCTACCCGACTGCCACGGGCCGCCGAGCGTCGCTTTGCGGGCCGGCGGGCGACCAGCCGATGGTTCAGAATGACGTGGAGGTGTCCCAGGCCGAACGGGTGGCCGAAGTCGCACTCAGCGAGCCGAACCACCACGCGGCCACCCGGTTCCTGCTGGCCAACCTCCCGGAGCTGGACTCGCCGATGCCGGGACTGCGCAACGTCGGCCTGCTCGCCACGCAGGAGCTTCGAGCCGGAGTACCCAACCGGCCCGATTGGCGGGCGTCGGGCGAACGTTCTCGGCCATTGCTTGGACTGCGCGGCCGCCAACTCGTGGGAGGCCTGGGTTACGGGATCGATGTCCTTTCCACCAACACTTCGATGCTTACGATCAACGGTCGAAATCGGGCGATTGCTGTCTTCTGCGATGAGGACGAGCCTTTCGATGCCCCGGCTCAGCGCTTCAGCGGCACCTCTCCGGTGTCCCAGGCGCTCGCCGTCGCCGACCAGAAGGCGGTCGATTGGGTGATTCTCACGCGGTCCTCGGAGATCCGCCTCTACGCGGCCCGCCCCGACACCGGCGTCGGCCGCAAGGGCCGTGCCGAGACATTCATCGAACTCAACTTGTCGCTGCTGCCGTCGAACTTGGCCGGGTATCTGCACCTGCTGTTCTCAGTCGACGCCCTCATCGAGCACGGCACCTTGGAAGAGATTCTGGGTGGTTCAGAACGGTTCGCTACCGATCTGGCCGGACGGCTACGCGAGCGCGTGTACTACGAGACCGTTCCTGCACTGGCCTCGGCCATCGCCGCCAAGCTGGACCGTGAGCCTACGAGCGCAGAGTTGGACGATGCCTACGAGCAGGTGATGCTGATCCTGTTCCGGCTGCTGTTCGTCGCCTACGCCGAGGACAAGGACCTGCTCCCGTATCGAACCAACAGCCGGTACCGGGACCACTCGCTGCAACGGCTGGCTACTCGCCTCACCGAGGACCTCCGCGCCGGGCGCCGAGCCTACGACTCGGCAGCCACCTCAATGTGGAGCGATGTGCGTCAACTTTGGGAGGCAGTCGACAACAGCAACCGCGACTGGGGTGTGCCCGCCTACAACGGCGGCCTGTTCTCGAGCGACCGACGCGTGAGCCCGGCCGGTGCGGCACTGAGCGAGCTTCAGTTGACGAACCAGGAGTTCGCGCCTGCACTGGCCGCACTGCTAGTCGACCAAGGGGACGAGGGATACGGCCCGGTGGACTTCCGGTCGCTGTCGGTGCGGGAGTTCGGCACGATCTACGAGGGCCTGCTGGAGTCGCGCCTGGCCGTGGCCCAGGACGACCTCACCGTGAGTAGGATCAAGGGCCAGGACCAGTACGTGCCCGCGGCCGGTGACGAGGTGGTGGTCCCCTGCGGGTCGGTGTATCTGCACAACCGGTCGGGCGTGAGGAAAGCCACCGGCTCTTACTTCACCAAGCCGTTCGCGGTGGAGCACTTGCTGGACCACGCCTTGGAGCCAGCCCTTGACGATCACATCGACCACCTCGAAGTGCTCCGGGACTCAGGCGACGAGGCCGCACTGGCCGAAGCGTTCTTCGACTTCCGCTGCGCCGACATCGCCATGGGATCGGGGCACTTCCTGGTGGCTGCGCTGGACCGCATCGAGGCCAGGCTGTCGGCTTGGCTGACGCTGAATCCCGTTCCCGCGGTGTCAGCCGAGTTGTTGCGACTACGCAACACGGCTGAAGAGGCTCTGGGCGACCTCAGTTCCGGAGTGGAGATTGAGTCGAGTTCGCTCCTGCGCCGCCAAGTGGCCCGTCATTGCGTGTACGGCGTGGACCGCAACCGCATTGCGGTTGAGTTGGCCCGGCTGGCCATCTGGGTCCACACGTTCGTGCCCGGTCTGCCGTTGTCGCTGCTCGACCACAATCTGGTTCACGGCGACAGCCTCACCGGAGTCGGCACGCTGGATGAGGTTGTCGCCGCGTTCGAGCCCGACGCCGACCCAGATGCCCCCAGCCTGACCCGCTCACTGGTGTTGGAGATGCTCGGCAAAGCCGAGACTGTGCTGCGACGATCGGCTCGGATCTCCGACGCCAACAAGCGCGAGATCGAAGATGCCAGAACGCTAAGCCTCGACATGGCGGAGGCTGTCATGGGAGCGCGGGCCGCGTTCGACGTGATCACCGCGCATCGAGCCGGGGCCTGTGATCTGCCTGAGAACTTCGACGAGTCAGTGCTATTGCGACTCAGCCACATCGGGGCTGTCACCCGGGCGCTCAAGGAGCTAATGCCTCTTCACTTCCCTGCCAAGTTCCCGGAGGTGTTCCTGCGCGACCGTCCCGGCTTCGACTGCCTGCTAGGCAACCCGCCGTGGGAGCAAGTGGTCGTGCAGGAGCATGTCTGGTGGGGGTTGTACCTGCCGGGGATCCGCAGCATGGCCATCAAGCAGATGAACGACGCCATCACCCGATTCCGCCGATCCCGGCCGGACTTGGAAGTTGACTACGAAGACGCACTCGACAGCGCCGAGGCCACCAGGGACGTGCTGCGCAATGCCTTCCCCGACCTGGGAGCTGGCCGCACCGACCTCTACAAGGCGTTCGCTTGGCGCAACTGGCACCTCATACGGGCAACCACCGGCCGAGTTGGAGTCGTCCTGCCCCGTACGGCGCTTCAGACTAAGGGATCGGAGCAATGGCGCAAGACAATCCTTGCCGAGGGCGCGTTCGGCAACATTGCTGTCCTGCTGAATGCCGGCCGATGGGTCTTCGAGGATGTCGACGGCCGGTACACGGTGGGGTTGTGCTCGCTGGCTAAGGGAATCGAACACGCCGACGAGGTGACGTTCAGCCCGCCGTATTCGAGTCGAATCAGCTACGAAGCTGGGCGCAAGTCCAATCCCGAGAGCGTGCCCGCTTCCGAGTTCGCTTCGTGGTCCAACGACGCCAGCTTCCCGCAACTTCCTGACCACCCAGGTGCGCTCAAGCTGTTCCGCAAGTTGCGATCGCACCCGCGCCTAGATGGACAGGTCGGTCGGTCGGTCGGTCGGTCGGTCGGTCGGTCGGTCGGTCGGTCGGTCGGTCGGACGGTCGGACGGACGGACGGACGGACGGACCACTGCCCAGCTTGCATTATCGCCGATGGAGGGTTCGGCCCTTGCAGGGCGACCTCAACGCGACCAACGACAAGCACCGCTTCATCCTCGACGGTGGCGAGTCCGCCCACTCGCAGAACTCCACGCCACAGCCGACAAGAACCGGTTTGCCCTCGACACCGGAACGCTCGCGATGACCGATCCCCTTCGATACTGGAAGGTCTATAAGGGCGCTTCATTTGACTTGTGGGCACCGGACACCGGCGTCTACTACGCCTCGGTTGATGCGAACTCAATTGCGGAGCATCTTCAGGAGAAACGAACGAGAGGCCGTCACCGCCTGCGATCTCCGTTCAGCGAATTCTCACCAACCTGGATCGGTGACCCCGAGACGCTTCCCGGTAGAGCACCGCGGATCGCCTTTCGCGACATTACAAACCGCACCAACACACGAACTACTATCGCCGCGCTCGTGCCTGGTGAAGTTGTGCTGACGAATAAGGCACCGTACTTGCTGTGGCCTGACCTTCGCTGGCCGGACAGAACTGCTCGCGACGAAGCATTCCTGCTGGGAGTTCTGTCCTCAATGATCCTCGATTGGTATGCCCGCAGGGTCGTAGAACTCAGCCTGAACTTCCACATCCTCAACAACTTCCCGATCCCGGATGCGGACGTCGACAACGACCCCGTCGCACGCCGGGTGGTCGAGATCGCCGGGCGACTGGCGGCCGTTGACGAGCGGTACGCCGAATGGGCCGGGGAGGTGGGCGTTCCGGTGGGCTCGGTCAGCGAAGCGACCAAGCAGGATCTGATCTGCGAACTGGACGCCTGTGTCGCCCACCTGTACGACCTCGACGAGGACGATCTGGCCGTGGTCTACGAGACGTTCCACGAGGGCACCGACTACTCCGAGCGTCACCAGGCCGTGCTCGTCCATTTCCGCCGCTGGGCGCGGCAATGACCGCCAGCCACCACACGGCACGAATGCGCACTGGAAGCCGCTAGGAGGCCGAAGCGATGACAGATTCCGGGATTGCTGGCGAGGCCAAGCCGGAACTGGCCGTCAACCGGGGCGGGCGGACGGTGGCCGACACGCTCAACGGGTTCATCACCCACGCGGCCACGGCCTTCGTGGGCGGGGCCAAGCTCGACATTGCCACCGCCTACTTCAACCTCGGCGGCTACATGCTGCTAGCCGACTCGCTCGATCATCTCACCGGTGCTCGGATCCTCGTGGGCGCAGAGCCGACACCTCCAGAGAACCGGCGACGCAAGCTCGGCGTCGAGTCGCCCCGACCCGAGCGGGCAGCTCGTGTCCGGCTGAGCCAAGCCCTCGCCAACCACCAGCGAGATCTCACCACCGAGCGCGACATGCTGGGGTTCTCGCTGGAGGCCGATACCGCCGCGCAGCGGCTTGTTGCCTGGCTGCGGGCGGGGCGGGTGGAGGTGCGCCGGCTCGAGGACCGCTTCCTGCACGGCAAGGCCTTCCTGGTAAGCGACCAGTCCCACGGGGTTGTAGCCGGGTCATCAAACTTCACCCGAGCGGGGTTGTCCACCAACCTGGAACTCAACCTGGGCAACTATGCGCCCCACACCGTCAAGCAGGTGTCCGAATGGTTCGACGAGCTGTGGGAGGAGGCCTCGGACTTCGACCTAGCGGCATTGTTCGAGTCGCGCTTCGAACCGCATCCGCCCCAACTCATCTACCTGCGGATGCTGTGGGAGCGCTACGGCGCCGAACTCGACGCTGAGGCCGAGGCGGACCCGACCGGCGCCCGCGAGATTCACCTCACCTCATTCCAGACGGACGGGCTGTGGCGGGCCCGGCGCATCCTGACCGAGCGAAACGGCGTCCTCATCGCCGACGAGGTGGGCCTGGGCAAGACGTTCCTCGCAGGCGAGCTGATCCGGGAGGCCACCATGGACCGCCGCCAGCGGGTGCTGGTAGTCACCCCGGCCACCCTGCGGGACGGCCCATGGCGGGCGTTCGTGAACCAGCACATGCTGCCGGCGGAACTGATCGCCTACGAGGAGCTCATGGCCGACCACCGACTCAATCCTGACCACGCAACCCAGGTCAAGCTCAGAGCGGGAATCAACGAGTACGCCATGGTGGTGATCGACGAGGCCCACAACCTGCGCAACCCCGCCACCCAGCGGGCCGACGCGCTGCGACGGCTGCTGGCCGGCTCGCCGCCCAAGCAGCTCGTGCTGCTGACCGCCACCCCAGTCAACAACAGCCTGTGGGACCTCTACCACCAGCTCGGCTACTTCCTGCGCAACGACGCCGCCTTCGCCGACGTCGGCATCCCCTCGATGCGGGACCACTTCGCCAGGGCTATGTCCATCAACCCCGACGACCTGACCCCCGAACACCTCTTCGACGTTCTCGACGCGGTTGCCGTGCGCCGTACCCGCTCGTTCGTCAAGACCTACTACCCCAACGACACCGTGCCCATCGACGGCCGGGACCAGATCATCACCTTTCCCACCCCCCGCGTCCGGCGGGTCAGCTACGACCTCGACGCAGTGCTGCCCGGGTTCTTCGACCGCATCGCCCACGCCCTCGACCCGGACGCCAACCCGGATGACCCCGAGTCATTGACGCTGGCCCGCTATGCGCCGTCGATGTACCGCCTCGACCAGTCGCCCGACACCTACGAGCTCCAGCTCGCGGGACTGCTGCGCTCGGGAATGCTGAAGCGGTTCGAGTCCTCCCCGTACGCATTCGCCGAGACCTGCGATCGGATGGCCAACAGCCACGACGCCTTCCTCGCTCTGCTCGCACAAGGCCGGGTGGCCACCGGCGACGAGTTGGCCGACTGGATGTCGGCGGACTCCGACGACATCGACGCCGCCGACAAGCACGCCGACCACCTCACCGGCATCCATGAGGACGCCGCGGCCTACGACATCGAGCGGCTCCGCAAGGATGTGGCCGGCGACCGCGACCTGCTGCGCTCGTTCGCGGGAACGGCACGCACGGTCGTCCGTCGCGAGGATCCCAACCTCGCCGAACTGATCAAGCAGCTCGCTTACATAGCCGCCGAGGCAGCCGAGAGCGGGACGGGCGAACAAGACGAACGCAACCGGCGCAAGGTTCTCGTCTTCAGCTACTACGCCGACACCGTGGACTGGATCTTCGAGCACCTGGCCGACACAGTGCCGAACGACGAACGGCTGTCGGCCTACCGGAACCGCATCGCCTCGCTCTCGGGCAACACCGGCACCGGGAGCAAGGAGGCCGTGATCTGGGGGTTCGCTCCCCGAACCACCGACGCCCCGGAAGGACGTGACGACGACCTCTACGACATCGTGGTGACCACCGACGTGCTCGCCGAGGGCGTCAACCTGCAGCAGGCCCGCCACATCATCAACTACGACCTGCCCTGGAACCCGATGAGATTGGTGCAGCGCCACGGCCGAATCGACCGCATCGGATCGCACCACTCCGAGGTGATCATTCGCTGTGTCTTCCCCGACACCCGCCTCGACGAACTGCTCAACCTCGAGGAGCGTCTGCACCACAAGATCAGGCAGGCCGCCGCCAGCATCGGCGTGGGTGAGGTCCTTCCCGATCAACCGGGCCAGGACCTCACCTTCACCGAGACCCGCGAGGAGATCGAGCGCATCCGCCGCGAAGAGGCCGACCTGTTCGAGCGGGGCGGCACAGCCCGAGGCGCACTGTCCGGCGAGGAGTACCGGCAGGAACTGCGCCAGGCGATCGAGCAGGGATGGCGTCCTCGGATCGAGGAGTTGCCCTGGGGGTCAGGGTCGGGCATGGCCGCCGGTACCAACGGTGAGACCCAACCGGACTACGTGTTCTGCGCCCGAGTCGGCGACCACGACCGCGCCGTGTTCCGCTACGTGAGCACGAATGTCGATGGCACCGGATCAACGAGCCCCAGCCTCGCCGAGGCCGGCAGCAGCAGCGCTCCACTCGTGTTCGCCGACACGCTGGCTTGCCTCGACCGCGCTCGGCCGCCGGAGGGATTCGACACGCCGCGACTGCTTGACGAGGAGACCTACCGAGGAGCCTTCGACGCATGGGAAATCGCCCGTGCCGACATCGTCGCAAGATGGAACTACCTCGCCGACAAAGCCAACCTCGAACCCCGGATCCCGCCGGCTCTGGCCCGGGCATCGGAGATACTGCGCACCCATTCCCCTGCCGAGCTGACCCAGGATCAGGTTGATCGTGCCATGGACAGCCTCGCGGCGCCCTATCCCGAGCGCACCGTCCGCACGATCCGCGCCGCCATGGCGTCCAGCGACAACCCCGCAGAACAGGCCCACGAGATCATCCGAGTAATCGGAGCACTTGGCCTGGAGCCGTACATCCCACCCGATCCGCTGCCTGAGATCACCCTGGACGATGTCCACGTGGTCTGCTGGCTAGCCCTGACCTGAACCCAGCTGCGGCGTCACCGCCCAGATCGCTCGCCGAAGGACCATAGAGATGCCGAGGTACGAGGACTACGCGGGCCCAACCCTGGCGGAAGCGCTCAGACAGTTCGCCGAGCATCACTCCGAGCCGCGCACCCGTCACATCACGAGCGACGAACGCAAGCTCTTGCATGACGCCGCGGACTGGATGGAGCACAGAGGCTGCAGGCGCGTCATCGAGCCCTAGTTGCCTCACTATCCCACCGGCCAGCGGCACGCCGGTGACCGAAGCTGCGGACGCCGAGGAGGTACCGTGCGGCTGCACGGCTTGCGTCACTCCGTGGCCAGTTCGGAGTCGCCGAATCCGGCCCGGGCCAGAGACCAGTCATCCTCGGTGAGGGACGCCATCAACTGGCGCCGCAGGCCGGCGATTTCATCGAGCGAGAGCACCACCGCGGGACCAAGGTCAACGTATGCCTCGTCGCTGCCCTCAGTTGCCCGATCCCCCATGTCGCTCCCGCTTCTATCGTATCACAGATCTCAGAACGCACAATATATTAACATTGCTTGGAAATGCTTGACAGATGTCGTACCCCTATGGCATCATGTGTTCATGCTGATCGAAGCCGCTCGACGGGCCGAGGCTGCTGCCAGGGAGATGCTGGCGCTGGTGAACGCCGGTGAGGCGCCGTGCTCGGAGATCCGTGCGGCGCTGGCGGTGTCCAAGGCCATCGCCGGCGTCAACTCGGCGTTCCAGGCCGCGGGAGCGGCAGTTGTGGCCGGCCAGGAGCGCCATGGCGACGGCGGCGCAGAGGTGTTGGCCTCGTCCGCCGGGTTGTCGCGCCAGGAGGCCCGCAACCACATCAAGACGGCCGAGACGCTGCGGCAGGCACCCAGGCTGCGCGACGCGGTCGAGTCGGGCCGGGTGCCTGCCGCCAACGCCAAGCGCCTGGCCGAAGCGGTCGAGAGGACCAGCGCGGCCGACGTCGACGCTGACTTCGACCTGCTGGCCAAAGCGGAGTCTTTGCGGCCCGAGCAGTTCACCAAGGAGGCCCGCCGCTGGACCGTGGACCGTCAAGGCGACAGCGGCGCGTCCGAGCACGCCCGCCAGCGGGCGAGGCGCTGTGTGCGCATGTGGGACGGCGACGACGGAATGGTGCACCTACGAGGCGAGTTCGACGCAGTGACCGGCCGGCGCATCCACAGCAGACTGCGCGCCGACGCCGCCCGCATGTTCGACGCCGACAAGAAGGCCGACAGCAACAGCTCCCACAGCAACAGCTCCCACAGCAACAGCTCCCACGGCAACGGCGCTCATGGCAACGGTGCCCACGACAACGGCGCCCACGGCAACGGCGGCGCCGGGCGGCGCAGCTTCGACCAGTGCATGGCCGACGCCCTCGACAACCTCACCTCCACCAGCCGCGCCCGCTCCGGAGGCGGAGAGCCGTTCGCGGACATCTGTGTGGTCGCCCACGTCGACGAGGCCACCGGCGAACTCATCGCCGAACTCCCCGACGGAGAGCGGCTGCCCCCCTCGGTGCTCGAACAACTCGCCTGCGACGCCCGCCTCACCGGGGTCATCTATGACCGCAAAGGCAAACCCATCTGGCGCACCCACCCGCGCCGGCGACCCACCGAGGCCCAACGCCAGATGCTCATCGCCCGCGACGGAGGCTGCTTCGCCTGCGGAACCGACCCCGAACTCTGCGACATCCACCACGTCGAACCGGTCTCACAAGGCGGACCCACCAGCCTCGACAACCTCGTACTGGCCTGCTGGCAGCACCACAACGCCATACACCACTTCGGCTGGCGCATACACGGCCCACCCGCCAACCGCACCCTGCACCCCCCGAACACGATCAACTACGGCCCCGCCCACGCCCCCGACTCCCCTCGCCTGTTCGGCGCACCCAACGGGCACCCCGCCGGCGGCGACGCTGCCCCACCATCCAACGATGCAGACTCGCGCATCGCTGTGGCAGCCCACACTGCCAGCACGCACGGATCACCCGGCCCCGTCGCGGCCCGAGCCGCCCCACGAACGGGCAGAGACCACCGAACCCGAACAGCGGACCAGGCGAGAGGACAGACAGGCCACCCCGACAGCGGCCTCGCCCGCAAGCCCCAAGCCCAACCCTCACCACCAGTGCCGCTGTTCGCCCCCGACTAGCCGCCGAAGGAACCACCGCCCATCGACGCCGAACCCGAGGGCGACACCACCTCGCAGGGAATCAGCGGGGGACGAGTGTGATCGGGCACCTTGGCCCTGGGGCGCCGGCAAGCCGGGCGTCCGCGGTCAGCAGCGGGCAGTCGAGAGCCTCAGCCAAGGCCACGTAGCTGGCATCGTAGGCGGAGAGGTTGTGGCGGAGAGCCCAGATCCGGCTCGTCAGGCCGTGGATCGCGAGCCGTGTCAGCCCGAGCCGGCTCCACTGTCGCACGGCTCTCTCCGCGTCCGCGGAGCCCGCCACGCCGCGAGCCGCCAGCCTCCGCAGGGCCTGGAGGACCTCCGCGTCGATCAGGTGCGGCGCGGCGAGACTCTCGGTACTCAGGTAGCGGCGCGCCTCGCCGTCGTGCAGCAACGCCCGGATGGCCGCCGACGCGTCAACGACGATCACCTCTCAGCACGGGCTTCGTCAAGCGCGGCCATGACCTCGGACATCGGAACCTCCAGGTCGGGAAGGTCGCCCAGCAGGGCCGCGTTGTCGGCTCGGCGGGTCGACTCAGCCAGCTCCCGGACGGCCATGCCGGAGACGGAGAGACCCTCGCGGGCAGCCAACACCTGGAGGCGATCAAGGACGTCGTCGGGAACGTTCCGCAGGTACAGCGTACTCATGTTGCAGAATGCTAGCAGTGAGATAGCGTTCTGCTGTCTCCTGCCATCGCGAGCTGTAGGCCCATCCGTGCGTTCCGGGCGGACACGGACCACAATTCGCGCCGTGCGTTTCGCGGCCATCACTGACCTCCACTTCGGTAGAGCCGCTCCGTACCGGGGCGTTGACCGCAAGCTCACCGGTCACGCTCCCGCCCTCACAGCCGCCTTCGTGGACGACATGAACCAGAGGGTCCGGCCCGACTTCGTCGTGGTGCTCGGTGACGTGATCGAGGACGAGAGCCCTCCTGCCGACCTCGACAACTTCACCAAGGCAACCGACATCCTCTCCGGGCTCGACATGCCGGTTCGCTACGTGTACGGCAACCACGACCTGATGCACCTCAGCCATGACCAACTCCTGCGTGTCTCCGGCGAGACCGCGCTCAACTCATCATTCGACGTGGACGGCTGGCATCTGGTCAGGCTCCACTCGACCGCCTCGTTCACGCCCGGCGGCGGCTCAGGCACCGGATACCGGCTCCGCGGCGAGATCTCCCCCGAGCACCTGGAATGGCTCGATCAAGACTTGACCGCGGCGAACAGGCCCTCCTTGGTATTCACCCATTTCGCACCCGCAGATCTGAACCTCGCCGGCCAGTTCTGGTTCGGGCACGCTCCGGACATGGCCATGCTCGCCAACCGGGCCGAAGTCCGTGACATCCTCGAGTCACACGATGTGGCCATGGCGATGAACGGGCACATCCACTGGAACGACCACACCGTTCACAACGGGATCTCGTACATCACGATCCAGTCGCTGGTCGAGGACACAGCCGGCGACGGGGAGCCTGCCGGAGCATGGGCTCTCGTCGAGGCCGGAGCCACCCACCTGGAAGTCACCGTCAACGGCCGGGACCCGGCCATCTACCGGGTGCCCCGACTCCTGTTGTGACTGCTGCCGGCTCACCGTCGATCATCCTGTTCGACTGGAACGGAACCCTGCTCGACGACATGGAGCGGGCCCGCATGGCGAGCAGCCTGGTCCGCAAGCAGTGGGCGGGTCTGGGCGAGCTCACTCTCCACGAGTTCCGGGAGGCCTGGTGCCTTCCCCTGTCGGATCACGTCAAGCGCCTGGGGGTTCCCGATGACCGCAACGACGAGGCGACGCGGGACTGGAGCACCCACCTCGCGACCATCGACGCGCCCCTCGCCCCGGGCCTGCCGGAAACGCTGGATGCTCTACGGTACGCCGGCATCGCAATCGCGGTCGTCAGCTCGGCCGGCGAGGCCGCCGTGCGGCGGGACATCGAGACTCATGGTCTCGCCCACCGCTTCGATGACATCCACGCCGGAGTGTCACTCAAGCAGACCGCGATCAGCCGCTACGTGGACGGCGCGGCAGCCGGCGCGGTCTGGTACGTGGGCGACAGCAGGTTCGACATGGTGCAGGCCCGCGCCGCTGGTTCCGTCGCCATCGGATACACAGGCGGATATGACACCGCCGGCGCGCTGCACGACGGCGGGGCACACCACCTCATCGACAGGCTGCAGGACCTGATCGCTCTGATCGCCGGTCCACAGCCGGGCCGCTCCTGACACCTCATCCCCCTGACTACCTCAGGGGCGGGCAGCGGCCGTAGCGCTCCCTTTCCCGCTCGACGGCGCTGTCGACCCGGAGGTCTCGACGAGCGAGGGCTAGGCGTCGGGATTGTCCTCGGCCGGCAGGGCTGTGCGTCTCAGCCGCCACAGATCCCCCGCAGCGCGCATTATGGCGTCGGTGAGGCTGCGACAGGTGGTCATGCGAGTGACCTCGAAGGCTTCGGGATCGAGCCGCCGAGCAAGGTCGGCGGCCACTTCGCAGGCCCGGTCGACCGTGTCCTCGGTTGAGACGAAGTCGAGGAAGCCGGCTTCGACGGCCTCCTCGGGCGAATAGAGCTGGGCCGTGTTGCAGGCCAGCGTCATGTGCCGGGGCGACAGCCGGGCTCGGGCCAGTTCGACCGCCAGATCCGGCACCGGAACGCCGAGCGTCACCCAGTCCATGCCGATGTCGAAGTCGCCGGCCGTCCCGACACGGACATCGCAGCTCAACAGGGAGACTGCCGCCGCTCCCAGCGCATGACCGGTGCACGCGGCCACCAGCGGCCGGGGGAACTCCACCATTCTCAGGATCAGTTCCGTGCCGCTGTGGAGCAAGTCGCTCGCGGGCTCGCCGCCGGCGCGCAAGATCTCCATGTCCAGTCCCTTCGAGTACGAGCCGGGACGGCCGGAGAGGACGACGGCCCCAGCATGATCCTGCACCGTCTTGAAGGCGCTCAGGAGAGAATTGACGATGTCGACGTCAAGGGTGTTGTCCGCGCCGTCGTCAACGTTGACTATGGCGACAGAACCCCTCCTGCTGATGGTGACCGGCACTTGAGACAAGAGGGCTACCTCCCGGGACAGCAAAATACTCAAGCTACTACGACTATTGCGATCAGCCTAGTCGGGGGGCCACGCCCGCCGCTTGTACGCTCCCCGGCACGATGGAAGACACCAGCCGACTTGCCGAGACGCTGGCCTACGTGGACCTGCGGCGCCTCGAAGACCGGTACGCCGACATTGTGACCCGCCGTGCGTTCGGCGAGCTCTCGGGCATCGTGCGCCCCGACTGCCCGATCGTCGTGGATGTGCGCCACAAGAAGTTCACGTTGACCGGTCCGGCCGAGTACGGCGACTTCATCGCCCGCCAGATCGAGCGGTTCTCACTATTCGAGTTCGTGCTGCTCAACACCGTTGTGCGCATCGACGCCGGAGCGGGCGTCGGAGCCGCGCGGGTGTACATGCAGGAGATCCGCCAGAACGTCTCCGACGGGCGCCGCACCGACGCCTACGGCGTGTACCACGACCGGCTCGAACGCGACGGCGAAGGCCGCTGGTGGTTCGCCAAGCGGCACTATCGCAGCTTCGCCCGCACCGCCGAGCCTCGCGTCGCCACCGACTACGAGGTCTTCGACCTGCCCGAGATCGCCCTCGAGGACATCCTCGGCGACAGCTGGGAGGCCTAGCGGGCAATGGCTTCGGGTGACTTTCGGCGCCTCCACGACACATTGGTCACCCGAGAAACACTGGTCACCCGGTCCGGGTGCGGGCGAACACGAGCATGGTGCGGGCTCCGGACCCCGGTCCCGGCATGTCGACCTGGCGCATCCCCGCCCGCCGGGCCACGGCCGCCGACGCCGGGTTGCCGGGGTCGATCTCGGCCATCACAGCATCGAGCGGCCCCTCCGTCAGCACCCAGTCCAGCAGCAGCCGGACGGCCTCGGTGGCCCGCTGCTGGCCCCGCCAGCCTTCGGCGATCCACCAGCCGACCAGGGCTGCCCGCCGCCCGGGATCGAACCCGCTGAGCCCCACCTCGCCGATGACCGCGCCCGACGGCGGATCGGTCACGGCCAGGTCCACGGAGCGCCCCTCGGCGACCGCTTGAGCCCGCTGGGAGATCCAGCGCGACGCCGCGGCCTCGTCAGTTCGCTCGGGTACTGGGAGGCGCTCCCGGATCAACGGATCGCGCCATGCCGCAGCCAGCACGGGGGCGTCCGCGGCTCGCCACGGCCTCAGCAGAGTCGTCGGGCCGGACAGGCACGGCACCTCCACGACAGACCGCCTTGCTGTGTCCTCAATACCGGTGGGGCAGCGCGGAAGGCCGGAGACCTCGGCTCCGCACCACGCCGGTGCCCCGATCAATTCCCATACGGACCACTAGTGCTGTGTCGCTAACACCGCTAACGCAGGGCGAAAGGCCCGAGACCCTGCTTGGAAGTGCTCCAGGCGGCCCCAATCAAGTCCGCGACAGGGCACTAGCCGCTCGCCTCGGGGCCGCGCACTTCGTCGGCCACCGCCCTCAGCACTCCATTGAGGAAGCGGGGCGAGTCGGCGCCGCAGTACTGGGTGGCCAGGGCCACAGCCTCAGACAGCACCACACCGGTCGGAACGTCGTCACGGTGGGCCAGTTCCCAGACCGCGATCCGGGCCAGGACCCGGTCCACTATGGCGAGGCGCTCGAGGCGCCAACCCACCAGATGCCTCCGCAGCAGGCTGTCAAGGCGGTCACGGTCGGCGTCCACCCCCAGCGCGACCTCGACCGCGTAGCCGGACGGCGAAACGGCCCGGCGGCCCAGCGCCTCCTCCGACGAATCGCCCGCTATCTCGGCCTCATAGAGCACGGCCAGCGCGTCCTCGCGGGCTTCGCGGCGGGTCCCGAAGCCGGGGACGCTGGTCACGGAAGCCGCCGCATTCTCGACCGGGATCAGGCCCGCGCGATGTATGCCCCGGACCGGGTGTCCACCTTGACCCGCTCCCCGGGCGACACGAACAGCGGGACCTGCACCACCAGCCCCGTCTCCAGGGTGGCCTGCTTGGTGGCGCCCGAGACCCGGTCGCCCTGGATCCCCGGCTCGGTCTCGGCGATGGCCAACTCCACCGCGGCGGGCAGGTCGGTGCCGACGATCTCGACACCGTGCATCAGCATCACCGCCACCGAGCCCTCCACCAGAAACCGGGCCGTGTCACCGAGGACCTCGGGCGCCACGGTGAGCTGGTCGTAGGACTCGTTGTCCATGAAGACGAGGTTCTCGCCCTCCCGGTAGAGCAATTGCATCTCGCGCTTGTCGATGGTGGCGCGCTCCACCTTCTCGCCGGCTCGGAACGTGCGGTCCACCACTGCCCCGGTCCGGGCGTTCTTGAGGGTGGTGCGCACGAAGGCATGGCCCTTGCCCGGCTTGACATGCTGGAACTCGACCACGCTGAACAGGTTCCCCTCCAGGTCGAGGGTCATGCCGTTGCGGAGATCGTTGGTCGTGATGGTGGGCAAGGTCTGCTCCTTGTGGATTCTCGATGGCGGGGACGGTCGCCGCTCTCAGGCCGGCAGCGGCACCAGGGGAGTCTTGGGATGGAGCGTAAGCGGGCGGCAGCCGGAGTCGGTCACCACCAGCAGGTCCTCCACCCGGACACCTCCGAACCCGGGAACGTACACGCCGGGCTCGACGGTCAGCACATTGCCGGGCTCGAGCGCCGCAGCCGAGCCCGGCGCCAGGTGGGGCAGCTCGTGAATGTCCAGCCCGACGCCATGGCCGGTGCCGTGCACGAAGGCGTCGCCCATGCCCGAGTCGTCGAGGACAGACCGGCAGGCCTTGTCGATCTCACCCGCCCCGACACCGGGCGCCACCGCGGCGGCGCCGGCTGCCTGGCTGCGCTCGACCGCTTCGAGCATGGCCGCGGCCCGATCGCTCGGCTCGCCCAGCACGAACGTGCGGGTCATGTCGCTGCGGTAGCCGTCCACCATCGCCCCGACGTCGATGATCACCAGGTCGCCGGACTCCAGCCGCCGGTCAGTGGGCGTGGCATGGGGCAGCGCGGCGTTGGGGCCGGACGCGACGATGGTGTCGTAGGCGGGTCCCGGCGCGCCGGCCGAGCGGATGGCGCCGTCGAGAGCCTGCTGGACGTGCGACTCGCTCGTGCCGGGACGCAGCATGGGAACCACCGACGCCAGCGCGGTGTCCGCGATGTTGGCGGCCGTCTCTATGCGGGCCAGCTCAGCTCGATCCTTGACGGCCCGCAGGCTCTCGACGATCCCCGGCAAGGGCACCGTATCCGCGGTGACCGCCTCGCTCCAGCGGATCTGTTCGCGCCAGGCGACGCGGTCCTCGATGCCGACCCGAGCCGAGTCCCTGAGCCGGGGCGCGGCCGCCCTCGCCGGGTCGCGGGCCACGACGACCTCGATCTGGTCCGAGCAGCCGGCCGCACCGATCTGGGCGGGGGCCTGCTCCGCGTAGCGAGCATCGGTGACGAGCAGCGCCTCACCGGCTCCCAGCACCACCACCGCGCCGTTGGAGCCGGTGAACCCGGTGAGCCATCGGACATTGGCGGGCTCGACGATCACCGCTGCGTCCACGTCCGAATCGGTCACCCGGTCCCACAGCCGACCGAGTCGCCCGGCGGTACGCAGCGGAGGCAGGCTCTCTAGCACGCCGGCCTCACGGCCCGGCCCACCACACGCACCGCTCACCGAACCGCAGCCAACGCCTGCCGGAGCACCGCTTCGGGCACGCCGGTGACCGTCTCCACCCCCCGGGCGGAGTCGAGCACCAGCGTCAGGCCGTCGACGGCCTTCTTGTCGCGGCCGAACAGGGCCACCAGTTCGTCGTCGTCGAGCATCGCCGGCAGCCGGGACGGCAGTCCGTAGCCTCTCACGACCCGGCGATGGTAGGCCACCCGGTCCGAGTCGATGCGGCCCATCCTCGCGGCCACCTCCGCCGCGTAGACGAGGCCCACTGCGACAGCCTCGCCGTGGCGCAGGTCGTACCGTCCCGCGGTCTCGATGGCGTGAGCCAGAGTGTGGCCGTAGTTGAGGACGGCCCGGCGCCCGCCCTCGCGCTCGTCCGCGGCCACCACGTCGGACTTGATCCGCACCGCGGCTGCGATCCGCTGCGTCAGGTCGAGGGCGTCCAGGTCGTCACCGCTCAGGAAGTGGTACTTGGCCAGCTCGCCCTGGCCACTGCGCATCTCCCGCGGCGGCAGCGTGGCCAGGACGTCGGTGTCGCACAGCACGGCGTGGGGCTGCCAGAAGGCTCCCACGAGGTTCTTGCCCTCGGGCAGGTTCACACCGGTCTTCCCCCCGATGGCCGCATCCACTTGGCCCAGCAGCGTCGTGGGCACCGACACGTAGCGCATGCCCCGGTGGTAGACCGCGGCCACGAAGCCGGCGACGTCGGTGACGACCCCGCCACCGACGGCGACGATCACGTCGGAGCGGGTGAACCCCGCGGCCGACATGGCCCGGCACAGCCGCTCGACCTCGGCCAGACACTTGGCTTCCTCGCCGTCGGGAACCTCCAGAACCGTCTGATCGAGGCCGCTGTCGACGGCCCAGCCGACGTTGGGCTGGGTGATGACAGCCGCACGGCGGGCACCGGTCGGGACGACTGAGCTGAGGCGCGCCCGGACCCCGGCTCCCACATGGACGTCGTAGGAGCGGTCGCCCAGGTCGACACTCACGACATGGGGATCGGGGACGGCCGAGGACACCCGAGCAGCCTACCGACGGGCTGACCCCCGTTCTGCCGGGCCGGCGACGACCGAAATCAGCAGAGAAACCCGTCGCATAGAGGCACAACCCCCACAGATTATTCGATGGGCTCCACCTCTATGTCCAGAGCAGCGCCTATGTCCAGAGCAGCGCCTCCGGGAGCAGCACGACGATCATCGTGCCCGCGGCCAGGGCCGGGCCGAACGGGAAGGCCGTGTCGAGCAGCCCGGCGACCGGCGCGGGCGCGGCCCCTCCGCCGGGACACCGATGATGCACCCGCCCCCGCCGGCGGGCCAGCCCCAGCGCCAAGCCCATGGCCAGGCCGAGCAGGCAGCTCAGCACCAGGGCCTGCGCCACGAGGCTCGCCACCGCCGGCCAGCCGTCGCCGGCATTGGCCGCCGCCCAGCCGATGTGCAGGCCGAGCAGTGGGCTGAGCTTGACGTCGCCGAAGCCGAGAGCGCTGGGCCGCAGTTCGTGGGCGATCCACATGACCGCGCCGTAGCCGAGCGCGGCGACCACCGCCGCGGCGATGGCAGCCGGCCGGCGTGTCGCGAGCGACGTGACCACGATGGCGGCAAGGCTGGCAGCCGACGACGGGAGGGTGATGGCGTCGGGCAGCCGGCCCGACCGCCAGTCGACCACCGACAGCGTGACCAGGGATACCGCCGCGACCAGCGGCGGGATCGTGGCCCAGCCGACACCGAGGCGGGCCACCACCGCCGCCGACAGGACCGCTGTCGTCAACTCGATCAGCCCGGCGCGGCGGCGAGCACCGCGGGGCGGAGCGAAGTGATCGGCCAAGCCACCAGCCAGCCGCCCCGCAGCCGCGCCCCCCAACAGAGCCGAAGCGAGCGCCGCCGCGTTCACCCCCCGACGATACGGATCCGCGACGCAGCCCGGCTACGCCGCTCTACCGGCTCCGGCGACTCCGGCCAGAATCTCGGTAGAGAAGACCACAGCGCCAAGAATCTCGGTAGAGAAATGTGTCGTATGCACCCAAAAATCGCACCGAGATTTCCCAAGGGCGCCTAGCGGACGGCGGCTTGGCGCATGGCCTCGACCGGCGCCTCGACGCCGGTCCACAGCTCGAAGGCGGCCGCAGCCTGGTACGCCAGCATCGACAGCCCGTTGTGGGCCTCCACACCCTGGCCGCGTAGAGCAGCCAGCCAAGCCGTCTCGATCGGCTCGTACACCAGATCCACGGCCACCTGGCCAGGACGCAGCAGAGCCGGGGCACAGGGCATCGAGGGGTCGGACCCCATGCCGACGGAGGTGGCGTTCACGACGAGGTCCGCAGCCGTGATGTCCTCCATCGCTCCAACCCGTCCCGGGTGACCCGAGCGGCCGGCGGAATTGGCGATCGACGCCGCGACCTCCGCCTTGGCCTCCGTGCGGTTGATCACAGCCACATCGGCCGCGCCCGCCGCGGCCAACCCCCAGGCCACCGCCCGGCCAGCCCCGCCACCGCCGATCAGAGCCACCCGCAGACCCTCCGGCGAAAGCCCGGCGTCGGCCCGCAGTCCGGCCACGAAGCCGGCCGCGTCGGTGTTGGCCGCACGGAGCCGGCCATCGCCCAGCGGCACGACGCAGTTCGCCGCGGCCAGGATCTCGACCTCAGCATCGGCAGTGTCGGCGGCCGCCGCGACCTCGGCCTTCAGGGGCATGGTCACCGACATGCCGGCCAGTCCGAGGACCCTCATCGCCTCCAGCGCCTCGGCGCCCTTGCCTGCGGGGACCTCGAAGGCGGTGAACACCCAGTCGATTCCCGCCGACGCGAACGCAGCGTTGTGGACGGCCGGTGACCTGGAGTGGCGAACCGGGTCGCCGATCACTGCAGCCACTCGCCGCCCAGACATCGGATCAGACATCAGCAGTACTCAAGTTCGCGGCAGATCTGGACGTGCTCCAGATGCTCCTCGTATGTCACCGAGAAGTGGTGGGCGCCACGGACCCCCTCCTCGTCGGTGCGGACGTAGAAGAGCCAGCTCCCGTCGGTGGGCTGCAACGCGGCGACCAGCGACGCCTCGCCCGGAGCGGAGATCGGCGTGGGGGGCAGACCGGTCACCACCCGGGTATTCCACGGCGAGTTCCGCCGAATGTCCTCGGAGGTGAGATCGGCACATGACTTGCCTGCCGCGTAGCAGGCGGTGGCATCGATGTCGAGGCGCATCCCCTCCGCCAACCGGTTGTAGATGACCCGGGCGATCTTGGCCCGATCCTGCTGCAACAGGGCCTCCTCCTCGACGAGGCTGGCCACGATGACCACTTCGTAGGGCCGCAGGCCCAGTTCGACGACGTCGGGGTGAATGCCGGGATCCTCCAGCAGGCGAGCGAGCCGCCGGTCGAACTCGTCTGACATCCTCAGCAGGAGGCCATGCTCGTCGCCGAGGTCGTCGGCCCCTATGTCGTAGGTGGCCGGGAACAGCATTCCCTCAAGACTCCGGGCGCGGGCGTCGTCAGGAAGGTAGGACGCTTCGCGGACCAGCGAGACGTAGGCCGCCTCGAGGTCGTCCCGCTCGAAGACGGGGTTCTCCTCCAGCAGACGGGGGACCATCTCGATCCACCGCAAGCCCTCGGGGATGCGGACCAGTTCGAAGACTTCCGGCAACGGCCCCGCATTGAACACCGTGCGCACCGACGCGAAGTCCATGTTCTCATAGAGGATGTAGTCCCCGGCCTCCACCGCGACCACCGAATCGCAGCCGAGGAACCCGGTGATGGTTAGTTCGCCGTCGCAGCGCAGCCAGTAACGGAAGACGGTGGCATTGGAGATGACGCCGGCGCTCTGCAGTTCTCCCGCGATCTCGTTGACAGAGGCGCCTTGGGGGATCGTCAGCTCGATGGCGTCGCCGGGCAGGCCCTCGGGCGTGATCTGGTCGTCCACCCACCCGTAGACGCGACCCCTCACCCACAGCACGGCCACCACGACGATCACCCCCAGCACCACCAGACGGATGAATCCGCCCCAGAACGGCCGGTAACGGACCCAGTTGCGGTCGTCGGCGTCGTAGACCGGATCAACGAGCGGGTCGTCGCCGAGCTCCTCCTCAACCACGACCATCGCTCCCTGGTCCACTGTCGCCCAGCCGTCCGGGGCGGCGACGGTCCGCTGCTCGACGCGGCGGGTGCTCTCGGGCGAGGCCCGCCGGTAGGACCGCGCGGCCCGTGCCTGTGTCCGCTGGGCGCGGCGGTCGGGACGATTCTTGGAGGGCCTCGGGGGCTTGGAGGGCTTGGCGCTGCGGGGGGCACGGGGTCGGCGCGCCGCCGGGGGACGCTTCGGAACGGCACCAGGATCAGTCTCAGCCGGAAGACGCACGCGGCCCGCGCCGCCAGGGCCAGGCGCAGCCGGCCCGGCGCCCGCGCGGGCCCTGCCCGCCGGTGCGGACGGTGAGCGAGGCGGCGTGGCGGGCGGCCGGGCATCTGCGTCGGGGCGACCCGTGATGAAGTTGGAGAGCTTCGACGGGCGGCGACGGCGACTGCTGTGCTCAGCCACGGTCAGCCACGGGCATTCCTGCGTCAAGCCAGGACTGCAGCATCACTGCGGCCGCCACCTGGTCGACAACGCCGCGCCTTTCAGGCCCCCTCATCTGCTGCTCCATGAGGCTCCGCTCCGCGATGACGGTAGTCAGCCGTTCATCGTAGGAAACGACAGGCACGGCCAGGAGCCGCTCGAGCCGGTCGATCTCAGCACGGGCTCCCACGGCGGCGGGACCCTCAGTACCGTCGAGGGAGAGAGGCATCCCGACCACCACGATCTCCGCCTGCCATTCGGACACCAGGTCCGTGATGGACCTCAGGTCGCGTTCGGGATCCCCACTGCGGACAAGGGTCTCGACCGGGGTCGCTACCGTCCCCGCCGAGTCGCACACGGCCACACCGACCCTGCGCTCCCCCAGGTCGAGCCCCAGGGCTCGCACGTCAACTGGTGGGCGGGTAGGCGACACGTCCTCCGGACGAGGCATGTCTCCCGCTCTTGTTCGCTGCGCTCACGGGCCGCTCGGGCCACGGCCTCGCTATGTGTTCGGCAAGAACCGTCATGAACCGGCGGCTGTCCGCTCGGCCTCTGGGATTCCGGCCGCGGCGCGCGCCAGATCGAGGGCCTCGTCAAGACGATCGGCATCCCGGCCCCCGGCGACGCTCAGGTCGGCCGCGGACCTTCCACCGCCGCCGATGGTCTTCTTGGCGTCACCGATCAGGTCACCGGCGTGCAACCCGCTGTCAGCAGTCGCGGCGGCAGCCAGGGCGGCTCCGCCGGAGTCGAGCGCGGTGCCCAGGACCACCGCTCGCACACCGTCGGCCTCGCGGATCGACACGGCCAGGTCGCGCAGCCCGTCGCGGCCCACGTCGTCCACCCGGGCCACCACCACGCCGTCCACCGCCCCTGCGGCCAGCTCCGGAGCCCTTCCGAGCGCCACCCTGCGCCTGAGTTCGGTCACCTCGGCCCGCAGCGCCTTGGTCTCGCCCTGGCGCTTGGACACTCCGTCGGCCAGTTCGGCCGGGGGCACACCCAGCGACCGGGCCACATCCTCTATGAGCGACTGCTGGCTGCGCAGCAGCCAGAGCGTGTCATGGCCGGTGATGGCCTCGAGACGGCGGATGTTGGCACCGATCGATGCCTCCGACGTGATGTGGAAGGCACCGATGTCGCCCAGGGCCCGTACGTGGGTGCCGCCGCAGAGTTCCACCGAATGGCGGCCGGCCTCGAGCACCCTCACCACGTCGCCGTACTTCTCGCCGAAGAAGGCGATGGCGCCCAGTTGCTGCGCCCGGTCGAAGGTCGTCTCGAAGTGGCGGCACGTGGCGTTGTCGAGCACCTCTGAGTTCACGAGATCCTCCACTCGGGTGATCTGCTCGCCTGTGAGGGCCTCGTAGTGGCTGAAGTCGAAGCGGAGCCGGTCGGGGCCGACCCAGGATCCCTGCTGCTTGACGTGCTCGCCGAGGACCTCGCGCAGCGCCCAATGCAGGATGTGGGTGGCCGTGTGGTTGCGGCGGATGCCGGCCCGGCGCTCGGAGTCCACCGCCGCGGTCACCCGGTCGCCGACCCGCAGTTCGCCCTCGATGGGCTCGACGATGTGGACATGGAGTTCGTCGACGGCGTACACGGTGTCGGTGACCCGCGCCCTGGCCCCGGTCGCTTCGCACGAGATCTCGCCGGTGTCCCCGATCTGACCGCCGCTCTCGGCGTAGAACGGCGTGCGGTCCAGTACGACCCGCCCGCCGGAGGCGTAGAGCACCTCGCCCGCGGACGTCAACTCGGCCCGCCCGCAGAACTCGGTCGGCCCCGCGGCTGACAGCAGGGCCACGAAGGGTTTCGCATCGTCGGCAGCGGCCACCGAGCGCGCGCTGCGGGCCCGCTCCTGCTGCTCGGACATCGCGGCCGCGAAGCCCTCGGTGTCCACGTCGACGCCTCTCTCCGCCGCGATCTCCACCGTGACCTCGAGGGGGAAGCCGTAGGTGTCGTGCAGCAGGAAGGCGACATCGCCGTCGATCCGCTGGCCGGGAGCCAGGCCGGCCATCCTCCCGTCGAGGATGGCCTGTCCGGTGCGCAGCGTCTGGCGGAACCTCTGCTCCTCGCGATCGATCACGTCGCGCACGTAGCCGCGGTTGCGGGCCAGGTCCGGGTAGGCCTCGGCCATCACGTCCACCACGGCGTCGACCATCCCGCCCATAACGGGCTCCTCGACGCCCAGCAGGTAGGCGTGGCGCACGGCTCGCCGGATGATGCGCCGCAGCACGTATCCGCGGTCCTCGTTGGAGGGGAACACCCCGTCGCTCGCCAGCAGCGACGTGGAACGGGCGTGGTCGGCGAGTATGCGAAGCGACACGTCTCGGGCCTCGGAGGTGCCCAGCTTGGCCCCGGTGAGGCGTTGGGCCGCCTCGAGCAGGGCCACGAACTCGTCGGTCTCCCACACCGAGTCCACGCCCTGAAGCACCGCCACGGTGCGCTCAAGACCCAGGCCGGTGTCGATCGAGGGCTTGGGAAGCGGGATCTCAGTGCCGTCGGCGGTGCTCTCGAACTGCATGAACACGAGGTTCCAGACCTCGACGAAGCGCTCCTCGCCGCCGTGGGCGGGGCCTCCGCCCGGCCCGTAGGCGGGCCCCTTGTCCCAGAAGATCTCCGAGCACGGCCCGCAGGGGCCGACATCGGCCATGCGCCAGTAGTTGTCCTCGCCCAGGCGCTGGATCCGCTCCGCGGGCACGCCGACCTCGTCTCGCCAGATGGCCTCGGCCTCGTCGTCGCTCAGGTGCACCGTCACCCAGAGCCGCTCGGGGTCGAGCCCCAGCACCCCGGTGACGAGCTCCCAGGCCCAGGCGCAGGCGTCGGACTTGAAGTAGTCGCCGAAGCTGAAGTTGCCGAGCATCTCGAAGAAGGTCAGGTGCCGGGAGGTGCGACCGATCTCATCGAGGTCGTTGTGCTTGCCGCCGGCCCGCACGCACTTCTGGACCGTGACGGCCCGCGGGAAGGGGGCCTGCTGCTCGCCAGTGAAGTACGTCTTGAACGGCACCATGCCGGCCACCGTGAACAGCAGGGTGGGTTCGTGGGGGATCAGGCTGGCCGAGGGATGGTGGGTGTGGCCCCGCTCGACGAAGAAGTCGACGAAGGCCTTGCGAACCTCCGCCGCGGTCATCGCCCTCATCTATCGGGCTCTCCCGGGTCCGGTCCCCCGGCGCCGTCATTATGAACGTCGTCGCGTAACTCCGATTCGGTGTCGCGCATGGCCTCGCGGCCCTCGGCAACCGCATGACGGATGTCATCGGCGATCCGCCGGGCCTCGCGGCCGAGGTTCCTGGCGCTGTCGGCCGCGGTCTGTTGAGCCCGCTGGGCGGCTTCCCTGGACCGGTCAGCCACCGCGTTGCGGACGTTCTCCGGCGCGTACTTGTCTGCGGCGGCGCGGGCCTTGCTGCGCACCCACGCGGCCGTCCCGAGACCGGCCGCATAGCCCGCGCCGAGCCACCACAGCCGCCTCATCGCCGCCGCCTCCGGGTCCGGCGGGAGCCGCCGGTCTCGCTTCGCCGGCCTGCCACGGCCCGCCGCGAGGTCTCCACCGACACAGCCTCGGGAGTGCCTCGAGCCGGCGCGGACCCGTCCGTCGATGCCACGTCCAGGGCGCGGCGATGGCGGCGCCGGTCCCGCAGGCGGCGTCCGGCCTGGCCCGCGCCCGACACCAGCGACAGGCCCTTGATCAGCGGCGGGGCGAACGCCCGGTGGGTGAGCCGGCTGGCGTGGTCCACGGTGGCGGCGATGCGCTCGGCCCGACCGATCACCCGGTCCACCCGGTGCAATTCGGCGTCGGCCTTCGTGACGGTGGCGTGGAGGTCGTCCACCATGGGCAGCGCCGAGTCCCGCAGGTCGTCGACGACATCGCGCAGTTCCCGCATCGTCCGCACCAGCGAGACCACTGCCACAGTGAGGACGGCCACGGTCGCCAGGCATACGACGGTGACGATCACGGCAGCGAGGTCCACGGCGGTCACCCCGTCAAGATACCGGCCCAAGAGGCCGAGCGAATAGGCGTGCGCGAACGGCCTGCAAGAGCGAGGCCGTGGCTCGAGCGGCCCTCGGGTCGCAGCGAACAAGAGCGGGAATGACACCGCCGCGACGCGACGGTCTCCGCCAATCGCACCCGGCCTAGGAGCGTTCGGGGCCGTGCCGGCGGTCGGCCCGCTCGGCTCCTGCGCCCTCCTCTGACGGCTCGTAGTAGCCGTTGGCGGCCAGCTCGGCCTCGGCGCCGTGGTCCGACGGCTCGTAGTAGACGTTGGCGGCCACCTCGGCGGGCCGGTGCTCCTGGGGGACCCACCCGTCGGGGGCATCGTGGGGGTAGCGGTAGCCCTCGCCGTGGCCCAGCGACTTCGCTCCCTGGTAGTGGGCGTCTCGCAGGTGCATGGGCACCTCTCCCGCCCCTGCCGCCCGGGCGTCGGCGGCAGCCCGGCCGAGGGCCACCGTCACCCGGTTCGACTTGGGGGCGGTGGACAGGCGCACCACGGCGTGGGCCAGGTTGAGCTGGGCCTCGGGCAGGCCGACGTACTCCACGGCCCGGGCCGCGGCGTCGGCCACCAGCAGGGCGCCGTCGTCGGCCATCCCGATGTCCTCGGAGGCCAGGATCACCAGCCGACGGGCGATGAAGCGGGGATCCTCGCCCGCTTCCAGCATCCGGGCCAGCCAATAGAGGCCGGCGTCGGCGTCGGAGCCCCGGATGCTCTTGATGAACGCGCTGATCACGTCGTAGTGGCCGTCGCGGCCGTAGCGCACCGCCTTGGCGTCGGCGGCGGCCTCGGCATCGGCCAGCGTCACATGAACCGGGTCCGCCGGCGCCGGGCCGGACGCTTCTGCGGTCCGGCGGCCGGCCAGGGCCACGGCCACCTCGACGCCAGTCAGGGCATGGCGACCGTCGCCGCCGCTGCGGGCTGCGAGGTGCTCGACGGCCTCGTCGTCGGCGGTCGCCTTTTCGGCGGCCAGGCCCCGGTGGACGAGCTCCGTGAGCGATCCGCTGTCGAGCGGGTTCAGCCGGAACAGCGTCGAGCGAGACATGAGCGGCGGGTTGACCTCGAAGTGCGGGTTCTCGGTGGTGGCACCGATCAGCACGATCAGGCCGTCCTCCACCGCGGGCAGCAGGGCGTCCTGCTGGGCCTTGTTGAAGCGGTGGACCTCGTCGAGGAACAGGATCGTGCCCGTGCCCTGCGTGCCGAGGCGGTCCCTGGCCCGCTCGATCACGGCCCGCACGTCCTTGACCCCGGCAGTCACCGCGGACAGCTCCTCGAAGTACTTGGCTGTGGTGAGGGCCACCACCCGGGCCAGCGTGGTCTTGCCGGTGCCCGGCGGCCCCCACAGGATCACCGACGACAGCCGGTCCGCCTCGATCAGCTCCCGCAGCGGCCGTCCCGGCCCGACGAGGTGGTCCTGGCCCACGATCTCGTCGAGGGTGCGGGGCCGCAGCCGGGCCGCCAGCGGAGCGCGCATCCGCAGGCGGTCGGCCGCGGCCGCATCGAAGAGGTCACCAGCCACCCCCCGACCCTACGCCCTCAACGCGTGGCCGGACCCTGGCGATGGTATATCCATTCAAGAGATCCATAGATATACTGAGCGACGTGACCAAGCGACTCATCGACATCGACGACGACCTGCTCGAGGAGGTCCGCAACCTGATCGGAGCGTCCACCATGAAGGAGGCCGTCAACGGGGCCCTGCAACATGTGGTGGACTTCGATCTTCGGGTCAGGCACGTACAACGCCTTCGGTCCATGGAAGGGATCGATCTTGGTGATGACGAAGTCATGCGCGGCGCATGGCGGTGATGCCGGTATACCTGGCCGACAAGAGCGCGCTGGCGAGGATCACCCACGACGCCGTGGATGAGCGTCTCGCGCCGCTGATTCTCAAGGGTCAGATCGCCACCTGCCCGCTCGTCGATCTGGAGGTGCTCTACAGTGCTCGCTCGTACGACCACTACGAGGAGGTTCTCGCCGAGCGCATGGCTCTCACGTCATTCCCGATGACAGAGCAGATCGCGATCCGAGCGCTCGAAGTGCAGCACCGCCTCGCCCGCCATGGCCACCACCGCCTGCCGGTGCCGGACCTACTCATCGCCGCGACCGCAGAGGCAAACGACGTTACGGTGATGCACTACGACGCCGATTACGACCGGATCGCCCAAGTCACCGGGCAGCCCACTGAATGGGTGGTACCGCGCGGCTCGGTCTGACCCCGGCCCGGCGCGACTCAGTGGAGCAGACCAGTCCGCCCGGCCCGGTCAGGCCGGGGGCAGGACTCGCAGGCCTAGTTCTTGGAGGTGGGCATCGGCGATGGGGCTGGGCGCGGCGGTCAGGGGGTCGGCGCCGGACTGGGTCTTGGGGAAGGCGATGACCTCGCGGATGTTCTCCTCCCCCACCAGCAGGGCGCCCAGACGGTCCAGGCCGACCGCGAAGCCGGCGTGGGGCGGGGCGCCGTACCGGAAGGCGTCCAGCAGGAACCCGAAGCGCTCCTGAGCCTCGTCGGGGGCGATGCCCAAGACTTCGAAGATGCGCTGCTGGACCTCGCGGCGGTGGATCCTGACGCTGCCCGAGCCGAGTTCCCAGCCGTTGAGCACGAGGTCGTAGGCCTGGCTGCGGATGCCCAGCAGTGCCTCGCCGTCGAGTGGCTGTCCCGACATCAGCAACGGGAGATCGTCTTCGTGGGGCATGGTGAAGGGATGGTGCGACGGGATCGGCTCGCCGTCGGCGGTGAGTCCCTCGAACAGCGGGAAGTCCAGAACCCACAGGTAGTTGAAGCTGCCGTCGTTGACCGGCGGGCGTCCCAGCTCCAACCGCAGCAGCCCCAGCACGTGGCGCACCACCGGGCGCTCGTCGGCCACCAGGAACACCATGTCGCCGGGCCGGGACCGGAGGGCTTCGATCACCCCGGCGGCCTCGGCCGGTGACAGGAACTTGGCCACGCCACCGTCGAGGGCAGAGCCGCCCTCGCCGGCGGCCACGACCCGCATCCAGGCCAGGCCCTTGGCTCCCCAGCGCTGGCAGGTGGCCACCAGCTCGTCGACCCGGCTTCGGGGCAGGGTCTCCGCGCCCCCGGTCAGGCAGATCCCCTTCACGCACGGGGCCTGGAACACCCGGGCCTTAGTGCCGGCGAAGATCGGAGTGAGTTCGGCCAGCTCCATGCCGAAACGGGTGTCGGGCTTGTCGGAGCCGAAGCGCTCCATGGCGTCGTGCCAGGTCATGTGACCGAAAGTTCCGGGATCATGACCGGATACCTCGACGGTGGCCTCGGCCACGGCCCTTGAAACGAAGCCGACCACATCGTCGCGGGTTGCGAACGACGCCTCCACGTCGAGCTGGGAGAACTCGAACTGGCGGTCGGCCCGCAGGTCCTCGTCGCGCAGGCAGCGGGCGATCTGGTAGTAGCGGTCGACGCCGCCCACCATGGTCAGCTGCTTGAAGATCTGGGGACTCTGGGGCAGGGCGTAGAACGAGCCCGGCTCCTTGCGGGACGGCACCACGAAGTCGCGGGCCCCCTCGGGGGTGGAGGCGATGAGCATCGGCGTCTCGACCTCCACGAAGCCCTGGGCGTCCATGGCCCGGCGGATGGCCCGGTTGACCGCGGCCCTGGCCCGCAGGTTGCGCTGCATCCGGGGCTTGCGCAGGTCCACGTAGCGGTGCCGCAGGCGCAGCGTCTCGTCGACGTCGGTGCGCTCGTCGAGGGGGAACGGGGGCGGCTCGGCCCGCGACAGCAGCTCGACCTCGCAGTCCTGGAGTTCGATCTCGCCAGTGGCCAGCGCGGGGTTGGCGGTGCCTTCGGGGCGCAACGTGACGGTGCCGGTGATGCGCACCACGTACTCCGAGCGCAGGTCGCGGGCCCCGTCCACCACGCACTGCAGCACACCGCTGTGGTCTCGCAGATCGATGAAGGCGAGGTGCTCGCTGTGCTCACGCCGGCGATCGACCCAGCCGCACACGGTCACGGTGCGGCCCGTGTCGCCGGATCCGAGACGGCCGCAGAGGTCGGTCCTCATCGCGGTGGCGTCGCGGCCGGTCATGGCGCCGCACCCGCCAAGATCTCGGTGACGACCGCCACCACGTCGGACTCGGGGACTTGGCGCTGGCCGCCGCCGGAGCGCATGTCGCGCACGGTGGCGGTGCCCGCGGCCCGCTCATCGGGGCCGACGATGACCGTCACGGTGGCCCCGGAGCGGTCCGCTCGCTTCATCTGGGCCTTCATGGAACGGCTGTCGAAGGCCCGGTCCACGCCCAGGCCGGCCTGCCGGAGCCGGTCGCACAGCACCACTGCGCTCTGGCCGCCGGCGACGTCCACCACGAACGCCTGCACGGGCGCGGGATCCGGACCGAAGGCGCCCTCCGCGTCGCAGGCCAGCAGGATGCGGTCGACGCCCAGAGCGAAACCGATGCCGGGTGCGGGCGCGCCGCCCAACTCCTCCACCAGCCCGTCATAGCGCCCGCCGCCGCCCACCGCGTTCTGGGCAGTGTCGAGGCCGTCGGCCACGAACTCGAAGGTGGTGCGGGTGTAGTAGTCGAGGCCGCGCACCAGCCGGGGCGAGACCTCGTAGGACGCGTCCAGGCTGTCGAGCCCGGCGGTGACCGCGGCGAAGTGGTCGGCCGAGGTCCCCGAGAGGAAGTCGGCCATCACCGGCGCCTCCGCGATCACGGGCTGGTCATGCTCCCGCTTGGAGTCGAGCACCCGCAAGGGGTTGCGCTCCAGGGTCACGCGGGACTGTTCGGAGAGCTCGTCCCGCCGGCGCTGGAGATAGGCCGCCAGCGCGGCGTCGTAGGCCGGACGGCTCTCGGCATCTCCGAGACTGTTGATCAGCAGGCGCACCCGGCTCATGCCGAGGGCCTCGTAGAAGCGCACGCCGAGACCGATCACCTCGACGTCGGCGTGGGGATCGTCAGTGCCGAGGGTCTCCACCCCGACCTGCTCGAACTGCCGGTAGCGGCCGGCCTGGGGGCGCTCGTAGCGGAACTGGGGACCCGAGTACCAGATCTTCCAGGGCACCGTCGGCCGATGCTCGGCGAAGGCCCGGCACACGCTGGCCGTCAGCTCGGGACGCAGGGCCAGGTGCCGGGGAGGGTCGCCCTTGTCGAAGAACTCGAACAGCTCCTTGGTGACCACCTCGTTGGTCTCGCCCAGACGCTGGAACACCCCGAGGTCCTCGAAGATGGGCGACTCCAGCAACCCGAAGCCGGAGCGGTCGGCCAAATCGGCGAAGGTAGCCACCAGCCGGCGGCGCCGGACCGACTCCGGCGGCAGGATGTCGCGGGTACCCACCGGGGCACGGAACAAGGGCTGGGCCACGACCCCCGAGGCTACCGCCGCGCAGGCGGCTAGCTAGGTCGATCCGCCGTTGCGGCCGGGGACTACCCGGTAGGCCTCGAAGACTGCTTCCAGGGCCAGCACGCTCGACAGCACCGAGTCGAGCTGGGACAGGTCGGCCAGCTCGAACTCGAAGTCCATGCGGGCGATGAAATCGTCGCCGGTCTCGGCCCGCGCGCTGATGATGCTGAGGCGATGCTCGGCCAGCACATCAGTCACATCGCGGAGCAGGCCGGGGCGGTCCAGTGCGTGCACCGAGATCGTCGTGGAGAACTTGCCGGCGAAGTCGGCGTCCCACTCCACCTCGATCAACCGGTCGGTCTGCCCCTCCGCCAGCCCGATGGCGTTGACACAGTCGGCCCGGTGCACCGACACCCCCCGGCCCCGGGTCACGAACCCCATGATCTCGTCGGGCGGCACCGGAGCGCAGCACTGCGACAATCGGATGAGGATGTCGTCGAGTCCCTCCACGTGCACGCCCACATCGGCGTCGCTTCGGCTGTGGCCGGCCCGCCGCCGGGCCGTCGTGGGCAGCCGGTCCTGCTCGCCCTCGGCGTCGTCGTCACCCTGCAACGCCCGGGCGAAGCGGCCGGCCACCGAGGACGCCGACTGGTGGCCCTCCCCTATGGCCAGGAACAACAGGTCGTTGGAGCTGTAGTTGAGCTGCTCGGCGACGGTGGTCAACAGCTTGTCCTTCAGCAGGCGCTGGGCGGGCAGGCCCTCGCGCCGCAGGGCCTGGATCAGGTCGTCGCGGCCGTTCTCGATGGCGTCGGCCCGGCGCTCGCGGGAGTACCACTGCTTGATCTTGTTGGCCGCCCGGCGGCTGGCCACGAACTTCAGCCAGTCCCGGCTCGGCCCCGCGCCCTCGGTGCGGGTTGTGAATATCTCGACCACATCACCCGACAGCAGCCGGCTGTCCAGAGCCGCCAGCCTGCCGTTCACCTTCGCGCCCACGCAGGCGTGGCCCACATCGGTGTGGATGCTGTAGGCGAAGTCGACCGGCGTGGCGCCCACCGGCAGCTCGATCACCTTTCCCTGGGGCGTGAACACGTACACCTCGTCGGTGTCCAACTCGATCTTGAGGTTGGACATGAACTCGGCCGGATCCGAGGTCTCCTGCTGCCAGTCGACGATGCGCGACAGCCAAGCCATCTCCTGCGACGACGAATCGTCCTTGTACTCCCAGTGGGCGGCCACGCCGTGCTCGGCCCGCTCGTGCATCGCTCGGGTGCGGATCTGGACCTCCAGCGTCTTGCCCTGGGGCCCCACCACCGTCGTGTGCAACGACTGGTAGAGGTTGAACTTGGGCATGGCGATGTAGTCCTTGAAACGGCCCTGCACCGGCCGCCAGGTGGCGTGGATCGAGCCCAGCGCGGCGTAGCAGTCCCGCACCGAGTCCACCAGCACGCGGATGCCGATGAGGTCGAAGATCTCCTCGAACGAACGGCCCTTGACCACCATCTTCTCGTAGATCGACCACAGGTGCTTGGGACGTCCCTTGACCTCAGCCTTGATCCCCAGCTCGGCCAGGCGGGACTCCACGCCGGAGAGCACCTGCTCCAGGTAGATGTCGCGCTCGGGGGCCCGCTGCTGGACCATCTGGTCGATCTCGGCATAGCGGCGGGGCTCCAGCGCGGCGAAGGCGAGGTCCTCCAGTTGCTGCTTGACGTCCTGCATCCCGAGCCGGTGGGCCAGGGGCGCGTACACGTCGAGGGTCTCGCGGGCGATGTAGTCCTGCTTGAACGCGGGCAGCACCGCCAAGGTACGTAGGTTGTGCAGCCGGTCGGCCAGCTTGATGATCAGCACCCGCAGGTCCCGGGCTATGGCCACGATCATCTTGCGCACCGAGGCGGCCTGCTGCTGCTCGCGGGTGTCGTACTGCACCCGGTCGAGCTTGGTGACCCCGTCGACGATGCGGGCCACGTCCGGACCGAAATCGGCCTCGATGGCGGCGAGGGCGACATCGGTGTCCTCCACTGCGTCGTGCAGCAGCGAAGCGGCGATGGTGACGTCGTCGAGTCCGAGCCGGGCCACGATGGCGGCTACGGCCACCGGGTGACGGATGTAGGGCTCCCCCGACAGTCGCATCTGCCCCTGGTGAGCGGCGGCGGCAACGTCGAAGGCTCTAACTATCAGGTCGGGCGAGCCGTCGCGGTGGCGCTGGCGGTAGAACTCCAGCAGCGGAGCGATCTCCGCGGCTGCGGGCCTCCGGGCTCCACGGCGCCAGGGCAGGACCCGGGTGACAGTCGCCACCTAAGTCTTCACCGCCGCTTCTTCTTGCGCGGACGGGGGGGAATGGCGCCAGATGTTGGGGTTGCCGCCGGCCGCGGGGCTGACCCGCCCCGGCGAGCGGTGGCCGACCTCTTGGCCGCGGCTGATGTGCCCAGCACCGCGTCGTCGGCCGCGACGGTGCGGGTGGGGCCGCCGCCTGCACCGCCGCGCAGGCGGATCCTCTCGGCGATCTCCACGTAGGCGGGCTCGCGCTCCTTCATCTTGGCCACCACCGCGGCTGCTACGAACAACGAAGAATAGGTGCCCACGATGATTCCCACCAGCAGAGCGATGGAGAACTCCTGCAGCGTCACCGCGCCCAGCACGAACGAGCCGATCACCAGCATCGACGCCACCGGGATCATCGACGTGATCGAGGTGTTGATGGAGCGCATCAGAACCTGGTTGAGCGACAGGTTCATCATCTCGGTGTAGGTGTAGCGTCCGGTCGCCGACACCCGACCGACCACCTCACGCACCTTGTCGTAGACGACGATGGTGTCATAGAGCGAGTAGCCCATGATGGTCAGGAACGCGATGACCGTGGCCGGGGTGATCTCGAACTGGAACAGCGAGTAGAAGCCCACCGACAGCACGATGTCGTGGGCCACCGCGAGCAGCGCCCCGACCGCCATCCTCCATTCGAGCCTGATCGCGATGTAGACGGCGACGAGCGCGAAGAACACGATCAGAGCGATCTGGGCCTTGGTGGTTGTCTCCGAGCCCCACGACGGGCCGACCGTGGTGACGCTGACGTCGTTTCGGGTGAGACCGGTCAGTCCGGCCAGGGCGTTGCGAACACTGTCCACCGCCTCGGCCCCCTCGACATCGGCGCGCACCCTGATCGTGTCGCCGCCGACCGTCTGGATCTTGGCGTCGGCCGCGCCGGTGCCCCGCAGCGAGTCCCGTACCTCCCCCACCGACATGCCCGGCGCGCGCACCTCCCAGGAGGTGCCTCCCTCGAACTCGATGCCCAGGTTGGCGCCCAGGACCAGAAGGCTGCCCAGACTGATGACCACCGCGACCCCCGAGCCGACCAGGGCCCGCTTCCAGAGACCGGGGAAGTCGATCTGGTGCTCGCCGCGGTACGCGGCGGCCAGCCAGCGAAACGAGAGACCCGTCATGGCGTGGCTTCCGGCTGCCCGGCACCTGTCCGTGCGAGGGAGGCGGGTATTCCGAAGCGGCCCGGATGGGCATACAGGCTCGAGCCGCGCGACATCAGGCCGATCAGCGGCCCCATGAAGAAGTACGTCGCGATCAGGTCGAGGATGGTGGCCAGGCCCAGGTAGAGGGCGAAGCCCCGCACCGGGCCGGAGGTCAGCCAGTACAGGACGCCTGCCGCGATCAGCGACGCGAAGTTCGCCTTGACGATGGTCGAGTACGCCACCGGGAAGGCGCGGTCGACCGCGGAGCGCAATGTCCGGCCCGAGCGCACATCCTCCTTGAGGTGCTCGAAGTAGACGACGTTGGAGTCGACCGACACACCGATGGCAACGATGAGGCCGGTCACACCGGCGAGGGTCAGCGCAAGTCCCTGGGCCTCGCCCAGCCAGGCGATGATCGTCCACAGCATGGCCCCCGACAACCCCAGGCTGGCGATGGCCACCAGGCCCAGCAGGCGGTAGTACACGATCAGGTAGGCCGACACCAGGGCGAGCCCGATGAGTCCGGCGAGGACACCGGCGGCGAGCGCGTCGGTTCCCAGCGACGCCGACACGATCTGGCTCTGCTGGGCCTCCAGCTCCACGGGCAGGGCGCCGTAGTCCAGCACCAGGGCGAGATCTCTGGCCTCTTCCTCGGTGAACCGGCCGGAGATGGTGATCTCGGAACGCTCGAAGGGCGAGAACACGGCGCTGTCGGCCTGGACAGCGGGCGCGCTCACCACCTCGTTGTCGAGTTCGATGGCGACCTGCCCGGTGGGACACGACAGGTCGCGGCTGTGGCATCGGCGGCTCACCTCATTGAACAGGTCGATGCCCTCGGGTCCGGGCTTGAAGGTAGGGGCCACGTGCCAGCCGATGAAGGAGTGGAACTGGGCGACGGCACCCTCGAGGCTGTCGCCGACGACCGCGCTGGGACCCAGCCGGTACCGGGCCACGATGTTGCGGCCGTCGTCGTAATTGGGGAGTATCACCTCGGCGTCGGCGGGTGCCTCGCCCGCGGTGAGGGCGTACAGGCCGGTGAGGGGATCCTCGGCCGCCGCGTAGTCCGCCTCTCCGAGCACGCTGAGCACGGGCCGGAACCGCAGCTCCGCGGTCTGGCCCACCAGGTCCAGCGCCCGCTGCTGCTCGTCGACGCCGGGAAGCTGGACGAGGATGTTGCCTCCCTGGGTGGATATCTCGGGCTCGGCGACGCCGAGACCGTCGACGCGGTTGCGGATGATCTCCACCGCCACCTCGAGCTCCTCGGGCTCGGGGGTCCGGGTCGGCTCGAGCACCACGCTGGCGCCGCCCTGCAGGTCGAGGCCGAGGAGGGGCTCGTTGCCGGAGACCAGCGTGTAGACCGCACCGCCGGCGGCGACTACGACGATGGCGATCACATAGGCGAGCTTGCGGCGCACGGCGCCTCCAGCGGTCTGGGCAGCGGCTCGATGGAAGCGGCTGGGACTAGTCGTCCGCCGGGTCGTCCGCGGCCTCGTCGTCGGCGTCGGCGTCGTCGGCAGGCTCGGTCACCTTGCCGGCCACGGCGTCCCGGGAGACCTTCAGCTCCACATCCGGAGCCACCTCGATCCACACCACGGCCTCCTCGACCTCGGCCACCACGCCGTGGATGCCGGCGTTGGTCACCACCTCGTCACCCACTTGCAGGGAGCGCACCAGCTCCCGGCGAGCCTTCTCCCGCTTCTGCTGGGGACGCAGCAGGAGGTAGTAGAAGGCGCCGATAACGAGAATGAGGAAGAAGAAGGATCCGATATCCATTCCCTGAGCCTATTTGAAGAAGCGGCCGACACCTGCGCGCAACTCGTCGAATGTCCCTTCCCTCACCGCGACACGCACCCGATCCATGAGACGCAGCAACCACGCCAGGTTGTGGAGGGTCACGAGCCGGGCCGCGGTGGGCTCGTGCGTGACCAGCAGATGCCGGAGGTAGCCCCGGGACCAGCGCCCGGCCGGGCTGTCAGGGAACGAGGGGTCGAGGGGCTCGTCGCTGCCGGCATGGCGGGCGGCCGCGAGGTTGTAGCGGCCCGCGTCGCTGAGGACCGTGCCGTGGCGGCCCAGACGGGTGGGGAGGACGCAGTCGAACATGTCGACGCCGCGGGCAACCGCCTCGACGATGCCGACCGGATCGCCCAGGCCCATGAAGTACCGGGGGCTGTCGTCGGGAAGGACGGCGGTGCAGACCTCCAGGGCGGCCAGCATCGCTGGTCGCTCCTCGCCCACCGACAGCCCTCCCACCGCATACCCGTCGAACCCGATCTCCACGGTGCGCTCGGCAGACTCGCGCCGCAGGTCGACCTCCGCGCCACCCTGGACGATGCCGAACTGGCACTGGCGCTGCGCCGCGTCGGTATGGGCTCCGAACGCGTCACGGCCACGCCGGGCCCAGGCGGCGGTGCGGCGAACGGCCTCCTCGAGTACGGGCCGCTCAGCCACCGCGGAGGGGCACACGTCGAGCACCATGGTTATGTCGGCGCCGATCAGCGCCTGCTCGGTCACCGCATCCTCGGGCGTGAGCCGGCAAGGCGAGCCGTCGTAGACCGACGAGAAGCTGGCGCCCTCGTCGTCCACGGCGGGATCCAGCGAGTAGATCTGGTACCCGCCCGAGTCGGTGAGCACATGACCCGGCCAGCCGGCGAAGCCGTGGATCCCGCCCAGGCGAGCCACGGTCTCTGACCCGGGCCGGAGCATGAGATGGTAGGTGTTGGCCAGCACCACCTCCACGCCCAGAGCCTCGAGGTCCGACGAGTCGAGGTGCTTCACCGCCCCCCGGGTGCCCACCGGCATGAAGCACGGCGTGGCGAAGCTGCCCCGCGCGGTGGTGACCGTCCCGGTGCGGGCCTCGCCGTCGGACGCGCCGAGGCCGAACACGGCGGCCGTCACGGCCCTCTCCAACCGAAATTGGCGACGAAATGGGTACCTGACACCCATTTTGCGCACCAATTTCGTGGCGGGATGAGACTGCGGCCGGTTGAACCCATCACGACGCCCGATCGGCCGGGGCGGCCGGCTCGGAGCGGGCCACGAACATGGCGTCGCCGAAGGACAGGAACCGGTAGCCGTGCTCGAGCGCGGCCCCGTAGAGCACCCGCCACCGGGGCCCGACGAAGGCGTCGAGCAGGCACAGCAGGGTGGAGCGGGGCATGTGAAAGTTGGTCATGAGGGCGTCGACGATCCTCCACGGATACGGCCTGCGGATGAACAGGCTGCTGCGGCCCGACGCCTCGCCGGTCGCCGCCCACGCCTCCAGGCATCGCACGACGGTCGTTCCCACGGCCACCACCCGCTCGGCCCGGCTCAACGCCCGCTGCGCCTCGTCGGGCACCCGGTAGCGCTCGGTGTGCATGTTGTGATCGTCGAGGCGAGCCGCGCTGATGGGCCGGAAGGTGTCGAGACCGACGGCCAGCTCCACCGCAGCCACCTCTGCGCCCGCGTCCCGCACCCGAGCCAGGAGCTGCTCGGTGAAGTGCAGCCCGGCGGTGGGGGCCGCCGCTGAGACCGGCTCGCGGGCGTACACGGTCTGGTAGCGCTCAGGGTCGTCGAGGGCGGTGTTGATGTACGGCGGCAACGGCACGGCGCCCATCGTGTCGAGCACCTCGAGCAGGGGACGCCCGCCGGTGCGGACGCGCACGATGCGGCGCCCCTCGCCGAGGTGGCCGCGGATCTCGACACCGACCGGACCGGCCGGCGAGCCGCCCGGCGCCCCAGGACCGACCGGGTACTCGGGCGTGACCACCTCGCCGGGCCGCAGCCGGCGCGACGGGCGAACCAGCGCCTCCCAGTCGCCGTCGTCGCGCTCGTGCAGCAGGAGCACCTCCACCGCGCCGCCGGTGGCCCGGCGCAGCCGCAGACGGGCCGGCAGCACCCGGGTGTCGTTGACCACCACGACGTCGCCGGGGCCGAGCAGCGCCGGCAGGTCGCTGACCCGCCTGTGCTCGATCCCGTCGCCGCAGTCCACCAGCAGCCGGGCCGCGTCCCGGGGCTCGACCGGCGACTGGGCGATGGCGACCGCCGGCAACTTGTAGTCCAAGTCGTCGGGGGTGACCGGCGGCGCCGTCGCATCCGGCATCGGCAAGCGTGCCGGCTATCAGCTGAACAGGCCGGGCTGGGCTTCCGGGTCGGTCCCGGGTGCCTCCAGGCCCAGATGGGTCCAGGCTGCGGTGGTGGCCACCCGGCCTCGCGGCGTGCGCATCAGCAGCCCCTTCTGGATCAGGTACGGCTCGTAGACGTCCTCCACGGTCTCGGTCGGCTCGCTCACCGCGATGGCCAGGGTGGACAGCCCGACGGGACCTCCCCTGAAGTTGCCGCAGAGGGCCTCGATCACGGCCCGCGAGGCCCGATCGAGTCCCATCTCGTCGACACCGAAGAAGGCCAGGCCGTCGGCGGCGACCTGCCCGTCGACACGGCCGTCGCGGTGCACCTCGGCGAAGTCCCGCACCTGCCGCAGCAGGCGGTTGGCGATGCGGGGAGTTCCCCGGGCCCGCCGAGCGATCTCCACCGCGCCGGGGCCGTCGATGCTCACGTCGAGGATCCCTGCGGTCCGCTCGGTGATCGACACCAGGTCATCGACGGTGTAGAAGTCGAGCCGGGCGACCAGCCCGAAGCGATCGCGCAGCGGGCCGGTGATCAAGCCGGTCCGGGTGGTGGCCCCGACCAGTGTGAACGGTTCCACGTCCAGGGGGATGGACCGGGCCGCGGGCCCCTTGCCCAGCACGATGTCGATGCGGAAGTCCTCCATGGCCGGGTACAGGACCTCCTCGACCGGCCGGGGCAGGCGGTGGATCTCATCGATGAACAGGACGTCGCCCGGCTCTAGCTTGGTCAGCATGGCGGCCAGGTCTCCGGCCCGCTCGAGCGCGGGGCCCGAGGTGGTCTGGAGGTGGGCGCCGAGCTCGTTGGCGACTATGTGGGCCAGTGTGGTCTTGCCCAGGCCGGGAGGTCCGGCGAACAGCAGGTGGTCGACGGGCTCACGGCGTTTGCGGGCCGCCCCCAGCAGCACGTCCAGATGTCCTTTGAGCTCGCCCTGGCCGACGAACTCGTCGAGGGCGCGGGGCCTGAGAGCCGCCTCGCCGAGGCGGTCGGCGGGCAGCGGATCCGGAGACAGCAGCTCCGCGGCATCGGACTGTGACGGCTCGCCTCCAGCCGGATCAGCCCCGTCCGGGTTCCGGGCCAGGGTCTCGGAGCGGGACATGGTCGGCGACCCTACGCGCTCGGGGCGTCAGGCCGCGCCGGCCAGGCGTCGCAGAGCCTCGCGCAGCAGCGATCCGGCGTCGTCGCCGGCGGGCATTTCGGACAGCACGTGCTTGACCTCGTCGGTGCCGTAGCCCAGCTCGTCGAGAGCTGAGCGCACATCGGCGCGGGCATCGTCCTGCGCGGTCGTGGCGGCTGGAGCGTCGCCGGTGCCGGGAGGCGCCTCGACCTCGGGCAGGTCGAGGCGGGACTTGAGCTCGACCAGCATCCTCACCGCGGTCTTGGGCCCCACGCCCGGCACCAGGCACAGCAGCTCCACATCGTCGGCGGCCACGGCACGGCGCAGCGCGTCCGGGTGGTGGACGGCCAGGATCGCCAGTCCGAGGGAAGGGCCCACGCCGTGGGCGCCGATCAGGGCCTCGAAGGTACGCCGCTCGTCCAGCGACGAGAAGCCGTAGAGGGTCTGGGCGTCCTCTCGCACGATGTGGCAGACATGGACGAACACCTGCGAACCGACCTCGCCGGCGGTCGCAGCGGTCCGGGGCGTGGCCTGCACCCGATAGCCGACTCCGGACACCTCGATGATCAGCTCGGCGTCCGGCGACCGGGCGAGCAGCGTGCCCCTCAGCGACCCGATCACCGGACCGCGCTCCCCGCCCGAGCCCGGCCGGCCCCGGCCGGGCCGATTCGAGCCAGGTGGCACAGCGCCACGGCCACCGCGTCGGCAGCATCTGCGGGATGCAGCCGGTCGGGCAGCCCGAGGAGGACCCGCACCATCTCGGCCAGTTCCTGCTTGTCGGCGCCGCCCCAGCCGGCCACCGCGTCCTTCACCTCGTTGGGCGAGTACTCCACCACCTCGCACCCCGCCGCGGCCGACTCGGCCAGGATCACCCCGACGGCCTGACCCACCGACATGGCGGTGGCCACGTTCCGCTGGAACAGCACTCGCTCCACCGCCACCACATCGGGGCCCAGCTCCGCTATCAGCGCCCGGATGTCGCTCTGCAACTCGGCCAGACGGGAGGCCCGGTCCATGCCTGCGGGCGTGCTGAGGACGCCGGCAGCCTCAGCTGCAGGACGGCGCCCGTGGCGCACCGCGCCGTACCCGCAGCGCGACAGTCCAGGGTCTATGCCCAGTACGAACACACGCGCGACTCTATTGACCGGCAGGTGCCCTGTCGCGGATGGCCCGTGAGATTTCTCGAGGCGTTTCTGTCGACCCTCGAGCTGTCGGACCGGGCCGGCCGGCTCAGCCCGCCAGCTCCTCGATCAGGTCGTCGCCGATGTCGAAGTTGCTGTGCACGTCCTGCACATCGTCGAGGTCGTCGATGAGGTCCATCAGCTTCAGCACCGCCCGGGCCGCGCCGGGCTCAGTGACGGCCACCGTGCTGCTGGGCAGCATCGTCAGATCGGCACTGGCGAAGCCGATCTCGGCCTCGGCCAGGGCGTCGCGGACCGCGTTGAGGTCGCCGGGGTCGGTGGTCACCCGCCACATGTCGCCATCGGCGTCGAGGTCCTCGGCCCCGGCGTCGAGCACGACCATCATCAGGTCGTCCTCGGCGGCCGCGGCGGACGGAACGAGCACCAGGCCCTTCCTCTCGAACTGCCAGGCAACCGAGCCGGGCTCCGCCAGCGAGCCGCCGTTGCGGGTCAGGGTGCTGCGTACCTCACTGCCGGTCCGGTTGCGATTGTCGGTGAGGCACTCGATGTAGAGCGCCACCCCTCCGGGCGCGTACCCCTCGTAGGTGACCGACTCGTAGCTGACGCCCTCGAGCTCGCCGGTGCCCCGCTTCACGGCCCGCTCGATGGTGTCGAGCGGGACCGAGTTGTCCCGGGCCTTCTGGTACATGGTCCGCAGCGTCGGGTTGGAGTCGAGATCCCCCCCACCCTGCCGGGCAGCCACCTCAACCTGCTTGATCAGCTTGGCGAAGAGCTTGCCCCGCTTGGCATCGGCCGCGCCCTTGCGGTGCTTGATGGTCGCCCACTTGCTGTGCCCGCTCACCCGCCGGAGGCTACTCGTACCCGCCCAAGAGCTTGCGGTGATGGCTGCGGTTTTCCCGCTCTTGTTCGCTTCGCTCACGGGCCGCTCGGGCCCCGGCCTCGCTCCGCTCCGCCTCGGGGAGGAAGGCTACAAGTCAGAAAGGAAACGGGCGTGCAGGCGCTCGTCGCCCGACAGCTCGGGGTGGAAGGCTGCCACCGTCGCCCGGCCCGACCGGCACAGGACAGCCCGGCCCTCGTGGCGGGCGAGCACCTCCACGTCCGGCCCGGCCCGTTCCACGACCGGAGCTCGAATGAACACGGCGTGGAACGGCGACTCCAAGCCGTCCACGTCGATGTCGGCCTCGAAGCTCTCGATCTGGGTGCCGTAGGCATTGCGCCGCACGGTTATGTCCACCAATCCCAGGGCGTGCTGGTCAGCCCGCCCGTCCACCACCTCGCGGGCCAGCAGGATCATCCCGGCGCACGTCCCCAGAACCCCCATCCCCGCGTCGAGGCGCTCCGAGAGGGGCTGCAGCAGCCCGGAGCGCTCGAGCAGCATCGACATGGTGGTCGACTCCCCGCCGGGCATGACCAGAGCGTCGACATCTGCGAGCTGCTGGGGCGTGCGCACCTCATCGGTGCGAGCCCCGAGCCGGTCGAGGATGGCGCCGTGCGCGGCGAACCCCCCTTGTAGGGCGAGCACGCCGATGCGGGGCCTCACCAACCCCGTTCTGCCATCTTGGTGGTGAGTGCTGCCGTCTCGAGACCGGCCATGGCCGGACCCACTCCTGCGCTGATCTTGGCGAGAATCTCGGGGTCGCGGTAGTGGGTGACGGCCTCCACGATGGCGGACGCCATCTTGGGCGGGTCGGAGCTCTTGAAGATCCCGGACCCCACGAACACCGCCTCCGCCCCGAGTTGCATGACCAGCGAGGCGTCCGCCGGCGTCGCGATACCGCCCGCACAGAACAGGGGCACCGGGAGAACCCCGGTATCGGCGATCTCCTGCACCAGCGGCAAGGGTGCCCGCAGCTGCTTGGCCCATTCGAACAGCTCGGCCTCGTTGCCCGCGGCCGCGATCCTGCGGATGTCGCCGGTGATCGATCGGAGGTGGCGGACCGCCTCGACGATGTTGCCCGTCCCGGCCTCCCCCTTGGACCGGATCATGCAGGCACCCTCACCGGTCCGGCGGAGCGCCTCCCCCAGGTTGGTGGCTCCACAAACGAACGGGACCGTGAACGCCCACTTGTCGATGTGATGGGCCTCGTCTGCGGGGGTGAGAACCTCCGACTCGTCCACGTAGTCGACCCCCAGAGCCTGAAGGATCTGGGCCTCCGCGAAATGGCCGATCCTGGCCTTGGCCATCACCGGAATGCTCACCGCGGCCTGGACTGCCTCGATCATCTCGGGATCGGACATCCGCGACACGCCTCCGTGGGCGCGGATGTCTGCGGGAACCCTCTCCAGCGCCATGACCGAGACCGCTCCGGCATCCTCGGCGATCCGGGCCTGCTCAGCGGTGACAACGTCCATGATCACACCGCCCTTGAGCATCTCGGCCAGGCCCCGCTTCACAAGGGTGGTGCCGGTGGCCGGCCGGCTCCGGCCGGCAGCGGCACCGGCCGCGCTGGTCTCGGTGTTGGCGGACATGGCGTCAATCCTAGAGGCCGAGCGGATGACCGCGTCCCGGTGCCGGCGGCTTACGGGGCGCCGGCCGCGGCGGCGGCCTCCCTGGCCTCGGCCAGCAGCCGGGCCCCGTCGTCGGCGGCGAGAACCTCGGCCACCGTCACCGGGAAGCGCCGGCTGCTGTTGGCGATCAGGATCCATGTGGAACCGGGCGAGAAGCTCAGCGGGGTTCCGGCGGTGTCGACGAACCGGAACCCGGCCCGATCCTCGCTGCGCCCCCACACGGCCTCGTGGACCGCGCCCGCGCTCAACACCAGCGCGTCGCCGGTGCCGTACGACATGGTCAGGGGGGATTCCGGGTCGGCGGGCGAGTTCCGGTGGTTCATCCACACGACAGCCACGTTGACCGGGGCTACCTCGCTCAGGCCGAAGTCGGTCTCGGTCTGCATCAGGTCGCCCTCCTGGATCCGCACCCATCCGCCGGCGGCCGCGTCCCAGATGTGCGACACCACGTTCCCCGTGGGCCGGTGGTATGTGACGGTGACGCCATTGGCACCGGCGATGCCGGCCGGGTTGGGCGACCCGTAGTCGAGCAACGACACCACCGGCGCCTCCAGCGGCCCGCCGCGCAGGGCAGCGCCGCTGACATCGGTGAGGTGCTCGCTGTAGAAGTAGAGGTTGAAGGGCGACCGGCGAGCAGGGTCCCGCGAGTACGGAACGACGGTCCTCATGCCACCGATGTCGACGATGGTCCCCGCCCTGTCGGCCTGGCGTGTCTCCGACAGGACCGTAGGGTTTGCGCCGGAGGATGCCAGGTAGGGCCTCGACAGGTCGGCGAGAAGGTCGAAGTCGCTGGTCCGCACCGAGCGAACCGGTCCGACGCGGCCGGGGATCGCGGAATGGAACACGGCCAGGAACCTGGTCTCTCCCCCCTCGATGAGCATCTCGTAGACGATGTCGGCCGCGGCGAGTCCCGCCTGGGGACGGGCCCGCGGGCCGCTGTTGCCCACCTTCACGGCCAGCGCCCGGCGCTGGGCCAGGGTCGGGTTGCTGGTCGGCTTGCCGGTGAGGGGCATCCGCGGACGGTCGAGGACCGACTCGGGTACTGCGACGCCGATGGTTGCGCCACTCCCCGGCGTTGTGACGCCCTCGACTCCAGTCTCAACAGCTCCGTTCTCGGCGACTCCGTTCTCAACAGCTCCGCTCTCGGCGGCCCCGCTCTCGTCAGCCCCGCTCTCGTCAGCCCCGCTCTCGGCGGCCCCGCTCTCGTCAGCCCCGCTCTCGTCAGCCCCGCTCTCGGCGGCCCCGCTCTCGGCGGCCCCGTTCCCGGCGGCTCCGTTCCCGGCGGCTCCGTTCCCGGCAACTCCACTCTCGGCTTCGGCTGGGCCTCCGTCCTCCGCGACCGCATCGCCCGAACCTTCGATGGCTCCGTTCACGTCCGGGGCGGCACCGTCCTCGACCGCAACGGCGTCACTCCCTGCCGGATCAGGCCGGTCGGTCGGAGTGTCTTCTCCAGGCCCGTCGCCGGCATCGGCGAGATCGGGCCCTGGTTCGGGCGGCGCATCCGTGGAGACTCCCCCGGCCTCGACCTCAACCGGATCTCCATCCCCGCTCCGTGAGCCGCTACACGCGACCGTCAGTGCCACGGTTGCGGCCAGCAGCAGGGCCAGCCCAGCCGACGGGATCCTCACGCCGGATGGCGCCTCCGCCGGGGTAGTCCTGCTCGCGGCCTGCCGACGCGGCCGTGGGACCATCAGATCTCGCCCAGGACGTCGATCCGCTGAGCCATTGAGGGCTGAGCCCCAGCCGTGGGCCTGGACTGCTCGGGCACCATGAGCCAGAGATGACCTGCCGCTCCGGATGCCTCAAGGCTGGTCGCCGCAGCGGCCTTGGACAGGGCGGAAGCCAGGGCCGGCGGGTAGTTGGTGAGCCGGACCGCCTCGATGTCGATGTCGCTTGCCCGGTCATGGCCCGGGGCGCGTCCGATGAGGCGGACGGCGAGAGTTCCGACGACGGGGATCCGGGCGACGCTGGCCCGCACCGTCTCTATCGCCACTCCTCGCCTGATCTCGCAGAGTTGGCGGGCCACCACCGCTTCCAGCTCCAGACGGTCGAGCTCCATCAGCGCCCCGCGGGTCAGGATCAGGTGGGCGGCCAGCTGGCGCCGTCCTGCTGACGCCGCGTTGATCTCCGGCGTCTCCACCACATGCAGCGAGGGCCGGTTGAATCCGTGGGTGGTGCACAGCCCCTCGACGAGGTTCTCGAGCCGCGGATGCTCGCCTGGGACCAGCGGCCGGGCTCCGAGGGCGGCCAGCGCCGACTGGGGCGCATTGAGCCATACCAGCATGGCGACGGCCAGGCCCACGACCCCGGCGGGAACGACAGCCGTGAGAGGCGAGACGCCCACAGCCCAAAGGACCGCCCATACGGCTAGCCCGGTGATGGCGGTTGGGGGAGCGATGACGGCTGCTGGGTGGTTCCTCAAGGTGTTCTGCGGTGTAGCGGATGTCGGGCTGCCACCGTATCTCCGCGACCGGCTCTAGCCCTGCTTGGTATTCGTCGACACCGCGATCCGTTCGTAGCGCTGGAGGTAGTGATCGGCGAGACGGGACATGGAGAAGGCCTCCGCTCTCACGTGTCCAGCCTCCACCAGCCGCGCCGACTCGGAGGCGCTGGAGAGCACTCGGTCGATGGCGCCGGCCAGCGCCCGCGAATCACCCGGCGGCACCAGCAGCGCGTCCAGGTCCGGTCGGGCCACATTGCGGTAGCCGGGAAGGTCGCTGGCCACAACCGCGGCGCCCGCGGCCATCGCCTCCAGCAGCACGATGCCGAAGGACTCCCCTCTCAGGGACGGAGCGCACAGCACATCGGCCCCCTTCAGCCGGGCGATCTTCTCGCTGTCGGTGATGGTGCCGAGCCACTCGACGCGAGGGTCGCCCTCCAACCGGGTCTGCAGAGCTGCCGTCTCGGGACCCGAGCCGGCAACCCACAGCCTCACCGTCTCGGGGAGCATTGCCAGCGCGTCGAGCAGGACCCCGAGACCCTTGCGAGGCTCGTGGCGACCGACGAACAGGATCGTCGGGCCGTCGGTGGGGGCCGGCTCGGCCGCCCGGTAGGGGGCCAGCTCCACGCCGTTGTAGAGCAGGTCGTAGCTGCCTCCCAGTGCGTCGCGGGCGGTGTCGCGGGCGTCGGGGGAGACCGCCACCCTCAAGTCGAGACGGTTGGCGAGGAACCGGGTCGCTCGGGGGAGCAGGTCGTAGGCGAGCGAGCCGCCCGCCAGGTGGAAGGTCCCGACGAGGGGCGCGGGCCTCACCAGCAGGGCCGTCATGGTCGGTCCGGGCGCCAGCGGCTCGTGCAGATGGATGACGTCGAAGGACTCGTCGCGCATGGCTCGAATGGCCCGCAGCTGGCATGACGGGTCGGGTGCCACCGGCGCTATGGAACCGTTGGCGATCGCGGGCAGGCTGTTCCCGAGAGGGGTCACGTTCGGATCGGGCGGCGGGCCGTCGCAGGGACCGAGCACCCGGGTGGGGTGCCCGCTACGACTGAGAGCCCGGGCCAACCCGAGCACCTGCATCTGCACACCGCCGGGCAGGGTGAGGCTGTACGGGCAGATGATGCCTATCCGCACCCCTCAGAGGCTAGAGCCCGAGGAGGGGCTCGGGAACCGGTTGGCCCAGCGCCTCGTAGTCGCTGGGCCAGTTGGGTGACATCAGGTGCCACTGGTCGGGCGCGGCCCGGATCAGCTGCTCGAGCGCGGCGGCGTAGGACTGGACGACGCGGGACACGTCGGCACGGATGCCGCCGAGCCGCCGGGTGTCGAGTGGGGGCGCCGCCACGGCGTGGCGACCGGAGCCCCGCCAATACACCGCGGCGGGAATGAGGGGGGCGCCGGTACGCAGCGCCAGCAGGGCCGGACCGGCGGGCAGCCGGGTCCGCTCTCCGAAGAAGTCCACCTCGACACCGTTGCCGGCGACATCCCGGTCCGCCAGCAGGCACACGACATCGCCGCGCCGTATCGCGGCCGCCAGGCGTCCGCCCGCGTCCGGTCCGAGAGGGATGATGTCCATACCCAGCCGCTCCCGGAAGGCCCTGAACCACTCGAAGACCTCCGGAGGCTCCAGCGGCTCGACCACTGCCGTGACCTTCAGCTTCGGGATCAGTGCCAGCCACCATGCCGCCCACTCCCAGGTTCCCAGATGCGGCATGACCAGTATCGGCCCGGTCCCGGAGCGGACGGCGCGCTCGACGGCGCCGAACCCCTCGTAGCCGAACCCAGCGTCGATGGCAGCCGCGTCGATGCTCGGCAGCTTGAAGCTCTCGAGGTAGTACCGGGCGTACCAGTCGAAGACAGCCGTCACACGGCGGGCAGCCTCTGCGGGCCCCATCTGGCGGTCCAGGGCCCTCTCCAGGTTGCGGCGGACCAGCAGGCGCTTCTTGCCGCTGGTGGCCGCGGCACCGAGCGCGGCGGCCAGCGCCCCGCCCCTGGCCAGTGCTGACGGAGCGCGGCGGGCGAAGAACTCGCCGGCCCGGTAGGCCGACGCCGACGGCATCCAGCAGCCCTCGCGGATGGATCAGGCAGCGTCGGTCGGTGGGCGGCTGCGCATCCGGGCCCGCCTGGCGGTGTAGACGCCTCGCCTGCCGGCCCGGGACCGGCGGAACCGGCGGCGCGAGCTAGAGCGGACCGGCCGATCCTCCGACGCCTGCCTCCAGACCTTGACGAACCGCTGAACCGCGGTGACCGCGGTCAGCCCCAGCATCAGCCAGAGGGTCCAGATGAGCAACTCGCTGAACAGCAGGCCGAAGCCGAGCACGATGAAGCGCTCGGCTCGCTCCATGATGCCGCCCTTGGCGTTGTAGCCGAGCGACTCCGCCTTGGCCCGCTGGTAGGAGACCAGCATGGCCAGGCTCATCACCGCCACCGGCAGCATCATGATGTGGCCCGGCTCGGTGTCCGACAGGTACCAGGCCAGACCGCCGAAGAGCAGCGCATCGGTGAGCCGGTCCGACACCGAGTCGAAGAACGCGCCCCGCTGCGAGGACGTGCCCGAGGCCTTGGCCACCGCGCCGTCGAGCGCATCGGGAATGCCCGTCAGGACCAGCAGCAGGAATCCCAGCCGCAGGTGGCCGGCGGCGATGGCTACGGCCGCTCCGGTGGCCATGACGATGCCGGTGATGGTCACCATGTCGGCGGTCACTCCGGTGCGGCGCAGCGACACGCCAATCGGTGTGAGCCCCCGGTCTACTGCCTCACGCCAGTTTCCGTCGAACATTCAGCGGCCTTCCGGTTCGGCTGCGACTGAACGCTACCAGCTTGCTGCAGCGTGCCCCGGCGGGCGCTGCGTGCGTCCGCTTGCTCGCACGGGCTTCGCCCTACTCGCTCGCAAAACGCTACCAGCTTGGTGCAGCGTGCCCCGGCGGGCGCTGCGTGCGTCCGCTTGCTCGCACGGGCTTCGCCCTACTCGCTCGCAAAACGCTACCAGCTTGGTGCAGCGTGCCCCCGGCGGGCGCTGCGTGCGTCGGCTTGCTCGCACGGGCTTCGCCCTACTCGCTCGCAAAACGCTACCAGCTTGGTGCAGCGTGCCCCGGCGGGCGCTGCGTGCGTCCGCTTGCTCGCACGGGCTTCGCCCTACTCGCTCGCAAGTCGAACACCCGCATCCCCCGCCTGGGGGGTCGCGGTGCCGCCGGCGGGGCACGAGCGTGTCAGGCGTCGAGACCGGTCCAGTCCTCGGGGTTGTCCTCCACGAAACACCCCACCACCCCGCCGTCCACGCCGTCGACCAGCACGAGGCCCCGGCTCGACGGCGACGGTTCGTTGGAGTACAGCAGGATGCGCCATGTGGGCCGGCTGCGCAGGCCCCGCCAGGCGAGCTGGGCCGAGGCGTGGCCTACCGGGAAGCCGACCTGCCGCGTAGCCGAGACCAGCGCGTCGTTCTCGTCGACGGCCAGGTTCCAGCCGGCCTGCAGGCAGTACAGCCCGAAACCGATCAGGCCGATTCCACCGGCGATGAAGCCGCCGTTGACGAGCACGGCGTCAGAATCGGCCGCCAGCGGCACCAAGATGGCGGCTGCTCCGATCAGCAGGTAGAGCACCCCGGCTATGCGGCGCCTGCTGTTGTTCGGGAACAGGTACGGGCCGACATAGGTGGACGCGTCGAGATCATCGGGAAGCCTGTCTCGAACGTCGGCATCGCTGGGCGCTTCACCGGTACCCGACGCGTCGGAGAACCCTGCCTCATCGCCGGCCACCGATTCCTGGGTCACGATCGCAGGATAGGTCGGCCCGACGCTCTCAGGCCGGGGGCCAGGCCAGGCCGCCGTCTACCTTGATGATCGCGCCGGTGGTGTAGCTGGAGGCCGGCGAGGCCAGGTAGAGGGCCGTACCGACGATCTCATCGGGTTGGCCACCCCGGGCCAGCGGTATGCGCTGGCGGGCGGTCTCGGCGAAGTCCTCGAGGTCCCATGCCTTGGAGATTTCGGTCAGGAACGGGCCCGGCATGATGCAGTTGACCCGGATCCTGGGTCCGAGCATGTGGGCCAGGGCGACGGTCAGGTTGTTGAGTCCCGCCTTGGCCATCCCGTAGGGCACCTCGATCCTGCTGGGCTGCACCGCGGCGATGCTCGACACGTTGATGATGCTGCCCTCCGCGTCCCGGGCCAGCATCTGCTCGGCCACCAGCGCGCACAGCCGGAACGGACCCTTGAGGTTCAGGCCGATCACGCTGTCGAACAGCCGCTCGGAGACCTCGGCCAGGGACGGGTACAGCGGCGAGCTGCCGGCGTTGTTGACAAGCACGTCGATGGGACCGAGCCGTTCGGTGACCTCCTCGACGAACGGCTGGCACTGGTCCCAGCGGCCCACATGAAGGCCCAAGCCGATCACCTCGGAGCCCGATGCCGCCGCGATCTCAGCCGCGGCGGCCTGGCAGGCGTCCTTCTTGCGGCTGGCGATGGCCACCCGTGCCCCCCGGTGGGCGAAGGCATCGGCCATCTCGCGGCCCAGACCGCGGGAGCCTCCGGTTATGGCAACAACCTTGCCCTCGAGATCGAACAGGGTGTCGTGGCCGCTTGTCATCGGAATCCTCCTCGCCATGCCGGGCTCTCTCAGATGGGCAGGTTGCCGGTGGCCCGGCGGGTGGTGCCCTCGTCGGTGTAGGCGGCGATGGTTCGCTGGGCGATGCGCATCTGGTGGACCTCGTCGGCGCCGTCGGCGAAGCGGGCCCAGCGGGCGTGCTGGAACATGTGGGCCAGCGGGGTGTCGGTGGAATAGCCCAGCGCGCCGTGGACCTGGATGGAGCGGTCGATGACCCGGTTCAACATGTTGGCCACGAAGTGCTTGGCCATCGACACCTCGGACTTGAAGTCGTCGCCCCGGTCGATCTTGTGGGCCGCGTGCAGCACCATCAGCTTGGCCTGGTAGAGCTCCATGGCCGAGTCGGCGATCATCCACTGGATTCCCTGCTTCTCGGCCAGCAGCGATCCGTGGGAGAAGCGCTTGGTGGACCGGTCCACCATCATGTCCAGCGCGGTCTCGGCCTGGGCGATCCAGCGCATGCAGTGGGCCAGCCGGGCCGGGCCCAGCCGGTACTGGCCCAGCAGGTGTCCCTGGCCCCGCCCGCCGAGCATCTGGTCGTTGTGGACCCGCAGGTCCTCGATGAGGATCTCGCTGTGGCCGGTGCTGCCGTGCATGGTCTCGATCTGGCGCACCTCGGTCCAGCCCTCATGGGGAAGGTCGATGATGAAGGCGGTGTTGGCGGCCTGGGGAATGTCGGGGTCGTCCTCGGTGCGGCACACCAGTATGGCGAAGTGGGCCCGGTGGGCGTTGGAGATGAACCACTTGTGGCCGTTGATCACCCACTCGTCGCCGTCGGCGTAGGCCCGGGTCTGGATCAGGGTGGGATCGGAGCCGGCCACCTCGGGCTCGGTCATGGCGAAGCAAGACCACGCCTTGCCCTCACACAGGGGCCGCAGGTACTTCTCGGCCTGCTCGGGCGTGGCCCAGTGCAGCAGGGTGTGCATGTTGCCCTCGTCGGGTGCCTGGCAGTTCAGCACCCAGGGGCCGTAGTAGGACTTGGCCGCCTCGGCCTGGACCATCGCCAGGGCCACGTGCCCGAGGCCCATACCGCCCCATTCGGGCGGCATGTGGGGCAGCCACAGGCCCGCGGCCCGAGCCTGCTTGCGAAGGTCGATGAGGGCGCTCACCCGGTCGCCGCCGGTCAGCGGCGGGCTGCCGTCGCGGCCCTCGATGCGGGCCTCGGCCGGCTTTACCACCCCGTCGATGAACGACCGGACCCGGGTCCTGATCTCCTCTTGCTCGCTGGAGAGCGTGAAGTCGATGGCCATGGCTGCTCCTAGCTCGTGAACCCACAGTCTGCATCTCGGCAGTCTGAATTTTCTCGGGAGACTTCTGTGTCGCACACCCGCAAGAACTCACCCGCTGGACCGCTCGGCTCCAATACGCTGGGCCCCGAGGCGACAGGAGACAGCGTGCAGGAGGCAACGTGACCGAGACCCCGATGAGCCGTCCCGGCGAGGTGGCCGGATGGCCGAAGCTGGTGGTGACCTATCGAACCGACCCGGCCGGAGTGGAGCACCTCGTGCCGCCCGGACTGGTCCCGGGCGAGCCGGTGGTGACCGTGGGCGTCTACTGCGTGCCCATCCTCTCCGAGCCGGAGTTCGGCATCAGCGTGAAGGTGCCGGCGTCGTGGCAGGGCACCGACGGCCTCTACAACCTGGGCATGGGCATCGACCAGGAGGCGGCCGTGTCCATCAGCCACGAGACCAACGGCCAGCCCAAGTTCCTGTGCGAAGTCGACTACTACCGCCTCGGCGACCGTGTCGCGGCCCGGGCCACCCATCAGGGCTACACCTTCGTGGAGTTCAGCGGGGACGTGACCGGGCCGGCCGGCGTAACGCCGGGCGACGTGAGCGACCACGAGTGGTGGATCAAGTACTCGCGGGCCATCGGCGGCGCCGACGGCTCCTACGACTTCCCGCCCCATGTGGTGGACGTGGCCACCACCTTCGAGCAGAAGCACATCGAGAGCATCGACGGCGAGCTGAAGCTGCTTGACAGCCCGTGGGACCCGATCGCCCGCTACCTCCCGATCCTGGAGCAGCTGTCGGCCCAGCTGGTGACCCATGCGCCCAAGGCCCGCAGCATCACCAACGCCGGGCCGCTGGACCCTGACGCCTTCTGGCCCCATGCCGACACCATCGGCGCCTCCCGCTGGCCCGGAACCCGGGGAGGCCCCCGAGCCGACTGAAGCTCACGCCGGACGCAGACGGCTCGCGCCTGCTCCGGCCGGCTCAGGTGGCGAGGCTGTGGCCGCGGGGCATCGTGGCCCGGCCGATGGCGTCGGCCCGGGCGTGCAGCAGCTCCGCGGTCTCGTCGAGGTCGCGGGCGATGATGTAGCGGCGCTCGGCCACGCCGTCGAGCACGAACTCGCCCAGATCGTCGAGGTCGGCCACTTGGGGTTCCTCGCCGCGCATCTCGGCCACGATCCCCTTGAGCTGCTCGAAGGTGAGGCTTCCCCGCCCGGTGCCCTCACCCACCCGCTGCAGGTGCTCGGGCCGGTTGCGCTGGGCGTTGAACAGGCCGGTGTTCATCATGCCGCCCGACGGGTAGAACACCGAGGCCCGAAGGTTGGTGCCCTCGCTGATGAGGTTGTGGTTGAGGGCCTCGGTGAAGCAGCTGACCGCCGCCTTGGAGGAGGCATACACCGAAGCAGTCGGCACCGGGGCGAACCCGCCGTCGCCCGACGATGTGACGATCACCTGGCCGGGCTCGCCGCTGTCGATCATCCGGGGAACGAACGCCCACGTGCAGATGGCCACCCCGAACACGTTGACGCCGAAGCACCAACGCCAGTCGTTGGGCTCCTGCTGCCAGGGCTTGCCCCCGCCGCCGGAGGTGACTCCGGCGTTGCAGAACAGCAGGTTGCATTGCCCGTAGGCGCTGAACACATGGTCGGCCAGCGCGGTGACGGACTGCTCATCGCTCACGTCGGTACGCACGCCCTCAACCGGGCCCAGGGTCGACAGCTCCTCCACCGCCCCCTCCAACACCGGCTCCTCGATGTCGGCGATCACCACCCGGGCGCCCCGGCGCAGCAGCGCCTTGACGATTCCCTCGCCTATGCCGCTGGCCCCGCCGGTGACGACGGCCGTCATGCCATCGATGTGCAGCCGGTGCTGGTCGGAGAGAGCTTCGTCGGCGGGTTGGGAGCCGTTCGGCATGGGACGGAGGGTAGCCCGCAGCCGCGGTGGTCAGGAATCAGAGCGAGAGTCCGACCAGACTCTCGCTCAGCTCCCACAACCGCCCGGCGGTGGCCGGTTCGGCAATCCACGGCTCGTAGCCCCGGTCTCCGGGGCCGGGAGCGGTCGGACCGCAGTCGGCCAGGTAGCCGCCGTTGTGGGCTGACAGGTCGGTCGAGGTTGCCGCCCATACCTGCGTGGCCGCGCCCGCCTCGACGCTCTTGAAGCTCATGCCGCCGCCGGAGCGCCCGCCCTGCCGCGAGGCGCTGGCCCGCATCCGCGCCATCAGCACCTCGGTGAGCTCCGGCGTCATGTGCCGGCCGAGCCTGGTGGCGATCGCGCCCGGATGGACGGAGAACGACAGCACCCGGTCGCCGGAGCGGCGTGCGAGCTCGGCCGCGAAGTGCGCGTTGGCGCTCTTGGACCGCCCGTAGGCCACCCAGGCGTCATACGGGGTCGTCTCGAAGTTGGGATCGACGAGGTCTACGTCGGCTATCCGGTGCCCGCCCGACGACAGGGTCACCACCCTGGGACCCTCAGCCCGGCACAGCCGCGGCATCAGCCGGAGGGTCAGCGCGAAGTGGCCGAGGTGGTTGGTGCCGAACTGCGTCTCGAAGCCGTCGGCGGTGCGGCCCTCGGGGCAGGCCATCACGCCGGCGTTGTTGATCAGGACGTCGATGCGGTCGAAGACGTCGGCGGCCTGTTCGGCGAACCGGGACACGCTGGACAGGTCGGCGAGGTCCAGCTCGTGGAGGGACAGCTCGGCGTTCGGGACCGCGGCGCGGACTCTCGCCGCGGCCTCGGCGTTGCGGACGGCGTCGCGGGCCGCCATGGCGACGTGCGCGCCCCGGGTCGACAACCCCCGGGCCGACTCCTCTCCCAGCCCGCTCGACGATCCGGTGACGACGAACACCCGCCCGGACAGGTCCATGCCGTCGAGGACCTGATCGACGGTCGTCTCCCGATCGAACCCGCTCACCTTCGCTCCAACGCTTCGCCCCAGCCTGTCTCCACGAAGTCGCCCGATGCGTTGCGCACCAGGGGCACGCGCAGGCGGTCGGGGTCGGCGTGAAGGTGCCCCAGGGTGGTGCCCTTCGGGCAGATGTAGCCCTTGGACCACACGTCGTTGCGGTTGGGGCGGATCAGCTTGACTTCGCCGCCGGCGTGGTGCACTTCCAGCCCGCACATGGCCTCGCACAGCGGGCAGGTGCGGATGTGGATGCTGCGTTCCGTCACTGATGCACCTCTGGCTTCGGTTCGGGCCGGGCGTCGATCCTAGGGGCAGCGGCCTGCCGGGTCAGACTTCAAGCATCAGGGTGACGGGGCCGTCGTTGGTCAACTCGACCGCCATGTCAGCCCCGAAGGAGCCGGTGGCCACGGTGGCCCCCAAGCGACGCAGTTCGGCCACGAGCTCGTCGATCAGCCGGTTGGCCTCATCCGGCGCGGCCGCCGCGATGAACGACGGCCGGCGGCCCTTGCGGGTGTCGCCGTAGAGCGTGAACTGGCTTACCACCAGCAGCTCGCGGCTGGTGCTGGCCACCGACCGGTTCATGTGGCCGTTCTCGTCGGCGAAGATGCGCAGGTTCCACAGCTTGGCCGCCAGTTTCACCGCGTCGTGATGGTCGTCGCCGTGGGTCACCCCGACCAGGCAGCACAGGCCCGGACCGATCTCGCCGATGACCTGGCCGTCCACCCGCACCCGGGCTTCGGCCGCCCGCTGGACCAGAGCTCTCACGGTGCCAGCCTACGAATCACCCCGCCCGGACCCGGCCGCTCGCGTCTCGAACGGCCGGCCGCGACCGTGCCGTAGAACACGCCGGCCAGCACCACCGCCGCGCCGGCCACCGTGCTGGCACCGGGCAGCTCCGAGAGGAACAATGCGGCCCACACTGTCCCGGCCACCGTCTCGGTCGGCGCGAACAGCGAGACCTCCGAGACCGGGGCGAAGCGCAGGGCGTTCGAGTTGGCCAGCCGGCCCAAGGGGTTGAAGCACAGGCCCATGGCCGCGATAGCCAGGTAGGCCCGCGCGTCGAGCGAGAACGGAGATGCCGCCAAGCTCGTGACAACCACGACGATGGCCGCGCTTAGGAACAGCGCAGCCCGGCGGCTCACGTCCGGGAAGCGCCGCCAGATGGTCATGGTCCCGGCGAAGCACATCACCGCCGCCAGCGCCAGGAAGTCGCCCCTCAGCGTCGGCTCTCCCACCGAACTCGACACGATCACCCCGATGCCCGCCATGGTCAAGGTGATGGCTACGGCCACCCGCCGGGTGATGGGCTCCCCCAGGAACAGCCGGGCGCACAGCGAGGCCATCAGGGGAGCGGCGGCCACGATGGCCACCACGTTGGCCACCCGGGTCTCGGTGATGGCGGTGATGAAACAGAGTTGGCTCACCGACGCGAGAATTGCCACGGCCATGATCGGCAACCGGTGGGTCCGCAGCGACTCCAGCGCCGGGCGCCGGTCGAACCACCGCCCGAAGGTGGAGTGCACCACCAGCGCGCAGCACGACACCAGGAAGGCAACGTCCAGCGGGCCGGCCTCCGACACTCGGACCCAGAGCGAGTCCGTGGAGACCGACAGCATCCCCACCCCGGCCAGCAGCCACCCCAGCCGCCTCCGGTCGCCCGGATGCTCCACAGTCATCGGGCCACGCTAACGGCACCCCCTGTGACGGTACGGCATGCTGCGGCGAGCGATTGAGCGGGGGCCGCGGGGCCGGGTGCGGCCGCTGCGGCAGATCAGGCCGGGGCTAGATAGGCCCGAGGGTCCGACGTGAAGGCTTTCAGGCAGCCGGGGGCGCAGAACCAGTAGTCGGCGCCCTCGTGGACGGTGTGGTACTTGGCGTCGTCGACCAGCACCGTCATTCCGCACACCGGGTCTATGGCCTCGGCCCGTGTCGGGGCCGGTCCGGGTCCGGTCGCTACCAGCTCGCCTCGAGCCCGTCGGGCCACCAGTTCGGCCATGACCGCCACCGCGATCTCGGCGTTGGCCACCGCGCCCAGGTCCAACCCTGCCGGGGCGTGCACGCGGTCTGTCTCCGAGCGGGTCACTCCCCTGTCTGTGAGATGGTCGATGACCGCCGCGGCCCGCTTCTGTGAGGCGACCAGGCCGATGTAGCCGGGGTCATGGGCGAGGGCGGCCTCCAGGGCCAGGTCGTCGTAGTGGCCCTGGGTGGCCACTACAACCGCGGTGGCGCCGTCGATGCCGAGGTCCGACAGGTCGATCTTGGTCCTGACGATCTCGGGACGGGCGTGCTCGTCGGGATGGCCGCCGTCGTCAACGATGGTGGCCCCCCAGCCCAGCGCGATGGCCATCTCGGCCAGCGCGTCCACCGCCGGCGACCGGCCCACCACCACTACCTGGGGCTCGGGACGGTGCGGCTCCAGGTACACCTCCAGCGCTCCCTCGGACTCACAGGCCATGGCTATCGAGCGAACTCCCTCCTGGGATCGCCCGTCGAGCTCGTCGGGTTGGCCCAGGAACAGCAGCGCCGGCTCACCGGTCTCCAGGCACTGGCGCGCGTGACGCACCACCGAAGGCTCCGCGCAGGCGCCGCCCAGCCAGCCCCGAACCGTGCCGTCGGCCAGCACGACAGCCTTGGAGCCCTGCCGTCCCGACGACGGGCCCCGCCGCCACACCACCGTGGCCAGCACGTACGGCACCCTGTGGGTGGTGAGTTCCACCGCCTCGGCCAGCACCGACACGTCCACCTAGCCGTCCCTTTCCATCGTCGGGCCTGCTTCCCGCGAACATCTGAGCGTCAGCGTACTCCCGCATCGCTAGCTGGTCCGAGGCGACGGCGCGCTTCACCGCGTGACGAGCAGGTGTATGTGTTCGATAACATATGTGTTAGACTGCATGATGTGGACATCTATCTCCACCCTCTCTTCGATGGCTGGCTGCGGTCGCTCTCGGGTGAGGACACCGACGACGGAGTGGACTGGTGGGAGGTGCAAGCTGAAGTCGCGGCCCTGCTGATGGCCTTGGAGACGCACGGTCGCGACCTCGGCGACCCCGAGTGCCACGAGGTCGTGTCCTCGCGCTACGACATGCACGCGCTGCGACGCACGCCACCGACAACGACCACGCCCTACGCCGACGCTCCCCCTGTACTGCGCCTCCTCTTTGCATTCGTGGCCGACAGCAAGGGCGGAGAGGCCGCAGTAGTCCTCGTCGGCGGTGACAAGACTCGACTCGGCAACCGTTGGTATCCGCCTCATGTCCAGCGGGCAGAGGAACGTCTAGAGCAATGGTGCCGACACCATTCCGACTGTCAGCCGATCGTCAAACGCGGCGGCCAATAGGTAACTACGAGAGGAGGTAACCAACCAGCAGAGTTCAGCCAAGCCGAGAAACACCACGCCAGCAAGAAAGTCCCAAGAGATCGAATGCCAGGAACAGAAGCGCCGAACAAGACGAACGCCCAACCACCGAAGGGCAAGATAATAGGCGCAACACGAGGGCGACAACAAGAAGGGCAAGACACGAAAGGCGAACACAAGACGGCATGGAGATGGAAGAAGCACGTACAAGACAACTGCCAGCAGATGATGCCTCAACCGATGAGGTGCCTCCTGACGCGTGGCAGGACAAGATCACACCCCGGACCCTCTACGACCAGGTGTACGCTGACACGCGAGCGCGGACGCGCTTCAACGCGGCCCTGGCAGAGATCGACGCGCATCAGGCGACACTCGCTCAAGTGCGCCGGGCGCGTGCGTTGACGCAGGCAACCCTCGCCGAACTCTTGGGGATGGACCAGTCCGAGGTGTCGAGACTGGAACACCGCAGCAACATGCTGCTATCAACGCTCCGCTCGTTCATAAGAGCTACCGGAGGCGAGCTTCAACTCATCGTAACGTTCCCCGACGCCGAGCCCATCCAACTTCTCATCGGCTCTGAGCAGTAACGCATACTTCCTATGCCAGCGGTTCCGATGTGGCTCGGCCGCGGTGATCCGACTGTTGCGGGGGCCACTTCACGCCGGGTTCGGGAAGCGGCCTGCCCTGCGCCCACACGTGCTCGAGCGCCTCGGCGACCACGGCCCGGATCCCCGCCTCGGCCGCCTCTCGATCCGGCTCGAGCCAGCTGACCAGGAGAAACCCGTCGCAGAGGCCGACCCACTCTCCGTCCTCTTCTGACCACTCGGTCCAATAGCGGTACTCGTGCTCAACCATCAACTTCTCGGCGAGTTCCGGGAGCAGCGAGCAGTAGAGATGTTGCAGCGACTGACTGACGAACTGCCGAAGGAGTCTGCCACAGTCGCGGAGCAAGCGCTGAAACGAATCGTCGATGGCGCCGAGCAAGACTTCCCACTGGCGTCACTCCGTGATATGCCGGTGATGATGGTCGAAACGGAGTCGCAGGTGCTGGTCATCCCACAACGTCGGCCGCGTCGGTGGTCTACATGGATCTCCCTACTGCGCCGCTCGTCGAGGCGATGATCTGGGCGATGGGCGGTGAACTCCGGCTGACAAGAAGCGGATCACCGCCAGCGTCCCAATGAACCCCGGCTTGCCAACCAATAGCGGGAGCGCCTCGGATGCGCTCGCCCCTACGACTCAGAGTTCTCGCCCGTGGACTTGATGCCCTGTATCCGATGCCGGGCCGCGCCCGGGCTGACGATGCATCCTCTAGACGGCTAATGGCGCTGGCCACCCCCTCCTGCGAGCCATTGTCAACTCGTCGGACTGGCTTAGGACAGTTCTCCCACCACGACGTCCACCGCCGTCTCGGTCGCCACCTCAAGGTCGGGCGGCGGGCTCTGGGCCAGGATGCGGCCCACATCGGTGGATCCCGGCTCAACCGGCTCGAACGTGACCGTCCCGATCAACAGGCCCTCACGCTCAATAGCCAGCCTCCCGGTGTCGAACAGCAGGCCCTGCACGTCGGGGATAGTCACCAGCGGAGGCCCGTCCGAGATGATGATGAACACCTCCAGCCCCGCCGACACCGGGAAGCCGTGCGGCGGGTCGGTGTCGATGATCTCTCCCTCCGGGACATCGGTCGACGGCTCCCGCCGCTCGGCGACCCGGAACCCCTGACCGATCAGCGTCTGGATCGCGTCGAAGGGCGACTGTTCCCGGACGTCGGGCACGAAGATCTGGCCCGGGCCGGTGGAGACGGTGATGGTCACCACCAGGTCGCCCTCGGTGATCTCGGTGCCGGCCGCCGGCTCCTGGAAGACCACGGTGCCGGCCTCGGCCTGGCTGGGGCCTTCGATCACGATCACACCGAAGCCGGCGTTCCTGAGTATCTCCTCGGCGTCGACCCGGTTACGGCCCCGAATCGAAGGAACCCTGGGAATCTCACCCTGGCCCTTAGCCCTAGGGGCAGCGCGCTCAGTAGTGGCCGGCGCAGCGATCGTGGTCGTAGGAGCGACCCGTTGTGTGGTCGGTGCGGTTGGATTCTCGGTAGTGGTGCCACCGAGTTGGGCCAAACGTCTCCTGAGGGTGGGCTCAGCGATCGCGTAGTTGAGTCCCACTGCGTCGTCTTCTGTGAGCCGTGAGACGTTCATGCCGATCACCTGACCGCACTCATTGAGCAGAGGCCCGCCACTGTTGCCTGGGTTGACCGCGGCATCGGTGAGGATCACATCCTCTAGCCCAGCATGCCGTTCGATCCGGGACACGATGCCTCGGGAAATGGAAGCTTGGGGGGCGTCATAAAGCGGGAACCCAACCGCGTAGGCCTGATGCCCCGGACCGATGTCTGCGAGACTGCCGAACTCCAGCCGGTTGGGACCCGACGATGTGAGTAGCAGGGCCGTGTCGCCCGCCCTGTTGACGGCCACGACTGTGGCCCTGATCGAAGCCCCGCCGTTGTGAAGGGTGGCGGCGCTGCTTCCAGACACAACGTGTTCGGCGGTGAGCCACTGCCCATCGCCGACGTGGAACGCTGTGCCGCTGCCGAGGCCTGACTTCACCTGCCATACCGCATCCAGAGCATGTTCGGCATGATCGGAGAAATCGCAGTCCAAATAGGCGACAGGCTCCGTCGCCAGGTCGTCGGGGGCGATCAGCGGCGGCGCAGCGATGTCTAACTCCGTATTCTCCACTTCGTCGGCATCCGACGCGTTGCGGTGGACGGTCAGCGTGGGCGCTTCGGTGGATGTCTCCGCAGCCGGGGACTCGACTACCGTGCAGCCCATCAGCAGAGCAGCAGCGAGAACGGCCGGAAGAATTGCCCAACCGCAATAGGCGCTGCGCTCAATACATCCGAACACACCGCAACCATAGCGCTGCGCCCATTCGGCGCTTCTAGAGATTGATCGCTATGAGATCTGCTGCGGCTCCTGGTCGTAACGGCCAAGAAGCGCCAACAGATCGGCGTGGGTTCAGGCGCCGGCTGAGTCGATGGCCTCCCAGACCCGGTCGGGCAGGACCGGCATGTCGATGTTGCGCACCCCGAGATGGGCCACCGCGTCGATCACCGCGTTCACGAACGCCGCGGGAGAGCCGACCGTGGCCGACTCGCCGATGCCCTTGGCCCCGATCGGGTGGTGCGGCGACGGGGTGACCGTCTCCAGCAGCTCGAAGCGGGGCGTCTCCCACGCGGTGGGGATCAGGTAGTCCATGAAGTTGGACCCGATGCAGTTGCCGTCGTCGTCGAAGGTGATCCACTGCATCGACGACATGGCGAACCCCTCGGTCAGGCCGCCGTGGATCTGGCCCTCCACGATCATGGGGTTGATGCGCACCCCGCAGTCGTCGAGGGCGACCATGCGGCGCACCTTCCACACCCCGGTGTCGGGATCCACGTCCACCACCACCACGTAGGACCCGTACGGGAACGTGAGGTTGGGCGGGTTGTAGTAGGTGACATCCTCGAGGCCGTACTCCATACCCTCAGGCAGGTTGGTGTAGGCCGCGAAGGCGGCGTCCTGGATGGTCACCGACTGGTCGGGCGATCCGGCCACATGGAACTTGTCGGCGGAGCGCTCGATGTCCTCGGGCGCGGCCTCCAGCAGGTGGGCGGCGATGTGGCGGGCCTTGTCGGCGATCTTGCGGGCCACCATCGCGGTGGCCGCCCCGCCCACCGGGGTGGAGCGCGACGCGTACGTGCCCAGCCCGTAGGGGGTGTCGTCGGTGTCGCCGTGGATCACCTTGATGTCGGTGGCGGGTATGCCGGTCTCCTCCGCCACGATCTGGGCGAAGGTCGTCTCATGGCCCTGGCCCTGGGTCTTCACCCCGAGCTTGAGGATGGCCTTGCCGGTGGGATGGACCCGCAGCTCGGCCGAGTCGATCATCTTCAGCCCGGCGATGTCGTAGGTGTGGGCCGGCCCGGCCCCCACCGCCTCGGTGAAGTGGGCGATGCCGATCCCCACCAGCCGCCCCTCCGCACGGGCGGCGGCCTGCTCGGCCCGCAACTCCTCGTAACCGGCCGCGTCCAGCGCCTTGCGCAGCGCGGTCGGGTAGTCGCCGGAGTCGTACACGAACCCGGTGGCCGTCTCATACGGGAACTGTTCGGGCTGGATGAAGTTGCGCAGCCGCATCTCGGCCGGGTCGATGCCCAACTCGTAGGCCGCGGTCTGTATCAGCCGCTCGATCAGGTACGACGCCTCGGTGATCCGGAACGAGCACCGGTAGGCCACCCCGCCGGGAGCCTTGTTGGTGAAGGCGCCCCGGCACTTGATGTGCGCAGCACCGAAGTCGTAGCTGCCGGTGCACACATGGAACAGCCCGGCCCGGTAGCGGGTTGGCTGGGCGTCGGAGTAGAAGGCGCCCTGGTCCGACAGCATGTCGACCCGCATGGCCTGGATCCGGCCCTCGTTGGTGAGGGCCAGCTCGCCGGTCATGTAGTAGTCCCGCCCGAACCCGGTGGAGATCAGGTTGCCGGTGCGGGTCTCCACCCACTTGACCGGCTGGCCGATCAGCAGGCTGGCCGCGGTGGCCACCACATAGCCGGGGTAGATGGGCACCTTGTTGCCGAATCCCCCGCCGATGTCGGGGCTGACGATGCGGATGTTCTGCTCGGGCAGCCCGGCCACCAGCGCGAACAGCGTCCGGTGGGCGTGGGGCGCCTGCGACGTCATATAGATGGTGGCCTGGCCGGTCACCGAGTTGACGTCGGCCACGATCCCGCAAGTCTCCAGCGGCGACGGGTGCGAGCGCGGGTAGTGGGTGGTGAGCGCCACCACCCGGTCGGCGCTGGCGAAGGCGGCCTCGGTGGCCGCCTCGTCGCCGGTCTCCCAGGTGTAGGCCAGGTTGTCGGTCTGGCCCTCCTTCTCGTCGCGGATCAGCACCGCGCCCTCCGCCAGTGACTGCTGGGGCGTGGTGATGGCGTCGAGCATCTCGTAGTCGACCTCGACCAGCTCGGCCCCGTCGGCGGCCGCATACGGGTCGGTGGCGATGACCGCGGCCACCTCCTGGCCCTGGTAGCGGACCTTGTCGGTGGCCAGCACGGCCTGGGTGTCGCCCGACAGGGTGGGCATCCACGCCAGGTTGTGCGCGGCCATCAGCTCCCCGGTCACCACCGCCAGCACGCCGTCCACCGCGGTGGCCGCGTCGGTGTTGATGCCGTTGATGCGGGCGTGGGCCACCGGCGAGCGCACTAGCGCCATGTGCAGCATCCCGGGCAGGGCGATGTCGTCGAGGAAGTTGCCCTGACCCTCGATGAGCCGGGCGTCCTCCACCCGCTTGACGCTGTGGCCGATGCCGCCGATCTCGGGAGGTGTCGTCGTTGTGTCAGTCATTGGTCGTTTCCTCCTAGCCGTCGGAGCCGTTGCCGGCTGCCGCCGCGGCGGCCTGAATGGCCTTGACGATGTTCATGTAGCCGGTGCACCGGCACAGGTTCCCCGAGATGGCCCAGCGGACCTCGTCGTCGGACGGGGCCGGGTTGTCGCCGATCAGTGCCGCGCCCACCAGCATCATGGCCGGGGTGCAGAAGCCGCACTGCAGGCCGTGCTCGTCGCTGAACGCCTGCTGGATGGGGTGCAGCCCCTCGGCGGACTTGAGGCCCTCCACGGTGGTGACCTCCCGGCCGTCGGCCTGCACCGCCAGCATCGTGCACGACTTCACCGGCGTGCCGTCCACCAGCACGGTGCAGACCCCGCAACTGGTGGTGTCACAGCCGATGTGGGTGCCGGTAAGCCCGGCGCCGGTGCGGATGTGGTCTACGAGCAGGAGCCGGGGCTCCACATCGGCAGTGTGGTCGGTTCCGTTGATGTTGACCGTGATCTCCATGTCTCCCCCTCTCAGGCCTGAGCCTGCTCAGCTGCGGCCGCCAGGGCCCTCCGGGTGAATGCAGCCACCACTTGGCGCTTCCATCGGGCCGAGCCCCTCACGTCGTCGCGGGGGTCGGCCGCGGCCGCGGCCGCCTCGCCCGCCTCCGCGAACAGCTCGGCGCTCGGAGCGTTGCCCACCAGCAGGGCCTCAGCATCGGTGGCCTTGCGGTTGATGGGCGCCACCGAGGTCATGGCGATACCGGCCGCGCTGATAGTGCCGTCGGCGGCCAACTCGAGGTGGGCGGCCACCCCGACGGTGGCGTAGTCGCCGACCTTGCGCTCCAGCTTCTGGTAGGAGCCCCCGGAGGAACTCGACGGCACCGGGATGCGCACCGCGGTCACCATCTCGTCGTCGGCCAGCGAGTTGGTGAAGAAGTCCTGCACGAAGTCGCCGATGTCGATGGACCTTGAGCCCGACGGTCCCTGGGCGACCACCTCGGCTCCGGTGGCCAGCAGGACCGAGTTCCAGTCGCCCTCGGGGTCGCAGTGGGCCACCGACCCGCACAGGGTGCCCAGATTGCGGACCAGCGGATCCGATATCCACGGGGCCGCCGACGCCACCGCGCCGGACACCGCGCCGGAGGACACGATGTCGGCGTGCCGGACCAGAGCCCCGATATGCAGGTGGCCGTTGCGGCGCTCGATGGTGTCGAGCCCGGCGATGCGGTTTATGTCGATCAGCTTGGCAGGCGTCGCGAACCGGAGCTTCATCATCGGCAGCAGGCTCTGCCCGCCGGCCAGGATCCGGGCCTCGTCACCCCCCTCCGCCTTTGCGGCGATGGCCTCCTGCACCGAGGAGGCCGCTACGTAGTCGAATCGGGCAGGCAGCATCCTGCACCCCCAATCTCTGCGGTCTTCGTGGGGTTCACGCGGGTCGCGGACAATACATCAACAGGCCCTGCTTCGCTCGACCGTGGACGCCGCGTAGCCGAACAGCGCCCTTGGGTACGCTGGCGGATGCGCGCTCGCAGACCCGCCGACGGTTCGGGGCGGTTCGCGGCGCTGCACAACCGAGACTTCCGCCTGCTCTTCGTCGGAGGTCTGTTCACCTTCCTCACCATGCAGGTCGCGGGCATAGCCCGGGCCTGGCTGGCGTTCGAACTCACCGGCAGCAACACCGGCCTCGGCGGCGTGATGCTGGCCTTCGGCGCCTGCAGCATCTTCGCCATCCCCTACGGGGGCATGATCTCGGACCGCTTCGCCAAGCGGAACGTGCTCGTGACGGCCGGACTCCTCCAGGCCGCCACTCCCGTCTGGCTGGGTGTCGCGGTGGCCACCGGCACCGCCACCTACTGGATGCTGCTCGCGGCCAGCGTCGTGCAGGGGGGCGTGATCTCGATCCTCGCGCCGGCTCGACTCTCGTTCATCTCCGAGGTCGTCGGCCGCGAGAGCATCACCAACGCCATCTTCCTGTCGATGTCGACGGTGCAGCTGGCCCGAGTCGTGGGTCCGGCCGCCGCGGGCGCCCTGATCGGCGTGGCCCTGTTCGGCCTGGCGGGAGTCTTCTTCGCCGCGGGCGTACTCGGAACGCTCAGCGTGGTCCTCCTGATCGGCCTGCCCTCAGGGACCCGGCCGAGCCCGTCCGGTCGCAGCGCGCTGGGCGACATCGTCGACGGGGTGCGCTTCGTGCGCTCCCGACCGGACCTGGTGCACCTGCTGGGGGTGTCGTTCGGCGTGGTGCTGGTCGGATTCCCCCACATGGCGTTCCTGCCGGTCGTGGCCGAACGGGTCCACGACAGCGGATCCACCGGCTTCGGCCTGCTCAACGCGGCCGCCGCGGTCGGCGCGGTGATCGGCTCGCTGGCCCTGGCCAACCTCGAGCGGCGCAGGCTTCGCCCGTTCCAGACCCGCAGCGCGGTGGCCTTCGGCATATCGCTCGCAGTGTTCGCGGTGATGCCGAACTTCTACGCCGCGCTGGCAGCCATGGCGATCGTGGGCGCGACCTCCAGCGTCTTCCAGGCCCTGAACAACTCCCTGCTGCTGACCTCGACTCCGGTCGAGTACCACGGCCGGGTCCAGAGCCTGCTGATGCTCAGCTTCTCGGGCTTCGCCGTCGCGGCGCTGCCCATCGGCATTGTGGCCGACCGGATCGGCATAAGGGCCACTCTCGTGGGCCTGGGGATCCTGGTGCTGGCCGTCATGGCGGTGGCCCGGCTGACGGCGCCGCATCCGTTCCCGGAGGAGACAACACTGTGAACCCATCACACAACGAGGAGGCGACCATGGCCGATGACGACGGCCGCGACCCGGTGCCCGGTGACGCCGACGGCGGCTCCGCGCCCGAGTCGGTGGTGCGGGCCTACTGGGAGAGAATCTGGCTGGAGCGCGACCTGGGCGCCCTGGACGACGTGGTGTCCGACCGGATCGTGCGCCACACCGCGGAGGGCACCGAGACGCTGACCCGCGCGGAGCTCCGCAACCGCCTGGCCGGCGCCTTCGACGCGGTGCGGGCCAGCGAGGTGAGCTTCGACGCCATCACGACCGAGGGCGCCACGGTGTGGGTGCGGCTCACGCTCCGGGGCGTCAGCCTCGGCGCGGCGGCCCCGATGTCGCTGGTGTGGCTGGCCCAGTACCGGATCGAGCACGGTCGCATCGCCGAACTGTGGGCCCTCCACCAGCCCGGTGCGGACTGGTCTTCGTGAGATGAACTCCGGTCCCGTCATCCGCCGTCTGGAGGATCCCTCCGTTCCCTGGCAGCGGGTCAAGGCGCAGCGCAACGCCGACGGAACCGAGTCGTCGGTATGGGAGAAGTGGTTCGCCTTCCGGGCCGACCCGCCCTACCTGTCGCTGTACGCCCGCTACGACGGTGGCATGGTGGTGCGCCGCCACGGCCACCGCTCGCCCCATGTGGTGTTCGTGCTGGAAGGGGAGATCCTGGTGGGCGACGAGGTGTGCGGTGCCGGCACCCACATCGAGCTGCCCGCCGGCGAGCAGTTCGGGCCCCTGGTGGCCGGCGACGCCGGATGCTCGCTGTTCGAGGTGATGCTGGGCGACCCCCGCAGCTGGAGCGACGACCCCGAAGCATTCGCCGAGGCCTGCGCGGCCCGCGGCGTCACGCCGCTGCCCGACCCCGAGATCGACTTTCCCGACTGGCTCGAGGACCAGCGCGGCCGCTGGATCGAGGCCCTCAGCGAAGCTGACGCGCCGGAAGGGTGAGCACCACCGAGCTGATCGTGGTCGGTGTGGCCTCCGCGCTGGCGATGCTGGCCAAGAGCGCCACCGGGCTCGGCTACCCGCTGATCGCCATACCGATCCTGGCGCCGCTCATCGGCATCGAGACCGCGGTGGCGGTCGTGACCCTGCCCAACGCCGTGGCCAACATGCTGGTCGGCTGGCGCACCCGCCACGCCCGGTCGGAAACCCGAGACGTTCCCGTGCTGACGGCGACATCGGCGCTGGGAGCGGTAGCGGGCACGTTCGTTCTGGTGTCGTTGCCCGAAAGGCCCTTGCTGATCGTGCTCGCGGCGTGCGTTCTGGCGTTCGTGGTCAGATCGCTGTGGTTCGGGGACATCGCGGTATCGCCGGAGATCGGTCGGCGGGCCTCGCCCGCGGTCGGTCTGTCCGCCGGAGTGATGCAGGGCGCGGTGGGCGTGTCCGGGCCGATCATCGGTTCGTGGTTCTACGCCTACCGGCTGCCACGCGACGCCTACATCCTGTCGCTGTCGGTGCTGTTCCTGATCACCGGTGTTGCGCAGATCTCCACCCTGGCGTCGATCGGCGCCTACGACTCGGACCGGCTGATCGCGGCCGCTGTCGGGTTCGGGCCGGTGCTGGCGATGCTGCCCGTCGGCGAGCACCTGCGGGACAGGCTCTCGGGCTCACAGTTCGACCGGGTCGTGTTGGGGTTGCTGGCCGCCTCAGGGGTGACCCTGGTGGTCCGGGCCTTCACGGGCTAGCAAGCGCACTCGAACGGCTGGGGCCGGCGAGCAGCTGAGCCACGAATCAGGACTCGGAGTCGGAGCGGCGGCGGCTCGATAGCCGCCATTGGGGGCCGCGGCGTTCCCGCGCCTCCTCGGGCTGGTCGAGGCCGGGATAGGCGGCCCGCACCTCGCCGACGGTGCCGCCATACAAGCGGTCCGGGCGCTGCCGGCCGCTCCAGACCGTCACCTGCGGGAAGGCGATGGTGATGGAGCAGGCCGCGAACTCCCGGTGGATGGCCAGCACCAGGTCGTGGCGGGTGGCGAGCTCGGTCGGCACGTCGCTGGCGTGCCAGTAGAGCACGTTGAAGCCGATGCTGGAGTCACCGAAGCCCTCGAGGTTCACCGCGGGCTCGGGCTCGGCCAGCACCCTGGGCACCCGCGCTAGCGCGGCGTAAATCGCATCGGTCGCCTGCTGGAGGTCGGTGTCGTAGGCCACGCCGACGGCAAGGGAGCTGCGCCGCACCGGCTCGCGGGTCAGGTTGACGATGGTGGCCCCGGCCACGTTGGCGTTCGGGATTCGTATGTGGGTGCCGTCGAGTCCCCTGATCTGGGTGGTTCGGGAGTCGATGTCGCCCACCACGCCCAAGTGGCCGTCCAACTCCACGGTGTCGCCCACCGTGTAGGGCCTGCGGGTCTGCAGGATCAGCGACGACACGAAGTTGCCGACCACGCCCTGCAATGCGAGGGCCAGAACCAGGCCACCGAGGCCGAGGGCGCCCAGCAGCGGCCCCACTCGCACGCCGAGCACGGTCAGCGCGTACGACAGGCCCACGATGAACACCGCGTAGCCCAGGAACCTCGAGGTCAGGATGGCGGCGAAGCCGTGCCCGATACCGCGGGCCACGGCCCTGCGCAGAAGCTTCGACACCGCCACCGCGAGCACGAGAGTGCACACCAGGACGATGCCGGCCTTGATCCAGTCGGTGTGGGTGAGCGCGTCCTCCAGCAGCGTCTCGCTGCCGGACTGGGCCAGCACCCACGCGAATCGATCCATCAGCGGCCAAGTCTTCCATGCTTGCCCGCGACCGTCGTGGACGAGGCCGCCCGGCGTCCGGTTCCGGCGACTGGGCTAGGGCGCGGTCGGTCCGGAGCGGCCGATGGCCTGCTCGGAGGTGCCCAGGTAGCTGGCCACCACCAGCGGGTCGTGGCGGACCTGCTCGGGCGGACCCTCGGCGATCACCGCGCCCGCCTCCAGGCAGTAGACGCGGTCGCTGATGCCCATCACCAGCGGCATGTCATGCTCGATGACGATCACCGCGGCGTCGAGTTCGGCCTGCACCTGCTTGATGAGCGGGCCGAAGGCCTCGGCCTCCCGCTGGGCCACCCCGCCGGTGGGTTCGTCGAGCAGCAGCACCCGGGCGTTGACGGCCAGCAGGCTGGAGAGTTCCACGATGCGCCGGGTTCCGGTCGACAGGGTGGCCACGAAGTGGTCGGCGTAACGCTCCAGCCCCATGTAGGCGATGATCTCGTCGGCCTCGGCCCGCTTGACCCGCTCCTGGCCCGGTGACGGGGGCAGCGCGGTCATCGACGGCAGCAGGCGCGACTGCGAGCGGGCCTCGAGAGCGACCATCAACGATTCGCGCACCGTCAGGCCGGGATAGATGCGGGCCCCCTGGAAACCCCGCCCCAGACCCAGGGCGTGACGGCCGGGGGCCCGCCTGGAGGTCACGTCGGTTCCGAGCACGAAGACCCGTCCCTGGGCCGGGACGAACCCGCTGACCGCGTTGAGCAGCGTCGACTTGCCCGCACCGTTGGTGCCGATCAGGCCCACCAGCTCGCCGTGATCGACATGCACCGACACCCCGTCGACGGCGGTGTTGCCCCCGAATCGCACCGACACGTCCTGGGTCTGCAGCGCCGGGCCCGCCCGTTGCGGGGCCGTAGCGGCAGGTGCCGTCACCAGCGGGCGGGGCTTGCGCCGCTCAGGCGGGGTGTCGGGCGCCTCCGGCGTCCCGTCACCAGGCGCGGACCTGACCGCGGCGGCGGCCTCCCGGTCCGCCATCTTGCGGTCGGCCCGCTCGAGCAGCTTGTCCCGGATGCTGTAGACGATCTGCAGCAGACCGCCTGGGAAGTACATCAGCAGCACCAGCAGGCCGATGCTGCTGGTCAGGAGCCGGACCAGGTCGTCGAGCTCCTCGGGAATGGTCTGGGGGATGCCGCGAACCCACAGCGCTCCCAGGATGGGACCGGCCACCGAGCCGAGACCGCCGATGATGGCGGTGGCCACCACCACGATCGACTCGCCCGCCCGGAACAGCGAGACCGGCTGAAGGGAGGGCACCAGCGTCACCAGCAGCCCGCCGGAATAGGCCGCGATGCCGCCGGCCACGCCGAAGGCGACCAGCTTCATGCGGGTGGGCGACACGGTCGATGCCGCGGCCATCTCCTCGTTGTCGCGCACCGCGATCCATGACCGTCCGATCCCGGTGCGGCGCAGCCGGGCCACCACCGCGGCCACCACCGCCAGCGAGATCAGGCACAGGAAGTAGTAGTTCTTGCGGGATTCACCGAAGTCGATGTGGATCGGGCCGACGTCGAGCACCGGCTTGTCGGCCGGGCGCGGGTAGGAGGTGCCGCCGGTGAAGAACTCCTGATTGAACAGCCACGTTGCCGAGGCCACCGCGAACGCGAGGGTGGTCACGGCCAGGAACAGGCCCCGGACCCGCAGCGCGGGCAGGCCGACGACCACCGACACCACCACGCCCACAAGGGTGGCGACCACCATCGCCCACATCCACGGCAGCTTGATGGCCAGGTTGAACAGGTTGAAGGGAACAGGGATGGCGTTGCCCTGGGTCAGGCCCAGCACAGTCAGCCCTCCCAGCCCCACGAAGGCGTACTGACCGAGAGAGAGCTGGCCGGCCCAGCCGGTAAGCACCGTCATGGACAGCGCCACCATGGCGAACACCATGATGCTGGTCCAGGTGAACAGCGAGCTGGCGGTGGAGAGGGTCAGGCCCAGCAGCGCGAAGAACCCGAACAGCGCCACGAACCCCATGGCGTTGAGCCTCCGGACCCACCAGACCGACTCCAAGCGGCTCGGGATGGCCTTCACCCGAGGCGCGAGCGACCACGATTCCTGCTCGCCGGCGCTGCGAGCCACCAGCAGCACCACGACCAGCACAGCCAGGAACAGGTAGACATCCACCACCGAGCGGTTGGCCGAGTCCACGTTGGTGCGGACGAGCTGCTCGGCCACGCCCACCCCGACCCCGCCGATGAGCGTGCCGGGGAGCGAGCGCATGCGGGCCAGCAGCGACACCACCAGGACTCTCAGCAGCAGCGGTTCGGCGATGGCTGCGGTGCCGGCCTGGGCCGAGTTGATGCCTTGGAGCGGGGCCAGGAAGATGGCGGTGGCCGCCGCGAACGCGCCCGAGATGGACCACACGATCGTCGAGGTCCGGCGGGGCGAGGTGCCGTAGACCCGGGCCGTGTCGGCGTTGGAGGCCGAGGCCCGTACGGCCAGCCCGAAGCGGGTGCGGGCGATGAACCAGGCCAGCACGGCGATCAGTACGGGTACCACCACCAGCACCACGATCTCTCGGGCCTGCAGGCGGATGTGGTCGGTGGGGGTCCAGGTCGCCTTGAACGGTGGCGAGATGGGCCCGGGCGCGGCGACGCTGGGCAGCCTGAACTTGGCGAACAGCACGATCTGGCCCACACCGATGGTGGCGATCAGCACCACCAGGCGGGGCGAGTTGAACAGCCGCCGTATCACGATCAACTCGATGGCCATGCCGATGGCTGCGCAGGCGGCCAGCGCAAGCAGGAACGACAGCCACCAGTTCACGCTGTACTGGGCCAGCAGCAGCACGAAGAGGGCCACGCCGAAAGCCCCGACCTCGCCGTGGGCGAAGTTCAGCACGCCCGTGGAGCGGTAGATCAGCACGAACCCGGCCGCGAAAGCGGCGTAGGTGAGCCCGGTCACCAGGCCCAGCGCCAAGGACTGCTGGCCGATGGTGATGCCGAGAAACTCGATCATCCGCCCTCGCCTCCCAGGAACACGGCCCGGGCGAGGTCGTCGCGCTCGGCCAGCTCCTGGGCCGGCCCCTCGAACCGGATGCGGCCTTTCTCCATGAAGACGGCCCGGTCGGCGAAGGCCAGCGCAACGTTCAGGGACTGCTCGACGATCACCATCGTCTGGCCGCTCTCGCGGAGCCGCTTCACCACTTCGAGAAGCTCTTGGACCACTACCGGCGCCAGTCCCAGGCTGAGCTCGTCGATGAGCAGCACCTCGGGCTTGTGCATCAGGGCCATGGCCAGCGCCAGCATCTGCTGCTGCCCGCCCGACAGCTCCCGGGCTGCTGCCGTCTGACGGCCCCGCAGGGCGGGGAAGGCCTCGAGGGATCGCTGCATGCGGGCCTGGGTCTCCGTCGCGTCCAGCCCGGACGCCAGCACGGCGGCTCTCAGGTTGTCGGCCACGCTGAGCTCCTCGAAGACCCCGGCTCCACCCCGCAGTTGGACCAGCCCGGCCGCGAACCGGTCCTCGGCGTCGGCGTAGGTGATGGTGCGCCCTCCGAGACGCACCACGCCCCGGTCGGGGATTCCCAGCCCGCTCACCGCCCGCAGCAGGGTGGACTTGCCCGCGCCGTTGGTGCCGAGCAGGGCCAGGACCTCGCCCCGGGCCACCTCCAGCGACACGTCGAACAGCACCTGCACGCTTCCGTAGGCGAAGTCGAGGTTGTGGACCTGAAGGGCGGGCACCGACGAGGGATCGGCGGCGGCCCGGCGCTGCTCCGCCTGCTCCTCGACCAGTTCTTCGACCGCCCGGGAGATGTCACGGCGGATGAACCGGCTGCCGTAGGCGATCAGCGCGCCCCCGATCAGGGCCGCCGGCGGGGCGGCCACCAGCATGGCGGTGCGCTCGTTGTAGGCGTCGGAGAGCTGGCCGACTATCAGACCTCCGAAGAAGCCGCCCATCAGGAAGATGAACACCGGCAGCAGGGCGAACGCCTGAGCCCGGATGCGGTAGGGGGACACCGACGCGATCACCGACGGCACCGCCACGAACGCCATCGAGATCAGAGTCTGGGCCACCGCGATCATCAGGACCAGCCCGCCGAGGATCTTGATGGGCAGGGCCACCGCGTAGGTAACGCCCGCCGCCATCACCAGGATCCCCGACATCCGCATCATCGCGGACGGGTCGCGGCGGAACCCCCGGTCGAACACGCGTCCGGCCACGGGCAGGCCGACGAGGGCGGCCACCCAGATGAGCGACTCGACGACGCCCCGCTGGAAGGGCCCCATGGCGTACTTGTCCTCCAGCAGCAGGTTGAACTGGATCGGGATGGCGATCAGGGCGAACCCCAGGACACCCACGCCGGTGGTCAGGTAGTAGAAGGTCCTGATCTTGCGGAGCCGGGCGAAGGCGGTGCCGATCGACACCGGCAGCTCCTCCACATCCACGTTCTCGTCTCCGAAGACAGCCTGCTTCTCGAAGCGGCCCCGGGGCGGCTCTCGCAGCACGATCGCGGACACCACCGCGACCACGATGGGAGCGATCGCCACCGCGAAGAAGGCAGCCCTCCACGGATCCTCGCCTCCCACCAGAGCCGCGATGCCTCCAACCGCGAGCGGACCGACAAGCTGGCCCACAGGGCGGCCAACACCCTCCAGGGCGAAGATGCGGCTGCGGGCCTGGATCGGGTAGGTGTCCACCAGCAGCGAGTTGGACACCGGGATCCGGTAGGCCTGCCCCAATCCGGTCCCCGCGTTGGTGAGGAACAACTGGAACGGGTTGACGATGAGGCCGCTCAAGAACGCGGTGACGCCCCAGAACGCCGACGACACTGGGATGATGGCCACCCGCTTGACCCGGTCGGCGAGCGCAGCCATGGGGACCGCGCCCAGCACCAGGGTGACGCCCCCGAAACCGAGAATGCCGAACAGCAACGTGTCGCTGATGTCGAGCGACTTCTGGATGTCGGGGGCCAGCACCCGCACCGCCCGGGGCAGTTCGTCCAGCATGTTGAGCACGAACATCATCACCAGCATCGATGAGCCGCCGACCCGCAGCCCCTCCCGGAGGGTCATCGGCTTGTCGCCGACACCGGGCAGGAGGTCGTCGGGCAGGACAGTCTCGGCGTCGCGCTCGGCCTGCTCGGTCCGGCGCTTCGCCTCCTCGTCGAGGATCGCTCCGGCCAGGTCGGCTACCGACGGATCACCGGCGTTCATCTCGGGCGACTGGTCTGCCATGCTCCCCCTTGCGAGGCTCCGATCGGCGCGGTGGGCCCGGTCGGTGCGGAGACAGTAGCGGCCGGACGGCGGGCCGTGGCCATTAGCCTGACTTGTGTATACCGGTGCGTCGGGGCGAGACTGGCGCTTCGGCCTGACGCCGGTGTCGTTCAAGTGTCCTTCCGGAGGGATGGAGGAATACACAGATGTCCCCAAGACTGCGCTCCGCGCTTGCAATCGTTATCAGTCTGGCCTTCGTGGCCGCGGCCTGCGGCGGGGAGGTGACCGTGTCCGTCGATGACGACGACGACACGGCCGCCCCGACCACCGAGGCCCCGGCTGCCAGCGAGCCCGATGCCCCTGAGCCCGAAGACGAGCCCGAGGCACCGGCCGTCGAGGAGACCACCACCACCGGAGCCGAGGACGAGCCCGAGGCACCGGCCACCACCGAACCCGAGGACGAGTCCGAGGCACCGGCCGCCACCGAACCCGAAGACTCCGGTGAGGAGCCCGTCGAGGAGACCACCACCACCGAACCGGCCGAGCCCGAGGGTCCGCCGCCGAACATCTTCAACGATCCCCGCGGCGGCATCTTCAACGAGTTCCAGGCGACCATGGACCGCGGCGACCACCCGTTCATGCAGATCGACTCCTTCTGCAATGCCCACCCCGCGGCCGCCGACCGGGTGGCCACCGACACGGGCATCGAAGCCGACTCCATCAAGATCACCCACATCCGCTCGAAGCTCGAGGATTTCGCGGCTATCGGTTTCGGCACCGATGTGGGCGACCCGGCCGAGATGTTCGAGACCTTTGTGACCTATATCAACGAGCAGTGCGGCGGGATCAGGGGCCGCATGATCGACCTGCACACCATCCACGTGGACGTGCTCGGCGACCAGCTGGACGAGATCCGCAACGCGGCCTGCATCGAGGCCATCGAGGACAACGACGCCGTCATGATCCTCAACTCCAGCGGATTCCAGGGCTCGGCCACCCTGTGCATCGTGGAGGAGCACGAGACCGCCTTCATCACCGTGCAGCCCCAGCCCCAGGAGTTCATGGACCGCAGCAACGACCTGCTGGTCACCACGACGCCGACCGCGGAGGAGGCGCTGGGCTGGCTGGCCCGGGACCTGATCGCGAGGGGCGAACTGGATGGCAAGACGGTCGGGATCGCCGCGCCGGACACTCCGGGCCAGTACGAGGCCGTCGAGGCCGGACTGGTCAGCGTCCTGCGGGACGGTGGCGTCAACGTGGCTGTGTTCGACAAGATCGGCTGCGGCGGCACGGTCGCCTGCACCGAGGGCGCGGTGGACACCGTGGGCCGCTTCCGCAGCGAGGGCGTCGACGTGATCTTCAACGTGCTCAACGTCATCTCTGCCCCGCTTTTCCTGGTGGAGATGCTCAACCAGGGATTCCAGCCCGGTGACGTGCAGTTCTATGCTTCAGACTTCAACTCGCAGGCAGCGGAGATCGTGACCTCGAAGATCCTCCAGTTCGGCGGGATCGAAGCCGCGAACCTGTACAACGGCGCACGCATCATGGACGCCCGCGATGTGGGTGCCTACCGCCTCGACGGCTACGCGCCGCGGGCGTTCAACGAGATGTGCAACGACCTCTACGGCGCCAACAGCCCCTCGGGCGCCAACCACGAGTCGGAGGACCGCCACGACGGCAACTCGCGTTACGGCATGACCAGCACGGTGTGCGAGCTCGTGCGTATCGCGGCCCGAGCCCTCCACGACGCGGGCGACAATCCCACCCGCGCCGACGTCTATGCCACGCTGGCCAACCTGGGCCCCATCGACACCAGCGAGATGATTCCCGGATCGATCCGGCCCGGCAAGACCCGGGCTCCGGACGCCCTTCACAACCTCATCTGGGAGTTCCCGTGCAGCAGACCCTACGGCTTGCCGGTGCCCGGTTTCGAGGATGCGGGCGGGGTCTGCATCTACCCGCTGGACGAGTACCGTCCCGTACCCTCCTAGATCACGCGTTCTGAAGGCGGCGGCCGGCAGCAGTCGGTCGCCGCGTCAGGCCCCGGGGCGACCGGCGCGCCTACCCGGCCGCGTCAGGCGCGCGGGTGGGTTGTGCGGTGGACCTCGCGCAGGCGCTCGCGGCTGACGTGGGTATAGATCTGGGTGGTGGCGATGTCGGCGTGGCCCAGCAGCTCCTGCACGGTTCGCAGGTCGGCACCCCCGTCGAGGAGGTGGGTGGCGAAGGTGTGACGGAGGGCGTGGGGATGGGTGGGGACCACACTGCGGCGGTCCAGCACCCGGCGCACGTCGCGGGGCGTCATGGCCCGGCCCCGCTGGTTGAGGAATACGGCGCCGGCCGGGGTATCGCCGGTGACGAACGAGCACCGGTGATCCTTCAGCCAGGCTCGTAGTGCCTCCGCCGCGGGCTCGCTCAGCGGCACCAGGCGCTGCTTGGCGCCCTTGCCCCACACCCGGACCTCCAGCCGGGACAGGTCGATGTCGTCGCGGCCGAGGCCGCACAGTTCGCTGACCCGCAGCCCGCTGCCGTACAGCAACTCGACGATGGCGAGATCCCGAGCGTCACGTGCGTCGTCGTCGCCGGCCCGGGCCGGCTTGTCGATGAGCGTGTGGATCTGGTCGTCCTTGAGCACCTGGGGCAGCCGAGACCTGCCCCGGGGCGCGGTCAGCCCGAGCGTGGGGTCGACCCGGATGTGGCCGCTGCGGCGGGCCCAGTCGAAGTAGCGGCGCAGCACCGACAGCTTGCGGGCGATGGTGCGGGCCGCGTAGCGGCGGTTCCCCAGATGGGCCAGATACCGGCGCACGGCCCGGCGATCAACCGACGCGGGACCCGCGTGGCCGGCCTCCTGCAGCCAGCCCGCAGCCGCGGTCGCGTCCCGGGCGTACACGGCCCGGGTGGAATCGGCCACGCCTATCAACGACTCGAGCCAGGCGCCTAGCTCCCAGTTGTCCACAGCCCGAGTCTATTTGTCCACACCCGTCGCCTCGTGCGGGCGAACGCTCGTCGAGCGCTTCCGTCGAGCTAGTCGACGGGCATCGGTATCTCGACCTCGACTCCGGGTCCCGTGCAGGCTTCGAATTCAAGGTCCGTCAGGTCGAGTCCCGGCGATCGGATGGACAGGCTGAGCATCTCCACCCCGACCACATGATCGGCGCGGTTGAAGTCCAGCACGACTCCGGGGGCCACCTCGACCGACTCGACGATCTCGGAGTCGTCAAGCCGGAAGTAGAGGGCATCGGCCTGCTTGTCGGTCCGCAGCTTCATGGCTCACCTCGCATCGAGCGATCAAAGAACACCGTCACGACACGCCAAGGGTCTGTGGCCGTGTTCACGGGTACCCTCAGCACTCTACCGTCATTCTCAGGGATACGACAGTAGAACCGCTCCACGGTGGCATGGCGGGGGTCTGGGACGCGTCGCTCCGGCGCGGCCAACGTCCGCTCCACCCATTCGGGGCGGATTTCCCGCAACTCCATGGCCTCGAGCGCATGCTCGCTGAACATGAACGGCATCGGGTAGCGGCGCGCCAGCGGCCAGCGAGCTCGGTCGGGCGGCATCACGCCCTCAGGACGCGGGCGCCGTCGCGGGCCAGTAGTCCCGACCGTTCGAGACCGTCAGCGGCCGCCAGCACTTTGGGCACCGGCGCTCCGGCCCGCAGCACCAGCGTGTCGAGGCTCACCGGGCCGTCGTCGAGGAGGTCAAGCAACCGCTGCTGGAGCGGGTCGAGGCTGTCGAGGTCGATCCGGCGGTGGGGTTCCACGGGGCCACGGGACGCACCCGCGGTGGCCAGGCCCAAGGCAACTAGCACATCGTCGGGGGAGCACGCCGGCGGGCAGCCCTCGCTCAACAGCAGGTTGGTGCCGGCCGCGGCCGGATTGCGCACCGACCCGGGAACGGCCATGACCGTGACGGCACGCCGGATGGCCTCCTCGACGGTGTGCATGGACCCACCGGCCCGCTTCGACTCCACCACCACGACCACGTCGGCCAGCGCGGCCAGAAGTCGGTTTCGGGCCGGGAAGCGCCAACCCTCGGGCTCGGCGCCCAGCGGCGCCTCGGTCAGCAGGGTCCCCGACGTGCTCACCGCGTCCCAGAGGTCGCGGTTGCCTCGCGGGTACACGACGTCCAATCCGCTGCCCACGACGCCAACGACAGGCGCTCCGGCCGCGGCCAGCGCGCCGCGGTGGGCGGCCCCGTCGATCCCGAGAGCCAGGCCCGAGACCACCGTCACCCCGGCCGCGGCCAGCCCTGAGCCCAGCTCCATGGACACCGAGCGCCCCGTCGGGGTGCAGCGCCGGGTGCCGACTATGGCCACCGCGGGCGCGGAAGGATCGGGCACGTGGCCGCGGCGGAACACGACGGGCGCCGGATCGATGTCGTCCACCAGCGCCGGCGGGTGGTTCGCGCTGGCCGCGGTCGTGACCCAGGCGTCGAGAGCCTCCAACTCGGCCGCCACCGCGTCCAGGTCGGTGTCACATGCATGCGCCCTCCAGAACTCCCGCAACTCGTCGTCGGCCGCCGCGCCTGCGATGTCGCCCCGCACCACCTCCTCCCAAACCTCGGCGGGATCCCGTTCCCCCAGCAGCCGATGCAATCGCTTCGGTGTGGACCGCGGCAGCGAGGCCAGCGCGGCAGCGTGCACTCCCCTGTCCCGTCCGATCGGGGCCGCGGTCGTCTCAGCCATGGACGAAACCTCCGGCCGCGTCGAGCCTCATCCTCAACGAGAGCGCGGCCAGCACATCGGCAGACCGCAGCTCGGGGCCGCCGTCGTCGAGGTCCCGGATCGTGCGGGCCACGGTGCGGACCCGGCGCAGTCCACGCGCGCTGAGGCGACCCTCGGCCAATGCAGCCCGCAGCACCTCTGTGGCAGCCCGGTCGAGGGGGCCGTGCAGATCCAGGTCCGAACCGGTCAGCTCGCTGTTGCTGCTCACACCCCGCCCCTGCGCCCGCCTCCGCACATCGGCCACCCTTTGGGCGACCTCGGTGCTGGGGGTGCTGGGAGCGGTGTCGAGCAGGTCGGCCGGATCGGGCCGATCCACCCGGACCACGAGGTCGAGCCGGTCCACGAAGGGGCCCGAGAGGCGGCGCTGGTACCGGGCCAGCGCGCCCGGAGCGCAACGGCAGCCGACGGTGCCGCCCGCGCCGCAGGGGCAGGGATTCATGGCGGCCACCAGCAGGAACCGGGCCGGATGCTCGACCATTCCCTGCGAACGGGCCACCCGGATCATTCCCTCCTCCAGCGGCTGGCGCAGGGCGTCCAGCACCGACGGAGCGAACTCGCCCAGCTCGTCCAGGAACAGCACACCGCCGGTGGCCGCGCTCACCTCACCGGGGCGGGCCCGGGCCGTGCCTCCGCCCACCAGCGCCGCCATCGACGACGAATGGTGGGGAGCCCTGAACGGCGGGCGGGTGATCAGGCCGTCGGGCAGCGCCAGCCCCGCGGCCGAGTGAACCCGGGTGACCTCCAGGGCCGCGTCGGGCGACAGGTCCGGCAGCAGGCCGACGAGCCGGCGGGCCAGCATTGTCTTGCCCGCCCCCGGAGGCCCCACCAGCAGCAGGTGGTGCCCGCCGGCCGCGGCCACCTCCAGCGCCCATCTTGCCAGCGGCTGGCCCGCTATGTCGGCGAGGTCGGGATCGGGCTCGGCTGGGACCACCCGCAGAGCCGCCGGCGGTTCGGGCCACGGCCCGGTGCCGGCCAGCGCGTCGAACAGCTCACGCAGCGACCGGACCGGGCGGACCCGATCGCGGGCCACCAGATCGGCCACCGCGCTGTCGCGGGCGGCCACGATCACCGAGGCATGGTCCATGGCGTCGACCAGAGGCAGCGCGCCGGGCACCGGCCGCACCGAGCCGTCGAGTCCCAGCTGCCCCAGGACACCGGTACCGGCGATCGACGCGGCCCCGAGCTGCTCGTCGGCGACCAGGATCCCGACCGCGATGGCCAGGTCGAGCCCGGCGCCCGACTTCGGAACGTCGCTGGGCGCGAGGTTCACGGTGATGCGCTTCATCGGCCAGGTGAGCTCGCTGGAGACGATGGCGGCCCGGACCCGGTCGCGGGCCTCCCGGCACGAGGCGTCGGGCAAGCCGACGATGCTGAAGCCGGGCAGTCCGTCGGCCACATGGACCTCCACCGAGACGGGATGGCCCCAGACGCCGACGAGGGTGGCGGATCGGACGGTGGCGAGCATGACGGCCTCCTGCGGTGGGGATCGGAGGCCGTCGTCTATCGACTCGCTGAGTCCTGCGGCCGGCGGCTAGCCGTGCGTCGCCCTCAAGGCAACCAGAACAGAACTATAGCACTTCTCGTGTATATCTGGCTACGGCCAGAATCTGTGCGGTGTCCAGCACCTCATCGAAGGCGGGCATGGCCCGAACCCCGTCGGCGATTACCTCCGCCTGGTCGCCGATCTCGGGGTAGCGCCTGACCATCAGGCCGTCGGAGAGCTTCGTGCCCCGCCCCCCGCCTCCGTCGTTGCCGTGGCAGTTGGCGCAGCGGTCGATGTAGACCCGGCGCCCGTCCACCAGCACCGGATCGACCGAGCCGTCGGCAGCGACGGGCACCTCCGGCACGTCATCGGCCGCGCAGGCGCCGGCCAGGCCGGCGACGGCCATGACAACGGCCAGCAGGAGCGGGCGGAACGGGCGGCGGCAGCGGGACATGGCGCGGACTGGTGCGGGCACAGCGCCGGCCCACGATACTTGGGGCATGGGATTCGACCCCACCCGTCCCCACCGGCGCCGGCCCGCGGACCTCATCTTCGTGGGCGCGGGACTGCTGGTGGCGGTGGCCCTGGTGGTGTGGGCGCTGCTGGGCTGACGCAGTGGACGACCCCGAGCGGCTCGGCGAGGTGGAGGTCCGCTTCATCCAGTCGTACCAGGCCACCAAGGACTACACCTGCCCGAACTGCAACCGGACCATCCCGGCCCGGACCGGCCACTACGTCGTGGTTCCCAGCGAGGCGCCCGACCTGCGCCGCCACTGGCACCGGGGATGCTGGGAGCGGCGCACCGCCCGCCAGGCCACGCCGCCGGATTGATGCAGCGGCCACCCCCGCAGGGCACCCCGCGGAATCAGTCTCGGGCTAGAAGGCACCCTCGATCACCTTGACTTCGACGCCGGTGACGGTGGCCACGTCGAAGCGGACCCGTCCCCGGCGGCCGCTGGCCTTCAGCCACTGGGCCGCCAGCGACCGGATGCGGCGCTGCTTGCGCCAGTCCACCGCCTCGGCAGCCGAGCCGTAGCGTTCCGAGCGCCTCGACTTGACCTCGCAGAACACGATCTCGCCGTCCCGCCACAGGATCAGGTCCAGCTCGCCGCCACTCACCCGCCAGTTCTGGTCCAGGATCTCGTAGCCGGCCTCGGTGTACCAGCGAGCAACCTTGCGCTCGCCCCAGGCCCCCCGGGCCTGCCTGGAGCGGTCCGGGGACCGGTGCGCCGGATCCGGCGGGTTGACCGCCGGGTCAGCGATAGCGCTTTTCCTTGACCTTGGCCGCCTTGCCGACCCGATCGCGCAGGTAGTACAGCTTCGCCCGGCGCACGTCGCCCTGGGTTACCCGCTCGATGCGGTCGATGACCGGCGTGTGCACCGGGAACGTGCGCTCAACACCCACGCCGAAGCTCACCTTGCGCACCGTGAAGGTCTCACGCACCCCACTGCCCTGACGCCGGATCACCACGCCCTCGAAGACCTGGGTCCGGGCCCGGTTGCCCTCGACCACCCGTACATGGACGCGGACCGTGTCGCCCGGCTGGAACTCGGGGATGCCGTCGCGGAGGCTCTGGGCGTCGACGAGATCGGTGGGGTTCATGGCAGCCTCCGCTCACCTTGACCGGGCACGGCCGGGCCGGCCGAGTCTACGTCTGCTGCTCCCCGCCTCCACCGGCGACGGGTCTCCCGCTCTTGTTCGCTCCGCTCACGGGCCGCTCGGGCCACGGCCTCGCTCCGAGCTGCGCGAGTCTTCGGCATGGGTGCCGCCTGGGAGCTCGGCCTCTAGGCCGTGTTCTGAGAGGAGTTGCCGCTCCTCGTCGGTGAGCCCGCCGCGGGCCTCGATCAGGTCGGGACGGCGCTGAAGGGTGCGGGCGAGAGACTGGGCCCGCCGCCACCGGGCCACCCGCCCATGGTCACCCGAGAGCAGCACGTCGGGCACCGGCCAACCCCGGAACTCGGCCGGCCGGGTGTACTGCGGGTACTCCAGGAGCCCGTCGCTGAAGGACTCCTCCACCGCGGAGTCCTCGTTGGACAGCACTCCGGGGACGCTGCGCCCCACCGCCTCGAGCACGACCAGCGCGGCTGCCTCGCCGCCGGCCAGGACCACGTCGCCCACCGACAGCTCACCGTCCACCAGGTGCTCGCAGACCCGCTCGTCGACGCCCTCATAACGGCCGCACAGCATCGAGAAGCCGGTGCCGGCGGCAAGCTCGCGGGCCATGGCCTGGTCGAAGCGCCGGCCCGCCGGCGACAGGTAGAACAGGGGGCGGGGCGGGTCAACCGTCTCGACCGCGTCGAACAGCGGCTGGGGCATCATCACCATGCCCGCTCCCCCACCGAAGGGGGCGTCGTCGACGCTGCGATGACGGTCGGTGGCGGCCAACCTGAGGTCGTGGATCCTCACATCGAGCGTGCCGGCGGCGCGGCTGCGGCCGATTACCGAGGTCGATGCCATGGTCTCGACCAGTTCGGGGAAAATCGTGAAGATGTCGATCCTGAAGCTCATCCTGAAGCTCATGGCGCGCGACGTCGAACCTTCCGGTCTCAGCCGGATGCCTCGAACAGCCCGTCGGGCACGTCAACGTCGATGCGCCCCCCGGGCAACGCCACCACGAAACGCAGCGGCACCAGGGCTCCGTCGGCGAGCTCAAGGAGGTCGCCGGCCGGGGTGGCCACCACGGCGGCCACGGGCCCGCGGTCGACTCCGTCCTGGTCCACGACCCGGGCACCGATCAGTTCATGGACCCAGGTCTCGTCGGGATCGTCGATGGGCGCGGCCTGAAGCACCAGACCCCTCAGGGCCTCGGCCTTGGTGCGGTCATCAATGCCCTCGAAGCTCACCAGGTGCCGCCGGTTGTGGGGCCGGGCCGCGGTCACCCGCAGCGTCCCTCTATCGGTGTGCAGCTCCGATCCGGGCGCCAGACGCTCCGGGCGATTCGATACCAGCGTCACCGTCACCTCGCCGGCGGTGCCGTGGGGCCGACCGACGCGGCCGATCTCTAGCAGGGGCCCGGACCCAGCCCCGGCGGCGCTAGATCGCTCAGTCGACGAACTCGACCTCGATGTTCACATCGTCGCGCGATCCGGCCGCCCTCACGAGGGTGCGGATGGCGTGCGCGACCCGGCCTCGCTTGCCGATGACGCGGCCCATCTCGCCCTGGGCGACCCGCACGTCGAGGCGCACCGCGCCGGTGCCCGCAGGCGATGCGGTGACCTGCACGGCGTCGGTGTCGTCGACGATGCTGGTGACCACGTAACGGCACATCGCCTGAGCTGTCGGTGCTAGGTCGGTCACGAGTCGCTCTCCTCGGCGCTTGATGCGGGGGCGCCAGCATCGGCGGTTCCGCGGAAGTCCTCCCACGCCCCGCTGATCTTCAGCAGCTTCTCCACCCTCTCGGTGGGTTGGGCACCGTGGCGCAGCCAGTGCAGTGCCCTCTCATTGTCGATCCGCACCACGGAAGGGTCCTGGCGGGGCTCGTAGATCCCGATGATCTCGATGAAGCGCCCGTTGCGGGGCGCTCGGGAGTCGGCGGCAACGACGCGGTAGGTGGGCTGCTTCTTCTTTCCCATCCGCATCAGGCGCAACTTGACGGCCAATGTGTGTCCTCTGATCTGCTAGTCGGCTGAACGAAGGGTCAATTGAACCCGGGCCAGTCACCCTTTTCCAACCCTGGGAGGGCCAAGGGCGTCTTGGAGGCCGGCATCGGGCCCTTGGGCGTGGTCCGGCCGCCGCTGCGCCGCTGGGCGCCCGACCTCTGCTTGGCCCTTCCCGACTGCTTCGGCGATCGGGCTCTCGATCCCCCGGCGCTTCTCTTGCCGCCGAGCCCTCCGAGTCCCTTCATCATCGATCGCATCTGCTTGAACTGATCGATCAGGGACTTCACGTCGGCCGGCCGGCAGCCCGAGCCGGACGCGATGCGCTGCCGCCGGGAGGCGTCGATGATGTCGGGATCGGCCCGCTCGGCCGGCGTCATGGAGTGGATCATGCCGGTGATGCGGCTGATGCGGCTCTCGTCGATGTCGGCGGAGCGCAGATCGCGGGGCACGCCGGGCATCATGCCGATGAGGCTGCGCAGGTTGCCCATGCCGAGCACCTGCTGCATGGTCGACAGGAAGTCGTCGAGGGTGAAGGTGCCTTCGAGCAGCCGGGTCGCGGTCTGTTCGGCCTCCTCGGCCTCGAAGGCGGACTCGGCCTTGTCGATGAGCGTCTCCACATCGCCCATACCCAGGATGCGGCTGGCGAGACGGTCGGGATGGAACGGCTCGAAGTCCTCCAGCTTCTCCCCGACCGAAGCGAAGGCGATGGGCCGGCCCACCACCTCCTTCACCGACAGCGCCGCGCCGCCGCGGGCGTCGCCGTCGAGCTTGGTGAGGATCACCCCGTCGATCCCCAGCGAGTCGTGGAAGGCCCGGGCCGAGTTGACCGCGTCCTGGCCGACCGTGGAGTCGGCCACCAGGAACGTGTAGTGGGGCTTCACCGCCTTGGAGATGCGCCGGACCTGGTCCATCATCTCGGCGTCGATGGCCAGCCGGCCGGCGGTGTCGACGATCACCACGTCACGCCCGGTGCGGGTCGCCTCGGCCAGCGAGGCCGACGCGGCCTTGACCGGACTGCGGGAATGGCTGAACACCGGCACGCCGGCCTGCCCGCCGAGGGTGCGGAGCTGCTCCACGGCCGCGGGACGCTGCAGGTCGGCCCCCACCAGCAGCGGGCTGCGGCCCTGTCGGAGGAACCATTGGGCCAACTTGGCCGCGTTGGTGGTCTTGCCCGACCCCTGGAGCCCGGCCAGCAGCACGACCGTCGGGGGCTTCGACGCGTAGGTGAGGGCCAGCCGCTCGCCTCCGAGGCTGGTGGTGAGCTCCGACAGCACGATCTTGACCACCTGCTGGGCAGGATTCAGGGCCCGAGACAGCTCCTCGCCCACGGCCCGCTCGCGGATGCGGGCGGTGAGGTTGGAGACCACATCGAGATTGACGTCGGCTTCGAGCAGCGCGACCCGGATCTCGGTGAGGGTCTCGTCCACGTCGTCGGCGGAGAGCCTGCCCCGGCCGCGCAGCTTCGTGAAGGCGGCTTCGAAGCGGGCAGTGAGAGTCTCGAACATGGCCTCGCCACCCTACCGACGGCCCCGATCGAACCTCCGAATCTAGGCGAAGAGGGCGTCCACGAACTCCGTCTCGTCGAAGGGCACCAGATCCGCGACGCCCTCCCCCACCCCGACCAGCTTCACCGGCACTCCGAGCTCGGTCTGCACCGACACCACGATCCCGCCCTTGGCCGAGCCGTCCAGCTTGGTGAGCACCACTCCGGTGACGTTGACCGCCTCGGTGAACTGCCGGGCCTGAGCCAGTCCGTTCTGCCCGGTGGTGGCATCCAGCACCAGCAGCGTCTCGGTGACGACACCGGACCCCTTCTCCGCCACCCGCCTGACCTTCCGGAGCTCCGACATGAGGTTCTGGGAGGTGTGGAACCTTCCGGCGGTGTCGGCGAGAACCAGGTCGGCGCGCCGGGCTGCGGCCGACTCGACCGCGTCGAACACCACCGACGCGGGGTCGGCCCCCTCCGCGCCCCGCACGATGTGGGCCGACGAGCGCTCCGCCCACATGGCGAGCTGGTCGGCGGCGGCGGCGCGGAAGGTGTCCCCCGCGGCCAGCACCACCCGGGCGCCGAGGTCGCTCTCCCGCTTGGCCAGCTTGCCGATGGTGGTGGTCTTGCCGGTGCCGTTCACGCCCACAAAGAGCCACACCGTCGGTCGCTCACCGTCGCCGCGCCGGGCCAGGGAACGATCGAAGCCGCCCAGACGCTCGCGCAGTTCGGCCCGAAGTGCGGCCACCGCCTGTGATGGCTCCTCACTGCCGGCGGCGACCCGGGCTCTGGCCGCGCCCACGATCTCGGAGCTGACCGACAGACCGACGTCGGCGCGGATCAGGGCCTCGGTGACCCCGGTCCAGACGTCATCAGAGATTGCGGGCTTCTCGAGCACCGCAGCCAGCGAGCCCGCCAGGGAGGCCCTGGCCTTGCCCAGGCGGTCGCGCAGTGTGGGGCCCGCCTCGGCGGCTGCCCCCGGGGCGCGCTCGGCCACCCGGTCGACCACGCTGTCGGCGAGGCGGCCCATGGCGGCGGCGCCCTCGGCCTGCCGGCGGCGGCGCCGGCGCGCCGCTGCTACGGCCACCGCCACTAGGACCGCGGTGGCCAGGACGGCCAGGACGACAACTACGGCCGGCGTCATTCGAGGGCGTCCAGCACGGCCGTGACGATGTAGATGTCGCCGCCCCGCCTGACGGTGAGCTCGGCAGTGTCGCCCGGTAGGCGCAGCTTGACCGCGGCTGAGAGCTCGAAGATGTCGTACATGGGCTCGGAGTCGATGCTAACGATGACATCACCCTCCACCAGTCCGGCCTCCTCGGCCGGCGAGCCGGGCACGACCTCCATCACGACCACACCGACATCCCCGTCTCCCGCCGCCTGGCCGCTGATGCCGAGATACCCCAACTCCAGCGACTCCCCGCTCACGATGCGGGTGGCGATCAGCTCAACGGTGTCGCTGGGAACGGCGAACCCGAGCCCGATATTGCCCCCCGAGGTGGTCTGGATCAGGGTGTTCATCCCGATGACCCGGCCCTGCCAGTCGGCCAGTGCGCCCCCGGAGTTGCCCTGGTTGATGGCGGCGTCGGTCTGGATCATCTCCACCGGCACGGGCGACTCGCGATCGAACCCGGGCTGAACCTGGATCCGGACCGCGCTGACGATGCCGGCGGTAACCGTACCGGCCAGCCCGAGCGGGCTGCCGATGGCCACCGCGAGTTGACCCACACGCACCGACGAGGCCGGCGCGAAGGGTGCGGCCACCAGCTCGGCCGCCTGCGGGTCTACTCGCACGACGGCCACATCGTGGTCTGAGGAGCCTCCCACAACCTCGGCTTCCATCCTCACGCCGTCCGAGAGGGTGATGATGACGGTGCTAGAGCCCTCGACAACGTGCTGGTTGGTCACGATGTAGCCGTTCTCGGCGTCCCACACGATGCCGGAGCCCAGACCGAACCCGATTCCGGATACCGACTCGGAGCCGACCTCCACCAGCACCACTGACTCGCTGAGAGCCTCGGCCACCGCGACCACCGGCTCCTCGGCGACCGCGGGCGCCGGATACTGGGCCTCAGGCGTGGCCAGCCTGATCGACGGCGTGGGTTCGTCTCCCTGCAAGCCCTCCGAGACGGCCAGGGCCGTCAACGTCCCGGCCGCGGCTATCAGGGCGACGACAACCAGCGCCGCCACCACCCGGCGACCCGTCCGGCGGCGGGTCGGGGCCTGCGCCGGGCCGGCCCCCTCGGCGGGCCGGACCACCGCCGTGGGGCGCCATCGGGGCGGCGGCAGGAGCGGACTTCCGGGCGCGGCGCGACGACGCGGCTCGGGCGCGTGCTCAGGACCGCGCCGGCCGGTCGGATCGGCGCTGCTCATGGCGCTCGGACGCTGGGCAGCGGGAGTGAGAGAGTCGTGAGAAAGAGGCTACCGACGCCGGTTACGCCGCCTCCGAGACCCGCTCGGAGACCACCATCGACGAGCCGCCGGGCTTCATCGACACCCCGTGCAGGCAGTCGGCAGCCTCCATGGTCCGCTTCTGGTGGGTGACGATCACGAGCTGGGCGTCGGAGCGGAACTCGTCCACGAGCTTCAGGAAGCGGTGCAGGTTCACATCATCGAGAGCGGCCTCCACCTCGTCCATCACGTAGAACGGCGAGGGCCGGCTGCGGAAAACGGCGAACAGGAAGGCCAGAGCGGCCAGCGACCGCTCGCCGCCCGACAGCAGCGACAGACGCTTCACGTTCTTTCCCGATGGCTTGGCCGAGATGTCTATGCCGGTGTTGAGCAGGTCATCGGGGTCGGTGAGGGTGAGACGTCCCTCGCCTCCCGGGAACAGCGACTCGAACAGGACCTCGAAGTTGGCGGCCACATCGGCGAAGGCCGCGCCGAACACGGTCCTGATCTCGCTGTCGATCGAACGGATCACCCGGTTGAGGTCCCGCCTCGCGGCGCGGATGTCGTCGAGCTGGCCCTTCAGGAGCTCGTGGCGCTCGTAGAGCTCGTCGTACTCGGCCAGAGCGAGGGGGTTGACCGGGCCCATGATCTCCAACTCGTCGGCGAGGTGATCCGCCCGCTGCTGGGGCTCGACCCCTTCTCCCAACGCGGGCAGGGTCACCTCGGCGGCGTCGGCGGGAGAGAGCCCATAGGTGTCGCGCAGCCGCTCGACCGCTCCCTGGAGCAGTGTCCGCAGTTCGGCCTCCTCGATGTCGCGGCGGCCCTCGGCGGCCCGCAGCGCCTCGTAGCGGCGGTCGGCGTCGGCTGACCGCCGGCGCAGGTCGTCGAGTTCTGCTGCCAGCGCCCGAGCCACCTCGGAGTGCCTGCGGCGGATCTGGCGGATCTCCGCGAGGCCTGCATCCACCGCGGCGGCTCGCTCCTGCACCGCTCGGCTGAGCGCCTCCAGCACCTTCGACTCGCGCTCCAGCGCGGCGAGGCGGCCCGTCGCGGCCACCTGGGAAGCGTCGTAGCGGTCCAGACGCTGTTGCAACTCGACGAGGCGAGACTCGAGCATCTGCTTCTGCTGGCGGAGCCCGGCGTCAGCCGCGACTCGCTCAGCGAACCTCTCCGCCAGCTGCAACCCACGCCGGTCGATCTCATTGCGGGCCTCTGCCGCCCGGCGGCTGCGCTGGCGGGCCGTGGCCTCGGCCGCCTGCAACGCGGGAAGGCGGGCCTCGATCTCGGTTCTGCGGGCGACCGACTCCTCGAGGCGGCGGGATGCCTCCGCGAGATGGTCCCGCAGCGCGCCGGTGGCGCTGTCGAGGTCGCGCCGCTCCGAATCGAGTCGGGTGATGGCCTCGGTTGCCGATGCGACCCCGGCCTCGGCCGCGGCCAGGCGCCGGCCGAGATCATCGGCTCTCTCACGCCTCTCCGCGAGCTCTGCCCGGGACCGCTCACAGGCCGCCTCGGCCCGCTCACAGGCGTCCAGGGCCGCCTCTGCCCGCTCGGTGGCCTCTGCCAGTGCCGGGCCGAGACCAGCCGCGGAGTGCACGCCCAGCCTCCAGCCCCGGCTGCTCAACCGATCACCGGCTGCGGTCACGGTCACCAGGTCGGGGGCACCCGTCCAGACGTCGGCCGCGGAACGCCAATCTCCCTCCACCAGCACCACGCCGGCGAGCAGCAGGTCCAGCAGAGGATCCACGTCCGGATCCGAGGAGCGGACGCGGTGCCTGAGGGGCGCGCCCGGGCCCGCTGCCCTCGCGGTGGCGGCCGGGTGGCCGCGGGCTCCGCCAATCCCCTCCAGCGCGATCACTGCCGCGCCGGAATCGTTGGCCTCCAGGCTGTCGAGCACGCGGCGGGCGGCGGCCGCGTTCCGCGCCACGACGGCGTTGATGGCGTCACCGACGGCGGCCGCGAAGGCCGCCTCCAGGCCGTCATCGACCTCGACGAGGTCGCCTAGAAGGCCGAGCGCGCCCCCGGACGCGGCCAGCACCTCATCGGGCACCGGCCTCGCAGACTCCTCGAGGGCCATGGCGAGCGCCTCGCGCCTAGCCGTCCAGTGCCGCTGGTCACCCTCAGCCGCGGTGCGGCCCTCGACGGCGGCCTCCAGCGCGGCGGCGGCCTCCTCGTGGGCGCGGCCGGCTTCTTCGTGCTCCCCGCGGAACCCCGCGACCTCCGACTCGCTCCGGACCAGCTCGCCGCGAAGCTGATCGACACGGCCGGCCACCTCCACCGTGCGCTCCTCCGAGTCCTGTAGACGTTGAGCCAGACGGCTCCGCTCCGACTCGTTGAGGGCGATCGCCGACCGCAGCGCTGACAGCTCGCCTGTGGCTGCGGCGGCTTCGCTCGCCTCTCGGGCGCCGAGCGATGCGGCGTCCCCCCACTCGACATCGAACGCGCTCCGGTCCGCCTCCAGGCGCTCCTGCATCTGCGCCAGGTCGCTCCGATCTCCGGCAGCGGCGGCATCCACCGAGACGGCGTCGGAAAGCTCGCGCCGGCACCGCTCCATCTCATCTCTCAGGCCGGACGCCAGATCGTGGTCGGTGAGGACGGCCCGCTCCCGCTCCAGGCCGCGCCGGCGCTCGACCGCGACCGCAGCCAACCCGGCCGCTCTGGCCCGCAGCCCCTCGAGGCGGGCGAGCCTCTCGGAATGGTCATCCAACCCGTGGCGGGCCAACCGCTGCTCGTTGTCGGCGACGCTTGCGTTGACTCGGGCCAGTTCGGCCTCCAACTGGGCCCTCTCGGCGGCCCGGGCCTCCCCCACATCCTTGTGGGCCCGCAGTCGCGTCCGCAGTTCGGCGATCTCCCGACCGGCCAGGTACACCCGCAGGGCCTCGAGCTCCGACAGAAGGTCGGCATGGCGCCGGGCCGCCTCGGCCTGCTTCTCGAGGGGCCTCAGCCGCCGCCGCACTTCGGAGGTGAGGTCGCTGATGCGGGTGAGGTCGCCGTCGGTGCCGAGCAGGCGGCGCTCGGCCCGCTCCCGTCGCTTGCGGTACTTGAGAACTCCGGCTGCCTCCTCGACCACCGCGCGGCGATCGGCGGGGTGGGCGCTGAGCACGGCGTCTACCTGGGTCTGGGACACGATCATGTGCTGCTGGCGCCCGACCCCCGTGTCAGAGAGCAGCTCGACGACATCGAGGAGCCGGCACGGCGCGCCGTTCAGCGAATAGCTCGACTCGCCGTCGCGGAACAGCGTGCGGGTGATGCACACCTCGCTGGCCGCCGACGCGAGCATGCCGTCGGAGTTGTCTATGGTCAGCGAAACCTCGGCCCGGCCCAGTGGCGGCTTTCGATCGGTGCCCGCGAAGATCACGTCGTCCATCCGGGAGGAGCGGACCGCGCTCGGTGCCTGCGCGCCGAGGACCCACGCCACCGCATCCACCACATTGGACTTGCCGCTGCCGTTGGGACCGACGACCACGGTCACGCCCGGCTCCAGCCGTATGGTGGCCGACTCGGCGAAGGACTTGAAGCCCTTCAGAGTCAGTGTCTTCAGATACACGCCCGCGACGCTAGTTGGGGCCGCTGCCTACACCGAGCATCCCCAGGCCGGGCCCGGCCGCCCGCGACGGTGCCGCGACTACCCGGTCGGCCTCTGGCTTGGATCAGACCTGAGTATCGCAGTAGTAGGTCCAGACGCCCCGGAACCTGATGCGCCTGATCGGGGTCCTGGAGCGTTCGCTCAACTCCCCGTGGCGGCCCCACACCTTCAGGTGGCTCCCGTAGCCGCCCGGCTGACCGAAAGGGTCGACGAAGGGGCGATTCGGAACCGACGTGCCCCGGTACTTCACGGCGTCGTGCATCGTGCCCACCAGCGACCGGTGGAGGCGCCGGATCTCCTGGGTGGACAGGGTGTTGCACACCCGGTCGTAGCGCAGCCCCGCCTCGAAGAGGATCTCGTCGGCGTATATGTCACCGACCCCCACCACGAAGGTGTCGTCGGTGAGCAGAGCCTTGAGCTTGTCGCTCCTCCGCAGCAGCATCCGGCCCATCTCGGTCCAGGAGATGGGAGTGGCAACCGGGTCGAGCCCGTATCCGGCCACCTCGGGCAGGGCGGTGTCTAGGTCGTCATCGGAAACCACGAACAGCTGTCCGGTGCCCTCGCTGTCGACGAAGCGGAGCTGGCCGTGCTGCGTGAATGAGATCACGACCTCGGTGCCGGCAACCCTGGGGTGCTTGTTGGCGTTGCGACGGGGAGACCCCGACGAGCCCAGCGACAGCACCAGCAGCATCTCCGTGCTGAGCTCGATGACGAGATGCAGGCCCACCCGCCTGACATCGACGATCTTCGCGCCCTCCAACTGCGACGTGAAGGCCTTGCGAGTGTGGTAGCGGCGCAGGCACTTCATGCTGGCGGCCTCCGCCGCCTTGACCTTGCGGCCGATGATCTCCCGTTCGAGGTCCCGCCGGACGGTCTCCACCTCCGGAAGCTCGTACTCGAGAGTGCGGGTGCGGGAGGAACTCATGTTCTGACCTCGACTTGTGAACCGGATCCGAGACTCATGACGGGAACCTGGCCGAGAGGGCGGCGTAGGCGACCTCGGCCGCCCGCTGCTCCGCATCCTTCTTCGTGCTGCCCGTGCCCACCCCGGCCTCATCGCCGGCTCGCACCTCGGCTCGGAACTCTCGATGGTGCGCCGGTCCGCCGGCGGTCACGTCGTAGGAGGGGGGAGCCAGACCCAGACGGGCAGCAAGCTCCTGCAGCCTGGTCTTGTAGTCGGCGTGTCCCGGGGCGCTCGCCACCACGTCCAGACGGTCACCGAGCAGCCGACCGATCGAATCGTCGGCCGCGCCGATCCCTCCATCGAGGTAGACCGCACCGATCACGGCCTCCACCGCGTCGGCCAGGATCGACGGCTTGCCCCGGCCGCCGGAGACGTCCTCCCCCCGGCCCAGGCGCAGTTGCTCTCCCAGCCCCACGGACCGGCCCACCTCGGCCAGGGTGGCCGAGTTCACGAGCGAGGCACGGGCCTTGGCCAGGTCGCCCTCGGCCCAGTGCCCGAAGCGCTCGTACAGCCTCCGGGTCACGACCAGGCTCAGCACGGCGTCGCCGAGGAACTCCAGCCGCTCGTTCGAGGAGGACCCGGAATGCTCCGCGCACCAGGACCGGTGCGTCAGAGCCAGTTCCAGCAGTGCGGGGTCGCTGAACCGATGACCCAGGCGGTCCATGAGCATCGATGCGCCCGCCGGGGCGGTCTGGACCGTCAACCCAGCTTCGCCACGACGTAGTCGACAGCGTCGCGCACCGACCGCAGGTCCTCAAGGTCCTCGTCCTCGATGCGGAAGCCGACGGCGCGCTCGGCCAGCTCCTCCTCGATGCCCTCGACGAGCTCTATCAGCGCCAGCGAGTCGGCGTCGAGATCATCGGCGAAGGAGGCTCCCTCAGCGATGTCCGAGGGCTCGATCTCGAGGATGTCCGCGAGCCGGTCGCGGATGAGCGCCAGAACCTCGTCACGTCCCATCGGCGAGTGCTCCACATGTGTCTCCGCGGGCATCGGCTCCTCCGTGCATGGCGATCGATCGATGCAGCCCGACAACCCTACCGGCGCGTCCGTGGAGGCCACCCGGATCGGTGTGGGTCCGTCGCGCGTGGACGTGGTGCTAGCGGCGGGCGACGGCCGCGATGTGGTCCACCATGCCCGCGGCGACCATCTCGCGGGCCACCCCTATGGCGTTCATCATGGCCGCCGCGCTGCTGGCACCGTGCGAGATCACGCAGACGCCCCGCACTCCCAGCAGCAGCGCGCCCCCGACCCCGTCGGGGTGGAGCTCCTTCGCCATCTCATCGAGGGCGGGGGCCAGCATCTGGCCCGCCTCCCGCGAGATGTCGTCGGTGTCGATGGCCACCAGCATCCGGCCGAACAGCGCCCGCAGCGCACCTTCGAGGGCCTTGAGCGTCACGTTCCCGGTGAACCCGTCGGTCACCACCACGTCGATGTCGGGAGTCATGATGTCGCGGCCCTCGACGTTGCCCACCCACTCCGCTCCGACGTCGCCGGCCCAATCGCCGTCGGCGAGAAGCTCGAACACCGCCTTGGTGAAGTCGTTGCCCTTGCCGGCCTCCTCGCCGATGGACAGCAGACCGACCCGGGGGCACTCGATGCCGAAGCGGTCACGGGCATACACGGAGCCCATCCGGGCGAACTGCACGAGCCATTCGGGACGGCACTCGGCGTTGGCGCCCGAGTCGAGCATCGTCGTGGGGCTGGATCCCGGAGTGGGGATCGGCGTCGCGATGGCGGGGCGGGTGATTCCCCGGATCCGTCCCATCCGCAACAGCGCGGCACCCATCGCCGCACCCGTGTTCCCCGCGGACACCATGGCCGATGCCCGCCCGTCGCGAACCGCCTCGGCCGCTCGCACCAGCGACGAGTCCTTCATCGTGCGAACGCTCGAGCCCGGCTCGGCGTCCATGGGAATCACCTCGGTGGCCTCGATCACGTCGAGACCGCCGGTGTCGCCGATCTCATCGGGGCGCCCCACGAGCACCACGGGAATCCCGAGCTCATCGGCGGCGCGCCGGGCCCCGGCCACGATCTCCGCAGGGGCCCGGTCGCCCCCCATTGCGTCTACGGCTACCGGTTCCATCGCTCGACCTGGTCCAGTTCGTTCGAGTTGTCTACCGACCCGGACGCAGGCCGCCGCAGACGGCTACCACCCCAATGGTCCACGTTGATTCAGACCGTTCAACATCGACAAAGGTTCCATAGACGATCCGGGTGCCGGATCCTGGGCTACCCCCCGCCGCTCGCATGACCAGTTATTCGACGTCGATGGCCTGCCGGTCGTGGTACCAGCCGCAGTTGCCGCATACACGATGGGGTCGCTTGACCGCTCCACACCGGCTGCAGGCGCTGCGCCCGCCCGGGCGGATGCGCCACGCGGAGGCTCGCCGGCTGCGGCCCTTGGCCTTGGAAGTCTTCTTCTTGGGAACGGCCATGGTTCTTCGACCTTCGACGGGAGACCGGCAAGATTGCGGCCTGCGAGCCTACCGGTCAGCTGACCGGCCTACACGTCCCCGCCGCCGGGGTGTGCCGCGGCCGGACCGGTCGGGAAGCGGTCCGGCACCGGGCCCGCGCATTCCAGCGAGCACAACGGCGCCAGCGGCAGGGCCAGGATGGCCGTCTCACGGACCGCAGGACCCAGGTCTATGCGCTGATCGACGATGGGCCAGGTCTCCCCCTCCGAAGGCTCCCATTCGAATACTTCCCGCAACGCGGCGTCGATCCGGCCCCGCACCTCCTCGAGGCATCGGCGGCACTCGGCGGCCCACTCGCCGGTGACCCGACCGGTGGCAACGAAGGAACTGCCGGCCGCGGTCACGTCGACATCCACATCGACGATCCCGTCCGCGATGTGGGCACCGTGCACGCCGGCATCGTCAAGCACCCACTGACGCTGCACCTGTATCCGGTCGACCGAGCCGGCCTGGAGCCGGACGCAATCGACCACCAGCTTGTAGGTCACGGCTTGCGGGTCAACCCACGTCCTGGTCGAACACGTCGTCATCGACTGGAGGTCTCGGCGCGGGCTGCTCGGGCCTCGGCAGTTGGGTGTCCTGCAGCCGCTGGCGACCCGTCGTCACGGTCTTGAGGGTCTTGTGCAGCATCGCCTCGAAGGTCGCCAGCCGCTGATCGCACCAGTCCTCGGTCTCCAGCTTCATCCGCCGGGCCCTGTCCTCGGCTTCTGACAATGTTCGCCGGGCCCGCATCTCCGCGGCCTTGACCACCTCGCTGCGCTGCACCATCTGCTCGGCCCGGGCCCGGGCCGCGGCGATTATCTCCTCGCCCTCCCGCTGGGTGCGCAGGCGCATGTCGTCACGTTCCTTGAGCATCCAGCGAGCAGCCCGCAACTCCTCGGGGAGCGCGGTGAACGCCCTCTGGAGGATCCCCAGCAGCTCCTCACCGTTGATCATCACCGATGTGGAGAACGGCATGGGCCGCGACCGCTCCACGATGCGGATGGCCTGCCCCAGCAGCTGCTCGACGGCTAGCCGGCGGGCCTCCGAGGAACTCTCGGCACGCCCGGAGTCGGACTGCGGGACCGGATGGCCGGCGGAACTCATTGCTCCTGCTCGAAACGGATCAACAGTCGCTCCTGCACCGGGGCGGGCACCATCGACGAGACGTCCCCTCCGAGGCGGACCACCTCGCGGATCAGCTTCGAGGCGACGAACGACCGCTTGCTCGCGGACGGGATGAAGACCGTCTGCACGCCCGCGAGAGCGTGGTTCATCTGTGCCATCTGCAGTTCATTCTCGAAGTCCGACACCGCCCGAAGCCCCTTCACGATGAAGTCGGCGCCGATGTCGCGGGCCAGATTGACCACGAGGTTGGAGAACATCGCGACCGAGACGTTGGGGAGATGGTTGCAGCATTCCTTGATCATCTGCTCGCGCTCGTCCAGGCCGAACATCGGTTCCCCCTTCTGGGGATTCCGCATGGCCGCCACCACCACCTCATCGAACAGCCCGGAGATGGTCTCGATGATCTCGAGATGGCCGTAGTGGATCGGGTCGAAGGATCCGGGGTACAGCACACGGGTCACTGTTCGGCTCCGGTCAGGATCGGGCCGCCGCTGGCAGCTTGTGCGAACGTCACCACGGTACCGCCGTGACGCCTGTATTGGTGGATGGCGAAGTCCGGCCCCACGTCCACCGGGCGATCCGACTCGGCCACGATCAGATAAGCCGGAACCCGCGACAGCAGGCCCGGCCAGGCGTCGAACGTGTACGGGGGGTCGACCAGGGCGACATCGAAGCGGCTGCCGCGGCGGGCGAGCTCAGCGAGGGCGGTGTCGGCGTCCATGGGCATAACGGTGCCACGGTCCGCCAAGCGGGTCGCCTCCAGGTTGTCCCGCAGCACTGCGACCGCGGCCCGGTCCCGCTCGACGAACACAGCCTCGGCTGCGCCCCGGCTCAGCGCCTCGATCCCCAGCGCGCCCGTTCCGGCATACAGGTCGAGCACGCGGGCGCCCTCGACGGCACCGAGGGAGTAGAGCGAGTTGAACACGGCCTCGCGCACCCGGTTCGGCGTGGGGCGAGTGGTGCCGGTCTCCGGCGACGCCAGCCGGCGCCCCTTGGCGGTGCCGGCCACGACGCGAATGCTCACGAGCGCTGTCTAGCTCTTGAGCAGGAACTCGGCGTCGCGGTCGCCGAGCAGCAGCTCGATCTCGTCGGCAAGCGCCGGGTGGCTGTGCAGGTCCGGGTCTTCGTCGAGCACCTCGACGGCGACATCGCGGGCTATGGCCACCCACTCCTTGTCCCGGCGCAGCGAGGCCAGCCGCAGGTCGTTGCGGCCCTTCTGGCGCTCACCCATGATGGTGCCCTCACCCCGCAGCTCCAGGTCGGCCTCGGCCAGCTCGAAGCCGTCATTGGAGGCAACCACCGCCTCCAACCGGGCCGCCGCGTCGGCGGTGACGGCCTCGCCCACCAGATAGCAGCTGGAGGCGACATGGGACCGGCCCACCCGGCCCCGCAGCTGATGGAGTTGGGCGATGCCGAAGCGGCCCGCGTCGATCACCACCATCACGGTCGCGTTGGGCACGTCCACACCCACTTCGATGACGGTGGTGGCCACGAGGACGTCCAGCGATCCCGAGCGGAACAACTCCATGGTGGCCTCCTTCTCCGCGGCGGAGACCCGACCGTGCAGCAGGCCGACCCGCAGTCCGGCCAGCTCGCTGCCGGTGGCGGTTAGACGCTCGTGGGTCTCGATCACCGAACGGACGTCGAGCGCCTCGGACTCGTCGATGACAGGGCACACGACGTAAGCCTGCCGGCCCTCGGCGACCGCGGTCCGCACCGCCTGGAAGACCTGCGCCTCCTCCAGCGGGCCGCGGGCCCACGACGTCGCCACCGGCAACCGGCCCTCGGGAAGCTCGTCGAGCACGGACACGTCCAGATCGCCGTAGACGGTCATGGCGGCGGTTCGAGGGATCGGCGTCGCGGTCATCACCAGCAGGTCGGGCAGCACCGACCCGGGCCCGCGGTCCCGCAGCACGGCGCGCTGCTCGACGCCGAAACGGTGCTGCTCGTCTATCACCACCACGCCCAGGTTCTGGTACTCGAGACCCTCGGAGATCAGGGCATGGGTGCCGACCACGATGTCGACATCGCCGGTGGCGAGTCCCGCGTGGGTCCGGCGCCGATCGGCTGCGCCGCGGCTTCCCGACAACAACTCGATCTTCAGCGGCCGCTCCCCCCCGAGCCGCCTCTCATCGGGCACGGTCAGGTCGCCGAGCAGCGAGACCATCGTGTGGAAATGCTGCTCGGCCAGCACCTCCGTGGGCGCCATCAACGCACCCTGGAAGCGGCCCTGCACCGCGGTGAGCAGGGCGCACAGGGCCACCACGGTCTTGCCCGCACCCACATCGCCCTGCATGAGCCGGTGCATGGGGTACGGCTGGGCCAGATCGCCGAGGATCTCGGTGATCACCCGCTCCTGGGCGCCGGTCAGCGGGAACGGCAGGCGGGCCAGGAACCGACCGACCAGCTCGCCTCCGGTGGCATGGGACAGCCCGGCCGTATGGCGCTCCAGCCAGCGCTTGCGCCTGACCAGCTCGAGCTGAACCCGCAGGAGCTCGTCGAACATGAGGCGCTGCCGCGCCGCGCCCGATTCGGCCATGGTGGCGGGCCGGTGGATGCCTTCGAGCGCGGTGTGCCGGCCCACGAAGCCGAACCTTGCCAGCACGCCGGCGGGCACAGGGTCGAGTATCCCGCGAGGTCGGCAGCGGTTGAGGGCCTGCTCGACGAACTTGCCGATGTCCCATGTGTTCACACTGGCCTTCTCCGACTGCGGGTACACGGGAAAGAAGCGACCGGTGCGGTCCCCGACGAGGTCGACCACCGGATTCGTCATTTGGAACGAGCCTCGAAACCGCTTCGGGCGGCCGTGAACAACCACTTGGAGGCCCGGGCGCAGAGTCTTCTCCTGCCACGGCTGGTTGAAGAACGTGAGCTTGAGTCGACCGGACTCGTCGGAGATGACCACCTCGACGAGCTTCCGGCGTTGCCTGACGAGCCTCGAGGAGCTGCGGTCCACGGAGCCCTCCACAAAGACCTCCTCGCCCTCGGCCAGCTCGGCGATGCGGGCCTGCTGGGTGCGGTCGATGTAGCGACGCGGGTAGTGCTGGAGCAGATCCAGCACCGAGTTGATCTCCATCTCGGTGAGCGAGGCGGCCCGCTTGCGGCCGACGCTGCGCAGCCGGGTGACGTCGATTGCGTCGAGGTCCCGGAGGGTGAGGGGAGGGTCGCCGGCCGGCATCGCCGTGCTGGTCGCTCGGCCTCTTACTCCAGGCCGAAGTAGTAGGGGTACAGGGGCTGGCCGCCCTCGGTCACCTCGACCTCTACGTCGGGGTGAGTCTCAGCGACATGGGCCAGGATGGCCTCGGTGGCCGCCGTGTCGGCATCCGCGCCGGTGAGCACGGTGAGGAGTTCGTGGTCGTCGTCGATGATGGCGCTCAGCAGTGCGGTCGCGGCGGCAGCGGCGGTGGACTCCACGGCCGTGATGCCGTCGGGGCCTATGCCGAGCCAGTCTCCCGTCGATATGGGTCCCGCGGAGCTGGTGGCGTCCCGCACCGCCTGGGTCACCTCGGCCGCAGTCACCGCGGCCGCGGCCTCGGCCATCCCGGAGACGTTGTCGGCCGCGGTGGCTTCCACCGAGAAGGCCATCAGGCTGGCGATGCCCTCAACGACGCTGCGGGTGGGCACCACACCCACCGTGCGCTCGGTCTCGCCGTCGACCTGCTCGGCCACCGGGATGATGTTCTTGTTGTTGGGCAGCACCACCACGTTTCCGCTGGGCAGCGAGTCGACCGCAGCCAGCAGTTCGGCGGTGGAGGGATTCATCGACTGGCCCCCGGCCACAACGCGGCTCGCTCCCATCGAGGTGAGGATGGCCTCCACCCCCTCCCCGGCGCCCACGGCCACCACCGAGCAGCGGTCGGCCTCGGTGATCTCCACCGGTGTGGGCGGCGACTCCTGCTCGCCGCCGGCCGGTGGGGAGAACGACTCGGAGTGCTCGGCGGCCTGGTCGAGCAGGTCGGTCACCTGGATGCGGTGGGGTCGCCCGACCGCGATCCCGGCTTCGATGGCTGCTCCGATGTCGTCGGTGTGGATGTGGCAGTTCCAGATGCCGTCGCCGCCCACTACCACAATGGAGTCTCCGACCTCGGTCCACGCCTGCTTGAACCCGTCCACTGAGGAGTCGGGTGCCTCGAGCAGGAACATCACCTCGTAGCGGAGATCGGCGATCGAGGACTCCTCGATCGGGTGGGCTGCGCTGGCGGCGACGGACGGTGCAGGCCCGGCCGCGGCCTTGGGCGGTGCCGGCATGGGCCGGCCGTCCAACTCGGCGAGACAGGTGTCGAGCAGCAGCAGCAATCCGGCCCCGCCCGCATCGACCACGCCGGCCTCGGCCAGCACGGCCAGCATCTCAGGGGTGCGATCGAGGGCGTCGTATCCCTGGTCGCGAGCCGCGTCGAGGACCTCCACCAATCCCCCTCCGGCCTCGGCCACCGTCCTCGCCGACTCCGACGCCTCCCGGATGACGGTGAGGATGGTTCCCTCCACCGGCCGCGCCACCGCGGTGTAGGCGCCCTCGCTGGCCGCGGTGAGCGCCCGGGCCACCACCGGTGCGTCCGGGTCCTGGCCCGAGGAGGCTGCGTCGCGGAGCACGCCGGAGAACCCTCTGAGGATCTGGGCCAGGATGACCCCGGAGTTGCCCCGGGCCCCCATGAGCGCCCCGTGGGCCACCGCGGTGCACAGCGGCTCCAAACGGTCATCGACGCCGTCGAGCCCCTCGGTCACGGACCGGACGGTGAGGGTCATGTTGGTGCCGGTGTCGCCGTCGGGAACCGGGTAGACGTTCAGGTTGTCGATGACCTCGCGATGCTCCGACAGGGCGTCGTGATAGCCGAAGATGACGCGGCGCAGTACAGCCGCGTCGAGGGTTAGCGGTGCCATGGCGCCGATGATACTCATCCGTGGCAAAGCGGCCGGATGCCTGCGATACCCTTGGACGCCGTGCAGGGCGTCATCAAGAGCTACGACCCGCTGACCGGCGACGGCGTGCTGGTCAACGAGACCGACCTCGCCGACGTCGACCTCGCCGACGACGCCCTGGACGGCTCGGTCTTCCGGATGTTGCGCCAGGGCCAGCGAGTTCAGTTCGATCTCGACGGCGACGGCAGGGCCACCCGGCTTCGCCTGGGCTCGGAGGTCGACATGGGAACGCCCACGCTCTGACGCGGCCCCGCGAGCCGGCCCGCCCGGCACCTACATCGCGGCCGCTATCCCCATCTGGGCGTATCCCTGCTCGTTGTAGTTGGCCCGGAACATGTCCCGGAGCCGGCGCGCGGCCGCGTCGTAGGCGTCCGGAACCTCCCACGTGCTGCCCGGATCGAGTATCCGGTCGTCCACGCCCTCGCACGACACCGGCATCCTCAGCCCCAGGATGGGATGGATCCGGGTGGCGACGCCGTCGAACTCCCCGGAGAGGGCCGCGTCGAGGAGCCGGCGAGTCACAGACAGCGACATGCGCCGACCCGAGCCATAGGCGCCGCCCGACCAGCCGGTGTTCAGCAGCACGCATCGGGCCCGGTGCTCGTGCATGCGCTGCTTGAGCAGCCGGGCGTAGACATCGGGCTTGCGAGCCATGAACGGCGCCCCGAAACATGGCGAGAAGGTGGCCGCGGGCTCGGTGACGTCCACCTCGGTGCCGGCCAGCTTGGCGGTGAACCCCATGACGAAGTGGTACATCACCTCGTCGGGGTCGAGGATCGCCACCGGAGGCAGCACGCCGAAGGCGTCGGCGGTGAGCAGCACGATGGTCGTCGGGTGCGGTCCCCGGTGGCCGGGGGCCACATGGGGGTTGCACTCCAACGGGTAGGCGAAGCGGGTGTTCTCGGTGATCGACCGGTCCCGCAGATCCAAGTCCTGGGGATGGGTGTCGGTCAGGTCCCGGCCGTCGAGTGGCGGGACGTTCTCTATCAGCGTCCCCTTCAACGACAGAGCCGCGGCTATGACCGGCTCGGCCTGCTTGTCGAGGTCGATCAGCTTGGCGTAGCAGCCAGCCTCGTAGTTGGCGATCCCGGCGTCGGTCCAGATGTGCTCGTCGTCGCCGATGAGGTCGCGGTCGGGGTCGGCCGACAGGGTGGTCTTGCCCGTGCCCGACAGCCCGAAGAGGATGGCACTGTCACCGTCGGATCCGACATTGGCCGAGCAGTGCATGGAGAGCTGGCCGTTGCCGGGCTGCACGAAGTTCATCACCGTGAACATGGTCTTCTTGTTGACGCCGCAGTAGTCGGCCGCGCCCAACACCAGGGCCAGACGGCGCTCCATGTCGATGATCACGGCCCGCTGAGAGAGGGTGCCGTCGCGGTCGGGGCGGCAGCGGAACGACGGCACGTTGAGCAGCGTCCACCCGCGCTCCCGGTGATCGGCGGCGCCGTCCAGATGGGCGGGCAGCATGATGTTGCAGAAGTAGGCGTGGGTGGCGTACTCGCCCACGAACCGGCACGGCTCGGCGAAGTCAGGATCGGCACCGCAGTACACGTCGGTCACGTAGAGCCGGGCCCGCCGCTCGTTCAGGTGAGCCACGACCCTGTCCACCAGCGGATCGAACGCGGCCGCGTCGAACCGGGCGAAACCGTGCTTCCACCACACGTCGCCACTGATCGAGGGACGGTCCACGCAGAAGGTGTCGTGCACAGGACGGCCGGTGCAGGACGGATCGGAATAGAAGACCAGCGGGCCGTCAGAGCCCAGGGCAGTGGCGTGGGCCTTGAGCTCGTCGTCGGGTCCGCCGAGGCGCACACGGCCCCGGTCCCCGGTGATGGCCGCCTCGAACAGCTCGTCCTGGGACAGGCCGTAGCAGACATCGATGCCTGTCAGTCCCAGAACCTCGGCAAGCTCTGACTCCACGTCGACCAACGACGGCACGCCGATAGCTGACACCACATCGGCAGCCGATGTCGAATCCAGCGCCGACGGAATCTCGGTAACGGTCATAGTCGATCCAACTCCCTTGTGGTGACAACCCGGCGCGACGGTTCGAGCACCCGAACGGCCCGCTCCGCTGGGTTGTAGCCGACGGGAGCCGCCCAGCCGCGGATGGGCGGACCGAGCTGCCGCCGGGCCGCCCCTGCTCCCGGTCAGCCGACCGAGTCGAGGATCACCGCACGGATGCCGAGACCCATGAGGAAAAGGCCGGTGCAGCCGTACAGCAGGAAGACGTGATCGCGGAGTTGTTGCCGATAGCTGTAGGCGATGCCGACCGCTACCAACGCCGAGAACCCGTACAGGGCATGAAGGTCACCGGCGTCGCGGCCCTCGCGGGCCATGAGCCACGATCCCAACCCGGCCTGGACGAAGACGGTTGCCTGCGCCACCGCGATGCACGCCCACAGGACGCGGTTTCGCAACCACCGGCGCCAGTGCGCGCCCAGCGCCCACAGCCCGGTCAGGGCGTTGGAGGCGATGACGACCCAGGAGAACCAGTCATGGACGCCGCCCACGGCCGAGGCCGGCTCCACGACGCTCACGAGGCGGCCGCAGGGCCTGACCGCGGCTCCGGAACCGCGAACAGGTCGGTGGCCGGTGGGTCGGTGGCGACATGACCGCGCCGGATGAACCACTCCGTGCCGAAGGCCAGTTCGAAGGCCTCATCCGGCAGGGCCACCATGAAGGAGTCGGAAGGGATCTGCGAAGCGTGGGCCCGGAACGCGGCCCGCTTGCGGTCGAGGGTGGCGCTCACGTCGATGTGGTGGGTGACCAGCGCCCCATCGACCCCGATGGAGCCCTCGTCGAGCTCGGCTTCGAACTCGGAGTGGTCCTGGTCGCCCGAGAAATCGAATCCGGCCTCGGCGGCCAGCCGCATCAGCTCCTTCATCGAGGTCCGGAAATGGTCGCGGTGCAGCGTCGCCTCGTACACCGCTGCGACGCCGGCCCGTTCGGCCGCCCGCACCCCCACCCGGTGGACCATCACATGGTCGGGATGCCCGTAAGTGCCGTTGGCGTCGTAGCAGGTGATCAGATCGGCCTGCTCCTCGGTGAGGATCGCAGCCAGACGCTCGGCGGCCTCCTCGGGGTCGGCCTGCCAGAAGCAGTCGGGGTCCTCGTTGGCGGGGTCGCCTCGCATGCCCGAGTCGCCGTAGCCGAGCATCACGAGCCGGTGAACCCCCAGCAAGCCGGCGGCCGCCTCGAGCTCGGCTGCCCGGATAGCCGCAAGTTCCTCTCCGGTCGGCTCCTCCGGGCCGTGGAGTCCGGGCGTCTCTCCCCGCGATCCGTCGGTGGCGCACACCAGCACAACCCGATGGCCGGCACGGGAGGCCAGCAGCATCGTGCCACCGGTGGAGAGGGCCTCGTCGTCGGGGTGGGCGTGAAAGAAGACGGCCGTCGCCATCAGGCGACAGCTCCGACCGCACGCAGGGCGTCGATCGCGTCCGCTGCGAGGCCCAGCTCGCCGAGCAGCTCGTCGGTGTGCTGGCCCGCGTGGGGCGGGGGGCGGCGGATCGCGCCGGGCGTGCGGCTGAACCGGGGAGCCGCGGTCGGCTGAACCACCCCCGCCACCTCAGTGAACGTCTCGCGCTCCTGATTGTGAGCATGCTCAGGCGCCTCGGCCAGCGACAGCACCGGAGCGAAGCAGGTGTCGGTCCCTTCCAGCAGCTCGCACCACTCGTCCCGGGTGCGCTGGGCCACCACCGCCGCGAGCTGCTCCTTCAGCTCGGGCCAGCGGGCGCGATCCATCTGGTTGTCCCATTCGGGACCGTGCAGCCCGAGCCGTTCCCGCAGCTCGGCGTAGAACTGGGGCTCGATCGGGCCCAGCGAGATGTACCGCCCGTCGGCGGTCTCGTACACGTTGTAGAAGTGGGCGCCGGTGTCGAGCATGTTGGTGCCGCGCTCGTCGGACCAGAATCCCGAGCCGGCCATCCCGAAGAAGGCCGTCATCAACGAGGCGGCTCCGTCGACCATGGCCGCGTCCACCACCTGGCCCCGGCCCGAGTCGCGGGCCTCCAGCAGGGCGCACACCATCCCGAAGGCCAGGTACATGCCGCCGCCCCCGAAATCGCCGACAAGGTTGAGCGGCGGGACCGGAGCCTCGCCCTGCCGGCCGATGCCGTGCAGCGCGCCCGCCAGCGCGATGTAGTTCAGGTCGTGGCCTGCGGCCGGTGCGTAGGGGCCGTCCTGGCCCCATCCGGTCATCCGGCCGTAGACCAGGCGCGGGTTGCGGTCAAGGCAGTCCTGGGGCCCGATCCCGAGCCGTTCGGCCACGCCGGGCCGGAATCCCTCCAGCAGAGCGTCCGCTCCCTCGACCAGCGCCAGAACGACCTCGACGCCCTCGGACGACTTGAGGTCGACGCCGACCGAGCGCCTTCCCCGGTTCAAGAGGTCGCGCGGGGGGTGGGCGGGATCACCGCCGCGCACCGCGGCGGCCCGGTCGACCCGGACGACGTCAGCGCCCATGTCGGCCAGCATCATGGCGCAGAACGGACCCGGCCCGATGCCCGCGATCTCGATGACGCGCGTTCCCGTCAACGGTCCCATACCGTCTCCTTCTGATCGGCCTCTCCGGCGAGACAGTGTAAGGGTGGGCCTGTCGCCGTCCGGGCCGCCGGCTTCGCCCTCACCAGGAGATACGGGCCGACAGCGCGGTCACTGCGCTGATGATCGGGGCCCACACCTGGGGCGGCAGCTCGTGGCCCATGCCCTCGATCTCCAGGTACTGCGCGCCCGGGACCAGTTCCGCGGTTCGACGGCCGGCGTCGGGACCGATCAGCGTGTCGATGCTGCCGTGCACCACCAGAGCGGGCACGTCGAGCGCGCTCAGCGCTCCGGCCCGACTGCCGCTGCGGGCGGCGGCCTTGAACTGGCGCTCCGATGCTCCCGGATGCCAGGCCCGGCGGTAGCTGCGCTCGAGGTACTCCCGTTCGGCCTGTTCGTTGCGCCACTCGGGGTTGGACCAGATTCGGTACCCGGCGAGGTCCGCTTCGATCTGGGCCTCGACGGTGGCCGCCGGCGGCGCGGTGAGCGCGGCGAGGGCCTCCGGGGCGGGGTCGCCCACACCGGCCTCGCCGGTGTGCGACGAGATCGAGACCAGACCGGCCACCCGGTCAGCGAAGGCGACGGCCGCAGCCTGGGCAACCATGCCGCCCAGCGAGTATCCGCACACGACGGCCCGCTCACAGCCGGCGTCGTCGAGAACGGCAATCGCGTCGGCGGCCATGTCCTCAAGGGTGTAGCGGGTGCCTTCGGCAAGCACGGTGGACAGCCCCGAGTCCCGGTGGTCCATGCGCACCACGAAGAAGCCCCGGTCGACAAAGCCCTCGCACATGTCCTCGGGCCACACGAGCATGCTCGACCCGAGCCCGTGAAGCAGGATGAGCGGCGGATCGAAGCTGCTTCCGAAGGTCTCGTAGACGATCTCGATCTCGCCGTTGCGAGCCGCGGACATGGGCCGATGTCTAGACCACGGCGGCGGCGCGGTCGATGCCGGCCTCAGACCGGGCCGGAGCCGGGACCCGGTGCCCGGCCTCGACCAAGAGGCCCCGCGGGTAGGTGAGCGAACCCGGTCCATACGGGCGGGGCCGTGGCCCGAGCGGCCCGTGAGCGCAGCGAACAAGAGCGGGAATGACACCGCCGCGACGTGACGGATTCTCGCCTATCCGCGCCGCCCCTAGGTGCCGGGCGCAGGGCTCGCCGATGTCGCCCAGCCCGATGAATCCGAGGTCCATGCCTCCGCCAAGCTATCCCGCGGTCCCCCCGGGCGATAGCGTCGGTCGGTGGCCTGCATCGCAGATCGAACCCGTGACGGCTGAGGCCTTCTCACGGACCTACGACCGCGCCGCGGTGCAGCGGCGCACGATCATGGTCACGATGAGCTCGGTGGTCCCCACCACCGCAGCCATGGGATCGTCGTTCGCGGCCTCGGCGGTGCTGGCCGAGGAGATAACCGGCAGCGCGACCCTGGCCACGCTGGCAGCGGGCTCCATGTCGATCGGCAGCATGGCCGCGGCCGTGCCCCTGGCCCGCCGCATGGCCCGCCTCGGCCGGCGGCGGGGCCTGGTCTGGGGATGGGCGCTGGGCGCGGCCGGAGCGGTCGCCGCCGTGGGGGCTGCGGTGTTCAACCTGTACCCGCTGGTGGTGCTGGGCATCATCGGGGTCGGGGTGGGCCAATCGACGAACCTGGCCGCCCGCTATGCGGTGGCCGACCTCGCCGCCGACAACCGCCGGGCCCGCGCCATCGGGATGCTGGTGTGGGCCTCCACCTTCGGGGCGGCTGCCGGGCCGACCATCGCGCTGGGGCCCGTCGCCGAGCTTGCCGGGTTCATCGGCCTCCCCGAGCTGGCCGGCCCGTATGTGCTGAGTTCAGCCATGTTCCTGACCGGGCTGGCGATCACCTACTTCGGGATGCGTCCCGACCCGCTGGAGGTGCTGGGCACGGTCGGCTCCGAGGCGCCCCGTCCGGCGTCGCCGGCCACCGTGATCAAGCGGATCTCAGGCCTGCCCGAGGCCCGGCTGGCCCTGCTGGCCATGCTGGTGGGGCAGATGGTGATGGTGACCGTGATGACGGCCACCCCGCTGCACATGACCAGCGGAGATCAGGACTACGCGGTGATCGGCCAGGTGATCTCGCTGCACATCGTCGGGATGTACGCCTTCTCCCCGATCGTGGGCTGGCTCGTCGACCGGGTGGGGACCCACACCATCATCACCGTCGGTGGGTTGATTCTCTTCGTGGGCGCGGAGCTGGCCGGCCATACCGACCCCGCCCACAGCGCCGGACTGTTCAGCGGCCTGACCCTCATCGGCATCGGCTGGAGCTGCGGGCTGATCGCGGGCAGCGCCCTGCTCACCAACTCGTTCCCGGTTCAGCAGCGGGTGGAGGTTCAGGGCGGCGCGGACTTCGTCATGATCACCGGCGGTGCGGTGGGAGGTCTCTCGTCGGGCGCGCTGGTCGAGCTGCTCGGCTTCCAGTCTCTCAGCCACTACTCGGGAATCGCCGCCCTGGTGCTGGTGGCGGCCGCCGCCGCGGCGTGGATCGCTGCCCGCCTGACTCGACCCAGCCAGCTCGCCTAGAGGCTGATGAGTCAGGCGTCGCCCGCGTCCAGGGCTGCGATCTTGGCCGGATCGATCGAGTAGTTCAGCCGGTCCCCGGCCGCGGCCGGACGGGGGTCCCTCACCGTCAGCTCGAAGTCTCCGGGGTTGCTGCGCAACGTCAGCTCGAAGCGGTCCCCCCGGAAACGTATGTCGGTGACGGTGCCGCGGACGGTGGCCTCGTCCCCCGGCACCGGGTCGTCTACGCGGTTGAATGCGTCGGCCCGCACCACCGCCGGGCCCACCGGCAGAGGTAGGCGGCCCCAGGGCACCGCTCCGCCCTCGCCGACGGTCACAACGTTGGCATGGCCCAGGAAGCGGGCCACCTCGGCCCGGCGAGGGTCGTGCCAGATTCTCGCCGGTGTTCCGATCCTGGCGATGCGGCCCGACTGCATGACCGCCACCCGGTCCCCGACCGCGAAGGCCTCGTCATGGTCGTGGGTGACGTGCAGGACGGTGATGCCGATGCCGCGCAGCAGCGACCTGAGCTCCTCGGTGAGTTCCTCGCGGCGGGGGCGGTCCAGGGACCCGAGGGGCTCGTCGAGCATCAGGAGGCGGGGCTTTGGCGCCAGCGAGCGAGCTAGGGCGACCCGCTGGGCCTCGCCCCCCGAGAGCGTGTTGATCTGGCGCTCCTCGAAGCCTTTCAGACCCACCAGGGAGAGCACGCCGCGGACTCGACGCCTGCGGCTCGCCGCATCCATCTTCTGCATCCGCAGCCCGAAGGCGACGTTGGCAGCCACGTCCCGATGCGAGAACAGCGCGTGCTCCTGGAACATCAACCCGAAGTCGCGGCGGTGCACCGGCAGTCCGGCGAGGTCGTGGTGGTCCCAGCGGACCTCGCCCTCGTCCAGGGGTTGCAGGCCGGCCACCGCCCTGAGCAGCGTGCTCTTGCCGCAGCCGCTGGGCCCGAGGATGGCCACGACCTCTCCTGTGGCCACTTGCAGGTCGATGGCGTCGAGGGCTTTGACCCTTCCGAAGGCGACCGTGACGCCTTTGACCGTCAGCATCAGAACCCTCCCCGGCGGGTGTCGCCCCACAGGTCCATCACGAAGACTGCCACAGCGGTCAGCGCCATGAGGGCGACCGCCAGCGCCATGGCCTGGCCCCGCAGCACCTCACCCGGCGTGCCCAGCAGCCGGAACAGGGCCAGCGGAGCGGTGAGCGTCTCCGGGCGGCGGGGAATGAACGACGTGGCCCCGAACTCCCCCAGCGACACCGCGAAGGCGAAGCCCGCGCCGACGGCAAGGCCACGGGCAGCGACCCGAAGATCCACCTCGCGGCGTACCCGGCCGGGCGAAGCGCCGAGCACGGCGGCAGCCTCTCGAGTACTGGGGTTGACGGTGCGCAGCATCGGCACCAGCGTGCGCACCACGAACGGGATCCCCACCACCGCGTGGGCGACGGGAACGACGATGACCGATGTCCGGATGTCGATGGGCCCGCGATTGAGGACCAGCAGGAAACCGAGTCCGACGGTGACCGCGGACGTGCCGAGCGGAAGCGTCAAACCGACATCGAAGAGGCGCCCGACCCCCCGGCTACTGCCGCGGGCCGCGCCCATCACCACCAGCGTCGCCGCCCCTCCGATGAGCAGAGCCAGCGCGGTCGCCGGAACCGCGAACGTCAGCGAGTTGCGAAGGGCGGCCAGGGCGGTGTCGGGCAGCAGGTTGACACGATCGGCCATGGCGGCGTAGTTGCGCAGCGTGTATCCCCCGCCGCGGCCCGCAGCCAGGGACCGCTCCACCAGCACCGCGACCGGCAGCCCGAGGATCAGACCCATGAACGCCAGGTTGGCCACCAGGCCGGGGCCCCGGCGGCGGGGGGCGGCCGCGAACGAGGCGGCCGGCTCGGCCACCGCTCGCCGTCGTTCCAGCGCGTTGGACACGACCACGAGGGCGACGACGGCCGCCAACTGCACCACCGCGAGGGCTGCCGCAGTGGCCAGGTCGATCCTGGTGACGGCATACCGGTAGATCTCGGTCTCGATGGTGGCCCGGGCGGGACCGCCCAGCACCAGCACGACGCCGAACGACGTGAACGAGAACAGGAACACGATGGCTGAGGCCGCCGCGATCGACGGCGCAAGCCGGGGCAGGACCACCCGGCGGAAGGCTTCCAGCCGGGATGCTCCCAGCACTCTCGCCTGGTCTTCCACTCTGGCATCAAGGGCTGACCAGTGGGCCCCTACCGTTCGAAGCACCACCGCGTAGTTGAAGAAGATGTGGGCCATCAGAATGGCCCATACCGTGTGACGCAGAGTCAGAGCACCACCGCCGGAGAGGTCGAACCGGTCGAAGAGACCCTCGAAAGCGGCCGCCACGACCACCGTAGGCAACACGAACGGCACGGTTGACAGGGCCCGCACGACTCTCTGGCCCCTGAACCGCAGGCGGGCCATCGCCCCGGCCGCGGGCAGGGCTGCCGCGACGGTCAGGGCGGTGGAGGCTGCGGCCTGCCAGACCGTGAACCAGATCACCGAGCGATGCGACTGCGATCCGAGCACGTCGCCCAAGAGCCTCAGAGGGCCGGAGTCGCCGAGACCCCGGGCGATCACGCCGCCGATGGGCCAGACGAAGAACACCGCCATGAACCCGCCGACCGCCGCTACTGGCAGCACGGCGGCGAAGCCTCTGACGAGGCGGCCCGCGGGGGTCATGAGGCTAGGGCTCAGGCGCTAGGAGGCGGGGGTCACCGCAGGACGACCTCCACCCAGCGGTCGGTCCAGGCGTTGCGCTGGGCCTCGACCTCGGCCGGGTCGAGGATGAACGGATCCTCCGCTATCTCGGCGTGGGCCACGAACTCCGGTGGCAGGGTGGCCGATTCGATCACCGGGAAGACGAACATGTTGAGCGGCACGTCGTTCTGGAACGTCTCGGTGAGCATGAAGTCGATCAGGGCCTGGGCGCCTCCCGGGTTGCCGGCGCCCGCAAGCACGCCCGCGAACTCGATCTGGCGGTAACAGCTGGCCGTGACCACGCCGGTGGGCGGCTCGTCGACGGGCGGGTCTGCATAGATGACCTCGGCCGGCGGGCTCGAGGCGTACGACACCACTATCGGGCGATCGCCCCCGCCGGCGGTGAACTCGCCGTAGTAGGCGTCCTCCCACCCGGCAGTGACAGTCACGCCGTTGCCGCGCAGGGCGGTCCAGTAGTCCTCCCAGCCGTCGCCGTAGCGGGCGATGGTGGCCAGCAGGAAGGCCAGCCCCGGCGACGAGGTCTCCGGACTTTGGACCGCGAGCATGCCGGCGTAGGCGGGGTCGGTCAGGTCGTCGAGCGACGACGGCGGGGGCAGCGAGTCGCCGAACGCGTCGACCCAGTAGTTGAGGCACACGTCGCCGAAGTCGACGGGCGTGACCCGGTGCTCGCCGTCCAGTTCGAAGTGGTCGGGCACCGCCGCGAGGCCGGGCGACTCGTAGGGCTCGAACATCCCGCAGTCGAGTCCCCGTTGCAGGAACGTGTTGTCGATCCCGAACAGCACGTCTCCCAGCGGCTCGCCGGCAGTAAGGCACGCCTGAGCGACGAGCGCGCCGGCGTCGCCGGAGGCGAGTTGCTCCACCTCGATGCCGGTGGCCTCCGTGAAGGCCTTGAAAGTCTCGGGCGAGACGTAGAACGAGTCGTGGGTCAGCAGCGTGACCGTGGTGCCGGAGAGGTCCACGGCCTCGTCGGCGCGGTCGCCGCTGCACGACGCTGCGATCACAGCCAAGGCGAGCGCGGCCGCCGCGACGGCTCTACCCGCTCGGTTTCTGCGGCCCGGCGCGCCGGGGTGGTCCGGAATTCGGGCAGATGGTTGATCCATGGGTCTTCCTCCGCTGGCATTACCCAGATCAGGTCGGCGGGTCGACACCGCTGCGATCGCGTGAGTGCCCTCTCAGCCCGGCTGCTCCGAGCTCCCCGGTCGGTTGTCACCAGTGACTATAGGCCAGTGTTCACGGCGGGGCCAGGTCAGGTATCGGAGCCCGAGGCCTTTAACGTCGCGGTTGTGATTGGGGCGCCCGGAGAGTGCTTCCAATCAGGATCGCGGGCCTTGCGCACTGCCCCAACCAATCTGACGACACAGCACTAGCGTCGCGGTTGTGCGGGTCTCGGTGATCGTTCCGACCTACAACGAGGCCGACAACATCGTCGAGGTCATCGACCGGCTGCAACGCGCCCTAAGCAACCAGTCCCACGAGATCATCGTCGTCGACGACGACAGCCCCGACGGCACATGGCAGGTGGCTCGACGCCACAGCGCGGGCGATCCGGCCGTGCGGGTGATCCGGCGGATCGCCGAGCGGGGACTGGCCTCCGCGGTCCTTGACGGCATGGCCGCAGCCGAGGGCGAGGCCCTGGCGGTGATGGACGGCGACCTCCAGCACGACGAGACGGCACTGCCGGCGATGGTCCGGTCCGTGCTGGACGGTGGAGCCGACGTCTGCGTGGGAAGCCGCACCGGCGACAGCGGGTCCTTCGGCGACCGGGCCAGGCTGCGTCACTGGCTGACCGCGGCCGGCACCGCGCTGGTGCGACGGATGCTGCCGCGCCTGCGCCGCACCAGCGACCCGCTCAGCGGCTTCTTCGTCGTGAGCAGGGGCCTCTATGAGCGCACCGCTCCCAGGATCAGCCGCGGGCTGCGCGAGTACAAGATCCTGTGGGCCTTCCTGGCCCGCGGCGGAGGACTCACCGTCACCGAGGTCGGCTACGACTTCCGGCCCCGGGCCGGGGGTGAGACCAAGCTGTCGACCGCGGTCCTTCTCGACGACCTGGTCAACGCACTGGCCCTTCGGCTGGGCGGCGTCATGTCGCCGCTGTTCGTCAAGTACTGCCTCGTCGGCGCGAGCGGGGTGGCCGTGAGCCTGGCGGTGTACGGCCTCGGTGAGCTGGCCGGCCTTCCGACGGTCAACCTCGGCATCACGCCCGACCTGAACCCGATCTACGTCTCGGCGCTGCTCGGGATCCAGGCCAGCATCGTCACCAACTTCCTGGCCAACAACTTCTTCACCTTCTACGACCGGCGCTACCGGGGCTGGGGGCTGGCGGGCGGGCTGCTGCTGTTCCAAGCCGTGTCGATGGTGGGCGTGTTCGTGCAGCTGGCCGTGTTCCAGTTGCTGCACCGCAACGGCTTCCCCACATCCTCGACTCATGCCGATGTGGCCGCCGCGGTCAACAACGGCGTCGGGCTGGCCGTGGCGACCATCACCAACTTCTTCTTGAACGTCTCGATCACCTGGAACCGCATCCGCGGTTCGCGCTAGGAAGCCGCGCAGAACTCCAGACCCAGCGTGTCGAGGTCATCGGCCAGGGTGTCGAGCGCCCCCCAGGCCGCAGGCAGGCACCCGCTCAGTGAGTTGGTGCCGCCCAGGAATACCTGGTCCAGCTCGGTCAGTCGGCCCAGCTCGAACGGGATCGCGCCCGTCAGTTCGTTGTCGTGGAGCCACAGCCGCCTGATGCTGGCCAGGTTCGCCAGCTGAACGGGAATCCCGCCGGTGAGCTGATTGCCGTCGAGGTAGAGCCGCCGGAGCTTGGTCAAGTTGCCGAGGTGCGCCGGGATGGGTCCCGACAGGTCGTTGCCCCTGAGCCACAACTCGGTCAGCAGCGGCAGGTTGCCGAGCTCAGCCGGGATCTCTCCGGTCAGCTGGTTGTCGTCGAGGTCGAGTCGCGTGAGCTTGACGAGGTTGCCAAGTTCGGCCGGGATCTCTCCGGTCAGCTGGTTGCGCCACAGGTTGAGCCGCCTGAGGTTGGAGAGATTGCCGAGTTCAGCGGGGATCTCTCCGGACAGCTGGTTGAAGCGAGCCTGGAGGATCCTGAGGTTCGCCAGGTTGCCGAGCTCTGCCGGGATCTCTCCCGACAGATGGTTGAAGCTGAGGTACAGGGCCTCGAGGCTCTCGATCTCCCCGAGTCCCCGCGGCAACTCGCCGTGCAGTTCGTTGCGGCTGAGGTCCAGCCACTCGAGGCTGGCGAGACGGGCCGCCGCCGCCGGGATCTCTCCCGACAGCTGGTTCTCACGCAGCATCAGGTGGGTCAGGTCCGCGAGGCCGGTGAGACTCTCGGGGATCGGCCCGGAGAGCCGGTTGTCGCTCAGGTCCAGGATCCTCAGCCTGGTCAACCTGCCGACCTCATCGGGGATCTCGCCCGAGAGCCGGTTGCTCTGCAGGTCCAGTCTCGCCAGTTCGGTGAGCCTGCCGATCCCGGAGGGGATGGTTCCCGACAGCGCGTTGTTCCGCAGGTTCAGCTCCGTGAGCCGCGACAGCCGACCGATGCCGGCGGGGATCTCCCCTGACAGCTCGTTGTCGTCCAGCCGAAGGATCTGCAGCTTCTCGAGGTCGCCGATCTCAGAGGGGATCTCACCGTAGAGCCAGTTGTCGGCCAGGTTCGCGGTCTCCAGCCGGGCGAGGCGTGCCAGCGACGGAGGGATCTCCCCCGTCAGCTCGTTTCCATCGAGGCGCAGGCGCTCCAGACGGGTGAGGTCACCGAGCGAGGTCGGAATCTCGCCCACCAGCCGGTTGCGGTGAAGATGCAGGTTCCTCAGCTGCCCGAGGCGGCCGAGTTGTTCCGGTATCTCGCCGGACAGCCGGTTGTCCTCCAACTGCAGGTCTCGCAACCGGGTGAGATGACCGAACTCGGCCGGAATCTCTCCCGACAACTCGTTGTCCTCGAGCCACAAGTGCTCCAGCCCGACCGCGCCGCCGAGTTCGGCCGGTATCGATCCGGATAGATCGTTGTGACCGAGGCGCAGGCGTCTGAGCTCGCCGAGGCATCCCAACTCGGATGGGATCGTCCCGGACAGGGCGTTGAGGCTGAGGCTCAGATCCTCCAGTTCGGTGAGTCCGCCCAACTCTGAAGGAATGGGTCCTTCCAGCTCGTTGTTCCACAGGCTCAGCCTCTTGAGCCGGGAAAGGCCGCCCAGTTCTGAGGGGATCTCACCGGACAGTGAGTTGTTGCTCAGGTCGATCCAGGTGAGACCGTCGACCCGGCCGACGCCAGCCGGGATCTCCCCGGACAGCCAGTTGTAGCTGAGGTCCAGCCAGGTCAGGCTGCCCAGACCGCCGAAGGCTTCCGGGATCTCACCCGACAACCTGTTGTTGCTCATCACGAGGTGCGTAAGGCCGCTCAGGCTGCCCAGAGACTCGGGAATGCCACCCAGGAGCCGGTTGCCTCGCAGGTCCAAGACCCTCAGGCTGGCCAGATCGCCCAGCTCATCGGGCATCGCTTGCCAGAGGCTGTTGTGCTTGATGTCCAGCAACTCCAGGTTCACGAGGTTGCCGATTTCAGGCGGGATCTGCCGGTCCAGCCGGTTGTTCTGGAGATCCAGCTGGGTGAGCTCGACCAGGTCGCCGATCTCGGCCGGAATCTCCCCGTAGATCTCGTTGTCGCCAAGGTCCAGATGCTCCAGGCTCGCCAGCCCGCCGATCGCGGCCGGGATCTCGCCCGAAAGGCCGTTGGAGGCCAGCTCCAGGCGCACTACACGGCCGTCATCGTCGGTGGTCACACCGTGCCACCGGTCGAGCGGCAGGTCCGATCCCCAGTTGCCGGACCGGTTCCAGCCGTCCCCGCCGGTCTCGTTGAAGAGTTCCATCAGCGTGTGCCGGTCCGATGACTCTTCGTCCTGAGCCATCGCGACGCTGGCGGGAGTCACCGACGCCAGCACGCAGGCGACAGCCAGAGTCGCCAGCGCGCGACAGCCGCCGCGGCGGAGCGCCCGGCCCACCAGCGCACGCGGCGACGCGGCCGCGAAACATCGCGGGCTGGGGTGATTCATGACTGGCTCCTGGGGCGCCTTAAGCGGCACTACGGCTCGCAACGTACACGCGGCAGCCGGGAGACCCGCGGATGTTGAACCGACCCATGCACCCCGGCGGCCGCGGTTAGCGTCTGCACATGAGCCAGCCGAACATCCTGCTGGTGATGGCCGACCAGCTGGCACCGCACTTCACCGGCGCCTACGGCCATCCGTTGGTCAGCACGCCCGCGATGAACGTTCTGGCTGAGCGGGGGGCGCGCTTCGAAGCGGCCTACTGCCACTCGCCGCTGTGCGCCCCGGCTCGCTTCTCGATGTTGTCGGGACAGCCCGTCTCCGCCATCGGGGCATGGGACAACGCCGCAGAGTTCCCGGCGTCGGTGCCGACCCTCGCCCACTACCTGACCCTGGCCGGTTACCGCACGTGCCTCTCGGGGAAGATGCACTTCGTGGGGCCCGACCAGCTCCACGGCTTCGGTGAGCGCCTCACCACCGACATCTACCCGGCCGACTTCGCCTGGACCCCCAACTGGGACGAACCGGACACCAGGATCGGCAAGTGGTACCACAACATGGACAGCCTCTCGGAGGCGGGCCAGGCACTGGCCACCTACCAGATCGACTATGACGAGGAGGTCGGGTTCGCGGCGGCGCGCCGCCTCTACGACCTGGCCCGCGACCCCGACGAGCGGCCGTTCTTCCTGGTGGCGTCGTTCATTCACCCCCACGACCCCTACGTCGCCCGGCCCGAGTGGTGGAACCTCTACGACCACGACGACATCGACTTGCCCGAACCGATGCCCGACGACGCGTCGGACCCCCACACCCTGCGGATCCGCCGGGGAATCGAGGCCGACACCGTCGGCTACACGGAGGACCAGTGCCGCAACGCCCGCCACGGCTACTACGCCAACACGAGCTACTTCGACTCATGGGTGGGCCGCCTCGTGCAGATCCTGGACGAGACCGGGCGCATCGGCGACACCGTGGTCATCGCCACCAGCGACCACGGCGACATGCTGGGAGACCGGGGAACGTTCTTCAAGATGTCGTTCTTCGAGCGCTCGGCCCGGGTGCCGCTGATCATGGCCGGACCCGGTGTTGCCAACCACACGGTGGCCAACGCTTGCTCACACCTCGACCTGCTGCCCACCCTGCTGGATCTCGCCACCTCCGGCGGAGCCTGGCCCGAGCTCGGCGCCGCCGGAGCCGGGCGCAGCCTCTGGGAGCTTGCCGCCGGCGGCACCGACCCGGTCGACGAGACCACCGGTGAGTACATGGCCGAGATGACCTCGCATCCGATCTTCATGATCCGCCGGGGCCGCCACAAGTACATCCACTGCGACACCGATCCCCCCTTGCTCTACGACGTCGAGGCCGACCCGCTGGAGCGCACGAACCTTGCCCGGGATCCCGACTGCGCGGCGGTGACGGCCGCCTTCGCGGCCGAGACGGCCGACCGCTGGGACAGCGCCGAGATACGGGAGCGCGTGCTGCGTTCGCAGCGCCGGCGGCGGGTCCTGCACGCCGCGGCCGAAGCCGGGAACAGGCATTCGTGGGACTACAACCCGGTGCGCGACGTGGCCAACGAGTACGTCCGCACTCATATGGACTGGGCCGAGGCGGGCCCCCGAAGCCGCTATCCCCGTCTCGCTTGAACCTGCCCCGACCGCCGGCGACAGCTGCAGCGGTCAGTCCCAGCCGAGTTCCTCCAGCGTGTGGTCGTCGATGCCGAAGTGGTGGGCCACCTCATGGACGACGGTGACGGTGATCTGATCGACCAGCTCCTCCTCGCTGTCGCAGACCGCGCAGATCGGCAACCGGTAGACGGTCACCCGGTCGGGCATGGCCATGCCGCCGTAGTCGGCCCGCTCGGTCAGGGGCACGCCCTCGTACAGCCCTAGGAGGTCCTCATCGGGGTGGGCGTCCTCCACCACCACCGCGACGTTCTCCATCACTTCGCCCAACTCCGGTGGCAGCGAGTCGAGGGCCTCGCCCACGAGCCGCTCGAACCGGACCTCGTCGATCATGAACACCGCCAAACAGTACCGAGCACCGCGCTCTAGGGTCAGGCGGTGGCCGGAGCCGAACACCCGCTGCTGGAGGGCTTGACCGTCGAGCAGAGCGACGCGGTCACGACCCGGGCGTCGCCGATGTGCATCATCGCCGGCGCCGGCTCGGGCAAGACCCGGGTCCTCACCCGCCGCATCGCCTGGCAGGCCAGCCAGGGCCGGGCCGATCCCCGGCGCACCCTCGCGGTCACCTTCACCAGGCGGGCCGCCCGCGAGCTCCGGTCCCGCCTCCGCAGGCTCGGCCTCAACGACGAGGTGAGAGCGGGGACGTTCCATGCGGTCGCGCTCGCCCAGCTCCGCCGCCACGCCGCCGACTCGGGCCGCCGGCCGCCCCGGATCCTCGAGAGCGCCGGTGGGCTCATCGCCGAGTTGCGGCCCAAGGCCGACCGCGGCACCGTGACCGACATCGTCAACGAGATCGGCTGGTGCCGGGCCCGTCTCGTCATCCCCGAGGAGTACGCGGCCGAGGCGCGGGCCGCGGGCCGCCGACCGCCGTGGGGCCGGGCCGACCGCTTCGCTGAGCTCTACGCCGACTACGAGTCGGCCAAGAGCAGGCGAAGGGTGCTCGACTTCGACGACGTGCTGGCCCGCTCCCTGGACCTGATGGCCACCGAGCCCAAGCACGCCGCCGCGCACCGCTGGCTGCACCAGCACGTGCTCGTCGACGAGTTCCAGGACATCAACCCACTGCAGTTCGCCCTGCTGCGCTCGTGGCTGGGGCCGGACTCGACGCTGGTGGTGGTCGGCGACCCCGACCAGGCCATCTACGGCTGGAACGGCGCCGATCCCGGCCTCATTGACGCCGTCGGCGAGCACCTGCCCGGCTGCGCGGTGCTGCACATGCGCACCAACTTCCGGTCGACGCCCGAGGTGCTGGCCGCGGCCGGGCGGTTGCTGGGCCGCTTGCCGCAGCCCGCGGTGCGCCCGTCGGGAGACGAGCCCACCGTCGGCGTCTGCGACGGGTCCGACGAGCCCTCGGTGCTGGCCCGGGCCGTGCGGCACCGCCACCGGCCCGGCTCCCGGTGGCGCCGCCAGGCGGTGCTGGCCCGCACCAACGCGCAGCTCGAGCCGCTGCGGCGGGCTCTGCTGCGTCACGGCATCCCGGTGGCAGCCCCGAGTGAGCGCAGCCTGGTCCGCAAGCCCGAGATCGCGGCCCTGCTCCGGGCGTGGCCCGGCGGTGCGAGCCTCGCCGCCTGCGTGGCCGAGACCGGCCGAGAGCTGCGCGACCCCGATCCCGCCACCGTTCCAGTGGACGGGCTGCCGGTCGGGGACACGCCCGGGGCGCGGGCGGCCGTCGAAGTGTTCCTGGAATTCGCCAACGACCATCTGAGCTTGGATCCCGACTCCACCGTCGCCGCCTTCCGCACCGCGCTGCGGGCCGACGACCGTGCCGCTGCGCCCTCCGACGGCGTCGACCTCATGACCTTCCATGCAGCCAAGGGACTGGAGTGGCCCGTCGTCCACATAGTGGGCATGGAGGACGGCTACGTTCCCATCGCCCACGCCCGCACCGCGCCGGCCCTGGCCGAGGAGCGCCGGCTGCTGCACGTGGCCGTGACCCGGGCCGAGCAGGAACTGCATGTCCTGTGGTGTGACCGGCGGGACCTGGGAGGCGAGAGCGTCGACCGGGAGCCCTCCCGGTGGCTGGAGATGATCGGCAGCTCCCGGAGCCGGGCCGACACCGAGTCTCAGCGGACCCGCAACCTCCAGGGGGTGGCCCGGGCCCGTCAGGCGAGGATGGACCCGGGCTAGCCGGATCCGGCGCGGGGCATGGCCACCACCGCGACGTTGGCGGTGCAGCGCTCGAGCACCGTCTCGACGGTGTGACCGAGGAAGGGGCGCCCGTCCACGTTGCGCAGCGACGCCCCCAGCACCACCAGATCGGCCTGCTGCTCCTCGGCCACCGCAACCAGCGTCGACGCCACCGACGAGCCCTGCGGTACCAGCGTGCGGGCGTCGATGCCCATCTCCGAGCCCCGGGACCGGGCCGACTCCATGAGCGAGTCCACCACCTGCCGGGCCGACTCGCTGCGGTCCTCGCCCAGCACACGGGTCGCCAGCCTGGTGCTGGCCAGCCGGGCCGGCAGCATCCGGAGCTGCGGTCGTCGCCTCTGCACGACGTGGGTCAACACCACCTCGGTGCCGAGTTGCCCGCTCACCCCGAAGGCCACCTCCTGGGCGGCTCTGGACGACCGGGTGCCGGTGACGGGGACGATGGCACGAGTGAAGGCGCCCGGAAGGGGCGTCTCGAGGCCCTCGGCCCTTCGCACGATCACCACCGGCAACGGCGAGTGCAGCAGGAGTTCGTCGACCATGGGCGAGTAGAGCTGGCCCTCGTGGCGGCCGGCCACGCCGACACAAATCGCGCCGTAGCCCAAACGGGCCTCGGCCACGATGGCCGACGCGACCACAGCGCCGGCGCCGCTGGCCACCCGCACCTGGCGGTGGTCCACATCGCGACCGTGGAGCACGCTGCGGATGATGGTGATGTCGGGCCATCGGCCGCCCGCCGCGCCGTCGGATCCGTACGATGCGCCCGATCCGCTGTCGGCCGTCACCGAGATCACGGTGGCGGGAACCTGTACCGGCCAGGCGAAGTGCATCAGTTGAGCGGCCGCGATGGAGGCGGGCTCGGCCCTCGAAGGCAGCAGCAGCCGCGACGATCGGACCACCAGGTTCCGGCTCAGGGCCTCCTCGCGCTCCAGGCGCTCGCGCTCGGCGGGTGATCCCATCCAGTCGCGCACCGCCAGCCGCAGGCTCACCGCGGCGAACACCGACGTCACCAGGGGCACGATCACGATCACCGTGTAGGCCGTCTCGCTGAACACGCCCAGCGACAGGCCCACCGAGGCGATCACGATCTCCAGCGCGCCCCTGGCATTGAGCCCGGCTCCCAGCGCGACCGCGGCCCGCTGGGACTGCCCCGCCATCCTCGCCCCCACAAAGGCGCCCGCGAACTTGGCCACTATCGCCACCGCCATGACGGCACCCGCCCAGGCCAGCGCCTCGCCATCGCCGAGAAGGGAGAGATCGACCCTGAGACCGGCCATGGCGAAGAACACCGGGGCCAGGAAGGCGTTGGTGAGCGACTCGATGTGATGCTCGACCTCGTGCTGCTGGAACCGGGAGCGGTTCAGCACCACTCCGGCCACGAAGGCGCCGAGCACGGCCTCGATGCCGAGCGCCTGGGTCGCCACTCCGAACACCAGCATGGTGATGACCGCGATGCCGAGCGCGCCCCGCAGGTTGGGGCCGTCGCGCCGGATCCGGCGCAGGCTGGCGTCGACCGCTCGTTGGCCCAGCGTCATGGCCAGGGCCAGGAACGCGGCGAGCCCCAGCACGGTCCGCAGCGTCCCAGGGACCGACACCTCCCCGGCGGATGCGAACCCCGCGAACACGGCCAGCATCACCCAGCCGACCACGTCGTTGGCCATGCCCGCGGCCACCGTGATCTGCCCGAAGTCGCGCCTCATCAGCCCCAGCTCCGACAGGATCCGGGCGATCACCGCCAGCGCCGACACCGACAGCGCGGCCGCGACGAACAGCGCGAACACGGTCCGGTCCGCTCCGCCGCCAACGAAGTCGTCGGGCAGCAGCAGGCCGGTGACCAGGCCTCCGGCCAGCGGCACGACCAGGCTGAACCCGGTGACCAGGGCCGCGGCCCGCCCGAGACGCCGGATCAGCGCGAGGTCGGTCTCGAATCCGGCCGTCACCAGCAGGAGAGCCACGCCGAGCCAGCTGACCGCGAACAGGGCTCCCGAGGAGATCTCCTCGTGGGGCAGGAACCACTCGAAGCCGCTGGGCCAGACCTGCCCGAACACCGAGGGGCCCAGCACCACCCCGGCGGCCAGATGCCCGATCACCGACGGGAGCCCCACCCGGCGCATGCCGTAGCCGGCGGCCCGGGCCGCGGCCACCAGCACCAGCAGCTGAGTCCAGAAGACGAGCAGGGCGTGCTCGTCCAGTGGCGTCAGCACGGATCGGCCCCCTCCCCCGTCGGCGAGCCGTCCCGTGGCGTCAGCACCCCTCAGGCCTCCCCGTTCAGGTCGAGGTCGACGAACAGCGGGGCGTGGTCGCTGGGCGGATCATCCTTGGGACCCTTGCGCTCGTTGCGGTCGATCAGCGCGAAGCGGGACGCTTCGGCCACGGCAGGGGTGCCCAGTGCGAGGTCGATCCGCATGCCCTTGCGCTTGTGGAAGTCACCGCCCCGGTAGTCCCACCATGTGAACAGCCCCTCGCCGGCGTGCTGCTCGCGGAACAGGTCGACCAGTCCCCACTCGAGCAGGCCGGCGAGGCGCTCCCGCTCCGCCGCGCTGGTGTGAGTGGTGTCGGTGAAGGCGGCCGGGTCGTACACGTCCCGGTCGTCGGGGGCGATGTTGAAGTCGCCACAGATCAGCGCAGGCGCACCGGGATCGGCCTGGACGTCCAGCGAGGCCCGCAGGCGCTGGAGCCAGTCGAGCTTGTAGTGGTAGTGGTCGTGTCCGATGGCCCGGCCGTTGGGCACGTAGCACGACGCCACCCGCACGCCTCCGCAGGTGGCCCATGCCAGCCGGGCGTCGGGGTCGGGGGCGATGCCGTCACCGAACCCGGCCATCGGATCGGTGAGCCCCACCCTGCTCAGCACGGCCACGCCGTTCCAGCGGCCCTCGCCGTTGTGGAAGCAGTCGTAGCCGAGCGATTGGAAGGCCAGCGCCGGGAAGGCATCGTCGGCGAGCTTGGTCTCCTGCAGGCACATCACGTCGGGCGAGAAGGCCTCGATCCACCGCTGCACCCGGTCCAGCCGCGCCTTGAGGGAGTTGACGTTCCAGGTGACGACCCGCACAGGCCGACCCTATACCCCCTATACCGCCCAGAGGCCGAGCGTGCGAGGCCGTGGCCCGAGCGGCCCTCAGGTCGCAGCGAACAAGAGCGGGAACACCACCGAGCGTGCGAGGCCGTGGCCCGAGCGGCCCTCAGGTCGCAGCGAACAAGAGCGGGAACACCACCGAGCGTGCGAGGCCGTGGCCCGAGCGGCCCTCAGGTCGCAGCGAACAAGAGCGGGAACACCACCGAGCGTGCGAGGCCGGCTCCGTTCGCCCCTACTTGCCGCCATTGCCGACAACTAGCATTGCTGCCGTGACTGACTCGATCCGTGCCGAGCCGGGCGACGACCTGGGCGCCAATGCCTGGGTCGTCGACGAGATGCGCGACCTGTGGGCGGCCGACCCCGCCTCGGTCGACGAGGCCTGGCGGGCCCTGTTCGAGGGCGAGACGCCGGACTCGCCAGTCGCCAGGGCCGACCCTCCGGCCGGGGCCAGCGCGTCCCGCACCACCATCGACACCACCGCCACCGACGTGACCGCGCCCAGTACACCGATCGCCGGCGCGGCCCCGGCCCGGGGCCCCGCGGCGGGAGCAGCCCCGCCGGATGCCGGCCGGCAGCCACGACCGCGCTCGGCGAAGGCTGAGCCTGCCGGCGACGATGCTCAGATCGGCGAACCGATCAAGGGGGTCGGAGCCCGGATCGTGTCGAACATGGAGGCCAGCCTGGCCGTTCCCACGGCCACCAGCTTCCGCGAGGTGCCGGCCAAACTCCTCGAGGTCAACCGCAAGATCATCAACGGCCACCTCGGCCGGAAGATGGTCAAGAAGATCTCGTTCACGCACCTCATCGGCTACGCCGTGGTGCGAGCCATTACCGACACCGTCCCGGCGATGAACAACATCTACGTCACCGACTCGGCGGGCAGGCCGAGGATCGTGCGACCCGATCACATCGGCCTCGGGATCGCGGTCGACATCGCCCGCGACGACGGCACCCGCTCGTTGATGGTGCCGTGCATCCGCGACGCCGACACGCTCGACTTCGCCGACTTCGTGGAGCGCTACGACGAGCAGATCGCCAAGATCCGCGAGAACCGCCTGAACGCGGACGACATGCGGGGCGTGACCGTCACCATCACCAACCCCGGAACGATCGGCACGCAGCAGTCCGTGCCGCGGCTCATGACGGGGCAGGGAACCATCGTCGGGGTCGGAGCGCTGGCCTTCCCCACCGAGTACGAGGCCGCCGACCCGTCCCTGCTGGCCGATCTCGGCGTGAGCAAGCTGGTGACGATCAGCAGCACCTACGACCATCGAGTCATCCAGGGCGCTGAGTCGGGATTGTTCCTGCAGAGGGTCCATGACCTGCTGCTGGGTGCCGACGACTTCTACGACGGGGCATTCCGGGCGCTGCACATCCCCTATTCGGCCGTCGAGTGGCGGCGCGATTTCAACCCGGTCGACCGCGAGGCGGCCATGCTCGAGAAGCAGGCCAAGGTCAACCAGCTCATCAACCAGTACCGGGTGCGGGGCCATCTGATCGCCGACCTCAACCCGCTGCGGGACAAGGCTCCCGAGATGCACGCCGAGCTCGACCCGGCCACCTACGGGCTGACCATCTGGGATCTCGACCGCGAGTTCCTGACCGGCAGCGAGACCGGCATATACGCCACCGTGGGCGGGACCCGACGGATGAAGCTGGGCGACCTGCTGGGGGTGCTGCGCGACGCCTACTGCCGCACCGTCGGCGTGGAGTACATGCACATCCAGGAGCCCGACGAGAAGAGGTGGATCCAGGAGCAGATCGAGGGAGCCGACACCACGCTCAGGAGCGAGGACCAACGGCGCATCCTCAGCCAGCTCAATGCGGCCGAGGCCCTGAGCAGCTTCCTGGGAACCAAGTACGTGGGCCAGAAGCGCTTCGGGCTGGAGGGCGCCGAGTCGACCGTCCCCCTGCTGGACGCGCTGCTGACCTGTGCAGCCGACGCGCCCCTGGCGGAGGTGGTGATGGGCATGGCCCACCGGGGCCGGCTGAACGTGCTCGTCAACCTGGTGGGCAAGAGCTACCACGAGCTGTTCAAGGAGTTCGAGGGAGCCATAACCGAGGACCAGATCCAGGGCAGCGGCGACGTCAAGTACCACCTCGGCCAGATCGGGGCCTACGAGAGCCCGTCGGGCAAGCACCTGCTGGTCGAGCTGGCCGCCAACCCCTCCCATCTCGAGGCCGTCGACCCGGTGGTCGTCGGGATGGCCCGGGCCCGGATGGACAACATCCCGCCCGATGGCAGCTACGGCCCATACCCGGTGATGCCGCTGCTGGTCCACGGCGACGCCGCCTTCGCAGGCCAGGGCGTGGTGGCCGAGACGTTCAACCTGAGCCTCATTAGGGGCTACCGCGTCGGCGGCACGATCCACCTGGTGATCAACAACCAGCTCGGGTTCACCACCACGCCGGACGCGGCCCGCTCCACCCAGTACTCCACCGACGTGGCCAAGATGGTGGGCGCGCCGATCTTCCATGTGAACGGCGACGACCCCGAGGCCTGCGTGCGGGCCGCCCGGCTGGCCTTCGCCTACCGGCAGCGGTTCAAGAAGGACGTCGTGATCGACATGATCTGCTACCGGCGCCATGGCCACAACGAGGGCGACGACCCCAGCTACACGCTGCCGGAGATGTACCGCCGCATCGACGCCAAGCCCACCGTGCGCACCCAGTACCGGGAGTCGCTGCTGAAGCGGGGCGACATCAGCGCCGAGGAGGCCGACGCCTCTCTGGCCGAGTTCCGCGAGCAGCTCCAGGCCGCCTTGGACGAGACCCGCGACGCGTCGCCGGGCCACAACGTCCGGGCCCGGCGCCCGCCCGAGCCGATGGGAGTCCTGCCCCACGTCCGCACCTCGATCGACTCGGTCACGGTGGAGCGCGTCTACCAGGCGCTCAACACGGTGCCCGAGGGGTTCACCGTCCACCCGAAGCTGGCCAGGCAGTTCGAGATGCGCAACAAGATGTTCCGCGCCGGCGAGTTCGACTGGGGGCTGGGAGAGGCGATGGCCTTCGGGTCGCTGCTCATGGAGAACACGCCCGTCCGGCTCAGCGGCCAGGACAGCCGCCGGGGAACGTTCTCGCACCGGCACTCGACCCTGGTGGACTACGTGACCGGCGAGGAGTACGTGCCGCTGTCGGCGCTGTGCTCCGCCGACGCCGACCTGTGGATCTACGACTCGCTGCTGTCGGAGTACGCCGCGCTGGGCTTCGAGTACGGCTACGCGGTGGCCAAGCCCGAGGCCCTGGTCCTGTGGGAGGCCCAGTTCGGCGACTTCGCCAACGGCGCCCAGATCATCATCGACCAGTTCATCGTGGCGGCCGAGGACAAGTGGGATCAGCACTGCGGGATCGTGCTGCTGCTGCCCCACGGCATGGAGGGCCAGGGCCCGGAGCACTCGTCGGCCCGCATCGAGCGTTTCCTGATCCTGGCCGCGGAGGACAACATGCACGTGTGCCAGCCCACGACCGCAGGGCAGTACTTCCACCTGCTGCGGCGCCAGATGATCCACCGCGTCCGCAAACCCATGATCCTGTTCGCGCCCAAGTCGCTGCTGCGGTCCAAGGACGCCCGCTCGAAGGTCGCCGACCTGTCGTCGGGAACCTTCGAGGAAGTGCTGGGCGACCCCGCAGCCGAGGCAGGCACCCTCGACGCGGAGGCGGTGACCCGGGTCGTCTTCTGCACCGGCAAGGTGGGCTACGCGGCCATGGAGCTGCGCGACGAGCGCAACGCCCCCCTCGCCGTGTGCCGGGTCGAGCAGCTCTTCCCGTGGCCTTATGGAGCAGTGGACTACGAGCTGCGCCGGTACCCCAACGCCACCGAGATCGTCTGGCTGCAGGAGGAGCCCGAGAACATGGGCGCGTGGAACGGGATCAAGGGGCGTCTCTACGAAGCCCACGGCGACGACTACGAGATCCGCAGAGTCAGCCGTCCCGAGTCGGGCAGCCCGGCCGGCGGCAGCCCCACGGTGCACGCCCAGGAGCAGCAGGACCTACTCGAAGCCGCGGTGCTGGCCTGACACCGGTGCTCGCGGCGGCCGGTAGACCTACGTCAAGCCCGGTTGGTCCAGCTCCCGAAATCAGGGTGAGTTTTCCTTCCATATGACGGGTTTCTCTACTGATTTCGCTAAGGCAGGCCTGAATTGCCCGTGAGCGCACCGAGCCACGGCGCGAATGATCACCGCCTGGCGGCCGACCTGGCCTGTCGGGCCGGCGAGCTGCTGATCGAGTTGCGGGCCCGGCTGGCCGGAGAAGGCGCGCCCGCCGCAGTGGTGCGGGCCGAAGGCGACCGCCAGGCTCATGAGCTGCTGGCCGCCGAGCTGGCCGCGGCCCGGCCGTCCGACGCCGTGCTTTCGGAGGAGGGCGCCGACGACGACGCCCGGCTCGACGCCGAGCGGGTGTGGGTGGTCGACCCGCTGGACGGCACCCGGGAGTACTCCGAGCCCGGTCGTACCGACTGGGCCGTGCATGTGGCGCTGGTCATCGACGAGCACCCGGTCGCGGGAGCGGTGGCGCTGCCTGCGCTGGGGCTGACCCTGTCGACGGCCGATCCTCCCCGGCTTCCGCCGGCCCGCCTCGGGCCGCCCAGGCTGGTGGTATCACGTTCCCGCCCGCCGAAACAGGCCTCCGACGTGGCCGCCGCGCTCGGCGCCGAGGTGGCGCCGGTCGGCTCGGCCGGCGCAAAGGCGATGGCCGTGGTCCGGGGCGAAGCCGACGTCTACGTCCATGCCGGCGGCCAGTACGAATGGGACTCCTGCGCGCCGGCGGCCGTGGCCGCCGCGGCCGGCTGCGCGGTGAGCCGCCTCGACGGCACCGACCTGCGCTACAACCAGCCCGACCCCTACCTGCCCGATCTGGTGATCTGCCGTCCGGAGCTGGCCGGACCGGTCCTGGCCGCGCTGGCGGCCCCATGACGGGCGCCGGACGGCCAGCTCTCGATGGCTGCGTTGGTAGGGTCGCACGGTGAGACGCTTCGAGAGCCAGGTGGTGGTGATCACCGGCTCGGCCACGGGGATCGGGGCGGCCACAGCGCGGCGGTTCGCCGCTGAAGGGGCCTGGGTCGCCTGCCTCGACATCAACGACGCCGACAACGAGGCCACCGCCGCCGCGGCCCGGGCCGAGGGAGTCGAGGCGCTGGCACTGCCCTGCGACGTGCGCTCGCGGGCCGACCAGCACGGCGCATTCGAGATCGTCAAAGCGGCGTGGGGGCGCATCGACGTGCTGGTCGCCTGCGCCGGCATCTACGTCGGCGGACCGCTGGCCGAGATCCCTCTCGACCGGTGGGAGGACATCGTGGCCGTCAACCTGACCGGGGTCCTCGTCTCGAACAGCCTGGCCGCGCCCGTGATGACAACCCAGGGCCGGGGCTCCATCATCAACATCGCGTCCATGGCGGCCAAGACGAGCTGGCCCTACTCGGCCGAGTACTCGGGCACCAAGAGCGGGGTGGTGGGGATCACCCGCTCGGCCGCCATGGAGCTGGGGCCGCACGGCATCACCGTCAACGCGGTGTGCGCGGGCAACACCCTCACCGACATGGTGCGCAAGGTGGCCGGCGAGGTCGGAGCCACGCTGGGCATGACCGCTCAGGAGTGGCTGGACATGCGGGCCAACGACACTGCGGTCAAGCGGCTGGCCCGGCCGGAGGAGATCGCCGGGGTGGTGGCCTTCCTGGCCAGCGAGGACGCCCGCTACCTCACCGGACAGGCCATCGAGGTCGACGGCGGCCTCGTGCTCAGCTGACCGGCAAGGACGCCAACCGGTCTCAGGCGATCCGGTCGAACATCTCGGGCCGGATCTCGTTGACGGCCGGCCGGCCGGCCAGGTAGCGGCGGACCTCCTCGACGGCCAGCTCCCCCATCCGGTGGCAGTTGTCGATGCAACCCGCGATGTGAGGAGTCACCACCACGTTCTCCAGGCGCCGGAGTGGGCTGTCGGGGGCCGGGGGCTCGGGGTCGGTCACGTCGAGGAAGGCGAAGATGCGGCCGGTGGCCAACTCGTCGACCAGAGCCGCCTCGTCGATGATGCCGCCCCGGGCCGTGTTGATCAGGACGGCGCCGTCACCGAGCCGGCTCAACTCCCCGGCGCCGATCATGCGCCGGGTCTGGGCGGTCTCGGGGGCGTGTATCGACACGACATCGCTTCGTTCCATCAGCTCCGCGAGCTCGACCTTCTCCACCCCGAGCGATTCAGCCTCGCCGTCGCTCAGATAAGGATCGGCGACCAGGATGGTCACCGAGAACGGGGCCAGCAGCTCGATCACATGGCGGCCCACATTGCCCGCGCCGACCAGGCCTACCGTCGAGCGGTGAAGCTCCCGAGAGTCCCACCGGTCCCACACCGCGCGGTCCCGCCAACCGCCGTCGCGCACATGGTTCCCGAGGGGCCAGATCCGCTTGCGGCCAACGATCATCAGGCCGAGGGTGGTCTCGGCCACGTCCCGGGCCAGGGTGACGGCCGCGCTGGTGACCCTCATGCCGCGGGCCCACACCGCGTCGGACACGAAGCGCTTCACGCTGCCGCCCATGTGGGCCATGTGCCCCAGCCGGGGCGCGGCCGCCACCACGTCGGCGTCGAGCTGGGCCACTCCCCAGCCGGTGATGCAGGCGTCGGCCCCGGCCAGGACCGCCATCAGGTCCTGCTTGCCGGCCGGCTCGTCGCCAGCATGGTGCACGATCTCAGCCGAGGCCGCGAGGTCGTCGAGGGCTGCGGCGCTGAACATCCGCCGGTAGTGGGACTGCCCGATGGTGATGGCGACTGTCGGTCTGGTCACGCTGGTCACGCCGTCTCTGCTGGGGCCGTCCACCCTAGGGCTGCGGCCGCCAGCCTGGCCGCGCCCACCGCGGGCCAGCTGGCGTCGGGACGTGGTACCACGGGCCGGTCGGCGGCTTCGGCGATCATGCCGGTCAAATCGCCGAAGCGGGTGCCGCCCCCCACCACGACCATGGCCGAGCCGCCGCCGGCCATCTCACCGGCCGCGGCAAGAGCCTCGCCCACCTTGCGGGCGCAGGTCTCGAACACGGTCGCAGCGCGGTCAGGTGGGCTCTGAGCGATCAGCGCTCCCAACCCGCCCAGGTTCGTGGACGCAGTCCAGCGTCCAGCCACCACATGCGGGCTGAGATTCAGGCTGGGGGGAAGGGCGGCTACGTCGGCCTGATCGGTGACCAGGGTCAGCACCCATGCCGTGCCCGCCGACAGGAACACGTCACCGGGCTCGACCGCGCCGAGCCCCAGCGCGGCACAGGCCTGGTCATGGCCGCCGATCACAACCGGTGTGCCCGCCTCAAGGCCCAGTGCAGCGGCAGCCTCGCCGGTCAGCGGCCCGGCCGTCGTGCCCGAGGCCCGGATGGGTGACAGCGCACTCGGATCGATACCAGCGATGCGGCACAGCTCAAGGCTCCATGTGCGGGCCGAGACCGCCATCAACTGCATCCCCGACGCGTTCGACGGGTTGGTGGCCCACCGCCCGGTCAGATTGGACACGAGGTAGTCGTCCACCGAAGCCCAACGGTCGGCAGGGCCTGGACTCCCGTCCCCGAACGCGTCCGTACCGGCCGCCTGCAGCCAGGCGATGGTCGGCAGGCCGGCGCCGGGCGCGGGCGCCCAGCCGCTGACCGCCCTGATCCGCTCAGCGACCTCTCGGGGCCAGCTCTCGACCACCGCCCGGGACCGGGTGTCCATCCAGGTGACGGCCCTGGTGGCCCGGCCACTGGACGGCACCGGGATCACCGAGCCGCTCTGGGCGGCCACGGCCAGCGCCGCCACCCTGACGCCGGCTCCCAGAGAGCCTGCTGCGGATCGACCCGCGGCTGCCACCGCCTGCCAGATCTCGGTGGGATCCTGCTCGCTGGCGCCCTCCGGCGTCGAGAGGGTGGCGATCGCGTCCGAGTTGGCGGTGGCCAGGATCCGGCCCGCCCGGTCCACGGCAAGGGCCTTGGCCGAGGTGGTGCCAGCGTCCAGTCCCAGCACGACCTCAGCCGTGGAGCCACCGAGTCTGCCCCCGGACCCGGCCGCGCTCACCGGGTCATCCCCCGAGAATCGCGAAGGCGTCCTCGACGCTGGCGGCGTCGTGCACCACCGCGGCGACGGCCCTGGTCATGGCCGTAGGGTTCTCGCTCTGGAACACGTTGCGGCCCATGGCCACGCCGGCCCCGCCCGCATCGACCGCATCGCGGATGTTGGCCAGGGCGGAAGCCTCCGACCCCTTCGAGCCTCCGAGGATCACCACCGGCGCAAAGGTCGATGACGTGACCCGGGAGAAGTCCTCGCAGTAGGGGGCCTTGATGAAGTCGGCTCCCAGCTCGGCACCCAGCCGGGCGGCGAAGGCCACCGCGTCGGGGCCCCGAAGCTCCGGCGGGGAGTCGAACCCGCCGGGCACCATCTCGGCCATCACCGGCAGGTCCGATCGATGGGCCTCGCTGATGGTGTGAGCCAGGTTGCGGAGCGTGGCCGCCTCCGCGGGCGAGCCCGGCAGGGCGGTCACCGCCAGGGCGTCGGCTCCCACCCGGAGCGCGTCCTCGACCCCGAAGAACTGCCCGACCGAGCCGGTGCTGGGCGTGCCGAGGTTGCTCCCGGAGCCGTCGCTGCGGAGGATGAGCCCCACCCCCTCCAGCTCGGCCGCGAACTTCGCAGCGATCCCGTAGGAGGTCAAGATGGCGTCGGGACCGCCTGCCATCACCGCTGCGATCGTGTCGCCCGGCCTCTCGAAGCCGGAGCAGGGGCCGTCGATGAGCCCGTGGTCAAGGGCGATGATCACCGCTCGCCCGTCGGCGCCGAAGATGCGGTCGAGTTGCCGGGAGGCCATGAACAGAATCTAGGGCCGCGCCCCGGCGATGATGGGCAGCGAGTCAGCCAGCACCGCGAGGTTCTCATCGAGGTCGGGCGACAGGGCGTCGATCAGCACGCCCGACAGGCCGTGGTCGCGGGCCAGCCGCTCCACCTCGCCCCTGCACTCCTCGGCGGTTCCCGACACCTGGTAGCGCCGTAGCAGGTCGCCGGTCACCAACCCGTCCACCAGTTCGGGCCGGTTGCTGGCCGCGGCGCGCTCCACCACCGCGATCTCGTCGGGGGCCAGGCCCAGCGATTCCAGCACCCGCCGGGGCGAGTCCATCAGCACGAACGACAGGGTGCGGCGCTGGCCCTCCAGCAATCCGGGCGTGTAGCAGATCCGGCCGAGGTAGTAGCGGCTCGGCTCGGGCCGGTCCGCGGCGGCTGCGGCCGCGTCGACGAGGCTCAGGGCCGCTCCGAGGTCCGGCTTGACGGTGAGAACGACACCGTCGGCCTGCTGCCCGGCCAGCTCCAGCAGGCGAGGGCCCCGGCTCGCGATCCAGATCGGGATGGACTGGGCCCCCATGCCGAGCCGGGCCCGGTCGAGGGAGCACGTCTCACCCTGCCAGCTCACCTCTCGGCCCGACCACAGCCCCTTGAGAACCTCCAGGGTGTCGGCCACCACCCGGGCCGGGCGGGTCCGCTCGATCCCCATCGGGCTCAGCACCATCGACCCGCCGGCCAGAAGGACGACCACGAGCCGCCCGCCCGAGAGCTCGTTGACGGTGGCCGCGGCCGCCGCGGTCACGGCCGGATGGCGGGTGTAGCCGTTGGTCAGCACGCCCAGGGTGATCCGCTCGGTGGCCCGGGCGATCGCCCCCAGGCAGGCGTAGACGTCAGGATGGAATCCCTCGTCGGCCACCAGGCAGTAGTCGTAGTTGAGCCGCTCAGCCTCCACCGCGACCGAGATGACGTCCTCCGCCGGCATCAGCGGCACGATGTGGACCCCAGCGGCAACCATGCCAGGTCGGGCAACCACGTCAGGGCTCAAACCACGACCGGACTCAGCCGTGGGCGTGCTTGCGATGCCCGTAGCGCTGACCGCCGTCCACGGTGATGACCTCGCCGGTGATGTAGTCGGCCTCGATGAGGAACTGGACCGCCTGGCCCATCTCTTCGGGAGTGCCCCACCGGCCGACCAGCGTCTCGTCGGCCACCCGCTGGTAGGTCTCGCTGTCGTAGTCGGCCGGCCGAAGCGCCGGGCCGGGAACGACCGCGTTGGCCCGGACGGTGGGAGCCAGCTCCAGGGCCAGCTGGCGGGTGAGCGAGATGATCGCCCCCTTGCCGACGGCGTGGCCGGCGAACCCGGGCCAGGGCTCGAAAGCGCTCAGATCCCCGATGCTCACGATCACTCCGGATCCGTTGGCCAGCATGACGGGAGCCACCCGGTTGGAGCAGTAGAAGGGGCCGTGCACGAGGGTGTCGATCGAGCGGTGCCACACCGTGAGGTCGTCGGTCGGGAAGGCGCCGAAGGCGAAGGTGGAGGCGTTGTTGACCAGCACGTCGATGGTGCCGAAGCGGTCCGTGGCCGCGGCGACCATGGCCTGGACCTGGTTGTCGTCGGTCACGTCAGCCTTCACCGGGAGGGCCTGGACCCCCAGGGCTTCGGCGTCAGCCGTGGTGCGGCGGGCCTCGTCGACCGAGGTGTTGTAGTTGATCACCACGTTGGCGCCGGCCCGGGCCAGGGTCAGGGTGATGCCCCGGCCCACCCGCTTGGCTCCCCCGGTCACCAGCGCCGTCCGGCCGGCAAGATCCATCGGCAGAGTATGCCACCGCCCCACAGACGCAGAATCAGCGGGCCGGTGCCGCGGGCCGCGACCACCTCGGGCGAGCAGGTAACTTGGCCGCGGTGCGGCTCGTGATCGCCCGCTGCACCGTCGACTACGACGGTCGGCTGCAGGCTCATCTCCCCTCCGCCGTACGGCTCATCATGGTGAAGGCCGACGGCTGCGTGGCCATCCACGCCGACGGAGGGGCCTACAAGCCGCTCAACTGGATGAATGCACCCAATCGCCTGGTCATCGACGATGCGGCCGGAGTGTGGCGGGTGACGGCCCCCGGCCGCAGCGACAGCCTCACCATCACGATCGAGGAGATCCTTCACGACAGCACCCACGAGATGGGCACCGACCCCGGCCTGCAGAAGGACGGGGTCGAGGCCCAGATGCAGCAGCTGCTCGCCAGCAACCCCGAGACCATCGAGGACGGCTTCACGCTGGTCCGCAGGGAGTTCCCGACGGCCATCGGTCCAGTAGACCTGCTGTGCCGCGACGCCTCGGGCGCGGCGGTGGCCGTGGAGGTGAAGCGCAACGGCGAGATCGACGGGGTGGAGCAGCTCACGCGGTACCTGCACTACCTGAACTCCGACCCGAGCCTGGCCCCGGTCCGGGGCGTGTTCGTGGCCCGGACCATCAAGCCCCAGGCCAGGGTCCTGGCGGCCGACCGCTCCATCGACTGCGTGGAGGTTGACTACGACGAGCTGCGTGGCATCGAGTCCCCGGAACTTCGCCTGTTCTGACCCTCACGGCCAAAGAACATGCGCGGATAGGTGACAGCCCGTTGCGCCGCGGCGTGGTCACTCCCGCTCTTGTTCGCTGCGACCTGAGGGCCGCTCGGGCCACGGCCTCGCCCGTATGGGCCTGATTCGCCCGCCTATCCGCTCGGCCTCTGAGACGGAAGCCCGGTGCCGTCACTGGACGCGAGTACCCTCCAATCGTGCTGAGACGGTCGCGGCCGCCCGATGTCCGGTACTCGCGGCTGTGGCAGGTCATGGTCGGACTCGCGGTGGCCCTAGCCGCCCTGATGGTCGGGTGGCAGGTGTACGAGTCGGGCCAGGACTCCGAGATCCGCGAGGGCGCGGTCGTAGCGGGCGTCGACATCGGGGGGCTCGAGCCCGAGGAGGCGGTCACCGCGCTCGAACCGGTCGTCCAGGAAGTCGCCGAGACCACCGTCGAGCTGCAGTTCCTGGATCAGACCATCACCGTCACCGCCGCCGAGCTGGGAATCTCCGTGGACGCCGAGCGGACCCTCGCCGAGGCCGACAACCCTCCCCCGCCGGTCGTGCGGCCCGCCGCATGGCTCTACGACCTGTTCGCCAGCCGGGACGTGGATCTCGCGGTCACGACCGACCTGAGAACGCTGGCCACCACCGTCGACCCCTATACCGATCCCGAGACCCCCCGGATCGAACTCGTCGATGGAGCCTTCCGGCCGGTGCTGAGCACCGACGTGCCGGTGCCCGACATGGAGCTGCTGGCGCAGCGGCTGGAGGAGGCCGTGCTCCGGGACGTGGGCGGCACGGTTGTCGTCGAGGTTCCCATCCGCGGCATGGAGCCGGCCGATCCGATCGCGGTGGCTCTGGCCACAGCCCTGGCGGTGCGGGCCAACGACATCACCTCGGGCGGGGTGACGCTCCAGCTCGAGGGGACCGCCGAGACGTTCAGCATCGGCGAGCTGCAGATGCGCCACTTCCTCGTTCTTGAGGGCGAGCAGCACGACACCCATCTGGCCCTCGACCCGAGGATCGCGGGCACCCTCGCCAGCCTCTTCGTGGGCATCGGTGCCGAGGGGATACCGGCAACCCTCGGCCTCGACGAGGAGGGCAACGTCACCATCGCCGACGGCATGCCCGGGTTCAAATGCTGTCACGAGACCGCGACCGAGGCGCTCCTGGCCGGAATGATGGAGGGTCAGGACCCGGTGACGTTGCCGGCCGGACCTGCGCCCCATCCCCGGGGCCGGGAGTGGGCCGAGTCGATGGGAATCACCCACTTGGTCGCTGAATTCACCACCCCCTTCACGCCGGGCCAGGATCGGATCATCAACATCGCCCGCATCTCGGAGCTGACCCGCGGCGTGATCATCGAGCCGGGCCAGCGCTTCTCGGTCAACGGCCATGTCGGCCCCCGCACGCTCGCCAACGGGTTCGTGCCGGCCGCCATGATCCTGGACGGCGTGTTCGTGGACTCGGTTGGCGGAGGAATCTCTCAGTACGCGACCACGCTGTTCAACGCGGCCTTCTTCGCGGGGCTCGACTTCATCGACTACCAGAGCCACTCGATCTATCTCAGCCGCTACCCCTACGGACGCGAGGCCACCGTCTCGTACCCGGCCCCCGATCTCGTACTGGAGAACAACACGCCCTACGGGGTGATGCTGTGGCCCACCACCGGCACCAGCTCCATCACAGTGCGGCTCTACTCGACCCCCTGGGTCCTGGCCGAGCAGACCGGCCAGTGGTCCCAACCCCGGGGGACATCGTGTACTCGAGTGGTCACCGAACGCACCCGGACCTGGCTCGAGGACGGGCGGAGCGAGACCGACACGGTGCGGGCCCTGTACCGCCCCGAAGGCCTCAACTGTGACGGAACCCCATCGGTCACCACGACAACCATCACCACGACGACCATCGCGCCCGAGTCGACAGTCCCCCCGGAGGAGAGCGAGTACCAGGGGGCGGGTGGGGGCGGGAGCGACCAACTCGAGCCCATCGGCGACAGTGGCGGCTCCCAGCAGGGCGAGACCGGCAGCGGCGGCGACGAGACCGGCAGCGGCCCTGCGACGACGGTTCCTGAGGAGTGACCATGGGCTCCGGCGCCGAGAGAATCGACGGCATCGACCAGGCCATCGACGAGTGGTGGGACCGCCGGCTCAGGGACAGGCCCGCCCTCGACCGTCTCATGTACTCCGCATCGGAGGCAGCCAACCACTCGATGCTCTGGTACGCGTTGGGGGCGGCACAGGCCGCGGTGCGCCGGGACGCCCGCCCCGCCTGGCAGCTGGGTGCCGCCCTGTTGGGGGAGGCCGCGCTGGTCAACGGAGTCATCAAGACAATCTTCGGGCGCCGCCGACCGGTGTTCAGGGGGCCGCGGCCCCATTCGCTGCGCCAGCCGCTCACCAGCAGCTTCCCCAGCGGCCATGCCAGCGCGGCGATGGTCGCCGCCTCGCTGCTGTCGCGCCGCAGCCCATGGGGCCCCGCGTACTACGCCCTGGCCCTGGTCGTGGCGCTGAGCCGGATTCACGTGCGCATCCATCACGCCAGCGACGTGACCGCGGGCATGGCGGTCGGCACCGTGCTCGGCTCGCTGGCGCGCCGGGTGCTGCGCTGAGAGGCCGGACTCGGGCGATGCGGGCTGCGCCGGGTCGTCACGCTCGGGGGCATCACTAGGATCGGTTCGTGCAACTCGAAGGTGCGGTCGCGGTCGTCACCGGTGGCGCCAGCGGCATCGGGCGCTCCCTGGCCAGAGCGCTCGCGCTCGACGCCGGCTGTCCGGTCGTGGTGGCTGACATCGACTCATCCGGAGCGGAGGTCGTTGCTGCTGAGATCGCGGCCGAGGCAGGTCCGGGCGGTACAGCCGGGTTCGCAGCTGGAATCGACGTCACCGACGAAGCCGCGGTCGTCTCCCTGATCGAGAGGGTCGAATCGAGCCTGGGTCCGATCGAGCTGTGGTGCGGCAACGCGGGCATCTCCCGCCTCGGCGGGGTCGAGCGGCCCGACGACGAGTGGAACCACGTCTGGGACGTGAACGTGATGGCCCATGTGATCGCGTGCCGCCATCTCGTGCCCCGATGGGTGGAGCGAGGATCAGGCCACCTGCTGGTGACCGCCTCGGCCGCGGGTCTGCTGACGAACTTCGGGACCGCTTCCTACGCGGTCACCAAGCATGCGGCAGTGGGTCTGGCCGAATGGATCGCGATCACCCACGGTGACGACGGTGTGAGGGTTTCATGTCTCTGCCCCCAGGGCGTGCGCACGCCGATGACCGAGAACGAGGGCGCGGTGGCCGTCGACCAGGTGAGGGCACTGGGGCTTATCGAGCCCGAAGAGGTGGCCTCGGTGACTCTCGAGGCGTTGCGCGAAGACCGGTTCCTGGTACTGCCGCACCCCGAGGTGGCCATCTACGAACTGCGCCGGGCCGGTGACCGGCAGCGCTGGCTGGATGGAATGCGCAGGATGCAGAGGCGCCTGTTGGGCTCCGAGGACTCTTAGGGCGCGGAGGGGCCCAGGGCCCTCACCACTTCGAAGACATCGACCCCCTCGGCTGGCAGCACCATGGGTGCTGGGCAGGTCACACCGTTGTCCATGAAGCGCTGGATGTGCCGTCGGCATTCGTCGGGAGAACCATGAACCAGCAGTTCGTCCACCACCTGCTCAGGGATCTTCTCCAGGGAGCCCCTGCGGTCGCCCGCTTCCCACTGGGCCCAGTGCTCGCCAAGGGCGTCGGACCGGCCCAGCCATTCGTGGAAGGCCCGGTAGACCGGCACATTGATGTAGGCGGCCAGCAACCGCCGTCCCGCGGCTAGGGCAGCCTGCCGATCGGACGTGGGCAGCACGAAGATGCGGGCCACGATCTCAGCCGCCGGGCTCTCGTCCCTCACGATTCCGCAGACCCTCACTGCGTCGGCTGCCGACAGCCAGTTGATGATGGCGCCGTCGCTCTCGCGGGCCGCGAGACGCAGCATCCGCTCCCGCAAGGCGGCCACGAAGATCGGCACCGGCTCGTGTACCGGGACCCCGAGCCGGAATCCCCGCACCGAGAAGGTGTCGTAGTTCTCGGTGACCTTCTCGCCGCTCAGGGCCGCCCGCATGAAGCGGACCGTGTCCTTCACCCGCTGGTAGGGCCGATCGAAGGGGACTGCGTTCCAGTGGCTGACAATGACCTCGGAGGACGTGCCGATGCCGAGCACGAAGCGTCCCGGTGCGGCCGAGGCCATCGACGCAGCCGACTGGGCCATGAGGGCCGGACCGCGTGTGTTGGCGGGTACCACCGCCGTGCCCAGACGCAGAGACGGTGCCCACACCGAAGCGAGGGCGAGAGTGGTGAAGCCGTCGAAGCCGTTCGCCTCCGCCGACCAGACGTCGGTGTAACCCAGGTCGACAAGCTCCTCGAAGAGCGGGCGCTGGCCGTGCAGGGGGCCCATGAATGGAACCGTGATGCCGTATCTCTGGACAGGGACCTGACTCATGCGGAAAGGATGATGCTCCTATATGTGTCAAGTCAAGCGGCGGGGGTTTGGGTGTTGAGCCAGTTTCGGTAGGCGGGCACGAGGTGGTGGTTGGGTGTTTTGCCGTGTTCGATTCTGGAGATGGTGCTGGGCCAGGTGTTGACGCGTTTCTGATTTCGCGCGACGGATTGTGAGAGTTTCAGTCCGCATGGTGGGGCTTTGGGTGGTCGGTGGTTCGTCGTGCGGCTCGTCGGGCCTGGTCGGCTCGGCGTAGGCCGTCTCGGCGGGCTTGGCGGATGGTTTCTCCTTTGCCTTGGTGTTCGTCGTCGGGGGTGACGTATCCGATGCCGGCGTGCAGTCGCACTGTGTTGTAGTCGATCCGGACACGTTCTAGTTCGGCGTCGAGGATCTGGGGGTCACAGATGGCCTCGAGGCGGGGCCATTCGCCCTTGATGTGGCCGAAGAAGCTTTCGATGGGCGCCTGGTCGGTGGGCGTGTTGGGGCGACCGAAGTGCTGGGCGATCGAGCACAGCGCCATGAACGCCCTGGTGGCGTCGGCGGTCATGGGCGCGCCGTTGTCGGAGACCGCCAACAGGATCGGGATCTCATCGGGGTCGGGGAGCTCGCCGGTGTCGAGGCGGCCCTCGACGGCGCCGATGAGGTTCTCGGCTTCGAGAGCGTCGAGGAACACCACCTGGGTCTGGGTGGCGGTCTCCTCGGTCGACAGCAGCGTGGCGATCCACTTGCGCGACACCAAGTCGATAATGGCGAAGCAGTTGGGCGCGGCCCGGCAGCGCCCGAAGTGGGTCACGTCGTATCCCCACACCTGGTTGGGGCGATACTGGACCCACTCGGGCCACGGCCGGCGTTGCGGGCGCTCGGGCCTCGGCGGCGCTAGGGGCAGGTTCACATCGGCCGAGGTCAGCACACGTCGCACCGTGGAGGGCGACACCCACACCTGGTTGAGGTATGAGCCCCGATGGGCCAACTTGCGGTGCGAACGGTCGACGGGGCCCCACCGCTCGGCCAGCTCCAACACGGCGGCGATCTCCCACTCCAGCAGGCCATGGATCGGGTTGCCGCCCGGTGAGCGGTCCTGCAGCTCCTCGCCGCCGCCGGCGCTGCGGCGGCGCTGCCAGCGCCAGACGCGGCGCCGGTCGACCCCCAGCACCGAACAGGCACGCTGGGTCGTCCACCCTGAGGCCACACACTCAGCAACGATGCTCAACAGATCCTCTTTGACGTCGGCCGGCACCCGACGCGGGATCGGGCCGCTCAGCCCCAGGGCGCTTTTCCCCGCAGCGCTGCCAGCTCGATCGCCTGCTCGACGACCGTGGCCGACAACCGGGCGTTCTCGGCCCGCAGCTGCACCAGCTCGCCATCGGCGGCGCCGTTGCGGCGTCCGGGCCTCGACGCCTGCAGCGCCGCGATGGCGCCGTCTTTGGCCACCTTGCGCAGCTTCAACACCGTCGAGCGGTCCACACCAGCGTGCGCCGCGGCCTCGTTGGTGGTCAACTCCCCACAGAGGATCTTCAACCAGATCTCGTACTTCTGCTCCGCTGACAAGAACCGCTTGGCGCGGCGTGTCGGATCGATCGAATCGGACATGAGCACTCCTTCTGCTCAGGCCCAAAGACCTCACCACATGCGGACCAATTCCCGGTGGATCCCGTCGCGCGAAGTCAGACGCAACAGAGGGCCGAGACAGAGTTGAAGGCTTCTGATGAAGCACCGGAAGCAAGGCACCAGTAGCCGCCAGCGTCGGCGCCGAAGCTCCGGTCAGGTGGCCCCTTGAACGTTGGGCGACAGTTCTATGTCGGCCTCTTTGGGAGTCCTCGCAGCCCTTCGCGGCGTCCCGGTGACTGTCTATCGGCAGTTGTATTCCCACTCGAATCTTGCGAATGAGTCCCAGTCGTTGATGAAGTTGACCTCAACGGTGAACTCTCGGCCCACAGCGGGCGAGCGCAAAAGCTCATTGCCCCAGTCACCAATTCGGCGGCTGTTCGAGTCGAGAAGTTGCACTTCCACATAGAGCGTCGCGCATGACTGGTTGACCCGGAACTTGACCGCGTAGTTGTCGGTGCTGTCGTTGTAGCCAGACCCGAACCAATAGTGATCCACCAGGCAGATGGCGTCTGAACAGGTCGTTGACGGGGTAGTGGTTGTCGGCGGGGCGATGGTCGTCGTGGTCGTCGTTGTGACTGTCATGCCGTACAGCAGTTGCATCATGTCGCCTCGGGTGAAGCTGTCCGACCGGTAGTTGTCGTCGCCGTCCGCTCCGAGGATGTTGTCGTAGTAGCGTTCGATGAACACTCGGGCGTGCGCCCGTTTGAGCGGTTCCTCCGGTCGGAACGTGCCGTCGCCATAGCCTGCTGTCACTCCGACATTGGCAGCCCACGCGATTGCGTCGGCGTTCTCGTGGTCGGCTGGCACATCGGAGAAGCGGCCTTGTGCGACGGCTGCGCCGACTAGCAGGCCGACAAGGGCGACCGCCGCGATGACGGTTCTGATGATTGTGCGCATTGTGGTATGCCTTTCTTCGTTAGAACTAGGACGTATTGTCGTTCTCAGCCCGATGCTGCGGGCAACCGGCTAGGAGCTAGGAGACTGCTGAGCAAGTCGCCTGTGGTGGTGACGGTGTAGCGGCGGGTGGGGGGTCGGTGTCGGTTGTGGTGTGCAGCCGGGCGGTGCCGGTTGGGGGCGCTGGGGGCCTCGGCGGGTTGTGTGGGGGCCCGGGTCGGGTGCTTTGGGGGGTTCGGCGGGTCCGTCGGGGTCTGGGGCGGGCCTCGGCGGGTCAGGCGATGGCCCAGTTGGTGCCGTTGTGGTGCAGGCCGAGGCTGGTGAGTCGTTTGAGGTTGACTGCGGCGGCGCGCAGGGTCAGCCAGTGGCGGTTCTTTCGGGTGCCTCTGTAGGGGCACCTTCGGTTGTTGCGGACGAGCCAGGCGATGGTGCGCTCGGCCATGGGCCGGTGTGTGGTGTAGGCGCGCTGGAACTCGCTGGTTCGGGCCTGGGCTCGGGCTGCGGCGAGCAGGTCGTGGTGTGGGTGCAGCCGGATGGTGCGTCCGGCTGCAGCGGTGGTGCAGCGGGCCCGCACCGGGCAGCTGCGGCACCTGTTGCCGAAATGGGCGTGCCCTTTGGGGGTGAACGAGACGGTGACCCCGGCGGGGCAGGTGACTGTTCGGGCTTGGGCGTCGATGTCGAAGTCGTCGATGCTGTAGCCGCCTTCGACCGCGGTGCGCAGAGGCGGCGGCTTGATGACCGCTGTCATGTTGCGCTCTTCGAGACGGGCTCGCAGCGCTCCGGTGCCGTAGGCGCTGTCGGCGAGCACCACGGTGCCGGCAGGCTCGCCCGCCAGCAGCCCCGCGGCGGCGTCCGCGTCGGCGGCGTCGCCTGGCGTGAGGTCGACCGCGGTGACCAGCCCGGTGTCGGGCTCAGCACAGACGTGGGCCTTGTAGCCGTCGCGGTAGCTGTGGGCGCTCTTGTGGGCGTGGCGCGACTCGGGGTCCACCACCGACACCACCCGCCCAGCAGCGACGCGACGTGCGATGCGCCACCGGCCCGGGCCGTCGCCGGGCTCGGTGTCTTGGCCCGCCACCAGCGCCAACAGCCCCAACGCGTCGGCCTGCGCGTCGTTGAGGTCGAGATCCTCGCAGGCGCCGATCAGCTCCAGAGCGTCATCGACCAACTCGCTCACCAGACGCTCCACGTCGCCGGGGTCGTCCCAGTCCACCTCAGGCCCCGCAGCGGCGTCGAGGTTGTGCTCGCGAACCCACACCTCGCCCAGCTGCGGCACCAGCTTGCGCAGCTTGCGCATCTGCACCCGCAGCATCGTCACCGTGCCCTGGCGCGCCACCGCGTCATCCAGCACCGTGGAGTCCAGCACCCGGCGCTGCTTGCCCGACACCGCCCCCGTCACCGCCACCAGCTCGCGCACCGCGTCGAAGACCCGGTCCGGGCGGTCTGAGGCCCGCAGCCGGTTCCGCCACAGCACCAGCACCGTCGGATGAAACGCCCCATCGGTCAAAGCCAGCCCCGCCGCAGCCTTCCAGCGCACATCACAACGCAACCGCTCAACCGCCTCACGGTCAGAACAGCCCTCCAACGCCTGCAGAACCAGCACCACCGCCATCACCGAACCCGGCACCGACGGACGGCCCCGCCGCGACGCAAACAAGTCCCCGAACATCTCATCGGGAAACAACCTGTCACGATGCTGCGCCAACAACGCATACACCGAATCCGCCGCAACCAGATGCCCGCACACCGCCGCGGCGTCCAACAGCTCCCGATCCGGCTTCTCAATGCCCTGCATGACCGAAATCCTCCCACACCCCACCAACGATCGCGAGCACCCAACCCCGAATTATTCAGCAGTCTCCTAGCCGAGGCGGACACCGAGAGACAGTTCGGCAATGACGATGGCTCCGTCGTCGCGCTCGTACCACTCGTCTTCGCTAGTCGGAAATCCGTTCTGTTGCATCCGGGGGCCTTGTATCAGCAGCAGGTCCGAGACTTCGCCGGTGGTGAGTTCGTACTCGAAGGTGCAGTCTCCGACCTTGCCGACCGGCTTCATGATGCCAATGATGTTCCGTGTTCCGTCCAGCAGCGAATACGTAGCATACGGCACATTGTCGAACGGCTCGCCTTCGGCAGTCTCACCGTCGCACTGCCGCGGACTCAGTTCTCGCCCGTTGCGTTCGTTGTACAGCTGGGTGGTGAACACGTAGGTGGCCTGTGGTGGTGGTGTGGTAGTTGTCGTCGCCACTGTCACGACAAGAGCAGAGTTCGTCACTTCAACTTCACCCGTCACTGTTACTTCCTCGACAGGGTTAGTGACCGCGATTTCTGTGACTGGCAAGTGCGCCACCAGTTCGTTCCGCAGCCACAAGATGCCGACGCTCCCAGCAGCCAGTATCGCGATGAGGATGCGCTAAGCAGCACAATCACCGTTCCTTTGAACTTCATGTCTCATCCTTTCATGAGGTGCCCGCGACGCCCACCGGGGAAGCAGCCGTCACATGCAGGTTGTCGCCCGTCCAGCTGGTCTTGTTGGCCCAGTTCGGCTATTGCACGGCAGGCTCTCGCTTCCTGGTTGCGGGATGCCCGCACAACGTACCAGCGCCCTGCGACACCTAACGGGGAAGGCGGCTAAGCCTTGTCACCGGCGTCTGGTGCCTCCCCCCGTTGACCGGTCACCTCGATTAGGAGGTAACGATGTCAACGATGCAGGAAGAACGGGTCGCGGGGCCGGTGTTGCCGCCGGGCCGGGTGCGGAGATCGTTCCCCAGGGAGTTCAAGGCTGACGCGGTGGCGCTGGTGCTCGATGAGGGCCGCTCGATCGCTTCGGTGGCGCGCTCGTTGGGGATCGGGGCGACGAGTCTGGGCAACTGGGGGCGCCAGGCGCGCATCGGTCGGGGTGAGCGCGAGGGGCTCACTACCGGTGAGCGGGCCGAGCTGGCGCGGCTGCGCCGCGAGAACGCCCAGTTGCGCATGGAGCGTGATCTGCTCAAACGAGCGACGGCCTTTTGGGTGAAGGAGTCGGGGCAGTGACCCGCTACAGGTGGGTCACTGCCCGGAAGGCCGAAGGGTTCCCGACGACGCTGTGCTGTGATGTGGCAGGTGTTGGCCGCCAGGGGTTCTATGGGTGGCGGGCCAGTCGAGCTGAGCCGACGGAGCGTGAGCGCGCCGAGGCGGCGTTGGTGGCCGAGATCCGTGAGATCTGGGCCGGCTCCGGCGAGGCCTATGGGTCGCCTCGGGTGACCGCGGAGCTGCGCTCGAGGGGCCATCGGGTGAACGTCAAGCGGGTCGCTCGGCTCATGAAGTCCCACCACATCGCCGGTATCCGGCCCCGGCGCCGCAAGCGCACCACCATCCCCGCACGCTGCGCGCCGAAGTTGCCGGACCTGCTCGGTCGCCGCTTCGCCCCTGGTGCTCCAGACCGCGCCTGGTGCTCGGACATCACCTACATCCGCACCGGCGAAGGCTGGCTGTATCTCGCCGTCGTGCTCGACGTGGGCAGCCGCCGGCCGCTGGGATACGCCCTCAGCGACCGCATCGACACCCGCTTGGTCCAAGACGCGCTCGACATGGCCGCCCACGCCCGCGGCGGCCGCACCGCAGGCATCGTGTTCCACACCGACCACGGCGCCCAGTACCTCGCCGGCAAGCTCCGCAGCGCCGCCGCCGGCTGGGGGCTCGCCCAGTCAGTGGGCCGTGTCGGGTCATCGGCCGACAACGCCCTCGCCGAGGCGTTCTTCTCCAGCCTCAAGCGGGAACTCGTCAACCGGCGCCGCTACCCCGACCGCGCCACCGCGCGGCGGTCGGTCTTCGAATGGCTCGCCCGCTACAACGCCACCAGGCGCCACACCAGCCTCGACTGTCTCACACCGGACCAGTACGAAGCCCACTACCGTCACACCGCGGGAACCACCCCCGCGCTATCCACCTGACCGGTCAACGGGGGGAAGTGCCACCTGTCAGGCGTTTGGTCGCATCGCCAACACGCTGTATGCGCTGGCGCTCATCGTCTGCCACAACCTGCGGCTCGCCGCCAAATGGGCTACGGACAGAGAAAGGCCGCAGCCGTCGCCGTCTCAAGCAACGGCAGCTCGCCTAACGGCAGTCAGCCGCATGGCGTCACTTCAAGCAACGGACAGGGCGCACCGGCACAAGCCCCTCCATAGCCCCATCTGACCCCATCTGACTGAAGCTGGCGGCGGGACCGTCAGCTTCAGCGCGCCCTACGGACGCGGGCATGAACAGCCGCGAGCCTCGGACTTGACGCGTCTTTGCACAACTTCCAAAGGCCCACTTCAAAGGCCAAAAATAGCGCTGAACTGGGCATTCGTCGGCCAACTCACGGACCCTATTCCGGGTAACTCGCGAAAGGACCTGCAGAAAGGATGATGCTCCTATATGTGTCAAGTCAAGCGGCGGGGGTTTGGGTGTTGAGCCAGTTTCGGTAGGCGGGCACGAGGTGGTGGTTGGGTGTTTTGCCGTGTTCGATTCTGGAGATGGTGCTGGGCCAGGTGTTGAGGCAGTCGGCGGCGTGTTGGAGGGTGGCTCCGGCTTGTTGGCGCTGTGTTCGCATGTTGTTGGTGGTGTTGGTGGTGTTGGCGGCGGGTTGGGGGTTGGTGAGCAGCCGGTAGACCTCGCGGGCGATGTAGCGCTTGAGGCAGCGGATGGTCTCGCGGCGGGTCTTGCCTTCGGTGTGGCGGCGTTGGGCGTAGGCGCGGGTGGCCGGGTCGGTGGAGAGCCGGACCATGGCGATGCGCCACAGGGCGTGGTTGGCTTGGCGGTTGCCGCCTGTGTTGAGGCGGTGGCGGGTGATCTTGCCCGAGGAGGCCTCCACGGGGCTGGCGCCGCACAGCGCGGCGAAGGAGGCGTCGCTTTGGAGCCGCTGTGGGTTGTCGCCCGCCGCGATGAGCAGGATCGCCGCGGTGTCTGGGCCGATGCCTTTGGCGGCGCGCAGCGCCGGGTTGGCGGCCGCGGTGAGCTCGTCGAGGTGGCTGCGCAGCTCGGCGAGGTCGGCGTCGAGCACCTGGTGCTGGCGGGCCAGGGTGCGCAGGGCGGCCTTGGTGGCCTCTGCGGGCTCGGCGAGGTCGCCGGGACGGAACCGGGCGCAGCGCCGCACCCGCACAGCGGCGCTGAGCGGCTCCAGACCGGCGCGCAACTGCTGGGGGGCGGTGGTGATGAGATCGCCGATCTGGTTGGAGATGCGGGTGCGATGGGCCCGTGTCGAGCACAACGCGACCCGCAGCGCCCGGATCGACTCCACTGTGCCGTCGTTGCCTTTGGGCACCGCTGTGGCGTCGCCGCTGAGCGCGGCGCGCGCCGCGGCCTCGGCATCCACGGTGTCGGACTTGCCGCGCCGGCGCCGCACCTGGCGGTTCGGCCGGATCACCTCCACCACCTCGACACCGGCGCCCACCAGATGGCGGGCAAGCCCCACCCCATAGGAACTGGTGCCCTCCACACCGACCTTGACGATCGGCCCCAAGGACCGCATCCACGCCTCGAGGCTGCGATACCCCGCCAGATCAGCACCAAAGGAGCCGACCTCGACGATCCGGCCCGTGTGGTCAATGACCGCGGCCACGTGCTGGTCCTTGTGCGTGTCGACACCGCCGTAGATGCCGACGAGTTGATCGGTCATGATGAATCCCTGCCTTCCTTGCTAGCCAGTGGGGTCGGCACCACCGGCCGGGACGGCGGACAGGACAGTCAAGGTGGTCTTCCCAAGGCTCCTATGAGGTCACGTCCGCCCGACCGGTCGGTGCGCGCCAGCAGCCGGGACACCGAACCGACAGATCATCGGAAAGGCACAAGGCCCGTCACACCCAGGGTCAGATCCGAGCCCCGACCACTGACCCCCACATCATGACTGTCACACCCCCCAGCCATCATGTCTACATGACCCATCAACTGGTTCTCATAGACATCATCACCCCCGGCCAGCCCGATTCGCAGCAGAGCTGGCAGCTCGACTCCAACACCTGCGAGATCGGCCGCCGTGGCGTAGCCAGGGCCCGCAGAGCCCTTCAGGCCGCCCGCACCCCTGCTGAGGCCGCTACCGTCGGCGGCAGCGACCTCCCCGCCGCAGCCTGATCCCGGGCGCGAGCACCCAATCGCAACGGCCGCGCACCGGCCGGATGCCACCTCTAGCCGCTAACGACCACGCCTTACCGGCAGTTCCCGAGGAGGGCATACGTCATGAGAGCCTCGTCACCGCAAGAACTGGCTCCCAGCACTCCGCGCCGCCCGCAGCCTGCGCTCCGGTGGCTCGGCCGGTCTCTGCGGCGGTGGCACGCAGCAGGCGCCATCGTGCTGGTGGTGGTGAGCTCGTGCGGCACCCGGACACTCGACCCCGCCGGCACGGGCCACGACCGGACGGAGGCCGGATCCTCGGACACCGCCGGTGGTGCGGTCGGCGCACGCGGCCCGCCGGGGGTGCCGGCCGCAGGCCGCGACGAGGCGGTCGGAGGGGGTGTTGAGAAGAGCTGGACTCCCAACGCCACCATCGAGCGTGTCGTCGACGGTGACACCATCGACGTACTGATCGGGAACCGTCAGGAAACGGTGCGTCTCATCGGCATCGACGCTCCCGAATCGGTGGCGCCCACCCGCCCGGTGCAGTGCTTCGGCGAGGAGGCGTCGCTTCATCTCCGGGCGGTGCTCCCCGCCGGGACCGAGATCACCCTGGTTCGCGACGTCGAAGCCCGGGACGCCTACCAGCGTCTCCTCGGCTACGTGGTGCGATCCCGCGACGGCCTCTTCGTCAACCTGGAACTCGTGGCGGCTGGCTACGCCGCGGTGCTCAACTACCCGCCCAACGACCACTACGCCGGCGTCCTGGCTCGAGCCGAGGCGGACGCGGTCGCGGCCGGCCGCGGCTTGTGGGGGCACTGCGGCGGCCCCGACGTTCCCCTGGGCTGAGGCTGGCTCCCAACCGGAGCAGGATCGGGTGAGATGCGGCCCAGGAGTCAGATACCGTCAAGGCTGTGGAATCGCTGGTAGAGCGCCTCGGGCAGCCCCCCGACGCCAGGCTCCTGATCGTCAGCGCCGATCGCATCGGTACCACCCACTCCTCCACCGCCGCCGGCTACCAGGCACTGCGGGAGGGCGCGGCCACGACCGGCACGATCGTGATGCCAGGAGTGTGGGCACGCCACGCGGCCGAGCTCTACCGGGGCGAGGACCTCGGGGTCCACCTCACCCTTAACTCCGAGCTCGACTGCTTCCGATGGGGACCGATCACCAACGCCCCCAGCCTCCTCGACGGCGACGGCGGGTTCCCCCGGACTCTGCAGGACCTGTGGGACCATGCCGACCTCGACGAGGTCCGGCGCGAGTGTCGCGCCCAACTCGAGCGGGCCGTGCTCTGGGGATTTGACGTGACTCACCTCACCACCCACATGGCCGCCCTGCAGCAGCGCCCGGAGTTCTTCGACGTGCTGCTCGACCTCGCGGTGTCGTTCGACCTGCCGGTGCGGCTCGAGGGCGCCGAGGCCGAGGCGAACGCCGGATTCCCTTTCCGGTCGCTGGCGCAGTCCGAGGGCATCGCCTTCCCCGACCACTTCCGGCTCGTTCGTGGAGACGCCAGGGACCATGTCAATGAGCAGCTGTCCGACCTAGCCCCCGGGGTCACCGAGCTGTCGCTGTGCCCGGCGCTGGACGAGCCCGAGATCCACGCCATCGACCCGTCAGCCGGGGGCCGGGTCGACGACCTGGTGCTGGCCGTGTCCGCCGAGATGAGCGCCCTCATCGAACAATCCGGTGCGGTCACGGTCGGATACCACGCTCTGCGCAGCGCGCAGAGGAGGGCCCGGCACCGGATCTGACGTCCGGCTAGGTGAGCCCGGGTCTATCGCAGCGCGGCCAGAGCCTCCCGAAGCGCGGTCGATCGCAGCAGCGGGCGCCATCCGTCGAACAACAGCACCTGGTCGCCCTCAAGCTTCATCCGGCCCGACATGTAGGCAGCCTCGACGGACAATCCGCCCTGCCAGGCCTGCACGAAGTCCGGGTAGGCCCAGCCGGCCACCAGGTCGGGCTGCGGGTGCCGTCCCGTCTTCACGCTCACCCGGCCGGCCTCGACCACCGTATGAAAGGCGGCCGAGCCACCAGGCGCGCCACTCACATTGATCTGGGCCACCCCGTCGGAGGCGCTTGAGGCATCGACGTTTTCCAGAGCTACGGCGACCGCTTCCAGCCACCCTTCGTTGAGAGGGTCCGGGGCCATGTCAGCCGGGATCGCCGGCCGGCTCCGGCCGCAGCCCCTCGAACAGGTCACGCTCGGGCATCGTCGCGGGACGCGGACCGCGGGCCAGCACGTAATCGTCGTACGGATGGATCGATCGCTCCACCTCGGCGGGCAGCCCGAACCAGAACGTCGACTCCGGATCGATCTGGGTGGCGTGGGCCAATAATCCATCGATGCGGGCGTCGATGAACCCGTCCACGGGAACTTGAGTGGTGATCTCGTGGTCGGTGGACGGCCGCTTGAACCACCAATCGTTATACGGCGATTCCAGCCCGAGATCCTGGAATGCCTGATGGCGCTCCTCGATGCGCTTGCGCGACCAGAGCGTGTAGTAGAGCTTGGCCGGCGCCCAGGGCTCACCCAGGTCAGGGCGGTAGGAGCCATCGCCGGCGCGTTCAAAGGCGGGCACGGAGACATCGTGGACCCGTATGTGGTCCGGATGCATATAGCCGCCCTGATGCTCGGGATAGGTCACGACGACATGGGGCCGGTGGCGCCGGATCACGGCCACCAGCCGGGCCACCGCCTCTTCCAGGTCGGCCCGGGCGAAGCAGTCGGGATGGTCGTTCGCCTCCGATCCCTCCATGCCCGAGTCGCGATAGCCGAGCATCACAACCTCGTCGTAGCCGATCACCTCCGCAGCCCGGGCCAACTCCTCGGCCCGAACCTGCGCCAGCTTCCCGGCCATCGCGGGATCATCCAGGGCCGGGTTCAGTATCTCGCCCTCCTCTCCACCGGTGCAGCACACGAGCACGGTCCGGACGCCCTCGGCGTGGTAGCGGGCAATGGTGGGCGCGCCCTTCGACGCCTCGTCATCAGGATGCGCGTGGACGGTGAGGAGACAGAACCGTTCCGCCGGAGTCGCCATGGCCGCTGAACCTACCGCCGCGGTCCGCACGAGCGCGCCACGACCAACCTGCCGACTAGTGCTGCGTCTTCGAAATGGCTGGGACAGCGCGGCAGGCCGGAGACCGTCGGCTCGGGACCACACCGGTGCTCCAATCGATTCCGCGACGGACCGCTAGGCGCGGCTCACGAGGCCGGCACCGCCGATCCCAGCGGCTCCAGGACCATCTCCGTGTCGTCGTCTCGCTTCCTCAGCAGCCAGCCGCAGATCTCGGCCAGGCGCTCACGCCCCTCGTCGGGGCCGCTGGCGATCAGCGCGTCACCGGACTCGAGCCTGACAACCCCGCCCGGCCGGTACCGGTACTGGCCGCCGCGCCGGATGGCCAGCACGGTGAATCCGGGCTCGATGTTCAGCCTCAGGTCACCCAACGTACGGCCGTCGGCCTCGGAACCTCCAGCCACCGGCACGTGCACCACCACGTCCTCGCTGTCGCCGAGCGCCACCGCCAGGATCGGGTGGATCTGCTCCTGGCGCTCAATGATCCACACCATCTGCTGAGCCTGGTCGCCGAGGTCCTCCGCCGCTTGGGACAGGTGCAGCAGGCCGCGCAGGCCCGGCTGGTCGACATGCTCCCGGGCCGCCCGCAGCACCCACTCCTCCAGACGGTCCTTCATCTCGTCGAGACGGTCCTCGAGGTGGCGCACCTCCGCGGCCAGGCTCTCGTCTCGCAGCACCAGCGCCGAGTAGGCCAAGCCCACAGCCACTTCGGAAAGGTCCTTCATCTCCACCAGCACGTTGGTGGCCCGCCGCAGGTCTGAGGCTCGGCGGCCGGCCGGCTCCTCGGGCGGGGACCACTCCGGCGACCCCGCCAAACTGCGCAACGCGACGATCCCGTCGGGCGATCCTCTCAGGAACAGCACGTCGTCGGGCACGAGCACGGTGTCGCCGTCCACGTCGGTGATCCACTCGCGCTCGCGGCGCACCGCCATGACCCGCATACCCATCTTGGCCGGCATCTCGTGGTCGGACAGGTGCCGGTGCGCAAGAAGGGAGCCGTCCGACACGAGCACCCGGTGCGACACCTCCTCGGCCGCGCTCAGCTCCGCCACCAGCTCGGGCGGGATGCCGATCCGGTGAGTGACGATGCGGGCAATGTCGACTGCGTCGTTGGCTATGCGCTCAATGGCAGAGATCACTTGAAGCACCGACGACATGCCGTCAGCGTCGCGAGGATGGCGGACCGCGAGGATGCAGACCGCTCTCATGTCCTGTACGAGATGGCTCATGCGCTCCTCGAGCTCACTCACCTCGTCGGCCATGTCGGGATCGCCGAAGTACAGCGCCGCGTAGGCGAGGTCCACCATCAACTCGGAGGTGTCCTTGGCCTCCGCCAGCATCTCCCGCAGATTGCGAGGTCTGTCTTCCATCAGGTCTCTCCCCGAATCATAGGTATCGCAGCGCCCGTCATGCCACGCCCACCAGGACCACGGCGACGATCAGGGTGAAGGCGCCGACCAGGTCCAGCGACGAAGTGACCATGGGAATCCCGTACGTGTCAGGGTCCACCCCGAACCGCACCGCTGCGAGCGTCCCGTAGTAGGCGACGACCACTACAAGCACGGTGGCCAGCAGACCCCCGAGCAGGGCCACCCCCACCAGCCCGCCGAGCGACGGCCCGGCGTGACCGCTCAGACCGCCCGCGATCGAGGCCACCAGGCCGAGCAGCCCGAACACCGGGATGGCCAGCGCGAAGGTGGTGGCAAGGTCGACTCGGGCCGCGCCCGACGGCACTGCCGACGGTCGGGCCAGCCCCAGGTGCAGCTTGGTGGACAGCCTGCTCGACAGCACGCCCCCGAGAGCGCCGGCGGTGGCCAGGTATCCCGGGAGCAGCACGAGCAGGACAGGGAACTCGAGGAAATCGTCGATGCGCTTCTCCACCGTGATCCCAGCCACCAGGTCCAGCAGCCCCGCCACGGTCAGGACTGGGAGCGACTCGCGCATGATGGTCCGCAACTCCTCCAGCCTGCTCCGCAGCCCCACCAGTGCTGCGACGGCCGCCAGCGCTGCGAGCGTCCAGGCAATCGACGGCGTGAGTAGGTCCACGCCCGCAAGCTCGGCGGCCACCACCAACGAGGGAAGGGTCACCACGTCGCCGGCCACGGTCACCATGGGAGCCACCACGTTGTCGAGGTCCCAGCCGAACCGAACCGCGCCGGCCGTGGTGGCCAGGGTGATGGCCAGAACCACGAACGCGGCCAGCAGGCACCCCAAGGCGGAGATCACCACGAAGTCGGCCAGGCTCATGGTGGGCGAGACGTTGAAGGCCAGCGCGGTTCCCTTGGCCATTACCGCCAGCACCACGCCGAGGACGAGGCTCAGGACCACCGACGCGATGGCGTTCTGCATCATCACCGAGTCCCGGCCCCCGGAGCGGAATGTGCCGGCATGGATGGCCGTGCCGAGCCGGCTGCCCAGCGCGCCGAAGATGTTGCCCTTCACGGCGATCGCAGCCGGTACCAGGAGCAGCAGCCCCGGCAACTTCTCCAGGGTGTCGGTGATGGCCGCGAGGATCAGCCCGGCCACCAGGCTTGCGACGGCCGCCATCACCAGGGCCCCGAAGGCGCTGCGGACCGCGAGCAGGTCCCGCGCCCAGCGTGTAGCCGCTCGCCTGAGCGTCACCGGTGTGCGACGGCGTGCAGCCATGAGGCAAGTGTGCTCGGTCGGAGCGAGCTTCGGCGCGATCCTGAGCATGACGAGGTGATGGCTGGCTACCGTTCAGGGTGTGGCAGTGATCGCGATGGTCAACCAGAAGGGCGGCGTAGGGAAGACCACCACCGCTCTCGGCTTGGCATCGGCCGCCTGGGTGCGGCGGATTCCAAGCGTCGTGGTCGATCTGGACCCTCAGGGCAATGCGACGACAGGCCTGGGCGTGTGGGAGCCGGCCGCTACTGTGGACGAGGCCCTCGAGTCTGACCGGCCCGGAATCCTCGACAACCTGGCGGCACCGTCCGGATGGCCCGACGGCAAGGGTCTTCCGCCCCGGATCGTTGCGTCCACCCCGGCCTTGGCCGGGCGGGAGCGACAGCTGCTCGCCGACCCCGTGGGAGCCCAGGACAGGCTCCGCGTCGCCCTGTCGGGACATCACAGCCTGGTGCTGATCGACTGTCCCCCGTCGCTCGGCCTGCTGACCATCAACGCGCTGTTCGCGGCCGACGCCGCCCTGGTCGTGACCGAGCCGAGCGCATGGGCCTCCGACGGCGTCAGCGAGATCTTGCGGACCATCGACCGGGTCGACGCCAGGAAGCCGGCCGGGCTCGCCATGGCCGGCGTGGTCGTCAATCGCCTGGCTCGCACCCGGGACTCGCGCTACTGGCACGAGCAGCTGGTCGCCGGCCACGGCCGGTGGGTCCTGCCGCCTGTGCGCCTGCGGGCAGCTGTGGCCGAAGCGGCGGCCCGGTCGCTCCCGATACACGCCCTTCCGCCCCGCCGGGGCGCGGCTGAGGCGTGTGCCGAGTTCGACGAGATCTACGATCGTGTGGTCGGCGAAGAACATCCGGAGGACCCCGATGGCTTATGACCCCCAGCGCGACCGGCCCCGCCACCGGCCCGGTCCCCGGGAAGCTTCGGCCGTCGATTCGATCCTCGACACCGAGGTGGCCCCGCCGCCGTGGACCGCGCCCGAGCCTGATTCCGTCGCTGCCCCGGAAACAGCACCGGCGCCGGCAGGCTACTGGAGCGACCGGGTGCTGTACTCCGCAGGAATCTCCACACTGCTGAGCGCGGGAGCCGCGCTGGTGGCTCTCTGGTGGTTGTGGAGGCGTCTGAGGCGGTGATGCCTCCGGCTGGGTGACGCGCTGGGCCGGCCGGATCTCAGCCCGCGAGTCTCACGAGGTACTCCTCCTCGGCAGCTCGCTGCTGCGCCCGCCTCAGGTTCTCGGCCCGACCCTCCGAGCAGTGCTCGGTGTATGCGCAGTAGCCGCAGAGCGGGCCGGGCCGGGCTGGGAACTCGTCAACGTCGCATGCGTCTGCAATCGCGCTCCAGGTCGACTCCAACCGGGCGACCGCGTCACCGATCTCGACGGGTGTCACCGCCGCGGCCACGATCCGCTGGCCCAGGTACAGCAGCTGGGCCCGCACCGGCTGCTCGCCCGTCTGCTCGGCCACGGCCGCCGCGTAGAGCAGCACCTGCTGCAGACGCTCGGGGGCGTGGCGAGCTGTGGGGGCCCGCCCCGACTTGTAGTCGCTGACGACGAGACCGTCGTCTTCCCTCTCGAGGCGATCGACGACTCCCCTGAACGGCACATCGCCCAGCGTCACCGACACCTGCTCCTCGGTGGCCTCCACCGCGACGGCGACAGGGTCCTCCAGGTGCCACAGACCCTCGATGGCGTGCCAGGCCCGCCAACGGAACTCCCGAGCCTCCTCGTCACTCAACTCCAGGTCCCGGTAGTCCTCGCTGCCGGCCAGCTCGGGCCACGCTGCCCTCGCGATGCGCTTGGCCTCGTCCTTGCTGCGGCGTGGGGGCTCCTTCTGCATCAGCAGTTCCAGCACCCGGTGGGCGAACGTCCCGACCAGAGCCTCGAGTCCGGGCGGCTCAGGAAGGCGCTCTACGTAGCGGAAACGCCACCTGCGGGGACACTGCTCGAACGTGGATGCACCCGATGGCGACAGCCGCTGTGGCCGGGTGGGAGAACCGTCGTCATCAACCGCGCCGGCGGCACCCGGGTCGAGGATGTCGCCCGGGTCGAACTCGAGCTGCATCCCGCAGTTCTAGCTCACCGGTGTGACGCCGGCTCGGATGCCCGGGGCCCCGGCGCCGCCGCCGGCTCAGATGTCGAGGGTCGCCTCGTCCACCAGCGACGAGTTCTCGACCAGGTAGTCGCGGCGCTGGGCAACGTCGTTGCCCATCAAGACCTCGAACATGTCGGCCGCGGCCGCGGCCTGCTGAGCATCGGCCATCGTGAGGCGGCGCAGGGTCCGGGTCTCGGGATCCAGCGCACAGTGACGCAGCTCGTCGGTGTTCATCTCCCCGAGACCCTTGAAGCGTTGCCACTTGATGCTGTCGCGGCGGCGCCTGCCTCGGGCCAGCTCGGCCGTCATCCGGTCTCGCTCCTCGTCGGAGAAGGCCCGCAGGGTCCGGTCGCCCACGCGGGCGGTGTAGAGCGGCGGCTGGGCCGAGAAGACCCGGCCCTGCGCAAGCATCTCCCTCATGTAGCCGTGGATCAGCGTCAACAGGAGGCAGCGGATGTGGCTGCCGTCGACGTCGGCGTCACAGAGGATGACGATGCGGCCGTAGCGGGCAGCTTCGATGTCGAAGGCGTCTCCCGCACCCGCGCCCATGGCGGTGAAGATGGCCTGCGCCTCGGCATTGTCGAGCACCTGTTTGGGGCTCGCCTTGGCTGCGTTCACGATCTTGCCCCGCAGCGGCAGTATGGCCATGAACTCTGAGTCCCGGCCCCGCTTGGCCGGACCGGCGGCCGAGTCTCCCTCCACGAGGACCAGCTCGGCTCGGTCGCCGTGGATGCGGCAGTCGGCCAGCTTGTCGGGCATGCCGGTAGAGCCGAGGCTCGCCGCCTTGCGCTTGTTGTCGAGCATCTGCTTGGACGCGACCCGGCTCGTCACCGCGGCGGCCACCTTGTCGCTTATGGCCTTGACCTGAGTCCGCGGTCCCCCGCCGGGCTCGAACCACTCCTTCAGTTGCTCGTAGGTGACCCGGGCAGCGATGCCCTCGACCGCGGGCGTGCCCAGCTCCTGCTTGGTCTGACCCCGGAACTGCGGCTCGGAGAAGGTCACCTTGACCGCAGCGACCAAACCCTCGCGCACATCGTCCTTGGTGGCATTGGTCTTACCGTTCCTTGCTCCCGCTCCGCCGCGGGAATCACGGGCCAGCCGGGCCAGCTTCCGGTTGTCCTTCAGCAGCACACTGTTCACCACTCGCGTGAGGGCCTTGTCGAAACCGGCAAGGTGGGTGCCTCCCAGAGCGGTGGGGATCGTGTTCACGAATGACACCACGTCGCTGTCGTATCCCGCGATCCATCGCAGCGCGATGTCGACCGTGCACTCACGCTCTACTTCGGTGATCCTCCCGTCGACAGGGACCTTCTCGGTGAACGTCTCGATGCCGTTGGCGGTGATCACGCCGCTCACGGCATCCTCCCCGGTGCTCTCCGAGCGCTCCCTGACCATGTCGGCGAGGCCGCCCCTGCTCACGAAGACGAAGGGTTCGCCCTCCGCGCCGGGACGGCGGTCGTCCACAGTCGTCTTCAGGCCGGGAACCAGGAAGCACATCTGGCGGACCCGGCGGCGCACCTCATCGGCGTCGATGCCGGCCTCGGGGTGGAACAGAGCCATGTCGGGCCAGAACCGGACGGTGGTACCAGTCGCCTTGGTTCGCCGGGTCACCGGCCGCACATCGCTGCTGGCCCGGAACTTGCCCCCGACGAAGTGGCCGGGCACCTGGTTCGAGAAGCTCAGTTCGTTGACGTACCCGTCGCGGCGAACTTCCACGTCGAGACGGGTCGACAGGGCATTGACGACTGAGGCTCCCACGCCGTGCAGCCCTCCCGACGCCTTGTAGGCGCCCTCGCCGAACTTCCCGCCCGCGTGCAGTTCGGTGAACACCACTTCGAGGGCTGACACATCTCGTTCGGGATGCTTGTTGACGGGAATGCCGCGGCCGTTGTCGGTCACCTCGACCGATCCGTTGCGGTGCAGCGTCACTCCAACCTTGGTGGCGAAGCCGGCGGCGGCCTCGTCGACGGCGTTGTCCACGATCTCCCAAACGAGGTGCATTAGACCCTCGGAGCCGTTGCCGCCGATGTACATGGCCGGACGCTTGCGGACGGCCTCGAGGCCCTCGAGCGTCTCAATGGAGTCGGCGTCGTAGGCATCTACGGCGCCGGCGGCCGCGGGGACGGAACCGCCCGAGCCTGCGGAGCCGTCGGGATGGCGGCCGTTGGAGGCTCCGCCGGGGCGAGCCGCTCCACGGTTCGCTCCATTGGATGAGCCCGCCCGGGAACGGGGCTGAACGTCGGTGGCCGGGTCGGCGACGTCGCCCGGCGTCAACGGCAGGGTCATCTCGGTGGCTGCTCCAGCCGTCGGGTCGGAGGGTGCCACTTCCTCACCACCTCCCCGGGGCCAGCACATGTATGCGCCGATCACTGCGTTGCGGTGAGCGATAGCGGGCCGTGGGGGCCACTCGCACGGGCACGGGGTGGGGATCGATCCGGCGCGGATTGTCGTCCTGTCCCATCAGGGCCAGCATGCCCTCGGCCGGACCGACCGCCGCGGCCACCACAGACTCGACGGGCAGCAGCTTGACCACCAGGACGCCCTGGGTGCCCCTGCCCTGGGTCGGCAACTCCGAGCAGGGGGTGACCTTGATCCCGCTCCTGCCGGGACCCGCGTCCGTTGCCAAGACCAGCGCGGCGTCATCGAGGACGGCGCCGGCGCCCACCGGGACGGAGCCCTCGCGCAACTTGATGCCCGCCATTCCCGCCGCGGCCCGGCGCTGGAGCCTCACTGACGACGCCTCCAGGCGCAGGGCCCGACCGTCGCTGGCTGCGATCACCACATCCCTGTCCTCGGGGGCGGTGAAGGCGCAGGCGACACGGTCATTCGCTCCCAACGCGATCAATGACGACCCCGGAGGCGAGCCGAGCACCTCGTCGGCGTCGAGCCGCTTGATGGTGCCACCGGCGGTGACCATCACCAGCCTGTCGTTCCCGCCGGCGACGAGGGCCAGGACCGTCTCGCCGGATTCCAGGCCGAAGACGGTGGAAGCATCAACGCCCCGCACGCGGTTGGACGTCTCTTCGACCTCGCCGCCGAGCACCTCGAACACCCGCCCGGCCGAAGTGACCGAGGCCACCGGCGAGCCGGTCGAGGCAACGGCCCTGGCGGCAATCAGGTCGTGACGCCCCGGCGACGCCCGCCGCTGCCCCTTCAAGGAGGCCCGACCGATGTTGCCGGTCGTCGACACCGTCACCACGCAGGGTAGATCAGGTCCCGCCTCGGCCGGCTCGAAGGAGGCCGTTGAGGCACCGCCGCCGTCTGAACGGCTGGCGGACTGCAGCTCCAGGACTTCGGCCGCGACGATCCGGCTGCGCCGTGGCCTTCCGTGATCCTCGACGATCCGTCGAAGCTCACTACGTACGATGGCGCGCTGGCGGCGGCGGCTGGAGAGGATCTCCTTCAGATCCTCGATGTCGCCTCGGAGCCGGGCGGCCTCGTCATCGAGCTTCTGGCGCTCCAGCGCCGTGAGCCGCCGCAGCGCCATGTCGAGTATGTGGCTGGCCTGAACGTCGGTGAGCCCATAGCGCGCCATGAGCCCGTCACGGGCCTCCGCGGCGTCCTGGGAGCCTCGGATCAGCGCCACCACGTCGTCGATGTTGTCGAGGGCGGCGAGCAGGCCCTCCACGATGTGCAGCCGCTCATCGGCCCGTCGCAGCCGGTAGCGGGTGCGACGCACCACCACATCGAGTCGATGGGCCACGTAGTGCTCGCACAGCTCCCGGAGCCCGACGGTGGTGGGCACGCCGTCGACCAGCACCACGTTGTTGACGCTGACGGCCTCCTCCAGCGGCGTGAGCCGGTAGAGCTCGGAGAGCGCGGCGTCGGGGTCGACTCCGGGCTTCAGGTCGATCTGGAGGCGCAGGCCTTCCATGTCGCTCAGGTCGGCGATGCCGGCGACGCTCTGCAGCCGGCCGGCCCCGACCAGCTCGGTGATCCGGGAGACCACCCGTTCGGGACCCACGAGATGGGGCAGCTCGGTGACGATCACCGCCTGGCGGCGGCGGGTCACGGCCTCGATGCTGGCCCTGGCCCGCACCCTGATCGATCCCCTGCCGGTGTCGTAGGCCGCTCTCAGACCCTCATCGGTGACAACGATGCCCCCACCGGGGAAGTCGGGTCCGGGCAGGACTTCCATGAGTTCCTCGGTTGCCGGCCTCGCCCTGCGCCTTCGGGCCGGCTTGGCGCCACCCGGCGACGCTGCATCGGAAGCAGCGTCGCTCGGCTGCTTGCTCATCACCAGCTCGATGGCTGCGCCGACCTCGGCCAGGTTGTGGGGCAGCATGGTTGTGGCCATGCCGACCGCGATGCCCGCGGTGCCGTTGACCAGCAGGTTGGGAAGCGCGGCCGGCAGCACGACCGGCTCGCTGTCCTCACCGTCGTAGGTGGGCCGGAAGTCGACGGTGTCCTCGTCGAGCTCGCCGACCATGTCCATGGCGGCCTCGCTCAGGCGGCATTCGGTGTAGCGGGCCGCCGCGGGCGGGTCGTCGAGGCTGCCGAAGTTGCCCTGCGGGTCCACCAGCGTCACCATGCGGCTGAAGTCCTGGCCCATGCGCACGAGGGTGTCGTAGATGGCGGCATCGCCGTGGGGGTGGTAGCGGCCCATGGTGTCGCCGACCACGCGGGCCGACTTGCGGTACGGCGTTCCGGGCCGCAGCCCCATCTGCAGCATCGACCACAGCACCCGCCGCTGGACGGGCTTGAGACCGTCCCGCACGTCGGGGATGGCTCGGGAGGTGATAACCGACAGCGCGTAGGCGAGGAACGAGTCGCTCATCTCCTCGGCGACGGGAATGTCCTCGACATAGCGGGCCGGGACCGGATCGAGGGTCGCAGTCGTCAGTTGCTGTTGTGGTGACACAGTCGTCTCCGGGCTCTTCTTCTCGAGGCTTCGGGTGCTCCGCATACCACCGCGGGCCTTGCCCGACGGGGAGTGAAGTGCGGCTCACTTACAGGATTGACGGTAGCGGCTGAGGCTTGAGGGTTCGGTGACCCCGACGGTCCTGGTCGAGGCCGTAGCGTTGCCAGAGCTGGCGAAGGGGCGACGGTCGCCCCAGGCCGGACACAGACAACCACGCCCTGCCGTCTCGGCACCATCAGCCGCCACGCCATCACCGGCTCCCGGCCGTCGGAGGGCCGCGATCCGATGGGCCGACCCCGACTCCCGTCCGGCCTCCCATCGGCGCGCCGGCTCGACCGAGGTCGGCATGGCCGTTCAGCCCACCTGCCGGCTCGGTCACACCCGAGCCACGCCTGTCACCTGAAGCAGGATCGCGCGGGGCGGTGGACCAGCTGATCGCTCCGTAGACGTCGACCTTGCGCACGACACGCCGCCGCTTGCGGTGCAGCCACCGGTGGCAGTGGCCGCACAGCGCAACCAGGTTCTCGATGTCGGTCGGACCCTCATCGAGGTCCCACTCGTCCACATGGTGGAGCCGGCAACGATGCATCGGCGCCCGGCACAGCACGCAGCCCCGGTCTCGGAGTGCCACCGCCACGTACTGAGCGAGGTTGGCGAGCCGCTCCATGCGACCCAACCACAGCGGCTGACCGTTACCGCCGAAGATCGCTCCCACCAGGCGGTCATCGGGCGAGATGCTGTCGAGCACTGCCGGCGGCACGGGACCCACTCCGATGATCTCACAGGAGCCGTCGGGGTCAGTGCCGTCCACTACACCGGCGGTCACGGCGATGATCCTCCCTGGCGGCAGTCGCCGCGAACTCCGAGGTCCGTCGTCGAGCGCGAGCGGCTCATGCGTCAGCGCGTCGCGACCGGTGCACAGTTCGAAGACGGCGTCCATCGTGCGCTGCCCGTTGGTGCGGACCGCGTCGGGAGTCCCGTCACGCCCGCCGTCTTTGCGCCACAGGTAGTCCTTGCGCGCATCGACCGCCTGTTCGAGCAGGCCGAAGCTGACGGGATCCATCTCGCCCTTCAGCACGCCCATGCCGTCGCTGCCGACGAACAGGTCGGCCTTGCGGCTGTTCCGCTGCGCCTTGAGCAGGTCGCCCCCAGCCGTCGGGTCGTTGCGCTGCCCGAACCGCCGGGCCACCCGGCTGAACGACCCCGCGTCACGGGTGACGGCCTGATACAGCAGCTCATCGGAGCCGTCCACGACGGATGCCCCGCACTGCTTGGCCGCCGACCCCAGCGCGAACACGCTCGCCAGGGGCAACTCGCCGGAATCCAGCAGCGCACCGACATTGGGCATCTCCTCAATCTGAAGCGCCGCCTCAGTCACACGCTTGGCCGAGCTTCCGGACAGTTTCGCCCCACCGACCAGCGCCTCTCGCGCTGAGCCAGCCCTCAAGGACTCCAAACGGCCCACGGCCCGCAACGTCGTGGCGTCCGCGAGCGACTTAACTCGCCCTGTCTCGGCCACCACCCGGCTCAACTCGTCTTCGCTCAGGCCCTCCAAGGACACCGACCGGAGAGCCTCCCCGGCCGTCTCCAGCAGTTCCCAGACGGACGGTTCCGCAACGACCGCAGAGCCGTTGGCCCGATCAACCGCACATGAAGTTCCCGCGCCGCCGCCAAGCCCGTCCCTCCTGTTGAGAACACCTGTTCGCTCCATGCAGACAACTCTACCCAATCCTTACGACAACACAACCTGAAAAAACATAATTTTACTCAAAAGAACTCTCCGACCTCCTACAGCAACGTTTCTTCATGGGCATGCCCGAAACCGCAGCCGGCCATACGCCACAAGGCCAAGCAAGCAAGGCCAGCTACCCGCTCCTAGACCGCCGTGACGGTCAGGGGTCCCGGTTCGGCCAACAGTCCGGGCCGACCAGCGCGGCGATCACTTCGGGGTCGCTCACCGCGAGCACAGCCCTCGCGAATTCGTGGTCGACCAGGTCCAGCACCAGCAGGGGCAGTTCCGGCGCGCCACGGGCCGTGGCCCAGAACTGCTTTCCGAGCACGCCCCGGCCGAGGTGGGTCCCCACTCGACGCCTGCCCGGGTAGCGCTCTCCGGCGTGCGTTCCAATTCCGAGTTGGCGGTGATCGATGTAACGCTCGATATCGCCACGCGGGGCGACAGCCGCCTTCGCGACGGTGGACCGGTCGATCTCGACGACTCCGAGTGCCCAGCCTCCGCCGCTAGCGAGAGCCTTCGACCTCCACGGTCACGATGTCGATGCCGCTGTACTTGCGGTGACGCACCGCCGATGCAAAGTGCCTCAGCAGGCGGAGAGAGACCTCTCGCTGCTCTGTCGCGTCGGTCTGGTTGCTCAGATAGGCGAGTTGGTCCTGGATGTTCTCGTCCGCCAACCCGGCGAGGAACTCCAGTTCGACGAGGCCGGCTCCCGGTCGCGCCACCACGACGAGGCGTCGCGGCGCCTCGTCGGTGTTCATCTCCAGCAGGCTCGACAGCGCCTCCTCCCCGACGAAACGCAGACGGCCTGTGGAAACCTCATCCCAGCCGATGCTCGTCGCAAGAGTCTCGAGGAACTCGTCGATCTCCGGCAACGCATTCATGTGCAGCTCGAGTTCGAGTCGTCTGCGCCGGGCGCCGCTCACCTCGATGAACGCTGTCAGCAGGACCGCCGTGATCGTGCCCATGGTCAGCCCGTCGCCGAGCAGCGTCCCCCAGGTGCCGCCGATGAGATCAGCGACCGCGTTCTCGCCTTGCAACCCGATCCCGACCGCGAGCGAGACGCCGACGATCAGGGCCTTGCGGGGTTCGAGGCCGTCCTGGAGGACCGTACGGAAACCCTCCACGAAGAGCATCCCCATGATCACCAGCAGGTAGGCACTGATGACGGGGTCGGGAATCGTCAGCAGCAGCGCCGTGACCTTCGGCAGGAACGTCAGGGCCACAAGCATGATGCCGATGGCGTACCCCACCCGGCGCGCCGCGACGCCGGTGAAGTTGGTGAGCGAGACACTCGAAGCCTCGAAGCCCCAGGTGGGCAGCGTCCCCGCGATGCCCGACAGCACCCCGCACACCCCGTTGGCGCTGACGGCGCCCTGCACGAGCCGGTAGTCGGTGACCCTCGGCTCGCGCCAGGAGACCCGCTGCACGGCCACGCTGCCGCCGACCGACTTGATCGCGGTCGCCGTCGACACGATCAGGAACATCGGCAGGAGCGCCCAGAACTGGCGGCCCGGCGTCAGGTCGAATCCCGGAAGCCAGGGCTCGGGCACTCCGATCCACGGTGCGTCCACCACGCGCTGGGCGCTGTAGAGCCCGAACACGGCGGCTGCGGCACACCCGGCCAGAACTCCGATCATGGGCGACCACAGCCGGAGAACGCCCTTGGCTCGCAGCCCCAGGAGTGCGGCCCCGGCCACCGTCACCGCGGCCACGACCGGCTCGGCCAGGGCGGGGGCACCTTCGGAGGCCGCCAGCCTCGCCACGACGACCTGCATGATGCCGACCGAGATCAACATGAGCACCACGCCGGATACAACCGGGGTGATGATCCGGCGCAGCCGCCTGAGACACCCCCCTAGGGCCAGCTGGAGGACCGAGGACACGACGACCAGAGTGGTCAGCGTCTCCAGCCCGGCCTCGTTCACCGCGACGAGTCCGACGGCCACGAAGCCGGAGGCGGTGCCGCTGACCAGGTTGTGGCCGCCCCCGAGCCGCCCGAGGCGGGCCGCCTGAAGAGCGGTCGCGATGCCGCCGATCATGATGGCCGCGAGGACCGACCAGGCCAGGTAGCGCTCGCCGAGACCCGAGGCCCGAGCGAACAACGACATGGTCAGTACCGTCGGCGCGATGGCTAGCAGGACCCCCTGCAGCCCCACGCTCACCGACACACCGACGGGGCACTTGTCGTCGGGTTCGTGGGTTATGCCCTCGACTGGACCCACGGCCCCCAACCCGGGGAGATCAGGCGGATTCGAGCCTTTCGCCCGTCACGCACCCTCGACAATGAACGCGCTGGTGTCTGCAAGCCTGCTGCGCTGCTCACGCAGCTCGACGAACGCGTCCACTTCGAACAGAGCTGTCACTTGATCCATGCTCTCGAACTCGACGACTGCCATGCGGTTCACCGCCAGATCCCCGCCCTTCGGCTCGATCGGCCCGCCTCGAATCAGGTATTTCCCCCCGTGAGCCCTGACCATCTCGGCGAGTGAGTCCGAGACGCTCTCAAGCCCTTCCGGGTCGTTGATCTCAGAGTCCACAATCACGAAGTACACGGCCACAATGCTCTCCTTCCGCGGCCCGTCCTATGCCTAGGGAGTTCTACTATCCCTCGTGGCTCTGTCAAGTCTCGGCGCCCGGCGTCAGGAGGCGCCGCGCTCTATGTGGCCGCCGTATCCGACCGTGCCCGAGATGCCGGCCGCTGAACCGAGGCGCGGCAGCGGCACGGTGCCGTACGGCGGCGACGGGGAGTAGGCCACCGGCAGGTGCTTGACCCCGGCGATGAAGTTGGAGCGCAGGTAGTCGGGCTCGCCGTCGGGGCGGATGTCGGGCATGCGCTGGGCGATCTCGCGGAACATCAGGCGGATCTCCATGCGGGCCAGGCTGGCGCCCAGGCAGTAGTGCGGCCCGCCCCCGCCGAAGCCGACATGGTCGTTGGGGGTGCGCTCGATATCGAAGCGCCACGGGTCCTCGAAGGCCCGCGGGTCGCGGTTGGCGGCCGCGTGCCAGAAGACCACCTTGTCGCCCGCGGCGATCCTCACCCCGCCGAGCTCGTAGTCGGAAAGGGCCTGGCGGCGGAAGTGCAGCACCGGGGTGGACCAGCGCACGATCTCCTCCACCGCGGTCTCCATGTGCCGGTCGGGGTCGGCTACGAACTTCTCCCACTGGTCACCGAAGTCGAAGAAGGCCATCATTCCCCATGTGATCGCGTTGCGGGTGGTCTCGATGCCGGCCACGCACAACAGCAGGAAGAGCATGTCGAACTCGGCCTCGGTCAGGGCCTCGCCGTCGACGTCGGCTGCCAGCAGCGTGGTGATGATGTCGTCGGCGGGTGTGCTGCGGCGCTCCGTCTGGAGCTCGTGGGAGTAGCCGAACAGCTCGGCCGCCGCCCGCAGGATGTCCTCGCGGGTCTTGATGAACTCGGGATCGGCCCGGCCGATCAGGGCGTTGCTCCAGTCGCAGACCTTGGCCCGGTCCTCGACGGGAATGCCCATCACATCGGCGACGGCCTGAAGGGGCAGCTCCGCCGAGATGTCGCGCACGAAGTCGCAGTGGCCCTGCTCCACGACATTGTCCAGGATGATGTCGGTGCGGTTCTGGAGGTAGTCCTCGAGCAGGCCGATCATGCGGGGGGTGAAGCCCCGGTTGACCAGCCTGCGATAGCGGGTGTGTTGGGGCGGGTCCATGTCGACCAGTGTCGGATGGCGCGCCGAGCCCGACACGGTGCGGTTCGGGTCGAGATCGCGCATCTGCGCTCCGCTGTGGCCGGACGAGAACACGTCGGCCCGCCGGTTGACCTCCTTGACGTGGGCGTGGCGGGTGACGGCCCAATAGCCGGAACCCCTGTCTGGTTCGTCCACCCAGTGAATGCCGGGATCGGCCTCTCGCAGCCGCTCCATGACCTCGTGGTACTCCTGGCGCTGGAACAGGCCCAAGTCCCACAGGTCGACGCCCTCGGCGGGGCATCGCTGCGCTCCGTGATCGAGGGGGCAACCAGCCCGTTGCTCTTCAGAGGTTGCGATGCTCCCACCCTAATGGTGGCCGTCAGCCCTATCGTGGGGGCGGTGGACCTGCAGACCCTCATCGACCGGGCCGAGATCACCGATCTGCTGACCCGCTACGCCCGGGCCGTCGACCGGCAGGACTGGGAGCTGTTCCGTACCGTCTTCACCCCCGACGCCCACATCGACTACACCCAGGTCGGCGGCATGGCCGGCGACCTCGACACCATCGTCGGCTTCCTGTCGGAGGTCATGGCGATGTTCGAGGCGATGCAGCACCTGATCTCCAACATCGACATCGTCATCGACGGCGACGAGGCCCAGGTGACGGCCATGGTCTACAACCCGTTGAAGCTGCCCGACACCCCGATGTGGGCCACCGGCGGGTGGTACCACCACGAGCTGGTGCGCACCGCAGAGGGCTGGCGGAGCCGCTCGCTGGTGGAGGAGGCCGGCTGGTTCGACGGCGTCCCCGAGCCTGCCGGCAAGGACTCGGCAGGCCCGGGCTAGCGACACACACCGGCCCAGAACCCGCAGGATCGAGGAAACACAAATGCCCGGCCCGCTGCACGGAGTGCGCGTCGTCGAGATGTCGGTGGCCGTGACCGGTCCCCTGGCCGTGGGTCTGCTGGTCGACCAGGGCGCGGACGTGGTCAAGGTCGAGGAGCCCGGCTACGGCGACCAGGGCCGCTATGTGGGCGTCGCCTCCGGCGGGATCTCGGCGCTGTTCCAGATGTGCAACCGGGGCAAGCGCTCGATCGCGGTGGACTGCACCGAGTATGAGGGGCGCGAGATCGTGCTCGAGCTGTGCGCCGGAGCCGACGTGTTCGTGCAGAACATGCGGCCGGGCGTGATCGAGCGTCTGGGCCTCGGCTACGACGCGGTCTCGGCTCGCAATCCCGGCATCGTCTACCTCTCGCTGTCGGGATTCGGCCCCGACGGCCCCTACTCGCACCGCCGGGTGTACGACTCGGTCATCCAGGCCCAGTCCGGACTGGTGGGCAACCAGACCGGAATCAACGACGAGTCTCCCCGCTTCCTGCGCCAGGCCGCGGCCGACAAGATCACCGCCTACACCGCCGCGCATGCCGTCACCTCGGCCCTGTTCGCCCGGGAGCGGGGCGCCGGAGGCCAGCATGTGCAGCTGGCGATGCTGGACGCCGCGGTGGGGTTCCTGTTCGCTGACTCGGCCGCCCATGAGGTTGCACCCGACAACGACCAGCCTCACCTGGCCCAGTCGTTCTCGGCTCACCAGCGGGCCATTGCCTTCGCCGACGGCCACGCAGTGGTGGCGGCAGTGACCGACTCCGAGTTCCACGGCATGGCCCGAGCCGTGGGGGTGGACTCGTCGGACCCTCGGGTGGCCACCATGGCCGACCGTCAACAGAACCGGCCCCAGACGAGCGATGTCTTCCGGGCCGTGCATGCGGCCGCGGCCACCATGCCCCTGGACGAGGCGGTGGAGGCGCTCGACCGTCACGAAGTCCCCTTCGGGGTCGTCCTGGGCATTGAGGATGTCGCCAGCGATGCCCAAGCCGTCCACAACGAGATCTTCACCGAGCACGACCACCCGCAGATGGGTCGGATCCGCCAGCCCCGGCCCGCTCCCCGGTTCTCGGCCACTCCGGCCGAACTGCGCGAGCCGTCCTCGCCCACCCACGGACAGCACACCGACGAAGTGCTCACAGAGCTGGGATGGGTCGATCGGATCGACAAGTTGAGAGCCGACGGCGTGATCAAGTGATGCAGGACCCGGCACACGACGGCGGCGCCGGATCCCGGGCCGCGTTCGATCGCCAGGGGCTGCTCTTCGAAGAGTGGCGCGAGCAGTTCGAGCTCCACGGCGAGTCGCCCGCCATCCCAGCGGCCACCGTGGCCGTGCTGCGGGACGGCCCCGAGGGCATGGAGTCGCTCATGCTGCGCAAGAACTCCCGCATCGCGTTCGGCGGGATGTGGGTGTTCCCCGGGGGCCGGATCGACGACGGCGACTACGACAGCTCCGGCGACCTGATCACGGCGGCTTGCCACGCCGCGGCCCGGGAGGCTCAGGAGGAGGCTGCAATCTCACTGGACGCGGCCAGCCTGGTGCACTTCTCGTTCTGGCTCCCGCCGCCGATCGCCCCCAAGCGCTTCGCCACCTGGTTCTTCGCAGCCCGGGCCCCGGCTGCCGAGGTGACCGTCGACGAAGGCGAGATTACCCACCACGAGTGGATGACCCCGACCGCGGCCATGCGACGCCGCGACGCCGGAGAGATCGAGCTGATCGCCCCCACCTGGGTGACGCTGCACACCCTCAGCGGCTACTTGACTGTGGCCGACGCGCTGGACGGTCTGAGCCGCCGCCGCCCCCGCCGTTACGAGCCCCGGCTCGGCACTGGGGACCACGGACCGGTGTCGATGTGGTACGGCGACGCCGGCTACGAGACCGGTGATGCGTCCGCCCCTGGGCCCCGTCACCGTCTGGAGATGACCCCGAACGGCTACCTCTTCGACGAGTCCGGCTACACCGACCCCGACTAGCCGGAGCCAGCCGCGGGGCGGACCAGAAGGTCCTCGATCAGAGCGACCAGCTCAAGGGGCCGGTCGCCCTGGATGGAATGGCCGGCGCCGTCGACAACCACGTGGACGGTCCCGGGAAGCCGCCGCGTCCATTCGGCCACGTCGGCGTCGTCGACGACGCTCCAGGCCCCGCCCTGCCAAAGCGCGGTAGGTGCCGCGATGCGAGAAACCCTCTCCCACAGGCCTTCGAACGCGGGCTCGGTCCCGCCGCCGGTCTTCCAGTCCCGCATGCGGTCGTAGTTCCAGGTCCAACGCCCGTCATCCATCTCGTGGGCGTTATGCAGCACACCGCGGCGAAGCGACCGCTCACTGCGGGTCGGGTTGTGCTCGATGGTTCGTCCCAGGATCGCCTCGAAGCTGTCGAAGTGCTCGGGACCGTCGACGAAGGCGATGATGGGCTCGGCCTTGGAGTGGTCGGTGCCCGGCGTCACGTCCACGATTCCCAATCGCCGAACGAGATGGCCATGATCGGCGGCGAGGCAGATGGCGGTCAGGCCGCCCAGCGACATGCCCACCACGGCCTCGGCTGTGGGCGCCAGGGCCCCCATCGCCACCGCCACGTCGCCGGCCATCGACTCCGGTCCGTAGTCGTGACCCGGCCGGTGGTCGGAGTACCCGTGGCCGGGGAGGTCCACCGCCACCAGCGGCCGGCCCAGAGCCAGCGCCACCGTGTCCCAGGTGTGGGCGTTCTGGGCGCCGCCGTGGATGAGCACCAGCTCGGGCTCGGCCGTTCCCCACACCAGCGCCGACATCCGCAGCCCCGACGGCAGCGCCACCGACTCCCGGCGAACGGTCGGGGGACCGGTCCATTCGATCCCGTACTCGGCTGCATTCTCGGCGAACAGCCCGAACTCGTCGTAGACGACCATCCGGCGAGGCTAGACGGGCTGGGCGCGGCTCCGGCGCCGCGATCTGCGTCCCGACACCACCGGCGGATCCCAGCTGAATCGCCAGGCGGCCACTGCGGCGCCGGCCACCAGCCACAGGGCCAGAACGCCGAGGCGGTGCCACTCGACGGCCGGGGCCTCCGACCACGGGTTCATGGCCTCCCCGAAGGCCAGGCCGAAGTGCTTCAAGGGGAAGATGTCACCGAGCAGCTCCAGCCAGGCGGGGGTCTCGGTGCCGAACGGGACGAAGATGTTGGAGACGAAGGCGAGCGGCAGCAGGGTGGCGTTGGCGATCGGCACCGCCATGGACACCGATCGGGCCACCGAGGCGAGGGCCAGGCCGAGCGCAGCGAAAGTGGCGGAACCGACCGCGAAGGACAGGAGCATGGCCGGGACCTTGGCCGCCTCGACGTTCACGCCGTAGGCGACCACACCCAGCACGACCATGGCGGCGACACCCAGCGCCGCGATCCACACCGCCGACAGCACCACGCCGCCGAGATAGGTCCAGCGGGGCATGGGCGTTCCCCTGACCCGCTTGAGGATGCCGAGCTCGCGCCGGCTGGCCAGGTTGATGCCGATGCCGGTGTAGGTGGACGACGCTGCCGCGAACACGGCCAGGCCGGGTGTGTAGAACTGGCTGCTGTTCACCCTCCCGTAGACGGTGTCGAAGGCGTCGTTGCCGAAGATGGCGGTGAACAGCACCAGCATCAGGATCGGGAACACGAGCGTGAAGAAGGCGGCGACCGGCGTGCGCCAGAAGATCCGGTTCTGGTGGCGTGCCCCCCGCCAGAGCGATCTCACGAGTCGCTCTCCGTCTCTGCGCTACCGCCCCCGTCGTCCACCAGCCCCAGATAGACGTCCTCGAGGCTCGGGGTCGAGACGGTCAATCCCTCGAGTTCGACGCCCCGCTGGGCGGCCCAGCCGGTGAGATGGGCCAGATCGGCGGTGGGGGCGTCGGTGGTGATCTCGACGTAGCGGCCGCGCCCGATGATCTCCCCCGAGATCGGGGCGAGCAGGTCCGGCACCGGCTCGGCCCGGTCGGGCACCGCGAAGCGGATCAGCGCCGACCCGGCCCTGGCTCGCAGCTCGGCCGGCGTGCCCTCCGCGACGATGCGGCCCCGGGCCAGCACGGCCACCCGGTCGGCCAGGTTCTCGGCCTCGTCCAGGTAGTGGGTGGTGAGCAGCACGGCCCGCTGCTCCGACGCGAGCCGCTCGACCAGCTCCCACCCTCGCCGTCGGGCCGCGGGGTCGAAGCCGGTGGTGGGCTCGTCGAGGAAGACCACGTCGGGGTCACCGGCCAGCCCGAGAGCCATGTCGATGCGGCGCTGCTGCCCTCCCGACAGGGTGGAGATACGGGCGTCGGTCTTCTCGCCCAGCTCCACGAGTTCGATCAGCTCCTGGACCGGAACCGGGCGCGAGTAGGCCGCCCCGTAGAACTCGATGACCTCGCGCACGGTCAGCTCCGGGTCAATGCCCGAGGTCTGCAGCACGATGCCGATCCGGTCCCGGAACGACGCCGGCGCGGAGGCGGGATCGGCGTCCAGAACCCGCACCGATCCCGAGCTGCGGGTGCGATGCCCCTCCAGGATCTCGACGATGGTGGACTTGCCCGCCCCGTTGGGTCCCAGCAGAGCGAACACCTCTCCCCGCTCCACCTCGAAGGACACCCCGTCCACGGCCCGGACCGCGCCGTAGTCCTTCACGAGATCGCGCACCGCGACGGCCGGGCTCACCGGTGCGCACGCTATCGCCAGCTCCAGAGGGCACCATATGGGGGTGAGGCCGCTGCCGGGCATGGTTCCCATCGCCGAGTACGCCACCCGCTGGGAGGCCAACGTGGCCGCGGCACGGCTCAAGGAGGCCGGGTACGAGGCCACGGTGCTGGTCGATCCCGCCATCGAAGTCGCACCCCACCATGTCACCAACCGCCTCGCCGTGCTGGTGGTTCGCAGCGAGGTGGCCGATCCCGCGTCCGAGGTGCTCGGCCTGGAGCGGCCCGACGTCGAAGCCGAGCACCTCGACGCCGCCTTCCACCAGAGACGCTTCGCCGACCGTCCCGCCTGGGTGCGCTACCTGACCTGGGCCCTGATCATCGCCATCCCCGGACCGATCGCCATCGCGGGCCTGTTGCTGCTGTGGACCGTCCTGCGCAGCATGTTCCCGTAGGCGGTCCCACACCCGCAGCATGTTCCCGTAGGCGGTCCCCCACCTCGAGCGCCCGAGCACGGATGCGAACGACTCGCCTCTCAGCGGTGCCATTCCCGCTCTTGTTCGCTGCGACCTGAGGGCCGCTCGGGCCACGGCCTCGCTCAGCGCCGGTGCGGAGATGTGCATGGGTCGCTGCCTGCTCGCTCGGCCTCTTAGGATGACCCTGCCATGGCCATCACGCCTGTCGATCCCCGGCCCCTCGACATCCTCGACGGCGACTTCTATGTGAACGACCCGTACTCCCGCTACGCCTGGCTGCGGGAGAACTCGCCGTGTCACTGGGACGACGTCAACGAATTGTGGGTGCTCACCCGCTACGACGACATCGTCGAGGTGGAGACCGACAAGCAGCTGTTCATCAGTTCCGACCAGGAGAAGGGCGGCTACAGACCCAACATCCCTGCCGACACCTCGATCATCGCCGTGGACGATCCGCTCCACCAGGCCAGGCGCTCGCTCGTGTCGCGGCGTTTCACGCCCCGGGCCGTGCAGCAGTGGCGGGGTCACGTCACCGAGACCGTCGACGGGCTGCTAGACCCGGTGATCGAGCGGGGCACGGCCGAGATCGTGGACGAGCTGGCCGCTCCCCTGCCGGCGAAGATGATCGGTCTGCTGCTCGGATTCGACGACGACCTGTGGCCCAAGCTCAAGCACTGGTCGGAGGCCTCGATCGCCACTGGTGGCGGTCCCCGGTACCGCACCCAGGAGGGCGTCGAGGCAGTCCTGGAGTTCGCGGTGGCCGCGACCGAGCTGTACACCGCCAAGCAGGGATGCCCGGCCGGTGACCTAATGTCCCGCTGGATCGAGGTCGAGTCCGACACCGGCGGGCTGGTCGGCGGAACCGATTTCGGGTTGGACCAGATCGTCTCGGACTCCCTGCTGCTGCTCGACGGCGGGGCCGAGACGACCCGCACCGTGATCGCCCGCACGCTGCTGGACCTGGCCGACCGTCCCGACGCCTGGGCCGCGCTGAAGGCCGGTGCCGACCTGGAAACCGCGGTCGAGGAGTTCATCCGCTGGGTCACACCCATCCACAACATGTGCCGCACGGCCACCGCCGACACCGAGCTCGGCGGCCAGACGGTCCGCAAGGGTCAGCAGGTGGTGATGATGTACCCGTCGGCCAACCGGGACCCACGCCACTTCCGCGATCCGGAGAGCTACGACATCGCCCGCAGCCCCAACCACCACATCGCCTTCGGCTTCGGCACCCACTTCTGCCTGGGCGCGGCGCTGGCCCGGCTCGAGATCCAGGTCTTCTTCGAGCGGCTGCTGGAGCGGGTGTCCCGCATCGAGCGAATCGAGGGCACGCCCCAGGTGGAGATGCCCAACGCTTTCGTCCACGGCCTGCTGGAAGCCCACCTAGCCTTCACCCCGGCCTGACCCGACTGCCCACACCAGCCGCGACCGCAAGGAGTCGTCACCGTGCCCGCTTCCTCGCCGAACCTATTCAGCTACGAAGGCAAGAAGGTGGTGCTCACCGGGGGCGCCAGCGGCGTGGGTGCGGCCGCCGCGGAACTGCTGGTCGAGGCCGGCTGCACCGATCTGACCGTCCTCGACCGCAACGAGCCCACCGGACCGGCCACCGCGTACGTGGCCGCCGACCTGAGCGACCCCGACTCGATCGACGCGGCCTGCGAGGCGATCGGACCGGGAGTGGACGTTCTGTTCAACAATGCCGGGGTGGCCGGGGTGCACGCTTCGGACTTCGTGCTGCGGGTCAACTACCTGGGCCTGCGCCGTCTCAGTGAGGGGCTGCTGCCCACCATGAACCGGGGCGGCGCCATTGTCAACACCGCTTCGGTGGCCGGGCAGCGCTGGCCCCAGCACCTGGCCGAGATCTCCGAGCTGATCGCCGTCGACGGGTGGGACGGAGCCCTGGCCTGGATCGCGGATCACGGCGAGCTGGTCGACCCCGCGCCCTACGAGTTCTCCAAGGAGGTGGCCCAGGTGTGGACGATGCATGGCTCGCGCCGCAGCTACCTCGACTACGGGGTGCGCACCAACAGCGTCTGCCCCGGCGTGATCGACACCCCGCTGCTGCACGACTTCCGCCGCCACATGACCGAGAAGATCATCGACTGGATGGTGGACCAGTCGGCCGGGATCCTGACCCCCGTCGACATCGCCCGCACCCTGGTGATGCTCGGATCGGACGCCAGCGCGGCCATGAACGGCCACAACATGGTTGCCGACCACGGGTTCACGGCCTGGTTCACCACCAACCAGGTCGACTTCGCCAGCCTGGCCTGAGCCCCTGGCTCACGGGTCGTACTGCCGGAGCTCGACCTCGTTGCCGTCGGGGTCGCGGACATAGACCGCCGAGCCCCAGCCCCGGGCCCCGAAGACCCGAGGCGCCCGGCGCACCAGCTCCACGTCGGGGTGGGCCACGATCGACTCCACGTCGCCGGTGACCCAGAGTGCGAAATGGTTCAGGTTCTCCCCGCTCCGCTCGGTCTCGAACAGGTCGATGATGGTGCCCTCGTCGATGCGGACCGACACGAACGGAGCCTTGCCCGCCTTCCACTCCTCGTAGCGCTCCGGCTCCAACCCGAGCCGGTCGCGGTACCAGCGCATGGAGCGCTCGGCGTCGGCTACGTTCAGCACGATGTGATCCAGCCCACGGACCGTCATGGCTGAACAGAGTCCTCTGGCTCGGCGACGTTGATGACGAAGGCGAGCATGGTGTAGTAGCCCACCAGCGTGGTCAACTCCACCACCCCGGCGGTGCCCAGGAGGTCCCGGACCGCCGCGTACGCCCCGTCGGACGCCCTGGCCGTAGCGCACATCTCCCGCACGAAGCCGACGATCACATCGTCGGGCGACCCGACGGTGCGGTCGCCGCCGCGCAGGGCGTCGATCGTCGCACCGGCCACGCCGGCCGATCGGGCCAACCCGACGTGGGTGTCCCACTCGAATGCGCATGTGTGGGCCGTGGCCGTCGCGAGGATCGCCAGCTCGCGGTCGTGGTCGCTGAGCGCACCCTCGTAGCGGATCTCATGACCGAGCTCGGCTGCGGGCCGGGCCATCTCCGGCACGTGCAGCATGACCTCGTAGGGGCGGATCATCGTGCCCCGGCTCTCGACGATCCAGTCGAACACGGCTCGCTGGGCTTCGCTCAGACCCTCGCGCTCGGCGAGCAGCGGAACTCTCGACCTTGGTTGCATGGACCCATTATCACAGCGCGCGCCCGCACCTCGTGCAACGCGGGCGCGTTCCCGAATCGGTCCCTGCGCAGGCGGCGGGGTATGGTCGCAAACGGCATCTCAGCACTCGGGAGGCAACCATGAGTTCGTGGGTCCTGATCAGCGGCGGGACTGTGATCGACGGCACCGGATCGCCCGCGGTCGAGGGCTGCACCGTGCTGGTGAAGGACGACACGATCGAGGCGGTCGGCACCGGCATCGGCGACGATCTGATCCCCCGCGGCGACGACGTGGTGCGCATCGACGCCACCGGCAAGACGGTCATGCCGGGCCTCATCGACGCCCACTGCCACACGTCCTTCGGCGAGACCCGGATGCAGGAGGAGCAGGACCTCTACACCAGCCACGAGCTGCGCACCCTGCGGTCGGCCTGGAACGTCACCAAGGTCCTGAGGGCCGGGGTGACGGGCATCTCCGATCCCGGGGGCAGCTACTTCATCGGGGTGGGCATCCGCGAGGGCATCGCCGAAGGGCTCATCCAGGGCCCGCGGATGACCACCGCGGGGCGGTTCCTGTCCACCAGCAACGGCATCAGCGACTGGTACCCGTCGTCGGTGGGGGTGCCCGACTCCAGCATCGGCAAGGTGGTCAACACCGCCGACGAGATGGTCACCGAGGTCCGCCACCAGGTCAAGAACGGCGTGGACCTCATCAAGATCGGCGACAGCGTGCTCGGCGACTTCGAGGCGTTCTCGCGCGACGAGGTCAAGGCGATGTCCGATGCCGCCCACCGGCTCAACAAGCGCATCACCATGCACGCCCGGGGCTCCAACAACGTCGACTCGGCGGTGGCGGCCGAACTCGACTGGATCATGCACGGCAACACCCTCCGTGACGACACCATCGAGCGGCTGGCCGGCTCGCAGATACCGCTGGCCCCGGCGCTGCTGCTGCTGGGCAACCTGGGAGAGTTCGGGCAGGCTGCCGGGGTGCCGGCAGAGACCCGCAGCGCCTACTCCCGCCTTCTCGACGACACCGCGGGGTGCCTCAACAAGGCCCGCGAGGCCGGAGTGCCCATCATCACCGGCACCGACACCGGCTTCGCGGCCACCCCCTACGGCGACTGGCACGCCCGCGAGCTCGAGCTGCTGATGCGCTACGCGGGCATGACCGCTCTGGAGGCCATCAAGGCGGCCACCCACGACTGCGCGATCGTGCTGGGCGCCGGGAACGACGTCGGATCGCTGGCCGCCGGCAAGGGCGCCGACATCATCATCGTCGACGGCGACCCGCTGGCCGACATCAGGGTGCTGTGCGACAAGAAGCGCATAGAGACGGTGATCCTGCGGGGCGAGGTGCAGGTCTTCGACGACGAGGTGCTGGCCCAGCGCCGCCCCTACGACCGGGCCCAGCACATCTGCCCGTCGGACATCACCTACGACCTGGTGTTCAACGGGGGCGCGGCCGACCAGCCGGACCAGCGCGACTTCGACTCCAACGGTGAGAGCGAGCTCCTGGCCCGGCTGGACGAACTGGCCGGGACCGCAGCCCAAGAAGCAAGCTGAGGAGGCCGCAGTGAACCCCTCCCTCCGGCGGCGGTCCGCGCCATGATCCAGTACCCGCTCGGCGCAGCCGGCACCCTCACCCGGGTCCTCGAGGCCGGCCACGGCGACAAGAACATGCTGCTCGTGCACGGGGTCGGGGCCCGGGCCGATCGTTGGCGCCTCAACCTCGAGGGGCTGGCCGGCGCCGGCTACCACCCGTACGCGATCGACCTTCCCGGTCACGGCCTCGCCGAGAAAGGCGACCGCTTCGATCATTCCGTGCCCAACTACGCGGCCTTCGCCCGGGCCGTGCTCGACGAGGTGGGCGCGGACCGCGCCTACCTGGTCGGAACGTCGCTGGGCGGCCACGTCCTGGCCACCGTGGCCTGCGAGATCCCCGAGCGAGTGGCCGGTCTGGTGATGGTCGGCACCCTGGGCATGGCCCCGCTAGGGCAGGCGGCCCGGGAGCGCACCGCGGGCCTGATCGGCGACACCTCGCCCGAGATGGTCGACCGCAAGCTCCATTCGGTGATCCATGACGACAGCCTCGTCACCGCCGAGATGCACCGCGAGGAAGTCCGCGTCAACAACTCGCCGGGGGCGGCCGAGGCGTTCGAGCGGGTCTCGGACTACTTCGCCAACCGCATCGACGACCACGTCGTAGGCGAGCGGCTGGCCGCTCTCAGCGGCCGCTTCCCGATTCTGCTGGTGTGGGGACGCGAGGACCTCGGCTTCCCGCTGGCCATGGGCGAGGCGGCCCACCAGATGCTCGACGGCTCGCGCCTGGCCATCATGGACGACGCCGCCCACGCCCCCTACTTCGAGCGTCCCGACACGTTCAACGCCATCGCCATCCAGTTCTTCGCCGGTCGCCTCGGCTCCGAGCCCCTCGACGGAGTCGAATTGCGGGGCTAGTCGAACCGGGCGGCGCCCAAGGGTGCAGCCCGACAATGGGCGTGCTCGCCGGTACCGCTATGGTGCCGCCCCATGTCTGCCGAAACTGACGACCTCCTGCGACGCATCGACGAGACCGTCGAGGCCGAGCACATCAAGTTCCACCCGCTGGTCAGCGCCATCTGCGAGGGCAACGCCTCCCGCAAGTCCCTCAGAGGATTCGCCCGGCAGTTCTTCTTCGTGGGTCCCAAGCCCAACCCCCGACCGCACTGCGCGGTGTACGCCTACGCCCCCGAGGGCGACCCCGACATCGAGCACCTGTGGTTCGACGACGTGTTGATGGAGGAGGCCACCGGCAGCCACTCGGGCACCGGCCACCACCTCCAGATCTACTTCAACTGGTGCGCCTCGCTCGGCCTGTCCGTCGAGGAGATGAAGGCCACCGACGCCATCCCCGAGACGGCCGCGTTCGAGCAGTGGCGCTACTTCAACGCCTTCAAGGGCGACTGGATCGCGGCCATCGCCGGCATCGCCTTCATCGAGGGAGCCTCGGCCAAGCGCAACGACATGCTGATCGAGTCGTTCGTGAAGGACTACGGCTACACCAAGGGGACCGACGAGTTGCAGTACTGGGAGATCCACGCCTCCGAGATCGAGGAGGACCACGGCGACATCGGACCCGCCATCGTGGGCCGCTACGCCAACGACGACTACACCCGGACCAGGGTGTGGAACGCGGTGCGGCGCAGCATCGATCTGCAGTGGCTGGCCTTCGACGGCATGTACCGGGCCTTCTTCGAGGACGACCCCCGCTACAAGCGCTGGCAGGAGTAGCCGGGCTGCAGCGGAGTCGCGGCGCGACCCCGGTTCAGATCGGGGTGGAGAGCATCCTGGCGACCGCGAAGGTGTCGTTGACCACGATCTTCTCTGCGAACAGCGGGCGGCCGCCGTCGAACACGATCCGGTCACGGTAGGTCCCCACCGCGAACAGGTCGGTCTCGCCGTCCAAGGTCGACTGGTACACCGAGAAGTTGGCCTGCGCGGTCCACACGCCGTCGCTCTCCTGGTGTGTCCGGACCATGCCGAGCACATGCTTGTCGGTGTGGAGGTTGTACAGGTTGGCCTCCCGCAGCGACACCACCCGGTCGCGCAGCATGCCCTTGTTGTGGCACGACATGAGCTCGAGCGGGTAGCCGGCGTCGACGTTCTCCCGCGACAGGATCTTGTAGGTGCAGTCGTCGGTGAACAGCTCGGCCCAGTCCTCCAGCCGGTCCTCGTCGATCAGGTGTACGTAGTCGATCATCAACGCCACGACGGCGTCGCGCTCGCTGGAAGCCCCCATCAGGCCGCCTGCTCTGCCTCGATGCCCATCAGCTCGTAGTAGTACGACCAGAACCCCCGGATCGGGATCTCGGTCACCAGGTAGTCGTGGTCGGCGATCTCGCCCTTGCCGCCGATCTCGACGATGCCGTGCTCGTCCTGCTCGCGCTTGACGGCCCGGTGGACCATCTCCACCGCTTCGCCGTCCTCCATGGAGATCAGCCCGCCCGGACCGACCAGGTTGGCCTGGTTGAGCCGGTGCTGGGTCATCTTCTCGTCGTCGTCGGCGTAGCCGAAGTAGGTCCAGTACAGCTCCAGCTCGCCCGGTCCCCGCGTCTGGATCTGGCGGGTGCAGAGGCTGTTGGTGATCTGCTGCATGACCATGTTGGGGAAGATCGACAGGATGGTCAGCGACACGTCGTCGGGATACTCCTTGTCGTACTGCAGCATGGAGGGGTCCTCGAGCCGGAATCCCTTGTCGAACACCTTCTGGGTTCCCGCGAACGCCTCGGCGTCGGCGTCGTCGTCGCTGGTGCCCATCATGGAGTAGCTGATGTTGTGGCGGTGACGGTCGTCCATCTTCACCCCGCCGCGCTGGGTGGGCCGGTACAGGCCGAAGGTGGCGTGGAACATGTGCAGCAGCGCCCCGTGGTTCGGGTCCCGCACGTTGTCGTTGTAGAGCTTCCAGTTGCCGAGGATGCGCTGGCGCTGGTAGCCGAGCAGGCTGATCGGCCGGTTGAACACGCGGTCGAGTTCGGCCCTCACGTTGTCACCGAGGTAATCGGCGAGTGGTTCGGTCCCGTCGGAGAACGTCCCGAACAGCACGCCCCGGTAGCTCGCCACCCGCATCGACGTGAGCTGCACCGACTTGATGTCGAAGTCGGGCGGCAGCCCGCCCCGGCCCATGTGCCCCTTGGCGAACGGCACCGCCCGCAGCTGGCCCGTGAGGTCGTATGCCCACTGGTGGTAGAGGCAGGTGTGCATGGTGGCGTTTCCCCGGCACTCGCGCTTGAGCATCGAGCCCCGGTGCATGCACCGGTTCACGAACGCGGAGACCTCGCCGTCGCGCTGGCGGTTGACCAACACCGGCGTGTCGCCCACATAGGTGGTTATGAAGTCCCCGGTGTTGGGGATCTCGGCCTCGAGGGCCAGGTACGACCAGACCGGGCCCCGGAAGATGCGCTCCTGCTCCTCCACGTAGATGTCCTCGTCGAGGTAGGCCGCGAACGGGATGCGGCTGAAGTCGTCGGTGGGCCACTCCAGGCTCATGGCGGTCGGCATTGCACGCGCTCCTTTCTGATGTGCGCTGCGGGCTCTGTTCCTCAGGCGTATTCGGCACCGGCAACCGCGGCCAGGCGGCGCCGGTACTCGAGGGCGGGCTCGTCGGCCACCCGGAGGTGAAGTTCCGCGGTTATGTCCAGCGGCAGCATCTCCGGCCTCTGGTTCTCGACGATGTGGCGGTCCTGCTCGATCACCTTCTGGTGGAAGGCGGTTATCTCGTCGTCGGTCTGGTCCTGGCGGCCTTTGATGCCGACGTACTCCCAGAAGCGGACCTTCTTGAGAGAGATCGGCTGGTTGGCGATGAACACCACCGTGCTCTGGGACTCGGCGGTTATCAGCAGGCGCCAGCTGAAGGGGATCTCCACCCAGGTCTTCTGGGTGACCAGCTCGTCGGCGTCGCCGAACATGGCCTCGTCCACGTCGTGGCGCCTGGCTGAGAAGGCGTAGCCGCGGTCGGTCTCCTCCATGTCGAAGGGGGCGATGACGGTGGCCGACGGGTCGGCCAGCAGGCCCGGATGCACGATCGGCAGGTGGGACGTGTCGATGGCGTTCTCCACGAACCGGGCTGCGCTGGCGTTCCACGTCCACTCGCCCGGCCTGATCATGTGGAACCCGTCGTCGTAGTACTCCGGGAACTCCGGCACGGGGGCGACCGGCTCCTCGAGCGCCACATACACCAGCCCGTAGTGCTCGGCGGTCCGGTAGGCGGGAACCCGAGCCTGCGACGGGATCCGCTGGCGGTCGGGCGGCTGGGACGGGATGTGCACGCACTTGCCGCTGGTGTCGTAGGTCCAGCCGTGGTAGGGGCACACGATGCAGCCCTCAGCGTTCACCGATCCCAGCGACAGCGGCGTGCCCCGGTGAATGCACAGGTCCTGCAGGGCATGGATCTCGGTGCCCGAGCGGTACACGACCAGATCCTCGTCGAGGAGCGTGGTCTTGATCGGGCCGCCGTCAAGCTCCTCGACGGCAGCCACCGGGTGCCAGTACTGACGTAGTGCGTTGCTCATGGCCTCCCCCAATGGCTCCGCTTGCGACGGTGCAACTATATGTCAGACGCTTCAGCCGATGGCTATGCCGCCCGATTCCAAGTGTCTCTCAACCGGGGGACTCCAGCCCCGCTATCTCGGCCACGGCCGCGATAGTCGGGCGGGGATCCGCGGCCAGGGGCCCGAGATTGACGGTGTCGATGCCGGCCGACTCGAGTGCTCGACGAGGGTCGAGAGCTTGGCCCTCGAGAAGCCCAGCTCGATCAGCGGCCGTTCGCCGACGCCCGTCCCGCAGACCACCCGGCCCGGACCGAGCTGGTCGAGTGACCGGAAGACGTTGGCGGTGATGCCGGTGTGGCGGGTCAGAGGGTTCGTGACCGAGGTGCCGACCCTGAGCCTGGTGGTGGCTTGCAGAGCGAGCGTGGCGTACACGTAGGCGTCGCCGCAGTGCAGCGACGAGTCGCCGATCCAGAGGTCGTGGTAGCCCAGCCGTTCGATCCAGCGGGCCAGGTCCACGAACTCGGCGGGCTCGGCCGCAGCCTGGAGCGTCACCCCGTACCTCATCGGTGGATCCTGGCCGTGCCGTGGCGACGAGCTGCTGACGGTCCCGCCGCGGCAGCGGTTACTCGGGAGTGGGCGAGAAGCCGTAGACCAGCATGCCCGGCACGTCGCCCACGCATTCGAGCTGGTACTGCCAGCCGGCCGGGAGGTAGACCGCGTCGTCGGGCCCGAATTCCAGGACGCCTTCATCCCAGGTGAGGCGGAAGTTGCCGTGGAGGATGAAGTAGACCTCCTCCAGGTAGCCGTAGTGGTGGTCATTCGGCTCGAGTTCGTCGTCGGCCTGCGTCGACCAGCGGTTGGTCTTCTCGCCGGGCTGCACCCACGCCACCCCCAGCAACATGTTGGACCCGCAGCGGGCGTTGGTGATCATCCTGGCGATGCCATCCCGGCGGCCTCGCTGGTGTCGATTCCCGGCGCCGGCCACACCGTCAACCTGGAGAGTCCCGAGGAGGTCAATGCGGCCCTGCGCGCCTTCCTGGTCGATGTCTACGGCGAGCCGGCGGGAGGTTGAAGCTCCGATCCGCCACGGATGGGCGGGCCGTGAAGAGCGGGCCGGCTCAGGGCGCCGGCGCGGTCGGCGGGCTGGCCCACGTCAGCCATCGGCCGGGATCGAGGGTGACTATGACCCGGTCCTCGGCCCACACGATGGCGGAATCGGTGGGGCGGTAGCGCCCGAGGACGGCCTCGGTCATGGAGCGCACGAAGGCCTCGTCGTCCTCCATGGTCGTGGTGGTTGCCCGCCCGAAGGCCACCGCCGCGATCGTCCCGCGGCCCGAACCGTCCCGCTCGAGGTCCTCGCCGACACAGAAGGTGGCCCGGGCATCGCGCCGCAGATTCGACAGGTGCAGGCGGCTGGCCCCGAGAGAGAACCGGAGAAGCCGATCCTGCCAGAGGTACCAGACGGGGGTCACATGGGGCCATCCGTCGGACCGGATCGTGGCCAGCCGGCCGTCGTAACGCTGGGCAAGAAACCCTTCGAGGTCCTCGGCGCCAAGTGCATTGGCGGCCGTAGCCGTCGTGTAATCCAGTCCAGACCAGTCTCGAAACATCCATCTGTCAGACAATTTGTCTCCGAGTGTGGCTAGACGGCGGAATTGATGCAACGCTATGGGCTAGATGATGTCGGCTGGGTCCACCCGACCCGGTATCCGGAAGGAGAAAAACAGTGAAGCGCGTACTCGTGGCGCTGCTCGCGGTCGGCCTCGTGGCCGCCGCGGCTTGCAGCGGTGATAGCGGTGATGCTGCCGAGGAGGGCCCCGTCAAGTACGGCTTCCTCAATGGACAGTCCGGGGACTACGGCCCCTGGGGGCACTGGGCTCTGGCTGCGGCAGAAGTCGCCGTCGAGGAGCTCAACGCCGGCGGCGGCGTGCTCGGTCGCAGTGTCGAGCTGGTCGTGGAGGACAACGGATCGACGCCTGAGGGCGCGGTATCGGGCTTCGCCGAGCTGACCGAGGTAGACGGGATCCACGCATTGGGCGGGATCGAGTCCGACGGGATGATCGCCATCTTCGACACCGTGCACGAGCTTCAGATACCGACCATCTGCAGCACCTGCGGCACCACCGAACTCGACAACACCGGCGGCGACATGGTGTTCCGGATCATCCCCTCCGACACTGACAACGGCATCGTCGGCGCCCAGGTGGCCCGCGACGAGGGCTACCGCAACGTGGCCATGCTGGTCGAGTTGAGCGAGGGCACCGAGAGCCCCGCCAATGTCTTCAAGGCCGTCTTCACCGAGCAGATGGGCGGCTCCGTCACCGCAGACGTCCGTTTCAATGCCGGCGAGACCACCTACGCGGCTCAGGTCGCCCAGGCCTTCGAGTCGGGCCCCGACGCCGTCTACATCGCGGCCGGCTTCGAGACGGGCGTACCGCTCCTCAACGAGTGGCAGCGCCGCGGCTACTCCGACATTCCCCTGATCCTGACGACCGACCTCCTCAGCCCCGAGATCGCCGAGATCATCAGCGGCGTGGAGGGCGCCTCAGCCATCGTCGGTGCCACCGCCTACGACACCGAGAACAACCCGGCCTGGGACGCCTACGTGCCCAGGTTCGAGGCCAAGATCGGTGACCCGCCCGAAATCGCCTTCTACGACGCTTGGCAGTACGACCAGTACATCATCCTGGGCCTAGCCACCGCGAAGGCCGGCACCACCGACGGCGCGGCCGTGGCCGCCGCCATCCCCGAGATCGCCAACCCACCCGGCGTAGAGGTATTCAGCTACGCCCAGGGTCTGGCCGAGCTCGAGGCCGGCAACGACATCGACTACCACGGCACCACCTCCAACATGAACCTGAACAGCGTGGGCAACCTGCTGTCACCGGTGATGGCGGTGATCCACGTGCAGGACGGGGACTGGGCCGTCCGGGAGAACATCGAGCTCGACCCGACGCTGGTCAAGCCGTCCTGATCCAAACGCGAGCCTGATCGCGACGGCCGGCCCGGGTTACGCCGGGTCGGCCGTCGGGGTCTGACCCGGGGAGTCCGCGGTGCAGAACGTCGTCTTCGGGATCGTCACCGGCAGCATCCTGGCCGTGGCGACCCTCGGATTCGCGCTGGTGCGACAGACCGAGAACTTCCTCAACATCGCCCACGCCCAGATGATGGCGCTGGGCGCCTTCGTCGGCGTGGTGCTGGTCGACACCTACGGCATGAACATCTTCCTGGCCGGCGCCATCACCGTGGTCGGGCTCGGCGCCCTGGGGGTTGTCCTGTCCGCGGTCTTCTTCCAGCCGGTGCGCCACCAGGGCGGAACCGTGCTGCTGTTCACCTCGATCGGGCTGGCGCTGATGATGTACGCCGCCATCCTGGCGCTGTTCGGAACCCAGGCCCGCTTCTACCCCGACGTGTCGGGCGGACTGCACCGGTTCGCGGGCATCGGCATCGCCACCAACGAGCTGGTCATCATCGGGCTGGCGTTCGGCAGCATCGCCGCGCTCCAGCTCTTCCTCAACTCCACCGGACTGGGGCGAGCCATCCGGGCCGTGGCCAGCAACGACGACCTGGCCCGGGTGAGGGGCGTGCCGGTGCGCACCGTGTCCAACACGATCTGGTTCATCAGCTCCGCCTTCGGAGCAATGGCCGGGGTGATGCTCGGTGTCCTGGGCGCGGTCAACACCGAGATCGGCTGGCACAACATCCTGATCGTGCTGGCCGCCGCGGTGCTCGGGGGCCTGCGCAGCATCACCGGTGTGATCCTGGCCGGGCTGCTGCTGGGCATCATGATGGACGTCTCCGCGCTGTTCATCCCCACCGCCTACCGGCCGGTGGTGGCCTTCGGGGTGCTGGTCGCGGTGCTGATACTGAGGCCCGAAGGGATCCTCTCCGTCCAGCGTCGCAAGGACGCGGTGGTGGCATGACCTCCTCCGCCGACACCCCGAAGGCGGCGACGCCATGACCAATCCCATCTTCTGGGTGGGCGTGCTGACGCTGGCCGCGATCTACGCCAGCCTGGCCATGGCGCTCAACGTCGAGTCCGGCTGGGGCGGCATGTGGGATCTGGGCATCGCCGGGCTTCTGGCATCGGGGAGCTACTGCTACGTAATCCTCACCGCCAGTGACCCGGACCTCGACATGCGGTTCGCGCCCGGGCTGTCGATGTGGGTGGCCTGGCCGCTGTCGGCGCTGTTCACCGGGCTGGTGGCGTTCGCCATCGGCGCGCCCGCGCTCCGATTGCGGCGCGAGTACTTCCTCATCACGACGCTGGCCTTCGCGGAGATCATCCGCCAGCTGGTGGTCATCCAGTCCGACTTCACCCGGGGCACGCTGGGGATACCCAACATCAACCGCCCCTTCGACAGCTTCGTCACCGGTCGCGACTACAACTACGTACTGCTCGGCATCGCGGTGGCGGCCGCGGCCGTCATGTATCTCGTCACCCGCCAGGTCGGCATCTCGCCGTTCGGGCGGACGCTGCGGGCCGCCCGCGACAACGAGGCGGTCGCCCTGGCCCTGGGCAAGCGGGTCAACCGGATGAGGATCAAGACCTTCATACTGGCCGGAGTCCTCATCGGGGCCACCGCCCCGGTGTACCTGTTCTACATCCGGGCCATCTCGCCGCAGCTGTTCGCGCCGGGCATCACCTTCACGGTGTGGACCGCGCTGGTCATCGGCGGCCTGGGCAGCATCCGCGGCGGCCTCGCCGGAGCCTTCGTCCTGATCGTGTTCACCGAGGCGGTGGGCCTCATCGAGGTCGACCCCTCCCACATCAACATCCTGGTCGCCATCGAGCCCTTCCTCGTGGGGCTGCTGCTGGTGCTGGTGCTGCGCTTCCGTCCCGACGGGTTGTTCTCGGAACGAAGTGCTTTCGGGGCAGGCAACCGCCCGGCCGGACGCCCCGTAGGAGACTCGCGCCCGGCCGGAGCCAATCAAGGCTCGGGCGGATAAGGGGCGCGATGGACCTCGTGCTCGACACCGTCCGCAAGACCTTCGGCGGCGTGGTCGCGGTCGACGACGTGTCGGCAGTGATGTCCCAGGACAGGGTCACCGCGCTGATCGGGCCCAACGGCGCCGGAAAGACCACCCTCTTCAACGCCATCACCGGCTTCGACCCCCCGGACCGGGGCTCGATCAGCTTCGGCAATCAGCGCATCGACGGGCTCCCGCCGTGGCGGGTGGCCGAGCTCGGGCTCATCAGGACGTTCCAGACCCCGGTCGGGTTCACCACCCTCACCGTGCGCGAGAGCCTGCTCGCCGCGGCCACCCCCCACTTCGTCGAGACCCCGGTCGGGGCTCTCGGACTGAGCCGCAAGGCCCGGGACCATGAGCGGGCGTCCGGGGACCGTGCCGAGGAGATCACGGCCGAACTCGGCATGACCGATCTGCTCGATGTCCGCACCGACGAGCTGTCGGCCGGCGACCGCAAGCTGCTGGAGTTCGCCCGCTCGCTGATGGCCGAGCCCAAGATGCTGCTGCTCGACGAGCCCGCCGCCGCGGTCGCCCCGGCCAACATCGGCCGGCTCTCCCAGCTCGTGCGGCGGCTCTGCGACGAGCGGGGGCTTGGCAGCCTGATAATCGATCACAACCTCTCGTTCCTCATGCAGATCGCCGACGAGGTGCACGTGCTCGATCGGGGCGCGCTGCTGGCCTCGGGACCTCCCGCCGAGATCGCCGCCAACCCCGACGTCATGCGGGTGTACCTCGGCGAGGACGGCGCAGAGGACTCGGGAGCATGAGCGAGGCCGTCCTTCGCGTCGAGGCCCTCGAGGCCGGCTACGGGGGCTTCCCGGTGCTGCACGGCGTCGACCTCGAGGTGACCGCCGGCGAGATCGTCGCCGTGGTCGGGCCCAACGGTGCCGGCAAGTCCACGCTGCTGAAGACGATCTTCCGCCTGCTGCCGGCGGCGGGTGGGGCGGTGAGTTTCGAGGGCACCGACCTACGGCGCCACCCCTCGCACAGCCTGGCCGAACTCGGCATGGGCTATGTGCCCCAGGAGCACAACACATTCCCCGACCTGAGCGTGCGCGACAACCTGTCGGTGGCGCTGCGGGGATCCAGCCCCGTCGAGATCCGCCGGCGCGTCGGCGAGGTGGCCGAGTCGTACCCCGCCCTGCGCGACCGCATGGGACAGAACGCCAGCACGCTGTCGGGAGGTGAACGCCAGATGCTGGCCCTAGCCAGCGCCATGATCACGGGACCCCGCTTCCTGGCCCTCGACGAGCCCACCACGGGACTGGCCCCCTCCATCGTGCGAGAGCGGATCGACGACATCCTGCGGATCCGCGACTCGGGCACGACCCTCATGTGGGTGATCGAGGAGAGCCCGCTTGTCTGCCTGCCCCACTGCGATCGGGTGTACGTGATGCAGGCCGGCGTGCTCGGCGAGCCCGTGTCGAGCCAGGAAGTCCTGCAGGACGCGGCGCTGCAGGCGCTCTTCTTCGGAGTCGACCACGCCGGCGACGGCGGTTAGACCCAGCGGACAGGCAACGTCCACCGCTGCTGCCGATGCGACCCTCTCGAACCCAGACCACACCACAGGAGTGAGCCGATGCCCATCGTCGTGCGCAAGATCCCCTTCGAGTTCGTCACCGACACCGACGGGCTGCTGGCCGAGATAGAGAGCGGCGCGTTCAGCGCCGATCAGATCATCGGCGTTATCGGCAAGACCGAAGGCAACGGCGGCGTCAACGATTTCTCGCGGATACTGGCCGACCGGGTGCTGCGCGACTTCCTCAACACCCACGGCACCCGCCCCCCGTCGGAGATCGACCAGATGCCGATCGTCTGGTCGGGAGGCACCGACGGTGTCATCGCTCCCCACATGAACGTGTTCGCCCGGGTTCCCGGCGACGGCGGCGGCGACGAGAAGCGGCTGGCGGTGGGCGTAGCCATGTCCGAGCCGATCCTGCCCGAGGAGATCGGCCGGCTGCCGATGGTGGAGAAGGTGGCCGAGGGCGTGCGGGCCGGGATGGCCCGCGCCGGCATCACCGATCCGTCCGATGTCCATTTCGTCCAGTCGAAGACTCCCCTGCTGACCCGAGAGCGCATCGAGGACGCCCGCAGCCGGGGCAAGACCGTGGCGCTGACCGACACCATGGAGTCGATGGCGGTGTCCAACGCCACCGCCGCGCTGGGCATCGGCTACGCGGTCGGTGAGTTCGATCTGCCCCGGCCCGATCAGATCGCCAACGATCTCGATCTCTACTCGTCGGTCGCGTCGTGCTCCTCGGGCGTGGAGCAGGACGCCGGCCAGATCGTCGTGGTGGGCAACAAGGCCGGAGCCGGCGGAGACTTCCGCATCGGCCACTCCGTGATGCGCGACGCCCTCGACTTCGACGGGATCTACGACGCCATCCGCTCGGCCGGGCTTGACCTTCCCGAACGGCCCCACCCCAGCGACCTGGGCGATGCCGTGGTGAACTGCTTCATCAAGTGCGAGACCGACCCCTCGGGTCGGTTGCGGGGCCGCCGGCTCGTCTCGATCAACGACTCCGACATCCACCACACCCACCACACCAAGGGCGCCGTTGGTGCTGTGGCCGCCGCCGCCATCGGGGATCCGGCCGTGTACTGCTCGGTCGCAGCCCTCCAGCAGGGCCCCGCCGGCGGTGGCATGGTCGCCGCCATCGTCGACATGTCGAAGGCGCCCTGATTCATGTAGACCTCACTCGGACGGGGGGACATCGATGCTCGACCAGGCACAGCAACTCGACCAGGCACTGAGGCACTACTGGCATCCGGTCGCGGTCTCCGAGGAGGTCACCGCCGAGCCCATGCCGGTGAGGCTGCTGGGCGAGGCCGTCGTGCTGTACCGCGACGCAGAGGGGCTGGTGGCGCTGCGGGACAAGTGCGTGCACCGGGGTGTGGCCCTGTCGGGTGGGTGCATCCGGGACGGTCGCCTGATGTGCCCCTACCACGGCTGGCAGTACGACCGCACCGGCAAGGTGGCGTTCATCCCCGCGCTGGGATCCGGCGGCGCGATCCCGAGCCAGGCCAGAGTCCACCGCTACCACGTGCGCGAGGACCACGGCGCCGTATGGGTCGCACCCTCCGAGCCGGTGGCTGATCTTCCCCCGTGGCCCGACGACGACTGGAGCAGCGACGACTGGCACGTGTTCCTGGTGGGCACTTGGCACTGGCAGTCGTCCGCGGGCCGGATGCTGGAGAACGCCATCGACTTCGCCCACTTCAACTTCGTGCACGAGGGCTTCACCGAGCTGGCCGACGGAGCGTTCATCAAGCCCTTCGAGGTCGAGGTCACCGCCGACGGCATGCGCTACGCCTATGACGACAGCGTGCTGCTGCGCGACTACACGCTGCACCTGCCGTTCACCCTCCACGACCGCAAGTCCGTGGTGGCTGTCAGCGGCGGCGTCACCTGGTCCGAGCAGGGCAAGTCGAAGGCCGGCGACATCACCACCATCACGTTCATCGCCTCGCCCACCGACCGGGCCGAGACCCGGATCTTCTCGTGGCTGTCGCGCAACCACTCCTTCGACACCTCCGACGCCGACTTCGGGGCCGGGTTCCATGAGGTGATGGAGCAGGACCGCATCGTGGTCGAGGCCCAGGATCCGGCCGAGCTTCCCCTCGACCCCCGCGAGGAGCTCCACCTGAAGCTGGCCGACTCCGGATCGATCGTCTACCGGAAGCTCCTGCGAGAGTTGGCCCCCGCCGACTCCGCGTGACCGCTCGGTGGCTCGGCCCCGATGAGGTCGTCGCCGTCGGCCTGACGGTCAAGAGGCTCCGCCCTGCTCGCCCAGGCGAGCCACAGGGCTGCAGTCCAGGTGAAGTTGGTTCCTCCGACGGGCCCGCCGGCGATGGGGTCGAAGCTCTCGGGTATGCCGCTGGTGGTGATCAGTTCGGCGGTGTCGGCCTTGAGGCGGTCAGCCCAGTCGTGGGCTCCGACATCCTGTAACCCCACTGAGATCATGTAGTTGACCGTGCACCACACGGGCCCGCGCCAGTAGCGCAGCGGCTCGAAGTCGCGATGTCGTGGATCGAAGCTCGGGACGAGGTAGGTGCATGCCTTCGACCAGGCGCCGAGTTCTTCCAGCAGCCGGTCGGTGTGGTGGTCGATCCCGGCGTAGGGCGCGAGAAACGATGCGGAGGTTCCCGCCTCAGCGTGCTGCCCGGTTCGCAGGTCGAACGAGCAATAGGTGCCGGCGGCTTCGTTCCAGAACTGGTCGAACCCGGACTCGAGGCGGACGATGCGGCGCTGGATTTCGCCGGTGTCAGCTCCGAGGGCTTCACCGAGCCAGGCGAGGTCGCGTTCGGCTCGTAGCAGCACGGCTGTGACGCCGGGGTCGGCGACCCAGAACGGGCTGTGTTGTGCGACCGCGGCGTCGTTCCATCCGGTTGACGCTCCGTAGTCGACGAGAGCCAGGTAGCGGTCGTAGTCGGCCTTGTGGGGTCGCATAGCCGAATCCACGTGGTCGAGGTCGCGGCGGGTGTAGGTGCCGTTGAGGGTGGGAGCGACGCGGTGCAGCGGCTGGTCCCAGTCGGGCAGGTTGTCTCGGCCCGACTCCCAGGGGTGCGAGATGGCGATGACGCCCCGATTGTCGGGGTCGCGGGCGCGGTGCCACCAGCGGTGCCAGCGTTCGAGGGACTCGTAGAGTGATCTCGGCGGGAGCTGTTCGATCTCGGCCAGGCGCCTTACGATGGTGGCCGCGACTGGGGGTTGGGAGATGCCGGAGGTGGGCGGGGTGACCCCTCCGGTTCGCCAGACGTCGGGCCCGGGGAAGTAGCTGGGGGCGTCGTCCCAGAACACGATGTGGGGGACCATTCCCGACGGCCATTGGGCCTTGAAGAGGGTCTCGATCTCGGCCCAAGCCCTCGGCGTGTCGAACTGGGCCCAGCCGAGGGCCGCGAACAGCGAGTCCCAGTTCCACTGGAACGGGTACAGGCCCTCGGTCGGGACGGTGTAGCCGCCGCGATCGTTGCTTCGCAGGATCGCGGTGGCTTCAGCTGTGCGGTCCGGGCCGCCTGTCATCGGGCATAGAGCACGTTGTCGGTGGCGGGGTCGATCCATCGGATCTGATCAGCGGGGAACCGGATGTGGAGCTCCTGGTTCACGGCCACTGGCAGGGTCGGATGGGTCGAGACCTTCAGCCGGTGGCCGCCGACCTGGACCGTCAGCAGGTTCTGGGCGCCGAGCGGCTCGACGACCTCCACCCTCGCCGCGACGGTGTCGGCATCCGGGGCTGGAAGAGTCTCCATGTTCTCGGCTCGGATTCCGAGAGTGATCCGGTCGCCGTTCAGACCGCGGATCAGCGGCTGGACCTCCGCGGCGGGCGAGAAGTCGTGTTGGGCCACTACCACGGCGACCTTGTCGCCGTTGCGCTGGATCTTGCCGTCCAGGAAGTTCATGGGGGGGTTGCCGATGAAGCTGCCCACGAAGCGGTTGGAGGGCGACTCGTACACGGTGTTGGGTGCGTCGCATTGCTGGATCGCCCCGTCGCGCATCACCGCCACTCGGTCGCCCATGCTGAGGGCCTCGATCTGGTCATGGGTGACATACACGGTGGTGGCGTCGACGTCGGCCAGCAGCCGCTTGAGCTCCGCTCGCATCTCCAGTCGCAGCAGGGCGTCGAGGTTGCTCAACGGCTCGTCCATCAACAGGACCTTGGCCTCCATGGCCAGTGCCCGGGCCACGGCCACCCGCTGGCGCTGGCCCCCGCTCATGGCGCTGGGCCTGCGGTCGAGCAGGTCCTCTATGTGGAGCAGCTCGGCTGCGCCGGTCACCCGGCGGTTGATCTCGGGCTTGTCGACCTTGTTCATCTGGAGGCCGAAGCCGATGTTGTCGCGCACCGTCATGTGGGGAAAGATCGCATAGCTCTGGAAGACCATCGAGATCTGCCGCTGGCCGGGCGGCAGGTAGGTGACGTCCCGGCCACCGATGGCTATGCGGCCCGAGTCGGCCATGCCAAGTCCGGCGATCGTCCGGAGCAGCGTGGTCTTGCCGCAGCCACTGGGTCCCAGCAGCACCAGGAACTCGCGGTCAGCGATCGTGAGGCTGGTGTCGTGCACGGCGACCTTGTCGCCGAAGCGCTTGGTGACGCGCTCGATGCGGATCTCAGCCACGATGTCCTCCGTTCATTTGGTGACCTGCCCCCACATGTTGAACAGGTAACGGCGGATGAAGAACATGAAGATGATCGACGGGACCATCAAGAAGAAGCTCCCCGCGAACTGGAACGCGTCGGGCGAGTTGGCCAGCGACGTCAACACGAGCGCCGGCAGGGTCCGGTTCTCGATGGTGAGCACAGCCGCAGCGAAGACCTCGTTCCAGGACAGCACGAACGTGAACAGGCCCGAGGCCGCGATACCGGGCACGACCAACGGCACCACGATGTAGCGGAACGACTGGAACGGCGTCGCTCCGAAGACCTTCCCGGCCTCCTCCAGTTCGTAGGGCACGCTGGCGAACACGCTGGAGACGACCAGGATGGACGTGGGCAGGGCGAGCGCCGTGTGCATCAGGGCCAGGCTGTAGAGGCTGTCGAACACCCCGGCCCGCAGGAACAGCACCGCCAGCGGGATCGACAGCACCACGATCGGGAAGGCCCGCACGGCCAGCACCGACAGCCGGAACAGGTCACGGCCCCGGAACAGGTAGCGGGCGATGGCGTAGCCGGCCGGGACGGAGATCAGCGTCGACAGCGCCAGCGTGATGACGGCCACCACGATGCTGTTCCACAGGCCCCGCAGCACGCCCTCGGACTCGAGGAAGAACTGCATCGTGTCGGTCGAGAACGGGATGAAGGGCAGGACGTTCTTCGGGTAGGAGCGCACCGTCTCCTGGGTCGTGAACGCCATCGAGAACACGAAGAAGATCGGCAGCAGGATCCACAGGGCAAGGGTGACGGCCACCACGTAGGTGAGCAGGCGCCCCCGGCCGGCCCGTCGCCGCATGCGCAGGTGCATGTCGGCTACCTCGGGCGAGTCCAGCGGCGGCAGCGCCGCCGGGGTCTGCGCCGGATGCGTGCCGCTCATGTCGGTCGGACCTCTGACTCGGCTCGGACGGATCGGAGGTAGAAGACGGCGCTGGCGATCGACAGCAGCAGGATGAACAGGGCGTAGGCCGACGCCACGTTGTCGTTGCGCAGGTCGAAGTACTGGCGGTACGTCTCGTTGGCCAACACGGTGACCACGTCGCCGCCGCTGAGGGCGATCACCACCGCGAAGACTTGGAACGCCAGGATCGTGCGCAGGATCAGCGCGACCTGGATGCTGGGCCGCAGCAGAGGCAGCTTGATGTGGCGCACCCGCTGCCAGTAGCTGGCTCCGAACAGTTCGGCGGCCTCCAGCGTCTCGTCGGGGATGGCTTGGAGACCGGCCACCAGGATGACCATCATGATCGACGTCGCCCGCCACAGTTCGGCGAGCACGATGGCGAAGATGATCCAGCCGGTGGTTTCGGCGGTGAGAAACGCGAACGGTCCGTCGATGATGCCCAGGCCGTCGAGGATGCTGTTGAGCATGCCGTTTCCGGTGAAGATCGAGAAGAAGAGGATGCCGACGGCGAGGTCGCTCATGCCGATGGGTAGCGAGAAGACGTAGAGGAACCCTGTACTGAGCCGGATCCGGGCGTGGATGACCAGCGCCATGACCAAGGCCAGGACCAACTGCGCCGGGATTATCAGAACCATCAGCAGCAGCGTGGTGCGCACGGCCGGGCCGAAGAACCGGTCGTCGACCATGCGCTCGATGAACGCGGTGGTGAATTGGCCTGACGTGCCTCTGTGAACCCGGCCACGGTCGCCGTCCTCGAACACCTGCAGGAAGCGGGAGGGCGCCCAGCCCGCGACCGTGCCCGGATCGTCGATCGGCTGGACCAGGAACCAGACCTCGAGGACGGCTACCTCAGCGATCACTACCTGGGCCCGCTCCTCCATCTGGCCCACCACGAAGCTCTGATCGTCGGGCTCGGAGTACACATCGGTCAACCGATCCGACGACTGGCCCAGCCTGGGGCGCACCGTTCCGGCCAGCGGCGCGCCCGAGGCGTCCTCGTCGCGCACTCGGACCCGTGCGTCGGACACCCACCCGTCCACTCTTGATCCGTCCGCGCCGGTGCCGCCGATACGGAACCACTGGTCGGTGAGCAGGTCGGTGGCCCCGTCGTCGGTCATCTCCTGGCTCCGACGGTCGACGATGCGCAAAGCGGTGCCCTGGGGGATCTCCGCGACCTCCGCCCCGTCGAGCGTCGGCGAATCGCGGACCGGCAGCAGGGCGTCGTCGTCGTAGACGGCCAGCACCAGCCCCTCATACATCGGGTAGGCGAAGAACAGCGCGAGATACACGATCGCGGGCGCGATCAGCACGTAGGGGACCATCTGGCGCCGCCACAGGCGGGCCTTCACGGCCGGTGGATCGCTATCGGTGTCGGTCATGGGAGCATCGCTGTCGGTCATGGGAACGGAGGCGGCCTCTCACGCGGAAGAGACGGGGTGTGAGAGGCCACCTCCTTGGCTCAGCCCGCGGGGTGAACGACGCAGGGGCCGTCGCTGGCCGGGTCGGGTGACCAGCACGGGGCGCCGGTCTCGTTCAGCAGGGCCTGGAGGGCGTCGCCCTCCTCGTTGAGCACCGTGGCGATGTCGGCGCCGTCGAACACGACCCGGTCGAAGGCGTTGCGGAAGATCTGGTTGATCTCACCGCCCCTCTCCCCGAGCCCCACGGGCAGCAGCGCCGCAAGTGCGTCGGGGGCGTTGGCCAGCTTCTCGACCGCCTCCGCCTCGATGGCGACGCCGGCCGGCAGCGAGGAGGTGTCGACTCCCTCAACGACGGGGAAGAAGGCCAGCTCGGCCAGGACCTGGCCCTGGACGTCGGGGCGGGTCAGGTACTCGATCACTGCGACCGCCTCGTCGGGGTTGGGGGCGTCGGCCGGGATGCCGAGGCCGACGATGACGGGCATGAAGCCGCGGCCCTCCGGACCCGAGGGCGTCGGGAAGGCCACGAACGTGTCGGGCTCGGTGCTGAACGCGTCGATGAGCCGGGCCACGTGGTCGAACGCCACCCAGACCTCGCCCGCCAGCAGCGGCTCCTGCATGAACTCGTAGTTGATCGACTCCGGATGCATGGTGGGCCACAGCGCGTCGCGGGCCCATGCCAGCATCTCAGCGGCCTCGGCGCTGCGGAACTGTGAGACCATCCCGCCGGTGAACGAGGGCCACAGGTACCCCTCCAAGAAGCGGTGGAACAGCCCGGCGTTCGGGAGCCCGCACAGGGGCCTTCCTTCGCCCTCCATGATGGCCTGACACCAGGTCGCGAGGTCCTCCCAGGCGAGGTTGTCGATGTCGGCGCCCTCGGGCAGGTAGTCGAGCGCCTGGTTGTTGGCCGCCATGATGTAGGTCGCCTGGGCCCACGGGACATACGCCAGGAAGTCTTCCGTTCCCAGCAGGCCGGACTCGACGAACGATGCCGCGAACGAGCGGTCCGCGCTCAGATCATCGAGCACATCGATCATGTTGGCCAGCGCATCCTCGTTGGCCAGCGGCGGGAACGTCCCGTGCAAAGCACCGAGCACGTCGATGGCGCCGGCGCCGGCAAGGATCTGATCGACAGTCGGGCCCTCCTCGCCGCCGGTGAAGTCGAGGCCGCCTGGCGCGAGGATCGAGCGCAGCTTCTCGGCCTCTTCGACAGGCACGAACTGCGTGCTGACGAACGAGGCGCCCGAACCGTCGGCCATCGCCTCTTCTGGGTCCGCGGCCGGCTCCTCGGGGGCGGCGGTGGGGGCCGGTTCCTCGGGGGCGGCGGCTGTCGTGGTCTGTGGCGGCGCCGCGCCCTCGTCGGCGTCGCCGCAGGCCGCGGCAATCATCGCAACAACAGCAACAGCAGCGGTCAGCAGCAGCCAAAGCCGCCGGTTGTTTCTGGCTGGCTCGTGTCGTCGGTGCATGGTCCCTTTCCCTCCTCATGCACTCAAGGATGATGAGTGCTGTCTCACGGACACCGTTCCCGAAACGTTTCGGAAAGCGGTAGTCTCGGAAGTTAGTGTGATTCGAGTCTGCTGTCAAGCAGAATGCTGCGAGTGACGCTCGGGGCGGCGAGCCGGCCCCAAGAGATTGAAGGGGAACTTGTCCGTGAAGGCCAGGAAGAGACCGACGCTGAGGGATGTCGCGAGGGAGACGGGCCTGTCCGTCACCCAGACCTCGCGTGCGCTCAACGGCCGCTATGACGTGTCCGCCCGCACCCGCGCCCGGGTGACCGAGGCGGCGGCCCGGATCGGGTACACCCCCAACCTCGAGGCCAGGCGGCTCAAGATGCCCGACACCCGAGCCGATTCCATCGGCCTCGTGCTCGCCACCAAGAGCCAGCGCTTCTCGGACCCCTTCTTCGGCGAGCTCCTCACGGCGCTGGTCGACGAAGCAGCCCGCAAGGGCTGCGAACTGCAGCTATCCACGCCTCTAGTGGACGAGGACCCCACAGTCTCCTATCAGAGCGCGGTCACCGCCAGACGCGTCGACGGCTTCGTCGTGCTGCGAGCAGCCAGGAACGACCCCCGCGTCCGGTACCTGCGCGAGCACGATGTCGCGTTCGTCACGTTCGGGCGGATCGACAACCTCGGCGGCCACCCGGCTGTGAACGAGTCGATCGACTGCCTGCGGCCGGCCGTGGATCATCTGGTCGCGCTCGGCCATCGCAGGGTTGGCTGCCTCGCCGAGCCGCTGGAGTACGCCGTCGCCGCGCGACGGATCGCGTCGTTTCATCAGGCGCTGGCCAATCACGGGATCGAGGCCGAGCCGGCTCATGTCGTGCCCAGCGGCTTCAGGGAGGACGCGGCGGCCGAGGCCACCAGCCAACTGCTCCACGGCACGGACCCGCCCACCGCGCTGGTCGCCTTCAACGACCTGCTCGCCATGGGTGCGCTTCGCGCGGCTGCTTCCCACGGTCTGGCTGTTCCCGGTGATCTGAGCATCGTCGGGTTCGACGACATCCACGCCGCCCGCTTCATGTCGCCTCCGCTCACCACCCTGCGGTACCCGCCCCAGACCATCGGACGCGAACTGATCAGACAGCTGCTCAAGGCGATCACTGACCCCGACTACGCGGGCGACGTCTACATCACCCCCGAACTCGCCGTGCGCCAGAGCACCGGTCCGGCTCCCTCGGCCAGCCTCAAGTCAGACAGATAGACTCACCGGACATCTCCCCGGCCTGCACGCCCAGGCTGCGCAGGATCGAGGGGCCCCCGGCCCAGCGACGCCTTCGGCACGACCCCGGACCCCGGCCTGCCCGGCAGCCCCGCCGAGGCCCGAGCGGCCCGCTAGCTCAGACTCCGCCCGACCGGCACAGGGCGTGGAGGCGTTCGGGGGTGATGGGCAGCGAGGCGACGGCCGCACCGCCCGGCACCCCGGTTCCGGACATCTATGTATGCTCACACATGTCTCCCTGAGATAGCCAAGTCATCACCGTTATCGGAGCCACGATGAGCACGCATCACGACAACCGGCCATGCGGCCCTCACCTGCCGGCTGGATGGGGGCGCCGCTGGGGCGCGCTGGTGTCGGTGTTGGCGCTGGTGGCGGCGCTGGCGCCACCGGCATCGGCTCACCCGGTGGAACTGGCCGCGCCGACCAACCTTCGGGCCGGCGATGTCGGGTTCGACACCGTGACGTTGAACTGGGATGCGCCCGTGCTGCCCGAAGGCGCGGCCGTTACGGGCTACCAGATCCTGATCCGCTACAAGGACATCGACCCCGTCGGACATTTCCGTGTGCATGTCGAGGACACCGGCTCGACCCGAACCGTCTACACCGATCGCAACATCGAGCCGGAGCGCCGCCATGTGTACCGGGTGAAGGCCCACACCACCGCGGGGCTCACCCCCCGGTCGGGATGGGTCGACGTCAACACTCCCGCCGCGCCCGCGGATGCGCTGGCCGCGCCCACGAACCTGGAGGCCACCGAGATCCTCCACGACCGGGCCGTGTTGAGTTGGGATCCGCCTGCCGGTCTGGTGGTGGAGGGCTACCAGATCCTGATCCGCTACAAGGACATCGATCCCGTCGGCCACTTCCGGATCCTCGTTCATGACACCGGCGACTCCGCCACCGGCTACACCGCCACCGGGCTTGAGCCCTCCACCCGCCATGTGTTCCGGGTGAAGGCCCACACCACCGCGGGACTCACCCCCCGGTCGAGATGGGTCGACGTCAACACCCCCGCCGCGCCCGCGCCGGCGCCGGAGCCCGCGCTGGAGCCGGAACCCCCGGGGGGCGGCTACGGGACGAAGTGGCCGGAGCACCGGCTCCGGTCGGAGTCCGAGCCGGACTCGCCGGCTGTGCCCGGCGCACCCAGGAACGTGTCGGCCCGGGTGGTGACCGGGCACAGCGGGACGCTGAGAGTGAGCTGGGACGCACCCACCAGCGACGGCGGCGCGGGGATAACGAATTACGTGGTGCAGTGGAAGCGCTCCACCGACGCCGACTGGTCCGAGAAGTCGGTCTGGGGCCGATCCTCTAGGAGCGGGTCCACTGAGATCTCAGGCCTGGTCGACGGTGACAGCTACTCGGTGCGGGTTCTGGCCAAGAACTCCGTCGGGCGCGGCGCCGCCTCCGAGGAGGTGACGGCCGTGCCGGTGTCGGGCAGCGAGCAGTTCTCGCGTTACCTCGACGAACTCGTGGAGGAGATCGGCGACGAGCACCCGTGGTTCGTTGAGGCTGTCGAGTACCTCAGGGAACGGGATGTCGAGTTCAGGGTGACGTCGCTCCTGTACCTCGGATCCCACTCCATGAGGTGCCGCCACGACGAGGCTGAGGGGATCCCCATGTGCCGCACAGACCGCATCGACATTGACGACGACCATGTGCGGCACAAGGCCACCGCGGTGCATGAGGTCGCGCACTCCTACACGCTGTCCTCGGACGCGGCCGCGGCGCCCGCCCCGATCGCCGTCGCCCACGTCTACTTCGGCCGGTTGCTCCCCGACGGGCCGAGCAGCTGGTGCACGTCGGAGGAACTCTACGCCGATGTCGTCGAAGATTTCGTGGCCGGGGGGGAAACCGGGTACTGGGAGGCGTGCGAGCATGTGCCCGACTCGCCGACTGCGGAGGCCGAAGAAGTCGTGAAGGCCGCTCTCAAGGGGGAGATGCCCGAGTGGTTCGACGACACCTACCGCCGCGACGGGGAGCTGGACCTGGAGTCGTTGTGGGCCGACATGTCCAAGGTGGGCCGCTACACGAGCGCTCAGACGGTGTTCGCGCAGATGCGAAACGAGTTCGGGGGCTACTGCTCGTCGCAGCAGGCCTACGACTCGATGTTCTACACGGTGGGGCCGGTCCGCAACCCGTGGGTCGACGGGGGCTGCGTGCCGCAGGCGCCGGCCAGGCTGGCCGCTTCCGGCGGCGACGGCCGGATCAACGTGTGCTGGGCGGAACCCGCATACGACGGGGGTCGCCCCATCACCGGATACGTCGTGCAGTGGAAGTCCGGGACCGACGACGACTACGGAGCGGACCGGCAGATGGCGGTGGCGGCCGGCGGCAGTCTGAGCGCCACTGTCTCGGGCCTCGACAACGGCGTCGCCTACCGTGTGCGGGTCCTGGCCCGCAACGGCCACGACGACGGCGACGGCGCCACCAGCAACGACGACTGGGGAACGGCGGCGGAGACCAGCGCCACACCCCGGGCCGGCGCCCCGGTCCTGGCGCCGACGGATCTGCGGGCGGTCGCCACCGACCGCAAGGTGGCGTTGTCATGGGTGGCGCCGCATCAGCCCGCCCGGGGATACCGCGACCCGGACACCGGCGCGTACGTCTCGGTCGGCGACATGTACATCGAGCGCGTCGACCCGCAGGGCGACTGGTCCACCCTGACGTGGGTGAACGAGGCGGACGTGGACTTCGACAGCGGCGCGGTGTCGTATCCGGACTCACGCGACATTGCCGCAGGCGCCTCGCACTGCTACCGGGTGCGACTGGAGGCGAGCATCTTCACCGCAGGGCGCTGGGAGGCCCACGACGTGTACTCGCCGATCGTGGCGGTCACCACCCCCGCCGAGCCGCCGCGTGCGCCTGAGGACCTCGAGGCGGCAGCCGGCGACGGCGGTGTGCAGCTGCGCTGGACGGTGCCCGAGCAGCCCGAATGGGCTGACATCGTGGCCATGCGGGTGCTGCGCAGCCGAGGCAACTGGCAGTCCGCGGATCTCGCGGTGGGCGAGGTCGACTGGCAGCGCGGCACGACCGCCTACGAGTTCTTCGACGACACCCCCAGACGGGGGAAGTCGAATCGCTACGCCGTGATTCTCATAGCGGCGGTCGACGGCGACGAGACCCGGCTAACCACCACGGTGCTGCGCTCCGACACCGTCGAAGTCGACACCTCGGAGTGACGGCCCGGCCCGGAAGCTCACTCGGCTCCATCGACTACGAATCACCGCGGCAGAGGGCGTGGAGGCGTTCGGGGGTGATGGGCAACGACGTGACCGCTCCGGGACGGCCGAGGCCGTCGTCCACGGCGGACGCGATCACCGCGCCGCAGGCGTTGGTGCCGCCCTCGCCGGCACCCTTGACTCCCAGCGGGTTGAGCGGGCTGGGGGCGTCCTCGGACAGCAGGATCTCCACCTCCGGCATCTCTGCTGCGGTGGGCATCAGGTAGTCCATGAACGTCGTCACCAGGGGCTGGCCGATCTCGTCGTAGCTGAAGTCCTCGAACAGCGCGCCCCCGAAGCCCTGGGCCGCTCCGCCGACGATCTGGCCCTCGACCAGCATCGGGTTTATGGTCCGCCCGATGTCGTAGGCGATCACGTACCGCTCGATCCCCACGCTGCCGGTGTCGGGATCTAGCACCACCACTCCGGCGTGCAGGCCGTACGGGTAGTTCATGTGGCTCGTGGTGTACCACTCCTCGGTCACCAGCCCCGGTCGGTCCTGCACATACGGCGACGCCGGACCGAGAGCCGACGCGATGGCGCCCAGCGAAACGGCCTGGGCAGGCGAGCCGGCCACCCTCACCGCGCCGTCGACCAGTTCCAGGTCGTCCGGGCTGGCCTCGAGCATCTCTGCGGCGACCTCGACGGCCCGCCGGCGCAGGGCGATGCTGGCGGTGTGGGTCGCGGTTCCTGCCATCACCGTGGCCCGGCTGGCGAAGGCGCCCATCCCGTAGGACATCTGGTCGGTCTGGCCGTGGACCACCGACACCTTGTCGAGGTCCACCGCGAGGGTCTCCGAGCAGATCTGGGCCATCACCGTCTCGAAGCCCTGGCCGACCGAGGCCTCGCCGGTGGTCACGGTGACCCAGCCCGAGGGGTCGACCTCGATCCGGCTCCCGGCGAATGGTCCCAAGCCGGACTTCTCCACGAAGAAGCCCAGGCCCAGCCCTACCAGCTCACCTGCCGCTCGACGTTCGGCCAGTGATTCGGTGAGGCCCGGGTAGTCGATGTGGGCCATCACCCGGTCGAGCATCATCTCGTACTTCCCGGAGTCGTAGACGACCGGCGTGCCCAGCGCGTCGACGCCCCGCTCGAACGGCATCTCCTCGGAGCCGATCAGGTTGCGGCGCCGGATCTCGGCCCGATCGATGCCCAGCTCGGCCGCCACCGCGTCGAGGGCCCGCTCCCGCACGAAGGTGCTCTCGTAGCGTCCCGGCGCCCGGTAAGTGCCCGCCGGGGTCTTGTTCGAGAGTCGCACCCGGCCCGTGACCCGGTAGTTCGGGATCCGGTACGGGCCCGGAAGCATGGCCGCGGCCAGGGTGGCCACCGTCGCCCCGTGGGTGCGGACGTAGGCGCCCTGGTCGCTGACGAACTCCACTTCCAGGCCCTCGACCACCCCCGAGGCGTCGGTGGCCACCCGCAGCCGGTAGTGCTGATCGCGGGAGTGGTTGGCCGCCACCAGATGCTCCTGGCGGTCCTCGATCCATTTCACCGGCCGGCCCAACCGGAGGGCGGCCAGCGCCACCAGGACATCCTCGGGGTACAGCTCGCCCCGTACGCCGAACCCTCCGCCGACATGGGCCTCGCGCAGCACGACCCCCGACGGCGCCAGGCCGAGCATCCGGGCCAGGGCGTCACGGTTCTGGAACGGGACCTTGGCCGCCCCCAGGAACTCGAGCGTGCCGGTGGTGCGATGGTGCACCGCCAGCGCCCCCCGGCACTCCAGGGGCACCCCGGTGTGGCGTCCCACGCTGAACTCGGCCTCAAGCACATGTTCGGCCCGGGCGAAGGCCGCTTCTGCATCGCCGGTCTGCTCGGTGAACACGTAGGCCTCGGTGTCGAGCCGCCCGTCGAAGTCCCCGAGCGCGCCGGCGGCGTCGAGTACGGGCGCCAGTTCCAACACCTCCACGACCACGGCCTCGGCGCCGTCCTCCGCGATGTACGGGTCGGCGGCGAACACCGCCGCGACGGGTTCGCCCACGTAGCGCACCCGGTCCTGGGCCAGGATGGGCTGGCGGTAGGGCACCATCTGGTCGGCACCCACCTGCCGGAAGTCGATGGGATCGATGTCAGCCACATCGAGGCCCGTCCAGACCGCGGCCACGCCGGGTACGTCCAGGGCGTCGGAGACGTCGATCGACTCGATCGTCCCGTGGGACACATGGGATCTGACGATCCTCATGTGGAGCTGGTGTGGGAGGTTGATGTCAGCGACGAACCGGCCCTCGCCCCGCAGCAGGGGCTGGTCCTCGAGGCGGCGGACCGACTGGCCGATCACGGCAATCCCGCTGCCGGGGCCGCTGGAGTCCCGATCACGATCGCATCTGGTCGCGGGCGGCGTGAACCGAGGTGATGATGTTCTGGTAGCCGGTGCAGCGGCAGAGGTTCGACGCCAGCACCTCTCGCAGCTCCTCGTCGCCGATGTCGGGGCGGGACTCGAGCACCGACGTGGCCAGCATCAGAAATCCGGGGGTGCAGAAGCCGCACTGCAGGCCGTGGTGCTCCCAGAAGGCCTGCTGGATCGGGTGCAGCCGGTCGCCGTCGGCGAGTCCCTCGACGGTGCGTATCGCGGTGCTCGTGCACTGCACCGCGAACATGAGACAGGACCGCACCGGCTCGTCGTCGACCAGGACGGTGCACGCGCCGCACACGCCGTGCTCGCAGCCGAGATGGGTTCCGGTCAGCCCGCAGTCCTCGCGCAGGGTGTCGGCCAATGTCTTGCGGGGCTCCACGGTCACCTCGTGCCGCTGGCCGTTCACTGTCAGGGTCAACCCGACTCGCGGCTGGGTCATGTTCGGCCTCCTGTCGTGGTGGACTGCGCCGCCCGGATCATGGGCCGCCTCCTGCCGCGGCGGACTGCGCCGCCCGGATCAGCTCGCGTACCCGCGCCGGAGTGGCCGGCATCTCGTTGACCTCGATCCCCAGCGGCGCGAGCGCGTCCGATATGGCGTTCAGCACCGCCGCCGGGGCGCCGATGGCTCCACCCTCCCCCACGCCCTTGGCGCCGGTGATGGAGGCGTCGGTGATTGTCTGCAGATGGGTCACCTCGATGAGGGGGACCTCGCGGGCCGTCGGGGGCAGGAAGTCCATGAGTGAGACGGTCAGGAGGTTGCCGTCGCCGTCGGTCACCAGCTCCTCGTAGAGGGCGTTGGCGATCCCCTGGGTGACGCCGCCGTGGATCTGCCCCTCGACGATCATGGGGTTGACCTCCAGGCCGGCGTCGGCGATCACAACGAAACGCTCGAGGCGGACATGGCCGGTGTCGGCGTCCACCTCGACGACGGCGGCGTGACACGCGTTCGAGAAGGTGCCTCCAGGGTCGTAGGTGGCTGAGACGCTCAGGCCGGGCTCCATCGGTGCCGGCAGGAGGTGGCTGCTGTGATGGGCGATGCGGGCGATCTCCGGCAGCGTGACGCCGACGCTCGTGCCGGCTACGACCGCGGAGTTGTCCTCCAGCCGGATGTCTTCGGGGCTGGCCTCGAGACGGTGGGCTGCGATCTCGCGGAGCTGGGCTGCAAGGCGCTCGGCCGCCAGCTTGGCGGCCCCGCCGGCGATGACCATCGACCGGCTGGCGAAGGTTCCCCAGCCGTACGGGGTGGTGTCGGTGTCGCCGTGGACCACCGACACCTTCCGGGGCTCGACCCCCAGCTCGTCGGCCAGCAGCTGGGACAGCGCGGTGGCCAGGCCCTGGCCGTGGGGGGACGCGCCGATGCGAGCGATCACGTCGCCCGACGGGTTCATCTCCAGCTGCACCGTCTCGTAGCCGGGGGTGATCTCCATCGCCCGGGCCGCGAACGCGGGCGTGCCGTAGCCGGTGCGCTCACCGAACACCGAGAACCCGACCCCCAGGTAGCGTCCGGTGGCCGCGGCCCGCTCCTGGCGACGTCGGAAACCCTCGAGGTCGAGCGCCTCGACCGCCGCGTCGAGCGTCTCGACGTAGGAGCCCGGATCGACCGGGAGCCCGGTGGGCATCGAGTACGGGAACTCGCTGACCAGGTTGGCCCGGCGGATCTCGACGGGATCGAGGTCGAGCCGGCGCGCCGCGGTGTCCATCAGCCGCTCCATGGCCAGGGTCAGCACCGGGCGGGAGACGCCGCGGTAGGGCGCGATCGGGCACATGTTGGTGGTCACCGCCCGGGAGCGCACCCGGTACTGCGGCAGCCGGTAGGGCCCCGGAAGCTCCGCCAGGGCCATGAGTGGCTCGACCCCGAAGGTGACCGGGTAGTTGCTGTACGCGCCGATGTTGCACAAGATGTCGGCGTCGAGGCCCAGCAGTAGCCCGCTCCGGGTGAAGGCGCCCCTCAACCGGTAGGTGTGGTCGCGGCTGTGCCATGAGGCCAGCAGGTTCTCGGACCGGTCCTCGATCCAGGCGATGGTCGCCCCGAGCAGGCGGGCGGCCGCGACCAGGGCCACGTACTCGCGGGGCACGCACATCTTCTGCCCGAAGGCGCCGCCCACCTCGGGAGTCACCACCCGGAGCTCGGCCTCGCCGATGCCCAGGATGTCGGCCAGCGCGGTGCGCAGCATGTGGGGCATCTGGTTGGCGGCCGTCAGCGTCGTCCGGCCCGTGCCGGCGTCGTGGGCCGCCACCGCGCCCCGGGCCTCGATGGGCAGCGCGTTCTGCCTGTGGGCCCGGATGTCTAGGGTCACGATTTCATCGGCCGCCTCGAACGCGGCCTCCAACCCATCGGTGGAGAAGCGGGCGTCGAGCACCACGTTGTTGCCCATCGGCATGTCGAGATCGGCATGGACCGCCGGGGAAGTCGGGTCGGTGGCTGCGGCCGCGTCCAGCACCGGCCGGGTCGCCTCGATGTCGACGACCACCTGCTCGACCAGATCCTCAGCCTCGGCCCGCGAGCCGGCCACGACCAGAGCCACCGGCTCGCCCGGATGGCGCACAGCGTCCGACGCCAGCACGGGCGTCTCCAGCGCCACGAAATCGGGCCGGTCGAGCCGGGCGCACATGGTTCGGATGCCTCCGAAGCTCTCCGCGGTGAGCACCGCCGCGCCCGGAGGCGCCTCGATCGAGCGGATCTCACCTGCGGGGACCGGGCTGCGCACGAACGCGGCGTGAAGCGTGTCGCGATGCCGGTCGGCGACATCGGCCACGAACCGGCCCAGTCCCCGGACGAGAGCCGGATCCTCGAAGCGGCGCAGCGACCGGCCGGTCCACCTCACGCCGGCCCCCATGGCTTGGAGGTCCTCACGCCAGAGCCTGATCCAACGCCCGGGTCACCATGGCCCGCACCAGGTCTCGGCGGTAGTCGGCCGAGCCGTGGATGTCGCCGGTGGGGTCGACCTCGCCGGCTGCGGCTGCGGCCGCGGCCGCGACCGTCTCCGCCGTCGCGGGGCGGCCGGCGAGGGCAGCCTCGGCGGCCGGTGCCCGCACCGGTCCTCCGGCCACGCCGCCCAGCGCGATGCGGGCCCCGGCGATCGAGTCACCGTCGCGCTCCACCGCCGCGACCGCCAACACGATGGCGAAGTCGCCCCAGCGGCGGGCGAACTCGGCCATACCGACACCGCAGGCATCGCTCAGCCTGGGCAGCCGCACGCCCACCAGCAACTCATCGGGAGCCAGGCAGGTGGTGAAGGCCATCTGTTCGAAGAAGTCGCCGGCGCCCACGGTGCGGGCACCGCTCGAGCTGCGGCAATGGATCTCGGCATCGAGGGCGCAAGCCAGAGCGCACCACTCGGCCGCCGGGTCGGCGTGGGCCAGGCTCCCGCCGAAGGTGCCCCGCACCCGTATCGGGTAGTGGCCCACCCACCGCCCCGTAGCGGCGATCAGCGATCCCAGTTGGCCTCCGATGGAGTTGTGCTCGAGGTCCAGGTGGCGCACCCGGGCGCCGATGGTCACGCTGCCGGGATCGGTCGCCTCGATGCTGTCGAGGCCGGGAACATGGGCGATGTCGACCAGCACCGACGGCCGGGCCAGCCGGAAGTTCATGGCCGGCACGAGGCTCTGGCCACCGGCGAGAACCTTCGCCTCGTCCTGGTGCTCGTGCAGCAGGCCCAGAGCCTCCTCCATCGTCCGGGGCGCGTGGTACTCGAAAGCGGCGGGCTTCACGGCGTCACCGGACCCGCACCGGAATACGAGAGGAGGATGCGGTGCTCACGGAACGACAACCCTATGCTCGCCCCGGCTACGCGGACGCATCGAGCGTGATCGTTGATCGGCTCGGCCGGGGCGAAGCCAGCAACCCGAAACAAACCCCAGACAGGAGGCACCGTGCCCCGCAAAGAGGAGATCCGAGTCGACCACCTCAACCCGCCCATCAGCCACTACACCGATGCGACCCGGTTCGGCGACCTGCTCTTCATCTCGGGATGCGGGCCGCTCGACTCCGACGGGAAGCTCGTCGGGGGCGACGACGTCGCGGCCCAGGCCCGGGCGACGTTGGAGAACATCGGGGCGATCCTCGACGCGGCCGGCGCCACCTTCGCCGACGTGCTCAAGGTCATCGTCTACCTCACCGACATCGGTGACCGGGCCGCCATCAATCCGGTGCGCCAGGAGTTCTTCGGCGACTCCCGGCCCTGCAGCACCCTGATCGGCATCAACGAACTGGTCGTTCCCGGCATGAAGGTAGAGATCGAGGCCATAGCCGGCATCCCCAGTTGACCCCCTGACCGGCCGGCGCCGGGCGCCGGTTCAGTCGAATCCGAGCAGGCGCAGCAGGTTCCGGTCGGGCGGGCAGGGGCCGCCGATGCTCACGATCCGCTCGCCCCGGTCGGCCATGACGGCGTGCTCCACCCCCGCGGGCACATGTATGACCTGGCCGGCCTCGAACTCGAGCCGGGCGTCGTTGGTGAGGTCGTTCACCGTGCCCCGCCCCTCGAGGCAGAAGATCGTGTCCTCGGACTCGTCGTGGGTGTGGGGGATATTCTCCTCCCCCGGTTCGAGCACGACGTAGTTCATGTTGGCCACCTCGGCGCCGACGCCGGGCCAGACCACGAACCGGGCGTCGCTGGAGATCATCGGCGCCAACAGGGCGGGCGTGTCCCGGTGGAACACTCGGATAGCCATGGTCAGTCCTCCAGGTGCTCGTACAGGGCTGGATCGGGAGGGCAGGGCCCACCGATCAGCATGGCGCCGGCCCCGCCGGCCTCGATCCGGTAAGTCGTGCCCCCGTCGATGTGGAGCATCGCCCCCACACCGATCTCGAAGCTCTCGCCGCTGCCGGGGTCGACGGCCGTCGCCGATCCCTCGCACAGGTGGTAGACGGCGTCCGACGGATGGCTGAGGGGCTTGGTCCTTCCGTCCCGGTCCAGCCTGATCAGGTGCATGGACCGGTGCAGGGCCCCGACCCCCGGCCAGACGACCGCGAGGGCGCTCCCCCCGTTCTCGACGATGGGCAGCGCGGGGCAGGCCTCACCGCTGTCAAGGACTCGCACGACATCCACGGCCCGCACCCTAATCGCGGCCTACTCGATCCTTAGAGCCCGGGTCGGGCACGCCTCCACCCCGAGCTCGGCGTCCTCTTCGAGGTCGGGGCCGGGCTCCTCGATGAGGATGTGGCACACCATGTCGTCGCGCACCTCGAAGACTTCCGGCGCGATCATCTCGCAGTTCGCGCTGCCGATGCACTTGTCCACTTCCAGCACGATCCTCATCTGTTCTCACCCCTGCCATCGGCACCGGCTCAGCCCGAAGATACATGCCCCACGTGCCGCGGCAGGTAGCGAGTCCGTTAGGTATCGGGGCGGACCTCGGCGAAACGGTCGATGCCCCTCAGCTCCGGGAACAGCATCCACCACGCCGCCACCACCGCCAGAGTGCCGACCCCGCCGAACACCACCGCGCCGGCCACCCCCAGCAGCGCCCCCGCGACCCCCGACTCGAACGCACCGAGCTCGTTCGAGGCCCCGACGAAGGTGTACTCGACCGCCATCACCCGGCCCCGCATGTCCTCGGGGGTCGCCAGCGGCACCAGCGTGCTGCGCACGAAGACGCTCACCGAGTCGGCGCCGCTCAACGCCAGCAGCGCGATGAAGGCCACCAGGAAGGAGCGGGTGAGCCCCAGCGCGATCGTGCCCAGGCCGAACGCCCCCACCGCAGCCATCAGGATCGGGCCGACCCGGCGGGTCAGCGGCCGCACGGCCAGCACGGCCATCGTCAGCAGGGCCCCGATCCCCACCGCGGCCCGCAGCCACCCGAGACCCACCGCGCCCACCCCGAGCCGTTCCTCGGCGATGGCGGGCAGGAGGGCCACCGCTCCCCCGAACAGGACCGCGAAAAGGTCGAGGGAGATGATGCCCAGCACCACCCGGTTGGACCGGATGAAGCGGAGTCCCTGCAGCGCGTGGACCACCACGGCCCGCACCCCGGAGCCGACGACGGCGGCCGAGCGGGCCACCCCGCTGGCCGGAACCAGGGCCAGGAGGGCCGCCGCCGCCAGCGACACCACGGTGGCCAGCAGGTAGGGGGCGGCCACGTCGACCACGAAGACGAAGCTGAACACCACCGGTCCGACCACGAAACCGGCCTGCCAGCCGGACATGCACACCGCCACCATCCGCTCAACCGCTCCCGGGGGCGCCATGTCGACGGGCATGACCCGGCTGGCCGCGCTCAGCACCGACCGGGCGCAGCCGAAGGCGAACACCAAAGCGAAGATGGGCATCACCGAAGTCGGTTCCGACGCCACGTAGAGGTACAGCCCGAAGGAAGCGGCCGCCTCCCCCACCAGCCCGCAGGCGTACATCACCCGCCGGTCGAACCGGTCCGACAGCACGCCGCTGAGAGGCGCCAGCAGCAGGGTGGGCACGAACTCCGCCAGGCCGAGCCAACCCAGATCGAGCGGCTTGCCGGTCATGTCGAACACCTGCTTGCCCAGGATCGTGATCTGGCCCACGGTCATGGCCGCGGTCAAGAAGATGATGACCGGCAGGGCCCAGAGCCTCGGGCCGATCCGGGTGGCCTCCGTCGCCGACGACCCGGAGCCGGCCTCCGTCGGGTCGTCGTTCGGCATCAGCCAACGCTACGCGTCGGGGCGGGCCTCGGTGAAGCGGTCGATGCTGCGCAGCTCACCGAAGGCGAACCACCAGATGGCCACCACGGCCAGAGTGCCGACCCCGCCGAACACCACCGCCCCGGCCACGCCCAGCACGGCGCCGGCGACGCCCGACTTGAACGCGCCCAGCTCGCTCGAACCACCGATGAAGACGTACTCCACCGCCATCACCCGTCCTCGCATCTCCTCGGGAGTGGCCAGCGGAACAAGAGCGCTCCGGATGAAGACGCTCACGGCGTCGGCCGCTCCCATGACCGCCAGCGCCGCGAAGGCGACGACGTAGACCCGGGTCAGCCCGAGCACGACCGCGCCCACACCGAAGGCGGCCACCACCGCCAGAAGCGACGGACCCACCCGCCGCCGGAGCGGCCGCACCGCCAGGGCGACCATCACCGCCGAGGCCCCGATGCCGAACGAGGCCGCCAGCCAGCCGAGGCCCACCGCTCCCACACCCAGGCGCTCCTCGGCGATGGCGGGCAGCAGCGCATGGGCGCCGCCCATGAACACGGCGAACAGGTCGAGGGAGATCGCTCCGAGCACCACCCGGTTGCGCCGGACGTAGCGCAGTCCCTCGAGGGCGTGCCCGACCGCGGCCCGCACACCGGCCCCGGCCGCCGACGCGGCCCTCTGCACCTCGCTCGGCGGCAGGACCATGAGCAAGCCGATCGCGGCCCCCGAGGCCCAGGCGGCCAGCAGGTACGGGAAGGCCGGATCGACCTCGAAGGCGAAGCCGAACGTTGCGGGGCCGACGATGAAGCCGGCCTGCCACGCGGCGACATTCAGCGCCACCGTACGCTCCCGGACCCCCTCCGGTGCGAGATCCACCGGCAGGGCCCGGCTCACCGCCATGAGGAAGGCCCGAGCGGTGCCGAACACCACGACCAGGCCGTATATCGGAAGCACCGAGGTGGGATCGGTCGCCACGTAGAAGAACAGGCCGACGGAGGCGAGGGCCTCGCCGCCGAGACCCCACGCGTACACGAAGCGACGCTCGAAACGGTCCGCGACCATTCCGGTGACCGGCGCGAGCAGGAAGGCGGGCACGAACTCCGCCAGCCCCAGCAGCCCCAGGTACAGCGGGCGCCCGGTCATGTCGAACACCTGCTTGCCCAGGATCGTGAGCTGCCCCATGGTCATAGCCATCGAGAAGAAGGTCACGCCGAACAGCGCCCAGAGCCTCGGACCGATCCGCGCTGCCCCGGCCACCGACGACCCGGCGCCGGACGCCGGTGAATCGCCGCTCGACATCCACCCAACGCTAGAGGCCGAGCAGAAGGGCGGGCGCGAGCACGCGCAAGGAGCGAGGCCGTGGCCCGAGCGGCCCGTGAGTAGCCCTATGTCAAGCTTGCCTCCAAATATGTGCGGGTCTTGCTTCTATATGACGGGTTTCTCTACCTATTTCGGTCGAGTAGCACCAGTGAGCGCAGCGAACAAGAGCGGGAAACAACGCTGAGCAAGAGACCGAGCGAGCAGTCAGCTAGACAGCCCGCAGCCTCTCCCATTCGTCGAGCAGGCTGGAGTCCACGTCCCGCACCAGCGCGCCCAGCCACTCGATCACCTCGGCCAGGCGGTCGTTGACGGCCGCGGCCGGCACGGTCTGGGCCAGCGCCTTGTAGCAGTCGGTCAGGTAGCGCAGCACCAGGCCCTCCGAGCGTTTGAGCCCGTAGCGGCTCACGTACTGGTTGAAGGTGTCGGCGTGCTCGACCATGTCGCGCACCACCGACTTGGGGCTGGGACGCAGATGCCCGACCCACGGGTGGTGGCGGGCGAACACCTCGAAGGCGGGCTCGATGAACTCGGCCTCGGGCTTGGGCCAGGTCACCTCGGCCAGCCGGGCCATGCGTTCCTCGTACTCGACGCCCTCGTCCTTCATCCTGGTCATGAGTTCGTCGCGGGCCTGGTCCCGCTGGGCCAGGAGCACCGCCATCGGATCCTCCATCACCGACTCGGCCACGCTGAGGGCCTGCAGGTGGTAGTCGGTCGCGGTCGGGTCGAGGACCGAGACGGCCTCCACCGCGAATAGCCCGAGCGGCTGGTTCAGCCGGAACTCATCCTGCAAGTCGAGGTTCACTCGCACCGGGCGGCCCAGGTCGTCGGGCTCGTCGAGCACCTCCACGATCTCGGCGTCGATCAGGGACCGGAACACACCCACCGCTTTGCGGATATGGCGGCGCTGGCGGGGGCGGGGCTCGTGGTTGTCGACCAGCAGGCGCTTCATGGCCGTGCAGCCGTCGCCGGGCCGGTCTAGGACGTTGAGCATCATGGCGTGGGTCACGTCGAAGCTCGACTCGAGGGTCTCGGGGGTGCCCTCCCACAGGCGCACGAGGGTCTTGTCGTCGTAGTGGGCGTAGCGGTGCTCGGGCGGCTTCTTCTTCACCAGCTTGCGCAGCTTCTTGGGATCGCCGGCGGCTCGCATCTCGGCCCGCTTGTTCTCCACCGCGTGCTCGGGGGCCTGCACCCAGACGCTGCCTACGGTGTCGAATCCCCGCCGCCCGGCCCGCCCCGCGATCTGCTGGAAGTCCCGCACCGACAGCACCCGGGTGCGCCGGCCGTCGTACTTGTAGAGCTGGGTGAACAGCACCGTGCGGATGGGGACGTTCACTCCGACGCCGAGGGTGTCGGTGCCGCAGATCAGCTTGAGGTGGCCCTGCTGGGCCAGCTTCTCCACCAGCAGCCGGTACTTTGGCAGCATCCCGGCGTGGTGTACCCCGATGCCGGCCAGCACGAAGCGGCGCAGGTCCTTGCCGATGGGGGTGTCGAAGCGGAAACCGCCCACGGCCTCCTTCACCGCCTCCTTCTCTTCGGGCCCGAGAACCTTGAGGCTGGTGAGGCTCTGGGCCCGGGCGGTGGCCTCCCGCTGGGTGAAGTGCACTATGTAGACGGGGGCGCGGCCGGCATCGAGCAGCTGATCGATCGAGACGTGCAGCGGGGTCTCCCGGTACTCGACGTCGAGTGGGACCGGACGCTCGGCCGAGGCGACCAGGGCGGTGTCGCGCCCGGTGCGGGCGGTCAGGTCGCGGCGCAGGGCGCTGGTGTCTCCGAGGGTGGCCGACATGAGCAGGAACTGTGGCCTCGGAAGCTGGAGCAGCGGAACCTGCCAGGCCCATCCCCGGTCGCGGTCGCCGTAGTAGTGGAACTCGTCCATCACCACCAGGTCCGCGGGCACCTCGGCGCCGGATCGCAGGGCTCGCTGGGCCAGGATCTCGGCGGTGCAGGCGATGACGGGGGCGTCGCCGTTGACCGACGCGTCGCCGGTGACCATGCCTACCGCGGAGGGGCCGAACGCCGCGGTCAGCTCGAAGAACTTCTCGCTCACCAGCGCCTTGATGGGAGCGGTGTAGACGGCCCGGCGACCCTGGGCGACCATGGCGAACGCCCCGGCCAGGGCCACCAGTGACTTGCCCGAGCCGGTGGGCGTGGACAGCACGACGTTCTCGCCGGCCAGCAGGCGCAGCACCGCCTCCTCCTGGTGCGGGTACAGCTCGAGGCCGGCCGCGGCCGACCACTCGATGAAGGCGTCCAGCAACTCGTCGGCGCCACCGGTGTCGGGCAGGAAGTTGCCGAGAGGGGGCAGGGCCATCGGATTCGCAGGCTACGGCTCGGCTTACTCAACCAAAATGGGTAGAGAAACCCGTCATATAGAAGCAAAACCCATACATATTTGGAGGCAAGCTTGGCATCGGGCTAATCACGGGCCGCTCGGGCCACGGCCTCGCTCCGGGCTGCGCGGCTGCCTGACTCGTGGCCTACCCGCTCGGCCTATGGGGCCGGGCCCGACCCGTCTTCACGTCGTCGCCGTAGGGCAGGAACGATCCGAAGTCGGGCCCGCGCCGCAGGCTGTGCCCGCCGTCGACGTTGATGGCGGTGCCGGTGATCCAGCGGGCCTCGTCCGAGATGAGGAAGGCCACCAGCGCGGCCACGTCGGAGGGCTCGCCGACACCGCCGAGAGGCGTGTTCTGGACGTAGCTGCCGTACACCGCGGAGTCGCGGGGGATGGCCTCCATGATCTCGGTGGCGATGAACCCGGGCCTTACCGCGTTGAAGCGCACGCCCGCCGGCCCGAACTCGTCGGCCGCGTTGCGGACCATCGCCTCGATGCCGGCCTTACCCGCGGTATAGGCCCCGAGGTACGGATGAGTCACGGCCCCGGCCAGCGACGACATCGCCACGAACGAGCCACCGCCCGCGGCGGCCATGCGTTCGGTGGTGTGCTTGATGGTGAGCATGGTGCCGACCACGTTGAGGTCGAGCACCCGCTTGAAGTCGTCGGTGTCGAGCAGGTGGTACGGCCCCATCCGTCCCCCGCCGCCGGCGTTGGCCACCACGCCGTGCAGGTGCCCGGCGGCGTCGCAGGCAGCCTCGGCCACCCGCGACATGTCCTCCTCGGAGGTCACGTCGGCGACCTCGTAGGACACCGATCCCCCGGCACCGCATGAGACGCCGGCCGCAGCTTCGGCCAGGGTCTGCTCGGTCCGCCCGCAGATCGTGACCGTCGCCCCCTCCGACGCCAGCCGGGCCGCGCAAGCCCTCCCGATGCCGGTGCCACCGCCGGTGACGAGTACCGACTTGCCCAGCAGGCGGCCCGACGATGGGGCGCGGCCGGTCACGAACCGTCGGCAGGAGCCCGGCCGGTGGCCCGGCTGATGAGGTCGACGAGGCTCGGACAGCCGTCGATCTTGGAGAACCGGCGGTCGACGTACAAGAGGGTGGCGAAGATCAGCAGGAAGGCCGCGACGAAGTTGACCACCTGGCGGGTGACGAGGAACAGGTTGACCCCGGCGCTGTTGTAGAGCCAGAAGTCCCACACCGCCGAGCCGACCTCGTAGACGGTTATCACCCAGGTGACGTTGCGCAGGGTCGAAAGGAAATCCCGGTCGTGCTTGAGCTCCTCGGGCAGCTGCAGGAAGCGATGGGCCACCCACACCATGAAGGGCTTCCCCACAAGGATCGTGACCGCAGCGGCCACGCCCACCAGCATCTTGGTGCCGATGCCGATGCCGAAGTAGACGGCCTCGCTGCTGACGCCGAAGTCCACCAGGTCACGCTCGACGGCGATGCTCACCGCCGCCCGGGCCAGGAGGTACCCGGTGATCACCGGCAGCCAGGTGCCTATGGGCAGTCCTCTGCGGCGCCGGCTGTAGGCCGCCTTCACCGACCATGCGGTGGCCGCGATCACCGCCACTTCGGTGTTCACAAGGTTGTAGAAGACCAGGAACAGCACCACCGGCATGAACTGGTCGAGGTTGCTGCGCCAGCCCCACACCGCCTGGCGGGACGTCCTTGCCAGCTCCCGGGGCTCGGTTGCCGACCGGCCGGGATCGCCAGCTTCGGGCGCCTCGGGAGGAGCGCCTGACGCTCCGCCCGGCTCGGTGCCCGCCCGGTCCGCGCCCCCGTTCACGGAGCGAGAGCCGCCCATGCCGAGGCCGTGTCCTCATCGCCGACCACCGACAGCGAATCGTCGTCGAGCGGCATCCGGTTCCACATGGCCAGGAACAGGGCGCCGCCCGGTCCCCGCACCGCGGCGTCGCCCTTCACATGGGCCCGTTCGAACACCACGTCGTCGCCCTCGGACCGCACGATCCACTCGCCCTCGCCGTCGGTGCGATGCAAGTGGAGGCTTCCCCCGGGCAGGTCCCGCCGCTTGCGGCTCTGGGCATTGGGCAGCACGAACTCGAAGAACTCGTCGACGCCGTCGCTCCCCTGGTCGCCGTCGACCGGGCCGGTTTCCCCGACCGCGTTCTCGGCGTCCCAGCGGTGCACGCTGGTCTCGTGAAGCATCCGGCGGAAGTAGAAGCCGGCGTCGGGCCGCGGCGACCAGTTCCACACCGGGGTGTCGGGCTCGATGCCGGCCAGCGCTTCGACGAGCCGGTCCAGCGCGGCCGCCGCGAAGTCCACCGCCGAGTCGTCGGCAGGCACCTGGGGCATCTGCTCGCGGCTCAGGGGCTCCGTGGCCCGGCTGGCCACATAGCTGCCGACCAGACCGTGGACCCAGCCCATGTGCCCGGCCAGGTCGCGCAGGCTCCAATCACCGCAGGTGGGCACGGCCGCTTCGAGATCGGAACGGGCCACCTCGATCAGGCGGCGCCCGTCAAGCTCGATCTGGTTGACGATTGCGTCTCTGTCCATGGTCACAGTCTGGCGGTGAGCCGCCCGAGCGCGACACCAACCGCTGGCTGAGGCAGGATAGACAGATGGGAACCTACGCAATCAGCGGATCGGCCTCCGGCATGGGCGCGGCCACCCGGCACCGTCTGGAGGCCGCCGGGCACCGTGTCATCGGGATCGACCTGCACGACGCCGAGGTGGTCGCCGACCTGGGAACGGCCGAGGGCCGCGCCGGGGCGGTCACCGCCGTGATCGACGCGGCCGGCGGTGTGCTGGACGGCGCGGTGTCGGCTGCCGGTCTCGGTCCGCCCGTTGCCGGTGGCCTCATCGCCCGGGTCAACTTCTTCGGATCGCGGGCGCTGCTCGAGGGACTGCGGCCCGCCCTGGCCGCCTCGGGCGCGGCCCAGGTGGTGCAGTTCGGGTCGAACTCGTCCACCACCACCCCCAACCTGACCGACGACCTGATCGCCGCCTACCTCGACGGCCGCGAGGAAGACGCCGTAGCCATCATCGAGGCGGTCGATCCCGTGTTCGCTCCGGCCGTCGCGTACGGCGGCGGGAAGTTGGCCATCACCCGGTGGTGCCGCCGGACCGCGGTCACCGAGCCGTGGGTGGGCGGGGGAATCCGGCTCAACGTGATCGCGCCGGGACCGGTCGACACCCCGCTGCTCCATGCCGGCCAGGCCGACGAGGTGTACGGGCCGCTCATGGAGGCGTTCCCGGTGCCGGTGAGCGAGACACCCGACGCCGACGCTCTGGCCGCCTGGGTGGAGTTCCTGCTGTCGCCGGTGGCGCGATTCGCCTGCGGCTCGGTGTTCTACGTGGACGGTGGAACCGACGCTCTGATGCGCTCCGACGACTGGCCCCGCACCTTCACGATGTGACCGGCTAGCCGAGGCGGCGATGCAACTCGGCCACCAGCAGGCGCAGCTCGTCGGCGCAGCGGTCGAAGTCGGCCTGCTCGCCCGCACCGGGATCGACGATCTCCTCCCACGCCTCCGGCGCGAGCCCTTCGAGTCCCAGTGCCCTCACCCTCTGGCCGAGATCGCTGCCAGCGAAACCGCCTTGTGGAGGCGGTAGGTCTCGCGCCAGCCGCCGCAGCGATCCGGTGATGGGCGCCGCCTCGGGGAGATTGCGGCGGATCCAGTGCAGGTGCAGCGGCTCCATGACGACCACCAGGTCGGCTTCGACCGCGTCGCCGGCCCGGAACTGGCGGGACCGGTGGGCATGGCCGGTGAGACCGTGCCGAGCCAGAGCCGACCGGGTTCGGGTTCCCATCGGGTGCCCCTCCAGCGTGAGGGTGCCCGAGCTGCGGACGTCGAGCCGGTCTCGGGTGTCGAGGGCACGCAGCATGGCCGCGGCCATCGGCGACCGGGCCGCGTTGCCGGTGCACACCATGTACACCACCAACCGCTCACCCATCGCCGTCCGCCGTTCTTGCCATCACCGGTCCCTGCCGCCACCGCGGCTGAGACCCTACGACCCGAACTCGCGTTTGCGGATGCCGGCGGGGTCGATCACGTCGCGGATCAGGTGCAGTTCGGAGTCGGTGGGCAGGCGGCTGGCGGGCACGTCGTCGGGCACCGCGAGTTCGAAGGGGGCGGCCGCGAGCACGTCGTCGACGGTGACGCCGGGGTGGACGGACCGCAGGCGCATGGTGCGATCAGGGGTCTCGAAGTCGTAGGCGGCCAGCTCGGTCACGATCCTGCGGATCTCGTGGAAGCGGCCGCTGGACTCAGCCAGCGCGGCCACCCGGTCGTATCCCGGTCCTGACACCACGTCCACGCTCTCGACGAAGGTCCGGGCCTGGTTGGGGATCCAGTAGCTGGTGGTGTGGTTGATGACGTTGCCGGGCGCGCCCCGCAGGCCGAGGAGCTGGGCCTTCGGTCTGCGATAGTCCCCGACGGCAGCGAAGTTCTGGTTGCCGTGGCGGTCGATCTGGCTGGCGCCCATGACCACATGACGGCGCCCCGACCACGCCTGGTCGAACACCGTGCGGAACGGCAGGTAGCCCTCCACCACGATGCCCTCATCGCCGCAAGGGTCACCGACGATCGTGCCCAGCGGTAGCGTCCCGGCCACCGCGTAGGCGATGGTGTCGGTCAGCATCAGGTCGGGCTCGAAGCTGGCCCGGGCCAGCCTTCCCGCGGCCACCGGGAACGGGCCCATCGGATGGCACAGCAGCTCACCGTCGCCGCGGAAGGCCTCGGCCAGCGCGACCAGGCAGATCTCATCGATGGTGGCGTCGCTCACATCGCCTCTACCGTCTCGGCCCTCCCAGCCGGAGGCAGGCTCGCTCACGGTTCCGCCCCCGGTTGGGCTTCCGGCGTCGCTCACCGTCCCGCCCCCGGTCCGGCTCTCCCGGCTAGGCGAGCCCGGTAGTCCTCGTGCGAGGGCAAGTCGAGCCAGTCGGTCTGGAACCGGTCCCAGGCCTCGGGGTCCCGGGCGGTGGCCGCGTACTCCCGCTGGAAGGCCTCGTCGCGGCCGTAGTCGGGCAGGCACTCAGTGAAGTGCGCGCCGCCCGGGGCCTCCACCACGCCGTCGGTGTGCAGGCGCGGGATCTTCAGGGTGTGCACCGATCCCTCCTTCAGCAGGTCCTCGGTGGCCACGAGGCGCTCGCACGACATGAAGGTGCGCCCCGCAGCCATTGCGAACAGATCGTCGAAGTACAGGTCGGGACCGAGGAACTGCCCGTTGCCGGCGGCGTCGGCCCGGTTCATGTGCACCAGCGACACGTCGATGTCGAAGGCGGGAACGGCCACCAGCTCGGTGCCGTCGCCATATGGGCTCGTCACCGTCTTGAGGTCCGGGTTGTAGGTGAGCATGTCGGAGCCCAGCCCGGCCCGGGTCGGGTAGAACGGCACCCGGTGGGTGGCGGCCAGCAGGCCCAGGTAGAAGGCGCCCTCATCGAACTCGTGGGCCTCGACCGAGCCGGTCTGGCGGGCGATCCGGAAGTGCGGCTCCAGCGGGATCGAGTCGAGCGATACGAACCCGTAGGTGAGCCTGCGGACCCGGCCGGCGGTGCACAACAGGCCCACGTCGGGTCCGCCGTAGCTGACCACATGAAGGTCCTCCAGCCCGCTGCGCAGAATGGCCCGCACCAGCGACATGGGCTTGCGGCGCGACCCCCACCCGCCGATGCCGATGGTCATGCCGCTGCTGAGCTCCGCGACGACCTCGTCCTCTGTCATCCGCTTGTCAGGCACCGCCCGACCGTAGAGCCCGGGCCGTGCTGCTGCTACTCCCGCCGCCGCGGCCCATCCCCGAACTGGCAGCACAATGCCCCGCATACCCGTGCATAACGCTGCCAAATCCCAGCGGCGATAGGTTCAAGGCAAGCCTGCCCACCTCGGAGAGCCGCGTGCCCGACAACCCGCTCGACATGACCGGCCGGACCGTGATCGTGACCGGCGCCACCATGGGCCTCGGCAGGGTCATCGCCACCAGGTTTCTCGAGCACGGCGGCGATGTCGTCGTCTGCGCCCGCCGCGAGCCGGAGGAGCCGGTAACCGCCGGCGGTAGGGACGCAGCCTTCGTGGCCGCCGATGTGCGCGACCCCGACCAGGTGGCCGCGGTAGTGCAACACGCGGTGGACCGCACCGGCCGGATCGACGTGCTGGTCAACAATGCCGGAGGGGCCCCGCCCGCGGAGACGGCCACGGTCTCGCCCCGGTTCAACGAGAGGATCGTCGCACTCAATCTGCTGGCCCCGCTTACGTTCGCGCAGGCCGCGCACCCCGTGATGAGTTCCCAGGAGGGCGGCGGGGTGATCATCAACATCTCCTCGGTGTCGAGCATCCGCCCCTCCCCGGCCAGCGCCGCCTACGGCGCAGCCAAGGCCGGACTGGACAGCCTGACGCGGACACTCGCCCACGAGTGGGGCCCGGCCGTCCGGGTACTGAGCGTCGTGGTGGGGCTGCTGCGCACCGAGCAGGCCCACCTCTACTACGGCGACGAGGCCGGGATCGAGGCCGTAGGTCGAACCCTGGCGTTGGGCCGGCTCGGAGATCCTGACGAGATCGCCGACGTGGTGCTGTTCTGCGCCTCACCTCTGGCCTCGTACATGTCGGGAGCGTCGGTGCCGGTGCACGGCGGTGGCGAGGTGCCCTCGTACCTCCTGGCCACCACCGGCGAAGTGGCCGGGTACCGGCCGGGTTCCAAGCCGTGAGAATCCTGGGACGGAGGCCCGCGAGCCGCCGCACCGTCCTCCTCCTCGGTGCGGCTGCCCTGCTCATCGGCACCCAGGCCGCTGCCGCTGCCCACGAGGGCGAGGACGAGCCGATCCCCGCCGGCACCGGTGAGGATCTGAGGCCGGTGTACGAGATTCCTCCGGGCGCCGATCGGATAATCGGATCCCCCGACCCCGGACCCGACCCCCAGCACTCCGGCGACCGGGGCGGCAGCCTCCAGTTCGCCACGCTGGGCGCGGTGGCTGTCGCGGTCGCCTTCATCATGTGGCGAGTCACCCGCTCGACCCGGCGGTCCGCCCGCATCCCGCTTCCCGGACGCAAGGCCTGACCGCGCCGTTCTCAGCGTCCGGCCGCGGACCTGGCTCCGGGCCGCACCGCCATTGCTGCCGGTACATGGACAAACCCGATAATTCTGATCGGATTTGTGTTGTATGGCGCCCGAGAGTGCGCTACCCTCTCAAATCCCGACTTTTCTTATCGGAATTATCGTATTCGCATGTCCACGACCCCAGTCCCATACCCGGTGAACCTCCTCCTCGCCGGACAACCTGTACTGGTTGTCGGCGGCGGTCCCGTTGCCGCCCGCAAGACGGAGGCGCTGTTGCGGGCCGGCGCCCATGTAACCGTGGTCGCCCCGGCTGCGGCCAGAGCCATCGCCGAGCACTCCGAGGTCACCTGGCTCCGGCGGAGCTACCAGCCACCGGAGGCGGGCTCGTTCCGGCTGGTCGTCACGGCCACCAACGACCCGGCGGTGAACGCCCGGGTGGCCCGGGACTGCGAAGCCGCCAACGTATTCGTCAACTCCGCCGATGATCCGGCCAACTGCACCTTCACCCTGCCGTCGGTGGCCCGGCGCGAGCACCTGCAGGTGACCGTCTCCACCGATGGTCGCAGCCCTGCCCTGGCCCGCTGGCTCCGCCGTCGCATCGAGCGGGAGATCGACTCCGGCTACGCCATGCTGCTCGAGTTGCTGGCCGAAATCAGGGCTGAGGCCAGGACTGCTCTCGGCACATCGGAGGTACCGGGCTGGGAGACCGCCCTCGACCGCGGCCTGCTCGAACTCGTGAGGGTCGGGCGCGTCGACGAGGCACGCGCCCTGCTGCGCGGCCACCTCGGACTCCAGGATCCCGAAGACGCACCCGCGGAGGCGGCCACCGACGTGCTGACCGACTTCGAACTCAGCGCCCTGACAGTCCAAGGAGCGGGAACATGACCCTGCTGGAACCGCGGACCGCCGCGCCCGTCCCGTCATCGCAGCCGAACCCGCCCCCGGCGGGCGGGCCCATCGATCCGGAGATGCGGGCCGACGTCGACAAGTACAGGCAGCAGTACGCCCGGTTCCTGAGCGGCGAGTTGAGCGACGACGTGTTCCGCGTCTACCGGCTCACCAACGGGATCTACGGGCAGCGCCAGGGCGGCACCAACCAGATGGTGCGGGTCAAGGTGCCCTACGGGTCGATCCAGCCCGACCAGCTCGAGATGCTGGGCTGGCTGGTCGACGCCTACAGCCGGGGCTGGGGCCACATCACCACCCGCCAGAACATCCAGTTCCACTACGTGCAGCTCGATCAGATACCCGACGTGCTCGAGCACCTGGCCTCGGTGGGTCTCACCACCCGGGAGGCGTGCGGCGACACGGTCCGCAACGTCCAGGGCTGCCACCTGGCCGGCGCCTGCCCCCACGAGGTCCTCGACATAACGCCATGGGCTGAAGCCACCTACCGGCACTTCGTGCGCAACCCGATCAGCCAGCGGCTGCCCCGCAAGTTCAAGATCAACTTCTCGGGCTGCGAGTCCGACTGCGGGCAGGCGATGTTCAACGACGTCGGTGTGATCGGCGTGGTCCGCCGGACCGATTCCGGCGAGGTCGAGAGCGGCTTCAAGGTGTTCATCGCGGGCGGTCTCGGCACGACGCCGCACCCTGCTCTGGCCCTTGAGGACTTCACCTCCCGCGAGGAGCTGCTGCCCACCATCGAGGCCTGCCTGCGGGTGTTCGACCAGGCCGGCAACCGCGACAACAAGCTGCGGGCCCGCATGAAGTGGCTGGTCGACACGCTCGGCTTCGAGGAGGTCCAGCGGCGGGTGCTGACCCAGCGCAAGTTCCTGGTGGCCTCGACGTCCTGGCCCGGCGGGATCCCCGCCGAGGTGCTTGCCGGCGGCGACGACCCGGCCGGCGCAGGCGACCCCGCCAGCATCACCGCCATCGGCCACGGCACCCCGGTGACCATCGGCACCGGCAGCGCCTACGAGCGCTGGGAACGGGCCAACGTGGTGCGCGGCGTGCGAGACGGCACCGTCTCGGTCTATGCCCAGGCCCATCTCGGCGACATCACCGGAGACCAGTTCCGGGCCCTGGCCGCCCTGCAGCGGGACCTCGGCACAGACGTGCGCCTGACCAACCGCCAGAACGTGGTGTTCAGGGGCATCCACGTCGAGGACCTGCCGCTGGTCTTCGACCGGCTGAGCAGCATGGACATGGCCCAGCCCGGCGCCGAGCTGACCCGCGACGTGGTGGCCTGCCCGGGCTCGGACACCTGCAATCTGGCCGTCACCCAGAGCCGGGGGCTGGGCCACGCCATCGGCGAGCGCCTGGAGTCCGAGGGCCTGGCCGAGGTGGGCGGCATCCGCATCAACATCTCGGGATGCCCCAACTCCTGCGGCCAGCACCACGCGTCGGACATCGGGTTCTTCGGAGCGGAGCGCCGAGCCCACGGCCGCAGCGCGCCCGGCTACCAGATGCTGCTCGGCGGCCACGTCGGCTCCCAGCAGATGCACTTCGGCGAGAAGGCTCTGCGCCTGCCCGCCCGCAACGCTGCTGAGGCCACCGCCCGGGTGATACGGCGCTTCACCGAGGAGCGGCAGGCCGGCGAGAAGTTCAGGGACTGGATGCAGCGGGTCGGCGGGGCCCGGGCCGTGGCCGAGGGACTCAAGGACCTCGACGAGTTCCCTGCCTTCGACGACGATCCGTCCTTCTACGTCGACTTCGACGAGACCGGCCCCTACACAGTGGAGACCGGCGCCTCGGAGTGCGCTACCTGAGGAGCACCGCGGTCACCGAGCGTTGATCTCCACCGCCACCGGGTGGTGGCAGGCGACGAAGTGGTCGGCGTCGCCGATCTGCTCGGTGGCCGGTTCGACGTCCCGGCACACGTCGGTGGCCCGCGGGCAGCGGGTGTGGAACCGGCAGCCGCTCGGGGGCTCGGTGGCCGACGGCAGTTCGTCGCCGATGTCGCCCTCGCTCACGTCCACACCGGGGGCGGGCTCGGGGATGGAGGCCAGCAGAGCCCGGGTGTAGGGATGGGCGGGACTGGAGTAGATCTCGGCGGTGCTGCCGATCTCGCACACCTTGCCCAGGTACATGACCACTATCCGGTCGCTGACGTTCTTCACCACCGACAGGTCGTGGGAGATGAACAGCACCGTCAGGCCGTAGCGTCTCTTCATGTCCTGGATCAGGTTCAGGATCTGGGCCTGGATGGACACGTCGAGCGCCGACACCGGCTCGTCGCAGATCAGCACCTTGGGGTCGAGCGCCAGAGCCCGGGCGATGCCGATGCGCTGGCACTGGCCGCCGGAGAACTCGTGGGGGCGCCGATCACCGAACCTGGCCTCCACCCCGACGGCCTCCATCAGTTCGTGGACGCGGTCACGGCTCCAGGATCCGACCTCGTCGCCCCATACCGCCAGGCCCTCGGCGATCACGTCGCGCACCCGGCGCCGGGGGTTGAGCGACGAGATGGGATCCTGGAAGATCATCTGCAGGCTGGGCCGCACCTTGCGCAGGTCCTCGCCCTCGAGGCCGGCGAGATCCCGGCCCTGGAAGCGCACCTCACCGGCGGCGATGTCCACCAGGCGGATGATGGCCCGGGCCACGGTCGACTTCCCGCACCCGGACTCGCCCACGATTCCGAGGGTCTCGCCCTCGGCGACGTCGAAGCTCACCTCCGAGACGGCGTGCACGACACGCTTGCGCCCGGCCGGGAACTGCACCACCAGATCCTCGACCCGTAGGAGCATGTCGTCGCCGCGCAGCTGGGCGTGGCCCCGACCGGCCATCAGCCGGCCCCTTCCGGATCCCCGCTCACCGACAGCCCCGCCGCAGTCACGCCCGCGGTCCGGTTGGCCGCGACCGCGGCCGCGCCCCGCTCGGTGCCGGTCGGGTGCAGGCAGGCGAAGCGGTGCAGCCCGACCAGACCGCTCAGCTCGGGAACGCCGTCGAGGCAGTCGGCCTGGGCGTATAGGCAGCGGGGAGCGAATGCGCATGCGTCGGGCGGGCTGATCAGCTCGGGTGGGCGGCCCGGGATCGGATCGAGGCGGTGGTGGACGGGATCGTCGATGCGGGGAATGGAGCGCAGCAGGGCCTCGGTGTAGGGATGGCGCATGTCGAAGAAGAGCGTGCGGGCCTCGGCCGTCTCCACGATCCGGCCCGCGTACATGACGGCCACATCGTCGGCCCGGCCGTGGGCCACGCCGAGGTCGTGGGTGATGAGGATCATCGCCATGCCCCGGTCGCGGCGCAGCTCATCGAGCAGGTCCAGCAGGTGCTTCTGGACGGTCACGTCCACTGCGGTGGTGGGCTCGTCGGCGATCAGCAGCCGGGGCTGGCAGGCCAGGGCCATGGCGATCACCACCCGCTGGCGCAGGCCTCCCGACAGCTCGTGGGGGTACTGCGACACCCTCCTCGCCGGCTCGGGCATGCCCACCGCCTCCAGCAGGCTCTCGGCCTCCTCCAGGGCGTCGGCGCGGGAGCGGCCGAGGTGGTAGCGGAGGGTCTCGGCGATCTGCTCACCCACTCTCTTGACCGGATTCAGCGACGTCATCGGATCCTGGAACACCATCGTCATCTGCACGCCGAAGAAGTGCTTGGCGCCCGCCGCGGCCAGGGCCCGGACGTCCTGGCCGGCGTAGGTCACATCACCGCTCACCCGGGCGGTCCGGGGCAGCAGGTTCATGAGCGTCTTGGCCGTGACCGACTTGCCCGAGCCCGACTCGCCCACGATGGCCAGTGTGTGGCCTTCGTGCAGGTCGAAGCTGACGCCGTTGACCGCGTTGACCGTCCCCCGCTCGGTGGGGAACCGGACGTGAAGGTCCCGAACCGACAGGAGCGGGGCAGGAGCAGGTGAGGCTCCGGCGGCCATCAGAAGGCCAGCTCCTTGACGTCGAAGTACTGCCGGATGCGGTCCCCGGCGAAGTTCAGGGCCAGCACGGTGACGAACATCACCACCACGGGGAACATGGCCACATGGGTGGCGTTCTGGAGGTCGCGCAGGCCGGCCCCGTCGACGATCATCTTGCCCCAGGAGATGGCCTCGTCCCCGGCCACCGACAGCCCCAGGAAGGCAAGCGAGCCCTCGGCCACCACCGCCACCGCCATCCCGAGCAGCGTGAGCGCCCCCATGGGGATGACCACGTTGGGCAGGAGCTCGCGCACGATGATGCGGCCGTTGCGGGCTCCGAGCACCCGGGCCGCGGCCACGAACTCGCGCTCCGCATACACCAGGGTGGAGGCCCGGGCCAGCAGGCCGACGGGCGCGACGGCCAGGATGCCGATGGTGAGGCTCACCACCAGCAGGCTGCGCTCAAGGGTGGCGGTGATGAGGATGGCCAGCACCAGCGCCGGGAACGACAGCAGCACGAAGAAGGCGAAGCCGACGGCTTGGTCGAGGCGACCGCGGTAGTAGCCGGCCAGGATCCCCAACGCGCCGCCGACCACCATGCCGAACACGATGGCGAAGCCGCCGACCGCGAGGCTGATGCGGGCGCCGTGCATGGTGCGGGAGAACACGTCCCGGCCCAGGGCGTCGGTTCCGAACCAGGCGCCCGCCGACGGCGGCTCCCGGGGGCCCGAGTACCCCACCTTGGTGGGGTCGGCGAAGGGCAGCATCGGGGCGAACAGTGCGATGAACGCCATGACCACGAGCCAGACCACCGCCAGCCAGAAGCCGACCCCCAGGCGGCGGCGCACGGCCTCGGCCTCACCCGGGCCGTCGGGCTCGGGCCCCTTGCTGGACCGCACGAGCCGGAAGACCCGGAACCGTCGCAGCAGCCGCTGCCGGGAGGCCCTGCCTTTGCGGGACGGCCGACCGTCACCGCTCACCGGGCCCTCACCCTCGGGTCGAGCCAGCTGTAGAACATGTCCACCAAGAAGTTGATGATCACGAAGGTGCAGGCGACCAGCATGACGATGGCCAGCACCACCGGGAAGTCGTCGCGGACCACCGCGGTCACTATCTCCCGGCCGATCCCGGGGATGCCGAAGATCTGCTCCACCACCAGCGACCCACCGATCATGGCGCCGGTGCTGACCCCGAAGACGGTGACGACCGAGAACAGCGAGGGCCGCAGGGCGTGGCGGAACATGATCCTCATGGGCGGCAGGCCCTTGGCCCGGGCCATGTGGACGAAGTCCTCCTGGAGGGTGGTGATCAGGTCGGTGCGCAGCAGCCGCTGGTAGCTAGCGGCCAGGGGCAGGCCGAGCGTGACCGCGGGAAGGATCATGGAGAACACCAGACCGAAGACGGTCTCGCTCTCGTAGGCCGAAGGGAAGATCTGCCAGCGCAGGGAGAACACGTACAGCAGCACCACGCCGAGCGCGAAGTTGGGCACCGACAGCAGCCCGAAGGAGGCCACCGTGGAGCCGCGGTCGAAGGCCCGGTTCGCCCGGTAGGCCGCGATCACACCCCAGGGGATGGCCACGCCGAGCGAGACGATCTGGGCCATGACCAGCAGGATCAGCGTCTCGGGCAGCTTCTCGCGGATGATCTCCGCCACCGGCTGGTCGTTCTGGAACGAGGTGCCGAAGTCCCCGGTGACCATGTCCCCCACCCACAGCAGATAGCGGACGGGCACCGGCCGGTCGAGGTGGTACTCGGCTCTGGCCGCGGCCACCGTCTCGCAGTCGCTCCTCGCCCGGTCCAAGGAGGTGTCCTCGGCCGCTCCGGCCTCGATGGCCTCGCAGTCGAGCTCAGCCATCAAGCCGACCACGTTGAACAGCGGATCGCCGAGGAAGTTCATCGCCGAGAACCCGGTGAAGGTGACCGCGAACAGCACAGCCAACAGCAGCACGAGTCGCCGGACGAGGAACCTTGCCACGAGCCGCTACCGCCCCGGTCGCCGCGACACGGTCATCGAGGCGCCACCCAATTCAAGTCCGGCAGTCACTCCGCACCGAGATTACTACTGCGACTAGTGCCGTGCCCGCCGGGACCAGGGTCCTGATCGCCCCTCCGGGCCGGCGGCTAGCCCAGCCAGACTCCGTTCAGCAGCACCCGCCCAGAGTTGTTGCACCACAGTTCGACGCCGTCGGGCGACGCCTGACCGCAGATCCGGTGGACACCGTCACGGACACCGACTGCCCAGTTCGTGTGGTAGTAGAAGATGTAGGTGTAGCTGTCGCGGATCATCTCCTGGATCCGGTGCCAGATCTCAACCCGGCGACCGAGGTCGTCAATGGCCCGGGACTCGAGCATGAGTTCGTCTCGTTCCCGGTCGCAGTAGCGGGCGAAGTTGAGCGAGATGAACCCGATCGAGTCGCACTCCAGCCACAGCGCGATGCTGTCGGGGTCGACGGTGCCGAACTGCCGCCAGTTGACCACGTTGTAGTTGCCCAGCACCACCTCGTTGATCAGCTTGTCCTGCAGCACCTCGACCGGCGTGACGTTGAAGAACTCCTCCCAGGCATCGATCTGCAGATCAGCGATGCGCACGTTCTCCACCGAGGGCCCGCCGAAGTGCAACTCCATGTTGATCCTTCCGGTGGAGCAGTTCTCGGGGTGGTCGGCGCAGTAGGCGTCGACCAGCGGTGCGGCCCGCTCGGGCATGTTCGTCTCCTGCTTCACCTCCGGGTTGTGCCAGGTAAGGTCCGGATGGAACATCGTGTCGGCCGGCGGTGAGGTGCCCTGACGGATCAGCTCCAGGTATCCGTCGCGGTCCGCGGCGAAGGTCAGTGCCTGGCGGGCCCGGATGTCGTCGAAGGGCGGCCGCCCCGAGTTGATCACCGCGAAGCCTTCGTCGGACCGCAGATTCTCGATGGTGCCGACCCCGGCGGCCTCGCGCATGATGAGGGTCGCCTCGGCGTTGGTTGTGATCGCCAGGTCGAGGTCCCCGACGCTCAGGCGCTCCGCGGCGATGACCATGTCGGTGATCGGGTAGACCTCGATCCGGTCGACGTAGACCGGGACACGATCGGCTGCCCAGTAGTCAGGGTTGCGGACCAGCACCGTGGCCACGTCCTGGACCCGGCTGGAGATCATGAACGGCCCCTGCCCCACCGGTTTCTGGTTCAGGGTCGGATCCTCGCGTGCAAGCTCCAGCCACTCCGACGGCAGGACCATCCCCAACTGGCCCGTCAGCGCCAGCGGGAATCGAGCCGACGGCCTGGCCACCGTCATCTCAACAGTCAGGTCGTCGATCTTGGTTATGAACTGACCGGGCTCGATCGTGTTGCGGTACACCAGCGAGATGACGGGGTCGGCGAGCTGGGCGGTGACGGTCGCTACGACGTCGTCAGCAGTCATCTCCGTGCCGTCGTGGAAGCGGACTCCCTCCCGCAGCCTCATCCGCCACACCGTGGCGTCGTCGTTGCTGGTGAACGACTCGGCCAAATACGGGATCCAGTTGCCCTCCGCGTCGAAGTAGGCCAGCGGATCGAACATCGGGTAGGCCATCACATAGGCGGACACCGCGAAGTTGTTGGCCGCAGGATTCAAGCCGTCGGCCTCGCCATCGACCGCGACCCTCAACGTCCCGCCCGAGAGCGGCGGCGGGCCCGAGGGCTCCTCAACACCGGTGTCGGCGCCCTGAACGGCGACGGTCGTGGTGGTGTCGAGCGGAGCGACCCGGGAGCCTTCGTCCCCTTGAGGCGCCTCCCCTACCGCATCAGGCGACCCCACACCGCTGCCCGTCGCTTCGTCCCGGTCGCCGTCTCCGGCCGAGCCGTCAGAGTCGGAGGGTTCGGACGAGGCCGCCCGCTCCGACCCCGCAGACGGCTCAGCGGTTCCGTCACTCCTCCCGGACTCGTCGCCGCCTCCTCCGCACGCGGTCAGCGCAGCCGCGCAGGCCAGCAGCGCGGCCAGCGACCGGAATCGGAGCCCGCGAGTCAGTGGTCCCCTAACTGAGCCAGAGCTGGCTCAACCAGGTCTGGCCCTGGTTGTTGCAGAAGATCGGGTCGCCGGTGGGTCCGACCTGCCCGCAGATGTTCTGCACATTGTCGCGGGCACCGATCGTCCAGTTGTCGTGGGTCAGGAAGATGAAGGTGTAGGCGTCCCGGTTGATCTCCTGGATGCGGTGCCAGATCTCCACCCGCCGGTCCAGGTCGTCGATCCTGCGCTGCTCGTATATCAACTCGTCACGCTCCTCATCGCAGTAGCGGGCGAAGTTCAGTGAGATGAAGCTGATCACCCCGCACTCCATGAAGAGCGCGTCGTTGTCGGGATCGACTGCCCCGAACGTGGCCGCCTGAGCCACGTCGTAGTTGCCCAGCACGACATCGGTGAGCAGACCCTGGAGCGGCTTGATCGAGGGTTCCACGTTGAAGAACTCACCCCACGTGGCGACGAGCAGATCGACGGCGCGATCGCTTTCCACCGACGGGCCAGGAATGCCCAGACGCATGTTGATCTTCCCGTCGGAGCAGTTCTGGGGGAGGTCGGCGCAGTAGGCCTCCACCAGCGGTCTCGCCCGCTCACCCATGTTGGTCTCCTGCTTGATGTCCGGGTTGCGCCAGATCAGGTCGGGATGGAACATCGTGTCGGCCGCCAGCGCCGTGCCCTGCCGGATCAGGTCCACATAGAGCTCCTGGTCGGTTGCGAACGTCAGGGCCTGGCGGGCCCGGATGTCCGAGAACGTCGGGCTCGCCGCGTTGATGATCAGCATTGACTCTTCCGAGCGCTGGTTCTCGATGACGGTCAATCCCTGGTCCGCCGCGTCGCGCAGGGTCAGGATTGCCTCCGCGCCGGAGACGATGATCAGGTCGAGGTCTCCGGCTATCAATCGTTGAGCGGCGACGGTGGAGTCGGTTACGGGGTATATCTCGATGCGGTCGAGGCGGATGTCGATCATGTCCGCGGCCCAGTAGTCGGGGTTGCGTACCAGCACCGTCTTCTCGCCCAGGATCCGGCTCTCGACCATGAAGGGGCCGGTGCCGACGGGCATCTGATTGAGGCCCGAGTCTGCGACGGCCTGATCGAGCCACTCCGACGGCAGGATCATTCCCAGTTGGCCGGTGAACGCGATCGGCAGCCGGGCCGAGGGCCTCACCCCCTTGAACTGGACCTCGTACTCGCCCACCTTGACGATGGGAGCATCGGGGTCGAACCCGGGCCTGTACACCAGCGAGATCACCGGGTCGGTGAACTGTGCATCGAACGTCGCAACCACATCGTCGGCGTCGAGTTCGGTCCCGTCGTGGAACCGGATCCCTTCCCGCAGCTTCACCTGCCAGGTCGTGCCGTCGCCGATCTTGGTCCACGACTCGGCCAGGACCGGTACCCAGTTGCCCTGGGTGTCGAAGTAGGTCAGAGGGTCGAATACCGCGTAGACGATGTTGTTCACCGGCCCTGTGAGGGCGTTGGCCGCAGGGTTGAGACCGTCGCCCTCGGCTGAGATGGCGACTCTCAGCGTGCCGCTGGGCTGAGGCTCCGGCTCGGCCGGCTCCTCCGCGACGGCCTCGTCGCCGTCACCGTCGTCGTCGGGCGGCGGCGCGGTGGTGGTGGTCGTGGTGTCGACCGGCGCCACCAGCAGTTCCTGCTCCTCGACGGGCTCCTGCTCGGCGTCGGAGGTCGCGGTCGTCCCGTCGTCGGTGCCACCGCTGCCCGACGGCTCAGCCGGAGCGGTCTCCGCGGCAGGCGCGGTGGCCTCGGCGGGCTCAGCAGCCACAGACGGCTGTTCGTCGCCGCCTCCGCACGCGGCCGCGAGCAAGCCGAGAGTGAGCGCTACCGCGACCCACAGCTTCGGTGACCTATCGATCCGTCGAGCAGCCATCCCCGATTGCCCTCCCATTAGAGGCCGATTGAGCGCCGGCTAGCCGTGCAACCCTGCCGGACCGCACTGCTGGCCGGCCAATGCTATTGGCACAGCCGTTCGAAGCAGGCGTTCGGGCGTGGTCAGCTCAGCCAGACCTGGTGCAGCTGCACCCGACCCTGGTTGTTGCAGAACAACTCCACCCCGTCGGGGGAGGTCTGCCCGCAGATGTTGTGGACGTTGTCGCGGGCGCCGATGGTCCAGTTGGCGTGGTTGAAGAAGATGTAGGTGTAGGAGTCCCGAAGATCCTGCGAGATCTGGTGCCAGATCTCCACCCGCCGGGCCCGCTCATCGGGGTCCCGGTTGCTGAGGGCCCGCTGCTCGAACAGCAGAACATCGCGCTCGGGGTCGCAGTCCCGTGGCCAGTTGAGCGAGATCAAGTCGATGGAGGCGCACTGAATCCACAGCACATCGTTGTCGGGGTCGACTGCGCCGAACTGGCGCCAGGTCACCACGTTGAAGAACCCGATGGCCGTCTCGGTGATGTGCTCGTCCTGCAGCAGCTCATTCTGGTGGACGTTGAAGTAGTCCTCCCAGCCGTCGATCAGCAGCTCGGCAATGCGGGTCTGGGCAACCGACGGGCCCGAGAACTGGAGCTCCATGTTGATCTTGCCGTCGGTGCAGTAGGGGCGGCGCTGCCCGGTGAAGACGGGCCATTCATGGTCACCGGGATTGTCGGCGCAGTACGCCGCCACCAGCGCCCCGGCCCGCTCGGGCATGTTGGTCTCCTGCTTCACGTCCGGGTTGTGCCAGATCAGGTCCGGGTGGAACATCGAGTCGGCCGCCGGTGCGGTGCCCTGGCGGATGAGCGCCACGTAGGCGTCCCGGTCGGTCGCGAACGTGAGCGCCTGGCGGGCCCTGATGTCGTTGAACGGGGGCTGCTGGACGTTCATCATGGCGAAGTCCTCGCTTGACCTGACGTTCTCGATGGTCCTTACGCCCGCGTCCGCCGAGTCGCGCAGGGTGAGAATGGCGTCGGAGTTGCTGGTGACCAGCAGGTCGATGTCGCCGGCCGCCAGCCGCTCCGCGGCGATCACGGTGTCGGTGATGGGGTAGACCTCGATGCGGTCCAGGTAGATGTCGGTGATGTCGGCGGCCCAGTAGTCCGGGTTGCGCACCAGCACCGTCCTCTCGTCCTGGACCCGGCTCTCGATCATGAAGGGACCGGTCCCGACCGGGAACTGGTTGAGCGTCGGGTCCTCCAGGGCCCGGGCCAGCCACTCCGACGGGGGGACCATGCCGAGCTGGCTGGTGACGTACTGGGGGAAGTTGGCCATGGGCTGGAGCGGGTTGAACTGCACGGTGAGGTCGTCGACCTTCACGACCCCGCCCTCCGTGGGATAGAAGGGACGGACCGCGAGCGAAACCTCCAGGTCGAGCAGCTGGGCCTCGTAGGTGGCTATGACGTCGTCGGCGTCGAGGGTGGTGCCGTCGTGGAAGCGCACCCCCTCACGCAGCTTCATCTGCCACGACTCGCCCCCGTTGATGGCCGTGAACGACTCGGCCAGGTAGGGGATCCAGTTGCCGCTGGTGTCCCAGTAGGCGACGGGCTCGAATATCGGGTAGGTCATGACGTAGGCCGACACCGCGAAGCTGCCGGAGGTGGGGTTCAGGCTGTCGCCCTCGGCCTCCACACCGACCCGCAGCGTGCCCCCGAACTGCGGCACCGTCGTCGTCGGCGGCGCCTCCACGACGGCCTCCTCGCCGTCCTCGGCCGGCGGCGGCGCGGTGGTCGTGGTCGTGGTGTCCACCGGCGCGGTCAGTGGCTCCTCCACGGTCTCCGGCTCGGTGTCGGCCGGAGCGGGCGCCGCGTCGCCCGCACCATCGCCGTCATCGACGGCATCATCGTCACCGGAGTCTGCGGACTCGGAGGGGGCGGCCGTCTCGGTGGTCTCGACCGCCTGGGAGGGCTGCGACTCGCCGTCGTCTCCCCCGCCGCCGCATGCTGCCGCGATCATGGCGAAGGCGAGCACGGCACCGAGCCACCATCTCCAAGGCTTGTTGATCCGTCGCAAAGCCATCCCCGCTTGCCCTTCCATTCGAGGCGGGTGAACCGGCACCTAGCCGCATTACTCTGCCAGAAGCGCTATCCGGCCGCCACTAGTGCCGGGAGCCCGTCCAATATGCGGGCTCTCGCGTATGCGGGCTCTCGTCGGACGCGACCGGGGCCAGCATCGTGGTGGTGTGCGGGCTCTCGCGTATGCGGGCTCTCGCGGGTCAGTCCAGCCAGACCTGGTGCAGTTGGGCCCGGCCCTGGTTGTTGCAGAACAACTCGGTTCCGTCCGCGGGCGCCGTCTGGCCGCAGACGTTGTGGACGGTGTGGTGGGCGCCGATGGCCCAGTTGGCGTGATTGAAGAAGATATGGGTGTATGCGTCGCGCACCGTTCGTTGGATCTCGTGCCAGATCTCCACGCGCCGGTCCAGGTCGTCGATGCCGCGCTGCTCGTACATCAACCCGTCGCGCTCGGGGTCGCAGTAGCGGGTCCAGTTCAGGGAGATGAAGCTCACCGACGCGCACTCGAGCCACACGACGTCATTGTCGGGATCGACCTCCCCGAACTGCCGCCAGGTGACGGCGTCGTACTGCCCGAGGGCGACCTCCACGATGTGGTTGTCCTGCAGCAGCTCCTGCACGGTGACGTCGAAGTGGTCACCCCAATTGTCGACGAGCAGGTCCGCGATGCGGGTCTGGATCACCGACGGACCGGAGTGCTGCAGCTCCATGCTGATCCTGCGGTCGATGCAGTGGTCGGGGTTGTCGGCGCAGTAGTCCTCCACCAGCGGGGCGGCTTCTTGCCTGTTGTTGGTCGGCTGTTCGATGTCGGGGGCATGCCAGATCAGGTCGGGATGGAACATCGTGTCGGCTGCGGGGGCGGTGTCCTGGCGGATGAGGGCCACGTAGGCGTCGCGGTCGGTGAGGAACGTCAGGGCCTGGCGGGCCCGGATGTCGTCGAAGGGCGGCTTGGAGGTGTTGAGCATGGCGAAGTGCTCGCCGGAGCGCAGGTTCTCCACGGTCCTCACTTCGGTGGCCTCGCGCAGGACAGCGATCGCGTCGGGGTTGTCGGTGATCATCATGTCGAGCTCGCCCGCCACCAGCCGGGACGCCGCGATCGCAGAATCGGTGATCGGGTAGACCTCGATGCGGTCCAGGTACACGTCGATGGTGTTCGCGGCCCAGTAGTCGGGATTGCGAACCAGAACGGTCCTGGTGTCCTGGACCCGGCTCTCGATCATGAACGGTCCCTGGCCCACCGGCATCTGGTTCAATGTCGGGTCCTCGTAGGCGAGGTCCAGCCATTCCGACGGCAGCACCATCCCGAGCTGGTTCGTGAGCTGGCGGGGAAAGGCCGCGAAGGGCCGCGTCAGCTGGTACTCGACGGTGAGGTCGTCGATCTTGACGATGGGCTCGTCGCGCTCGTAGAGGTGGACGATGGCCAGAGAGACGACGGGGTCGGCGAGCTGGGCCTCGAACGTGGCTATCACGTCATCGGCGTCGAGGGCGGTGCCGTCGTGGAATCGCACCCCCTCCCGCAGCCTCATCCGCCAGGCCGACCCGTCGCCGACCTTGGTGAACGACTCGGCCAGGTAAGGGATCCACCGGCCGCCGGTGTCCCAGTAGGCCAGCGGGTCGAACATGGGGAACGCCATCACGTAGGCCGACACCGCGAAGTTGTTGGCCGTCGGGTTGAGCCCATCGGTCTCGGCCTCCACCGCGACCCGCAGGGTCCCGCCGAACCTCGGCTCCGAACCGGCCGACGCCCCGTCCGGTGCCGCGTCACCGGCGGGCGGCACGGTGTCGAGCGGAGCTGTCAGCTGCCCCTCCTCGACCCGGTCGCCGGCGGCCGCGCCCGGTCCGGCTCCCTCCTCGGGGTCAGCGCCGCCGCCGGCACCGCTGACAGAGGTGTCGTCGCCGGCAGGAGCCGCTTCTGATCGGCTGGTCTCGACTGAGATCTTGTCCGGTGGCCCGGAGCCTTCACCGCCGCCGCCGCAGGCACCGGCCACCAGGACGGCCGCAGCCAGCACGGCCAGCGATGTTCTGGCGGTGACGTGCGGTCCCATCGTTGTGGCGATCCCCGTCCGGCGGCGTCACCGCACCCCGTCAGGGGTGCTGGCTGCTGACCGACACCACTTCTCCGGTCATATAGCCGGCAAGGTCGCTGGCCAGGAACACCATCACGTTGGCCACCTCCCAAGGCTCGGCCGGGCGCCCGAAGGCCTCTCGCCGGGCCAGGTCGGCCAGCAGCGCCTCGTCGGTGGTCTTGGCCAGGAACGGGTGCCAGGCCAGGCTGGGCGCCACGCAGTTCACCCTGATGCCGTGCTCGGCCGCCTCCAGCGCGGCGCACCGGGTGAGGGCCATCACCCCGGCCTTGGCCGCCGCGTAGTGGGTCTGCTCGGTCTGGGCCCTCCATCCCGACACCGAGGCGTTGTTGACGATGGCGCCGCCGGTGCCTTGGTCGATCATGCGACGCAGCGCGGCCCGGGTGCACCGCATGGTCCCGTCGAGCGTCACCGACAGTACGGCCGACCATTGCTCGTCGGTCATGTCCACCAGGCGCACCGATCCGCCCAGCCCCGCATTGTTCATCATCACGTCGATGCCCCCCAGCAGCTCCACTGCGGAGTCCATCAAGGCGCCGACGTCGCCCTCGGAGGTCACGTCGCACCTGACCGCGGCAGGCCGCGACCCGGTACCGGCCTCCAACCAGTCGCAGGTGGAGGCGAGGCGCCGCTCGTGAATGTCGGAGATGAGAACCCTGGCGCCCTCGAGCAGCGCCCGCCGGGCGACGGCCGAGCCGATGCCCGCGCCGGCCGCCGCAGTGACCACCACCCGCCGGCCGTCCAGCAGGCCCCGACCGGGTGGCTCCGACGGAGGCTCAGGCCACCGCCGCTCGCCGCTCCCGGAAGCCACGGCTCACCCGCCGGCCATCTCGGCCATGCGCCGCTCGAGATCGGCGATCAACGGGTTCGGCTCCTGCCCGATGGTTCGCGGCAGCGACTCGGCGATCTCGGCGGGCGTCCACCGGTCGCCGGCCGACCACATCGAGCGCACCTCTTCGGGCTGGTTCCAGACCGAGATCCGCCTCCCCACAACGGTGTAGATCTGGGCGTTGACGTCCCGGCCGACGTCGCTGAGGAGATAGACGGCCAGGGGGGCCACCGCCTCGGGCTCGCCCGTCTCGATCTCGAACGGCACGTTCTCGCTCATTCGGGTGCGGGCCGTCGGCGCGATGCAGTTGGCGTTGATGGCGGGACCGCCCCGGAGCCGTATCGAAGCCGCGGTCATGGCGGCCGAGCGGGTGAGGCTCACGATCCCGCCCTTGGCCGCCGAGTAGTTGGCCTGAGCGGTGGAGGCCGAGAACGCTCCCGAGGTGAACCCGACCAGCGAACCGCCTGCCGGCTGCTTGCGCATCCGGGCCAGCGCGGCCCGGTAGACGTTGAAGTGGCCCTTCAGGTGGACGGCCACCACATGGTCCCACTCCTGTTCGCTCATGTTGAACAGCATCCGCTCACGCAGCACGCCCGCTCCGCAGACCACGCCGTCGATGCTCCCCCACTGATCGCAGGCCGCTTCGACGATGCCGGCGCCCACATCGAATCGGGAGACGTCGCCCGCCACCGCGATCGCCTCGCCGCCCGCGGCCCGGATCTCGTCCACGGCGGCCTCGGCCACCTCGCTCGAGGGGTCCGAGCCATCGAGAGCAACGCCGTAGTCCGCGACCACCACGTTGGCTCCCTCGGTCGCGCAGGCCAGCGACACCGCCCTTCCGATACCGCCGCCGCCGCCGGTGACCGCGATGGTCCTGCCGTCGAGATGTCCGCCCATGCTGTGTCGCCGGAGTCAGCTCAGGGACGCAGCTTCAGCGCTCGTCGCCCTGCTCGTGATCGCGGCGGCGCAACGAGGCCAGGATGTCCACCCCAGTGGCCGCTTCGATCTGCTCGGTCATGGCCACCAGCGAGGCCGGGAGCTGGCTCATGAGCCCGGGGATGCCGCCACGCGGGCTCCCGTCACCGTTGCCGCCGCCGTTGCCGCCGGCGGCCGCGCCGGTGTCCACGACCGCGACCCGATCGATGGAGACGTTCTGCACGGTGGCGACGATCTTGTCGATGAGGTCGGGCAGCATGTTGAGCACCAGCACGTCGTGGCCGTCGGAACCGGCCGCCTGGTACTGGTCGGTGAGCCGCTTGAACACCTCGACCTGGGCCTTGCCGTCCTCGACGATCGTGGCCGCCTCGGCTTGGGCCTGCAGTTGGCGGGCCTCCAGGTCGGCGCGGGCCGGCACCACGACATCGGCCTCCACCCGGCGCTTCTCGAGCTCGATCCGCTCGGTCTCCAGCTCCTGGCTGGCCACCGCCTTGGCGGTCGCGCCGGCCACCAGAGCCTCCTCCTCGCGGGCCCTGGAGATGGCCTCCAGCTCGGCGGTGCGCACCCGCAGCGCGTTCTGCTCCTCGACGATCTTCTTGTCGGCCTCGATCTGGGCCACCTGGGCGGTACGGCGGGCGGCCGCCTCGGCCTGCTCGGACTCAGCGGTGCGGTTGGCCTCGGCCACCCGGGCGTCCCGGATGACCTCGGCGGTGAGGCGCCGGCCCACCGACTCGAGGTAGTTCACATCGTCGGTGACGTTCTGGATCTTCAGCACGTCGAGCTCCAGGCCCAGGGTCTTGATGTCGTCGTCGGCCTCGTCGATGAGCTGCTGGCTGAACTTGAGCCTGTCCTCGTTGACCTCCTCAGGCGACATCGTGGCCAGCACGCCCCGCAGGTTGGCCTCCAGGGTCTCCTTGGCGATCTTGCCGATTTGGCTGTGGTCGACGTGCAGGAAGCGCTCTGCGGCGTTCTCCAGCAGGCCCTCACCGCTCGACACCTTCACGTTGGCGATGCCCATCACGTTGAGCGGAATCGCGCCCCGCGAGTAGGCGTTGGTGACCGCCACCTCCAACGGGATGGTGTTGAGGTCCATCCAGGCCACCCGCTCGATCAGCGGGATCCTCAGGGTGCGCCCGCCCTTGAGGATCCGGTAGCCGACGGTGCGACCGTCCGAGAGGGCCCGCTTGCGGCCCGAGATGACAGCCACCCGGTTGGGCGGGCAGATCACGATCAGGGACCGGACGATCAGGATCACGAAGAACACGGCCAGCGCCAGAGCGATACCGGCCACGATTGCTGAGGACATTGCGCCTTCCCTCCCACGCGCCGAGCGCGTCTCTACAAGCCCGCTGCCCGGCCGAGCGTACCAGCCTCCCCCCGGAGGCAGCCAAGGTCGATTGGAAGCTCAGCCAACTCCGAAACGCGTCGGAGCGAACCTCTCGGGCTCCGGGCTACTCCAGTTCGGGATCCAGGCGGGTGACCAGGGCGACCCCGCCCTCGATACGCACGATGATGACCCGGGCGCCGGCCTCGATGACCTTGCCCCCGTCGAGAGAATCTATGGGAGCGGCCGTCATCTGGGTGCGGGCTCCCGCCACGGTCAGAACGATCCGGCCGCGCCGCTCGTTCGACATGGGCAACGACACCCGGGCGATGCTCCCCTCGATCTCGCGGTCGCTGACCTCGCTGGACGCCTCGCTGCGACGCAGGAAGGCGAAGGCGGCGCTGTTGAGCGCTCCAGCCAGCACCCCGACCACGACCGCCATCAGCAGCGTGAAGATCGCACCGGTTCCGAGCCACTCCGATACCAGCCCGGTCGCCCCGAAGAACGTGGCCACGAAGGCCAGGCTGCTGAGCGGGATGATCGTGAATACCTCCGACAGCCCGTCGGCCTCGCCGCCCATCTCCATCTCGGTGTCGCCACCGGTGAACACGAACCACAGCAGCAGCGGTGCCCCGGCCGCCAGCATGAACGCGTAGAGCCACGTCATCGGTCCGCTCCCATCAGGACCTCGGGGGGACCAGACTGCGGGCCGATCATGGGCCAAAGCTAGTATCCCGGCCATGACGTCCGCACCGGGTACACGATGAGCTTCACCGACGCCTTCTTCGCGCTGCGCGACGAGGTCCGCAACTGGGGACGATGGGGCGACGACGACCGCCTCGGAACACTCAACCTGATCAGCGATGAGGCGGTGGCCCACGCCGCGTCGCTGGTCCGCACCGGTCGGAGGGTGTCGTGCGCTCTCGACCTGCACCACTCCAACGGTGTCCAGATCGGCCAGATGCACGGCCGGATCAACCCGCTGCACGCCATGGTGAAGATCCACAGCCCCGACCTCGGCGACCCCGACGGCAAGGGCCTGGTCCCGCACTTCTCCGACGACATAGTGACCATGGCCCTTCAGGCCGCCACCCACTGGGACGGCCTGTCCCACGTGAGCTACGACAACACCCTCTACAACGGCGTGCCCGTCTCGTCGATCAATCCCATGGGCGGGGCCACCGTCCTCGGCATCGAGAACGTCCGCCACCTCACCGGCCGGGGGGTGCTGCTCGACATCTGCGCGGCCAAGGGACTCGAGCGGCTCGCCAGCGACCACGAAGTGACCGCCGACGACCTCGACGAGGCGGCCGAGCACGGGCGGGTGACCATGCGCCCCGGCGACATCGTGCTGCTGCGCACCGGGCGGATGCAGGTGTTCCGGGAGATGGGGGCGCTGCCCTACGTGACCGGGCCCGACTCCGACGGCACGAGCCCCGGCCCCGGCTTCGACGCGGTGCGGTGGTTCCATCGCCATGATGTGGCCGCGGTCGCCAACGACACCTACATCTTCGAGGTCTTCCCCGGACCGGACTGGGACGACGCTCTGGGCGTGCACTGCGCGCACGTGGTGGACATGGGCATGACCCAGGGCCAGAACTGGGATCTTGAAGCCCTGGCGGCGGCCTGTGAGCAGGAGGGCCGCTACGAGTTCCTCCTGCAGGCCAACCCGGAGCCGTTCGTGGGTGCCTGCGGCTCTCCCGTGAACCCCGTGGCGGTGCTGTGACGGCCGTCCCGAGGTGCGCCGACCGGGTCGCCCTGAACCTCTGGCACCCCGTCGGGGCCGTCGTCGAGATGCTTCCCGGCGCCGTCCACGAGACGCGACTTCTCGGGGAGCCGGTGTCCTACGGGGTGTGCGCCGGCGGTGGGATCCATGCCTGGAGATCCGTTTCGGCCTTGCCCGAGGGCTCGCGATTCACGGCCGCGGACCTCGATGAACCGTTGCCGGTGATCGAGGGCTTCGGCTATCTCTGGACCAGCCTCGGCTCTCCGGAGGCAGAGCTGTTCGATCTGCCCGAGTTCCACGAGCCCGACCGCCACAACGTGTGGGCCGGCAGCATCGGGGTGCACACCTCGGCGCCGAGGGCGGTGGAGAACTTCCTCGACATGGGCCACTTCCCCTACGTCCACTCCGGCTACCTGGGAATCGAGCCTCTGACCGAGGTCAAGGAGTACCAGGTCGACCTGGTCGACGACGGACGGGAGATCGTCGCCACCGAGTGCGAGTTCTTCCAGCCCGTGGGGGCGGCCAACGCCGACGGCGGGCTGCTCACCGAGTACGTGTACCGGGTGCCCCACCCGTACTGCGCCATCCTGTACAAGTCGAACCCCATCGACGAGTCCCGCATGGACGCCATCACCATCTTCTGCCAGCCCATGGACGAGGTGAACACGCGGGCCCACATGCTGCTGTCGATGCTCGACGACGAGAACGACGACCGGCTGCTCAAGCACTTCCAGTTGCTCATCTTCGGCCAGGACAAGCCCATTCTCGAGAACCAGAGACCCAAGCGCCTGCCGCTCGGATCACGGGTCGAGACGCCGGTGCGCTCGGACAAGACCTCTGTCACTTACCGGCGCTGGCTGTCGGACATGGGGCTGACCTACTGCGTGATCCCGGCTGCGGCGTGACGGGCACCAGCCGCCGCCGGCCACCGCGGGGAGCCGCAGTTCGGGCCCGTTGCGAGACAACGTCTTCGCTGGTCTGTCATGCGTCGCTCGGGCGCGGCACGAACGCGAGGTGCTCGTCGCACCAGCCGACCAGCCGTCGCTCGGCCTCAGGCACGGCAGCGTCGTACCAGCTGTCAACCGACCGCGACTTGTCGCCGCCCAGCAGGACCACGGCCACCTCGCTAAAGGTCGGGTCGCGCACCGGTCGGGCGTAGCCGTACAGGACACGAATGATGGGTTCACCGGATCCGGCGAGGGGTCCTGAGCCCCGCTCAAGCGGTGGCCATCTGAGCTCCCAGAGATCGAACTGGTGCCCGAGAGCTGCTTGCCGTAGGGCATCGGAGGCGGTTCGTCCACCGCCTCCAGCCTTCGGATCAGCTCGTTGATCTCCTGGCGGATCGCCCAGCCGTCGTCACCGAGGGACTCGCCGCTGTAGACGTCGACGACCGCTTCCATCCACTCGACGAACTGCGGGTGCCGCCGGACATCGACCATGAACTCGACGAGCGCGCGGGGACGCCGTCAGCTCAGAGAAACCGCTGGAGTGGATTCGTTCGCTGTCTCTCGCTGCGACTGAAGCCACCCGACGAAGTCCCCGAAGCCAAGCCGGAGCAACTCGTTAAGGACGGGCTTCATCCGCGGCGCGTCGAGCAGCCCATCGAGCCGCGCGACGACCTCGGTGAGGTGCCGAAGCCGGAGATCGTCAGTCGACGTCTCGGCATTGTGGAGCAAGTGAGTCAACAACAGAGCCGTTGACTCGGGATGCTCAATGAGGTGGTCGGGTCGGGACTTGCCGTCCTGGGGCAGGTCGACATCCGCGAGTGTGCGGAGCAGGCGGGACCCGCCGCCCACAGTTGCCTGAGACTGGAGCACTAGGTCCACGGCTTCCCGAAAGGAGTGTCCCAGCAGGACGGGCCACTCTGCCATGGCCGAGGCCTCCTCCGGCGTTACGGCCACCGGGATGCTGGCCAGACGATCCTCCCAGTAGCGACGCATCCACCTAGACCAGTGGGCGTCGGCGGTATCAGCCGACAGGTTCGACATTCCCCGCGTGATCTCGTGAATCCAATCGACCCGGGTGTCGATGTCTGCCGAAGCGACAAACGTCCGCAGCCACCCGTCTCCCAACGGGTCGATGGTTGTGTCGACGCAAACGCTCGCCGCCAACCCGGCGTAGGACGACCGAACCTTGGCATGCCGATGAGACAGCCGATCCACCAAGGGCGTCATGGCGACGAAGTGATCCAGCAGGCCAGCAAGCAAGAGTTCCTCGCTTGCCCGACCCCTCGACAGGTAGGCCTCCCAGCATCGGACAGCCCGATACTCATCAACCGAAGGATCGAGCATGGGCAGGACGTTGTCCCGGCACCACGGCTCATCGAGCTGGAAGAGCAGGTGGAGCCGCGTTGCCACGACGACTTGAGCGAGGCACGCGGCCTTGTGATCACCGCCGACGATCGTCTCCAGAACTGTCTTGACCGCATCTGGCAGTCCGCTCCATGCGTCGCCCCCACTTCGTCTCGCAGCTTGAGCCACCTCAAGCCACAGCTCAACAATCCCCCCAGCCCAGTGACTATCAGCGCTCTCCAACCACCCGAAGTCATCGAAGGTCGTCTTGCCGTCCCCCCAGCGCCGCAGGCCGAGCTCCCACACATCGGGCAGCAAGCCAGCGAGGCGGGTGCACTGCTCGTCGGGCAGCGATGCGACCGCTCTGGCGTGCTTCCAGCCGCTCAGCACGGCTTTGCCCAAGTCTCGTTCCAGATCCGGCGCAGCGGTCGGCTCGCGACCCAGCACCTCAAGAACCTCAACTCCGTCCTCAAAGTGCTCGACAACCGTCGAGAAGAGCGCATCCAGTGCGTCAATCCAGCCGATGCCGCGCCCGGCCCGTTCGTCCTTCTCATTGACTAGGCCTGCGACCGCTGCCGCGGCGTCGGCCTGAATGCGGTCGTGGAGATCCTGCAGCTCCAGTGGCTCCATCAGGTCTTCTGCTGGAAGCGCCTGCCAGGTCCGGAAGTCTGGATCCGTCAACGGCCGCCAGTCGGGATGGCTTGATTGCAGCTCTGCGAGCACGCCGTTCGCCGCTACGGCCCCGGGAGCATGCTCCGCGATCCAGCCCAGAAGGCGGTAGGCGTACAGCTCGTCAGGCCGGCGCGCCGCGCAGGCCTGCTCGACCAGGGTCTCGACAACATCGGAGGATGCCTTCGGCAGAGTTGCCTTCAGCAGCCGCATCACCTCGGGCCGTAGCAGACCGTCCATCAACAGACCCGACCGGCCGAGCCACAGGAGCTTCTCGTCGGCTGAGCGATCCTGCCGCTTGACCCATCCCTGAACGGCAAGCCGTCGCATAACGGGCCACTCATGCCCGCTCCACTCCCGTAGGTACGGATCTGCGGCCTCAGGCGTGTCAGCTACCAAGATCTCAATCACATCTCGGGCCCCGTCGATCAGCAGATCGACACCGCTATCGCGCCCTTCCTCTCCCCGGCTCTCGATCGCGGCTCGATTCCGGCCATCAAGCCTCCACTCGCCTCCAGTCGGGTTGAGCGTCTTGGAGAGCAGGAAGAAATGTCGGAGGTGTCGATCAAGGAGCGGAGCCAGATCCTGTGCCAAGCTCGCTCCGCTCGACTCGAGCCACTCGCTGGTGACGCTCTGAATCCACGACTCCTCAGCGCCGGCGACGACTTCCATGCGTCCCGGCTCGAAGCGGGCAACGGTCAGTCGCGGCTCGAGGATGCGATCGAGCAGCACCAGGACGAAGTTCCGGTCCCGGGGCATTTCGCAGCCCGCCAGCAGCATCCCGAGCCAGTCGTTGCATCCCGGAGGCATCGTGTGTGCCAGCACCGGGATCCAGCGGTTGACCGCCTCCGAGCGAGCCTGGCCGGAGAGCGAGAACGACTGTACGACTGAGAACCACAATTCGCGGTTGACCAGACCGCCGTTGCTGGCGACGAGGCATAGGGCCTCTTCGACGTGGTCCGGTTCGACTGCATAGTGGCGGACGAACCATGAACCCAGGCTGCGCTCCGTGCTGCCGAACGATGCAGAGGGATCGAACAATGCCTTGAACTGTGGCTGAGCGCTCATCCAGCGGAGCCATCCCAAGCCCCGAGCGTGGGCGGTGAACAGACTGACCAGGTCGGGATCAGCGGCGGCCGCTTCGAGGTACGACTCGTCCTCGGGTAGCAGTGGCGGTTCGCCCGAGACGATGGCGCGAATGCGCCGGTCGTGGTCCAGCATCTCCATCCGCGCCATGCCAGCCCACCGCCGGATCAAGCCGGGCAGCTGCTCATGGGTCCCGTAGCCCACAGGATCGACACCGTGACGGCGCCAGCGAGGATCCTCTGGCTTGTCTGTCAGTGCGTACACCTCGGCACTGGGCGACAGAGCTCGAAGCAGGTACTGCATCAGCGTGTCGTTGAGCCGATACCCGACGAACAGGACTGCGAGGTCTGCGAACAGCTTCTGGAGGAAGCGCAGCGCCCACTCATCCGACAGGTAGGCCTGCGCAAAGTCCGTCTCAGTGACCACCAGGCGGCTCGGATCCTGGCGTACCGAGCCGTGCAAGTAGACGAGGCCTCGGAAGTCGTTGCCCGGAGGCAAAGCAGGTGCCTCGAACTCGTCGACTCCGTCGGGCAGGAAGCACGAGAGATGGCGGTCGTAGTCGGTTGTGACGATCCGTGGCGCGGGGGATGCGATTGCAAGGTCGACGACGGCTTCGTGCAGTTCGTTCGGTCCGGAATCCTCCCGCTCGATCAAGTCCTTTACCCGCAGGTGGACATCCACACCGCGGCTGGCAACCCGGTCGAGGAGTTCGTCGGGCTTCTCAAGGTCGGACTCGTTGCAAGGAAACTCGCTGTCGTCGGCGATCCGCTGCGCCAACTCTCGGAACGTCGGAAGGCCGGACGGTGCCGGTATGGACACCCCGGCGCCCACGAACAGCACGAGGCGCCCGTCAGCGTGCGCGGAGACCAGGTCCCCGGGCAGTTCTGCGTCCCCAACTCTCACGCTGCTTATGCTACCAGCGGTCTGAGACATGTCTTCAATATTGTTCATATGATTCTGATATTCGTCAAACACCGGCTTTGGCAGGACTCGACGGAGGCGCCACAACTACGATCTTGCCGTGTCCGACGATCGAGCGAGGAGGCCAGAGGTTGCGGTCGTGGGCAGCGCCAACCTCGACCTCGTGGTCGCGGTTGAGACGATCCCTTTGGCGGGCGAGACCGTGCTGGGCGGCGATCTGCGGCTCATTCCCGGCGGCAAGGGCGCCAACCAGGCGGTAGCCGCGTCCCGTCTCGGCCGGAGGGTCGCCATGATCGGACGGGTCGGCGACGACGACTCAGCCACGATCCTCAGGTCGGCGCTAACCGCTGCGGGCGTCGACACCGCCAACGTTCTTACCACCGATGGAACTCCCAGCGGAACGGCGCTCATTGCGGTGGACGCCGGCGGCGACAACACCATCGTGGTGAGCCCGGGCGCCAACGGCCGCCTCAGCCCGGGCGATGTGGCCGGAGCCGCCGAGGTCCTCGGGACTGCAGCCGTCGTGCTGCTGCAATTGGAGGTGCCACTGGAGGCGGTAGAGGCTGCGGTGCGCCGAGCCCGCGGCACGGTGGTGCTAAACCCGGCACCCGCCCCGGCCTCCATGCTGGCGGACGATCTGCTCGACGGCGTGGACGTGATCGTGCCCAACCAGACCGAACTGGCCACGCTGGCCGGTTACACCGGGCTGTCGGCCATCGGCGAGGTCGACCCGGACACGGCAGTGGCCCTGGCCCGCGGCTTGCCGGTCGCGGCTGCGGTGGTGACCCTGGGAGCGGCGGGCGCGATGGTCGTCACCCCCACCGACGCCACCCATGTACCCGCGCCCCGGATCGAGCCGGTGGACACCACCGCGGCCGGCGATGCCTTCTGCGGAGCGCTTGCCGACGCGCTGGCCGACGGTGCCGACCTGGTGCGGGCCGCCGAGTGGGCTGTTCGGGTAGGAGCTGCGGCCACGCTGCGGCCGGGCGCCCAGCCGTCGCTGCCGACCCGGTCCGAAGTCGATCAACTCCTCGGCCTCTAGGCTCGGCCCATGACCGCCGGCATTGCCGATGACCGACCCAGGATCGTGCTCGACTGCGACCCCGGGCTTGACGACGCCATCGCCATCCTCACTGCGGCCCACTTCGGCGAGTTGGTGGGGATCACGTCCGTCAACGGCAACGTCGGCATCGACCACACCACCCACAACGCGCTGGTGACCGCTCAGATCGCCGGACTGGACGTGCCCGTGCACCGGGGCGCGGCCCGCCCCCTGGTCGCTCCCGCCATGGACGCGGCCCGCATCCACGGAGCCACCGGGCTGGGGGATGTGGCTCTGCCCGAACTGAGGAGGTCGGTGGCCTCGGAGGACGCGGTGGCCTTCCTGTGCGACACAGCCCGCTCCGTCGACGACCTGCATCTGGTGGCGGTGGGCCCGCTCACCAACGTGGCCCTCGCGCTGAGACGCGACCCGGACCTGCGAAGCCGTCTGGCCGGTCTCACGATCATGGGCGGGGGCGCCCACGCCGGGAACGTCACCCCGGTGGCCGAGTTCAACGTCTGGGCCGATCCCGAGGCGGCCGCCATCGTGTTCCGCGAGGCAGCCCCGTTGACCATGGTCGGACTGGACGTCACCCACAGGGTGCTGCTCGGCGGCGACGAGGCGGCCAGGATGCGCTCGGCGGGCACTCCGGCGGCCGAGTTCGCGGCGGGCCTGTTGGAGTTCGCTTACGCCCGGTGCCGCGAGTTCGGCCTGGAGGCGGCCCCGGTGCACGACGCCACCGCAATTATCGCGGTCACTCACCCCCACCTGTTCCGCCGGTCGACGCACCCGGTGGCGGTGGAGTTGCACGGCGAGCACACCCGGGGCATGACAGTGACCGATGTGCGCCCGCCGGCAGCCCTCGACAAGTCCGCCCCGCCTTCCCACGACATCGTCTGGGACGCGGAGGCCGCGACCGTGATCGACCTGATCGTGGAGGCCGTGGTCAGCTACTAGCCCGGTCGGTGAACCTCCGCCAGCCAGTGGTCCTCGATCTCGATGGGGCACAGCGCCCAGCAGGCCGCCAGCAGCCACCCGAGCACTTCGTCGTGGGCCGCACCCGGCATCGGATGGACGACGATGCCGTGCTTGGCGTGGTCCTGGACCTTCCTCCAGCCCGGCGGCAGCGGCAGCCCGGCATCGCGGAGCCGGTTCAACGCCTTGGGGCCGGCGCCATGCTCCACGCCCACCGTGGGCCGCGACGCGGCGGGGTCTCCCCGCGGCGGGGTCCAGGTGGCCATGGGCACCGCAGGGCCCCGGCCGGAGAACCAGCGACCCAGCGCGGTCGGCGGCGGCGGTAGTTGCTCGATCTGGTCGTCCCGCAGGGCCGGCCCGATGTTGATCCAGCCCAGCCCGTCGCCCCGGGCGGCCAGGGTCTGCATGGCCCGCACCACCGCTGACGTGTCAGACGACTCGAAAGCCACCGTCTCGCTACTGAACGAGCCCACGACTCCGAACCGTACCGCGGCGCATCTCGTCCCAAAGAGGTCTCGTGGGTGCGCGGTGCGCCAGGCCGGGGGGTGGCGACGAGTCCGATGACCGACGAATAGGGCGAAGCCCGTGTCGGTCATCTCGGCTCGGCGACAGGACCCGCCGGCCGGGGGGCGGCGGCGACAGGACCCGCCGGCCGGGGGGCGGCGGCGACAGGACCCGCCGGCCGGGGGGCGGCGGCGACAGGACCCGCCGGCCGGGGGGCGGCGGCGACAGGACCCGCCGGCCGGGGGGTCCGCCGGCCGGGATGAGTATCGTCAAGGCATGGAAGACCGGAACTGGGGGTTCCGCACCCGGGCCCTGCACGCGGGCGGCCAACCCGATCCCACTACCGGCGCCCGGGCCGTCCCCATCTACCAGTCGACGAGCTTCGTGTTCGAGAACACCGCCGATGCCGCCGACCTCTTCGCCCTCCAGAAGTACGGCACGATCTACACCCGGATCTCCAACCCCACGAACGCGGCCTTCGAGGAGCGCATGGCCAGCCTCGAGGGGGGCATCGGAGCGGTGGCCGCCGCCAGCGGCCAGGCCGCCGAGTTCCTCACCGTGACCGCCCTCGCCGGAGCCGGCGATCACATCGTGGCCGCGGCCGGCCTCTACGGCGGCACCTACACGCTCCTCGATGTGACCCTGCGCCGGCTCGGCATCGACACGACCTTCGTGGACGGCACCGATCCCGACGCCTTCGCGGCGGCGGTTCGCGACGACACCAAGCTGCTCTACACCGAGATCATCGCCAACCCCTCGGGCGCGGTTGCCGATCTGGCCGCCCTGGCCGACGTCGCCCAGGCCCACCGCCTGCCACTGGCGGTCGACTCGACCTTCGCGACGCCGTACCTGTGCCGCCCCCTCGACTACGGCGCCGACATAGCGCTGCACTCGGCCACCAAGTTCCTGGGCGGGCACGGCACCTCCATCGGCGGGGTGATCGTGGAGGCAGGGCGCTTCGACTGGGACTCGGGCCGGTTCCCGCACATGGTTGACCGGATCCCGAGCTACAACGAGCTGCGCTGGTGGGACAACTTCGGCGAGTACGCCTTCTGTACGAAGGTGCGAGCCGAACAGCTGCGGGACACCGGCGCCTGCCTGTCCCCGTTCAACGCCTTCCTGCTGCTCCAGGGGATCGAGACACTGCCGCTGCGCATGGACGCCCACGTCGCCAACGCCCGGACGGTGGCCGAATGGCTCGACGCCGACGACAGGGTGGCGTGGGTGCTGTGGGCCGGGCTGCCCGACCATCCCCAGCACCACCTGGCCCGCCGCTACCTGCCCAAGGGACCGGGCGCCATCTTCACCTTCGGGGTGGTGGGCGGGCGCGCCGCCGGCGCCCGCTTCATTGAGTCGCTCCAGATGGTGTCGCATCTGGCCAACGTCGGCGACGCCAAGACGCTCGTGATCCACCCCGCCTCCACCACCCACCAGCAGCTCTCCGGCGCCGAGCTGGAGGCGGGGGGCGTGTCGCCGGACATGGTGCGCATATCGGTCGGGCTGGAGGACGTCGACGACATCATCTGGGACCTCGACCAGGCTCTGACCGCGGCGACCAAGGAGAGCGGTGGCTGAGCATCCGCCCGTGGAGGGGTGGACGCCCCCGACCGCGCTGGAGCGCCAGCGCATCCTGAACCGAGCCGAAACCGTCGCGGTGGTGGGCGCCTCGTCGAACCTGGCCCGGGCCAGCTACTTCGTCCTCACCTACCTGCTCTCGTCGTCCACCGACTTCGAGGTGTACCCGGTGAACCCCCGTTCCGCCGGCAGCGAGATCCTCGGCCGCAAGGTGTACGCGTCGCTGGCGGACCTTCCCGTCATCCCCGACATCGTCGACGTGTTCCGCCGCTCCGAGGATCTGCCCGCGGTGGCCGACGAGGCCATCGCGGTGGGCGCTCCCGTCTTCTGGGCCCAGCTCGGCCTGTGGAGCCCGGAGGCCGCCCAGCGCTGCACCGCGGCCGGGCTCGGCGTGGTGATGGACCGGTGCCTGAAGATCGAGCACGCCCGGTTCCACGGCGGTCTGCACCTCGCCGGCTTCGACACGGGTGTGATCTCCTCGCGTCGCGGCTAACGCCATTGACGTAAGCGGCCGGTCCGCTAAGCTCGCCGCTTCCCCATTGGGCGGGCGGGCATCCAAGACATCGGGAGGGAGCAGATGGCACGAACCGTTACTTCCGCCATTGTGCAGGTCGCGTGGACGGGCGACAAGGAGTCGATGATCGAGCTCCACGAGAAGTACGTCGCCGAGGCGGCTGCCGCCGGGACGCAGGTGATGTGCTTCCAGGAGCTGTTCTACGGCCCCTACTTCTGCCAGGTCCAGGACACCGAGTTCTACGGCTACGCCGAGGCGATCCCCGACGGACCGACGACCAAGCGCTTCCAGGAGCTCGCGGCGAAGCACGAGATGGTGCTGGTGCTGCCCATGTACGAGCGTGAGAAGGCAGGATTCCTGTACAACACCGCGGCTGTGATCGATGCCGACGGCACCTACCTCGGCAAGTATCGCAAGACCCACATCCCCCAGGTGAAGGGCTTCTGGGAGAAGTTCTACTTCCGTCCCGGCAACATGGGATACCCGGTGTTCGAGACGGCCGTCGGCACGGTAGGGGTGTACATCTGCTACGACCGCCACTTCCCCGAGGGCTGGCGCGCGCTCGGGCTGGCCGGCGCCGAGATCGTGTTCAACCCGTCGGCCACCAGTCGAGGACTGTCCGCGTACCTGTGGCAGCTCGAGCAGACATCGGCGGCGGTGGCCAACATGTACTTCGTGGGGGCCATCAACCGGGTCGGGGTCGAGCCGCTGGGCGACAACGACTTCTACGGCACCTCCTACTTCGCCAACCCCAGAGGCCAGTTCGTGGACGGCACCGCCTCGGACCAGACCGAGGAGTTGGTGGTGCGCGACCTCGACCTCGACCAGATCGACGAGGTCAGAGGCCAGTGGGCCTTCTACCGGGACCGCCGGCCCGACCTCTACGACCCGCTGACCGCTCCCTAGCCTCGGGACTCGCCAGAACCGCACCCCTCCAGACCCGGAAGGAGACGAAGATGACAACTCTGATCAAGGGAGGCACCGTCGTCAGCGCGACCGGCGCGGATCCGGCCGAGGTGCTCATCGACGGCGAGCAGGTCACAGCCCTGCTGCGCCCCGGCAGCGACATCGCGGTCGCAGCCGAGCAGGGTGCCGAGGTCGTCGACGCCACCGGCCGGCTGGTCGTTCCCGGCGGTGTGGACGTACACACCCACATGGAGCTGCCCTTCGGCGGCACGTTCGCCTCCGACACCTTCGAGACCGGCACGAGGGCCGCGGCCTGGGGCGGGACCACCACCATCATCGACTTCGCGGTGCAGAAGTACGGCGAGAACGTGCGGGAGTGCCTCGACGCCTGGATGGCCAAGGCCGAGGGCAACTGCGCCATCGATTACGGCTTCCACATGATCATCGGCGGCGTCGACAACGACTCGCTCAAAGAGATGGACCTGCTGGTCAACGAGGGCATCACCAGCTTCAAGCTGTTCATGGCCTATCCGGGGGTGTTCCTCGCCGACGACGGCCAGATCCTGAGGGCCATGCAGCAGGCCGCGGGCAACGGCGGGCTCATCATGATGCACGCCGAGAACGGCCTGGCCATCGACGTGCTCGCCGAGCAGGCCTTCGAGCGGGGCGAGATCAGCCCCGTCACCCACGGATACGTGCGACGCAAGGAGTTGGAGTCGGAGGCCACCCACCGGGCCATCCAGCTGGCCAAGGTGGGAGCCGCCCCGCTGTACATCGTGCACCTGTCGGCCTCCGAGGCTCTCGAGCAGGTGGCCATAGCCCGCAACGACGGCATGAACGTGTTCGCCGAGACGTGCCCGCAGTACCTGCACTTCAGCCTGGAGGACCACCTCGACCGGCCCGGCTTCGAGGGTGCCGCCTACGTGTGCTCCACGCCGATCCGGTCGAGGGCCGAGGGCCATCAGGACGACCTGTGGAAGGGCCTGCGCACCAACGACCTGGCCGTGGTGTCCACCGACCACTGCCCGTTCTGCATGAAGGAGCAGAAGGAGTTGGGCCTCAACGACTTCCGGGCCATCCCCAACGGCATCGGCGGCGTCGAGCACCGCATGGACATGATCTACCAGGGCGTGGTCACCGGCGAGATCGGTCTGGCCCGCTGGGTCGAGCTGTGCGCCACCACCCCGGCCCGCATGATGGGCCTGTACCCCCGCAAGGGGATCATCGCCCCCGGGTCCGACGCCGACATCGTCATCTATGACCCCAACCGGCAGTGGACCGTCAGCGTCGACAACCACCACATGAACATGGACCACTCCGCCTACGAGGGGATCGAGGTGACCGGCCACGTCGACACGGTCTTCTCGCGGGGCAGGCGGGTCATCGACGACGGCCAGTACCTGGGCCGGGCCGGAGACGGCGTCTACCTCAGGCGCGGCCTGTCCCAGTACCTGCAGTAACCGAACCAAGGCTGGGGCAGGACCGGACTCCAGTGACACCCACCCCATCCCCGGAATCAGGAGAAAGTCAAGTGGAGACGATTCACCACTACGTGAACGGAAAGGCCCTGGAGTGCGGATCGGGCCGGGCCCTCCCGGTGTACAACCCCGCCACCGGCGAGCAGTCCGCCGAGGTCGGGCTGGCCAGCACCGAGGAGGTCGACGCCGCGGTGGCCTCGTCGCGGGCCGCGTTCGAGGAGTGGCGTCACACCTCGCTGGCCGCCCGCACGAAGCTGATGCACTCCTTCCGCAATCTGGTGGAGACCAACGCCGACGAGATCGCCGCCCGGTTGACGGCCGAGCACGGCAAGGTGCGTTCCGACGCGCTGGGCGAGGTCGCCCGGGGCCTGGAGAACATCGAGTTCGCGTGCGGCCTGGGAGACCTGCTCAAGGGCAGCTACAACTCCCAGGCGTCCGGCGGCGTCGACGTCTACACGGTACGCCAGCCGTTGGGGGTGGTGGCCGGGATCACGCCGTTCAACTTCCCGGCCATGGTGCCCCTGTGGATGATCCCCAACGCGGTGGCCTGCGGCAACACGTTCGTGCTCAAGCCCTCCGAGCGCGACCCGTCGGCGCCTCGCCTGGTGGCCGAGCTGGCGTTCGAGGCGGGGTTCCCGCCCGGCGTGCTCAACGTCGTCAACGGCGACAAGGTGGCCGTGGACCGGCTGCTGACCCATCCCGACATCGCGGCGGTGAGTTTCGTGGGGTCGACTCCGATCGCCCGCTATGTGTATGAGACCGGCACGTCTGCGGGCAAGCGGGTGCAGGCCCTCGCGGGGGCCAAGAACCACATGGTGGTGCTGCCCGACGCCGACCTGGACCTCGCAGCCGACGCGGCCGTCTCCGCGGCCTACGGCTCGGCCGGTGAGCGGTGCATGGCCGTGTCGGTGGTGGTTGCCGTGGGCGACTCGGCCGACCCTCTGGTGGACGCCATCAGGGTGCGCATGGACAAGCTCCGCGTCGGCCCGGGCGACGATCCCGACTCCGAGATGGGGCCGCTCATCACCCGCGAGCACCGCGACCGGGTGGCCGGCTACGTCGGCATCGGTGCCGAGGAGGGCGCGACTGTGGTCGTGGACGGCCGCGAAGCCGTCTTCGACAACGACGGGTTCTTCCTCGGGGTGTCACTCCTCGACCGCGTGACCCCCGACATGACCGTGTACCAGGACGAGATCTTCGGGCCGGTGCTGTGTGTGGTGCGCTCCGACAGCTACCACGACGCCGTCGAGCTGATCGACAAGAACCCGTGGGGCAACGGCGCGGCGATCTTCACCCGCGACGGGGGCGCGGCCCGGCAGTTCCAACTCGACGCCGATGCCGGCATGATCGGCGTCAACGTCCCCATCCCGGTGCCGGTGGGCTGCCACTCCTTCGGCGGCTGGAAGAACTCGCTGTTCGGCGACACCCACATGTACGGCCCCGAGGGCATCCACTTCTTCACCAAGGCCAAGGCCATCACCACCCGCTGGCCCGATCCGGCCGACAGCACCGTGGACCTCGGCTTCCCGCGGAACCGCTAGAGACCGAGCGGATCAGGACCATGGACTTCGGCGTCGTTCTCCAGTCCGATCCCCCGGCGTGGCGGGTGGTGGACCTGGCCCGGCAGGCCGAGACGCACGGGTTCTCCTACGGCTGGACCTTCGACAGCCATGTCCTGTGGCAGGAGCCGTACGTGATCTACAGCCAGATGCTGGCGGCCACCAACCGCATGATCGTCGGGCCCATGGTCACCAACCCCGGCACCCGCAACTGGACGGTCACCGCCTCGCTGTTCGCCACCCTCAACGACATGTTCGGCAACCGCACCGTGTGCGGCATCGGCCGGGGCGACTCGGCCATGCGGGTGCTGGGCCACACCCCTACCAGCCTCGCCACTCTGGCCGAGTCCATGAAGGTCATCAAGGGCATGGCCGAGGGTCGGGAAGTCACCTACAACGGCACCCGCCAGCAGCTGCCGTGGTCGGCGGGAAGCCGGCTCGACATCTGGATGGCCGCCTACGGCCCGCGGGCTCTCAAGCTGTGCGGCGAGCAGGCCGACGGCTTCATCCTGCAGCTCGCCGACCCCCAGATCGCCGAGTGGACCATCGCCGCCGTGCGACGGGCCGCCGCGGACGCGGGCCGCGACCCCGACGAGCTGTACATGTGCGTGGCTGCGCCCGCCTACGTGGGCGACGACCTGGCCCACCAGCGCGACCAGGTCCGCTGGTTCGGCGGCATGGTCGGCAACCATGTGGCCGACCTGGTGGCGCGGTACGGCGACACGGGCGCCGGGGTGCCCCAGGCGCTCACCGACTACATCGCAGGGCGGGAGGGTTACGACTACGCCGAGCACGGCAAGGCGGGCAACGTTCACACCGACTTCGTTCCCGACGAGGTGATCGACCGCTTCTGCATCCTCGGAGACGCCGGCAATCACATCTCCCGGCTGGAGGAGCTGCGCGGCCTGGGCGTCGACCAGTTCTCCATCTACCTCATGCACGACGCCAAGGACGAGACGCTCAACGCATACGGCCAGCGCATCATCCCGGCCCTCAGGGACTGACACCAATCGTGAGTTCTGAGTCTGGACCTGTTGCTGAAGCCATGATCGACTCGGCTACCGGTTCGGTGCCGGCGCCCGTCGACGATCCGATGGTCTTCGAGCAGCTGCTCCGCCAGCGGGCCGCCCGGGAGCAGCGACGGGACCGGATGGTGAGGACGGGCCGGCAGATCGTCGTGCTGGCCCTGTTCATATGTCTTCTGGGCCTGCTGTACAGCCTCTACAAGGTCGTGGGCGGCGCCATCGACGACGCCCAGTCCGGCTGGCCGCTGATCGGGTCGATCCTGCCCGGGTCCGACGACCTCAAGATGCCCCCGGTGCTCGACATCGTGTCGGGGATCTTCGCGGAACCGAGGGGCACCGACGAGGCCTTCTGGTCGATCGTCGCCAAGGAGGCCGCCTTCACGCTGCGGGAGGCGGCGGTGGGGTTCGCCATCGGGGTTGTCGTCGGCCTGGGAATCGCCATCGTGCTGACCACGTCGGGCCGCCTCGAGCGCGCCCTGGTCCCCCATGTGATCGCCAGCCAGACCATCCCGTTGATCGCGATCGCTCCCATCATCGTGATCTGGGGCCGCAAGAGCTTCGACTTCCTGCCCTTCGAGTGGCAGGACTGGATGTCGGTGTCGATCATCGCCACCTACCTCACCTTCTTCCCGGTGACGATCAACGGCCTGCGGGGCCTTCAGTCCCCCCGGCCCGAGAACCTCGAACTGATGGACTCCTACGCGGCCCGCTGGGGCCAGACCCTGTGGCGGCTGCGATTGCCGGCTTCGCTGCCGTATTTGTTCGCGGCGTTCAAGATCGCGGCCACCGCCAGCGTGGTGGGGGCCATCGTCGGTGAGATCTCCGCAGGAGTGAAGGGCGGACTCGGCCGGCGGGTGCTGCTGGAGGCCCAGCGCTACACCACCGGCCCCGAGCGCCTCTACATAGCCGTGCTCGGCGCGGCCGCCCTCGGCATCTTCGTGTTCGCGGTCATCTCCTCCGTCGAGTACGCCCTGGTCGGCCGCAAGGGCCAGCAGACAGTGACATGAACCACCCAGGCCCGGTTGCCGACCCCCAGCCCCCGGCAGTTGACATCCAGGGCGCGTCGAAGGTCTTCAACCTCGGACGCCACAACGAGGTCAAGGCCCTCACCGACATCGACCTGGAGATCGGCCAGGGCGACTTCGTCACCCTCATAGGCCCCTCGGGCTGCGGCAAGAGCACGCTGCTACGCCTGATCGCGGCCCTCATCGATGCCACCGAAGGCACCGTGCACGTCAACGGCAAGGCCGCCGACGCCGCCCGCCTCGACCGGGACTACTCGATGGTGTTCCAGAGGGCGGGCCTGTTCGACTGGCGCAACGTGTCCCGCAACATCGAGCTGCCGCTGGAGCTGATGGGCTGGAAGTCTGCCGACCGGCGCCGGCGGTCGGCGGAGATGCTGGAACTGGTCAAGCTCGGCGAGTTCGCCCGCCACCACCCGGCCGAGCTCTCGGGCGGGATGCAGCAGCGGGTGGCCATCGCCCGGGCGATGTCGTTCCACCCGAAGCTGCTGCTGATGGACGAGCCGTTCGGCGCGCTGGACGAGATGACCCGCGAGCACATGCAGAACGAGCTGCTCCGCATCTGGTCCGAGACCCGGATCACGGTGGTGTTCGTGACCCACTCCATCCCCGAGGCGGTGTTCCTGTCGACCAGGGTCGTGGTGATGTCGCCCCGTCCGGGGAGGATCGCGGCGGTCGTCGACAACGACCTCGGCGACCGCACCGAGGCCACCCGTGACGACCCGGCGTTCTTCGCCAACGTCACCGCAGTTCGCGACGCCCTGCGGGGAGGCCACTAGCCGTGAGCTTCATCCGTACCGCCTCGAGCTGCACGAGGGTTCAGCCGTGACCGCGGTCAAGACGCTGATGCGGGCGTGGCTGCCGCCGGTGATGGCCGCCGTGGTCATATTCGGCGGCTGGGAGGTCTTGCTGGCCATAATCCGGCCCGACGGCTTCGTGCTCCCGCCGCCCTCAGAAATCGGCGGAGCCGTCGTGCAGAACTGGGACGCCATCGTGACCGCTACCGGGGTGACGGGCTTCATCATCGTTACCGGACTGCTGGCCGGGGTGATCGTCGGGGCGGCGTTCGCGCTGCTGGTCACCGCCTTCCGGGCCGCCAACGAGACGCTCACGCCGCTGGCGGTCGCCATCAACGCCGTACCGATCATCGCGCTGGCGCCCATCTTCAACGCCTGGTTCGGGATCCTGTCGCCCCGGTCCAACCAGGCGGTGGTGGTGGTGCTGGTGTTCTTCCCGGTCTTCGTCAACACGGCCCGGGGTCTGACCCAGGTGGAACCCAGCCAGATCGAGCTGATGGAGTCCTACGGGGCCGGCAAGTGGCGGATCATGCGCGAGGTGCGCATTCCCAACGCCATGCCGTTCTTCTTCACCGCGCTGAAGCTGGCGACTTCCTTGGCCGTGATCGCGGCCATCGTGGCCGAGTACTTCGGCGGCCGCCAGGACGCCCTCGGCAACCTCATCACCAACTCGGCCGGACTGACCCGCTACGACGACGCCTGGGCCGCGGTGCTGGCCGGCTCGCTGGTGGGGATCGGTCTCTACGCGCTCGCGGTTGTGGTCGAGCGCATCGTCATGCCCTGGTACTTCGTGGTCAGGAGAGCAGCATGACGCCGTCGAATCTGTCTGTCTCGCACGCCTGCGTTCCAGACGCCTGGGATCGTCTCGCAGCCTGGCATTGATTCTCGTAAGAGAAAGCCCACTAGGGAGGGAAACCATGAAAACAAGAAACACGTTGGTTCGTCTATTGGTGCCGTTGATGGCACTGGGCCTGATCGCCGCGGCTTGTGGCGAGGACGACGAGCCAGCCCCGGACACCAGCGCGGCGGACGCCGCCGCCGAGGCAGCCGCGGCCGCTCAAGCCGCCGCGGAGGCCGACGCTGACGCGGCCGCGGCTGAGGCCGACGCGGCCGCCGCCAGGGCCGCCGAGGCCGAGGCGGCGCTCGAGGCGGCCATGGCCGAGGCCGAGGGAGCTGTAGACCCCGAGGTTGTCGCCGCGCTCGAAGCGGAGCGGGATGCGGCCCAGGCCGAGGCCGAAGCGGCCGCCGCGGCCCAGGCCGAGGCCGAAGCGGCCGCCGCTGAGGCCGAGGCGGCCATGGAGGAAGCCATGGCCGAGCCGGAGCCCGTCGAGGCGGAAGTGGTCGACGTCACGCTGCAGTTGCAGTGGTTCACCCAGTCGCAGTTCGCGGGCTACTACGCGGCCATAGCCACCGGCATCTACGAGGACTACGGACTGAACGTGGAGATCCTCGAGGGCGGCGTGGAGATCGTGCCTGCCTCGGTGCTGGACTCCGGCGCGGCCGACTTTGCGGTGTCGTGGGTGCCTCGGGGCCTGGTGCCGCGAGAGGAGGGCACCAACATCACCAACATCGCCCAGGTGTTCCAGCGCAGCGCCACCCTGCAGGTGGCCTTCGCCGACTCCGGCATCTCCACGGTCGCCGACCTGCAGGGCCGCACGGTGGGCAACTGGGGCTTCGGCAACGAGTTCGAGCTGCTGGCCGGCCTGCGCAAGAACGGGCTCGACCCGGCTAGCGACGTGCAGCTGGTCCAGCAGAACTTCGACATGCTGGCCCTGATCAGCGGTGAGATCGACGCGGCGCAGGCCATGATCTACAACGAGTACGCCCAGGTGCTCGAGACGGTCAACCCCGACACCGGCGAGCTCTACCAGCCGGAGGACCTGAACATCATCAACTGGAATGACGTGGGCACGGCCATGCTCCAGGATGCTCTGTGGGCCGACGCCGACCGCCTCGAGGACGACCCCGCCTACCGGGCGACCGCGGTCAGGTTCGTGGAGGCATCGCTGCTGGGCTGGATCTTCTGCCGCGACAATCCCGAGGAGTGCGTGAACATCGTGCTCGACAACGCGCCCACCCTCGGCCGCTCGCACCAGACGTGGCAGCTCAACGAGATCAGCGCTCTGATCTGGCCTTCGCCGCTGGGCGTGGGCATCATGGATCCCGACCTGTGGGCCCAGACCGTCGAGGTGGCCACCAGCGAGGAGATCCTCAGCTCCGCTCCCGACGAGGGCGCCTACCGCGACGACATCGCCAGGGAGGCGGTCGCCAATCTGGTCAACGCCGGTGTCGACGTCTTCGGCTACAAGTGGGAGCGCGTACCCGTCGAACTGCTTCCGGGCGGCGAGTAGCCACTAGCTAGGCACAACCCGGCTCGGGCCGGCGGCGGCGTGCAGCCGTCGCCGGCCCCGCCGCGCCCACGCGACGGCCGGGCCAATAACCTGCCGGGCGGAAGGCCTCTGCTGTGTACTCCTCTCTCGGCCGGTGGTGCTACCGGCACCCGTGGCGGGTCCTGACCGCCTGGCTGCTGATCATCGTGATCGTGGCCGGCGCGTCACAGGGCGTGGGCTCGGCTTACGGCGGCACACCGGCCGCCCCCGACGCCGAGAGCAGCCGGGGGGCCGACATCCTCGACGCGCACTTCGGCCGCATCGGGGCGGTGATCAGCGGCCGGATCGTCTTCAAGGCCGACCAGGGCGTGGACGACCCAGCCGTGCGGGCCGCCATGACCGGGTTGTTCGAGCGGGTCGAGGCCATCGACGGCGTCACCGTCGGCTCGCCATATGACCCGAACGGAGGTCACCGCATCGCTGCTCAGGGGCCTGAAGCTGGGCGAATCGCCTACGCCGACGTCGACACGGGGGCCGGCATCTCCGCGTTCGAGGCGGAGGAGATCGGGCTCGAGATCGGGCGTCTCATCGATGAGGTCGGGCTGCGCTCGATGGACGGCGTTCAGGTGGAGGTGGGCGGAGCCTGGCTGGCCGACCGGCAGCCGCCCGAATCCGAGGCCATCGGGCTCGCCTTCGCGGTGTTCGTGCTGATCCTGGCCGTGGGCTCGGTGGTGGCCATGGGCATGACCGTCGCAACGGCCCTCATCGGTGTGGGCGTCGGTGCGGCCGGCGTCGTGCTGTTGAGCAACCTGGTGACCGTCCCCGAGTTCGCCCCGACCATCGGCGTCATGATCGGCATCGGCGTGGGAATCGACTACGCGCTGTTCATCATCACCCGCTACCGGGAGTGGCTACAGGCGGGCTTGAGCCCGGAGAACGCCACCGCGGCCGCGCTCGACTCGGCCGGGCGGGCGGTGATCTTCGCCGGAGCCACCGTGGTGGTGTCGCTACTGGGCCTGTTGCTCATCGGCCTGCCGTTCGTGGCCGGGCTGGGGCTGGCTGCGGCCATCACCGTGACTGTCGTCATGGCCGGGTCGGTGACGCTGCTGCCAGCCGTGATCGGCCTGCTCGGTGACCGGATCACCACGACCCGCTTCCGGGGCGTGGTTGCCTCTGCGCTGGTCGCCGTTGCCCTGCTCGGCTTCGGCACCGGCTTCAGGCTGCTGCTGGTGGGCGTGCCCCTGGCCGCGGTCGTGCTGGTGGCCGGGTCCTTCAAGACCTCGGCCAACCCGCTGAGGCGAGTGGTGCGGCACCGTGAGCCCAAGCCGCGGCGCGAGACCGGCTGGTACCGGCTCAGCCGGATGGTCCAGTCCCGGCCGTGGCTGTTCGCGGTGGGAGGCACCGTGGTGCTGCTGGTGCTGGCCTCGCCGGTGCTGGGGCTTCGTCTGGGGTTCTCCGACGAGGGCAACTTCGCCGAGGACACCACCACCCGCCAGGCCTACGACCTGATCTCGGAGGGCTTCGGGCCCGGCGCCAACGGCCCGCTGCTGGTGGTGGCCACGGTGTCGGGACCCCAGCATCTCGCGGCTCTCAACGAACTGTCGGGCGCGCTGAACCGGACCGAGGGCGTGGCCTTCGCCTCGCCCGCCGTGCCCAGTCCCGACGGTGAGGCCGCGGTCATCCGGTTGCAGCCGGTCACCGGCCCCCAGGATGCGGCCACCGAGGACCTGGTGCACCGGATGCGCGACGACGTGATCCCGCCTGCCCTCGAGGGCACCGGCCTCGACGCTCTGGTAGCGGGCCAGGTGGCATTCAACATCGACATCAGCGACTATCTGGCCGGCCGCATCCCCGTGTTCTTCGCGGCCGTGCTGGGCGCTTCGCTCCTGCTGCTGATGGCCGTGTTCCGATCGCTGGTGGTGCCACTGAAGGCGGTGATCATGAACATGCTGTCGATCGGGGCGGCCTACGGGGTGGTCGTGGCCGTGTTCCAGTGGGGATGGCTGGGCGGCGTGACCGGAGTCGAGCCGGCACCGATCGAGCCGTTCGTCCCGATGATGCTGTTCGCCATCCTGTTCGGGCTGTCGATGGACTACGAGGTGTTCCTGCTGTCTCGCATGAAGGAGGAGTTCGAGCGCACCGGCGACGCGGTGAACTCGGTGGCCGACGGCTTGGCCGCCACCGCCCGGGTCATCACCGCGGCCGCGGCCATCATGGTGGTCGTCTTCGGCAGCTTCGTACTGGAGGACAGCAGGCCGGTCAAGCTCTTCGGCCTTGGGCTGGCCACCGCCATCGCCATCGACGCCACCCTGGTGCGGATGCTGATCGTTCCCTCCACCATGGAGCTGCTCGGCGCCCGCAACTGGTGGCTCCCCCGCTGGCTGGACCGCATCATCCCCAACCTGCGGGTGGAGGGCGAGCTGGCAGACCGCCGGGTCCAACCCTCCGAGCGTCGGTGACTGACGGCTCGGCCGCATCCACGTCGCGGGTCTCGCCCACGGCGGCTGCCGGGCCAAACCGTTGCCGGGCCCGTCAAGCCCCGAAGCGGCGAAGCATGGTGGCGGGGTAGTCGACCTCGAGGATCTCACCGAGGGCCCGAGCTGCCGGCGGGCTGAGCCGCCGGTACAGGTCGGCCGCCAGGCCGTAGGCGCCATCGCCGACCCAGTTCAGGGGCAGGAGGGCCGCGGGCATGTCGGGGGCGCGCAGCCGGATCCGGCGGAACTCGTGCACTAGCATGGTGCGCAGCGCGTAGGCGTCGAGCGGAGCGGCCGAGGCCAGGTCGTGGCTCAGCCAGGGCTCGTAGCGGGCCAGGAACTCCCGGTATGCGGCCTCGGTGTCGTCGGTGCGGAACGCATCCGCGAAGAACCCCCCGTCCACGAGGCGGTCCAGATCGTCGAGCTCGGCCCGCCCGATCGGCACCGTCGCGGCCGGCTCCACCAGGCGCAGGAGCTCGCGCAGGCTGGGCACCGTCACCGAGGGCGAGGCCAGCAGGCCCCGGCCCAGGGCCACGAACCCGTGCCAGCGCAGGTGCCGGGCGATCCGGTCCCGCTCCGGCGCAGTAATCGGTGCGGCGCCGAGTACGGCGATCGTCCACGAGCCGTCCCAGGCGCTCCGGATGCGGGTGTAGATCCTGCGGTCGGCGTCCTCGGACTCGCGCACGGCCAAGAGCGTCAGCGAGTACCGGCTTCGACGGCCGACCCGCTCGTTGGACACCCAGCCCTCCGACACCAGCCGGAACATCGACGTGCGCACCAGGCGCTCGCTGAACCCGAACGGGACCGCCAGCTCGAACAGGCTCGAGAGCCACAGCGTCTTGGTCACCGGCAGCACGGAGTCGCCGAGGACGGTCACCAGCACCGATCTGGCCGAGATATCGGGATGCTCACACCGTTGCCGAATCGCAGCAGCGATATCGCTGCCGGAAGAGTCTCCTGCGAGGTCGGGCTGCGGGAGCGGGCCGCTCACCAGATCGCCTCAGGGTCGTAGTCGAGCACCTCACGCATTCGTGCCAGCAGCGGTCCGAAGTCCGCCGACCGAACCGTGCGCCGATTCTGGCCGTGCTGGAGCGGAAGATCCAAGGGTGCCGCAGCGCCGAAGCGCGCCTCTGCGGCTTGCTGCAGCGTTGAGAGGAGACCGGCTGTCGACCCGGCGGCCAGGCCGGTCCTGATGGCCTCGGCCTCGCCCTCGACCGGCTCGCACAGGCCGGCGACCAGAGGCCCGATCGAGCCGAGCGCCTCCAGGATCCGCTGGCGCGCCTCGGGCGAGGCCATGAGCGTGTCGAGCAGGGCATCGGCGTGGCGGCGGTGGAACGCCTCCTCCTGGAGGGCCTTGCGGGTGATCGCCTCCAGCTCCGAAAGCGACGATCCCGCTACCAGTTGCCAGCGCATCTCCTCGAAGGTGTCGTAGATCCAATGACGCACCAGGGCCTCGGCCCAGTCCCGGGTCGTGAACTCCACCAGATGGCAGCACCGGTAGCCGCTGCTCGGCCGTCCGAAGGCCAGGGTGTCCACGGCGGTGTCGGTGGGCTCGGTGCCCTCCATGTCGAGCACCAGTTCGTAGAGGAGTGCGGCGTGGCCGAGCTCGTCCTGACCGATGCTGGAGAAGGCCAGATCCTCCTCCAGGAACGGGGCGACGCCGATCCACTCGGTGTGCTGTTGGCCCATCAGGTGCTCGTCGTCTGCGAAGGCCAGAAGGTACTCCCGCACTCCATGGGGTCCGCTCATGGGGGCTGTCTCAACTCTGCGACTTCCGCAAGGCCATGCGGCGGGCGGCGACCGCGGCGCCATCGTGGTGGCGGTGGGGCTTGTCGGCGTTGGGGTCCACGAAGTCGTCATCCGCCGCGACAACATGGTCCCGACTGACGACCCAGAGCCTGTCGCCCTCGGCCCGGCGCAGGTAGGCCTCGCGGGCCAGCACCACCGCCAGTTCGTCGTTGGCCGCCTCCAGCGCGCCGACATGGCGGAACTCGTCACGGCCGTCCTTCTTGATGAACACCTCGTAGACGTGCATGGTCTACGAACCGCGGCCGTTGCTGGACCCGTTCGCAGAGCCGTTCGACATGGCCGCTCGAACCCAGGCGGTGCGGCTCCAGTTGTCGGCGGCCTCGCGGATGCGCCGCGCCGAGTCGGGCCCGCCCTGGGCCAGCGTGCGCTTCAGCGGCTCCCAGTCGATCGGTCCGACATCCCACCGCCGGGCCTCGGCGTCCCAGCGTAGATCGGGCGCGGGGATCGCGAACCCGTAGCCCTGGAGCATGGGCACGAACTTCTGCACCCACCGATCGCGCAGCACTTCGTTGCGTTCGGACTTGATGTGCCAGCGAAGCAGCACGTCGTCGGACCGCGAGTCGGGTCCGAACAGCTGCAGCGCCGGCCAGAACCAGCGGTCGATCGACTCCTGGAACATGAGGCGCTGGCGGTCCGTGCCCTCGGCGATGCGCAGCATGCGGTCCTCTCCCAGGCGCATGTGGAATCCCTCCTCGGCGATGATGCGTCGCAGGATCCGCTTGTAGGGGCCGTAGGAGCAGTTCTTGAAGACGGCCTGCTGGCTGATGAGGGCGGCCGCGTCCACCAGGAAGGCGATGGCCACCTGGTCGCCCCAGGTGACGGCCCGGTAGTGGAACACGTTGTGGAAGCGGCTGCGGCCCGCGAAGAGGTCCTCGAGCATCTCGGCCCGGGTCTTGACGTTGAGGTCGGCGGCGACCATGTACAGCAGGTGGCCGTGGCCGATCTCGTCCTGGGTCTTGGCCAGCACGGCCATCTTGTGGCGCAGCCCGGGAGTCTTGGGAATCCAGTCGCGTTCGGTGAGCCCGCCCATCAACTCGCTGTTGGCGTGCATCTCGATGAACGCGAACACCGCCTGGCGGTAGGCGTCGGGCATGTCGTCGTCGGCCTCGACCATGCCGCCGCCGTCGAGGAAGGACTCGAAGTCCTCCATGGTCGTCCAGGACCTAGCCACGGCTGGGAACCCCGGGAGCGCCGTTGACGCCGGGCGCGTTGGCCACCATGGTAAGCACATCGTAGGCGGCGTTGACCTCGCCGTGCTGGTTGACGACTCTGGTGTCCCAGGCCACCTCGCCGTAGCCGCGGCCGTCGAGTTGGGTCTTGCGTTTGCAGGTGAGCACGACGTGGATCTCGTCGCCGGGGTAGGTGGGCTTGGCGAAGCGCAGCCGGTCGATTCCGTAGTTGGCCAGCACCGGGCCCTCGTCGGGCCACACGAACAGCCCGGCCGCGAACGACAGGACCAGGTAGCCGTGGGCCACCAGGCCGTTGAAGATGGGGCTCCGGGCCGCGGCCTCCTCGTCCATGTGGGCGTAGAACTTGTCGCCGGTGCTCTCCGCGAAGGCGGCGATGTCGGCCCGGGTGACGGTGCGCGACCCGGTAGTGATCGAGTCGCCCACCTCCAGGTCGTCGAAGGTGAGCTTGAACGGGTGGCCCTTGTGGCTGGCGACGGACGACCCGCTGGTGTACTCGCCGGTCACGGCGGTGAGCATGTCGGGCGAGCCCTGCACCGCGGTTCGCTGCATGTGGGCGAACACCCCGCGCATGCCGCCCATCTCCTGCCCGCCGCCGGCCCGGCCGGGCCCGCCGTGCACCAGCGGCGGCAGCGGCGACCCGTGGCCGGTGCTGGCCGGAGCCGCGGTCTCGTCCACGATCAGCACCCGGCCGTGGTGGGAGGCGATCCCCAATGCCAGATCGGTGATCTCGTCGTGGTCGGCGCCGTAGAGCGAAGCCACCAAGCTCCCGCCTCCCGCGGCGACAAGCTCCACCGCCTCGCCGAGGCCACGGTACGGCACCAGCGTGGACACAGGCCCGAACGCCTCGGTGGTGTGGACCGTATCGGACCGCGGGTCTGTGGCTTGCAGCAGGGTGGGGGCCATGAACGCCCCGGCATCGGTGTCGACGCCGGAGAGGTCGCAGGAGTCCACCACCGGCACTGCGGCCCGGCGCAGCGCGGCCACCGATCCAGCCACCTCGTCACGCTGAATCAGACCCACCAGGGAGCCCATGTCGGTGGCCCCGTCCCTCGGATTCCCCACCACTACCTCGTTGAGGGCCGCGGAGAGCGCCTCCGCCGCCGCGCCCAGATGCTCGGCCGGCACCAGCGCCCTGCGGATGGCGGTGCACTTCTGGCCCGCTTTGGTGGTCATCTCCTTGACAACCTCGGCACAGAACAGGTCGAACTCGGCGGTGCCGGGCACAGCCGCCGGGGCCAGCACGGCCGCGTTGAGCGAGTCGGCCTCGATGTTCAGCCGGGTCGCCCTCTCGGTCACCGCAGGATGGGTGCGCAGCGCCGCGGCGGTGGCGGCTGAGCCGGTGAAGGCAATGCTGTCCTGGCCACCGAGACAGCCGAGCAGCCCGTCGAGTTCATCGGGTGTGGCGCAGACCAGCTGCAGGGAGCCCTCGGGCATCATCGAAGAATCGATGATGAGCCGCACGGCCGCCTCAGCCAGGTACGCGGTCACCGAAGCAGGCTTGACGATGGAGGGCACGCCCGCGAGGAAGGCGGGAGCGAGCTTCTCGAGCATCCCCCAGACGGGGAAGTTGAAGGCGTTGATCTGCACCTCCACGCCCTTGCGGGAGGTGAGGACGTGCACAGCCGAGAAGGAGTCGTCGCGCGACAGCGCTTCGGTGGCGCCGTCGACTGCGACGGCGGCGTTGGGAAGCTCGCGCCGGGCCTTGCTGGCGTAGGACATGAGCACTCCGGCGCCGCCTTCGATGTCGATCCAGGAATCGGCCCGGGTGGCGCCGGTGCAGTACGACAGGTCGTAGAGCTGCTCCTTGATCTCTTCGGAGAGCAGCATCTTCCCGACGTTGCGGAGAATGGACGCCCGCTGGTGGAAGGTCAGCTCCCGCAGCGCCGGTCCGCCGACGTTGCGCCCGTGGGCGACCGAGGCCGCAAGGTCGACAGACGCCGGTGAGAGCTCCGCGACCCTCCGGCCGGTGGCCGCATCGCGCAGCGCCCGTCCCTCGACGGACGGACGGTGCCACGCTCCACCCGTGTAACTCTCAAGCCGATGCATGGTGCTTGCCGACATGATAGCCTTCCGGGTCAAGAATCGCTACAGAGTGTATCATAATCGCGAATTGGCCCGAGGGGTCAGCACCGGGGTCGACCCCAGAATCGTCGACCGTGACGCCTATGTCGCCACCGTTGATCAGTGGGCCCCGCGGCCCACACCGCCGAACAACACGGTGGCCGGTTGCTGGTCTGCGGCGACCGGGTGGCGGTGATCGAAGGCGCCTGGAAGCCCACCAATCTGCTGATCGTCGAGTTCCCGGCCGCCGACGCCATGAACAGTTGGGTGGGGTCCAGCGACTATGCGGAGATGGTGGAGCTCGGGAGCCAATCCGCCGTGATGTCCATCGTGGCGGTCACGTCACACAGCGAGGTCCTTGTCGGCGACCTCGGGGAGTGGCGAGGCGGTGGCCGCTCTGGGGCTGTGGCTGGGCCGTGGCGGATCCGGTTCGGCGGTTCGACCTTGAAGCGGCCGTCGCCCCGGGGGACGACCCGCCAGCCGTGGTGATGGACCTTGTTGTGACAGTCCCAGCAGAGCAGGGTCATGTTCGAGATGTCGGTCGGCCCGCCCTCGGAGACGGGTCGCACGTGATGGTCGTCGCACAACGCAGGGTTTGCTCGACATCCGCTGCAGCCTCCGTCCCGGCTGATGAGCGCCTGATGCTGGGCGGCGGTGGCGCTCCGTCTTGTGACGCCCCGCCACAGCGGCACACCGCTTGAGCCGTAGAGCAACGGCGTGATGGCGGACCGGCACATGAGCTGCTCGAAGACACTGCGCGGCAGCGGCTCGCCGTTGGCCAGCTGAGCGACAATGCGGCTGGTCTCCTCGTCCAGATGGGCGACAACCGCTATGTCGGCCAGCGGATGGCCCGCGTTGCCCCGGCCACCTGCGCCCGCGCTCACCGCCGCGGCCGAGGATGCGGTCGTGCGATCGAGGGCGTCGGCCATGCACTGCTCGAAACTGCGACGGCTCGAGCCGCCCGTCCCAGCGCTCCTCTTGTCGGCCTTGTACATGCGCCGGGCCTCGGCCTCCAACCGGTTGCGGATCCGCTCCCCGGTCACAGGATCGAGTTCGGCCTTGAGGTGGGTCATGCCGTCCTCGCCGTCCCACACCCTCACCGAGCGCTGCTGGCGCTGGCGCTTGTGGTCGGCCTCTCCCCCGTCGGGTTGATGCTGGGCGTGATCATCACTCTTTTCCCAAGCAGTCAGCCGCACGTTCCCCGGACGCAGCCCTGGGTCGCCACCAGCGTCCGGGCGAGGCCGGGAACGCCGCCGCAACCACGGACCTAGTGCGCAATGTGGAGTACCCCACTAGGGCCAGAAGTGTGCAAAGCAGCTTTACCGAACGCCTCGAAATATCAGATCCGCCACCAGCCTCTTGCGACATGTCTCGCGCCACTGAGAGACTCCGCGGCGGCCGGAACCCTTCAACCGCTGCGCGCCAGCGGCTAGTCCCTCCTTGCTAGTTGGTTTCTCCGGAATATTCTGCTTATGCGAAACATGCCAACTATATGGATCGCTAGCTGTTCAACGCCGGGAATTACCAGCCGTGAAGTTTGTCGGACAGTATCCGGACGCAGTTGTGAACCACGGTCACAACATCGTCGGTGTCACCGTAGCTGGCGCGTTCCACCCCGTCGGCAATGCAGTCGACAACCGGATGTTCATGCGGTATCGACACCGGTATCGCCTCGGCCACAGCATCACGGACATCGCGGATCAGTACTTGGTGATGGTTGTGCAGTGCTTCCACCACCATCCAACGCGTCGCGTATTTGGTGGGACAGAACCGTGTGCGGCTGCATCCGGCCATGATGTCTTCCGCGGCGGACCATTCGACGGCGTCGCTGTAGGACTTGCCGGGTGGTACGTCGATGTAGCGTTGGGTTTGTTGGGCTGTGACCGTCGTGATCGACGCCACGCATACCACCGCCATGATGGCGAGGGTGGCCAGGACTCTCATATGCGTCTCCTCCCCGCTAGGGCTCGGAAGGTTAGGCATCATTACCCTTCCCATCAAGCGAAACGCCGCAGCCGGAAACGATTTTGCGAGTGGGCCAGCCCCCCTGCGCTTTAGTTAATTCAAACGCAACTATTAATGCGTCTAGTCACCCTGCAGCACCGGCACCGGAACTTGACACTTAGCCAACGTGGCCGAACTTGTTGGACCAGCGCTGAGGTGGGTCCCTGATTTGAGTCCGCGTGTTGTGGGTCTGAGTCCCCAAGGATGGGAGGATGACCACGATGAAGCGGAGACGTCATACTCCGGAGCAGGCGGTTGGCAAGGTCCGTGAGGGCGAGCGGATGCTGGGCGCCGGCAGCGACCTGGTGGAGGTGCTGCGGCATCTGGAGATCACTGAGTCGACCTGGCATCGCTGGCGCCGCGCCTATGCGGGTATGAGCGCCGCGGACGCGAGGAGGCTCAAGGAGCTGGAGGCTGAGAACGCCCGGTTGAAGAAGCTGTTGGCGGAGGCGGAGCTGGACAAGGCGATGCTCAAGGAGCTGGCCGAGGGAAAATGGTGACCCCGGACCGTCGCCGCATAGCCGTTGAGCGGCTCCAGGCGGGGTTCGGGGTGTCGCAGCGGCGGGCGTGCCGTGTGGTGGGCCAGCACCGCTCGACCCAGCGCCGGCCCAAGGCGCCGCCGGGCGCGGCCGAGCAGCAGCTGCGGGAGCATCTGCGGGACTTCGCTCGGCGCCATCCCCGGCTGGGGTGGCGCAAGGCCCATGCGGTGGCGCACCGCGAGGGCCTGGTGACCAATCCCAAGCGCACACGCCGGATCTGGCGCGATGAGGGCCTGCAACGGCCACCCCAGCGTCGGGCCAAGCGCCGACGGCTCACCGACGGCACCGCCGCGCGGCTGCGCGCCAGTGGCCCCAACGACGTGTGGGCTCTGGACTTCCAGTTCGACGAGACCGCCGATCTGCGCCGCATCAAGCTGCTCAACATCGTCGACGAGTTCACCCGAGAAGCCCTCGCCGTCGACGCCGCGCACCGCATCGACTCAGACGGCGTCGTCGCCACCATCGAGCGCCTCGTCGCCTCGAGGGGCGCGCCCCAGCATCTGCGCATGGACAACGGCCCCGAACTCACCGCAGCCGCGCTGCGGGACTGGTGCCGCATATGGGGCACCCACACCGCCTACATCGAACCCGGATCACCCTGGGAGACACCCTTCGTGGAGTCCTTCAACGGACGCCTCCGAGACGAGTGCCTCAACATCGAGGACTTCGCCAACATCACCGAAGCCAAACCATCGGACTTCCTACGCGGTTCACCAGCGGATAGGGGGCTTCAATGGAGGGCCGGGCAATTGCCCGGCCAAACCTGTCTTAGTCGTCACTTCTGTATCTCCTTGTATGTTGCTTCAATGGAGGGCCGGGCAATTGCCCGGCCAAACGCGGACTGGCCGACCTCGATGGCCCGGGCCACCTCGTCGCTTCAATGGAGGGCCGGGCAATTGCCCGGCCAAACCCCTCGAACCCAAGTCTCAGCCGAAGTCCGAGCCACAGCTTCAATGGAGGGCCGGGCAATTGCCCGGCCAAACTGGTACGGGTTGGGGGCGGCCCCGCCGCCCAACTGTTCGGGCTTCAATGGAGGGCCGGGCAATTGCCCGGCCAAACGTGTGGGCCTCCATGGCGGCGCGCTGCTCCTCGGCGTTGCTTCAATGGAGGGCCGGGCAATTGCCCGGCCAAACCCTGTATGCACGACTCGGGCGACTCGCCCCGAGCTATCGCTTCAATGGAGGGCCGGGCAATTGCCCGGCCAAACATGACGTGTTTGAAGATTTCATTGAAGAGTCGATTGATGCTTCAATGGAGGGCCGGGCAATTGCCCGGCCAAACCGCTCGCTCAATCCGGTACACCTGACCTGCCCGTTCGCGGGCGTTTGCGAGCGGTCGTGGAAGTTGGAGCTTCGAAGGTGCTCGATTCGGTTATCAAGCTGCGATTTGCTTTGTGTTGTAAGGCGTCGAGCGGTCCCCAGGGATCGCGTGGTCACCTTAGCGCTCGCATCAGATGATCGTTGGGCCAGAGGTCGGCAGTGCTGAACGCACTCCCAAGAAGTCGAAGCACTCGCGGCCGCGGTGCGCGGGAGGACCCAGATTGATGAAGGCTACGGAGTCCTCGCCGTGATGAATGATGCCTGTGACCTCCTGCTTTAGCACCAGCACCTCCACCGCGTCGAGATCACAGATGAACACACTGTACTGCATCGGCCAGCCGAACTCCTTGACCGTCTTGTGCACCTGCCTGAGTCGCTTGGCATCGCTGATGTCGTAGCTCACCAAATATCGGGTTCTGCCAGCGGCCATCGCACTATCTCGTCATGAAGGGGGTGTAGCTCGGAATCTCACCGAGCAAATGGGCAGCCAAGATGCGGGCTTGAACCTCAAGAACACGTCGGTATGTGATCCGATATCCATAGGTTGGGTGGGTCACTTCGGTGTCGAGCCTTCGCTCGTATGCGGAGAGCACTGATCGTCTCCCGTCCTGTGTGAGCGAAACCCCTCCGGCGCGGATCAGGAAGTCCCTCTCATTGATCTCACCGTTGTTGATCACGTTGACTACCACAGATTCGGCTACCAGTGGACGGAACTCTTCGGCAAGGTCCAGCGCCAAGGCTGGGCGCCCGAACCGCGGTCGGTGAAAGACTCCCAAATACGGGTCGAACCCCACCGCGATCGCCACCGCGGTCAGATCCTTGGTGAGGAGCGAATAGACATAGGACAGCAGGCAGTTGACAGGATCCTTGGGTGGCCGACGATTGCGGCCGTTGAAGTCGAAGGTCCCGAGACTCGCGTCCCGGATCATCGACGAGAACTTCGAGAAATACAGGCGGGCACCGGTGCCCTCCATGCCCAGCAGGCTCTCGATCGACTCACTCTCGCGCACCGTGTCGGCGAGCGACTTGAGTTGATCCATCACCGGCTTGACGTCCGAGCGGGCGTTGCGCCTCAGGAATGTCCGCGAGTTCCGCAACTTGCCTTCGATCATCGATTGGGCGATAGGCAGCCCCGCCTGAGCGGCGATCGCGACCTGGCGCCGGCGCAGATCGACATGCTTGGACGGCAGGCCCTCTGCGATGCCCTGGAACCATCCTCCGTAGGAGAACCAGCAGACCGGTATCCCCTCGCGGAACGCCGCTCGCATCATCTGGCTGCTCACCTGAACGTTGCCGTACAGAGAGATCTGCGAGATGTCGATCAGTCGGAGCTGTTGAAGCTCCTCGCGGTCCTTGCTGACGACCACCCGTCCAGAGCGGATTCCTATCCGAGCGCCCTGCTCGGTCACGTAAAGGGGTCTCGCGGCCGAGTCCCTGGGCGTGAGGCGACGGGGAGTCGCCGTGCTGCGCCCCGCATGAAGGTTGGTCTCGTCTGGCAGGCAGAGTCCCACGAGCGAGCATCTCGGACACTTCGGACTGTCGACGAGCGGCGCGGGGGCATCGGGAGAGGCCGCAACCTCACGAAGCTCCTCGACGAGTCGAAGTGTGTGGGCCGACAGCGTGTCGTCGAGGGGGATCGTGGCCCTCTTGCGGGTCTCGGCGAAGTAGATCTGCCCTTCCGAGCACTCGTAGCCGTTGTCGCGCAACAGCAGGCCGATCGTGCAGAGTTGAACCTTCTCGGGCATCCAGGCCGGGCCGTGCTTCGGCGGCCGGCCGCGCTTCACCTCAACCGGAACCACCTGGCCGTCCCGCTGCTCGATGATGTCGGCCCTCGCGATCAGGCCGAGCCGCTGCGAGCTCAGCTCGACGGACCTCGCCTTCCTGAACGGCGGATCGTCGGCCTCGCCCATTCGGCCCCCGCCAGCATCGACGGCCCGGTGGACATAGACGCCCTCCATCGTGTCCTGGTTGTGCTCGAAGCGCGACTGCACCCATTCCAGGTAGAAGAGACGCGGGCAGTACTCGAACTCGTTGATCATCCGAGCGGGTACTAGCTCTGGAATCTCAGTCACGCTGGCCAGTGAGCCTACGGTGATCTAGTCCAACGCGAGCCCGCCAAGAGCAGGCGCGGTACCTCAATCACGCTGCCAGACGACGCGAGGCGGGCCAAACGTTCCGTAACCGCCCTGATCGCTGCGGCGAATCTGCGACTGCATGACCCGGCTCAACCCCCACGACCGATACCACTCCGTACGACGACGAGCTGCACCGGTCTCCGCAGGAACACCAACTTGGGCAAGCAGGGATCTCACGGCACGTCCGGTGGCCGGCGCCGTCCACAACGGCCACACAAACCAGCCTCGCTTCCAGCCTCCCGAGCACCCCTGGGTCAGAGTTCCCTGAGGCGAGGCGAAGCACGGGTATCTGCTGAGCCCGAGGATCGCCAGTGCTTCCGCGCCCGGGTTAGTGAGTTTCGGATTCTGGGACTTGGTCGGGTCCGCATGGCTGAGGGCATGCAACCGGTCGTCCACGGTGTCCCACATGAGCGATTCCCGTTCGCTGCGATAGCTCCATGGCTTTGTCATGTCATCAACAATCTCTGCCTCGGTGACCTCACCAAGAATCGCGCGTGCCATAGCGACGAATTTCTGCTGGCCAGCGGTGAAGTACAGATCAGAGGGCTTGGCCTTGCGGCTGTTGTCCAAGCTGTTCTCTGCCAGCAGGCACGCAGCGAGCGATCCCGCCGAGCCGGCGTCGCGGCCCCGATGGAGGTAATCCCGTATCTCCTCGGGCTCGAGCTTCAGCCGAGGATTGATCGCCTCGTTCAGCGCAGGCCCGTCAAGCCAGGCCGCAGCCACGGCGCGGACCGCCCGGGCAACCTTGTCCAGGCCGCAAGCCGGACTGAGCACTGGACGCGGGATCGGGTCGTCGGTCCAATGCAGGCGAAGATCGTGGCCCTGCTCGGCTAGAGCCACCTGAGCACCCAACGCGGCGAGGAACCCCAGAGGATTGTCGCCCGGCAAGCCTCGAAGTAGCGTCACATCGGAGCCTGTCACCGTGACTCCCCAGCCCCAGCGCCGGTCTCCTCGGCGCTTCGCTGCTGATCGGCCAGACGGAATATGGCCTCCAGCCAAGCCAGACCGTGACGGCCATAGCGTTCCTGCAAACGCCAGAACCGGTCGGCCATCTCAAGAGCAAGCGGCGTCTCGGCAAGATCCGATGACACGCTCATGCACACACTGCCGGAAGCCGCTTCGGCGACAGCCGGGCTGCCATCATGACCGGTGCCCAACCGAAACCCGCCCTCGCGCAACTGCCCGACTGCCGTCAACTGCTGCGGACAGTCGTCCTTCCTGATAGGAAGCAGTGGTCGACCGTGTCCATGGTGGGTTCCGATGAGGTGGAGCACGAGATCGGTGTCGTTGGCCAGGGAAAGCACCTCCGGACAACTCTGCGCGAGCGCGACGCTGCTGATCTCGTGACGCACCGGGGGCCACTTGTTCCAACGGGTCCTCGCTCCGCGCACCGACTTGGCCAGCGGTTCATCCGACCCGGCGATTAGCACCGGGTCGTGGCCGAACATCTGAGCCTGGAACCGGGAATCGATCTTGCCGAGATCATGTAGTTCCCCGGCGAGGCGCAAGTCGCCGACAACCTCGGCGGGCAGCCCCAAGCGGCTACCGTATTCCTCGGCCTTGGCCCCGACGCCGCTGAGGTGATCCCGAAGCTCTGTGCCCCTGCCCGTCAGGGACGGCTTGTCATCGAACTCGTCCAGGATCGCGGGATCAACGGCGGGATCCACCAGCACGTAGTAGCCGTCCTCTGCATCTCCGGCCACCAGTTCGATATCGAAACGGTCACCAGCCCGAAACTGTTCGACCACCCGCACCATCCAGGGAGGGAGTGCGGCCGCCGACAGTTCGGCGAGCCATTGACTGACCGCCTCCCGCCTGCCAATCGGAGTGTCCTGCTCATCCTGCGGACTCGGAGCCCTGCGCAGACCCAGCCCTTCGAGCAGACGCGGATCGAGCCGGAGTGTCGCCCGCAACGCAGTCGCTCGCGGCCCATAGGCGAGTTGTGCCTGATCACCGAGGTCCTCCACGGGCTCGGGCGGAGCATCCTCATCGGAGGCACCCCGCCGGGCCGAAGGGCGAGCTGAAGGATCCCATGTGCCCGCAGTCAGGCCGCCCATGGCCGGGTCAGCAATGAGCAGGTCTCCGGGCTGGATGTCCTCGACTCTCCCTAGCGCCTCAGTGAGATCGTCCTCTTGGCCGGTCCAGCGACGCACGCTCGGCAACCGCCGTTGCACCGGATCCCCTCGGCGTCCGGCATGCCGCTCTTCGTCCTCCAATGGGGCTGTGTCCGTGTCCGATACCGGCGCCTCCGCGGCGCGCCGTAGCCAGCCACGGACCGCGGACAAGGGCACCGCCAAGAACTCGGCCGGCCGTAGCGGCACTACATTGAGCGCGTCGTCGGACCGATCCCAGCGCCACGCGACGGAGACATCGGGCTCTCGCTGGCTGTCCTTGCCGTGCAGGAACTCAGCAATGGGGGGATCGGCGACCGGCTCAGGACTCGTTTGTGACCATGCGTCCAGGTGCGTCGGAAGCAACAACGGCTCCTCCAGCTTCGGTGCTTGAGCATCGGAGCCGAGACACCCCATGAGATCAGCGCCGGGCCCGACGTCGATCTCTCCGTCGGTCGCATGTGACTGCAGTTCTTCCCAGGCATGCCGGACGGCGTCGCCGTACACCGGATCGGGTCGGTTCGGCTTCATCTCCGAAGCAACGCCCAAGACCCAGCAGCGCGCCGGGCTGTCACGGTGCACGGCCAGGCTGCCGCGCCGGTCGAGCCGTCCAAGACGCTGGCACAAGCTGTCGCTCGGCGCGGCCTCGCTGATGAGTGCGTCAAAGCTGAAATCAGCACCGACCTCGATCGCCTGCGTGGCCACGACCACGGTCCGCTCACCGGGTGCCGAGCCCCGATCAGGGTCTACGCAGTGGCTGATCCTGTCGAGAACTGCCTCCTTATCGATCGGGCGCATGCGGCCCGTCACCAAGTAGGCCGCGAATCCGTGCTCCTGCAACAGCTTGTGGGTCTCACGAGCGGTCCGGACACGGTTGACGATGACTCCCGCACTGTTCTCGTCCTCTCGCAGTTCCTTCTTGATCAGCTCCAGGACCTTCCTGGGAACCGATTCGTGTGGCGGGCCATTTCCGCTGATGGTCACCAGCGTCGCACGCTTGGGCGCCTTGGCGATCTGCCTGAGCAGCGGCTGCTCCAAGTCGCCGTCCTGAAGCTCGAAGCGTCGACCGCTTGTGTCCGTCGGTGTAGCCGACATCTCCACGACCTTGAACCGGCGGGGCAGGAGTTCCGGGTTGACTGCACGAATCAGAGGCGCGTCGCCGTTGGATGAGACATCCTGCAACGTGGCTGCGAAGGCCCGGCTCAGATGCACCTCATCAAGGATCACGAGGCAGTCGTTACCGACTAGCCCCGCGTGGACGGAGCGCATCCTGCGACTGGTGCCGTAGCCCCTGAAGAGCAGGCGCGAACCGAACTGATCGACGGTGGACACCATCACCCACGGCTGATCCGGTCGTCGCGCCCACTCGCCGTCTACCGGGACTCCGCCCCGCAGGGCTGCGACTCCGAGCAGCTCATCGTCGCCTGTGAGTCCCTTCAAGCAGCTTCGCACATCTGCCAGAACCCCTTCCGTAGCCGCGAGAATCTGGCTCCTGATTCGTTCAGCGCGCTCATAGACCTGGTCCACAACGATGCGCCGGTCGATGACGAACACGATCCTGCGGGGTGAGATGTCGGGCCTCAGCGCGAGCGCGAAGATGGCCGTGTCGAGCACGGCGGTCTTGCCAACGCCGGTCGGCAGGTCGATGACATCGGGCCAGCCGTCGCCCTCGAGCACCTGCCGGGTAAGGCGGCTCTGCCACGGGTACGGCTCGTATCCGTGAACGGCTCGGAAATACGCGTCAAAGTCAGGGGCGGTTAGCTCACTCATCGTTCGCCCGCTCGCTGGGAACCGCGTCATCGGCGGCCGCTTCGTCCAGAGGCCGCATCAGCCCCAGACCCACGAAGCGCCCGCTGCCCAGCATCAGCGGTCCACGTACCGGCTCGGCGAAGTCGACCGATGCATGCACGAGCCTCCGGACGACCTCCCCCCGGGTGCCGCCGCCGTGTCTGAACACGGGGTAGTCGTTCGCCGGGCGCGCTCCGACGAAGTGCGACACCAGAGACACTCGCACATCCGATGGTCTCGGCAAGCCGACATGCTCACAGGACTTGGCGACTGCCTCCTCGGCTCGCGCCCATGCCTTCGCTCTGGCTGCCGGGCTTCCCCTGCGGAGATCGCCGGGATGGGTGGGCAGCGCCACGGGCGTGGCCGAAGCCCACGACCTCGACCGTCGTGACCACACCCGCTGGCGCAGACTCACCAATGCGAAGGGCGGCTGCCGCCTTCGCATTTCGACGACTCCACCGCGGCCCATCCTCAGCTCTAGCGGTTCGTCGCCGCGCTCACGCTCCCACGCGCCTATGCCGCGCAGCGTCGCCCGGTGGGCAGCCTCGTCGAGCCGATGCGGCAATGAGACGGCGAGCCCCATGATCCGACCGTCGCCGAACTCATGGCCCACGTTGGGCAGCGCCAAGAACGCGATGTGGGGGGAACTGGTCGGACTGCCGTCGGGACGATGGCCGCTGACTCCCTCTGGGAGGGGGTCGGGCGCATACTTGAGCACCGACTCGCGCAGAACCCGAGCAAGTTCCGCGGTGCGCGTCATGGGCCGGTATCGATCATGCGGCTCCACCTCGAAGACGACCCAATCGCCGGCGCTCGTCGGACGTAGCGGATCGCCAGCTTCAGCGCCCTCCGGCTCCGCCTCGCTGTACCGGACTCCTCGGAACGGCAGGCTGCGGGGCCTGATGGCCTGGTGCCGCTGATGCTCCTCCTCGAGTGCGGCAAGCTGTCCGGGCCGGACCCAGCGCAGCATTAGCGTGCCTCCACCGGGCGTGTGCGTCGACGCCGGCTCCTCATCACGCAACCGGCAGGACACCAGCGAGGACGAGTGCCCGAGCCGGGTGACGCGGACCAGGAGTCCGTCGAGAGCCTCGGCTACCTCGGGCGGCGCACTGGCGTCCCAGACGAAGGTGACCGCAGGTGCTAGCCCCACCCGCGGCAATGCCGCCACTTGATCGCCGGAGGATCCAGAGGCCGGTGGCTCCACCAATGTGACCGACGGGAAGTGCCGCTCCTTCTTGACACGACCGTCAGGGAGCAGCGCGAGCGCGGACGTCTCGTTCGTATTGCCGACCTTGCCCGCCAGCGAATCGACATCACGCTCCTTGTTGATCCTGTCCTGCAGCCTCTCGACCCTCTTCGTGACCTCTCCCTCCGAGGCGTCGACTTGGTCCTCCCACTGGGCGATGAGTTCGCCCAGTGCCTTCGCGCGGCGCTGGTATTGAGCCGGAGCGATCACGCTGGCATCGTTGACGGGCACGAAGTGGCTGACGACTCGACGCCTAACCGCCTCGGGAGCCGTGATGCGTGGCGGTGGCTGCGCTTCGAGCCATTCGAGCGCGGCCTTCTCAGCATCGTCTGGCAGCTCAGCGTCCGCCCAGGTTGCAACCATGGCCGAGAACAGACGAGCGCCGTGCGGAGGCCATTCCGGCTCCGCACGGTCGTGATGCGACGTCGCGCTATACCGCCCAGTGAGGAAGTTGACCTCTATGACGGTCATCCATCACTCCCCGACGGGCTCGCGGGCGGAAACCTCGCGGCTGCGCCGCAGCAACTCAACCAGCTTGCGCGCCGGCGTCAGCGCGACTTCGGTCTTCTCCCAAGCGATAGCTGACTGCGCCGCTCGGGCCGACGCCTCCGATAGCAACTGGGCTGCGGACTCGCGATTGACGCTGACCGCGTCGGGCGGCTCGCCGTCCCGGCCGACCATCTCGATCACCGGTGAGTGCTGCGGGATCAGCAGGCACCTGGACCGCAGATCGTGGTCGGCTTCATAGCCGTAAGCGATCGCCGCCACGCCGAGCGCCGCAATGGCAGTCCTTGCGGCTACCTCTGCTTCACGGCTCTTGCCGGCGAACCGCAGTCTTCGCAGTGCGGCAAGCGACAACACCGCCGTCTGCCTCGCCTCCGAGATGGTCACGCCGCCCGCCTGAGCGTCGATCGATGGAGCGATGTTGCCGTGGTTGATCTCGGATGGGCGCCCGTCACCGCCAGCCAGCTTGGGCTTACCCTTCTCCTGCGCCGCCTCGGCCGAGTCCAGCGTCCACCTCTGCTGAGGATCGGCGTGCTCGTAGACCACAGCCGCATCGCGTTCAATCTGCAGCGGGTCGATGCGGCTACCGACCTTGCGCCCGATCTTCGCGTCCAGTCCAACGATCTCCGAGACGTAGGCCCGCTGAAACTTCGAGCCGAGGCCGCCCTTGGGGCCCGTCGAGTCCCATTGGCCGAACAGCAGCGCCGTCGGCGCGTAGCGGAACATGTCCGTGGCGTTGCCAGGGCGGGCCTCGGTGATCTTCTGGCCGATGTCGCTGAGCCGGAAGAGCGTTCCACCGAGCAGGCTGTCCCTGAAGATGGCATCGGCAAAGCGGTGGGGCGCCTCCAGCACTGTGATTCGACCGAGGTCCGCCAGGTCGGGCTCCCCGGTGAAGTCCACGTACGGGACGGGGAACTCCAGATCCTTGGCCTCCCAGCCTTCTAGGAGCGCGAGTTCGGCTCGGTTGGCCTGTGAAGCGACCGAGTCGAGCAGCACGGTCGTTACGACCCGATCGCCGACCTGTCGCTCTTCGATCGCGTACTTGTTCTCGGCCGCGGCAGCCACGGCAAAGGTCGGCGGGAACACTTTTCCTCCCGGCCCGTCCGCAGGCTGCAGCCGCATGATCGACCGAAGGGCAACCGCCCCGCCCGCCACTGCCTCCGTCAGCCGCTCGATTGTCAGTTCAGGCACGAAGGCCCTCCTTTCGCCGGTGACTCAGGCAACTCACCAGAGCCACAAGGTCGATGATCCCGCAGAGGTACGACAGGAGCCTGCTCCGACCTCTCCAACCCCTTCACAGTCCACAGGAGGCAAGTTCTCCAGACCAGCCTCGGCGACACTCGCAACGTCACCCATCGGCCATCCCCGAGCCTTAGGTGCTTCCCCTCTAACCTCGGCCTCCGCGTCGCGTAACTCGACGATCAGGTGGCGAGCATGGACAGACTTGAGTTCAACGGACCAACCCTCGACTCTGATCGTGGTCATGCCGCGCTGCCTGCGTTCGACGATGTTCCTCTCCACATTGCAATGACGGAGGTCGACCTGGCTGCAAGTGATCCGCATACATTCTCCTGTTCTTGCTAGGGGGGTGCTGCGTAGCGGTGGCGGAGGTCTAAAGATGAGACATAACTACTCGCCTGAGGGAACGCTACACTTACGTTCAGATGCCCGCAACCCTTAACCGAGATGCTTCGTTAACTGCAAGCGCCGCCCGCGGATCCGCACGTCCGCGCTCCATTGAAGCTTGCTCGTGGGCTGCTGGGTAGCAGCGGAGGCTCCAGGGCAGGGGGCACCCGTCACGGGTGCCCCCTCTCCGTCGAGTCGACGGCGTGGCGGTCGAGTGCTTGGCCCGGATAAGCCCCTCGCGGAACCCGCTTACAAGAAAATGGGAAGCGGGACCCTCGGGGTGCTAGTCGGTGAAGCCCTCTGTGGCTGATTGGGCCTCGACGTAGCGGCGGACCGTCGAATCCGCGAAGGCGACACGGCCGCGGCCGACGGAGGTGATCAGACCTACGGCGAGCAGCCGCTTGCGGTACGTGCTGAGGCTGCGTGGGTTGTGGGCCCAGCGCCCGCCCACATCACTGACGGCGCTGCTGGCAGCGTCGGGCAGCATGGCCACCAGGAACCGCTTGTCGAGGTCGGACAACCGATGCCAGACCGGGCCGTGGACATGCCGGCCGAACTGCTCGCTCGCGTCGGCCGCCGCCCGCCGGACCACCGCGGCGCTCACCCCTCGCTCCAGGTCCACGGCGTCGTCCCAGACGTACGAGCCGATCAGCTGCACCAGATACGGCTGTCCCTTGGAGGCCTCCACCGCGATGCCTAGGGCGGCCTCGTCGATGCGGCCACCCGCCTCCTCGATGGGCTGGCGCAACGCGGTCGCGGCCTCCGAGGGGCGCAGGTTGCCGATCTCGTGCCGGACGCAGCGCTGCAGGAAGGTGCTCGCATCGCCCGACAGCAGCCGGCTCTCCAGCTCGGGCAGAGCGGCACCCACGAACGCGACGGGCCGCTCAGCCCGGCGCGACACCAGTTGGAACGCGTTGCCGAACTCCCTGATCTCGTCGATCTCGCTGACATGCATCTCATCGACTGTCACCAGCAGCCCCGTGCCGCGCTCTGCGAGCAGATCTCCGAGCGCGGCTAGCGCTGCCTCAACGTCAACGGCCCAACGCTCAGCCGCGTCCGGCACGGCGACGCGCTCCGTCTGGATGCCGGTGCCCATGATCGTGACACCGGTCACGGCCCGCCGCGGAGCAGGCTCGTGCTCATCGCGCTGCGCGGCGAGGAGGCCCGAAGCCTTGGATGCGATCTGGTCCACCAGACCTTGCCTGCTCACCGCTGCCGACGAAACGACCAACCAGCCCTGCGCCCTGGCGCGGTCCTCGACGGCGTTCAGCAGCACCGTCTTGCCGGTGCCCCTCAGCCCCCACAGCAGCATCGCGTAGCTCGGGCTTCGAATGCTGTCGAACACCAAGTCGAAGCTGTTCAGGACGTCGCGCCTGCCAGCAAGCACGGGAGGGCTGATACCGAATGACGGAGAGAATGGATTCGAGGACCGCACAGCCGACAGAGCCTCCTCGGGACGCAGGTGCAGGACCGACTCTAGTCACGGTTGGGATTTGTTTCAGTTTGTTTCTGCGGAATATTTTGTTTCTGCGGAAAATTTGTTTCCGTGGTTGGCCTCGCCGGCAAAAGTGGAAGGGCCCTGCTGGTTTCTCGCAATGCGCTTACAGTTTCCAGACAGAAAGTGTAAGCGACTGGCTCTGATCACCGACGATGATGAGTTTCTTCCCGTAATCCGCCTCTGTTTCAGTGATTTCTGCTGATAATCTGTCTTTGATCCCTTTTCACTAGTCATCGTGTATCCTGCTAATGTGTCGAGCATGACCATGCCCACCCGCCGAGACACTGAGCGAGCAGCGCAGGCCCTCGCACGGATGGACGCGGCGCAGGTGCTGCTGTTCGGCTCGGTGGCCGAAGGCACGGCCACCCCGTCGTCGGACATCGACCTCGTGGCGGTGTTCGACGACCTCGGCGACTACTCCGGGCGCCACAAACTCCAGTACAAGGCCCAGGTAGCCGCCCGCGAGGCCTCGGGACGCCCCACCGACGTGTTCGTCACCGACCGTCCCGAGTGGCGCAAGCGCACCCGGATGCGCACATCGTTCGAAGCAGGCATACACCGCCGCGCCGTCGCGCTGGTGGACCGGCCCCCGAACCAGGAGATCGACTGGGACAAGGACACGCCGATGCCCACCACCGACGCAGACGAGGCCCACCAGGACCTCGGCGCGGTCGAGGACGCCCTCCTGAAGGCGTTCAACGAACTGCACCCGAGTCATGACGAACTCGACGCGCTGCTCCACGGCCAGGCCGACCGCTGGGACGGCTGCCGCTTCCGGCGGACGATCGAGATATGCGAGGACGCCCACGCCGCGGTCGAGACCGCCCTCAAGGCCTACACCCGGGGTGTGCTCGGCCAGTACCCCGAGCGCGGCACCCAGGGCCACCACATCGAGCACCTGCTCCAGTGCCTGCCCCAGGCGGTCCGGCAGCGCTTCCACAGCGCCATCTCGCCCCTCGATCCCGAGGAGGTCTCGCCGTGGCGAGTCGTCGGCACCTACACGGGCGCTGAGAACTCAGCCGCCAGCCTGTCGAAGGTCACGCCCGAGTTCGCCTACCGCATGGTCGAGGCCGCCCGGCGCTGCTCGCTGATCGCGGCCGAGGAAGTGGCCGCAGTGCAAGGGATCACCGACGTGTCGGAGTCCATCGTCGTCGAAGCCACCGACCCCCGCCGCCTCGGGCTCATCCAAGGCCTGCGCGGCGACCCCGACTTCGCGGTAGGCACCTACGCCCGCCGAGGCCTGACCCCTCCCCCATCGGCGCGGCCCGAGCCGGCGATCGATAGCTAGGCGACCGGTTCAGTGAACAGTTCGTGGGCGCACTCGCCGGAAGCGGTGCGGGTCAGGATCTCGGCTCCGTCGGGGGTGCAGGCCAGGGTGTGCTCGAACTGGGCGGTCCGGCGACCGTCGAGGGTCACCGCCGTCCACCCGTCGTCCCACATCGCCGCTTCGGGCGAGCCCAGCGTGAGCATCGGCTCGATCGTGAAGGTCATGGCCTCCTCCAGCACGGTCGACGCCCGCGGATCGTAGTAGTGGGGCACCTGCAGACCGGAGTGGAACTCGGTGCCCACCCCGTGCCCGATGAACTCCCGCACCACACCGAGACGGTGCCTGGAGGCGTGGGTCTCGATGGCCCGGCCGATCTCCGACACGGCCACACCCGCTCGTACCGCGCCGATGCCCCTGTAGAGGGCAGCGCGGGTCTCGTCCACCAGCCGGCGGGAGTGGCCGTCCACATCGCCGACCATCAACGTCACCGAGGTGTCCCCGTGAACCCCCTCGCGGTACACGGTCACGTCGATGTTGATGATGTCGCCGGCGGCCAACCGGCGGGAGTCGGGAATCCCGTGGCAGATCACCTCATTGACCGACGTGCACACCGACTTCGGGAAGCCCCGATATCCGAGCGGGCTGGGATAGGCGCCTGCGGCCACCGCGGTGTCGTGCACGAACCGGTCGATGGCGTCGGTCGTGACCCCTTCGGTCACCTTCCCGCAGGCCGCGATCAGGACCTCGGCGGCCAGGGCCCCGGTCCGGCGCATGGCCGCCAGCTCCTGCGACGAACGGACGACCGAGGACACCGACGGCCCGGGCTCCCCGCCGGGCAGGCGAGCGTAGGGCGGGCGGTCGATGCCCGCGGGCACGGATCGCTTGGAACTGACCAGCCCCGCCCGCACCGGCGGATCCGACGCAGGGATGCTGCCCGCCCCCACCCCCGCCGGGACCCGCCGTTTCCGCTTTGCCATCACCGAACAGGCTAGAGGATCGGCCCCGGCGCCCTCCCGTCAGTCGGGACGGTTGCGGGCCCGCTCGAGGAACAGCGCCATCTGAACCCGGGTGGTGGCCTGCTGAGGGCAGAAGCGCAACGGTTCGGTCGAGCAGCCCGCGGTGATCCCGGCACGGAACAGAGCGTCGATGTTGGCCTCATGGACGCTGTCGCCGGTGTCGGCGAACCCCTGAGGGATGGCCGGGGCAAGAACGAAGGCTCGCCTGAGGAACGAGGCCATCTGAGCCCGCGTCACCGGATCGTCGGGGCAGAATGCAGCCCGTTCGCTCGCGCAGCCGGCGGTGACGCCGAGCTCCGCGAGACGCGCCACATGGGCGGCCCACCACTGGCCGGAATCCACATCAGCGAACCTCGTTTCGCTCACCGGCTCGGGCTCCTGGCCGTCCAAGACCCGCACCAGCCACACCGCCATCATCCAGCGCGGGATCGGATCATCGGGACAGAAGAGTCCGGGCCCGCAATCGGAGCCCGCCAGCACGCCGTCGCGGGTGAGGGCCCTCACCGCGTCGTAGCGGTCGCCGTCCAGATCGATGTCGGCCGGAAGGACGCCCGGCAACCCGGCCGCGGCCGCCACCCGGCGAGCCAGTCCGATCGGATGCCAGCAGGCCGAGAGGTCGAGCTCGACGTCGGGCTGGATGCCTCCCGCAGCGCTCTCGCCATCGGGGCCCAGCCACCTGAACACGGTCACTCTGGCCCCGCCCAGCAGGGTGCCGTCACGCGACTCCAGAGGCTGCGTGATCTGACCCGTGTTCTTGCCGAAGGTGACGGTGCCCACCACTGTGGCCCGGCCGTGATCCCGCAGGGCCAGCGCGAGCACCTCCGACGCCGAGGCCGACCCTGCGTCCACCACCATCGTTATGGGCAGCACCGGCGGGCTCGGGCCGCTGCTCTGCCCCTCGACCAGGTGAACCAGGGTCTGCCGCTTGGACACCTCCTGAATGACGGCCTGCCGGTTCTCGAGGAACATGCTGGCGATGTTGATGACGGTCCGCAGGTAACCCCCGGGATTGTCCCGCAGGTCCACGACCAGGTTGGCGACACCGGCGTCGATCAGGGTCTGGAGTTCCCGCTCGACTAGCTCGTCGGTACGGGCCCCGAAGGAGCTGAGCCGCAGGTAGCCGATGTTGCCCGCCACCGTCCTGCCGGCGACCGACGGGGCGTTCACCGGCTCGACGTCGACCGCGAAGGACCTCTGACGGCTGTTCCGTTCCACGACGACCGGCACCATGCTCCCCAGCTCGAAGAGGTGCAGGCCGCCGATTCCGCAATGCGGACCCGACGGAATGTAGCCGTCGAGCGACACCACGATGTCGTCGGCCATCAGCCCGGCCCGCTCGGCCGGGCTGCCCGCGAACACCTCGGCCACCGCGAGCCGGCAGCTCTCCGACAGCTCCAGGCAGGGCTTGGTGCCGTCCAGCAGGCCCAGACGGATGCCGATTCCCACGTAGGGAGTCCCGCCCTCGAGACGGGCCAGCCGCAGCTGGTACTCCGATGCGGTCATCAGGAAGGTGAAGGGATCCCCCCGGGAGGCGAACATCGCCACCGAGGCCGCCCAGACCGCAGCCTCGGTGTCCGCCGCGGCGTCAATCTCGACGCACGCCTGTTCGAACGCGGGCGCGGGCAGCGCACACGCCGGCGGGGTCTCGTCGCCGCGCGGGGCCAGCGCGGCCTCGCGCACCCCGCGCGCCGCGGCGGAGGCCCAGTCATCGTCGGGCACGTCGTCCACGTAGTTCTCGGCGAGCAGCCCGTAGCTCTGGCACAGCACTTCGAAGACGCCCAGCGCCTCCTCGCACGTCGTCCGGAGGCGCTCACCCGTCTCAGCCCCAGGTCCGGCCTCGGGATCGGTCACGGGCTCTTGCCCGAGAGCAACGGTCGGCCACACCACCAGCGCGGCCAGCGCCGCGGTGACGGCCCTTCGAGCTAGCCCCATGACCGGTGCCCGTGATCGAGACCCTGCCGCACCGCTCCGTACAGAGCTCTCAACGCAGGAACCGGCTGACCGACTCGACGACGCAAGCAGGCTTGGCATGCCCCTCGATCTCGATGGTGATCGTGATCACCGTCTGCACCCCTGCTCCGCCGGGCAACTCATCGGCGGACGTGAGCGTCGCGGCGGCCCGCAGCCTCGAGCCCACCAGGACCGGCTGAGGGAAGCGCACCCGGTTGACGCCGTAGTTCACGCCCATCGAGATGCCCTCGACCCGCACGATCTCGGGAAGCAGCAAGTTGGTGAGCGCCAGGGTGAGGTAGCCGTGCGCGATGGTCGCGCCGAACGGACCAGCCGCAGCCGCCTCGGGGTCCACATGGATCCACTGACGGTCGCCAGTGGCCTCGGCGAACATGTCGATCCGGCCCTGATCCACGATCACCCAGTCGCTGTGACCGAGATGCACCCCGACCGCGCCCAGCAGGTCGTCGGGGGATGCGAAGACGGTGGGCATGACGCCGAGACACTAGCGGCCCCGTGCGGGTTCCCTGCGCGAATCCTGCTTCCCCCCTGACAGGGCCCCGCCCGGCGCGCGGGAGGTCGCCCGACACGGCATTAGCCTTCAGCCCCATGGCTGCCGGCGGAGGGACCAAGGCGATCCTCGCCGCCTTCTTCGCCAACCTCGGCCTGGCCATCGCCAAGTTCGTCGCCTTCGTGTTCACCGGGGCGTCGTCGATGCTGGCCGAGGCCATCCACAGCGTCGCCGACACCAGCAACCAGGCCCTGCTGCTGCTGGGTGGACGCCTGGCCCGGCGCGACGCCACCGAGCAGCATCCCTTCGGTTTCGGGCGGGAACGCTACTTCTGGTCCTTCGTGGTGGCGCTGGTGCTGTTCGCCATCGGGTCCCTGTACGCCCTGTACGAAGGCATCGAGAAGATCCGCCACCCCCACGAGATCGACTCGCCCGCTTGGGCCTTCGTGGTGCTCAGCGTTGGCATCGTGCTGGAGAGCCTGTCGATGCGGACCGCAGTCATCGAGTCCAACCGGGTGCGCGGCAACGCCTCCTGGGTGCGGTTCGTGCGCCGCTCCCGCACACCGGAACTGCCGGTGGTGCTGCTGGAGGACCTTGGGGCGCTGCTGGGCCTGGTGCTGGCCCTGGGGGCACTGGTGATCGCGGTGGTGTTCGACGCACCGGTGTGGGACGGGATCGGCACCCTGTCGATCGGAGTGCTGCTCGGCCTGATCGCGGTGGTGCTGGCATTGGAGATGCGCAGCCTGCTGCTCGGCGAGGGCGCCACCCGGGCCGACATTGACAGGATCCGCCAGGCCATCGAATCGACCGAGGGAGTCACCGGCCTGATCCACCTGCAAACCCAGCACATCGGCCCCGATGAGCTGCTGGTGGCGGCCAAGGTCTCGTTCGACCCCGCCTACACCACCGCCGACCTCGTCGCCGCCATCAACCGCGTCGAGCACAACACGCGGGCGGCGGTGCCCATCGCCCGCCCCATGTACGTGGAACCCGACATCCCAACGGACTCGTGAGCACGCAACTGCACGCCACCACCACCGGCAACGGGCCCGCAGTGGTGCTGGTACACGGGTTCGCCGACAACTCGAGCGTCTGGGACAGCACGGTGGAGGACCTCGGCACCGGCTGCGCCTGCACCACGGTGGACCTGCCCGCCCACGGCCGCTCCCCCGCCCCGGCCGAGGCGGCCCCCTACGAGCGCGAGGGGCTGCTCGCGTCGATCGACGCGGTGCTGGCCGGGACCGGCCCGGCGGTCTACGTCGGGCACTCCCTCGGCGGCTACCTGGGGCTGGCCCACTGCATCACCAGGCCCGGAGTGCTACGGGGCCTGGTGCTGGTGGCCGCCGGTCCGGGATTCCGCGACGCGGCCTCGATGCAGGACTGGAACGACCAGGTCCACCTGACCATGCCCCGCCTCGACCTCCCGCGGGTGGCCTCCACCGCCAGCCTCCACACCGACTCGATGGTGATCGACCGGCTGTCCGAGGTGACCATTCCCGTCGGGCTGATCGTAGGCAGCCGCGACAAGGCCTTCGTGGGCGCCAACGACTACATGGAGCGCAAGCTGGCCGACGTGCGGCGCCGCACCATCGCCGAGGGCCGTCACCGGCTGATGAGACACCATTCGGCGGAGATCGCCGGAATGGTGCGTGAGGTCCTGTCAGCGGCCGGCCTGGCTCCTGGGGGGCGGTGATGGACGGATTCGGACCTCTGGTCGACGCGGAGTGGCTGGCCGGCCACTCAGACGATGTCGTCATCGCGGACGTGAGGTGGTACCCGCTGCGCTGGCGCCGTCCGCTGGTCCTGTGTCACGCCGTCCGGGCGTCGAGCTTGAGTTCGCCGAAGTCGATGTCGGGGTGGTCCAGCGCCACGGCGAAGGCCTCGGCCAGGGCCGCGCCCACGTCGTCGACGTGCATCATCCCGCCCGGGACGGCCTGGCGTTCCCAAGCCTCCATGGCCTCGCCGAGCAGGTCGAGGTTCATGTGGTCGCTGAACTCGGTCGGCATGGCGTTGCCCATCACCACTCTCATGAACCGTTGCTCGGGGTGCTCGGCCCGCCACACCCGGATGCACTGGTCCAAGGCCGCCTTGCTGGCGCTGTAGGAGGCGAACAGCGCATTGGCGTCCTCCACGGTACGAGACGATACGAAGGCGATCAGCCCACCCCGATCCATGTGGTCGAGCGCAGCGGCCGCCGCCAGGTTGGCCCCGACCACGTTCACCCGGTAGACGGCGGACCAGGTGTCGGGCTCGGTCCTGCTCAATGGTTGGAGCACGCCGTAGCCGGCCACGTACACCATCAAGTCGAGCCCGCCCATCGCCTCGGCCGCCTCCTCGGCCACCCGGCGCGCGTCGTCGGGCACGGTCGTGTCGCCCGCGGCGACGTGACCCCCGCCCATCTCTGCTGCCAGAGCCTCGAGCCTGTCCTGTCGCCGGGCCGACACCGTCACCGAAGCGCCGCGGGCTGCAACGGCCCGGGCCAGCGCCGCGCCGATCCCCGACGAAGCGCCCACCACCAGCACCCGGTACCCGGCCATGGAACCGCTCACCGCGGTCACGGTAGCCGCAGATGTCATGAAGATATGCGGGGCCCCAGGTTGCGAGACGGTTCGTTAGGCATGATGCTTGCCCGCCGATGACGGGCTCGCGGGCGTTGGCTGCCATCGATGTGGGCACCAACTCGGTTCATATGGTGATCGCTCGGCCGGTTCCGGGCGGTTCGCCCGAAGTGGTGGTCCGGGAGCGGATGCCGGTGCGGCTCGGCAGCGGCGGCGCCGACATGAGGCGCTTGCTGCCCGACGCCATCGACCGGGCCATCTCCGCGCTCGTCGAGTGCCGCCACATCGCCGACGCCCACGACGCCGAGGTCGTGGCGGTGGCGACCAGCGCGGTGCGTGAGGCCGACAACCAGAGCGACTTCCTGCGCCGGGCCCATAGCGAGGCCCGTGTGACCGTGCAGGTGATCTCCGGCATGGAGGAGGCCCGGCTGATTCACCTGGGAGCGATGAGCGCGGTGCCCATCGCCGGCCGGTCCCACCTCGTGATCGACATCGGCGGCGGCTCCACCGAGGTCATCGTGGGCAACGGCACTGCATCGGCGCTGGCCCGCAGCCTCAAGCTGGGTCACATCCGTCTCACCGACCGGTTCTTCCCGGCCGGCGTGATCGGCGACGGCGCGGTCAAGGCCTGCCGCCGCCACATCCGATCCTTCATCGCGCCGGTGGCCCAGGAAGCCAAGAGCATGGGCTTCGAGGTCGCGGTGGGCTGCTCGGGCACCATCGCCTCCCTGGCCTACCTGTGCGCGGCGAGACGGGGCGAGACCCTTCGCACCGCGGCCAATGCCGTCATCGAGCGCTCGGATCTGGCCGGCGTGGTGAAGGAGCTGATCGCACGACCCCGCCCGGCCGACCGCCTGAAGGTGCCCGGTCTGGACCCCGCCCGCAGCGACGTGATCGTCGGTGGCGCCGTGCTGCTCAGGCAGCTGTTCAAGGCGCTGGAGATCGAGTCGATGGTGGTGTCGACCGGAGCCCTGCGCGAGGGCCTGCTGCTGGACCGGTTCAACCGCCGGGATCGTTCCCGCGACGACGGCCTGCACCATCTCAGCGACCTGAGAAGGTCCAGCGTGCTGGCCCTGGCCCGCAGCTACCACGAGGACCTGATCCATGCCGAGCACGCCACCGACCTGGCGCTCGAACTGTTCGACGAGACCGCAGCCGCCCACGGCCTGGGCATCGCCGACAGCGAGGTGCTGGAGGCGGCCGGGCTGCTCCACAACATCGGACGCTTCGTGGCCCACTCATCGCACCACAAGCACTCCTACTACCTGATCCGCCACAGCGAGCGCCTCTCGGGCTTCACCGACGGCGAGCTGGAGGTCATCGCGCTGGTGGCCCGCTACCACCGCAAGCGCGAACCGGTGTCCTCGCACCGCGAGTTCACCGCTCTCGCCAAGCGGGACCGCTACCGGGTGCGGGTGCTGGCCGGACTGCTCCGGATCGGGATCGCGCTCGACCGCACCTACCGGCGAGCCGTTGAACGGGTCCACGCTCATGTCGAGGACGGCATGGTGCGGATCGATGTCGAGGTCGCCGGGGGCACCGATGTGGCCATCGAGATCTTCACCGCCCAGCGCAGCGCCGATCTGCTGTCGGGCGTGCTGGAACGCAGTGTCGACTTCCGTGTTGTGGAGACCCCTGCCGCTCGCCAACGCCGGAACCACCCTGCTCAGAGGCCGAGCGGGTAGGCGCGGGCGCCTCGCTGTCCAGCGGGGTGCTGGCTGGTGCTGCCGTCAGGAGTTGGGGGCGATCACCGACTCACCGAAGGCGGCTAGGCCTTCGGCGGTGTTGCGAAAATAGAACACCGACGGAACCATCAGGCGCTCCACCCCCCACGACGCGGCTTCCTGCACCGCGGCGTCCGGATCGTCGCCGAACAACCCCAGATGCACCACCGACATCTCCAACGACTCCGGGTCGCGCCCGCAGTCGGCTGCGGTGTTGCGGGCCACGTCGAGCAACTGCGCCATGTCGCCACCGGCTAGGAACAGGCCGTCACCGACTCGCCCGGCCCGCCGGGCCGCGGCCTCGCTGTGCCCGCCGATGTGGATCGGGATCCGCCCGGCGGAGGGCTTGGGATTGGAACTGGCCCGGCGGAACGACACGAACTCGCCGTCGAAGGTCACGTCGTCTTCGGCCCAGACCCTGCGCATGACCTCCATGTACTCCTCGGTACGCGGTCCACGGCGCTCCCAGGGCACGCCCAGCGCGTCGAACTCCTCGCGCAGCCAGCCGATACCCACCCCGAGTGTGACCCTGCCCCCCGAGAGGACATCTAGCGTGGCGACCTCCTTGGCGAACGTCAATGGATGGCGCTCCGGCAACAGCGAGATGCCGGTGGCCAGCCGGATGGTGGAGGTGACCGCGGCCGCGTAGCCCAGCCACACCAGCGGATCGGGTATGGGGTTGCTGCCGGAGCCGGGCATCTTGCCGTCCGGCGCGTACGGGTAGATGGACTCGTAGCCCTCCGGGTACAGGATGTGCTCCACTGTCCACAGCGAATCGAACCCGGCCGCCTCGGCCGACTGGGCCAGAAGGGCTGCGCCCCTGCCCTTGATGAACGTTCCCACGTTGGCGAACGAGATGCCGAACTTCACCGGTTGCTCCTTGCTTTCGATGCCGACGGTCACGGTAGCCAGCGGCGCGAACTGGTGACAGGATGGCAGCCATGAGCGACACTGCCTCCCCTCCCGGCGCCGGTACGCCCACCGCGGGCGCCCCGACCGCGGGAGTCAAGACGCGGCCGGCCACGACCAAGCCGGGGCTGCTGGGCGTGCTGGTCGCCCTGATCGGCCTGGTCGTGATCGCGGCCGGGATCGTCGGCGTGGCCGCGGTGGCCTGGCCGCTGGTCTTCCTGATCCCGATCGGCTTCATCGCCTTTTTGTCCGCCTGGCCCGGCCAGTACCTGGTTCAGCCGAACGAGGCGCTGGTGCTGATCCTGTTCGGCCGCTACCGGGGCACCGTCGACAGGCCGGGCTGGCATCTGGCCAACCCGTTCACCCGCATGGAGTCGCGCAAGATCTCGATGCGGGTGCACAACTTCACCACCAGCGTGTCCAAGGTCAACGACGCCGAAGGCAACCCCATCGAGATCTCGGCGGTGGTGGTGTGGCGGGTGGTGGACACCGCGGCGGCCGTGTTCGAGGTGGACGACTTCGAGGACTTCGTTCATGTCCAGAGTGAGACCGCCATCCGGCACCTGGGCACCCAGTACCCCTACGACGACTTCGAGGGCGACCGGGTGTCGCTGCGCTCGGACCCCGACACGGTGGCAGCCACCCTGCACGCCGAGGTGCAGGACCGCCTCGACCGGGCCGGTGTGGAGGTGATCGAGACCCGGCTCAACCATCTGGCCTACGCCACCGAGATCGCCGAAGCGATGCTGCGCCGCCAGCAGGCCGCCGCGGTGGTGGCGGCCAGGCGCACCATCGTCGAGGGTGCCGTCGGCATGGTCGAGGAGGCCCTCGAATTGCTGGCCGAGCGCTCAGTGGTGGACCTCGACGAGGACGCCAAGGCGTCGATGGTGGCCAACCTGCTGGTTGTGCTGACCAGCGAGCAGCAGACCACCCCCATCGTCAACACCGGCGCCCTGCCCTGAACGGCCGGGCGGCAGGCCGCCGCTAGCGTCGCTTGCTGTGAATCGACACGAGGCTGTCCCCGGTGCCGACACCTTCGATCCTTCAATGGACATCGGGCAGAAGCGGGGCAACCGCAACGCCAAGTGGTCGAAGTACGCCGCCGAGACCCTGCCGGCGTGGGTGGCAGAGCACGACTTCCGTCCCCCGCCCGTCGTGCTCGACGCCATGCGGGCCACCATCGACCACGGGGACTTTGGCTACCACGACCTTGAGGACGACGTGGGCGAGACGTTCGCACACTGGGCGGCGACGCGCTACGGGTGGAGTCCCGATCCCGGGTTCGTTCACACCTGCGTGGACGTGCTGCAGGGGGTCACCGCGGCGGTCACCGCCCTGGCCGAACCCGGGGCCGGCGTGATCCTGACACCGCCGATCTATCACATCTTCCTGCAGATCTGCCCCACGTCCCGGCGCCGGGAGCTCGAGTGGCTGATGCGCTGCGATCCCGGCCGGGGCTGGCATCTCGACCCCGACGACCTGGAGACACTGCTACGGCGTGAGCCCGGCGCCCGGGTGCTGCTGTTGTGCCACCCCCACAACCCCACCGGGTGGGTGGCCGGCACCGACGTCCTGGCCAGGGTCGTCGAGCTGGCCCATGCCTACGACTTCTACATCGTGTCCGACGAGATCCATGCCGACCTCGTATATCCGGACGCGCCGGCGCCGTTCACGCCCTTGCTGTCCATCCCGGGCGCGGCGGAGCGGGTGGTGACGGTCACCTCGCCGGCCAAGACCTTCGCCATGTCGGGACTGCGCTGTGCGGTGATGGCCTACGGGGACCGCGGCCTGCGCCGCAAGGTCCGCGAGGCCCACCCGCCGCTGCTGCTCGGCCACGCGGCCCGCACCGGGATCGACGCCACCGTCGCAGCCTGGCGCCACGGCGCGGCCTGGGCCGACGGGCTCCTGGCCCACCTCGACGGGCTGAGAGGCCGGCTCAGGGCCCGCCTCGACAGCGAGGCGCCCGCGGTCGTCTTCCACCGGCCCGACTCCACGTTCCTCGCCTGGCTGGACGTGTCGGCCTGCGGTCTGGGTGACGCACCGGCCGCCCGCCTGCTCGCCGACGCGGGCGTGGCCGCGTCCGAGGGCACCGAGTTCGGGACGAACGGCCAGGGTCACATCCGTCTCAACTTCGGAACTCCCATGGAGGTCCTGGACGAGGTCCTCGACCGCCTTGTCCCCTGCCTCCGGACCTAGGCCCCGCTCTTGTTCGCTGCGCTCACGGGCCGCTCGGGCCACGGCCTCGCCCGTATGCGCCGGATTCGCTCACCCATTCGCTCGGCCTCCTAGGGTTGGGGTTGTGACCGGTCCGGCCGGCAATCCGCAGCCTCTGGGCGGCAACGAGATGCCGCGGTTCGCGGGCATCACCACGTTCATGCGCCTTCCGGGGCGGTCGCAGCCCTCCGAGCTCGATGTGGCCATCGTGGGGGTTCCCTTCGACATCGGCACCTCGAACCGGCCCGGCGCCCGCTTCGGACCCCGGGGCATCCGCGACGAGTCGGTCCTCATCCGGCCGTACAACATGGCCACCCGGGCCGCCCCGTTCGACAGCCTGCGCATCGACGACACCGGCGATGTGGCCACCAACCCCTACAACCTGCTCGACTCGGTGGACCGGATCGAGACCCACTTCGCCGGGCTGCTGTCCCACGGTGTGATCACGGTGGCCCTGGGCGGCGACCACACCGTCGTGCTGCCCATCCTTCGGGCCATGCGGGCCCGGCACGGCCCGGTCGGGCTGGTCCACGTCGACGCCCACACCGACATCAACGACGAGATGTTCGGCGAACGCATCGCTCACGGCACCCCGTTCCGGCGGGCGGTCGAGGAAGGCCTGCTCGACTGCGACCGGGTGGTCCAGATCGGGATGCGGGCCACCGGCTACGCCGACGACGACTTCGACTGGTCCCGCCGGCAGGGCTTCAGGGTGGTGCAGATCGAGGAGTGCTGGCACCGGTCGCTGGAGCCGCTCATGGAGGAGGTGCGCGACCAGGTGGGCGGCGGGCCGGTCTACCTGAGTTTCGACATCGACGGGCTCGACCCGGCCTTCGCCCCCGGCACGGGCACCCCCGAGATCGCCGGCCTCACCACCCCGCAGGCACTGGAGATCATCCGGGGCTGCCGGGGACTCGACCTGGTGGGCTGTGACCTCGTGGAGGTGGCGCCGGTCTACGACACCTCGGGCATGACCGCCCACATCGCCGCCGACCTGGTCTACGAGATGCTCTGCGCGCTCCCCGGCGTGCATTGCCGCGGCTGACGGCGAGTCGGGGGAAGGTCGAATGCTGGTCGAGCGGGTCGAGGCGAAGTGGATCGACGCCTTCGCGGAGACGTTCCGGCTGTGCGGAGTGTCCGAGGGCGAGACCGCGGCGGTGCTCTCGGAGTCCCAGAGCCGCCCGGTGATCGTGCAGCTGGCCGATCTGGCCCTGCAGCGCCTCGGGGCCCGGGTGTTCGGTGTGAGCGTGCCCACATCGCCCCAGCGGGCGACGGTCCCCGTGCGTTCCACCGGTGCCTCCGACGCCATCGGCGGGCTCGAGCCGGTGGTGGCGGCGTTGGCGGCCGCTTCTTTCGTGGCCGACTGCACCGTGGAGGGACTGCTGCACGCCGCCGAGCTGGGCGCCATCCTCGCCGGCGGCGCCCGGATACTCATGATCTCCAACGAGCATCCCGAGATACTCGAGCGGCTGGTTCCGGACCCGGCCCTCAAACCCAGGGTGGACGAGGGCGCGGCCCTGCTGGCCGGGGCGTCGGAGATGCGGGTCACCTCCGCCGCGGGAACCGACCTGACCGTCGACGTGTCCCGAGCACCGGCCGCGGCCAGCTGGGGCTGCACCAACGGGCCCGGCACCGTTGCCCACTGGCCCGGCGGTCTGTGCCTGTGCTTCCCGCCCGCCGGCACCGTCAACGGCACGCTGGTGCTCGACGCCGGCGACGTGAACCTCACGTTCAAGCGCTACCTGGAGTCGCCTGTCACGATGCAGGTCACCAACGACTACGTGACCGGCATCTCCGGCGACGGGCTCGACGCCGAACTCATGTCGAGCTACCTGGAGGCCTGGGACGACCCCGACGCCTACGCGGTGTCCCATGTGGGTTGGGGCATGAACCCCGCGGCCCGCTGGGACGCCCTCACGATGTACGACCGCACCCAGTTCAACGGCACGGAGTTGCGAGCCTTCGCCGGCAACTTCCTGTACTCGACAGGGGCCAACGAGACGGCGGGGCGCCACACCCTGGGCCACTTCGACCTGCCCATGCGCAACTGCACCATCACCCTCGACGGCCGCACCGTCGTGTCCGCCGGAACGGTGGTCTTCTGAACCGGGATGTTCGGGCTGCACGCCCCGCTCTCCACTCCTAGGCTGAGCCGACTGTCCCTACTTGCCGCCTACGTCAGGAGTCGCGCCCGATGAGCCACCACGCCCTCCTCCATCCCTTCGCCCCGCCGGCCAAGCCCGAGTCGGACATGATCAACATCGTGAGAGCCGAGGGCTCCACGCTGTACGACGACGAGGGCAAGTCGTACATCGACGGCCTGGCCAGTCTCTGGTACTGCCAGATCGGCCACGGACGCGCCGAGATGGCCGACGCGGTGGCCGCCCAGATGCGCGACCTCGCCTGCTACAACACGTTCGACCCGTTCACCAACCCGCCCGCGGCCCGAGCGGCCGAGATGATCGCGGCCCGCTCGCCGCTCACCGACGGCCGGGTGTTCCTGGGCTGTTCCGGCTCCGAGGCGGTCGACACTGCGCTGAAGCTGGCCCGCCTCTACGCCCAGCGCACCAGCGGCGCCGACCGGCAGGTGGTGATCACCCGCACCAACGGCTACCACGGCACCAACTTCGGCGGGACCTCCGCCCAGGGCATCGCCCTGAACCGGGAGGGCTGGGGCGACCTCGTTCCCCACTTCGTGGAGGTGCCCCACGACGACATCGAGGCGATGGCCACCACCTTCGCCCAGCACGGTGAGCGGGTGGCCGCGGTGATCACCGAGCCCGTGCAGGGCGCGGGCGGGGTCTATCCGCCCGTCGACGGCTACCTGCCCGGGGTGCGCCGGCTGTGCGACCAGCATGGCGCCCTGCTGATCTTCGACGAGGTGATCTGCGGCTTCGGCCGCACCGGGGAGTGGTTCGGGGCCCAGACCTTCGACGTGATGCCCGACATGATGACCTTCGCCAAGGGCGTGACCTCCGGCTACCTGCCGCTCAGCGGGGTGATCGTGAGCCGGCGGGTGTGCGACAACCTCGAGCAGCCCGGCTTCCTGCTACGCACCGGTTTCACCTATTCGGGCCACCCGTCGGTGGCCGCGGCCGCGGTCAAGAATCTGGAGATCATCAGCGACGAGAACCTGGTGGAGCGGGCCCGGCATGTGGGCCGCAAGCTGGTGGAGGGGCTCGAGGCGCTGGCCGCCGACGGGCTCATCGCCGGTCATCGGGGCACCGGCGCGGTGCAGGCCGCGGTGCTGGACCGCCCGCCGATGGACGTGCGCAACGACATGCTGCGCCGCGGTGTGATCGTGCGGCCCCTTACCGACGCTCTGGGGCTCTGCCCGCCGCTGGTGATCACCGACGACGAGATTGGCCGCATCATGGACACCATGGCCGAGTCGCTGCGCACCGTCGCCTGAGGCTGAACCCGAGGGGCAGGCATGGGATCGGAGCTGCTGGAGCGGGCCCGGGACCTGCGGCCGATGATCGACGCGGCCGGTGATGCGGCCGCGTCGGCCGGCGCCACCGCCCTGCCTCAGGAGGTGGTGCACGCCTGCTTCGAGGCCGGCCTGTACGGCGCCTTGTCGCCGCTGGCTGTGGGCGGGGCGGAGCTGCCCATCGACGAGTGCCTGGACGTGTTCGCCGAGGTGGCCTACGCCGACGGCTCCGCCGGCTGGTCGCTGATGGCCGGGGCCACCGGGGCCTGCTTCTTCGGCGCCTATTGCGCCGACAGCTTCACCGACGAGATGTTCGCCGGGGGCGTCGTTCCCGTCGTGGCGGGCCAGTTCGCCCCCAATGGAACGGCCGTTCCCGACGGTGACGGGTTCCGGCTCACCGGCCAGTACAGCTTCGGCTCGGGGATCGCCCACGCCGACTGGGTGGGCGGGGGCGCCTTCACCGCCCCTCCAGAAGGGCAGCAGGCCGAGTTCCGTCTGATGATGATGCCCCGCTCCGAGGTGGAGGTGCTCGGCAACTGGGAGGTGCTGGGGCTGCGGGCCACCTCCTCCTACGACTACCGCATCGATGCCTTCGTCCCGGCTGACGCCACCTTCGAGTTCTTCTCGCCCACCCGGTACCGGGGCGGCCCCATGTATGACCTCGGGGTGATCATCCTCACCGAGATCGGCCACATGGGCTGGACGATGGGTGTGGTGCGCCGGGCTATCGACGAGGCCGTGGCTGTCGCCAAGGGCCGGGCCCGCATGGCCGCGCCGTCGGTGATCGCCGACGATCCCCGCTTCCGCCACGACTTCGCCATGGCCGTGTCCCGCTTCCGGGCCGCCGAGACGTGGTGCCGCCAGGCCTTCCGGGCCGCCGAGAAGGCCGCCGACGCCGGCTCGGGCCGCGACCCGAGGCTGGGCACCCACGTCAAGCAGTCGGCCACGCTCCTAACCCAGGAGGGCCTGGCCGTTGTGCGCAGTCTCTACGAGTGGTGCGGCACCGAGGCCCTGCGCGACGGGCCGCTTCAGCGCTGCTTGCGCGACCTGCACGGCGGCAGCCAGCACGTGCTGGTCGGTGACCGCAACCCCTACGAGTACGCCGACCTGCTCCTGGCCGACCCCGAACCCGACTAGGAGCTAATGCTCTTTGCCCTTCATGAGGGCTATGTCCTGGGGTGGGACTCCGGTGATCCAGATGCCTTCGAGGCGCTCGACGTAGCGCACGAAGCGGTACTTGTCCTCGATGCCGTCGGTGCGGCGGGGCCGCACATGGGAGTGGCCCGGCCGGGTGCGCACGTTGATGAAGCTGCAGACGTCGCGGGAGAAGGCCAGGTCCATCTCGGCGTCCAACTCGTCCTCCGCGGTGACGTCCACTGTGTAGGGGACCCCGCATCCGGCCGCGATGGCGGCCAGGTCGACGCGTCCCGCGGTGGCGGTGGGCCGGCGGCCCTGGCTGCTCCAGCCGATCGACTCGTAGACGCCGTTGTCCACCACGAACACCACCAGGTTCTCGGGCTGCTGCTCGCCCATGGCCACCAGCTGGCCCAGCTCCATCAGCACCGAGCCGTCGCCGTCGAGGCAGACGACCTTGCGGTGCGGCAGAGCCAGGGCCAGGCCCAGGGCCAGGCCGATCACGTCTCCCATCTGGCCCAGGTGAGCGGTGCGGTGGTGCTCCTCGGTGTGGTGGGCCCACTCGAACGACACCGCCCCGATGTAGGTGGACATCACCAGCGCGCCGTCGGGGATGCGGCCGGCCAGCCGACCCAGCCAGTCGTAGCGGTCCAGGCCCACGCTCAGTCCTCCCACACGCAGTCGCCGGACACCAGCACCGCCGCGGGATGCAACTGGGCCTCGGCGATCCGCTTGGCCCGAACGATCGACTTGGCCAAGTCCTCGACGTGGCGCACGATCAGGTACTTGACCCGCAGAGCCTCCAGCAGCGGCTCGGCCACGATGCCATGGGGGATCCCCCAGTGCTCGGTCTCGCCCACGTCCCCCCGGTACGAGCACAGCAGCGTCACCGGCACACCGGTTCCCAGCGAGATGCGGGCGATGTACTCGGAGGCCACCCTGATCCCGCTGTTCTCCATGATCAATGCGGGCTTCTTGCCGCCGAGCCAGGCCCCCGCGCAGATCGAGAACCCGACACCCTCGTTGCACACCGGCACGTAGCGGATCTCGGGATCAAGCTCGACCCGCTCGTGCAGGGGCCGCTGCCACCCGTCGGGCAGGCCCGACACGAAGTCGATGCCCGCCGCCCGCAGGCCATCGTGGGCCGCGTCGAGGGCGGCCGCGGTCATCGCCACCTGTAGACCCCCTCCGACGCTCCACCAAATGTGTAGAGAAACCCGTCGTATAGAGGCAATACCCACCCCGATTTCGGACCGGGGCTTGACATGGGCCTACTCACGGACCGCCGGACCGCGCCCGGACGGGATGTGTACCGGCGGGAAGATCCCCACCCGCAGCGTGACGAGTCTGAGCCAGAACCCGCCCGACACCAGCAGCAGGAAGCACAGCACCGCCAAGGCGTCCCGAGCGCCGGAAGCGGCCGCGCCCACGATCGCCAGCACCAGCGGGAGGGCCGTGCCCGCAGCCACCACGAAGCCGGCGAACAGGCCCCGGTACTGGCCCCTCAGCAGTCGCTCCAGGCTCTCCTTCTTCCCCGGTTCCGTGGTGCGGGTGCGCAGATGCACGAGAACGGCAACCAGCAGCGCCGCGGTAAGCACGGCCAGCAGCAACATCTGGCCGGCGGTCACCGGCTCGCCCGCGATCACCTCGATCAGCATCACGACGGCCACCGACATCGCGGCCGAAGACAGCAGGAACTGAAGCGGCACCGCCGGCGAGTTCCAGTACGGGATGGCCCGGGGCCGGGCCAGGACCGCCCCCGCATAGGTCATCACCACCACCGCGGCCACCCCGGCGATGATCTCCAGCGCGAGGCCGCCGCCGTCGCCGCCGTGGGGATTCCATCCCAACCCGGAGAACGGCTCTGATCCGCCCAGGCTCAACGCGGGCAGCACCAGCAGACCGGCCACGACCAGGAAGATCAGGTCGGACCACGCTCCCCAGCTGATCCAGCTGGTCCGCACGTTGACGAAGGCTCTCCAGGCCTGGAGCGGCCGGCCCAGGTCGGCGACCAGGATCGCCCCGCCGACCGCGATCGCCAGGAAGCTGACCACATCGACGGTGGGGATCCCGAGCAGGTAGCCAAGACCCTCGGTGAGGTTCAGGATCCGCCCGACCAGGAACACTCCCCCGCCCACTCCCATCAGCGTGAACCAGATGGCGTGGTTGATGTCCCACACCCTCTGGGTCCGGGACTGGAGGTTGAACTGGTCCATGAACACGTTCTGGGGACCGGCACCTCCCCCAGCCGTCGGACTGACCGCAGTCATGGAAGTCCCACATACTGGGTGCTCGGCAGCGTTCGGGCGTCAGGTCTGAGCACCTCGCCACCGCCGTGGTCGGCCAGGTACCGGCTCACGTTGCTGTCGGGGTCGTCGAGGTCGCCGAAGATCCGGCACTCTGCCGGGCAGGTGACCACGCAGGCGGGCGTGGCCAGGGGATGCACGCCGACCTCGAGACCGTTCTCGAGGCCGAAGTCGATCTTGTGGGAGCAGTAGGTGCACTTCGAGACGGCGCCCCGCACGTGCCGCTGGTGGGCGTATCGCTCCGGCACGCTGGGCGCGGGCTCGGCGGAAGCCCCTTCGACCGACACCGTGCCCCTCTCCTCGAAGAAGTGCAGCGCACCGTAGGGGCAGGCCGTCATGCAGGCCCGCGAGCCGATGCACACGTCCTCGTCGGCCATCACGATGCCGTCGTCGCGCCGCTTGAGCGCCCCCGACGGGCAGGCGGTCACGCAGGGAGCGTCCTCGCAGTGGTTGCACAGCACCGGCAGGTAGTTGAGGGTGGCGTCGGGGAACTCGCCCTCCTCCCACTCGATGACCGGCGCGTACCAGGCGTCCAGCGGCGACTGGTTCTCGGTCTTGCAGGCCACGGTGCAGGCCTGGCAGCCGACGCAGCGAGCCGCGTCGATCACCATGCCCCAGCGGGTCATCGTGGGACTCCCCGGCCGGCCGGCACGGTTCGCACGTCGGCCGCGATGGCGCAGTCCAGTGCCCCCGACACGAAGTCGATGTGCTCCACGTCGATGTTCAGCAACGCGTTGAAGTTGACCTCGTCGCCGCGGCTGCCGCTGCTCCAGCCGCCGCCGCAGCCCTGGGTGGCCAGCACCTCGGGATGGACCAGTTGCGTGACCCGGGCGGTCGCCGTCTGCTTGCGACCCCCCGAGGTCTCGATCTCCACCAAGTCGCCGTGGGAAATGCCCCGGGCCTCGGCCGTCTTGGGATTGATCCACACCGACTTCAGGTCGTTGTGGCGGTTCGACAGGGTGGACAGGATCGAGTTCTTGTGGGTGTGCGACAGCGCATGGTTGGGGACCTTCATGTTGGTCACGAACAGATCGTGGGGCGCGGTGCGCTCATAGGCGGGACCCGGCTTCCAGTCGGGCAGCGGCTGGTAGTCGTCGGTCTCCCACGGGATGCCCATCTCCTCGACAGTGCGCTCGAGGTTCTGCTTGGTGTCGATCATGAACTCGCAGTAGACCTGCGCCCTGGCGTCGAAGAACGGCCTCGGGAACTTCTGCTCGACGGTCTTGTCGGCGGTCCAGAGCCCGTCGCTGAGATGCCAGTCGAGGCCCTTGTCGTCGCCCAGGGTGTTGCGGAGCCACCGGTCGCAGATCTCGAAGTACGAGTAGCTGCCGTCGGGGTCGAGCTTGTAGGGCTCCCGCATCTTGGCGATGTTGTTGAACGCCTCGTTGAACTGCGGCAGCCGGTCGGCCCGCTTCAGCAGTTCCAGGTAGATCTGCATGGCGTCCACGTAGGGCTCGCCGTCCACCGGGCCCTCGACGGGTGACTGCACTACCGGTTTGGCCCCGTAGGCGGCGTGACGAGAGTCGCCCGAGGCCAGGTGCTGGTACACCAGCGGCGTCATCCGCTCCAGGTAGTGGACGTCGGGCAGCACGATGTCGGCCATCAGCGTGGTCTCCTCGAAGCGCCTGGCGATGGCGGCCACGAACGGGATGCGCTTGATGAACCGCTCCACGACCTCGGGCGGGCCCGAGCTCTTCATCATGTTGGAATTGAAGTTGATCATCATCGACGGGAACGGCGGAGCCCCGAACAGCTCGGGCTCCTCGGAGTTGAGCAGCGAGAACACCGTCCCGTACGGAGCACACGGCAGCAGCTCCCACATCTCGGTCGTCTTGGGCGGCCCGGTCGGCCGGGGCGGGTACAGGCCCCCCACCCGGCCGCCGCCGATGAACCCCTGCGAGATCATCCCGTCATCGGTGGCCGTGGAGGTGTACTCGAGGTCCTTGACCTTGCCGATGAGCCCCCACGGGTCGCCCAGCAGCCCTCCGGGCACGTCGATGCCGCCGATGAGGGTCGGCAGCAGGATGATGGCCATGCCGTTGAGCATCGAGTGCTTGTGGGCCGACAATCCCCGGTACCAGGCGACGGTGGCCGGGCGGTAGGGCAGCTCGACACCGTCGACGGTGATGGTCTCGCCGATGCAGGCCGCCTCGCCGAACTCCTTGGCCAGGCGCCGGACGGTGGCGGCGGGCACGGTGGTGATCGACTCCACGTACTCGGGCGTGTACGAGCGCACATGGTCGGCCAGCATCTGGAAGCCGGGCCGGGCCTCGGCGCCGTCCACGTCGTAGACGCCGGTGAGGGCCGCGTTGGCGGTGCCGGCGTCGAAGGGCTGCGGTCCGTTGTCGGTGTCCCACACCAGCGGCTTGCCGGTGCTCGGGTCGCGGAGGTAGCGCCCGTCGGTGCCCACCAGGTAGGCGGCGTTGGTGGAGTTCTTGAGGAACTCGGCGTCGTAGATGCCCAGCTCGTTGATGAGTTGGTCGACCATGCCCAGGATCAGCGCGGCGTCGGTGCCGGGACGGATCGGAACCCATTCGTCGGCCACCGCGGCCGCGGAGGAGCACACCGGATCGACCGACACCATCCGCACGTCCGAGCGCCGCACCGACAGCTCGTGGGTGGAGTGCATGGTGTCGTAGTGCACCACCGAGCCGAACTGGGCCCCGAAGTTCAGGATGTAGCGGCTGTAGATGGGATCGGGGTTGCTCTCGAACGCGTTCTGGTTCATGTACAGGATGCCGTGCACGTTGTTGCCGCAGAAGATGGCGGCCGACCAGGTGGAGTAGCCCGGCATCCCCAGGCCCGTCACCCACGACGCGGCCAGCGCGCCCCGCAGGTGGTAGATGTCGAAGCTGGTGTAGAGGATCTTCTCGGGGTCGTCGGCGATGGTGTCGCGCAGGTGCCCGGCTATCTCGTCGAGAGCCTCGTCCCAGCTGATCGGCACCCATCCGGGATCGACGCCCACACCCTTGTCGGGATTGGTGCGCCGCAGCGGGGTGGTGATGCGATCGGGAACGGTGAGCCCTTCGAAGCCGGCGTCGCCCTTGGCGCAGGTGCGTCCGTGGTTGTGGGGGTTCTCGGGGTCACCGAGGATCTTGTCGACCACCTCATCGTCGTTGACGTGGGCCAGGATCCCGCAACGGTTCATGCAGATGGTGCAGGCGCTGCGGACCCACCCGTCGCCGTAGGCGGTTCCGGTCCGGGCCCCCAGGATGGTCTCCATGTATTGCCTCCCCCGGTCGTTGTAGGGCAGTCTCGCGCAGACGGACGCCTCCGAGTGAAGCGGCTACGTTCGGTTCCAGGGAGGACTCCATGAACGATCCCACCGGCACCCGGACCGCGACCGCACTGTGGATCCGCTCGCTCGCCGGGAGGGCGTGGCCGCCATCCCGATGGTCGCCGACTAGCCCCGACGATTAAGGCCGGGGGAAGGCAGTCCGCTCGGCCTCGCATTCGGGTCGGGCGAAGCAGCCGCCGATATGGTCGTTGACCAGGCCCATCGACTGCATGAATGCGTACACCGTGGTGGGGCCGACGAAACTCCACCCCCGGCGCTTCAGGTCCTTGGCCAGAGCCATGGACTCGGGCGTGGTCGCCGGGAGCGAGTCCTTGCCGATCGGCGGCAAGTCCGGCGGGGACGGCTCGAAGCCCCACGCGTAGGCCCCGAGCGAGCCGAACTCCTCGATCACGTCGACAGCCCGGCCGGCGTTGTTGATGGCGGAGACGATCTTGCCGCGGTGGCGGACGATGCCGGCGTCGCCGACCAGCCGCTCGACGTCAGCCGCTCCGAAGGCGGCCACGGTGGCGATGTCGAAGCCGGCGAACGCAGCCCGGAAGTTGTCCCGCTTGCGCAGGATCGTCAGCCACGACAGGCCGGACTGGAACCCCTCCAGGCAGAGCTTCTCGAAGAGCCGGGTGTCGTCGGCGACGGGCCGGCCCCACTCCGCGTCGTGGTAGGCCACGTACGCCGCGTCGTGGCCCGGCCACCAGCACCGCACCCGGTCATCAGCGCCCGTGAAGGTAGCCGCGCTCACGGCCGAGGCCTCTCAGGCAGCCGTAGCGGCCGTGGCCCGTTCGGTTAGCGACAACCCGTTGGCGCGCATCACGAGGTCGATCTCATCGTCACTGAAGCCGTCGAGGTCGTCCACGAACGACACCGGGTCGGCCAAGCCCTCGGCGTGGGGGAAGTCCGATCCGAACAGCATGTGGTCGGCGCCGATCAGGTCGCGCAGCGCCACCAGGTCGTCCTCGTAGTACGGGGACACCCACACCTGGCGACGGAACACCTCCAAGGGATCCTCCTCGAAGGCGTGGCGCTGCTGGCTGTGGGTCTTGGCCAGCTTCTTGACGAAGGGCCACACCCACTCCGAGCCGGTCTCTATGGTCGCGACCCGCAGGTTGCGGTGCCGGCTCAGCACTCCCTCGGCCAGCAGCGAGGCCAGCGCATCGGAGATCGGCGAGTAGGTCAGCAGGCTCTTGAGCGCGTTGTAGCGGAACGACTCGAACTCGCTGTCGACGCCCCAATGCTCCAGCACGAAGCCGTAGCCGGAGTCGCCGGAGTGCATGGCCACCGTGATGCCGTGCTCGTCGAGCCGCTGCCACACCGGCTCGTGGGCGGGATGGCCCAGCGATCTCCGGCCGCCGGCGCCGTCGGGCACCGACGAAGGCCTGATGTTGACCACCCGCACATCGTTGGCGATCAACCAGTCGAGCTCGTCGAGGGCCCAGTCGGGGTCGGCCAGCGAGAGGTACCCGGCCGCGAACAGCCGGTCGCGGTAGGAGAATCCCCAATCGTCGGCGAGCCACCGGTTGAAGCCTGCGAAGGCGGCCGTCAGGGCGTCCACATCGTGCTCGAGGGCGGCCTCCATACCCACGCCCAGTGTCGGGAACAGGAAGCATCCCCGCAGACCCTGAGCATCGAGCAACTCGATGCGGGCGTCGCGGTCGCGGTAGGCGGGCGAGATCGGCTCCAGCTTCCCGAAGGCCTCGCGCATGTCGGCGGCTGGGATCCGGCCCCGGAAGTAGTCGTCGAGGCAGCCGGGCCTGGCCACCGGGTCGAAGGTGGGGTTGGGGATGAAACGGTTGATCCGCCCCGCCACCAGCAGGCGCTCGCGCCCGTCGACGGTGGCCCACTGCATGCAGCGCTTGTGCATCCTGGGCTCGACGTGGCGGATGAAGGCGTCGGTCGCCTCGTAGTAGTGATTGTCGGCATCGAAGGCAGCGAACTCCACCTCGGTCATCGGGCTTCCTTCGGTCATGCGGATTGGGCCTGCCACTCTACGGGGCCGCGGTCGGGTACAGGAGCCGCACCGTCACCACCGCCAGCGCAGCGCCGGCGAGTTGCATCGCCACGAACATCGGCGCCGACGCGGGATCGATGCCGGTGAAGGTGTCCGACAGCGTCCGGGCCGCGGTGACCGCCGGATTGGCGAAGGAGGTGGACGAAGTGAACCAGTAGGCCGCTCCGATGTAGGCGGCCACCGCCCCGGCCACCAGCTGGGTGCGGCCGCCGCGCACCAGCATGAACACCACCAGTACCAGTCCGTAGGTGGCCACCACCTCGGCCAGCCACAGATGGGAGCCGTCGCGGACCTTGGTGGAGACGTTCACGGCGCTGAGGTCGAACATCAGGTTGGCCACGATCGTCCCGCACGCGCCGCCGGCCACTTGGGCCACGACGTACGGCCCAAGCTCGGCCCAGCGCCGGTCGCCCAGGGCGGCCTCGGCCAGTGTCACCACCGGGTTGAAGTGAGCCCCTGAGACGGGACCGAACATGTAGATGATGACCAGCAGCACGCCCGCGGTGGCCGCCGAGTTGGCTAGCAGCACGACGCCGACATCGGTGCTGAGACGCTCGGCCATGATTCCTGAGCCGACCACGCCGGCGAGAAGGAAGGCCGTCCCGATGAACTCGCCGAGCAGTGCCCTCAACCGCACGGAGCATCACTCTAGAAAGATCGGGCGAGATGACCGTCACCATCCGCTGGCCCCCCTAGCCTCCGTCTGAATGGGACTCGCTCCAAGCCCCCTGGTGGGCGTCGCCGCCGGGCTCCTTCTGCTGTCGGCGTGCAGTGGCGGGTCCGAACTCAATGCCGAGGAGCTGTTCGACCCGGCTGCCGCGGTGGCTGCATCCGACGACGCGACCGCGACCGACGTTGTCGGGCTGCCGTCGGAGGGCGGGGCCACCCCCGACACCGGATCCGATCCGTCCGACGCCGGCGAGAGCCCCGACGAGCCAAGCGAACTGGGACCGATAGATCCGCTGGACATCCCCGGTGAGATCATCAGCGAGTACAGCCTGGTCCGGGGCGACTGCTTCAACCGGTTGGAAGGACTGCAATCGGGCCGCCGGCTGGCTATCACAGCCCGGGTCGGCTGCGATCAGAACCACTGGGCCGAGGTGTACCACACCTTCGAGCTGGACGCGCCGTATCCGGCGGTCTATCCGGGCGATGACGCCGTGCGAGGATTCGCACTGCGAGTCTGCTACGAGCAGTTCGAGGCGTTCGTGGGAGAGGCCTACGAGCTGTCGGTGTACGAGATCGGGGTGTTCACGCCCAATCGCACCAACTTCGAGCACGAGGAGGCCCGCTACCGGGGCGTTCACTGCTGGCTGTACCACGACGACGACCTGCCGCTGTCGGAGACGGCTCGGGGCACGGCCCGATGACCGACGCTGACGATCCGGTACTGGTCCGGAGGCGCCAACTCGCCCGCTGGTCGGCCACCGGCAAGCGGGCCGGGTACGGGTTGTACGGCTTGTCGCTGGCTGCGTTCGGGGTGGGTCTGGCGACTGGCTTCACGACCGCGCCGGCCACCGTCGCCACCGTCGCGCTGCTGGTCGGCTCGGTGTTGCTGTTGCCGTCGATCATCATCGGCTATGGCGTGAGGGCAGCCGACCGGGCCGACCGAACCGACGACTGGTAGCCCAGCGCCGCAACCGTCAGGAGGGCGGGCGGGATGTCAGGAGGGCGGGAGGTCGGGCGAGATGTCGAGGGGCGGATCGGCCAGTTCGCCGGCCACCAGCGCGGGGAGGAACTCCCTCAGCCGGGCGGGAACGGTGGGCTCGCGGTTGGCCAGCAACTCGTCGAGTGTCCACCAGCGGGCGCCGATGAAGGCCGCGGCCTCGAGTGCCTCGAGCCCGCGGGGCCGGAACTCGCCGCCGTCGCACCAGGCCACATGGATGCGCTCGTCGGATTCGAAACGCATGCCGCAGAAGGTGTACTCCACGTACTGGGTCCAAACGCACGGCCCCATCCGCACGTCGGTGATGCCGGTCTCCTCGTGCAGTTCCCGCATGCAGGCCGCCGCCGAGTCCTCGCCGACGCCCACACCCCCGCCGGGGATCTCGAGCCACTCCGGCTTGTGAGGGTCGATCGGATCCTCCGAGCGGATCAGGAACACCCGCCCGGCGCCGTCGAGCAGCACGCAGCGAGCGGCCGGCCGCCTGATCACGAACGACATAGGGATCCGGCTCAGACGGGTGCGGGTCGGTGCCTGACCGCGGAGAAGACCTCGATGGTCAGCGGCGTGTCGGGCCGGGGCTCACCGTCCACGGAGGCGACCCCGTCGGCGATGAGGCTGAACCCGTCAGCCGCGGGCGACCACAGCACGACCACGTCGGGCCGGGCCACCGCGTTGGCGGCCGCGCCCCGGCCGACCACGGCCCGGATCACGCCCCGGTCGTCGATGTCCACCTTCATGTGGATGACCCGGGTGCGCCCGTCGTCGCCCACCGTGAGCACGAAGGCCGTCGGACCATGCTCGGCCGCAACCGAAGCCAACTCGGAAGGCTCGACGGCGACGCTCACGACCCAGACGCTAGCCGAGCCGGCTGTCGCGCCCGCGAGAGTGGGTCATACCGGGTATGCTCGGAATGTGAAGGTGGCCGTCTCCATACCCGATCCCCTGTTCGCTGAGGCCGACCGTCTGGCCAAGCGCCGCAAGCTGTCCCGCTCCCAACTCTACGCCGAGGCGCTCGAGCTGCTCGTGAGCCGCGAGGACCGCAGCGAGATCACCCGACGGCTCAACGAGGTGTACAGCAAGGTCGACTCGCGCCTCGATCCCGGACTGGCCGCTGCTCAATCCGAGGCCGTGCGCGAGGAGTGGTGACGGTGACGGACGTACCGGCAAGGGGCGAGATCTGGTGGGCGCACCTGCCGGAGCCCGCCGGGTCGGCGCCCGGCTACCGGCGACCGGTGTTGGTCGTCTCGGCCGACTCGTTCAACCTCAGCAACCTGAACACAGTGATCGGCGTGGCGGTCTCGTCGAACGTCGACCTGGCCGAGTCACCCGGCAACGTGGAACTGGCGGGCGCTGACTCGGGCCTTCGCCAAGACTCTGTTGTGAACGTGACGCAGCTGCTGACCATCGACAAGACGCGCCTCGACCACCGGGTCGGAGGGGTCGATGCTGCGACCATGTGGCGCGTCGAGGCCGGCCTGAGGCTTGTGCTGGAGCTTGCCGCCTGAGTCACCGGATGGTCTTAGCGACGACGGCTGGCTGTCGAGACCGCCGGTCCCTACTCGCCGGATGCGCCCTAGGCAGCCCGCAAGGCGTTGATCAGGTCGCCCCGGTCGCCGTAGCTCACATCGTCCACACCGACGAAGCCTGCCAGTTCCCGAAGGTGGGGCCGGAGCCGCTCGGCCAGGGCGCCGCGGTCCACATCCGGCTCGGCGAACGCGCCCAGCACCCTCAGCACGCCGTCCGCCCGGGAGGTCTTCAGGTCCAGCCTCCCCACCAGTCGCTCGCCGTCCAGCACCGGCAGCACGTAGTAGCCGTGGACCCGCTTGGAGGCCGGGACGTAGATCTCGATGCGGTAGTCGAAGTCCCACAGCCGGGCGGCCCGATCCCGGTTCCACACGATCGGGTCGAACGGCGACAGCACCGACAATGCTTCGACCGAGCGTGCGAGCCGCGCACTGGGGTGCATGTAGGCCGTCTCGGCCCAACCCTCTACCGCAACCTCCGCGAGCAGGCCCGAGTCGACGACCTCGCGCAGCCGGGCCCGGCCTTCACGGACCGGCAGACGGTAGTAGTCGATCAGATCGCCCGCAGTGCCCACGCCCAGCGCCTGGGCCGAGCGCACCAGCAGCTCACGCTGGGCCTCTCCGGCGTCGGGCGTGGGCCGGGCCAGCACCTCGGCCGGCACGATTCGCTCCAGGAGGTCGAACTCCTTGACGAAGTTGCCCCGGCGCCGGATGCCGACGGCCCCGATGCGGAACAGCCAGTCGAGAGCGATCGAGCCCAGCGACCGGCTCCCCCACCACTCGCCGTCGCGGCGGCGGGGATCGGCCAGCTCGCCCGCGGTCAGCGGGCCTTCCGCCACCTGGGCCAGCACCTCGGCCACGTAGCCGGGCTCGCTCCGGGCCAGATCGGCCAGGTTCTTCCAGGTGTCGCCCTGCTCGGCCCGCTGCTTCTGCCAGCGCAGCAGGGGCTCGTCAGTCACCGGGAGCAGCGAGGCCTCGTGGGCCCAGGCCTCGAACCACTCGTCGTCGCGGTAGGCGATCCGGTCCAGCAGCGGCCGGTCGTAGCAGCCCAGGCGGGAGAAGGGCGGCAGGTACTGGGTGCGGACCACCACCGGCACCGAGTCGAGCTGGAGCAGCTTGAGCCGGCCCATCACCCGGCGCAGATGGCGGCGGTCCACCCGACCGGAGGGCGCGGGGTCGCAGAACCCCTGGGCGGCAAGCGCGATGCGCCGGGCCTGAGAGATCGACAGCCGCCGGCTGGGCCCCGAACTCACACCACGAGGGTGAGCGCGTGTCCGCGGTAGCGGGCCCTGCGCTCCGGGGTCCCAGCTCTCTCGAGACTCACACCACGAGGGTGATCATGCGGCCGGGCACGTAGAGCTGTCTGCGGAGCTCGCGACCGCCCACATGGGCGGCCACGTTCGGCTCGGCCAGGGCCGCGGACACCGCAGCCTCCTCGCCGGCGTCGGCCGCGAGCGTCACCCGGCCCCGCACCTTGCCGTTGACCTGAACGGGCACCTCCACCGTGTCCGTCATCAGCAACGCCGGATCGGCGACCGGGAACTCCGTCTGCGTCACCGAGCCGGCATCGGAGCCGTGCAGGCGGTGCCACAGCTCCTCGGCGAAGTGCGGCACCAGCGGTGCCAGCATCCGGATCATCGCGTCGGCCACTTCGGTGGGCGCGCCCGAGCCGCGCTTGGTGAGCTCGTTGTTGAGCTCGGTGAGCTTGGCGATGGCGGTGTTGAAGCGCATGCCCTCCATGTCGGAGCCCACCCCGTCGATGGTGCGGTGCAGCAGCCGCAGCAGCCCATCGTCGGGCCCGTCGTCGCTGACCCGCAGCTCACCGGTCTCCTCGTCCAGGATGTTGCGCCAGGCCCGCTGAAGCACCCGCTGCGAGCCCACCACCGAGCGGGTCTCCCAGGGCCGGTCCTGGTCGATTGGGCCCATGAACATCTCGTACAGCCGCAGGGTGTCGGCGCCGTAGGAGGCGTACATGTCGTCGGGGGTCACCGAGTTCTTGAGGGACTTCCCCATCTTGCCGAGCTCGCGGCTCACGGGCCCGCCCTCGTGGGTGAACCCCTCCCGCAGCGAGCCCTCCACCTCGTCGGCCGGCACGTAGATCCCTCGCCCGTCCTTGAAGGCGTACGCCTGGATGTAGCCCTGGTTCACGAGCCGCTTGAACGGCTCGGGCCCGCTCACATGGCCGAGGTCGTAGAGGACCTTGTGCCAGAACCGGGCGTACAGCAGGTGGAGCACGGCGTGCTCGACGCCGCCCACGTACAGGTCAACCCCGCCCACACCGCCGGGCTCGGGGTCCGCCATCCAGTAGCGCTCGACCTCGGGGTCCGCCAGGCAGCCGTCGTTGCGGGGATCCAGGTAGCGCAGGTAGTACCAGCACGAGCCGGCCCACTGGGGCATCGTGTTGAGTTCGCGCCGGTAGCGGCGCGAGCCTTGGCCCAGGTCCAGATCCGCCTCGATCCACTCCGTCACCCGGCCCAGCGGGGGCTCAGGCTCGGAGTCCCGGGCCAGAGCACGGGGTGCCCAATCGACCAGTTCGGGCAGCTCCACCGGCAGATGATCCTCGGGCAGGGCGACCGGGCCGTGCTCGTCGTGCACGATGGGGATCGGCTCGCCCCAGTAGCGCTGACGGCTGAAAAGCCAGTCCCTCATCTTGTAGTTGACGATGGGACCTCCGAACCCGGCCGCCTGGAGCCTCTCCAGGATCAGGGCCTTGGATGCCACGACATCGAGCCCGTCGAGGAACTTGGAGTTGATGGAGGGACCTTCGCCGGCGTAGGCGAGCTCCTCGGGATGGTCGGGCGGCGGCTGCACGGTGCGGACGACGGGCAATCCGAAGACCTCGGCGAACTCGCGGTCGCGTTGGTCCTCACCGGGAACGCCCATCACCGCACCGGTGCCGTAGCCCATCAGCACGTAGTCGGCCACGAACACCGGCACCCATGTGCCGACGGCAACCTCGCCTCCGACTGCGTACGTGGTGCCGTCCGCGGCCTGGGCGCCTCGGGGCGGCCCGTCGGGAGCGCTCTCGGGAACGAGCGCCAAGGCTCCCAGGAACACGCCCGTCTTGGAGTCGCCGCGGTCGGCGTCGCTCATATCGGCGGCTCGCGTCCGGTAGGCGGCCACCGCCTCGGCGGGCGTGTCCGCACCACCCTTCCAGGAGTCGGGAGCTGCCGAAGGCCACTTCTCGGCCGTCAGCTCGTCGACCAGCGGATGCTCGGGAGCCAGCACCATGTAGGTGGTTCCGAACAGCGTGTCGGGCCGGGTGGTGAACACGTCGATGGTCCGCATGAACACGTCTCGCCCGTCGACCATGGCAGCGAAGGTCTCCTCGTGCTGCGAGAGTTCGTCGAGGAAGGACAAACCTTCGTCCTCGTAAGCGGTACCCAAGACGGTGGCGCGGAACGAGATCAACGCTCCCTCGGACCGGCCGATCCAGTTGCGCTGCATGGTCTTGACCGACTCCGGCCAGTCGAGGCGGTCGAGGTCTTCCAGCAGGCGGTCGGCGTAGGCGGTGATCCGCATCATCCATTGTTTGAGCGGGCGCTTGAACACCTCGTGGTTGCCCCGCTCGGACCGTCCCTGGGCGGTGACCTCCTCATTGGACAGCACCGTCCCCAGCGCCGGGCACCAGTTGACCGGCGCGTCGGCCACATAGGCCAGGCGGTGATCGTCCACCAGCTCTCGCTTCTCGGCCTCGCTCAGAGCATCCCAGGCCCTGCCGCCGGGTGTCGGCCTTGCTCCGGAGGCGAACTCGTCCACCAGCTCCGGGATCGGGCGGGCCCGGCCGGTCTCGGGATCGAGCCATGAGTTGAAGATCTGCAGGAAGATCCACTGCGTCCAGCGGTAGTAGTCGACGTCGGTGGTAGCGACACCTCGTCGCTTGTCGTGGCCGAGACCCAGCCGATCGAGCTGGCGGCGCATGTTGTCGATGTTGGCCTCGGTGTTGATCCGGGGATGCTGGCCGGTCTGGCGGGCATGCTCCTCGGCCGGAAGGCCGAACGCGTCGAATCCCATGGTGTAGAGCACGTTGAATCCCGCCATCCGCTTGAAGCGGACGTAGACGTCAGTGGCGATGTAGCCCAGGGGATGCCCCACATGCAGGCCTGAACCCGACGGGTACGGGAACATGTCCATGATGAAGAGCTTCGGACCGTCAGTGCCGCGGCCCGATGCGAGCTGACCCGACGGGTTGGGCGTCTCGTAGATGCCGTCAGCGTCCCAGCGGGCCTGCCAGCGGGCTTCGATCTCTGCTGCGAGCGCCGCGTTGTAGCGGTGGGGGGGCGTGTCACCGTCCATTTTGGGCGCGGGCATGACGGCAAAGGCTAGAGGCCGAGCGATTGGTAGCGATTCCGGCTCATACGGACGAGGCCGTGGAGCGGCCCGTGAGCGAAGCGAACAAGAGCGGGAGTATTAGAGGCCGAGCGATTGGTAGCGATTCCGGCTCATACGGACGAGGCCGTGGCCCGAGCGGCCCGTGAGCGAAGCGAACAAGAGCGGGAGTATTAGAGGCCGAGCGATTGGTAGCGATTCCGGCTCATACGGACGAGGCCGTGGCCCGAGCGGCCCGTGAGCGAAGCGAACAAGAGCGGGAGTATTAGAGGCCGAGCGATTGGTACCGGATTTTCTTGTCGCAAAGTTGCTTGTGGGGACCTCGAACCGTGGTACAGTCCGTTCCGTATCGTGGGACTGGTCCACAGTACGGAACCGACATGGGGTTTGGTCCGTCGAGAGGGACCCAACAAACGAAACGTGGAGGGCTGCGCCGGATGACCGACACTCCTGTTTCCGGACCCGACATGGCCGACGACGACATCGACTTGGCGAGTCTCGACGACGAAGAGCTCACTGCGCAGATGCACGACGACCTCTACGACGGGCTGGCCGATGAGATCACTGAGGGCACCAACATCCTGCTGGGTCGGGGCTGGTCGGCCGACAAGGTGCTCAACGACGCCCTGGTGGAGGGGATGCGTATCGTGGGCATCGACTTCCGCGACGGGATCCTGTTCGTCCCCGAGGTCCTTCTGGCCGCCAACGCCATGAAGGCCGGCATGGCCATACTGCGGCCGCTGCTGGCCGAGACGGGCGCCGAGCCCATCGGCAGCGTGGTGATCGGCACGGTCAAGGGCGACATCCACGACATCGGCAAGAACCTGGTGGCCATGATGCTCGAGGGAGCCGGCTTCGAGGTCTTCGACCTGGGCATCAACACCGACGCCGAGGAGTTTCTGGCCGCCCTGGACGAGCACCAGCCAGACATTCTGGGCATGTCCGCACTGCTAACCACCACCATGCCCTACATGAAGGTGGTGATCGACACCCTCGACGAGAAGGGCATACGCGACAACTTCATCATTCTCGTCGGCGGCGCCCCCCTGAACGAGGAGTTCGGTTCGGCCATCGGCGCTGACGCCTACTGCCGCGACGCCGCCATTGCGGCCGAGACGGCCAAGAGCCTGGTCGCTGCCCGCCGCGCCGCCATATGACGCCCCAGAGGCCGAGCGGACGGGTAGCGATTCCGGCTCATACGGAGGAGGCCGTGGCCCGAGCGGCCCGTGAGCGCAGCGAACAAGAGCGGGAAACACAACGCGGCACCGCGAGGCGCCCACCACCCATCGGCGCTCGCTCGAAACCGCAACCGTCACGGGTTCTGGTCATCGGCTGCGGCGCTCTGGTTCGCGAGCTTCAGGAGGTAGCGACCCGCAACGGTGGCGAGCACATCGAAGTCGAGTGCCTGCCCGCCATCATGCACAACCGCCCCGAGCAGATCCCTGAAGCGGTCCGGCGACGGGTCCGGGCAGCCAAGGCCACCGGTGAGTTCCGCACGATCCTCGTGGGTTACATGGACTGCGGCACCGGCGGACTCCTGGACCGGGTGTGCTCCGATGAGGGCGTGGAGCGCCTCGGCGGGCCCCACTGCTACGAGCTGTACGCCGGCGCGGGCGCTTTCGCCGGGCTTCAGGACGCCGAGCCGGGGACCTTCTACCTCACCGACTACCTCGTCAGGCACTTCGACCGCCTCATCATGAAGGGTCTCGGCATCTCGGCGCACCCCGAGCTGCTCGAGATGTACTTCGGCAACTACACCCGGGTGGTCCACCTGGCCCAGACCGACGACGATCGTCTGGCGCAGGCCGCCGAGCAGGCCGCGGCCCGTCTGGGCCTTCGCTGCGAGCGGATCCTCACCGGCATCGGCGGGCTCGAACGCCAGATCGTCGAGCTGGCCCGCTCCTCCGAGGCCGCGGCGGCATGAGCGCCCGGACCGGCCGCAGGCGCCGGGGCGACGACGGGAGCCTGGTGCTGATCAGCTGGCGCGACATCCCCGCCCAGGTCAACGGCGGCTCTGGGGACAACCGGGTGCAGCGCATCCTCCCCCGCCGCTTCCAGCGAGCCATCGACCGGGCCGCGATGGTCGCCGGCAAGACGCAGGCCTCGCAGTACGTCGGCGAGTGGCGCCGCACCGTGATCCCCGGCGATGCCGCCGATCCTGAGACCGCGGCCATGGCGGCCGCGGCCGAGTTGGAGGAGTCCTTCCCCCGGCAACGCCTCGACGAGTTCGTCAGGACGGGAGGGTGGGATCCCGACCGGGACGAGCACCCCGTCGAGCCCGGAGGGGATGCCCCGTGACCGACACAGTCGTCAGCTCGGCCACCAAGGAGGTGGTCATCGGCTTCGGCCGCCCGTTCGTGATGATCGGCGAACGCATCAACCCGACGGGACGCCGGCTACTGGCCGAGGAGATGCGCAACGGTGACTTCAGCCGGGTCGAGGCCGACGCTCTGGCCCAGGCCGCCGCGGGGGCCCACATGCTCGACGTCAATGCGGGGATACCCCTCGCCGACGAGCCGGCCCTTCTGGCCCAGGCCATCAAGCTGGTGCAGAGCGTCACGGACGTGCCCCTGTCCATCGACTCATCCATCATCGAGGCCCTCGAAGCCGGCATCGCGGTGTACGAGGGCAAGCCTCTCATCAACTCGGTAACCGGAGAGGAGGAAGTGCTCGAGCGGGTGCTGCCTCTGGTGGCCCGGCACGGCGCCGCGGTGGTCGCGATCTCCAACGACGAGACCGGCATCAGCGAGGATCCCGACGTGCGCTTCGAGGTGGCCCGCAAGATCGTGAACCGGGCCGCTGACCACGGCATCGCCGCGGCCGACGTGGTGGTGGACCCGCTGGTGATGCCGATCGGCGCCATGGGCACAGCCGGACGCCAGGTGTTCCAACTGGTCCGGCGCCTGCGGGAGGAGCTCGGGGTCAACACCACCTGCGGTGCGAGCAACGTCAGCTTCGGCCTGCCGGCCCGCCACATGATCACCGGCACCTTCCTGTCGATGGCCGTGGCGGCCGGGCTGACCTCCGCGATCATGAACCCTCTGCACCCGGAGGTGAAGAACGCGGTGCTGGCCGCCGACGTGCTGGCCGGGCACGACCGGGATTGCGCCCGCTGGATCGCAGAGCACCGGGATCCTGACGCGGCCGGCCTGAGACGGCGGGGCGGGCGTCGCCGCGGGGCATAGCAAACTCGGCATGCAAGACATGCACAGTGTGGTGTTCAACCCTTCGGGGATACGCGCCTCTGTGGCTGCCGGGGCCACCGTGCTGGACGCAGCCCGAGCCGGCGGCGTGGACCTCGACTCGGTGTGCGGGGGCCGTGGGCTGTGCGGACGGTGCCAGGTCTCCCCCACCGACCCCCGGGTGCTGTCGAGTCCCGGCCCTACGGAGCTGAGCTACCGGGGCCGGCGGCCACTGGCCGAAGGCTGCCGCCTGGGCTGCCAGGCCCTCGTGCAGGCCAACGCGGTGATCGACGTTCCGGCGGAGAGCCAGGTCCACCGTCCGGTCGTGCGCAAGTCGATCGACCTCGACGAGGTTGTCATCCATCCCGTCGTCACCCTCCACTACATGGAGCTGCCCGAGGTCGTGCTGGGATGCGAGGCCGCCGAACTTGACCTGATCGCCGAGGCGCTCGCCACCGACTGGGGGCTGACCGGTGTGGAGTTCCCGTTCCAGGTGCTGACCGGGCTGTCAGCGGCGGTAGTCGCCGGCGACCGGTCGGTGACGGTGGTGCTGCACGACCTCCGCACCGTCCTCGACATCCGGCCCGGCTATTCCGACGAGGCCTGGGGCGTGGCCGTCGATGTGGGCTCCACCACCATCGCCGGCTACCTGCTCGAGCTCTCGACCGGCGAGGTGGCCGCGGCATCGGGCCGCATGAACCCCCAGATCCGCTTCGGCGAGGACCTCATGAGCCGGGTGTCGTACGTGATGATGAACCCCGGAGGCGAGGTCGAGCTCACCGCGTCGGTACGCAGCGCCATCGACGAGCTGGTCGGCGAACTGTGCGAGCAGGCCGGCATCGACCGGACCAGGGTCCACGACCTGGTCGTGGTCGGGAACCCGATCATGCACCACCTCGTGCTGGGCCTGGACCCCACCCCGCTGGGGGCGGCGCCGTTCACCCTGACGACGGCCTCGGCGGTGAGGGGCCGGGCAACCGACATCGGGGTCGGCCTGCCGTTCGCGACGCTCTATGTCGGTCCGTGCATCGCCGGGCATGTGGGAGCGGACGCCGCCGCGGCCACCCTGGCCGAGGGACCCCACCGGGCCACCGGGCCGATGCTGGTGGTCGACGTCGGAACCAACGCCGAGATCGTGCTGGGCGACGGGAGTCGTGTGCTGGCCGCGTCCAGCCCGACCGGTCCGGCCTTCGAGGGCGCCCAGATCAGTTGCGGCCAGCGGGCGACTCCGGGCGCGGTGGAGCGGATCCGGATCGATCCCGACACCTGGGAGCCCCGCTTCAAGGTCATCGGCAGCGAGTTGTGGTCCGACGAGCCCGGATTCTCCGAGGAACTGGACCGGGCCGGGCTGCAGGTGTCGGGCCTGTGCGGCTCCGGCATCATCGAGGTGATCGCGGAGATGTTCCTGGCCGGCATCGCCGACCGCAACGGCGTGATCTCGTCGGATCAGGCCCGCTCGCCTCGAATCGTGGCCGAGGGCCGCACCTTCTGCTACGTGCTGCAGGCCGAGCCGATACTGCTGGCGATCACCCAGAACGACGTTCGGGCCGTCCAGTTGGCCAAGGCGGCGCTGCGGGCCGGCATCGATCTGCTGCGCGAGCACGCCGGGGTCGGGGAGGTTCCCGACGTGCGGTTGGCCGGAGCCTTCGGCGCCCACATCGACCCCGTTCGAGCGATGGTGCTGGGCCTGGTTCCCGACACGCCCGCCGGCGGGGTGCGCGCCGCCGGCAACGCCTCGGGGGTGGGCGCGGTTCGCATGCTGCTGTCGGGGGAGCAGCGGCTCGAGATCGAGCAGGTGGTGCGGTCGATCATCAAGATCGAGACCGCCACCGAGTCGCGCTTCCAGGAGCTGTTCGTGGCAGCCATGGCCTTCCCCCACGACACCGATCCCACCCCGCATCTGGCCGCGGTGATCGATCTGCCCGAGGCGGCCGAGCCGGTTCCGGCCGAAGGTCGGCGCCGGCGCCGGAGCCGGAGCCCGGCAGCATGAATCCGATCGGCAACCCTGAACAGTCCCGCGAGAGCACGACCAGATCCGAAGAGGTGGACAAGGCGCAATGAACGGACCACGAGGGCGCAGAGGAGGGGGAAGATCAGGCCGGCGGGCGGCGCGAGCCGCTTCAGCCGAGACCGCACCGTACCTGGTCCGGCGGCTGCCGCCGGTGGACATAGTCGACGACGAGGGCCTGGAGTTGATCGAGCGCAACGCCGAGACGATCCTGTCGGAGGTCGGCATCGCCTTCCAGGACTTCCCCGAAGCCTTGGACCTTTGGCGCGCCGCCGGCGCGGAGACGGACGGCGAACTGGTGCGGTTCCCGCCCGGCCTGTGCCGCCGGATCGTGCAGGACAGCGCGCCCGCCGTCTACACCCAGCACGCCCGCAACCCCGCTCGCAGCGTGAAGGTGGGCGGGGACGCCACCGTCTTCGCCCCGAACTACGGATCGCCGTTCGTGATGGACCTGGACAACGGTCGCCGCTACGCGACGTTGGAGGACTTCGAGAATGTCGTGAAGCTCGCCTACGCCCTTCCCCAGCTGCACCACAGCGGGGGCACGGTGTGCGAGCCAGTGGATGTGCCCGTCAACAAGCGGCACCTCGACATGGTGTACGCCCACCTGCGCTACAGCGACAAGCCGTTCATGGGGTCGGTGACCGCGGCCTCCCGTGCCGCCGACTCCGTCGAGATGGCCCGCATAGCCTTCGGCGGCGACCTCGCCGACCGGACGGTGTTGACGTCGCTGATCAACGCCTCCTCGCCGATGCGCTGGGACGCCACCATGCTGGGCGCGGCCACCACCTACGCCCGCGCCAACCAGGCCTGCATCATCAGCCCCTTCATCCTGGCTGGGGCGATGTCGCCGGTGACGGTGGCCGGGCTGGCCGCGCAGGCCCTGGCCGAGGCGCTGTCGGGCATGGCCTACCTGCAGCTGGTCCGGCCCGGCGCGCCGGTGGTGTTCGGGACCTTCGCGTCGTCGATGTCGATGGCCACCGGGGCCCCCACCTTCGGCACGCCCGAGGCCGGTCAGGCCATCTACGTGATGGCGTCGCTGGCCCGCCGGGTCGGTGTTCCGTTCCGCTCCGGAGGGCAGTTCACCTCCTCGAAGCTGCCCGACGCCCAGGCCGCCTACGAGTCGGCCCACACTCTGCTGCCCACGATGCAGGCGGGGGTGAACTTCGTGCTTCACGCCGCGGGCTGGCAGGAGGGCGGCCTGGCCCTGGGCTACGAGAAGCTGATCCTCGACGCCGACCAGCTCGGCGCCATGGAGGTCTGGGCCCGGGGCGTGGACACCAGCGACAACGGCCAGGCCATGGAGGCCTTCCGCAGCAACGCCCACGGCGACCACTTCCTCGGCAACCCGCACACGCTGGCCAATTTCGAGAACGCCTTCTGGCGCTCGGACCTCTGCGACGCCGCGAGCTACGAGCGATGGACCGAGGAGGGGTCGCTGTCGGCCGCCCGGCGGGCCAACGCCCGCTGGAAGCAGCTCCTAGCCGGCTACGAGCCGCCGTCTATGGATGAAGCGGTGGATGCAGAGCTGCGCGACTTCGTTGATCGACGCAAGGCGGAGATGCCTGACGAGATCGGCTGACGGGTCGGCCGCCGGGACCGATCGGCCCCGTTGAAGGCAGGTCAGCCGGCTACGGAAAGATCGGCCTGCTGTACAGGTCAGCCGGCTACGGAAAGATCGGCCAGGTGGGGACGGTCGGGGAGGCGGAGACCGATGAGCTCACCGGCGGCGTGCAGCTCGAAGTGCCACACATCGACATCGTCTGGACTGCTCTCGCGCAGCGACGTCACCGCGTGCCAGATGGCGTAGCGGGCCGCCCGGATGGTCGACCCGGGAGACTCGGCGTCGCGCGACACGGCCGCATACCCCGCGGAGATCCCCGCGTAGACGTCGCCATTCACGGCCACGGAGGCTGCGGCCCACTCCGCGAGCGCCCTCAGCGCGCGGGGCCGAGACCGGTTGACCCGGTCGTCGAAGACCGCCTCGACCCATGCATGCCAAGCCGTGGAACCTCTATCCGCCATGCGTGCGCTCCCTTCATCTGCAACCCGCGAGTGCCTGCAGAGGCCATGCTAATAGCAACTTGGTTCCGTTGGACCCTCGACGGACGAGTGGTGGCAGGCCACGGCCGCTTCTGCTGAAGCTCGTTCGGCAGGGCGGCCCTCCGGTCCGCGCAACTCGGGCCGCTGCTGCTCGCAGATGTCGGTGGCCAGGGGGCAGCGGGGCGCGAAGCTGCATCCCGGTGCCGCGCCGACCGGCACCGGCGGCGAGCCGGCGATGGGGGTGAGCCTGGCCGCGGTCCTGTCCAGCCGGGGCACCGCGGCGAGCAGGCCGGCCGTGTACGGATGGCTCACCCGGTGGTGCACGTCGAGCACATCGCCCCGTTCCACGCAGTGACCGGCGTACATCACCATCACCCGGTCGGCCGTGCCCGCCACCACCCCGAGGTCGTGGGTGATGATCATCATGGCGCCGGACATGCGCTGCCTCACCTCCGAGAGGACCTCCAGCACCTGGGCCTGAACGGTCGCGTCCAGGGCGGTGGTCGGCTCGTCGGCGATGAGCACTACGGGGTCCAGGGCTACGGCCATGGCGATCATGACCCGCTGGCGCATTCCACCCGACAGTTCGTGGGGATAGCAGCGGGCCCGCCGCTCGGCGTCGGGGATGCCGACCCGCTTGAGCAGATCCTCGGCGCGCTGGCGGGCCTCTGCCCTTCTCAGCGGCCGGTGGGCCCTCAGCATCTCCGCGATCTGGTCCCCCACGCGGTGCACGGGGTTGAGTGCGGTGAGCGGGTCCTGGAAGATCATGGCTATCTCCGCGCCGCGCGCCCGGCGGCGGCGCAGGGGCGAGGCCGCCAGCAGGTCCTCGCCCGCCAATCGCACCTCGCCCGCAGTGGTGGTCGCCCTCGGACCGGGCAGCAGCCCCAGGATGGACAGGGCCAGCATCGTCTTGCCGCTGCCCGACTCCCCCACCACCGCCAGCACCTCGCCGGCGAACAGGTCGAGGCTGATGCCGTCGACGGCCACCAGCGTGCCCTCCTCGGTCTCGATCTCGGTCCGGAGGTCGCGCACCGACAGGAGCGCCTCGCCGGCCGGTGGTCGTCCCGTCTCAGCGGCTCGGCCGGTCATCGGTGGTCCTGGGTCGGGTCGAGCGAGTCGCGCAGGCCGTCGCCGACGAAATTCACGCACAGCGCGGTCAGCACGATGGCCAGGCCCGGAGCCCACACCAGCCACGGCGCGATGATCACGAATCCCTCGTTGCCGCCGAGCATGTTGCCCCAGGTGGCGGTGCGGGTGGCGCTCACGCCGAGGCCCAGGAAGCTGAGCGTCGACTCGGCCAGGATGGCGGCGGCCACCGTGAGCGATACCGACACCATCACCTCGCCGGCCAGGTTGGGCAGCAGATGGCGGACGATGATCCTGCGATTGGGCACCCCCAGAGCCCTGGCCGCTTCCACGAACTCGCGCTCCTTGAGGGCCAGCACCTTGCCCCGCACGATCCGGGCCGGGATCATCCAGGTGATCCCGCCCAGGACGATCACCACATCCCACACCCCGTCCCCCAGGATCCGGGCCGCGATGATCACCACCATCAGCCCGGGCAGGGCCAGCATGGTGTCTGCCAGGCGCATCAGGACCGCATCCACCCAGCGGCCGTAGTACCCGGCCACGAGCCCCACGGAGGTCCCGATGACCCCGCTCATCAGCGCCACCGCCCCGCCGACCAGCAGCGAGATCCGTCCCCCGTAGAGGATCCGGCTCAGGTTGTCGCGCCCGAGGGTGTCGCTGCCGAGCAGGAAATCCCGGCCCGGCGGCTCCAGGATGCGGTCGAGATGCTGCTCGGTCGCACCGTGGGGCGCGATGACGTCGGCCAGCGCGGCGCAGGCCACCACCAACACCAGCACGCCGGCCGACAGCACCGCGAGGCGGTGGCGGCGGAAGCGCCGCAGCACTGCGATCCACTCCGGAGCCTGGGCATAGTCCGGCAGCTCGCTACCGGCCGGAGCTGGAGGGCCTCCCGCGGCACGCGGCTCAGACACGGCGGATCCTGGGGTCGAGCACGGCATACAGCAGGTCGGCGGCCAGGTTCATCAGGAACACCGCGGCCGACACGATCATCACTGTGGCCAGCAGTATCGGGTAGTCGCCGGCATTGAGGGCGTCGAGGAACAGCAGGCCCATCCCCGGGTACTGGAACACCCGCTCGGTGACGATGAGGCCGCCGACCAGCAGCCCCACGTCGACGGCCGCCTGGGTGGTCACCGGGATGAGCGCGTTGCGCACGCCGTGGCGGACCACGACCGAGGGCTCGCCCAGGCCCTTGGCTCGGGCCGTGCGGATGAAGTCCGAGCCCATCACGTCCAGCATCGAGGCCCGCATGTACCGGCTGTAGACCGCCACCAGCTGCAGCGACAGCGCCATCACCGGAAGGGCCAGGTGGCGGGCCCGGTCGATGAGGTCGAATCCCTGCTGGCCCGGCGAGTAGATCCCGGCGGTGGGCAGCAGGGGTGGGCCGACTCCGAGCCAGTTCGCCAGGTAGAGGCCGAAGAAGAGCTGGAGCATGAGGCCCAGCCAGAACACCGGGATCGAGATGCCCAGGAACGACACCGCAGTGGCGCCGTGATCCACCAGTGACCCCCGGCGGATCGCGGAGATTGTGCCGACGGCGAGCCCGGCCGCCACCGAGAAGGCCACCGACACCGCCACCAGCACCAGGGTGTTGGCCAGGGCGCTCTCCACGAAGGGCCACACGTCCTGGCCGTTGCGCACCAGCGACGTGCCGAGGTCGCCGGTGACGAAGTTGCCCAGCCACGTCAGGTAGCGCGCCCCGAAGGGATCCTCGAGTCCCAGCGAGTCGATGTAGGCCTGGCGGGCCTCCGCGCTGATGCGGGGGTTGACGGTCAGCTGGGCCGCGGGGCTGGCGATCTCGCCCGCGGCCCAGAAGGTGGCCAGCGAGATGAGCAGCAGTATCGGCGCCGTGACCGCCAACCGCCGGGCAGCATAACGGATCAACCGCGGCTCACCCGACGCGAACCAGAGGGCGCCACCCGGCAACAGTTGAAGGGCTCAACCGGCGCGAACCACCAGCCAACCACCCGGCAATCGCGCATCGGGCTCACCCGATGACGGTCCAGTCGTAGAGGTCGTAGAAGCCGCCGTACACGCTCGACACCCAGCCGCCCGGTCCGTCCAGCACCTCAGGGTTCCAGGCCAGCAGGTTGGGCAGGACGTACAGCGGTATCCACGGGACGTCGGTTCCCAGCAGGGTGCCCAGTTCGTGCACGAGCTCCAGGCGGGCCGTCTCGTCGATCTCTGCGTCGATGGCGAAGGCCAGGTCGGTGGCTTGCCGGCTCTCGTAGGCGGTGAAGTTCTGGCCGCTGTAGCCGTGCTCCTCGGTGGGAATGCTGTCGATGTCGTAGAGGGCGCTCACGGACGGATCGGGGGTCGTGCTGTTAGCGAACAGAGCCACCGGACCGAAGTTCATGACCGGCAGACGGTTCTGGAACAGCTCGCCCGCGTCGTAGTTGATGATCTCCCAGCCGATGCCGAAGGGCTTGGTCATCTCGGCCACCAAAGCCTGCACGTCCTCGCGGCGCTTGTTCCCGGCCACGGTGTTCCATTGCAGGACCAGCTCGACGCCGTCTGCGTTGACCCAAAGACCGTCGGGGTCGGGGCGTGTCCAGCCCTCCGCGGTGAGCAGTTCGGTGACCTTGGCCAGGTCTTGGCGGTAGTGGGCGAAGTCGTCGGCGCACCAGTCGCCGAATGCGGGATTCCAGCCCGCGCACTGCAACACCACCGGATCGTCGATGATCGGGCCGAGGGCCACATCGGCGATGCGCTCCCGGTCGAGGGAGTAGGCGACGGCTTGGCGCACGTTCCTAGTGACGTCGAAGTACCGGTCCGGCGCGATCTGGTTGATCCACAGACCCTCGATGAAGGTGCCCGCCCCCGAAACGAACGCGAGGGGCGGGGCGAGGCGCTCCTTGGCGCCGGGGAAGGGCTGGGGGAAGGCGGCCATGACCTCGCCGGTCTGGAGGGCCACTATCTCGGTGTCGGTGTCCTCCCTCGGGACCATGACCACCCGATCAACCTGTGGCATGCGTTCGGGCACCCAGTAGTTCTCGTTGGGGACGAGTATGTGCTGTTCGGAGCTCCACGACTCCTGGAGCCAGGGCCCGCCCGAGATCGGGATCGAGTCGTTCCAGTGGCCGGAGATGTCGGTCTCGCCGTCGAAGGCGTGGGCGGGCAGGATCCCGTCCAACCCGCCGAAGAGTTCACGCCAGGGCGCATAGGCCTCCGAGAACGAGATGATCGCCGTGTGAGGATCGTCATGGTCCACGTTCGTGATGAGGTCGTACCCGATGGTGTTGAGCGAGCCCTCGGTGTCGAGCTTGGCCCGCCAGGTGAACCACACGTCGGTGCTGGTGATGGGCGTGCCGTCGCTCCATCGGGCCTCATCGTTGAGGTGGTAGGTGATCGTGAGGGTGCCGTCGTCGTTGAGCACCGCTCCGCCGTTCTCCACCGTCGGCGCCTCCACCAGCACGGGCGAGGGCCCGATGTTGTTGTTGACGTCGAACTCCATGAGGCCGGGCTGGACGTGCACGAGCACCGACCAGAGCAGCCAGGTGGCGTTGGCGCAGGATGTGAGCGGATTGAGGCATTCGGGCCATTGCTCCACGGCCAGCACGATCTCGCCGCCGGGCCGCTGCGGCCCAGCCGGGGCCTCGGGGCCTGGTTCGGAGGGCTGGGCCTCGTCCGGGCTGTCGGGGTCGGCGGCGTCCTGGGTGACTGCCGGTTCTGCGGGACTCTCGGGGGCTCCGTCCGAGCCTCCGCACGCTGCAGCCAGCAGAGCGAGGACCGCCAGCATCGCCCAGCACGCCTGCCGGCGAGGGTCGTGTCGTGTTCTCATGACTACGAACAATAGGCGTTGTCGCCGCAGCCGTAGCAGTGCTCGGAGAGGGCGGCTCTCCCGCTAGGCGCGGCGGGGGCGGCGCAGCAGGTTGGCGGCCACCGCTGAGGCCCTCACCGGCCAGGGATCGAAGCGGCCCTGGTCGGCAACCGGCAGCGCCGGCCCGGTGAACATCCGGTACAGGACGTACAGCGCAATCGCCGCGTGGGCCCCGACCATCACCGCGAAGTACGCCCACGGCGCGATGATCGCCATGAGAGCCCCGCCGAGGGTCGGCCCGATCACCGCGCCCACTCCGCTGACTCGCACCATCGACGCGCTCGCGCCGGTGAGCTGCGCGGGCGCGACGCTGTCGGCGATGGTGGCGGCCGCCAGCGAGTACAGCGGGAACGTCGCACCGCCGTGGACGAACATCAGCAGCAGCGACAGCGGGGTTCCCGGCTCAACCAGCAGGTGCAGGCCCGCGGAACCGGCGGCCGCAATTGCGACAACCAGGATCACGTACCGGCGCGGCACCCGATCGGACGCGCTGCCGACGAGCCACTGGAACACCACCGACCCCACTATCGGCGAGGCCACGAACAGTGAGATCCTGATGCTGGACAGGCCCTCGGTGGCGGCGAAGAAGGCGCCCAGCCCCATGAGGCAGCCCTGCGAGACCCCGACCCAGAACGCGGTGAGCATCCCGAGGGGCACGATCCTGACGAGACTGCGCAGCGAGATCGGCTCGGGCACCACCAGGGGCGGGGCGGTGGACGCCGACAGCGACACTGGAACCAGCGCGAACGAGATCAGGGCAGAGGACAGCACGAAGAGCTTGAAGCCCCCCGGGTCGGCGATATTGAGCATCAGCTGGCCGGCACCCATCCCGCCCATCGTCGCGATCATGTAGCGCGACAGCATCCGGCCCCTGGTGGCGTTGGTGGCCATGTCGTTGAGCCACGACTCGACGGTCACCAGGATTCCGGCCAGGCACAGGCCGTAGGCGAACCGCAGCAGCGTCCACGACACGGGATGGATCCAGATCACGTGCAGGATCGAGGCGGTCGAGCCCATCGCGGCCAGTGCTCCGAACACCCTGATGTGGCCGACGGTGGCAATGAAGTGCTCGGCCGCCTTGGTCCCGAACAGGAAGCCGAGGAAGTAGCCGGCCATCACGACGCCGGTCACGGCCAGCCCGAAGTCCTCGGACTCGGCGCGCACGCCCAGCACGACGCGCAGCAGCCCGTTGCAGGCCATTACCAGGACAACACCCGCGAGCAGCGATCGGACCGCTCCCAGACCGTCGCCGCGCGACTCGATCCACGGTCCGCCCGCCAGTCCCTCATCACCGGGTTCGGGCCGCACGTCGGCACCGGAGGCCACCGCGGGATCGTAAGTCACCGGCGCCCCGCGCCGCGGTCACTCGAAGGTGACTTACGTCACACCCGGAGGCCGGGGATCAAGCCCGGGCCAGCGCCTCCGCCATGGCCCGGCGCACCGGGATCGGGCTCTCGATCTGCAGGAAGTGGCCGACCCGGTCGAGGTAGACGGTGCGGGCGTCCGCGAAGGCGTCGATCATCGATGCGGCCCGCTTGTTCGGGGTCATCTTGTCCTCGCGGCCCAGCACCAGGGTCACTCCGCACTGCACCCGGGCCGCGGCGGCCTCGGCGCCGTCGTAGGCGCCGCAGGCGGCCAGGTCGTTGGCCAGCACACCCGGCCGCGCCCGGTCCAGCAGTGAGGTGTTGCCGCCGATGAGCCACATTCCCGGCGAGGCGTGACCCCCGGTGTGGGCCCGGCTGCCGATGCCCCAGGAGGTGATCAGCCTTCCGGCCAGAGGATCGTCGGCGTCGGCCGCGGCCTGCAGCGCCGGATGAACGGGCATCGCGGCGGCCGTGCCCAGCAGCACCAGCGACCGGGCCACCTCGGGCCGCTGCGCCGCAGCCTCCAGCGCCACGAACGTGCCCATCGAATGGCCCACCAGATGCGCCGGCGCCAGTCCTAGGGAGTCGACCGTCTTCGCCAGCCACGCCCCCATCTCGGTGATGCTCTCGAGAGCCGGACCGTCGCTGCCTCCGTGGCCGGGAAGGTCCACAGCCGCGGCCCGGTAGCCGTGATGGGCGATCCAACGAGTCTGGAGCTGCCACACGGTGCGGTCGCCGCCCGCTCCGTGCACCAGCACCGCGCCGGGCTCGTCGCCGTCGAGGCCGCGCCCGCCGGTGGCGCAGCGCACAACCCGCCCATCGATGAGCGTCTCCATGCCGCGGGTCCTCTAGCGCTGGGAGGCCTTGAGGGCCCGCTCGAGGTCTTCGATGATGTCTCGGGGATCCTCCAGCCCGACCGAGATGCGCACCAGGTCCTCACCCACTCCGGCCGCAGCCAGATCCTCGGCCGACATCTGCTGATGGGTGGTGCTGGCCGGGTGGATCACCAGGGTCTTGGCGTCGCCGACGTTGGCCAGGTGCGACGCCAGGCGAACCGCGGAGATGAACTTGGCTCCGGCCTCGCGCCCGCCTGCGATGCCGAAGCTCAAGATGGCGCCGGTGCCGCGGGGGTAGAGCCGGCGGGCCAGATCGTGGTCGGGGTGGTCGGGCATCGACGGGTACTTGACCCAGCTGACGGCGTCGTTGGCGGCCAGCGCCTCCACCACCGAGGCGGTGTTGGCCACATGGCGCTGCATCCGCAGCGGCAGCGTCTCGATCCCCTGAAGGATCTGGAAGGCGTTGGCCGGGCTCATGCAGGCTCCGAAGTCGCGCAGCCCCTCGACCCGGGCCCGGCTGATGAAGGCGCTGGGGCCGAACTCGTCGCTGAAGCTGATGCCGTGATAGCCGGCGTAGGGCTCGGTGATGGTGCCGAACAGGCCCGAGGCGTCCCAGTCGAAGTGTCCTCCGTCCACGAGCACGCCTCCGAGGGCCACGCCGTGGCCGCCCAGGAACTTGGTAGCCGAGTGCATGACGATGTCGGCGCCGTGCTCGAGGGCCTGGATCAGGTACGGCGTCGAGAAGGTGGCGTCGACCATCAGCGGGAGCCGGTGCTGGTGGGCGACCTCGGCCACTGCCGGTATGTCCAGCACCTCGATCCCGGGATTGCCGAGCGTCTCCGCGAACACGAGCCGGGTGTCAGCGCCGATGGCGGCCGCGAAGTCGTCGGGGCGGCGGGGATCGACGAAGGTGGTGCTGATGCCGAAGCGCCGGAGGGTGAGGTTGAGCATGTTGTGGGTGCCGCCGTAGATATTGCGGCTGGCCACTATGTGCGAGCCCGAGTCCATCAGCGTGGCCACGGCCAGGAAGAACGCGGCCTGGCCGCTGGCGGTGGCCACCGAGCCCACACCGCCCTCCAGCGCGGCGATGCGCTCCTCCAGGACGGCCACGGTGGGATTGGAGATCCGCGAGTAGATGTGGCCCGGAATCTCCAGGTTGAACAGCCCGGCTGCGTGGTCGGTGTCCTCGAAGGAGTACGAGGTGGTGAAGTAGATGGGAACCGCTCGGGCCCCGGTGGTTGGATCACTGTGCTGGCCGGCGTGCAGGCTCAGAGTGTCGAATCGCAGGAAGTCGGGCTCTACCACGCCCGCGAGCCTACGCCCTCCGGACGCGTCGAGGCCCTCGCCGTGCCGGCCATTGGGGGGAAACCGAGCCTGGCGGGGCCTCGAGCTTGTTTGAGGGATGTCGGTCCCTCTGGAGGGATCTTTGCGCCGGCCCACGCGGGGCCGGCGATGTGTCAGCGGTGGGCCCGGTAGGGGCGACCGGCCGCGTCGCCGGCCACCCTCAGCAGACCCTCGGCGACGCCGACGGCGTAGCCCGGGCCCAGAGCTTCTCGCCACACCTGCGAGGGCGTGGTCACTATGTTGCAGAGGGGAATCGAACTCATTCTCGGACCTCCTCTTTTCCTCTGTGCTCCACCACTGCGGTGAGCGGTCTCATTCTTTCACCACGGAGGTTGAATCACACTCGTTTCGAGGTCAGAAGGGGTGTGATTTACGTCACACCCCTCGAGCGGCCCGCTTCGTAGAAGTCCACCGGATCGGGGGGCAGGGGGGTGTCGCCCCGTATCAGGTCGGCGGCCTTCTCGGCCAGCATCATCACCGGCGCGTAGATGTTGCCGTTGGTGACGTACGGCATCGACGACGCGTCCACCACCCGCAGCCCCCTGGTGGCGTGAACCTCCAGCGTGTCGGGATGCAGGGCCGAGTCCTCGCCCAGGCCCATGCGGGCGGTGCACGAGGGATGCAGGGCGGTCTCGGCGTCGCGGCGCACCCAGTCGAGGATCTCGTCGTCGCTGCTCACCTCGGGGCCGGGAGACACCTCGCCGCCGTTGAACCGGTCCATGGCCGGCTGGCCGAGGATGTGGCGGGCGTGGCGCAGCGCCTCCACCCATTCGCGGCGGTCCTCGTCGGTGGACAGGTAGTTGAAGCGCAGCGCAGGCTTGGCGCGGGGATCTGCGGAGGTGATCTGCACCGTCCCCCGCGAGTTGCTGTACATCGGTCCGACGTGCACCTGGTAGCCGTGGCCGCCCTCGGGCACCGAGCCGTCGTAGCGCACCGCGATGGGCAGGAAGTGGAACATCAGGTTCGGGTAGGCGACGCCGTCGTTGCTGCGGATGAAGCCGCCCGCCTCGAAGTGGTTGGTGGCGCCGGGGCCGCGCCGGGCCAGCCACTGCAGGCCTATCCAGGGCCGGCGCCAGTAGGCCAGGTTGGGCTGCATCGACACCGGCTGCTTGCAGGCGTACTGCACGTACACCTCCAGATGGTCCTGGAGGTTTGCGCCGATGGCGGGCACGTCGGCGACGACGTCCACGCCGTGGTCTCGCAGCAGGCCGGCGGGACCGACCCCGGAGAGCTGCAGCAGCTGGGGCGAGTTGATGGAGCCGCCGCAGCAGATCACCTCACCGGCGGGGACGGTGCGGGTTCGACCGCCCTTGACGTACTCCACGCCGGTGGCCCGGGTGCCCTCGAAGAGGATCCTGGTGGTCAGGGCCCGGGTGATCAGACGGAGGTTGGGGCGGTGCAGCACGGGGTGCAGGTAGGCCCGGGCTGCGCTGAGGCGCCGGCCCCGGTGAACATTGCGGTCGAAAGCGGCGAACCCCTCCTGGCGGTAGCCGTTGACGTCGGTGGTCCTCCGATGCCCGGCCTGCTCGGTGGCCTCCAGGAAGGCCTCGAACAGGGGGTTGAGGGCCGGCCCCCGCTCCAGTACCAGGGGGCCTTCGCCGCCCCGGTAGCGACCCCGGGTGCGCTCGGGGCCGCTGTGGTCGTCTCCGGCCAGGCAGTTCTCCAAGCGCTTGAAGTAGGGAAGGCAGTGGGCGTAGTCCCAGCGCTCCATGCCCTCGTCTGCGGCCCAACGCTCGTAGTCGAGGGGGTTGCCCCGCTGGAAGATCATGCCGTTGATGCTGGAGGAGCCGCCCAGGACCTTGCCCCGGGCGTGGTAGACGCGGCGCCCGCCCATGTGGGGTTCGGGCTCGGAGGTGTACTGCCAGTCGTAGAGCCGGTTGCCGATGGGGAACGACAGGGCTGCCGGCATGTGGATGTACACGTCGAAGCGCCAGTCCCGCCGGCCCGCCTCGAGCAACAGCACCGAGGTTCCGGGATCGGCGCTGAGACGGTTGGCGAGCGCGCAGCCGGCCGAGCCCCCGCCCACGATCACGTAGTCGTAGCCGCGGTCGGGGTCTGCCATCGTCACCTCGAGAGCTCGCGCCGGGACGCCGGTCGTCCCCGTGCCGTGCAACAATCGCGACCCTACCGCTGCCGGCCCCGACTCCGAAGGGACTGCCGTGACTGAGAACGCCTGGACCGAGCCCGGCTCCCCGCCTTCGGGCCACTGCCTGTGCGGTGGCGTGAGCTACGAGGTGCACGGCCCGATCCGCCAGGTCTGGAACTGCCATTGCTGGCGCTGCCGCCGCTGGACCGGCCACCACATGGCGGCGGCGGGATGCAAGCGTTCCGACCTGAGTCTCACCTCGGACGCCACCCTGGCCTGGCACCGCCCCGCCGATGATCGCAACGTGGCCTACGGCTTCTGCCGAGAGTGCGGCGGGTCGGTGTTCTGGAAGGTGATGGAGGGCCCACCGGACCAGACCGACCGCATAGCGATCTGCGCCGGAACTCTGGACCTGCCCACGGGCTTGCGCACCGAGCGGGCCGTCTTCGTCCACGACGCAGCCGACTACCACACCCTCGACCCCGAGGTCGAGGCCTGGAACCGCGAATAGGCCTCCCGTCGCGAACCCAACATCGAGTTTGTTGACCGGAAGTAGCCTCCGGGCATCAAGACAAGGTCAGCACGTAACCGGGGTCTGACGATGTCCTTGAGGGGCGTGCGTGCGGCGACGTTTGCGATCGCGGCCGCAGCCGCGTCGCTGGTTCTTGCTATGGGTAGCGTGACCGGCTGCAGCCAAGACGAGGCCCCCGCGCACGACGGCGCCACCACCAGTAAACCTGCAGCACCCGATCCGGGATCGGAACCAGAACCCGACTCGGACTCGTCCGGTGAAGCGCCCCTCACCGACTCGGAAGAGGTTGATGCTGGCGAATCGGAGGCCGATGGGACGGCACAGGGCCTGGCGCCTGCCCCGCCGACCACTGCGCCTCAGCATGCTCCTTCGGGCCCGGTGCTGGAGTGGGTCGAGTTCGATCCGGGCTTCGATGATCTCTTCAAGCTCCAGTCGGTGGGCGACGGGCGGGTGATCGCCCGGGCGTGGAACGACGGCGACGGGCAGGGATTCTTCGGCCAGCGGGTCGTTGTCTCCGCGAACGGCGTGGACTGGGCCGAGGTCCCCATTCCCGCGGACTTGTTCCCCGACCAGGTCAACATCTCAGCGGACCGCTGGGTCGTGACCGGCCGGATCCCCGATGTCGATCGAGCCGACTTCGGACCTGATCGGGTGTTCTTCACCGACGATGAGGGCTCCACCTGGACAGAGGTGGCCATCGACGTGCCTTCTGAAGCGTCGTCTCCGTACGCGGGCCAAAGCTTGCGGGCATCGTCGGTGCTGGTGTCGGGCGAGCAGATCGTGGTGTTGCTGGTGGCCCTGCCGAGCTTCGATGGTCAGGCGCTTCTCGACGATCTCGGTCTGTTGCCGTCCGGCAAGAAGGTGATCTTCAGCTTGCCCACCCCCGACGGCGTGTCATTCACGCTGATCGATGCCGGCGCCCCGTATCCCTATTCCGACTGGACTTCCACTGCGTTCAGCCTCGTCGCGACCTACGGCGCCGTCTTCATCAACGATGAGCCCGACCTGACCTACGACGAGCTGGATCTGACTTACGACGAAGTCGGCATCACCTTCGATGAGATGTTCGACTTGTCCAACCCGTTCGACATCCTTCAAACCCGCTTCTATGTGAGCGACGGCGCGTCCGGCGAGGTGGCAGCCAGCTTCGAGAGCTTGATTACGTCGGCCGCATCTACCGGTGAGGGATTCGTGCTGACCGCGGTCGATGACTCGGGTGGAACGGTGCTCAGCTCACCTGACGGGCTTACGTGGAGCGAGGGGCCATCGCTAGGGCCCGGTTTCTTCGCCGGGACGGTCTCGGCCGACGGCACGATCTGGACGGTCACGCCCGGTGCCGGCCCGTCGCTGGCGGTCCAGCGGGCCGGCCTCGGTGAAGCGCCGGAAACGGTAGCGACCATTGAAGGCCTCCGTGATCCGGGCCTTCCGGTTGCGGGTCCCGCGGGTCTCGTCCTCACCGCGACTGCGGTACCGGGGGTCTCGCCCGTGCTCAGCAGCGAGCCGGTGGTGAGTCGGGTCTACAGGGACGGCTACGAGTTGCGCTACAACGAGCCCGAAGGTGGCCTCACGCTTTGGGATCTGGATGAGGACAGGGCGGTCTATGTGTTCGGCCCCGAGGACATGCAGTCCGGCACGCCACCTGATGGGGTGCGCCAGGTGAGCGAGGGCCAGACGATCGGGCTGGCGTTCGAGGATCCCGACACCGGTGCCGATCTCGTGACCTTCACCGGCGACGACATGGCATTTGTCCTTGGGATGGCGGCCGCCCAGTCGGGGGGATCCACCGCTGGCGATGCCAAGTGGCCGGAGCAGTGGGTGGGCTGGTCGGCTGGCGGCAGCCGGTGGGGCTGGGAGAGCCTGGCCGACGCTTTCGGGATCGATGAGGAAACGGTCTGGACCGAGTTCGCCGTAGGCCAAGACTTCGTGATCGCCCGGGTGGCCGTGTGGGCCAGCCATCCCGGCGACGTCAATCAGGCACTGCCAACCCGCTGGTTCCTAGCCCGAGTCCCCTAGCCAGGCACCGGCCTTGCGAGGCTTCAGCCGACAAAGACTTGCGATTTCCGCAAGTTTCGCGGATACTGTCCAGTTGTGGACATGTCCATCGGTCGTCAAATCCGGCGACTGAGAGAGGCCGCGGGACTCAGGGCCGCGGATCTCGCTGGCGTGCTGGGCGTGGACGCCAGCGCCGTGTCCAACCTTGAACACGGCCGTAGGAGTGTCAAAGCCGACGAACTCGGAGTCATCGCGGAGTTCTTGGGCGTGTCGCAGCTCGCGATCCTGGAGCCTGACTCGCTCCTGGGACGGCTTCCGGTTGCGCACCGTACCCACGGCGACGACACCGCAAGCCAGGACTCGACGATGCGGCTCACGGCCCTCGCGGAGTTGCACCAGGTGCTTGCCGACGGAGGCCACCCCGCTCGCTCCTGCACCCATGAGCCTCCCTCACAGAAGTCGAAGTGGCTGCAGCATGCCAACGCTCTCGCCGACTGGGCTCGGCAGCAGGTGGCTCCGGCAGCCAACCGCGAGGATCGCCTGTCGGAACTTGCCACATCCATCGAGGCCAACCTGGGTATAGACGTGATGGTCGAGAGCCTGGGCGATGACGCACCTCTGGGCCTGTCGATAACCGACTCGGAGTTCTCCTTCATCCTCGTGAACGCCGACCAGTTCAGATCCAGGGCTCTCTTCACTTTGGCCCACGAGTTGGGACACATACTCAACAACGATGGGACGACAATCACGATCGACAGGGACCTGCGGGCCCGTTCCGACGAAGAGCGGCTGGCCAATGCCTTCGCGGCCGCCTTCTTGGTGCCCGAACCGGAGATCAACGACATCATCGACCAGCACGGCCGCGGAGCGGAGAGCCTGGCGCGGATGCTTGTGAACTTCGGCGTGAGCTACGAGACGCTCATCTACCGCCTCCACAACCTCGGCATCATCAACGCCGAAGGACGGGACCGTCTGCGGAGGATCAGGTGGGCCAGTCTGATAGAGAACCTCGACAACGACGACCTCGCCCGAAGCCTGCTGGCGGCGCGGGGGGCGAAGCCCGAAAGGCGTCCGCCAACGCTGCTGACCATCAGGTGCATGCACGGTGCTCTGGATGGAACCGTCGGGGCGGGACCCTTGGCACGGCTGCTTGACGTTGATGTGGACGACATGATCGAGACACTGAACTCGACTGGGCCCGAGACAGCCCAGGCCATCGACAGCGACTACTCGATCCCCGAGGATCCGCCCGACGTGACGCTCCAAGGCTTTGATGAGGATCCCGTAGCAGCCTGACATCGACTCGTACCATCGGCTCATGGGCCCTGTGCTTCATGACGCTGTGACGCTTCGCCACTTCGCGGCAGTCGAGCGCTTGGACGTTCTTCAGGCCTGTCACGGCCACCGACCAGAGCCCAGATGGACCACAGGAGTCCGCGCCGAAATCGAGTCAGCTGAACGGGCGGGCGAATCTCATTGCTCCGACATCCTCCGGGAGACCTGGCTCGGCGGGCCTGCTGAGCCGAGTGTCGCAGAGTAGGGTGATCCACATTCTCCGGACCGCCGTCGCTGACGGTGACTTGACGGCCGCCGACGCCCACAGCATCGCCGATGAGATCGAGGATTCGGGCCGTTCGTTCCGGCCCGCCCATCGCGGCACGAGAGGTCCCGACTACTTCGACCGCTGACGGCTCCTACACGCTCCGCCGCGGCACCGGTTCACCAGCGCGCCAACCTGCCTCGCGGCTACCCAGGCGGTTTGACGGCGAACAGGGACTGCTGCCCGTCAGTGCTCGCCCGAGCCTCTGGGTCCGGTTCGAGGGCCAATGCCGGTGGGCTGTCTAGGAGGGACTCGATGTCATCGGGGCTCGACACCGGCAGCGCGCCTCGCTGTTGGAGAGGCGCATTGCCTGGACCTTCGCCGTCGCCGCGCCACACGGCCACCGTTCCGTAGCCATGCTTGAGAGCTTCGGTTGCGCCGGACCAGGTGCCGCCGGAGCCCTCGTCGCTGGCGACGACCACGGTGAGCGCAGCCTGCGCGTAGATGAGCTTGTTGCGGCCCATGGCGTTGCCGGCGCTGAACGGGGCGTCAGGGCTGTACGGCGTGCACATGACTGTGCTGCCGTCGTAGACGGCCCGGCGCACGTCGGGACCCTTCAACTTGCGCGACAGCGACTCGGCCAGGACTCCGACGACGGCTCCACCTGCCTCGAAGGCCACATCCATGGCGAGTTGATCCACGCCCCGGGCGCCTCCCGACGTCAGCGGCAGGCCCCGCCGAGCCGCGAGCCGGGCGACCTCTTTGGCCACCTCGCCCCCTTCTTGGGACACATCGCGACTGCCGACCACCCCCAACCCGCGTGTGTTGAGCAGCTCAAGGACACCAGCGCCATGCACCAGCGGGGGTGCCTTGGCTCCGAGTCGGCCCAGCCACTGTCGCGGATAATGCTCGTCGTAGACGGTGAGGGTCCTGATACCCGACTGCTCAAGCCGGTCAAGCTCGAACGCCAGAGCCGTGGCACGGTTCATGAGCCGAGAGATGCGATCGACGAGATCCTCGGCCAAACCGTGGTCGGTGACCAGTTGCTCCTCGCTCTGACCGAGAATGAGGCTCGGCCCTGCACCAGCAGACCCTGGGGCGGTGCCCGGGTCGCCACCGAGGCGCTCGAGCAGTCGCCAGAACTCCGACGCCTTGAATGGACGGACACCCGCCCCGGACAGACGGCTCACCAGCAGAACGGTGGCCAGCGAGTCCTCGTTGGTCATACGACGAGCGGGCACCGCCTCGCTGAACTCGACCACCACATCATCGATGTCAGCCGTGGCCAGAGGCTTCTCGCCGTTCATGAGACTGCCCTCCCGACGGTGTCAGCCAGAGCGAACGGGAACACTGGACCTGAACCCGCTTCCCGCAGGATCGAACCGACGACGGTCAGGGTCCAGCGCGAGTCGACCATGTCGTCCACCAGCAGCACTGGTCCCGACGGTACCTCACCGCTGACCTCGAACGCGACCCTCTGATGGTCGAAGTTCCACTCCAGGAGCGTCCGCATCCATCCGCGGCCGTCGCGTTCCACGGCTCCCTCGACCTTCGGCAGCGGCCTCGCGTTCTACGCCAGTGGCGTTCCATCGGAACTGCGCCATCTGCTTCGTCACGCCGAACTTCCTGGCGACCTGATCGATTGTCGCACGGCTCCGGGCTGCCTGAAGCAGAGCAGGCCGAGGGAGCAGCAGAGTCCCCCCTAGGGCCGTGGCCTCCTTTTCCTAGTCGGGTCGGCAGGTACGGAAGGGCACGTCGTTCAGGTATTGGATCTCGGTGAGGTCGTGTTCGAGGATGATGTGGGAAAGTTCGTGGGCTATGTCGCTACGGCGCCGCGCGCGGGACCTGATCGGGTTGAAGACGACGACATACCGCTCCTTGACCTCGAAGGTGCACGCAGAGAATGAGTAAGCCTGGATAGCCGATACCGACCGCTGGGCCACCAGCAACGGCGTTGACGAGGCCGTCAGGTCGCTTGGCACTGCACTCGGTGCTGCCCCGGTGCAGGCCGGAGCCAAGCGAGTCGGGGCGGGCCTCTCGTCCCTTGCGGCTGCCGGTGGCCTCGGCGTCGTCCAGCACGGAGGAGTGACCCATCGGAGCGGCACCAAGATTCAGCCCCACCACTTTCATGGCCCAGACCGATAGACGCACCCTCGCACTCGTTCAAGAGGCCAGACTGCTCGACGGTCACTACCCGCAGGGGCAAGCGACGCTGAAGGCTGGAATGCTGCGATGGACAAAGCAGCGAGTGCTGGCCTGACTAACTCCGGGTGCACTTGCTCTAGTAGTGGCCAGCACGGGGGTTGGCGATGGGACGGAACCGCTCGTCGTAGTACACGCAGGTGAGTCGGTATAGGGCTCCGGCGCTTATCGCTGCTGTCTTGCCTGAGTCGCCCGGTGTGTTGGAGGTGTTGAAGTCGTCTTCGGATAGCTTTCCGAGTCGGGCCTCCCAGACCCATACGACGCTGCCCCGATGTCCGCGGGTGTAGGTGCCGTCGCGCTCGGCGAGCACGTAGCGACAAATGAGGTGCTCCCCTGGCTTGGGCAGGTGGCCCTTCGGCATGTTGCCCTCGAGTGCGATCTTGATCTCCAAGTCGCTAGAGGTGTCCGACTGGGACACGAGATCAGGGAACGTGTGAGGGGCGTTGCTCCGGTATATGCCACTCGAGTTCGCCTGCAGGGCCGACCTCAGTAGGTTGCCGACGATCGCAGATAGGTTGGCGAGTTCTACGACCTCCGCGAGAGGCCGCGACCCTGTGTTGACGAACTGCTCATCGATGCGGTCTAGCGTCGCGTAGGTTGCCTCGATGGCGGAGGGGATCCAGGTCTCGCTCAATCCGGCGACTTGCTGTACGGTTTCGCCTCCGCGCGTCGCGCTTGGCGGTGAAGTCCGAGGCGGAAATCGGACTGGAACCCCTGTTCCTGACACATGCGCTTCCGCAAGGTGGATGAGGTCTGAGAGCGACAGGCCAAGCGCTTGGGCGAGGCGAAGGGCTGACGCGACGCTGAGGTGTCGCTCGCCTCGCTCGATCAGCCCGAGATAGGTCCGATGACGGCCCGCTTCATCTGCCAGATCCTCTAGCGACCAACCGCGCTCGCCGCGGAGCCGGGCGACGATTGCACCCACGGCACGTGCGAAGACTCTCGCCGCCTCGTCAGCAGGATCCTCCGGTGATGTCACACCCACGACATATGATCGTAGATGTCACTCCGGGAGCCACTGGAGAGACTATAGTCTCGCCAGGATCGTCGATTTTCTCAGGAATGGAGGCCAGATGGCGAGCATGAAGGTGATGGACCTGTTCTGTGGGACAGGTGGATTCTCGAAGGGATTCGAGAACACCGGTGCCTTCAGAGTCGTGTACGGCATCGATGTGCTGCGGGTTGCGATGGAGACCTTCCGGCTCAACCACTCGCAGGCGGTAGCCCTGGAAGCGGACATACGAGAAGTGCGGCTTCGCTCTGTGTCACACCGGACTGGGCTAGCTCGCGGCGAGGTGGACGTCATCGTGGGCGGACCACCGTGCCAGGGCTTCTCGTCGATTCGACCGTTTCGGTCCGCGATGGAGGATGACCCCCGGAACTCCCTCTTTGAAGAGTTCGCCGCCTACGTCAACTACTTCAGACCACAGGTCTTCGTAATGGAGAACGTTGTGGGCTTGGCTACTCACAACCAGGGAACCACGATCGAGCAGATACAGGAGTGCTTCGACGGGCTCGGGTATACGTCGGATTGGCGGATCATCAACGCCGCTCACTTCGGTGTTCCCCAGAAACGGGAGCGTCTCGTGATGATCGGCGCGCAGCACGGCGCCCGAGCGAATTTCCCTTCTCCTACTCACGCAGGCGAGTTCCGGACGATTGGGGTCCGCGACCGGGCGCGGCGGCTTGCGCCCCCGCCGCCATCCGAGGAGCCCGGACTGTTCGTATTCGACGAGCCCAAGCTGCCCGAGGCTCTAACTGCGATGGAGGCAATCGGCGACCTCCCCCCAGTGGCCGCGGGCGAAACCGCCGAACAGTATGACCTACCGCCCCAGAACGACTATCAGGCAGCCCGGCGTCGCCGTGCCCAGAGCCTTGAGCTGCATGTTGCTACGGGCCACTCCGCACGCATGTTGGAGATCATCCGCCATTCCGGCTCGAACATCAGCTCTGTGCCCCAGCACCTGATCACGTCGGGATTCTCGTCGTGCTACTCGCGACTCGACCCGGACGAGCCTGCGGTCACGCTTACGGTCAACTTTGTGCACCCTGCCTCAAACAAGTGCATCCACCCGTACCAGGACCGCGCGCTGACACTGCGTGAAGGAGCAAGGTTGCAGTCGTTTGACGACGACTTCTCGTTCTCCGGCTCACGGACTCAGATCGCGAAACAGATCGGCAACGCCGTGCCACCGCTACTGGGTCAAGCCATAGCCGAATCTGTCTTGGACATGCTCAGATAGGCGCTCGATTGCCAGCCGCCTCCATGGGGTAGCTGTTCAGGATCTCATGCGGTGGCCGTCGGGGTCCCATAGGCAGCCGGCCACAACCTGCGCCGGGCGGCGGGTGCCGATTATCTCGATCTCGAAGGGGCCGGGCGAGTCGGCGAGATCGGCGGGGACGTAGCCCAGGGCCACCGACACCTCGCTGTGGTGGGCGTAGCCGCCCGAGGTGACCCAGCCGACCACCTCGCCGTCGTGCCACACCGGCTCGTCGCCGATGACATCGAGGCCCTCCCTGCCCCGGTCGGATTCCACGGTCCAGGTGACCAGCCGCAGGCCCGTCGACGGGCTGCCGCCGGGAGGCCCGGCCTCGCCGTGCTTGGCGACCAGGGCATCACGGCCGATGAAGTCCTTCTCCATGCGCACGAAGCGGCCCAGGCCGGCCTCGAAGGGGTCGTAGTCGGGCCGGTACTCCCGGGCCCACGACCCGAACCCCTTCTCCAGGCGCAGCGAGTTCAGGGCGTGCAGCCCGAACAGCTCGAGCCCGTGCGCCTCGCCCGCCTCGCGCAGCAGGTCGAACACGTAGCGCTGGTAGCGGGCCGGCATCCACAGCTCGTAGCCCAAGTCGCCGGTGAAGCTGATCCGCCCGCACCACACCGGGGCCAGGCCCGCGTCCATCTCGCCGAAGGCCATGAACCGCATCCCGTGCGCCGACACGTCGGCGCCGGTCACCTCGGCCAGCAAGTCCCGCGACGCCGGTCCGGCGATAGCCAGGCCGCACACCTCCGCGCCCAGCGTGAGGTAGCTCACCGAGCCGTCCTCCGGCAGATGGGCATCGAACCAGCGCTCGTAGTAGCGCTCCGCAATACCCGAGCCGAACACCACGAACCGCTCGCTGTCGCGCACGTTGCCGGTGGCCCCGCCCACCACCGTGCCCGCCGGACCCTCGGCCCGCCCCGGCGCGGCCGGCAGGCACGCCACCGTCAGATCGCCCACCAGGTTGCCCGCCGGGTTGGTCATCGGCGTGAGCGCCATCCGGCCCGGCACCGGGATCCTCCCCGCCAGCAGCCGGTCGAGCCACGCCCTCGCCCCCGGGCCCGACACCAGGAACTTGGCGAACCCGGTGGTCTCCATCATGCCGACACCGGCCCGCACGGCCAGCGTCTCGGCCCGCACCCGGTCCCAGGCGTTGGAGCGCCCGAAGGTCACCTCCTCGACCGGCTCCAGCCCCGGAGCCTGGAACCACAGCGCCGACTCCAGCCCGAAGGCGTCGCCGAACACCGCGTTGGCGTCCACCAGCCGGTCGTGGATGGGCGACGTCTGCACGCCCCGCCCCTCGGGCAGGAACTCGTTGGGGAACGTGATGCGGAACCGGCGCGAGTAGTTCTCGCGCACCTTGGCATTGGTGTAGCTCGACGTGGCGTAGTCGCCGAAGCGGGCCACGTCCATGGCCCACACGTCGAAGCCGGGGTCGCCCCCGGTGATCCAGTTGGCCACCGACAGCCCGACCCCGCCGCCCTGCGACAGCCCGGCCATCACCGCGCACGCCGTCCAGTAGCCCGGCAGCCCCCGGACGGGCCCGATCAGCGGGTTGCCGTCGGGCGCGAACGTGAACGGCCCGTTCACCACCCGCTGGATCCCGGCGGTGGCGAACGCCGGGAAGTGGGCGAAGGCCACCTCCAGCGAGTCGGCTATGCGGTCCAGGTCGGGCGGCAGCAGCCTCATCGAGAAGTCCCACGGCGTCTGGCGGGGCGACCACGGCACGCCGCCCTGCTCGTAGGTGCCGAGCAGCATGCCCTCGCCCTCCTGGCGCATGTAGATCTCGCCACCGAAGTCGATCACATGCCGCAGCCGCGAGCCGGTGCGCCGGTTGTAGTCGCGCACCTCCTCCAGCGGCTCGGTGACCAGGTACATGTGCTCCATGGCGAGGACCGGCAGCTCCAGCCCCACCATGCGGCCCACCTCGCGGGCCCACAGGCCCCCGCAGTTCACCACATGCTCGCAGTCGATGGCGGCCAGGTCCTCGCCGGTGGCGGTGTCGTACACCTGGACCCGCCAGGCCCCGCCGCCGCGGCGCTCGATCGCCCGGGCCCAGCAGTTGCGGTACACCTCCGCGCCCGCGTTCCGGGCCGCCTTGGCGTAGGCGTGGGTCACGCCGGCCGGGTCGACGTGGCCCTCATGGGCATCGACGAGCGCCCCCACGAAGTACCCGGGATCGATCAGCGGCACCAGCTCGGCCGCCTCGGCCACCGACACGATCTCGGTCTCCATGCCCAGATAGCGACCCCGGGCATGCGTCATCTTCAGCCAGTCGAGCCGTTCAGGGGTGTCGGCCAGCATCACGCCCCCCGGCATGTGGATGCCGCAGTCCTGGCCGGACACCCGCTCGATCTCGGCGTACAGCTGCAGCGTGTAGCGCTGGAGGCGGGCCACGTTGGGATCGCCGTTGAGGGTGTGCATGCCGCCCGCGCTGTGCCACGTCGACCCGGCCGTGAGCTCGGTCCGCTCCACCAGCACCACGTCGGTCCAGCCCGCGCTGGTGAGGTGGTAGAGCACGCTGGCGCCCACCACTCCCCCGCCGATCACCACGACCTGCGCGTTGGTCTTCACAAGGGCCTCCCCCGAAGCCGGCGCGCGCCGATCAGTCCGTGCTCGACCAGCGGCGGGCGTCGATGGCCGGCGGCGACGGGTTGGGCCCGCAGCCGTAGCGCTCGGCGTCGCCGGGACCATCCCCTCCCGGGACGGTCAACCCGGTGGCCAACGAGTCCGCAGTCATGCAGTCGGCCACCATGTTGTGGAACCGGTGCAGGGGCTCCTCGAAGCGGGGCGACAGCGGCCCGGGCGGGGCCGCGCCGAGGGCGAGCCCTCGCTGGGACCGCTGGCAGATGTCGATGTCCTCGTTGTTGACCTCGATCCAGAACTTGCGGGTGGCCTCGAAGGCGTCAGCGACGGTGCCGGGGTCGGTGGAGGGCGGGAACAGGAACGCGCAATGCTCGCGGGTGACACCCGCCGACAGCGGCTCCAAGCGCATCACGAAGGCGTGGCTGGGCAGCACGGCCAGCGTCACGTTGGGGAACACGGCCACGAACCGTCCGCTGACCGAGTCGGAGCTGTCCAGCCCGGCTGCCGGCGGCAGCACCAGCCAGTCGTCGCGCTCGTCGCCCGACACCGGGGTGGTGGTCTGGCCGCAGTACAGGCCCGGCCCCTGGTAGCGGTAGTGGTCCCGGACCCGCGACACCTTGGCCAGCTCGGGATGGACCCAGGCCAGGTGGTAGTACTCCTGGAAGTTCTCGGTCAACAGCTTCCAGTTGGCGGCCACGTCGAAGCTGCACTTCTCGTGGACGTACCAGCCGTCGAAGCCGTAGCCGGCCATCCGCTCGGGCAGGTCGCCCAGCCACCCGTCCAGAGGCGGCGTGTGCTCGTCCAGGCAGGCGAACACACAGAAGCCCCACGTCTCCACCCGCACCGGCAGCAACCAGAACTCCGCGGGGTCGAAGCCCGGCCGGGGCACCTCGTCGAACAGCGGGGTCGCCACCAGCGAGCCGTCGAGGGCATATCCCCAGCGGTGGTAGGGGCAGCGGATCATCCGCGACACCGTGCAGTCCTCGGAGGCCAGCTCGGTCCCCCGGTGCCGGCACGAGTTGACGAAGCCTCGCAGCACCCCGTCCCGGCCCCGGGCGATCAGCACCGAGGTGCCGCCCACGTTCCGGACCAGCAGGCGCCCCGGCTCGGCCACCTCCGACGCCGAGGCCACCGCCACCCACGCCCGGCCGAACAGCCGATCCTTCTCGGCCTCGAAGAACTCCTCGCTGGTGTAGGCGGCCGGCTGGAGTCCGGTCGCCCGCTCCACCGGCCGCCGGGTTGCCGACCAGAAGTCCTCGGACGTGAAGTCGATCGAACTGCCGCCGCCGAGCGTCCGCATAGCGCGAAGTACACCACGGCCGCCCCCCGACCGCAACGCCGGGACAGGCCGCACGGCCGTCATACCCGTTCTCGCTCCCAGAATTGTGCTGACAAACATCAAAAAGGCTTGAAACACGCCTATAATGCAAGGCGCCGGAGTACCTCCCCGCTCGGCCACTGAGCCTTCAACCGGGGGAGGTGCTCCGGCACTCGCATGTTCATCGCTGTCGCGGACAGCTAGAACAATGCACAGGATAACCGAGACACGCAGCAGATTCAACCAGGCTCGCTCCCGGCCGGGCCGGGAGGGTGGCGCCGCTGATCCTGGCCGGTCAGAAGTCGGTGGCCACGCCGCCCTCGGCGATGCGCCGGTCGGCGAAGTCGTCCAGCTCGGCCCGCACGTCGTCGGCCAACGCGGGCGGCTCGTACGCCTCCAGCAGTTCACCCACCAGGCGCTCGGCGTGGTCGAGCGCGGTGGGCGAGCCGGCCTCCTCCCAGGTCTCGTAGTTGCGCCAGTCCGAGACCATCGGCTTGAAGAAGGCGTCGCGGTAGCGGGCCAGGGTGTGGGCCGTGCCAAAGAAGTGCCCGCCCGGTCCGACCTCGGCGATGGCCTCCACTGCCAGCGAGTCGGTGTCGGTGGCCAGCGGCTCCAGGAACGCGCCGACCATGCCGATCATGTCGGCGTCGATGACCATCTTCTCGAAGCAGGCCTGCAGCCCGCCCTCCATCCAGCCCGCGCCGTGCATCACCATGTGGGCGCCCCCCATGACCACGGCCCACAGCGAGAACACGCTCTCGTAGGCGGCCTGGGCGTCCACCGCGTTGGCCGCGCACACATTCGAGGACCGGTACGGAACGCCGTAGCGGCGGGCCAGCTGGCCGCCCAGCAGCACGGCCTGCATGTACTCGGGAGTGCCGAAGGCGGGCGCCCCCGACTGCATGTCGACGTTGGAGGTGAACCCGCCGTACATCACCGGCGAGCCCTTGCGCACCAACTGGCAGAACGCAATTCCGGCCAGAGCCTCGGCGTTCTGCTGCACCACCGCGCCGGCCACCGTCACCGGCGCCATCGCGCCCGCCAGTGTGAACGGCGTGACCACCACCACCTGGTTGCGGGCCGAGAACTGGAGGATCCCCTCCAGCATCGGTGTGTCGAGTCGCAGCGGGGAGCTGCAGTTGACGACCGTAAAGATCGACGGCTCGGAGTCGAGTTGCTCGTGGCTGACACCGCGCACGATCCGCACCATCTCCAGGCAGTCCTGGTTGCGCTGGGCGCCGAGGGAGTAGCAGTGAAGGGCCTTGCGTGACAGGGTCAGAAGGTCGCGGGTGGTGACGAGATGGCGGACCGAGGAGTGGACGTCGACCGGCTCCACCTGGTAGCCGCCGTGAAGCGCCACCGCGTTGAGAGCTTCGCTCAGCATCACGAGCCGGCAGAAGTCATCCCGATTGCCGGTGCGGCGGCCGCCGGACCGGTCGGCCACATTCGGCGGACTGGCGACCGCAGCGAAGGACAGGCTGCGGCCACCCATGGGCAGGTGCCGGGCCGGGTCGGGGGCATGCAGGACGAACTCGCCAGGAGCGGCCGCCACCAGTTCGGTGACCATCTCCGGGTCGAAACGGACCCGGTCCCCGTTCACCGCCGCACCCGCGTCGGCCCACATCCGCCGGGCCGTCGGATGCAGGAAGTCCATACCGGTGTCGCGCAGCACCACCAGCGACGCCTCGTGGATGGCCTCCAGCTCGTCCTCGCTCACCACCGTTGTCGGCTCGAAGCGGCGCTCGTGCAGGCGCCAGGGCGGCTGGACCGGCCCGCTCGGCTCCTTGGCCACGGATTCCCGCGGCCGGCGACGGCGACGCTCAGCGGCCATGGTCGCAGGATAGTGCGCGGTCCATCAGCCATCACGCCGGTAAACCTGGAGCGTTATTGGGATATTTCAAGCAGTGAAACCGCAGATCAGCGGCCGCCCCGGGGGGATCGACCCGCGCCGACCGGGGGGATCTACGACGGGTGCGCGCCCTTCGTGGCCACGACCGGTTAGGCCTCTTAGGATCGCTTCCATGACGGTCACGGGCGACGCTGCGCTGAAGGGGCGGCGAGCGCTGGTGACGGGGGGAGGCGCTGGGATCGGCGCAGCCATCGCCGAGGCCCTGGCCGCGGCCGGCGCCGCCGTGCGCACCGCCGACGCGAACCCGCAAGCCGCGGCCGACCACATCGTCGACATCACCAGCGACGGCGCCGTGGCCCAGATGTTCGAGCACCTGGACCACGATCTCGGCGGACTCGACATCCTGGTGAACAACGTGGGCATCGCGGGCGAGACCGGTCCCGTCGAGGGCCTCGATCCGGAGTCCTTCGACCACTGCCTCAAGGTGAACGTAGGAGGCACGTTTCGCGTCACTCGTCATGCGGTGCGGCGCCTACGGGCTTCGGTCGCGGGGTGCGTGGTCAACATCTCCTCCACCGCGGGCCACCTTGCCTACCCGCTGCGCTCCGCCTACTCAGCGTCGAAGTGGGCTGTCGAGGGGCTGACCCGAACGTGGGCCGCCGAGCTCGGACCAGCAGGCATCAGGGTGAACTGCGTCGCACCCGGAACCGTCGCCGGCGAGCGGATGGACGGCGTGATCGCCGCCGAGGCCGCCGCCACCGGCGCCACCATCGACTCGGTACGCCGCGGCTACGTCGAGCAGGTGGCGATGCGGACCCTGGTGGAACCCTCCGACATCGCAGCCATGGTGGTGTTTCTGAGTTCTGAGGCCGCCCGCTTCGTCAACGGTCAGGTCATCAGTGTGGACGGCCACACCGAGACGCTCCGCACCGTTTGAGGCGCGGGCGGCCCCGGAGGCAGCAGACTGGAGGCCATGGTGGACGCCTCGCCCGAACTCCTGGACATCTCCGCGGATGATCCAGAGGCCTTGCTGGACTGCTACGCGGCGCGCGGCTGGGGCGACGGGCTGCCGATGGTGGCGCCCACTGTCGAAAGGGTCGATGCCATGCTGGCCGGAGCCGTCGGCGACCCCGACGAGGTCATCGCGGTTCTGCCACCCCGGTCCGGTGTGGCCACCCGCAGAATCATCGCGGTGAACGCGGTGCTGGCGGGCTGCCGGCCCGAGCACCTGGGCGTGCTCGTGGCCGCGGTGCGGGCCCTGGCCCGCCCGGAAGTCAACCTGCGGGGCGTGAACGCCACCACCCATCCGGTGGCGCCCCTGCTGGTGGTGCACGGCGAGGTCACCCGCACCGCGGGCTACAACCCCGGGCTCGGAGCGTTCGGGCCGGGAAACCTGGCCAACGCCGCCACCGGCCGGGCCCTACGCCTGATGCTCCTGCACGTCGCGGGCGCGGTCCCCGGCTCCGGCGACGCCTCCACCCAGGGCGGGCCGGCCAAGTACGCCTACTGCGTGGCTGAGAACCTCGACGAGTCGCCATGGGGCGGTTACGCGGCCAGCGTGGGGGTGGGCGGGCCCTCGGCGGTGACCGTGCACTGCGGGGAGGCTCCCCACAACTTCCACGACATGGAGTCGGACCAGCCGGCCGCCATCCTCGACAAGGCGGCTTCAGTCATGTCCTCGCTCGGTTCCAACAACGCACCCGTCAGCGGGGCCGAGTTCTTCGTGATGCTGTGCCCCGAGCACGCCGCCGCCTGCGCGGCGGCCGGCTGGACACGCTGGAACGTGGCCTCCTACCTCTACGAGCGGGCCCGGATGAGGGCCGGCGACCTCCGGGACGCGTTCGCGCTGCGGGCCTGGGCGCCGTGGCAGGAGGCCCTGCCCGGCAGCGCACCCATGCCGATCACGGAGCATCCCCAGAACATCAGGGTCATGGTGGTGGGAGGGCCCGGCAAGCACAGCTGCGTGATCCCGAGCTGGGGCATGACCAGGAGCGCCACCGTGGCGGTGGAGCCCTAGAGAAGGGAGGGAGCCAAGCCATGAAGGTCTACGCCCCCGACGGATCGGTCGGACCGCAGCCTGCCGGCCTGGCGCCACCCGCGGGCGTGCTGGCCGGCAAGCGGATCGGCATACTCGACAACTCCAAGCCCAACGCCGGCCTGCTGCTGGGACGCTTGGCCGACCGGCTGGCGGCCCGGACCGGGGCGACCGTCTCGGTCGTCGAGCGCAAGAACGGCGCCCTGCCCGCGCCCGACGACACGCTGGCCCGGCTGGCCGAAGCCGAGGTGGTCCTCACCGGGTCGGCCGATTGAGGCAGCTGCACGTCGTGGAGTGTCCACGACTCCGTCAGCCTCGAGGCCGCCGGCGTGCCGACGGTGCTGGTCGCCACCACCGCCTTCGACGGCCTCGCATCCGAGGTGGCCGCCACCCTCGGACTGCCCGACATTCGGATCGTGGCCGTCGACCATCCCCTCGGCGGCGCGGACGAGGCCGCGGTCATCGGCAGGGCCGACACTGCGGTCGAGTTGGCGCTGCGCCACCTGACCGGGTCCGCATGACCAGGCGACGGCCGCCGCTCACCGGGTAGCCGGCGGGCGTTGGGGCTTCACAACCGGCCGGTTCTGCCCTACAGTCGGTGCCCCACCACCCGAGCCCGCCTGCCGGGCTCCGCAACGACAGGAGGACGTGCCGTCATGTCGACATTGGCCAGCGACCTGGTGATCGAGTTGGAGAACAAACCGGGGGCGCTGGCCAGAGTGGCAACCGCCATAAGCGACGCAGGCGTGAACATCGCGGCGGCCACGTGCATGGGCAACGGCCACACCGCTGAACTGCACATTCTCGTACCTCACAGCGAGCCCGTCTACCGGGCGCTGGCCAACACGCAGGGCCCCAGCGTCACCCGCGAGCGGGAGGTCGTCGTGGTGCAGGCCCAGGACCGCCCCGGCGAGCTGGCCGAGCTGGCCACCAGGGTCTCCGACGCCGGCGTCAACATCGACCTGGTCTACGTGGCCACCAACTCCAGGGTCGTGCTCGGCTCCGAGAACATCGACACCCTCAAGCAGGTCCTCGACGGCTTCTCCCTGTAGGGGTAGAGGGACCCGACCTCACGCCGCCGGGGCCGGATCCGGCCCGGGCCGCACCAGCGCCCGCCACAACGACCGGTAGCCGGGCCATGTCGCGTCTTCGGGCAGGTAGCCGTCCTCCTCCAGGGCCCGCTGCAGCCGGGGCAGGTTGCGAGCCGGCACGCCCGAGTCGACATGATGGGCCAGGTGGTAGCCAACGTTGTAGGGAACCAGCAGGAGGCGGGCCGACCAACTCTGGCGCACATGGTGGGTGGTGTTGCGGCGGTCGGGTGTGCGGGTCATGCCGCCGTGCTCTGCGATCACCCGCAGCCGGTTGGCCACCTGGTAGTAGCTGAAGTACGGCAGCGCCCACAGGATCAGGTAGAGCCAGGGGTGCCCCCCAGCCCAGAAAGCGGCCAGCACCAGCGCCTGACCGGCGAAGAACCGCAGGCTGAGCAACAGGAACGGCGGCTTGACCAGGCCGGTGAAGCGGGGCTTGACGATGCGATAGCCCGACACGCCGAACAGGTCCCGCAGCAGCTTGCGGCGCATGGACGCCCTGGAGACCGGATACAGGGAATAGAGCAGGAAGTCGGGCTCCTTGGGTCCGAACTCGTCGCGGTGGTGGTTGGCGTGGCCCCTGCGGTAGTGGTGGGTGCCGGTGCCGAACGACAGCCACCCCAGGATGTTCACGCCCACGACATCGTTGACGAGGCGGTTGGAGAACAGCAGCCGGTGGGCTGCCTCGTGGTGCAGGATGAACATCCTCAGCATCACGATGCCCATGACCGGCACCGCGGCGGCGGTGGCCAGCCAATGATCGACCACGATCACCGCCGCCACCACGGCCACGGCCGCGGCCAGCGTCGCCACCACGGTCAGGGCGTTGATCGCGTCGGGGATCCGGCGCAGCTCGGCCCTGAACTCGGGGCGGGGCCGCCCGTCGGGCCGCAGCCGGGTCGAGCCGGTGAAGGAGGGCAGGTCCTGGCGAGCCATACCCCCGGTCATGGTCGCCACCAACTCGTCGTGGGACGGAGCGCTACCGGCCGCAGTCGCCGCCTCGTTCATCACCCCCAACCCTACGGCATGTCCGGGCCGCGACAGGCCGGAGCGGCCGGGCGAAGGTTCAGGTCGACTCGTAGTAGTCCAGTTCGGCGCGCACCGCGGCCGATGAGCTGGGAGGCATGCCGGCCACGCTGACCAGCACACCTGAGGCCGTGAGCCTCTCGAGGATCCGGCGCAGCGCCACCGCCCCCGAGTAGTCCAGCCGGCCCACCCCGGTGAGGTCCACGATCACCGTGGCGATGTCCGGATGGCCGGCCAGTTCCTCGCGCACCACCCGCTCGATCTGGGGCACGGTGGCGAACCACATCACGCCCTTGGGCCGGACGACAAGCCGGTCCTCCTCCAACTCCCCCGGCGCCAGGACCTGCATCTCGCGGTAGAGGTGAACCGCGACCGCGAGGCAGATCCCGACGAGCACGCCGCGCTCCACGCGGGGCGCGAATGCGATAGTCGAGATGGTGGTTCCCGCGCCCACCAGAGCCTGGGGGAACGAGCCGAAAGGCAGGCGGGCCATCTCCTTCACGTCCACCAGGCGAAGGACCACCACGATCACGATCACACCCAGGACCGAGGTGGGCAGATCCTCCAGCAGCGGCGCCAGCGGCAGCACGACCAGCACGAACGCTCCGGTGATGGCGCCCGACCATCCGCTGGTGGCCCCGGCCATGCGATTGAGCGAGCTGCGCGAGAACGAGCCGCCCACCGGGAAGGCGCCCGAGACCGCGGAGGCGAGGTTGGCGACGCCCTGGCTCACCATCTCGCGGTTGGCGTTCCACGGCAGCCGGTCGGCCGCGGCGAAGGTTCGGGCAATGGCGGCCGGCTCCGCGAAGCCCACCAGCGCGATGACGGCCGCCGGCAGCAGCAGGCTCGGAGCCTTCGACCACGGGAAGTCCAGGCTCAAAGGAATGAACCCGCCGTCGAGGTCACCCACCTTGGAGCCGGCGTAGCCACCGACCCCCGACACGATCACCCCCGCGATGACGGCGACCAGCACACCGGGGAACAGCCGGTGGACATGCCGGCCCCCGATCATCAGGACCACCGTGACCGCCGCGAAGGAGATCGCGGTCCAACTCCACTCGCCGGGACTCTGCAGTGCGCGCACCGCCGCGACGAACACCTGGCCGTCCGGGTCGACGTCGAAGATCTTGGGCAACTGCGAGGCGATGATCACCACGGCCGCGCCCGCGGTGAACCCGGTGACGACCGGCTCCGAGAGCACGTACGCCACCCGACCGGCCCGCACCAGCCCGAGCATCAGTCGCATGAGCCCCACGAGCAGGGCCAGCAGCGCGGCACTCTGGATGTAGCCGGCCCCGCCCGGCTCAGCCAGCGACGAGAGCGCCCCGAGAGTGAGCAGGGAGGTGAGGGCCACCGGTCCGGTCTGGAGGTAGCGCGACGAGACGAACAGCGCGGCCAGCAGCGACGGAAGCGCGGTCGCGTACAGACCGTACTGGGCCGGCAGCCCGGCCAGCTCCGCGTAGGCGAGCGACTGGGGGATGGCCACCAGCGCAACCGAAACTCCGGCGATGAGATCCCCAGTGCTCGGACGCGTCACGCGAGTCAGGCTACGAGGATCGTTACGCTGCGCTGTGTGACGGCCACCGATCCCCGCTCCGGACAGGCACCGGGAGTCCTCACCGACGAATGGGTGGCGTGGCTGGACTCCGTGCTGTCGGGATGTTCGGTGGACGCAGGAGTGGACCTCGTGCTGGAGCACCGGGTTGCGAACGAGGACGGCTCGGTCTTCTGCTGGCATGTGCGGGTGGCCGGGGGCCGTGCTTCGGCGGCACCCGGGCCCGCGGGCGACGAGCACGCCGACCGCCGCGTGTCCTTCGCCTCGGACCGCGAGACGGCCCGGGCGATGGCCGAGGAGGGCAAGTCCGTCCAGCGGGCCTTCGCCGAGGGCCGGCTGCGCCTCGACGGCGACCCGAGGCTGCTGATCGCGGCCCGTCCGGCCATGGATGCGCTCGGCGCGGCGCTGTCGCCGCCCGCTTGACCGCTACATCTCGACTGACCCCTCCATGCCGCTTGACCGCTACATCTCGACTGACCCCTACATGCCGCTTGACCGCTACATCCCGACCGACCTACATGCCGCTTGACCGCTACTTGAGGAAGCGGCTGGTGGTGTTGTCGGCCAGCACCTTCCCGCCGGTCTGGCAGGCCGGGCAGTAGGCCACCCGGTAGCGGCGGTACTCGACCGAGCGCACCGTCTCGCCGCAGGCCGGGCATTGCTTGCCCACCCGGTGGTGCACGTTGCTGGGACGGTCCGCGGAACGGCCCATCTCCTCGAGGTGTCGCTCCGCGTCCAGGCCCCGTTCGATCGCCGCACCGATCGCCGAGTGGAGGCGGTCCACGGCCTCGTCATCGAGGCGCGCCGTGCTGGCGAAGGGGGAGATCCTGGCCGCATGGAGCACCTCGTTGGCCAGCAGCCGGCCTATTCCGGCCAGGTGCGACTGATCACGCAGGAATCCATGCACTCGCTCGCTGGCACCGGCCAGGCGCCGGGCGAGCTCGTCGCGGCTGATGGTGTCGGCGTCGGGGCCGAGACGGGCCAGCGGCTCGACGTCAGAGAGGTCGCCGGCGACGAGCCACACCCCGGCCCGGCGTTCGGTGCCGGCCTCGGTGAGCAGCAGCGCCCCGTCGTCGGTGAAGGTCCAGCGGGCCATCGCGCCCCGGGGTTTGCGGGCCTGCTGGGTGTCGACGCGGAGCCGCCCCGCCTGCATCAGATGAACGACAAACGTGAGCTGATCCGCGTCGGCGCCGCCATCGGCCTCTCCGAAGCGCAGCAGCAGGTACTTGCCCCGATGGCCGACCCCGGCGAGAACCTGGCCCTCGGCGGCGGCCGGTCGAGGGTCGAAGGTCTTGAGCGCGGCCGGGTGCAACGGCTGGAACCGGGCCAGCGCGGCTCCCGAGAAGGCGGTCGACAGCCGCTCAGCGTGAGCTGCTACCTCGGGCAGCTCCGGCACCGATGGGCCCGCCTCTAGATCAGACCGAGCGATGCCACCGTGTCGCGCTCGGCGGCCAGCTCGGCCACCGAGGCGTCGATGCGGGCCCGGGAGAAGTCGTCGATGTCGAGCCCGCCGACGATCTGGTAGGCGCCGCCGGCGCAGGTGGCCGGGAACGACGAGATCAGCCCCTCGGGCACGCCGTAGCTGCCGTCGGAGGGCACCGCCATCGACACCCAGTCCCCGGGCGGGGTGCCCAGCATCCAGTCGCGCACATGGTCGACGGCCGCGTTGGCCGCGGAGGCTGCCGATGAAGCGCCCCGGGCCTCGATGATGGCCGCGCCCCGCTGCTGCACGGTGGGGATGAACGTGTCCTCGAGCCAGGCCTGGTCGTCGACGAGCGCGGCCGCGTTGCGGCCGCCGACGTCGCAGTGGAACACGTCGGGGTACTGGGTGGCGGAGTGGTTGCCCCAGATGGTCATCTTCGTGACGTCGCCGACCGTGGCGCCGAGGCGAGCCGCCAGCTGGGCCTTGGCCCGGTTGTGGTCGAGGCGGGTCATGGCCGTGAACCGCTCGCGGGGGACACCGCCGGCGTTGTTCATGGCGATCAGACAGTTGGTGTTGGCCGGGTTGCCCACCACCAGCACCCGAAGGTCGTCGGCGGCGCCGGCCGCCAGAGCCCTGCCCTGCACGGTGAAGATGGCACCGTTGGCCTCCAGCAGGTCCTTGCGCTCCATTCCCTTGGTCCGGGGCCGCGAGCCCACCAGCAGGGCGATCTGGGCGCCGTCGAAGGCCTCCCCGGGGTCGTCGCTGAGCACCATTCCGGCCAGCAGCCCGAACGCGCAGTCGTCGAGTTCCATGGCCACTCCCCGCAGGGCGTCCATGGCCGGGGGGATCTCCAGCATCTGCAGGATCACCGGCTGGTCGGGACCGAGCATCGACCCGGAGGCGATGCGGAACAGCAGGCTGTAGCCGATCTGGCCGGCGGCGCCGGTGACGGCAACTCGTACGGGATCGTTCATGACGCCACCGTATCGGCTGCCGGCAGCCAGTCGCCGGGCCGGGTTCACGGGCGCGACGCTGCCCGGCGGGTGTTGCCCACCCAGGACTCGTGAAGCCGGGCGTACACCCCGCCGGCCGCTACGAGCTCGTGGTGGCGGCCCTGCTCCACGATCCGTCCCTCGTCGAACACAAGAACCAGGTCGGCTCGTTCTGCGGTGCTGAGACGGTGAGCGACCGAGACCGTCGTGCGTCCCCGGGCCAGGTGCGCCATGGCCGAAGCCAGCGCCTCCTCCGTCTCGGGATCCACCGCGGAGGTGGCCTCGTCCAGCAGGAGCAGGCCCGGATCGGCGACTTGGGCTCGGGCCAGGGCCACCAGCTGGCGCTCCCCCACCGACAGCCGGCCGCCCCGCTGGCCCACCGGGGTGCGCATGCCGGCCGGCAGGCCCTCCACCCATCGCTGCAGGCCGAGCGCTGCTACGGCCGCAGCCGCATCGGCCTCGGTGGCGCCGGGCCTCCCGTAGCGGATGTTGTCCTCGATAGTGGCCGCGAACAGGAAGCCGTCCTGGGGGACCATGCGGATGCCCCGGCGGCGGGCCTCGGGCGCCACCTCCCTCAGGTCGACCCCGCCGATCAGCACCTCGCCGGAGGTGGGATCGGCCAGCCGGGCCAGCAGCCGGACGAAGGTGGTCTTGCCCGATCCGGTCTCCCCCACCACGGCCACGTTCGCGTCGGCCGGCATGCGCACGTCGATTCCCCGCAGCACGGGACCGGAGGTGCGGTACGAGAAGTCCACGCCCCGCGCCTCCACCGGCAGCGGCCCCGACGGCAGCGGTTCGGCTCGGTCCGGGGCCGGCTCGACCACGTCGACCGGGGTATCGAGCACCCCCATCACCTTCCACCACGCCGCCAACGCCGCCTGGGTGTTGTCGAACACCTCCCCGATCTCGGAGATGGGCCGGATCAGCAGACGCACGAGGAACACGAAGGCCACCAGCCCGCCCGCGCCGATGCCCAACTCGTCGCTCCAGGTCACCCCGGCGACGATGGCCGCGGCCAGCGCCACCGACGACACCAAGTCCACCACCGGCAGCATGAACGCCCACCACTTGAAGGCGGACAGCTGGGACTCGTACTGGCGGTCCACCGCGCCGTCGAGGCGGGCCCGCATGACGCCGCGGTATCCGTAGGCCCTTATCACCGCCGCGGCCGACACGGTCTCGCTGGTGTGGCCCAGAGTGTCGGCCACGCGGTCCCGCACCCGGGCGTGGGCCGCGATCTGGCGGCGCTGGATCCAGCGCAGGAACGGCAGCAGCAGCAGGTGCAGCACAAGGACCAGCAGGGTGAGCTGCCAGCTGTAGAACAGCATCACCGCCAGGGTTGCCAGGATCAGCACCGGATTGATGGTCCATGACATGGCCCCCCACTGCATGAACAGGGCCATGGCCTCGATGTCGCTGGTCACCCGGGCCACCAGCACACCCCGGCGAGACTCGCTGTGGGTGGCCAGGCTCAGCCGGTGGATGTGCTCGAACGCTGTGACCCTCAGCCCGAGCAGCACGGACTCGGCCAAACGCACCAGCCGGATCAGGGCGAAGCGGCTCGCCCCGGCCACCACCAGCACCGCGGCCAGCGCGGCAAGCGACAGGGCCCACACCACGCCGGGCCGGTAACCGTCGGGGCCGATCACGCCGTGGTCCAGAACGAGTTGCACCATGACCGGCACGATCAGCCGCCCCACCGCGGCGAACAGGCCCACCGCGGCCACCACCGGCAGGCCCCGGCGCAACTCGGTGCTCATGGCGATGCCCCGGCGCAGCACTCGGAGCGCCTTGACCTCCTCGGTGGCCGGTGCGTCCGGAGCCCGGTCGGCACCGGCGGGTGCGTCGCTCATCTGCGCCCGGCCCAGGTCGACGGCGGGGTCACTCATCAGGCTTCAGCCTGCTCGTAGGCCGAGACCAGCGACCGGTAGTCGTCGAGGGCCAGCAGTTCCTCATGGGTGCCGGTGGCGACGATCCTCCCGCCGGAGAGGTATGCGACCCGGTCGGCAAGCTCGATGGTGGAGAGCCGGTGGGCCACCAACAGCACCGTGGTGTCGAGATCGCGGCGAAGGTTGGTGAGGATCTCGCTCTCCACGACGGGATCGACCGCACTGGTGGCGTCGTCGAGCATGAGCAGCCGGGGCGAGCTCACCAGGGCACGGGCCAGTGCCACCCGCTGCCGCTGACCGCCCGAGAGGGTCACGCCCCGCTCCCCCACCACGGTGGCGTCGCCGTCGGGCAGGGCGCCCACGAAGGCGCCCGCAGCGGCGGACACCAGCGCGGCGGACACCTCGGCGGGGGCGCCTCCCCGCTGCAGGTCGACGTTCTCGACCACCGAGTCGGCGAAGAGGAACGCCTCCTGGAACACCAGCGCCACCGCTTCGTGGAGTTCGCCGGGACCGATGAGTCCGAGCTGGATGCCCGACAGCTGGATCGAGCCTCGCGCCACCTCGTTGAGTCCGGCCACGGTCTCGAGCAGGGTCGACTTGCCGGAGCCGGTGGCACCCACCAGCGCGACGGTCTCGCCCGCCCGCACCTGCAGCGACAAGCCGTCGAGCACGAGCCGGGGGCCGTAGCCCACGGCCAGATCCTCGATGTCCAGGCGAAGTGGCCCCCCTGGGAGCAGCCGGTGGCCGGCGGGAGCCGGCACGAGGACGGACCGGTCCAGGACCCGGTCGACCCGCTCCAGCGACACCACCGAGCGGGGCATCTCCTCCAGGAAGAAGCCCACGATGAACAGCGGCATGGCCAGCAGCGAGAACAGCGTGGCGGCCAGCACGAGATCGCCGGGCGTGGCCGAGCCCCGCCCCACCAGCCAGGCCCCGACCAGCAGCAGCGCGATGGCGCCCACGGTGGGTAGGGCGTCTATCGCCGGCTCGAACGTGGCCCGCATCCGGCCCACCCGTATGCGCTCGTCGCGCAGCCGCTGCGAAGCGACCCGCATCCGCTCAACCTCGATGGGCTCCCGGCCGAGGGTCTTGACCACCACCGCCCCGTCGAAGCTCTCGTGGGCGACCTCGGACACCTCGCCGACCCGGCGCTGCACCTCGGCCGAGGGCGCCTCGACCCGGCGAACGTAGATCCGGCTGATCAACGCCAGCGCGGGGAAGACCACCGCCGCGATGAGCGCCAGCAGCGGGTGGGCCGCGAACAGCGCGGCCATCGTCACCACGACGAGGACCACCACGCTCACCGCGAACGCGAGCGGCTTGAGCACCATGGTGGCCGTGTTGACGTCGGAGTCGGCATGAGCCAGCAGTTCGCCGGGGTCGCGCTCGCGGTGGAACTCCATGGGCAGGTCGATGTAGCGATGCAGGAGGGCTCGTCGCCAGTCACGCTGGGTGCGCAGCTCGGCCATCGCCAGGAACCACCGGCGCATCAGCACCGATATCCCGCTGGCCACCGAGATCCCGATAACCAGGGCTGCGGCCACCGCCGGGGCGGTCCGCTCAGCCTCTGGCGCGATTATCACGTTGTCGGTGATCCAGCCCAGCAGCCAGGCGGTCCCCACCGTGGTGGCGACGAACCCGAGGGCACCGACGAGGGCAAGCCCGTGCGCGACAGGATGGGCCCGCACCGAGCGCATGATCAGCCGGTAGCCCCGCCGGGCGATGCCGTCGCGTGACGCGCTCACCGGGAGCGTCAGCCGTCAGAGGCGGTCGATGATGGCCGCGGCGAACTCCGAGCACTTCACCTCAGTGGCCCCCTCGGTCAGCCGGGCGAAGTCGTAGGTGACGATCCCGTCGCCGATGGTGGCCTCTACCGCGGCGATGATGTCGTCGGCCGCGTCCTGCCAGCCGAGATGCTCGAACATGAGCGCGCCCGACAGCAGTACCGACGACGGGTTCACCTTGTCCTGGCCCGCGTAGCGGGGGGCGGTGCCGTGGGTCGCCTCGAACACGCCGTGGCCGGTGACGTAGTTGATGTTGGCACCCGGCGCGATCCCGATGCCGCCCACCTGGGCCGCCAGCGCGTCGGAGATGTAGTCGCCGTTGAGGTTCATGGTGGCGATCACATCGAACTCGGCGGGGCGGGTGAGCACCTGCTGCAGGGCGATGTCGGCGATGGTGTCCTGCACCAGGATCTTGTCGCCGGCGTCGCCGCCGCAGTCCTCCCAGGCCACCGCCACATCCGCGAACTCATCCCGCACAAGCTCGTAGCCCCAACCCCGGAATGCCCCCTCGGTGAACTTCATGATGTTGCCCTTGTGCACCCAGTGGACTCTCTTGCGGCCCCGGCGCACGGCGTAGTTGAGGGCGGCCCGCTGCAGGCGCTGTGAGCCGAACCTTGACACCGGCTTGATGCCCACCCCGGCATCGGCGCGGATCTCCCAGCCGAAGGCGTCGCGGAGCAACTCGATGAGCCGGGCTGCTTCGGGCGAGCCCGACGAGACCTCCAGGCCGGCATAGATGTCCTCGGTGTTCTCCCGGAAGATCACCATGTCGACCAGGTGCGGCTCCCGAACCGGGGAGGGAACACCCTGGAACCACCGCACCGGCCGGAGACACACGTAGAGGTCCATTATCTGGCGGATGGCCACGTTGAGGCTGCGGAAACCGCCGCCCACCGGCGTCGTCAGCGGTCCTTTGATGCCGATGAGGTGCTCGTCGAAGGCACCGATGGTGTCGGCCGGGAGCCAGTCCCCGGTCTCGTTGTAGGCCTTCTCGCCGGCCAGTACTTCGAGCCAGGCGATGCGGCGGCCGTGCCTGGCGGCGGCCGCGTCCAGAACGGACTGTGCCGCGGGCCAGATGTCGATGCCGATCCCGTCTCCCTCCACGAAGGGGATGATCGGTTCGTCGGGAACAACAAGGGCGCCATCGGCCCCCAGAGTGATCTTCTCAGCCATGTATACCGAGGCTACCGGCCGGCCTGGAGGCCGAGCGGTGGACGATCATTCCCGACAGTCTCGAGCCCGCCGAGCGAGGCCGTGGCCCGAGCGGCCCGTGAGCGAAGCGAACAAGAGCGGGAGACTAGGCAGGGCCGGTGTCAGCCGGCCAGTACTTGAGCCTCGTCGAATGCCGCTTGCAGGTGCTGGCGGACCTCCTCCGAGAAGCGACTCATCTGCGGACGGGTCATCCGGCCCTCGGGCGGGCGGATCGGCGGTCCGGCCACCATGGCCACACGGACGCGGCGAGGCAGGCGCGTGCCGGTGGACATGGCCGCCTCGGTTCCCGCGATGCCGACGGGCACGATGACGGCGCCAGTGCGGGATGCGAGATAACTCATGCCGTCGAACACGGACTCCACCCGGGGCCCCGTCTGGCGGGTGCCCTCGGGGAAAACCACGATCTGTTCTCCGGCCTCCAGCATCCTCACCGCTTCCCGCATGGCCTCCCGGTCGGCGACGCCCCGGCGCACCGGGAATGCGCCCAGCGCGGCCAGGAACGCACCGAAGTACTTGTTGGAGAACAGCGACTCCTTGGACAGGGCCCGCAAGCGGCGGTGGCCCAGTCCGGCCATCAGCGGTGTGTCGAGATTGGATCGGTGCACCGGGGCCACGATCACCGGACCCTCGATGTCCAGATACGCGCCGCCCCGGCGGCGCACCCGGAAGTACGGGTAGAGCACCATCATGATCGTGCGGCGCACGGAGCGGTAGACCCAGATGGAGCTTCGCTTGGCTGCGATGCGCTGGGCTCTCTGCTGAAGGTCCTCCACCTGGCTCCCCTTCGGGTCGGAGAGTGTCGTGCGGACGGTTGTCTACCACTCGCGTGCCCGGCCGCCGTAAGAGGGCGCCTCCAAATCTGAGCGAGTTTTCCTTCTATATGACGGGTTTCTCCCCTGATTTCGGGAGAATGGTGCGAAGACTCAACCGCAGGAGGCATGACCATGGGGCAGCTAGCGGGCAGGACGGCAGTGGTCACCGGCGCGGGCGAGGGCATCGGTCGGGCAGTGGCCCGGGCCTTCGTGGCCGAGGGGGCCAACGTGCTCGTGGCCGAGATCGACGAGCAACTCGGCCAGGACACCGCGGTCGAACTCGGCGACGCCGGCGAGTTCCTGGCCACCGACGTGGGCGATCGGGCCGCAGTCGAAGCCATGGTCGCCCGTGCCGCCGAGCGCTGGGGGTCGGTGGACATACTGGTCAACAACGCCTGGGGCGGCGGCGAGATCAGCCGGGTGGAGCGCAAGACCGAGGCCGGAATGTCGCGGGCTCTGGCCGTGGGGTTCTACGGCCCGTTCTGGGCCATGTCGGCGGCTCTGCCCCTGATGAGGGCCAACGGCTGGGGCCGGGTGATCAACATGTGCTCGCTCAACGGGGTGAACGCGCACATGGGAACGGTCGAGTACAACTCGGCCAAGGAGGCGCTGCGGGCCGCTACCCGCACCGCGGCCCGGGAGTGGGCCGGCTGGGGCATCACCGCCAACATCGTGTGCCCGGCAGCCAAGTCGGCCAGCTTCCGTCGGGTGATGGGCGCGCACCCCGAGCTGCTGGCCGCGGCCGACGCGGCCAACCCGATGGGCCGCATCGGCGACCCCGACCTGGACGTCGCGCCGGTGGTGGTGTTCCTGGCCTCGGATGCCAGCCGGTATGTCACCGGCAACACGCTGTTCGTGGACGGCGGGGGCCACATCAACGGCTCGGCCTGGAGGCCCGAACTCGGCGATTGAGGAGCCGCCCGGACACGACCGGCTGGTACCGTCGCCCGCTATGGCCTCCGCAGACGATTTCGTACTGGTCGACCACCCCTGCCCGAACATTGCGCTGGTAACCCTCAACCGGCCCGAGCGCATGAACGCCATGGCCTTCGACGTGATGATCCCGCTGGCCGACGCCCTGCGCGACGTCAACAACGACAACGACATCCGCGCGGTGGTGATCACCGGCGCCGGTCACGGGTTCTGCTCAGGGGCCGACATGGTGAGCGCGGGCCGCGTTCCATACGTCGAGGGCCTCACCCGGGCGACCATCGCCCACCGGGCTGCCGACCGTCTCCATGAGGTGATCGAGCTGGTCGGGGACCTTCACCAACCGGTGATCGCAGCCATCAACGGCGCCGCCATCGGCGGGGGGATGTGCCTGGCCTTGGCCTGCGACATCCGGGTGGCTTCCACCGAGGCCTACTTCCGGGCTGCGGGCATCAACAACGGCCTCACCGCGTCCGAGCTGGGACTCAGCTTCAACCTGCCGAGAGCGATCGGATCGTCGCGAGCCTTCGAGATCATGCTGACCGGGCGCGACGTCGACGCGGAGGAAGCCGCTCGCATCGGCCTGGTGAGCGAGACAGTGGCACCTTCCGACCTGCTGGATCGGTGCTACGAGATCGGCGCTCGCATCGCGGCCCTGAGCCGGCCCGGCATCGAACTTACCAAGAGGATGCTGTGGGCCGGGCTGGAGGCGTCCAGCTACGCGGCCCACATGCGCTCGGAGATGAACGCCCAGCTGCTGGTCCGCATGACCACCCGCAACTTCGAGGAGGCCGTGCAGGCCCGCTCCGAGAAGCGCCCCCCGGTCTTCGAGGACTGACGGCCGCCGGGTCGCTGCGGTCAGCGGACTCCGAGGGCGCGGTGGAGGCGCTCCAGCGCGGCCACTGCATCGATGCCGTCGTGCCAGATCTCGTCGACGCCCGCGGCCTGCAGCTCCGAGAGGAGTTCGGCCGGGGTGTCCGGGCTGCAGGTCAAGGCCACCAAAACCGCCCCGGCCTCGGCCAGGGCACTGGCGGTGGCTGCGCCCCGCAGGCGGTACATGTCGTCGGTGCCCGCGATTACGGCCGCGGCCCGTCCCGAGGCCGCGAAGTCCGCGGCCGCGGCGATGGGCGACTCGACGCCGGCTGACCCCGATGTTGCGATGCCGCCCGCGGCCAGCAGATTCTGGGCCCAAGACGTCCGGGCCGAGTGGTCGGCGGGCGATCCCAGCGCCGCCACCCACACCGCGGGCCGATCACCGCTCGCGGCATGGTGGCGGTCGGCGGCGTCGCGCAGGTCCTCGAAGGGCTCGGCCAGTCGCCTGACCGGCAGGCCCGCGCCTGCCTCTTCGCCATCCCGGTCGGCGCTGGACGCAGGCGCGAACTCGTCGAGCACGGGGAACTCGCTCACTCCGGTGACGGGCTCGCTCCTAGTCCTCAGCTCCCCCAGCCGGCGCTGCCAACTCTCCTCCATGGCAGCAGCCAAGGATCCCTCGGCGATGGCGGTTTCGATCCCACCGGACGCCTCCACTTCCTGCAGCACACGCCAGCCCTCCGAGGCCAGCCCCTGGGTGAGCGACTCCACATAGAACGACCCGCCCGCGGGGTCCACCGCCCGGCCCAGGTGCGACTCCTCCAGCAGCAGGAGCTGGGTGTTGCGGGCCAGACGGCGCCCCAGCGCGCCGTCGGCGTCGACAGCCGCCGACGCGTGGTCGAAGGGCAGCACCGTCACCGCGTCGGCACCGGCCACGCCTGCGGCGAGCGCAGCGGTGGCGCCCCTCAGCAGGTTGATCCACGGATCGCGCCGGCTGTACGTATGGATCGCGGTCACCGCGTGCTGGTACTGGCGGGCAGCCTCCTGGGAACCGCCGCTGGCCGTCACCACCCGGGCCCACATCACCCGGGCTGCCCGCAGGGCCGCGATGGTCACGAACTGATCGGCCGTGGCCGCCAGCCGGAAGCCGATGAGGCCGGCGGCCCCATCCACGTCCACGCCGGCCTCGACCAGCGCCCGCAGGTAGGCGACGCCGGTGGCGACGGCCCACCCCAGCGTCTGGGCCTCCGTCGCGCCGGCGTCGCAGTAGTGAGTCGTATCCACCATCAGCGCCCTCACGCCGGACGCGAGCCGAGAACCGCCCGAACCCTCGGACCTCGAGACATGCGAGCCCCACCCCTCCTGACCCACCGCCGAGGAAGCTGCCCAGGCCGCGGCCGGCACGCAGTCCGTGCGACGGCCCGAGCGGGCCCACTCCCCCAACGGGTCGACGCCGAGCGAGCTGCCGGGCGCGGGATGCGCGCCCCGGCGGGCGGCTAGAGCGAGGAGCGCGTCTGCCGTGCCCGGATCCGCGTGGGGAGCTAGCGCCAGAGGCGCGACGGCCATGTCGACTCCGCTCAGCAGGCGGTCGAGCCCGTCGACATCTGCGCCCCCGGGGAGGTCGAGTTCCACAGACGTTGCGCCGCCCGCCAAGTCCTCCTCGATCCGACGCTTGAGTTCCTCCAGAGCGTCGCCGGCCGCCGCGAGCCGGTGGTACTGGCGGACGTCCCAGCCCGTTTCGGAGCGACGCGGATCCGCGGCCGTCACGGCCGCCGGCCGGTCGGGGCCGGCGGTGTACAGGGGCCGTACCTCGATGCCGTCGCGGGTTGTGCTGACCAGCTCAGCGATGTCCCGGCCCCGCAGGGTCTGCGCGACCAGCGCCAACCAGTCGTCGGCCCCGGCGAGCGGCCAGGCGTCCGCGGTCATCACATCGTGAAGCGAAGGCTCCGGGCCGCGTGCTCGCCCCACTCAGCATCGCCGCTCCAGGAGATGGAGCCGTCGTCGATCTTGGCCTGGGGATCGATGCGGCCGCAGGCCAGCATGATGAACGTGGTCGAGTCCGCGGTCAGCACCACATCGGGCTCAGCCAGCGACGCCGGGGCGACGGCTCTGGCCCGACCGTCCACCATCACCGCGATCTGGCGCTCGACCGGACCGGTGATGTCGGCTCGCAGGCTCATGCCGTCGGGCAGGCCGACCTTCTTTCCCATGATGTAGCCGATCGAGCCCTCAACCTGATTGAGGGTGATCTCGGCGGCCGGCCCGCTGTCATCGGTGGTCCGCCCCAGCGGGATGGTGCAGTCGCGCACATGGACCCACATGTCGAAGATGCGGATGGCCAGGAAGCCGCCGTAGCTCTGCACCCCGACCGGCGTCCACGAGGGGCGGTCGATGTCGTCGTCGCCCAGCGCGGCCAGATCGGTCCGGCGGGCGTCGAATATCTCGGCCACCCGGGCCCCGAACCCGGCCGACGACATGCCGGCTGAGGCGTCGGTCAGGGCCTGCATCTTCTGGAACGGCGGCATGTTGTCGGTGCTGATCTCCCATCCCGAGATCACGTCCTCGACACCGACGGCGTGCCCGATGCACTGGCGGACCGTCCAGTCCGGGCACAGCGACTGCACCGTCCACTCGTCGTCGGAGAGGTCGGCGCAGAGTCCCGAAATCTCGGCGAAGCAGGCCTCAGTGGTGTCGATCAGGTGCTGGCGGGAGTAAGAATGCATGGGCCAAGCATGACGCCGACCGGGCCGCGACCGCAACGTCCAAGGGAGAATCACCATGACCGCCACCGAAGTTCCCGCCGACACTGCCGAGCAGACCCGCATCGCCGAGCAGGCCGCTGACGCCCTTCTGGCCGAGCACGACCCCGCCACCGAGAGCCTCGCCGAGTTCCGGGGCCACCAGTACGACGCCGGGCTGGCCTGGGTGCACCACCCGCCGGGTTTCGGCGGCCTCGGCCTGTCCCGGCCGATGCAGCGGGTGGTGGATCGCCGGCTGCGAGACGCCGGAGCCCAGCCCGCCGACCCGTCCACGTTCTTCCTGATGCTCGTCGGCCCGACGATCCTCACCCACGGCACCGACGAGCAGAAGCGCCGCTACCTGAGGCCCATGTTCACCGGCGAGGAGCGCTGGTGCCAGCTGTTCAGCGAGCCCGGCTCCGGGTCCGACTTCGCCGGACTGGGCACCCGGGCCGAGCGCGACGGCGACGAGTGGGTGGTCAACGGCCAGAAGGTGTGGAACACCCTCGCCCATGTCGCCGACCTCGGCATGCTGGTGGCCCGCTCCAACCCTGAGCTGCCCAAACACAAGGGGCTGACCTATTTCGCCCTCGACATGCATGCGCCCGGTGTGGAGGTGCGTCCGCTGCGCCAGATCACCGGCGAGGCCGAGTTCAACGAGGTGTACATGACCGACGTGCGGGTGCCCGACTCGGCCCGCATCGGAGCTGTCGGCGAGGGTTGGCGGGTGTCGCTCACCACGCTGATGAACGAGCGCACTGCTATCGGAGGCGCGGTGGGCGGCGCCACCACCGCCCAGCAGGGCCCGCTGGGCAACCTGATGGAGGCCTACCGCAACATGGACCCGGCGGTGCGCACCAAGGCCCACCGCGACGAGGTGATGCAGCTGTGGGTGCAGGGGGAGGCTCTCAGGCTCACCAACGTCCGGGCCGCCCAGAACGCCCGGGCCGGCAACCCCGGACCCGAGGGCTCGGTGAGCAAGCTGATGCTGGCCGAGTTCAACAAGGAGCTCACGGCCAAGGTGCTCGACCTCGAGGGCCCGGCCGCGATGGTGGACTACGACTACGAGTTCCGCCGGCCCACCGCGGTCTCGCTCGACGGCAAGTTCGGCGACACCCACCACGGGTTCCTGAGAGCGAGGGCCAACTCCATCGAGGGCGGCACCAGCGAGATCATGCGCAACATCCTCGGTGAGCAGGTGCTGGGCCTGCCCGGTGAGCCCAGGGTGGACAAGGAGATCCCCTGGCGCGACGTGCCCCGCAACTAGCGCAACATCCCGGCGACGAACGGAACAGAGTCATGCCCATGCCGACCGATGTGGGGATCGTCGACACGATGATCGGCTTTCCCGCCAAGGACTTCGAGCACTACGAGTTCATCCGCAAACAACTGAAGGACGCCGAGTCCGCCGAGTTCGACTTCCCGGTCGAGTACATGTTCAAGGGCGTGCCCAAGGAGAAGTACGGCGCGGCCGACCCGATAGGGCTGACGCTGGGCGAGATGGACGCCTACGGCGTCGAGTGGGGCCTGATCGGGTGCGAGGGCGAGGTCAACCGCAAGGCCCTGGCCGACCACCCCGACCGGTTCGTGGCCACCTGCCACATCGACGCCAACGACATCATGGGAGCGGTCCGCAAGATCCGCCACTGCAAGGAGACCTACGACATCCGGGCGGTCGGCACCTTCCCGGCCGGATGCTTCCCCCAGATCCCCATAGACGACGCCAAGTGGTACCCGGTGTACGCCACCTGCTGCGACCTGGACATTCCCGTGTTCGTCTGCGCGGGCGTTCCCGGTCCCCGGCTGCCCATGGACTGCCAGCATGTGGAGCGGATCGACCGGGTGATGTACGACTTCCCCGAGCTGACCCTGGTCACCAGACACGGCTGCGAGCCCTGGGAGGACCTGGCGGTGAAGCTGATGCTGAAGTGGCCGGGACTGCATTACTCCACCTCGGCGTTCGCCCCCAAGCACTACCCGAAAGCCATCGTCGACTACGCAAACACGCGGGGCGCCGGCAAGGTGATGTACGCCGGCTACTTCCCCATGGGCCTGTCACTGCAGCGCATCATGGGCGAGATGCCCAACGTGGGGTTCCGCGACGAGGTCTGGCCCAAGTTCCTGCGCGAGAACGCAGCCCGGGTCCTCAAGATCACCTAGCCCACGCCTCCGGAGGCCGACCGGATGGTCACGTTCGACGATGTCCGGAGACTGGGACTCCAGTTGCCCGAGGCCACCGAGTCGACCTGGTACGGCACGCCGGGGCTGAAGGTCCGAGACAAGGGGTTCTGCCGGCTGTGGGGTGAACGCGAGCACCGGCGCGACCAGGTGCACGACACAGAGGTGCTGGTGCTGTTCTGCGAGCTGGAGATGAAGCCCGTCCTGCTCGAGAACCATCCCGATGTGCTGTTCACGGCGCCCCACTACGCCGGCTACGGCGCGGTCCTCGTGCGGATGGCCGATGCCGGCATCGACGACCTGGCCGACTGGCTCGAGGACAGCTACCGGCGGGTTGCCCCGGCCACGCTCGTCCGCCAGCTCGACCGCGACTGACCGCGCTGCGCGCGCGGCATAGTCCTTCCAGAGCCCTACACCGATAGCTGGTGCCTACGACGGCCTGCCGCTTCGAGAAGGTCGACCGCTGGCCGGAGAATCGCTCCCTCAGTTGGGCCATGAGCGACTAGGGGGTGTGTTATTCGGAAACCAAACTAGTTTTTGCCTGATGGCGTTGCTGCACAAGGCTATAACTCAAACCTGCGCACGAGGTCCTCGAACAGGAGTCCCGGCCCGTACTCGACGCCAGGGCCCCGGCTCGAGTCGCTGGTGCGCTCCAAGGTCATAGCCTGCACCAGATCCCTCAGGATCACTGAGGCGCGAGGGGTGCCCACATTGAACAGGTTCCGCACGTCGGCGTTGGTGATGCGCCCATGCTCTGATACGTAAGCGACGACCCTCTCGGCTATCTCGCGTCGCGTGTGGCGGCGATGCACCACTGCCGAGGCAAGTCCAGCAGAGGTGGCGCCGCTCAGCCGATAACGCAGGCGAGAGGCGCTTGCGGAGGCTTGAAGCGGCTCAATTAGCGACGATGGCCCCTCGGACAAACGCCGTAGAGAACTCGCAGCCTCGTCGACCGAGCGCTGGAACAGCGGCGCCATGTCGGCCGGCGACGTGCTGTTGACCTCGCAGAGGCGTCTCAGCACGAGGAGTGCTTCGACATCGTCGTGCAGTGGCTCGTCCAAAGACGCGACGAAACGGGCGAAAGCAATGACTGCGCTACCGCCAGCTAACGACACCCGAACCGAGTCCGCGGACGCCTGATAGGACGGTGGTGGTTTGCCTAGACGCAGCATGGATCGGTACATGCGACCTACTCCAGTACCCAGTTCCTCGATGAGCCCGAGGCTGCGGAACGCTCGCGCCAGAAGCCGGTTGCGGGGCCTCGAAGCAGCCGTGAGGATGTTGTCCGCGGTCACGCCGCTCACAAGAGCCCCTATGGAGGTGATGGAGAGCGAATCGTCGAAGTGCTCGACGTGCACCGGGTCGGGCAGGTCGAGCCTCCGATGCACAAAGGCGTTGGCGAGCGCCTCCCGCACAACGTCGTCGGGATACCACTGAAGCAGCAATTGCTGTCCGCTGCGCAGTAGGAGCGGATCCCAACCGTTGCGGGCAGCAATGTGTTCAAGCGTTCGGCTGAAGGCTGTCACGAGAGGCTTCGCCAGCCGCTCGCTGGAGTCGACGGGGGATCCGACACTGGCCCGATGCTGGTATACGACGGCTTCGGTGCGGCCAGTGCAGAAGAGCTGCTCCCCCGCAATGAGCAACTCGCCGTCGTCGGTCGTCAAGCCCATGGCCTTGCAGAGCTCTGGCGCGGACAGATCAGACCATCGGACTCGCTCGTCTGTGAGCTGCCGCAGGTGCTGTCGTGCCAGCGCCATTGCGGAAGGATCGACCTCGTCCACCGACCGTCCGCTGCGGCCTTCCGACGGGTCGCGGCCCGCGCGCTCGTCGTGGAGTGCAGCGACCTGGTCAGGAGCTAGCGGCAAGCACGAACGCCCAATGCGCCTGGCCACCTTGCCGGCCACGGCATGGACTGTCGCCCCAGTCGGCACTCCGACCATCAGGAGTCTCGTGTGGCGGTGATGGTGCTCCGCGACGGTAACGGTCAGGCCGGGGGTCAACGAGTCAAAGATGTAGCGGCGAATCTCATGGATGTCGATGGTCGTACCGGAAATCGCGCCGGGGCCGATGACCGCGTCCTCCACGCCGACGACGACCGTTCCGCCCCGGCTGTTGGCCAGACACATTGCGGCCTCGGCCACTTTGCCGAGCGTCTTGCGGTGGCCACCGCTTTCCGACTTGAACTCCATCGTCTCCGACTCCAAGTCGCTCGGCCGCTGCCCGCCATCAATCTGACGTAGGGCGTCCGCAACTTCGGCCGGAATCGGGATCGAGGTCACGAGTTTTAGTGTATCGGCTGTTCATCAATAAGGCTATAATTCTGAGAACCCCGGACTAGAACCCCGATCGGCCACCGGACGCGACCCTCTCGAAGAGCTGCGGCTGGCGTCGCTAGATGCGGCGGTCTTGGCCCTGCCAGTACTCGTCGCGCAGCAGGCGCTTGTAGAGCTTGCCCGTCTCGTCCCGCGGTAGCTCGCCGCGGAGGTCCACCGTGCGGGGGCACTTGACCGAGGCCAGGCTGGCCCGGCAGTAGTCGATCAGCTCACGCTCGAGGGTGGCCGCGGCCTCGTCACCGGCAGGCATCTCCATGGGCTGGACCACCGCCTTGGGCACCTCGCCCAGGTCGTCGTCGGGCACGCCGATCACGGCCGCGTCCAGCACCGCGGGATGCATGGTCAGCAGGTTCTCGGCCTCCTGGGGGTACACGTTCACCCCGCCCGAGATGATCATGTACGCCTTGCGGTCGGTCAGGTACAGGAAGCCGTCGGAGTCGACCCGCCCGACGTCGCCGATGGTCGACCAGCCGTTGGGCAGGCGCGAGTTGCGGGTCTTCTCGGTGTCGAGGTGGTACTCGAAGGTGTTGCCCGCGCCGAAGTAGACGGCACCCTCCTCGCCGACGGGCACCTCCTCGCCGGTGGCCTCGTCCACGATGTGGACCTCGCCGTTGATCGGGACCCCGACCGTGCCCTCATGGGCCAGCCACTGCTCGCTGTCGCAGAAGGTGGCCCCGTTGCCCTCGGTGCCCGCGTAGTACTCGCTGATGATGGGCCCCAGCCACTCGATCATCCGGCGCTTGGCCTCCACCGGGCAGGGCGCGGCTGCGTGCAGCACGCTGGTGAGCGACGACAGGTCGTATCGCAGCCGCCGCTCGTCGGGCAGCTTGAGCAACCGCACGAACATGGTCGGCACCACCTGGGTGTGGGTCACCGAGTAGCGCTCGATCGCGGCCAGGAACTGCTCGGCGTCGAAGCGCTCCATGATCACCGCGGTGGAGCCGATGACGTGGTTGGCCATGGTGAAGCGCAGCGGCGCGCCGTGGTACAGGGGCGCGGGCGACAGGTAGACCGACTCGTCGGACATGGCGATCAGCAGCACGCACATCATGGCCACCACCGACTCCGCCTCCTCGATGGAAACCGCCTCGTAGGCGGCCAGCACGCCCTTGGGGCGCCCCGTCGTGCCCGAGCTGTAGAGCATGTCGGCGCCGGCCACCCGACCCTCCAGGGGATCCTGCGACATCGCGGCCACGGCCTGCTCGTAGCTGCCGTAGGAGTCGATGACGCCGTCCATCATCAGCCTCAGCTCGACGCCGTGCGTGCGGTCGACCAACTCGGCGGCCTGGGCGGCCTTGTACTGCGACGTGATGAAGACCCGGGCCCCGCTGTTGTCGACGATGTAAGCGATCTCATCAGTGGTGAGTCGGCTGCTGATGGGTGTGTAGATCAGCCCGGCGTAATGCGCTCCCCACATCAGCGGCAGGAAGTTGCGGTGGTTCTCCAGGCACCAGGCCACATGGTCGCCCGGGGCCAGCCCCGCCTCCCGGAACAGTCTGGACACTTGGTTGGCTTCGGCGTCGAGCTGGCCGTAGGTGATCGTCTCGCCCGAGCCCGCCATGATGACGGCCGGCTTGTCGGGATTGGCGGCGGCGTGGGCTCCGGGGTACATCGACTCGGACGCTACCGCGCCGCCGTTCAGACGGTGTAGCCGCCGTCGACGGCCAGGTGCTGGCCAGTGATGTAGCGGGCCCGGTCAGAGGCCAGGAAGCACACCGCCTCGGCGATGTCGGCCGCCGTCCCGAAGCTCCTCAGCGGAATGTTGGCCCGGGCTGCTGCGAGGGCCCGTTCGTCGAGATCGCCGGAGGCCATCAGCCGCTGAGCCATGCCGTCGGTGAGCATCCCCGGCCCCACGCTGTTGGCCCGCACCCCGAAGCGTCCCTCCTCCGCGGCCAGACCCCGCACGGCCGCCTCGACGGCGGCCTTGGGGACGGTGCTGAGGCCGTCGCGCACCGGGAACCTTCCGGTTCCGGCCGACGTGACCGCCACGATGCTGCCTCGGGCGCCTCTCAGGTGCGGCAGCGCGGCGTGGGCTGCGGCGAAGAACCCGGCCGCGTCCGCGTCGAGTTGGGCCCGCATCGCGGTCGGCTCGACCCGGCTCAGGTGGACCTGCGGGACATGGGGCCCGGCCGCGTAGACCAGGGTGTGCAGCCCTCCCGCCGCGCCCGCCAACTGCTCGACGGTCGCGGCGGCGGACGGGCCGTCACCCAGATCGGCGGCCGCGATCCAGCACTGGCACCCGCAGCGCTCGACGACGGCCGCGGTGGCCGCCGCGGCATCAGCGTTGTTGCGGTATGTGAGAGCGACGTCACTGCCGCGGGCCGCCAGCTCCGCGGCGATCACCGAGCCGAGGCCACCGCTGCCTCCGACCACCAGGGCTGCACCGATCCGATCCGCGAAGTCCGTGCTCAAATCGAGTTCGCTCACCGTCTCAGCCTGCCCGCCGGGGACGACCCCTACAACCGGCAACGCGGCTCCGCCGCGATTGGCAGCAACATGCACTGTCGCGCCAGAAGCGCGACTATGTCCCGATAGACCACAAACCAACTCCTGCGCGACGCCTACGAGGCCTGCCTGCCCCACTACCAGGCCATGCACTCCCACCGACTCACCGGATGAACACCGATGACGCCAGCCCCGCCCGACCCTGAACTGCCCCCTGTGATGCGGGCCGCGGTGTTGCTGGGAACCGGCGGGCCCGAGATGCTGGAGGTTCGCGACGACGTGCCCGTGCCCAGGCCCGGCCCCGGCGACGCGCTGGTGCGGGTGGCCGCGTGCGGCATGAACAACACCGACATCAACACCCGGGTCGGCTGGTACAGCCGGGCCGTCACCTCGGCCACCGGCTCGGAGGGGTTCTCCGAGGCCGATCCCGACGACGCGGGCTGGGGCCGCAGCGGCCTGTCCTTCCCCCGGATCCAGGGCGCCGACATCGCGGGCGTGGTCGTCGCCGCGGGCGAGAGCGCCGACGCCGGGCTGGTCGGGCGCCGGGTGCTGGTCGACCCGTGGCTGCGGGACCGGGACGGCCCCGAGGACCGGGAGCTCGCCGGATATCTCGGCAGCGAGCGCGACGGCGGCTACGCGGAGTACTGCACCGTCCCGGGCGAGAACGTCTACCCGGTCTCGGTCGGGCTCTCGGACGTCGAGCTGGCCGGCTTCGCCTGCTCGTGGTCGACCGCGGAGCACATGCTCCAGCGGTCCGGGCTGGGTCCGGGCGCCACGATCGCGGTCCCGGGCGCCTCGGGCGGTGTGGGCAGCGCGCTGGTGCAGCTCGCCAAGCGACGCGGGGCCCGGGTGGTCGCCGTCGCCGGGCAGTCCAAGCTGGCCGCCGTCAACGGTCTCGGCGCCGACGCGGCGGTGGCCCGGGAGTCCGCCGATGTGGTCGCAGTCGCGGTGGAGGCCAACGGCGGCCGCTTCGACGTGGTCGCCGACATCGTCGGGGGGGACAGGTTCGGCGGCTGGCTCGAAGGGCTGAACCGGGGCGGCTGCTATGTGACCTCAGGCGCCATCGCCGGACCGATCGTGGAACTGGACCTGCGCACGCTGTACCTGAACGACCTGCAACTCCAAGGGGCCACCGTCTACGAGCCTCAGGTCTTTGCCGACCTGGTCGGCTACATCGAGCGGGGCGAGGTCCGGCCGGTGGTTGGCGGCACCTTTCCCCTGGAGGAGATCCACGCCGCTCAGGAGGCCTTCGCGGCCAAGCGTCACGTCGGGAGCCTGGTCATCACCCTGGCCGCGGGGCCTCTAGGCCGCTAGCTGCCGCCGGCGTGGTCTCGAGCCGTGGCGAGGAATGTGGCTGCCTGACCCTTCGTGACGAAGTCGTTCGGGCAGTAGTGATCGGGGCCGGCTCCGCAGACCCCGATGATGCCGGCCGCGGCGACGGCCTCGATGCCGGCCGCGTGCGCGCTCTGCGGGTCGACATCGACGAACCCGGCGGAGGTCTCCGACTCCAGGTCGAAGGCCCGAGCGAGCAGAGTTGCCATCTGGGCCCTGGTCACCGGCGCCCGGGGGCAGAACCGGGCCGGCTCGACCGAACAGCCGGCCATTACACCCAACTCGGCAAGCCGCTCGGCGTGCGCGGCCCACTGCAGGCCGGGGTGGACGTCCTCGAACCGGTTGAAGCCGAGTGGGTCGGGATCTCCGCCGTCGAGCACTCGCACCAGCCAGACGGCAACCATCCAGCGCTCGATCATCAGACCGGGACAGATGAGGTCGAGCGCGCACTCGGTGTCGTCCAGGACACCGTCGGCGGCCAGCCGGCTCAGGTTCCAACCGTGGATCGAGCCTGCCGCGTTCAGGTCCCAGAAGAAGTTGTCCGGCGAGTCTCCCCGCTGCCGGTCACGACCGTGGATCCTCAATCCCTCCACAGTCTGGTCTCTCAGCGGCGCGAAGTCCCTGATCAGGTTGCCGGCCACGTACAGGTCCCTGAGGTCTCGCATGTTCGACAGCGGTGAGACGTCGCCGACAAAGTTGTCGTCGAGCCGGATCTCGCTGAGCCCGACCAAGGGCGCTAGAGCCGACAGGTCCACGATCGTGTTGTCCCGCAGGTCCAGCTTCTCCAGCGCCCTGAGCCCCGACAGGTCGGACAGGTCCGAACCGCTCAGGTCCATGTTCGTGAGCCCCAGCTCGGTCAGGCCGGTTAGACCGGACACCTGCGACAGGTCCGAGAGCTGCGTGTCGCTGACGTAGAGCTTCCGCAGGCCCGTCCTGGACGACACCGGAACCGGCTCGACCAGCGGATTGCCGGCCAGCCTGAGATCGGTGAGGAATCGGGGCAGCGGCGCGAGGGTCGTGATCTGGTTGCGGTAGGCGGGGTCGGGACTGCTCCCGGGAGAGGTCGAGCCGTTGTCGAGCCACAGGACGTCCAGCCGGGTCACGGGACTCAAGTCCACCGAGGTGAGCTGGTTGTCGCTCAGGTAGAGCTGGCGGAGGTCGGAGAGACCCGACAGGTCGATCGATGACAGGCGGTTGGTTCTCAGGTTGAGCGAGATGAGGGTGTCGCCGACGTCAGGCAACCCCGTGATCTCGGTTATGTGGTTCCCTCTCAGCCACAGCCGCTGGATGCTGTCCAGTCCGGTCACATCGACCGAGACCAGCCTGTTGTCGTTGAGGAAGGCCCGCTTCAGCCGCGGGAAGTTGGACAGGTCGATGGCCGAGATGTCTGTCTCGTAGAGGTGAAGTCTCCGGAGGTCGGTCAGGGACGTGAAGCCGTCGAGATCCGACGTGTCCGAGATCGGGTTGCCGCTGAGGTGCAAGTAGTGGAGATGCTCCGCGCCCCGCAGGTCGATCGAGGTGAGCTGGTTGTGCTCCAGCCTCAGGCTCCAAACCTGGCGCGGGACGTCAGCGAGCCCGGTGACACTCGTCAACTGATTCCGGTCGAGCCGCAGGCTCACATAGTTGGGGTGCGACGTGCCGTCGGGCCGATCTCGTAGCGCAGTCAGGCCCGAGACGTCGACAGATGTCAGGCGATTGTTGTTGAGCCACAGCGCGAACAGCTTGCTGCTTCGAGCGTTCTCCCCGACCGTGGTTCTCTGACCGGAGAGGTCGATGGCCGTCAGATCGTTGCCGCCGAGATCGACGAACGTCAGATCCGTCATGGCTGTCAGGTCGATCTCGGCGATGTCGTTGCCGTGCAGGGAGAGCACCTGCATGCGAGCCAGACCGGCGAGGCTCGACGCGTCGGTGATGTTGTTGCCCTGCAGGTACAAGGCACGCAGGTTGACTGCGTGCTGCAGGCCGTCGAGTTGCGTGATGCCCGCGTGGCTGGCGTCCAGGATGCCCATCAGCGCCATGTCGGCTCCGGTGATCGCCTCGCCGGGCTGCTTGCCGAGGGCGCTCTCGATGACGGCACGCAGGCCCGTATCGGGAATCGAGATCGCGGAAGTCTGGGCGGCCGCTCCCGGTGCCAGCGAGGTGGCGAGGATCGCCAGCGCGGCCGAGGTGACCGCGAGCCGCGCCGCGAGAGAGGTCCGCCCGGTCAGCGGACCCGGCGCATGGCGTCGAGGGCGCGCTCCTCAGCAACACGCTTGCGGCCCACGATCGGTGTGGTGGGCGCGAATCCGGCTTCGGCCCGCTCCGACTCGCTCTCGCCTCCCCAGAAGCCGAGCTCCCGGTTCCGGCGGGCATAGTCCCGGCAGGCGATCAGCACGACGCACTGCTCGCAGATCGACCGGGCCCGGGCCTCGCGGCGAACCCGTGCCTCGGGCCGCTCCGCGAAGGGAGCGAAGAACAGGTCGCTCTCGCCCACGCAGCGCCCCTGCTCCATCCAGGCCGTGGAGCCGACCGGGGCTACGGCCGTCTCGTACATCTCGAGCATCGGTATACAAAATAGACAGCGGTATACAATTGTGCAAGGCGAATATCTTCTGCCACGAAAACACGAGTTCAGAGGGCAGTTTTGAATTCCGTCCAATTATTCGTAAGCCGCGATCGTAGATACCTCTGACAATTCCCGGCGCTGACTCTCCCCGTCTTGGCTAGCTCTCGCTTGCGACCACGCCGGCGTCGTGCAGGCGACCGATCTCACCGGCTGAGAGTCCCAGCCATCCGGCCAGCACCTCGTCGGTGTGCTGACCCAACGCGGGTGCCGGCCCGGCGTCGCCGAGCGGGCGGGGCGCGAGCTGAGGGCCGGTCGCGAAGGCCAGTGGCGATCCCGGCACCAGGTAGGGGCCGATGCCCGGCTGGTCCACCTCGCGGAACAGCCCGGCAGCCGGCGAGCAGCGGGGATCGTTCTCGACGAGCTCCGCGAACGTCTGATATGGCCCCCAGCACACTCCCAGCGCGTCCAAGCGCTCGGCCGCCTCGGTGAAAGGCCTCGCTCCGGCCCAATGCTGCATCACTGCCTTGATCTCGTGGCGGGCCTCGAACCGGTCGCCCTCGTCCGAGAAGTCGAGGCCCCGAGCCGAGGCGATCTCAGCGACCGCGGCCTCGCTCCCGGTGGCCTCCAGCAGCGCGTCCCACTGCCGGCCGCTGATGCCCACCGCGTACAGGCGACGCTCGTCGGCTGTGGACAGTTCTACGCCGAACGCGCCGTAGAGGTCGTTGCCGCAGCGAGGTCGGATCGCGCCGTTGACCTGGACCTCGGCGACGTAGCCCAGCGCGGCGGTGGCGGCCAGGGCCACGTCGCTCAACGCGAGCATCATCACCGACCCCTCCCCCGTCAGCAGCCGGCGCCGCTCCGCGGCCAGGATCCCGACCGCGGCCGTCTGCCCGCACAGCAGGTCCCAGGCCGGCAGCACGCTGTTGACCGGATCGTCGAGGTCCGCAGGGCCGGTCACCATGGGGAACCCGATCGCGGCGTTGACGGTGTAGTCGACCGCGGTGGTCCCGTCACGGTTGCCGGTGACCGCCACCATCACCAGATCGGCCCGCCGGGCGGTCAGCCTGTTCGGGGCCATCCAACCACGGGCCGGGAAGTTGGTGAGAAACGTGCCGGCCGCGCCTATCAACTCAGTGAGCAACTCGTGGGCGGCCGGATCGCCCAGGTTGACGGCCAGGGACTTCTTGCCCTTGTTCAGACCGGCCCAGTACAGCGACCGACCCTCGGCGCTGAGCGGCCACCGTCCGTAGTCGATGCCCCCGCCGATCCGGTCGAAGCGCACCACTTCGGCTCCCAGCTGGGCCAGCGCCATTCCCCCCGAGGGCGCGGCCACGAACGCCGAGCCTTCGACGACTCGCAGGCCGTCGAGCACCGCATCGCCGATCACACCCGCGAAGCTAGCCACCCTCCGGCGCCATCGGGCGGCGGTGCGGGCACACTGGCCCCATGAGCGAGGGCGTCCCCTGCATGCTGATGCGGGGCGGCACGTCGAAGGGGGCCTACTTCCGGAGCCAGGACCTGCCCGGCGATCCGGCCCAGCGCGACGACCTGATTCTGCGCATCGTCGGCTCTCCCGACCCGCGCCAGATCGATGGCATCGGCGGGGCCCACCCGCTCACCACCAAGGTGGCTGTGGTAGGTCCCCCGTCCGGGCCGGACACCGACGTGGACTACCTGTTCCTGCAACCGTCGGTGGACGAACCCCTCGTCGGCGACGCTCAGAATTGCGGCAACATGCTGGCCGGCGTGGGGCCGTTCGCGGTCGAGAGGGGCCTGGTCGATCCGGAAGGGACCGAGGCGAGCGTGCGCATCCGCATGGTCAACACCGGATCGGTGGCGATCGCGACGTTCCCGCTGCGAGACGGCATGCCCGACTACCGCGGACCCACCTCCATCAGCGGCGTGCCCGGCACCGCGGCCACGGTGCGGCTCGACTTTGAGGACATCGCGGGCGGCTCCTGCGGTGCCCTGCTTCCCACCGGCAATCTCGTCGACCGTGTCGAGGGAACCGACTGCACCCTCATCGACAACGGGATGCCCGCAGTGATCATGAGAGCGGGCGACCTGGGCGTGACCGGATACGAGGACCGCGCTTCCCTCGAGGCCGACAGCCGCCTGCGGGCCCGGCTGGAGCAGGTGCGCGAGGCCGCGGGCCCGTTGATGGGCCTCGGTGACGTGAGCGCCTCCACCGTGCCCAAGATGACTCTGGTCGCGCCGCCGCGAACTGCCGCTGGAGACATCTGCACCCGCACCTTCATCCCCCACCGGTGCCATGACGCGATCGGCGTGCTCGGGGCGGTGTCGGTCGCAACGGCCGCGGCGCTGCCGGGTGCCATCGGCCACGAGATCCTGGCCGCTGCGGCCGGGGGACCCGGCGGGGCACCTCGAATCGGGCGGGTGGTCACTCTGGAGCACCCGACCGGCTCGTTCGACGCGGCCGTGGACCTCACCATCGGGTCCGGGGGCGCGCCCACCGTCGAGAGCGCGGGAATCATCCGCACGGCTCGCAAGCTTTTCGACGGCGTGGTCTTCCCCCGTCCTGGCTGAGATCGAGCGCCGCCCCGATGCAGCCGACTATCCCGCCACCGCATCCTGATCCGCACCCTCCGGCCGCGTTCACCCCGCCACCGGATGCCTGCGACGCTCACTGCCACGTGTTCGGCCCGGCGAGCCGCTTCCCCTTCGCCCACGGCCGCTCCTACACGCCCCCCGACGCCGGTGCCGAGCAGCTCGCGGCCCTGCATGAGCGCTTGGGTCTGAGCCGGGCCGTGCTGGTGCAAGCCAGTTGCCACGGGACCGACAACTCGGCCATGGTCGATGCCCTCCAGCGGTCCCACGGACGCTACGCCGGGGTGGCCATGATCGATGAGTCCTGCGAAGACTCGGAGATCGACGCCCTGCACGAAGCTGGCGTGAGGGGCGCCCGGTTCAACTTCGTCAGACACCTCGGGGGCGGCGACCTCGGGGCCTTCGAGCGCACCGCCCGCAGAGTGGCGCCACGGGGCTGGCACATGGTGGTGCATCTCGACGGGGCCGACCTGCCCGACTTCGCCGGGGTGCTGCTGGGCCTGCCGTGCCCGTTCGTCATCGACCACATGGGCCGCGTGGGGGCATCCGGTGGTCTCGGGCAGCCACCGACCGCCGCGCTGCTCAGGCTGATGGAGGATGAGCGGGCTTGGGTGAAGGTCTCGGGCGCGGAGCGGCTCACTGCCGGAGGGTGCCCGCCCTATGACGATGTGGCCCCGCTGGCCCAGGCGTTGGTCGCCGCCGCCGGGAACAGGGTCCTGTGGGGCACCGACTGGCCCCATCCCAACGTCAGTCACGTGCCCGACGACGGCGACCTGGTGGACCTGCTGGCGGTGTTCGCCCCCGGCGAGGCCGACCGCAACCGGATCCTGGTCGACAACCCCCAGCGTCTCTACGACTTCGCCTGACCCCCGGCGGGGCCGGCGGCTCTAGCTTTCCGGATCGTCGTGGTTGTCCACCCAGTCGACGCCCATGTCGACGAGCTGCTGCCGCAGGCCGTACATGTCCAGACCCAGTTCTCCGGCGGCGAGACGGGCCCGGGCGTCCTCCTCCTTGGCCAGCCGCTCCCGGCACATCTCAAGAGCCCACTCCGCCTCCGAACGGGCCACAACCGCCACCCCGTCATCGTCGGCACACACCACGTCGCCCGGCTCGACGACCTGACCGCCCAGCACGACCGGCACGTTCACCGAGCCCGGCGTGGCCTTGACCGTGCCCTGGCAGGACACGTGGCGGCTCCAGGCCGGGAACCCCATGGCCCGCAGCTCGGCGGTGTCGCGCACGCCGGCGTCGATCACCAGACCCCGCACGCCTCGAGCCTGGACCGAGGTGCCCAGGAGCTCCCCGAAGAAGCCGTGCGCCGACGGCGCGGACACGGCCACGACGAGGATGTCGCCGGGCCGGCAGATCTCGACCGCGGCGTGGATCATCAGGTTGTCGCCGGGATGGCAGAGCGCGGTGACCGCGGTGCCCGCAATGCGGGTGCCGGACTGGATGGGACGGATGTCGGGACCGAGGAAGCCCCGCCGGCCGATGGCCTCGTGCACGGTGGCACTCCCCATCGCCGCCAAGCCGTCGACGACGACCTGATCGCACCGCTCCACCCTTCGAACCACCACCGGACGGCCTCGTCCGCTCATCGCTCCACCTCCATTCGGGGATAGACCCGCCGTGCGTTGCCTTCGAAGATCTTGGCCCGGGCGGTGTCGTCGAGGCCGGAATTGTCGATGTAGCGGCGGGTGTCGTCGTAGTAGTGGCCGCTGTCGGGATCGATGCCCCGCACCGCGCCCACCATCTCGGACGCGAACAGGATGTTGTCAGCAGGCACCACGTCGACGAGCAGGTCGATGCCCCGCTGGTGGTAGACGCAGGTGTCGAACCAGATGTGGTCCAGCAGCCCGTCGAGATCCCAGCCCCCGTCCTGGGCCATGCCCGCGAAGCGCCCCCAGTGGTAGGGAACCGCTCCCCCGCCGTGGGGTATCACCAGCCGCAGTCCCTCGAAGTCGTGAACGAATCCCGAGGTGAGCGCCTGCACGAAAGCGGTCGTGTCCGCGCCCAGGTAATGCGAGCCGGTGGTGTGGAAGTTCTCGTTGCAGGCCGCGCTCACATGGATCATGGCCGGCACGTCGAGCTCGCACATCGCCTCCCACAGCGGCCACCAGTAGCGGTCCCACAGCGGCGGCCCGTTCCAGTGGCCGCCGCTCGGGTCGGGGTTGACGTTGCAGCCGATGAAGCCCATCTCCTCGGTGCACCGGCGCAGCTCCAGCACCGAGGCGTCGATCGGTGCTCCCGGAGACTGGGGCAGCTGGGCCACCGGTGCGAAGTTGCGGGGGTAGAGGTCGCACACTCGCCGTATCAGATCGTTCTGGTGCTGGGTCCAGAATCTGGAGGTGTGCTCGTTGCCGATGTGGTGGCCCATCCAGCTGGCCCGGGGCGAGAAGATGGTCAGGTCGGTTCCCCGCTCTCGCTGGAAGGCGAGCTGAGCGCCCTCCAGGCTCTCGCGAATCTCGTCGTCGCTGACCGCGATCCTGCCCTTGGACCCGACATGTCCGGGATCGGAGGCAACCGCGGCCTTCTGAGCCTCGCGCCACTCCCCCACTGCGGGCGGCGTGGTCGTGTAGTGGCCGTGGCAGTCGATGATCACCGGGAGGGGCGGACCCTTAGGAGCGGGCTGCGATGTCGGCCAGCACCTGGGCCGGGTGGCTGGCGAGGTCCTGGCCTGTCAGGTCGTACGTCGCCGCGATGCTGCCCTCGGGATCGATCAGGTAGGTGATGCGACGGGGAAACCCGTAGTCGTAGTAGTCCTCCCCCGGCTCGCGTTCGGCGTGGTAGCTCTGGCCGACGGACTTGTCCGGATCGCTGATCAGCGCGTAGGGGAAGCTCTCGGTCTCGGCGAAGGCCAGTTGCTCCTCGACGGTGTCGAACGAAGCGCCGACCACGACCGCTCCGGCCTTCTCGAACTCCAGGGCTCGGTCACGGAACCCCCTGCCCTGCCTGGTTCAACCGGCGGTCGAGGCCTTGGGGTACCACCACAGCACCACCCAGCTGCCTCGGAGGTCGGCGAGCCGCACAGGGTTGCCGTGCTGGTCGGGCGCCTCAAAGTCGGGCGCCTGCGAATTCACGTCGAGCATGGCCGGGAAGCTACCGGAACCGTCGACGGGACCGCGACTCGACGCCCCCGTCCCGGCCGGCCGCGAGCCGGTGGCGAACGGGCCCGGGATTAGGGTGGCCGGCCGATGACCTTCGTGGATGGCCTGCGCTCCGACCTCGGCGAGGCTGGAGTCCTGACCGGCGCCGACGCTGCGCCGTACCTGACCGGTCAGCGGGGCCTGTTCTCCGGCGAGGCCCTGGCTGTGGTGCGTCCGGCCTCCGTCAAGGAAACCGTCCTCGTGGCGCGGTACTGCGGGTCTGCCGGGGTCGCCATCGTGCCCCAGGGCGGCAACACCGGAATGTCCGGCGGCGCAGTCCCCGCCCACGGCAACGAGAGGCCCTCGATCGTGCTGTCGATGAGCCGCATGAACCGGATCGTGTCGGTGGACCCCGACCGGTGGACCATCACCGCCGAGGCCGGCGCCCCCATCGAGGCCGTGCAGCAGGCCGCTGCCGGGGCCGGCCGCCTGTTCGCACCGGACTGGGGGGCCCGGGGCACCGCCACCGTGGGCGGGGCCATCGCCACCAATGCCGGCGGCAACAACGTGCTCCGCTACGGCACCATGCGCGACAACGTGCTGGGCCTGGAAGTGGTGCTGGCCGACGGCCAGGTGTGGGACGGGCTGCGGGCTCTGCGCAAGGACTCCTCGGGGTACGACCTCAAGCAGCTCTTCGTCGGCGCCGAGGGCACCCTCGGGGTGGTCACCCAGGCAGTGCTGCGCCTGCATCCGGCCACCCCTCACACGCAGAGCGCTCTGGCCGCCATCGGAGGTCTCGACCGGCTCACTCTCCTCCTGGAGTTGGCCACCGCCCGCTGCGCCGGCGATGTGACCGCCTTCGAGCTCGTGCCGAGCGCCGGCCTGGACCGTGCCTGCGAGAAGTTTGACTGGTCTCCACCCCTGGAGACCCCCGCGGAGTTCTACGTGCTGGTGAGGTTGGCTTCGACCGAGCCGGTCTCCGAACGGCTGGGAGCGTTCCTGGCCGAGGCGTCGGAGCGAGGCTGGGTCACCGACGCGGCGGTGGCTGTCACCGACGAGCAGGAGGCCCGGCTCTGGGCCATCCGCGACGAGCTGTCGCCCATGTTCCTATGGTCGCAGCACGAGCACGGCGTCAAGCTCGACGCAGCCGTGCCCGTCGACCGGTTCGGCGCCTACCACAACGAGGTGCGCCGTATCGCCGCCGATCTGGCCCCCGGCGCGCTGTCCTACGGTTTCGGCCACATCGGCGACGGCAACGTCCACCTGTACGTCCTGCCCACCAGCGACGCCCAGGTGGCTCCGTTCCTGGCCGTCCGGGACGAACTGCAGGCACGGATCGACGAAGCCACCTTCTCTCTCGGGGGCACCCTCAGCGCCGAGCACGGCATCGGCCAACTCCTCCGCGACCGCATCGGACCCCAGAAACCGGCCGTCGAGTGGGAGCTGATGCGAGCAGTCAAGAACGCCCTGGACCCCCAAGGCATCATGAACCCCCACAAGACCCTCCCCCCGTAAGCGAACCTGAGCACTACGGGACCGGACGGGCGGTCCGCGGTAGGAACAGCTCGTACTCACCACTGGGGCCGTTGAGCATGAGTCTTCCCTGGCGAAGTACATCGAGTCCGACAAGCATCTCGGCTCCGGCGCCGACGGCCTCATGGGCGAAGACCGGGATCGGATCGGGAGGGTGGTCATCGGACCAGTCCAGCTGCACGGTCAGGTGATACACAGCGCTCCGCTTCTCACCGGATGCGGTGTGCATTGGGCCATACCGCACGGGATCAAGCCGCAGCGTGTCCGCGATGCTCGCGGCAATACAGGTGTCCTGTGCTGCGGTGTCGATGATGCCTTGGGTGCGGTACGGCAGCGGCACCGTACGAGAATCCTGCCGGTAGCGCTCACGGTCGCTCGGATGCAGGACAACTTCAACTTCGACGATCGGGCCTCTCGACCCGACGAGGCCGGTGACTCTGGCCCAGCCGGCTTCGTCAGACGCGATTGGGGGGCCCCGCCCACGGCACGCTGATTACGCGATCCTCTTCCAGGACCTCTTTGACCAGGAAGCGCCTGCCGATCATGCTGCGATAGCCAGCATCACAAGCTTGGTGCCCATCATCGAAGCAGCCGATGAACTCGGGCCGGTAGCGCCTGTCACGGGGCTGGACGAACAGCGCCCAGCGACCTTCGTCCGTGGCCAGCAGCTCAGCGCGGCGCTTGTTGAACGCCGCTTCGAGACGGTCCAGAACGGGGTCGGGCCTCACTACTCTGCATTATGGCACGGTTGATGAGGGGAGCGGTGGTTTAATTCAGTATTTTTCATTATATTTAGGAGAGCCAGTTGATGGCTTGGATCTCGGTGTAGGCCTCGATCCCCCACTTGCCCCGGTCGCGGCCGATGCCCGACATCTTGAACCCGCCGAAGGGGGCGTACATGTGGGGCTGCACCGTGTTGAGGGCCACGTTGCCGGACTCCAGCCGGCTGCCGATCTCGTAGGCCCGCTTGGCGTCGCCCGCGTAGACGTAGGAGAACAGCCCGTAGGCCGAGTCGTTGGCCACTGCCACCGCCTCGTCGTCGTCGTCGTGGGCCAGTACCACCACCACCGGTCCGAAGGCCTCGTCGCGGGCCACCTCCATGTCGGGGGTCACGTCGGCCAGCAGGGTGGGCGCCACGAAGTAGCCGGGAAGGTCGGGGCGCTGCCCGCCGCAGACCGCGGTGGCGCCGGCGGCCACCCCGCCGCTGATGAAGCCCTCCACCCGGTCGCGGTGGGCCTCGGTGATGACCGGGCCGACGATGGTGTCGGGGGCCCGGCCGTCGCCGACCTTCATGAAGCCGGCGAAAGTCTTCAGCGTCTCCACCGTCTGGTCGTAGATACTGCGATGGCAGATCACCCTGGTCGGGGCGGTGCAGATCTGGCCGGAGTGGAGCCCCCAGGTGGTGGCGATGCCCATGCAGGCCGCGCCCACGTCGGCGTCCTCGGTCATCACCAGCGCGCCCTTGCCGCCGAGTTCCATCAGCACCCGCTTCATGGTGGCCGCGCCGTCGGCGTAGATGCGGGCCCCCACCTGTGTCGAGCCGGTGAACGACACCATGTTCACATCGGTGGAGGCCACCAGGGCCGCGGGCGCCTCCGGCCCGGAGCCGGTGACGATGTTGACCACGCCGTCATCGAGCCCGGCCTCCGCCACGGCCTCACCCAGTAGCAGCACGCCCAGCGGATCCTGGGGGGCGGGCTTGATCACCACCGTGTTGCCCGCGGCCAGCGCCGGGGCGACTTTCCCGGCCACGTTGACCAGCGGCATGTTGTAAGGGGTGATACAGGCCACCACGCCCACCGGGTGACGCTTCACCGTGGCCGCCATCAGCCCGGCCCGGCCCAGCGCCCCCGCCTCCGCGGGCACCGGGGCGACGTCCTCGTCGACGTTGATCGGACTCGAGTAGTAGCGGAACCGCTCGATCATCGGCCCGCCGACCTGGAGGCCCTTGGCAATGGAGGTGACCGAGCCGGTCTCGGCCTGCACCAGATCGAGCCACGAGGGGGCCATCCGGTCGAGCACGTCGGCCAATCGGGCCAGGCGATTGCCGCGCTCGGCGGGACTCAGGGCCCGCCACTTGCCCAGCGCCTCGCAGGCCGCCCGGGCCGCGTCGGTTGCCTGGGCCGCGGTCGCCTCGGGGGCGTGGCCCACCACGGTGCCGTCGTTGGGGTCTGTGACGGCGTAGGTCCCCGCACCGGGCTCGACCCACTCGCCACCGACCAGGAGCTTCCAGGCCCGCTCGGTGTCAATGGCCGCGATGTCGCTACTGTTGTGCACCGCGCGAGCCTAGGCAGGCACGCTTCGCAGGCGCACCCGCCTGCGAACCCACCCACCCCTTACGAGGAGCCAAAATGCCTGAAGCCGTCATCGTGGCAACCGCCCGCACCCCGATCGGGCGGGCCGTCAAGGGATCTCTCACCGAAGTCCGGCCTGACGACATGTCGGCGTTCATCATCGGCGACGTGCTGTCCAAAGTCCCAGGGCTCGACCGCAACGACGTCGAGGATGTGATCTGGGGCATCGGACAGCCCGGCGGCGAGGGCGGCTACAACGTTGCGCGGGTCGCCTCCATTCTCGCTGGCGTCGACGCGCCGGGCGTCACCGTCAACCGCTACTGCTCGTCATCGCTGCAGACCATCCGGATGGCCGCCCACGCGATCAAGGCCGGCGAGGGAGACTGCTTCGTGGCCGGTGGCGTCGAGACGGTGTCACGCTACGAGAACGGTGCCGCCGACAGCGGCCCGCACAACGACCAGTTCACCGCCGCCCAGGACCGCACCGCCGAGCGCACCGCCGAGGGCGTTGACACGTGGGCCCCGCCGCAGGGCCTGCCCGACATCTACATCGCCATGGGTCAGACGGCCGAGAACGTGGCCCAGTTCAAGGGTGTGTCCCGCCAGGCCCAGGACGAATGGGGCGTGAGGTCCCAGAACCGGGCCGAGGCGGCCCGCAACCGGGGGTTCTTCGAGCGAGAGATAACTCCCTACCCGCTCGGCGGCGGCGCCGAGGTGCGCAGCGACGACGGGATCCGTGACGGCACCACCCTCGAGGGCGTGTCGCAACTTCGCCCGGTGTTCCGCCCCGACGGCACGGTCACCGCCGGCAACTGCTGCCCCCTCAACGACGGGGCCGCTGCGGTGGTAGTGATGTCGGACGCCAAGGCGGCCGCGGTGGGGGCCCAGCCCCTGGCGCGGATCGTGGCCACCGGCGTCTCCGCCCTCAATCCCGAGATCATGGGCCTTGGCCCGGTCGACGCCTGCCGCCAGGCCCTGGGCCGGGCCGGCATGACCATCGACGACATCGACCATGTGGAGATCAACGAGGCCTTCGCGGCCCAGGTTCTGCCCTCGGCCGACGACCTCGGCATCGACTACGACAAGCTCAACCCCAACGGCGGGTCGATCGCGCTGGGCCATCCCTTCGGCATGACCGGCTCCCGCATCATGTGCACCCTGCTCAACGGGCTCGAGGACGCCGACAACACCATCGGCCTCGAGTCGATGTGTGTGGGCGGCGGCCAGGGCATGGCCATGATCGTCGAACGCCTCAGCTGACGACCGGCGCCGCGGTCGCCGCGGGACGCCCGACCACTTCCCGGCCCCAGGTGCGGCCGGTGGGCGAAGCGAACAACTGCGGGAATGACACCACTGCAACGCGACGGGCTGTCACCTATCCGCGCTCGCTCTTGGGCTAGGCGCTAAGAATCCAAACGCCCGGTCCGGTTATCCGGGGGCGCGTCGAGGTTGACCCGACGGCGGAGAACGACAGAATAGTTGCAGGCACAATGATGTCGAGGTGGCCCCCCCTACCCCATCGCGTTGCCGCCAGCATCGGCGTGTTGGCAGTGCTCTCCCTGCTGGCTTTTTCGTGCGCGAGTGGTGCCGGTCGCGGCGGGGGCGGACCGCACTTCACCGGAGAGCGCGCCGTAACGACTTCCACGCTCGCGGACTCCCAACCCACACCACCAACCACCACGCCACCGCCGACAACCACCACACCACCACCCACAACCACGACCACGACACCGACAACCACCACCATCCCGCCCACAACCACCACCCCGCCCACAACCACCACCCCGCCCACAACCACCACCCCGCCCACAACCACCACCCCGCCGACAACCACCACCCCACCGACAACCACCACAACCACCACCCCGCCGACAACCACCACCCCACCGGATGACCCCCAACCCGAAGACCCACCACCTGTCTGGGCGGAGTTGCCCGAGAGCGGCGAGCTCCTGTTCGAGACGGATGGCGAGAGTCCCGGTCGCCGCCTGGTGGCTGCCTACGGTCACCCCTCGACAGGGGGTCTCGGCGTGTTGGGCGAGCAAGGCCCCGCTGAGGCGGTCCATCGTCTCCGATCCATAGCCGAGGGCTACGGGGCGGACGGGTCAGCGGTGCTGCCCACCTTCGAGATCATCGCCACCGTCGCCTCCGCCACCGCGGGCGCCGACGGGGACTACTCGAGCATGACCGATCGCGAAGTGATCAGGCCCTGGATCGAGACGGCAGCAGCCAACGGCGTGTACGTGGTCTTGGATCTTCAGCCGGGACGATCGGACTTTCTTTCGCAGGCCAAGCACTACGAGGAGTTCCTGCGCCTGCCCCACGTCGGGCTCGCGCTCGATCCGGAGTGGAGGCTGAAGCCGCACGAGGTCCACTTGGCTCAGGTCGGCACAGTGGACGCGGCGGAGATCAACCAGGTCGTGGATTGGCTGGCCGGGATCGTCCGCGCAGAGGCCCTACCCCAGAAGCTGCTGATCCTTCACCAGTTCCGGCTGACCATGATCACCAACCGCGAGCAGATCGAAACACCGCCGGAGCTGGCCGTGCTGATCCACATGGACGGCCAGGGTTCCCTGACCGCCAAGTACAACACCTGGAACACGCTCACCGGCTTGGCCGACGCTGACCGCTTCTACTGGGGGTGGAAGAACTTCTACGACGAGGACAGCCCGATGGCCACACCGGACCAAGTGCTGGCGCTGTCCCCCAACATCGTGTTCGTGTCGTTCCAGTAGGCCAACGCCCTAGCTGACAGCAGGGTTCTCAGCCCTGGCTGCGGCTGCGACAAGCCGGTCGTCGGTGGAGATGATGGGCGCGTCCAGGCGCTCGGCCAACTCGACGTAGAGAGCGTCGACTAACCGAAGGTCGCCGCGGCGATCCCAGGCCCCGGAGAGCAACGGCCCGACTGGATGGCGTTGAATTCGAGCGTTCTGCACTCTTGGCAGCAGCGCCGGCACCATGGTGGCAGAGATGATGTCGGCGCGGCTGAGACGACCGAGCGCCGAGAGCACCTCGGCGTCGAAGTGCGCCGGAGTGTGGAGCTGACTACCCAGCAGACGCAGGCGGATCGCGAGCGTCGGCGGAGCTCCCAGGAGCAGATCGACCATCGCTGATGCGTCGAGCACCAGCCTGTTGCCGTCCACAGTCGCTGATCGGCCCGGACCAAGCGCTCCGCTGTCAGAGGCCAAACTCGTCCTTGGCTGCCGTAACCGCCTGCTTCACTAGGTCGTAATCGATGTCAATCGGCTCAAGAGACGCGAGATCGTCCAGCCAGTCGTTGACAGCCCGAGCATCGAGCGCCCGCCTGATCGCGTCCTGGGCCAGGCCCGACACGTTGAGGTCGGCCGCCCGGGCCTGCTCCGCCAGTTCGTCGGGCAAGTAAACGTTCACCCGTGCCATGCGCATACTATACACACAGGAGAGGCGGCGCTCAACCCGTCCCCAGGCCGGGAGGCTGCGGGGCATCGCCTTGCGGTCGCCGCTCACGAGCGGAGGCCAAGGCGGTGTCCACGGCGGTGGGTATGTCGCTCCATCGCATCGGGCCAGCGACCGCCTCACTGTCGTTGATCTGTCCAAGAGTGACAGACTTGTTTGTTCCAAAACGCTCATCGAGCGTTTCCCGCTTAGCCACCCAGAACCGCCAGTTCTCCAGGTTGGTGACACCGGAATTGCGCTCGTCCAGGCCGTCGCGTCCGTCGGGCAACGGATACGGCTTATAGCAGCAGAACACGTAGACGTCTGCCACCCTCTGCGGCGGATCGAGGCGCGTCCAAGAGCCCTCGTCGTCGCCCGAGAGAGGGTCGTCCCATCGCCATTGGCTGGGAGCGATGCCCCAGCTCACCGCAGACGGCCGGATCTGGGGCCAAGACTGTCCGCGAGCCGACGACTTGACCTCGATCTTGTGACCTTCGTAGTCAAGGTCGTAGCTCGCCCATCCGATCCGGTAGGAGTTAGACGCCATGACTCCCAGCGCCTTACCCACTAACCACTCAGCGAAGCTCCCCCGGTTGATGTTGAGCGCCAAGTCGGTGAGCGCCCATCGCCAGAAGTCCTTCAACTCATCCTGCGTTACCCGCCCGCTGCCGTCAGGCACACGCGCACGCTACTACCCGCCCACGGAACGCCCGTGCGTATGAGGTATCGGGCCTCGTCGTCGACTTCTCGGTGGCGGCGAGCACCGACCGGGCGGTGCGCACCACCGTCTCCTGGCCCTCCATCCGGCGAGTAGCCTCGGCGTGCTGTGATCGCGCCACTTATGACAGCGGAATCCGCGACTACCGGAGAGCAACGCCTCCGTCGATCGGTTTCTCGGCTAGCCAGCCGTCGGGACGCTCCGACCTGGGTAGGGGTGGCATGAGCAGCGAAGCGATCAAGAACCACTCCGGGTTCATCTGGTCAGTGGCGGACCTGCTGCGCGGGGTGTACAAGCAGTCGGAGTACGGGCGCGTGATCCTGCCTTTGACGGTGCTGCGCCGCCTGGACTGCGTGCTGGAGCCGACCAAGGCCGAGGTGCTGGAGACCATGGCGGACCTGCCGGAGACCCTGCGCAACCGCGAGCCGCTGCTCCAGCAGGTGGCCGGAGAGACTTTCGTGAACACGTCGCGGCACACGTTCCACACACTGCTGGGCGATCCCGACAATGTGGCCGGGAACTTGCGCAACTCCATCGCAGGCTTCTCGGAGTCGGCTCGCGACATCGTGGACAAGTTCAACTTCGACGTGCAGATCGACCGACTCGACGACCACAACCTGCTGTATCTGGTGGTGTCGAAGTTCGCGGAACTCGACTTGAGCCCGGCCGCGGTGTCGAACCTGGAGATGGGGTACCTCTACGAGGAGCTGATCCGCAGGTTCTCGGAGCTGTCGAACGAGACCGCGGGCGAGCACTTCACGCCCCGCGAGGTGATCCGGCTGATGGTGAACCTGCTGTTCGCCGACGACGACAGGCTGCTGACTCGGCCGGGTGTGGTGAAGACGCTGCTGGACCCGGCCTGCGGCACCGGCGGGATGCTCGCGGTTGCCGAGGACTATCTGCGCGAGCTCAACCCGCAGGCCCGGCTGCTGGTGTTCGGCCAGGAGGTGAACGCCGAGACGTACGCCACTTGCCGCGCCGACATGCTGATCAAGGGCGCCAACGCCGACAACATCCGCTTCGGCAACAGCTTCGACGACGACCAGCACCAGGGGCAGCGCTTCGACTACCTGCTGGCCAACCCTCCGTTCGGTGTGGAGTGGAAGATGGTGGCCGACACGATCCGCGACGAGCACGCCGCCCAGGGCTTCGCGGGCCGTTTCGGGGCCGGGCTGCCCCGCATCAACGACGGCAGCTTCCTGTTCTTGCAGCACATGATCTCGAAGATGAAGCGCCCCGACGAGGGAGGCGCCCGGCTGGCGATCGTGTTCAACGGGTCGCCGCTGTTCACCGGCGCGGCCGGCTCGGGCGAGTCGGAGATCCGCCGCTGGATCATCGAGAGCGACATGCTCGAAGCGGTCGTCGCGTTGCCCGACCAGTTGTTCTACAACACCGGCATCTCCACCTATTTCTGGGTGGTCACCAACCGCAAGGCGCCGCACCGCCGGGGCAAGGTGCAGCTCATCGATGCCCGCGACAGCTTCACCAAGATGCGCAAGAGCCTCGGCCAGAAGCGCAAAGAGATCTCTGCTGAACAGATCGCCGAACTCACCCGCCTCTACGGAGCCTTCGAGGAGGAGCCTCGGGTCAAGATCTTCCCCAACAGATCGTTCGGGTTCCTGCGCATCACCGTGGAACGGCCGCTGTGCCTACGCTGGGAGGTCACCGATGACACTCTTACCGCCGTCGAGTCCGACAAGAAGATCGCCACACTCGACTATCCGCAGCGGGCCGCACTGCTCCACGCACTGAGGAAGCACACAGGCAGCCAGTACACCACCGAGAAGTCAACCAAGACAGCCGTGCAGAAGGCCCTCGCATCAGCGGACGCCGACACTCCCGCCGCCCTCCTCAAGGCCGTGACCGACGCTCTGGCGGTGCGAGACCCTGAGGCCCCCGTCATCACCGACCGGGCAGGCGACCCCAAACCCGATCCCGACCTACGCGACAACGAGAACGTACCACTGCCCGAGTTGAGCGTCGCCTACGAGCCCGAGCCGGCAGCTCGACTTGAAACCATCGAATACCGCACCGCCGTATACGACTACCTCGAAACCGAAGTCCACCCCTATGTTCCCGACGCCTGGCACGACCCCGCCAAGACAAGGATCGGCTACGAGATCCCCCTGACCCGCCACTTCTACACCTACACCCCACCCCGCCCTCTCCATGAAATCGACGCCGAGATCAGGGCACTTGAAGCAGAGATTCAGAAAGTACTAGACGGAGTGGCCGAGTGAGTCGGTTCCGATGGCTGCCAACTGGCTCGCCATTCGAGGAGAGACCGTTCCGCCGTGTGTTCGAACGAGTCAGGCGGCCGCTTCCACTGGATCCTGAGATCGTTACCGCATACACCGATGGTCAAGTGACATTGAGATCGAATCGGTCCAAAGACGGATACCACGAGGCGGCAGACCTCTCTGGGTTCCAGGGCGTTGAGGTGGGCGACTTCGTGGTGCACGGCCTCGACATTCTCCGTGGTTCGGTCGGCGTGTCCGATTCGACTGGCGCGCTGTCATCGGTCTGCATCGTGTGTGTGCCGCGTGTCGAATCGGATCCGCGCTTCTTTGCATATGCCATGAGAGCCCAAGCCTGGGCTGGAGTACCTCGCGCGCTAGCAAAGGGCATTCGTGAAGGCGGAGCAGACTTCCGGCGCTGGGATACGCTCGCTGAACTTCCGCTTCCCGTTCCGAGTTCCTATGAGCAGCGAGCGATCGCCGACCACCTTGACATCGAAACCGGCCGCATCGATGCTCTTATCTCCAAGAAGCGCCACCTCATCAAACTTCGCGAAGAACGCTGGCGGTCAGCGGTCAAACACCAGATGAAAATGCTGACAGATGAACATGGAGCCACTCCACTGAAGCGGCTGGTGTCATGTCTAGATCGTGCACGGGTTCCTCTCAGTGCAGAAGAGCGTTCACGCCGTAGCGGTCCGTATCCGTACTACGGAGCTAGCGGGATGATCGATTCAATCGATGATTACTTGTTTGACGAGACCCTTGTACTGCTAGGTGAGGACGGCGCTCAGCTTGCCGATCAAGATTACGAAATCTCATTTGTAGTTGAAGGAAAAGTATGGGTGAACAATCACGCCCATGTTCTTCGTGCTGTGAACTGCGACCCCTGGTTTCTCGCAATGCACCTTAGCACTTTTGATCGCGATGTGTTCATAAGTGGTTCCACTCGCGAGAAGATAACTCACACCGATATGAACGAGATCCCTGTGCCCAATGTCTCAGTATCTTATCAAGTAGAAGTTGCGAGAGGACTCATGTTAGAGCGAACGCAATGCGATCGAACTACCTCGGCCTTGTCGCGCCAGATCGAGCTTCTTCTGGAGCGGCGACAGGCCTTGATTACGGCGGTCATAACCGGTGAGATGCCAGTGGCAGCATGAACTCGGCTACCGATGAGACTCGATCTTCTGTGATCTGCAAGCGTTAAGGCCGACCTCGCAGCCGGTCGAGTTCGTAACACACAAAGGCTGTCGTGAAGGCGGCGCGTCGGGTTTCGTCCCAAGAGGCTCCAGGCTCGCCCAGGTCCACTTCATCACGGATGTGGTTGAGCCGATGATCGAGCCGCAGCGCAACCCGAGCTAGTTCGACGATCTGCGATACGACGTCGGCTTCTCGTGAGGGCAAACCAAGCCCCCCGATATGGCTCTGCAGGCGTTGTATCGGTCTCTCCTGTCCACCTGCTGAAGTAGGCGCCACCGCATCGGTGGTCGCGTCCATTAGCGCCTTACGCAGATGGTCACCGATCTCCGATACGACTTGATCGTCTGTCCGGCCGCCCCATAGCAGCTCGAAAGCCTCGGACAAGTGGTGCGCCGCGCCTTGGTGCCTGCTGGCATATCCCGAGCCGGAGATCACGCGGCGGACCTCTTCTTCTACCTGTTCAACTGCAGACCCTTCGCTCTGCATCAGCCAGCGATAGAACCGCTGCCCGTCACCCGTGACCCGGTAGTTCGCCGTCCCCCTGCTGCTGTAGCTGACGCGAAGAAGTCCGTAATCTGCCAGATCCTCTACCGCACCGCGGTCAAACCCGCTGAACTGTCGGTCGGATCCCTCCCCTGTGAAGATCATGTGGGTGCCACCCATGGTGTCGGCGCTGATGAACATCCGATCACCCGTGCTTTCGATGTGGGCAGCCGCCATTTCTCGAAACAGGTTGAGTGCCTCCGGCGTCAACCGCCTGGCAAGCTCATCGAACGGGATCTGGTCCATTGGCTCGGCAGAATACAAGCGATGTCCACAGGCCCGGCGTCGCTGGCGCTGGCAAACGGCAGGCTGCTGTCCGGCGCTCCCGAGAGATTGCTCAAGAAGGATGCCGGCAGCAACGAATGCAGGGAACCTCGTGGGTGAGTGTGGCGTACGGTACACCGACACGGTGCCGGGTTGCAGCTCCGTCAGCTGGGGTTGTCTATGGATGTGCGCCCACGGTCTGGAGCCCGGCGGGCTTAGTGTCGTGGCCAGGCCGCATCGAGTCGCTCGCCGAGGCGGGCTGGCTGAGGGATGACCAGTGGCGAGGCAGCAGAGTTGTACTCTGACTGGCGTGTGGTCGGTGTCGTAGTTGCCTACTAGGTTCGAGCCGTGGCGCGCAGCGACTTGGTGAAGGCTCTGCTCCGCAATCATCAGCGGGGCGACGATGCCGGCTTCCAGCGCGCCGCCAAGGAGCTCATCGACGACGAGAGACGCAAGCGCCACGACCTCGTGGCGGAACAGCTAGAGGCGATACTCGAAGAGCCGGGGCGGACGCGCAGACCGCTCCAAGTGTCGTCACTGCGCCCGCTGCCCAAGACCCGTGACGACCTGCCCCTGATATCGCTCGAGGAATCAAGGCTGTCGTTCCAGGACTTGGTGTTGGCCGAGTCCGCTGTCGAAGTCTTCGACTCGCTGGTTGATGAGTTCCGCCAGCGTTCGGCGTTGCGGGCCCATGGCGTGTCGCCGCGATCGAGCCTGCTGCTGGTGGGGCCTCCGGGCTGCGGCAAGTCGGCTAGCGCCGAGGCGGTGGCGGGTCAGCTGGGGCTTCCCATCGCCAAGGTGCAGCTGGCCACCGTCGTCTCGTCGTACCTGGGCGAGACGGCGAGGAACTTGGAGCAGATCTTCAGCTTCTTGGACGTGGGTTCCTGGGTTCTGGTCTTCGACGAGTTCGACATGCTGGGCCGCGAGCGCTCAGACCGGGCCGATCATGGCGAGTTGCGTCGCGTGGTGGCCGCGATGCTGCAAGTCGTCGACGACCACCGGGGCGACTCGCTGTTTATCGCCACGTCGAACCATCCAGCGCTACTCGACTCGGCGGTCTGGAGGCGGTTCGACGAGATCATCGAGATCGAAGCCCCTGACCACACCGCCCGGTACGAGATCCTGGAACTGAAGCTGAGGTCGGTTCGACATGACTTTGACATCTGCGACGCTGCCACGAAGATGGGGGACTTCAGCGCGGCTGAGGTGGAAGCGGTGGCTCTCGACGCCATCCGGCTCATGGTTCGCCAACTCGACAAGTGCGTGAACTCAGAGCACATCGCGTATGCGATCAGCCGCGGGGAGGCGAGACGCCAGATAATCCAACGCTCCCTGGCCTAGAGCCTGAGCCACCTCCTGGCCTACCACTGCTCCGGCTTCGGCGCGCCATCCCAGCGAGCGAGAGACGGCCGCGATCCCCATCCCATGGGGGGGATCGCCGTCACGATGACCTCCCAGGCCATGGTCGCCGGATCAGAGAGACGATCGCCGACATCACGATGCTCCATCAGCGGCGACCCCAGGTGCTCGGGGTGGACCCTCGCCTGATACTAGTCTTTGAACTCAATGCCTCCATCGACGCCGACGAATTCCGCAGAGCAGGACTGCGTGTTGTCGACTCGTCGGATGGCCTCTTGGTCGTCGCCTTTGCCGATGATCCAGAACTCGCCAACTTCAGGGAACGCCTCGATGCGCTCGCAGGTGGAGTCCCCGAAGGCAGACAGTCCGAGCCGTATGCACAGTTCTTCGATGCCATCAACCTCGTCAGGCCCCTTTCGCCACAGGATCGAGTGACCCCCGAACTCGCGTCAACCATTCGCGAGCACGCCGGCGACGTCCTGCGGATAGATGTCGAGTGCTGGCATCCAGGCACAGGCGACCGCGCCCAGGAATGGCTGTCTGAGGCCAGGGCTGGAATCGAAGCAGCAGAAGGCAGGGTTGTAGACACCCTGATCGACGACAGCGCAGGACTGGTGCTGTTGCGTGCCTATGTTCACGCGTCACGCATCATGGACGTGGCTGAGTTGGACGCCATCGCTCGGATGGATGTGCTTCCGCAACCTGCCCTGCCCATGCCAGAGCTCTACAGCCTGTCCGCCGCAGAACTCCCCGAAGTGCAGGCGCCTGACGCTCGCTCGGCCATAGTGGGCCTCGTTGACTCGGGGGTGGCATCTGGACATCCGCTGATCGGCGCAGCGGTGCTGGCCTCAGATGCAATCGGTACAGGCATCGATGAGGATCAGGACCAGCATGGCCACGGAACCATGGTCGCCTCACTGCTGCTACACGGCAACGTTGAGGATGCAATCGCAGCGGGCCAGCCTCTTCGGCCGATCTGCCGTGTCGTGTCGGCCCGCGTCCTGGACACCGACAATGAGTTCCCAATAGATGATCTCTGGGAGAACGATCTCCGAGAGGCAATCACCTGGTGCGCGGACCACGGTGCCCGGATCATCAACCTCTCCATCGGTGACAGCCGCTCACCATTCTCACCACCGAGACAAATGAGTGCCGCATCCGTGGTGGACGCCCTCGCCCGCGAACTCGGACTCGTGGTCGTGGTAGCCGCCGGCAACTCTCGGCCCGCCGACTACCTAGATGCCATCAGCGAGGCCTCCGTTGACGAGTATCCCAGAGAGCTCCTCCATGACGGGGCAACAGGGCTTCTTGACCCAGGAACATCCTTGCTGAGCCTCACCGCAGGCGGTCTGACGGATGCGGCAGCATCAGGAGCCCACAGCAGCCACGAGACTCTGCGACGTCAGCCCATGGGAAAGCCCGGATGGCCCTCGCCCATCACCCGTAAGGGCCCCGGCCCCGGCCAAGCCGTCAAGCCCGAAGTCAGCGAAAGCGCGGGCACCCTAGGGATCGAAGAGGGGACCCTCGTATCCAACGATGCCGAACTGGGAGTAGTCGGAGCGAGCGCTGCAGCGGGTCGCCTTCTCAGTTGGGACGTGGGAACAAGCTATGCGGTCCCACTAGTCAGTCGAGTCGCGGCAGCGGTGGTCTCCAAGTTCCCCACGTTCTCAGCAGCACTGATCAGGTCGCTAGTGTTGGTGTCCACCGAACGCCTGCCTTTTGCTGACAACTGGGAGGGCAGCGAGAGTGTGCGGCTAGAAGCGGAGAGAGCACTCGTTGGGTACGGGCGGCCGTCGATAGCGCGTGCGACCGAGTCAACGAAACACCGAGCGATCCTCGTTGCGGAGGACAGCATTCCGGTCAACGGCGTTCACATCTACGAGATCCCGGTGCCTTCGAGCTTCAGGTCCCCGGGAGGCAAGCGAGGGTTGGACGTCGCGCTTGCCTACTCGCCGCCCACAAGGGTTCGGCGCCTCGACTACATGGCTAGCGGCATGGAGTATCACGTCGTCAAGGGGCTCCCCTTGGACGAAGTAGAGGAGGTCTTCGCGAGAGTTGGCGAGCAGGAGGACCACGGCGAGGAGGCAAAGGAAGATGATGAAAAAATCTCGTCCGCGTCCGGGCTCGGCTCGAACTGGGTGAAGCTAGTGCCGACCATTCAGACGCGGTCCCGAGGCGCGAACCAACTTGGCCGCAAGGTCTTTCATCACAGACTCAATGCGTCGGATCAACCCATGTTCTTGGTCGTCAGGAACATCAACCGGTGGGACGATGACACGACGCGACAGCCGTACGCTCTTGCTGTGGCCTTGTGGCGCGACGAGGGCCAACCCGAATTGCATGCTGAGCTCCAAGCGCTGCTTGAGGCCGAGGTAGAGCTGCCGGTCGAGATCGAAATCGAACCATAGAACGCTCATCCAAGAGGTAGGTGGTCACATGACTCCCAGCCGCTCGCCCATGCCGTTGAACGTTGCGAGCTTCTTCAACCCGAGCATCTGGAATGCGTCGGCATAGAGCGTCTGGCCCTCAAGGGTGCTGACGACGACGGACCGGGCGAACCGCTTGCTGACTCGTGCCGGCTGGGTGTTGTAGAAGTCGCCGCCGCCACCTCCCGCGCCGATCAGTTCCATGACGCGCCTGAACTCGTCGCGGTACGCCCGCCGGTAGTCGTCCCACCCGAGATATCCAGCCTCGTGTACCCGGCGAAGCACCACGAGCGTGCTCGACTTGAATCGGCGTGCTAGGCGATCAAGTTCGTCCGTGAGGTCTGCACGGTCGTCAAAATCCGACTGGAGCACCTCAAGAGGCACGAGTACCTCAGCGGCGACACCGTTGCACCAGCGTTCGACCTCGTGGGTGGCCTGAACGCCCAGATCGGCGTCGGACAGTGCGCTCTCCCCCAGCCAGATGTGGGCCAGCTCGTGCGCCAGCGTGAAGATCTGAGCAGCCTTTGTGTCGGCACCGTTCACGAACACGAGCGGGGCCAGAGGGTCGGCGAGCGCGAACCCTCTGAACTCCGCGGGGTCGAGCCTGCGGCGAGTGTTGCTTCCCACCATGCCGCTGACCATCACCAGCACCCCGCTGTCCTCGGCCTGGTCTCGCAGATAGCCGAACGTCTCCGACCAGTTCTGTCCTCTTCGATCAACCGAGAACGACATCTCGGCTGTCACTACCGAGGCCGCCTCCTCGACGGGCGTCGCCGTCGACAGCGAGCCGACGTGGGGAACCGGGTCTAGCCCGATGCCGCGGGTGTAGTCGCGGTACCAGTCCTGTCGCTGCTGGCACTGGTAGATCGTGTCAAGGAGGTCGGGACTCGGACGACGGACGCCTCTGTCGCCAACCGTGCGAAGGTCGGGAATGGGGACTTCTTCGTCAGGAGGCGCGGACAGGAAGAAGTAGCCCACCGGAGTTCGGGTCGCCCTCGCAAACTGCTCGAGCTGCTTCAGCGTCGGCCGGTAATCACCGCTCTCCCACTGAGGGAGCTTGGGGAACTTGTGGGCGAGCTCGTCCGAGTCGAGGCCCGACCGCTCCGAAGCCCATGCGAAGAGCGACGCCGCAACGTCAACGCGGACAGCCATCACGGTCCATTCTGGCCTCGCGTGCGGACAGATCGGAACATGCTCGTCCCGAGTCGGCCGCAGCCGCGGTGCCGAGCGGGGAATGACACGCTGAGCTGGAAGTCAGGCGGGCTTGCGTTGACGTCAGCGCACCGCCCTCCTCATTGGCGCTCTCCTCACACTAGGGTGACCGACATGAGTTCCGCCGAAGCGGCAGGAGACACCAGCGAACGACACGACTTCCACGAGACGAGCCCATACCCGAGCATCATCGTCAACCGCGGTGCCCTGCCCGAATCCTGGTACCCAAAATGGCTACTCCGGTGGGGCAGGCATCACAGGCGCTCCAAGTCTCATAACGCGCCCGCGGCAAGCGGCGAATCGTAGGCAGCATCACTGCGCCAGCGCTGAACATGGCGTGGGAGACGGGGCTCTAGAGTGGTTTGAACATCGGAGCCGTTGAGGAGAGTGGCGGCGTGAGTTCTGTCACCGAGGCGGCGTTCGAGGCGCATATTGCCGGCTGGCTGGTCGAGCACGGCGGGTATCGGCGGGCCAAGATCGGCAATGTCGGGGACGGGCCGCGGGACTTCGACGCCAAGGCGGGCATCGACACCGCCGACCTGTTCGAGTTCATCGGTGCCACCCAGGGGAGCGAGTGGACGCGCCTCGTGGACACCGCCTACGGCGGCGATCCGGGCAAGGCGCAGTCCGGGTTCGTGCAGAGGCTGGCTGCGGAACTGGACAAGCGAGGCACGGTGGATGTGCTGCGCCGCGGGGTGGTCGACCGCAACATCACCATCCGGCTTGCGTACTTCCGGCCCGCGCATGGGCTCACGCCGGAGCTGGCTGCCCTCTACGAGGCCAACGTGCTGTCGGTGACCCGGCAGCTGCCGTTCGATCCGGCCAGCGGCCACACCGTCGACCTGGGTCTGTTCGTCAACGGCGTGCCCGTGGCCACCGCCGAGCTGAAGAACCCGCTGACCGGTCAGAGCGTCGAGAACGCCGTCGCCCAGTACCGGAGCGACCGGCCACCCAGCAACCGGACCCTGGGCCGGGTGGGCATGGTGCACTTCGCGGTCGATCCGTCCTCGGTGATGATGACCACCCGCCTGGCCGGCGCCCGCACCCGCTTCCTGCCGTTCAGCCGGGGCCACGACCTCGGCGCGGGCAACCCCCCGAATCCCGGCGGACACCGCACCGCCTACCTGTGGGAGCAGGTGTGGAGCCGCGACGCCTGGATGGACATCCTGGGTCGCTTCGTGCATGTGGAGAAGCCCTCAAGAGGGTCACGGGCACGCCCGGAGGTGATCTTCCCCAGGTTCCACCAGTGGGACGCCGTGCGGCGCCTGGAGGCCGACGCCAAGCAGCACGGCTCCGGCCGCAGCTACCTGGTGCAGCACTCCGCGGGATCGGGCAAGTCCAACTCGATCGCCTGGCTGGCGCACCGGCTGTCGTCGCTGCACTCCGATGACGACACCAAGGTGTTCGACAAGGTGGTGGTCATCACCGACCGGGTCGTGCTCGACCGCCAGCTCCAGGACACCATCAGCCAGTTCGAACACGCCATCGGAGTGGTGCAGCGCATCGACGAGGACTCGGCCCAGTTGGCCGAGGCACTGGCCGGCGAGCAGGCCCGCATCATCGTCACCACGCTGCAGAAGTTCCCGTTCATCTTCGACAAGATCGAGTCGCTGCCAGAACGCGACTACGCCGTGATCGTCGACGAGGCCCACTCGTCACAGACCGGCGAGGCTGCCAAAGAGCTGCGGCGCGCCCTGGGCTCGGCTGAGCCCGAGGTCGAGATCACCGAAGACATGGAGCCATCCGAAGTCGATGCACTGCTGGCGGAGGCAGTGGCCGCCCGGGGCCGCCAGCCCAACCTGTCGTTCTTCGCCTTCACCGCCACACCCAAAGGCCGCACCCTGGAGCTGTTCGGCGAGCTGAACGCCAGCGGCCGCCACGAGCCGTTCCATCTGTACCCGATGCGCCAGGCCATCGAGGAGGGTTTCATCTGCGACGTGCTGGCCGGCTACGTCACCTACAACCAGTACTTCCACTTGGAGAAGGCCATCCTCGACGACCCGGCCTACGAGACCGCCAAGGCCCGCAGTGCGCTGGCCCGCTTCGTGACCCTGCACCCCGACAACCTGGCCCAGAAGGCCGAGATCATCGTCGAGCACTTCCGCACCAAGATCGCCCACCACATCACCGGCAAGGCCAAGGCGATGGTGGTGTGCTCGTCGCGGCCCCACGCGGTGCGCATGTGGCGGGCGCTGAAGGCATACGCCACCGACTTGGGCTACGACCTCGGAGTGCTGGTGGCGTTCTCGGGCGAGGTCGAGGGGCTGACCGAGTCGCGGGCCAACGGCTTCGGAGAGTCCCAAACCGCCGCCCAGTTCGACACCGACCAGTGGCAGATCATGGTGGTGGCCGAGAAGTTCCAGACCGGCTTCGACCAGCCCAAGCTGGCCGCGATGTACGTCGACAAGACCCTCACCGGACTGGCCGCGGTGCAGACCCTGTCGAGACTCAACCGCATCCGCCCCGACAAGTCGGCCACGTTCGTGATGGACTTCGTGAACGACGCCGAAGAGGTCGGCGAGGCGTTCGCGGTGTACCACGGCAAGACGGTCGCCCCACCCACCGACCCCAACCTGCTGTTCGACACTCGCCACGGTCTCGACGGCTTCGGAGTGATCGACACCGGCGAGATCGAGCGGGCCGCCGCCCTGCTGCTGGGCGAGGGAGCCCACGACCAGATCGACGCCGCCCTTCAGCCCGCAGTCGACCGCTTCAACGGATTGGGAGACGACGACCAGGATGCTTTCCGCGACGCCCTCGGCCGGTTCGTGCGGGTGTACGGGTTCCTGTCGCTGGTAGTGCCGTTCCGCAACCCCGGGCTCGAGCGCGACTACCTGTTCTGCCGTGCGCTGGCCGCGCTGGTCCGGGACCGCGAGCACGGCCAGAGCATCGACCTGGGTTCCGAGGTGGAGCTGACCCACCTGCGCCACGAGATCGCCTTCGAGGGTTCCATCGAGCTGCCTGGCGGCGAGGGCGAGGTCACCACCATCTTCTCGGGCACCGGCCCCGCGGCCGACCCCGAGCACGAGCGGTTGTCGCAGATCATCGCCCGCATCAACGAGCGCTTCGGCACGGACTGGACCGAAGAGGACCGCCTGGTGTTCGAGGCCGCTGCCGGTGACCTGGTGGCCGACGCTGAGATCCAGAACCAGGCCGTCAACAACGACGAGGCCACCTTCCGCGACCACGTGTTCCCCGAGCGATACCTCAAGGCCCTGCTGTCGCGACTCGACCGCAACAGCGACCTGATCTTCAGCTACCTCGACAGCGACGAGCTCCAGGCCGAGGTCATGGACATCTTCGCCGTCGAGGTGCAGAAGCGGGCCACCGTCGCCCGGCAGCGGACATGTCCCATCGGCGACCTGCTGGGCCCCGACCGGGAGTCGGAGTTCTTGGAGTACAAGTCCACCCTGCGCTGGGACATCCGCCAGCAGCGCAAGGGCGGCCCGGTTGAGGACGCCGCCATCAAGACCATCGCAGGGTTCGCCAACTCCGACTTCGGCGGCACCCTCCTGGTAGGCGTGGCCGACGATGGCTCGGTCCACGGCCTCGAGGACGACTACGCCACGTTCTCCAAACGAGGCCAGCGGGGAGACCAAGACCTCTGGGGCCAGCACCTGCAGAACCTCATCCGCTCCCGCCTCGGCGACTCAGCCATGTCCCTCGTCAGATGGGAGTTCCACACCATCAACGGCAACCACCTAGCCCGCATCAGCATCGCCCCATCCAACCACCCCATCCACGACGGCAAAGACGGCCAAGACACTTTCTGGCTCCGAACCCCGACCTCCACCATCGCCGTGACCGATCCCAAGCAAAGAGACCAAGCAATCGCCCGCCGCTGGGGCACGACAGCACCCCAATAGGCAGACCTGCGAGCGCAGAGCCCCCTACGCGAGGAGGCTGCGGAGCATCCAGGCTGTCTTCTCGTGGACCTGCATGCGCTGGGTGAGCAGGTCGGCTGAGGCTTCGTCGCCGGCCTTCTCGGTGGCGCCGAACACCGACCGGGCGGTGCGCACGACCGCCTCCTGGCCCTCCACCAGGCGGCGGATCATCTCGTTGGCGTCGGGCTGATCGTCGTCCTCCGACACCGACGACAACGACGCGAACTCGCGGTAGCTGCCCGGCGCGGGCTCCCCCAGGGCCCGGATGCGCTCGGCGATCTGGTCGACAGCCATGGCCAACTCGGTGTACTGCTCCTCGAACATCAGGTGCAGCGTGTTGAACATGGGCCCCACCACGTTCCAGTGGTAGTTGTGGGTCTTGAGGTACAGGGTGTAGCTGTCGGCCAGCAGCCTCGACAGCCCCTCGGCGATGGCGACCCGGTCGGCCTCGTCGATGCCGATGTCGATGGCGGGCGCCTGGCTAGCCCTGCCCACCAGAGGCCTCCTTCACCGACGCCTTGCCCGCGGAGATCCAGGGCATCATGGCCCTGAGCTCCTTGCCCACGATCTCCACCGGGTGGTCGTGGCCGGCCGACTCCAGCCGCAGGAAGTTGGCCCGGCCGCCCCGGCTCTCGGCCACCCACTCCTCGGCGAACGAGCCGTCCTGCACCTCGGCCAGGATGCGCTGCATCTCGGCCCGTACTGCGTCGTTGACGATGCGGGGTCCCCGGGTCAGGTCGCCGTACTCGGCGGTGTCCGACACCGAGTAGCGCATGCCGGAGATCCCCTCCTCGTACATGAGGTCCACGATCAGCTTCAGCTCGTGAAGGCACTCGAAGTAGGCGATCTCGGGCTGGTAGCCGGCGTCGACCAGCGTCTCGAAGGCGGCCTGCACCAGCGCGGTGGTGCCCCCGCACAGCACGGCCTGCTCGCCGAACAGGTCCGTCTCGGTCTCCTCGGTGAAGGTGGTCTCGATCACCCCGGCTCGGGCCCCGCCGATTGCGTCGGCGTAGGCCAGCGCCAGCGCCAGCGCCGAGCCCGACGCGTCCTGCTCTATCGCCACCAGGCAGGGCACCCCGCCGCCCTCGACATAGGTGCGTCGCACGAGATGGCCGGGCCCTTTGGGGGCCACCATGCACACGTCCACCGACTCGGGCGGGGAGATCAGCCCGAAGCGGATGTTGAAGCCGTGGGCGAAGAACAGCGCTTCGCCGTCGTTCAGGTTGGGCTCGACGTGCTCGGTGTAGATGGAGCCCATCTCGGTGTCGGGCATCAGCATCATCGTCACGTCGGCCTCGGCCACCGCGCCGGCGATCGACCGGACCTCTAGCCCGGCGTCCTGCGCCTTGCCCACCGATGACGAGCCCTCGCGCAGACCGACACGCACGTCGATGCCGGACTCCTTGAGATTGAGGGCGTGCGAATGGCCCTGGGATCCGTAGCCAAGCACGGCGACCTTGCGCTCAGCGATGGCCGACCGGTCCACGTCCCGCTCGTAGTAGATGTTCGCCACGAAAGCCTCTCTTTGTGTTGTAGGGATCCGATGTTCGAGATTGACGGTACCGATCAGGAGCCCAGCGAGGGCAGGGCCACCCGTCCGGTGCGCTGCAACTGCACGATGCCGAAGGCCCGCAGCCGTTCCTCGAACTCGTCGAGCCGGGCCGGCCGGGCCGCCAGCGACAGCATCATCTGCGACTGGTCGGCGTCGAGCACGTAGGCCCGGAAGTCGTCGACCAGCTCGAGCAGCTCGTGGCGGCGCCCGCCGGCCGAGTCCACGGCCACCGTCACCAGCATCAGCTCCCGCTCCACCGACTCCGCCGGCCTCAGCTCGCTGATCTCCACCACGTTGATGAGCTTGTCGAGCTGCTTGACCACCTGCTCCAGCGACGACGAGGCCACATCCACGGTGAAGGTGATGCGGCTGAAGCGCTCGTCGGCGGTGGGCGCAACCGCCAGCGACTCGATGTTGAACCCCCGCCGGGCGAACAGCCCGGCCACCCGGGCCAGCACACCCGGCTTGTTCTCAACTGTCGTGACGATGGTGTGGAACCGGTCCGCCGCACCTGGGTCGCCGGCAGTCGCGGCCGCGGCGGTCATCGCTGCGAGGGATCGACGACGATGTCGGAGTTGGACTGGCCCGCGGGGACCATGGGATAGACGTTCTCGCCCGCCGAGCTGCGGAACTCCAGCACCACCGGCCGGTCGTCGATCTCGTTGGCCTTGGTGATGGCGGGCGCGACCTCCTCGGGAGACTCCACCCTCAGGGCGACGCACCCCATGGCCTCGGCCCACTTCACGTAGTCGGGGATCTCGTAGGAGAGGTACACCTCGCTGTAGCGCTCCTCGTAGAACATCTCCTGCCACTGGCGGACCATCCCCAGGTAGGCGTTGTTGAACAGCGCCACCTTGATGGGGATGCGCTCCATCGATGCGGTGACCAGCTCCTGGGCGGTCATCTGGAAGCAGCCGTCGCCGTCGACGGCCCACACCATCCGGTCGGGCATGCCGACCTTGGCCCCGATGGCGGCCGGAACGGAGAAGCCCATGGTCCCCAGCCCGCCGGAGTTGATCCACGTGTAGGGGTGGTCGAAGCGCCAGTACTGGCTGGCCCACATCTGGTGCTGGCCCACACCGGAGGTGACGATCGTGTCGTCGGGCGTGGAGTCGCGCAGCACCTCCAGCACGTACTGCGGCTTGAGCAGCTCCCCTGGCTCGGACTGCTCGTACACCAGCGGGTAGCGCTCCTGCCAGCCGCTGATCTGCGAGCGCCAGGCCCGCCGGTCGGGTTGGGCCTCGGCGCCGCCGCAAGCTCGCACGGCCTCGACCAGCTCGCGGATGATCAGCTTGCAGTCGCCCTGTATGGCCACGTCAGGCACCCGAACCTTGCCCAGTTCGGCCGCGTCGATGTCCACATGGATCACCTTGGCGCCGGGCGCGAAGCCGTCGAGGCGCCCGGTCACCCGGTCGTCGAAGCGGGCGCCCAGCGCGACGAGCAGGTCCGATTGCTGCATGGCGGTCACCGCGGTGTAGTTGCCGTGCATGCCGGGCATGCCCAGGCACAGCTCGTGGCTGTCGGGGAAGCATCCCCGGGCCATGAGGGTGGTGACCACGGGCACGTCGATCAGTTCTGCGAGGGCCAGCAGCTCGGCCGCGGCCCGGGCCTTGAGGGTCCCGCCGCCGGCGTAGAGGACGGGACGCTCGGCCTTGCAGATCAGCTCGGCTGCGGCCCGCACCAACTCGGGATCGCCGGCCGTGGCGGGCCGGTATCCGGGCAGCTCCATGATGTCGTCGGTGGGCTCGTACCAGGTCATGGCCGAGCGCGGGTTGCGGGGATCGACGATGTCCTTGGGGATGTCCACCAGCACCGGGCCGGGCCGCCCGGTGGTGGCGATGTGGAAGGCCTCGTGGATGATTCGGGGAATGTCCTGGGCCTCGGTGACCAGGAAGTTGTGCTTGGTGACCGCCATGGTGATGCCGGTGGTGTCGCATTCCTGGAAGGCGTCGGTGCCGATGGCGGCGTAGGGGACCTGGCCGGTGATGCACACCACCGGGACTGAGTCCATGTAGGCGTCGCACAGCGCGGTGACCACGTTGGTGGCACCGGGCCCGGAGGTGATCATCACGACGCCGGGGCGCCCGGTGGCGTGGGCGTAGCCCTCGGCCATATGGCCGGCTCCCTGCTCGTGGCGCACCAGGATGTGGCGCACCGGCGACTCGATGATCGGGTCGTACACGGGCAGGATGGCGCCGCCGGGCAACCCGAATACCACTTCGGTGCCCTCGCGCTCGAGGGCCTTGACGAGGGCTTGTCCGCCGTTCATTTCCATGATCGGGCCTCCGGGGCGGTTGCTGGGGTTCGGTCGAGGGGAAACGGGCCGCACGCGAAACGACCTCCCGAGGGAGGTCTGCGCACGATCGGATGGGTTTGCGAGCGCGCGCTGTCAGCCAAGTACTACCACGAGGAGGACAACGTCGTTCACGTCTCCAATTATGGCCGCTGGATCGGTGGGAGGCAACTGGACGACGGCGTTCGTGGAACGGGCATCCGAGTGGGCGGCCGCGCCGCCTCTACGAGTGGCCGAGCAGGGCCAGCAGTGCGGGCCCCAGCATCTCGGCGGCGAAGGCCTCGGCCCGATCGTAGTCCACGTGCATGCCGTCGGACCGGCCGTAGGCGCCCTCGTAGCCGTACGCGTCCAGCACGAGGGCAGTGTCGATCAGCTCGACGTCCTCGACGCCGCCGACCCCGTCGAATTCATCGATCAGGTCGCGGAGCAGCGCGTTGTAGGCCGCGGCCCTCTCGGGACTGGTCTGGGGCTGGTTGGAGGCCTCATCGCCCGGCGTCGGCAGCAGTCGGGGCGCGGTGGTGAACACCACCCGGGCACCGACGTCCCGGGCCTTGGAGACGAGGCTCCGGTAGGAGTCGGCCACATCGGAGGCCAGGCCGGGGTCGAGGATCGACACCCATTCGCCGTTGCCGTTCGCATGGTCGAACAGCACCGCGCCGTGGTCGACCACGAGCACCGCGTTGGAGCCCTCCTGGATTAGATCGTCCCGGCAGGGACCGTCGATGAATCCCATGGGGTGGGCCCCGTCGTTGAGGTTCCCCCGGAGGCTGCGCCAATCGCTGTCGGGCGTGCCCGCCGGGGAGCAGCCGATGCGGGACTGGTCCACCACCGCCATCAGCCGGCTGGCACTGCCCCACTCGCGCAGCCCGTCGGCGATGTAGAGCGCGGCCGAGTCGCCGAGGACGGTGACGATGGGCACCGCCAGGGTGGCATCCGGCTGCGGCGGCACGGTGGTGTCCGGGGTCGCTTCTCCGGTGCCGTCCACCGCTTCCTGTACGGGCTCGGTGTCCGGATCCGACGGCGGCGTCTCCGTGTCCACCGGTTCCGAGGTCACCGGGGACGGTTCCGGCTCGGGTCGTTCCGAAGGCGGCGAGGTGGACTCCGGTGCAGCCGGGTCGGGCTCCTGGGACGGCTCGTCGGGCGGCCCGACTGTCGTCGAGGGCGCGTCCGGCATCGTCGTCGCAGCCGCGTCGGGGACCGTCTGGTCGGGAGCCGAGGTCGGAGCTGGTTGCGTGGTCGGCGCCGCGGTGCTCGGTCCATCCTGGGTGGTGAGCCATCCGGGCAGTTCATCGGCGCCCTCGGCTCGCACCGCGATGCCCCGCGCCGGCACCGACGCAGCCGCGGCCACCGCCGACACGGCCACCACCGCGGCCGCGGCCACGGCCAGCACCGGTACGGCCCGCGGCCCCGTCCCGCGGCGAACCGGCATCTCCAGCAGATGGAACGACGCCTCCGCGAGGCCCAGAGTGACCGCGATCACCACTACCGGGTGCCAGTCGGTCAGCTCGATCACCGGCCAGTGGAACAGGTAGATGGCATAGGAGCGCAAGCCCAGCCAGCGCAGCGGCGCCCACGACATGAACCTCGCCGGCCGGCCGTCGCGCACCGCGGCGATCACCAGCACCACCCAGCACAGGGCCATGAGCTGGGGGCCGCCCCGGAACACCAGGCCGTCGTCGGGGCCGAGACGGGCCACCGTGACCACGGTTAGCGCCACCGCGACCGCCAGCAGCACCGCCCAGGCAATCCGTGACGAACGGGACAGGTCTTCGGGAGGCTGGAACAGGCGCCGCACCGCGCCGTAGCGGGCCTGGGCCACGGCCAGACCCGCGCCGGCCGCGATCTCCAGCGCCCGCACGGGAGTGGCCACGTAGGCGTCGGTCGAACCCCACCACAGCCACACGCCGGCCAGGCCGATGGCCGCCATGGCGGCCACCACCCGGCCGGGCCGGCGGATCAGCGCCACCGCGGCCGGGAAGACCAGGTAGAACTGCTCCTCGATCGCGAGCGACCAGAAGTGGGCCAGGGGCTCCGGCGCGGCGTCGAAGATCCCTGCGTAGCCGGTCGCGTCGAGGGACGCGTGCCAGTTGAACACGTTCAGCGCAGCGGTAAGCGCGTCGATGCCGATGATGCGCAGCGGCTGGTCGTCGAGGAGCGCCGTCAACGCCAGCGTGGCCGCGATCGTCACCAGCGCGGCCGGCAGCAGCCGCCGGACCCGCCGAGCCATGAAGCGTCCCAGCCGCAGCCGGCCCGTGGTGGTGACCTCGCTGTCGAGCAGCCCCGCGATCAGGTAGCCCGACAGCGTGAAGAACAGCCCCACTCCCAGCCAGCCGCCCCGCACCACGTCGGGCCACAGGTGGAAGGCGAGCACCCACGCCACCGCCAGCCCCCGCAGCCCGTCGAGGCCGGGAAGGCGCGAGGCCGCACGGACGGCGCCCTCGGATGCGGCCGCCTCCGAGGGCGCCGACACGCTCATGTCAGGTTGCCCGGCCTAGGTTTCTGCGCCGTGCGCTCATCGCTCCGAGACTACTTAGAGGCCCCGCGGGTAGATGAGCGGACCCGGTCCATACGGGCGGGGCCGTGGCCCGAGCGGCCCGTGAGCGCAGCGAACAAGAGCGGGAATGACCCCGTCACAGCGCGAGGCGGTTACACCTACCCGCGCACGTTCTTATGCCGCCTCCGGGGTTGACCGCCGGGAGTCGACCGCCGTGCGGCTGAGCCTTACCCGCGACGACCGGGAGATCTGGCGGCTGGCGTGGCCCGCGCTCGGGGCGCTGGTGGCCGAGCCGCTGTACGTGCTCGCCGACACCGCCATCGTGGGCCGCATCGGCACTCCCCAGCTCGGCGGCCTGGCGTTGGCCGCGTCGATCCTGCTGACCGCTCACGCCATGTTCATCTTCCTGGCCTACGGCACCACCGCGGCCGTGGCCCGGCTGCTGGGTGCGGGCGAGCACCGCCGGGCCGCCCATCAGGCGGTTCAGAGCATCTGGCTGGCATTGGCCGCGGGCATCGTCCTGGCCGTTGCCGGACTGCTGCTGTCGTCCTGGCTCGTGAACGCGCTCGGGGGAGACGATCCCGAGGTTCTCCGCAACGCCCTCGTGTACCTGCGCATCTCGCTGTTCGGCCTGCCGGCCATGCTGGTCATGCTGGCCGGGGTGGGCTACCTGCGGGGCGTCCAGGACACCAAGCGACCCTTCGCGGTGGCTCTGGGCTCCGCCGTGGGGAACTTCGTGCTCGAGGTGGTGCTGGTGTACGGCTTCGACCAGGGGATCGGCGCCTCGGCGCTGTCGACGGTGGTGGCCCAGGCGGCGGCTGCGGCCGTCTTCGTCTGGTGGATCCGGCAGGCCGTAGCCCGCCACGGCGTGGGCCTGAGGCCGGATCCGGCCGTGATCCGGCGCTTGGCCATCGCCGGCTGGGATCTGTTGATCCGTACCTCGGCGCTGAGGGCGAGCCTCACGGTGACGGTGGCGATGGCCGCCCGGATCGGCACCGACGACCTGGCCGCGCACCAGATCGTGTTCGAGGTCTGGACCGTTCTGGCCCTGGTGCTGGACGCGGTGGCCATCGCCGGGCAGGCCCTCATCGGCCTGGCCCTGGGTGCAAGCCAGCCCGACCGGGCCCGTGCGCTGGGACGGCGCATGATCGGTTGGGGCGCAGCCTCCGGCGTGCTGACGGGAGCGGTGGTGCTGGCCGTCTCCGGTGTGCTGCCCCATGTGTTCACCGAGGATGCCGCCGTGATCTCGCTGGCGGCCTTCCTGCTGCTGCACGTCGGGTTCTCCCAGCCCGCCGCAGGGGTGGTGTTCGCCCTCGACGGCGTGCTGATCGGCGCGGGCGACCTGCGCTTCCTGGCCGTGTCGATGGTCGGCGCCGGCGTGGTGCTGGTGGGCGGCGGGCTGCTGGTCGTGGCGGCCGGGGCCGGGATCGGTTGGCTCTGGGCCGCCCTTCACGCCTGGATGGCGACCCGCCTCGCTCTGATGCTGTGGCGCTTCGCCAGCACCCGCTGGCAGGTCACCGGCGCCGACCGCTGAGCCCGTCGCCCCGTTCGAACTCCTGTCGATTTTCCACCTGTGTGGTGGATTCTTGACAGAAGTTCAGCCGGATGCCCTCTCACGGAGCAGGCGGTTGACGGCGGCGCCGTCGGCTTGGCCCCGGGTGGCCCGCATCACCTGGCCGATGAAGAACCCGGACAGCTTCTTCCGGTCGGCGTCGTCGCCCGAGCAGAACCGCTGCCACTCGTCGGAATTGTCGGCGATCACCTGATCGACGGTCGCAGCCAGGTCGTCACCGGCCATGGCCTGGAAGCCGCGCCGCTCGGCAATGGAGGCCGGATCGTCGCCCCCCTCCACCATCTCGGCCAGCACCTGCTTGGCCTGGGTGGCGGTGATCTGCCCGGTGGCCTCCATCACGATCAGGGCGGCCAGGCCGTTGGGCGTCACCTTGGACCAGTCGTCGACGGCCAGGTCGTTGCAGACCCTGGTGGCGGTCAGGCCCGGGTCGGCCCCGGCCTCGACCGCGGCCCGGACCAGTTCATCCTGGTCCCGCTCCACCAGCAGGGCCGCCTCGTCGGCTGACACGGCTCCGGCGCCTGCGGCCAGGAGCTCGGCCCGGCGGGCCGCCGGCAGCACGGGCAGGGCAGCGTCGATGGCTGCGACCTGGTCGGCCGTGGGTGCCAGCGGCACCAGGTCGGGATCCTGGAAGTAGCGGTAGTCCTCGGCGTCCTCCTTGGAGCGCCCCGGCGTGGTGCGACCCTGGGCCTCGTCCCAGTGGCGGGTCTCCTGGCGGGGCCGCTCCCCGCCCGACCACAGATCCAAATGGCGGCGAGCCTCATAGGCGATCGCCCGACCGAGTGAGCGCAGGGAGCTCAGGTTCTTGATCTCGCATCGGGTGCGCAGTTCGTCGGAGCCGGCGGGGCGCACCGACACGTTGGCGTCCACCCGCATGGAGCCCTCCTCCATCCGGGCGTCGGACACGCCGATGGAGAGCAGGATGGCCCGCAGCTCGCGCACGTAGGCCCGGGCCTGCTCGGCGGTGCGGATGTCGGGGCGGCTGACGATCTCCACCAGCGGCACGCCGGCCCGGTTGTAGTCCACCAGCGCGTAGGAGGCGTCGTGGATGCGCCCACCCCCGCCCACATGGGTGGTCTTGCCGGTGTCCTCCTCGATGTGGGCCCGCTCGATGCCCACCACCTGGCCGCCGGCCAGCTCGAGGCACCCGTCGGTGTTGGTGGGCTGGTCGTACTGGGAGATCTGGTAGTCCTTGGGCATGTCGGGGTAGAAGTAGTTCTTGCGGGCGAACACCGCGGGGCGCACCTCGCAGCCCAGGGCCCGTCCTAGGCGCATGGCGAAGTCCACCGCAGCCGCGTTGACAACCGGCAGCGAGCCGGGCAGGCCCAGGCAGACCGGGCACACATTGGTGTTGGGCTCGTCGCCGAACCGGTTGGCGCAGCCGCAGAACAGCTTGCTGGCCGTGCTCAGCTCGACGTGGACCTCGAGACCCACCACGAGCTCCCAGCCCTCTTCGAGTGCCGCCTCGCGGCCGGTGGCGGTCCCGCTCACGGCGCGCTCCCGTTGCCGGGCGCGGCCCGCTCCAGCGCGGCCGCGACCCCGAAGATGAGTCGCTCCGACAGGGCCGGGCCCATGACCTGCACGCCGACCGGGAGACCGTCGTCTCCCCGCCCGAAGGGCACCGATATCGCCGGGTGACCGGTGAGGTTGGACGGGATGGTGCACACGTCGTTGAGGTACATCAGCAGCGGGTCGGCGGTCTTGGCTCCGAGTTCGAACGCGGTGGTCGGTGCGGTCGGGCAGAGCAGGACGTCGACGTCTTCGTAGACGGCGGCGAACTCCTGCAGCATGAGGGTGCGCACCCGCAGCGCTTTGCCGTAGAAGGCGTCGTAGTAACCCGCGGACAGGGCGTAGGTGCCCAGCATGATCCTGCGCTTGACCTCCGCTCCGAAGCCGGCCGTGCGGGTGTTGACGTTCATCTCCGCGGCGTTGGCCGCGTCGACCCGCAGCCCGTAGCGCACTCCGTCGTACCTCGCCAGGTTGCTGGACGCCTCCGCCGGGGCGATCACGTAGTAGGCCGACAGTCCCAGCACCGCGGAGGGCACCGACACCGTCCGCACTTCGGCGCCGGCCCGCTCCAGGGCCTCGGCGGCATCCTGCACCCGCGACAGCACGTCGCCGGCCACACCCTCGACGCCAGACGTCGCTGGTTCGTCCTTGCCTCGGCCGGCGCCGCAGAGTTCGGCGAGCACCCCGACCCTCAGGCCCTCGACCCCGTCGGTGAGCGCTCCATGCACCGGCTCCGGCGACTGATCGATCGAGGTCGAGTCGAGGGGGTCGTGGCCGGCGATGGCCTCATAGCAGGCGGCCGCGTCGGCCACGGTGGCTCCAAACGGGCCGACCTGGTCGAGCGACGACGCGAAGGCGACCAGGCCGTAGCGCGACACCCGCCCGTAGGTGGGCTTCATCCCCACCACACCGCAGAGAGCGGCGGGCTGGCGGATGGAGCCCCCGGTGTCGGACCCGAGGGCCAGCGCGGCGAAGCCAGCGGACACGGCCGCGGCCGAACCGCCGCTGGAGCCTCCGGGCACGCGGCTTGTGTCATGGGGGTTGCGGGTAGGCCCGAAAGCGGAGTTCTCGGTGGATGAGCCCATGGCGAACTCGTCGAGGTTGGTCTTGCCGACGACCACGGCGCCCGCGGCCCTCAGGTGCTCGACGACGGTGGCGCTGTACGGGGGCCGCCAGCCCTCCAGCATCCGTGACGAGCAAGTGGTGGGTATGCCCCGGGTGCAGAGGTTGTCCTTCAGGGCCACCGGCACCCCCGCCAATGGCCCCACCGGCTCGCCCCGGGCCACAGCGCTGTCGATACGGTCGGCGTCGGCGCGGGCCTCCTCGGCCAGCACCAGGTTGAAAGCGCTGATCTCTCCGTCGCGTCGGTCGATGCGAGCCAGATGCTCGTCCACTACCTCCCGCGCGGTGCGTTCACCGCTTCTCACCGCAGCCGCGATGACCAGCGCGCTCACGGCACCTCCCCCAGAATCGGAGCCAACCCGAACCAGCCTCCCCGGCTCACGGCACCTCCCCCAAAATCGGAGCCAACCCGAACCAGCCTCCCCGGCTCACGGCACCTCCCCCAGAATCGGAGCCAACCCGAACCAGCCTCCCCGGCTCACGGCACCTCCCCCAGAATCGGCGGCACCCGGAATTGGCCCTCGGCCACCGACGGCGCCTGGGCCAGGACCTCGTCGCGCTCGAGCGACGGTCGCACTTCATCGGCTCTGGTCACGTCGGTTAGCGGCTGCGGGTGGGAGGTGGGCTCGATACCGGAGACGTCCAGCGCCTCCACATCGGCCGCGTGGTCGAGCACGGCCGACAGCTGCGCGGCCAACTCATCGAGTTCGTCGTCGCTGAAACGCAGGCGGGCCAGCCGGGCCACGTGGGCGGCCTCGTCTCGGCTGATTCGACCGGACACTCGGGCAATATAGCCCTAGAGGCCGAGCGAATAGGCGAGCGAATGTGCCCCCATAGGGGCGAGGCCGTGGCCCGAGCGGCCCGTGAGCGCAGCGAACAAGAGCGGGAATGACACCGCCTCGACGAGACAGGCTCTCGCCTACCCGAGTGCTCTCTGAGCGGCGCTACCCGGCCTCGGATGGGCCGTCCGACACCAGCAGATCCACGTCGGCACCCACCTCCAGTTCGTACACGCCGGCCTCCACATCGACGCCGACCACCAGCCCGGGCGGGACGACGGCGTCGTTGACGAGCCTTTCTGAGGATGGGGCCAGACCCAACGCCTCGAGCTCGTCGGTCGCCTCCTGCAACGTCATGCCGTAGAGGTAGCGCAGGTCCGACACCGGTATCAGAGGCTCGCCCAGCGACACGAACAGGTCGAGCGTGGCGCCCTCGTCCAGGGAGACGCCCGCGGGAGGCTCGGTGCGCACCACCCGCCCGCGGCTGGTGCCGGGCTCGCGCACCAGTATCTCGTTGACCTGCCAGCCCAGACCGCCGGCGACCGACGTGGCGGCGGCGACCGTCTGGCCTTCCAGTTCCGGCACTGCGGGGCTGTCGGTGCCCCTCAGGAACAGGGCCCAGATCCCCGCGGCAGCCCCGCCCAGGACCAGGATCGCCGCCAGGACGATTCCCGGCCAGCGCCTGCGGGGAGCATCGTCGAGCGGCACAGCCGAACGCTCCGACACCGAGGGGCCGACCTGCGCGAAGTCCTCGGTCCGGTCGTAGGACGCGGCGGCCGCAGAGACCGGAGGGCTGTACTGGGATGGGACAGGGATCGGTTCGGGCCGCGGGAGGAGGTTTGCCACTCTCAGCAATTCCTCGGCCAGGTCGGCCGCGCTCAGCCGCTCGGCGGGCTCAGCCGCGGCGGCCCGTGCCAGCACCGCCTGCAGAGGTCCGAGAGCGCTCAAGGAAGCCATGGCGGCGTCATCGGAGGTCAGGACTCTGGAGCCGGTCACGGCCTCGCAGAGGAGCAGGGCCAGGTCGTGCACATCCTGGCTCTGCTCCAACGGTGAGTAGCTGCGAGTAGCCGCTCCTTGGTCGTCCGGACCCGCCTCCGGCGAAGCATCCTCACGATCCTCTGGGGCGTCATCGTCGCGGGTGACGGCGGGCAGCAGCGCGGCCGACAGCCCGAGGTCGGAGATGTAGGGACGGGCACCGGAGTCGAACAGGATGGCGGACGACCCGAGACCCAGGTGGGCCCGGCCGCCGGCATGGATGTTCACCAGGGCCCGGGTCGCTTCCAATCCCGCCACCAGCGCCTGCGACGCCGTGAGGCGGTGTCCGGCGCTCAGGAGCATGGTCAGGTTGCCGCCGGTCAGGTACTCGGTCACGGAGTAGGGCTGAGGGTCCAGGCCCCAGTCGTACACCGGCAGGACGCGGGGGTGGTTCAGCAGAGATGTCGCCCTCATCTCGGCCGCGAAGCGGTCGCGGAAGCTGGGGTCATCGGCCAGCTCCACCTTCAAGATCTTGAGGCAGACACGCCGGTGAAGCGTGAGATCCTCGGCCAGATAGACCCGCGCGCTCGAGCCCTCGCCGGCGAACTCCACCAACCGGTAACGGTCGCCGAAGGCTCGCAACGACTCTGCGGGGGACACCATCATGGCCACGGTACCGCCCTGGCTGCGCCGCAAGGGTCTGTTGCCGGGGTCCGGTACCGTGCGATGCGAGATGGCTACGAACGGACAGGGGCCGGACTCCTCGGCGCCGCGCCTGCGAAGCCCGCTGCGGATCCGAGTGGGCATCGTGGCGCTCGCGCTGTTCGGGATATTGGGCTTCGTCGTGGCCGCGCTGGTCGGCTCAGGCGACGACGAGTCCGACCGTGCCGTCACCGCGGGGCCTGCGGTGGACCGGGTGATCCCCAACCCCGGCGACGAGGTGCTCCAGCAGCAGCGGGTCGGAGTGGTCCTCGACGCCCGCTACCGGCTCATCTCGATGGTGATCCTTCCCAGCGACAATGCCTCCGAGGGGGTCGACGTGACCGCCGAGGTCGAGCACATCGAAGGCCTCAACCGCTTCGAGTTCGCACCCGGCGAGGACCGCCTCGTCGAGGCCCTGTCACCGGACACCAACTGCGTGATCGCGAGATTCGTGCTCATCGCCCGCCCCGAGGAGTCCGACACCGTCCGCTGGTGCTTCGAGGTCTCTTAGCAACGCCTGCGCGGCCGACCCTCAGGAGCAATCGATCATGCGCTGCTGGCCGTAGGGCGGGGGCGCCTCGGCGTCGTCGAGTTGGCAATAACCCGGCACCTGTGCGTGCGGAGTGTCGAGGTATACCTTCGCCTCGGGCAGCCCGCAGAACGGGCGATGACTCCACCGGATCTCCACATGGCCTTCAACGCGACGCCTCTGCCCGGCAGCCAAGTCACGGTAGGTGGCAGCCCAGTCGACCCGAGGTTGGCCCCGGCCCGCGGCTCTCACATCGAAGGAGAGGAACTCGTAGGACTGCCGCCACTCCCAGGGAGTAACCACCCGAAAGCGCATGGTCTTCCGTCTCTCGTCGATGCCCAGGATGAAGTACGTCGCCGAGTAGATGCGCAGGAGCCGCCACAACATGCGCTCCTGCTCGGCCCGGTCATACAGGATCTCCCTCCATCGCTCCGCCGAAGCCTCACTCACGGCGCCGATCAGGAGTTCGTACTCCGATGCCAGCTCATGTCAATCCGTTCGGGCGTGCGCCCATCGAGTCCGTCAACATGCTCAGCAAAGTGGGCGCCGTTCGCGAAGGCGATCTCTGCGAGAGCGGTCCACGCTCCGCTGTGCAGGATGCCCGCCAGGCCTTCCCACTGACGGGCGTTGATCTCAAGACTCTCGGGCCGGGCTCCGACCGCGGCCTCGAGGGTTGCGTGACCGGTCATGCCGAGGGCCGTGGCCAGTTCGGTGACGGTCGTGCGATCGTCAGCCATCCGGCATGGCTCAGGACGCTGTAGCCAGGTTGTTCTCCCGATCGACGAGCTCCTCGGTCACGGATTCACACGTCACCGCTCGCGAATAGGCGCAGGCGCTCCAAGTCCTCGGGGTTGCGCATCTCGATCACCGCACGGATCGCCTTGCCGTCGCCGGTGATCGCATCGAGGGCACGCTGACCGGCGCTGTTGGGGGCCGGGCGGTCGGTCGTCAGGAGCACCAGGGGCTCCTTGACGGGCCGTGAGTCCAGCACGGCTGCCTTCCCGATCGCCTTCCAGAGTGTGTCCGTGCGGCGCAACCCCGGACGCTGGGTGACGCTGAACGCGCCCGACACGTCGAACAGCCACCGGTGACCCCGCTGATCCAGGGCCGAGTAGTTGACCTCAACCCCTCCGTCGATCACCACCCTGCCCTGGATCTCGGTGAATCCGCACTCCGCCATCACCTCCCATGCGAGTTCCCGGGCCTTGCGGCCCTGTCGCACCGCTCGAGCCTGGAAGTTGTCGTCGGCGGTGTCGGGGTCGGAGCCGTTGTTCGGGTGGCTGGCCGCGCCCCGTGGGGACGGGGCGGGGACGGCGGGCGGCTCGAACAGCCGCGACTGGCGCCCGTTGGCCCTCGGTGCCACCGTCACCTCCCAGCGCTCCATGTCCGAACGGCGGGCGAGTTGCTCGCGTTCGGATCTGATGCGCTCCTCGGCCAGGGCGATGTAGCCGGCGTCGGTGTCGAAACCGACGTAGTGGCGTCCGGTCCGCACTGCGGCCACTGCCGTTGTCCCGGCGCCCATGAAGGGATCGAGCACCAGGTCGCCGCGATAGGTGTAGAGGTCGATCAGGCGCTGGGGCAGCTCGACCGGGAAGGGCGCAGGATGCCCCACCCGGGTGGCTGAGGCTGAAGGTATGTCCCAGACGTCGGTGGTGGCCTCCAGGAACTCGTCCACCGGGGCCGTCCCTTCCGAGGGCAGTCCCCGCAGGGCGCGCTCAGCCGCGGACACGGCGCGATCGAAACGACCCTTGGAGGCGACAACAACCCGCTCGGTCAGGTCCCTGAGGACCGGGTTGCTGGGACGCTGGAAGCTGCCCCAGGCGCAGTTCCCCGCCGCGCCGCGAGCCTTGCGCCAGATGACCTCACCACGCAGCAGCAGACCCAGCCGGTCCTGGAGGATCCTGATCACGTCGGCCGACAGGGAGCGGTAGGGCCGGCGTCCCAGGTTCGCGACGTTGACCGCGATGCGTCCACCGGGTTCCAGCTTTCGCACACTCTCCGCGAACACGGCTTCGAGCATCTCGAGGTAGGCCACGTAGTCGCCGGGGATGTGGCCCTGACCGACGGCCTCCTCGTACTCCTTGCCCGCGAAGTACGGCGGCGAGGTGACCACCAGGGCAACCGAGCTGTCGGACACATGGCCGACCGCGTCCATGTTGCGGGCGTCGCCCACCCACAGACAGTCGAGCCACTCCCCCGGCGGGCGGGCTACATGGGAGTCGTCGCTGATCTCAGGCACAGGGAACCGCTCGTAGAACGCGGAAGCGTCGTGGCCCTCGCGACGGCTCACGCCGAAATTCGATGTGGTTGTGCCTCCTCGCCGGGCCGCAGTGCTCATGGCTTCGACGGGTCACGGAGGCTGTCCGCAACCAGAGAAAGAACCAAAGAGGGGCAGGCCGGGCTCACGGGTCTGAACCTACCTCGCCCATGCGACACGATGGCGGACGCCAACCGGTCGGTCTCTAGGGGAGCTGGCCGGTCTCCAGCAGCTCCCGGAAGGCGGCTTCGTCGATCACCGGAACGCCGGAGGACTCGGCCTTGCGCAGCTTGGAGGCACCCGGGTCCGCGCCCACCACCAGGGCGGTCGTGCGGCCCGACACCGAGCCCGGCGACGAGCCTCCCCGGGCCAGGATGGCCTGCTTGGCCCCGTCGCGGCTGAAGCCCTCCAGCGTGCCGCTGACCACCACCGACATCCCGGCCAGAGTCTGGGGCAGTGCCTCGCCCTCTTCGGCGCCGCCGACATCGGAAGCCTCCATGCGCAGGCCGGCCGTCCGCAGTCCCTCGATGAGCGTGCGGTTGTGGGCGTCGTCGAACCATGCCCGCACCGACGCCGCGATGATCGGCCCGAAGCCCTCCACCTCGGCCAGGGCCTCCTCGCCGGCCTCCAGGATGCTGTCGACATCGCCGAAGGCGGCCGCCAGCACACCGGCGTTGACCTGGCCGATCTCGGGGATGCTCAGCGCGAACAGCAGGCGCGACAGAGGCTGCTGCTTGCTGGCCTCGATGGAGTTGCGCAGGTTGTTGACCGAGGTCTGGCCGAAGCCCTCCATCTGCTCGATCCGCTCGAAGTCGAGCGAGTACAACCCGACCACATCGCCGAGCAGCCCCTCACCGACGAACCGGTCGATGTTGCGTTCGCCGAGGAACTCGATGTCCATGGCGGCCCGGCCGACGAAGTGCTCGATCCGGCCCCTTATCTGGCGGGGGCACCAGTAGTTGACGCACTGCGTGGCCGACATGCCCTCAGCCCGCTGCAGCCCCTCACCGCATATGGGGCAGTCACGAGGGAACGACCACGGCTCGGACCGGGGCGGGCGCTCCGAGAGCACCGGCCCCACCACTTCGGGGATGACCTCGCCGGCCCGCCGCACGATCACCGTGTCTCCGGGCCGGACGTCCTTGGCCGCCACCTGGTCCTCGTTGTGGAGCGTGGCGGTCGCCACCGTGACCCCGCCCACGAACACCGGCTCGAGCCGGGCGAACGGGGTGGCCTGGCCGGACGGGCCGATCGATACCTCGATGTCAAGCAGCTTGGTGGTGCGCTCCTCGGGCGGGAACTTGTAGGCGATGGCCCAGCGGGGGGCTTTGGCGTCCACTCCCAGGCTGTCCTGTAGGCCGAGATCGTCGACCTTCACCACCAGGCCGTCGAACTCGTAGTCGAAGTCGTGGCGGCGGCGCTCGAAGTCGGTGACGTGGGCCTCCACCGCGGCCAGGTCCTCAAGGCGCGCCGAGTACTCGTTGACGGGCAGGCCCAGCGACCGCAGCCATTCGAGCGTCTGCATGTGGGAACCGAAGGCCGGCGCGCCCTCGGCGTAGCCGAGCTGGTAGCACCAGAACGACAGGCCCCGCTCGGCGGTCACCCTGGCGTCCTTCTGGCGCAGCGAGCCCGCGGCCGCGTTGCGGGGGTTGACGTAGGCCTTCTCGCCCCGCTCGGCCTGGCGGACGTTGAGGGCCTCGAAGGTGGACAGGCGCAGGATCACCTCGCCCCGCACCTCCAGCACGGCCGGAGCGTCGCCGCGGAGCCGGATCGGGATGTCGGCGATGGTGCGCACCGAGTGGGTGACGTCCTCGCCGGTGCGGCCGTCGCCCCGGGTGGCGGCCCGTACCAGGACGCCGTCCTCGTAAAGGACCGAGATGGCCAGCCCGTCGAACTTCAGCTCCACCGAGAAGTCCCCGACGCCGGGGGCTTCCAGGGTCGGCAGAGCCTCCTCGCCATTCGGGCGGGCCTCGCCGGCGGCCAGGGCACGACGCACCCGCTCGTGCCAGGCCCGCAACTCCTCGATGTCGAGGGCGTTGTGCAGCGACATCATGGGCGGCTCGTGGCGCACCGGCGCGAAGGCGGTGTCGGGTGGCGCCCCGACCCGCTGGGTGGGCGAATCGGGGTGGACCAGTTCGGGGTGCCGCTCCTCCAGGGCCTTCAGCTCGTTGTGGAGGCTGTCGAAGTCGCCGTCGGGGATCTCGGGCTTGCCTGCGTAGTAGAGGGCCGAATGGTGGTTCAGCCGGGCCTGGAGCTCGCGGACACGCGCCGCCGAGTCCGCGGCTGTGCCGGTGTCTGCGGTGTCTGCGCCCGCCATGAGCGTGAGGCTACATCCGCGCCCAGAGGCCGAGCGGGCGGCAGGCGGTGGACCGGATCTCCGCTGCCGCGAGCGAGGCCGTGGCCCGAGCGGCTCTCAGGTCGCAGCGAACAGGAGCGGGGTTCAGGACCGCCTTGGCGCCACCCGGTGCCACAATTGCAGCCGTGGCAGACGAGGTGCCGGTTGCGGTGCGAAGCCGGGCGCGGCGACCGGGCAGGACGGTGCAGCTACTGCGTATTGGGGCCGTGGCAGCCTGGCTGGCGGTCGCGGCCGGAGCCTGGTTCGGGGACCTGATCCTCCCGGAACTCCGGCCTGACGGGGGCGGGGCCCGCACGACGGTGACAGTGGCGCTGTGGCTGGCCTATGTCGTGGTACTCGCCGCGCTGCTGCTTCCGGGGGCCCGGGCTGCGACCGTCGTCCGCATCGCCATGCCGGCCGGTGCGCTGCAGATGTCGGGCGCGGCGGCGGGATCCGCGGACGCCTCGGATCCGGTCGCTCTGATCGGCCTGATCGCGTCGCTGGTGGGCACGGGGCTCGTGCTGCTGCCCGCGTACGCCGAGGCCCACGTGAGCGCGGCCAGCTACGGCGACGAGCGCCGCTTCCTGCTGCGTCCCCCGGGCCCGATCCTGGTGGCCCTGGTCGTGCCCATGTGGGCGGTCTCGGTGGCGGGGGTGGCGGTGGGACCACTGCTGCTGGCCGGCCGGGGCTGGACGGCCGGCATCGTGGCTGCGGCCGTCGGGTTTCCCGCGGCCGCGTTTGCGGCCCACACTCTCTACCGGCTGGCCTGCCGCTGGCTGGTGTTCGTGCCCAACGGGGTGGTGGTCCACGACCATCTGGCCGTAGCCGAGCCGCTGCCGCTGCGCCGCCGCGACATCGCATCCATCGGCCCGGCCCCGGCTGATACCGCTGCTGCCGATCTCACCGCGCAGGCCTTCGGAATGGCCCTGGAGCTACGTCTCAACGAGCCCGCGAAGGTCGGCGTCATGACGGGCCGCAACCGCAGCGAGGAGCACACGCTCACGGCCCTCCTGGTGTCGCCCAGCCGCCCCGCGGCGGTGCTGGCCACGGCCGAGCGCCGCGGCCTCAAGATCGCCTGAAGAGCGCTGACGTAGTGATGAGATGACGTTATGATGCGAAGATGCGGACCACGATCGACCTCCCGCCCGACCTGCATGCCCTGGCGCGAGAGCTAGCCCACCAGCAGAACAAGACGATGAGCCAGGTCGTCACCGAGTGCGTGCAGAAGGCGCTCGACATAGCTCCCGACCGAGCGCCCCAGATCGACACGACCGGCCCAGGGTTCCCTACGGTCACGCTTGGCAGACCCATCACTGCCGAGGACGTCAGATCTCTGGAGGACGAGTGGTGAGATCGGCGGAGGACGAGTGACCACGGCCCTAGCCGACGGAAACGTCCTGATCGCGCTGGCAGCCACAGACCATCCCCACCACCGGCAGGCTCGGGAGTGGTTTGAGAGCCAGGCCGATCAACTCGCCACCTGCCCGATCACGCAGGGAACGCTGCTCCGCTTCCTGTTGCGCAACGGCGTCGGGGCGCTCGACGCACTGGCCGTGCTCGACAAGATCGTCTCCCTGCCCCGACACACCTTCTGGCCCGACGAGATCAGCTACACCCCCAGAGTGCTGGCCGGAGCCATCGGCCACCGCCAGGTCACCGACTCGTACCTCGCCGCGCTGGCGGACCACTTCGGGGGCTCGCTCGTGACCCTCGACAAGGGGCTGGCCGCGCTGCACCCGGATACGGCCGTTCTGATACCGACCTGACCGCCCAGGACTACTTCGGAGTCGGCGAGCCGGCCGGGGCCGAATGGTGGTTGAGCCGCCGCGGTGCTGGCGACCGCCGAGCGCCGCGGCATCAACATCGCGTGACCGCGAAGAGCTAGCTGAGCGTCGCCTCCATCAACGGCCGCACCTCTGTGGCGATGCGCTCCCAGGTGCGAGGAACTCCTTCCGTAACCGGCAAGTCCTTATATGCCGGGCCGGGCCCCAGGATCATGTTGATGATGATCTGGTCGATTCCAAGCTCGGCCTGCTTCACGAACTCCTCAGCGATCACCTCCGGGGGGCCGATCGCCATGCGCTCATAAGCGGCCACATAGTCGCGCACGTAGTCGCCGCCGGTGCCGTACTCCTCGCCGACTCGGTTCAACTCGGCTTCGACATCGGGGATGTCGTCGGTCACCCATACCGACACGCAGCGGGAGAACTTGATCGGTGCGGGGTCGCGTCCGATGTCTCTGCAAAGCGACCGGACCTGCTCGATCGTCGCGGCCACGTCGTCGTCATGCTTGGAGTAGAAGTTCACGCCGTCAGCATGGCGTGCGGCGAGGCGCGGCATGACCCTGCGACCGAACACGAGACCGATCCAGAGCGGCGGGTGAGGCTTCTGCAGCGGCTTCGGAGCCAGAGAGGCGTCCCGCAGTTGGTAGTGCTCGCCCTCATAGGTCACGCGTTCGTGTGTCCAGAGCCTCTTGATGATCTCAATCTCCTCCTCAAGGATTTCGATGCGTTCCCGCGGCTCCGGATAACGCAGCCCCCAGGGCTCGTATTGATGGGGCTCGTCTCCGGGTCCCATCCCCAAGTCGAAACGCCCGCCGCAGGGGTTGTCGAAGGACGCCGTCATCTTGGCGAACACGCTGGGATGGCGTCGGCCCATAGGTGTGACGAGAGACCCGAGCCGTATTCGCGACGTGGCCTCACCCAGCGCTCCCAGGACGCTCCAGGAGTCGAACACTGCGGCGTCAGGCTTCCAGGGCACCGGCCCCACAACATTGTCGTGGATCCAGGCAGTGTGGAAGCCCAATTCCTCTGCTCGCAGAAACATGGCGCGGACCTGCTGCCAGCTCACCTTGACGGGCAGCACATAGACATCGAGTTTGGGCGCAGAGACCTCGCGCCAGCTCGGTTCGGTCATGGACGGCTGGCTCCTCGCTGGCATCGAGCCGTCGAGTCACCCTTCCGCATGGCCCGCGGTCTCATGCTGCCACCAGGGCTTCGGCCTGGGCGATCACCCGATCCACTTCAGACGGCGACGTCAACAGCGCAGCCAGCGCGGCTCGCGCCACGTGATAGACGGCGCCGCGAGACGTCACCGGCCCGCCTCGCTCAAACCAGGTGATGATGCTCTCGACGATCCCGAAGGTGGCGTCGACGGCTAGAAGAACATCGCTACAGGACAGGGACCCATGCCTCAAGCCCGCCGCAATGATGTCCCGGTACCGATCCTTGAGCTGGTCGCGCCTGGCATCGAACCGCTAGGACGGGCGGCGGTTCCGCCGCCGACCACGATGTCGCCCTGGTAGGCGACCACGCTCTGGCCCGGGGCCACCGCCCGGCGAGGTTCAGCCCAGCGCACTGCGGCGCCGTCGGTGTCGATCATGGCCGCAGCCGCGATGCCATGGGCCGAGGTCTGCACCCGCACCGGACCCTCCACCGGTGCGCTCGCCCAGCGCCAGTCCTCCAGCGGCGTGACCGGGCAGTCGAGCGAGGCCCGGTCCCCCACCGTGACTGTCGCCGAATCGGCGTCCACGTCCAGCACGTAGCGGGGCGACCCGTCGCCTACGGCGCCCAACCCCCGGCGCTGGCCGACCGTCACCAGCTCGAGCGCCTCGACCGCGCCGACCTGCCGGCCGGCGGTGTCGACCAGCCGTCCCGGACGCATCGGGATGCGCTCGCTGAGGAACTGCCGGCGACCGGCCGAGGACGTGATGAAGCAGACGTCCTGGCTGTCGGGCTTGGATGCGGTGACCAGACCCCGAGTCTCGGCCTGGCGCCGCACCTCGTCCTTGGTCATCTCCCCCACCGGCAGCAGCAGCCGGTCCAGCGCCGGGGCGTCGAGCATGTGCAGCACATAGGACTGGTCCTTGGCCGCATCGACGCCCCGCCCGATCCGGGGACCGTCGGCGGTGGCCACGATGCGAGCGTGGTGGCCGGTGGCCACCAGCTCGAACCCGAGTGCGTCGGCCCGGCGCAGCAGCCGGCGGAACTTGATGTGACGGTTGCACTCCACGCACGGATTCGGGGTGCGGCCCGCGGCGTGGTCGGCCACGTACGGCTCCACGACGTGGCGCTCGAAGTCGTCGCCGAAGTTGAACACGTGATGCTCGACACCGAGTTGGTTGGCCACCCAGCGGGCGTCGTCGACATCGGACACCGAGCAGCAGCCGGTGTCGCTGGGACCGCCCCACAGCTTCATGGTGACCCCGGCCACGTCATGGCCGGCCTCCAACAGGAGCGCCGCGGCCACCGACGAGTCGACCCCGCCCGACATGGCCACCAGAACCCGCTGGCGACAGGTGCGTCCCGACGACCCGGCCATGTCAACCCCCCTCGAAGCGGTCGAGTCGCTCAACCGACGCGGCGATGACCTCGACGGCCCGCTCCACATCGGCGGCACTGGTGGTGTGCCCCAGCGACAGCCGCAGAGACCCCAGGGCGACCTCGCGGGGCACTCCCATCGCAGCCAGGACATGGGACGGGTCCTGGGCCCCGCTGGAACATGACGAGGCGGCCGAGGCCCGCACTCCGGCCGCGTCCATAAGGAACAGCAGCGCCTCGCTCTGCACCCCGGTGATGCACACGTTGGCGATGCCGGCCGCGATGTGGCCGCGATCGCCGTTGGTTCGGGCCGCCGAGACCAGCACGCGGTCACCGAGCCGGTCCGTCAAGCCGTCGATCAGAGCGTCCCGCAGAGCGCCGAGCCGCTCGACGCTGCCGTCACGCTGCTCGGCGGTCTCGGCCAGCGCGGCCGCGAACGACACCGCTCCGGCCACGTCGGGGGTGCCGGCCCGCCGGCCCCGCTCCTGACCGCCCCCGACGATCAGCGGGTCGAGCTCCACGCCGTCGCGCACCACCAGCACCCCGGTCCCTACCGGAGAGCCCATCTTGTGCCCGGTGACCGACACAAGGTCGAAGCCGGCCGTGTCGGCGGCTACATCGATCCAGTTCACGGCCTGGACGGCGTCGGTGTGCAGCAGCGCTCCCGGAGCGAGGTCGCGCACCACCCGGGCCACTTCGGGCAACGGCGTGATCGAGCCGGTCTCGTTGTTGACGGCGATCACCGAGACCACCGCGACATCGCCGTCGTGGGCACTCAGCACGCCGGCCAGGGCCTCAAGGTCGACGATGCCTCGCTCGTCCACGCCCACGAAGACGCCTCCGGAGCGTTCGACCGGGTCGTGGACGGCGTGGTGCTCGGCCGCGGTCGTCACCGCCACCGCGCCGACTCGCCGGGCCGCCAGAGCACCGCGCACGGCCATGTTGTCGGCCTCGCTGCCGCCCGAGGTGAACACGATCTCGCCGGGATCGGCGCCGAGGGCGGACGCGGCCCGGCTGCGGGCCTCGTCCAGCGCCCGGCGAGCCTCCCTAGCGGCCAGATGGGATCCGGTCGGGTTGGCGTGATGCCTTTCTGCGGCGGCCAGCCAGGCGTCGCGGGCCGCGGGCCTCAGCGGCGTGGACGCGGCGTGGTCGAGATAGATCTCCGGCGCCCCAGACGGCTCAGCCACCCCGCCATCCTACGAACCAGCGGCCGAAGTCGAGCGCACCGGGAACTGGCAGCAGAATGCACGCTATCCGCGCAAAACGCTGCCAATTCGGGGGCCTACCAGGAGCCAGTCAAGGACTGGCAGCAGAATGCACGCTATCCGCGCAAAACGCTGCCAATTCAGGCGAGAGCACTAGGTCGCTGCGACCGTCTACATCCGCCTATGCGACCAGGTCCACCACGTCGGAGATCAAGTCCCGCAGTGGCAGGGCGAGGACCGATCCGAGCACTAGAAGCGCCGACAGCATGGCGCCCAGGGCCACCGTCACCCAGGCGGGAGCATTGCGACGCTCGAAGCGCATCATCAGCGCACCCATGATCGCGCCCGCGATCAGCCCGCCGAAGTGGCCGCCTATCGACACCCGCGGGATGAGCAAGGTGAACACGACGTTGATCATCAGCAGCGGGGCCAGCGGCGAGCGCCAGATGCTGCCGCCGACGGCCCGGTGCATCAGCACCGTCGCCCCCATCAAGCCGAACACGGCTCCCGACGCCCCCACGGTCGGCGAGTTCGGCGACAGCAGCAGCACCCCGAACGAGCCACCCAGCATCGACACCACATACAGGGACAGGAAGCGGGCCTTGCCGAAGCCCCCCTCGAGCATGTGGCCCAGGATCCACAGGATGTACATGTTGAACGCCAGATGGAAGATCCCGTCGTGCAGGAACGCGGCCGTGACCAGCCGGTAGTACTCACCGGTGTCCACGCCGATCAAGCTGACCGCACCGGCGTCGAAGAGTCGGGCCCGAGCGAACAGGCCGCCGTCGACCAGCAGCGTTTGGTCGAGACGGGTGATTCCCCGGGCCGAGCCGCTCAGAACGATCGAGTAGAGGTAGGCCAGCGCGTTCAGGCCCAGCAATAGCTGGGTGACCCGCGGCCGCGACGCCTGCGCCACCATCATCGGTGACGCCGTCACCGGCTGACCGACCCGCCGGGTGGTGCATTCCGGGCAATGGAACCCGACCGACGCCTGGTGCATGCAGTCCGGGCAGATCTGGCGGTCGCAGCGCTGGCAGGAGACGCCGCCGCGGCGATCAGGGTGCCGGTAGCAGCGGCGCTCGGGGGGCCGTTCCACCACCTCGGGCGTCTCGCTCACGGCTCGGCACCGTAGCGGCGCGAACCGCCGGGGCCACTAACGTCCCGCCCGTGAACGCCTCAGCCCACCTGCAGAAGCCATCCCCTCGCGGTCCTTCGGCTTCGGCTTCCTCGCCGGTGGTGCCCATCGAGCACCACTCGTTGCTGTCGGATCAGCGCACCGCGGCCATCGTCACGCCCGACGCCCGGGTGGTCTGGCTCTGCAGCCCGAGGATCGATGCCACCCCCTTCCTGGCGGAGCTGCTCGGTGGCCCGCAGGCGGGCTTCTTCGCGGTCCGCCCCGCCGATCCCGCCGGCGATCCTGTCCAGCGCTACGTCGACCACTCCCTGGTTCTGGAGACGTCGTGGGACGACATGAGCGTCATCGACTACCTCGACTGTTCAGAGGGGCTGCCGGTTGAGCCCGCCGGACGGAGCCGCCTGGTTCGAGTGCTGGCCGGCCGGGGACGTGCCGTTGTCGAGTTCGCGCCCCGTTCGAGCCCCGGCCCGACGCGGCTGGAGCGCATCGCTACCGGGATCAGGGCGCGCGACGGCGACCCCTTCGAGCCGGGTCTGCGTTCGCCCGACCTGCGGTGGTACATCGAGTCGGACGGCCGCAACGACACCGCCCGGGCCGAGGTGGATCTGTCGGCGGGCCCGATCGTGCTCGAACTGCTCTGCGGCCCCGGCGCGGCGGACTGCGCGACACCGGAGCCAGAGCGACGCTCGGCCACCGTCGAGCACTGGAGCGCCTGGGTGAACGGGCTGGACCTCCCGCGGCTGCCCACGGATCTGGTGCGTCGCTCCGCCTTGGTGCTCAAGGCGTTGTGCCACCATCCGACGGGTGCGATCATCGCCGCCCCCACCACCAGCCTGCCCCAGGAGCTGGGAGGGTCCCGCAACTGGGACTACCGCTACTGCTGGATGCGGGACGCCTCGATGGCGGCCTCGACGCTGGTGCGCCTCGGCTCGACCCAGGAGGCTCTGGACCTGCTCGACTGGCTCCTGCGGCTGGTCGAGGGCGGCGGTGCCCGGCTCGACCACTTGGCCCCCATCTACACCGTCGACGGCGGAGCGCTCCCGCCGGAGAGGGCCGACCCCGACCTGCCCGGCTACGGGGACAGCCGTCCGGTGCGGATCGGCAACGCCGCCGAGCAGCAGGCCCAGACCGACGTCTTCGGCCCGATCATGGAGCTGATCTGGCGGTTGGGCCGGGCGGGTGCTCCTCTCGACGAGCCCCACTGGCACCTGGTGGAGCAACTGGTGGCCGCGGTGAGCCTGCGCTGGCGGGAGCCCGACCAGGGCATCTGGGAGATACGGGCCCCGCCCCGCCATCACGTCCACTCCAAGGCCATGTGCTGGATGGCCGTTGATCGCGGGATCGCCGTGGCCAGAAGCGTGTTCGGCCGTCCCGTGCCGGAATGGGAACAGCTGCGCGACACGATCGCGGCGGAGATCCTCTCAGAGGGCTGGAACCCCGAAGTGGGCTCGTTCGCGGCCGCCTACGGCAGCACCGACCTGGACTCGGCCGTGCTGGCCGTGGGCCTGTCGGGCCTCGTGGCGCCCACCGATCCGCGGTTGGCTTCCACCGTCGAGGCCGTCGAGGCCCAGCTGAGGGTCGGTCCCACCGTGTACCGCTACCACCGCGACGACGGGCTGTCCGGCGAAGCCAGCGGCTTCAACCTGATGACATCGTGGCTGATCGACGCCAAGATCCTTGTCGGCGACCTCGACGGCGCCCGGGCCCTGTTCGACGACTATGCGGCCCTGGCCGGACCCACCGGGCTCATGTCAGAGGAACACGACCCGGTCACGGGCGAGGCGAGGGGCAACTTCCCGCAGGCCTACAGCCACCTCGGCCTGATCGAGAACGCGCTCAACCTGGCCGAGCACACCGTCCGCTGAACCGGCCCGGAGGTCAGAGCGATACGAACGTCTCGCTCATGCCCAGGGCGTTGATCTCGACCACCTCGGTCACGCCCGGCACCCGGTCACGCATGATCCGCTCGATGCCGGCCTTGAGGGTCTGGGTGGACGCCGGGCAGGTGACGCAGGCGCCGAAGAGCTCGACGGTGACGACACCAGTCGCCTCGTCGACCTCAATGAGGCTGATGTCGCCCTCGTCGGCCTGTATGGCCGGCCGGATGATCTTGATGATCTTCTCCACTTCGGCCTGCACGGGCCCAGTCTCGCAGCACCCGGCCCCAACTCCGACCCCGGCCGCCTCGGGAGGCCGGCGCCTCGGCCCACACTGGCCTGCGGCGGCCTCGTAGGCTCGCGGGATGGGCTTGGCGGTGCTGGCGCATCAGGGGGGATGGGACGAGGCGCTGCTCGTGGCCTGCCCGGTGCTGCTGTTCGCCGGCATCGTGTGGCATGCGAAGCGGCGGGCGGTCAAGCAATCGCAGACCGCTGCGGCCGACGAGGACTGACTTGGCGCTCGCTCCTGGTCTATTCGGCCCTCACGTCGGCGCCGAGCGACGCCAGGTCGCCAGCCAGGTCCTCATAGCCGCGAGCCACGTGATGCGCTTCGCTCACCACCGTGGTGCCCTCTGCCCCCAGCCCGGCGACGGCGAGCGCCGCACCGGCCCGTATGTCGTGGGCTCTGACCGGAGCCCCCGAGAGCCGCTCCACGCCCCGCACCACGGCATGGTGGGAGTCGGTTCGGATGTCGGCGCCCATGCGGCGCAGCTCGTCGACGTAGCGGAACCGGCCGGGGAACAGGTTCTCGGTGACGATCCCCACCCCCGAGGCGGTGGCCAGCATCGCCACCAGGAACGGCAAGTAGTCGGTGGCCACACCCGGGTAGGGCAGCGTGGAGCAGTCGACCGAGTCGAGCCGGCGGGGCGCGATGGCCCGGATTCCGCCGTCGTCGGGCGTGATCACCATCCCCATCTCGGTCAGCTTCTGGCAGAGAAGCTCCATGTGGTCGTGGCGTGCGCCGGCTACGAACACCTCGCCCGACGCCACGCCGAGCGCGGCCAGGTGAGTGGCGGCCACGATGCGGTCACCGACGACCGAGTGATCGGCAGGATGAAGCGGGGAGGCGGACCCGCTGCCCTCCACGGTGAGCGTGGACGAGCCGACACCGTCGATCCTGGCCCCCATCTGGCTCAGGAACTCGCACAGGTCGGATATCTCCGGCTCGCGGGCCGCGTTGTCGATCACGGTGGCGCCCTTGGCCGCCACCGCGGCCATCAGCAGGTTCTCGGTCGCGCCCACGCTGGGGAACTCGAGAACGACCCGCCCGCCCAGCAGTTCGGCGGCCGACGCCTCCACGTAGCCGTGCACGACCTCCACCGCCGCGCCCAGCTCCACCAGGCCCTGCACATGCATGTCGATGGGCCGGGGACCGAAGTCGTCGCCTCCGGGCAACGCCACCTTGGCCTCGCCGCAGCGGGCCAGCATCGGTCCGAGGACCACCACCGACGCCCGGAATCTCTCGACGATGTCGTAGGGGGCCACCGGACTGATCTCGGCGGGCACATCGATGTGGAGCAGCGATCGTTGCACCGGGTCCCACTCGACCGCACAGCCCACGGCCCTCAACAGCTCGGCCATGAGGTCGACGTCAACGATGCGGGGCACGTTGTCGAGCCGGTAGGAGCCCTCGGCCAGCAGGGTGGCCGCCATGAGCTTGAGCACCGAGTTCTTGGCGCCGGCCACGGTCACCGTGCCCTCCAGCGGCCGGCCGGAGCGCACCACTATTCGCTCGATTGCCACCGCCCAAGCCTATGACCGCGAACCGGCACCGGCCGCGATGGGGCCTGGCCTGGCGCCACCCCTCCGTCCGTTCTGTGTGCACTTTTCCGGCGTATGACGGCAATAACGCGCACAGAACGAGTGGGACAGCCCCGGTAGGCGAACGATGACCGTGTTGCGGGTGGTGAGTCGGGGCAGCGCGGCCGAGATGGCGCGCGAGCGGGCGGCTCGGCAGGAGCCCCGCCGCGACATCGTGGCTGAGCGTCCCGTCGGCGAGAACCGCTTCGAGGCGGCTGACGGGCCGTTCCGGCGTTACGAGCGCCGGCTGTCGATGGAGCGGGCCGAGCCCGGCGACACTGCCACCGGCGAGGCGTGGCAGCTGACCGAGACCACCTCGTACCGTCTCGCCGTTCCGGTGTGGGCATGGCTGTTCCACTTCCCGGTGCGGAGCGCGCTCAGGCGGCGCCGGGTCGCCTACGGCTACTGGTGGGCGCCCCCGGACCGGCTGAACGCCCGGGCCGCCACCGTGCTCGGCCTGCTGTGCACGATCCAGGTCGTTGACGGCTACCTGGGCACCGTCCTCACCGCGACCCTCACCTTCGCAGCCGACGAGTTCGATCGGGGCAACACCGCGCAGGGGGTCCTGATGGGCGTGGTCCGCGCCGGCGTGCTGATCGCCCTGGTCACCGCGGCCCTCGCCGACCGGCACGGGCGCAGGCGTCTGCTGCTGGCGACCGGCTTGGGAAGCTGCCTGATCACCGCGGTGGGCGCTCTGGCACCGGGACTGTGGTTCTTGGGCGGCACCCAGCTCGTCGCCCGGGGACTCTCCACCGCCCTGGGCATCCTGATCGTGATCCTGGCCGCCGAGGAGATGCCGGCCCGGTCCCGGGCGTGGGCCATGTCGGTGCTGGTGCTGTGCGCGGCGCTGGGCTCGGGCATGGCCTTCGCGGTGCTGCCACTGGCCGACCTGCACATCGCGGCCTGGCGCCTGGTGTACGTGGTGCCGCTGGCCGGAGTGGCCGTCGTCGTCTGGGTGGGCCGTCGACTGCCGGAGAGCCGGCGCTACGAGACCGCCGCCACCGCCCGGGTTTCTCACGACAGTGCAGTGACCGACCGCCAGGCCGACCCGGAAGTGGCGGCCCGCCGGCGCAGGAGGCTGACGCTGCTGGCCGCCTCCGCGTTCTTGATCGCGATGTTCGCGGCGCCGGCCTCCGGGTTGCGCAACGACTTCCTCAAGGACGAGCGCGAGTTCTCGGCGACGGCCATCACTCTGTTCACCTACTTCACCAACACTCCCATCGGCATCGGGGTCTTCGTTGGCGGTTACCTGGCCGATCGCCGGGGCCGCCGACCGACCGGCGCGGTCGGGCTGGCGCTGGGAGCGTTGTTCATCGCATGGGCCTTCTTCACCGACGGCGCCGCCCTCTGGCTGCTGACCCTGGCCGGAGGTGTGGTCGGTGCGATCGCGGTGCCGGCGCTGGCCGTGTACGGGCCGGAGCTGTTCGGCACCCATCGTCGAGGACGCTCCAACGGCCTGATCGTGATGGTGGGGGTGGTCGGAAGCGCCCTCGGGCTGGTGGTGGCCGGATGGCTGTCGGACGCCCTCGACGGCCGGCTCGGACCGGCGCTGGCCCTGCTGGCCGTCGGTCCCCTGATCGTGGCCGCCCTCGTCATCCTGAAGTATCCCGAGACCGTGGGCCAAGAGCTCGAGGACCTCAACCCCGAAGACGCCGACCCGGACGACGCCGAGCGCTAGCTCAGAGCTTCTTGAGGCGGTCCAACTCGTCGGGGTCTACCTCCACGGTGTCGTATCCGAACCGGGGGTGGAAGATCGTGAACAGCACCAAGGCCAGCGCGGCGATCCCGACCGGCACGATGGCATCGCCACGGCCGGTGTAGGTGGGGAACAGCACGAAGGCCGACAGCAGCGCGGTCCACAGCCAAAGGACGATCACCGCTCGGCGATGCCCGTGGCCCAGGCGCATGAGACGGTGGTGCAGGTGCTCGCGGTCGGCCACCGAGAAGCCCCGGCGTCCCACGGCGCGGCGCACGATGGCGAAGATGGTGTCGACCACCGGCACCCCCAGGATCACCAGGGGAATGACCAGCGGCGCGTAGAAGAAGAACGCCTGACCGCTGAACTCCACCGTCGAACGGCCCCCGACGCTGATAGTCGCGGCGGCCATCAGCGCGCCCAGCAGCAGCGCCCCGCCGTCGCCCATGAAGACGCGGGCCGGGTGCAGGTTGTGGGGAAGGAACCCGACACAGACCCCCAGCGCAACCACCGCCCAGAGCGCGCCCGGGTTGGCCTCGTCGATCACGCCCGCCTCCGCGAGGCGCAGCGCGTAGAGCAGGAACGCTGCCGAGGCGATGGCCACGATGCCCGCGGCAAGGCCGTCGAGGCCGTCGATGAGGTTCACCGCGTTGGACATGCCCAAGACCCAGAGAATGGTCATCACCGCCGACCACTCCTCGGAGAGGAACACCAGGTCCCAGAACGGCACCCGGAAGACGGCAATCGACACTCCCGACAGATGGAGCACGACTCCCGCCGCGGCCACGCCTGCAGCCTTCGCGGGCGGCGACAGGTCCCGGATGTCGTCGTAGAAGCCGACTACGAGAACGATCGCGACTGCAGCCACTCCGCCCAGGATCTCTCCCGGCGCGTCGAACACCCCGGAGTAGCCCCCCAGCGCCGGCGCGACCGCCATCGCGGCGACAACTCCCACGAGCATGGCCAGGCCGCCGGCCGCGGGGGTGGGAGTGTCGTGGATGTGATGGGCGTCGGGTTCCCGGCTGGCGCCCAGACGGACGGCGACCCTCGCAGTGAGCGGAACCAGCAGGAAGGTCGTGACGGCGGCCGCCCCGCCGACGATGGCGAAGGACAGCACCGACGGCACCGCGGGCCCCTAGCCGGCGATGAGCCCGGCCGGCACTGCCACCACTCCCAGAACCCGGCCGTCGCGCCGCCGTACCACTAGTCCTCGATGTCCAGCCCCGGGTAGGGCGGCTTGGCCGTGCACAGTGCCTCGGCGTCGGCTCGCACCGCGGCCACCGCAGCGTCGTCCGAGCGGTTGCGCAACGCCCTGGAGATGAGATCGGCGATGGTGGCCATGTCGTCGGTGTCCATGCCCTGGGTGGTCACCGCGGGCGTGCCGATGCGGACTCCGGAGGTGACGAAGGGCGATCGGGGGTCGTCGGGCACCGTGTTCTTGTTGAGGCTGATCCCGGCCGCGTCCAGCGTGGCCTGGGCCTCCTTGCCGGTGAGGTCCGGGTCGAACGTCCTCAGGTCCACCAGCATCAGATGGTTGTCGGTGCCGCCGGACACGAGCCGGAAGCCGTGCCCGGCCAGCGCGGCAGCCAGCGCCTGGGAGTTCTCCACGATGCGGGCCGCATAGTCGGCGAACTCCGCAGTGGCCGCCTCCGCGAAGGCCACCGCCTTGGCTGCCACCGCGTGGTCGAGCGGTCCGCCCTGGATGCCGGGGAACATGGCCTTGTCGACCGCTTTGGCGTAGTCGGAGCGGCAGAGAATGGCACCGCCGCGGGGGCCTCGCAGCGTCTTGTGGGTGGTGAAGGTCACGATGTCGGCCAACTGGGTCGGGTTGGGGTGCACGCCGCCTGCGATCAGCCCCGCGATGTGGGCTGCGTCGAACATCAGCAACGCCCCCGACTCGTCGGCTATCTCCCGCAGCGGCTCGGGCTGGATGAGCCGCGGGTAGGCGGTGGCGCCGGCCACGATCAGCTTGGGCCGCTCGGCCAGGGCCAGGTCACGCAGCTGGTCCAGGTCGATGCGCTCGTCGCTGGCGGTCACCCCGTAGGACACGAACCGGTACTGGAGGCCCGAGAAGTTCACCGGCGACCCGTGGGTGAGATGCCCGCCGTGGTCGAGACTCATGCCCAGCACGGTGTCGCCCGGCTCGATCACGGCCTGGTAGGCGCCCATGTTGGCGATGGCGCCGGCGTGGGGCTGCACGTTGGCGTGATCGGCTCCGAACAGATCGCACGCTCGGCGGCGGGCCAGGTCCTCGACCTCGTCGACCACCATGTTGCCGCCGTAGTAGCGGCGGCCGGGATAGCCCTCGCTGTACTTGTTGGTGAACACCGAGCCGGTGGCGGCCATCACCGCGGGGCTGGCGAAGTTCTCCGAGGCGATGAGCTGGACGGTGGTGTTCTGGCGGTGGATCTCCTGATTGATCAGGTCGAACACGGCCTCATCGGCGGTGGGCCAGGGCATTGGGTTCCTCGATTCTCCTTCGCCGTGCGCCGCGGCGCGGACGCTTCATCGAACGGTAGCGACGGACGGGCCGTGAACGGCGCCGCTATGCGTGATCAGTCGGATGCGCCGAGGGCGTCGAGCTTGGCGACCCGCCCTTCGTGGCGGCCGCCGTCGAAGGAGGCGCTCAACCAGGCCTCCAGTGCCTCTCGGGCCACGTCCGCGCCGGTGAGACGCTCGCCGATGCACAACACGTTGGCGTCGTTGTGGGCCCGGGCGAGGCGCGCCGAGGTCACGTCGTAGGCCACCGCGGCCCGGACGCCCGCGACCTTGTTGGCGGCCATGGCGATCCCGTTGCCGCTGCCGCACACGCAGACCCCGAGGTCGGCGTCGCCGCCGGCCACGGTCCGTCCTACCGCCGCGCCGAAGTCCGGATAATCCACCCGGTCGGCGGAGTGCGTGCCGCAGTCGGTCACTTCGTGGCCGGCCGACCGCAGATGCTCGGCCAGAGCCTGCTTCAGCTCGTAGCCGGCATGGTCGGCTCCAACCGCGATCCGCACGTCCGCCATCCTAGGTCTGTGACCGCCGGGTGGCCGCGAGGATCTCCTCGTGGCTGATCGGACCCTCTCGCAGCACCGCGGGCGCCGATCCGGTCATGTCCACGACCGTGGACGAGGCTCCCGGACGCGAGCCGCCGTCTACGACGAGGCTCAGCGCACCGAACAGCTCGGCCACACCCTGGGCCGTGGAGGGTGTGGGGCCGCCGTGGAGGTTGGCGCTGGTCACGGCCAGCGGCCCTGGACCGGCGATGGCCTGCATGATGTCGTCTCCGGGCAGGCGAACGCCGATGGTGTCGCCGGTGCCGAGATAAGAGGGTGCTGCCGGCCGGCGCGACGCCACGATGGTGAGCGGGCCCGGCCAGAATCGCTCGGCCAGCCGCCGTGCGCCCGGCGTGAGTTCCACCAACATCTCGGCTGCAACCACGTCGGCAACCAGCACCGCGATGCTGCGGTCCGCGGGACGCTCCTTGAGCTCGAAGAGCCTTTGGATGGCGTCTGCGTCAGCCGCGTCGGCGGCCAGCCCGTAGACGGTGTCGGTGGGCACGCCCACGGGCTCGCCTCGCCGCAGGGCGGCCAGCGCGGCAGCCACCGCGTCCTCGCGCTGCTCGAGCGTCCGGGTGCCCAGCACCCGACCGGGGGTCACGGGAGGCGTCCGATCACGACCCGCTCCAGGCCGGCGAGATCGGGCTCGACCCGCACGTCGCAGAACCCGGCACCGCTCGCCATGCCGGCCGTCTGCCGGGCCCGGTGCGAGGCCACCTCCAATACCAGGGTCCCGCCCGGCTTGAGCCACTGCGAGGCTCCGCCGATCACCTGCTCGACCGCTTCGTGACCCTCGGGTCCGCACCACAGAGCCACCGGCGGCTCCCAGTCGGCCACCACGGGCGGCAACTCCTCGCCGGTGCCGATGTAGGGCGGGTTCGACACCACCACATCCACCGATCCCCGCAGCCCGCTGGGCAGAGCCGTGTACCAGTCCCCCTGATGCAGGCTCACCCGGGCCGCGGCCCGGCCGAGGCCGGCCAGGTTGGCCCGAGCCACCGCCAGCGCGTCGGCCGACACATCGGTGGCGAACACCCTGGCCCGCGGGCACTCGACCGCCGCCGACAACCCGATGGCGCCCGACCCGGTCCCGAGGTCCACCACCGTCACCTGCTGGTCACGGCCTGCGGCGTCCGAGAGCCTCGCAACCTCAGCCACAGCCCAGCCGGCCACTACCTCGGTCTCGGGCCTGGGTATCAGCACCCGGTTGTCGACCATCAAGTCGAGGGTCCTGAAGCCCCAGGAGCCGACGACGTACTGCAGCGGCTCGCCGGCGCAGCGGCGCTCCAGCATCGAGAAGAACCGGGCCGCGGTCAGTGTCGTGGCCCGCGCTGCCAGCATCCGCTCGAACTCGGCGGGCGACGCCCCTGAGGCTGCCTCCACGATGCGGCGGGCGTCCACCTCCGGCGTCGCCGACACGGCGCTGCCGGACAGGAGGCGCCGCGCCTCGGTCAGCAGGTCCCCCCACGACACCGTCGGGGCCTCGGTGTCCGCCTCGTGCGGGCGGCTTGCCTGGGGCACTCGGGTTCCTCAGGCGCCGTCGCCAGCCAGCAGCGTGCGCTGCTCGTCCTGCACGAGCGCGTCGCTCAGCTCGTCGAGTTCGCCGGCCAGCACCCGCTCGAGCTTGTAGAGGGTGAGGCCGATGCGGTGGTCGGTAACCCGGTTCTCCCGCATGTTGTAGGTGCGGATCTTCTCGGACCGGTCGCCGCCACCCACCTGGCCCCGCCGCATCGCCGACTGCTCGGCGGAGGCCCGCTCCTGCTCGGCCTGCAGCAGCCTCGAACGCAGCACCCGCATTGCCTTCTGCTTGTTCTGGAGCTGGCTCTTCTCGTCCTGCATCGACACCACCATCCCGCTGGGCACATGGGTGACCCGCACCGCCGAGTCGGTGGTGTTGACCGACTGGCCGCCGGGACCTGACGAGCGGTAGACGTCGATCTGCAGGTCGGCATCGTCGATCTGGACGTCCACCTCTTTGGCCTCGGGCAGCACCGACACGGTGGCTGACGACGTGTGGACCCGGCCCTGCGACTCGGTCACCGGCACCCGCTGCACCCGATGGGTGCCGGCCTCGTGCTTCATGCGGGTCCACACCTGATCACCGGAGATCAGGCCGCTGACCTCGGTATAGCCGCCGAGGTCGGAAGGCGAGGCGGCCAGCGGCTCCAGCTTCCAGCGCTGCCTGCGGGCGAAGGCCTGGTACATGTCGAACAGGTCGCGGGCGAAGAGGTTGGCCTCCTCGCCGCCGGCCGCGCCCCGGATCTCGACGATCACGTTGCGGCCCTCGTTGGGGTCGGGCGGCAGCAGCAGCACCCGCAGTTCGTCCTCTGCCGCGGCCACGGCCTCGTCCAGCTCGTCGATCATCTCGCGCAGCTCGGCCCGTTCCGAGGCGTCGGCCTCGGAGTGCATCCGGCGGGCCTCGTCGAGGTCGTCCACCGCGGCCCGAAGCCGCTGCCCCGCCGCCACGATCTCGCTCAGCTGCTTGTGGCGGCGGCCCAGCTCGGCCAGCCGGCGCGGGTCGGACTGCACCGCGGGGTCGCCGAGGCGGATCTCTACGTCCCTGAGCTCGTCTTCGAGCCCGGCTATCCGCTCCAGCATGGCACCGAGGCTACTGCCGGGCTCCATCCGCCCAAGGGCGCTTTAGCCGTCTGGCCGAGATCGCGGCCACCACAGCCCTTCACCCGTCCCGCCGGCGAACTCCTGTCAAAAATCCACCTGTGAGGTGGAAAACTTGCAGTTGTTCGGGTGCCGGGGACCTAAGGGCCGGCGACGAAATCGGCGACCGCGGTCACTATCTCTGCGTCGGACCTGGGTTTGGGGTTGTGGCCCTGGCCGTCGAGCCAGTGGACGGTCACGCTGCCCGGTATGGCCCCGAGGTGTTCCGCGAACTCCTCCGGGGTTCCGAACGGGTCGCGGTTGCCGCTGACGAACAGCGTGGGCAATTCGATATCGCCGAAGTGGTCAACTCTCAGCTTGTCGGGCTTGCCCGGCGGGTGCAGCGGGTAGCTGAGCAGCACCAGCCCGGCCGCAGGCAGCCCCTCGGCCACCGCCATCGAGCACATCCGTCCCCCCATCGAGCGCCCGCCCAGCACGAGCCGGGCCGTGGTGGTGCCCAGATCGGCCGCGAGCGTCTCGGCTGCGGATCGAACCTCGGCGATCAGCTTCGGAGCTCGATCGGGGAACCGCCTGCCCTCGTGCCGATACGTGAACTCGACGCGGCGCACCGGCACGTCGAGCGTGTCTTCGAGCGCGACCAGCGTGTGCTGATCGGCGCCGCCGCCCGCGCCGTGGGTCAGCAGCAGCCCGTCCACCGGCGACTTGTCCTGGCCCGCCATCGCCTAGGCGCGCTTCTAGATGGCCTTGATGGCGGCCATCACCGCCTGCCAGCGGTCGGGGTCGCCGTCCACGGGGACGTAGAACGAGATCCGGCTGATGATGTCGCCGTAGCGGCGACCCAACTCGGGGGCGATCTCCTCGGGCACTGCGACCACCGCGAACGTGTTGAGGACCTCGTCGTCGATGAGGTTGCCCATCTCGACCCACTCGCCCCGCTTGGACAGGGTGTTGAGATCGGTCTGGAGGTCGCCCCAGCCGTGGACCTCCAGCACCGGCCGGTATGCCGGCGTCGAGCCGTAGAAGGCGATCTGCTGACGGGTGAACGCCCTGGATTCCTCGATCTCCTCGTCGGTCTCACCGGTCACCACGAACGACGGCCCGGCGATCTCGTAGCCGTCCATCGAGGCGCCGCCGGCGGCGGCCCGGCCCCGCTCCAGGGCGGGCAGCGTGACCTCACGCAGGTACTTCTCGGTGGTGAACGGATGGCACAGGAACCCGTCGCACACCTCGCCAGCCACTTCGGTCATCAGCGGGCCGACGCCGGCCAGGTAGATCGGCGGCGGGCCGGAGTCGCCGAGGTCGCTGGCTCTGGGGGTGAACATCGGCGTCATCAGGGTGTGGCGGTAGAACTCGCCCCGGAAGCGCAGCGGTGTGCCGTTCTGCCAGCAGTCCCAGATGGCCCGCACGGCCTGGACCATCTCGCGCATGCGGGCGGCCGGCCGGCTCCACTCCATCGAGAACCGCTTGGTGATGTGGGGTTTGATCTGGCTGCCCAGTCCGAGCACGAAACGGCCCCGCGACAGGGTCTGGAGGTCCCAGCCGATGTTGGCCAGCAGCATCGGGTTGCGGGCGAACGCCACCGCGATGGCGGTGCCCAGCTCGATCTGGTGGGTGCTGGCCGCCGCGACGGCCAGGGGCAGGAACGGGTCGTGGGGTCCCTCCAGTGACCAGGCGCCCGAGTAGCCGGCTGTCTCCAGGCCGGCAGCCGTGCGGCCCGCCTCGGTTATCGGCCCGGTGAGCAGCGAGTCGATCTTCATGGGTGGCGACAGTACTTCGAAGAACGCGTAACCTCGACGGCGACCGCCCCTACTTCGACCCCGGCGGCCCCTAGTCTCTCGCCTTCGACTCGCGGTACGCGCCGGACCGTCAGCCGGGCTCGTCGTCGCTCGTGCCTTCTGCGTCGGGGGCGCTCGGGCCGGTGAGCCGGCCCGCCAGGGCATTGTCCACCGCGCTGGTGGCGTTGAGGTGGGCTATCAGCGCAGCCAGCTTCAGGTTGATCTCCTCGACCGCCGCTTCGAGCTTGTCGAATCGGGCATCCACCCTGCGCTCAAACTCCATGACTCGGGCTTCGAGGCGGTCAATGCGCTCATTGGTCTCGTCGATGCGCTCGTTGGTCTCATCGATCCGGATGTGGAGGTCGTCGATACGGATGTTGAGGTCGTCGATACGGAGGTGGGGGCTGGCGATGGCGGCTGCGAGCAGCCCGACGATGAGGAGGCCGAAGAAGCTCAGCAGCGGATTCTCCGCGACCTGAGCCCGCAGACTGGGCCTGGCCGCGGTCGCCGAACGGGCCGGCGCGGACGTCCGCTCGGCCGGTGCCTCGGATGCGGTGTCGGACGGGTTCGCCATGCGGGGGGTCGCCTCGGCGGCAGGGATCGGAGGAGATGTCGTCATTGGAGCCTCGTTCTCAGGAACCGGCGGCGGTGCGGGCGGCGTTGCGGCTTCTTGGGATCGGCTGCCGTCCAGGCCCGGCAACGAGGCTCGAAGTGCAGATTATACGACAATCAATGTCATATCAAACCATCAACCTTCTTCCGGCACGTTCCAACCTGGGTTGTCACACCCGATCCGTACTGTGGCTGTCATGGCATCAGACTTCGATACGGGCTTCGAGCTCAAGCTGGGCAGCTTGACAGGCTGCGTGATGTTGGAGGACCGCCCCTTCTCCGTCGAGACGGTTGCCGAGGCCCGCTCGGCCATCCTGAAGTACGCCATGGACGCGCTCGGCCACCACGCCCACGATCCGGAGAATCGGGAGTACCTGCGCCTGAACGTCCAAGCGGGCGGGCCTACGTGGCACGACCTGATCAAGTGTGAGGAGGGCCGCCGCTGCGACCCGGCCGACCCGGGAACGGGCATGACGTGCAGCTACTTCCTGTACCAGCAGGGCGGCCTGGAGGGCGTGGGCGGCGTGATGTGGACCTACTCCGTGACCATATGGGCCACCGCGCCCCTCGAAGTCTGGGACCACCCCGCCGACCAACCCGCCAATTCGGGCACGGACGAAGAGACGCCGCGACGACCATGACTGTCACACCCGATCCATACGGTGGCCGTTATGGCGTCTGACTTCGAGACTAACGACCACGAGATAGACATCTCGAACCTGCCAACGCCCGGCGCCATGCGGTGGGGGCACGACTGGGTGCCAACCCTCGACGGCGAGCGAGTCCCGATCCGGCACCCCTACTGGTTCGAACGTCGGGAGGAGGCATGGGCTGAGGCGATCAAGTGGGTCAAGCTCCGCGCCGGACTGGCGATCGAGGTCGAACTGGGCAGCGCCAGCGGCTGCCTTGTCGACGAGTGGACAGTGATCGTGGAGACCGTCGCGGAAGCACGCCAGGTCATCCTGAGCCACGTACTGCCAGATATGAAGGGCCCCGAACACGGGTCCGAGACCCACGGACCCGCTAGCCGACCACACCGGAGTTGGGAGGATCTCACCGGGCACGAGGACAGCCGCCGCTACGACCCCGGCAACCCCGCGGCCGGCATGTGCTGCTCGTACTCGCTGTCCGAGACGGAATGGATGGAGGGCGTAGGAGGCATTCGCTGGCCTGTCACCGACCACCGGTGGGCCACCGGACCCCCCGAGATCTGGGATCACCCCGCCGACCAGCCCGTCGGTCTGGACAGCGACGATGATCGCGACGATTATCGACTTGACTCCGCAACGAATGACCCATTCGAAAAGGAAGGCGGTTGAACATGGTGATCACAGACCAGGCAGGCGGCCCTCCGCTTGAACACGCGGCAGAAGAGCAGCCTGAACCGCGGGTCGTATGGCTCATCAGAGCCGGCAGGGATGGCGATCGCTTCGACTACAACATCGAACACGGCCTCGCCTGCCTCGGCTGGGACGGTGTCCCGGACCTGGGAGGCTTCTCCAGCCGACAGGAACTGCGGGATGCCGTGCGCCTGCACTATCCGGATTCCGGGGAAAGGACGATCTCCAGCTTCACGAGCCAGCTCTGGCGGATGCGGACCGACGTGCGCTTGGGCGATCTGGTGGTGATGCCTCGCAAGGGGGTGCCAGAGATCGCTCTGGGCTCAGTCACCCGCGAGTATTGGTACGACGAGGCCTCGGATGTGGCCTGGGGACGCCATGTCGTGTCGGTGGACTGGAAGCGCACCGAAGTGCCCAAGGCGGCCCTCAACCAAGACCTCCAGCGCTCGCTCGGCTCCCAACAGACCATCTTCACCCTTGCACGCGACGACGCTCCGTGGCGTCTCCAGCAGCTGCTGGAGACGGGTGAAGATCCCGGCCCGCGGTCCGCCCTTGACCTTCCCGATCTGGTTGACCGGTTCCGTGCCGAGACGGACTACCCCACCGAGGCACACCTGGAGCAACAGCGGCTGCGGGCCGAATGGGCCGAGAAGCTCGCCCCCGAGGACGTCGATTCTCTGAGCCGTGAGGATCTGGCGGCGTATGTGAGCCGCTCCGTGGACTACGGCGAGGGGGAGTACGTCAAGCCGGGCGCGAGCGTGCCTGGCTGGATCCTCAAACTGGACGACACCCAGTACGACAGGCCGCTTGCCAGCATCGGCGATCTTTGCTGGGGCACCGACGAGCTGCCAGCGAGGATCGACCGCCTCGTCGACGAGAGCGGAGCCTCACGCCGAGACACCGGCACGAAGGGGTTCACCCAAGCAAGTCTGATCGCCACCCTCGCGTTGTGTCACCCAGACAGCTTCCTTCCGCTTGTCGGTCATGGAAGCAAATGGGGATTCAGGTCCATGTTGCGCAAGCTCGGTCTGCCCGAGCCCCGCGGCTCGACGTATGGACAGCAGGCCGTGGATGCGAACGACCGGCTTCGGGAGCATCTCGCTCCCCATCTTGACGACGACCCGCAGGCCATCGGATGCTTCCTGTACTGGCTGATCGGGCAGGAGACTGAGTCGGTCGGCGACGAGCCCGACGACGCCTCTGACCTATCGACCCTGGTCGAACGGTTCCGCGCCCACTCGGGTTACCCAACCAAAGCCCACGAGGAGCAGGAGCGCCTACGGGCCGAGTGGGCCGAGAAGCTGACGCCCGGGAACATTCCTGAACTCAGCAGGCCTGAGTTCTACCGGATTGCGTCGCACGCAACCAGAGGCAACTACAAGTACATCTCTACCGGTGATTCAAGCATGAACAGATGGATCACCGAAATGTCTGAGCAGCGCTACACGAACATGCTCAGGTTGCTGGAGTATCTGTGCTGGGGCGATGACGACGTAGCTCATCGAATTGAGGAGATCAGTAACGAGCTATACGGCACCATTCCCAGCAAGTGTCTGGCCATCTGCCACACCGGCAGGTTTCTCCCGATAGGCGTACTTGACGGCAATCCTGGCATGCTGCAGATGCTGGAGTGCCTCGGCCTGCCCGCACCTAGCAGCGAGACCTACGGGGAGTGGTTCGTCGAAGCCAACGACCGGCTACGGGCCCATGTCGCTCCGTACCTCGACGATGACCCGCTTGCCATTGCCGCGTTCTTGTACTGGCTCATGAAGCAAGACGAGACACCGTCACGCAAACCGTCCACTAGGCCAGACCTCGACGGATTGGCCGACGAACTCCTGGTGGAGGTCGAATTCTTGGAGGACATCGTCGAGCTGCTCCAAGACAAGGGGCAGGTGATCCTGTACGGGCCTCCCGGTACGGGTAAGACGTACCTGGCTCGGGAGTTGGCACAGGAGTTGGCGCCGGACGAGTCGTGCCGGGCGCTGGTGCAGTTCCATCCGTCAACGTCCTATGAGGACTTCTTCGAGGGGTACCGGCCTGCGGGGACGGGTGATGACGGGGGTATCGGCTACATGCTGACGGATGGACCCCTGAGGCGCATAGCTGACCTCGCATCCGCAGCCTCCGATCAGCGCCACGTGATGATCATTGACGAGATCAACCGGGGAAACCTGCCCCGTGTGCTCGGGGAGCTGCTGTTCCTGCTCGAGTACCGGGACGAGAGCGTGCAAACGCTGTACCGGCCCGAGGAGCCGTTCTCGCTGCCCGAGAACCTGTGGTTCATCGGCACCATGAACACGGCCGACCGGTCGATCGCGCTGGTGGACGCAGCGTTGCGCCGACGGTTCCACTTCGTGCCGTTCTTCCCCGACAGCGGACCGATGGCCGGCCTGCTCGACCGCTGGCTGGAACGCGAGGATGAGCCCGCCTGGGTGGGCGCACTCGTCGACGGGGTCAACAACGAACTCAAGGAGGTCCTGGAGGGCTCCCATCTCCTGCTCGGGCCGAGCCACTTCATGAAGGCGTACGGCTCTTCGCTGGACACGCAACGACGGCGGCTGCGACGCATCTGGGAGTACAACATTGAGCCGTTCATCGAGGACCAGTTCTTCGGCGACCCCGACCAGATCTCGTACTTCCGGTTCGACGCGGTGATGGGGCGCAACGGACCGGCAACAGAGTCGGATGTCGACGCCAGTGATGACGGCGACGACCCGGAGAGCACCGACGGTGCCGAGGGAGAACATGGGGCAGCGGAACGAGACGCCGACGCCGAGCCCGGCTCTGCACAGCCCGAGAACGGACGATGACTGGACCGCTGCCCATGTTGTGCCCCGGGTGCCATCGTCCGTGGCCCGACTGCGCTTGCGGGAACGGTGGCGCGATGCTCGCCGATGCCCACGCCGACGCCGAGCCCGAGTTCCGGGGCCGGGCCCGGCTGATCGGTATCGACGTCGATGACATCAAGGTCGGCGACATCCTCACCACCGGCCAGGACATCGAGGTCGCCGGTGCCTGGCACTGCAGCGCCCGGGGCTGCGACTTGAGAAGCGTCGACCGCACCGTGATCGAAGGCCACATAGCCCACCTGCGCCGCCAGCCACTCCTCGGCAGGGATGACGGAGCGGATGGGGAGTGGTGATTTCGCGGACAGGCTCGATGCGTAGGTGCTCATGAGCCCGACGGCGCTCGATGACACCGCAGTGGCGACCGACCGAGTCACGACGGGCGCGCACGGCCTCAGAGCCTTGGCCGTCGCGCCCGTCGAGCCGCCAGACAGGGTCGAGTTGAGCGAGTACGGCCGCGCCGTGCTGCCGCTAACCGGCGAGCAGGCTGCCGCCTTGAACCGGGTAGGCGGCGGGCGGTACCTGTCGGTCGAGCCCGGTGAGTACTCGGGGCACTGGCAAGTGTCTGCTCACAACTACGTCGGGTCGATCAATGTGGCGGGGTTGCAGGTGCTGGTGCGGCCCAAGATCCCGCTGCGCAACCTGTTCCTGCTGCTCGAAGTGGGCCTGCGGCCCCAGGACTGGCAGGACGAGGCCGTCCGCTTCGAGACCACCGGCGACCTGCTGCCCGCCCTCGTGTCGTTCTTCGCCCGCACCACCGAGACCACCCTCGCCCGCGGGCTGTACCACTCCTACCAGGAGCAACGCGACCGGCTCGTCGCCTTGCGGGGGCGTGTCGACATCGCCCGCCAGCTCAGCCAGCCCGGCATCGTCATTCCCACGGCCTGCAGGTTCACCGAGTTCACTGCCGACCTGATCGAGAACTCGTATCTGAAGGCGGCCGTGTCACGATCACTGCGGGTGGCCGGGGTGCAGCCCATCGACCGTCGCCGGCTCATGCAGCACCTCGTCACCCTCGAAGACGTGAGCGACGTGCCGCACCGCCACACCGACCACGACCGCGTCACGTTCAGCCGGCTCAACGAGCACTACAGGCCGGCGCTGCGGCTGGCCCGTCTCGTGCTGGCCAACCTGACGCTGCAAGACATCCTCGGCGAGACCCAGGCCTCGTCGTTCATGCTGGACATGAACGAGCTGTTCGAGCGGTTCGTGACCGAGCGGCTTCAGCGAGCGCTGCGAGGGCGCCTCGACGTCAAGGCCCAGCACCGTGACCGGCTCGACGAAGAGCGCACGGTAGCCATCCGGCCCGACCTGGTGTTCCGATCGGGCGGCTCTCCCAGGCTTGTGGCCGACATCAAGTACAAGCTCACCGACGAATCCGCCTCCGGGCGCCACCCCGACTACTACCAACTGCTGGCCTACACCACCGCCCTCAACCTGCCCGAGGGCGTCCTCATCTACTGCCTTGACGCCAACCGCGATGCCCCGACCGGCGCGTCCGAGGCCGGCAATCCCGCAGCTGGCGACCCCGGCGCCGGGAGCCTACAAACCGACGGCGGCGAGCCGGCCGTGCGGTCCGTCCGTGTGAGGCACACCGGCAAGGTGCTGCACACCTACGCGCTGGATCTGTCCGGCTCAACCAACGATGTTGCCCGGAAGCTGGACCGGCTTGCCAGCTGGATCGAAGATCGGGCCGCAGCGGCGGCCCCAACCCACGCATCGACACTCCGCTAGCCCGCCGATCCAGCCACGCCCAAGCCCCAACCCACGCATCGACACTCCGCTAGCCCGCCGATCCAGCCACGCCCAAGCCCCAACCCACGCATCGACACTCCGCTAGCCCGCCGATCCAGCCACGCCCAAGCCCCAACCCACGCATCGACACTCCGCTAGCCCGCCGATCCAGCCACGCCCAAGCCCCAACCCACGCATCGACACTCCGCTAGCCCGCCGATCCAGCCACAGCCAGGCCGGGGCCCGGAGCGCGGCTCTGCTGCGAGGACGGGCCTAGCCGATCGGGTCTCCGTCGATCTCCAGCCGCTGGCGGCGCAGCACCATGCGCTTGATCCGCCAGCGACCATCGACCCGCTCGTACTCCTCCTCGTACCAGCCTGCGCCCCACACGGTTCGGACCGGGCTCCCCGCAGGAAACCAGATGCGGTCCTCCATGGCCCACACGCCCGAAGCGCGGTCGGCACCGGTCAGCTCAATCTCCTCGGTGTGGCCGTGATGGACGGTGACCGCACCGTTCAAGAGCTTCGACACCGTGTCGACGAAGCTGTCCCGGCTGCTGTAGACGCCCCGTCCCGAGCCGCTGACAGTGCTGCTCGATACATCGATCAGCGCATCCGGGGCGAACACGTCGCTCACACCCTGCCAGTCCTGCTGGTCGAGCCGGCGAAAGTAGCGCGCCTTGAGCTTGCGAATCTCTTCGATGTCTGCCATGGATCCGTCACCGCCATCCGGCAGGGCACGGCCAGTGTTCGGGCTCACAGGCTCACCGTACCCGCCCCTCAACGGGCCCGGCGCGGCCGTCTGCCATGCTCGGCAGCTGGCGGCCGGCGCCCGGAGCGCTGTCCGGCCACCATCCCAAGACCTCGACCGGCCGCACCCGCCGGCACTGCCCGGGCAGCACGCCCTGCAAGCGCAGCCGGAGGAGGAAGCCGGCTTGCCATTCCGAAGGTTGGACTCCTTGTATTAGCAGTTTTTTCACTTATATAGCATGGAAATGCTTGACGCATGTCACACCCCTATGGCATGATGTGTTCATGTTGATCGAAGCCGCCCGACGGGCAGAGGCCGCGGTGAAGGAGATGCTGGCCTGCGCCGACGAAGGGGCGGCGTCCTGCTCGGAACTGCGCGAGGGCCTCGAGATCTCCAAGGTGATCGACGGCGTGAACGCGGCGTTCCAAGTCTCGGCCGCGGCCACGGTGGCCGGCCGGGAGCGTCACGGTGACGGCGGCGCTGAAGTGCTGGCCGCCGGCGCGGGCCTGTCCAGGCACGAGGCTCGCAGCCAGGTCAAGACGGCCGCGGCCTTGAGCGGGACGCCGCGGCTGCGCGATGCCGTGGCCGGGGGCCGGGTGTCGATGGCCAACGCCAAACGCTTGGCCGAGGCCGTCGACAAGACCAGCGCGGCTGACGTCGAATCAGACTGCGAGTTGCTGGCCAATGCCGAGACAATGCGACCCGAGCAATTCACCAAGGAGGCCCGGCGGTGGGCCACTGAACGCCAGGGTGACGGCGGGGCGGCCGACCACGCCCGCCAGCGGTCGAAGCGGTCGCTGCGAATGTGGGACGGCGACGAAGACGGCATGGTGCACCTGCACGGCGAGTTCGACGTCGTGACCGGCAGGCGCATCCGCAACCGGCTCGAGGCCGAGGCTCGCCGCATGTACGACGACGACAAGAAGAACTCAGCCAACGGCGACGGCCGCCGGCGACGCACCTTCCACCAGTGCATGGCTGACGCGTTCGACAACCTCTCCGCCACCCCCGGTGAGGTCACTGCCACTGGAACGCCGTTCGCCGACATCTGCGTCGTCGCTCACGTCGACGGCCACACCGGCGAACTCGTCGCCGAACTCCCCGACGGTGCCAGGCTGCCGTCGGACGTCCTCGAGCAGCTTTCCTGCAACGCCAAGTTCACCGGTCTGATCTACGACCGGGAGGGAAAGCCCATCTGGCGGACCCACTCGGTGCGCACCGCCACGAAGGCGCAGCGCCAGATCCTCTTTGCCCGCTACGGCGGCTGCTTCCACTGCGCGGCGCACCCGGCGCTGTGCCAGATCCACCACATCAAGCCCGTCTCGCAGGGCGGGTCCACCCGCCTCGACAACATGGTTCCCGTGTGCTGGGACTGCCACAACCGGATCCATCACAACGGCTGGAAGATCCACAAGGGGCCTGACGGGCACCACACCCTGCACCCGCCCGAGCGGATCCGCTACGGACCGGCCGCGGGCCCCGATCCTCCCGGACGTGACAACCACCCGAGACCGGCCCAACCCTCCCCAGGAATCGACAGGACTCGCCTTTTCGCTCTCGCCTAGCGGTCGTGCGAACCCCCTAACTCAGGGCCGGCACTCGCGCCCAGTTCCTGCACCTGCTCGCTGCACGCCCCCGCGAGGCCCTGCTCGCCGCAACCGCACAAGCCGCTGCTCGCCGCAAACCCCTCACTCCCCTGCTCGCCGCAAACCCCGCAAACCCGGCCCCGCCCGGCAGCGCCCAGAACGACCAGAACGGCCAGAACGGCCAGAACTACGAGACCGCGGCGAGCATCGGGGTGGCGCTTCTGGCAGGATTGCGGCCCACGAGATCCCACGAACCAGGGAGAACCAAGGAGATGCAACCGATGGGTGAGATGGTGGAGTTCGCCGCCAATGGATCGACAGCACGGGGCTACGTCGCCGCTGCGGCCGGGGGCTCTGGTCCCGGTGTGATCGTGCTGCAGGAGTGGTGGGGGCTCGTGCCCCAGATCAAGGGGGTTTGCGACCTGCTCGCCGGGCAGGGCTTCACCGCGCTCGCTCCCGACCTGTACCAGGGCGAGATGGCCACTCACACCGAGATCGACAAGGCCGGAGAGCTGATGACCAGCCTGCCCCCTGAGCGGGCCGCCCGCGACATGTCCGCCGCCATCGACTACCTGATCGGCCACGACGCCTGCTCGTCGTCGGCAGTCGGCGTCACCGGCTTCTGCATGGGCGGGTTGCTCACCCTACGCATCGCCGCCCTTGCCGGCGACCGGGTGTCGGCCGCGGCCCCGTTCTACGGTGCACCGCTCGGCGACGACTCGCTCGACTGGAGCAACCTCAGCGCCAAGGTCGAGGGCCACATGGCGGGCAGCGACGACTTCTTCCCGCCCGACGCCTGCGAGGCGCTCGCTCAGCAGCTGCGGGACATGGGCAAGGACGTCGTCTTCCACACCTACGAGGGCACCGGTCACGGCTTCGGCAACTGGGAGGACCCGCTCGGCACCTACAACGAGGCGGCCTGGAACACCGCCTGGTCCCGCACCCTCGCACTACTGCGCGACAACGTCAGCTAGAGACCCAGCCGCCCCGGGCCCTGGCCGACTCGGCCCAGCCCGGCCCGTCCGCCTCGCTCCCGGCGCGGTCCCGGCCCGGCGCTCAGAACCCCAGCGCTCAGCATTCAGCGCTCAGAACCCAGGGCCCCAGAACCCAGAACCCAGGACCCAGGACCCAGGACTCAGTAGACCTCGGGGACGAACGTCTGGTCCGAGATCGGCGGCCTCACATAGCCCAGGCCGGACTGGCGCTCAGGCAGCTCGACGTCCTCCCAGGGGACCGTCTCGTACGGGATCATCGACAGCAGGTGCGTGATGCAGTTCAGCCGGGCCGCCTTCTTGGAGTCGGCGTCCACCACGTACCACGGGGCCTGCTTGATGTCGGTGTGGGCGAACAGGGTGTCCTTGGCCTTGGAGAAGTCCACCCACCGGGACCTCCCCTCAACGTCCACCGGCGACAGCTTCCAGCGTCTGAGCGGATCGTTGATCCTGTTCTGGAACCGACGCTCCTGCTCGGCGTCGCTCACCGAGAACCAGTACTTGATCAAGATGATCCCCGACCGCACCAGCATCCGCTCGAACTCCGGGCACGACCGCAGGAACTCGCGGTACTCCTCCTCGGTGCAGAAGCCCATGACCGGCTCGACCAGACCACGGTTGTACCAACTCCGGTCGAACAGGACCATCTCCCCCGCCGCGGGCAGCTCCGCCACATAGCGCTGGAACCACCACTGGGTCTTCTCGCGGTCGCTGGGGGTGCCCAGGGCCACCACCCGCGCCACCCGAGGATTGAGCCGCTCGGTGATCCGCTTGATGACACCCCCCTTGCCGGCCGCGTCCCGGCCCTCGAAGATGACCACCACCTTGAGGCCCTTGTGGCGGATCCAGCGCTGCAGGCGCACCAGTTCCTCCTGCAGGTGAGCCAAGTCCCGCTCGTAGTCCTTGGTCTTGATGCGCTTGCGTGTGCGGGGCTCCCGCTCATCCGCCAGCGATTCGTACACGGTCGGCTCAATGACGCCATCGCCCATGAACAGACCATAATTGACTCGTGGATTCCAGACAATCCCCGGAGCAATCCCCGGAGACGCCTCCGGCACCTGCAGCACAAGGAACATTCACGACGATGTCGGGCGTTCCCGTCGACCCCGTCTACGGCGGCGGGCCGATGCCCGGGGAATACCCCTACACCCGGGGCATCTACCCCGAGATGTACCGCAGCCGCCAGTGGACCATGCGAATGTTCGCCGGGTTCGGCACCGCCGTCGACACCAACGGCCGGTTCAAGGACATCCTGCGCAACGGGGGCACCGGGCTGTCCACCGCCTTCGACATGCCCACCCTCATGGGCCGCGACTCCGACGACGAGGTGTGGTCCGCCGGTGAGGTGGGCCGGGCCGGAGTGGCCGTCGACACCCTCGCCGACATGGAGGACCTGTTCGCCGGCATAGATCTGGGCGCAGTATCCACCTCGATGACCATCAACGGCCCCGCCATCGTGGCCCTCGCCCAATACATCGCGGTCGGGGACAAGACGGGAGTGGATCGGGCCCGCCTGGCGGGCACCATCCAGAACGACATTCTCAAGGAGTACCAGGCCCAGAAGGAGTACATCTTCCCGCCGAGGCCCTCGATGCGCATCGTCACCGACATGATGCGCTTCACCACCGCCGAGATGCCCCGGTGGCATCCGGTGTCGATCTCCGGCTACCACATCCGCGAGGCCGGATCGACCGCCGCGCAGGAACTGGGCTTCACCCTCGCCAACGGCTTCGCCTACGTGGAGGCGGCCCAGGCCGCGGGGCTCGATGTCGACGACTTCGCCAACCGGCTCAGCTTCTTCTTCAACAGTCACAGCGACTTCTTCGAGGAGGTCGGCAAGTTCCGGGCGGCCCGGCGCATCTGGGCCACCTGGATGAAGGAGCGTTACGCGGCTACCAGCGAGCGCAGCCTCATGTGCCGGTTCCACACCCAGACCGCGGGGGTGTCGCTCACCGCCCAGCAGCCCGAGATCAACATCGCCCGGGTGGCCATCCAGGCGCTGGCCGCGGTGCTGGGAGGGACCCAGTCACTGCACACCGACGCCTTCGACGAGGCTTTGGCCCTGCCCACCGAGAAGGCGGCCCGCATCGCATTGCGCTCCCAGCAGATCGTGGCCCATGAGACCGGGGTGGCCAGCGTGGCCGATCCGCTCGGCGGCTCGGCCTACGTCGAATGGATGACCGACGAGATGGAGAGGCGGGCCGTCGAGATACTCGAGCACCTCCTTGAACTGGGCGACGGCTCGATCCTCGAAGGTGTCTACGAGGGCATCGACAACGGCTGGATCGTGGGCGGCATCGCCGACTCCGCCTACCGATTCGAGCGCGAGGTGAACGAGGGCACCCGCACCATCGTCGGGGTCAACGCGTTCACCGACAGCACTGACGGCGACGACGGCCAGGGCAACCTGCTGCGCATCGAGCAGGACACCGAGGAGCTGCAACTGAAGCGCCTCGCCGCCGTCAAGCAGTCCCGAGACGACGAGGCGGTGCACCGCGCCCTGAAAGCCGTGGGCCAGGCGGCCGAAGACCCCAGCACCAACCTCATGCCAGCGGTGATCGACGCGGTCAACACCTACGCCACCGAGGGCGAGATCTGCGACACGCTGGCTGGAGTGTTCGGCCGCTACGTCGAGCAGGCCATCGTCTAGCCATGCCGAACGACCATGCCTGGCCGCGCCATGCCTGGCCGCACCATGCCTGGCAGTGCCATGTCTGAGGGTTGGCACGGCACCGGTTCCGGCCCCGCAGCCCCGATCCGGGTGGTGCTGGCCAAGCTGGGCCTCGACGGTCACGACAGGGGCCTCAAGGTGGTGGCCCGGATGCTGCGCGATGCCGGCATGGAGGTGATCTATCTGGGCCTGCGCCAGACCACCGAGTCGGTGATCGCCGCAGTGGAACAGGAGGACGCCGACGTCATCGGGCTGTCGATGCATAATGCGGGCCACCTGGCCCTAGCCCCCCGCATCCTGCAGGCGCTGGCCGACTCCGAACTGGACGTACCCGTGGTCATCGGCGGGATCGTGCCCGAGGAAGACGTGGAGACCCTCAAGGATCTGGGCATCAGCGCGGTGCTGCATCCGGGGGCCTCGGCCCTCGAGGTCGCCGACGCGATCCGCCGGTCCGTAGCGTGACCGCCGCTCTGCTGGAGAGCGCCCGCAGCGGCGACCGGCGGGCGTTGGGTCGGCTGCTCACCTTCGTCGAGCACCGCGACGCCCGGGCACACGACCTCAACGATCTGGTCCATCCCCACGCACCGGGCGACGCCCCGGTGATCGGCGTGACCGGAGCCCCCGGCACCGGCAAGTCCACTTTCGTGGGCCATCTCGTCAAAGAGATCGCGGACGCCGGCGATCAACCGGCCGTACTGGCTGTGGACCCATCGTCTCCCCTGAGCGGCGGCGCAATACTCGGAGACCGCATCCGCATGGACGGAGTAGCCGCGGGCTGCGCCTTCATCCGGTCGATGGCGACACGCGGTCACGCCGGCGGCCTGGCCCTGGCCGTGCCCAGCGCGCTGCGTCTGTTCGAGGCATGCGGCTTCGGGCCCCTCGTCATCGAGACGGTCGGCGTCGGCCAGGTGGAAGTCGACGTCACCCGCACCGCCGACACCACCATCGTGATGGTTGCCCCCGGCATGGGCGACGCGGTGCAGGCCAACAAGTCCGGCCTGCTGGAGGTGGCCGACGTGCTGGTGGTCAACAAGGCCGACCGCCCCGGCGCCGACGACGTCCGGCGCGATCTGGAGCACATGCTCGACCTGGGCCACATCACCGGCGCCACCCAGCACTGGCGGCCCGAGATCGTCATGACCACCGCCACCACCGGCGAAGGGACGCTCAAGGTTCACCAGGCGGTGCATGCCCATCGCGCCCATCTGGCGTCCACCGGCCAGCTGGAAGCCCGACGCCACGCCAGGATCCACCAAGAAGTCCTCGACGGGATTGCCGAGCACCTGGATGCCGCCGCGGCGCGCCTCTTGAGCACTCAACCGGCTGAACTACGGGAAGCGCTTGAAGGTCACAAGACGCCCGCGACCGCCGCGGCCGAGATCAGCAGACGTTTGTTGAGCGACCAGCCCCAGATTCCTCCAAGCAACCAGCCCGCTGTGCAGAGACGGGCACGCTAGGCCGGGCGGTGGCGACGAGTCAGATGACCGACGAATTCAGATGACCCACGAATTCGAATGACCCAGGAATAACGCGAAGCCCGTGTCGGTCATCTCGGCTCGGCGACAGGACCCGCCGGCCGGGGGGGAACTGCCTAGGACGCCAAGAGGATGCGGCGCGCCTCGCTCAGCTCCGCAATGCGGTCGGCGGCTTCGGCCTCGGCCGCGCCGAGGTCGGGGTGGGCTGCCCGCAGCGCCTCCCGGAATCCTCGCCGGACCGCAGCCTCGGCCGGCAGCTCGACCTCCCGGTCGAACCCCAGAGTCTCCAGAGCCCAGCCGACTGGGTCGGCTATGGCGCGAGCGGGCTTCGGCGTCGGCCGGCCGGATGCAAGGTATGCGAACATCGCCGGCCCGACCTCGCCCCGCCAGGCCAGTCCCCGCCGCACCGCCCGAAGTGCCTCACCCCTAACCGGCGACGCCGCCAGGCTGGCCGCGTAGGCCGCGCCCAGCACGAGCTGGCTGGGCGTGGCTCGGGAGCTGTCGAACTCGCAGGAGAACTCCTCGGCGGATCCAGGTCTGGTCCCGTAGAGTCGCTGGCGGCTCCGGGTGAGGCCCACCCGGTCCTGCTGCAACCGGTGCCGCAGGCGAGGCTGGGCTACGGGTCGGCCCTGCTCGAGCTCATGGACGAGCTGCACGACTTCCCCCAGCAGATCGCCGGAGAGTTCCGGTCCGAAGCGGGCGCACACCCCGCCAACCAGCAGGCCAGCGAAACCGCTTCCGGTGCCGTCCTGCGAGCCGGGAAGCCACGTCCGGCCGATGGCGATCCGGCGGGTGGGGGCTATCGGTCTGGAGTGGAAGATCTCCAGTTCGGCCAGCAGCACCCGGTCAAGCTACCGGGCCGTGGTTCCCGGTGGAGCCGGTCGCTCCGGTGGAGCCGGTCGCTCTCGCGCGCGGTCGGTCAGATCAGCATCCGGAGCGTGTCGCTCATGCGGTGGGCGAGCTCGCGGAGGTCGTCCTCGTCAGAGTTCTCGTCCTCCACCACAGCCAGCAGGTCGCCCGCCGAATTGCGCAGATCGCGCCAACTGGGGGCGGCGAACCCGAACGGTGTGCGCACCGTCGCCACCCGCCGGGCGTGGGCCATCACACCCCTCAGGCCGTCGAAGTCGCGGGGATCGCGTCTCAGCCGGTCGCAAGCCATGAACAGGTCGCTCAGGAGGCTGTTGACCTCCAGACCGTCCATCTCTTCGAAGTCGGCTTCCTCCTCACGGGCGAGCAGGTCGTCTATCACAACCTCAACCCGCTCCTCGTCGGCCTCGCGGACAAGCAGATCGCACACCGGTCCCGGCTCGGTGTCGGCCCCGGCAGTCTCAGCCCCACCAGCGCCAGCCGCCTCGACGTCGGGGCCCGGGTCGCCCCCGGTGTCGAGGACGTGGGGCACGCGTGCCTGCACGAGACGCTCCATCAACTCGTCCCTCAATGCTTCGGGCCAGTCACCGAGCTCGAAGGCAGTCAGGGGCTCATCGGATCCGATGGGGCGGCCGATGGCCTCCTTGGCCTTCTCGGTCTCCTCGACCTCTTCCACCAGCCCGTCGACGGCTTCCTCCAGCGACTCGTGGACCATCAGGGTCGTGCCCTGCCACGAGTGCACGACCTGGTCGACGGTGAGCAACTGCTGCAGCATCACCCGGCTCTCCAGCGACCACTCGTGGAACTCGTAGGCCAGCCACTCGCCACCGCCATCGGAAGCGGCCTCGTCGCCAGTATGAACGCCGGCGTCATCGCCAGCATGAACGCCAGAATGACCGCCGGCCGCTTCCCTGCCAGCCTCGTCGCCGGCTGCGTCGGCAGCCTCGTCGGCCGCGCCACGACGAAACCTGGGGCGAAACGCAGGGGGCATCACCACCATCTTGCCAGCCACCATCTCGCCAGCCACCATCTTTCCAGCCACCATCTTGCCAGCCAACGAATTCGTTTTGGCATCGCATCCCCAGTGGCAGGACCACCCACCCCCAGGCGTGGCATTCGCCGGCCCGTAGCTTCGACTACGTTCGCGACATGGCCATCCCCGCCCATCCCAAACCCGATCGGAACATCGCCCTGGAGCTGGTGAGAATCACCGAGGGAGCGGCCATCGCGGCATCCCGGTGGATGGGCCGGGGAGACAAGGACGGCGCAGACGGGGCCGCCGTGGACGCCATGCGAAGGGTTCTCAGCGACATCTCAATGGACGGCATCGTTGTCATCGGGGAGGGCGAGAAGGACGAGGCTCCCATGCTCTACAACGGCGAGCGGGTCGGGAACGGGCAGCTCCCGCAAACCGATGTGGCCGTCGACCCGATCGACGGGACCACCCTCACGTCGCTGGGGCGGGCCAACGCACTGTCGGTGATCGCGGTGGCCGACCGGGGCACGATGTTCGACCCCGGCCCGTGCGTCTACATGGAGAAGATCGCCACCGGCCCCGCGGCCGCCCGCCTGATCGACATAACCAAGTCGCCCACCGAGAACCTCAAGGCGGTGGCCGAGGCCAAGGGCGAGTCTGTGCGGGAACTGACGGCCGTCATCCTGGACCGAGACCGGCACGATGATCTGATCGCCGAGGTCCGCGAGGCCGGGGCCCGCATCCGGCTGATCCCTGACGGCGACGTGGCCGGCGCCATCTCCACCGCCTGGCCCAACACCGGTGCCGACATCCTCTTCGGTATCGGCGGCACCCCCGAGGGCGTGATCACCGCGGCCGCCATCAAGTGCATGGGAGGCGCCCTGCAGGGCCGCCTGTGGCCCCGCAACGACTACGAGCGCAAGGCGCTCCAGAAGCTGGGCTACGACGTCGAGAAGGTCCTTACCCAGGACGATCTCGTCAACACCGACAACTGTTTCTTCGCGGCCACGGGCGTGACCGACGGCGATCTGCTCCAAGGCGTCCATTTCGACGCCTCCTTCTGCCACACCCAGTCGCTGGTGATGCGCAGCCGGTCCGGCACCGTGCGCCTGATCGAGGGCCGTCACCACCTCCGCAAGGCCCGCGACATCTAGCCGCCGCCGGCCGCGACCGGGACACCGGCAGGTCGCGCTAGGCGGAGGAAATCCTCAGGCGCAGCTCGGCCCGCTCCAGCGCGGCGGCCGCGTCGGGGTTCTCGGCATCGCTGGCCAGAGCGTCAGCAGCTCGTTGCCGGGCCGCCTCGGCCCGGGCGACGTCGATCTCGGCGGCAGGCTCCGACACGTCCGAGAGGATGGTCACCTTGTTGTCGCTGACCTCCACGAAGCCGCGGTGCACGGCGAAGGTGTCCCGCTCGCCGCCGGAGCGCAGCACGTCCACCGACCAGGGGGCGAGCACCCCCAGGAACGGCACATGGCCGGCCTGGAAGGCGATGTCGCCCTCCTCGACGGTGCGCACGATCACCATCTCGGCGGTGCCCGAGTAGGTCACCTCCTCGGGCGACACCAGCTCGACGTCGAGCTCTACCGCCATGGCCGGACCTCGCCCATGTCAGGCCCTCAATCCCTCGGCGCTGAGCCCCGCCGCACGGCCTGCCATGTCAGGCCTGCAGCTCCGCGGCCTTGCGCTCGGCGTCGGCCGCGCCGCCCACCATGTAGAAGGCCTGCTCGGGCAGGTGGTCCAGGTCGCCGCTCACCAGCGCCTCGAACGACTCGATGGTCTCCTCCACCGGAGTGAAAATGCCGTCCTGGCCGGTGAAGTTCTTGGCCACGAACATCGGCTGGGACAGGAACCGCTGCACCTTGCGGGCCCGGTCCACCGTCACCCGGTCCTCCTCGGAGAGCTCGTCGAGGCCGAGGATGGCGATGATGTCCTGGAGCTCCTTGTAGCGCTGGAGCACCTCCTGCACCCGGCGGGCCACCGCGTAGTGGCGCTCCCCCACCACCAGCGGGTCGAGGATCGTGGAGGTCGACGCCAGCGGGTCCACCGCCGGGTAGATACCCAGCGCGGCGATGTCGCGGCTCAGCTCGGTGGTCCCGTCGAAGTGGGTGAACGAGGTGAACGGGGCCGGGTCGGTGTAGTCGTCGGCGGGCACGTACACCGCCTGCAGCGACGTGATCGACTTGCCCCTCGTCGAGGTGATCCGCTCCTGGAGCTCGCCCATCTCGTCGGCCAGGGTGGGCTGGTAACCCACCGCCGAGGGCATCCGGCCCAGCAGCGTCGACACCTCCGAGCCGGCCTGCACGAACCGGAAGATGTTGTCGATGAACAGCAGCACGTCCTGGTTCTGAACGTCGCGGAAGTACTCGGCCACGGTCACGCCGGCCAGCGCCACCCTCAACCGCACGCCGGGAGGCTCGTCCATCTGACCGAACACCAGGGCGGCCTTGTCGAGCACCCGGGTCTTGCCGTCGCCCATCACCGTCTCGCCCATCTCCAGGAACAGGTCGGTTCCCTCGCGGGTGCGCTCCCCCACCCCGGCGAACACCGACACGCCGCCGTGGTTGGTGGCCACCCGGGTGATCATCTCGGTGATCAGCACGGTCTTGCCCACGCCCGCGCCGCCGAACAGGCCGATCTTGCCGCCCTGCTTGTAGGGGGTGAGCAGGTCGATCACCTTCACACCGGTCTCGAACATCTGCGACGACGGCTCCAGCGTGTCGAAGTCGGGGGCCGGGCGGTGGATGTCCCACTGCTCGGGGGTGCTGTGCCCCGGCGTGTCGAGGCACTCGCCCATCACGTTCCACACATGACCGAGCGTGTCATCGCCCACCGGCACCTGGATGCCGTGGCCGGTGTTGCGCACCTCGGTGCCCCGGGTGAGGCCGTCGGTGGGCTTGAGGGCGATGGCCCGGACCCGGTGCTCGCCGATCTGCTGGGCCACCTCGGCGGGAACCCGCACGTCGACGCCGTCCACGGTGACGGTGAACTCGAGCTCGGTGTTGATCTCGGGCAGGTGCCCGGGCGGGAACTCCACGTCCACGACCGGGCCGGCGATGCCGACGATGCGGCCGGTGCGCAGAGCGGTGTCGCCTCCCGCGGGGCGGGACTCTGTGACAGTCATTGCAAGCTCTTCCTTTTTGCTCTTTTGCTTGTGTTCTACTCGGGGCGCCCGGACGCGTCCGTGCCGGCCAGCATCGACGCCAGGGCGGACTCGATGTCAGTGGCGTCGGCAGCCTCGCCGGCGTCGCCGCCGCTGAGGGCCTCGGCGCCGCCGACGATTTCCATGATCTCGGTGGTGATGGCGTCCTGGCGGGCCTGGTTCATGGCCCGAGACAGCTTGGTTATCAGTTCCTCGGCGTTGTCGGTGGCCGCCTTCATGGCCCGCTGGCGGTTGGCGTGCTCCGACGCGGCCGCGTCGAGCAGCGCTCCGTACAGCCGGGCCTCGGTGTAGCGGGGCAGCAGGGCCTCCAGCACCGACTCGGGCGACGGCTCGAACTCGAAGCTCCCCTCCCGGCCGGTTCCCGAGCCCTCCCGGACCATCATCTCGGTGTCCACCAGCGGCAGGAAGCGCCGCACCACCACCCGCTGGGTGCCCATCGACACGAACTCGGTGTAGATGAGCTCCACCTGGTCGACGGCCTCCGACAGGAACGACTCGCTGACCGTCTCGGCGATGCGGCGGGCGTCGTCGTAGGACGGGTTGTCGCTGAACCCCGACATGGCATGGTCGATGCGGTAGTTGCGGAAGCGGAAGTAGCTGGCCGACTTGCGGCCCACGCAGCACAGCGAATAGCCCTTGCCCTCCGACACATGGGCCATCACCTGGCGTTCGGCCGTGCGGATGACCGAGGTGTTGTAGGCCCCGGCCAGGCCCCGGTCGCCGGTGATGATGATGAACCCGACATTGCGGATCTCATCGGCCTGGCGCAGCAGCGGGTGATCGACCTCGGCGCCGCCTGCGGCCAGGTCCTCGATCACGCTGGTGATCAGCCGGGCGTAGGGCCGGGCCGCGTTGGCCCGCTGCATGGCCTTCACCACCCGGGTGGCCGCGATCAGCTCCATGGCGCGGGTGATCTTCTTGGTGGACTGAATGCTGCCGATCCGCCGCCGCAGCTCCCGTTCCTTGCCTCCAGGCACCGCTCGCGCCCTGCTCCCCTATCGCCTCGCCGGGGACCCTCTAGTCCCCGTCCCGGCTGAGATCCTCTTCGGGCAGGGTGGTCTCGGCGTCGACCATGGTGGCCTGCTCGGCGCCCTGCTCGATCGCGTCGGGCTCGGTTCCCGGCGCAGAATCCGAGGTCTCGAACTGCTCGGCGAAGGCCTTCACCCGGCCGTCGAAGTCGTCGGTGTCGGAGATGGCCCCGCTGTCGCGGACCTCGGCCAGGGTGGCGGCCTCGCGGCTGCGGAACCAGTCGAGCAGCTCGCTCTCGAAGCGCCGCACATCGCCGATGGGCACATCGTCGAGGTAGCCGTGGGTGCCGGCGTAGATCGACACCACCTGCTCCTCCACCGGAAGCGGGCTGTTAACGCCCTGCTTGAGCAGTTCGGTGAGGCGGTAGCCCCGCTCGAGCTGGGCCTTGGAGACTGCGTCGAGGTCGGATCCGAAGGCAGCGAAGGCCTCCAGCTCCCGGAACTGCTGAAGGTCGCCCTTGAGCGTCCCCACCGCGGTCTTCATGGCCTTGACCTGGGCCGCGCCGCCGACCCGGCTCACCGAGATGCCCACGTCCACCGCGGGCCGGATGCCCGACTTGAACAGGTCGTCCTGCAGGAAGATCTGGCCGTCGGTGATGGAGATCACGTTGGTGGGGATGTAGGCCGAGACGTCGCCGGCCTTGGTCTCGATGATCGGCAGAGCGGTGAGCGACCCCGCGCCCCGGTCGTCGCTGAGCTTGGCGGCCCGCTCCAGCAGCCGGCTGTGCAGGTAGAAGACGTCGCCGGGGTAGGCCTCCCGGCCCGGCGGGCGCCGCAGCAGCAGCGACACCTGGCGGTAGGCCTCGGCCTGCTTGGAGAGGTCGTCGTAGATGACCAGGGCGTGCTCGCCGTTCTCCATCCAGTGCTGGCCCATGGCACAGCCCGCGTAGGGCGCCAGGTACTTGTAGGGCGCCGGGTCCGACGCGGGCGCCACCACAACCACGGTGAAGTCCATCGCCCCGAGCTCCTCGAGGGTGGCCACCGCCTGGGCGACGGTGGAGGCCTTCTGGCCGATGGCGACATAGATGCAGTTCACGTTGAGGCCGCGCTGGTTCAGGATCGTGTCCAGGGCGATGGTGGTCTTGCCCGTCTTGCGGTCGCCGATGATCAGCTCGCGCTGGCCCCGGCCGATGGGGATCAGCGAGTCGATGGACTTGATGCCGGTCTGCATCGGCTCGTGCACCGGCTTGCGGCCGGTGATGCCCGGCGCCTGGATCTCCATGCGCCTCGGGATCGGCTTGGACAGCGGTCCCTTGCCGTCCACCGGCTCGCCCAGCGGGTTGACCACCCGGCCGAGCAGGCCGTCGCCCACCGGGATCGACAGGATGTCGCCGGTGGCCTGCACGGGCTGGCCCTCCTCGATGCCCTCCACATCGCCGAGGACCACCGCGCCGATGGAAGTCTCGTCCAGGTTCAGCGCCAGGCCGACGGCGCCGTTGGCGAAGCGCAGCATCTCGTTGACGGCCGCGTCAGGCAGCCCCGAGACCCGGGCGATGCCGTCGCCGACCTCGAGCACCCGGCCCACCGTGGACTGCTCCAGCGCGGGGGTGAACCCCTCGAGGTTCTCGCGGATGGCGGCTGCGATGTCGGCCGTGTCGATCGTGAGGGTTGGCGTGTCGCTCATTCCTGGTCGCTCATTCCTGGTCGTTCAATCCTGGTCGCTTAACTCGGTGTGGGGTGGTGGCCGGCGTGCTCAGCCGAGGCCGGATCGCATCTGCTGAAGGCGGGTCCGCACGCTGCCGTCGATGACATCGTCTCCGATCTCGGTGACCACCCCGCCGACGACGCTGGGGTCGACGATGGCCTGGATCTCGACATCGAGCCCCGACGACGCCGTGATGGCCTCAGCCAGCCGGGCCCGCTGCTCGCCGGTGAGCCCGACCGCGCTGCGCACCCGGGCCACCCGGCGGTTGCGGCCCGCCGCGGCCCGGTCGATGGTGGCGTCGATGATGTCGACGAGTTCGCCGCCCCGGCCCGCACCGACCACCAGCGACACCAGCGCCGCGGTGGCCGGGAGAGCCCGGCCTCCGAGCAGGTCCTCGGTGATCCGCATCCGGCGTTCGACGTCTATGGCCGAGTCCGCCAGGGTCGACTGCAGCTCGTCGCTGGCGCGCAGCGCATCGGCGAAGCGGGCCAACTCGTCCTCGACCACGGCCTGGGCGCCCTCGGCCCGGGCCACCGCCAGCACGGCGTCGGCGTACCCGCCGATGCGGTCTGAGGCTGCTACGTCAGCCATTGCTCAGACCCCGGAGATCCGGCGGTCGGCCATCGGATCGGCAGCCGGCATCGCGCTCAGGCCCCGTTCCCGTTCGCGCCGTTGCTGCCGGCCCCGGCCACGTCGTCGATGTAGCCGTCGATGAGGGAGCGGTGCACGTCGGCGTCGAGGCTGGCGCCCACCACCCGCTCGGCCGCGCCCACCGCGATGGCAGCCACCTCGGTGCGCAGGTCGTCGATGGCCTGGCGGCGGCTCGACTCGATGTCGGCCGCGGCCCGGGCCCGCTGCTCGGCGATGTCGGTCTCGGCTCGGGCCTGCAGGTCCTGACGGAGCTGATCAGCCTGGGCTCGAGCTTCGTCGATGATGGCGGCCGCAGCCGTCTTGGCGTCGGCCAGCTGGGCCTCGTACTCCGACTTGGTGCGCATGGCGTCGGCCTTGGCCGTATCGGCTGCGTCGAGGTCGGACCGGATCTTCTCGGAGCGGGCGTCCATGGCCCGCTTCACCGCCGGGAGGCCCTTCCACCACATGAACACGAACAGGATCACGAAGGCCAGGCCGCCCCAGATGATCTCGTCGAGTTCGGGCAGGATCGGGCTGGGAGCCTCGACGCAGCCCTCGAGGTCGTCCTCGAACTTCTCGAAGGCCTCCTTGGGCCCCTCCTCGAGCGCCTGCAGGCTCCCGTACTCCGCCTCGGCATGGTGCACCTGTTCCAGGACGCAGCCGCCGATGGTCTCGCCCGCAGCCCCGGCAGGTGCGGCTGCGGCAACCAGCGCGGCACCGGCCACGCCTAGGGCTGCCAGCAGCCTGAGGGTTGTTCTTGCCATGATCGCGTTCCTATCCGCTCGCCTATCCGCTCGGCTATCCGCTCGGCCCTAAGGGAGCAGCAGGATGAAGACCACGAACCCGATGAGGGCCAGCGCCTCGGTGAAGGCGATGCCGAGGAACATCGTGGTCCGGACCATGCCGGCGGACTCGGGCTGGCGGGCCATGGCCGAGATGGCGTTGCCGACCACGAGGCCGATGCCCACGCCGGGGCCGACCGCGGCGAGGCCATAGCCGAGGCCGGCACCGATGGCCTTGAGGCCGTCGAGGAACTCGCCGGTGGCGGTCTGTGCGAGAAGACTAAGCACTTGCTTTCTCCTGTGGTTGTGATGAGTGGTTGGTCGAAGGCCGCGGGTTAGTGCGCGCCGTGCATGGAACCGCCGATGTACACCGCGGTGAGGATGGTGAAGATGAAGGCCTGCAGGAACGAGACCAGGATCTCGAAGGCGGTCATCGCGATCAGCATCAGGAAGGGCAGCGCGGCCGGGACGTAGAAGAAGTCCCAGAGGGTGGCCGTCAGGATGGCGAAGGTGACCAGCAGAAGATGCCCGGCCACCATGTTGGCCCAAAGCCGGATGGCCAGCGAGAAGGGCCGCACCACAAAGGTGGACACCAGCTCGATGGGCGTCACGATGACGTAGAGAACCTTGGGGACGTCCGGCGGGAAGATCGAGTTCTTCAGGTAGCCGAACAGGCCCTGGCTCTTGACGCCGAGCACGTTGTAGATCACCCACACCAGCAGGGCCAGGGTGATGGGGATGGCCATGCGGCCGTTGGCCGGGAACTGTATGAACGGGATGACCTCGGTGATGTTCGAGAACAGGATGAAGAAGAACATCGAGGTCAGGAAGGGCATGAACTTCTTGCCGTCGGGGCCGATGGTCTGCATCACCACCGAGTTCTCGATGAAGTTCACGCCCGACTCAGCCACATGCTGCACGCCGGCCGGAACCAGGGACTCGCGGGTCCGCCCGGCCAGCCCGAACAGCACCATGGTGGCCGCGGTGGCGGCCAGGTAGATGAGCACCGTCTTGTTGATGGCCAGCGGCGTGCCGTCGAGCCAGATGGTGGGCCAGTCGAACAGGTGGCCGAAAGGCGGGAACTCGAGAGCCAGGACGCTCATGCCGATCTCTCCGGTTTGAGGCCAGGGAAGGCCAGCGAGGCCGAGACGTGGCGGACCTCGACGATAAGCAGGCCCAGATGCGTCGCGATCAGGCTCGCCGCGAAGGGCAGCAACTCGAACCAGTCGTGGTGGCGGATGGGCAACACAGCGGCGGTGACGATACCGAGGCGAACCACGTAACCACCCAGCGCGGCGGCCATCAGCGGTCCCGCGCCCAGCCGGGCGCCCCAGCCGATCGCGGCCGCGCCCAGCCCGAAGTTGACCAGCACCAGCGCGAGGGCCAGCCCGACCGACAGAACGCCGGACCATCCCCACCCCGCCGCGCCGCCCGCCAGCAGCGGAACCGCGAAGAAGACGGAGCGCCGGGCCATGTCCGCGGCCACAGCCCGCTCGGGCGCCTCAGGAGCCTCCGGCGAGAGCCCTGGACCGTCGGACACGTGGACAGCTTCCCGGACGGCGCTCATGGCTGGCCGGGCGTCCCGGGGCCGGGGCCGCCATAGCCGGCCCGCCTACTGTCGAGGGCCTCGTCCATGCTGGTGCCGTAGGCGCGAGCGAAGCTCCACACCTGGTAGCCGAAGACCACCAGCACCAGTATCAGAGTCACCAGCGGGAAAGTCCCGAGCCGTCCGTCGACCAGCCAGCCGCCCACCCCGAAGATGGCCGGGGTGGCGATCATCTCGAAGGCCTTGGCCAGCGCGTCGCCCGCGCCGGCGCGGATCTGCCGTTTCTCCGTGTGGTCCATCGCCGACAGTGCCCGCGCTCGGTGCCGTCTCTACTCGCGGCCCTTGCGGCGGCCGTAGCGGCGCTCGAACCGCTCGACGCGGCCCGCGGTGTCGACGATCTTCATGGTCCCTGTGAAGAAGGGATGGCTGGCGCTGGATATCTCGACCTTGGCCAGCGGGTAGGTGTTGCCGTCGGACCACTCGATGGTGTCGTCGGTGGCGATGGTGGACCTGGTGAGGAACGACGTTCCGGCGGACTGGTCGGAGAAGACGACCAGCCGGTACTCGGGGTGTATTTCGGCCTTCATCGGGGCACCAGTCTGTAAGTCGGAAGGGCTGGTCACAACCCGCGGCAACGAACTTTCGCCCGATGCCGGCAACAGAGACGCTCAGCGCAGCAGTTCGGCGTTCGCGGAGGTGTCGCGCAGCCGCGCCAGCGCCGCCTCGAGGGCCTTGACCGCGGCGGCCGGACCGTCGCCGGCCCCCTCGGTGAAGCTGCGTCGCAACTGCTGCAGCGACTGGACCTCATCGGCATCGAGGAAGCGGTCCTCATCCTGCGACGCCGAGGCGCCCAGGTCGACCGCGGGGAACACCCCGAGCTGCGCGGCCCACCTGTCCAGGTGGATCTCGGTGTTGGCCGCGCCCACGAACTCGTCGCACAGGATCTCTGGCAGCGAGCTCGACCCCTCCGAGACGATCGACGCGACCATCGTGAGCGAGCCGCCCTCGGAGACGTTGCGGCCGGCCCCGAAGAGCTTCTTGGGCATGTGCACGGCTCCGCTCTCGACATTGCCGGTGTAGGCCCGGCCCGCGTTCGAGAGCGCCGCGTTGTACGCCTGAGCCAGAGCAGTGAGGCTGTCCAGCACCAGAGCCACGTTGCGACCGGACTCCACCAGGCGCTTGGCCCGCTCGACGGTCATCTCGGCCGTCTGGACATGCTCCTCGGAGGTCTGGTCGAACGAGGTGGCGGCCATCTCGCCGTTCCGGATGCAGCGCCGCACCTCGGTGATGTCCTCGGGTCGCTGGTCGAGGAACAGCCCCATGACGTAGATGTCAGGCTCGTTCATCTCGATCGCGGCGATGATCGACACCAGCAGCTCGGTGGCCCCGCACCCTCTGGGCCCCTTGACCAGGACCCGCTGGCCGACACCGATGGGTGCGACCAGGTCGATGAGGCGGGCGCTGACGGCGTCGGGGTCCTCGGGCTGCTCCAGGGCCAGGCGACGCACCGCGTGGATCGGCGTGAGCCTCTCGAAGAGGGGGCGGTCGGTCGGTTCGGCAGGACCGCCGTTGATGGACTCCAGTGTCAACAGGGCCGGGTTCTTCTCGGCCCGGTTCGCCGGGCGGGACGTGCCCGACAGTTGGTCGCCGCGACGCAGGCCGTACTGGCGGATCGTCTTGACGGGGACGTAGGCGTCGTTGCGGTTCGGCAGGCAGCCCTCGACTCTCAGGAAGCCGTACCCCTCGTCCCGGAGGTCGAGGCGGCCTGTCACCGCCACGGGATCGCCGTCCCAGCTGTCCTCGCGGTCGCGGTCGCGGTCGCGGCTGCGGCGACGCCGGCGCCGGTTGCCCGTCTCGACCTCGTCATCGCTGCGTTCGGCGACACGGTTGCCGTCGCGCGGCTCGGTGGCCGCAGGATCGCGGTTGCCGCCGTCCTGGCCGTTGCCGCCGTCCTGGCCGTTGCCGTCGGCCTGATCGCCGTCTTTGCCCTTGGCGGCTGAGCTGCGCGCCGTGCGGCCGTCGGATTCGGCGGTGGCGTCCGGTGCGCTCTCGGGCGATCCGGTCTCGCTCGGCGGCGGGATCCTGGCGCCGTCGGCGGTGAGGTCGATGATCAACTGGATGATCTCGTCCTTGCGGGCCCGGCTGGACGGCTTGGCCCCCAGCGCGGCGGCGATTTGATTGAGTTCGCCACGGTCTTTGCGTTGCAGCGTTGACCGCCGCATCTCGGTCGCTTCCACGGATGAATTCCCCGGTTGTCGGACTCAGGCATCCCGGCTCGGCGAAGCGACGCATGACGAGCCGGGGACAAGCCGTCACGCCGAAGGCGCGAGGCGATGTGGCGAAGGCTAGGCACCAAACGCGCGGGACTGCAACCACCGCGGCCGATTCAGCCTCGCGAGTGTCGCGTGGCTTGCCAGCCGGGGAGTCAGCCTCGACGTGCTGAGCGGACGAAGTCCTTGATCGCGGCGATGTCGTTTGGCAGCGAGGCGCAGCGCTCGGGCCGGCCGGCCACCGCCGCCAGCGCCGGGGGCGCTTCAGGCAGGCTTCCGGTGGCCCGCTGCACAGCCTCGGTGAACTTGGCCGGATGGGCCGTGGCCAGGGTCACGACCAGCTCACCCGGCCGGCGGCACCGCTCGGCCACACCGATCCCGACCGCGGTGTGAGGGTCGACGAACATCTTCGAGTCGGCGTGGACCCGGCCCATCACCTCGAGCGTCTCCCGGTCGTCGAGCCGGTCACCTGAGAACTCGGCCCTGAGCCGCTCGTGCTGTTCGGCGCTCAGCCCGGCTCGCCCCCCGGCCCGGAACTGTGCGAGCAGGCCCGTCGTCGCCGTGCCGTCGCCGTCGAACAACTCGAACAGGAGGCGCTCGAGATTGGACGAGATCTGGATGTCCATGCTGGGCGAGAGGGTGGGCACCACATCGTGCGCGGCCAGCTCGCCGGTCTCGATGAGCCGGCTGAGGATGTCGTTGGTGTTCGAGGCGATCAGCAGGCGCTCGTTCGGCAGTCCCATCCGGCGGGAGTAGTGGCCCGCGAGAACGTTGCCGAAGTTGCCGGTGGGGACGCAGAACGTGACCGGTCGCTCGTCGGCCAGACGCCCGACCGCCCAGACGTAGTAGACGATCTGGGCCGCGACCCGGGCCCAGTTGATGGAGTTCACCGCAGCCAGCTTCGTCTCGACCCGGAATGCTCGGTCGCTGAACATCGCCTTGACCAGGTCCTGGCAGTCGTCGAAGGTGCCGTCCACCGCCACCGCGTGAACATTGGCCGCGTCCAGCGTCGTCATCTGGCGGCGCTGGATCTCGCTGGTGCGGCCGGCGGGGTGCAGCACCACGATGTCTATGCGCTCCCGGCCGGCCACGGCCTCCATGGCCGCCGAGCCGGTGTCGCCGGACGTCGCCGCGACGATCATGGCCCGGTCGTCGCGGCGCTCGAGCTCGTGGTCGAAGAGCCGGGCCACGACCTGCAGGGCGATGTCCTTGAAGGCGAACGTGGGGCCGTGGAACAGCTCGAGCAGCCAGTGATCGTCGTCAAGGGCCACCAGCGGGCACACGTCGGGGTGGGTGAAGGAGCCGTAGGCGTCGACGACCATCGCCTCGAGCGCCTCGCGGTCCACGGCGTCGCCCACGTACGGAGCCATCAGCCGGGCCGCGAGCTCGGCGTAGCTGAGGCCGCTCACCGCCGTGACCAGGCCGGCGGGCAGCTTGGGAATCTCCTCCGGTATGTAGAGGCCTCCGTCGGGAGCGAGACCGGCCAGCAGCACATAGTCGAACGGGAGGCCCCGCCCGTGCCCGGGCGCGGACCGGGTGCTGATGTAGCGCATGGTCAGTGCGGGTTCTCGTCGCCGATGACGCGGATGACGGTCCCCAGCTCGTGTACCGGCTCGAGGTCTCGAAGCTCTCGAAGGGTGGACTGCAGGTCGCGCTCGCGGCACTCGTGGGTAATGAACACGAGGCTGGCGTCACCGCCGGGAGCGTCCGCGAACCGTCGGGAGCCGTCTGCGTCGTGAGGGGGTGTCTCCCGCTCTTGTTCGCTGCGCTCACGGGCCGGATTCGCTCGCCTACTCGGTCGGCCTCTGGGGCCGTGCTGCTCCATGGACCGGATCGACACGCCGTGGCGCCCGAACACATCGGCCACCGCGGCCAGGACGCCGGGCCGGTCGGCGACTTCGAGGCCGATGTAGTAGGCGGACCGCAGGTCGTCGATGGACCGGATCCGGGCCCGGACCAGGTGTCCGATGCGGCCGCGGCCGCCCGAAGTGAGGTTCACCGCGGCATCCACGAGGTCGCCCAGGACGGCACTCGCCGTGGGTCGCCCGCCTGCACCTCTCCCGTAGAACATGAGCTCACCGACGGCGTCTCCCTGGACGAACACCGCGTTGAAGCTGTCCCGCACGCTGGCCAGGGGATGCTGGAACGGCACCATGGCCGGGTGGACCCGGACGGCCAGTTCCGGCTGTTCGGCCTCACCGTTGCCGGTGCGCTCGGCCACCGCGATGGCCTTGACCGCGTAGCCGAGACGGCGGGCCATCTCGATGTCATGGAGCGTGAGCCGGGAGATTCCCTCGTGGTACACGTCGCCGGCCACCACCACGGCCCCGAACGCGACGGTTGCGATGATGGCGGCCTTGGCCCCGGCGTCGAAACCCTCGACGTCGGCGGTCGGGTCGCGCTCGGCGTAGCCCAGGCTCTGGGCCTCGCTGAGAGCCTCCGCGTAGCTGGCGCCCCGCTCGGCCATCTGGGTGAGGATGTAGTTGGTGGTGCCGTTGACGATGCCCATGATCCGCTCCACCGGCTCGGCCGCCAGCGACTCCCGCAGGGGACGGATGAGCGGAATGGCCCCGGCCACAGCCGCTTCGAACAGCAGGTCCACGCCCGCGTCGTCGGCCGCACCGAACAGCTCGGCGCCGTAGTTGGCCAGCAGCTCCTTGTTGGCGGTCACGACGGGCTTGCCGGCCGCGATGGCGTTGCTCAACAACGTGCGGGCCGGCTCGATCCCTCCGATGACCTCGACCACCAGGTCCACGTCCGGATCGGCCACGACCGCGGCCGCGTCGGTGCAGAACACCGACGGGTCCACGCGCAGGCCCCGGTCCTTGGCGGTGGAGCGCACCGCGATGCGGGTGATCTCCAACTCGATGCCGGTGCGGGCCGCCACCTCGGCGCGCTGCTCGTCGAGCAGGGTCACCAGGGCGGCGCCGACGTTGCCGCAGCCGAGGAGTCCGATACGGAGGCGGTTCACTCCTCCAAGCTACCGGCCGCCGGCGCAAGGCCCGGCCGGGCCGAGCCCCTGCTCCCGTTGCCGCCCCTCCGGCCTTCGGGCCGATCGAAGTGCTAGCGCCAGCCGGCCTTCGTCTCGAGGGCGGCGGTGCGCTCGCTCAGCGCGGCGACAGCCGCCATAGCTTGCAGGTGCAGATCGACCACGCGGTCGCCCAGCGCGGCGATGGCGGCCATGGCCTCCGCATGAAGCCTGTCGGTGTGATCCCGCTGCCCGGCTATCGCAGCCATGGCCTCCTCATGAAGCCTGTCGGTGTGATCCCGCTGCCCGGCTATCGCAGCCATGGCCTCCTCATGAAGCCTGTCCGTGTGATCCCGCTGCCCGGCTATCGCAGCCATGGCCTCCGCATGAAGCCTGTCGGTGTGATCCCGCTGCGCAACGCCCTGCCCGGCCAGCGCAGCCATGAACTCCGCATGAAGCCTGTCCGTGTGATCCCGCTGCGCAACGCCCTGCTTGAGCAGGAAGTGCACCAACACGCCGATGATCCCCAATAGGCCCGAGCCCAGAACGGAGATCAATGCAATCAGCATGAAATTGACCATACCATACGGATGAGACACAGACAACCTTCAAGACCGGATCGGAGCATAAGCTACAAAATCATGGATTCTGATGTCTATCTGTTCTCCAAGACCGGAGCCTCCGAAGATGACGCAGCCCGGGAGGCTCGGCATCTCGCAGACCTGCGCGGCCCCGGGATCGTGGCCCTCCACGGGCTCCGCGGCAACAGCGAGCTGGTGCTGGAGAGGGCAACCTGCTCGCTCGCGGATGTGCTGGCGGAACGAGGCCCCCTGGCCGAGGAGGAGGTGCGGGCGGTGGGCGCAGCCGCGGCCGCGGCGCTCGCCCGGGTCCATGGCGCCGGGCTGGTGCACGGCGACATCAAGCCGGCCAACCTGCTGCTCAGCCCCGACGGTGGGCTGTGGCTGGCAGATTTCGACGCAGCCTGTCCCGCCGACGGCGAGCCGCTCGAGCGACACAGTCCCGGCCGGTTGCCGCCCGGATCTCCAGCCCGAGCCACCACCGATGTCACTGCGCTGGCGCTGGCGCTGGTCGAGCTGGCCACCGGCTCGCTGCTGGATCCGGGCACCGCCTGGCGGGTGGCCGACCTGCGCCGCCTGGGGTGCTCGCCGGGACTGAGCGCCGAACTGTCGTTCATGCTCGGTGACGAGGACTCCGTTCCGAGTGCCCGGGGCGCGGCCAACATGTTCGAGCGCGGCGGCACCGGCCCGCTTCCCGCGCCGGCCGTCAACGCTCAGCGCGTCGATCCGACGCCCGCGGTCGAGTTCATGCCGGCGCGGCCCCGGCCCCGGGCCGGACCGGCGCAGCAGGAGCCGGCGGCGGCCGGGCCGTCGACCCGATGGTGGAAGCGTGTCGCCGAGTCGTGGCGCCCCGGCCGGTAGGACTGGGCTGCGGACGTGAGGACCTAGACGCCCGAGTCCAGATCGCAGGCCAGGAGGTCGTCGTAGGTCTCGCGCCGGACGACCGGGCGGGCCGCGCCGCCGGCGACGAACACCACCGCGGGCCGTAGCACCTTGTTGTAGTTGGAGCCCATGGAGTGGCCGTAGGCGCCGGTCACCGGCGTGGCCAGGATGTCGCCCACGGCAATGTCCGCAGGCACCATGGCGTCGCGGACGAGCATGTCGCCCGACTCGCAGTGCTTGCCCACGACGCTGGCGGCCAGTTCGCGGGGCCCGTCGACGGCCCGAGGCAGGAACGCCTCGTAGCCGCTGCCGTAGAGCACCGGCCTCGGGTTGTCGCTCATGCCCCCGTCGACCGCGATGTAGGTCCGCACGCCCGGGATCCGCTTGATCGTCCCCACCGTGTAGAGAGTGACCGAGGCGGCCGCCACGATGGCGCGCCCCGGTTCAGCAGTGACCCGGGCCGTCACGCCCGCCGACCGGCATGCATCGCGCACCGCCGCGCCCCACTCGGCGATCGTCGGCGCCGACTCACCGGAGACGTAGGGCACGCCGAGGCCGCCGCCGACCGACATCTCCTCCACGCCGTAGGGCGCAGCCGCCTCTGCGATGACTGCCGCCGCCTTCGCGAACGACGACGCCTCGAACACCTGGCTGCCGATATGGGAGTGAACACCGACCACCTCGACCGAGGCCGACGCCATAGCCCGCTCCATGGCTGCCGCGGCCGCGCCGGTGGACACGGTGAAGCCGAACTTGGAGTCGTCGGCCCCGGTCACCAGGTAGGTGTGGGTGTGGGCCTCCACGCCGGGGGTGAAGCGCAGCAGCACCCTGGGCCGCGCGCCGGTCTCGGCGTGCAGGGCATCCAAACGGTCGAGCTCGTCGAAGCTGTCCACCACGATGCGTCCCACTCCGGCTTCGATCGCCTGGCTCAGCTCGCCCATCGACTTGTTGTTTCCGTGCAGGACGAGGCGGTCCGCGGGCACGCCCGCGGCCAATGCCACGTGCATCTCGCCCCCGGTGGCCACGTCCATGCCCAAGCCCTCGGAATGCACCAGCTGGGCCATGGCGACACAAAGGAAGGCCTTGGCCGCGTAGGACACGTCCGGTCCGAACGCCTCCACCGCCTCCCGGCAGCGGCTGCGCAGGTGCTCCTCGTCGTAGACGAACAGCGGCGTGCCGAAGGCTCCGGCCAGCTCGATCAGGTCGCATCCCCCGATACTGAGCCGGCCCTGTGACACGTGGTGGTGGTCGGGCAGCAGATGGCGCGACACCGGCTCCGACGGAACGGGCAGCGAGCCGGCCATCGTCCTACAGCCGCTCCGGGGCCGACACCCCGAGGATGGCGAGCGCGACGGTCAAGCCGACCCGGGTGGCCTCCACCAGCCACAGGCGGGCTTGGCGGACATCCTCACCCACGTCGTCGCGCAGGATCGGGCAGTCGTGCCAGAACCGGTGGAAGGCGGCCGCCAGCTCCCGAGCCCAGGCGGTGACCTGATGCGGGGCCCGGGCCCGCATCGCAGCCGCAACCGTGTCCGGCAGTCCGGCCAGGGCCCGCAGCACATCCAGCTCGCGCTGGTGGACGAGCACCGTCAGGTCCACTTCGTCCAGCGATGCCCGCTGCACGCCGCGGGCGTCGGCTTGACGGCCCAGCGAGTGGATCCGGGCGTGCGCGTACTGCAGGTAGTAGACGGGGTTCTCGGCCGACTGGGCCGACACGACGTCGATGTCGATGGTCTGAGTGGTGTCGATGGACTGCAGCAGGTACACGAGCCGGGTCACGTCGGGACCGACCTCGTCGAGCAGTTCCGAGACCAGCACCATGTTGCCCGCTCGCTTCGACAGGCGAACCTCCACCCCACCCCGGCGCAGGGTGACGTTCTGGCCGATCAGAGCCTCGTAGCTCTCGTCGCCGTGGCCCAGCGCGGCCAGCGCAGCTCGCATCCGGGGAACGTAGCCGTGGTGGTCGGCGCCGAGAATGTCGATCACCAGCTCGCCCCGCGAGAACTTCTCGTGGTGATAGGCGATGTCCGGCAGGAAATAGGTGGGCTCGGAGTCGCTCTTGACCAGCACCCGGTCGGCGCTGTCACCGAACTCGCCGGTGCGCAGCCACACCGCGCCATCGTGCTCGTAGACCATGGCCCGGCCACCCAGCGCCTCCAGCACCGCGCCCATGGCTCCCCGAGCGACCAGCTCGGCCTCGCTGGTGTAGAGGTCGAAGCTCACGTTCATGGCGGCCAGAGTGCCGGCCTGGTCCCGGTGTGCCCGCTCCAGCCCCCACTGGCGCGCATCGGCGCTGTGAGGCATCTCGGCCGCCCATTCGGCCACGTACTCGCCGTGGTAGCCGTCCTCGGGAGGTTCGGCGCCCCGGTTGCGAGCGGCCAGCGATGCCGCGAAGAGGTCGATCTGGCGGCCCCGGTCGTTCACGTAGAACTCCCGGGTCACCCGGTAGCCGCAGCGTTCCAGCAGCCGGCACAGCGAGTCGCCGTAGGCGGCCCACCGTCCGTGGCCGGCGTGCAGCGGTCCGGTCGGGTTGGCCGACACGAACTCCACGCTCACCGAGCGCCCCGCACCCGCCTCGCTGCGGGCGTAGCCGTCGACGCCGGCGGCGATCACCTCGGCCAGCACGTCGTGCAGCCAGCTCGGGGCCAGGCGGAAGTTCACGAAGCCGGGGCCGGCGGCCTCGACCGCCACCACATGCGGGGGCGGTTCGGCACTCAGATGGGCGACGATCTGCTCGGCGAGCTGGCGGGGCGGGCGCCGCGCCGCCTTGGCTGCAGCCAGCGCCACATTGGACGACCATTCGCCGTGGGAGCGGTCCCGGGGCCGCTCGATGACGATCTCCGCGGGCGCGGTGACGACGCCGGCTCCTTCCAGAGCCGCCTGCAACCCGACCCTCAGGCCGTCGCGAACATCCGGCATCGGCCGATCCTACCTTTGGGTCCCGATCGCCAGAGGCAGCCTGAACTGTGCGCGTTCTCCCCGCCCATGCCACCGGCAAGCGCACACAGACCGCGGGCCGATCCTGCCGGCGGGCCCCGATCGCCAGAGCCAGCCCGACTGTGCGCGGTTCCCCTGCCCGCACCACACAAAAGCGCACACAGACCGCGGGCCGATCCTGCCGGCGGGCCCCATTCCCGCCGGCGAGCCGGAGGCCGATAGCATGGCCGGCCCAGCCCCCGTAGCTCAGGGGATAGAGCAACGGCCTCCGGAGCCGTGTGCGCAGGTTCGAATCCTGCCGGGGGCGCATGACAGTCACCGACGCGGCGCCTGCGCCGGCCAAGAAGCCCCGCTGGACATACCAGTGGAAGGAACTTCACGACGAGGTCATCACCTCGGGACTGTGCACCGGCTGCGCCGGGTGCGTGATCGCCTGCCCCCACCACGTAATCGGCTACACCCACGAGCCCGGTGCCTACAAGCCGTTCCACCTCGAGGAGGAGCTCGGCGCGGACGACTGCGTCCACGGGGTCAAGGGCTGCACGTCATGCACCCGGGCCTGCCCCCGGTTCCGCATGTGGGAGCCCGAGGCCGACATGCACCTGTTCGGCCGGGAGCGCCACCCCGACGAGGTGTCGGGCATCTACTCCGACATCCTGCTGACCCGGGCCAGCGACGACTTCGTCTACGAGGTGGGTCAGGACGGCGGGCTGGTGTCGGCCATCCTGATCTGGTGCATGGAGAACGACGTCATCGACGGCGCCCTCACCAGCGGGGTGGAGTCGCTGCCCGGTGGCGAGCCGGGCTGGAAGGCGTTCCCGATGGTGGCCACCAACCGTGACGAGGTGCTGCGGGGAGCGGGCAGCCGTTACACCTACTCGGCCAACACCATCGCCTTCGAGGAGGCCAAGGAGCGCGGCCTCGACCGTCTGGCGCTGGTGGGCATGAGCTGCCAGACCTCGGTCGGTCCGGTGATGTGGCACCGCAAGGTGGGCAAGGTCGGCAAGCCGATCAAGCTCAACATCGGCCTGCTGTGCTCCAAGTCGTTCGACGACTCGCTGTTCGACGAGCTCTTCGAGGTGAAGTACGGGCTGCCCAAGGAGCAGATCTCGAAGATGAACATCAAGGGCGTCTTCCAGATCTGGACCAAGGACGGCCGCTACTACGAGATCAACCTCAAGGAGTGCCACGCCTGGACCCGCGAGGGCTGCGAGCTGTGCCCGGACTTCGCGGCCGAGCACGCCGACATCTCCACCGGAGGCATCGGCGACCTGACCGACTGGACCCTCACCATCGTGCGCACCGAGTTGGGCCGGGCCGTCATCGACGCCATGGTGCGCGACGGCGCCATCGAGGTCCGGCCCGGCGACGACGACCCGGGCGCCATCGCCCTGATGCACCGCCTGTCGGCCAAGAGCCGTGAGCGCTGGCCGCACTGGGCCGACGGCGCGGCCCGCCTGGGACTCCCCGAACGCAAGCCGGCCTGAGGCACGGGCCCCACGACCACGCCAACACGCCAACTCCCTCCGAGAAATCCAAGGAGCCTCACATGGACATCGAGTTCTGGATCGACCCGCTTTGACCGTGGTGCTGGGTGACGGCCCGTTGGGTCGTCGACGAGGTGCAGCCGGCCAAGGACCTGAACATCACCTGGCAGCCGATCAGCCTGTTCTTCAAGAACGATCCCGATCCGGACTCCGACTACTACACGCACTCCTACTTCAGCCTGCGGCTGATGAGGGTGCTGGAGTCGGTCCGCGAGGCCGAGGGCGACGACGCGGTGGGCCCGCTGTACTGGGAGTACGGCCGGCGCCTGCACCACGACGGTGTGCGGGAGTTCGCGGTGGCCGACGCGCTGGAGGAGGTCGGCTACGACACCTCCCACGCGGCCGCCTTCGACGACGACTCCTGGGACCCTGAGATCCGCAAGCGCATGGACGAGGGCCTGGCCCTGTGCGGCGACAACGTGGGCACGCCGATGATCGCCCTCAAGGACCGCAACGGCGTCAAGCAGGGCTACTTCGGCCCGGTCATCACCCGGGTGCCGCCCCGGGAGGACGCCCTGGCCATGTGGGACGCCCTGGTGGCCATGATGAACGTGGCCGGCTTCTGGGAGCTCAAGCGCACCCGCACCGAACGCCCCGAGTTCGGCACCCGCCCCTGAAGGCCCAGATCTCCTGGGCGCCAGCTTGGTCGAACGCATACAACGCAGAACCGGCTTGCCGTTGAAGTTCTGGAGACGAGTTCTTGCGCGATCCTGAGGTGGGTCCCCGACCTCACCGGCGTTTGCCGTCTAGCCCCAGAGGGCGCAGATCGGTATCGCCTCTATTCTCTCGTCGAGCCGGAAGCGGGCAGGGCCGGTGTGCAGCACCGCTCCTATCTTGAATCTGTCGCCGAGTCGATCACGTAGCCACACCAGGTGGCGGGCATGCGTGCGGGTCGGCGCACTGTGCGCCTTTATCTCGACACCGATGACGCCGCGTGCGCCCAGATCGGCGATCAGGTCCACCTCGTGGCGGCCGTCGCGGTCGCGTAGGTGGTAGAGCCGGGGCCGCATCGGATCCACGGCGATCTCGGCGCGCAACTGGTTCGTAACGAACGTGTCGACAAGTCGACCGAGGAGATCGCCATCGCTCATGACCACGCGCAAGTCGGCGCCGACGGCCGCGCCCCACAGGCCGGTGTCGGCGACGAACCGCTTCGGCCCGCGGGCCAGCCGCTTGAGGCGGTTGCTGCTCCAGGCCGGAAGCTCGGCGACGACGCCGAGATCGCGGAGCAGTTTCGTGTAGGCGAGCGAGGTGCGCCTGTCCAAGCCGGCGGCTTGGTAGAGGGTCGTGTCGTTGACGATCCCGGCGGAGTTCAGCGCATAGGCCTGGAAGAACTCGGCCAGCCGTTCGGGATCGCCGCCGTGGCGCCCGGCGGCGCGCTCGTGGGTTAGCAACTGATCCAAGTAGCTGTCGAGCCAGCCGGCCCGGACGCTGCCGACCAACTGAGTGGCCGGCTCGGGGAAGCCGCCACGCAGTGCTATCTCCGCATAGCCGCGCAAGTCGGGAGGATCACTCGGCAAGGTCAGTGGCTCAACGGCCAGTAAGGCGCTCAGGAACGGTCGCGGGGGCGCCGAGAGCTGTTCGCGTACCGTCAGGGGGTGCATCGCAACACGGATGAGACGGCCCGTCCCGGGCCATAGGGCCGGATCGGCGTCGGAGCGGACCGAGCCCGTCAGAATGAACCGCCCCGCCCGGCGTTCGGCGTCCACGGCCCGCTTTACGGCGCCAAGCACGCTGGGGCACGCCTGCCACTCGTCGAGCAGCACGGGCTCGGGTCGATCCCGAAGCGCGGCGTCGGGATCGGCCTCGAACGGGAAGGCCTCGCGCTCGTTGTCGAGTGATACAACACTCGCGGCGTGACGCCGAGCCGTGGTGGTCTTGCCCGAGGCGCGCGCACCGGTGATCATCACCGCCGGCGCGGAGGACAGGACCTCGGCGATCCAGGGATCGACTAGGCGCTCAAGGTAGCGGTCCACATGCGCATACTACCAGATGCGCAAATGTCAATGCTGATTTAGCGCACATTTGAATGTCGGTTTAGCGCATTATTGGATGCTGTTTTGGCGCATCTATCCGCCCGCCTGAGTCGCAGGGCGAGGGTGTGAGATTGCCCGCTCGCCTGTTCATGACCCGCTCTGCCTTCAAAGCAGCCCTTTAGATTGTCATGACAATCTAAAGTGGCAGGGTTGGCCAACCTCGGGGTTATGGACCGCAGAAGTGTGACCACACGGCTTCGGCCTTGACCGGGCCGACGCCCCTGACCGCTTCGAGGTCCGAGCGGCTGGCGAACGGCTGAGCGTCGACCAGCCTGGCGGAGAGCACCTCGCCGATCCCGTACACCGCGTCGTACTGGGCCGCGGTCTTGTTCGAGATCACGCACTCATCCGGAGCGGCGGCCACGGTCGTCGATGGCGCCACGGCCGTCGATGGCGCCACGGCCGTCGTCGCCTGCGGCTCGACCGAGAACTCGGGGGTCTGATCGCCACATCCGGCCAGCGTCTGACCTAATGCATCCGCCTCGGCTTGGTCGACGGCAAGGCCCCACGCCGACTTGACGGCCAGCGTGGTACGGGCCAGGTAGCACCGCCCGGCCCGGGTGACTGCGTACCCGCCGCCGCACGCCGACGACCGGGCTATGTCCCCGTCAGACCATTCGAAGATGTCGTCTGCCCCCTTGGACTGGTTCACGCAGGCCCGCGACGCCACATGGTTGTCCGGGTCCTGGCTGAACCGCTGCTTCTGGCTCGCGGGCCAGGCCCAGCCCCCCGACTCGTGGGCCTCGTGCAGGCCCACCACATGATCGACGTTGCAGGTGTCGATGGGCGTGCCGGTGTAGGGGTCGGGGGTACCGGCTGCCCCGCGGCACAGGTCGCTGTTGTGGGGACCCCAGTCATCACGGTCGTAGCCCCCGTCGTGCTCGGGTGCGATCGCTAGAGACACCTCAGGCACAGACACCTCAGGCACAGACCCCGCCGGAACCTCCGCCTCAGGCACAGACACCTCAGGCACAGACCCCGCCGGAACCTCCGCCTCAGGCACAGACACCTCAGGCACAGACCCCGCCGGAACCTCCGCCTCAGGCACAGACACCTCAGGCACAGACCCCGCCGGAACCTCCGCCTCAGGCACAGACACCTCAGGCACAGACCCCGCCGGAACCTCCGCCTCAGGCACAGACACCTCAGGCACAGACCCCGCCGGAACCTCCGCCTCAGGCACAGACACCTCAGGCACAGACCCCGCCGGAACCTGCGCCGCCGGCTCGGTCAGCTCAGAGTCATCAAGAGAGCCGCAGGAGCCGGCGACGACCAGCGCCAGTGCTGCTGCGACTCGTCCGGGCCGACCGAGCCGGGCCGCTCGTCCAGCTGAGCCACTCATTGCTCGACCTGGGCCCCGGCAACTACGGAGTGGGCAGGGGAACGGTCTCCACCGGTTCGCCCCTCAGCGCGGCCAGGACTTTGGAGACCACCTGGACGGAGACGTCGCGCTGGGCTGCGCCGGTGCTGGCGCCCAGGTGGGGGGTGTGGACGACCCTCGGATGGCCTATCAGGGGATGATCGGGCGGCGGGGGCTCGGTGTCGTAGACGTCGAGGCCCAGCCCGCCCAGCCGGCCGTCGTCCAGCGCGGCCCGAGCGGCCACGGGGTCGATGAGGCTGCCCCGGGCTGCGTTCACCACGATCGCACCCGGCTTGATGGCCGCCAGCGCGGCCTCGTCCAGCAGTGCGGAGCCGTCCTCCTGGGCCACCGCGTGGAGGCTCACAAAGTCGGACTCAGCCAAGAGTTCGGGCAGCTCCACCATCCTGGCCCCGTGCTCGTGGGCCACCTCTGCGGGGATGTACGGATCGGTGGTCAGCACGGCCATCTCGAAGGCCAGTGCCCGGTGGCCGACGGCCCGCCCGATGCGGCCGAAGCCGACCAGGCCGAGAGTGGCGCCGGCCAGCTGCACGCCGACGTACTGCTTGCGGTCCCAGTTTCCGGCCATCAGCGAGTTGTGGGCGTCGGTGATCCGCCGGGCGGTGGCCAGCATCAGCGCGAAGGCGTGCTCGGCCGCGGCGAGCGTGTTGGCCTCGGGAGTGTTGACCACCGCGATCCCCCGCGCCGCGGCGGCGTCCAGATCGATGTTGTCCACGCCCACGCCGGCCCGGCCGATCACCCGCAGTCCCGAGCCGGCCGCGATCAGCTCGGCGTCCACCCGGGTGCCGCTGCGCACGACCAGCGCGGCCGCATCCCCCACCGACTCCAGTAGTTCGGCCCGGCTCTGGCCCTCGGCGAACACCGCTTCGACATCGGGATCGGTTCGTAGGCGGTCCGCGCCGGCCGCCCCGAGCGGCTCGGCCACCAGCACCCTGTATCGCTCAGGCATAGATCATCCCCTCAGTCGTGCCGCGCTCGACCGCCTCTCTCGCTCGAGCGCGCCGCTCCCCCGCAGTTTGGCGGCGGCGGGACCGTCAGTCGTGGATGCCGAAGCGGTGCAGGCCGTAGGCGTTGATGGCGTTGCCCCGAAGCACCTTGGCGCACTCCTCGGGGTCCATCCCGACCGCGGCGAACATCGAGTGGGCCACCTTGCGGGAGTGCGGGAACGTGCCGTCGGAGTGGGGATAGTCGGTCTCGAACAGGATCTGGTCGATGCCCACGTCGTGGCGCTGCTTGAGCCCGACCAGGTCGTCGAAGATGCAACCGAAGACCCGGCCCGCCACGATCTCGCTGGGCAGCGGTCCGTCGCCGCCCACACCGCCCCGACCCTCCCTGAACACCGAGTCCATGCGCTCCACCTGGAACGGCATCCAGCCCACCTGGCTCTCGGCGTAGGTGATCTTGATCCGCTTGAAGCGCTGCAACGTTCCCGAGAACACCCAGTCCACCATGGAGCCCTCGGCGTTCTGGGCATACAGCGACATGGACGTGGCCAGCGGGGCGTCGGCTGAGGTGGAGGGCATCGACGACGACGAGCCGATGTGCATCGACACCGTGGTGTCGGACTCCTCGCAGGCCCGCCAGACGGGATCCCAGGCGCCGGTGTACATCGAGGGCAGGCCCAGCTTGGACGGATTCTCGGAGAAGGCCACCGCGAAGCATCCCTTGGCCGCGCAGCGCCGCACCTCGGCTGCGGCCATCTCCGGGTCCCACAGCGGCAGCAGCGCCAGCGGTATCAGCCGGCCCCGGCCCGCGCCCCCGCCCCAGTCGTCGATCATCCAGTCGTTGTAGATGCGCAGGCACTCGACCGCGAGCTCCTTGTCGTCGCGCTCGAGGAACCCCTGACCGCAGAATCGGGGGAAGATGTTGGGGAAGTTGATGGCCGCCTCCACATGGTTGAGGTCCATGTCGGCGAGCCGGGCGGTCTGCTGGTAGGTGCCGGGGCGGAGGTCCTCGTAGCGGGCGGCCACGTTGCGCTGCTCCTCGCGGGGCATGCCCGCGGGGCCGTGCAGCAGCCCGGTGGGGGTGACGCTGTCCTCGAACAGCCACACGTCGCACCACTGGCCGTCGGGGTCGTTGCGCTCGAAGCCGTAGTGGCCGCCGGTGAAGTGCAGCCTGACCCTCTCCTGAACCACCCGGGGGCCGCGATCGCGCATGGACGGCGGCAGTTGCTGCTGCCACAGGTCCTTGGGCTCCATGACGTGGTCGTCGACGGAGATGATGAGCGGAAGCTCCTCAACGGCCGGCGTAACCGTCACTCGGCTTCAGCTCCGGACGGGTCCGCTACCGGTGCCGGGGGCAGCGGTCTCAGGAATCGACCCTCTCGGCGCACACCCTCAAGATATCTTCCGCGGTGTCGTCCCATAGGTCCTCGGGATCATCTTCGAGATCGCTCGGATTGGGGTTCTCGCGCAGGGCCTTGTCCAGCGACTTGAAGTCCTGCAGGTCGGCGAACGCGCCACGGAGCCCGTCGAAGGAGCATGTGCACACCACTCGGGCCTCGACCAGGGTGAGGGTACGGGTGTTGGCCTCCATGCACGATTGCAGGAAGTTGTGCTCCACCGCGGAATCGGCCGGCAGGTCCACAATGCCCTCCTCGCCCTCGAACACGGCGTCGAGGAACCGCTCGTCCTGCTCGGCCTCGTCCCAGGTGTCGGGATCGGCGCTGGTGCCGCATCCCGCCACCACCAGCACCACAGCCGCAGCGAGAACCCAGACAGGACGAAGAGCGAGCGGGCCCATAGCGGGTCCGAGGCTAGCGGCTGGAGTCAGCCGCTCAGTTCCCTGCTCCGGGCGAACACCGCGTCGAGCATCGGCTCGGTGAGGCGGCCGGTGAAGGTGTTCTGCTGGCTGGGGTGGTAGCTGCACACCAGCGTCAGGCCGCCGTCGAGCGCCGCCTCCGCGAGATGGCCGAAGCGGGGGCGGGGACCCGATCCCAGCTCGCGCCACACCACCTGCAGGGCGAAGCCGCCCAGCACGACCACCACCTGCAGCGCTCCGAGAGCCGCCAGTTCACGGCGCATGAACGGCATGCACGCATCCCGCTCGGCGGGCGTGGGCTTGTTGGCCGGCGGCGCGCACTTGACCGGCGCGGTGATCCAGGCCCCGGTGAGCACTAGCCCGTCGTCTGAGCGGGTCGAGTCGGGTTGGTTGGCGTAGCCGGCCCGGTGCAGGGCCCGGTAGAGCCAGTCCCCGGAGCGGTCGCCGGTGAACATCCGGCCGGTGCGGTTGGCGCCGTGGGCCGCGGGCGCGAGGCCGACCACGAGCAGGCGCGCCTCGGGATCACCGAACCCGGGCACTCCCCGAGCCCAGTACTCGTCGTCGCGGTAGGCGGCCCTCTTCTGGCGCCCGATCCGCTCCCGCCACTCCACCAGCCGGGGGCAGGTCCGGCAGGCGGCCACCTCGGCGGCCACCTCGTCGAGCACAGAATGTTGGCCGGGGGACTCCACGGATGAGCAGGCTACGTTGGCGGTCACCATGCCCACTAGCCCCGACCGCCGCGCCGGCAAGCCCGCTGCCGGCAAGGCCGCTGCCGGCAAGCCCGCGCCCGCCGGCTGTCTGGTGCTGTTCGTGCGCCACGGGCAGACCCCCACCACCGGCGATGTGCTTCCGGGGCGGGCCCCTGGGCTGCATCTGGCGCCCGAGGGGGTCGAGCAGGCCCGCAGGGTGGCTGAGCGGGTGGCCGGCCTGGGACGGGTCAGGGCGGTGTACGCCTCGCCGATGGAGCGTGCCGTCGAGACGGCCACCCCCATCGCCCGCGCCTGCGGCCTGAGGGTTCGCAAGAACCCCGGCCTGATCGAGTGCGACTTCGGCCGGTGGACGGGCCGCAAGCTCAAGACCCTGAGCCGGCGCAAGGAGTGGACCACGGTGCAGCGCCATCCCAGCGGGTTCCGCTTCCCGGGCGGGGAGTCGTTCGCCGAGATGCAGGCCCGCGCCCTCGACGCGGTGTCGGCCCTCGCGGCCCGCCACGGGGGCCAGACAGTGGTGGCAGTGTCCCATGCCGACGTGATCAAGGCGGTGGCCGCAGCCGCGGCGGGAACCCCGCTGGACATGTTCCAGCGGATCGTCATCTCACCCTGCTCGGTCACCGCCATCGCCTACCACCCGGCCGGTCCCATCCTTCTCACCGTGAACAACACCGGCGACGACCTGGCCGCGCTGACGCCCTCATGAGCGAGTCGTTCCACTTCGAGGCGGTCGACATGCTCACCGTGGGAACGCTCGGACCCAAGGGCCAGCGGGTCTTCTACCTGCAGTGCCTCGCCGAGGGCGAGCTGGTGTCCCTCAAGTTCGAGAAGCAGCAGGCCGCCGCACTGGCCGAGTATCTGGACCGGGTCCTGGGCCAGCTGCCCGAAGGCGACGAGGGCGAGTCGCCCGCAGACCTCGACATGCGCGAGCCCGTGGTGGAGGCCTGGACCATCGGGTCGCTGGGAATCGCCTACGACGAGGACGCCGACCGGGTGATTCTCGTGGCCGAGGAGCTGGTCGAGGACGAGGACGCTGCCGGCGCCTCGGCGCGCTTCACGCTCTCGCGTGCGCAGGTCAGCGCGCTGGTGGTCCGGGCCCGGGCGGTGGTGGCCTCCGGACGTCCCCCGTGCCCCTATTGCCTGCGTCCCCTGGAGCCGTCGAACGGGGAGTGGTGCCCGTGCCACAACTGACAGCCCGATGACCGGCGGGACCGGCACGTCGGACACCGGGCAGCAGTCGCCCATCAGGGACCGCCCGCCCATCGGGACCGATCGGGCCCTGAGGCTGCTGAGCGAGGGCGACGTGGAGCTGAGGGGGAGGATGCCCCACAGCTCCAACGTCACGTTCCTGGTGGACGTGACCCACGACGGGCTGGAAGCGCAGGCAATCTACAAGCCCGTGCGGGGCGAGCGGCCGCTCTGGGACTTCCCCTCGGGCCTCGCCCGCCGCGAGGAGGGCGCATTCCTGGTCGACCGGTCGCTGGGGTGGGACACGGTGCCTCCCACCGTGGTGCGCAACGACCTGCCCTTCGACGAGGGCTCGCTGCAGCTGTTCATGCCCTCGAACTTCGAGGAGCACTATTTCACGCTGGTGTCGGAGGACCGGTTCAGCACAGAGCTGCGGCGGGTCTGCGCGCTCGACATCGTGATCAACAACACCGACCGCAAGTCGGGACACTGCCTGCTGGGAACCGACGGCACGATCTGGGCCATCGACAACGGCCTGTCGTTCCACTGCCAGTTCAAGCTCCGAACCGTGATCTGGGACTTCGCCGGCGAAGGGCTGCCCGATGACGTGCGCCGCGACCTGCGAGGCCTGCTGGAGGCCGGCCTGCCCGAGCCCCTGGCCGCCGCCCTCACTCCCGAGGAGCACGGCGCCACCCTGGCCCGCACCGAGGATCTGCTGGCCGCGGGCCGGTTCCCGTCCGACGGCCACGGCCACCGTTGGCCCTGGCCCCTGGTGTAGAGCTGAACCCGAAGGGGCGCCCCTAGCGGGCTTCGAGGGCTTCGGTGAGCTTGGGGACCACCTTGTGCACGTCGCCGACGATGCCGAGGTCGGCCACCGCGAAGATGGGCGCCTCGGAGTCCTTGTTGATGGCGATGATGTTCTTGGAGCCCTTCATGCCCACCAGGTGCTGGGTGGCGCCAGAGATGCCGCAGGCGATGTAGACGGTGGGCTTGACCACCTTGCCGGTCTGGCCGACCTGGTAGCTGTAGGGGACCCAGCCCGCGTCGACGATGGCTCGGCTGGCTCCCGGAGCGGCGCCGAGTTCCTTGGCCAGCTGCTCGATCATGGAGTACGCCTCCGCGGAGCCGAGCCCCCGCCCGCCGGACACCACGATGGCGGCCTCGTCGAGCTTGGGACCCTCGGACTCCTCGGCGAAGCGGTCGAGCACCACCGCGCCGCCGGCTGCGCCCAGCTCGGGGACCGGCAGGTCCATTGCCTCCGCCGGTGGCCCGCCCACCGCCGAGGGTTCGAACGACTTCGGGCGCACCAGCCAGATGTCGGGTCCACCGTTGGTGAACCGGGAGGTCACGTTGATCGTTCCGCCGAACACCGGCTCGACACCGACCAGGCGGTCGCCGTCGAGGCGCAGGTCGATCACGTTCGACAGCACGCTGGCGTCGAGCTTCACCGACAGCCGGGCGGCCACGTCGCGGCCGTCGTAGGTGGTGCCCAGAAGGAAGGCGTCGGGGGCGGTCACACTGCCGGAGGTGATGGCCGCGGCCACCGCCGAGGCGACCGACACGCCCTGCATGCGCCCGCCCAGGTCGCCGGTGGAGTACACCGCGGTCGCGCCGTGGTCGCCGAGTTCGGCGGCGCACGCCGCCCCGTCCCCTCCGCAGAACGCCTCGACCGTGCCGGCCACCTCACGGGCCTTGGCCAGCATCTCGAGCGAGATGGTGGCCACACCGTCGGCGCCGCCCTCGCAGTACACCCAGATCTTGTCAAGCACCATGCCCGGACCTCCTAGATGACCTTGAGCTCGTCGAGGAAGGCGACGATGCGCTCGTGGGCGTCGCCCTCGTCCACCACGACCTCGCCCGCGGCCCGCTCGGGCGCGTCGGCGATCTCGGTGATCTCCTGACCAGCGCCGGCCCAGCCCACCAGTTCGGCCGCGACTCCGAGGTCGGCGATCCTCAAATTGTCGACGGGCTTGTTCTTGGCCTGCATGATCCCCCGGAACGACGGGTACCGGGGCTCGACCACGCCGGCGGTGACCGACACCACCGCGGGCAGTGGGCACTCCACCCGATCGGCGCCGGCCTCGGTCTGGCGGCGGACGGTGGCGGTCTCACCGTCGATGGAGATCTCCTTGGCGAACGTCACCGACGGCAGGCCCAGCAGTTCGGCCACCTGGGCGGGGACGACGCCGGTGTAGCCGTCGCTGGACTCGGTGGCGGCCAGCACCAGGTCGGGCTCGGACCGCTCGATGGCCGCGGCCAGCACCCGGGCCGTGCCCAGGGCGTCGGAGCCGGCCAGGGCCTCGTCGCTGACGAGGGTGGCCGAGTCGGCGCCCATGGCCAGCGCGGTGCGCAGGCCGCTCACCTCGTCGTTGGGCACCATCGACACCAGGTGCACCGAGCCCTCGCCGGCGGTGTCCACCAGCTGCAGGGCCATCTCCACCCCGTAGGAGTCGGACTCGTCGAGGATGAGCTTCACGTCGCGGCGCAGCGTCTTGGTGTCGGGGTCCAGCGCGCCGGGATCGGCGGGATCGGGGATCTGCTTCACGCAGACGACAACCTTCATGGGCGCCAAGTGTGCCAGCGTCCGTCCAGAAACGAACCTCGATCGACGACAAAGTTCACACCCGCGCGGCCCGCGGCCGCTCGCCGCCGGCGCGACGGGCTCAGCGAGCGGACAGACTGGGCCGGTGAGGGTCCTGCTGCTGGTGAACTCGGCCGCGTCGTCGGTCACCGGGAGGCGGCGGGTGGTGATCCAGAAGGCGCTGTCGGCCGACCACGACGTGGCCCTGGCCGAGACCGCCAGGCGGGGCCACGCCACCCGGCTGGCCCGCTCGGCCGCGTCGGAGGGAACCGACGTGGTGGTGGTGCTGGGCGGCGACGGCACGCTCAACGAGGCCGCCAACGGCCTGGCCGGCACCGGCACCGCCCTGGCCGCCCTGCCGGGGGGCAGCACCAACGTGTTCGCCCGCATCATCGGCCTGCCCGACGACCCGATCGAAGCCGCGGGCCAGCTTCTGGACGCGTTGGACCGCGGCGCGATCGCCCAGATCGGGCTGGGGGCCGTGGACGGGCGCTATTTCCTGTTCCACTGCGGGATCGGCTTCGACGCGGCGGTGGTCGAGCAGGTGGAGAGCCGAGGCCCCTGGAAGCGCTGGGCCGGGCACCCGCTGTTCATCTATGCCACCGCCACCACATGGTTCCGCCGGGCGCACCGGCGCCGGCCGCCGATGCGGCTGGTGGGCGCCGGCGGAGAGACCCTGGCCGAGAGCCTGTTCACGATTGTCCTCAACGCCAATCCCTACACATACCTGGGGAGTCGCAGCTTCGACCTAACTCCCGGCCTCGGGCTGGACGAGCCGCTCGTGGCGGTGAGCTTTCCCAGCCTGGCGCTGCACCGGATGGTCCCGGTGGGTCTCAGAGCGCTGGGCGACGGCGACGTGCGAGGCATGCCGCACGCCGCGGTCCACGCGGGGCTGAGGGACCTGACCGTGACCGCCGACCCGCCCGTGGAGTACCAGGTCGACGGCGACCACCTCGGCGCCGCTCCCCGTCTGAGGATCCGCTGGGCACCCGAGGCACTGCGCCTGGTTCTGCCCTGACCGCCGCGGCGGCCGCCCCAGACATTGCCTCCGACATTCAGGCGGCGTCGATCACGGCCCGGGCCACGTCGGGGACGTCGGTGATGATCCCGTCCACACCCATCGCCAGCAGCTCCGCCATCCGCTCGGGATCGTTGATGGTCCACACGCTCACGGCCAGCCCGGCGTCGTGGGCCCGGCGCACGAAGCCCGCGTCGCACATGGCGTCGAACGGGTGCACTGCGGCCATCTTGTGGGCGGTGGCCCGGGCCACCGCCTGGGCGGGCTGGACGATCCCGCAGACCAGCGCGGTGGGAATGGCCGGATCGACGGCCCGCACCGCGTCCGCCGCGTCCACGTTGAACGACGACACCACCGCCCGCCCCGGTTCCAGGTAGGCGGCGATGAGCCCGGCCACCGCGTCGGCGACGAGGTTCTCGCTGTCGTAGTCCGGGTCGTCGGGCAGGTTCTTTATCTCGATGTTCACACCCATGCCCTCGCAGGCCTCCAGGGCCTCGGCCAGGCTGGGAACGTAGCCGGGAAGCTCGCCGGCGTGCAGACTGCCGATGCGGCGGCCGTCGGCCAGGTGGGCGTCGTGGTGGACCACGGCCACGCCGTCGGCGGTGCGGCGCACGTCGAGCTCCACCCAGTCGGCTCCCAGGTCCCGGGCCCGCCGGAAGGCTTCCAGTGTGTTCTCGGGCGCGGCATTACTGGCACCCCGATGCGCGATCACCGCTGCCACGAGGGCCAGTCTCGCAGACATCGGCACGCAGCGCGAGTCGAGCACCCTCCGATGTCGCTCTCCCCCGGCGGTCTTGCCGGGGACACCGCCGGCGTGGCAGTGTCGAGTGGGTTGCCCGCTGGGCGGGCAGGGCTACAGCTCGCTCGGGGTCTCCACATGGCCTGGGTCTCTCCATGACAAGTTCAAGAGCCCGGCGCGCCGGCGCGTTGATTCTGTCGGCCGTGATGCTGGCGGTCGGGTCCGGCGCGGTGGCTGCCGCCAACTCCAGCGGCGCCTCCCGTGGCCGGCTGCCCGCGACGGGGGAGCCGATCGACTCTGCGGGGCTGAGCGCCCGAGCCGGCACCGGGCAGCTCCAGGCAGGCCCGGCTTCCTTCACCGACGTCGCCGAGGACGCCTGGTATGCGCCCTACCTCGACCACATCGCCGGACTCGGCATCGCCGCCGGCTATCCCGACGGCACTTTCCGGCCCGGCCAGCCGGTCACCAGGGCTCAGATGGCTGTCTTCTTCGTCAGAGCGCTCGACTTCGAGCCGGTCGAGGATCCTTACGGCCGCTTCCACGACGTGCCGCCGCACGTCTGGTACGCGCCGCACGTCGAAGCGGTAGCCGAGCGGCAGGTAACCATCGGCTGCAACCCGAGGGGCACGAACTACTGTCCCCGCGACCCCGTCACGAGGCAGCAGATGGCACTGTTCGTCGCGCAGGCGTTCCGGCTCCCGCCGGCCGGCGGCGGGATGCCCACCTTCGAGGACGTTGGACCGGGACAGGACGCCTACGAGGCTGTGGAGGCTCTCGCCGCCGCGGGCATCACCGCCGGATGCGGGGCCGACCCCCCGCGGTACTGCGGCACGCGACACGTCACCCGGGCCCAGATGGCGGCGTTCCTCAGCCGAGCCCTCCGGTCCGGCGACCGGCTCGACCCGCCGAGGCCCGGCGACGGCATCCCGGCCACGGTGACATCGGAGGGTGGCTGCGGCGAGATGTTCGATCCCTCATTCGTCGACGAGATCGCGGCCGGCCACCCCGGCGCCCGGTTCACGGCGGCTGTCCACGATCACCGCACCGGCTGCGAGTACCACCTCAACGCCGGTCTACAGATCACCACAGCCAGCGTCATCAAGGCCCAGGTCCTCGCCGGGGTCCTGCTGGCCGCCCAGGACGCGGGGCGTGGGCTGAGCGCATCCGAGGCCGCCGATGTCGAGTTGATGATGCATTACAGCCACAACCGGCCGCCCACGTCGAGGCTGTACGTGCAGGTCGGCGGCGTGCCGGGCATGGAGACCCTCGACGAACGCTTCGGGATCGTCGGTACGAGCCACACCGCGACCTATGGCGCGACGCGGTCCACGGCCGAGGACCGGACACGGCTAGTGGAGCAGCTGCTCATCGGCGGCGGACCACTCGACGAGGCGTCGGTTCAGACGGCGTGGAACTGGATGTCGGGCGTGAGCCCGATACAGAGCTGGGGAGTGACCGCGGGCCTGCCGCCCGGATACCGGGCTGCTCTCAAGAACGGCTTCTACCCGGCTCGCGGCGCCGGGTGGAGGCTCGGCACGACCGGGGTGGTGCGCGACCCCGGCGGTGGCGCGTACGCCATGACAATCATGACGGACGGCAACGCCGACGAAGCCTCGGGCATCGCGCTCGTCGAGAAGGTGGCGCGCCGCATCAACTCGGTCCTCGCCGGCGGCTTGCCCGCCGAGCGTGCAGCGGACCTCGTGGAATGCGTCGAGCCGCCCGCCGGTACGTCATGGTCCGCCGCCGCGCGACTGCTCGGAGGAGTCGACACCGACAGGCTGAGACACCTCAACGGCGGGGAGCACGCACCGCTGACCGGTCAGCGAGTCTGCTGGGAGTAGCGCGGCGGCTCCACCCCGTGCCTGGGACGCTGCCGGGCAGCTCCCAAACCTGCGAGACTGCGCCGGAACACACTCACGCACCATCCGGCCTACACGAAGGAGCGCACGGTGAGACTCTCAGCCGCAGCCGGGGCGACGAGCGTGCCCCTCCTGTCCGAGACGATCCCGCAGAATCTGGCCCGCACGGTCGCTGCTCATGGTGCGCGCGATGCACTGGTGTCGGTGGAGCAGGGGCTGCGCTACACGTATGCGGAGTTCTCAGTTGAGGTGGATCGGGTGGCGCGGGGGTTGATGGCTATGGGGGTGGCCAAGGGCGACCGGGTGGGGATCTGGAGCCCGAACTTCGCGCAGTGGGTGCTGGTGCAGTACGCGACGGCTCGTATCGGCGCGATCCTGGTGACGATCAACCCCGCCTACCGGTCCTCGGAGCTGGAGTACGTGCTGAACCAGTCGCAGGTCTCGGTGCTGGTGGCGGTGGAGTCGTTCTTGACCAGCGACTACCGCTCGATGGTCGACGCGGTGCGGGACCGGGTGCGCACCGAGCGGGTCATCTATCTCCACACCGGCGACTGGGACGAGCTGCTGGAGGCCGCCGGCGCCGTGCCGGTCCAAGAACTCGAGCAGCGCAGCGCCCTGCTCGAGCCCGACGATCCGATCAACATCCAATACACCAGCGGCACCACCGGCTTCCCCAAAGGCGCCACGCTGAGCCACCACAACATCTTGAACAACGGCTACTTCATCGGCGAGGCCTGCAAGTACAGCGAACTGGACCGGGTGTGCATCCCGGTGCCGTTCTATCACTGCTTCGGGATGGTGCTGGGCAACCTGGCCTGCACCACCCACGGCTCAGCCATGGTCATCCCCTCAGCCGGTTTCGACCCCAAAGCCACCCTGCACGCCGTGGCCACAGAGCGCTGCACCAGCCTCTATGGGGTGCCGACGATGTTCATCGCCGAGCTCGCAGAACCCGACCTGAACCGCTATGACCTGTCATCGCTGAGAACCGGGATCATGGCCGGCTCACCATGCCCGATCGAGGTGATGCGCCAAGTCGTGGACCGCATGAACATGGCAGAGGTCACCATCGCCTACGGCATGACCGAAACCTCCCCAGTCTCCACCCAAACCTCAGCCGACGACCCCCTCGAGAAACGGGTCACCACCGTCGGAAGAGTCCATCCCCACGTCGAGATCCAAATCGTCGACCCCGAAACCGGCCAGATCGTGCCCCGCGGCACCAGCGGCGAGTTCCACACCCGCGGCTACTCGGTCATGCTGGGCTACTGGAACGACCCCCAGCGCAGCGCCGAGGCCATCGACACCAACGGCTGGATGCACACCGGAGACCTCGCCGTCATGGACGGCGACGGCTACGTCAACATCGTCGGACGCATCAAAGACATGATCATCCGCGGCGGCGAGAACATCTACCCCCGCGAGATCGAAGAATACCTCCACACCCACCCCGACATCATCGACGTGCAAGTCATCGGCGTGCCCGACACCCGCTACGGCGAACAGGTCATGGCCTGGATCCAGCTGCGCGACGGCGCCACCACCACCCAAGAAGACATCAAACACTTCTGCCGCGGCACCATCGCCCACTACAAAGTGCCCCACTACATCAAACTCACCGACACCTTCCCCATGACCATCACCGGCAAAATCCAAAAATACAAAATGCGCGAACAGTCCATCCAAGAACTCGGCCTGGCCGGAGCCGCCCGGATGCCAAGCGCCTAGCGGCGGGGGGCCAGGGCGGCGGCGGTGAGGAGTTGGTAGCGGAGGAGTTCCTCCGCGTTGAGGCAGTCGAAGAGCCGCCAGCCGTCGCGGGCCAACTCGATGACCTGGGCCTGGTCGGCGCCTGCGCCGAGCGCGGCGACGGGGACCAGCCCGGTCTCGGCGGCGGCGATCAGGCGCACGTAGTCGGGATGTTCGCCGGCGTAGCGCTCCAGGCAGGCCTGGGTGTCGCCCTGCAGGCCTCCCGCACGCTCCCGGGTGACCTGCAGGAAGATGCGCTCACCGGTGCCGGCGCCGAGGCAATGGGCCGCGTCCGGCGGGACACCGTCGCCGGCCACCATCGAGGTCGTGGCGGCCAGCGCGTCGAAGCCGCCCTGGGGCAACGCGTCGCGCAGGCAGGAGACCTCGTCGGCGGCGAGGACGGCCACGAACGACTGTCCCGACAGCGGCGCGTACCCGGCGACCTGCTTCCACAGGCGGAGCACGTACTCGACCTTCTCCGCGTCGTTGAAGCAGGCGTACATGGCCAGGGTCATGTCGTGGAACCGTTGCGCGTCGGAGGCGTCGAACTGGCCCATCTCCAGCCGCAGATGCAGGGGGAGCAGCTGCGGCTGCTGCTGCGCCAGGTCGGCCAGGCAGCCGCGGGTCGCCCCGGAGCGGCCCCCCGCCTGGGCGTCGAGCACGGCCAGTCCGTACGTCTGGGCGTTCTGCAGCGTCATGCAGAAGAACACGAACGTGGCGCCGGCCGAGTCCGCCGCGGTCTCGACGATGGTGGCGCCGCGGAACCCCTCCAGGCCGGCGTCGCCCAGAGAGTCGCGGATGCACGCCGCCTCCTCAGCCGACAGCTGGTCCTCCAGCTCCGCTCCCGTCGTCGCCGGCGTGACCACCAGCGCTGGTGCCGCACCGGCAGGAGCCGCATCGGCGGCTGGTTCCGCATCGGCAGGAGCCGCATCGGCAGGAGGCCCATCGGCTGCCGGTTCCGCATCGGCTGGTTCCCCATCGGCTGCCGGTTCCGCATCGGACGGACGGACGGCGGCATCGGCGGCTGGTTCCGCATCGGCAGGAGCCGCGTCGAGCGGAGCCGCATCGGACGGGGTCTCGGAGACCGGTCCGCGGTCGCCGCCGGAACAGGCGGCTAGCAGCACCGCCACGGCGAGCGCGGCCGCGGCCGACCTGGTTTGGCGGCCCATCAGGTACGCGGCCGGTGCGCCTGATCCTGCCGCCGCCGGATCCCGCCGGCGCCGGACCGGTTCATCAGTCGTCGTCCACTTCCTCCACTGTCAGCGTGGTCGTCCCGCGGAAGGTGTCATCGGTGCTGTTGAGGAGGTGATGGAAGCTGCGGGTGCCGTCACTGGAGTCCGAGTCGGGGTAGGCGCAGACCCTGATCCAACGAGTGGTCTGGCCGGCGTCATACTCTGTGGGCGAGATCGTCCACGTCGTCGAGTTGGGGGACCAGAGGTCGCGGTCGTGGCCAGCCTCGGTTCCGTGGAGCACGGTGATCCACACGGTATTGTCGGGTCTCGAGTTGAGCCTGATTCCGTACTGATCGCCGCTCCCGTCGTCCTCGCAGTTGCCCTCCGGCACGGTGAAGTTGCCGGCGATAGCATTCCCGCCCTCGTCGATGTAGGTGTAGACGGGGGTCGCCGCCGCGCTGAGATCCGGCATCACCCAGCTCTTGGTGATGGTGAGAGTCGAGGATTGGGCCCCCCAATACCGGACGCCGCCAAGGTCCTCCGCAATGGAATAGATGACCAGAACGAACTCGCACTCCCCTGCGACCATATTCGCATCCCCCCGAGTCCATGTCTGCGTGTCCGTGCGGGTATCAACGCCGTCCTCGTTCGTGCCAAACTCGGGGACGCTGGAGTCGGGGGAAGTCGCCGCCGCTACCAAGTCATCCAGTACGCCGCGGCAAAGCACCACGTGCGTTTGATGTTCGGAGAGCGTGTCGACGTTGAGCCCACCAGTAAGCACTTCGGTCGAGCCGTACGTGAACGGCTGGGCTGCGACAGGGGCCGTGAGCGCGACCATGCCCAGCAATACGGCGACTACCCCCACTCCTGCCGCAACCCGTCGTGCCCGGTTGCCGGTCCTGGGCCGCGGGCGCGCCGCCGATGGCCGAGGAGCCATGGCGCGGGAGTCCTGCATGTTGATCTCCTCAGATTTGCCGACGCAATCCTGACTAATACAGTAGCCGTCACAATCGCAACGTCAAGCTCATCCGACGCTGCCGTAAGAAACCAAGCAATGGTCGCCCCCGACCCGGCCGGCCGGCCGCTACGCCGCCCGACCGGACGCTCCGGGGCGGCGAGCGGGGCCGGCGGTCAGCCGATCGCTGCGGTGGCGGGGCGGCGAGGGACCGAGACGTCGATCACGGTGCCCCGGGGCGGCTCATCGGAGGCGGCCTTGATGGTGATCGAGCCGCCGAGGTCGTGCACCACGAAGCTGCGCACGATGGTGAGGCCGAGCCCGGCGTCGCGGTCCATCGAGAAGCGGTCGGGGACCCCCGGGCCGTCGTCGGTCACCCGCATGGTCAGCGTCTTGGCGGTGCCGGCGAAGCGCACCTCGACCAGCCTGGCCGGACCGGCCGGCGGGCCGGCGTGCTGGAAGGCGTTCTGCACCAGCTCCACCAGCACCACGGCCAGCGGCATGGCGGTCTCGCCGTCGATCTCGCCGACAGTGCCATCCACCCGGATCTTCAGGGGACGCCCGGCCGGGGCCAGCCCCTCCTCGACCAGGCGCAGCAGCGGGCCCACGATCTCGTCGAAGTCGAGGTCCGAAGTGGTGTCGAGCGACAGGTGCTCATGCACCATGGCGATCGACGAGATGCGCCGCACCGAGCTCTCCACCGCCACCTTGGCCTCCGGGCTGGCGAGGCGGCGGGCCTGGAGCTGCAGGAGCGAGCTGACCGTTTGGAGGTTGTTCTTGACCCGGTGGTGGATCTCGCGGATGGTGGCGTCCTTGGACAGCAGCAGCTGGTCGTGGTGGCGCAGCTCCGACACGTCCCGCAGCAGCGCCACCGCTCCGCTGACCCGGTCATCGGCCACCAGCGGGTAGGCCCGCATCACCACCACGATCCCCTGACCGGCGGTGAACTCGGCCACCGTGGAGCGCCGCCTCCAGAACGAGCGGCGGATGACGGTGTCGTCCAGCGCCAGGTCCCCCAGCCGGCAGCCCGGAACCGGGCGCATCACACCCAGGCGGTGCAGGGCGCTGCGGGCATTGGGCGAGGCGTAGGAGATGCGGCCCTCGCGGTCGAGCACGATCACGCCGTCGCCGACGCGGGGTTCGCGGAACTCGCCCACCCTCTCGACCCAGTCGTACGGGAAGGCGCCGTCCGCGATCATCTGAGCGAAGCGGGCGTAGAGACCGCGGTAGATGGTCTCCAGGGGGTTCTCGTGACGGATCGGGGCCGGTGCGGCCTCCCGGGCCAGCACCGCCACCGGCACGTCCCCGCAGCGCACCGGCACGTAGTCCACCACCCGGCGCCGGTCGCGCAGCGCCAGGCTGCCCTCCTCCTCCACGACCGTGTCGTCGCCGATGACGGAGTGGGCGCCGGCCTCGGCTATCTCGGCCTCGCCGGACTCGCCGGTGTCGATCGCGGCGCGGAGCCACGCCGACGCCGGACCCTGGACGAGGGTGCCGACCGGGTCGACGAGGTGGACCGTGGGGCCGGTGTTGGCGCGGGCGTGGGCCAGCACCACGAAGTCGCCCCCGCAGGGCGCGTACAGCAGCAGGTCGCCGAAGGAGAGGTCGGCCAGCGGCGCCCACGAGGCCACCAGCCGGCGCAGATGGTCGATGGAGCGGTCGTCGAGCCCGGTTCCGGCCCAGGCCAGCTCCGCGAGACCGGCCACCGGCGTCGCCCCCTACTGCGCCGCGGCTGTCAGCCGAACCCGATCGGGTTGGAGCCGGGCGGGCCCATCTCCACGTAAGCGAGGCGCGACGACGCCACCGCGATCTCGCGGCCCTTGTCGTCGGTCAGCCAGAGCACCGCTGACTCGCCCCTGAGGGCGGCCTCCGCCGACGCCTTGACGGCGTCGCGGTCGGTGCCGTCGGGGAGGGTCACCGTGATCGGCTGGGGGTTGTCGACGATTCCGATACGAAGCTCCACGCTCTTCTCCTTGGCTGCTCGGTCCCTGGCGGTGTCTTCGCCAGGCTGGGGGTCCCTGTCGGCTCTCAGACGATCTTCAGCTCGGGATGGGTCCTCTTGGTGGGGCCGTGAGCCTCGATCCAGTCCGCCATCGCCGCGAACACCCTCGAAGCCTCCGAGCCGGGGTCCACCGCCATGATGGGCCGGCCCTGGTCGCTGCCCTCGCGCAGCGGGATCGTCATCGGCACCTGGCCTATGAGCTCCACGTCGAGGGTCCGGGCCAGCTCCATCCCCCCGCCCGAACCGAACAGCCGGTAGCGCTTGCCGTCGTCGCCGATGAACCACGACATGTTCTCGATCACGCCCCGCACCCCGATGTTGACCTTCGAGAACATGAACGCCGAGCGCTGGGCCACCCTCTGGGCCGCGGGGTTGGGGGTGGTCACCACATAGGCCTCGGCCCGGGGCAGGAACTGGGCCAGCGACAGGGAGATGTCCCCGGTGCCCGGAGGCAGGTCGATCAGCAGGAACTCGGGGTCGTCCCAGAAGACGTCGGTCAGGAACTGCTCGAGGGCCTTGTGCAGCATCGGCCCCCGCCAGATCACCGGCTGGTCCTCCTGGGCGAAGAAGCCCATGGAGATGCAGCGCACACCGTGCACCTCGGGCGGCACGATCATGTCGTCGATCACCACCGGGGCCCGGTCCACTCCCAGCATCCGGGGTATCGAGAAGCCCCACACATCGGCGTCCACCACCGCGGTCGAGCGTCCCCGGGCGGCGAGGGCGATGGCCAGGTTGGCGGTCACCGACGACTTGCCCACGCCGCCCTTGCCCGATGCGATCAGCAGGGTGCGGGTGGCGTTGCCGGGCTCGGAGAAGGGGATGGCCCGGCCCTCGGCGTGCCCGTGGGCGGGTGCGCTGCCCGCGGTGGCGGCCGGGTCGCCGTGGAGCTTGGCCCGCAGCTCGGCCCGCTCGTCGTCGGTCATGACCGTGAAATCGAGGGTGACCGCGGCGACGCCGTCGAGGGCCAGCAGCGCGCCGGTCACCCTGCTCTGGATCTCGCTGCGCAGCGGGCATCCGGCCACCGTGAGCGCGATGCGAACGTCGGCGTGGCCGCCGTCGATGGTGGCGCCCCGGTACATGCCGAGGTCCACGATGCTGCGATGCAGCTCGGGGTCCTCCACCGGTCGGAGGGCCTCGATCACCTCCGCTTCCGTGACGGCCACGGAATTAGGCTAACGGCGTGTCCAGGACGCACCTCCGAGCGACCGCGGCAGCCGGCTCGGCCGAGCCCGCTGACTCCGTGGGTCCGTTGGAGTAATGATGCTGCACCTGGTGCGTCACGCCGATGCGGGCAACCGGGGAGCCTGGGTCGGCGACGACTTCGACCGCCCGCTCGACGACTCCGGGCGCATGCAGGCCGAGGCCATCGCGGTCGCCCTGGCGCAGCGGCCGGTGCAGCGGATCCTGTCGAGCCCCTACGTGCGCTGCGTGGAAACGGTCGCGCCGCTGGGGCGGACCCTGGGGCTGCCGGTAGAAGCCTCCGGCGAGCTGGCCGAGGGCTCCTACGTGGCGGACGCGCTCAACCTGCTGGGTTCACTGGCCGCGGTCGGGGGCGACTCGGTGCTGTGCAGCCACGGCGACGTGATCCCGGGAGTGCTGTGGGTGCTGGACCAGTACGGGCTCGACATCGGAGACCTGGGCCGGTGCAAGAAGGGCTCGATCTGGGAACTCGAGGTTGTCGACGGCCGGATCACCGCCGCGAACTACCGCCACCCCCGCACCTTTGGCGCAGCCTGAAGCGGCACAAGGACCGCTGGGCGGCTCCAGCGGGCGGAATCAGGCGGTGTACTGGGGAGGCCGGGAGAAAACCTCTTCGAGCAGCGGGACGAAGTCCTCCATCGCAAGGTCGTCGTAGGCGGGGTCGAAGCAGTTCTGGTCGTAGGAGGCGCAGAAGTCGACGCAGCGGTCGTAATGGGGTGACTCCGAGTAGCGCTCCCGGGCGTGGCGGTCGCCGCCCAGGTGGTGGAAGTAGTAGTAGCCCTGGAACAGCCCGTGGTGACGCACGACCCACTCCGTCTCGGAACTCACGTAGGGGGCGACTATGGCCGCCGCGACGCCGCTGTGGTTGCCGGGGGCCAGCACGTCGCCGATGTCGTGCAACAGCGCGGCCACCACGAACTCGTCGGGCTCCCCGTTGCGAAGCGCCCGGGTGGCCGACTGGCGGCAATGGCGCTCCCGGTCGATCTGGTAGCCGAGGGTGGGGCCCTCCAGCAGCCGCATCACCGAGAGCAGGCGACCGACGAGCGTCTCGCGGCCGTGGCTCTCGAAGATCCTGCCGAGCTGGGCGTAGTCGTCGACGGTCCCGTCGGCCATGGCGGTCCAACTGACGGTGAAGGTGTCTGCCGGCGTGTCAGCCATGGCCTGCATCCCTTCTGCTGCGAGCACGGCGCTCGGCCTGTCCCCTATTGGCTTGTCCCCTATTCAAGCCGACCGCAGCGCCACAGGCGAGACCATGACCGGCAAGGCCCACGCGGCCGCTAGTGCCCGATGATCTCGGCGTCCGGATAGAAGGCGGCCGCCGCGAACCAGAAGGTGTCGAGATGCTCGACCGGCTCCAGCACGGCCCCCGAGCCGTCCGAGGGTCGGCCCAGGATGTCGTAGACGGCGCCGGAGGCTGAGTCCACGAATCCACCGCCCGGGTCCGCCGACAGCTCCAACCGCTGACCGTTGACGGATCTGACGAACACGCCGGTGGCACCAACGTCGCGGCCCTCCTCGATCACCGGGCTGTCGAGGGCGCTGGCCGTTCCCGGCTCGAACAGGGCCACCAGCTCCCGCCCCGCGAAGGAGATGGGCACGACCCGGCGCTCCTCCAGCACGTCATAGGGGATAACGGCCCCGTGGCTGCCGTCGCGCAGCGCCAAGACCCGGGTGATGGGTTCGAGCCGCTCGTCGAAGGGCCCGCTGAAGAGGAAGGGCCGGTTGCTGGAGTCGTAGAACTCGTAGGGGTTCTGCCCGTAGCGACGGAAATGGCCGGTGTCGAGGCTGAGCACCTGCCCGCCGGGGTGCGATGACAGGAAACGCTCGAACGACACCGTCTGCACCGGTATCAGGTCGAGCTGGATGCCGGTGAGATGACCGACCACGGCCTGGCCGGTGTAATGCGACCACAAGCTCTCGGTCTGGCGGTCGTACATGACCAGCGACGAGTTCAACAGGGCGCCCGAGGTGCCGAAATCCAGGATGCGCTCGGCCACCCGGCGGTCGTAGGCCACCGCCGAGTTGCACAGCGGGCAGTACGACACGGTGACCGGCACACCCCCGACCGTGCCGTTGACGAGTTCGTGCCAGGTCATGATCCGCAGCGGGTAGGCCCGAGCGTCGCCATTGATCTCCAGCGCCAGCACCGGCTCCACCGGAGCCAGCCAACTCACGTCGGAGGCGGGCTCGAAGGCTGGATCCTCCAGAGCGGGAATGGCGTCGGGCGGGACAATGCCCCGGATCACGTCGAGGTCGACCAGCGGCTCGGGATGGCCGGCCGCGAACGGATCTCGCAGCGCGCTGGGGACGTCCTCGCGCGGCGTCGACTGGACAGGGCCGGCCGGGTCCGGGGGCGGCGAGCCTTCCCCGGCCGCGGCGGACTCGGCGGCGGTGGTGGCGGTGGTGTCCGGCGTAGCCGCGGTCTCGGCTCCCGCCGCGGGCTCGGGACCGGCGTCCTGATCGACGGCCTGTCCGGAGGCCGAACCAGCGTCGGAGGTGGTGCCGGGGTCGGGGGCACCGCCCTCCTGACTGCCGGTCTGGGGGGAGTCGGTCGCCGAGTCGGGTCCGGTGACGGTCGCAGCGGGTTCGCCGGTCGATCCTGAGCATCCCAGGATCGCCACAGCCAAGGCCAACACCGCCGCGGCGGCCGCGATCCGGGGAGGAACAACCTGCATCTTGCCGGCCATATGGGAGCAACCTAACGTCACGCACCCTCCGGTCACCGGAAGACGCGCCGATGAACGACCACACCTCCACTCACGATCCCGCCGCTGAGGCCGCAGCGGTCGTCGGCGACGGCTACGACGTCCGGGTATTGGAGCCCAGCCCGCCGGCAGTGCTCGGCGAGCCGTTCTGGGCCGACGATCCCGCTGATCCCACCCCCAGGGACGCACATCCGGTGGTTGCACCCCACCGCGGGGGTGACCTCACCTGGGACGGATTGATCGAGGCCCGGCCCGACCTGGCCGGCTTCGCCGCCGATCGCTGGCTGGGAGCCCGCCGGCGGTTGCCTGAGCTGCCCGCGGACTACCAGGCAGCTCTCTTCGACTTCCACCGGCTTGCCTACTCGGTCGTGGCCGAGGCCCGCTACCAGTGCAACGGCAAGTTCGGGCTGCGTTACGTGCACGGCGGCTTCGGCACGCCCTTCTTCGGTGACAGCGTCCAGGTCCGGGTGGCCGGCGACCAGCTCGTGGTCCAGACGGCGACGCGAGCCCGAACCGCGACCATCACCACCCTGTGCGAGGCCGGCAAGTTCGTGGGCGTCGCCCCCGGCACCACCGCAGCCGAGCACGACAGCCCCGGACTGGGAGACATCGACCGCCCGCTCGACGCCCGAGCCGAGGTCGGGGAGTTCCTGGGCGAATGGTTCGGTCTGGCCACCGCCGCCCTGGAGGAGCTGCGCTTCTCAGATGGCGTAGTCGATCCCGAGCGGGTGCAGCTGTGGCCCGGGCACTTCGACCCGGCCATCGCGGCCGGCGACGCCGGGTCGGGCCGGCGGGCCACCTACGGCTTCTCGCCAGGAGACCACTCCCACGATGAGCCCTACATCTACGTGGCCGCCTGGGGCGACGTAGACCGCTCCGACCCGTTCTGGAACGAGACCGGCTTCAACGGTGCCTCCCTGCCGTTCTCGGATCTGTCGGCAACGCCGGACCACTACGCCGGCGCGGTGGCCTTCCTCGGAGCTGGCTACGACCGCCTCAACGACTAAAGCCTGCCGAACCGGCAGGTTCGCCTCAAATCTGTGTGAGTTTCCCCTCCATATGACGGGTTTCTCTACCTATTTGGGTCGACCAGTCCGAGCGCAGCTCGCAGATTCTGATCGGTGACCAGGCGCATCAGGTCCGGCGGCCGGTCCGCCAAGGCATCGAAGGCCGCTAGATCGGCTCGGGCTCCCGGAATGTCGCCAGCCTGCCAGCGCGCGAAGGCCCGGTAGACCAACGCCCTGGCGTTGGACGGGTCATTGCCGAGAGCGGCGTCCAGGTAGTGGACGCCGAGCGCAAACAGCTCGGCGTCGCCGCTGCGGACCAGCAGCCAACCCCGGCCGGACAACACCTCCGGGTCGGCGGGGCGGGACTCCAGGACCCAGTCGAGGAGCTGCACCGCCTCCAGCAGGTCTCCCCGGTTGGCGAGGGCCTCGGACGCGACCAAGGCGTCCGCGACCGTGAGCGCGGTCTCGCTGAAGGCCGGACGCTCGTCGAGGGCGGCCAGCCCGTCGACAGCCTGCAGCGCGGCGGCGGCGCGGGCCTCGGCGACCCGCTCCCGCACCCGGGACTGGGCCAGCAGCTGCTCGGCGTAGGGGGGCGGGTCCAGCGAGTCGAAGGCGGCCAGATCCCGGGCTGCGCTCGCGCCGTCGCCCTCCTCGAGGGCCACGATGGCCCGGAACAGCCGGACGTCGGGATAGTCGGGGTCCACCGCCACCGCGTCGTCGAGGTACGGCCCGGCGCCGGCCAGGTCTCCCTGGCGGGACGTGAGCCAGCCCCGGTAGGTGAGGGCCTCCACATTGGAGGGCTGGATCTCCAGGGCTTCGTCGTAGGCCGCGATGGCGCCGGCCATGTCGCCGTCGGAGAGCCGCTGCTGGGCCTCGAAGATCTTCTCGCGGGCCGTGGACCGGATCTCGCCGGTGATTGACCCGTCGGCGGTGCGGCTGCCCGAGGACCGGGCCACCAGCAGGCCCGCGGCGCCGGCCACCACCACGATGGCGACAGTCCAGGCGACCGCGTTGCGCCCGCGGCGCCGGCGTCCCGGCGCCGGAGGGGCCGGGGCCGGAGCGCCGCCGGGTCTCAGCATCACGACCACGACCGCGGCGATGCCGCCCCCGGCGAGCAGCGGAAGGATCCATACCAGGCTGGTGATTCCCGACCCGGAGGGGTTGTAGTCGATGTCGGTGTCGTAGGCGGCCACCAGCTGGTCGCGGATGTAGGCGTCGCTGCGGCCCTCGTCGACCCAGACCGCGATCTGCCTTCGGATCTCGCGGGCCACCGGCACATCGCTCTCGCCCACCGACTGGCCCGCGCACACCGGGCAGGCGAAGTCCCCGGCCAGGTCCCGGACCCGGTCGGCGTTGGTGCTGGGAGGCCCTTCGGCCACCGCGCCGTACACGAACGCCGCCCCGGCCACCACAAGGGCCACGATCCAGCTGGCCGCGCGGCGGCTCATGGGGTCGCAGAGGCGGTCGTGAGCTGGGCGATCACGTCGTCTATGCCGTCGGCCGTGACACCCCCGAGCTGCTTCCACACCACCACACCCGAGGGCGCCACCAGGTACGACTCGGGAACCCCGGTCACGCCGTAGGCAACGGCCGCCTCGCTGGCGCCCTCCACCAGCACCGGCCAGTCCCCCCCGTTGACCTCGAAGAACCGCCGCACGTTCTCTTCGGTGTCGTCGAAGGTCACCGACACGACCCGGGCATCACCGTCCGCCGCATGGCGCTCGCTGAAGGCGATCAGCTCAGGGTGCTCCATGATGCAGGGGACGCAGGTGCTCTGGAAGAAGTTGACGATCACCCACCGGCCCCGCCACTGGTCCAGATCGAAGGACTCGCCTGCGGTGGTGACGCCCACCACCGGCGGTGCGAGCCCGCCCAGGATGGGACTGGAGGCCTTGCGCTCGAAGGCCGAGTCGCGGGTGGCCAGCACCACCACCAGTAAGGCGACCGCCACCGCCAGCGGCACCGCGATCCAGGCCGTCCGCCACCGGCCGGCGCCCGACCCTGGGGGATGCGACGCCCCCGGGGAGAGCTCCGGATCGGGCCGGTCGGATGTGCTCATGGCACCGGCTCCGCCGCGACGGCGGCCTTCCCGGGCTCGCGGCGGCGTCCGGATCCGGCCGGCACCAGCGACAGGACGGTGCCGGCCGCCATCACGATGCCGCCCAGCCACAGCCAGGCCACCAGCGGCTGGACGGTCACCCTCAGGATCACCCGGTCGGGGCCGGCGGAGTCCGGGAACGACAGCACCGCCAGGGCTACGTCGTCGCGCAGGGTGGAGCGCACCGACGGGATCCCGATGGTCTGGGAGGCGAACGGGTAGGTGGCGATGGCCGGCCCGTAGGTCTTGGCGTCGTCGACCCGCACGAAGGCGACCCGCTCGGTGCGGTTCTCGTGGACCACCACCGCGGAGCCCAGATAGACGACCTCGTGGCCGGCGAAGCTCGCCTGCTGGTTGGCCTCAAGATCGAACTCGGCCTGGCGGACATAGGACTGGCTGGCCGCGAAGGCCACCGCCACCAGGACGACGCCCAGATGCACGATCATGCCGCCGTTGGTGCGCCCGGCCAGGCCCCGCCACCGGTGGCGGCGCACCGCCAGGACGGTCTGGCGCAGCGCGGCCCCGCCCGCGAAGCCGCCCAGGCCGAACGCCAGCAGCGGGGCCCAGCCGCGGGCCCCGCCGAGCACGGCCAGGACCAGCACCGCGGCCGCGATCCACACCGGCACCAGCAATCGCCGGCCCAACAATTCGTTCGGCACGCGGCGCGAGGCCCCTCCCCAGGGCAGCATCGGCGCCACCGCCATCAGGAACAGCAGCGCGAAGCCGATGGGCCGGGTCATCCGATCGAAGTAGGGGTTCCCCACCGAGATGGTGCGCCCGTCGAAGGCCTCCACCAGCAGGGGGAACACCGTGCCCAGCAGCACCACGAACGCGAACGCGGCGAACAGGGCGTTGTTGGCCAGGAAGGCACCCTCGCGCGACACCGGCGCCACGATCCGGCCGGGCGTGCGCAGCAGATTGCCACGCCAGGCGATGAGGGCCAGCGACACGGCCACGATGACCGCGAAGAATCCGAGGATGGCCGGGCCGATGCCCGACTCGGTGAAGGAGTGCACCGAGGCCAGCACCCCCGAACGGGTGAGGAACGTCCCCAGGATTGTCAGCGAGAAGGTGGCGATCACCAGCGACAGGTTCCACACCCGCAGCATCCCGCGGCGCTCCTGCACCATCACCGAGTGCAGGTACGCGGTGCCGGTGAGCCACGGCAGGAACGAGGCGTTCTCCACCGGGTCCCAGGCCCAGTACCCGCCCCAGCCCAGCGTCTCGTAGCTCCACCAGGCCCCTAGCACGATCCCGAAGGTCAAAAAGCCCCAGGCGGCCACGGTCCAGCGCCGGGTGGACGCCAGCCAGCCCTCCCCAAGGCGCCCGGTGGCCAGCGCGGCCACCGCGAAGGCGAAGGGCACGGTGAAACCCACGTAACCGAGGTAGAGGATCGGAGGGTGGAACGCCATGAGGATGTGGTTCTGCAGCAGCGGGTTGGGGCCGGGCCCGTCGTAGCCCGCGGGCACCTCGACCCCGATGAAGGGGTCGGCCGGCCCTACCATCAGCGCGAAGAAGAAGGCGCTGACCGCGAACATGACCAGCAGCGCCCAGGCCACCATCGGGTCGCTGCCCCGCCGGCGGAACCTCACCGCCACCGCCACCGTGTAGCCGCACAGCACCAGCGCCCAGAGCAGGATCGACCCCTCCAGCGCCGACCACAGGGTGGCCACGTTGAAGATGGCCGGGGTGGTGGACGAGCCGTTGTCGGCCACGAACTTCACACCGAAGTCGCGGGTGATCAGAGCCCGCTCCATCACGACCACTCCGGCCACCGCGGCGGCGCCCATCATGTAGGTGAGCTGGCGGGCCGCCCTGCCCCAGCGCGGGCCTTGCCCCGCCAGGCTCAGCGCAGAGACCGCCACACCCAGCAGGGCCGCGGCCAGTCCCGCGGCGATTGCCGCCGAGCCGGCCGCGACGTTGCTCATCGACGCCGCGGGGCCGGCAGTCTGGCGGGCGCGATCACGGCAGCGAGCCGCCTTCCTCGGCTTCGCCTATGCGCTCGTCGTAGCCGTCTCGCTCGCGGTAGTCGTTGTCGTGCTTGACCAGCATCCGATCCGACGCGAAGTGCCAGCCGTCGTCGGCGATCACCGGGCCCGGGCCGGGACCCTGCCGCCAGGCCCCTTCCAGGACCACCGGAACCCCGGGCTGGAACAGCTCGGGCGGATCCCCCGTGTGGACGACGTCCACCACCACTGCGTTGAAGCCGACCGGGAAGGCCAGCACCGGACGGTCGTCCCAGAAGGTGCTCACCGGCGCCCCGATGGGGGTTCCCTGGAGGTAGAAGCGCTCGGAGGCCAGCTCGTCGCGGCGCTCCACCGCCTCGTCGGCGTTGTAGAAGAACAGCGAAGCGTCGCCGAGGAGGTTCGTGATGAGCAGCGACACAGCCGCGGCCACGGCCACCACGACCACCAGGGCCACTGATCGCCTCGCTCGCCTGGGCCGAGGGTCGGGCCGCGGAGTCAGCGGCGACAGGTCCCGCTGTTGCGTGGCATCCTGTTCGGTGCCGGCGGGTCCGTCATCCATGGTCGGTCACTCTTCGCCGGTGCGGGCGCGGTCGATCCGGGCCCGGCGCAGCAGCCGCCGGCCTCGAAGCCGGAGGGAGACGGCGTAGACCGCGATCGCGGCCACCGTCACGCCCCAGGCGCTCAACACGTAGGCGGCGTGGCTCATAGACCGGCCTCCGCCCGCCGGTCCCGGACCGCTTGACGGATGTCGCGGTCGGCCAGCCGGCGCTCCAACCAGCCGACACGGAAGCGATGCATGACCATCCACCAGATCGCCATCGCGGCCACCGCGAACGCCAGGACCAGCGTGAGCAGGGTCAGGTCCTCGAGCTTGCCTTCGGTGAGGGAGGACTGCTGGTGCAGCGTGCGGTTGGCCCACCAGTTCACTGAACGGTTGACGATGCCGATGTTGGCCGCGCCCACCAGCCCGACCACTGCGGCCCGGGTGGCGACCGATCCGGCCGGCCCGCCGAGGGCCCTGATCGACAGGTAGCCGACCATCACCAGGAACAGGATGAGGGCGGTCACCAGGCGCACATCGCCCCACTCCCAGTAGGTGCCCCAGGTGGGCCGGCCCCAGAGCATGCCCGTCACCAGCGTGAGGCCGCACAGCAGCACCCCGACCTCGGCGGCGGCGTGAGCGGTGATGTCCCACCACTCCGAGCGTCGCCACAGCCACATGACCGAGCCCAGCGCGGTCAGCCCGAACGCGGCGTAGGCCCCCAGCGCCGAGGGCACGTGCACGAAGATGATGCGCACCGCGTCGCCCTGCACGTCATCGGCCGGCACGGCCAGCAGTCCCAGTGCGGCCACGGTGGCGAAGCCGGCCAGGGTCGCCGCTCCGAGCCAGAAGGTGAAGCGGGATCCGGTGCGAGCGGGACCGTCCAGGTATCCGGTGAGGGTCCCGGGGTCGCCGGTCGCCGGGGGGCTCACGCTTCCTCCATCAGGGGACCGTAGGCGACCGCGCCCAGCGCGACGTTTACCGCGGTGAATCCGGCCAGCAACCCGACCCACGACCAGCCGTTGACCGCGGCCGTGCCCAGCGCGTCCTCGAATGCTCGCGTCGCGGCGATCAGCACCGGCGCCACCACCGGCAACAGCAGGATCGGCAGGACCGTCTGATGGGCTCGCACTCCTGCTACCACAGCACCGAGCAGGCTACCGGCGGCCGCCAGCCCGGCCGTCGCGGCCACCGAAGTCACCACCGCCAGCGGCAGCGACTCGATCTCCGCCCCGTACAGCAGCACCACGCCGGGTAGCAGCACCGCGGCCACCACCACCAGCTGCACGGCCACAGCCAACGCCTTTCCGCCGAAGGCGGCCGCGGGGGCCATGCCGCTCAACAGCAGCATCCGTCCGGCACCGTCGGCCGACTCGACCGCCACCGAGCGCTGCACGGCCACCACGGTGGCGAACAGCACGGTCATCCACAGCAGACCCGGGGTGGCCAGCTCCAACGTCGGCCGGTTGGCGTTGAGCGCGAACCCGAACAGCACCAGCACCAGCAACGCGAACGGCACTACCTGTCCCAGCGTGGTGCGGGCCCGCCATTCGATCCGCAGGTCCTTGGCCGCGACCAGCCCGATGTCGCCCGCCAGCAGGCGCAGATCACGCCACATGGGACCCGCCGGTCGCAGCCGCAGCGCCGCGAGCTCGCTCACACCGCATCCGCGCTCACCGTTCCTCCCGCCATGGTGACGGTGCGGTCGGCCAGATCGTCGGCCGGGCCGGTCTCGTGGGAGGCCATCACCACGGCTGCGCCCGCGGAGGCCGCCTCCGACATCAGGCCGCTCACCAGCTCGCGGCCCTCGCTGTCCAGCCCGGCGTGGGGTTCGTCGAGCAGCCAGAGCTCGGGGCGGCGCACCACGATCGCGGCCAGAGCCACCCGGCGGCGCTGGCCGGCCGACAGTCGCGTCGACGGCACGGACCAGAGCCTCTCGGGCACTCCGAGGCGCCTGAGGGCACCGGGAACCCCGGCGACGTCCACCCGCGACGCCCGGGCCCATAGATCGAGGTTCTCGGCCGCGCTCAGCTCACCGTAGAGGGCGGTGTCGTGGCCCAGCAGCCCCACCCTGCGGCGCACCGCGGCCCGATCAGCGCCGAGGTCGCAGCCGAGCACGTCGCCCCGGCCCGCCGACAGCGGCAGCAACCCGGCGCACAGGTGCAACAGCGTGGACTTGCCGGCGCCGTTGGGTCCCCGCACCAGCACGACCTCGCCGGGGTCGACGGCGAGGTCGGCGCCGGTCAGCGCCGGGAAGCGTCCCAGCAGCACGACCGCGCCGTCGAGGCGAACCGCGCTCACGGCCCGTCCGGCCGGTGCGAGGCAGCCCTGGACGCGGGGGTCATGCCTCCAGCGTAAGAGGCCGAGCGGAGAGCCCGGAGTTCACAGGGACTGAGCGACGCGGTGGCCCGAGCGACCCGTGAGCACAGCCGTGCGCAGATCGAGAAGCTGTCCAGCGGTCAGGCGACCGGGTAGAACTCTCCCGCGTTGACCACGAGTGTCTGGCCGGTGATCATCCGGGCCCGCTCCGACGCCAGGAAGATCGCGGCCTCGGCCGCATCGGAGTCGTTGGGCATCTCCCGCAGGGCCATGCCTTGCGCGATCTCGTGCTTGACCTCCTCGGCGGTGATGCCCCGGATGCCGGCCTGCCACTCGCAGTAGAACTTGACGTTGGGCCCCCACATCCAGCTCGGCACGACCGTGTTCACCCTTATCCCCGACGGCCCCAGCTCCGCGGACAGATCGCGGGCCACCGACAGCAGCGCCGACTTCGCCGCGCCGTAGGGGCTCTGGGGGAACACCGCTACCGGCCTCATCGAGGCCTGCGACCCGATCAGCACCACCGAGCCTCCGCCGGCGGCCTTCATGTGGGGCTCGACCGCCCGCACCACATGTACCGCGCCGAGCACGTTGACGGTGAGGTTGAGCGTCCAGTCCTCGTCGGTGGTGTTGTGGAACGCACCCTTCTGGGTGTCGAGGGCGGCCACGTTGATCACGGCGTGCAGCTCCCCGAAGCGGGCCGCGGCCGCGTCGGCCGCGTCGGTGCAGTCCTGCTGTCTGGTGACGTCGCCCGGACAGGCGAGTATCCGCTCGCCTGCCGGGTCGAGTTCGGCCGCGGCCTCCCTCAGGCGCTCGGCGTTGCGGGCCATCACCGCGACGTTGGCCCCGTCGCGGAGCGCGAGGCGGGCGCAGCTGGTACCGAGTCCGGGGCCGACGCCCACTACCAGCACGGCTCGTCCTTCGAGGATCATGGCCCCAGTCTGTTGCCGCGGAGACCAGGTTGCACCGCGCGGCGCGTGCCTTTACGCGCCAGCCCGGGTCGGTCCAGGCTGCGAGTCCTACCAGAGCTGATCGGTGTAGGTGTCCGTCCCGACGATGGTGGGCAGGAAAGGTGCCGCGAACACGACGTTGCCGGCACGGGCATCGGCCAGGCCGGCCGCATAGGCCCGGAACCGGTCCCAGCTCTGGGCGGCATCGCCGTCGAGGAAGAACATCTGCACCTGGCGCTCGGCCGGCCCGGCCGGAGTGCCGAGGTCCATGGGGGCCCGCTCGGTCTCGCCGCCAACTGGATCGATGTAGCGCCACGACACCATCGAGGCGATCGCCGAGCCGTCCATCAACGCCGGCAGCGCCTCGTGGACTAGGTGGGCGTTGAGCCCGTCGACATCAGTGCCCTCGGCCGGGTCCAGGGCCACGACGGCCAGGCCCTGGTAGGGGTGGTCGAGGGCCAGTTCGATGGGCACGGGATCGTCGTCGCGGTAGTGCGACCAAGGCTCGTGCAGCAGCACGGTGTGGGCGTGGATCCGGTTGTTGAACCCCCGACCCTCCTTGTACAGGTCCACCACCTGGTCGATGGCCCACGCGAAGTGCTCGCGGTGACGGCCCTCGTGGACCCAGTAGACGGCCAGGTAGGAGCCCGCCTCGATCGGCACCGCCAGCGGCGAGTCCGCCGGGAACCGCAGGTCCTTCAGGTCGCGGGTGGCCACCCAGCGCCGGCCCGCGAACAGCCAGGGGCCGATGAGGCACCCGGCGTAGAAGTGGTCGCGCTCGTACCAGCGGTTGTAGGCCACCTCATGGCCCCGTTCGGGGTCGACCATGGTGAACAGGCAGCTACCGACCCGCACCGGATAGGTGTTCACCGGGCCTCCCCCACGATGTGGGCCGATCCGGCACCTGAAGCGCTCACGAGTCGAACACCGTTCTCGTCACCCAGTCGGCCACCAGCGCCGGCCTGGGCCCGTCCTCGATCTCGACGGTGATGGTGGTGACCGTCTGGACCGATGCCGCCTTGAGCTCCACCGACTTGACCACCGCGTGGGCCCGCACCCGCTTGCCCCGGCTGACGGGGCTGATGAAGCGCACCCGGTCGAGCCCGTAGTTGATGCCCATGACCACGCCCTCGAGCCTCGGGGTGTTCACCGGGACCGACTGCATCAGGTGGGTAAGCATCGCCAGGGTGAGGAAGCCGTGAGCGATAGTTCCCCCGAAGGGCGTCTCGGCCTTGGCCCGCTCCTCGTCGATGTGGATGAACTGGTGGTCCCAGGTGCAGTCGGCGAAGGCGCTGATCTGCTCCCGGGTGATCTCGAACCAGTCGCCGTGGCCCCGCTCGGACCCCTCGGCCGCCTTCAGGACTGTAAACGCCGCCTCGGCACTGCTCATTCCGATCCCCTCTCGTGGCTGGGCTACGACGGCGTCAACCTACCCCCGATCCGCTGCGCAAAGCCTGTTCGAGGAGCAGCCCGGCGGGATGGGGTGCCGCGCCGCGGCGGCGGGCGGTCACCAGCCGGCGACGGGCCAGGATCTCGCAGCCGGTCAGAGGATTGTCCCCCCACTCGGCCTGGGCCACGGGAAGCACCGACCATCCCAGGCCCAGCCTCACCATCTCGCAGAGCACCTCGGGCTGGTGCGACTCGGCCACCACGTCAAGCGGCGCCCCCCGGCGGCGCAGCGCCGCCCCGGTCACGGCCCGGGTGTGGGCGTCCCGGGGGAACAGCACCCACGGGCCCCAGCCGGCGCTGGGGCCGGGCTGCTGGCGCCCGTCGGGTGCGTAGACGGCGAGGTCCTCGCTCAGCAGCGGCTCGGCGTGCACGCCCCTGACCGGCTCGGGGGGTTCGACGCACACGGCCAGGTCGAGGGCCCCGTCCACCAGGTCGCGCAGCAGCCCGCCGGAGGGCCCTACCCGCAGGTGGATGCGCAGGTCCGGGTGCTCGGCCCGGAAGCGGCGCAGCGCCTCGCCGTGATGCTGCACCGCGCAGGCGTCGATCATGCCGAGCCGCAATTGGCCGTGGTCCCCCGAGCGGATCCGCTGCGCCCAGTCCGTCAGGTCGGCGGTGAGGGCCACAACCTGGCGGGCGTGTTCCAGCACGGGACTCGTGTCCGGCCGCAGCACCCGGCGCCGGCCCTCCCGATCGAACAGGGGAACACCGACCCGGCGCTCGAGCTCGGCCAGACCCTGCGACAAGGCCGACGGGCTCACCCCGATGTGCTCGGCAGCCAGCGCGAACGTGTCCGAGTCGGCCACAGCCACCAGGTATTCGAGCTGTCTGATCGACAAGTCGGGCAACGCAGCGATCACAGCCTCATTATACTTAAGTATTGCTTCACTATTAGTGCAGACTGCTCAGCAATAGTTAATCTAGGGCTCATGACTGTTGATGTCCCGACCCAAGAAGGTGCCCCAAGCGGGTCTCCCAGACTGCCCGCCGCCCGCCAGATCGCTCCCGCCAAGGGCTCGCTGGGTGTTCTCACCCCGGGCATGGGCGCGGTGGCCTCCACCTTCGTCGCCGGCGTGATCGCGGCCCGGCGGGGGCTGAGCCCGCCCATCGGGTCCATCAGCCAGATGGCCCACATCCGGCTCGGCACCAAGACCGAGAACCGCAACCCCCCGATCAGGGAGTTCGTGCCGCTGGCCGGCCTGGACGACCTGGTCTTCGGCGGCTGGGACCCCCTGTCGGCCAACGTTCTGGAGGCCGCCCGCGCCTGCGGCGTGCTCGAGGAGCGCGAGCTGGGGACGATCTCGGCCGAGCTCGAGGGCGTGGTCGCCATGGACGCGGTGTTCGACCAGCGCTGGGTGAGCCGGCTTGACGGTGTCCGGGTGAAGCCGCCCGCGTCCAAGTGGGACCAGGCCCAAGCCCTGATGGACGACATCGAGAACTTCCGCAGCACCCATGACTGCGACCGGCTGGTGATGGTGTGGTGCGGCTCGACCGAGGCCTTCTCGGAGCCCACGGCCGTGCACGAGTCGGTCGAGTCCTTCGAGGCCGGGCTCAAGGCCGGCGACGACGCCATCGCCCCCAGCCAGATCTACGCCTACGCGGCCTTGCAAAGCGACGTGCCCTTCGCCAACGGGGCGCCCAACCTGACCGTGGACCTGCCGTGCATGGAGGAGCTGTCGCGCCTGCGAAGCGTCCCCGTGGCGGGCAAGGACTTCAAGACCGGCCAGACCCTGATGAAGACGCTCATCGCACCCGGCCTCAAGGCCCGGATGCTGGGCCTGAACGGCTGGTATTCGACCAACATCCTCGGCAACCGGGACGGCGAGGTGCTCGACGCCCCCGAGAACTTCAAGACCAAGGAGGTCTCGAAGCTGGGGGTGCTGGGCACGATCCTGCAGCCCGAGCTCTATCCCGACCTTTACGACGAGATCCACCATGTGGTGCGGATCAACTACTACCCGCCCCGGGGCGACAACAAGGAGGGCTGGGACAACATCGACATCTTCGGCTGGCTCGGCTACCCGATGCAGATCAAGGTCGACTTCCTGTGCCGGGACTCGATCCTGGCCGCTCCCATCGTGCTCGACCTGGCCCTGTTCATGGACCTGGCCGCCCGGGCCGGCGAGTCGGGCGTGCAGGAGTGGCTGAGCTTCTACTTCAAGGCGCCCCAGCCCTCGGGCGAGCCCGATGTGGAGCACGACCTGTTCATCCAGCAGACCAAGCTCAAGAACACGCTGCGGGAGTGGATGGGCGAGGAGCCCGTGACCCACAGCGAAGCCGGCTAGAGAACGGATCGTTTCAGCCAGCGGTCCCGCGGCTCGCGAGGTGGCACGGGAAGTAGAGTGCGACCGCCAGTGCCGTACACGGGCAGCGACCTTTGGCAGGCCTGCTGGTGGCATGGACCAGTCCCCGGGGCAAGGAGTAGCCGTTGACTCACACGATGGAGGATGTGCGCACGTTCGCAGCCGCTGAACAGGGTCTCGCGGTGGTGTCGTTCGGGCGTCCCGACCAGTCGGTTCACTCCTCGCTGGCCAACGCCGGTGTGATGGCCCACCCGGTGACCGGCGAGGAGGTGGTGGCTCTGGTGGTGCGGGCCAACTCCGTGAAGCTCCGCCACTGGCGCCGTACTCCGGGGGCCACCGTCGTCTTCCGGACGGGCTGGTCGTGGGTCGGGGTGGAGGGCGCAACCTCGATCATCGGTCCTGACGATCGATTCGACGGCTTCGACCCAAGAGCGGTTCCCCGGTTGCTTCGGGACGTGTTCACTGCCGCCGGCGGCGTCCACGAAGACTGGGCCGAGTACGACCGCGTGATGGCGGCCGAACACCGGACCGCGGTCTTCGTCCACCCCTCCCGCATCACTGGGGTCGGCCAACCCTGAACCGGGAGTCATCCGGAGGTCCGCGACCTGTCAGCCGAGGTCGCCTCCGGACAGCTTCTCGATCTGGCGGCCCTGCTCCGCCTGGGTGGCCTCGATCCGGGCCAGCACATCCTTGACCTGTCCGAACTCGGAGACGGCGCGCTCCTCAAGCCCGCCGAAACGCTCCTCGAGCCCGCCGAAGCCCACCTCCAGCCCGCCGAGACGCCCCTCGAGCCCACCGAAACGCCCCTCGAGCCCGCCGAAACGCTCCTCAAGCCCGCCGAAGCCCACCTCGAGCCCGCCGAGACGCCCCTCGAGCCTGCCGAAGCCCACCTCGAGCCCGCCGACTTGCTTGCCGATGGCCTTGATGTCGTCGCTATTGGTCAGCACCGCGGCCCGCAAGCCCGTCAGGATGAAGCCGAGGCCTCCGACGATAGCGGTGCCCAACAGACCGATGAGGACGGCGACGAGGGGTTCCATGGATCTGCATACTAGCACCCTGGATGACACATGCAACCTATTTCAATAGATTTCTATGCAATGTCGAGAATCAATGTGGATTGTCGGTCTCCAGGATTTCCCGGGCGATCAGGTCGTCGACAGCGGCGTCGTCGAGGCCGAGTTCGGCGATGATCTCCCGGGTGTGCTCACCGAGTCCGGGCGCGGGCCGGATGTCGGCGCCGGCCATGCCGGTGGCGGTGAAGGCCGGTCCCTCGAACGTCATCACGCCTATGGGCGGCTGGTCCAGCTCCACCAGATAGCCCCGAGCCTCCAGGTGCGGGTCCTCGAGCTGCTCGCCGGAGGTGAGCATCGGTCCGGCCGGCACTCCGGCGGCCAGGCAGGCGTCGGTGACGGCGAGCTTGGACAGGGTCCGGGTCCAGGCGGCCACGGCCTCCTCCACGTCGTCCTCCCGCCGGCGGCGGGCATCGAGGGTGGCAAGGGACGGGTCGTCGATCCCGGCGAGACCCGCCAGCGCGGCCCATTCGGTGTCGTCGCGACAGCAGACCGCCACCCACTGGTCCTCGCCCTCACAGGCGAAGAACCCCCAGGGCGAGCCCCGGTCCCGGCGGTTGCCCTGCGGCTTCACCGAGCCCGCCTGCAGCGACTCGCGGGCAAGCAGGTCGCCCATCACCCCGACCACCTGCTCGACCTGGCACACCTCGGCGTGGCATCCGGCCTCCATCACGCCCCGCCGCCGTCCCAGCACGGCGGCCACCGCGGCCAGCGCGCCCATGCGGCCGGCCCAGTGGTCGGGGAAGATCGACTGCGAGCCGGAGGGCCGCTCCACGTCGGGATAGTCCCACAGGTGGGTCATACCCCCCGTCACCTGGGTGTTGGGGCCGTAGCCCCGCCACGCCGACCACGGGCCCGACGACCCCATGAGCTGGCTGGAGACCATCACCACGCCGGGATTGGCCGCCGCGAAGTCGCGGTAACCGAGCCCGAGATCGTCCATCACCCCGGTCGAGCTGTTCTCGACGACCACATCGACACGGGCCGAGCCCCCGGCTCCGGCCGCCATATCGAGCAGCAGCCGGCGCCCCTCGGGGGTCTTGGCGTTGATGCCCAGGCTCCGCTTGGACCGCGACGACGACGCGAACGAGGGCGACATCTCCCCGCCGAGCACCACCCGGATGAAGTCCGGGTATGTGCGGCTCTCGATCTTGATCACATCGGCGCCGTACTCGGCCAGCATCCGGCTGATCTCCACCCCTACACCGCCGTGGCCGAAGTCGGCGACCCGGATCCCGGCCAACGGAAGCGTCGGCTCGGGGGCGGATGCCGGGACTTCGGGCCAGTCCGGCCGCGGCCCGTCCCGCAGCGAGGCCAGCACCTCCTCGGTGTGCTCGCCGAGGTGGGGCGGCCGGCCGGTGGGGCCGATCCGCTCACCGTCGATCTCCATCCATCCCGACGGCAGGCTCATCACCCCCGTGGTGGACAGTGGCACCCGGTCGAAGGTCCTGCGGGCCTCGAAGTGCTCGTTGGTGATCACATCACGGGGCTTGAGGATGGGCGTGGCCACGATGCCGCGCCGCTGGGCCTCGGCGGCCACCTCCTCCATGGTCATGGAGGAGAACAGCTCCTCGTAGAGAGGGTTGAGCACGGCGTCGGCGATCATGAACCGGGCGATGAACCCGTCGTACTCCGGGTCCTGGAGGTAGTCGGGCTCGCCCAGCCATGCCCTGATGGCGTGCCACTGGCGGGGGCTGAGCACCACCAGGCGCACGAAGCCGTCCGCCGCGGCCAGGATCGTGTACACCGGGCCCGGCCCGGCCCTGATCTCGACCGGCTCGACCCCTTCGACCATCGCCTTGGACGAGTTGGACAGCGACCAGTCGGTGATCTGGGCGGCCGCCTCGTTGGCCGACAGGTCGATCAACTGGCCGGCGCCGTGGGTGCTGCGCTGGATCAGGGCGCAGACGATCGCGAACGCGGCGGTCAGCCCGGCCACGTCGCCGGAGATGTTGCCCGGAGGCATGAGCGGCTCCCGCTCGGGCAGGCCGGCCTTCCAGCACATGCCCGAGGTGGCGTCGATCACCGATCCGGGAACGTCACGCCCGGCGTAGGGGCCGCTGCGGCCGTAGGCGGTGATGGACGCGACCACCAGGTGCCGGTGGCGGGCCGCGATCGCCTCGGCCTCGAGCTCGGGGGCGCCCACCGCGGCGGCCGCGCCGGGTTCGGCCGAGCCGACGAGCACATCGGCGGAGGCGAGCAGGGATTCGAAGTCCGCCATGCTGGCGGCGTCGCCGGGGTCGATCACGACGCTGCGCTTGCCGCAGTTGCGCATGGTGAAGAACAGCGAGTGCTCGGGGGTGAGCGGGTCGAGGGGCGGCAGGCTGCGGCTGGACGAACCCTCCGGCGGCTCCACCTTGATGACCTCGGCGCCGAGGTCGCTGAGGAGCCGGCCGCAGAGCTCGCCCCGGTCGACGGCGAGGTCGATCACCCGGATGCCGGTGAGTGGTCTAACGGGCATGTGCGGCCTCCTCTGAAGGCGTCCGTCCGAACTCCCGGCGCTTGAGGGGAATCATTCCCCACAACCCCCGGAAGTTCATGTTGGCGGGCCGGGCTCGGTGCCGAAGATCCCGACGAAGCTCACGATCTCGCCGGGATAGCCGCCCAGGTTGTGGGTGAGGCCGAGGGTGCGGGCGGTCTCGGGGATCCGGCGCTCGGCCGGCGCCTCGCCCCGCAGCTGCAGCCATACCTCGTAGAGCATGCGCAGCCCGCTGGCCCCCACCGGATGTCCGAAGGACTTGAGCCCGCCGTCGGTGTTGACGGGCAGCTCGCTGTCGAGGTCGAAGACTCCGTCGAGCACGTCCCGCCATGCCGTGCCCCGGGGCGAGAATCCAAGGTCCTCCATCAGAACCAGCTCGGTGGGGGTAAAGCAGTCGTGTACTTCGGCTAGGGCGAGTTGTGAGCGTGGATCGGTGACACCAGCCTGTGCGTAGGCCCCGGCCGCAGCCTGCGCGCACTCCGGCATGGTGGTGTAGTCGTAGCCGGGATCGAGCGAGCCGGCGCCGGTGCCGGCCACCAGCGCCAGCCCCTTGACGTACAGCGGGTTCGGGCACCATCGATGGGCGTCGTCGGCCCGGCAGACGATGGCGGCCGCGGCCCCGTCGGCCACGCCCGCGCAGTCGAACACCGAGAGCTGGCCGGCCACCGCCGGCATCGCGCAGATCTGCTCGGCCGTCATCTCCCGGCGGAACTGGGCCCGAGGGTTGCGGGCACCGTTGTGGTGGTTCTTGGAGGCGATTCGGGCCGCGGCATAGCGCAGATCAACGGGATCCACCCCGTACCGGTCGGCGTATGCCGGCAGCATGAGGCTGAACATGGCAGCCGCTGTGAGGGTTCGCTGGGTGCCGTCGGTGGGGACGGGAAAGGCGTTGAGGCCCTGGTAGCCGCCGTCCTTGACCTTCTCGGCGCCGAGGGCCATGGCGGTGTCGTAGGCCCCCGAGGCCACCGCGTAGCAGGCCTGGCGCAGCGCCTCGGATCCGGTGGCGCAGTAGTTCTCGACCCGGGTCACCGGCTTGCCCTGAATCTTGAGCGGACCGGCCAGCGCCAGACCCGATGCGGCCGACTGCGACGTGCCGAACCAGAAGGCGTCGATGCCGTCCTGGTCGATGCCGGCCGACTGGTAGGCGGCGTGGGCCGCGTCGACGATCAGGTCGTCGAGGGAGAGGTCCCAGTGCTCGGCGAAGGGGGTGCAGCCCATGCCTATGACGGCGACCCGGTCGCAGATGCCCCGAGAGCTCATGGCGCCGCCTCGGCCGTTGTACCGGCGGTATCTCCGGCGCGCGCCGGACGGGCCTTCCAGAAGTAGTTGTGGATCTCGTCGGCGGTGTAGAGCCGCCTGAAAGTGGGGACGACCCGCATGCCGACCTGCACCTCTCCGGCGTCGACATCGGTGAGTTCCAGGGGCGCCCGGCCCCCGCCGTCGAAATCGACGATCGCGAACACGGCGGGCGGGCTGGGCGAGTAGGCGAGCCGGTCCACCGTGAAGCTGGCGACGGTGCCGGTGGCGTGGGCCATGGGCGCCGGATCGGTGTCATCGACCGCGCCGCCCTTCTCCGAGACCCGGGCCGGGGGCAGGTGCACCATGCCGCTGGAGCGGTCCCGAGAGCCCGCGAACCCGTACTTCCAGCCGCTCCGGCGCTGCGCCGCCGGGGACGACGGCCGGTTGGGCGGCGGCCGGTTGGGCGGCTCGACTTCGACCATTTGGCGCCAGGCCAGGAAGCGGCCATAGCCGACCGGCCCGCCCCCAGCTATCTGAGCCGAGACAGGGGCTGCCGGACGGTGATCGGCCAGCCAGTCGGTAGCCCGCAGGATGATCGCCTCCGCTCCGTCCGCCAGCGCCACTACCGCGACCGTCTCGCCGGGACTGGCCTGCTCCAGCGCCGAGCACAGCAACAGCGCGGGATGGGCGGTGGCTGTGTTTCCGACCGTGTTCGCAAGAGGGTCGACGAGGCTGCCGGCTTCGGCGCCGATCGCCTTGAGAACCGATGACACCGCCCGGCTGTTGAGACCGGTGACCGCGAGACGGTCGATGCCGGCGGTATCGCCCAGCCCGCTGGCGACCAGCGCAGCCTGCAATGCCTCGGCCGCAGCCGGACCGAGTACGTGCGCGCCCAATCGTTCCTCCCAACCGCGCGAGCGGGTCTCGCCAGGGGTTCTCCAGCGCTCGGTCACTTCGAGTGTGCGGGACGCCGCGCCGAGGAATTCGGCCAGTACCGGGCCGTCGGAGCCGTCGCCGACCAGCACCGCGGCAGCGCCGTCGCCAGCGGCGGCCTCGTCGGCGCCGGTGGCCAAGCCGTCGCGGATGTCGGCGGCAACCACCAGCGTGGAGCCGCGGCCCGCCAGCGCGGTGCGGAGCGTACCGATCCCCGATCGGATCGCTCCCCCGAGGTCGAGTGCCGGCACCGCCGGGTCGAGCCGAAGGGCGGCGTGGATGGCGGCCGCGTTGGTCTTCTCCAGATATGCCGGGGCCGAGGTCGCAAACCAGAGGGCTTCGGGTTCGACCGTGGCGGCGCGCAGGGCCAGGTCGGCGGCCGCCTGTCCCATGGTCGTGGTGTCCTCGTCGTAGGAGGCCACTGCCCGTGTGCCCGTACCGCCCCCCGTGCCGAAGAAGGCGGCGATCTCGGACCGGTCGAGTCGGTGGTACGGCACGTAACCCGCTGCCGAGATCACGCCGCGCATCGCCGAAACCCTACCGGCGCCGGGGCCGGCCCTCCCCGAGCCGGCCGTCAGGTCCGGACCGACGAGATGATGGCGTCGACCTCGATCTCGACGACCAGGTCGGGATGCACCAATGCGGAGACCTCCACCAGAGTGGCCGCCGGTCGGATGGCGCCGAAGACCTCGCCGTGGGCCCGGCCGTAGTCTGCTGCCTTCGAGATATCGGTGAGGAAGGCCCGAGTCCGCACCACATCGTTCAGTGAAGCCCCCGCTCGGTTCAGGGCATCCTCGATGTACTGCAGCACGAGCTTTGCCTGTCTGTAGCAGTCGCCGGGATGATCGACCCCGTCCGGTCCGAGCGTGGTCGTACCAGCTACGACGACGTGGGCACCGACGCGAACCGCCCGGGAGTAGCCCACCGTCGCTTCCAGAGGCCCACGACTCGAGACGTTGACCCGGTGGGACAGCTCGACGACAGCCTCCTCGGGCTCGGGTACCCATGCCGCCGATGCCGCCGAGCCGGGGGCCTCCAGTAGCTGGAGGACCCGCTCGCGCACCCGGGGCAGACCTGCTCCCAGCTTCACGAGCACCTGGGCCGCCACCCCCTCACCCTCGCGCAACAGGCCCAGCAGGATGTGCTCGGTTCCGATGTAGTTGTGCTTGAGTTTCAGCGCCTCGCGCAGGCTCAGCTCCAGGATTCTCTTAGCCCTGGGCGTGAAGGGGATGTGGCTGGTGGGCGAGCTGGCGCCCTGGCCGATGATCTCCTCCACCTGGCCCCGCACTGACTCGAGGCTGATCTGCAGCGACTCCAGCGCCCGGGCCGCCACCCCCTCACCCTCGCCGATGAGACCCAGCAGGATGTGCTCGGTTCCGATGTAGTTGTGGTTGAGGAGGCGAGCCTCCTCCTGGCTCAGGATTACCACTCGACGGGCCCTGTCGGTGAACCTCTCAAACACAGCACGCCCCTCCCCCTGCTTGTGTACCCCGACCGGGCAGGGTAGCCCGATACGCATCCACCCCAGGCAAGACGGCGAAACCCAGATGTGCATCGGGTATTCTCAGCAGTTCGTTCTGTAGACATATAACATCATTCAATATATCAGGATATGTTGTGTTGAAGGGACCCTCCTGGACTGATACGGTGCCCAAGCGAACCGATGTGGTCAGGCAGATTCGACGGCTGGCCAACCAATACGGGCAGAGGGCGAAGATCGTGCGGCAAGGCAGCCACGAGATATGGGAATGTGCCGGGCTCACGTTTCCCATCCCGCGGCACCGGGAGATCGCCGAGGGAACGGCGCGGACCATCATCAACCGATTGACTGAGCACTTGGAGAGGCTCCCCGGAGAGGGGCAATGACCGTGTGGGCCTGCCGCGCGGTTGCCGTGCAATCCGGAGACTGGTGGGAGATCGAGATCACGTCGGGTCTCCCGGACAACATGCTCGGCGTCAGCCAAGCCCGAAGGCTGGCTGATGTTGACGACGTCGCTCGCAACGTTGTGGCTGATCTTCTCGAGGTCGAAGTCGACGATGTGGCGGTCGAGGTCGAGGTGGTGCGAACGACCGACATCCCGGCCTGAGGCACACACCTAGAGGCCGGCGGCTACTCCTATTGCGGCTCGGGGGTCGGCCGCGCCGGCGAGGGTGCCTTGGTCGGTGACCTCGATGAGGTGGGCGTGGCCGTAGGTGTGGGGCGACTCGTCGCGTAGTTCTGTGTTGTGGCCGCGGTCGGCCAGCGACTCGTGCCAGCCGGTGGCGCCATCCTCCACCAGCACGCGGCGGCCCTGACCGGGGCGCCAGGTGGCGAATCCGGCCTCGCGGTCGTCGGGGGTCAGCACCCAGCGGGGCGCCCGGATAGCCGCGGCCGGCGACTGGCCCAGCCCGAGGGTGCGGGCCAGCAGTTGGAGCAGGATCTGCGGCTGGGAGTCGCCGCCCATGGTGCCCAGCACCTGGCGCAGCGAGCCGTCCGGGTTGGTGACCAGCGCCGGCGACAGGGTGTGGGGCGGGCGTCGGCCCGGCCCGTACTCGGCGGGGTGGCCGGGGACCAGGTTGAAGCCGAGGCCCCGGTCGTGCAGGAAGATGCCGGTGCCGCCGGCCACCATCAGAGCGCCGAAGCCGTTGGCGTTGGAGTTGATGAGCGACACGCCCATGCCGTCGCCGTCCACCGCGCACAGATACGTGGTGTCGCCCATGGCTGCCGGAGCGGCGACGTTGCCGGCCCGCTCCGGGTCGATGGCATCGCGCCTGGGCCTGAGCCGGGCCGGTTCGACCAGCGCCTGGCCGTCGGCGCCGTCGTGCAGCACCCGGACCCGGTCGTGAGCGGCCTGCGAGGCGGCCTCGATCAGCAGATGGGTCCAACGGCCGTCGTCCCGGTCGCCCAGATCGAGCCCGTCCGCGATCCAGGCCCCGGCCAGAGTCAGGTAGCCCTGTGAGGTGGGCGGCACGGTCCACAGCACATGGCCGAAAGCCTCGGCTCGCACCGGCTCGACCCAGCGGGCGATCGGCCGGGCCAGGTCGTCGGAGGTGTACTCCCCCGCGCCGAGCGCATGCAGTCCCTCGCCGAACTCGCCGCCGTAGAAGCCGTCCCGACCCTGCTCGACGATGGCCCGCAGCGCTCGGGCCGTGCCGGGGCGCCGTACCACCGCTCCGGCCCGCAGGCCGCCGGCGATGTCGGTGTTGCCCTCCACGCCGGCCACCTCGCCGGCCCGCTCGGCCAGCAGCGGCGACGCCGTGAACCCGGCGTCGGCGATCCGTACGGCCTCGGCCAGCACCTCGGCCAGCGGCAACCGCCCGTAGCGGTCGTGCAAGGCCAGCCACCCGTCGACCGCGCCGGGCACCGTCACCGAGGCCACATCGCCGTGCAGCGGCATCTCTTCGCAGCCCTGGGACCGCAGACGGTCGGGGTCAGCGCCCGACCCGGCGAAACCGGCGCTGTCGAGCGCCGCCGGCGGCGCACTACCCCCTTCGTGCACCAGCGCCCACACGTCGCCGCCCGGTCCGCACATGTGGGGGGACGTCACCGCCAGCACCGCGTTGGCCCCCACCGCCGCGTCGGCCGCCGTCCCGCCCCGCCGCAGCAGGTCCACTCCGACGCCGGTGGCCAGATGGTCGACGGTCGAGACCATCCCCGCCACCGACGTTCGGGTCACTGCGGACGGCAACCGAGACATACCGCCAGTGTTGCCCGCTAGCGGCTCACTCACAAGCCAGCCGCCCGCTCTCACGCGAGCGCGCAACTTCCGGGAGTTGTGGGGAAATGGCGCCCACAACCCCCGGAAGTTCAGTTCGGGTCAGCGCTTAGAGGCCCCGCGGGTAGGCGAGCGAACCCGGTCCATACGGGCGGGGCCGTGGCCCGAGCGGCCCGTGAGCGCAGCGAACAAGAGCGGGAGACACCCCGCCCGGACACGACCGGCTTGCGCCTACCCGCGGACGTTCTCAGGCCACTCCGGCGGCGTTCAGGGCGCGCTCGGTGAGCACCCTGGCCAGATGGCTGCGGTACTCGGCGTCGGCGTTGAGGTCGTCGGGGGGCTCCAGCCCGTCGGCGGCCACCGCAGCCGCCTCGGCAGCTGAGGCGCCGCCGGCCACCGCGGCCTCCACCCCGGAGGCCCGGACCGGCACCGATCCCATGTTGACCAGGCTCACACCGGAGCCGCCGCCGGCCACCGCCACCCCGACGATGGCCCAGTCCTGGGCCCGGCGGTTGAACTTCTGGTAGTTCCAGCCGCCACCGCCGGCCGGGACCCGCACCTCGGTGATCATCTCGTCGGCGGCCAGCACCGACTCGAAGTACCCGGTGAAGAAGTCACCGGCCGCGATCTCGCGCGAACCGCCCGGACCCTGGGCCACGATGGTGCCGCCCAGCGCCAGCACCGCCGCGGGCAGGTCCGACGCGGGATCGGCGTGGGCGAGCGTCCCGCCCAGCGTCCCCCGGTGGCGCACGGCCGGGTCGCCCACCAGGGCGGCCACCGACGCCAGCATCGGGCAGGCGCCGGCCAGCTCGGCCGAGTGCTCCAGCTCGCTGTGGCGGGTCAGCGCCCCGATGGACACCGTGCCGTTGCCGGTGCGGATGTAGCGCAGGTCGTCGAGACGGCCCACGTCCACCAGCACGCTCGGCGTGGCCAGCCGGTACCGCATCATCGGGATCAGGCTGTGGCCTCCGGCCAGCAGCTTGGCGTCGTCGCCGTGCTGGGCCAGGAGGGCGATGGCGTGGTCGGCCGATTCGGCCACCTCGTAGTCGAAAGCGGCGGGAATCACGACGCACCTCCTTGGGCATCGGCGATGGCTTTCCAGACGGTCTGGGGCGATGCAGGCATGGCCACATCGGTCACGCCCAGGTCGCGCAGGGCGTCCACCACGGCGTTGATCACCGCGGGGGCGGCCGCGATGGTCCCGGCCTCGCCCACTCCCTTGACCCCCATCGGGTTGGTGGGGCTGGGCGTGGCGTGGCTGTCGAGCCGGAAGCGGGGCGCCTCCGCGGCCGACGGCACCAGGTAGTCGGCCAGGTTGGCCGACACCAACTGGCCGTCGGAGTTGTAGACGGCGTCCTCGTACAGCGCCTGGGCCGCGCCCTGGAGGATGCCCCCGTGCACCTGGCCCTCGACGACCAGCGGGTTGATCTGCACCCCGCAGTCGTCCACCGCCACGTAGTCCACCAGGTCCACGTTCCCGGTGTCGGTGTCGACCTCCACCACGGCGATATGGGTGCCGTTGGGGAACGTGAAGTTGGGCGGGTCGTAGGTGACGTGGGCCTCCAGGTTGGGCTCCATGCCGTCGGGCAGGTCATGCGCGGTGAACGCCGCGAAGGCGATCCCCGCCAGCGGCACCTCGGCCTCGGGCGTGCCCCGCACGCTGAAGACGCCTCCGGAGAACTCGAGGTCCTCCTCGCTGGCCTCCAGCTGGTGGGCGGCGATGGCCCGGGCCTTGTCGATCACCTTCTCGGTGGCCATATAGACCGCGGTGCCGCCGACCGCCAGCGACCGGGACCCGTAGGTGTCCAGTCCTGTGGGGCTCACCGCGGTGTCGGAGTGCAGGACCTCCACATCGTCGGGATCGACACCGAGCTGGTCGGCCACGATCATCGACCAGCAGGTCTCATGGCCCTGGCCGTGGGGCGTGGACCCGGTCACCACCTGCACCTTGCAGGTGGGCGAGATCCGCACCGTGGCCGCCTCCCAGCCGCCTGCGCCGTAGTCGAGCGACGCCAGCACCCGGCTGGGGGCCAGGCCGCACATCTCCACGTAGCTGGAGAAGCCGATCCCGAGCCGTTTGGACGAGCCCGCGGCCACCCGGCTGGCCTGGTCGGCCCGGCGGTCGTCCAGCCCGGCCAGCGCGACCGCCTTGTCGAGCACGGCCTGGTAGTCGCCGCTGTCGAAGACGAGGCCGGCAGCCGACGTGTAGGGGAAGGCGTCGGCGCCGATGAAGTTGCGGGCTCTGATCTCCTCGGGAGACACCCCCACCGACACCGCCAGCGAGTCCATGGCCCGCTCGATGGCGTAGGTGGCCTCGGGACGGCCCGCGCCCCGGTAGGCGTCGGTCGGCGTCCGGTTGGTGAACACCGACGTGCACTCGAACATGTAGTGGGGTATGTCGTAGCAGCCGTGGTACAGGAACCCGCCCAGCAGCGGCACGCCCGGCGTGACCAACTGGAGGTAGGCGCCCATGTCGGCCAGCAGCTTCACCCGCACCGCCTGGACCTTGCCGTCGGCGTCGGCGGCCAGCTCGATGTGCTGCACCTGGCCCCTGCCCTGGATGGTGGAGAGCGCGCCCTCGCTGCGGCCCTCGGTCCAGCGCACGGGAGCGCCCCGCTGCATGGCCAGGGCGCTGCACAGGATCTCCTCGGCGTAGACGTTGAGCTTGCAGCCGAAGCCGCCGCCCACCGAAGGGGCCACCACCCGCAGCTTGTTCTCGGGAATGCCGAGGACCACCGCGGTCATCACCTTGAGGATGTGCGGTATCTGGGTGGCCGAGTACAGCGTGAGCTCTCCCCCGGCCGGCGACGGCACCGCCGCGCAGCCCCGGGGCTCCATCGGCGCTGGTATCAGGCGCTGCTGGAGGTAGCGCTCGCTCACCATGTGGGCGGCCTCCGCGAAGGCGGCGTCCACCGCGGGCGCGTTGTCGCCCCAGAGCCCCCACGTGTAGCACTCGTTGGAGTCGAGGTCGGGATGGACCAGCGGCGCGCCGTCGGCCACCGCGTCCTCTATCTCGACCGCCGCGGGCAGCGGCTCGTAGTCCACGACCACCGCGGCCGCGCCGTCGGCGGCCGCGTAACGAGAGTCGGCCAGGACCACCGCCACCGCGTCGCCGACGTACTTGGCCGTGGTCGTGGCCACCGGCAGATGCGTCGGGTTCTTCATGTCGGGCGTGACCGGCCAGGCGCACGGCAGGGCCCCCTCGCCCCACAGCGGGGCCAGGTCGGCGCCGCTGAGGACCTCGTTCACGCCGTCGATCTCGAGCGCGGCCGACCCGTCGATGCCGACGATGTTGGCGTGGGCCTCGCTGGAGCGAACCACCCCCACCCAGATCGCGCCGGGCAGGGCGAGGTCGTCGATGAACTTCGCTTCGCCGGTGAGCAGGGACGGGTCCTCCTTGCGGAGCCGGCGGGAGCCGACGTGGGCGGCAGGAGCGTCTTCGGTGATGGTCATGTCAGTCACCTCCCGAGCCCGCCGCGGCCAGCACGGCGTCGACGATGTTCTGGTATCCGGTGCAGCGGCAGAGGTTGCCCTCCAGGCCATGGCGCACACCGTCCTCGTCGAGGCCGGAGTACTCCTCCACCAGCGAGATGGCGGCCATCACCATGCCCGGGGTGCAGTAGCCGCACTGCAGTGCGTGATGCTCGTGGAAGGCCTGCTGCATGGGGTGCAGCGTCCCGTCGGCGCCGGCGACACCCTCGATGGTGGTGATGTCGGCACCGTCGGCTTGCACCGCGAACATGGTGCAGGACTTGGCGGATTGGCCGTCCACCAGCACCGTGCACGCACCGCAGCTGCTGGAGTCGCAGCCGATGTTCGTGCCCGTGAGCCCGAGATCGTCGCGCAGCGCATGCACCAGAAGGGTGCGCGGCTCCACTTCGAGGCTCCGTTCGGTGCCGTTGACGGTCAGGGTCACAGCTGTCATGCGCTTCTCCCTGGGTTGACCGGTAGGGGATCGACATCCTTTCGCAGTTTCGCCCCGTTGTCGAATGAATCGCCGTGGACGAATCGCCGGTGGATGAACCGCCGGTGAACGAACCGCTGTCGAGTCAATCGCCGTGGACGAATCGCCGTGGACGAATCGCCGGTGGAATCGCGGCCGAAGGCCGAGCGGGCAGTCGAGCAGTCAGGCGGCGCCCTCGGGCTCGAGGGCAGGCCGACCGGCCAGCGCGGCACGGGCCGCTTCCAGGTCATCGGGGTTCGTGACGCCGATCCAGGGCTCGGTGGTGGACACCACCCCGACCGACAGCGCTCCCGCGGCCATGCGCTCTGCCACGATCGTCGGCAGCAGGCACTCCGAGTCGGCGTCGTCTCGGTGATCGGCCAGGAAGTGCTCGAAGCTGTCGCCGATCCAGTCCAGCGCCGACTTCGGGAATGCCCACAGGTTCATTGAGACGATGGTCTCTTCATCGAGTTGTGCGACCGGTTCGGCAGCTGCGATGGTGCCGTCGGCGCGCCGGGCGATTCCGTGATGCTCGACAATGCTGACGAGACGCTCGCCGGACACCTCGCATACGCCGCGGCTGACCGCGCCCGTGGCCGACAGGGTGCGTCCGAGTCCGTAACCGCACAGGCAGGCCTCGTCGTCGTCGAGTGCGGCTGCAGCCGAGGCGAGAGTGCTGAGGGCTGCGGGGCCGTAGTAGTCGTCGGCGTTGCACACCACGAACGGTCCGGGCACCTCACCCGCGGTCACCAGCACGGCGTGGGCGGTTCCCCATGGTTTGGCTCGAGCCGGGCCGTGCTCGTCCTGTCGAACGTAGGCCAACGTGACGCCGGCGTTCTGCAGGGAGCGGTGGCGGGAGTCGACATGGGCTCTCAGGGCGGCCTCGATGCCCGAACGCACCACCAGCACGACCTTCGAGGCGCCGGCTCGGACCGCTCCGTCGATGGCGTAATCGAGGAAGGTCTCGCCGTTCGGTCCGGCACCGACGAGTTGCTTGTCGCCGCCGAAGCGCCGGCCTATGCCTGCGGCCATCACCACCAGGGTGAACACGTCCGCTCAGCGCTCCGTCATGGCGGCCCGATGTTGGTGTCGGCAGGCCGGGAAGCGACCGGAGCCACCCTGTCAGCGCTCCAGCAGGTGCCGCACATGGTGGGTCTCGTTCACGGAGCGCACCGTGCGCACGCCCGTGCCCGACGCCGCCACCCGGGTGATCCCGCAGTAGTCGACCAGCAGCGACAGAGGGTCGTCGATGCCGAGCAGGATCTGCAGGTACACCCCGGTGACCATGCCGTGGCAGAACACGGCCACCGTGCGGGACCGGTTGGCGCCGATCACGTGCTCGAAGCCACGCTCCACCCGGTCACGGAACTCCCCGTAACCGTCCGGGAAGATGGTGTCGCTCAAGTCCCGGTCCTCGTCGTAGTAGTGGGCGACCGCGGGGTCGTCGCGGCTCCATTCCTCGGTCGGCACGTAGATCTGCGACCGATGGTCGGACTCCCGCAGCTCGTCGAGCATCTCGACGCCGAGTCCGAGGCGGTCTGCGAGCGGCTCGGCCGTCTGCACCGCCCGCTTCATGCTGGAGGACACGATGTGGTCGATTCCCTCGTTGGCGAGATAGTCGGCCGTGACTCGCGCCTGCAGGTGGCCGATCTCGGCCAGTACCGGGTCGGCCGATCCGCCCTCGGGGGCCTCTTCGCGCACGGGACGGGCGTGGCGGATCACCAGCAGCTCCATCTAGAGCGCCCCGATGCCGTTTGCCAGCACTTCGCCGCTCAGCGTTGCCATTACCGCTCCTGTCGCTTCACTCACGGGCCGCTCAGGCCGGTGTCCCGCTCTTATTCGCTTCGCTCACGGGCCGCTCGGGCCCGTGTCCCGCTCCTGTTCGCTCCGCTCACGGGCCGCTCGGGCCCTGGCCGGAGGCTACCGGGGAGCGAGCCCTAGGCCGTGGGCCCCGGGCACCGCCATGGCGCCGGCCACCACCGGAGACGCCTCGGCGACGTCATCGGCCAGCAGCGACGCGGTGGCGAGACCGTGGACCCGACCGTGGGGGGCAGCCGCGTCCATCGCCGCCGCGACGTGCAGACCGTGGGTCAGGCCTACGGCCGAGTCGAGGAACGAGGTCACCGTCACAGACGCTCCAGCCTCACGGGCACGGGCCGCGATCAAGAGAGCCACGTCGGGGCCCCCCAGGGCTTGCGGCTTGACGATCAGGGTGCCCACGCCTAGTTCCAAGGCTTGCACCGCGCCGGCCTCATCCCGGATCGACTCGTCCACGGCCACCGGGACGCCGCTGCGACCACCCACTGTTGCGATGGCCGCAATTCCGCTGACCGGTTCCTCGCAGTAGGCGATGTTGCAGTCCTGGACCCGGTCCAACACATCGAGGGCGGCCGCCGGATCCCAAGCGCCGTTGGCGTCTAGGCGGAGTTCGGGGGCGGGGCCCAAACCGGCGCGGGCAGCCCGGACCCGAGCGATATCGACGACCGGATCGGCCGCGCCGACCTTGAGCTTGACCGCGCTGAAGCCGTCGGCGGCTGCATCCCTGGCAGCCTTCTCGACCGCCGACGGCTCAGGGTCAGCCACGAGAGCGTTGACCATCACCACGGCCGGGACGTCCTGGTCCTGACCTCCGCAGAGTTCGGCTGCGAGGGATCGTCCGGCTCGTTGGGCTTGAAGATCAGCCCAGGCACCGGCGACTCCGGCCCGGGCATGCGGCGCGCCGGCCAGACCGTCGATGAGGTCTTCGAGCGCGGCCTCGCCGCATGCCTCGAGCCCGTCCACGGTCCGGCGCAGCGCAGTTTCGGTCTCCAGCAAGCTCGTGCGCGACCATCCCGGCAGCGGGCTGGCCTCCCCCCAGCCGACGAGTCCGTCCGCATTCAGCGCGACGAGGAAACCGGCCCGGAAGCGCACTGAAACGCCGCCGGTGATGAGCGGGGCTCGAAGAGCCAGGCGAAAGGGATGCAGCTCGACGCGCACGGCGGTCACCCGATGCCTGCTTCGCCGTCCGGGCGGGCTTCCACGCCCGGACGGGCCTCCGGTCCGGCGGTGGCCATCGGAGCCGGGGCGGCGGGTGGATGGGCCTCGGTGTCGGCGTTGTTGGCGTTCGCAGTGCTGGCAATGAACCCGGTTATCGCGGCTGCGGTCGCGGTGGGCTGCTCGATGTGAGCGGCATGTCCAGCGCCGTCGATGCGGGCGACGACAGCCCTGGGCAGCGCCGCCGCGAGTTGCTCCGCAATCTGGCAGAACTTCGTGTCGCGGGCCCCGGCCAGCACCAGCGTCGGGGGGTCGCAGCCGTTGAGGCGGCTATGCAACGGCGCCATCGAGCCGGTGCCGCCTGCGAGCAGGCTGCGAGCCAGGCCGGCGGGACTCGATGCCAGCCGCTGGTCCCGGGCGGCCCGCAGGTGGGCCTCACCCAGCGCGGCCTGCCCCGAGAACAGCGGATCGGCCATCCACTCGTCGACGAAGGCCGCGAAGTCAGAGGTGATGCGGTGGGCCCGGGCGGCGTCGGCTCGTGCCCGGCTGTGCCGCTGCTCGGGGTCGGCGATGCCGGCGGAGGCTCCGATGAGGGCCAGCGATCGCAACCGCCGGGGTTCTGTGCATCCCAACGTGAGCGCGACCCGGCCGCCCATCGAGTAGCCGACTAGGTGGAAGGGGTCGCAGCCGAGAGCGACGGCCACGGCGGCCACCTGGCCGGCCATGGCCTCGACCCGGTAGAGATCCAGGTCGTCGGGCGCCTCCGAGCGGCCGTGCCCGATGAGGTCGGGGCAGATGACCCGCACCCCCAGCCCGGTGGCGAGGCTGTGGGTGAGGGGTTCCATGGCCTGGGCCGACCCGGTGAACCCGTGCAGGACCACGACCGGCACGCCATCCGCCGGGCCGTGCTCGGTCACAGCCAGATCCACGCCGCCAGCTCTGATCCGGGTTCTGTGTGCAGAAAAGCGGGCCATGCCCTGGAAACCGCGCACAGAGTCCTCAGGCTGGACCATGTCCGGCGGTTAGCGCGCCGCGGGCGGCCTTCTGGGCCGCCGTGGTCAGGGATCTACGCTGGGCCACGTCGTCGTCGCGGGACACGTCGATGATGCACAGGTCCACACCGGGCGCCCGGGTCGCGGCCGCAGCATGTACCGCCTCGCTCAGCTCGCCGGCGGTGGCCACACGCCGGGCCCGGATGCCGCCGAAACCGTCAAGTCCGCTCAGGTCGATGCCGTGGGGAGTGCGGAACAACTGCTCGAAGTCGTCGGCCGGCACCCGATCGGCCACCGGCAGCAGGGAGAAGATCTCTCCGCCGTCATTGTCCACGCACACCGTGATCAGGTGCAGCCCCAGACGGGCGGCCGCGGTCAGGCCGCTCAAGTCGTGGAGCAGGGCCAGGTCGCCGGTGTAGAGCGCCACCGTTCTGTCCGCGCAGGCCGCGGCGATGCCCAGCGCGGTGGAGGCGGACCCGTCGATTCCAGCCGCGCCCCGGTTGGCGCAGCAGACGACCGATCCGGTGTCGAACACGAAGGCATCGAGGTCTCGCACCGGCAGCGAGTTGGTGGCCACCAGCACTGCGTCGTCGGGCAGGGATCCGACGAGCACCCGAGAAGCTCGAGCCGACAGCAGCGGATCCTGATCGGCAGTGGTGTCGGCGCCGGCGGCGGCTTCGACCGCTTCGCGGGCCACCGTGTCGAGCTTCGCCCAGGTGTCGAGCCACCCGCCGGGAGCGTCACGCCCCGGAGGCGCCGGTCCCGCCGTAATCGAGCTCAAAGACTCCACCGACGCCGGAACATGGCCGGTGAGCCGGAACACGGCCCGCTCCCAGCGGTCCTCGGGGTCCACGAGAACGACGTGGCGGGGCCGGGTGCGCTCCAGCCATAGCCGGACCGGCTTGGTCGTCACGGTCCGGCCCACAAGCACGGCGGCATCGGGACGCAACGCCTCGGCGAGGTCCTCGTCGGCGAGGAGATGCTCGGCCGAGGCGACGACCCTCTCCGGCAGTTTTTCGCCGCGGCCGCCGTGGTTGCGACCCCGGACATGGGTTCCCCGGACATGGGTTATGGGCTCACCGATGAGCGGCCAGCCGGCCCAGGCCGCGAAGCGCCCGGCCGCGGCGGCCCACTCCAGTTCCCGTTCCAGCCCGCCGGCCGGCCACGGCCCGGCTACGACCACCCCCCGCTCGTGCCCGGCGACGATCTCGGCCAGGTCGGCCAGTGCCGGCGAAGGAGCCCGGATGTCGTCTCGGTCCGTGTCACCCGCCACGGGCGCGGCCGCGACCCCAGCCCCGGGAACGGCGCCTAGCGGTTCGAGGGGCTCGCGCAGGGGCCAGTTGAGATGGACGGGTCCAGGATCGGGACCCGAGGCCAGATGCAAGGCGGTCTCAGCCCACCCGATCGCGGCCGCAACATTGGCGTCGCCGGGCACCGGGAGGTCGACGCTCCAACGGGCGGCCGTCCCGTACAGGCCCACCTGGTCGATGGTTTGGGGAGAGCCCCAGCCCCGCAGTTCCGGGGGGCGGTCGGCGGTGCACACGATGACCCCGACGCCCGCATGCGAAGCCTCCACGACCGCGGGCAGGTAGTTGGCCGCGGCAGTGCCGGAGGTGCACACGAGCACGGCCGGCCGGCCGGTGGCCCGGCCCAGGCCGAGGGCGAAGAAGCCGGCAGACCGTTCATCGAGCTGGATCCATGTGCGGATGCGGGGCTGGGCGTGGAAGCACAGGGCCAGCGGAGCGGAACGGGAGCCGGGGCTTATCACCGCATCGGTCACCCCCAGCGAGGCCAACCGGGCCGCGAAGGCGGCCACGACGTCGTAGACGGGATCAGTCACGAGGAGCCGGGGCTACGGGATCAGCGGCCAAGAGGCCGAGCAACAGGGCGAGCGTGGCCCTGACGCGATCCGCCGGCGTGCGCTCCGGGGGCCGGATCGCAGGACTGGTGACGGCCGGCACGGATCAGCGCTCGTCCCAGCAATCGTCGATGACGTCCAGGAGGGCTCCGAGCTTCATCGCCGTCTCCTTCAACTCATCATCGGGGTCGGAGTCGGCGACGATGCCGGCGCCGGCGAACAGGCGGGTGGTTTCCGGGCCGGTCAGGGCGCAGCGCAGGGCTACGCCCATCTCGCCGTTGCCGTCGAGATCGCACCATCCCACCGGGGCTGCGTACCAGCCTCGATCGAAACCCTCCCGGGCGGCTATGTACTCGAGAGCCGCGCCGGTGGGGGCTCCGCCGACGGCCGCGGTGGGGTGCAGCACGCCCGCGGCCCGCAGCACGTCCATGTCGCTCGCTCCGGTGCGCCGGCGCTGCACCCGCGCGGTGATCGGGGTGCGCAAGTGCTGGACACGGCTGAGACGCATGAGCCCGGGCTCGGAGGGGGCAGGGTCGACCAGCCCGAGACCCGACAGCGCGTCGATAATCCCGTCCACGACGAATCGGTGCTCGGACCGGTTCTTGACGGATGCCAGCAACCCCGCCGCGAAGCGCTCGTCGGCCTCGGGGCAGTCGCCGCGGGGCGCGGTGCCGGCCAGGGCCACGGTGTGCAGCCGGGGCCCGTCGAGGGTGACCAGCTCCTCGGGCGTGGCGCCGAGGAACGTGCACTCGCCGGCAGTGACTGCGAACACCGCGCAGGCCGGAGTGCGTCGCCGGAGCCGGTCCAGCACCGTGGCCACGTCGAGCCCGTGGTCGAGGGTGACGGTGCGGGCCAGCACCACCTTCTGGAAGTCACCCCTGCGTATGCCGGCCACGGCGTCGGCGACGAGGGACCCGTAGCCGTCGTCGCGGCGACAGTCGATCGTCGCCGACGCCGGGCGCACCGGATCGGTGGCGGCGGGCATAGGCGGTCCGGCTTCGAACGACATCAGGCGCCGATCGAGCGCAGCCTCGGCGGCGGCCTCGTCGCCGTCGGGGCCGACCCGGGTGGCGGCCAGGATCCAGGCACCGTCGGGGCGGTCGATCACCGTCAGCTCGGGCAGCACCATCCGGCAGTCCCCGAAACCCGGCCACGACGGGCCCGGGTGCCGATCCTCGCCGTCACCGGGATCGGGGGGCTGCGAATCGGTGTCGGAGCCGGTGGGCGAGAACGAGAAGCCGCCCACCAGCACGGGCGCGGGCGCGTCGGGGTTCGGATCGCGCCGGATCCGGGCCGCGAGGACCGCCCGAGCCGCCGAGGCAGCCGAGAAACGGTCGCTGCCGACCGGCCGGATGGTCTCCACCACGCCGAAGGCGGCCAGCCCCATGCCGGCCTCGGGACGCAGCCAGACACTGCGGTGCTGGCCGGCGGTGGCCGCGGCGTAGGCCGCGAGAGGATCGACCCGCCCGTCGAGGCGCCGGGACTTGACGACGATGGCTCCCACCGCGGGCGCGGGGTCGTCGCCTATGCGGGCCAGCGCCCTGGCCCACAACGTCTTCTCGAAGTGGCCGACCACAAGTTTGGTGGCCACCGGCACGAGCCGGTTCACGCTGGCCACCAGTGCGGCCTTGTCGCGGCCCTCCCGGTCGAAATGGCGCTTGACCAGGTCGATCGCGTCCTCGATCAGGTTCTCCACGTTGGTGGCATGACGCATGGCCAGGGCGGCCAACTCCTCGACCGCCACTCCTTCTCCGACCAGGGTGCGGGCCGCCACCAGCATCTCGACATCATCGGAGCCGAAGCGCTCGCCGTCGGAGCCGTTGTCCAGAGGCGTTATCAGTCCGGCGTCGATCACCAGATCGACGACGAAGGCGGGCACGCCGGCCCGTGCGGCCAGTTCGGCCCTGTCAAGCACAAGACCGGAGAAGGAGGCATCGGCAGCCGGGGAGCCGTCGGACACCCCTTCATGCTAGAAGTCCGACTTGCTAGGAGTCGCAGTTCGTCACCGATCAGGCGGCGATCAGGGGTGGATCAGGGTGTGCGGCGAGGCTGCTCCCGGCGGTCCGAAACGCCCGGCTAGAGTCGGCTCATGCTTGTCGCAGCCGGAACCACGGCGTACAACATCGTCGAACTGCTCCACGTCCTCACCGTCCTGGTGGCTCTGGCCCCGGTGTTCGTCCATCCGCTCCTGCGCAAGCAGATGCGGGCCGCGGGCGGGTCCGGGCATCAGCAGCTGGTGGTGGCCATGGCGGCCAACGCACGCCGCCTGTACAGCCCGGCACTGATCGTGGCCGGCCTGTTGGGCATCGCCCTGGTCGAAATGTCCGAGGACGCCATCTCGCTGACCGAGGGGTGGGTGATCGCCGCCATCGTGATCTGGGTGATCATGAACGGCGTCCTTCACGGCATGATCAGGCCGGCGCTGAGAGCGCAGGGCGCCGGGGGAGCGTCACCGGGCACCGACAAGCGCCTCGAGGCGGGATCGGCCCTGCTGTCGGTCGGGTTCACTGTTCAGCTGATCCTGATGATCTGGCAGCCCGGGGGCTGAGCGACCCGGGTCTCACTCCCGCCCGCCAGCTCACCAACCGGACTGGACCAGCAGCCCGAGCCCGTCCAGGCCAGCCGATGCTCGCCAGCTCAAGCTCACCAACCGGACCGGCCGTCGTCGGGTGCGAAGTCCTCCCATCGGGGCGCCGCCTCGGGCTCTTCGGACCGTTGTGAGCGGTCCTCGCCCGCGGGGGGCGCCTGGGGGTCATCCGGCGTGTCGCCGGCCGGCTCTGCCGGTTGGTCCGGGCCGGCACCGGCGGTCACCAGGGCGGCCAGAACAGTGGTGACCGGCACGGCGGCGACCAGGCCCATGGATCCGCACAGAGTCCGGGCGATCTCCACCGCGATCAGCTCGGAGTTGGCCACCATGGCCAGCGACTGGTCCGACACCGCGAACAGCAGCAGCAGCGGGAGCCCCGCTCCGGTGTAGGCGAGCAGCAGCGTGTTGACGGTGGCGGCGATGTGCTCCCGTCCCACGCGGATGCCCGACGCCATGAGTTCGCGCACGCTGAGGTCGGGGCTGCGGTAGCGCAACTCGGCCACCGTGGCCACCTGGGTGACCGTCACGTCGTCGAGCGCGCCCAGCGCGCCGATGATGGCCCCTCCGAGAAGCAGCGCGGCCAGGTCGATGTCACCGGCGATCAGGGGCAGGGTCAGGCCTTCCTCGGTGGCCAGACCGGTGAAGTCGGCCAGTCCGAAGAAGATCCACGACAGCGCCAGAGTGAGGCCGAGCGACGCGAGGGTTCCGGCGAGGGCCACGGTGGTGTGCGCACTGAGTCCGTGAGTCAGGTACAGGCTCACGAACGCGATGACGGTCGCGGCCACCACTGCCACCAGCACCGGGTCGTTGCCGTCGAGCACCGAGGGCGCCACGAACGCGACCAGCACCACGAGGGTCGCCGCCATCCCCGCGAGGGCCAGACCGCCGCGCCAACGACCCAGCCCCACCACCACCACCGCGAACAGCGCCGCCAGCCAAACCAGCGGCGTGCGGCGGTCACGATCGACGAAGAAGTAGTAGTCGTTGGACATTTCGTAACCGAGGATCACCTTGTCTGCCGGCGAGATACGGATGGCGGTGCGGTCGTAGGTGAGGCTGAACTCCGGCAGGGCGACCACCGCACCGGCGTCGGGGCCTTCGTCGACACGCACCGTGATGGATCGGCACGACTGGGGGTCGTCGGGTGCCGAGTAGCTGCACACCCGGTCGTTCACCTCCACCACGGTGGCGGCCAGGCGCTCATAGGCGAGTCCGATATCGTCGGCGCGCTGGCGGGCAGCGTCGCGGCCGGCGCCGGTCGGCCACAGCAGCGCCAGTCCCACTGCCGCCGCCACCGCTGCGAGACCGACGGACACGAGCACCGCCCGCAGCGCCCGATCGCTTCGCCATGCCGCCAACATGGCCCGTGGACCGGACCCCGGCCGCCGGATGTGCGAGTGTCCTTGCATGTCGCGATTGCGCGCACGACGATTCCGCACATGACGATTATGGTCGCCGTGGTGGCAGGGCTCGGGGAGGGATCGCTCGGCCTGCACGAAGCGGCGGCGCGGGTGGCGGCGGACTGGGCTGCTGGGGTTGGCATCGGCCGGACCGCGGGCACCTTGAGCGAGTCTCGGTAGACGACCCGGCCCAGGCTGCGTTGGCGCCATCGGATCGAGGTCACGGTCCGTCGCTTGCGACAACGCGTCGTGCCAGCGGCTGGCCACGACCTCGGGCTCTACGATTGCGCCCGGTGGCTGTCGCTGGCAGTGGTGACTTGGATCCGTCCCGGCACCCTCGCGGCCCGGCCCGCCCCGGCGCCTCCACGCGGTGCGATGGCCTCCGCTTCTCGGCGGCGGCTGCCGCACGATGGTGTCGGGGTTCCGGCCGTCGCCGACCTCCACGGCGCTACGGCCTCCGGCTCGCGGCCGCGGCCGCACGATGGTGTCGGGGTTCCGGCCGTCGCCGACCTTCACGGCGCTACGGCCTCCGGCGCGCGGCGGCGGCTGCCGCCCTGGTCCTTGCCGCGGCTGGCTGCGGGTCGGACGGGGAGCCTTCTCCTCCGCCGGTGGAGGCTCCCGTGGAAACCGAGTCGCCGGTCGGCGGGGAGGATGCCACCCTGGAGGCACCGGCAGGCATCGAGCACTCTCCTGACGGCGCGTCCGCGGAGCCGGATGCTTCGGAGCCTTACATCGGGGAGCCCGAGCCTCGGGAGCTTGAGCCCGGGGAGCCCGATGGTGACGGGGGTGAGCAGTCTGTCGAAGCGGCGGCCGCTGGGGAGCCCGAGCCCGAGCCCGAGAGGGCGGCCGCTACCGGCGATGAGGCGGCCAAAGGGGATGCTGCCCCGGTCGTGGCAGTTGCCTCGGTGCGTTTCGTAAGCCAGAACATCCTGCACGGGGCGGGATGCCCGGCAGGGAGCGACTCGTGCCAGGTGGGTGAGCGGGTGTCGCTGTTCATGGCACAACTCGCCGCGGCCGGATGCCCCGAGCTGGTGTCGGTTCAGGAAGCCAACGAGCGGATCGTCTCGCTGGTCTCCGGCGAGGCCGGGATCTGCGGTTACGAGCTTGTCTGGGACGACGATCCGGGCCTTGACCGGGAGGTCGTGCTGACCACGCTCGAGGTGATCGGCTCGCAGCGGCGGGTCCTGGCCGACCGGTTCCGGTCCGCGTACCTGGTGCGGGTGTCCTCGCCGATCGGGGTGATCGACTTCCTGACCACCCATCTGGCGTCGGGGGGTGACGATCGGGACTGCAATCCGGAGCTGTGCCCGCCCCCGTGCGACGCCGCCGGCCGCCTGAGAACCTGCCAGGCCCGCCAGGTACTGGAGTTCGCCCGGCAGGTCGCGCTCGACGGGGCCGTGACCGTGGTCGGCGGCGACCTGAACGACTCTGCGGGCAGTCCTGCGCTGGCCGTGTTCGACGAGGCCGGGTTCGTCGACTCGCACCTGGCCGCGGGCCACCCCGAGTGCGATCCGGGCAGCGGCACGGGCTGCACCGCGGGGCGGGATGACACCACACTGGCTGGAATGGCGGACCCGTCGAGTCCCTCCAGCCGCCAGAGCAGCCGCATCGACTACCTGCTGTACTCGGTTCCGGGCCGGGACTGCTCCGTGGGCGAGGCCACCGGCCTGTTCAACGCCGAGCCCGCGGCCGGCGACCTCGCCTTCCCGTCCGACCACACCGCGGTCGCGCTGGAGCTGGTGTGCGACGCCGCCGGAGGTGACCGGGTGGACGCGGCCACCTTGACCCTGCCCGAGGCTCCCGCTGATCCCCCACCGGCGGAGGGCCAGCCGGTCGACGAGGTCACCGCCGAGGCCATCGCCGCCGCGTTCGAGACCTACATGGACGGATCGATCGAAGACACCGAGCTGCGCATCGACCAGGCAGAGGACTTTCCCGGGATGCGTGAGGCGGCCAGGCTGATGTTCGAAGCGACCGCGGAGCTCGGAGCAGCCGTGCGCGCCCGGGTCGACTCGATCTCCCGCACATCGGCCACCACCGCCGGGATCGTCTATTCGATCCTGTTGAACGACCAGGTCATCTTCGACGGCCGGGAGGGCGAGGCCGTCCTGATCGACGGCCGGTGGTTCGTAGCCAAGGCCACCTTCTGCGACCTGGCCGCCCTCTCCCCCGCCGCCGAGGACATCACGGTCTGTTGAGCAGCCTGCCAGTCATCACCCTCAACCCGGTGATGACGCCAGTTAGGACGCGAGTCAGAGACGCAAGTCAGGTGTAGGGAGCTCAAGCCGCGCCTTGGACGGCTCGGACGGCAGCGAGTGCGGCTCGGGCGGCTCGGGGTTCCGACAGCGCCAGCCAAAGCTGGGGCTGGAGCCGCTCCTAGGGGCTTGGACGGCTCGGGCGGCAGCGAGTGCGGCTCGGTGGGCTCAAGGTTCCGACAGCGCCGGTCAGAACTGAGGGGGCTCAAGCTGCGCCTTGGACGGCTCGGGCGGCAGCGAGTGCGGCTCGGGCGGCTCGGGGTCCGGCGCGGCCGGCCGGTTCCGCGGGCGCGGCCCTGCTCCGGCTGGCGGCCGGCCCTGCTCGGACACTGAGATCGCTGGGCGGACGGGACAGCTCGATGTCGGGGGCCGGGTCCGGCGGGGCGAACAGCGGCGCCGTTTCGGGCATGCGCGCCGGGCCGTATCGGACCCGGTCGGGGGGCTTGATGGTGCGCAGTCCGTCACCCCGGCCTGTGATCTGCCAGCCGTGATCGTGGACCTTGTCGTGGCAGCCCCAGCACAGCGGCAGCAGGTTGTCCAGGTCGGTGCCGCCACCGAGAGCGAACGGGTCCATGTGGTGGGCCTGGATCTTGAGCCTGTCGGGCTCGCCGCAGCCCGCGCAGCCCCCGTAGAGCGCGAGGAGCGCCTGGAACTGCGAGTCGGTGGCCCGCCGGACGTTCCGGCCCTTCCACATGGGCACGCCCTTGGAGCTGAGCATCAGCGCGAACCATGACGACCCGCAAGCCAGCCGCTCGACCACCGATGAGGGGAGCGGGTCGCCGTCAACGGTGGACACCATCAGCTTCTCGACATCAGCATCCAGCCGCGCCACCAGCGCAATGTCCGCGAACGGCCGGCCGCGGCCCGCGGCGGCGCTCCCCGCGGTGAGGTTGTCGAGCGCGTCGGCCATGCACTGCTCGGGTGTGGCCCGTCGCTCGGTGCTGGATTCCTGCTTGCCGGCATCCCGGAGCCGGCGGGCCTCGCGATTGAGCCGGTTGGCGATGCGACGACCGGTGACAGGATCGAACCGGCCATGCAGGTGCATCATGCCGTCGTCCCCGTCCCACATGCGCACGCTGCGCCGGGCCCGCTGGCGGCGGTACTCGGACTCGCCGCCGTCGCCCTGGCGGTCCGCGGCCCAGCGCCTGGCCTCCTTGGCGAAGCGCTCCGGCGACAGCGACTCGGCCTTGGCCAGCAGATCCGGGTCGCGCTCGACATCCTCGGCGCTGGTCTTCTTGAGCGCCTCGGCGAGCCGCCTCGCGTTAGCGGGCGCAACCCTGCCGGACTCCACCGCGTCCCGCACCGCGGGCGCGGCCGCTATCGCCTGCGCGGTGGCTATGTACCCGAACGCATCCTGGCGAGACGCCCCCGTGGTCTCGGCGAGCACATGGGTGCCGCCGTCGCCGTGGCCGCGGCTGGCCGCCACAGCCGACGCCGCAAGCGCCTGCACTGCGTCGAACTTGCCCCGCACCGGACGCGTCGCAGCAAGCACCCCGACCAGTTCCTCAGAGGACGCCCGGCCGCGGCGCAGCTCAGCCAGCAGTTCTGAGACTGCCGCCTCGACCCGCTCGACCAGTTCGATCACCATGGAACCAGTATCGCATACCTCTATGACATCTGTCAAGCATTGTCGATATATTTCCATATTTCTCTTCAGAAGCGGCGGCTGCGGTTGATTCCATGCTGATCGGCGGGCGAGTTGCCCCAACATCCTCGCGGTGGAGATCGCCTCTTCGGGCACCTGCATCAGCCGAGCGCCGACCACCGGTGTGTTCAGACTCAGGCCAACTGGGAGCGTGTGACCGCCGGTCGCGGCGGCCATTCGACGCCGGGCTCGGGCAGGTCCCTGTCTTGCGCTCGCAGGTGCTCGATCGCCTCGGCGACCACAGCCCGGATCCCTACCTCCGCCGCTTCCCGATCGGGTTCGAGCCAGCTCATCAAAGGGAAGCCGTCGCACAGGCCGACCCATTCGCCGTCCTCCTCGGACCACTCAGTCCAATAGCGGTACTCATGCTCACCCATCGAGGTCCTCCATCACGTCGAGAGCCCGCAGAACCTGCCGCACCTGGTACAGCTTCGCCTTGCCCATGCGCGGCTGCAGAACCAGCAGCGGGTGATCCATCCAAGGGGCTCCAAAGGACCAGCGCGGCGGCTACAGCGACCGGTCATCCGGTTGCCTTCGGGTGGCCCACACTCACCTGGGTCAGCCACACCGTCTTCTTCTCGTCGTCGATGCAGTACCAGATCCGGCCCGATCCGGTGACCTCGTACTGCCACTGCTCCATCTCCACGCCATCGATTTGGCCCACACGAGGCGCGCCCTTCAGCCGATTCTGCCTACCACTGCGTCGGCGCGGCTCGGCCGTTAGCGCCTCCCACGCCGCTCGCACGCTAGAGGGCGATTCACGGCAGAGGTGTTCCCATCCCCTCGCAGACGCGTTGTCCTGGTAGCGGATGTCCCATCCACCCGGGCGCGGCGGCGGAGCGGCCCGATCGCGCCGGCGCGGCATCGGCTCTAGACGACGGGTCTCGGTACGCGGTCGCCGTTTGCCGTCAGCGGCTCGGTGAGCCGCTTCAGAAGTTCAGGGTCCAAGTAGATCTCCGACGTGACCCGCCATTCGCGCAGCGTCTGTTGAACCTCCGCGAAGTCGTCGGTCTCAGCCGCCTCGGCCAGCAGTCGGGACATCTCCTCGGCGAACAGCCGCCGGTCGCACTCGGGCAACACATCTACCCAGGCGAACTCCCGTTCGACATCGTCGTCCTCGCCGTCAAGGCCAACGTCGGCCGAGAGCGAATCCTCGTGGCTGCTCACGGCGGGAGCATAGCCCTGCCCCGAGCGTCGGATCTGAACGGTTCCGGCAGCGAAGTCCTCGATGCGCTCCGCGAGCGCCGCAGGCGTCACGCCGTCGGCGTAGGGCTCGTTGTCGGCACATCGCCGCCGATGTTCCTCCCATGCCGCAGCGCGAGCAGCATGAAAGTCGTCTGGAAGCGCTCCGTCGGGTTCGTCCCCGGTCTCAACGGTCATCGTCACTCCTCCCGCTGTCCTCACCTCTCGCCCTACGGCGGCTAGCGCAAGATATTGTAATATATTAACCAATCATAGATTCTTCAATTGATATCAGCCTATATCATAATGTAATTGGACTAGCGACTCCGTCTCCGGACTATGCCGGTGAGCGGCTGCTGGGCGCGACCGCGTCGGGGCTGCACAAAGGCTCGACGACGATCAAGCAGAGCCGCCCTCACTCCACAGACGAGAGGGCGACTCCACCAGAACCGGTGTCCGACCGCGCCGAGCAGCAACGAGCGACTCCACGCCTGCGCCGGAGACGGTCTGCGGCATAGCGTGTGCCGATGCCCGGTAGCGATCCGAAGGCGTTGGTGCAGCGGCTGTGGGACTTCTGCGATGTGCTGCGTGACGACGGCTTGTCCTACGGCGACTACCTGGAGCAGCTCACCTACCTGCTGTTCTTGAAGATGGCCGACGAGCAGCATGAGCTGCTTGGTGGTGAGCGGGTGGTGCCCATCGAGTACGACTGGCAGTCGCTGCTGAGCCGGTCGGGCGCCGAGCTCGAAGCCCACTACAGCGACGCCCTCTCGGAACTCGGCGCGGGCGACGACATGTTGGGCGTGGTCTTCCACAAGGCCCGCAACCGGATCCAGACCCCGGCCAAGCTGGAGCAGCTCATCAAGGACTTCATCGACAAGCACGAGTGGCTCAGCTACGACGCCGATGTCAAGGGCGCCGCGTACGAAGGCCTGATCGAGAAGACCGCCCAGGAGGGAGCCCGGGGCGCGGGCCAGTACTTCACGCCCAGGGCGCTGATATCGGCCATCGTCGACGTGATGCTCCCCGAGCCCGGCGGTCGCATCCACCACCACAACGTCGGCCGCGTCCCACCAGCCGAAGCCGAAGACCTCCACTACCGTCAACAACACTCAGCCCACCAGGCACAGACTCACAACAAACAGCCTGCGTGAAACCCGGTGAGGCTCAGTCGACGTGTCGGGCTTCGATGAGGTCTGGGCCATCGCGAAGGTGTTCGGTGAAAGGCTGTTCGTGGTTGTGCGATTGTCGGCATCAGGCCATGCTCCAAGCGCTTGCACCGTAGACATGCCCGAACTGTCGATACCGGAGGATGTGCTCCGACTGAGATCTGAGTTCTTGCGCTTGTCATAGGGGGTGGTTACGCTTCCGAGCATCCCCCCAGTCGCTTCGGTGGCTGGGTGCAGGCCCCGGTTCCGGCCGGGGCCTTGCGCTTTCTACCAACTGCTCGGCTTTTGGATTGGGCCGTTGTGATCGTAGACCACCGCAGGCAGCTGGGTCCGAGCGAGGGCGCTCGTCCGGACCTGCTTGAAGAAGGTGCCATTGAGCCGCCTGGACCGTTTCCGCTTCGGGTGAGGGTTGACGACACCGACCTTGATGCCAGCGTCGTCTTGGGCGATGCGCACAGCTTCGGCCAGGTCGGAGTCGTTACTAACGACCACCGCCGTGTCGCATTCGCCCATGAACGCATCCCGCAACAGGCACGCCGCCAGATTGACGTCCGAGCCCTTCTCCTCGGTGCGGAGTACCTCAACGGTGTGATGCGGTGGAGTCGCTAGCGGCATTCGCTGGGGACGAGTGGCAAAGTGCCCGTAGTGGACTTCGACAAGAGGCAAGGTCCCGAGCGCTCTCAAGTAGACGTCCTGCCGAGCCGGCGCTTGAGGATCGTGCGGCAGCGCGGAGATCCGGGCCGTGAAGTACCTGATCTTGACGATGTTGTCGCGCGGCAGTAGCAGCCGACAGAAGCCCTCGAAGTCGAGCCACTTGTACGGCGTATCCTTTACCGCGCCGTAGTAGAAGTTGAACCCGTCGATGTAGACGATCGTCTTTGACGGTGCCAGCATCCTACTACTCAGAGTAGACATCTTGTACCCGACAACCCCGTCAGGGCATGACAGCATCAACGGAGACCAAGTGTCGGAATCGGGGGAGCATCGGTTCGAGCGCGTGCTCTACGAGCTGGCGTCGAACTACCCGCACATCATGAACGTGGCGCTTGACGTTCCCGCGTCGGTATCCGAGGCGCTCGCGGTGCGGGGCTATGTGCCGGTTGTGGGCACCGTGGATGGGGCGGAGCTGACCGCCACGCTCGTGCCTGTCGGCGGTGGGCGTCATCGGCTGTTTCTGAACAACGCGATCCGGCAGGCAATCGGCAAGGGTGCGGGCGACTCGGTGGAGATCCGTATCAGTCTCGACCGCCGCGACCGGACGCCGGAGACACCGCCAGAGCTGCAGGAAGCTCTGAGCGAGGAGGGCGCCTCGGCGGCCTGGGAGGCGTTGACACCGTCGAGGCGCAAGGAGTTGCTGGTGTGGCTGGCTGACGCGAAGCGGGAGCAAACCCGCGCCAATCGCATCGGCCGGATCGTCCAGGCCGCAATCGAGGAGGGCGTGCCCCGTACGGCGAAGCTGGACCAGCGCTAGGGCGGCGTGTCCCGGTCGGGGCGGGCCTCGACTATGAGGCTGGCATCGTCGTACTCACGCCACTCGCCGCTTGGAGCGTGCCAGAACTGGCGACCGGTGAGCCGTTCGAGGGCCAGGCCATAGCAGTGGAAGTTGGTTGCTGAGCCCTCGATCCGGATCGAGTGCACGTCATCAGCGAGCATCGCCACCCCGGTACCCCGCTCGACCACCACCTCGTGCTGCACCTGCGGCTCGCCCCCACCCACGCAGGGGCCGTACAGCCGGTTGAACTCCTGGCCTCGCATTCCCACGATCACCGCCCAGGTCCTGTGCTCGTGAGGGGGCGCCCAGGTGCCGTCACCCACGCACTGCACATACAGAGCAAGCTCGTCGTTGTCGTTCTGCGCGATCCGGTAGCTCACCGAACTCCCGGGAGTGTCCGGGGGCGGGAAGTCCTCGTCACTGAACAGGTCATCGCGCTCGGCCAGTCGCAGCAGCCGCTCCTTGATGCACTCCACGCCGGCCTGGTCCATGCCGCCGTGCTGGCGGCCTTGGGCCTCGATCTCGGCGATGTCGTCCATCGCGCCGGTGACCGCCGCGGCTCGCTCGGCTGCCCGGTCCTTCTCGCTCATGGCTCCCCCGGCTCGATTGTCCAACACGGAGTCCGACACAGAGTGCCCAACACAGAGTTGCCCGACACAGAGTGCCCGACACAGAGTATGTGCGGGCGGTCCAGCGATGCTCTCACCGGGCCTCCCGGCCTGCGCACGAGGCTATGTTCGACACTCCCTACCGCCCCGGTCTGCCTACAGAATCGTGGCACCATGGCAAGTAAGACAAGCGCAGGCCTCATACTCCACCGCCGGAGCGCCGCCGGTGAGGTCGAAGTGCTGCTCGTGCATCCCGGCGGACCGTTCTGGGCCAAGAAGGACGAGCACGCCTGGTCGATCCCCAAGGGCGAGTATGCCGAGGGCGAGGATGCCGAGACGGTGGCCCTGCGGGAGTTCGAGGAGGAGCTGGGATCGCCGCCGCCGGCCGGGCCGCGGATCTTCCTCGGCGAGTTCGGCGAGCCGCGCCGCAAGAAGATCAGCGCGTGGGCGCTCGAGGCGGACTTCGACGCGACCCATGTGGTCAGCAACACCTTCGAGCTCGAATGGCCTCCCCGCTCCGGCCGGATCCAGGAGTACCCGGAGGTGGACAAAGCAGCGTGGTGGACGATCGACGAAGCCCGGACGAAACTGCACAAGGGCCAGGCCCCTCTGCTGGAAGCGCTGGTCGAGATCCTCGCCGATGGCGGCGATACGACTACCGAACCGGCCCGAGCAGGTGCGGCGCAACGGGCGAGGTTGGCGATACGGGCAGGCGAGCACACCGGGCCCACGGCTCACCTGGCCCCGGGATGCGTCCAAGCCAACCTCGTGGTGCTGCCCAAGGACGTGGCTTCGGACTTCATCGCCTTCGCGGAGCGCAATCCCAAGCCTTGCCCCGTGGTGGAGATCCTCGAACACGGCACTGAGGCGGTGCGCTCCGCACCCGGCAGCGACGTTCGGGCCGACCTGCCCCGGTACCGGTTGCTCGTCGACGGAGCCCACACCCACTCGGCCACCGACGCCACCGGATGGTGGCGGGACGATCTGGTCACGGTGCTGCTGGGATGCAGCTTCAGCTTCGAGGCGGCCCTGATGCGGGCCGGGCTGCCGGTCCGGCACATCCAGCAGGGCCGCAACGTGCCCATGTACATCACCAACCGGCAGTGCGAACCCGCCGGCGACTTTGCCGGCCCGCTGGTCGTGTCGATGCGGCCCATGCCCTCCGACATGGTCGATCAGGCCCGGCGGATCACCGAGAACTACCCGCAAGCCCACGGCGGTCCGGTCCATGCCGGGGACCCGAACGGGATCGGCATAGCGGACCTCAAGACCCCCGACTTCGGCGACGGAGTCGACATCGATGACGGTGAAGTGCCGATGTTCTGGGCCTGCGGCGTCACCCCGCAACTGGCCATCGTCAACGCCGCGCCCGACTTAGCCATCGTCCACGAGCCGGGTCACATGTTCATCACCGACCTGCCCGCCGACCCGGGCGGTGCGCGCTAGAGGCCTCTTCGGGCTCGGGGTTCAGTTGTAGGTGGTGGTCTTGCGGATCATCCAGTCGAGCCACTCCCCCGAGGTGATGGGCTCGTAGCGGGGCGGATCCTCCGGTGAGGTGCAGGTGGGGATGCACTCGATCACTGCGTCGTAGGTGGGCTGGTGGAAGAACGCCACCGAGATGCGCTCACCCCAGGCGCCGTCGGCGGCCACCACCCGGTGAAGGGTGGAGACCCAGCGGTCGTTGGTCCAGGCCGCCATGAGATCGCCGAGGTTGATGACGAAGGAACCGGCGACCGCGGGCACGTCCTCCCATTCGCCCTCAGGCGACAGGATCTGAAGGCCGGGCACGCCGTCGCCGTAGAGGATCGTGAGGCTGCCCCAGTCCGAGTGCGGCCCCCGGCGGAACTGTCCCGGCAGCGGCGCCGCGTCCAGAGCGGGATAGCGCAGTGCGGCCAGGCCGGTTACGTGGTCGGCAATCTTGTCGTCGAACCAGTGCTCGTCGAGCTCCAGGGCCAGCGCCATCAGCCGCATCAGCTTGGCCGCAAGGTCCTCCATGACCGCGTAGTAGGTCAGGAACGACTGCCTGAAGTCGGGCACCAGGTCCGGGTCGGGCCAGACGTTGGGGGCGAAGAACTCCTCGCGGCCCTCGCGCAGCCCGGCCCGACGGGCCGCGTCCCGGTCGTCGAAGCGGTTGACGAGGTAGAGCTCGGCCAGGTCCGGCGGCGTCTCCTGGTCGCGGGACAGCGCCAGCGTCGAACTCTGGAGAGGCTTGTAGCCCCTGCGGTTGCCGAAGTCACAGACGAGTTCCATCTTGTCGGCCAGCGGCAGGGCGAAGAACCGTCGGGCGGCGGCGTCGATCCGTCGCACCGCCTCGGTGGACACGCCGTGGCCGGTGATCACCAGGAAGCCCACGTCCTCGCAGGCCCGCCGGATGGCGTCCACAGCCTCGTCGCGGCGCGGCCCCGGCTCGAAGGCTCCCGAGAGATCGACGAGCGGCACCCGAGACGTAACACCGGTCGAGACCGTCATGGCCTGCCCTTCCCCTATGGCATCGCTGGGCGCGACTCTAGAACGTGCGCTGGTAGACGCAAGCCGGTCGTGTCGGGGCGGGGTGTCTCCCGATCTTGTTCGCTGCGCTCACGGGCCGCTCGGGCCACGGCCCCGCCCGTGTGGGCCGGGTTCGCTCACCTACCCGCGGGGCCTCTTAGCCCGGACCGTCAATGCGCCCACCGGCGCTGGACGGCAGGGTCGACCACACATCGGGGCTGGTCGCCAACCAGTCGGAGAACATGTCCGCGCAGGCCTGGTCGTGCAGCCTGGTGATGGCGACGCCGGCCGAGGCCAGCCAGTCCAACGCCTCGTCGGACCAGCTCTGGCTGTCGCCCACCACCACCGCGCCGATGCCGAGGAACCGCACCAGGCCCGAGCAGTACCAGCAGGGCGTCATCGTGGTCACCAGCGTGGTGCCGGAGTAATCGCTCAGCGGGCCCGCGTCCCCGATGGCGACGGTCTCGGCGTGCAGCAGGAAATCGCCCTGCTGGACATTGCCGTTGCAGCCGGCTCCGAGCACCGCACCGTCAGCGTCGACCAGTGCGGCACCGATGGGCACTCCCCCCTCGGCCAGGCCCCTGCGGGCCTGCTCATAGGCCAGCGCCAGCAGTCCGCCGGGGTCGGGCTCAGGCACCACGGGCCCCGTCAGTAGATGGTCTTCTGAAGCATGGACAGGATCCACCCGCCCGATGTGGTGGGCTCGTGGTGGGGTGGATCGTCGGGTGACGTGCAGGTGGGGATGCACTCGATGTGAGCGTCGTAGGTCGGCTGATGGAAGAACGCGATGGAGATCCGGTCGCCGAGGTCCCCCTCCGGAGCTACCACGCGGTGCAACGTCGACACCCAGCGGTCGTTGGTCCACGCCGCCATCAGGTCGCCGAGGTTGACCACGAAGGAGCCGGGAACGACGGGCACGTCCTCCCACTCGCCGTCGGGCGACATGATCTGCAGGCCGGGCTCGCCGTCGTGGTACAGGATCGTGAGGCTGCCCCAGTCGGAGTGGGCGCCCCGCCGGAACTGTCCGGGCCGGGCCGGCTCGTCGAGGGCGGGGTAGTGGTTGACGGTCAGGTTGGTGATGTGATCGCGGATCTTGTCGTCGAACCAGTGCTCGTCCAGGTTCAGGGCGAGGGCCATGAGCCTCATCAGCTTGGTGGCCAGGTCCTCCATCACCTCGTAGTACGTCTCGAAGGCCTCCTTGAAGCCGGGCAGGCGGGCGGGGTCGGGCCAGATGTTGGGCGCGAAGAATCCCTCCCGACCCTCACGCAGACCCGACCGGCGGGCGGTCGCCGGATCGTCGAAGCGGTTGACGGTGTACAGCTCGCACAGGTCCGGCAGCGACTCGTCCTCGCGCGACAGCGCCAACGCCGAGGCCTGCGAGGGGGTGAAGCCCCGGTAGATCCCGGGCGCGCCGACATGGGTCAGCTTCTCTTTTTCGGGAAGGGCGAAGAACTGCCGGGAGACTGCATCGATTCGCTGCACCACCTCGCCAGCGACACCGTGTCCGGTGATCACCAGGAAGCCCACGTCCTCGCAGGCCCGCCCGATGACGTCCACCACATGGTCTCGCCGGGGCCCTGGCTCGAAGGCACTGGACAGGTCCACGAGCGGAACCCGCGACGCGACCTTCACTGCGCTCGTCATGGGCTAGTCCCCTTCTTCGGGATTCGAGGCCCCGAGTCTCACGGGAGCGGCCGTCAGAATCCAATCGACGGGTCGATGAACTCGTTCGTGTAGATGTCGGAGGCCTCGATGTCCTGCGGCACGCCCTCAAGGATGTCCTTGAGCAGTTGGACGACCCGCTCCATGCGGGCGTCGTCCATGTTGCCGACGATGTCATCGGGCCCGTTCCCGACGTTGCCGATCGCCAACGCGGTGGACGACGAGTACCCCATCTGGCCCGGATAGAGGACCCAGAACGAGGCGAGTTCATCCACGATCCGAAGGATCACGGCATCGGTCGGACCGGGGTCGGCATAGTGGTCGACGACGGCCTGCTGGAAGATCGGCACGACGAGTTCGAGACAGGGTCGGAGCTCCTCGACGGCGTCGGCCCGCATGACCAGCGGCTGGGCGTAGATCTCGAAGCCCGAGTCGTGAATGAGCAGGTAGTCCACGGGCTTGCCCCAGTCCTCGAGCGCGTTCTCGTACAGCCAGGGCTCGCTGGTGGCGAATCCCTGCTGGACGAGAGCCCCGCCCTCCGCGACGAAGCGGGCGGGCGATCCGTCGTAGGACGGGTCCACCTGGTCGGCGCGGAGAATGCCCGCGTCCACCATGTAGTCGATGAAGACCCCGCCGGCGAAGTATACGACGGTGGCGTCGGACTCGCCGATGTCCTCGAAGCTGGAGAATGAGTAGACCTCCGGATTCCACATGAGAATCTGGGGGTTGGTGTCGAAGGGTGCCGCCACCGCGACGGTCGGGATGATGTCGTAGGCGGCCACCTGCTCGTCGGTGTTCACGTAGCCGAAGTGGATCCCGCTGTCCAGCTGCATCGTGGCGGTGGTGGGCGCCCAGCCGAGATAGGGACCACCGGCGCGGATCTCGAGATCGATGCCCGTGTCGAGCAGCGGCCCCCGGTAGATGCCGTTATCGGTGTCGAGGTCTCCGGCGTCGCCGATCAGGTGGTAGGCGTAGCCGTGCTCGGGGGACGGGAACCAGTCCGTCTGGAGCACCAGAGGATCGGGGCACACCCCCGACAGGTCGGCCGCCATGGGATCCGGCGCCGCCTCGGGAGCTGCTTCTCCATCCTCGGGTTCGGGCGCGGGCTCCTCCGCGGGCTCGGGCTCCTCGGCCGGCTCGGGCTCCTCCGCGGGGGCAGGCTCCTCGGCCGGCTCCGGCTCTTCAGGAACAGCCGGTTCGTCGGCGGGTTCGCTCGGCGCGGCCGGTTCGGCAGCCGTCTCATCGGTGTCTGAGTCGTCCCCGCAGGCAGCCGCGATCAGCGCGAGGAGCGTCAGGATTGCGGCCAGTCGTCTCATGTCGTCCCCCCATTCGGTTTGATACCACGAACTTTATGGCAGTGATTTTCACTGTACACAAACTCCCGAGATCACGTCAAGACGCCGGCGTGCTGCTCAGCCTCCCCTGCCGTCCTCCCTGACGGTGACTAGGAGCGTGACGACCTCGCCGTCACCGACACTGCGCGACCGGTGCGGCACCCGGCCGTCGTAGCAGATGCAGTCCCCTGCTCGCAGCTCGATGATCTCGCCGTCGATGTCCTTCTCGATGATCCCCTCGATCACGAGTAGGAGCTCCTCGCCGGGATGCTCGTAGTACGGACCGAAGCTCTGGGGAACCCCGCGGAACTCCAAGGCGGTCAGGGACCGGGCGTCCCGCACCAGCGACCGGGCGATCCCGGCTGCCTTGTCGATGTCGTGGTCGACATCTCGAGGGTCGCCGCGACGGACCAAGGAGTAGGGCTTCGTGTCCTCGGGCGACAGCAGGGCTTGGGCGGTGGTGTCCAGTGTGCGGGCCACCCGGTGAAGTGACGTGATGCGAGGCCTCGCGAGCCCCCGCTCCAGCTGGCTGAGGAACGACGGGGACAGATCTGCCCTCGCGGCGAGCTCCTTCAGCGAGAGTCCCGCCCTGACCCGGCGTTCACGGATCTGGCGACCCAACGCGAGGTCAAGATCCCGCAACTCGCTCACGTCCTGAGGCTCGCTGAGGCTCTCAGTGCTCGGGAGCCGCGACGCCATAGGCCCGAAACCATACAAGCCTCACAAGGGCTGCCGCGAACATCGCTCATCCGGTGCAGCTTCGGCAGCACCGTTCTGGTGTCGCACCTCTGCCGTAGGGTGCGCTCCGTGGTGTTGGATTGCGTGACAACCGCCTACGGTCCGGCCGCCCATGACGCTCTGGCCCGAGCCGTGTCGGAAGCCAAGGGGGGCGATCCGCTGGCCCCGGTGACTGTGGTCGTGCCCAGCCACTACGTGGGACTGGCCGCCCGCCGGGCACTGGGACGCCGCCGCCACGGGAGCACAGCCGGCGTTGCCGCGGTGGCCTTCCACACCGCCTACAGCCTCGCGGAGCACCTCGGTGGTGCCGAGATGGCCCACCAGGGACGCCGGGGAGTGTCCACTGCAGTGATCGCGGCCGCGGTGCGCACCGCTCTGCGCCGGGATGCGGGCCACTTCCGCGGCGTGGAGACGCACCCGGCCACCGAGCGGGCCCTGACCCGGGCGCACCGGGAGCTCTCCGAGCTGGACGCCGACCAGCTCTCAGCCCTCTCCCGGCAGTCTCTCCGTGCCCGCGATGTGGTGCGGATCCACCGGGAGGTCGCCGCCGCCCTCGAATCGGGCTTCAGCAACGAGCAGCAGCTGGCTGAAGCTGCCGCCTCGGCCGTTCGCTCCCGCCCGTCAGAGGCTCGGCGACGGCTCGGCCGGGTGATCGTGTTCCTGCCCCAGAGCGTCACCGGCAGCCAGGCTCGGCTGCTGCGCGAGGTGTCCGGGGTGACACGGGCCACGATCGTCGCCGGCGTTACCGGAGCCGAGGACGCTGACGCCTCCGTGCGGGCGTCCCTGCAGAGGCTCGGCGCCGACCTCGGTGGGCCGCCGCACGGCGGGACGGAGCCGGCCGGCCCGGAGGACGCGAAGCCGGCCGGCCCGAAGGACGCACTGGAAGCTGTCAGCGTCTCCGACGCGGATGACGAGGTACGCCACGCGGTGCGGGCAGTGGTGAACGCGGCCCGGGCCGGCACACCGCTCGGCAGGTGCGCGATCGTGTACGGCCTCGAGACGCCCTACATCCGCCTCATCGGGGACGCGCTCGACGCCGCGGGGATCGAGAGGTGCGGCGCCACCGTGCACACAGTGGAGGCATCGCTGCTGGGCCGATCGCTGCTCGAGATGCTGGCCCTGAAGGACCGGGGCTTCTCCCGGCACGCCGTGATGGCGTGGCTGGCCAGCGCTCCGGTGAGCGTGAGGACGCCCGAGGCCGGCGCCCAGAGCCCTGCCGGCGGCGAGGACCGCGCCGACAGTGCGGCCGGCTCCCGGTGGCGGGGCGTGCCCAGCGCGGCCTGGGAGCGAGAGGCTCGGGCGGCCCGCGTGGACGCCGGCATCGACAGCTGGAAGGAACGGCTCGAGCGGTACGCGGCGGATTGCCGGGCCGACGCCGACCGGCTCCAGGCCGACGACGATCAGCTGTGGCGGGGCGATCGGCTTCGCCGCAGCGCCGAGTGGACCCTGGAACTGCTCGCGTTCGTGACGGAGTTGCACCGCGACCTGGATCCCAACCCGGCTCCCCGCACATGGGCCGATCTGGCGAACTGGTGCCAGCACCTCGTGCACAAGTACCTGGGAGGGCGGGTCCGCGGGAGCTGGCACGCCGAGGAGAGGGGACTCGCCGAGCAGGTCGACAGCGCCATCAGCCGCCTCGGCGGCCTCGACGGCACCGACGACAACCCCTCGCCTGCCGCTTTCCGGCGGGCGTTACAGCTCGAACTGGAGAGCACACCGCATCGCCATGGCCGTCTGGGCACGGGCGTGCTCGTCGGGCCGGTGAGCCTGGCCCTGGGCGCGGAGCTCGACCTCGCCGTGGTGTGCGGCCTGGCCGAGGGAACCTTCCCGGCTCGCCGCAACGACGACGCTCTCCTGCCCGATCGTGAGAGGCGTGTCGTGGGCCACGACCTTCCCGCTCGGGGCGACCGGTCCGGTGATGACCACCGGGCGCTGCTGGCGGTGATCGCCGCGGCCAAACAGTCGCTGCTGCTGTACCCGCGAGGCGACCTGCGCCGGGCCGCGGACCGCTCCCCGAGCCGCTGGCTGACCGAGCAGACCGACCGCATCGAGGTAGTGCCGTCGTTCGTGGGCGGGCTGCGACGAACCGCGTTCCCGGCCCACGAGCATGAGTACGACACGAGATGCCTTCTCGACTGGCACGACAGCCGCGGTCGCGACGACAGCGCGCCTGCCGATCTGGCTGCGCTGCCGAGCGTGCGCCAGCGCGTCGAACTGCGGCGGGGCATCGACCTGCGGCGGGGCCGCCTGTCGCGCCGGCTGACCCGCTTCGACGGCAACCTCGCCGCCGGCGACCTGCGAGGAACCGTTCTTCCCCACCCGACCGACGAGGGTCAGGTGACATCCGCGTCCCGCCTGGAGAGCTGGGCCGGATGCCCGCACGCCTACTTCATGCGCCACATCCTGCGAGTGGAGCCCGTCGACGACACCGACGGCGACCATCGCATCAGCCCTCTGGAGCGGGGCAGCCTCGTGCACCGGATCCTGGAGCGTTGGCTGGCCGAGGCGATCGCCGCCGGCGCGGTGCCCGCTCCCGCGGATCCGTGGTCCGGGAACTGGAGAGCCCGCCTCATGACCGTCGGCCATGACGAGTGTGACCGCCTGGCTGCCCGAGGGCTCGTCGGTCGCCAGCTCTACTGGGGGTACGACCGGCAGCAGATCCTGGCTGACCTCAACCGGTTCCTCGACTTCGACGACGAACAGCGCGCCGGCCACGGATCCCGTCCCGCCGCGGCCGAGCTCGGCTTCGGGATTCCCGACAGTCCCACCGGTCCCGTCACCATCGGCATCGACCGGGACCGGTCGCTGCGGCTGCGGGGCTCCATCGATCGCGTCGACGAGACCAGCGACGGCGGGCTGCTGGTCATCGACTACAAGACGGGCTCGACCCGCGGCTACGACAAGCTCGACAGCGACGATCCTACTCTGGGCGGACGCCGGCTCCAGCTCGTTCTCTACGACCTCGCCGCACGCAGGCTGCGGGACGCCTCGGACTCCGCTGACGGGTACGGCGCCTACTGGTTCGTGTCGTCCAAAGGCCGGTTCACGCCCATCGGCTACGCCACCGGCGCGGCCCGGAAGCGGGTGCTCGAAGCGGTGGGCTCGGTGGTCGACGGCATCGGCGCCGGACTGTTCCCGCTGCATCCGGAGGAGCCCGGCTGGAAGCCCTGGGTCTCCTGCCCCTACTGCGAACCCGACGGCATGGGCACCAAGGATCAATGGCGCGACTGGCAGCGAAAGCAACGTGACCCGGCGCTCGCGCCCTACCTCGACCTGATCGACCCGGACCGCGAGCAGCCACCGGAACGGGCGCAGACCGCAGAGCCGGGGACATGACCCGACCGGAGCTGGTCGACCAGCCCACCCGCGACCGGATCAAGTCCGACCTGGGCGACACCCTCTTCGTCGAGGCCGGCGCCGGTTCGGGCAAGACCAGGGCTCTTGTCGACCGGGTGGTGGCCCTGATCGGCTCAGGGATCGCCATGGAGAGCATCGCGGCCATCACCTTCACCGAGAAGGCCGCGGCCGAGTTGCGGGACAGGATTCGCAAACGGCTGCGCGACCCGCAGACCCGTGCGAGTCTCGGCGAGGAGCGAGCCGAGGCGGCCCTGCTCCAGCTCGACGGCGCCGCGGTGGGCACCCTGCATTCCTTCGCCCAGCGGATCCTGTCCGAGCATCCAGTGGAGGCCGGGCTGCCGCCCAGCGTGGAGGTGCTCGACGACATCGGCTCCCAGATCGATTTCGACACCCGCTGGAGGGACTTTCTCGACCAGCTTCTTGACGAGCCCGAGATGGGTCCGACGCTGCTACGGCTCGAGATGCTGGCGGTGAGGCTGGAGCACATCCGGGCTCTCGCCGTGAAACTCAACCAGAACTGGGACCAGCTCGACGGCCTCGCACGCGAGCCCGGCCCCCTGCCCCCGGTCGCCGTCGAAGACATCGCAGCGGGCCTGCAGGCCGTCATCGAGATCAAGGACAGATGCAGCGCCGGGACCGAGGACACCCTGTTCGCCCGGATCGAGGCCGTCGAGGACGAGCTGGCCCGGCTCGCGGACACCGAGGACGACGTGGCCCGCATCGAGATCCTCCGATCGGCCATCGAGGCCAGGAAGGGACGGGGCTCTGGGCGCCAGGGCAACTGGGGGAACGGCGACGAGGGCAAGGCCAACAAGGAGGCCGCGGCGGACGCGCTCAACGATCTGGCTGGGGCCCGCAGCCAGGAGTCGCCGTCGATCTGCGCACGGATTCTGGACCGGGCCGCGCAGGCTGCCCTCGAGGGTCTGGTGGCGCGGCTGGCGGACTTCACCCTGGAGGCCGCCGAAGAGCGGCGAGCGGGTGGGCGCCTCGAGTTCCACGACCTGCTGGTGCGGGCCCGCCTGCTGCTCCGCGGCGACACGCACGGTCCGGCAGTGCGGGCTGCTCTGCGAGAGCGCTACCAGCGGCTGCTGATCGACGAGTTCCAGGACACCGACCCGATACAGGTGGAGCTGGCGGCGCTGCTCGGCTGCGGAGACCCCGGCGCCGGCGGAACTCGATGGGCTGAGACCAATCCGGATCCGGGACGTCTCTTCTTCGTCGGCGATCCCAAGCAATCCATCTACCGGTTCCGGGGTGCCGACATAGCCACCTTCCTGGAGGCCCGGGGCTGGACGGAGGGCCAACCGCAGGGCCGGATCGAGGGTCTCGCCACCAACTTCCGATCGACGTGGCCCATCATCGACTGGGTCAACGAGGTCTTCGGAAACATGATCCAGTGGTCACCGGGAAGCCAGCCGGAGTATGGGCCGCTCGATGCGGTGCGGGAGCCGGCGCCGGAGGGTCCCCCCGTGACCGTCCTGGGAGCGCAGCCGATTCCGATACCGGGCCGAGCCTATGCCCAGGAGCTGCGCCGCCGGGAGGCGGAGTCGGTGGCCCGGGCGGTGGCCGGGGTCCTGCGCAACGGATGGGGAGTCGACGAGGGCACCCCCGCAGAGCCGGCGATCCGGCCTGCCCGTCTGGGCGACATAGCCATCCTGATCCCGTCCCGCACCAGCCTGGCCGACCTCGAGGACGCCCTGGAGGCAGCCGCGATCCCCTACCGGGCCGAGTCCTCGTCGCTCGTCTACAACACCCGCGAGGTCCGCGACGTGCTGCTCGCCCTCCAGGCCGTCGCCGATCCGACCGACGAGCTGGCCCTGGTCGCGGCGCTGCGGTCCTCGCTGTACGGCTGCGGAGACGACGACCTGGTCCATTGGCGCCTCGCCCACAAGGGCCGGTTCTCGCTGATCGGCTCCCGACCCGACTCCTGCGGTGACGACCACCCGGTGGCCGAAGCGATAGCCCATCTGTCCGAGCTGCACCGAGCGAAGCGCTGGACCAGCCCGCCCGCGCTGATCGACCGGCTGATCCGCGAGCGGGGGGCGTTCGAGACCGCGGTGGCCGGGGGGAGGCCCCGAGACGTGTGGCGCCGCCTGCGGTTCGTGACCGACCAGGCCCGGGCCTGGGCCGACGCGGGGGGCACGAACCTTCGCAGCTACCTCGAGTGGGCCCGGCTCCAGGGGGCCGACAATGCCCGGGTGACCGAGTCGGTGCTGCCCGAGACCGACGACGACAGCGTGCGCATCCTCACGGTGCACGCGGCCAAGGGTTTGGAGTTCCCCATAGTCGTGCTGTCGGGCATGACGACCAGGCTCGATCGGCCGGCCAGGGGGCCGACAGTCGCGTTCGGCTTCGGTGACGCGCCCGTGGTGAAGCTGCGAGGCGGGGTGGAATCGGAGAACTACGAGGCATGGAAGCCGATCGACGAGCAGATGGACGCCCATGAGCGCCTCCGGCTGCTGTACGTGGCCTGCACCCGGGCCCGCGATCACCTGATCGTGAGCCTTCACCGCCGGACCCCGACCAGCAAGGGCGCCAGGGAGAACTCCGCGGCATGGGCGCTGGCCGACGCGGGTGCCGCCGAGGCCGGTTCAAGTGACGGCTCCACCCTCTTCGACGGCGCGGAGCAGGCGTTCGACCCGGCGATGACCGCGCCGCGAGCCGTGGCCGAGCGAGCGCCCGTTCCCGATCGGCACGAATGGAGGCAGGAGCATCAACGCAGCCTCCTCGGGGCGTCGATGCCGGCCGCGCTGTCCGCCACCGGACTCGCCGGCATGCACGCCGACTCAGCCGCCGCCGACGACCCGGGCCTGGGCAAGGACCCCGACGACTCCGAGCAGCCCCCGTGGAGCAAGGGGCGCTACGGCACCGCCATCGGGCGCGCCGTGCACGGCGTTCTCCAGGACGTCGACCTGTCCACCGGCCAGGATCTCGAAGCGCTGGCCGATCGGCAGGCCGCGGCCGAGGGAGTGAGCGGCCGATCCAGGATCGTGGCCGGCCTGGCCCGAGCCGCGCTCGACACCGCCGTGGCCCGCGAGGCTGCCGCTTCCGAGCACTGGCGGGAGCTGTTCGTGGCCGCGCCGTTCGGGGAGCGCCTGGTCGAGGGATACGTGGATCTCGTCTACCGAGGCCCCGACGGGCTGGTGGTGGTCGACTGGAAGACCGACTCCGTCGCCGGAGACGGCGGGGTGGACGCCAAGCTGGCCCGCTACCGCCTTCAGGGGGCGGCCTACGCGGCCGCCCTGGAGGCCGTGACCGGCGAGCCGGTGGCCCGCATGGTGTTCGTCTTCCTCGACCGTGACGGCGCCGTCGAGCGTGAACTCCCCGGCCTGCGCGGCGCGGTGGAGGACGCGAGAGCCGTCGCGGCCGGCGTCAGCGACTGAGGCGCTCGCTCAGCTCGACCACGAAGCGCTTCACAGCTGAGGCCAGGCCCTCGCGCTCGGCCTCGCCGAGGTTCCCGATCTCGGAGTCGAAGGCCTCGAGAACCAGGTCCAGCGTCTCGCGGGCCAGCTTCAGGCCCTCCGGAGTGAGTTCGAGAAGGCTGCGACGGCCGTCGTCGGGATCGGCCACCCTGCGCACCAGCCCCCTGCGGACCAGGCGCTGCGTCGTCTTGGTCGCTCCGCCCGAGGTCTGCACTATCCGCTGGGCCAGATCGCCGGCCGTCATTCGGTGCGGCGGGCCCACCAGCCACAGCGCGCTGAGGGCGAAGTAGCCGGAGGTGTCGAGCTGGCGGGCGGCCACCGTGTCGGACAGCCACGTCTCGATCTGGCGCCCCGCCAGCAATGTCCACACCAGCACGTCGATGGTGGGGCGATGCTGCTTGGCCACGAACGGGGCGATCGACCCCAGCGTGTCGTCATCGAACGGAGACTTCTTCGTCGCCCCTGCGTCCTGCCGGTCCTCCTCCATCGCGGCCACCGGCTAGGACCCCGCGACGAGCGGATCGGGGTCGCCGGGTCGCATCCGTCCGGTGAACAGCACCGCCACCCGCTCACCGGGCGACACGCCCGCAGTCTGCGGGCCGTCGCTCGACGCCGTCAGGGCCAGCAGGCCGCCGAGGCCCGACGCGCCCGTGGGACACACGTCGATGCTGGTGTGCTCGTGGGCGAGGCGATGGGCTCGCCGGAAGTCGTCCTCGGAGGCGACGAGCGGCCATCCCCCCGACGCCAGCATTCCCTCGACGATGTCGATCCAGTCGTAGGTGATGTCGTCGAGGATCCCAGACGCGTAAGACACCGGTTCCTGCTCCCAGGCCCGCATGTAGCGATCGGGATCGTAGCGCAGCCGACCCATCGACTCCCGCAGCCGGTCGCCGCTCATGGGAGCCATCTCCCCGGCGATTTGGGCCCGCAACCGGTTGTCCATGGTGCCGTGAGGGGCCGCTTGCGCGGCGACGATCCGGTCCATGAAATAGTCCCGGTCGCGCCCGCCGGATCGCTGCTGGGTGCGCAGCTCGAGCGCCAGCGTGTCCCAGGCCCGCACCAGGGGATGGTTGCCCTCGGGCTGCACCGCGTGGACCCTGGGCGGGCGAGCCAGATCCCCCCGCGCGGCCGCATCGGCCAGGCCGGTCACCACTGCGGTGGCCAGCGCGCCCCCGCCGACCTGCACGAACAAGCGGTCGAGACGAGCGGGCCGGCCGCCGTCGTGCCCGGCGAGCGCGTCGACCATCTCCCAGGCCAGCGTCCGCCCACCGTCGATGGTGGCCGGGGTCTCGGTCCCCTGGCACGAGAACGGCACCGCTCCGGCCTCGATGGCGGCCAGCATGGCGTGGTGGGCCGGATCGCCGGGCACGCCCGGCTCGCGCTCGCAGCGCACCACCCGGCCGCCGAGCTCGGTGATGCGGGCCACGACCGCCTCGTTGGCCCAGGTCGGCACGAACACGTGCAACCGCCGGCCGACGGCCCGGGCGACCACCGCGGCGGCCAGCGCCGCGTTGCCGCAGCTGGCGATGGCGTAGGGCGCCGCGCCGCCCGGGCCTTCGGACGCCCCGGCGAGCCGGTGGTCCAGCGCGACACCGAACAGGTGGCGGGCCTTGTGCGAGCCCGACACGTTGCCGGTCTCGTCCTTGACCCACAGTTCGGCGTCGCCGATCCCGGCCGCGGTGGCCAGGGCGGGCACCGGAGCGAAGGGAGTGGGCTCGAAGCCGTGGCCCTCGACGCCGGCCACGGCCGCGTCGAGCGCGCCGATCACGGCCGGTAGCCGGTCCCGGTCGGCGGCACCGACGCCGGCTTCGAGCCGCTCGGCGTACGCCTCGAACGTCGACGCCACGACCTTCCCCCGCTCCTCAGTCGTCGTCCCGGGCGCCGGTGCGGCCGTTGAACTCGACGATCTGGGTGTCCCAGTCGCCGACGAAGTGGCGCATCTGATCCCAGAAGCCCTGGTGGCGGCGGGCCACGAAGTCCTCGAAGGCGGTGCCCTGCTGCTCCACCCAGGTGAAGTAGCCGAGGTTGAAGATCCGCCGGCGCTCCGGCTCCGAGCAGGCCAGATGGCGCACCTCGCCGCCCGCGCCGTCGATGAGCCCCCGCCCGAAGGCCGACGCGGCAGCCACATCGTCGTAGCCGCCCCGGTGATGGCGGCCGATGTAGGCCTCCCGCTCGGCGTCGTACAGCTCGGAGCCGTCGGTGGCCACGGTCACGATCACGTCGTCGCGGCCCATGTCGTGAGCCTTGGCCACCGCGATGGCGGCCAGCGCGTTGCACGACGACGAGTAGCCCATATGGGTGAGCAGACCCACCGTGCCGCCGTCGATCCCGGCCCGGTCGACCAGGTGGTCCCGGCCGGCCGGGGTGTTGAACAGGACGTCGAGCGAGTCGGTGCACACATCGCTGACCGCCACGATGTCGTCGGTGTTCATCACGTTGTGGATCAGCGGGACGTGCTTGTCGCCGATGCCCTGGATGTTGTGCTCGCCGTAGCCGTTCTCGAGCAGGGTCGGGCACTCCAGGGCCTCCGCAGCGACGATCCGGCATCCGTGGTGGTCCTTGAGGTAGTCGCCCGCGCCCAGGGTCCCGGCCGAGCCCGACGCCGACACGAAGGCAGCCAGCCGGGAGCCGGGCCGGTCGGCGGCCACATGCTCGTACACCCGCTCCAGGGCGGGCCCGGTGACGCTGTAGTGGCCCAGGTGGTTGGAGAACTCCGAGAACTGGTTGACGATCACGTTCGCCGGATCGAGGGCCATCTCGTTGCAGGCGTCGTAGATCTCCTTGACGTTGGACTCGGTGCCGGGCGTGCGCACGATGTCGTTGGCCGGATCGAGCGTCCACTGCTCCAGCCAGTCGAAGCGGGCCTTGCTCATGCCCGCGGGCAGCACGGCCACGCCCCGGCAGTCCATGATCCGGCTGATGGCCACACCGCCCCGGGCGTAGTTGCCCGTCGACGGCCATACCGCCCGGTGCCGGGTGGGGTCGAACTGGCCGGTCACCAGCCGCGGGGCCAGGCACGCGTAGGCGGCCAGCACCTTGTGGGCCCGGATCATCGGGAAGCGGTTGCCCAGGGCCAGCACGATGCGGGCGTCGACGCCGGTCATCTCCGGCGGCAGCTCCACGTAGTCGGGCACGGGGTGGGGGCCGCTGCCGTCGAGGCGCCCGAACCAGTGGACCCGGAACAGGTTGGCCGCGTCGGGCTCGTTGCGGTCCACGCCGGCCAGCGCGGCCAGGCGGGCCGGGGGGATGGTGGACGGGTCGCGCAGCTCGGCGAAGGTCGGCAGGGCGATGCGGCGGGCCCGGAACCGCTCGACGGTGTTGGCGTAGGCGTCGCGGTCGACGACCTCGGCGGTGAGACCGAGAGATCGGTGCGCCCGGGAGACCTCGGCGTGGGAGATGGTGCTGGCGTCTGTCATGAGACAAGTATCACGCCCTGACGGCCCGACCGGACCCTCGGGCGCCGCGACCGCCGCCGACCGGCCCGGCGCAGGGTTCAGATGGCCCGGTCGTGGCCGGCCCAGTAGGGGTCGCGGAGCTTTCGCTTGTAGAGCTTGCCGTTGGGATCCCGGGGCATCTCGTCGATGTAGTCGACGGAGCGGGGCAGCTTCTGGCGCCCCATGCGCTCCCGCAGCCACTCCAGGATGGCCTCGGTGGTCTCGACGCCGGGCTCCCAGCCCTGGCGCGGCTCGACCACCGCCTTGATCTCCTCACCGGTGTCGGGGTTGGGCACACCGAACACGGCGGCGTCGCCGACCGCGGGATGCTGCACCAACTCGCCCTCGATCTCCGCGGGATAGATGTTCACCCCGCCGACGATGATCATGTCGTTGGCCCGGTCGTTGAGGAACAGGTAGCCGCCGGAGTCCAGGTATCCGACGTCGCCCACGGTGAAGAAGCCCCGCAGCCGGCTGGCCGCGGTCTTGGCCTCATCGCCCTTGTACTCGAACACCGTCCCCGGCATCTTCATGTACACCGTGCCCGACTCCCCCGGCGGCATGTCGTTGCCGTCGGAATCGACCACGATCACCTCGCAGCCGGGCCAGGCCTTCCCGACCGTGCCGGGCCGCTGGAGCCACTCGGCGGCCGAGACCGACGTGCCGCCGCCCTCGGTGGCCGCGTAGTACTCCCAGATGGAGTCGCCCCACCACTCGATCATGCGCCGCTTGGTCTCCACCGGGCAGGGCGCGGCGGCGTGCACCATGGCCCGCAGCGACGACACGTCGTAGCGGGCCCGCACCTCGTCGGGCAGCTGCAGCAGCCGGTTGAACATGGTGGGCACCATGTGCGAGCTGGTCACCCGGTAGCGCTCGATGCGCTCGAGGGCGCCCTCTGCGGTCCAGCGGTCCATCAGCACCACGGTGTGGCCCAGATGCAGCGACATCGTCGTCCAGTTGTTGACCGCGGTGTGGTACAGCGGCGCCTGGGTGATCTGCACGTTGCCGTCGTGGGCCTTGGACCCGAAGAGCATCAGCAGCATGCCCGCGGTCGATGCAGCCTCGTCGGGCGGCCGGGGGTCGAGGGCCCGCCGCACTCCCTTGGGCCGTCCTGTGGTGCCTGAGGTGTAGAACATGAACGAGCCGGTGGCCAGATGCTCGGGGTCGGGCCGTTGTTCGCTCTGGTCGGCGATGAGCTCGTCGAAGGGCCTGAATCCCTCGACCGATCCGCCCACGCAGAACCGGTTGGCCTCGGGCGTGACGCAGTTGTCGAGGGCCTTGCGGGCCTCGACAGCGAAGCGCTCGTGCACGATGAACGCCCTGGTCTCGGCGTCGTTGACGATGTAGTTGATCTCCGCGCCGACGAAGTGCCAGTTGACGGCGGTCACGTACAGCCCGCTCTGGTAGGCGGCCAGGCACACGGCGAGCTGCTCGAAGCAGTTCGGCAGCACGGTGGTCACCTGGTCGCCCCGGCCGAGCCCGGCGGCCCGCAGGCCCTTGGAGATCCGGTTGGTGAGCGCGGCCAGCTCGGCATAGGTCAGCCGGTTGTGCTCGGCGTCGATCACGGCCGGGAAGTCGGGGTCGGCCTCGGCGATGGCCCACAGCCCCACAGCGTCGGTGTCTGCCATGGCCAGAAGTCTGCCAGCCGCGCCCGGCGGCGCGTCCCGACCGGCGTCGGCCCCGTCACGGCGTCCGCACGGGTCTGTGTGCACAAACCCGGCTCCAGCCCGGAAACCCGCACACAGACCCGCTGCTCTCCGGTTCGGGCGACCCGCGGGCCGGGTAGTTTGTCGGAGTGGCCGATGAGCGTCCCATCGAGGAGCAGGTCCATCTCGACTACCGCGGTCAGGTGGCGTGGATCACCATCGACCGGCCCGAGGCCGCCAACGCATTGAACCCGCCATGCCGGGACCGGGTCCGCGACATCCTCAACGGGCTGAACACCAGCCACCGGGGCCGTTGCGCGGTGATCACCGGCGCCGGAGACCGTTTCTTCTGCACCGGCGCCGACCTGCGCCACCCATACGGCGATCCCGACCGCTCGACCGGGGTGCCCGACCGGGTCGTGGGCGACGCCCGCCGGATGATGCTCGACGGCCAGCACTCGCTGTTCGCGGCCCTGCTCGACTGCGACGTGCCGGTGATTGCAGCCGTCAACGGCACCGCGGCCGGGATGGGCGCCCACCTGGCCCTCGCCTGCGACCTGGTGATCGCCGGCGACGGGGCCAAGTTCGTGGAGGTGTTCGCCCGCCGCGGCCTGGTGCCCGATGCGCTGGGCGCGTGGCTGCTCCCCCGAATCATCGGCGTGCGCCGCACCATGGAGCTGTTCCTGCTAGCCGAGGACCTCACCGCGGAGCGGGCCCACACCTACGGCCTGGTGAACCGGGTCGTTCCCCACGACGACGTTGCGGCGGCGGCGGCCGAGTGGGCCGAGCGCCTGGCCGGCGGCCCCAGCCGCTCGTTCGCCCTCACCAAGTGGCTGGTCAACCGCAGCCTCGACGCCGACCGGACCGCCATGGCCCACGACGAGGCCGTGGCCGTGGAACTCAACACGGCCACCGAGGACGCCGCCGAGGGGGTGGCCGCCTTCCAGGAGCGCCGGCCCCCCGAATGGAAGGGCTACTAGCCCACTAGGCCGAGAAGCCGACCGGGAGGCTGGCCAGGCCCCTGAGGGTGAGCCTGGGCTTCCAGGGAGGGTTGTCGTCCAGGGGCGTCCACGTCCCGAAGCGGTCCAGCAGCGCCTCGAGCACCACCTGGCCCTCCAGGCGGGCCAGCGCCGCCCCCAGGCAGTAGTGGATGCCCGAGCCGAACGACAGCATCGGCACCTCGGAGCGCCCGACGTCGAAGCGGTCCGGGTCCTGCACCGCAGCCGGATCGCGGTTGGCCGCGCCCAGCAGCGTCAGCACCCCGTGACCCTGCGGGATGAGGTGGCCGGCGATCTCGATGTCGGCCCGGGCGTAGCGGCCGTCGATCTGCACCGGCGGCTCGAAGCGAAGGACCTCGTCCACCGCGGAGGGCACCAGCGAGCGGTCGGCCCGCAGCCGGTCCAGCTGGTCGGGATGGCGCATCAACGCGTGGACCATGTTGCCGATGAGGTTCATGGTCGTCTCGAAACCGGCCGCGTAGATGAGCGACACCGTGACGGCCACCTCCGGCTGGGTGAGGCGGTCCTCGCCGTCGCTGGCCGCGATCAGCCCCGACAGCAGGTCGTCGGCCGGCTCCGCCCGGCGACGGTCGATCAGATCGTTCAAGTACTCGTTCACCTTCAGCGACGCGGCCTCGGCCCGCTCCACCTCCCCGGGCTGGCGGGTCGGCTCGAGCGTGGCGGCCAGGTCGGAGACCAGGGGCCGGAGCCAGTCGCGGTCCGCGACCGGAACCCCGACCAGCTCGCTGATGACGTTGGCGGGCAGCGGGAAGGCGAGCGCGTCGATCAGGTCGCACTCCCCCGCCTCCGCGACGGCGTCGAGCAGCTCCTCGGTCATGGCCCGGACCGCCGGGCGCATGTGCTCGACCCGGCGGGGCGTGAACGCCCGGCTCACCAGAGAGCGGATGCGGGTGTGGTCCGGCGGGTTGAGGAACAGCAGCGACCGGGTCCCGTCGGGCCGGCGCTGGCGGGTGGAAGCCAGCAGCGACGGCGCCTGCTCGCCGGGCTCGGGACTGCCCAGCCGCTGGTCGCGCAGCGCGGCCCGGCAGTCCGCGAAGCGGGTCAGTATCCAGAAGTCCGAGAACCCTGTCTGGTGCACCGGCGCCGTCTCCCGCAGCTCCCGCAGCAGCGGGTAGGGATCGGCGATCACCTCGGGGTCGGTGACGATTCGGAACAGCAGCTCGTCGCTCACGGGGTGGATCCCTGCCCGTCCGAGGGGTGCTGGGCCAGAGCGACCGCGATCTCGGCCGCCACCGCCGCGTTGGACTCGGCCAGAGCGATGTTGGCCGGCACCACTGCGCCGGCGGTGGAGTCGGTCAGAGCGGCCAGGACGGCCGGTGTGATGTCGCCGCCCGAAATACCGTCGCGGCGGGCCCCGGCCTCGGCGTCGGCCACGGCATCAGCTACCGCGTCCCGGTCGAGCTCGGCGTCGGCCGGGATCGGGTTGGCTACCAGGATCCCGGCCGGGTGCCCGAGGGTGGCCGCGGCTCGGAACGCGGCCGCGACCTCGCGGCCGTCACGCACGATGCTCGACAGCTCCGGCCCGCCGTCGCGCACGTAGAACGCCGGGAAGCGGTCGGTGCGCCAGCCCAGCACGGCCACGCCGAGGGTCTCGAGGCGCTCGAAGGTGAGCGGCACGTCCAGGAAGGCCTTGACCCCCGACGAGACCACCACCACCCGGTGGCTGGCCATGGCCTCGAGGTCGGCGCTGACGTCGCCGCTGAGATCGGCGCCCCGGTGGACCCCGCCGATGCCGCCGGTGGCGAAGACCTCGACGCCGGCCGTGGCAGCCAGCGTCACCGTGGCCGACACCGTGGTCACGCCGACTGCGAGGCCGCCGGCCACCGCCGGGCCGAGGTCGCGGGCCCCGACCTTGATGGAGCCGTCGAACAACCGCTCTGCTTGAGCGAAGTTCGCGCCGACGATCGCCTTGCCGTCGAGCACGCCGCAAAGGGCCGGCACCGCACCGGAGGACCGCACAGCAGCCTGCACCCGCCGGAAGCACTGGCGGTTCGCGGGCTCGGGCAGGCCCAGCTCCGAGAAGATCGTCGACTCCAGCGCCACGACGGGAGTTCCTGACGCCAACGCGTCGCCCACCTCGGGACCAACGTTCAGCGCCTCGACCACGCTGTGAGGGTAGGGCACGCCGGGACTGCGGACCTAGGATCGCGATCGTGACGGTTGAGCCGACCCCCTCGGAGCTGGTCGACGACTTCAACGCGGCCCTCGCGTCCCTGACCACCGCCGGCGCACCGTTCGGCTGGACCACCCAGGAGGTCAACGGCGTGCCCGTGCGGGTGTACGACAACGCCATCCCGGACATGGGGGCCGTGTGGGCGATGTCGGCCGCGCACGGCGACAAGGACTACCTCGTCTACGGCGACGAGCGCTACAGCTACACCGATGCTCACGCCCGGGTGCGGGCCCTGGCCCACCATCTCCGGGCCGCCTACGGTGCCGGGCCGGGCACCCGGGTCGCGGTCTGCATGCGGAACTACCCGGAGTGGGTGCTGTCCCACTGGGCGGCCATCTCCGTCGGCGCTGCCGTGGTGGGCCTGAACTCCTGGTGGACGAGACCGGAGATGGAGTTCGCGCTGGCGGACTGTGAGCCGGTGGTTCTGATCGTCGACGGCGAGCGGCTCGAGAGGCTGGGATCAACCCGCGGCGAGGTGCCGCTCATCGTCACCCGCCACCGCGGCGAGCTGCCCCCCGGAGCGCGGCCCTGGGAGTCGGTCGCCGATCCCTCGACCGCGCCTGACGCTCTCCCGGAGTCGGACATCGATCCCGACGACGACGCCCTGATCTTCTACACGTCGGGCACCACCGGCTTTCCCAAGGGGGCCCAGCTGACCCACCGAGCGGTCGTGCACAACCTGATGAACATGATCTTCATGACCGCCTGCGGCGATGCGGCCCGGGCCCGGCGGGCGGCCCGCTCCGGCCAGGGCGAGCCCGCCCCCGCCGCACCGCCGGAGGTGACCGCCCTGCTACCGGTGCCGCTGTTCCATGTGACCGGCTGCAACTGCGTGATGCACACGGTCACGATCGCCGGTGGCGGCCTCGTGCTGATGTACCGCTGGGACGCGGCCACCGCGCTCAGGCTGATCGAGACGGAGCGCGTGTCGGTGTTCACCGGCGTGCCCAGCATGTCCCGGGAGATGCTGCAGCATCCCGATTGGGAGCGCACCGACACGTCGTCGCTGCGCTCGATGGGCGGCGGCGGCGCAGCCATCCCCACCGATCTCGTGCGCCGGATCGACGAAGGGCTCTCGGAGGGCCGCCCCGGCGTCGGCTACGGCCTGACCGAGACCGCCGGCGTCGCCACCGCCATCAGCAACGAGTTCTACCTGGCTCGGCCGTCGTCGGTGGGGCCGCTGGTGCCCTGCATGGAGGCTCTGGTCGTCGACACCGATGGCTCGACCCTCGGCCCTGGCGGGCGAGGTGAACTGCTGCTGCGGGGCCCCAACGTGATGAAGGGATACCTGAACCGGCCCGACGCCACCGCCGAGGCCATAGTCGACGGCTGGTTCCACACCGGAGACGTGGCCGAGATCGACGGCGACGGCTGGATCCATATCAGGGACCGCATCAAGGATGTGGTCATCCGCGGCGGCGAGAACGTCCACTGCTCCGAGGTGGAGGCAACCATCTACGAACTGGACGAAGTCGCCGAGGCAGCCGTGTTCGGCGTGCCCGACGAGCGCCTCGGCGAGGAGGTCGCGGCTGCGGTGGTGCTGGTCCCCGGAGCCGAGCTGGGCGAGGCCGGCCTGGCCGCGCACCTCGAGGGTCGCCTGGCCCGCTTCAAGCACCCCCGCCATGTCTGGTTCCTCGACGAGCCCCTGCCCCGCAACGCCAACGGCAAGTTCCTCAAGCGCGACCTGCGGGACCGCTTCGCCCCCGACCGCTAGGGGCGGCTCAGCGGTCGGCCAGGGCGGCGAGACGTTCGACCGCTTCGGTGAGCACCTCGGGACGCTTGCAGGCCGCGAAGCGCACGAACGGCGCTCCCATGGCCTTGTCGTCGCACAGCACCTGGACCGGCACCGCCACCACCCCGCACATCTCGGGCAGGGCCCGGCAGAACTCGAGGCCGTCTGACGCGCCGAGAGGGCGGATGTCGGCGGTGATGTAGTAGGTGCCCTGGGGCACGGAGGGCTCGAAGCCGGCTGCGCACAGGCCGGCACACAGCAGGTCGCGCCGGGCCTGAAGGTCGGCGGCCAGCCCGGCGAAGAACTCGTCGCCGAGGCCCAGCCCGACGGCCACCGCGGGCTGGAACGGTCCGCCGCTGACGTAGGTGAGCAGCTGCTTGGCCGCCTGCACCGCCCGGACCAGCTCAGGGCGGGCGCACACCCAGCCGATCTTCCAGCCGGTGAACGACAGGGTCTTGCCGCCCGAGGAGATGGTGACGGTGCGGTCGGCCATCTGTGGCCGGGTGGCCAGGGGCACATGGGCGTTCTGGTCGAATACCAGGTGCTCATACACCTCGTCGGTGATCGCGATCACGTCGTGCTCGACGCACAGCCGGGCGATGATGTCAAGCTCGGCGACACTGAACACCTTGCCGGTGGGGTTGTGGGGGGAGTTGAGCACCAGGAGCCTGGTGCGGGGCCCGAAGGCGGCCGCCAGTTCGTCAGGATCGAAGGTGTAGGCGGGCGGCCGCAGCTGAACCAGCCGCCGCTCGGCGCCGGCCATGGAGATGTCGGCCGGGTAGATGTCGAAGTAGGGCTCGAAGGTCACGACCTCGTCGCCGGGCCCGGCCAGCGCCAGGATCGCGGCGGTGATGGCCTCGGTGGCGCCCGCGGTGACCAGCACCTCGGTGTCGGGGTCGAACTCGAGGCCCCAGAACCGCTTCTGGTGCTCCGCCACCGCCTGACGCAGAACGGGGTAGCCGATCCCGGGCGGGTACTGGTTGTAGTCGCCTCCGATGGCCTCGATGGCGGCCTGCGCGACCGCAGCCGGCCCGTTGGTGTCGGGGAAGCCTTGGCCCAGGTTGATGGCGCCGGTTCGAACCGCCAGCGCCGACATCTCCGCGAACACCGATGCGCCGCCGAATTCCTGCAGGCGGTCGCACAGGTAGGGCAGGCGCTCGCCGGTCACGGCGCGACGAGATCGAGCAGGAACTCCCAGGCCGCGTCGTTCAGCTCCCCGCTCACCCGGGCGACGACCCTGCCCTGTGCGTCCACCCCCACCGTGTAGGGGAATCCGCCCAGCCCGTAGGCATTGGCGAGCTCATCCGTCTCGGAGTCGCGCACGACGACGGCGGGCCATTGCTCCTCGGTGAACCAGGCCGACGGCGGGTAGTTGCCCCGACCCGGGTCGACGGCCGTGCTGACCGCGATCACCTCCACGCGGGCGGGCAGGTCGTTGGCCGCGAGCCAGCCGGCCAGGCGGGGCAGCTCCCGCTGGCAGTGCGGGCACCAGTGCGCGAAGAAGCCGATCACCCTGGCGGTGCCGTCGCCGGGCAGCACGCTGACCTCGACGCCGTCGAAGGTGGTGGCCGCGAAGGCGGGAGCCACGCGCTCCATGGCGGGATCGGGCTCCGCACCGTCGAACCGCGGCAGCGGCTCGCCCTCGACGCTGACATCGGAGACCTGGAGCACACCGGAGTCCCGGGCCCGCTGCTCAGCATCCCGGCCGGCCAGGAAGGCGACTCCCACCGCTACCGCGACGAGAGCCGCAACGCCGACGATCAGCCATTTCAGCAGCGGATTGGAGCCCGCCGGGCCGGACGGCCGAGAGCCGCTCCGGGACTTCTGGACCTTGGGCCGGTTGCTCATGGGTCCTCGCTCCTGGGCTGGCCGCCGATCGGTTCGCTGCCGCCTTCGGCGGGCTCGTGCTGGCTCGACCGTAGCGAGAGTACAGCCAGTCCCGCGACTCCGATGAAGCCGCAGCCGGCCATGAACGGGATCGACATGAACCCGAGGCTGTCAACCCATTGCTGGGTGCAGGGAGCCGACGGGTCACAGGTCGAGCCTTGGGCCGGCAACAGCTGGAGCTGGTAGTGGTACACCGACAGACCCAGGCCGGCCGCGGCGAGCGGCAGTGCGTACCAGCCGCCCCGGCGGTCGCGCCGGGCCAGGGCCACGGCCAGCACGGGCACAAGCGAGTACATGCAGATCCGCTGGTACCAGCACATCTCGCAGGGCGGGTACCCGGCGACCTCGGAGTAGTAGAGGCTCCCGGCCGTGGCCACCGCGGCAATGGCCAACCCCAGCGGCAGCAACACCGGCCGCAGCTGGAGTGCCCGGGCGGGGGCCATCGGCGCCAGGGCGGCGGCAAGGCTCAGCGCCCCCACCGCCAGCGACCCCAACGCCAGGACGGCAAGGAAGCCGGATACCTGTGCGGTGCTCACATCGTCAGCCTGCCTCAGGTCGCGCCGGATTATTCGTGCTTGCGGGTTGCGAATGTGATTCATATATGTTTTCATTATTTGCCATGTCAGATCTAATGGCTCTGGACACGGTGCGGGCCGTCGAGCTCCGGCAACGGATGGAGGCAGCCGCCCAGGACCTCGACGGGGACGCTCAGGCATTGACAGGGCCGATGGCGGAGGCGTCATCGCTGCTCGGCGGCCCGTTGCCCGACGTTCCCACCGGAGTCCGCCGGGTGGCCGGCGAGCTCCGTGACAGCGCCTCGGACCTCCAGGAACGGACCCGGATCGTGCAGGCCGGCGGGCCCGAGATGAACGAGGGTCTGGCCGCGATGGAGCGCATCCGGGCGCACTTCACGATGATCGAGTCCCGCGGCGACCCGGACCGGGCCGATGGGCTGCTGTCGCGCCGTGATCTGCGGTGGGCGGTTCACTCTGCCGACTCGGGCACCGCCGAGGCCGCGGCCTGGCTGCTCGATCACGGGCACTTCTTCGACCAGGTCGAGACGGCCAAGCACAACGACGTCTATCTCAACGCGGCCTACGAGGGCGAGTTCGCATTCGATCCCGACGACCGCGACGGCCTGATGAGCCGCGACGACATCGACGCCTTCCTGGACAAGACCGCGGCCTGGTCGGCACTGCTGCCCCACCTGGCGACCATTGACGCGGTGGGCGGAAAGGCGCCCGACGGCTTCATGAGCCGCGGCGACTTGGAGGCCTTCCTGAGCGACTACAACCTGTCCACGGAGGAGGCCGGCGCCGTCCAGCAGGTGCTCGACGACCGCGCCTACCACCGCGGCGGCGACAGCATCGGCTTGGGCACCGCGCTCGATGTCGTGTCGTTCGTGCCCGTGATCGGCGACATCGTGGACGGAGCAAGGGCCCTCTACTTCGTGGTCCACGGCGACTACTCGACCGCCTCGCTGTTCGCCCTGGGGCTGGTCCCGCTGCCGGGGCTGTCCTCGTCGGGCTTGCGGGGTGCCAAGAAGGTGGTCGACAGGGTGGCCAGCACGTTCCGCAGCCGCGGCGTGCGAGAAGCTGCCCGGGAGGCGGGACAGCTGGCCGTGAAGGGCACTGCGGCCAACTACGCCGCCTACGAGGGCGCGAAGCGCACCGTCGGCTCCCTCGGCAGCGACGCCGACATGGACGAGACCATCGAATACGTGGTGGACGAGGTGGTGGGCCCCCGGTACGAGAACCTCGTCGAAGGGGATCTGGACCCTCGGCTCAGGGCCCTTCTCAGCGACCGGCTCGAGCGGTCCCTCAACGACAGGCTCGACTTGGAGTCCCGGCGCTGGGTGTCGGAGACGAACACGGTGATCGCCCGCCGCATCGCCGAGCACCAGGCCTACGAGGCGATCTTCCGCAGCATGAGCCCCGGCTGATTCCCGGCGAGATATCCGCCGAGATGCGGGTGTCAGCGCAGGATCCGGACCTTGCCGAAGATGGTTCCGTACAGGAGCCGGCCGTCGTCGTCGACGGTGACCCCGCCGCCGAGAGTGTTGTAGCGCGACCCGCCGACCACGTAGTGGAAGCGGCTCTCCCCCGTCGTCCAGTCGAGGGCCTCGATGGTCCAGCGCCCGCCGCGGGTGCCGCAGGTGTAGACCAGGTCCGACCCCTGGGCGACGAAGGGCACCGAGTTCGGCGAGGACACCTCGGTGTTGACCCAGGCCTGGACGAGCCGGCGCTCGGCCGGGTCCCACTCGTACTTGTGAAGGCCGTAGGGCGTGTACTCGGGCTTGTGGCCCAGGAAGAAGCTGAACATGCGGGCCCGGTCGGCGGGCCAGCCGGTCGGCAGCGAGGCAGGCTCGTTGTTGACGGTCATGGCGCCGTAGCCCGACACCGTGATCGACTGCTCGGTCTTGATCTCGGCGCGGTCCGGGTCGCCCATATCAGCCGGCCCGATTCCCGCGATCCGCCGAGACGGGGCGCCGGGGAGCTGCTCCCAGTCCTCGGGGATCTCGTCACGCCACAGCAGCGTGATGTTGACCACGTCGTCGCCGTCGCCGATCACCACGAAGCGGTCCTCGCCGGGCCCGAAGCCCATCAGCGAGGGGGTTGTGCCCGAGCCGTCCCCGCCGCCATTGCGGTAGCGGGCCGACCAGGCGCCGTCCGCCGGGTCGAGAGACAGCCGCTCTCCGGTCCAGACCACCTTGTGGATGGTGTCCACCGAGCTGACGTAGATGCCGCCGTCGTCGCCGGTGCAGCTGCTGGTGCGCACCCATCCGTAGCTGGTGTCGCCGCGTGCGGACGCTTGCCGGGCGCAGTGTGCCGCGGCATCGGTCTCGGCTCCGGGAAGCTGGAGGGCGTCGTAGGTGCTGAAGTCTCGGGCCACGCACACCACCCAGCCGTGGTCGGTGGTCATGACCAGCCGGCCGTCGAAGGTCATGTTGATCCCCACGAAATACCCGTCGATGCCGTCGGGCCGGAACCAGCGGTCCCGCTCGACGATGGGGCTGGCCGGGTCCGAGGGATCGACCTCGACGTAGGCCGCAGCGTGGTCCTTGCGACCCAGGAACAGCGTGTGGTCGCGGTCGAGCAGGGAGTAGATGCCGTCGAGGCCGGTCATGAAGCGGAGCGCGATGCCTATGGCGTGGGCGACGGCCTCGTCGCCGTCGAGGTCGTCGAGGCCGGCTTCGAGAGCACCGAGTTCGGCCCGCCCGGTGACGGGCTCAGTGCCGGTGGGCAGGGTGGCGAGCACTTCGAGGGTGTCGTAGTCGAGTTTGGCGATGGTCTGGCGGCCGTTGGACCAGATGACCCTGCGTCCGTCGGGATAGCGGCCCGATATCAGCCCGCCGAAGTGTCCGGGTCCCAGCGGCGCGTACTGGATGTCGCTTGGGCCGAGCACCTCCGTGGGCCCCTCGGGGCCGGGGCCCGGAGTGTTGTCCTGCTGGTCGCAGCGGCCGTGGGCCATGGCGTTGCCGCTGTCGGCCAGGAACGGGTTGGCGGGACCGGCGCGCATACCGCTCATGCTCCGACCGCGCTCTCGAAGGCCTCCACCCACGGCGAGAGGTGCTCGACCGCAGCCTCGACCCCGGCGGGCGGTTGCAGGCCGATGCGGAAGTCGGTCACGCCGGCTTCGATCAGGCCGGGCACCCCGGCCATCGTGGGCCCGATCTGCGGGTCGCCGCCGGCGTCGCGCTCCACCCGCAGGATTCCCGTGACCTCGATGCCGCCAGGGTCCCGTCCCGCCGCGGTCACTGCCTCACGCATCTTGGCGATGCCCGAAGCCATGTCGGCTGCGTCGGGTCCCCACGGGATCCAGCCCGAGCCGAAGCGGGCCAGGCGGGCCATCGAGCGCCGGTTGACGGTGCCGCTGACCCACACCGGCACGGTTCCGGCGGTCGGCTTGGGCATCTGGTGTATGCCCTCGAAGCTCAGCTCGCCGCGGCTGACCGAGGCCCGCGGTTGGGTCCACAGCGCGTGGCACACCTCCAGGGTGTGGTCGAGCAGGCGCCCCCGGGCCGCGAAGTCCAGGCCCGCGGCCTCGTACTCCTCCTGCTGCCAGCCCACGCCCACGCCCAGATCCAACCGGCCGCCGGTGAGCACATCGATGGTGGCCGCCGTCTTGGCCAGCACGATCGGGCGGCGCAGCGCGGCCAGCAGAACCATCGGGCACAGCCGCACCCGCTCGGTCAAGGCACCGACCATGGCCAGCACGGTCAGGGGCTCCAGCCAGGCCCCGTCGGGACCGGTGGGCTGGCGGCCGCCGGCCAGCCCACCCCGGGACGGGTCGGCGTAGCGGTCGAGACGCTCGCCGAAGACGACGTGGTCCGACACCACCAACCGGCCGATGCCGGACCGGTCGGCGGCCACGGCCAGATCGAACAGGCGCTGCCAGCCGGCAGGCGGTCCGGCCGCGAAGTTGACGAGGTGCATCGACAGGCGAGGCGTCATCAGGATGCGTCCTCCCGGCTAGTGCGGGCCGCCCGGCTGGGCGCCACCCGGGGAGGCTCGTTGGGCATCTTCGGGTACACCGGCGGCCAGGGAGCGTCCATGAGTCCGGCGGCCATGTCACGAGCGTGCCACTCCAGCAACGGCTCCAACGAGGCGGGCTCGCCGTCCATGGCCGCCCAGGGATCCCCGATCTGTGCCGTCCGGGCACCGACCGTCGCGATGGTCAGGTCGTCGGGCTCCACATCGTCGACCTCGTCCCAGCCGATCGGCGCTGACACCTGGGCACCCACCCGGGGCCGGGCCGACCACGCCCCGAACACGGTCTTGTGGGGGGCGTTCTGGTTGAAGTCCACGAACACCCGCCGGCCCCGCTCCTCCTTCCACCAGGCGTCGGTGATCAGGTCGGGGCGGCGCCGGGCCATCTCGCGGGCCAGGGCCACCGCCGAGGCCCGCACCGCGTAGGAGTCCCAGCGATGCGCGAGGCGGGCGTACACGTGCAGGCCCCGGCGCCCCGACGTCTTGACGTAGACAGCCATGTCCAGCTCGTCGAAGGCGGCCTTCACTTCGCGGGCGGCCTCGCGAACCTGGTCGAAGGCAACGCCGGGCTGGGGATCCAGGTCGATGCGCAGTTCATCGGCGAAGGCCGGGGCCTGGGCCAGGTAGGGCCACACATGGAATCCGAGGCAACCCATGTTGACGGCCCACACCACATGGGCCACATCGGCCGCCACCATGGCGTTGGACAGCGTGCCGTTAGGGGTGCTCACCGTGGTGGTGGCCAGCCACTCGGGAGCACCCTTGGGAACCCGCTTCTGGAAGAAGGACTTGCCCGAGGCGCCGTCGGGGTAGCGCTCCAGCAGCACCGGCCGGCCTCCCATGGCTCGCATCAGCGGCTCGGCCACCGACAGGTAGTACTCGACGAGGTCGAGCTTGGTCTCGCCCCGGGCACCGAAGAAGACCTTGCCCGGATTGGACACGCGAACCTCGCGGCCATCCACGTCGAGCGTCACCGCGTCGGCAGCCATGCCCGACACTCAGGGCGACGCAGGCTCGGGCACGCTGTCTCGCGCCGCTAGCCGTCCAGCAAATCGATGAGGGCGTCCACCGCGAGCCGGTAGCTGGTGGCGCCGAAACCGGTGATCACCCCCACGCAGACGGCCGCAACGGCCGACGTGTGCCGGAAGTCCTCCCGGGCATACACGTTGGACAGGTGGGTCTCCACCACCGGCACATCGACGGCGGCAATGGCATCTCGCAGCGCGATCGAGTAGTGGGTCAGGGCCCCCGCGTTGAGCACAACACCGTCAGCGGCACCGGCTCCGCCGGCCGCGGCGGCCTGTATGGCCTCCACCAAATCCCCCTCGACGTTGGACTGCACATGGCGCACGACCGCGCCCCGCGACTCGGCGTGGGCTGCGACGCCGGCGATCAACTCGTCGAGCGTGCCCTCGCCGTAGATGTCGGTCTCGCGGACACCGAGCAGGTTGAGGTTGGGGCCGTTGACTACGAGGATCGTTAACGCCATAGCGCAGTTATAGCCCGAGCCGGGCCATGGCTGCGTCAGCCACCTCGTCGGGGCTGCGACCGTCGGTGTCCACCGCGACGAACCGCCCGTAACCGCCGGCCCGCTCGGCCAGCAGCTCCCTCACCCTCCTGGGGGCGTCACCGGCGTCCAGCAGGGGCCTTCGTGCGGTGTCGCCGATCCGCTCCACGATGGTCTCAACAGAGGCGTTGAGGCATACCACGTAGCCCGAGGGCTCCAGGCAGGCTGCGCACTCGGGATCGAGCATCATCCGGCCGCCGGTGGCGATCACCAGGCCGGTGCGACCGGCGAGCTCGCGAGCCACGGTCCGTTCCATGTCGCGAAAGCCGGGCTCGCCCTCCCGCTCGAATATCTCCGGGATCGGCCCGGCCCGAGACTCGATCACCTCGTCGGTGTCGACGAAGGCGTAGCCCAAGCGGTCGGCCAGGATCCGGCCCACCGTGGTCTTGCCGGTTCCCATGAACCCGGTCAGGACGACGTTCCTCTGCGCGGCCGGCCCCATGCACCCGAGGCTAGGAGCACACGGCTCGCCCTGACAGACTCTCAGCGTGGACGACGGCTTCTTCGGGCTGCTGCGGCGCCGCTTCGAGCCAGCCATGGACCGCCCCTTCCTGCGTGTGCCCGGCGGCCCCGCCATGACGTACGGAGACGTGGATGAGCGATCGGCGCGGGCTGCCGCGTGGCTGCGGCACCAAGGCGTCTCGACTGGGGACCGGGTGGTGGTACAGCTCCCCAAGTCGGCCGACGCGGTGGCCATCTATCTGGGGGTTCTGCGACTCGGCGCGGTCCATGTTCCCCTCAACACCGCCTACACGCCGGCCGAGGTCGACTGGTTCGTCGCCGACGCCGAGCCGGCCGCGGTGGTGCAGGACGCCGGCTCGGTGGCGTCCGGGCTCGACCGATCGCAGCCTCTCGGTGGCGTCGTGGAGCGCGGTCGGAAAGATCTGGCCGCCCTCGTGTACACGTCGGGCACAACCGGGCGGCCCAAAGGGGCCATGCTCACCCACGGCAACCTGGCCAGCAATGCGCTCACGCTCGAGCGAGCGTGGGCCTTCCAGTCCTCGGACGTGCTGTTGCACGGGCTGCCCATCTTCCACGTCCACGGTCTGATGGTGGCGCTGCACACGGCCATGCTGAGCGCCTGCGAGGTGATCTTCCTGGAGCGCTTCGACGCCGGCGAGGCGCTGGCGAGCCTGCCCGGCGCGACGGTCATGATGGGTGTTCCCACTCACTACCGCCGGCTCATGGCGCTCGAGGGCTTCGACGCCGCGGCCTGCAGCCGCATCCGCCTGCTGATCTCCGGGTCGGCGCCCATGACCGCAGAGCTCCACCGCGCGGTGGCCCGCCGCACCGGCCGCCGCGTGCTGGAGCGCTACGGGATGAGCGAGGCGTTGATGATCACGTCCAACCCGTACGACGGCGCCCGGGTGGCGGGAACGGTGGGGTTCGCCCTGCCCGGCATTGACGTGCGGGTGTGCGAGGACGGCGGTGCCGAGCTGGTGGGGCAGGCCGGGATGGTGCAGGTCAGAGGGCCCAACGTCGGTCCGGGCTACTGGCGGCGACCCGACGCCACATCCGAGTCCCGCACGGCCGACGGCTGGTTCATAACCGGCGATGTGGGCCGCCTCGACGGCCACGGTCGCCTGACCCTGGAGGGCCGGGTCACCGACATGATCATCTCGGGGGGACTCAACGTGTACCCGGTGGAGGTCGAGCAGATCCTGGACGCCCATCCGGCGGTGGCTGAGTCAGCGGTGGTGGGCCTGTCCCATCCGGACCTGGGCGAGGCGGTCACCGCCTTCGTCGTGACCGAGCCCGGCACCGGCGGCGAGCTGGACGCCGAGCTGGTCGGCACCCTCAGCGACGTGGCCCGGTTCAAGCATCCCAAGCGTTTCGTCACCGTCGAGCAGCTTCCCCGCAACGCCATGGGCAAGGTCCTGAAAGCCGAACTCCGGGCGCGATACGCCGACCTGTATCTGCAATAGACGCGCCCGGCCGGCGGCGCCGGGGAATAATGGTTGGGATGAAACCGCGGTTGCGGCCTTCGCAGACGCCCATGGAGGCGATTCTCGCCGCGGTGCTTGCTGGTGTGCTGGCGGCGACCGCTTGCAGTGGCGCCGGCGACACCGCCCATGCTCCCGATCCCGGCCACCTCGGCGACGGGTCCCTCGGCACCGTGGAGGTGCCCGCCGGTGAGGCCATCCAGATCCGCTCGCTCAACACCATCACCGGCGACGTGGCCTATCTGGGGATCCCCAACCAGCGCGGCGTGGAGCTCGCCGTCTCGGACTTCGGGCCCGTGAAGGGCTTCGACATCGACCTCGGCACCCGCTACGACGACCTGTGCTCCTCCGACGGAGCCCAGGCCGCGGCCCAGACCATCATCGCCGACGAGGACGTGGTCGGCGTGATCGGGCCGTCGTGCTCCACCGCGGCCGTCGCCGCCGCGCCCCTGGTGACCGCCGCCGGGATGGTGCTCTTCGCGCCGTCCAACACATCGCCCACCCTAACCTCCGACCTGGCCGGCAACCCCGGCCTGAACCACAGCACCGGCTACTACCGGACCTCCAACAACGGCCTGTTCGTGGGGGAGGCGATGGCCCGTTTCGCCTATGAGGGACTGGGCTTCGTCTCGGCCGCAGCCATCCACGACGGCGACCCCTACTCCCGATCGATAGCCCAAGCCTTCGCCGACAGCTTCGAGCGGCTGGGCGGCACCGTCACAGGGTTCTCGGCCATCAACAAGGAGGACACCGACATGGTGCCGGTGCTGACCGAGATCGCGACCGGCGGCCCGCAAGCCCTGTTCTTCCCCATATTCCAGCCCGCGGGCGACTTCCTGACCGATCAGGCGCCCGGAGTGGCGGGCCTGGAGGAGACGGTCCTGCTCACCGACGCGGCCCTGCTCAACGACGGGTTCATGTCGCTGCCGCAGTCGGCCGGCGTCTATTTCTCAGGTCCGGACCTGCGGTTCGGCGCCACCTCCAACCAGAGCACCGGCCAGACCCCCGACACCCTGCTGGCGGCCTACGAGCAGACCTACGGCGAGCCCCCCTCCGCGCCCTACTGGGCCCACGCCTATGACGCCACCACCCTGCTGCTCGAAGCCATAGCGGCTGCCTCCAGTGTCCGCGACGGCACCCTGATCATCGACCGGGCCGGCGTCAGGCAGCACCTGAACGCCGTCGACGGATACAGCGGCGTCATCGGCACGATCAACTGCGACAGCTTCGGGGACTGCGGCTCGCAGAAGACCACCGTCATCCACCACCTCGATCCCGACAACATAGAAGCCAGCCGGTCCAACGTCGTCTTCGAATTCGCCCCCGAGCCCGGGGCTTGATCAGGTCTTCCCGGAGTGAGACGACGCACCGGCGCGGCCGCGACCGCGCTGACGGTCGCCTTTACGCTGATATGGGGCGCGTTGATATGGGGCGCGCTGGTATGGGGAAACCCGGTGGCCGCAGCCCAGGAAGCGGCGCTGCACACCGACATCGAGGCGCGTATCGGCGCCAGGTGGCTCCCGGACGGAAGGGTCGAGATCGGGTTGCAAGTGCGGTCCGACGACGGCGCCTGGGGCGAGCCCCTGCTGGCGCGCAAGCGCCTGCTGCCGGTGAGCGCCCGGAGCGCCCGCTGGCGGTCGAGCTCGCCGATCACTCATGAGGGCATCGAGATCCGCGTCGCGGCCCGGCGGTTCGCCGACGACCTCGTCACGGTCGCGCTGAGAGTACGGGCCCACTCCGGGGACTGGAGCGGGCGGCTGTTGCCCGGCCGGCGGGTGCTGACCACTCACGGCGAGCCGGGCGTCTGGACCTGGTCGTCGCCAATGAGCGTCACGTCGCTGGCGGCCCAAGTCGTAGCCTTCTACGGCCACCCCGGCGTCCGGGCGATGGGAGTGCTCGGTCACGGGACTCCCGCGGAAGTGGCCGAGAACATCAGCGTGTGGGTCGAGCAATACGACCGGCTGAACGGACCGCTCGGCGCGATCGGGGCCTATCACCTCATCACCGGCGTCGCCCAGGCGAACCCCACATCGGACGGAACCTGGATGTACCGGCTCCCGCATGATCGCATCGCCCCCTACGTTGAGGCGGCCCGGGAGCACGGGCTGCTCCTGTTCCTCGACAACCAGATCGGCTGGAGCGACCCGCTCAGGGAGGTGCAGCTCCTCGAGGACTTCCTGAAGGAGCCCTTCGTCCACATGGCCCTGGACCCGGAATTCGCGACCGAGCCGCTGGGGGTCCGCCCCGGACAGGCCATCGGCGGCATCACCGGCAGCCAGGTGAACGAGGTGCTCGAGTACCTCTCCGCGCTCGTGGAGTCCGAGGGGCTTCCCCCGAAGATCCTGATGGTGCACCAGTTCGCCGGCCGCATGCTGCACGACCGCGACGAGATCGTGCCCCAACCCGGCGTCGAGTTGTCGATCGACATGGACGGCATCGGGACCCCGCGCGCCAAGCTGAGGGGCTACCGGCTCTTCGCCGCCGCCGAACCGTCGCAGCGGCCGGCCTTCAAGCTGTTCTTCACCCAGGACACGCCGCTGATGACCCCACAGGAGGTCGCGGCAATGGAGCCGATGCCCGACCTGATCATCTACCAGTAGCCACCAGCAGCGGGTCTGCCGCTCAGATGAGCAGCAGGCCGATCTGGCGGGAGGCGGCCACCAGCGCGCCGGTGGAGTCCCACAGCGAGCCCGACTCGATCATCCGGCCGTCGTGGAGGTCGTGGCTCTCCTGGCGGACCTGAAGCCATCCCGGTGCCGGGATTCGCCGGGCGTGGACCGTCAGCTCGATGGTGGGCACCCACCCGACGAAGCCCAGCAGGGGGTACAGCGACGGCGGCAGGGCGTCGGCGAAGAACGGCAGCGCCATCATGGAAGGCTCGGCCCCGTCGCTGAAGCGGATCCAGCCGTCGATCAGGGCCCGGTCGCTGGCCCCCGCGGGCGCGTGGTCGGGATGCACATGCACATCGACCCGGGAGAGGATCGGCAGTTCAACCCCCTGCTCGAGCGATCCCCGATGGACGCAGTCCTCCACCGGCGGGATCGCCGGCGGCGCCTGCGCGATCTCCGGTCCTGCGCCGCCGCGGGCTGAGAGATCGGAGAAGGCAGCCACCACCTCGAGCCGCTGCTTGCCCTCCTGCCACAGCGATCCCCTCAGCGTGCTCACCGTGCGGCCCGACCGAACCACCGAGGCCCCCACCTCGGCGTCGGTGTCGCCCCGGGCCGGGCGCAGGAAGTGGGTGGTCACCGAGATCGGGTCGGGATGGGGCACCAGCGAGCGCATAGCCTTCAGCACCGACGTGAGCGCGTAGCCGCCGTTGGCGTTGTCGGCGATGTTCCAGCCGGCCGACAGGCGGGTGGCCCACAGGCCCTCGCCGACTGGTTCCACCGCCGTCTCGGCATCGAATCGGCTCATGCCGGAGCTGTCCGTCGACGCCGGCCGCTCACCCGGTTAGCTCTCAAGAATGCGCAGGACACACTGGTAGTCTGGCGCTTCGATGAGCCTGTACAACGTGCAGAAGTTCCTGTACGAGCTCAACCGCGACGAGCGGATCCAGCAGGCCTACCGCACCGACCCGCAGGCGGCGATCGCCGGCTACGACCTCGATGAGGAAGAGCGAGGCGCTCTCCTCGAGCCCGACATCGGTCTGCTCTACCACCTCGGTGTCAACGGTCAGATCCTGATGCACTTCGCCGCGTTCTTCGGGATCGAATGGTCGGACTACCTCCAGCGCATGCGCGACGGTGTCGAGCGCCACGGACCGGTGCGAGCGGGTGTGTACGCGCTGGCCGGCTACGAGGGCGTGGAGTCCCACAGCCGTCGTCTAGGCCAGGATCCGGGCTGATGCCGTTGGTGTACGCGGGGGTGTGCAGCCACGCCCCCGGCATCACCGGCCGCTCCGAGCGAGCCGATCCGGAGGCGCGCGACGCGTTCTACGCCGCCTTCGATGCCATGCGGCTGCGGCTCGAGGCGGCCGAGCCCGATGCCCTGGTAGTCATCGCCGCGGAGCACTTCGCCAACTTCTTCATGAACAACATGCCCGCCTTCGCCATGGGCATGGCCGACTACTACGAGGGACCCATCGAGGACCCCGAGTGGCTGCGCATCGACAGGTTCCGCGCCCCCGGCAACCCGGATCTGTCCCGACGCCTCATAGAGAGCGTGATGCATACCTGTGACGTGGCCTACGCCGAGGAGTGGCGTCTTGACCACGGCATCGCGGTGCCCCTGCACTTCCTGACGCCTGGCTTCGATGTGCCCATCATCCCGGCCAACATCAACTGCCAGGGCCCGCCGCTGACCCCGCTGTCGAGGGCCTGGGCCTTCGGCGAGGCTCTGCGCCGGGCCGCCGACAGCGCCGCCGAGCGCATCGCGGTGATCGGAACCGGCGGGATCTCGCACTGGCCGGCCACCCCCGACTCGGGACGCATCAACGAGGCCTGGGACCGCGACTTCCTCGAAGTGTGGTGCGGCGGCGACCGTGAACGGCTGTGTGCCTACCGCGACACCGACACGTACCTCGAAGCCGGCCAGGGCGGCTTCGAGATCCGGACGTACATTGCCGCCGCGGCGGCCGGTGCGGGGCGCGGCACGGTGCACTTCTACGCTCCCATCCCGATATTCGCGGTCGGCTGCACCATCGCCGACATCGAGATCAATTAGAGACCCATCCCCCACCCAACGGGAGAACCCCATGCGACTCGTAACCGTCCGGACCGACGGCGACACCCATGCCGGTCGGGTGGCCGGCGACGAGATAGTGCTGCTGGACGCGCCCGATGTTCGGGCCGTTCTGGCGGCCGGACCGGTCACGTCGGGCTCCTTGCCGGTCGGCGATGCGGGCGGCACGGTACAGCTGGACGGCGCGGACCTGGCTCCGGTGGTGCCCGCCCCCGACAAGATCGTCTGCGTCGGGCTCAACTACCGCGACCATGCCGCGGAGACCAACAGCCCGCTGCCCACCGCACCCATCTACTTCGCCAAGTACCGGAGGGCGCTCACCGGCCCCTACGACCCGATCCGGCTGCCGCCGCCGGAAGTGTCCACCAACGCCGACTGGGAAGTCGAGCTGGCGGTGGTCATCGGGCGTGAGGTCCGCAACGCGAGCCTGTCCGAGGCGGCCGCGGCCATCGCCGGGTTCACGGTGCTCAACGACGTGTCGATCCGGGACTGGCAGACCCGCACCATCCAGTTCCTGGCCGGAAAGACCTTCGAGGGGTCCACGCCGGTCGGTCCCGCGCTGGTGACCACCGACGAGATCGGCGACGGCTCGGGCCTCGACGTGAGCTGCACCGTCGACGGCGTCACCAAACAGTCCTCCAACACCGACCAGCTGGTCTTCGGACCGGCCGAGCTCGTGGCCGACTTGAGCACGATCCTGACCCTCGACCCGGGCGACATCATCGCCACCGGGACACCCGGCGGCGTGGGCATGGCCCGCGACCCGCAGGAATGGCTGAAGCCGGGGGCCGTGGTTCGCACCGCCATCGCGGGTGTGGGAGAGATGGTCAACACCTGCGTCGTGGGCTGAGCCAGAGCCGAACTCAGCACCCAGCACGGCCGGCCATGAACTCGATCGGCGCCGGGATCCCCCCGCAGCGGTCACCGACCGTCGCGGGGCTCGCGGTCGAGGCGCTGCGGGCGGTGGGCGTGGACACGCTGTTCTGCCTCCCGGGCGTGCAGAACGACGACTTCTTCGACGAGCTGGTCGACGCCCGGGACATCAGAACCGTCGCGACCCGCCACGAGCAGGGGGCGGCCTACATGGCCCTGGGCGCGGCCCAGGTCACCGGCCGTCCTGCCGCGCTCTGCGTGGTGCCCGGCCCGGGGATGCTCAACGCCGCCGCCGGTCTCACCAGCGCCTACTGGGGCAACGCCCGGGTGCTGGCGGTGATCGGCGCCCTGCCGTCCATCTGGCGGGGCCGGGGCACGGGAATCCTGCACGACCTGCCCGATCCGGCGGCCGCGCTGCGCCAGTTGACCAAGCACACCGACTACATCGGCTGCGGCATCGACGCCGCCGGCGTGTGGCAGAAGGCGATCGACGAGCTGGTGTCGGGGGTCCCCCGCCCGGTGGCCGTGGAGGTGCCCGTCGATGTGTGGAGCCAGCCGGCCGACGGCATCCTCACCGGGCCCAATGCGGTCATGCCTTCGATCGACGGCGGGAGGATCGAGGAGGCGGCCCGGATCCTGGGCCGGGCCCGGCGTCCCCTGATCATGGTGGGCGGCGGCGCCCAGGACGCGTCCGAGCCGGTCAGGGAGCTGGCCGAGATGCTGGAAGCTCCGGTGTTCGCCCGGCACATGGGACTCGGTGTGCTCGACACGCGCCACCGCCTGCACGCCTACCTGACGATGGGCCGCGACCTGTGGCCCAGCTCCGACGTGGTGCTGGGCATCGGCACCCGCATGGAGTTCCCGAACGTCGAGTGGGGCGTGCCCGACGGGCAGCAGATCGTGCAGGTCAACATCGATGCGACCGAACTCGACCGCTACCGCACCGGCACCGTCGGCGTTCACGGCGACGCCGACGCCGCGTGCCGGCTGCTCGTCGACGCCCTGGGCCGGCACAACCGTCGACGGGAGGACCGCACCGGGGAGCTGGCCGAGCTGAGGGCCCGGCACTTCGAGCGGATCGCTCGTCTCGAGCCCCAGCTGAGCTACCTGCGGGCCATACGGTCGGTGATGCCCGACGACGGGATCATCGTCGAGGATGTGACCCAGATCGCCTTCGCAGCCCACATCGCCTACGAGCACCGCCGGCCCCGGACGTACCTCTCCACCGGCGGGGCGGGGACGCTCGGCGCGGGGGTCGCCCACGGCATCGGTGCCGCCGCGGCGGCACCGGACCGGACCCAGCTGACGATCGTCGGCGACGGCGGGATGCTGTTCACCGCCACCGAGTTCGCCACTGCGGTGCAGCACGGCATCGACACCAACGTGCTGCTGTTCGACAACGGCGCCTACGGCAACGTCCAGCGGCTGCAGCGGCAGCGCTTCGGCCCGGACCGGACCATCGCGTCGGCCCTCCGCAACCCCGACTGGATCGCTTTCGGTGAGAGCTTCGGCGTGAGGACCGAGCGAGCCGCCGGCCCCGAGACGCTGCCGGCGGTGCTGGCGAGGTCCCTGGCCCATCGGGGGCCGTCGATGGTGGTGGTCGACATCGCGGACGAGCCCGACCCGTGGCCGCTGCTGCGGGTCCGGCGCTAGGGTCGGGCGCCGATGAGCAAGAACCCGTCACGCCAAGAGCGGTGTCACTCCCGCCCTTGTCCGATGCGCTCACGGGCCGCTCGGGCCGAGGCCGCGCTCCTGCGGTCCCTTCGATTACGCCAGTTGGCCCGGCATATGACACTAGGATCGCTCCGATGATCCGAGGAGGCCGCGCCAAAGGCGCGCCCCGCACCGGCGTCGACCGGTTCCTGACTTTCCTGCGAGTGGCGATCCTCGCGGTCGTCGTGGCCGGGATCCTGGCCTTCATCGCCCAGGAGATCGACACCGACAATCCATTCGCCCGGTGGGCGAACCCCGACGCGACCGGCCTGACCGCAGCCCAGTTCCGGGGTCTCATCGTCTCGGGCGTGGCCCAGGGCTGCATGTACGGCCTGATCGCGCTGGGCTACTCGATGGTCTACGGCGTGCTCGGGTTCATCAACTTCGCCCACGGCGAGGTGTTCATGGTGGGCGCCATGACCGGCATGATCACCTCCAACAAGCTGGCCGACGCCGGCCTGTGGGAGAGCAACTTCATCGGGTCGCTGCTATTGATCGTGATCGTCTCGATGATCGTGTGCACCCTGACCGCCGTGATCATGGAACGGGTCGCGTACCGCCCGCTGCGGGGCTCTCCCCGGCTGATACCGCTGATCACGTCCATCGGGGTGTCGTTCTTCATCCAGAACGCCTCCATCGTGCTGCTGGGCCCGGCCGCCAAGGCCTACCCGGATGTGCCCGACTGGGTGAAGGACAAGCACACCTTCCTGCAGATCGAGGGGGCCCGGATCCTCGTGGTGGTGGTGGCCGCGGTGTCGATGCTGGTGCTGTGGTACCTGGTGGAGCACACCAAGGGCGGCAAGGCGATGCGGGCCGTGGCCGAGGACGCCGAGATCGCCGCCCTGATGGGCATCAACGTGAACCGCACCATCGTCAAGGTGTTCGCGGTGGGCGGAGCCATGGCCGGCCTGGCCGGGATCCTGTGGGGGATCCTGTTCCGCAGCGTGATCCACACCACGGGCTTCCTGCCCGGCATCAAGGCGTTCAGCGCCGCGGTGGTGGGAGGTATCGGACATCTGGGCGGCGCCATGGCCGGAGGGCTGTCGATCGGCGTGGCCGAGTCGGTGGGCCCGCTGCTGATTCTGGAGCCGCTGGGGGTCAGCGGCGTGTCGCAGCTGCGCGACGCGGTCGCCTTCACGGTGCTGATCGGTGTCCTGCTGCTGCGTCCCGCCGGGATCTTCGGCGAGCGCCTTCCCGCTGAGGACCGCACATGACCGCGACCCTGCCTCCCGACACCGGGGCGGCGGGCGGCCCGGCCGAACCCTTGCTGGCGCCGTCACGGCCTGCGCTGGCTCAGGACTGGCGACGCCTGGTGCGCATGGGCGCGGTCGGCGCGGTCGCGCAGATCTTCATCGCCTTGTCCAACATGCCGGTCCGGCTCGACGAGCGGATCATCGTCAAGCCGGTGCTGAGCCTCGGCTACCTGACGCTGCTGATAGTGCCGTTCGCGGCCGGCCACCGGGTCGGTCACCAGATCAAGCGGGAAGGCATGCCGGTCTACGCGGCCGGCGCCCACGAGGTGGTCGGCGGTGCGGCCTGCGGGGCCCTCGCCGGCGGTGGGCTGTCGCTGCTGGCGATACTGCTGGCCAACTTCGACCTGCGAGAGCCGCTGGTCAACTGGAGCCCGATGCTGGCCGAGCTGCTCGCCTTCGGCAACACCACCGGGTTCGCAGTGCTGGTCTGGCTGGTGATCGGAGCCGCTATCGGCACGGCAGGCGGAGCCCTGAGGCTGCTGGGCCCCGCGACGCGCCGGGCGGTCGTGACCATGGTTCTGGTGGTGGCGGGCACCGCGGTGCTGGAGCCACTGGTGGTGGACCTTGCCGAAGGCATGGGGCTGGAAGCACTGACCGACCGGATGTATGCCCGGCGGGGCGGGGTCAACTGGACGAGTTCTCTGGGCCTGGCCGCGGTGTCGGGGGTGCTGGCTGTGCTGGGGCGGGGTCGGATCCGGCAGGCTCGGGCCCATATCGCTTCTCTGGAGGGCGCCAAGCGCACCCGGACCAACTCAGGGCTGATCGTGCTGACCGGGGTCGTGCTGATCGTTCTGCCGCTCTTCGCGGGCAAGCTCACCAACGAGCTGCTGGCCAACGTCGGATTGTTCGTGCTGCTGGCGTTGGGCCTCAACATCGTGGTGGGACTGGCCGGCATCCTCGATCTGGGCTACGTGGCCTTCTTCGCGGTGGGCAGCTACTCGGCCGCGGTCCTGACCGCGGCGACCTCCCCGAGGATCAACCCCGAGATGCCGTGGCTGGTCGCCCTCATCGTCGTGGTGGTCATCACCGGGCTGGTGGGACTGTTCATCGGCGCGCCGGTGATCCGGATGCGGGGCGACTATCTGGCCATCGTCACGCTGGGGTTCGGCGAGATCATCCGGCTGCTCTTCCTGTCGGACTGGCTGTCGGGGTGGTTCGGCGGATCGCAGGGCATCACCAAGATCCCCGGCGCGGGGATATTCGGGCTCACCAGCGTGGCCGGCACCGATCCCCGCCGGGTCTTCTACCTGGTGCTGGCCTTCTGTGCCATCGCCATCTACGTCTCGTGGCGGCTGGAGCGATCCCGTCTCGGGCGGGCCTGGATGGCCGTTCGCGAGGACGAGACGGTGGCCGAGGCCATGGGCATCAACACTGTCAACGTCAAGCTGCTGGCGTTCGTTGTGGGAGCGGTCCTCGGCTCCTTCAGCGGCGCGATCTTCTCGGCCAAGGTCGGGTCGGTGTTCCCCAACAGTTTCCTGATCCTGGTGTCGATCGTGATCCTGGTAGTGGTGATCTTCGGGGGCATGGGCAGCATCGTGGGCGTGATCGCCGGATCGGCGGTGCTGATCGGCGTGCTGGGAGGGCCCAAACAGCCCGGCCTGCTGGCCGAGTTCTCGGAATTCAAGCTGCTGATCTACGGAGCGCTGCTGATCTGGATGATGCTGGCCCGCCCGGAGGGCCTGATCCCGAGTGTGCGCCGATCCCGCGAGCTGCACCAGCAGGAGATGGCCCAGGACGCCTGGCTCCGGGGTGAGGTGGAGGATGACGACGGGCACGGCGGCGAGCGGGCGGCGCCGGCACCATGACCCCGGCCAGCGCTCCCGGACGCCAGCCTCTGCTGGAGACCCGCAAGCTCAGCGTCGACTTCGGCGGCCTTCACGCCCTCGACGGTCTGGACCTCGAGGTCCACGAGGGCGAGATCGTGTCGGTGATCGGCCCCAACGGCGCGGGCAAGACCACCCTGTTCAACGCCATCACCGCCACCGTGGAGGTGGCCGGGGGCGACATCATCTTCGAGGGCACCTCCCTGCTGGGCCTCGACCCCAACCGGGTCACGGCCCGGGGGATCGCCCGCACCTTCCAGAACGTGCGGCTGTTCGCCAATATGACCGTGCTGGAGAACGTGATGGTCTCCCAGCATTGCCGCACCCGCCAGCACGCCTTCGGCGCGCTGTTCTTCACCCCCTCATTCCGCCGCGAGGAGGCAGAGATCCGCGAGCGAGCCGAGAACGTCCTCAGCTTCTTCGGGTCGCGGCTCATGGGATACCGCTTCGACCAGCCCGCCTTCACGCTGTCCTACGCCAACCGGCGCCGCCTCGAGATCGCGAGGGCCATGGCAACCCAGCCGAAGCTGATCCTGCTGGACGAGCCCGTCGCGGGCATGAACCCGGTCGAGTCGGCCGAGCTGACCGGAATGATCGGCCGGATGCGCGACGAGTGGGGTTTCGCCATCGTGGTCATCGAGCACGACATGGAGGTGGTGCGGGAGGTATCGGACCGGGTGGTGGTGCTCGACCACGGCACCAAGATCGCCGAGGGCGACTACGCCGAGGTGTCCAACGACGCCCGGGTGATCGAGGCCTACCTCGGCCAGGGGGCCGGCACATCGTGAACTCCGGCCAGGACCATCCGGCCGCGCCGCTGCTGGAGATGCGGAATGTCAATGCCCACTACGGCGCGGTGCATGCCCTGAGGGACGTGAACCTGTCGATCCACGAGGGCGAGCTGGTGTGCCTGCTGGGCGGAAACGCCAGCGGCAAGTCCACCACCCTCAAGACGCTGCTCGGAATGCTCAAGCCCACCTCAGGCGAGGTGGTGCTCGACGGCGAGGTCGTCAACGACAAGCCCACCAGCTACCGGGTGGCCCGCGGCGTCACGATGGTCCCGGAGAACCGTCGCCTGTTCAAGCGGCTGAGCGTGCGCGAGAACCTGGATCTGGGCGCATACCTGCGCACCGACGCCGACGGCATCGCAGCCGACCTGGAGCGGATCTTCGAGCTGTTCCCCCGGGTGAAGGAGCGCCTCGGCCAGAAGGCGGGCACGCTGTCGGGCGGCGAGCAGCAGATGGTGGCCATGGGCCGGGCCCTGATGGCCAAGCCGCGGGTGCTGTTGATGGACGAACCGTCGATGGGCTTGGCCCCCGCGCTGGTGCAGCAGAACTTCGAGTTGATCCAGCAGATCCACGAGGCCGGCCTGACCGTGTTCATGGTGGAGCAGAACGCCAACATGGCCCTGTCCATCGCCGATCGAGGCTGGGTGCTGCAGACCGGCCGGGTCGTCCTCGACGACAGCGCCGAGAACCTCCTGGCCCACCCCGACCTGCGAGCCTCCTACCTGGGCCAAGCCGACGCCTGACTCCCGCCGACCGGTAGGTTGCGGCTCATGAGCATGGGTGACATCGATCTGGGGCCCGTCGGGATCTGGACCGGCGTGCTGGACGGCCTGCCGTCGTCGCGGGCGGTGGAATTCGCCGCGGAGGCGGAGGAACTCGGGTACGGGGCGATCTGGTACCCCGAGGCGGTCGGGCGGGACCCGTTCGTCAACGCTGCCCTGCTGCTGCAGGGCACCTCCTCGATCAAGGTGGCCACCGGCATCGCCAACATCTACGCCCGCGACCCGATGACGACCGCCAATGCCCAGCGCACCATCGCCGAGGCCTTCCCGGGGCGCTTCCTGCTCGGGCTCGGCGTCAGCCACTCCCACCTGGTGCAGGACATCCGCAAGCACGAGTACACCCGCCCGCTCAGCTACATGCGCGAGTACCTGGCGCGGATGGACGAGGCACTGTTCTTCGCCCACGGCCCCCAGGACCTCCCCGAGATCGTGTTGGCCGCGCTGGGCCCCCGGATGCTCCGACTCTCGGCGGAGGCCACCGCCGGAGCGCACCCCTACTTCGTGCCGCCCGAGCACACCGCCACCGCCCGCCGGATCATGGGCCCCGATGCGGCGCTGTACCCCGAGCAGATGGCCGTGCTCGACACCGACGCGGCCTCAGCACGGGCCCTGGCCCGCAAGAACATGGCCATGTACCTCGGCATGCCGAACTACGTCAACAACCTGCGGCGGCTCGGCTTCGAACCGTCGGACATCGACGGTGGACCCTCCGGCGGGCCGTCGGACCGCCTGGTCGACGCCATCGTGGTGTGGGGCACCCCCGAACAGGTGGCGGCCCGCGTCAGGGAGCACCTCGACGCCGGAGCCGACCATGTGGGCGTCCAGGTCCTTGCCGACAGCGCGGACGCCACCATGAAGGGTTGGCGGATCCTGGCTCCCTGTCTACTGAACTGACATGGCCCGCAGCCACGACGAGGCGGGGGCGCCGGCCCGGCCGCTGGACTTCATCCGGGAGCAGGTGCAGGCCGACAACGCGGCCGGGACCTACCGCGGCCGGGTGCAGACCCGCTTCCCGCCCGAGCCCAACGGGTTCCTCCACATCGGCCACGCCAAGGCGGTGTGCCTCAACTTCGAGGTGGCCGCCGAGCAGGGCGGGACCTGCCGGCTGCGCTTCGACGACACCAACCCGGCCGGCGAGGACGTCGCCTACGCCGAGGCCATAGCCGACGACATCGTCTGGCTCGGATATGAGCCCGACGGTCCGACCGTCCACGCCTCGGACTACTTCGAGCAGCTCTATGAGTGGGCCGTGCATCTGGTACGCGAGGGGCTGGCCTACGTGGACGACCAGGACGCCGAGACCGTCTCGGCCACCCGGGGTGACTTCGCCACGCCGGGAGTCGAGAGCCCATGCCGGGATCGCCCGGTGCAGGAGAACCTGAGCCTGCTGCACGACATGCGAGCCGGCCGTTTCGGCGCTGGGGAGAAGGTCCTGCGGGCCAAGATCGACATGGCCCACCCCAACATGTTGATGCGCGACCCTGTCATGTACCGGATCCGTCACTCCGCCCACTTCCGCACCGGCGACGCCTGGTGCATCTACCCCACCTACGACTGGGCCCACGGCCAGAGCGACGCCATCGAGGGTGTGACCCACTCACTGTGCTCTCTTGAGTTCGACGCCCACCGCCAGCTCTATGACTGGTACCTGGAGCATCTTCCGCTGCCGGGAGACCGGCCCCGCCAGTACGAGTTCGCCCGCCTGAACCTGACCCACACCGTCACCTCCAAGCGGAAGCTGCACACGCTGGTCTCCGACGGGCTGGTGGACGGCTGGGACGACCCCCGCCTGCCCACCCTGCGGGGCCTGCGGCGCCGGGGCTACCCGCCCGAGGCGATCCGGGAGTTTTGCGCCCACATCGGTGTGGCCCGGGTCAACGGCGTCCATGAGATCGAACTGCTGGAATCGTTCGTGCGGACCCACCACAACCGCCACGCGCTGCGACGCATGGCGGTGCTCCGCCCCCTGGAGGTGGTGATCGACAACTGGCCCGAGGGCCATGTCGAGCATCGCCGGGCGGTGAACAACCCCGAGGACCCGGCCGCGGGCGAGCGTCACGTGCCGTTCTCGGGCCGGCTGTGGATCGAGCGGGACGACTTCATGCTCGACCCGCCCCGCAAGTTCTACCGGCTGGCACCGGGCCGGGAGGTCCGCCTGCGGGCCGGTTACTTCCTGCGATGCAACGACGTCGAGACCGGCTCCGACTCCGAAGTCGTGCGGCTGCGCTGCACCTACGACCCCGAAACGGGCGGCGGCCAGGCCCCCGACGGCCGCAAGGTGCGGGCCACCATCCACTGGGTGTCAGCCGACCATGCGGTGGACGCCACCGTGGCGCTCTATGACCGGCTGTTCACCGATGCCGTTCCCGGCGCCGACGGACGCGATCCGCTGGAGTCCTACAACCCCGACTCCCGCGAGCTGATCGGGGGCGCCAAGGTGGAGCCGGCACTGAGTGAGGCCGAACCCGGCCAGGTGGTGCAGTTCGAGCGCTTGGGCTACTTCGCCCGCGACACCGCAGCGGCCGGCCTGTTCCACCGCACCGTCGGCCTGCGAGACGAGTGGGCCAACATCCAGAAACGCCGCCAGCAAGGATCCTGATCCGATCATCCAAGCAGCCTGCTCAGCTGCAGCCCTGAAGACCGCTTGTTGCACACTTACAGCCCAAATCGTAAGAATCTAACGAAATAGGGCTTGAATATGCAGATTAGCGGGTACTCTGTCGATCATGTTGCTGCGGTTCCAAGCATCCAATCATCGCTCCATCCTCGATCCCGTGGAGCTGTCGATGATCGCGGTCGACAAGGACCGCGACGCGACGCGACGCTTCGACCGGCTGTCGGAACAGGTACTGACCGTCGCCGGGATCTACGGGTCCAACGCCTCCGGCAAGTCCAACCTGCTCGACGCGCTCTCGTGGCTATCGACGGCCGTGGCCACCTCCCTACGCAGCTGGGACGAGAATATTCCCCGAGATGCGCACCGCTTCGGCAAGGGCCCGGCGACTCCGTCGGCGTTCGACATAGACCTCATCGTCGAAGGCGTTCGATTCTCCTACCAACTTGAGCTCGACGACTCGGCCGTACTGTACGAAAGCCTCTCCGGCTATCCGGAACGCAGACGCAGGACACTCTTCGAGCGCCACGGGACCCAAATCGAGTTTCGTCGCGGCCTCGACGAAGCATCTGGGATCCGAGGGTTGCTGACGCCGACGACATTGGCAATCTCCGCGGGGATGCGCCTGGGGGATCCCCAACTCAGCGGAGCCAGTCGGGCCATCGCCAGAATGAGCACCCTCGGCCTGAAGCCCCCTCGGGGTTCGGCACACCTGTTTCCGCGGGCCGGCCTGCCTTACTCAACTAGGCGTCTCTTTCTCGACGAACCGAGTGACATCCGCGAACGAGTCCTGGAACTGCCTGAGACACGGATCGCAGCGCTCGGTCTACTTCGCTTTGCGGACCCGGGGATCGATGACGTGCAGGTGTACGAGTTGCCCCAGCGGTTCTCGGAGCGCTCAAGCCGCCAACTACGCTTCATCCGCAGCGCCCATGATGGGCCCGTGCCGTTGGACTTCGAAGAGGAGTCAGCTGGAACTCAAACGTGGTTCCATTTGCTGGGACCCGCATTGGGCGTGCTCACAGCGGGCACGATTCTGCTGTTCGATGAAATCGATGCGAGTCTCCACCCTCGACTCTCGGCCCGGCTGCTAGGCCTCTTTCAGGATCCTCAGACCAATCCTCGAGGGGCCCAGTTGATCTTCGCTAGTCACGACACCTCGCTACTGAACGTGTTGAACCGTGACGAGGTTTGGCTCACCGAGAAGGAGCCTGGTGTCGCCACACGACTCGTGGCCCTGGCCGAGTTCGGCGGCGAGCGGGTACGGAAGTCGGTGAACCTGGAACGCGCCTACCTGCAAGGCCGATTCGGGGCAGTTCCCGAAGCTGATCAGGTTGACATGCGCAGCGCCGTCCGGCACGTCTTGAATGACTCCTAATGGCGAAGCCATCAGGGCGCAAGCCCCGTGGGGATCGACGGTTGAGCCGCCGGGTCGGCGATCGTGTTCCGAAACGGACGTTTCTCGTGTATTGCGAAGGCGAGAGGACCGAACCCGACTATCTCAAGGCGCTCAAAGGCGTCGCTGAAATCCGCCGTGTCACCTCCATTCAAATCGAATCTCCTGCTGCTGCGGGCGGCTCTCTTCCAATGAAACTAGTGACGGCCGCCGCAAAGGCTCGATCCGGCGTTTCGGCCTCGCACGGCGAAGTGGACGAGATCTGGTGCCTATTCGATGTCGAATGGCCCCAGAACCATCCAGACCTCGATAAGGCTATCGATCATGCCAGACGCAACGACGTGAGCATCGCTGTTTCGAATCCATGCTTCGAGCTATGGCTCGCGCTCCACTTCGACAGTCAAACCGCCTGGATCGACAACAACGGGGCCGAGAGACTACGCCAAAGCCACGACGGGAGTTCTGACAAGAGCTTGAGCGGTGCCACGTACATGCCGAACCGGCAAGACGCAGCCCGGAGGGCGCGCTCCCTTGACGAGATGCACAGGGACAACGACACAGCCTTTCCGGATGACAACCCGTCCTCCGGCATGTTCCGATTCCTTGAGGCTGTCGAGGGGAGCAAGTGAGCTTGTCACGTGTGTCTCGGTCAGGGAACCAACTGGCCCCCGTACGCCGCACCGCTTGCTGGAGTCCCATCCTCCCAATTTGACAGTTTTTTTTGTCAATAGTTAGGATCGGGCCATGCTCGATCTCCATGTGATTGACGAACCCGGATCAGCACGCGTGCTTCTCGACCCGATGAGAGCGAGAGTTCTCGGCGCGCTCGCGGAGCCAGGCTCCGCGAGCACGGTTGCGAAGGCCCTGGGCGAGCCTCGCCAGAGAGTCAACTACCACCTACGCGCGCTGGAGGATCACGGGCTCGTTCGACTCGTCGAGCAGCGTCAGAGGCGGGGACTGACGGAGCGGGTGATGATCGCGTCAGCTCGCTCGTACGTTCTGTCGCCAGCGGTCCTCGGCGACCGCGCCGCTGACCCAGCGCGAACCGACCGTCTGTCAGCTCGCTACCTAGTGGCCGTGGCCGGACGCATCGTGCAAGAGGTGGCCGACCTGATTAGGGGAGCTGACAAGGCCCGGAAGTCATTGGCCACCTTGACCATCGACACCGACATTCGCTTCGCGTCGGCAGCTGACCGGTCCGCCTTCACCGAGGAACTCGCCGCAGCTGTGACTTCGCTCGCCGCTCGCTACCACCGTCATGAATCACCGAACGGGCGCTGGCATCGCTTGGTTGTTGCGGCCCACCCCCGTCCGAATCCCAATCCACCTGAGACAGAAGGAGATACGCATGTCTGACGAGCGTCGCTCGATCGAGCTGGAAGTGGAGGTTCCCGGCAGTCTGGAGGAGGTGTGGAGGGCGATCGCCACCGGTCCGGGCATCTCATCGTGGTATGTGCCGCACACGATCGAAGAACGCGACGGGGGTGCGGCTTCCGCGTCGTTCGGCCCCGAGCCAGAGATGCAGGTGAACGGAAGGGTCGCGGCCTGGGAGCCGCCGCGCAGGATCGTCTTCGACGGCGGAGAGGGTGTCGAAGGCCTGGCCTTCGAATGGACCATCGAGGCCCGAGATGGCGGAACCTGCATCGTGCGTCTGGTCAATAGCGGCTTCGACGCGAGCAAGGAGTGGGATGCTCAATACGACGGCATGTCCGAGGGTTGGCAACTCTTCCTGCTCAATCTGAAGCTCCACATGGAGAACTTCCGCGGCCGTACCGCAACGGCCTCGCTGCCTACAACGATGTGGAGCGGAACCCGCGACGAGGTTTGGAATGCGCTCACCGACGCTCTGGGCATCCCGTCGGCGCCCGCCGTGGGCGAGCGGATCACGGTGACGGCCCCCGATGCTCCGGCCTTGGCCGGCACCGTCGCAGATGCAGCCCCGCACCGTGTTGCTCTCCTGCTCGATCAGCCGTTGCCAGGCACTGCCTTCGTGGCGGTCGAGATGCACGGCGCCGAGACGGCCGCATCGATCTGGTGCTACCTGTATGGGGACGATGCTCCATTCGTCGCGGCGCGAGACGACCCCCGGTGGCGGGAATGGCTGAGTGAGCGCCGGACACAGGGACGCCTCTAGAACGGGCGCATTCCGTCGAGCGTGCCCGATTCAACGCCGGGCGGTTGCAGCCTTCGGCCGTCCTAGGCTCTGCCGGTGACTGCCGTGGGGCCTTGGCTGCTCGAGGAGGGCGTGCTGCACCTGAACCACGGGTCGTTCGGGGCGACCCCCGCGCCCGTGCTGGAGGCTCAGCAGCGGGTGCGCCGCCGGATGGAGGCCAACCCCACCAAGTACTTCCTCGGCGGCGACTACCAGCGCGAGCTCGACTCTGCCCGCCGGGCGGTGGCCGACTTCGTGGGTGGGGACGAGGCCGGGCTGGTGTTCGTCAACAACGCCACCGCGGGCGTGAACGCGGTGCTGCGCTCGCTGGAGCCCACGCTCGGGCCCGGCGACGAGATACTGGTCACCGATCACGAGTACAACGCCTGCCGGAACGCGGCGGAGGTGTCTGCATCACGGACGGCCGCGAGGGTCACGACAGTCCGGGTGCCGTTCCCGATCGAGTCGCCCCGGCAGGCCGTGGACGCGGTGCTGGCCGCGGTCACCGACCGCACCAGGATCCTGCTGATCGACGCGGTGACTTCGGCGACCGGTCTGGTGATGCCCGTAGCCGACATCGCGGCCGCACTGGAGCCCGATGTGCGGGTCCTGGTCGATGCCGCCCACGCACCGGGGATGATCGACTTCAACGTGTCGGAACTGGGCGCCTCGTATGTGACCGCCAACTGCCACAAGTGGATGTGCTCGGCCAAGGGTGCCGGGTTCCTGTGGGTGCGGGCCGGCCGGCGCGACGATGTCTACCACTCGGTGATCAGCCACGGCTACAACGGTGGCTGGCCCTCCGATGGAGGGTGGCTGCACGCCCAGTTCGACTGGACCGGTACCCAGGACCCGAGCGCCTGGCTGACCGTGCCCGAGGCACTGGACGCGGTAGGTGCCATGCACCCCGACGGCTGGCCCGGCGTCCGCCGCACGATCCACCAGCTGTGCCTGTCCGGCCGGCGGATCCTGCTCGACGCGCTGGGGATCGACCCGCCCGCGCCCGACGAGATGATCGGAGCCATCGCCTCGGTGCCGGTGCCGGCTCCCGAGGACCCGGGCACCGGGATATTCGATCCGCTCATGGCCGCACTCCAGCAGCGCCACCGCATTCAGGTGTCGGTCTTCACCTGGCCTGCGCCCCCGGCGCGCCTGCTGCGCATCTCGGCGCACCTCTACAACGACGAGGCCCAGTACCGCCGTCTCGCCGAAGCGGTCGCAGCCGAGCTGCGCGGCTGAGCGTTCGCGGGGCCGCGCCGCGAGCCGGTCCCTACCAGCCGGCGGCGATGTACTGGGTCTCGCAGAACTCGTAGATGCCCTCGGAGGCCCCCTCGCGGCCGAGGCCGGACTGCTTCATGCCGCCGAAGGGCGCGGCCGGGTCGGACACTGCGCCCCGGTTGAGCCCGATCATGCCGGCCTCGATGCGCTCGCTGACCCGCAGGCCCTTGGCCAGGTCCTCGGTGTACACGTAGCCGGTGAGGCCCATCTCGGTGTCGTTGGCCGCCGCGATCATGGCGCCGGTGTCGGTGAAGCTGGCCACCGGCGCCACCGGTCCGAAGATCTCCTCGCGAGTGATGGGCGCAGCCGGGTCCACCCCGCCGAGCACGGTGGGCTCGTAGAAGAACCCCGGCCCGTCGATGGCCGATCCGCCGGTGACCGCGCTGGCCCCGCCATCGATGGCGCCCTGCACCAGCCTCTCGATGTTGGCCACCGCACCGGGGTTGATCATCGGGCCGCAGGTCACGTCGGGGTCGAAGCCGCTGCCCACCTTCATGGACCCCATGGCCGCAGCCAGCCGCTCCACGAACTCGTCGTGCACCGGGGCCTCCACGAAGAACCGGTTGGCCGCGGTGCAGGTCTCAGCGGAATGGCGCATCTTGGCCACCATGGCCCCGGCCACCGCCGCTTCCAGATCGGCGTCGGCGAATACGATGAAGGGCGCGTTGCCGCCCAGTTCCATCACCGTCTTGAGAATCCGGTCGGCACAGCGCCGCAGCAGGACCCGGCCCACCTCCGTCGAGCCCGTGAACGACACCATGCGGACCGCCGGATGGTCCACCGCCGCGTCGAACCAGGGTCCCGAGGCGGAGGTCGGGACCACATTGACGACCCCGGGCGGGACCCCGGCCTCGGCCAACAGCTCGCCGACCCGCAGCGCGGTGAGGGGCGCCTCCCTCGGCGGCTTGATCACGACCGTGTTGCCCGCGCCCAGCGCCGGTGCGAGCTTGCGGGTGATCATGGCGGCCGGGAAGTTCCACGGGGTGACCATCACCACCACCCCCACCGGCGGGTGGAGGGTGATGATCCGTTTGTCGCCGGCCGGTGCGGTGCTGATCGAGCCCTGGATCCGTACCGTCTCCTCAGCGTTCCAGCGGAAGAACTCGGCCGCGTAAGCCACCTCACCGACCGCGTCGGCGCGGGGCTTGCCGTGCTCGAGGGTGATCAGGTCGGCCAGCTCGTCGGTGTGCTCCATGAGGATCCGGTGACAGTCGCGCAGGATCTCCGAGCGCACCCGGGGCGCGGTCACGGCCCAGCCGGGTTGGGCGGCCGCGGCCGCGTCGCACGCCGCGAAGGCCTCGGCCGGGCCGCCCGCGGCCACCTCGGCGATGCCGTCGCCGGTGGCCGGGTCGAGCACCTCGATCCGGCCGGCCCCGCTGTCCCGCCAACTCCCGCCGATGAGCATCTGCGTCTGCATCGTGTCAGCCTCCCAGCCTGGGGATGGAGTGGCTGTCGTAGGCGACAGCCACGTTCTTGGTCTCCATGTAGAAGTCGAAGCTCCAGTCGCCGCCGTCGCGGCCGATGCCGCTGCGCTTGGTTCCGCCGAAGGGAGTCGGCAGGTGGCGGACGTTCTGGGAGTTGACCCACACCATGCCCGCGTCCACCGCGGCGGCCACCCGGTGGGCCCGGCCCACATCGCCGGTCCAGACGTAGGCGGCCAGCCCGTAGTCGGTGTCGTTGGCGATCGCGATCGCGTCTGACTCGTCGTCGAAGGCGATGGCGGTGAGGGCGGGGCCGAATATCTCCTCGCGGGCTATGCGCATGCTGTTGGTGGCAGCGGTGAACAGCACCGGCGTGACGAAGTTGCCGTCCGCAGGGGCGTCACCGAAGGGGGTGCCCTCCACCACGGTGGCGCCTTCGGTCGATGCCAGCTCGATGTAGCTGCGCACATTGTCGCAGTGGCGCCGGTGGATGAGTGGGCCGATCACGGTGGCGGGGTCAAGGGGATGGCCGACACGGATGTTGCGCAGCTTGGCGGCCAGGCGTCCGGTGAAGTCGTCGTAGATGCTGCGCTCCACCAGCAGGCGGCTCGAGCTGGTGCAGCGCTCGCCGTTGAGGCTGTAGATCATGAAGACCACCGCGTCGAGGGCCCGGTCGAGGTCGGCGTCGTCGAACACGATCACCGGGTTCTTGCCGCCCAGCTCGAAGTGGAGCCGCTTGAGGGTGGCCGCCGACTGGGCCTGGATGGCCGAGCCGGTGGCCGACTCGCCCACGAAGGCGATGGCCGCGATGCCGGGGTGCTCGGTGAGAGCCCGGCCTGCGGTCTCGCCCATCCCGTGCACCACGTTGAGCACCCCAGGGGGCAGTCCGGCTTCCAGCGCGATCTCAGCGAGCAGGCAGGCAGTGAGCGGGCTCCACTCCGCCGGCTTGTGCACCACCGGGCAGCCTGCGGCCAGCGCGGGGGCGATCTTCCAGGTGGACAGCATGAACGGCGTGTTCCACGGCGTGATCACCCCGACCGGTCCGACGGCGCGGCGGCTGGTGTAGTTGAGGTGATGCGCAGACGGCAAGGAAAGCCCGTCGGCAGAGCCGGGGGCACGGTCGGCAAAGAACCGGAAGTTCTCCGCGCCCCGCAGCGCGGCCGAAGACATGAACCGGATGGCCTGCCCGGTGTCGACCGACTCCACCACCGCGATCTCGTCGGCGCGGGCCACGATGGCGTCGGCGACTGCATGCAGGATCCGCTTGCGATGCTCCCCCGAGGTGCCCGACCATTCCTCGAAGCTGGCGCGGGCCGCGCCGGCCGCGGCCGCGATGTCGGCCGAGTCGCCCGCGGCCACATCCCCGAGGTGCATCCCGTCTACGGGCGACGTGTTGGCGAACGTCTCCCGTGACACGCTGGCCACGGCCTCGCCTTCGATCAGATGCAGCGTCGGCTCGGCGGAGAAACGAGCCAGATACCGCCCGGCGGCGGCAAGGTTGTCCTCGAAGCTGGCTGCGGTTGCCATGGTGAGACTCCTGTCGCGGCCTTCGAGGCTAGGCCCGGGCGAGGTGGGTGCGGATGTGGTTGCCGCGTCCGTCACGATTGTACGGTTCTATCCCTTCGCCGATTCCTCAGGGACATCCCATGCGCCTGCTCAGCTACACCGCCCACGGAGACCCGTCATTCGGAGCGCTCACACCGGACGGCAGCGGTGTGATCGACCTCGCTTCCCGCCTCGACGGCGTGACCGACCTCGGCGACCTGATCGTCCAGGGCCGTCTCGATGAGGCTGCCCGCTGGGCGGACGCGGGCACCGCCGCCGATCACGATCTCGCCGGAGTCGCCTTCGAGCGCCTGATCCCGCGTCCCGGCAAGATCATCTGCATCGGCGTCAACTACGGCGGGCGCGGCGCCGAGTACGCCGAGGAGCGCCGTGACGCCTACCCGAGCGTGTTCGTGCGCTTCCCCGAGACGCTGGTCGGCCACGAGCAGCCCCTGCTTAGGCCCCCGGAATCCGAGCAGCTCGACTACGAGGGCGAGATCGTCGTTGTGATCGGAACCGGCGGGCGCCGGATACCGTTGGAGCAGGCCCGCAGCCACATCGCCGGGGTGAGCCTGGGCAACGAGGGCACCATCCGGGATTGGATACGGCACGGGCGCTTCAACGTCACCCAGGGAAAGAACTGGCACCGCAGCGGCTCGCTCGGGCCCTGGCTGGTGACCATCGACGAGATCGGCGCCTTGGGCGACCTGCACCTCACCACCAGAGTGAACGGCGAGCTGCGCCAGGACGACCTGGCCGCGAACATGCACTTCAGCATCGAGTACCAGATCCACTACCTGTCCACCTTCGTGGGCCTCGACGCCGGCGACGTGATCTTCACCGGCACCCCCACCGGCGCCGGCGCCCGCTTCGACCCACCGCGGTGGCTCCGGCCCGGAGACATCGTGGAGGTGACGGTCCCCGAGATCGGCACCCTGCGCAACCCGATCCGCGATGAGCCCGCCGCCTAGACGGTTGCATTGCCGGCGCGAGGCCCGGACGGCGCCCGCCGGTCCCCGCTACGGCAACAGCAAGGCGGGGGGTGCGGGTGTTCGACTTGCGAGCGAGTAGGGCGAAGCCCGTGCGAGCAAGCGGACGCACGCAGCGCCCGCCGGACCGGCATCCCCTAGCCTCTGGCCGGACCTAGTGCGGGAGGCGCGAACATGAGCACAGCAGCGGGCGGGACGAGTGCGGCTGTTCAGATCTCGGAGACCGGCGGGCCCGAGGTGATGGAACTCGTGCAGCGGCCCGACCCGGCGCCGGGCGACGGCCAGGTCACGGTGGCGGTGGCTGCGGCCGGGGTGAACTTCATCGACACCTATCACCGCTCCGGCCTGTACGACATGCCGCTGCCGGTGGTTCTGGGCCAGGAGGGGGCCGGGACCGTGCTGGAGGTCGGCGACGGGGTGGACGGCTTCGCGGTGGGCGACCGGGTGGCGTGGGCCGGATCGGCAGGCTCCTACGCCGAGCGGGCCGCCGTGAACACCGCAGTGGTCTACAAGGTGCCCGATGACGTCGACCTCGACACCGCGGCCGCCATCGGCGTGCAGGGCCTGACCGCCCACTACTTGATCGACGACTGCCCCCCGATCGGGCCCGGCGACCGGTGCCTGGTACATGCCGGCGCGGGCGGCACCGGTCGCCTGATCGTGCAGATGGCCAAGCTGCGGGGAGCCGAGGTGGTGGCCACCGTCGGATCGGACGCCAAAGCCGAGCTGGCCCGGGCCGCGGGCGCCGACCACGTCGTCAACTACACCACCACCGACCTCGTGGCCGGGGTGGAGGCCGCGGTCGGTCCCGAGGCCATCGATGTGGTCTACGACGGGGTGGGCGCGGCCGTGTACGACGCCAGCCTGCAACTGCTGCGGCTGCGGGGGTCGATGGTGACCTTCGGCAACGCCTCAGGCGCGGTGGAGCCCAAGGCGCCGCTGCATCTCATGGGCAAGTCGCTGTGGCTGACCCGGCCCAAGCTGTGGGACTTCATCGCCAACCGGGAGGAACTCGACGCCCGGACCGCCGAGGTGTTCGGCTGGATCGCGGCGGGTGAACTCGACGTGCGGATCGCGGCGAGGCTGCCGCTGGTCGAAGCGGCCGAGGCCCACCGGCTCCTGCAGGGCAGAGGCTTGGCCGGGAAGATCCTGCTGATCCCGTGAGCAGCCGGTCCGATCCCGGTGGCACCCGATGACCGGCGGCGCGGGGCCCGGACTCACCGGCGACGAGATCCGGGCTGAGGCCGAGCTGCTCGACACCGCCGAGCGCGAGCGCCGCCAGGTCCGCCAGACGACCGGCGTCTACCCGCACATGACCATCGACGAGGCCTACCGGGTTCAGGCCGCCTGGCTCAACATCCGGCTGGCCCGCGGCGAGCGCGTGGTCGGCCACAAGATCGGGCTCACCAGCCGGGCCATGCAGCAGGCCATGAGCATCGACACCCCCGACTCGGGATTCCTGACCGACGCCATGGTGTTCGCCCCCGGCGAGCCCGTCGTCGCGGCCCAGTTCAGCGACCTGCGCCTCGAAGTGGAGCTGGCGTTCGTGCTGGCCCACGACCTGTACGGCGCGGACCTCCGGTGCGACGACGTGCTGGACGCCACCGACCACGTGACCGCGGCAGTGGAGCTGATCGCGTCTCGCACGCCCCGCACCGATCCAGCCACCGGCCGCACCCGCACCGTGGTAGACACCATCGCCGACAATGCCGCTGACGCGGGGATCGTCACCGGCGGCTTCCCGGTCGGGCCCCGGGACACGGACCTTCGCTGGGTGGGCGCCATCGCCTATCGCAACGGCATCGTCGAGGAGACCGGCCTGGCCGCGGGCGTGCTCGACCATCCCGCCAACGGCATCGTGTGGCTGGCCCGCCGCTACGCCGAGCAGGGCCTGGCGCTGCGAGCGGGCCAGGTGATCCTGTCGGGCTCGTTCACGCGCCCGATGGCGGTGGCGCCGGGCGACGAGTTCCGATTCGATTTCGGCCCGCTCGGCTCCTTCGACATCCCGATCGCCTGACCGGACCGGAATGCCGCCCGCCGGCGGCGGATTCGCGCCGGTCAGCGCTCGAAGATGTTCGACAGGCCGCCGATGACCGAGCCCTCGCCCTGGGAGCCACCGGGTCGCATGTTGGCGATGACCCGGTCCGCTAGGCGGTTGAACGGAAGAGACTGGAGCCACACCCGGCCGACGCCGGTGAGGGTGGCCAGGAACAGGCCCTCACCGCCGAAGGCCATCGACTTTAGGTTCCCGGCCCGCTCGATCGAGTACTGGATCTGGGGCTGGAAGGCCACGATGCAGCCGGTGTCGATGCGCAGGGTCTCACCTTGGAGTTGCTTCTCGACGATCGTCCCGCCGGCGTGCATGAAGGCCAGGCCGTCACCGGAAATGGACTGCAGGATGAAGCCCTCACCGCCGAATATGCCGGTGCCGATCTTGCGGTTGAAGGCGATGTCGAGCTTGGTGCCCGAGGCCGCGCACAAGAAAGCGTCCTTCTGGGCCAGCAGATTCCCACCGGCCGCGGCCAGATTGATGGGCAGGATCTTGCCGGGGTACGGAGCGGCCATAGCCACCCGCTGCTTGCCCTGGTGGGCGCTGTTGGTGAAGTGGGTCATGAACAGCCCCTCACCGGTCATCCCCCGCTTGGCCGCCGACTTGAGCTTTCCCCAAGTGCCCTGGTCGGGATCGGAGCCGTCGCCCATCTTGGCCTCGAAGGTGATGCCCTGCTCCATGTACATCATGGCGCCGGCCTCGGCGATGACGACCTCTCCGGGATCCAGTTCGATCTCCACGAACTGGAGGTCGTCCCCGTAGATCCGGTAGTCGATTTCGTGGCTTCGCATGGCTGCCTCCCAGGTGTCGGGACCCGCTGCGGCGAGGATAACGGTGCATAGTAGGAGTCAGTCGGATCCCCGATGTGCGGTTCGTCACGGTCAAGGAGGCCTGATGTCACAGCAGCAGTGCGAGGGGCGGGTGGCGCTGGTCACCGGCGCGAGCAAGGGAGGCACCGGCACCGCGATCGCGCTGCGTCTAGCAGCCGAAGGGGCCCGGGTGGCGATCACGGCCCGCAGCGTCGACGGCCTCGAGGCGACCCAGGCCCGCATCCGCGAGGCAGGCGGCCAGTGCGTGGTGCTGCCGTCGGATCTGAGCGAAACCTGCCCGGCATCGTCGCCCGCCAGGAGCAGAGCCTCGCCGGTCGCGGCTGGCCCGACGCCTACACCTTCGGCCGGGTCCACAGCCCCCGGCCCTGAGTGCCGCCGGAGATTGCCGCGGGTTTCACCAGGACCAGCCGTAGGTGGCGGCCAGGCTGGCGGCTGACACGAGGACAGCCATCTCGCCGACCTGTTCGATCGCACCCAGCACGTCGCCGGTAGTTCCACCGAAGGCCCGCCATGCGACCAGACCCACTAGAGCCGCCCCGGCCACAGCCGCGGCCAGCCCGGTAGCAGCGGACGGCCCGAGGCTGACTGCGGCCGCCGCGACGGCGACCACCGCGGCGAGAGTCCAGGCCCGAGGCAGGTGGGCGGCGTAGTTGTGGCCGAGACCGGCGCCGGCGGCCGCAGGGGCCACGCCCATCGCTCCCAGCGCGACCGCCCGGCCCACCATGTGCGCCAGCACCAGCGCAACCAGTCCATCTACGGGAGCCAGCGACGAGACCGCGAACACCCGCACCAGCGTGGACAGCACCAGTGCAAGGACGCCGAAGGCGCCGAGGCGGGAGTCCTTCATGATCTCCAGGCGCCGGGCCCGGCTCGTCCCGCCCAGGGAGTCGGCGGTGTCGGCCAGGCCGTCCTCGTGGAAGCCGCCTGTGACGATGACGCCGGCCGCGACGGCCAGCACCGCGGCAAGGGTTCCGCCCAGTGGGCCGTGGAGGGCCCAATAGGCCCCGCCGGACACCGCACCCACCACCGCGCCCACCACCGGGAACCACGGGACGCTGCGGCCCAGCTCCCGATCGGTCTCGGGATGGGCGCCGCCGGGCAGGCGGGTCAGGAAGGCCCAAGCCCGTCGCAGGCTCACGGGGTGTCCTGCCGCGGCGTCACGGATGCAGTCCCCACTCCTCGAAGGTCGCCACCTCCACCACCGCGGCCGCAGCCATCCGGATGACCGGCACGGCCACCAGCGCGCCCGACCCCTCCCCCAGCCGCAGGTCGAGCTGCATGAGCGGATCGAGCCCCAGCGTCTCCAGCAGCCGCTCGTGGCCCGGCTCTGCCGAGCAGTGCCCCGCGATGCAATGGTCGAGGCTGCCGGGGCGGGCCACCGCCAGCGGGGTCACCGCAGCAGTGGCAATGAACCCGTCGAGCACCACCGGCAGCCGGCGGCGCCGGGCCGCGGCCACCGCTGCGGCCATCGCGGCCAGCTCCCGGCCCCCCAGCCGGCGAAGGGCCTCCAGGGGGGAGACCGGCCCCACCCGGTCGAGTGCGGCCTGGACCACATCGCACTTGCGGGCCAGGGCTGCGCCGACCACGCCGGTGCCCGGGCCGACCCAATCGGCCGCGGCTCCCCCCAACACGGCGGCTGCCACCCCGGCCGCCGCGGTGGTGTTGCCGATGCCGATCTCCCCCACCACCAGCAGGTCGGCATCGACCGATTCCACCGCAGCCGCACCGGCAGCCGCCGCCGCGTCGAACTCCTCGACACTCATGGCGTCGGTGACCCGGATGTTGCCGGTGGGCCGCCCCACCCCGATGTCGAACACTTCCAAGGTGGCGCCGACCTCGCGAGCGAGAACGGTGATGGTGGCCACCCCGCTGCGGATGGCGTCGAGCATGGCCGCGGTCACCTCGGCCGGGTAGGCGCTGACACCGTCGGCGGCCACGCCGTGGTCGGCGGTGAACACCGCCACATGGGGCCGCTCCACCCGAGGAGTGGCCGTGCCCTGCCATCCCGCCAACCACGCGGCCACCGCGTCGAGGCGGGCGAAGGCGCCCGCGGGGCGCAGCACGGTCGCGGCTCGGGCCGCCACCTGATCCCGTGCGTCACGGTCCGGTCCCGGCAGCTCCGCGAGCAGCTCGGCCAGGACGCCTTCAGCCGTCACAGGAGCATCCGCACGCGCACTGGCAGCCGGGCGGGCCCGATCGGGACCCGAGCGCGGCCAGTTCGGCCGGCCGGGGACCGCCTGACCACTCGCCTCCGCCCTCAAGCCCGCGGCGCGGCAGCGGGATCGATGAGGGGCAGCAGCCGGCCCGCGACCACCAGGTAGGCGTCGTCCGCGGCGCGCACCACCTCCTGGTTGACCAGGCCCAGCAGGTCCCGGAAGTCGCGGCCCAACCGGGTTGCCGGCACCACGCCCGAGCCGACCTCGTTGGTGACGACCAGCGCCCGGCCGGGCCGGGCCGCCAGTTCCCGAGCCAGGCCCGCGGCCTCCTGGACCAGATCGTCGCCGGCCGGAGGGCGGTCATCCAGCATCCGGTTGGTGACCCACAACCCGAGACAGTCGATGACCAGCGTCGCGTCCGGGTCGACCGAGTCCACCGCGGCGCGGAGGTCTCGGGGCGCCTCCAGGGTGGTCCAGCCCGCGGGCCGGTCGGCCCGGTGACGCTCGATGCGGCCGGCCATGTCGTCGTCGCCGGGCTCGGCGGTGGCCACGAACACCACCGGGGCACCGCCCGCCGAGGCTGCAGCCGATGCCGCGGCCGACTTGCCGCAGCGGACCCCTCCCGTGAGGACGGTCAGCGACATCAGAAGTCGATGCCCTTCTTGGCCAGGATCCCCGAGTCGTAGGCGTGCTTGGTCTTGACCATCTCGGTGACGGTGTCGCCCAGCGCGGTCATCCAGGCGGGCGCGTCACGGCCGGTCAGCACCAGCGACACCTGCTCGGGACGGTTGCGGAACGTGGCCTCCACCTCCTCGGCGTCGATCCAGCCCCAGTTGAGCGGGTAGGTGATCTCGTCGAACACAACCAGCCGGTGCTGGCCCGCCTCCACCAGCGCCTTGCCGTGGCGCCAGGCCTCGCGGGCCTCTGCGGTGTCGCGGGTCAGGTCGTCGCTGTCCCAGGTGAAGCCCTCGCCGAGTGACCAGAAGTCGATGCCCAGCGGCTCGGCCATCAGCTGCTCACCGGTCACCCAGTCATCGGACTTGAGGAACTGCACCACCGCCACCGGCCATCCCCGCGCTCTGGCCCGCATGGCGGTGCCGAACGCGGCCGACGACTTACCCTTGCCGTCGCCGGTGTTGACCACCACCAGGCTCTTGGCGCTGCGCATCCCACCGGGACGGGGATCTTCGGTCAGCGGGGCGTCGGTCGTGGTCATGGCTGGTCTCCATTCTGGGTGATCGGGGCGGGCTCAGCCTGCGAACGGCGGGCCGCGGTGGTGGGCACGATCACGGGGCCCTCGGGGTCGTCGACGATGCGCACCGTCGCTCCGAAGTGTGCAGCAATGTTCTGCACGGTGAGCACCTCCGTGGGCGGGCCGGTCTCGGCCACCCTCCCGTGAGCAAGTATGGCGATGCGATCGCCGTAGCGAGCCGCGAGGGTGAGGTCGTGCAGCGTCGCGACCACGGTCAGGCCGCGTTCACGCCTCAGCGCGTCCACCAGCTCGAGCACGTCCTGCTGGTGGCCGAGGTCGAGAGCAGTGGTGGGCTCGTCCAGCAGCAGCACATCGGCCTGCTGGGCCAGGGCTCGGGCCAGCACGGCCCGCTGGCGCTCGCCGCCCGACAGCGACTGCACCGTTCGCTCCCCGAAGCCGCCCAGGTCGAGACGTTCGAGGATCTCGACCGCGATCCTGCGGTCGTTGGCGGTCTCGGCCGCGAACACGCCCCGATGGGGGGTGCGGCCGAGCAGCACGTAGTCGGCCACCAGCATCCCGGCAGGGATCACCGGAGTCTGCGGGACGTAGGCGAGCTTGCGGGCCCGGGCTGCCCGCCGGTGGTGGTCGCCAAGCCCGTCGATGTCGATGTCGCCGTCGAAGGGCACCAGGCCGAGCAGCGCCCGCAGCAACGTGGTCTTGCCCGCCCCGTTGGGTCCGATGACGTTGACCCACTCCCCCGGCGCCGCGGTGAGGTCGACGCCGCGCAGCACCCGGGTGCCGTCGAGAGTGACGTCCAGCGCCCGCACGCTCACCGCCGCGGTCACCAGATCTCCCGGCGGCTGGTCCTCAGCACCAGCACGAAGAACGGTGCGCCCAGGAACGCGGTCACCACGCCGATGGGTAACTCCGCCGGCGCCAGCGCGGTCCGGGCGGCCAGATCGGCCAGCACCATGAAGGCCCCGCCGAACAGCACCGACAGCGGCAGCACGGCCCGGTTGCTGGTGCCGAAGGCGAGGCGCACGGCATGGGGCACGATGATGCCGACGAAGCCGATGAGTCCGCTCACCGACACCGCCGCGGCCGCGCCCAGCGAGGCGGCCAGCACCACGATCATCCGCACCCGCCGCGGCTCCAGCCCGAGCGCGGCGGCTTCCTCGTCGCCCACCGCGAGCACGTCGAGAGCCCGGCGGTAGCGCAGCACCACCGCCGCGGCCACCACGAAGTAGGGCAGCATCAAGGCGGGCTCCGACCATCCCGAGGTGGCGATGCGGCCCAGGATCCAGGCGAAGATCTGGCGGAAGGCGTCGCTGTTGGCCTGCAGCACGTAGGTCTGGCAGGCGGTCAGGAAGCTGGCCACCGCGATGCCGGCCAGGATCAGCGACGCGGTGGAGCGGCCGCCGAGATGGCCGGCCGCATACGAGACCGTCACCGAGATCAGCGCGCCCGCGAAGGCGGCCAGAGGCACCGGATCGAGCGCACCGGCGCCGTCGCCGAGGTTGCTGGTGATGGCGATGGTGGCCCCGAGCCCGGCGCCGGCCGCGATGCCCAGCAGGTAGGGGTCGGCCAGGGGATTGCGGAACGCGCCCTGGTAGGCGGCGCCGCTCATCGACAGTGTGGCCCCCACCAGCAGACCCAGCACCACCCGGGGCAGCCGGATCTGCTCGACGATGGCCGCGTGGGCGTCGCTCAGACCGGAGTCGAGCGAGACTGCCGGCAGCCCGTCGAGCAGCTGGATCACCACCCGGTGGGCCGCGATGTCAACCGGCCCGAGGGTCAGGCCGGCGGTCACCGCGACCACGACCGCAGCCAGGCCCGCGACCAGCGACGCGGGCCGCAACCCCGCAGCCCGCAGGGCCGTGCCGGTCCCGTCGCCGCCCTGCGCTGCGGTCACCGCTGAACTCCCCGGCTAGCCCGCCGCGCCGATGGACACGAGCACGCCGGAGATGGCCGCGATGAAGTCGACGAGGCGGGGACCCCAGCGCGAAACGATGTCGTCGTCGAGCTCCACGATCCGGCCGGTCTGGACCGCGGTGAGCTGGTCCCATCCGGGCCGGGCCGCGACGGTCCGCGCGTCCTGGCCGCAGCACAGGGTGTCGGCCAGGAAGACGATGTCGGGGTCGGCGTCCACCAGGTACTCGTCGCTGAGCTGCGGGTAACCCCAGGCGCTGCCGTCGGCGTCGGCGGGATCGGCGACGTTGGTCAGGCCGAACAAGCCGTAGACCTGACCGATGAACGTGCTGCTGGTGACGGTGTAGAGCGTGTTGTCGAGCTCGTGGTAGTAGCTGAGCCCCGATGCGTCGGGAGCGGCCGCGATCAAGTCGTCAATCTGGGACTGCATGTCGGCCGCGAGTGCGGCGGCCTCGTCGACCTGGCCGGTGACCGCGCCGAGCGATTCAATCTGGACGTAGACGTCGTCGAACGCGAAGGGGGCGTCATGGGCCCACACTTCGATGCCGAGCGCCTCGAGACTGGCACCGGCGTCGCCGCTGGTCTGCATCAACACCAGGTCGGGGTCGAATGAGGCGATGGCCTCGATGTTGGGGTTCCAACCGTCGAGGTCGGTCACCGGGGCCTCCGCGGGGTAGTACGAGAACTGGTCCACGGCCACGACCCGGTCGCCCGCGCCGATTGCGAAGAGCATCTCGGTCGCAGTCGGGGAGATCGACACGATCCGCTGATAGGCGTGTCCATTTTCGTCGGGCGCGGCAGCAGGCTCCGTCGTTGTCGCCGCCACGGCCTCCGTTGTCGTTGACGCAGGCGCCTCGGTGGTCGTCGAGAGGGGTTCCTCAACCGGCTCCGACGCCGGTGCGGTGGTAGTCGATGTCACGGTGGTGGCAGGCGCTTGTGCAGCGCTGCCGGCGCTGTCGTCGCGGCCACAGGCCGCAGCCAAGAGCAGCATCGTCGTTGCTATGCACAGCAGCCGCAGTACCGAGTGACGGGCTCGGGCGTTGGAACGGATCACGGTGTTCTCCCTTCTGCTCGAGTCCGGGGCCGAGCAGCGGGAGTGCCACCGCACGAGCCTCCCCTTGCCTCGAGGGTCGGATCGTCATGCCGGCAGCCAGGCGATCGGACCCGTCCCGCCGGCCGGAGCCGGCGAGCATCACCGCTGCGGGACAGTGCCGGGTTCTCACCGGCTTCGCTGCCTGTCGGCGCGTCGGAGCCTAGCCGCGCCGAGCGCGGAGAGTCGCTCGACGGTCTACGGGTCAGCGGCAGACGGGTTCGTAGCGCAGGCCCTGATCGGACAGCCGCTCCAGAGCCATGTCCAGTCCCTCGACCGTGTTGGAGCGGTCGCCGCCGCCGTCGTGCAGCAGGATGACTGCTCCGGTCGGCGCCCACCGCACGATGTAGTCGGCGATCTCCGTTGCCGGCGGTCGGCGCCAGTCCTCCGGGCTGCCGTCCCACGTCAACACCGACAGCCCGTGGGCGGCGGCCCACTCCCTGGTGAAGGCGCCGACCGACCCGTACGGCGGACGCAGGCACGGGGTGGCGAGATCCCCCAGGATCGCCTGGGTCCGGCCGACCGTCTCGTCGAACTCCGGCCTGGACAACCCGGCGAGATCCTCGTGACGCCAGGTGTGGTTGGCGAGGGTGTGGCCCTCCGCCGCGATCCGCTCGATGATGTCGGGGTAGGCCCGCGCCAGCCGTCCCACCACGAAGAACGTGGCCTTGGCGCCGTGGCGGGCCAGGATGTCGAGCACCTGCGGTGTGTACTCCGCGTGCGGGCCGTCGTCGAAGGTCAAATACACGACGCCGTCGTCGCGAGCCGGCGTGACCGGTCTCGTCAGGCTCACGACCGGCGCGGTTGTGGTCGTCGCGGGGCTGGCCTCGACCACCGGGAGCACCTCGATGGTCAGTTGATAGTCGACCGGACCTGCATGCGAGGAGATCACGGTCGCCTGCCATGGGCCGCTGGCGGGCAACTCCGTGCTCACGAGTTGTGACCGCTGCGAGGCCGTGGTGACCACGAGATCGCCGAGGCGAACATCGAGCCACACGCCCAGCGGCGCCTCCAGCGTGGCGGCGAACGGCTGCCCCTCCGATGCCTGCACCCTGTAGATCTGCCGCTCCCGGAAATCGATGGACCCCGACTGGGCGGCGCTGACCGCCCCCGGATCGAACCTGACGTCTATTGCGGGACGCTCCGGGCCGGGTAGAGGCTTGTCCTCGAGTGACTCGGTGGCGATCACCGTGACCACCGGCGTCTCGCCCGACACGTCGATCTCGAGCATCGTGTGTCTGGAGATGATCGTGTAGGGCTCATCCGGGCCCCGGTCGAACAACGAGACCTCGATCACGCCGTCCTGAGCCCGGATACCGTCCATGACGATGCGGTCGCCGACCAGGACTGGCGACCCCGCCACCGCCGCGCCGGCTTCGTTGATGACCGGAATGACGGAGTGGAAGACCCCGCTGCCCGCCGAGCGCTCGATGAAATGGGCGACTACATCTTCGTCGCCATCGCCGTCGAGGTCGCCCTGAGCCAACCGGTTCTGGAGGGTGAAGATGCTGGTCGACAAGCCGCCGTAGATCACCGTGGCCCGGCCGCCCTCGAGCCGTACCGAGCCGTCGTTCATCTCGATGGTGAGATTCTCGAGGTCCTCCCAGTCGATGGTGTCGGGCTCCGCAGGCGCTTCGTCCGGAGGGCTCTCGCCCGGCGCGGCAGACGCGGGCGGCGCTTCCGGCTCGGTCGAGGTCGTCGGCGGGGCCGAGGTCGTGGTGGTGGAGCGAGCCGCGGTCGGAGCAGCCGTCTCCGTCGTCGGTGCGATCACGCCCGTCATGGGTGGTTCAGCCGGGCGTGAACTCGCTCCACCGCATCCGGCCACCGACACGGTCATCACGGCGAGGATCGTGAGTCCCCAAGCCGTTCGGCCTCTTGGCCTCAATCGGGGCCACTGCATTGCGGTGCGATCGCGGGGGCCCGGGATCTCGTGGCGTGCGCTCATCAGGCCGGGTCGGGGGCGATGCGCTTTAGGACCCGCAGGGAGCCGGCCACTGCATGCTCCCGGAAGCACCCGTCAGCGAGGGCGCGGCACCAGATCTCGAACGGCGGGCGCCCGCCGTCGGCGGGATTCTCGAACACGTCGTGTATGGCCAGCAAGCCGCCCGGGCTGACATGGCGGGACCAGCCCTCGTAGTCGCGGTGAGCGGGTTCCGCACCGTGACCGCCGTCGATGAACACCAGGGCCAACGGGGTGGCCCAAAGCGACGCCAGCGTGGGCGAGTCGCCCACCACGGCCACGACGGTTTGCTCCAGCCCGGCATCGCGGATGGTGCGGCGGAAGAACGGCAGCGTGTCGATCACGCCCAGGTCGGCGTCCACGACCTCCGGGTCGTGATGCTCCCAGCCGGGCTGGTTCTCCTCGGAGCCGCGGTGGTGGTCCACACAGAACAAGACCCGTCCATCCCGTTGAGCCGCCGCGCCGAGATACACCGCCGACTTCCCGCAGTAGCTGCCGACTTCCAGCAACGGCCCGTCCACTTCGACGGAGGCCGCGGCCTCGTAGAGGGCCAAGCCCTCATCGGGTGGCATGAAGCCCCGGGCTGCCTCGGCCGCACGGCGAAGGCGTTCCTCCATCAGCTGTCGCCGGCCCGCGGCCACATGACCCGATCAAGGAAGACGTACTTGGCCACCCACACCGTGCCGTAGGCGGCGAGGTTCCCGGCCACCACGAAGACGGTCTCGGACGTGAACTCCTCCACCGCACGCACCGCGAGCGACGACAGGACCAGCCCGATCAGCGCCATGATCCAGAACGTGAGCACCTCGCCCCCCAGCCGGTGGGGCCCGCTGCGCCGCCACACCCAGGCCCGGCTCAGCAGGTAGGCAGGCACAGTGCTGACCATCCAGGCCGCCAGGTTGGCGCCGACCGCGGGCCATCCAAGCACCCCGTGACAGATCGACAGCACGGTGACACCCACGGTGACGTTCACCACCGACACGCCGCAGTAGCGCAGCGCCTTGAGCCCGTGCTCGGCTCTCAGCCGCTGCAGGGTGGACATCGGCAACCCGGTCACTGGATCGCAGGCTATTGCAGGCGGCCACCGCCCCGGCGCCCGCGGGCCGCCTTCGCGGGGCATCATGGGCCGATGCAGACCGCGCTCGACAACGTGGTGGCCATGCTCGACCTGGAGGCCATCGAGGTCAACATCTTCCGGGGCCGCTCGCCCGACGACGACCGGCAGAGGATCTTCGGCGGGCAGGTCGCCGGCCAGGCGCTGGTCGCCGCGGCCCGCACGGTGGAGCGGGGCTCGGTGCATTCGCTGCACGCCTACTTCCTGCGGGCCGGCGACCCCAGGGCGCCGGTGCTCTACGACGTGGACCGCATCCGCGACGGCCGGTCGTTCACCACCCGGCGGGTGGTCGCCATCCAGCACGGCAGGGCCATCTTCCAGCTGGCTGCGTCGTTCCATGCGGCCGAGGACGGCTACGAGCACCTGGAGCCGATGCCGGAGGTGCCCGACCCCGAGACGCTGGAGTCCCGCGCCGAGCGCATCAGGGCCGCCAACCCCGACCGGGTCCACCCCGACCGCATGATGGCGCTCGATGTCAGGTACGTGACCACCAGCCCGCTCGATCGCAGCGGCCCGCTGCCACCCACCCAGAGGGTGTGGATGCGAGCCAACGGGGTCCTCGGCGATGACCCGGTGCTGCACACCTGCCTGCTCACCTACGCCAGCGACCTGACCCTCCTCGACACTACGCTGGCCCCCCACGGGACCAGCGCGGCAGACCCGGGCGTCATGCTGGCCAGCCTCGACCATGCCATGTGGTTCCATGGCCCGTTCCGGGCCGACGAGTGGCTGCTGTACGACCAGCACACTCCCGCGGCGAGCGGCGCCAGGGGCCTGGCCACCGGCCGGGTGTTCACCCGCGACGGCCGCCTGGTGGCGTCGGTGGTGCAGGAGGGCCTGATCCGTCCGATCGTTCCGAGCTGATGCGCGGGCGGCAGGATGGGCGCGGTCCTGTGACCGATGCTGCATCGGCCCGCTTCGTCTACCCTCCGCTGTCGTGACTGCGCCCGGAGGCGAGATGGAGGCCGAGGCCGCCGAGATCGAGGTCCGCGAGTGCCTGACCGTCACCGACGACCTCGTGGAGGCCATGGACCGGCTGATCCCGCAGCTCTCCTCGTCGAACCCGCCCCCCGGCCGAGCCGAGCTCGCCGAGATCGTGGCATCGCCCGCGACGGTGCTGTTCGTGGCCCGGCACCGCGGCCGCATCGTCGGCGCGCTCACCCTGGTCTCCTTCCGCATCCCCACCGGTGTGCGCACCCGCATAGAGGACGTCGTGGTGGACGAGACGGTGCGGGGCCGGCGGGTGGGTGAGATGCTCAGCGAGGCCGCTCTCGACAGGGCCCGGCAGCTGGGGGCCCGCAGCACCGACTTGACGTCGCGCCCCTCCCGGGAGGCCGCCAACCGCCTGTATGCCCGGATGGGCTTCCAGCAGCGGGAGTCCAACGTTTACCGCTACACGCTGTGACCGGCGTCGCGCCCGCCCCGCCGCTGTGGACGCCGTCGCCGGAGCGGGCCGCCGGGTCCAACCTCGAGCATTTCGGGCGCTGGCTGCAAGACAGCCGGGGCGTCGACGCAGTCGACTTCGCGAGCCTGCACCGCTGGTCGGTGGAGCGCAGCGGCGAGTTCTGGGCCTCGGTGTGGGACTGGTGCGGCGTGCGCGGCGATCGGGGCGAACGCCTGGTCGAGGTCCCCGGCGAGGACGGGTGCGCCGACGCGGGCGAGCGGCTCAGGCGCACCCGGTTCCTGCCCGACGCCCGCCTGAACGTGGCCGAGAACCTGCTCGGACCGGTGTCCGAGGACCTCGCGGTGATCTTCCGCGGCGAGGACGGCGAGGAGGCTGAGCTGACCCGGTCCGAGCTGCACGACATGACCGGCCGGGTGCAGCAACTGCTGATCGACGCCGGGGTCGGGCCCGGGGACCGGGTCGCGGCCTGGCTGCCCAACCGCCCCGAGACCTGCGCCGTCATGCTGGCCGCGGCCGGCCTCGGCGCGGTGTTCAGCTCCACGTCGCCGGACTTCGGCACCACCGGGGTGTTGGACCGGTTCAGCCAGATATCGCCGACCGTGCTGTTCGCCTGCGCCGACTACCCCTACGGCGGGCGCCGCCACGACTGCACCGAGCGCCTGCGCGACATATCCGCCAACCTGGGATCGCTCAACCGCACGGTGCTGGTGGAGCCGGGCTGGCTCGACGGCTACGGCGGCGGGTTCGGAGCGGCGCCCACCCCGGTCGTGTTCCGGGAGCTGCCCTTCGACCACCCGTGGTACGTGCTCTATTCCTCGGGCACCACCGGACCGCCCAAGTGCATCGTGCACCGGGCGGGCGGCCTGCTGGTCAAGCACCTCAGCGAGCACCGGCTCCATTGCGACGTGCGGCCCGGCGACCGGGTGTTCTACTTCACCACCACCGGCTGGATGATGTGGAACTGGCTGGTCTCGACGCTCGCCTGCGGCGCGGCGGCGGTGCTGTACGACGGCTCGCCCGCCCACCCCGGCGCCGACCGGCTCTTCGACCTGGTCGACGAGGCTCGGGTCACGCTGTTCGGCACCTCCGCCAAGTTCATCGACGCCTGCAGCAACGCCGGCATCCGGCCGGCGGCCACCCACGACCTGTCGTCGCTGAGAACCATCACGTCAACCGGCTCGACCCTGGTGGCCGAGGGGTTCGACTGGGTGTACGCCAACGTGAAGGCCGACATGCATCTGGCGTCGATCTCCGGCGGCACCGACCTGTGCGGCTGCCTGGTGGCCGGCGATCCGACCGCGCCGGTTCACCGGGGCGAGATCCAGCGTCCGGGACTGGGCATGGACATGGACGTGGTGGACTCGGCGGGCCGGTCCCTCCCCACCGGAGTCGAGGGCGAGCTGGTGTGCCGCAGCCCGTTCCCGTCCACGCCGCTGCGCTTCTGGGACGACCCCGGCGACGCCCGCTACCGGGCCGCCTACTTCGAGCGCATCGCCGGCGTCTGGCACCACGGCGACTTCGCGTCACGGACCCCGTCGGGAGGGTTCGTCATATCGGGCCGCTCCGACGCCACCCTCAATCCCGGCGGGGTGCGCATCGGCACCGCGGAGATCTACCGGCGCGTCGACACCCTCGATGAGGTGTCCGAGAGCATCGCGGTCGGCCAGCCGACCGGCGCCGACACCCGCATCGTGCTGTTCGTGCGGATGGCTCCCGGGCATGAGCTGACGAACGAGCTGCGCGACACCATCCGGGCCCGCATCCGCTCGGAACTGTCACCGAGGCACGTGCCCTCGGTGATCGCCGCGGTGCCCGACATTCCCCGCACCCGGTCGGGCAAGATGACCGAGACGGCGGTGCGGGACGTGGTCTGCGGGCGGCCGGTCCCCAACACCTCGGCGATGGCCAACCCGGAGGCCCTGGAGCACTTCCGCGACCGCCCCGAACTGGCCTGACAGCCATACGGCCCGAGTTTCGGAACCGGCGGTATGGTGGCGCCCGTGCCGATTGAACCAACCCATGTCCGGTGGTCGGGTCCCAAGCCCCAGCTCGACCGCCCCACCCTGATCGCTGCCTTCGAGGGCTGGAACGACGCCGGCGACGCGGCCACCACCGCGGCCTCCCATCTGGCCGGCCGCTGGGGATGCGAGCCGGTCGCCGAGATCGATCCCGAGCCGTTCTTCGACTTCACGGCCAGCCGTCCCATGGTGCGCCTCGACGACAGCAAGGCCCGCCAGATCAGCTGGCCGGTGAACGAGGTGCGGGTGGCGCGCCTGGCCGACCCCGCCGTCGACGCAGTGGTGCTGATCGGCACGGAGCCGCAACTGCGGTGGCGCACCTTCTCCGAGCAGCTGATCGCGTTGGCGGCTGCGCTGGATGTGAGGAGGGTGGTGACCCTGGGCGCGTTGCTGGCCGAAGTGCCCCACAGCCGCGACGTGGAGGTGTACGGCTCAGCCGAGGACACCGAACTGCGGGCCGCGCTCGACCTCACACCGTCCAGCTACGAGGGCCCCACCGGCATCGTCGGGGTGCTGTCCTCGGCCTTCATGACGGCCGGATACCCAACCGCCTCATTCTGGTCGGCAGTGCCGTCATACATGCCGGCCGCGCCGTCCCCCAAGGCCGCGCTGGCGCTGGTGAAGCGAGTGTGCGCGGTGATGAGCGCCCCGGTTCCGATCTTCGATCTGGAGCAGCGGGCCGAGACCTACGAGCGGGAGGTCACCCGGATCGTGGCCGAGGACGACGAGACCGCCGAGTATGTGGGCCGCCTCGAGAAGGCCTGGGACGCCAGCCGGGAGCAGTCCCGCCCGAAGGATCCCCTGCACGACGACCCCGACCGGCTGGTGGCCGAGGTCGAGCAGTTCCTGCGCGACAGCGGCTAGGTCCGAGTCTCGGTGTCGCCGCCTCGCCAGGGCGGGTCGCGGGGATGGTCGAAGAGCACCTCCACGGGCTCGCCGCGGATGGCTCTGAAGGCGTGCGGCGCCCACAGCTCGGGGCGGGCGGTGCGCTCGGGCAGCTCGCCCTCGGCGAAGAACCCCACATCGGAGCACTCCAGCGGGTGGGCTGCGAGCTCCCCGCCGAGGCTGCGGCAGTGGAACACGATGGACACCAGCGGCACCCGGTGGAAGCCGAGGCGCATGCCGTCGAGGATGGCGATGGGACGGACCACCTCGCAGTCGATCCCGGTCTCCTCGCGGACCTCCTTCACGGCGACTTCTGACGGCGAGTAGCCCACGTCGGACCAGCCGGTGGGATACAGCCACCAGCCGGAGTCCGCCCGCTGCACCAGCAGGATGCGGCCCTCGTCGTCGCCGACGATGGCCCCCACGGTGATCTTCGGCGTGACATAGCCGGCTATGCCGGAGCCGACGCCGCCCAGCCAATCCTGCACCTGCTTGCCGGTGTCGATCCCGACCGTGCTGTGGGCCCGGATGTCGGCGGCCACGGCCAGCACCTCCTCGAAGCGCTCCTGCTCGTAGCGGCTCTCGGTGAAGCCGAGCCCGGTCTGGGCTATGCCGGCCAGGCTCTCGGCCCAGCGCAGGAGGTCGGCCTCACCGGCCGGTTCACAGGCTGCACCTGATGCTTCGACCGGCGCTTCGGGAGCGTTCGCGTCGTCGCCCACCCCTGGCACCCTAACGCCGGCCACCGTCAGTAGGGCCAGCCGCCCCGGTGGCCGAGCAGGCGGGTGAGGCGCCCGAGCCGGGCCACGATCAGGCACTTGATGGCCAGGTTGCGCGCGAACCACGGGAGCTGCACTGCCTGCCGGGCCCCGTCGATGAGGCGCTCTTGAAGCGACAGGTCGGCGCGGCGGAACTCGGCCAACGATCCGACACGGCCGGCGTAGCTCCACCGGGCGCTTGTCGCAGTGGTCGACAGCAGCGCCAGGGTCACGCCAACCGAGCTGAAGGCGTCGTGAACCAGCATGGTGCCCCCGCCGGCCACCCGGTCGCCCCATCGCACAATGTCGGCCCGGGCGGGGCCGAGGCGGTGGGCGCCGTCGACGAACAGCAGGTCCACCTCGCCCGACACGTCGTCGAGGGCGTCGGCCGACAGCTTGCGCATGTGCCTGACCCGGTGCGCCACCCCCGCGGTGGCGAGGTTGCCGGTGAAGGCGGCATGGTCGGCCTCGCCGCGGGCCGCGTCGGGCGCGATCTCCTGGGGGCCGCGGTCACCGCCCCCGTGCGGGTCGATGGCCACCATTTCGGCGTCGCGGGGACCGGACGCGGCCAGCACGATGGTGGAGCGGCCCCTGAAGCTGCCGATCTCGACGATGGTCGCGCCGGGGCCGAGCCTCCGGGCCGCATCGAACAGCTTCCAGCCCTGCTCCGGCGTGAGCCAGCCCTCGACGGCGCCGGCGCGGTCCCAGACCTCCCTGAAGCTGCCGGGCTCCCCGGTCACGGGCCGAGCGGCCTCTAGCGGATCCGTCCGAGGATGGCGTCGACCGGTCCCACCAGGCCGGTCACGAAGGGGCCGAACTCGGCGTAGGCGGCCGACGCCCGGTCGTAGCGCATCGTGTACACGGTCTCCTTGAGGGCGCGGAGGTCCTCACCGAAGAGGGTCACGCCCCACTCCCAGTCGTCGAGCCCGGTGGACGCGGTGACGAGCTGCACGATGCGTCCCGCGAACTTGCGCCCCGAGGCCCCGTGCTCGTACATGAGCTCCCTGCGCTCGTCGAAGGGCAGCTCGTACCAGTTCTGGCCGGCGTTGCGCCGCTTGGTCATGGGGTAGAAGCACCAGGCCGGCTTGTCAGGCGGGGGCAGCTTCGGGCGCAGGCGCATCTCGGCCATCTCTGCGGGCAGGCCCAGGGCGTACTCGGAGAGCTCGGTGATCGACACATAGCTGTCCACCACGTCGAGGCCGGCGCGCTCCAGGCCGCTCTGCAGGTCGCGCAGCACCCAGGCATCGTCGTGCAGTCCCATGAAACACAGCTGCGCCTTGTGGCCCAGCACCGCCACCGTCACCACCTGGCCCCCGGCTTCGGTGGCCTGCTTCACGGCGCTGAGCACCGCGGCGTCGTCGGTGCCGGCTGTGCGGGCGCAGAACAGGTGCACGACCGCCAGCCCGTCGCCCACTCCCACCGGTTCATGCATGACCTCAGTGTATGAAGCCGCGTCAGCGGGTGTCCCGCTCATGTTCGCCGCGCTCACGGGCCGCTGGGGTCCCGGGTCTCCCGCTCTTGTTCGCTGCGCTCACGGGCCGCTCGGGCCCAGGCGTCGACGTAGACGGTCATGGCGCCGCCCCGGGCGAAGCCGGCCAGTTGCATCCCGGCCGCCTCCGCGGTGGCCGCCGCCAGCGCGGTGGGAGCGCTCACGGCGACGAGAGCCCGGAAACCGCCGGCCCAGGCCTTGTGGACCAGCTCGAAGCTGGCCCGGCCGCTGACCACCAGGCCGAGTCCGGTGGCGGGAAGCTCGCCGTCGAGGAAGAGCCGGCCGATGAGCTTGTCCACCGCGTTGTGGCGTCCCACATCCTCTCGCACGGTGGCCACCGAACCGTCGGGCGCCACGACACCGGCGGCGTGGACCGCACCGGTGGCGTCGAACAGCTCCTGCCCGGGCCGGAGCTGTTCGGGCGCGGCGGCCAGCGCCTCCCACGGCACCGGGTCGCCGGCGACCGGAGCGAGCTTGGTGACGAGTTCGTCGATCTCGCTCGTGCCGCAGAAACCGCACGACGAGGTGGTGGTGGTCAGCCGGGGCCGGGGAGGCGGCGCCTTGCCGCCGGTGGACACCGACACCACGTTGAAGTCGGTGGCCGCTGCGGAGCCCTTGGCGCAGTACTTGACCTGGATGACCCCGTGACCGTCGAGCAGCCCCTCGGCGTAGCAGAAACCGACGGCCAGCTCGAAATCGTTGCCCGGGGTGCGCATGGTGGTCGCCACCCGCACATCGTCCAGCTCGACGGCCATCGGCTCCTCGGAGGCGAGGCGGTCCGCTCGCCGGCTGCCGGCGGCCTCCTCGCCGGTCCAGGGCCGCACCAGGCGCTGCTGGCTCCTCGACTTGGTGGCCATGGCTCAAGGCTACGCCGGGCTGTGGGACAGTTCTGCTCGCACGTGGTGGATCAGTTCGGCCTCACCGACGGCGGCCATCCACAGCTCCGACACGAGAGTCGAGCCGGCCAGGCTGAGCCGGCGCCTCACCGCGGTGACCGGCTTGGCCGTGGGCGTCAGGCCGACCCGGTCCGACTCCAACTCGACGACCAGTCCGTCGGTGGTGGTGGTCACCGTGCCGACGTCGGTCTCCACGATCCCCGACGGCTGGGCCACCGTCAGCTCGACGGCCCCGCCGGGCTGGGCCCGCAGGTAGCCGGCCTCGGCGTGCAGCGGCGCTCCCGTCGAGAGGTCACGGCTGCGCTGGACCATCGACAGGAAGGGTTTGCCTACGTGGCCGAAGACGAGCTCCTCGGTGTAGGAGAAGTCGTCGATGGTGGGGTAGCTGCCCTCGCCCGAGCCGCGCCAGGTGCCGAGCAGGGGCGCCAGCGCCAGGCACATCGGGTGCAGCTCGACCATGCCTCGACGCTACCCCGCCGCCGCCTGGGCCCGTCCGTGGAGAATCAGATCACGTCAGCGCTCACGGTAGCGGGCGGACTCGGGTGAAGGTCTGCTGGTTCGTGTAGGCGTCGAAGCTCCGGAACCAGGTGATGTCCCCGGCGAGAGTCTCGGTGACGGTCCGGGTGCCGTCGGTGTATCCGGCGTCGAGGACCCAGTGCCACACCCCGGGTCGGGCCAGCTCCCAGCGGCACTGCGTGTAGGACAGGTTCTGGTCGGCGGGCTGGGTGCCGTCGGCGGCGGCCGCGACAGGACAGGCGACGCTGGTGAAGTCGGCGTCGACGTGCAGTGCCTGGGCCTCGGCCTGCTGGTCGGCGCCGAGACGGTCCCATATGCCGAGCCACTGGACGAACCCGCCGCTGGCCTCGACCGCGGCCCGGTGCGCCGGCACCCACGGCAGCATCTGCGTCATGGTCGCCCGGAGCCATTGCGCGGTCCACACGCAGCCGGAGCCGTCGTCCACGTCGAGCGCGCCGGCGGCGGCGACGCGGGGCCAGACCGGCGAGTCGGCGATCACGATGTGACGGTCGCCGCCGGGCACCTCCGGGTGCGGGGGCCACGGCTCGCCGGGCGGTCCCGGCGACAGGGCCTCGAGGAAGCTGTGCCAGCCGACTCTGGCGGCCAGCGCGGCCCGGTCGGCGTCGGTCAGGTCCAGGATGCAGTCGCCCAGCAGTACCGTGATCGTCCCCTCCGAGCAGTAGTCGGCCTCGCTTCGGCCCTCGGCCTCGGCGGCGGCGCGGTCGCGGGCGAACGCGTCGAGGCGTTCGTCGCAGGCCCGGTACGCGAGGTCGAGTTGCTGGGGGCCCTCGGAATCGGGCCACAGGGTCAGGCACAGCATCCAGTCGAGGGCCGCGCCGGCGCCGGAGTCACAGGACGGGGCCAGCGCGGGGGCGCACCCGTCGCCGGGATCGTCGCCGACCCAGCGGTGCTGCTCGTCGGCGTGGGCGGCTCTGTGGTTGAACGGGTGGGAGTAGATGGTGTCGTCGGTGGTGGTGGAGGGGGCGTCGGCCCGCACGCAGCCGGAGACGCCGGTGAGCTCGGTGCCGGTGCCAGTATCGACGGGGTCGTCGAGGGGATCCCGCAGGAACGACGAGAACGCGACAGCCTCGCGGCGGCAGGTTCCGTAGAGGCGGCAGAACGGGTTGGTGTCAGTGCTGGCTGAGGTCTCGTCGGGGTCCCACAGGGATCCTCCGCTGGAGGGCGCGTAGACGCCGACACCGCCGCTGAGTTCGGGGTTGTGGCCCGCGGTGATCTCCAGGTGGGCCGCGTCGCCGTCGGAGTCACCGCCGCTGATCTGGTCCAGGGGCAGCCCAGCGTTGTACAGCACCGCGGAGAAGCCCAGGGCGTCGTTGCGGGAATAGTCGACGTAGTAGCGGTTCTTGTGCCGCCCGCAGGTTGCGGTGAGCGGGTCCCACCGGTGGCAGTAGCGGACGGTCCTGTAGGCGGGAGTGTCGAACCCGGCGGTGTGGTAGGTCGCCCCGGCGACGCTGGCGCGTACCGCGCGGGGCGCCGGCGGCGCGTCGGTGAAGCGCATCGAGACGTTGGCGACTCCGCCGGGGGTCTCGTAGGTGAAGGTGTCGACGCCGGCGGCCCAATGTTGAGGCCAGTACCGCACGGCGGGGTCGATGGCGTCGTTGAGGCCGTCGCAGCCGACCAGCCCCTGGCTGGTGGGCTGCATCTGGTACGAGGGCAGGGCCTTGAACGCCCGCAGCGTGCACCGCCGCGCCGCCGGTGCCGGGATCGAGACCGGCCACTGGGCGGGGTCGGTGCAGTCCAGATCGGCGGGGCAGGCGTCGTTGGCCAGCAGCCTGGCCCGGGTGACCTCCACGAACCGCTCGTCCTCGACGTAGGGCTCGTACCCTCCCGGCGGCGGCCACGACACCCACCGGCGCCGCGTGTTGTAAGGCAGATCGGCCACCTGGGCGATGTTGACCTCGATGATGTCGCTGCCCGGCGGCGGCCCCTCACGGCGCGCCACCCGGAATATGAGGTGGTCCCGCGAGCCGGAGTCGGAGACGGTGTCCCAGTAGTCCGACGCCACCGCGCTGACTTGCAGCCAGTCGGCGTCACCCCAGTCGACCACCTCCACCTCGAAGGGGACGCTCACCAGGTGGTCCGACGTGCCGGCGCGGGTCAGATCCCCGACGGTGACGGTCCAGTCCCCCGGGTCGTCGCTCGGCGCGGTGCCGTACCAGGCGCCTGCCGCGCTGTCGCAGACCCGTTCGGCGGTCTGCGCCCACCCGGCCGGATTGGCGCACGAGCCGGCCCTGAAATATGACCCGGAGTGGTCCACCCCGGCGAAGCCGGCCTGCGCGGTGACCGATACCTGAAGGCAGTCGTAGTCGACGGCGGGATGGACGTTGAGCTCGTCGGCTCCGTCGCAGCGGTTGTCTGGGTTCCAGTCGAAGACGTCGAAGGGCGGGTCGATCACCGGCGACGCCCCGGTGATGTGCAGCGCCCGGTGGACCACGGTCTGGGTGGTTCCCTCCCGCTGCGGATCGCCGTCGTGATCGGTGACCCACACCGGCGCATAGTTCAGCCGGCGCCGAGCGCAGTAGGCGCGGCGCTCAGCCGGCTCGTCGTAGGACGACCACCACGCAAGGTCAGGGAACAGGATGTCGAAGTTGGCGACGCAGGAGTCCAACACATCCACTGGAGTCGGCGCGGGCTCGCACCAGCCGTCGTCGGGGTTGCGGACGTAGCCGCGGCCGATGGTTGAGCAGTCCTCGGGCCGGCAGCCGCCGTACTCGGAGAGCCACACGAACCCGGTCCGGGTGCACTCCTGGGGCTCGACCACCGGTGGGTCGATCGGCTCGGGCGGGGTGGTGCGGGCCCACACCCCGCAGTACGGCGGCTCATGGATCGAGGTGGCCACCGGCACCGGATCGAACCACATGGAGTCGCCGATCTGCTCGACGTCGGAGCGGTGCCCCTGGGCGTCGATCGGACCGTCGGTGGTGCCCCAGGACTCCTCGAGGGGGCTCTGGCCCCAACCCGACAGCGAACAGAAGCGCAGACTCCATGTCGGGGGGTCGTGGATCTGCTCGACGCTGCTCACCAGCGTCCAGCCGTCCGGAGCCGAGTCCGAGCAGTCCCCCCACAGCACCTCGGTGAACAGGAACTCACACATCCGCTCCTCCGTGGCGCCCTGGTCATGGTGAGTGCGGTTGAGCCACATGCAGCCCGAGGGTGTGTCGCAACTGAAGGTGTGGGTCAGCAGCCTCGAATACTGGTAGTGGACAACCGTCGAGTGCTGAGCCGGGTCGAACTCACCCTCCCAGTCATCGGAGGTCGCATGGTCGGCCGCGGCATGCCCGGCCGCGGCGACCGAGAGCACCAGGGCAAGACATAGCGTCCACCCGACAGGCCGACCTGTGGTGCTCAGCGCAGCGCTCCGTCAACAGGGCCCGTCGTTGCCAGGGCCCCAGTTGTCCAGCTCAATACGGAACCGGCCGTCGTCCTCCTGCCACGCGTAGGCGACTCCCTGCCAGCCCACGTTGCCGACCCCGGCCAGCACGAAGAACTCATGGATCGTGCACACGACGACCTGCCACCAACCCAAGCCCAAGTCCTCAATCTCGGTGATGATCATTTGGCACTCATCGTCTTCGTGGTGCAGACAACTACCGACTTCGATTGCGACGGGCTCGGAGCGCACGATTCGCCGGCCGCTGCCGGACACGAACGAGTTGTCCTCGTCGGCCACCAGCGTCACCGGCTCTCCAACCGGCTCCGGCAACGGCTCGAAGACCCGGGTGGGGTTCAGGCACTGCGGCGGCGACACCGACGTGTCCCAAGTCCCCGACACCAGGTCGCAGATGTCGGGCCGGCTGACAGGGCGGCCGACAACCGGTTCGGGCTCCGGCTCCGGTTCTGGTTCTGGCGCTTGTTCCGGTTCCGGTTCGGATTCCGGCTCCGTCTCTGGCTCCGGCTCTGGCCCTTGTTCCGGTTCCGGTTCGGATTCCGGCTCCGTCTCTGGCTCCGGCTCCGGCTCTGGCGCTGGTTGGGGTTCCGGTTCGGATTGCGGCTCCGGCTCGGGTTCTGGCTCCGGCTCCGGTTCTGGCGCTGGTTCGGACTCAGGTCCCGGCTCAGGCTCTGGTTCCGGCTCGGGGACGTGGAAGCTGGTGCCCTCGGGCACTGTGCCCTCGGCGATCACCTCGTCGGGGGCCGCAGCCGCCGGCACGGAAGGCTCCGGCACCGCCGCTTCGGACACGTCCCGCTCGACCAGGACATCGTTGTCGCCGGCGTCCGCCCTGTCGCCGGCCAGGTCGTCGGCACCGGGGGCCTCAGCGGGCACCGTCTCAAGGTCGCCGTCCGCAGCGGCACTGGTCCCGGCGCCGGCCGGCTGCGCCGCGGCGGTGTCCACCGGTGCCAGCAGCTCCGGCTGGCTGGTGGTGGGAGCGAACGCCGCGGCATCGTCGTCCGCCGCGTCCGGGCCGTCATCGGAGCAGCTACCGGCCACAAGGACCGCAACGGCCACTGCAAGCAGGATGCGGCGCCAAGGTGGGCTGTGGCGGGGTGGAGGTGTCTGTCTGGTGATCGGAGTGCTCCTTGATCGCTTGGGCCGGTGATCCGGCGGTCATAGGACAATCTTCGCTGGCTGCCAGCGAGCTCGATGGCGGCCCTCGACAGGTGCCGCGCATCGGATCCGCAATCGCTCGGGGTTCCCGGAGGGCCCGCGCCGACGGTGAAACGTCGTCGAAAGCCAACGTTGGCGCCAGCTCGGCCAGGCTAGCGACGCAGCAGCGACAGTGTCGGCCACCGCGGCTGCGGCGGCTGCTCCGGCGCGCTGGGCGGCAACACCCCCCAGGCCATCGAGATGGCAGCCGGGCGGTGTCGGCCAGCTATGCAGCGGCCATAGCGGCGGCCGCCCCGGCTGCGACGGCCGCTAAGCCGTCGTGCCGGGTGGCAATACTCCCGAGGCATCGAAATGACAGGAGATTACAACTCTACCTGCCCGCGGCTAGCTATGCAACCCGAATCGGCCCCAGGTTTTCTTGGTGCGGTTTGTGTGGGTTGGCGGCACAGAACCAACCCGAGATTTTCTCGGGGGGTCTGAACGAGCCGCCTGAACTAGCGACTCAGGACCCTAGAAGTCCATGTCGGGCATGCCGGCGGCCGCGGGAGCGTCCTCGGGAGCCTCGGCGATCACAGCCTCGGTGGTGAGGAACAGACCGGCGATCGAGCCTGCGTTCTGCAGGGCCGAGCGGGTGACCTTGGCCGCGTCGATGATCCCGGCCGCGATCAGGTCCTCGTAGTCGCCGGTGGCGGCGTTGAGCCCGTCGGGGCCACTCAGGTTGCGGACCCGCTCGACCACCACGCCGCCCTCGAGGCCGGCGTTCACCGCGATCTGGTTGAGGGGAGCGACCAGCGCCTTCGCGACGATGCGGGCCCCGGTCCTCTCATCGGCGTCGCTGAGCCCGTCGGCCGCGGCGTCCACCGCCTCGACGGCCCGGAGCAGGGTCACGCCGCCGCCGGCGACGACGCCCTCCTCGATGGCTGCCTTGGTGGTGCTGACCGCGTCCTCGATGCGGTGCTTCTTCTCCTTGAGCTCCACCTCAGTGGCGGCGCCCACCTTCAGCACGGCCACGCCGCCGGAGAGCTTGGCCAGGCGCTCCTGGAGCTTCTCGCGGTCGTAGTCGGAGTCGGTGTTGTCGATCTCGCCCTTGATCTGGTTGATCCGTCCGGCCACGTCGGACCCGTCCCCGTCGCCCTCGACGATGGTGGTCTCGTCCTTGGTGACGATCACCTTGCGGGCCTGGCCCAGCATGTCGACACCCACGCTGTCGAGCTTGAGGCCGACCTCCTCGCTGATGACCTGGCCGCCGGTGAGGATGGCCATGTCCTGCAGCATCGCCTTGCGGCGGTCGCCGAAGCCGGGGGCCTTGACGGCCACCGAGGTGAACGTGCCCCGGATCTTGTTGACCACCAGCGTGGCCAGGGCCTCGCCCTCGACGTCCTCGGCGATGATCAGCAGCGGCTTGCCGCCCTGCATGACCTTCTCGAGCACGGGCACGAGGTCGCGCACGTTGGAGATCTTGGAGCCGACCAGCAGGAGGTACGGGCTGTCGAGCACCGACTCCATGCGCTCGGGATCGGTCACGAAGTAGGGGGAGATGTAGCCCTTGTCGAAGCGCATGCCCTCGACGGTCTCCATCTCCAGCCCGAAGGTCTGACCCTCCTCGACGGTGATCACGCCGTCCTTGCCGACCTTGTCGATCGCGTCGGAGATGGTGGAGCCGATCTCGGGATCGGCGGCCGAGATGGCGGCCACGTTGGCGATCTGGGCCTTGTCGGAGGACACGTCGTGGCTGTTGTCCTGGATGGACTCCACGGCCGCGTCGACGGCGGCCTCGATGCCCCGCTTGAGCGACATCGGGTTGGCGCCCGCGGCCACGTTGCGCAGGCCCTCGCGCACCATCGACCACGCCAGCACAGTTGCGGTGGTGGTGCCGTCACCGGCGACGTCGTCGGTCTTCTTGGCGACCTCCTTGACCAGCTCGGCGCCGATCTTCTCGTAGGGGTCCTCCAGCTCGATCTCCTTGGCGATCGACACACCATCGTTGGTGATGGTGGGAGCGCCCCACTTCTTGTCGAGCACGACATTGCGGCCCTTGGGGCCCAGGGTGACCCGCACGGCGTCGGCGAGCTGGTTCATGCCCCGCTCGAGAGCCCGGCGAGCCTGCTCGTCGAACTGGATCGTCTTGGCCATTGTGAACCTCCGGAACGGCCCTCAGGCGGGCCGGCAGTCTCTTGGTTGCCTGGGTTGGCACTCGCGTCCAACGAGTGCCAAGTCAACCGGCGCAGCCCCGCGATGACAACCCGCCGAGCCGGAATATGGCGCCCCCGATCCCGTGGGCGGCCGGGACCGGCCAGGGGGTTGGGCTAGGCGCTTCCCCCGGCCACGGCGGGAACGATGCTCACGGTGGCGCCGTCGGCCACGGCGGTGCTCAGCCCGTCGAGGAAGCGCACGTCGTCGTCGCTGACGAACACGTTGACGAAGCGGCGCAGCTCGCCCGCCTCGTCGAGGATCCTGTCGCGGAACCCGGGATGGGACGACTCCAGCGATTCGAGCACCTCCGCGAGGGTGGCGCCGTCCACGGCCACCTCCGACGCTCCGGCGGTGAGCGGTCTGAGCGTGGTGGGCACTCGGACGGTTACGGCCATCTCGTTCCTTCGCGGGGGCTCGCTGACGGGCTGATCGACCGGGCCATGGTATAGGCCCAGCGATAGGATCGGTCCGTGCGATCACCCATGGAGAAGGCGACGGGCGGAGTGGTGGAGAGGCTGGGTCGCCTGTCCTGGCCGGTCCATCTCATCCTCGCAGCGCTGACTGTGGTTGGAGCGGTCACGGTGGTGAAATGGATCGTGTCCATCTTCGCGGTGCTGATCACCCTGCTGATGATCCTGGTGGTGTTGGTGGCCCTGGCCTGGCTGGCCCTGACCGGCAGACTGCGCCGCTAAGAGGCCGGGCGGAGGGCGTCCTCGAGGGCTTCTCTGACGCAGCCGCAAGGGTCGGCATGGGCCCGCCGCGAGCCGAACCGGGCGGTCAAGTCGACCAACTCCACGTTCCCGGGCGCGGGCACCGTCAGATCGCGGCTTCCCACCACCGCCAACACCCTTGTGCCCGACCGGGCCGCCAGTCCGGCCACTCCCCCTACCACCTTGCCCTCCAGGGACGTGGCGTCGTAGCGGCCCTCTCCGGTGACGGCCACATCGGCCTGCGAGATGCGTTCTCGCAGGCCGATCTCGTCGGCGACCACCTCGAAGCCGTTCACCAGGCTGGCGCCCCGGGCGGCCAGACCGCCGGCCAGGCCCCCGGCCGCGCCTGCTCCCGGCAGCGCGGCGACATCGACCCCGAAGTCGCGCTCATACATCTCGGTCAGGGTCCTCAGGCGCCGCGTCAACAGTTCGACCTGGGCGGGTGAGGCCCCCTTCTGCGGGCCGAACACGGCAGCCGCATCCACGAAGGCGGTGCGGACGTCGCAGGCCACGATCACCTCCACGCCCGACATGCGGGCGGGCGATGGCAGGGCCCGAACCGCTGGTAGGCCGCCGTCGGTGGTGGCCGAGCCGCCCACCGCCACCAGCACCCGGTGGGCGCCGGCCCCGATCGCCTCGGCGATCAGCTCGCCGGTGCCGGCCGTGGTGGCGTTGACGGGATCGTTGCCGGTGGCGCCGCCCGCCAGGGCCAGGCCTGAGGCGAGCGCCATCTCCACGACGGCCACGCCGCGGCTGAGCCTCCAGGGCGCGGTGACGGGCTCGCCCAGCGGCCCGGTCACCACCGACGTCCGGTTGGGGCCGCCCAGCGCGTCCAGGGTCCCCTCGCCGCCGTCGGCCATCGGCGCGGTGTCGCAGGCGGCCGGGACGGCGGCGGCAGCCTCGGCGACCGCCGCGGCTATCTCGGCCGCCGAGGCGGTCCCCCGGAACTTGTCCGGCGCGGCCAGCACTCGCACATCCGACATTCTCGCGTCATGGCGGGGCCGGCAGAACCCCGCCTCCTACCGTGCCGCTCAGCTTGCGACCGGATCGGGGTCCAGGATCGCGTTGTCGGTGCCGATCACCACGAAGATGTTGAACGTCTCGAGGTCCTGGGGCGTCTCCGGGTTGCGGATCAGCGTCATGATGGTTGCCGGCGCGGGGGTCAGGCGGTCCGGTGGAGCCCCCAGGGCCGAGGCGACCGCCTTGGCGTCGTCCCCGTAGCCGGGCCGGTAGTAGATGACCGACTCGCCGACCCGGTCCTGTTGGGTGTTCTTGGCCGCGGTCACATAGCCGCTGGCGTTGAGGGTGCCCGCGGTCCGGCCAGCTCGACCCCTGTCGCCGGTGCCGTTGGCCACGGCCACCTTCACCTCTCCGGGCGGGTGGGTGACGACAGGGGGAGCGGTTGTGGTCGTTGTGGTGGTAGTCGTAGTGGTCGACTCCACAGCCTCCGGGTCTTCCGCGTCCTCGCCGCCTTCGGCGTCGGTCGATGTCTCACCGGCGCCGTTGTCCGTGCTGGCGGTGGTGTCGTCGGCCCCGTCGAAGCCGCGAGCGAGCAGGAATGCTCCCACCGCGATTGCGGCGACAACCAGCAGAATCGCCCGTCCCGCCGAGCCTCCTCCAGAAGAGTGACCATGGGGGGCTGTCATGGCTTGAACCTTAGCGGGTGTCGCCCGGCGCGTCTTGCACCCCTGGGACCCGACCTGAACTCAATCATCGGGGCCTCCCGAGGCGCCGGCACGGCCGGCCGGTGATCCCATCGCGTACCCGGCGGCGAGACGTCCGGCCCCGGTGCCGCTGCGGACCGCTCCCTCCATCGTGGCCGGCCAGCCCGTGTCCGACCAGGCACCGGCCAGGTACACGCCCGGCAGGCCGCACTCGGCTCCGGCGCGGAGGCTGTCGGTGCCGGGCGACCCCAGGAACGTGGCCGAATGCTCTCGGGTGACGATCGACTCGGTGACGGTGGCGCCGGCCGCGGCGGGCAGCAGGCGGGCCAGTTCGGCTGTGAAGTGGGCCACCAGGTCGGGGGCGGGACGGCCGATGTAGGCCTCGGCTGCCGACAGCGACACGGCCAGGCACTGGCGGCCGTCGTCGAGCCCGGCGCCCTCGGTGCGGTCGAACACGAACTGCGCGTCGGTGCCGACGCCGACGAAGAAGTCCAGGTCGGTCACCGGCCGGTCATACACCAGATGGACGTTGACGATGGGCGAGGTGCCCAGATCGTCGAGGCGGTCCTGGAACGCCACCGTGCCGGGCGGCAGCAGCGCGCCGACCGCGTCGTGGGGCACGGCCACCACCACGGAGTCGGCCTCCAGGGTCTGCCCGTCGGCATGGACCTCCAGGCCTCCGGAGGCTGCGGGCCGCACGGCCGTCACCGGGACGCGGGTCGAGACCTTTCCGCCGGCGGCCTCCAGGGCCTGCCGGGCCGCGTCTCCGTGCAGGGCCGACAGCGGCACCCGGGCGTAGCCGATGTCGGCTGCGGCGGCGGTGGTGAGGAGCCCGGTCACGAACACCTTGGCGGCCAGCTTGAGGGAGGCGTCGGCCGCGCCGACATTGACGGTGGGCAGCACGATCAGGTTCCAGAACGTCTCGGTGGCGGCCCGGTCCTGGCCGTGGGCCGAGAGCCAGTCGCCGAAGGCGGTGTCGTCGAGGGACGGATCGTCGGGGTCGAGCCGCCGCATGGCCAGCCCGGCCCGCAGCACGGCCATCCGCTGGCGCAGGCTCAGGTGGGGATAGGTCAGCAGGGCCGGGGCGAGATGCAGCGGGGCGGGGCCGCCGGTGCGCCTGATGTGCCCGAGCGGCCCACCGGGCGCCAGCACCGGCACGTTCAGCCGGCTCTGCATGAGCACGCCGCCGGCTGATCCGATGCGCTCCAGGAAGGCCCGGTAGGCGGTGCAGCACCGCATGAAGACATGCTGGCCGTTGTCGAACCACACGCCGTGGCGCTCGAAGGACCAGGTGGCGCCGCCGAGGCGGGGGCGGCGCTCGAGCAGCGTCACCTCGGCGCCGCGGTCGGCTGCCTCCAGTCCCGCCGACAGCCCGGCCAGGCCGCCCCCGACGACAACCACCCGCGGCCGCCCGCCCGGGGTCGTGACGCTCACGTCGCGGGTCCGGGCGCCGCGACCGCCACGGTCGGGGTCCCGGCGGGTGCCGGCAGGCTCGGAGAGTTCACGGCCGCAGCCCGCTGAGGCTGCGGGCGGCTACGAGGCCCTTCTCCCAGGCGGGCAGGCTGACGCGCCTCTCGAGCGGGGCGGCCGGCTGGGCCAGGATGCGGGCCAGCAGGCGCCGGTAGATGCCGGCCATGGCCGCGGTGCAGGCCCGGCTGCGATGGTCGAGGTGCTCCAGCAGCACCAGGCCGCGCTCGAACCACACCACCGCCTGGCCGGCCACGAACTGCACCATCGCGGCGACGCTCTCCGGCGGCGCCCACTGGCCCGGAGCGATCCCGAATCGTTCCCGTTCCTGTTCGGGCAGGTAGATGCGCCCCATCCGGTGATCCTCGGAGATGTCGCGCAGCATGTTGGTGAGCTGGAGGGCCACGCCCAGGTCATCGGCGAGCTCCGCGGCCGGCCGCGGGGCCTCCGACCCGGACCGGTCGCCTCTCAGGCGCCTCGGTGTCGTGGTTCCGAAGACTCCGAGGGACAGGCGCCCCACCGAGCCGGCCACCAGCCGGCAGTAGCGCACGGTGTCGTCCATGGTGGCGTAGGACTCGCCCCGCACGTCCAGCTCGCAGCCCTCGACGATCTCGTGAAGGGCGGCCACCGGAATCGGATAGTCCGCGGCGGCGTACCCCACCGCGGCCAGCACCGGGTCGTCGGGGTCGGCCACCCGGCCCGTTTCGAGGGCCTCGATCGCCGAGTGGAGCTCGCTCAGCGCGGCGAGCTTGCGGTCCCGGGGCCAGTCGCCGTCGCCGACGTCGTCGATGCGGCGGGCCATGGCGTACAGCGCAGCCAGCGCTCTTCGCTTGGGGGGCGGCAGCAGGCGGATGCCGTAAGCGAAGTTGCGGGCTTCGGACCAGGTGATCTCTTCGCAGCGGCGGTAGGCCGCCTCGGCGTCGATCACGCCGGGCCCGCCCCGCGCCGGATCAGGCTCGGGCCGTACACGCCTCCCAGGCGGCCCAGCACCCTGGCCGGGCCGGCCTTGGGGCTCCGGCCCAGCACGTCGAAGCCGGCGGACCCGAGCGCGTCGAGGTTGGCGAGCCCCCCGGCCACGAACCCGGCCACGGCCAGGCGGGCCGGTCCGCGCAGCGACGCCACCAGCGGTCTGCCCCGGTCGAGCATGGCGCGGGCCCGGCTGGCCTCGTAGGCGACCAGGCCTCTGAGGCCTGCCCCGGCCACGGGGGCCCGCAGGTCGTCGGCGGTGACGCCGAAGTGCTCCATGTCGTCCGCGGGCAAATAGACGCGGCCCCTGGCGGCGTCCTCGGCCACGTCCTGGAGATGCTCCAGCACCTGCAGCCCGCTGCACACCTGGTCGGAGGCGGCCACTCTCTCGGGGGTGGATGCCTCGAAGACGGCCAGCACCAGGTGCCCGACGGGGTTGGCCGACAGCTCGCAGTACCCGAGCAGCTCGTCGAAGTCCTCGTAGCGGGACTTGTGCTGGTCGAGCCGGTTGGCGGCCAGCAGCTGGTCGAAGGGCTCGCGGAGCAGCCCGAAGCGCTGCACCGTGGGGGCCAGCTGGACGAAGGCCTCGTGGCTGGGGGCTCCGGCGAAGAGGCTGTCGAGCTGGTCCTCAACCCAGTCGAGGGCCGCGTGGCGGTCGCCGGGGTACTCGTCGCCGAGGTTGTCGACGAGCCGGGCGTACCCGTAGACGGCCCGCAGATGGCCCCGCACTGCTCGGGGCAGCAGCCGCAGCGCCACCGGAAAGTTCTCGGCGGCTGCTCGGGCCATCACCGAGTCCAGGCCGGCGTGACGCTCGACGGTCTCGGCCCCGGTCGGCTCCGCGCCGGGCTCCGCCGGCGAGCCCTGCGGCGATGCCCTCACCGGGCCGAAGCTACCACCGAGCCACGGCGAACTAATGGCGGGCACCGCTGCTGACCGACCCCTGCCGCCCGTCGCTGGAGTGAATTGCTGCATAAATTGATGAAAATTCCCTAAAGGAGTTGTAATCCGGAACTGACTCGCATTAAATGCTCCTCCATGATGTTTCAATCATCCAGCCTGTCTACCAGGTCCAGATCTGAGCGGATCGATTAGATGCCGTCGATGGCCACGAACGCTGCCCCCTTGTCGGGTCGGGCCCAGAGGTTCGCGGCCGCGGCACTGATCGTGGCGGTCGTGGTGGTGTCGGTGCTGCTGTTCGGGCGTCCCGCGCCCACCGAGCCTGCGGTGCAGGTCGTGGCGACCGCCGAGGACTGGGCGGCGTATCGCGAGCCGGGCCGGTTCGTGACCGTCGAGATGCCTGAGAAGTCCGCCGCGCTGTTCGTCACCCCTGCCGAGCTCGCCGGGCGCGTGCCCGCGGTGGCGGTGCCCGCCGGGACGGTACTGTCGGAGGCCCTGCTGGCCAGCCCCGGCACCGCTTCCGCAGCCGACCCGTCGGCTGCGCTCATGGCCGTGGCGGTCGACCCCTCACTGTGGCCCGATCCGGGTCCCGCGACCGGGGCGACCGCGGTGCTCGCGGCCGAGCCGGGAGGGTGTGCGGCCGCAGTCATGCCCATCGTGGTCGCCGGTGACGGCACCGTAGTGGTGGAGGCCGGCCCCGAGCTGGCCGCGCGGCTGGGCCCGACGGTGTGGTGGGTTTGGGAGTCACCGGCCGCGGGCTGGCCCGGATGCTCAGACGATGCCGCCTACACGGTCGTCCATCTAGAGGGGTGATGCGCAATGCTGATGGTCTCGGCCGACCGTGATCTCGATCTCCACGCCGCGGACTGGATCGTGCGCACCATCATCGAAGGGGTCCGCGCTTCGGCGCCCGACGCCGTGGTGGGCGCGTCGCTGGCGGACCCGGCTCTGGCCGCGGCACCGGACCGGGCGTCGGTGGCCGCGGTCGACCCGGCCGAGAGCGAGACCGTGCTGCGGGCCGCGGCGGCCGCGGCCGCCGGGGTGGTGTGGGTGACGGACGGGCAGGGGCGGGGGCTGCGCGGCCGGCTGGGCCTGAATGCGGGCTCGGCGTCCAGGGTTCCGATCGCGCTGGTCGTCATGTCGAACCACGATGTGGACACCGCCGAGCTGCGGGTGCTGGCCGGAGTGCAGGTGGTCAGGGCGGTGCCGCCGCTGCCGTCGAGGCGGTCCGAGAGGAAACTGCACCGCCTGGGCCGATCGCTGGGCTCGCTGGCCGCGGCGCCCCAGCGCATGGACGGAGCCGACGCGACCGTGCGCCGCGAGTCCGCCGCCGCGGCCGCCGCCCATCGCCTGCGAGGCCTTCTCGACGAGGGCGGGGTGGAGGAGTTCCAGATCCGGGGCGGGGAGTCGATGGTGGTCGAGTACTCCGACGGCACCCGCGAGAGCCGCTCATCGCCGTTCGGGTCCGACGACGAACTCGTGGCCGCATGCCGCTTCCTGGCGGCCTACTCGGGCGGGCGGCCCCAACGATTCGACGAGCTGGACCCGCGTCTCGACACCCGCATCGGTGCGCGCTGGCGGCTGCACGCCGAGGCGTTCGTGTGCTCGCCGCCGACTCTGGTGCTGCGTTCCAACATGGCTGGCGGGCGGACACTGGCCGAGCTCGGGTTGTGCAGCCGGGAGCTGGCCGCAGTGCTGGTGGAGGCGACCGCGGGCAAGGTCCGGGCCAACGTGGTGGTGGCCGCAGCCATGGGCGGCGGCAAGACCACCCTGTGCCAGGCGCTGCTGGCTCAGGTTCCCCCCGACGAGCGCATCGACACCATCGAGGACACGCCCGAGCTGCGCCTGCGCGAGTACGGCATCCACCCCAACGCCTACGAGCGCCTCACCCGCGACGCCAACAACGACGGCGTGGGCAAGCACTCGATGGCCGACCATGTGCGCGACGCCAAGCGGGCCAACAGCTCGAAGCTGGTGGTGGGCGAGGTCCGGGGTGAGGGCACCATGGCCCTGCTCGACGCCATGTCGTCTGGTCTCGACGGCTGTCTGGTCACGCTGCACTCCCCTCCCGGGGCGGGCGTGCTCGAGAAGCTCACCGCCTACGCCACCTCCGAGGGTGCCGACGAGGGTCTGGCCCGGCGCTCGATCGCGATCGCGGTGCACCTGCTGGTGTGGATGGGCCGGAACCACGCCGGTGAGCGGGTCATCGCGGACGTGACCCAGATCACCGGCATGTCCGCGGAGGGCGTGATCGAGACCCGCGCCCTGTGGCGGCTGAGGCCCGGCGAGCGCTGGGCGGTGCCGGTGGCGGCCCCGGAGGGTCGCATCGCCGACGCGTATCGCACCGCGGGGGTCTCCTGCGGTGCGGTCACCGGAGGCGGGGCTGCGTCCCGGATCGCCCCTTCGCGAGAGTTGACCGCCGGCGACCGCCACGCGGCCGCCCAGAGCCTCACAACCAGCAACGGCAACGGCCAGGCCGGCGGCTACGTCAGCGAGCGTGTCCGGTGAGCGCGGCCGGTTGGATCATCACCGCCGGCGGAGCGCTGGTCATCGGGGTGGTGTTGTGGCCTGCATCCGGGACTCGCTGGTCGATGCGGGTCGGGACGGGCCTCCGACACCGCGCCAGGATCCCCGCTGAGGCCATGAGCGCGGCGGTGGCAGCCATCCTCGCGTTGGCTGTGGGCCTCGCGGTGGGCCATGCCGCCGCCGCGGCGATCAGCGCGGTGGTGTGCGCCGCGGCGGTCAAGGTCCTGCTGGTCTCGAGGCGCTGGAACTCCACGGCCAAGGGGGTTGCCCGCCTCGCGGGCGTGCTCGCCAACCAGGCCTCGGTCGCGGTCACCGTCACCGACGCCATCGCGCGGGCTGCGCCCCTCGTCAGCGGCTCGATCGGCAGGGCCACGACGGCGTTGGCCGCCGACTGCGAGGCGTTGGGAGTCGATGTCGCCGCCGAGCGGTTCGCGGCTCGCGTGCCATCGTCGGCGGCCCGCTCCCTGGCCGATCTGATCGCCGTCTCGGCCGAGGGGGGCGGCCGGTGGGCCGAGACCGTGGAGGTGCTCGAGGAGGAGGCGTCGCAGGCCGCGGCAACGGCCCGGATGTTCCACGCACAGGTGGCTGCCACCATGCCGACCCTTGCGCTCGTCGTCGTGCTCGGCGCGGGACTGGTCGCCGGCGCGGCCTGGAGCGCCCACGATGTCGGCTCGTGGCTGGCCGGGCCCGGTGGCGCCACACTGCTTCTGGGGGGATCCGCGGTGGTCGCGGTGCTCAGCGCCCGGGTACTGCTGCCCGCCCACGCCATCGCCCGGGCCGGAGGCTTGCGATGAATCGCAGTGCCGTCCGCAGAGGCCCGACGATCGGCTGTCGCGCCGTCCGCAGAGGCCCAGCAACCGGCCGCGGTGCCGTCCGCATAGGCCCGACGACCGGCCGCGGCGCCGTCCGCAGAGGCCCGACGATCGACCGCGGCGCCGTCCGCTCGGGAGGAGTGCCGTGATCTGGCTGACGGTGGTGTCCGGCACCGCGGCCGCCTTGCGGCTGGCGCTCACCGTCGCGCCGCGACCGACCGGCACCGTCGAGCTGGCCGCGGTGGGGTGGCCCCCGGTGCGATTGCGGGCCGCGACCGCGGCCGCGGCTGTGGTGGTCGCCGGGCTGGTACTCATCGCCGGGGCCGCCATGGCCGGCGCCAGGGCAGGGGTGCTGGCCGCCACCGCGGCAGCGCTGTGGGCTCCGGTGGCGGCGGCGCCGCTGCTGCGAAGCCTCATCCTGGGCAGCTTCCGATCCCAGCGGGACGGGGCGCTGCTGGAGTGGCTGCGCCGCACCCGCCTGTACTGCGCGGCGGGCCGGCCCATCAACGACGCCGCGGTGGCCGCCGCCGAGCGAGTGAAGTCATCCGCGTTCGCTCCCGCGGCCGCCACCATCAACCTGGCCCTGGCTGCGGGGCGCGACCCTCTCACCGCTGCGGCCCGACACTTCGCGGGGTCGGCGGCCGAGACGCTCGTGGCCACCCTCGCGGCGGCCGACCGGGGCGGCGCAGGGGCCACCGATCTCATCGACCGGCTCATCTCCCAGGCCGTCAAGGCCCTTGAGGACGAGCGCCGGATCCGTATCGAGGCGCTCGGAAGAGCCGTCACCGGTACCGCCACCCTCGCTGCAGTCACGGCCAGCGTGGTCGTCGTTCTGGCGCTGCTGGCCAGCACGAGTATCGGCCTGTGAGCCCCGCTCTCGGGCCCTCCTAGAAGGTCATTCCAAACTCACAAAGGAGACATCCCCATGGACTCACCCGTTGCCAAGATCATCATGCTCGCCGCCACCATCGCGGTCACCGCCGCCGTCGTGCTCTTCACCTGGCGGGTGGTCGGCGAGAACACCCCCGATCCCGCTGCGGACCCCGCAGCCGAGAAGAGCCAGATCAAGCACGAGAACCTGTGCACTGCGGTCGGCGGCACGTGGGCCGCGGCCACCAAGACGTGCTCGTAGCCCGCCCGGTCGGAGCCACACTGCTGAGCGTCCGGGACTGCTGCGGCCATGGACACTGCGATCGGGGCCCTGCGCACCGGCGCGGTGGTGTTCGTGGTGGTGGCGCTGGTGTTCGGCGTGTACATCCGTCACGTCGCCCGCATCACCGCGTCGGGTGCGGCGCTGGCGGCAGCCACGGCCGCGGCCCAGACCCTCGACGCCGCCGACTGGGACTGCACCGACTCCGGCCCTCTATGGGAGGCCGCGGTCACCGCAGCCGCCCGGGCCGCCGCGGCCCGTACCGCGAGCAGTTCGGCCGCGACGGCCACCGGCTACACGCTGGCCGCCGACGCGGGGTGCACGGTGGTGGCCTCGGTGCGGGTCGGAGCCGCCGGAGCCCGGACATGGTTAGAGGCGACCGCGGTCGCCTGCCGGCCCACCCGGGCCGCCGGCGCGTCCGGTTGGGACCTCACCCCGACGTGCTAGCGCTCGCGGTCAGGCCATCGCGGCTAGGGCTAGTGCCCGCGGCAGCCAGACCGTCTGTGAGGGCGTCTCGTGGATGACGCGGTGGCGGTGGACAACCCGGCAGGACTGCGGGTGACACCGTGACGTGGATGACGCGGTGGCGGTGGACAACCCGGCAGGACTGCGGGTGACACCGTGACGTGGATGACGCGGTGGCGGTGGACAACCCGGCAGGACTGCGGGTGACACCGTGACGTGGATGAGGGGGCCGTCCCGTGGATGACGCGGTGGCGCTGGTGATAGCTGCCCCCGTCATCGCGCTGGCTCTCTGGGCGGTGTCCTTCGTCGGCGGGCAATCCAACAGCCAGACCCGGGCCGCGGTGGCGGCGGAGCTCGCGGCCCGGGCCGCTGTCGGCGCCGGTCCCGAGGCGGCCGACACCGTGGCGCGGACCGCGCTGGGCGCGACCCTCGCCGCGTGCACCCGCACCGACACTGTGCTCTCCCACCATGAGCCGGCAGAGTCGGCCGCGGTCACCGTCACGTGCCGGGTCCCCGGTTCGGTGACTCACAACCGGGTGTGCGTCACCGGCTATGCCCAGGCTCGGCCAGCGACGACCGGCCACTTTCATGTCCCGTGCCCGGCGCCGTAGGAGGCAGAGGTGACCGTCCCGTTGCTGGTGTTGATGCTCGCCGCGATGGTGACCGCCATGAGCGCGGCGCTGCAGGACCACGCATCCCACGGCGCGGCCGTGGACCTAGCGAAGCTGCGAGCCGAGCACGCCGCCGACGCTCTCGTGGCGAGCTGCCTCACCCACGAAGGTTGCGAACCGCCCCAGTCCGACGATGTCGAGGCCTGCGCGGCCGGCGACGCCGGAGTCGTGGTAACGGCGCGGGTGTCGTGGGATCCGATCATCTGGAAGCGCCTCACCCCCACCACCGGCGAGCACGTCGTGGCCTACGACGATGGACTGGGCGCGCTGATCAAGGATCGAGCCCGCGCCGCCGTCGGTGCCTGCTGACCGTCGGTGCCTGCTGACCGCCGGTCGCAGGCCAGCTGCATGTGTTCGTGTGCACACGAACACATGTAGCGTGGGACGATGTCTCGACGGACCGTCTTCAGGATGGAGCACGACGCTGCCGCTGCCCTATCCGAGGCCCTAGAACTCGCCGGTGCCGCGGCCAGCGTCGTATCCCTACCGTCGCCAGATGAGGGTTCCGACCTGGTGGTAGAGACGGACGGTGAGCGATTCGATGTGGAGGTCAAGTCGGTCGTTACCGCTGTCGCAGGAGCGATGCTGGCAGAGCGCACTCCTCGGGACGCTCCGCTGATCGTTGTTGCTGACCGCATCGCCGCCGCTGCCAAACAGTCGTTGCGGGCCGCGGGCGTCAACTTCTTTGACCGCCGCGGGGAGCTGTGGATCGCGAGCCCGTCCTTGTCCGTTGACACACGCCTGGATCTGGCGCGTCCACCGGTCGGTAAAGGCGGGCCGCTCGACAGCCAAGTCGCCAAGGAGGCAGCAATAGCTTGCCTGCTGGCCCCGCGGCAGCCTCACGGCGTCCGCCAGATCGCCCGCTGCATCGACAGGGCTCCCAGCACCGTCTCCGTTGCCATGGCCGGACTGCGAGACGTCGGACTGCTCACTTCCGCTGGCGAAGCGATGGTCCCTGAACTGTTCGGTGCGCTGGCGGCCGTGTGGCACCGGCGACCCATCGCGCTGGCGGCTCTGCCCGGCCGAGGCGACGCAACACGTCTAGGACTCGGCCTCGACGCTCCCGAAGCCTCGACGGGCTGGGCGCTCACCGACACCCGAGCCGCCATGTCGTGGGGCATACCCATCATCGCGAGCGGCGACTATCCGCCGGACTTTCTCGTGCCCTCAGCCACAGCCCTTAGCTCCGCTCTGGCGCGCCTTACAGAAGCACCCACCCTGGGGGTGCGGGCCTGCACCGTGTCAGTGGCGCCCGTCCGGTTCGCGTGCGCTCATCGAGTGGACCACTCCCGCACAACCGGGGAGCGCTGGCCGGTCGCGAACTACATCGTGGTCGCCCTAGACATGGCTCAGGACGAGGCACGCGGGCGAGAGGCACTAGATCAGTGGCAGCCCGAAGGAATCGACCGTGTCTGGTGAGCCGGCCGTTCTCGTGGCCGACCCGCACGGCCGCGCTCGATCATTCGTTGCTGCGCTCGCGCGGTTCCCCACGAAACCCCGGTGGGTGGTCGTCGGCGGGTTCGCCGTCTACGTGCGCATCACCGATATCCACCGATTCACCCACGACCTTGACACCGTGTGCCGCAACCAGCCGTCGCTCATCGATATCCTCGTCGCCGACGCTGGCGCTGAGCGGCTCGCAGCCGCCAAGCTAGGGCTCGGCGAGGACGGCGCTCCGGTGGTGGTCGATGTCATGGCCGACACCACCGATGAGCCGCTGCCGGCAGCACCGGGCGAGCGGATGTTCGCTCTCGGCCGGCGCATGGCCCTAGCCACCAGCGCGCTAACTGAGATAGTCGTCGTGGGCGACGAGTCCGTCGTCGCTAGGACAAGTGCCCCGATCGCGACCAGCGCCTCGCTCATCGCACTCAAAGCTGTCGCCATACCCCACCGTTCACAGGGCAGCCGGCCAGCGAAAGTCGGTTCTGACATCCACGATCTTGTCCGTCTCGTCCAGAGCTGCGACCGCTCCGATGTCGTCGGCTCCATCAGCGAGTTCAGCGCTGAGTTGAGCGACTGGGTCGGCACAACCCTGATCAAGTGGTTCTCGCCGGAGCAGGACCTCCGATACACCTTCGCACGGCTCCGCCACCTCGCGCGGTCTCCTGACGCCCAGGCACTAGGCCAGGATGATCTTGCCGCGGTCGGTGAGCTTGGGCGTGCTCTCATCAGCCCCTACGGTGGCCGCTAGCCTCGATCACGTCTCAACAACCCTCAAAGCCAGTAACGCGCCACATTACGCGCCACATTTCGCGCCGTCCCGCCCGGGTAGGGGCTGGCGCGAAATGCCAAACCCCGAGGCCAGAGGGTTGAGCCGCTAAGGGTTCAGAACGTGTGAGAGCGCATTTCTGAACGCGTGATGGGCGCTGCCGGAACGTTCTGCCGCCGCGCCGGTAGGTCAGGGGCCGAGAAGCGCGGCCGGGATCACTGCGATGTTGTCGTGGCGGCGGTATGCCTCGGTTCCTGTGGTCACCACGGCGGCGTCGGCGAGTTCGGGGCCGATGCTGTCGGCGAGCCATCGGAGGTGTCTGATGTCGCTGCTGTTGACTGTGGCGGCGAGCTTGACCTCCAGGGCCACGATCCGCCCGTTTGGGCCTTGCACGATGAGATCGACTTCGTGTTCGCCGCCGTGGGTCCGCAGATGGAACACCCTGGCCTCGGCGGCCTGCGCGTAGACGCGCACCGACAGCGTGACGAGGGACTGGAACAGCACGCCGAGCAGGGAATCGTCGCGAGACACCGTCGGCGTGCCGTCGCTGCCGTCGAGCAACGCCTCGGCGGTCACCGACAACAGCCGGGCCGCTATGGCGGGGTCGCAGAGATGATGTTGGGGGGCTGACGCGAGGCGGCGCAGCCGGTTGCGGGTCGGCAGCCATGCCGCCACGTCGTCGATCACCCACAGCGCTTCAAGCGCGGACCGGTAGGCGAGGGCGGTGACCTTGGTGGGCTTGTCGGACTGACCGGGGGTCGCCGCGTCGCGGATCTTCTCGAACGCAGCAGACGACGATGTGGCCGCTGCGTATGCAGACATCCAGCGTCCGAGAGCCGCCCGGCTGCGGAAGGTGCGGCCCTGCTCTGAGATGTCGTGGTCGGTGATGCGGTCGATGTAGCCGTCGAGGTAGGCGCGTGTCGCCCGCTGGGAGCGGCCGCGCACAGCCGGGAACCCCGACCCGGTGATCTGTTCTGCATAGTCGTCGAGCCCCAGACCCGACGCTCCTTCCACCAGTTGCCTGGTACCGCCCAGAAGCTGCGTGAGGCTCACTGTGGGCGTGCAGAGGCCCCGCTCGGCGAGCGCCAACGGGCGCATGCGCACAGAGACGATGCGCCCGGCCCCGGTGTGGGTAGGTGGCCGTTTCGGGGCGGCGGATCCGGTCAGCAGGAACCGGGGCGTGTGAGGGTCGGCGTCGACGGCTCGGCGCACGATGTCCCACGACTCCGGCAGGCGCTGCCATTCGTCTATGAGGATCGGCGGCTCGCCGCGTGCGAGCCGGGCCGGGTCTGCGGCGGCGATGGCTAGCTGGTCGCCGTCGTCGAGACGGTAGACGGTGGCCGCTCGCCGCAGGGCGGTCTCGGTCTTGCCGACCGCTCTCGGCCCTTCTACGGCGATGGCCGGAAGCTCCGCGCCCAACTGGTCGAGTTCGTCATCCACGATACGGGGGTAGTACATCCCAGCCCTTTCCCGACGAGGCTTCCTATACTGTTACGACGGCATTCAATATACTATCACGACGCATATAACTATACTGTTACGACGCATTCTCCTATACTGTTACGCCGGTTGGCCATGTGGTGTCGAGGCCAGAAGAGGCTAGACAGAAGCTGGCTGGAACGCGATTCTTGTCGGTCTTCGGAACGCGAATCGGGTGATCTTGGGACGCGCTGAAGACCGATCAAGTACGGCGGCTAGTGCTGCGGGGCACCGGAAGGTCTTCTCCGCTCCGGCGGATTAGGTCGCGTCTAGGAAGTCCTGAACGCTAATGATGGGGATGCCCCGATCGCGTGCTGTGCGGGCCTTGCCGGACTGCGATAGAGGATCGGCGGCAACGAGTACGTCGCACTTCTTGGTCACCGAGTTCAACGGCTGCATCCCGGCGAGTTTCGCGATCTTCTCCAGCAGCGCCCTGTTCACGAGGTTGCCATCAATGATCGCTTCGCCGGTGAAGCACACTCTGGTGCCTGCATCGAGTTCCACCCGGTCTGCTGCCTGCTCGGTGACACGGATGTCGGTAGGGCCGAGGGCGAGTGCTGAGGCGACCTGTTCCGCTAGTTGCTGTTCGCTCTCGGTGACGATCCCGTCCGCGAGTATCTGCTGGGTCAGCAAGTCGAAGTATTGCCTGTGAAGCTGGACTCTGTCAGACGTGTTCAGCCCGAGGTCGCTCGCGGTGCGATCCAACCAGACGCGTTCATGGTCTTCAAGAACTCCGTCATCGAGGCAGCGATCGAGTGCGTCCAAGTACAGCGCTGTTGAGCCCTCGGGGCTGCCCGGCCAGCGGGTACGAGCAGCAGCCTGATGCAGCGACCCGCGCCGCGGCGGGGCATCCGGGCGCCGCGTTGTGACCCCACTGGCAGCGACGTTCGGTGCCCACGATGCAGTTCGCAGCCTTCGCAGAGCGCCGCGTGGTGCGTGCAGGTCAGCCAGCAGAGCGACGGTACGGGCATCGGTGAGCGCGGTGTGGTTTGGTTCCGGTAGGCCTGCATCTGCTGCGGCCAGCGCGAGCTTCTGTCTCGTGAGTTGGTAGGTGCATAGCCCCTCACCCGGATCGAAGTCGGTGCCTTTGAGGCGTTGGGCTTCTTGGCGCAGCATCCTGATGTCGAAGCTGATGTTGTGGGCGACGAGCACCGCTCCATCAAGTCGACTCGCGATGTCGCCCGCGACCGCATCGAACTGTGGGGCCGTCTGCAGCATGTCCGGGGTGATGCCATGCACATGCACCGGGCCCGGGTCTCGGTTGGGCTGTATCAGAGTCTCGTACTCATCGACTACGGCGCCGTCAACGACAGTGACGCAGGCGAACTCCACAACGCGGTCATGGCGGGAGAAGCCTGTTGTCTCCACATCCACAACTGCAAGCCTGGGATCCTTGTGGCGTCGCCGCTTCATGCTCTTCGTTCGGTCATCTCGACCGCCTGACCGTGTGTCTCACGGTCCGGTCAACGCATCCATCTCGGGACCTTCTTTGAAGCGCTGTAGGCCGTACAGGCAGGGCTAACCCAGACCTCCGGGTCTACACAATCCCTAGTCACTGCGGACCTCCCACCCGTTGGGAGCGGTCGCTGCGCTAGGGAGGACGAGTAGGTCCATTTCGCCGGGCTTGACAGCCTGATCGCCGTAGAGGGACGTCTGCGTCGGTTTGTTGAACGGCGCAGGACGCACATAGACGGGCCTGCCGGCAGCGGTCTCGGCAATGATTGGGTACACAACATCGAAGGTGCGGTTGCGAGCATCGCAGCGCACCAGCCAGACGGCGTCGCTGGCGGTGCGGCTGGCGGTGGCAGAGAATACGCGGCGAAGCATTTCGCTATAGGCGACCAGGTTGACATGTTTCTGTTTACTGTCCCACCGGGGCAGCGCTGGACCCTCCCCGATCGCCCATAGCCGCAGCCAGCTGTCGGCTCGGTAATCGGTCACGCCGCTGTATGGAGGCGACGTGACCACGAGTCTCGCCGGTTTCGTCGTCTCGGGCAGAATACTTGTCGAGTCGCCTAAGGCGACGGTCACGCCGCGGCTGTGAGAACCAGCCGGTATCCCCCATCGGTAGCGCCAGTCGACCCTGGCGTGCAAGAAGCTCACCGGCTCGACTTCTGGCGGCGTCTCAAACCCGTTGTCCCTCCACCATCGTACGGAGTACCCGGGAGCCATCGCCCGGCAGTGCCGCATCTGGTTGGAGAGCCCTTGCGGGATCTTGCTATGCAGGTAATGGACTATGAACGCGGCTACCGTGCGGTCGGTTGTGTCGTAACGCCATTGCAGTTCCCGGCGTGCCGCGTTGATGAAGCCCAGAACAGCACTGCAGAAGGCGTGCGTTTGGAACTCTGAGCATGGTTCTCGGTCTTTCGGGGAGACGAGTTCAGCTAGCTCTCCTATGCGGTCCTTCACTCGGCGAGGGTCGGGCTCAGGCGCTGTCTTGGCAGCGGCGTAGATCCACGCGACAGGGTTGATCTCACATGCGATGGCGTCTCGCCCGGCGACCATCGCCGCGTAGGGAGCGGTGCCGCGTCCGCAGAAGGGATCTAGTACCAGGTCTTGGAGCTGTGTGTAGCGATCTATGGCGTCGCGAGCGAAGCTGATCGGGAACATCGCATAGTAGGGACCCAGCCGCGCCCATCGAGCTTCGGCACTGGACGTCCCCGTGCTATAGTCCGATACGGGGCTTATCGTCGCGGTGGCTGTCATTTGTCCGTGAAGAAGGACGCCAGTATCTCGGTCCCGCGGTGCAGTGGTATCGCCGCATGCTGATGGGCACGCGCCAATGGAGCGAAGCCGTCTCTGTAGAGGTGGGTGCCCAGTTCGTCGATTAGGTCAACGGCGTCGCCAGCGCGCGGATAGGCGGCTGCCTCTACACATGACCGATTCCGCCCCTGTTTGTTGACAATCGGCAAGGTCAACGCAGCGTGTTGCCCGCTGCGTGCCTTATACATCAAGTGACGGCCGTAGTAGGTGTCTTCGCCGTGGGGCTTCGCGTCAAGCGGGCGAAGAGCGATGTGTTGATGGATGTAGTCGACATCGGGTGCTAGCACCGTGCCCGGCTTGACCGAGCCGCGTTCGCCTTGTGATGCGGACCAGTCGAGAGCCGCCAGGTGGTCCATGAACAGCCCGTGCTTCTCGACGCCCAGCACCAGCAGTCCTGCGCCTCCCTTGGCTAGCACGAGCTGGTGCAGCCGAGATAGTTCGTCCTGCACGTGTTTCTTGAGCCAAGCCGCCATTCCGAATACGGCCAGCGGGCCGTCCATGACGAAACCGAATGCGTTGAGCGACTTGAGGTGTTCGCGTTTCTCAAACCAGCGAATCAGGTTGACCATCGACAGATGCTCGACAACGATCCTCACCATCGTGAAGGCTTGCTCACTGCTGCCGTAGTCCTCAAATCTCTCGTGGCAGCGAAGCGCATCTGACGGGTACACCGTCTCGTTACAGGCAGCGCATGTGGAGGGATTCGACGATGGTGTCACCTGTTGATCACAGGAATCGCCAGGGCACTGGATAGGGGCTTGCCGATTGTGCGTTATGGCTTGCAGTGTCTCAAGGAGAGTCTCGTGGTCCTTCGATAGTGTTGCCCTGCTGATCTCTCGGTAGATGACCTGCCGGAAGAACCTCTTGGGAGTGTCCGCGCCTACAGACTTACCGATGACGTTGCGCCCAGGCAACACAGCGCTCAGAGTGCGGTAACCCTCGAGCCTTCGGACCTCCGCAGGTCCGGGAATCGGGTCTGCTGCGTTCTCTGTCGTCTTGGCTAGTTCTCGCATCTTGGCAAGGTCGATCATGACCGCCGCTATGTTGAGCAACGAGGCCTCGGCCCCTGGATGCCCGTTCTGCACTCGCGAGGTCACTGCCGAACCGTCTATTGCAATCAACTGCTGCACTCTGCCTGAGCCGCGCCGTGGCGTGATTGTGGCCGGCAATGCTGGAGCCTCTGTGGGCGTTGACTTCTTGATTTCCCCGTCGAAGTCTCGCACTGCGGGATTGTCGACCAACTGGGCCAGCGTCTGGCCCGTGGCGAACTCGCCTTCGTATGGCACTCTAGGGTCCGCCTCCAGTCGTGGGGGCATCGAAGACGTCGATCTGCACGGGCACGGTGAACCTGCTTGAACGTGTCCTCATCTTCACATAGCCCGCTTCGTCGACATTGATGATCCCGTCCGTGAAGTCTCCGAAGTCGTTGAACTTGGCTAGCTGACGCGTCTCATCGGTGTTGTTTAGGTGAGTAATAAACCAGTTCTCGGTGTTCTTCAAGATGTTCGCATGCACTGAGGACGGCTCCTGGGTCGAGTACACGATGCCGATATTGAACTTCGCGCCTTCCTTAGCGGATCTCACCCAGATGTCCGACATGTCGTTGCTGTCGTGCGGCAGCAGGGTGTGAGCCTCTTCGACATAGACAAGGACCGGCGGCGGTTTGGAGAGTTCGCCCGTTGGCCCTAACGGTTCCGGGTTGATGAACGCGTGTTGTTGGGTCCTGAAGACCGCCTTCATCACGTCCTTGGCTGCCGTCTCGTTCATGCGTGGATCGCCGGTCGACTGATCCACAATCACTAGTCGCCCTGCTTGGAGATGCTCCACGATCTCGTCGGTGTAGTTGGACCCGGCTTTCGGATCGTGCCAGATGCGAGCCGACCGCAGGACGTTGAGACCGCGGGTGTTGTCGAAGATCTTGAGAAGGTCCGTGAACCGGGTGTCGGACCACTTCTTGCCGCGCTTGCTTTCCTGAGCGCTGTCGAATCGTTTGAACTCTTTGGTCTCCACGAACTCTGCCATCGCCTCTGCGAAGTCCCCGGCTCGTGACCAAGTAGCAAACGAGGACGCTGCCTCATTGGCAAAGCTCTGCATCCTGTCACTTTGGCTCATTGCTTGTCGGAGGTCCTGATTGAACAGTCCTGACGTTGACGGGGCATAGTTCGGCGAGTCGTAGCCCGCCTTCGCGAGTATCGCCCGGTAGATCAGTAGTGCACGGCGGTACCGGGTCCACTCGCTTCGGTCCGTTGGATCGGCGGGCGGCACCAAGTCCTGGCTCACGAAGGGCTTGAGGTATCCGGCGCCCTCGCCCGACAGGTATTCGTCAAGAATCTGTTTGCCTTGCGTGAGGCTGCTCAACGCATCGCGGGCGTCGTAGTCATTCGTCGGAGTCGCCAGTTCTTGGTCCCCGTAGAAGTTGAACTTGGTGATCTTTCGCTTTGGGTCGTTTGGGTGTTCGTGCAGGCCATACGTCACCACGTCGCCTTCTCCAGCCCATGCGTGGTTGCCTAGGTTGCGTAGACAGCCTTGGTCTTGCGGGTTGGCGTTGGCGTACTCGCCGTCAGGGTCAAAGATGATCTGCCCGACCCGGGTGCCATGTTCGGGTCGCCGCATCTCGAACACGGCACGGGCGATGATTTTCACGGTGTTCGACTTGCCGGTGCGCGTCATCCCGAAGAGGGCTGTGCGTTGGGCTACGAAGTCCTCGGCTGCGATGTTCACCGCGGCTGTGTCTGCTGGCGTTGCGGTGGCGTACCGGATATGGCCGATCTTGGTGGTCTTGCCTGAGTCGGCGGTCCGTCTGGCACTGTTGACGATCTGCTCTAGGTCATCGCCAGTGGGTTTGTAGACCTTCAGTCCGCGGCCGCTATAGAAGTTGTCGACGTCACTGCTGAACGGCCAGTCACCGGCGGTGCCCGAGGGCGGCTGGTAGCTGCCCAAGATGCGACAACGCACGCCAGAGTACCGCATCATGTTGACGGTGAACAGATCCGTGACCTTACGGTCGTCCCAGTTGCCCGGGCTGTCCGCGACTCTCTGGGCGGCGTCGAAGCGGGCTTGTCGCATCGCCATGTCATTTGGGAGTGGGGCGCTCGAAAGAACCCTTAGCAGCAGGCGAGGAGCGTTCGCGTCTGGCTGGTTCTGGTCGCCGAGCCTGACGGCAATCAACAGGCACCCCTGCTGCACTCCGCCGACGGTCTGCTTGGCCTTGTCGTGCAACAGAATATCAGCTGTGGTGTAGTCGATATGTATAACATCACCGACCAACCGTTCAGGATCGACGAAAGTCTGCTTCTGCTCGTCATGGCCGGCCACTGCTCTCTCGAGGGCGTCGTCTAGGAGACTGCTGAATAATTCGGGGTTGGGTGCTCGCGATCGTTGGTGGGGTGTGGGAGGATTTCGGTCATGCAGGGCATTGAGAAGCCGGATCGGGAGCTGTTGGACGCCGCGGCGGTGTGCGGGCATCTGGTTGCGGCGGATTCGGTGTATGCGTTGTTGGCGCAGCATCGTGACAGGTTGTTTCCCGATGAGATGTTCGGGGACTTGTTTGCGTCGGGGCGGGGCCGTCCGTCGGTGCCGGGTTCGGTGATGGCGGTGGTGCTGGTTCTGCAGGCGTTGGAGGGCTGTTCTGACCGTGAGGCGGTTGAGCGGTTGCGTTGTGATGTGCGCTGGAAGGCTGCGGCGGGGCTGGCTTTGACCGATGGGGCGTTTCATCCGACGGTGCTGGTGCTGTGGCGGAACCGGCTGCGGGCCTCAGACCGCCCGGACCGGGTCTTCGACGCGGTGCGCGAGCTGGTGGCGGTGACGGGGGCGGTGTCGGGCAAGCAGCGCCGGGTGCTGGACTCCACGGTGCTGGATGACGCGGTGGCGCGCCAGGGCACGGTGACGATGCTGCGGGTGCAGATGCGCAAGCTGCGCAAGCTGGTGCCGCAGCTGGGCGAGGTGTGGGTTCGCGAGCACAACCTCGACGCCGCTGCGGGGCCTGAGGTGGACTGGGACGACCCCGGCGATGTGGAGCGTCTGGTGAGCGAGTTGGTCGATGACGCTCTGGAGCTGATCGGCGCCTGCGAGGATCTCGACCTCAACGACGCGCAGGCCGACGCGTTGGGGCTGTTGGCGCTGGTGGCGGGCCAAGACACCGAGCCCGGCGACGGCCCGGGCCGGTGGCGCATCGCACGTCGCGTCGCTGCTGGGCGGGTGGTGTCGGTGGTGGACCCCGAGTCGCGCCACGCCCACAAGAGCGCCCACAGCTACCGCGACGGCTACAAGGCCCACGTCTGTGCTGAGCCCGACACCGGGCTGGTCACCGCGGTCGACCTCACGCCAGGCGACGCCGCCGACGCGGACGCCGCCGCGGGGCTGCTGGCGGGCGAGCCTGCCGGCACCGTGGTGCTCGCCGACAGCGCCTACGGCACCGGAGCGCTGCGAGCCCGTCTCGAAGAGCGCAACATGACAGCGGTCATCAAGCCGCCGCCTCTGCGCACCGCGGTCGAAGGCGGCTACAGCATCGACGACTTCGACATCGACGCCCAAGCCCGAACAGTCACCTGCCCCGCCGGGGTCACCGTCTCGTTCACCCCCAAAGGGCACGCCCATTTCGGCAACAGGTGCCGCAGCTGCCCGGTGCGGGCCCGCTGCACCACCGCTGCAGCCGGACGCACCATCCGGCTGCACCCACACCACGACCTGCTCGCCGCAGCCCGAGCCCAGGCCCGAACCAGCGAGTTCCAGCGCGCCTACACCACACACCGGCCCATGGCCGAGCGCACCATCGCCTGGCTCGTCCGCAACAACCGAAGGTGCCCCTACAGAGGCACCCGAAAGAACCGCCACTGGCTGACCCTGCGCGCCGCCGCAGTCAACCTCAAACGACTCACCAGCCTCGGCCTGCACCACAACGGCACCAACTGGGCCATCGCCTGACCCGCCGAGGCCCGCCCCAGACCCCGACGGACCCGCCGAACCCCCCAAAGCACCCGACCCGGGCCCCCACACAACCCGCCGAGGCCCCCAGCGCCCCCAACCGGCACCGCCCGGCTGCACACCACAACCGACACCGACCCCCCACCCGCCGCTACACCGTCACCACCACAGGCGACTTGCTCAGCAGTCTCCTAGGCCGCCTGTGAACTGTCGAGTTCGTTCATGTGTTCCTCGTTCTTCGGAGTGGCCGCAGCATAGACACTGCCTCAAGAGATGCGCGGCGCGATCAGGAAGGGCACGGCACCGTGGCCGACTCTCCGGGTTGAGGTGACGGGCGGTCTAGGGGTGAGACCTCTTTCGCAACGATTGCGCCTCGGGTGAGCTGGACTCTTCGTGTGTGCGCTGGTCAAGCTGCGGTGCCTCCTGAACCCGCGTCACTGAGGCCAAGACGCACCCCCCTGCACTCTTGCCGACTTAGGTTCCGGGTGCCACGAGATTCCCGAGCACGACGACGGCGTCGCCTCGGGACAGTTGGTCATGGAACTCCTGGTTCCGGTATGTGCGCAGACACCCGTAGCAGCTTGTGCTGGACGCACACTGACACCCCTCCACGAGCCGGTGGGCCGCCCTAAGCAATCTGTGGAGATTGTCTCGGATACACCTGACGTGGCCCGCTCCGCCGGGCACGGTGTCGAATATGATCAACGGTTGCCGGCCGTTCGTTCTGATCGGCCCGAGAACTCCGTTGACGTCCTCGGGCGGAATCCCTAGTACCGGAGTCGCTACGAGCAGCGCGTACAGGGTGCTTCGAGCTTGGAGCGGCGTCATCTGCGTCATCAAGTCGAGTTCGACAACGTCTGTCAGGTAGTGGTGGCCCAGGTGGCGCAGGCTTAGTAGTCCACTGCACTCGCGGCGTGTCCCAGGTCGCTCATGCGGAGCAGCCCTCTCGGCCCTCGATGCGCTAGCCGCGACTGTGGGTTCGGTGTGGCCACAGGACAAGCAGATGCGGAAGCCGCGGTCGGCTGGACCGCTATTGATCACCGTGATGCGGCCTTGTCTGCTGAACTGGGCCTGCACCGTCAAGCGCCCGACCCGGATCTCCTCGATGGTTGGCGGTTCTCCGTCGTAGTCGCTGAAGTAGGACCGTGAGCGCCCAGCCCTGGGTGGTTGTGCTTCTCCGGGTTGCTCGTTGCTGCGCCGACCAATGAATCCGAACTGTGGGACGAGGAACTTGTGCTCGATGATTGGGGTGCCGCATCCCTCACAGAGTTCGAGAGCGTCGGCGTCGCTGCCCGTGTCGATACGAGCGCTGAACAAGCCGCATTGCGAGCACTCGGAATAACGCCGCCCGACCAAGGCTTTGCCGGGCAGTATCCGCAACCCGGTGGACTCCCAGATCGTCTTGTTCGCTACGACCTTGGAGCCGGGGGCGTATTCGGTGATGCCCATGCTCAGGTCTCGCGAGAGATCGAGCGCGGCCGCCTCCTTGGTTGGGTCATGCCACACGTCCAGGGTGACGACATCGACAGGGAATCCATACTTGGGCAGAACCACTCGGGTAGCCAGATAGTCGATGAGGAACTTGCCCTCGAGGGTGCCCTTGACCTTGTAGAGGGCACCCAGGCGCCGGGACTGCGCCGCGGCTTCTTCGCTGCGGTTCTGGGCTCTCATGTCGCGGATTAGCTGTTCCGTCTTCTCGATCTCAGTGTCGAACTCGTCGAGGTCGGACCGGATCTCCTTGATTGCTCGCGTCAGCCATCCGAAGTGCTCCCGGTCTGCTGCACCAGAGTCGTCTATGAGGTCCTCAACCCATTGCCAGGTGTGGACTCCTAGTTCCTCGGCGATGTCCTCGGGGATGATCCGGGCCACGGCTTCACCTAGATCGCTGGGGTGGCTCTGGAGCCACGAGATGAAGTCATCTACTGCTGCTGGCTTGTCGTCGTTGGCGACGAAGAACGACGCGACTTTGAGGTGGCGATCGCCACCTCCTTCTACGTGGCGGCGCTCATAGGCAGCGAAGGCGACAGCGTGGATGTGCCGGCGCGCGATCAGTGTGTTGCGAAGCGACAGGATCGGCACGCCGACGTTACCTTCGATGAGGCGCATGGGTTCATGGAAGTGGTAGAGGTCGTGGCTGCGGCGGCGGGCGAAGGTGACGACAAGCGCTGGGGTGGAGGCTCTCCGTCCTGCTCGTCCGGCCCGCTGCACGTAGTTCGCGGGTGAAGGCGGGACGTTGCGCATCAGCACCGCCTTGACGTCTCCTAGATCGACGCCGAGCTCGAAAGTGGTGGTGCAGCTCAATGCGTTGAGCTTCCCGTCGAGGAAGTCTTGTTGGAACTGTCTGGCGCGTTCGGTCTCCAGCTGGCCGGTGTGTTCTTCGACTCTCATCCCCGATGGCGTCAGCGTCGTGTAGAGGTGTCGGTAGTGCTCTGCGGTCGGCCGGCCCTCGATGCGGGCTGGAGCTAGCTTCCCGTCGCAGCACCACGCCGGGCACACGTCGCTCACACTGCGCCAAGCGATCTGATGGCATCGAGAGCACTCGTAGGCAGGGTGGGTCCGCGATGCTGGGATCATCGTGATCCACCCTGGATCGAGCTTGAACACAGTGCCGTGGCGGCGGTCAGTTGTTGGGCTCAGCACCTTCTGCCAAGGGCTGTTGCCGTCGGTCAGCCATCGCCAGATGCCGGAGAGGGTTTCTGTGGGGTCTGCGGTGATGCCTCGCCGTTCAAAGACCTTCGTCAGGTAGTCGAGGCGACTGTTGAGGCCCTTCGCGGGAAGCCACGCCATCACCTTGGGAGCTGGGTGCTCGGCGCGTGCTGCTGTGACAAGGTTCCGTGGAGCGAAGGCTTGGTCTGTGATGTCCACCCCGGCAGGGAGGTGCACTGCGGCTTGGCGTCGCAACGAGTCGAGCAGTACAGCCGCGAGATCGAGGGCTTCTTGGTCGCTGAACCCGATTTGTCGTAGCGCGGCTGGCGCGATCACGCCCCGCGGCACGGCGACGGTGATTTCCGCTAGGCCTACACCGTCGAGGCTCTGTCGACGGTCTGTGGCGAGCACTTCAGCCATAAGCCACCGACGCACTTGGTTTCTCTTGGCGGCGCTGCTGTCGTCGGGGTCGATCACGAGGCTGTCTTCAGCGAGTTCCTTGATCAGTGGAACGAGGTCCTCGAAGCGCAGCCCCTCGTCCTCGTCTCGGTGTCGGTCCAGCGCTTCCCAGATCAGCCGACGCTGCACTGCCCGCGAATAGGTGCGATCCAAGTACGGCGCAAAGAACGCGGCGTCTTGGCGGCTGTCCGAGAAGGCCAACAGCTTGCGGCCCTCGCCGATTCCGGTCACCTGGCCAGCAGGCGGATCCTCCGGCGGCAAGCACTGGTAGACGGCTGTGGCGATGACTGAGACGGGTGCGTCGTGTCCGGTGAAGAACCTCAGCACGATGTCGGTGCTTGTGCGACCTGAGCATGCCGGGCACCGCCGCAGCGGCTGACCTCGTTTCGGTTTGGCGTATGTGACGACCAGCGATGCGCCGGTCGCTCCGCAGCCGCAGGGTTCGTTGGCTGATTCGGCGAGGCTGCCGCAAGCGGTGCACAGTCGGCGGCGATCGACTTCGGCTTCCACCTCTGCGTCGTCTACGACGGCGGCTTCGTCTTCGTCGTCATTCTCGATCTGGTCACCAAGAAGCAGATACATGAGACTGCGACGCTGCGCGGGAGCCTGCCTCACAGCGAGATGGCCGCCCTCATCTGGATTTGCGCTGTCGCCGATCAGGTACTCCGCTGAACAGCGATTACACACCCCGAACTCGAACATCTGGGAGCGGACGCCGATTGTTTCGCACTCCGGGCAGGTGATGTGACGTTCGAGACGCAGCCGAGGCGTCCCGGAGGGGTGCTTCGGGGACTCGCACAGGAAGGCTCCTTCAAGAGCCCTCAGCATGTAGTGATAGCGCGCCGACACCAAGGGCGGCGCGCCGGCATAGGAGTTCGTGCACACTCCCAACAGATCGGTCAGTTCACCGGAGCGGCGCGGGTCGGCGAAGACCTGAGCGGGCAGATCGGCAATGTCGATCGGGCTGTCGTGCAACAGCCGCGCGAGCCGCACGACATGCTGCTCGGCGCTCAGGGCGTCGAGCAGGGACCGGATGCCTGAACTGACGTCCACCGAAGCCGCCTCAGACACCAGATTCGTCACCGCATCGGAGACGGAGCCGGAATCAAGCGCGGCCCTGAACGGACGGAGGGCTCCCACAGGTGCCTGCCACGTCTTCGCGGGGGCTGGGGGCGGCTCCAAAGTGGGCATCACGATGTCTTGGCGGAGTTCGTCGTGGCTGTGGTGTTCGACCCGTTCCCCGAACAGATCCGCTGCGTATTCTGCGATGCGCGGGGCGTCGTCTCTGCTGCCCAAGGTTGCGGAGGTGCCGACCATGAGAAGCTGGCCAGGCCTACTCGCGTTGACGCGGTCCCGTACCCGCCTTAGGAGCATGGCGATCTCAGCACCCCTGGCGCCGTTGTAGATGTGCATTTCGTCGAGCACCACGAACCGCCAGTGCTTCCCAGTTGGGCCGTCGAAGAACGCCGTGTCTGCGGGACGTAGCAGCAGGTATTCGAGCATCGCGTAGTTGGTGAGAAGTATGTGCGGCGGCGTGGCGCGCATCTGTTCCCGGGAAACGAGTTCCCCCGGTTCGGGGTCGTTGCCGAAGTCCAGGCGGTGCTGCTGCTCGCCGTCTCGGCGGCGTTCTGGTGTGGCGCCGGTGTAGCGGCCGAAGGAGATCTCGGGGAAGGGCCGCATCAAGCCTCGGATGCGCAGCATCTGATCGTTGGCCAACGCGTTCATTGGATACAGCAGCATCGTTCGGACACCAGGTTCCGCCAGGGAGCCCGAATCGGCCTCTCGAAGCAGGTGATCCATGATCGGCAGCAGATAGCACTCGGTCTTCCCGGAGCCCGTGCCGGTCGCTATGACCAGATTGCGGCTATCGGCTGCCTTGCGGAGGGCCATTTCCTGATGCCGGTGCAGCGGCCGCTCTGGCGGTAGATACTCAGGATCCAAGTTCCGTAGGCGCGGATGTAGGAGCCCCTCGGAGATGAGCGCCTCCAGTGATGGGCCTGGTCGGTATGCGGACGAGGCTTGCAGGAACGGTCCGCAGGTACTGGCGAAACGGTTGTCAAGGGCGTCGTGCAGTTCTGCCCGCAACTTGTCGTTTGCAGGCGCGTACCGCGCCTTGAGGTAGCGAATGTACGAGTCGCCGATGACTCGGGACGCCTCGATGGGTTCAAGCACTTGTGGCGTGTCGGTGTCGATGCGGTGATGCAATACTGGTCCCGCCTTCATGTAAGTGCTGCGGCGCGATGCGCAGCTGCTGTGAGCAGACTTCGCTTCGTCAGCAGGGGGGCTATCTCTGCTGCCTCTAGGAGTGCATTCGCGGCTGCGTCGTGGTCGGTCTGGCTGGCCGTCTCATCGGTGATCTGGAACGCCGCTGCTTGGAGTCTCGCTGGGAACCTGTGCCAGCCGGCGGCCCCCGGCGGAGGTGCCAGAATCTCGATCTGCCGCCGCTGAGATGGGCTGAGCCGCTGGGTGTATGTGGTCACCCTGGTGTGGGCGGACATCCAATCATTCAGCTGCTTGCGGTCCGGCCACGTATTCGCCAGCATTTCCAGCGCGGCGGCGACATACCCGCTGAACTTCAATGCCAGCGATCCCATCGGCGGTAAAGCGTCAGCGACCTCCGACAGCCTTGCAGGCGGAAACTCATCGAGCGGTTCGCTGACTGGCTCGGCTGGCTGTTCCGGGCCGTGTGCGCCAACGGGGACCCAACCGGCGAAACGCTCCCAGCGTTCAGAGCTGCGATCATCCAGTGAGCAGTCAAGAACAGCAGCCAATACCGGTTCGGCCTGCCACAGCGTCTCAAGGATCTCGGGTTCGGCTATTGATCGCGTTGGCGACGACATCATGGCTAGCGTGACCCTCAACAGATGCGAGCTGGGCAGACATCCGACCAGTTCCTCGGCGAGCATCTCACCCAACACACCGTTCGTAGACGAAGCGACACTGACTAGACGTCCGAGAACGGCGAAAGGCACGGCGGCGGTCGAGGCCGCAGAGATGGCCTGCCGGAGTTCCGGACGGGCCGAGGTGACGCAGCGCGGATCCATCCGGACACCGCGCGGATGCCCCGCAACAGCGAGTTCGAGTGCTTCTGACGCGACGGCGGGCCTAAGCGACAAGAGCCGCGACCGCGAGTCGCTAGTAGACCCGACGTGGACTTCGACCGCTGCTGCACCCGGTTGAGGTCGTTGAGGGACTATCCAGTCGTCACGCACTGCGACCTCTGCCAGATATGGGCCCGGGGGTGCTTCCACGACACAATCGAAAGCTCCAGCGATGCTGTCGGGTATGTCTTCACAGATCGGCGGTTCCCATGGCCGATGCTCTGACCACAGCCTCAGCTGGCGGTCTCGGAAGCGCCGATTCTCTCGCCACTGCACGTCCAGCAAGGCCTCGCCTCCTTCGATGTCCGGCAGCACATCGACATGAAGTTCCGATGCCTGGTAGCGGGCGAAGACGACCGCGGCCTCAGCGTGGGTCTCTTCGGCTCGGAGCCTCAACGACATGTTCGGCAGTCGCGACCCCATGATGGTGTCACGGAACTGCGACAGCGGGAATGCCCAGCGACCCTGCCCGCCGGCGGCTTGCACTGGCTCATTGCTATGCAACAGCTCACGTCCATGCAACTCCAAAGAGATCGATGCTGGGCGACCGCAGCGAACCAGCAACGACTCCACCTCGCCGGACTCGATGTCGTCAAGCCCGATCTGGTGACGGTCGCCACTGAACCCAGCAGGTGGGGCACCGCGGTAGCTAACGGCCCAAGAAAGGCGCGGGACTGTGACGGTCATCGGCATACCGGCCGCTGACACTTCGATGCTCTCGCATCCGGGCTCGAACTGGACAGTCACAGAGTGGCCTCTGTCGGTGTTGGAGCAACTCAGAAGGCAATCGGCGTGAATGGTCACCTCAACCGCCTCATCAGGCCCGATGACATGATCCGGGACTGTCACGCGGAGTCCCCGCACCACAGCGACGCGTTCACGCAAGTCACTCCCCAGCGGGCCGACGATCTCGACAGTGCCGCAGAAGGCGTCATCAACGGGGAGGCGTGGAGCGAGGGAGCGTCCCTGCGGATCGTGGGGAAGGTTGTCGAGCAGCGAGGTTGGGGGAGGGCTGGTCTCGTCGTCGCTGCGCCAGCGCACCCGCCATGCTGACGCTGCCGTACCCTGTGGTTCTGCCACAGCTGGTGCATCGGCATAAACACTGCAACCCATCGGCCCCTGCACACCAATGACCGGGGCAGATGTGATGGCAGGGCCCTCAGGCGGTCGCAGCACCGGGAGTTCGGCACGCGCGGCCAAGCCGGCGCCTTCGCTGCGCAGCACGAGAGCGTCTGTTTCGGTGAGGTCGACACTCAGGAGCTTCCATCCATGCCACGGCTCGCCCCGAGCTGGTAGCTCCTCGGCCAACGGCGCCTGGGTGTCGTCGCCGCCTAGGACTTCGACGCCTTTGGCAGCTAGCACCAGCGCCGCGTCACCCCGCAGTCGGCGTTGTTCTCGTGCCAGCCTCCCGCCCGCATCAAAGATGTACGCCGAGACGTCTGGATGGCCGTTGAGATGTGCCTTCGGTGCGACGGCGTCCGATTGGAGGGTGATCGTCCACCCTCCTCGTGAAGGGGTGAGTGGCACCTCGTGTGTCTCACGCCGCAACGCCCTGTAACGGCTGGCGGTACTCCCGGTGAGAAGCCACTCACCGTCGTCAACTGGCGGGAGCACAGCGTATGGGCCGCTGCAGGAGTACCGGTCGATCCGAACCTGCGGCCGCGGTGTTCGACGGCCACGTGCTGCCCTTCCCACCGATCCGCCGTCGATGAGTGCTCGAATCAGATATGCGGGCACACCGAGGTCGTCGGCCAACTCGGGTACCGAGTTCCGGGCGACATCGAGACCGATCGCGTTCACGTCGAAGACCGCCGCGATCATCCTCTCGACTAGGTCCAAGGCGAAGTCGCCTCCGTGCGAGAAGAATCGCTGTAGGGGACGGTCGAGCTGTGTCTTACGCGTGGTGGAGCGCAACACGCCGTCAATCAGCTCTGCGCCGTCCTGCACACCGTGCCGCATATCCGACAGGATGAGTTGAGCAGCATCGGGCGCGCAGCTCGCCGGGATGCCGCCGTGCAGCAGAATCGGCGTGACGTAACGCATCCAGGTGCCCGCCTCGCGGCTCTTGCTGAAGTCCTCAAGCCCCAGCTGACGGACGGCTGCTTCGAAGGCTTGGCCTACGATGGTCCGTTCCTGGGGACTGGCGTCTTCTAGGGACTCGATGTTGGGCCAGAAGGTGCCGTCGTCATAGCAGTAGCCACCCTCACCAACCAAGAACACAGCCGTGACAGCGGGATAGTGCCGCAAGCGCGAGTAGTCGCGGGTCCTGGTAGCTCCGAGGAACACCCACCGCGCCGACTGGAATACGCCCCCATCTCGCGAGAGATCAAGTTCTCCTACCAGGCGCTTGCCGCTCAACAAGTCCCGCAGTTGTGTCTCGGTCTCGATGGGGTTCGTCTGGTCCCATCCGAATAGATCAGCTTGGTGCTGCGTTTCGCTCGTGTTGCCGGGGATGCTCATGTCCCTCGAAGTGGCTCCAAAGACGCACCGCCATACGGCCACCCGCACGGCTCAGGTTCGACACGCACACGCCGACAGTACAACCACGCGCAGTGTGACATCGGACTGTAGCCACCGCGGTGCGCGCAGTATCTGGCCGAGCCGCCCTAACGCTGGAATCGGTCTGGTGACGGCGATCACTGAAACTCCCCACTTCTGATCACTGAAATTCCCCACCCTGGGGCATCCACCCGACATGGGTGGGGCTCCTCTGTGCTGGACGTTCGCCAGAGCGTTAGCGACCAGAGGAGCCCCGGCTCAGATGATCACACATGGAGAAGACGTGGAGCTTCACGCACTGAGGGCACAGGGTTGGTCGATCTCGGCGATCGCCCGGCATTTGGGCTTGGACCGCAAGACGGTGCGCGCCCACCTCGCCGGCGAGCGCGAGGCGGGGGTGCGCCGCAACAGTGCGGTGGATCCCTTCGACGCGGTGGCGGACTATGTGTGTCAGCGGCTGGTCGAGGACCCCCATGTGCGGGCCACGGTGCTCTTCGGTGAGGCGCAACGGTTGGGCTATCGGGCGTCGTATCCGACGTTCGTGCGCCGGATCCGCCACGGGGGTCTGCGACCTGAGTGTCAGGCGTGCACACCGGGCCGGGTTCACACAGACATCGAGCACCCGCCCGGTGAGGAGATCCAGTGGGACTGGCTGGAGCTGCGAGACACCCCGTGGGGCACAGCGGCGTTCGTTCTGGTGGGGGTGCTGTCGCACTCGGGGCGGCTGCGGTGCTGGTTCTCTGAGTCGATGGATCAGCCCCATCTGGTGGCGGGCATCCACCAGGTGCTGGAACGCCTCGGCGGCACCGCCCGGCGCTGGAGAACCGACCGCATGGCCGCGGTGGTGGCGCCGGGAACGGACCGGGTTCAGGCGTCGTTCGCGGCGGTGGCCAAGCACTATGGGGCCGCGGTCGATGTGTGCCCGCCTCGGCGCCCCCGCCGCAAGGGCTCAGTCGAGAAGGGCATCGACTATCTCACCCAGTCGTGGTGGCGCACCGCTGCGGTCGCATCACCCGAGGCAGCCCAGGTTTCAGCTGACCGCTGGTGCACCGAGGTCGCGGATGCTCGAGTGCGCCGCGTCGGCGGCGACGTCCTCACCGTCGCGGAGGCCGCAGCCGGCGAGCCGCTGGGGGCTCTTCCCGGCGCCGCGTTCCCGGTGACGCTCACCCTTGAGCGGGTCGTGGCAGCCAACGCGCTGGTGGCGCTGTGGGGCAACCGCTACTCGGTCCCGCCCGAGCTGGCCGGCGCGAACGTGGTGGTCACCCACCGAGTCGGCACCGATGTCATCGAGATCCACGCCCCCGGCGGGCGCACCGTCGCCGAACACCGCCTGGCGCCACCGGGAGCGCACCGCACCATCCGCTGCGCCGAGCACACCCAGGCCCTGCGGGCCGCGGTGCTCGCAGCCTTCGACACCGCAGGCCCCTGCCGGCGCAAGGCCAACCGGCCCCCCAGCCCCCAAGCCACAGCCATCGCGGCCCGCCTGCACCCACACATCAGCACCGATCCTGTCATCGACTTGGACGTCTACCGGCGTCTCACCCAACCGGAGGACTCGTGAACCCCAAAGACAGCCTCTACCAGCAGCTGAGATCGCATCTGGCCTACCTCAAGCTGACCGCAGCCGCCGAGGCCCTGCCCGCCGCCCTCGACGCCGCCACCCGCAACAAACACACCCACACCGAGTTCCTCGAACAGCTCCTCGCAGTCGAGGTCGACGCCACCGAGGCCCGCCGCCTCGCCGGGCGGATGCGCTTCGCGAACTTCCCAGCCCCCTGGAGACTCACCGACTTCGACTTCGACGCCCAACCCTCAATCGACTCAGCCCTCATTCGTGACCTCGCCACCACCAGATACACCGCCGACGCCACCAACATCTTGTTCATCGGGCCGCCCGGTGTGGGCAAGACCATGCTCGCCGTCGCATTGGGACATGAAGCCGTCGAAACCGGCCTACGCGTCTACTACACCACCGCCGCCGACCTAGCCGCCCGATGCCGCAAAGCCGCCATCGAGGGACGCTGGGCCACCACCATGCGATTCTTCGCCGGGCCCGCCGTGTTGATCATCGACGAACTCGGCTACCTCCCCATGCCCACAGAAGACGCCAACGCCCTGTTCCAGGTCATCAGCCAGCGCTACCTCAAGAGCTCCATCATCTTGACCACCAACCGAGGCGCCAACGCCTGGGGAGACATCTTCGGCGACACCACCATCGCCGCCGCCATGCTCGACCGGCTCCTGCACCGCTGCGCCGTCATCAACATCACCGGCGACAGCTACCGCCTACGCGCCCACCAAGCCCGCAACCGTCAACACACAACTACAATCCAACCACCCCAGGGTGGGGAATTCCGCTGATCAACTCTGGGGAATTTCGCTGATCGGCGTCACTGGCCCGGTCCAGCGTGAGGTCGTGACGTGGGTTCTTTGCCACAGGTGGACCTGTAAGGCCTTCTCGAGCCGGTAGATAGTGGGCACCTCGCACCAGGTCGCGCCGTTGAGGATGTTGGTGATGGTCTTCTTGTCCACATCGGCGTCGCGGGCGACGGAACGCTCGGACCGGTTCTCGCAGGCGGCTTTGAGTCTTCGCGCGATCTCCATGACGAAGCCGGCTTCAGGTGGAGCGCCATCTTCGAGATCGCCTTCGGGCCAGACTTCGTCTTCTGCCAGGTAGTCGCTCGGTCGTGGTCTGAGGTTGCGTCTCGCCGGCATCCAAGCGGACGCTAACCGCGCCGCGATTACCGGTGGATGACCCTCTCAGGGGTGTCACACACCCTCTCTAGGGTGGGGAAACGTATCGTCATTTCGGGAGCGGGAAATGGGGTCGGAGGCACCCACCATTGTTGACAACGGACCCCGTCCGACGCCCGCTGCGGGGCGGACGGACGACAGTCTGAGACCGCCCGGCTATCCGCCACACGGCCTGCCCGCGCCGCTCAGACATGGCGGAATCCGGGGACAGGTTTCTCCATCTGTCGCGGAGACAGCGCAAGCGGCTGTGCCCTCCGAGCGCTGCATCCGCACACAAACCCGAGGCCGCGGCCGGTCTATCGGCGCATCCGGCCAGACGGTGGGTTTGTCGGCGGGCCTATTCGCGGACCTTGACAATCTCTATTCAGTCGTTACGCGATCAGCGGCACCCAAGTGCTTCCCAACACAGACGGGCGCCGCTGATCAACCTGAAAGGTTGCCGTGGAGCCTACCCCACAGTCACCACACCCGCCTGGCCTGGCCAGCGGCTCTGTGCGGGGAGCCGCGACGCTCAGCACGCAGCTGCGGCTGTTCGACCCCGACGGCGGTAAGCCGCGCTGGCTGCGGCTCGCGCAGCGGGCGTGGAGGCTGATCGTGAGCGGCGACACGACGCTGGCGTCGTGGGCGGATCCGGCCGTTGAGGCGGTCTGGGCGCGCTATGGGAACAACGAGCGCACCGCCGCGACGGTCACCGCGGAGATCCGGCGGTTGTTCCGGTGTCGGCGGCCATGAGATCCTGCCCAGTGGCGGCCATGTAGCTGCCCGCTGGCGGCCAACAGTTCTGCCCAGCGGCGGCCAACAGAGTTGCCCGCGTTGAAGTCCGTCTCCCGTCGGGGTCCACCTTGGCGGGGTGCTCCTCCTACTCGAATGGCCGGTCACCACGACTGTGGCCATCGAGCAGGAGGAGTCAATGAAGTCTCGCGAGGAAATCATGAACATGTTGGAAGCGTTCGACCTGACTGGGTCGTTGCGGGATGCCGGCGAGCTGGCCGGTTGTTCTCATCACACCGTTGCCGCGTATGTGGCCAAGCGCGACACCGGCGAGTTGGCCGGTGTCGGGCCGCGTCGCCGGGAGCGGATCATCGATCCGTGGATGGGCAAGATCGAGGAGTGGGTGGAGCGGTCGAATGCGAAGATCCGCGCCGACCGGGCCTTCGACAAGCTCCGTGCTTTGGGGTTCACCGGTTCGGAGCGCACGGTGCGCAGGGCGGTGGCTGAGGTGAAGGCCAACCATCGCCGTGGTCGGCGGCGGGTGTATCGGCCGTGGATCGGTGAGCCGGGGATGTGGGCGCAGTGGGACTGGGGCACCGGTCCGGTGATCTGTGGTCGGGCGACGAGTCTGTTCTGTGCGTGGTTGGCGTGGTCGAGGTTCCGGGTGGTGGTGCCGCGTTGGGATCGCCGGCTGGCGACGGTGATTTCCTGTGTGGACCGGGCCATGAGGGCCTTCGGCGGTGCGCCGACGTATTGGTTGACCGACAACGAGCGCACGGTCACGATCGATCATGTCGCGGGGATCGCTGTGCGCCATCCGGAGATCGTCGCGGCCGGCGGGCACTACGGGATCACGGTGGCGACGTGTGTGCCGGCAGACCCCGAGTCCAAGGGCGGCTCAGAGGCGACGGTGCGCGTCGCCAAAGCCGATCTGGTGCCCACCGACGCCAACTTGCGCGACGACTACACCAGCTGGGCCGAGCTGGTCGAGGCCTGCGACGCGTGGATGGCCCACATCAACGGCCGTGAGCATCGGGTGACCCGGCGGCGGCCGGTGGAGATGCTCACCGAGGAGCAGCAGCGCCTGCATCGGCTGCCCGTGGCCCCCTACACGGCGGTGTTCGGCGAGACCCGCAAGGTCTCCTGGAGCTCCACGATCAGCTTCGGCGCGGTGACCTACTCGGTCCCGCACACCCTGGTTGATGAGACGGTGTGGGTGCGCATCGACGGCGACCACGTCGTCGTGGTGCACTGCGCGCCGTCGGGCCCAGTTGAGGTGGCCCGCCACCGGCGTTCGACGCCGGGGCGTCCGATGATCGACGACGCCCACTACCCGCCGCGCCCAGCCGGGCCGCTCGGGCGCCAGCCGAGGCCGGCCAGCGTCCCCGAAGCAGAGTTCCTCGCCATCGGGGACGGCGCCCGCACCTGGCTCGTCGAGGCAGCCTCCGCGGGCACGTCGCGGATCAAGACCAAGATGGCCCAAGCCGTCGACCTGGCCCGCCTTCACGGCCACGCCCGCGTTGATTGGGCGCTCGGCCACGCCGCGATGTTCGGGCGCTTCGCCGACGGCGATCTGGCCTCGATCTTGGCTGCACACCCGCCCGGACAACGCCGGCGCGCCGACGACGCGCACTCGCTGCAGCCCGGCACCGCCGCCTGGGGCCGCCTCGGAGCCGACCGATGAGCACCCCCACCTCACCAGTCGATGAAGTCGTGGATCTGTTGCGCGAACTGCGACTGCCCCACATGCGCTCAGCAGCACCGGACCTGCTGGCCACCGCCAAAGCACAACGCTGGGACCCAGCCGAAGCAGTCAAAGCGCTGCTCGCTGAGGAGCTCGCCGGCCGTCAAGCGTCCTCGATCCGGGCCAGGCGCAAAGCCGCCGGGTTCCCCACCGGCAAGACCTTCGACGCCTGGGACGACACCGTGTCGTCGATCCCCGCGCCCACCCAGAGGGCGCTGCGCACCCTGGAATGGATCGACCGTCATGAGAACCTCGTGGTGTGCGGACCATCAGGCACCGGCAAGACCCACTTCTGTGAAGCACCAGGACACGCCGCCGTCGACGCCGGCCACAAGGTCACCTGGTTCAGTCTCGAGCACCTCGGCGCGCTCGTGCGCCGCCACAGCGCGGATGACACCGCCGCCAAAGCCATCCGACGCATCATGCGCGCCGACGTCATCGTCATCGACGACATCGGCCTGCTGCCGGTCACCACCGACACCGCCGAGGCGCTCTACCGCGTCGTCGACGCCGCCTATGAGAAACGCTCCATCGCCCTGTCAAGCAACCTTCACCCCGCCGGGTTCGACGAACTGATGCCCAAGACCATCGCCAACGCCACCGTCGACCGGCTGCTTCACCACGCCCACATCGTGCTCACCGCCGGTGACAGCATCCGACTCACCCAAGCCACCGCCGGAAAGGGGGTGACGCCACTGACCAACTAGACGGCGGGCAGAACACCTGGCCGCCAGTGGGCAATTCTGCTGGCCGCCACTGGGCAATTCTGCTGGCCGCCACCGGGCAGATCCCACTGGCCATTGACATTCCGGTACTTGCAGGCAATGGGCGCTGTGCGGTGGGAGGACGTGACCTGTGAGCTGGTGACCCGGTGGCTCTGGGCGGCGCGCCCTGACCGGGCGGGACGCCTCGCGGAGGTGAGTGCGTCCACGGCGGGCAAGCGGCAGTGGCACGCGCTGGTGTGCTTCGAGGAACTGGCACGCCTCGGCGCGCCCATCGACCCGTCGGCGCTGGTCGGGCCGCGCATCGCCCGCCACAGCGCAGCGGCGCCGGCACGGCCCCTGACCGACGGCGAGGCGCAGTTGGCGAGACGCCACGCGGACACTCCTCTGGTGACGTCGCGGCGTCCGCTGCTGCTGGCTGGTGCGTTCGGTGGCGGCACCGCCACTGAGATCGCCGGACTGCGGCTGCGAGACCTCGACCTCGCTGCGGGCACCGTCACCTTCTCAGGCGACGCGGCGCGGACCAACCCGCTGGATGGCTGGTCCATCGCGGCGTTCCAGCGGTGGCTGCTGAACCAGCCCGAGGCCCCTGACCCCGACGCGCCGCTGTGTGTGACCCCCGGGATGGACCTGTTCCGGGGAGCGCAGTCGGTCAGTGTGCGGCTCGGTGCCGTGTTGCGCGAGGCAGGCCTGATGGGACGTCCGGGTATCACGGCGCGCTCGTTGCGGCTCACCACAGCGCGAGCGGTTCTCGACTGCGACGGCATCGAGGCAGCTGCCCGGTTCCTGGGAGCGGTGTCGCTTGACACCACCGCGGCGGCGCTCGGGCACTGTTGGCGGGACAGCGATGTCTGAGCACCCGTTCCGGGCCATCTTCGGAACCGACCTGGTACCGGTGCGCGCCAAAGACATCCCCGCCAAGCTCCGCAGCAGCAACAACGCCGATCCAGCCAGCGGTGTTGCCGGTAAGGAAGTGGAGTTGTCGACGATCCAGTACGCGGAAGCACTCGCGTCGTTCAAGCCGCTGCTGGACTACAGCTACGAACTAGAGCTGAAGTACCCGCGCCAACCCCCTGGCGGGGGCCGCCCCCGAGAGCACTCGGCGCTGGCGGCGCTGGTGGTGTGGATCCTCAAACCTCACTGCGTCAGCGAGCGCGCCACCATCAAGGAACTCAAGGACCCAGCCAACTGGAACCGCGTCAGAGCCGCGGCCGCAGCGGCATGGCCCGACCATCCGGTGCTGCCGCTGCTCGACAAGTTCATGAGCCGCAGCCAGTACCGCCGATTCGCCCAGAAGCATCTCGTGGACATGCCCGATGAACTCGCCAACCTTTGTTCACACGTCAGGCGCACAGCAGCCCAAGCTGCCCGCCACATGGGGATGCTCGGCCCCGAAGACGGCAGCTGTAGCGAACCGAGCCCCCGCCGCACCGCGTTCGCGGATGAGACGTTCCTGCGCAGCCGTCTCAGCCGCAGCCCAAGCCAATGCGTCGACGACAACGGCGAGAAGATCCACCTCTTTGACCCCGACGCCCACAACCACTTCACCAACAACAAACAAGACGAAGGCACCCGCGGCTACAAGGTCCACATGATGGGCGTCACCAACGGCTGGTGCAACCAGCGCGTCATCATCGACTTCGGCATCCGGGGCCTTGACATCACCGAAGGCAACAACCTGATCGAACGGCTCAAACTGCTGAAGCGAGAGAGCCCAGAGATACGCGCCGGACTGCAAGCACTGACTCATGACCGGGCGCTCAAGCCCGTCCACATCGACGCCATCTATGACCTCGGCATCAGCCCGATCTTGGGGACCTCCCTCACCAACCGGGGCCAGCCCCCCACCGTGGTGCTACAAGACCAGCGCTTCAAGTGCCGCGACGGAACCACCCGCCACTCAGATGTCCGGGGTCTGCACACCACCGCCTGCGTGGACTACGTCGACGGCGACGGCTACCTGGCGCATCAGCCGCTGCGCCGCCTCAGCACCCTCATCCGAAGCAACAGCAACGGCAACTGCCGCTGGTACAACCACTTCGAAGTCCCCGACAACCCGCTGCTGCCCGACCTCTCTGGCGCCAAAGCCACCGTGAGGATCAACAGCACCAAAGATGAACGCGAACCCGGTCCGCCGAAACGGCGAACCAACGCTCTGCGGGCACTGAACCCCACAGACGACTGCTACCGGACCCTCAGCGGCGGGCGCGAGAACATCGAGTCCTTCTTCTCAGAACTCAAGACCCCTCTGCGCTACCGCCGGGCCCGCAGCATCACCAACCCCCGCGTCACGCTCGACCTAGCAGCACGCGCCGCCTACACCACCGTCAAGGCTCTCATACATCACCACTACGAGACCGGTGCCGGAGCCGACCGGTGGTTCGGTCAGCGCCCTCCCACCGAACCCAGACCGGCAGAATCTCGCACATTCCCGCACTGCAACTCGCCTCCCTAGCTTCAGCGGTGACCGCCGACTGAGTTGTTGCCTCTGACCCAGGACCGGACGCACTCCAGCGCGTCTCACCAGCCGTCCCGCAGGCCCGACAGCCCCTGCGTGCACCTCAACACGCGCCCCTCCGGTGGCCGCTAGCCTCGACCGCGCACCCACCAACCATCAAAGCCAGTAACGCGCCACATTTCGCGCCACAATTCGCGCCATCCCGCCCGGGTAGCTCAGTTCGGCAGAGCAGCTGTCTTGTAAACAGCAGGTCGCAGGTTCGATTCCTGTCCCGGGCTCCAATGTGCGGGTTCAGGACATAGGAGCCTGATAGTGCAAGACAGCTGCCAATTCCCTCGATCATCGCCACGGTCTCGTCACGCTTGGGCCTATCGTGTGGCGGCCGTGACCACTCGTACCCGTTGTGGTACACAAACTCGAGCAGGCATGCACTGAGTAGCGTCCACATCGAGATCCCTGTCAGACCCCGACCCGCTGGAACTCCTGATGGCTGAGATCATCGACGCACACGGCAACCTGTTGAAGGCGGACATGGAGGCGTCCACGAGCGCCCCGGAAGGCGCCCCCGACGCAGCCGACATGGTGATATCGACCCCCCGGCCGAAGCTGACTACGGCAGCGTCCCGCCGAGTGGTGGGGTTTGAGGTAGGCGTGGGGGTCCACCTGTAGGGGGGCCATCGGCGTGATCCTCGGTGAGAACAATCACCTACTCATCGAGGAGGACACACCGATGACCCTGTCTGATTCTGCCACGGCGCAGCTGTGGGAGACCTTCCGCGCCGGTGGTGGCGCGGGTTTGATCCGTGAGGCGGTGGAGCTGGTGCTCCAGGAGCTGATCGAGGCCGAGGCGGCCGAGGCGATCGGCGCGGGCCGCTATGAGCGCAGCGAGATGCGTGTGACTGAGCGCAACGGCCATCGCAGCCGCTTGTTGGCCACCCAGGCCGGCGACGTGGAGCTGAAGATCCCCAAGCTGCGCAAGGGCAGCTTCTTTCCGTCGATGCTCGAGCCGCGCCGGCGCATCGACCGGGCCCTGTGGGCGGTGGTGATGGAGGCCTATGTGGCCGGGGTGTCGACGCGGTCAGTCGATGACCTGGTGGCGGCGCTGGGCGCGGAGTCGGGCATCTCGCGCTCTGAGGTGTCGCGCATCTGCGCGGGACTCGACGAGGGCGTGGAGGCGTTCCGCACCCGGCGGTTGGACCACATCGAGTTCCCCTACATCTATTTGGACGCGACGTATCTGAATGTGCGCAACAGCCTCTCCCAGCCGGCGTCGATGGCCACCGTCGTGGCCACCGGGATCACCTCAGACGGCAACCGGGAGATCCTGGGCTGTGACGTCGGCGACAGCGAGAGCGAGGCCTTCTGGCAGCAGTTCCTCGCCAGCCTCAAAGACCGCGGCCTTCACGGGGTGCGGCTGGTGATCTCCGACGCTCACCGCGGGCTCGCCGCCGCCGCCGGGCGCTGGTTCCAGGGAGCGGCCAAACAGCGATGCAGGGTGCACTTCATCCGCAACCTGCTCGCGGTGGTGCCCCGCAGCCACCAGCACATGGCCGCCGCGGTGTTCAGAACCATCTTCGCTCAGCCCGACGCCACCGCGGTGACCCAAGCCTGGGACCAGGTCACAGACCAGCTCGCCGCCAGCTTCCCCAAGGTCGGCCCGCTCATGGCCGGCGCCAAAGCCGAGGTCCTCGCCTTCGCCGCGTTCCCCCGAGCGCACTGGCAGAAGATCTGGTCCACCAACCCCCTCGAACGCATCAACAAAGAGATCAAGCGCCGCTCACGCGTCGTGGGGATCTTCCCCAACGAAGCCTCCGCCATCCGGTTGGTCGGCGCCATCTTGGCCGACCTCCACGACGAATGGCAGGCCAGCGAACGCCGCTACCTCTCAGAAGACTCCATGAGCCTGCTCTACCCAGAGCGCGATAGCCTCACCACAGCCGAGCTCACAGCCGGCAACTAACCACCGAGGCTCAACCCCAAAGCCCACCACTTCGCGGGACGCCCCCCTGACTACAAGCACGGCCGCACTCGTGTCGGTGATCGACCAGTACTCCCAGGTAGCGCTGTTCGTCTCGCTGATCGAGATCCACAAGCTCATGTACTTCCTGCAGGAGGCGGGCGAAGACCTCAAGTTGGATTACCAGGCCAGGATCTACGGTCCCTACGCCGACAACCTTCGCCATGTGCTCAAGTCGCTTGAAGGCCATCAACTCGAAGGCTTTGGTGACGGCTCGAAGAAGGTGCGCGATGCCGAGCCGATCACGGTTCGTCCCGGTGGAGCCAAGGAGGCATCCGAAGCCCTTGCAGAGAACCACCAACTCGCCGAACGCATCCAGCGAGTCCTTGAGCTGGTCGAGGGCTACGAGTCGGCCTACGGACTCGAGCTACTAGCCAGCGTTCACTGGATGGCTGTCCGCAAGGGGAACGACAATGACCTGAGAGGCGTGACCAAGCGAGTCCAGAGCTGGAGCCAACGCAAGCGACGCATGTTCACCGCCCAACACATCGAGTCTGCTTGGCAGCGCCTCCACGACCAAGACTGGCTAGCAACCGCGGCCTAGACGCACACACAACTGCCGACTGTCACACCGACGGCCGCACCCGGGGCGATTATCCCGCCGCAACACCTGGACGACCGCGAGTAGCCTCAAGCCGTGGCCAAGCCGGCGATCCCGAACCAGTTCGATCTGATGTGGCCGACACTCGAAGCATTGAGGGCGCTCGGAGGCTCGGGCCGAGTTGAGGAAATCGTCGAGACAGTCGTCGAACAACAGAGATTCTCCGACAACCAACTCTCAGTGCGTCACGGGCCCGGCGACCGGATGTCCCGAATCGAATACAACCTTGCATGGGCCCGCACAGGCCTCAAGAAGGTCAACGCGATCGAGAATTCGGTGCGCGGAGTATGGGCCATCACTGATCGCGGGCGCCGCATGACTGAGGCGGAGGTTCGTTCAGGGATAAAGGCGTGGCGGGCCGACTACAGCCGCGAGTATCAGGCGAGGAAGCAGGGTGGGCCGACAAGCGCTGAAGGCGACAACGGGGGCCCACCAAGCGATGAGCCCGAGTGGACGGAAAAACTGCTTTACTGCCTGAATGAGCTGTCACCCGACGGGTTCGAGCGGCTCGCTCAACGCATCCTTCGCGAGGCTGGGTTCCGAAATGTAGAAGTTCTCGGCAAGTCTGGCGACGGCGGGATCGATGGCGTCGGCGTACTACGGGTTTCGCTGGTGTCTTTCCCGGTGTACTTCCAGTGCAAGAAGTACCGTCAGCCAGTCGGCCCCAACGCGGTACGGGATTTTCGCGGCGCAATGGCTGGACGTGGTGAGAAGGGTCTGTTGATAACGACGGCGGCCTTCACATCAAGCGCGCGGGAGGAGGCGAACCGAGACGGCGCACCTCCCGTTGAGCTGGTTGACGGTGGGGAACTCTGCGAGTTGCTGAAGAAATACGAACTTGGTGTCACAACTCGGATCCGCCAGGTTGAAGATGTGGAGATTCACCCCGATTTCTTCAGCCAATTCTGAGCGATCGTGACCGCCCATCGGGGTTGCGGCACGCCGCCCAATCTGGCTCTCCGCGTTTCAGGTCGGAGTGAGGGTGTCGAGCAGTGTCCAGTTGGGTCTGCCGGCGTAGAGCAGGGCGCGGATTCGGTAGTTGTTGAAGTTGGTGAGCCCGAACGCGGCGCGTTTGACGCGTTTGACGAGGTTGTTGGCTGCTTCGGTGGCGGTGTTGGTGACTCGGGCGGTGTGCCGGTTGGCGATCTGGTGTCTCCAGCGCCAGATGGTGCGGCCGAGCCGGTTGACCTCAGGCGGCATGGCGGGGTCCTGGAGGTCGCAGGCGAGTTGCTCGACGGTGGCTGCGCCCACTTCGGTGTCGTCGATGTCATAGATCGAGCGGAGGGTCTCTTTGGCGTGCCAGGCGTCGCGGGCCTCGCCGTAGGGGTCGCCGGCGTCGAGCAGGCCCCGCAGCCGGACCCGTCCGGCGTCGGTGATGGTCTCGGACGCGGACACCAGCAGCTTGCGGGCCCGGTAGAGGGGGTCGTGCTTGTGGCCGCGGTGGCCGAGGGTCTGCTGCTGGACTCTGCGGCGGACCTCGTCGAGGGCGTCGTTGCCCAACCGCACGACGTGGAACGGGTCCGCGACCTGCTTCGCGTGGGGCACTGCTGCGTCGAACGCGGCCCGGTAGGGGCCACAGAGGTCCAGCACCGCCCAGCGGATGGCGGCCAGCCAGCGGCGGGGACGGCCAAGCAGCCACTGCGTGGGCCCATGGGCGGTGCGGCCTGGGACTATGTCCAGCAGCCGGCCTGCGCCGACGTCGACGATGCCGGTGGCCCAGGCCCTGGTCCCGAACCGGCCGCGACGCCACATCAGGCGCTCGTCGAGGCCGAGCGCGGCCACGTCTGAGATGCGCTCGGTGTCGGCTGCCAGCAGCGCAGAGCCCCAGCGGCGCACCGAGGCGTTCACCGGGTGCCAACTGCACCCGAGCTCTGTGGCGATGTCGCTGTGGGGCCGGCCCTGCCCGGACTGGCGCGTCGCCCAGCGCCCCGCGCGCGTCGTCAGCCTCTCACGCTCGGGAGCGATCTGCGGGTCCTGCTCGGTCACGGTCCCCGCCGCGCAGCCGCGATCCCCGCAGCGCCAGCGGCGCTTGTGCCACACCAGCCGCGCCGGCCGGCCGAACGCCCCCAGATCCACCAGCTGCACTTCCCGCTCGCCGTCAGACCACAGCGCACCGCCGCAACACTCACAGCCAGGCCGCGGCGCCCGGCGGCGTATGTGCACCCGCAGCGGCGCGCCCACCTCATCATCGACGCCGAGCACCTCCACATCGCCCAGTCCCACCAACAGCTCACACACGCGCCTAGGGTCGCACTCCACAGGGATCCTCCAGTTGCTCGGCTGCCTGTCAGCGCCGAATTCTGGGGGATCCCTCGCGTTCAGCCGCGGACCCCTACCGCCTCCACTCCGACCTCAAACGCGAAACGTCCGTTTACGCTCGCCTGTCTTCGGCAAGAACGCTTCGGCGATCTCGACAGGAGCGGGCATCGAGTGACCGTACCACCGCCCAGCATTGGGCCCGGGCCGCCTGCGCATTACAGCCTCCCGCAGCCAAGGCGCGATGAAGAGCGGTATCGAAGGGAGGTCGGCGTTGCGGCTGCGTCTGCTACGGCGTCGAACGCTTCGGCGGCCGACGGGAGGCTCGTCGCTGTGGCGGATGCAGCGCCGGGTTCGGGCAGCGCCGGCGGTCGGGAGGAGCATGCGCTCAGCGAGGTGAGCGCATGGTGGCACACCCGGCGCTACGTGCGTCCGATCTGGACACTGAACTCGGTGCAGCGCGGGGATCAGCCCGTATCGGATCGCAATCAATCTGTGCACCTACGCAGGTGTCGCCCTGGGCGGTTCAGGAAGACCAAGTCGGGTGTGCTAGAGGTATGCGATGGCGGTGGACTACGACAGGGCATTTGCCAAGGTCATCGCGTCCCGATGGCGCGAGACTCCAGTTGAGCAGCGGAACGCAGCCGAGTTCCCAAAGCGCCGAGGGCAACTGGCACCGGATGCGCCTGATTCCCATGCGCTGTTTGACTCCTTCCACTACCAACGCGGTCATGCCGACGTCTTCCGCGCGGTGTACAAGAAGGCGCGCCACTCTCCACCGGGGAAGGGAGAGCGCCTGTTGGTTGTTGACATCGGCGCCGGGGCGGCGACGGTGGCCGTTGGGCTAGGCGAGGCTCTCAAGCGGAGCAAGCGCCAACGGATCGACTACCGGGCTTTCGACCCCAATCCAATGATGCGAGAGCTCGGCATACAGATCCTGAGGCACGTTGGCGCGGACTTCAGATCAGCCGACTACATCGACTCGCTTGAAGATGTTGCCTTCACCAACATTGATCGGTTGCTCTTCACCTTCAGCTATGTGGCCCACCAAGGGACTGTCGAGCCAGCTCACACAGACTCCTGGGCATCCGTCATCAAGCGAGCCGTCGGCGAGATGGACCGGGCTGCCGAGCTCATCTACACCACCGCGAGCCTCAGCGGAGGTGCGCTCTTCGACCTCGAGCGGATGCTCAAGGAGGCCAACGTCCTCAAGCAACAACACTCCATCGATGTTCAAGTGCGGCGGCGTTTCCCAGGTCCCCGTGGTGACGGTCCGATATGCTGGAACGAGCAATCTCAACTGTGGGGTGTACGAGCAGAGCACTGGATCTTGCGCACATGAGCCTGCAACTATCGCTGATCGACGCGGAAGCAGCTGCTGCGCCTATGGGGCTTGAGTACCACCCCGACTTCCTGGCCGCCTCCGAGGAGGACGGGCTGCTCGCACATATCGACGACTCTGAGTGGCTCACGGACCTCTCCCGGCGTGTGATGCACTTCGGCTACAAATACGACTACACCAGTCGCAGACTTGACGAAACGGCCCGCATCGGGCCACTGCCCGAGTGGCTGGCACAACTGTCGAACATGGTGCGTGAAGCTGCATCTGAGGAAGCGAAGCAGTCGCTCGACCCCCACCGGCCGTTCGAGCAGGCGATCATCAACGAGTACAGGCCTGGACAGGGGATCGCACCCCACATCGACAGGGACTGCTTCGGCCCCATTGTTGCGACCGTGAGCTTGGGCTCGGCGATCAACATGGATTTCTGTTGCGATTCGACTGGGGGCGAGTACGTACAGCGCTTGATGCCGCGCAGCCTCGTCCTTCTCCGCGGCGATGCCCGCTTCAAATGGCGCCACGGCATCGCGAAACGGCACTCCGACACGTGGAACGCCCAAAGGACCAGGCGCCAACGACGCGTCTCGATCACGTTTCGCACCATTGCTGGCACCGAGCTAGCAGAGACCTGACTCGCGTTCCGCATTGCTGGCCACGGACCTTGCGAGCCTGGTCTCGTCACTACCGGTTTGAGCCTCACCGGGGTAGAGGTCGCAGAACCGCCCGAGCGCGGCCAAGACGCCGTCGTGAACCGCTACCGCTGGCAGGATGAGCTGGTGACTTTCGATACTGACGTTGCACTCCGACTCATCGCCGAGTCCCTTGGCCTAGTCGAGCACTAGGGCGCCGGTCCGATCAATGTCCGGAACGTGAGCATGAAGGATCGAACACTGGTCGTTGAGATCACGGCTCGCTCGACCGATCCGCTCATGGTCCGAGGAGAGATTGCCGGGGTCATGGGCGGGCTTTCGGGACTTGGGATTCCCGAACTCTTTCCGGTGCTCCACACCGAGACCTTCGGCGTCCGGGCGTACGACGCCGCGGGCGAGGAGCTGCTGTGGGTCGTTTCGTCGATCGAAGTGGCGGGATTCGCCGGCGAGGGCCGTCCCGTTGAGTGGCTAGCGAACAGCCTCTTCCAGGACAACACGCCGGCCTATCGACGATCTCAAGCCGACCGCATCATCGGTCAGATCGAAACCGGCCTTCGGGAACTGCTTGACCATCACGGTCGTCAGCGAATCGGCGCTGACTATCCCGATCAGCTCTGGTCGCCGTCCGAGCTTTCCGAACTCAAGGGTCGGGCCCGCGCTGAGGGGCGCAACAGTGGGGATGCCCGGACACTTCTTGAGTACCTATTTCTGCCACAGCTACGTGATGCCATCGTTGATCATGACGACTGGTTCGACGATGGTTGTCTCCCGGACACGGGAGCATTCAAGGCTTCGTTGGGAGCGCTCAACGCGGTGCGTCGTAAGGTGGCCCATCACCGCCCGATCAGCTCCGATGAACTGAGAGACTGCCGCGCCATCGCTCGACGCTGCTTGGCACCGGTCGGGGGAGTCCATCCGTACCTGGTCGAGGACTTTCTCGTCGATCGTTGGGAGGACCAGGTGGCACAGATCGTTGACAGCATGCGAGCCGGATTCGACTCGCCTGACCCGCCTCCGGCGGGCTCGATGCCCGAGGCACAGCGTCGCCAGATCGCTATCGACGCCCTAACCGCACAGCGACGCGCGGTCAACGAATGGCTCTCCTCGCTCAGTCGGCTTGTCGTCCCCCCGCCACGCCAGCAGCTTCATGACTCAGCGGTTACGGCGCTCACGCGCTGGCAGGCTGCTCTCGACGATCTGATCTCCACCGGATCAAGGCGAGATCTGACACCGGCCCAAGCACAAGCTGCGAGCGATGTCTACGCAGAAGCGCTCGACCACGTACGCGAAGTGTCCGAAGAGATCAGGCGGCTGCGAGTCAGCGCGCCGACGGAATGATGCAGCGCCGCTAGGGCCTGGCAGCCGGGATCGGCTCGGGCCCGAGACTGGCGAGCAGGTCATCAAGCGCGTCTGCTGTGTCCTCGAAGTAGTTGGAGTGAGTGACCTTGATGGCTTCTATGGAGTCGGCACCCAGCAGGACGACCTCCAATCGGGGGTTGTCCCGGTATTGCTCTTCACGCTCTCCATAGGCCTTGAGCGCTTGAGCCGTGTTGCGGAACTCCTCGAGGCTGATCTGCTTCCTTGCGTCATGGTCGTACACGATGAGGAAGTCAATGGTCTTGCGCCTTGTCATCACTCCCCTCCCGTTCCTTGCTAACGCGACCTGATCATATGGCCGGACGCTGCCATCCTCGGACACCGCCCCTGACGAACTGATCGAGGCCCACCTGCGGTGAAGCCACGAGCGTATGGTCCGTGCCGGGTGAAGCTGTCGGTCCCGTAGGACGGCGGACGGCCGAGAGAGGACCCAGGCCCTACGGGTTCTGTGGGAACTAGACGGCCCCGGCCAAAGCAAGGGCCGACGGCCGGGCCTACTCACCCCGGCGGGGCTGACATCGTTCTGTCACCTCCGAGCTACAGCGTCGAAGCACATGAGCACGCCCGCGTGCTGGCACGGATGTCGACTGCACGCGCCTAGACAGAGACAGCCCCGGCAAGAGCCGGGGCCGTTGACCCGGGGCTGCTCACCCCGGGGGGGTTGTGCAGACGATATCACGATCATGTGACATGCGGTCAAGTACCTTGCGAGACTGTGCGCACAGAGCGGTTGATTGCCTACATCGACGGTTTCAACCTGTACTACGGCTTGCGCGATGCGCGCCTTCGCAGTTCACGTTGGCTTGACCTGCACGCCATGTGCACGTCGTTGCTCAAGCCCTCGCAACGGCTAGAGCTTGTGCGCTACTTCACTACCAGGGTCCGAGGAGATCCCAACGCGGCCCATCGTCAATCGGTGTTCATCGACGCTCTGCTGGCACGAGGAGGGATCGAGATCGACTTCGGCCACTTCCTCTCAAGTTCCACGCGCTGCCGTAGTTGCGGAGCTGTCAGGGAGAAGCACGAGGAGAAGAGGACCGACGTGAACATCGCCGTGCGCCTTCTTGAAGATGCGTACGACGACCACTTCGACACCGCGATGGTGATTTCGGGCGACAGCGACCTCGTGCCGCCCGTCAAGTCCCGTGCGGAGCCGGTTCCCAGAAAAGCGCGTCGTCGTGGCCGCACCTCCCAAGCGGTGGTCCGCTCAACTCGGCCAGGCTGCGAACGCGGCGCTGCAGATCTCGCCCCTGACGATCAGATCGAATCGCCTGCCCGACCCGGTGATCACTCCCAGCGGGGTTGAGCTTAGAGCACCGAGCGGCTGGCTGCCGTCCTGAACCCGCAATCGACGTGGCTGCTCCACTGGTCAAGGCACCGCGATCACGTCACCACAGCCGAGGACTTCTAACGGATCTTAACGTACGGTTAGAAACTGGGCGTTATCCACAGGCACTCGCTGACACGGCCGGATCGCGAAAGCCCACGTCAAACGCACTTTTCGGTACGGGCCGATACTGGCCGACACCTGCTTCTTGCGTCTTGTAAACAGCAGGTCGCAGGTTCGATTCCTGTCCCGGGCTCCGATGTGCTGGTTCAGGACATCGCGTAGCACCATGTGCTACACTCATGGTTCGTGAGTGCTGAGATCAGCCAGCGAGAGCTTCGAAACGACAGCGGCCGCATCATGCGGGCCCTCATCGAAGGTGAGACCTTCATCGTCACTCGAAACGGCGAGCCAGTCGGCGAACTCACCCCGCTCCGCCGCCACCGATTCGTGCGATCCGAAGCCGCTATCGAACTGTTCCGAACCGCACCACCCGTCGATCTCGACCGACTCCGCCGCGACCTTGACCAAGTCGCCGACCAGGCCATCACCCCCAGTGCCTAGCGACGACCGGCCCGAGCGCGGCCTGCTGGACACCTCGGTCATCATCGACCTCGAGACCATCGGTGCCGCCTCCCTGCCCACAGAAGTGGCCATCAGCGCCGTCACACTCGCCGAACTCGCCGCAGGCCCACACGCAACCGACGACCCGGCCGAGCGCAGCCGCCGCCAAGACCGACTCCAACGAACCGAAGCCGCCTTCGACCCCCTCCCCTTCGACGCCGATGCCGCCCGCGCCTACGGCCTCGTCTTCTCTGCAGTCATCAACGCCGGACGCAAGCCCCGCGGCGCACGAGCGGTCGACCTGCTCGTCGCCGCCACTGCGGTCGCCGCAAGCCTCCCGCTCTACACCCGCAACCCCGACGACTTCGGATCCCTCGACGAACTCATCGAAGTCATCGCGGTCTGACGCAGCATGGACACACCAGTGGGTGAGGCGCAGTGGTGGGCTGCACCCGGAGGGTCAACCAGCTGAGGCGCGAACCGCCCAATCAGCCAGAACTTCCAGAACGTGTATCGTATTCGAAACAATATGAGCAGACTCGAAGCCGAAGTCGCTCAATGGGAGGCGCTTAGGTGAAGTCTCGTTCGGTGTTTCGGGTCCAGGCTGTTCTGGTCGCGCTGGCCTGTAATGCGTTTCGCTGCGTTCACTCACCTGTCTGAGAACGAGTCGGCAACTCCCAAGCAGCGCTTGGACGACTTCGCTGCCGAGGTGCGCCTCTGTGACGAATTGGGCTACGACTACTTCTTCACCACCGAGCACCATTTCACAAAGCGCTTCTCACTGGCGCCGTCGCAGCCGGTGACGCTCACAGTGGTGGCCCAGAACTCCAACCGCATGCGGTTTGGACCGATGGTGCTTCAGCTGCCGATCAGCGAGCCACTGCGGGTGGTGGAGGAGATGATCATGCTCGACCACCTCTCAGACGGGCGGCTCGAAATCGGTCTCGGGCAGGGCGTCTCACCTCACGAGCACATCACCTACGGCATCGACCCCGCCAGCGCTTTGGCCCGGTTCCAAGAGGGCCTCGAATTCGTCACCACAGCACTCACCGCCGAAGCGCCGTTCTCCTTCTCGGGCCGGTTCTGGCGCTACGTCGACGTGGACCTGCCGTGGCGACCGCTGCAGCGCCCCCATCCGCCCATCTGGGTGCCCACCAGCTGCGCTGAACGGGGCTACACCTACGGCCTGCGGGGTTTCGGCGTCGGCGGCTTCGCCATAGTCGGCATGGACCGGTGCGAGCAGGTCTTTCGTGAGTACCGCCGCGGCTGCGACGACGCCGGTCGGCCGCCGCAGCAGCGCTCGATGGCCTATCTCGCCTCCACGCTGGTCGCCGACACCGACGCCGAGGCCACCGCTTTGATGTATGAGCATCTCCCCCATCAGCTAGCGCTGTTCGAACAGGAACGAAAGCGCACACTGCAAATGGGCGGCCCCGGGGTGCAACGCGTCAACCTCGCCGCGCTGCGGCGTCTCGACGCCATCCGATCCGACATGGACCGATTCGCCCACGAGTTGCGTTTCGTGCACGGAAGCCCCGACACGGTCGCGGCCAAGATCGCTCACCTCAGGGACCGCCTCGGAGCCAACGTGTTCATCGGCGAGTTCTCCTTCGGAGAGCTAACGTTCGAGCAGGTGAGCCGCTCACACGAACTGTTCATGGAACAAGTCGCGCCGCGCCTCGCCTCCTGAAGCCTCGCCAGACCCGAAGACCAGCACTCCCCGAGCAATGACCACAAAGCTATGAGCGAGAGTCGTGGGGGCTGCCGGGAGAACGGCACAACCACCACCGGTCCCACACCCACCTGGGCGACCATTGTTGAGGCGAGGCGATGATCAACGCAGAGGTCGTGTATGCCGCCGAGGCTAGCTTGGGCGAGGGATGCGTCTGGTCGCCGGTGGAGAACCTGCTCATCTGGGTTGACGTCTACGGACAGGCCGTGCATCGCTTCGATCACAGCACGGGCCAGCCGGCGGGGCTGTGGCGCTACCCGGACACGGTCGGCAACGCCGCACCCCGCGCCAGCGGAGGGCTGGCCCTCGCCCTCGGGGCGGCGGTGGCGCTCACCGACAGGGTCGGCACCATCGAGTCGAAGATCGAACTGCCCGGCGAGCCCGAGTCGCACCGGGCCAACGACGGTGCTGTTGACCCGCGGGGCAGGCTGTTCCAAGGGACGGTGAGCCCGGCCGAACCCGAATCGCCGGTGGCCGCGCTGCACCGGGTGGACGGCGACGGCACGGCCCGCCGGGTGGTGGACGGGGTGATGATCTCCAACGGCATCGGCTGGAGTCCCGACCAGGCCACCATGTACTACATCGACACCCCCACCCTCCGCGTAGACCGATTCGACTACGACCCCGACACGGGCGAGATTGAGGGACGGCGTCCCTTCATCGCCTTCGACGGCAGAACCGGCGCACCCGACGGCATGACGGTCGATGCCGACGGGTGCCTGTGGGTGGCGATGTACGGCGGCTACCAGGTGCAGCGGTTCTCGCCCCACGGCGAACAGCTCGAAACCGTGGTCACCCCCGCCTCGCCCAAGACAACCTGCTGCTGCTTCGGCGGACCAGACCTGGACACGCTCTACATCACCACCGGACGGGGGGCGCTCGCCGGCGTCAGCACCGAGGGCGAGCCCAACGCCGGGGCGCTGTTCGCCGCCGATGTCGACGCAGTGGGCGTGCCCGCCAACCTGTTCGCCGGTTGATCGCCGGCCCGGCGTATGTTCGCCGGTGGCCTCCGGTGACTGTCTCCCAAAGAGCGCGCCTGCGAAGGTTGAAGGGCTCCAGCCGGGCAACGGTCTCCTGGAGGCGTCACATCCAACTACCCGGCAACCGGGGCGCCCAGCCGTCCCGGCCTGGCCCCGCAGGCAGTCAGACCCAGGCTCGTCTGGGGCGGTGCCAGCCAGCTGTGCATCGATGCAGCTCGCGGGGGTGGGATCCGTAGTCGTCGGGCGCCCGATGCACTACGCGGTGCTCGTCCCACACCACCACATCGCCGGTGCGCCACTGGTGGGTGAACTGCAGATCCGGGCTCTCGAATGCCGCGAAGAGGCGACCGAGCAGGTCGTCGCTGTCGACATCGGGCATTTCGAGCACGTAGCGGGTATATCGCGGGTTCACGAACAACACTTCGTCGCCGGTGCGCGGATGCACGACCACGACGGGATGCTGACAACCTTCGGCGAACCGGCTGGCGACCGCGTCGCCGGCCTCTGTGCCGAAGTTCAGCGCCATCTTCTGCGCGAACCTGCGCCCGACGCGGTGGTACGCGCTCAGTTCTCGGATCTCGTCCAACAGCGCTGGGTTCAGACTCCTCAGCGCGGCTCGAGCGTCGGCCCAGGTGGTTGCGCCTCCAGACGGCGGGATGACAATCGGCCGCAGCACGGCGACATCGGGAATCTGATCGGTGAACGACATGTCGGTGTGGAAGGCGCGATCGCGCCCGCTCGGCAGCCCATGGGAGTCATCGGTGTAGATGCGGGTAATGAGGCTCTTGTTGCCGTGGTGAGCATCCCAGGGACTCGGCGGCGGCGGGCCCCACAGCTGAGCCAGGTGCAGCTGGGCTCCGTCGTCGACGGAGTGTTGATCGGCGAACACCAAGACGCCGTAGACGTCGAGCGCATCCCGGATTTGGCGGCTGCTGGAGTCGGTGATGGGTTCGGCGAGGTCGATGCCGTCGACAGTGGCGCCGATGGTTGTCGCTGCGGGACGCACGCGGATTCCCACGGGCGAAGAATACCGCCGTCACCGCGGAGCAGCGCTGCCGGCGAGCCGTGCGGCTGCCGGTGAAGCAAGCCAGGCTGACGCCGTGGAGTCAGGCAGTCGTCGGTATGGGGCGTCGCCGGCCGCCCGAGCAGCGACGCACTTCACGTGTGTGGGGCGCGTAGTCATTGGGCGCCCGATGCACAAGCCGGTATTCGTCCCACACCGCCACGTCACCGGTGCGCCACTGGTGGCTGAACTGCAGCTCAGGCCGCTCGAATGCGGTGTATAGGCGGGCTAGCAGATCGTCGCTGTCAGTGCGAGAAAGGCCGATCACAAACCGGGTGAAGCGCGGGCTCACAAACAGCACCTCGTCGCCCGTGCGCGGATGGACGATCACGATGGGATGTGCACAACCTCCGCCGTACAACCGGTTGACGGCGCTGCCGGCCTCCTCGCCGTAGCTGCGTCTCATCCTCTGCCCGAAGCTGTCACCGGCGCGGTGGTGCGCGCTCAGTTCTCGGATCTCGTCCGACAGCGCCGGGTTCAGACTCCTCAGCGCGGCTCGGGCGTCGGCCCAGGTGGTTGCGCCTCCAGACGGCGGGATCACGGTCGGCCTCAGCACGGCGACATCGGCGATTTCCTCAGTGAATGACCTGTCGACGTGAAACTCGCAGTCGAGCCCGGTCGGGGGTGGATTGTCCTCGTCGGCGTAGACGCGGCTGATTAGCTGGTCACCGCCGTTGTAAACCTCCCAGGGGCTGGGCTGTACCGATCCCCACACCTCGGCCAAGCGCACCTGGGCCTCGTCGTCGACGGAATGTTGATCGGGGAACACCAGGACGCCGTGGGCGTCGAGTGCATCCCGGAGTTGCTGGCTGCTAAGGCCGGTAATCGGTTCAGCGAGATCGATGCCGTCGACAGTGGCGCCGATGGCCGCAGTTGACGGCCGCACGCGAACTGACACAGGCGCAGCATAACGGGCGGGCGCTGCAGGGGAAGCGCCGTCCGGTGGTCTAGCCGACTCGAAAAGCAGGAATGATTTCGGTCACGAACAAGTCCAGCGCGGCTGCCCGTGCTTCAGGGTCTGCGCCGATGGTCGGTCCGATGATCGCGGCTTTGCCGATGCCAAGGTCAGCTATTTCCTTGAGGCGGGCGCAGCACGCGTCGGGATCCCCGACGACACCGAACCGATCGATGAAGTCCGGTGTGAGCGCAGCGGCTTGACCGCCTGTCGAGCGCCCGTGATGGCGCATGTCGTAGGCTGACTTGATGCTGTTGAGCACGGCGCGGTCGGCCGCTGACGCTGGACCGTTGACCGTTCCATGCATGACCGAGAAACGGGCGAATCCGCTCATGACGCCGGCTATGAGCGATCGCGCCGTGTCCAGGTCGGGATGGCTGACCACGTTGATATAGGCGGCGAACTCCATCGCATCCGGATCGAGGCCGGCGTCCTGGCGGGCGCGGCGGGCCGTGTCGATTCCCCACTGGAGGCGCTCGGTGTCGGCGCCCAGCGCGAAGATCACCCGATCTGCGGACCGGGCCGCGGCCTCGATCACCCTCGGGCCGGAAGCGGCGACCTCGACGGTCACGGGCGGGTCGGAGTCCTGGCGCCAAGTGAGGGTGCTCCCACCTGCGTTGGCTGCAAGGCCGAGCTTGCCGACATCGTCGAGGCTCGCCTCCTGGAAGCCAAGTTCATCGAAGGGTACTTCACTGCCGCGCAGGTAACGCCGCAGCGCGGTGACGTAACATTCGAGCGCGGGCACGCTCACAGGCGCCTTGCCAAGATGGGCCAGCGCCGAGTCGCCCCGGCCGACACCGACTGCGATTCGCTCCCCGAAAAGGTTGGCGAGGCCCTGCGCCGCGGCGGCGGTAACGGCTGGGTGGCGCGTCACGGGGTTCGTCACGGCGGTCGCTAGGCGCAGTGTCGTCGTCTCCCGAGCAGCCATTGTCATCGCCACCCAGACATCGCCGGCGCGGTTCTGGGAGTCGCCGATGCCCAGACCGTCCCAGCCATCCTGCTCGGCCTTGGCGGCGGTGGCAGCCGCAGGACGAGCCCACGCGGATGTCGTCATCCAGAGCTGCATCCGGCGCGTCCTGGTCGCGAAGCCATAGAGGGACCCTAATGGGCCCGTTGAACACCTCGGCCGGAAGCCCGCACGCCATCGCGGTGCGCGCCTCGTAGGGTCGGAGTCTCCGGTGGCAGCTGCAAGAAGGGTGAACCATGCTGGGACTGTCCGTCGACGAGGCGCTCGCCACGACGCGCGCTGTCCGCAGGCGCCTCGATCTGGATCGGCCGGTCGACCCCGGGCTGATCATCGAATGCCTGGAGCTGGCACTGCAAGCTCCAACTCCCAAGGCCCAGAGCTGGCGGTGGTTGGTGGTCACCGACCCGGGCAAGAAGGCGGCCCTGGCCGAGCTGTACCGGGCCGCTTGGGATGCCTACCGCGAGTCGCCTCGGTACGTCGGCAACACCTATATGGGTGATGAGGCGGAGGAGCAGGCGTCGCACGATCGGGTCGCGGCGTCTGCTCAGTACTTGGCCCACAACCTCGATCGGGTGTCCACGCTCGTTATCCCGTGCGTGGAGGCACGCCCCTCCGACCAGCCGACTTGGACGGGCGCGGCCGCCACGCTCGGATCGATAATCCAGGCCGCCTGGAGTTTCATGCTCGCTGCCCGCGAGCGCGGACTGGGCACATGCTGGACCACGCTGCATCTGACGTACGAGGAGCAGGCCGCGGGCATCCTCGGCGTACCTGCTGACCGGTACGTGCAGGTAGCCCTGATCCCCGTCGCTCACGCCATCGGCACCGACTTCCGGCCAGCAGCCCGCAAACCGCTCACGGAGGTCATGCACTGGGACGGATGGGGTGGCATCGCGCCAGTTTGATCCCCAGATGCGCTCCCGCTCCGGTTTGAGCACCGGCGCCAGGCGCCGGTAGCGGAATCAGATCAGGCCGTCGACCCGGAGGTGGGCCAGCTCGGCGGGACTCAGCCCAAGCTCCGCGGTGAGAACCTCGTCGGTGTGCTCTCCCACCCAGGGCACCCGGGACTCGGGACCCTGTGCGGTGCGGCTCATCTTGATGGGGTTGCCCGGAATGAAGACCGGGTCGCCGCCGCCGGGCGGGGTCATCTTCACGATCATGTCCCGCGCGGCCACATGGGGATCGGCGCACACCTCGGCGCTGGTCAGCGACGGCGCGGCGGCCAGGCCGGCTGCATTGAGCACGGCCACTGCCTCGCGGCTGGTCTTGTCGGCGGCCCATCTCTCGATCTCGGGCCGCAAGACGCTGTCCAGGTGCACCACCCAGCCCCGGCGGGTGGCCATACGGTTGTCGTTGAGCCACCCAGGGTTGCCGGTGACCTCGGCTAGACGCTCGAATTGGTGGTCACGCAACACCTGGAGCACGAAATGACCCTGCCCGGCGGCAAAGGTCTCCACGATGCCGAGTTCGTGGGAGGCATCGTCGGGAATCCCCATCGAATAGAAGTTGGTGACCATGTCGGTCATGGCGATCGTGGCGTCCAGCATCGCCATATCGATGTGCTGGCCCAGTCCGAAGTCCGGCCCGGGCTGATCCCGCTGGCGCAGCGCGGCGAGCACGCCGACGGTGCCGAAGAGAGCGGCCGAGAGGTCGCCGAGGGGGCCCACCGGATTGGCTGTGGGCGGGCTGTCCGGCCTCCGCTTGTACTCGTAGATCCCTGACATGGCCTCGACACACGAGGAGTAGGCAGCCATGTCGCGGTAGGGAGACTCCGGGCCATTTCCGAAGCCCGACACCGACAGGTACACGACGCCGGGATGGGCCGCCCGGACGGCCTCGTAGCCGATGCCCAGACTGTCGGCTGCACCGGCTCTGAAGTTCTGGCACACCACGTCAAAGCGCGGCGCCAGCCGCAGGAATAGATCGGCTCCGCGCGGGTCGCTCAGGTCGATGGTCACGCTGCGCTTGTTGAGGTTGTTGCGCAGAAAAGTCGCGCCCACGGGCCGCCCTTCGGGGTCGATGATGGCCGGCTGCGAGTACCGGGCTGCCTCACCCGCGCCGGGCCGCTCCACCTTCACCACGTCAGCGCCGAGGCGGGCCATCAACTGGGTGGCGAAGGGCAGCGCGGCCATCTGTTCGGCGGCGAGCACCCTTGTTCCCGCCAACGGGCGCGGCCGGTCCGCGAAGGCCGGGTTGGCAATGTCGCCCAGCCTCATCTTCTCAGTCGAGGAATGCGGTGTCGGCTCGGACCGCGACCTCCCACGAGCCCACGTTGCCGCTGTTCGACGGCGTGACCGTCGACCGAGTCCGCGGTGAAGGACATCGCGGGTTGAGCCGCCTCGGACAAGAACGGCTCGGAATCCAGCGCAACCGCCATCGCCCGCTCCTCCAGTTCGCCGCTCACCCGGTTGTCAAGGTTATCCCTATCTGCCGGTAGCCTGTGCAGGATTACGCAGTTCGGCTGCTGCACGGGTGCGCGATGTTGCCAAATCGACCTCCTTCGTTCTCAAGGCCTAGTCGCGACAGTGACTCCTGAATCGTGAGTTCGGGCACCGAGAGCAGCCCGATCGTCTACGAGCCCGACGAACGGTGCCCGGCCCGGCTCTCGTTGGGGGTCAGCCTTCAGGGCGTGCTGCTGTTGCTGCCAACCATCGCCGTCGTGGTGGCGGTCACGGTGCGGGCGGGCGGGCAAGGCGACGACTATCTGTCGTGGGCGCTGTTCGCCTCTCTGATCATCGCGGGGGTTCTCACCGCCCTCCAGGCCAGTCGTGTCGGCCGTTTCGGAGCTGGACACATCTTGATGATGGGGCCGTCGGTGAACTTCGTGGCGGTGGCGGCGCTTGCGTTGGATGGGGGCGGTCCGGGCATGCTGGCCAGTCTCATTGTGGCGTCGTCGCTGTTCTGCTTGATGATGGCGCTGTGGTTGCCGCTGCTGCGGAGGATCATCACACCCGCGGTGACGGGGACGGTGCTGATGCTGATCGCGCAGTCGGTCCTGCCGATCGCGCTCGCACGGGTCGAGGACGTTCCGGAGGGGGCGTCACGGGCTGCGGGCCCGGTTGCGGCCCTGGTGGCGCTGGCGATGATGACGCTGCTCAACCTGCGGGCCCCGAGGCGGTGGAGGCCCTGGTCGCCGCTGGCATCGATCGCGGGGGGCTGCGTCGTGGCCGCGGCCTACGGAATCTACGACTTCGATCGGGTGAGGGACGCCGAGTGGTTCGGCATTCCCGGCGGGTGGTCCGGCGAGTTGGACCTCTCCCTGGGACTGGACTTCTGGGCCCTGCTTCCGGCCTTCGTGGTAATCACCCTGGTGGGCGGCATCAAGAACATGGGGGACAGCGTGGCGGTGCAGCAGGCTTCCTGGCGGCGGTCGCGGGTGCCTGACTTCCGCCTGGTGCAGGGATCTCTCAACACCAACGGCCTCGGCATCCTGTTCTCGGGCTTGGCCGGAACACCGCCGACCACCATCCACGCCTCGGCCAGCGTCACCCTCGTAACCATGACATCGGTGGCGGCGCGCCGGGTCGGCTACTTCGTCGGCGCCCTCATCGTGGCGGTGGCTCTGTCGCCGAAGTTCGTGGCCGTGCTGTTGTCGATTCCCAGCCCGGTGATGGGCGCCTACGTCCTCATCGCTATAGGGATGCTCGTCGTCAGCGGCATCCGGGCTCTGGTCAGGGACGGGCTCGACCCCAGGGATGCGATGGTTGTGGCGGTGTCGTTCGCCATCGGGGCGGGCCTGGAACAGCAGATGTTCTTCGGTGACCTGCTGGGGGGAGCCTGGTCCCCGCTGCTGGACAACGGCGTGGCTACCGGGGCGCTCATCGCGGTGGCTCTGACCTTGTTCGTCGAGGCGACCAGACCGGTACGTCAGGCTCGCCTCCAGGTTGATCTGGCCCTTGCCTCGCTGCCCGAGATCGACGGGTTCCTCTCAGGTATCGCCACCCGGATCGGGTGGAACGACGAGTCGGCCCGGCGGCTGCGGTCGGCTGGCGAGGAGACGCTGATCAGCTTGACCGATCCTGACGACCTCACTGCCGCCGCAGAGTCCGGCAGCGGAACCCGCGAGGGCCAGGCCAAACTGATCATCGTCGTCCATCCGGACGAGAACCTCGTAGAGATTGAGTTCTTGGCCGTGTTCGACGAGGAGAACCTCGAGGACCGGCTCGCCTACCTCAGTCATGAGGCCGAGGGTGCCCGGGGCCTCGAGGAGGGCGAGATCTCGCTTCGTCTACTGCGCCACTACGCGTCGTCGGTGCAGCACCAGAAGTACCACGGGCTCGACGTGGTGACCGTTCAAGTCAGGGGATCCCCTTAAGGCCACCGCGCAGTGACGGCCCCTCGAGGATTGTGACGTTGGCCTGGCCTTCCGGACGCGCCTAGCCGGCGGGCACGACCCGCTGGGCTTTGCCGGCCGAGCGGGGCACCTGGCCCGGCTCAACCACGGCGACCTCTGCGGCCACGCCGATGTTGCCCTTGATGTGGTCCGCCAGGGCAGCTCCCAGCTCTCCGGGAGCGCGGCGGCTCGCCGGGTCCCGCTCGACCCGCACGGTGAGGGTCGCGAGGTTGGCGGAACGGTCCACATGGATCTGGAAGTGCGGGCTGAGGCCGTCCACCTTGAGCACCTCGGCCTCGATCTGGGAGGGGAACACGTTCACGCCCCGCACGATCAACATGTCGTCGGAGCGGCCGGTCACCCGCTGGATGCGCCTCATGGTCCGGGCCGTTCCCGGCAGCAGCCGGGTCAGGTCGCGGGTGCGGTAACGGATCACGGGCTGTCCCCGTTTGGTCAGCGCGGTCAGCACCAGCTCCCCGAAGGAGCCGTCAGGCAGCACCTCGCCGGTGCCGGGGTCGATGATCTCGGGATAGAAGTGGTCCTCCCACAGCGTGGGGCCGTCCTTGGTCTCCGCGCACTCCTGAGCCACGCCCGGACCCATAACCTCGGACAGGCCGTAGATGTCGACCGCATCGATACCGAGCCGGGCCTCGATCTCGGCCCTCAGCTCATCGGTCCACGGCTCCGCCCCGAAGATCCCCACCTCGAGCGAGCACGCGGCCGAGTCCATCCCCCGCTGCTCCATCTCGTCGATCAGGTTCAGGCAGTACGACGGCGTGACCAGGATGATGCGAGGCTCGAAGTCGGCGATCAGCGTTACCTGGCGCTCGGTCTGGCCGCCCGACACCGGCACCACCGTGCAGCCCAGCCGCTCCGCTCCGTAGTGGGCGCCCAGCCCGCCGGTGAACAGCCCGTAGCCGTAGGCCACATGGGCGACGTCGCCGGGACGGCCCCCGGCCGCGTAGATGGAGCGGGCCATCAACTGCGCCCACACGTCGATGTCCCCGGCGGTGTAGCCCACCACGGTCGGCTTGCCGGTGGTTCCCGACGACGCATGGATGCGCACCGCCTCGGCCCGCGGCACCGCGAACATCCCGAACGGGTAGTTGTCGCGCAGGTCGGCCTTGGCCAGCAGCGGGAAACGGGCCAGGTCCTCGAAGCCGGCCAGATCGCCGGGAGCCACGCCCGCGGCGTCGAACGACCGCCGGTAGTGCCCCACGTTGGCGTAGGCGTAGGCCATGATCTCCCGCAGCCGGGCCAGCTGCAGGCTGCGCAGCTCGTCGACCGAGGCCCGCTCGATCGGCTCGTAGGTGTGCATCTCGCCAGTGATCGCCATGGTGTCTCCCTACGTTTCTACCAGTGACTGCCGCGGCCCGGCACCCTGCCCCCATCGCGGCGATGTCGCAGTGCGGGGATGCACCGCCCGCCTACAGGCCGGGGGCCCGCTCGTGGTGGCCGGTCCGGTGCTGGAAGGCCTCGCCAACCGCTGCGAGGGTCCGGTCGGCGAAGGGGCGGCCGATGATCTGGAAGCCGACCGGCATCCCGTCGGCGGCGAAGCCCCCGGGAAGGGCGATCGCCGGCAGTCCCGCGGCGTTGACGGGGAACGTGAACTGGGTGGTCGCGGGGATCAGCGGAACACCGCCGAGCTCAACTGCGCCGTGGTCGAGCACCTGGTTGGGGTTGACCGGCGCGATGATCAGATCGACGCCCTGCTCGTCGAACACGTCGAGGTAGGCGCGCTCGAAGGCCACCCGACTGGATTGGGCGGCAGCCAGCGCGGTGCCCAAGATGGCCGCTCCGGACTCCATTATGGCCCGGGGCTCCTCGCCGATCAGCTCGCTGCTCGAGGCCCGCAGGTCCTCGAGGAGGGCAGCCGACTCGGCGAACACGACGGCCGCGCCCGCGTCGAAGTGCTCGGCGGTGTTGGGCACCCGCACCGTGCGCACCCCGGCCACGACGGTTGCGAGCACCTCGACGGCTTGGGCCATCACCGCCCGCACCTCGTCATCGGTGTCGAACCCTTCGAAAAAGCCTTCGTCGGGCACCCCCAGCACGAGGCCTGCCGGCGCCTCGGCCCCGCGCAGCGGCGTCCTGGAGGAGTACGGGTCCCGGTCGGAGAATCCGGCGATGACGTCGAGCAGCACTGCGCAGTCGGCGGCGGTGCGAGCCATCGGGCCGACGGTGTCGTAGGTCCAGGAGATGAGGTGCACACCGTCTCGCGGGACCGCTCCCCGGGTGGTCTTGATGCCGGTGATGCCGCAGTAGTTCGACGGGATCCTCACCGACCCTCCGGTGTCGGTTCCCAGCGCTCCGAACACCTGCCGGGCGGCCAGGCCGGCCGCGCTTCCCCCCGACGATCCGCCCGTCATCCTCTGGAGGTTCCACGGGTTGCGCGACGCCGGGCACGACACGCCGTAGGCCAGCTCGTGAGTGTTGGTCTTCCCTACGATCACCGCGCCGGCGGCCCGCAACCGGGTCGCGACGGTCGCGTCGTGTCCGGGCGTGAACCCCTCGAGCGCGGCGCAATTGGCCTCCGTGGGGATTCCCCGGGTGAAGATCAAGTCCTTGAGTGCGACCGGCACGCCGTGCAGGGGACCGCTCACCGCTCCCCTGTCGAGCCGGGCGGCCTCGGCACGAGCCGCGTCAGACTGGACCGAGGCGAACGCGCCCACTGGTCCATCGGTCTGCTCGATCCGGGCCAGGCACGCCTCCACCAGATCGGTCGCGGTCGCCTTCCTGGCCCTCACCGCCTCCGCCGCCTCGGTGAGGCTCATCTGTGTCAACTCGGTCATCGTTGGTTCCTGCCTTTCTGTCTTCAGATCAACAGCCGCCGGGCGACCCGGGCGGCCAGTCCCGGGTCGGCAGCCGGCCCGCCATCCACCACTTCGCCCTTCTCGAGGACGATGAAGCGGTCGGCGAGCCGTCTGGCCAGTTCGAGGTGCTGCTCGATCAGCAGCACCCCCCGCCCCGCATCTCTCGCCGATTCGATGTGATCGCCCAGCAGGGCGACATTGGAGGGCTGCAAGCCCTCGGTGGGCTCGTCCATCACCAGCAGCGACGCGTTGGCGGCCAGCGCGATCGCCGCGGCGAGCATCTTCTGCTCACCGCCCGACAGCGTTCCTGTGCGTTGGGGGCCGCGTCCCGACAGCGCGGGACCGAACGCGTCCAGCACCCGATCATGGCTCTCGGAAACGAAGCCGCTGAGACGAAGGTTGTCGCTGACCGTGAGGGCACCGAACAGAGCCCGCTCCTGGAAGGTCGCTCGCAGCCCCGCCCGCACCCGGCCCGACGGGGGCAGCCGGGTGATGTCGACTCCGTCGAGGCGCAGCTCGCCCCCGGTGGCCCGCAGCACACCGAGCACGGTCTTCACCAGCGTGGTCTTGCCCGCTCCGTTGCGGCCCACCAGCGCGACGATCTCGCCGCTCGCCACCGTGAAGCTCACGCCGTGGAGCACGGGCACGGTGCCGTAGCCGGAGCGCAGGCTGGTGGCTTCGAGCCGCATCAGGTGCCGGCTCCGCCGTACACGGCCACCACCTCGGGGGCGTTCTCGACTTCGGCGACAGTGCCGTCGGCGAGCAGCGAGCCCCGGGCCAGCACGGTCACCCGGTCCGCGACCGCCCGGACGAACGCCATGTCGTGCTCGACGATCAGCACGGGCAGCCGGTAGTCGGCGTGCACTTCCCGCAACAGCTCGGCGGCTGCCAGGCTCTCCGCCGCGGTCATGCCCGCGGTCGGCTCGTCGAGCAGGAGCACACGGCAGCGTCCCGCCATGGCCATCGCGATCTCCAGCCACTGCTTGTCGCCATGCGAGAGACCTCCGGCACCGGAGTCGAGGCGTCCATCGAGTCCGGTGCGCTCGAGGATCCGCAGCGACGCCTGTGGCACCGGCGCCTCCCAGGGGCTCAAGGTCAGGCGCCAGGGCGACGGGGCGGCTCCCCAGGCGGCCACCGCGATGTTCTCGGCCACCGACAGCGAGTCGATGACCTGCGGCGACTGGAACTTGCGGCTCACGCCGTGGCGGGCGAACTCCCAGGCCTTCAGGCCCGTGCAGTCCCGGCCGAGCACGGTGATCGAGCCGTCCTGGCAGTCCTGCTGGCCGCAGAGGATGTCCAGGAGGGTGGACTTGCCCGCGCCGTTGGGGCCGATGAGGCAGCGCAGTTCCGGTTCGTCCATGGTGAGCGTGACGCCGTCGAGGACCTTGAAGAATCCGAAGCTCTTGTCGACGCCGGTCGCCTCGAACACCGCTGAACCGCTGCTGGAGGCCGTGTCCGGGGCGGTGGCCAGCAGCTTGGGGTCGCGGCTGCGGCGGGCCGGGCGCCCGACCGCCCGCAGCAGGCTCGGGACCAGTCCCTCGGGGACGAGGGCCACCGCGGCGACGAAGATCACACCAGTGGCGAGGGTCCAGTACTGCAGCCAAACGTCGGCGAGGGTCGCCGAGGCGAAGTTGATGGCCAGCGAGCCGACGACGGGCCCGATGATCGTTCCCCGCCCGCCGACGAGCGTCCACAGCACGACGTTGGTCGCCAGCGCGAAGCCGAAGATCTGGGGCGACACGAAGCCGGTCCGGTGCACGTAGAGGGCCCCCGCCAGGCCGGCGACCGCGCCTCCCACGGTGAACACCCAGACCTTGACGGCGACAGTGTCGTAGCCGAGGGCCTCCATGCGGCGCTCGTTGTCCCGGATGCCGATGAGTACCGCCCCGATGGGCCGGCTGACGAGCAGCCCCACACCGGTGACGACCACGACCGCCACCACCGAGATGAACAGGTCCTGGGCGCTGTCGGACCACTCCGACCCGAATGCGGCGATGCGGGGAATGCCGGTCAGGCCGTTGAATCCGCCGGTCACGTCGCGCCATTGCTCGGCTACCTGCTCGAGGGTGAGCGACAACACCAGGGTCAACAGCCCGATGACCACCGCCGTGGGGCGGCGCCGGAACGCCGCGACGCCCACCAGAGCCGCTACCGCCGCGCCGACCAGGGTTGCCAGCAGCAACCCAGGCAGGGTCGCCGATGGTGCGGCCGCCGCGAGGCGGGCCGTGGCGTAGGCCGCGATCCCGAAGGGCAGCAGCTGGCCCAGCGAGAGGATCCCGGCGTAGCCCCAGACCAGGTCGAGGCTCACCGCCAGCACGGCGAGGCTCAGGAACAGCGACAGCTGCCCGGCCCGGAAGTCCCCCAGCGCCATGCTGGCCGCCGCGACCAGCACCGCGGCCGACCCGCCCCAGCTGAGCGGTCGTCTCACGCGATCGCTCCGGCCGGGGTGGGGCGCCGGAACTGGAGAACCAGCACCGCAAGCGCCAGGGACGCGATCTGGGCCCACACCGCGTCGTAGAAATGGATGACACCGGTCTGGACCGCGGCCACGGTCAGGGCTCCCGCGACCACGCCCCAGAGCCGGTTGTAGCCCCCGACGATCACGACCAGGAAGGCACCGGGAAGGTAGGCGAGGCCGGCCTGGGGCTCGACCGCGCCGAGCGGGGCCACCAGGGCCCCGGCTATTCCGGCGGTGGCCGCGCCGACCCCGAACGCGCAGAGATTGGCCACGCCGGTGCGGATGCCCGCCGACTCGGCCAGGTCGCGGTCGGCGACGATGGCTCGCACCACCAAGCCGAAACGGGACCGGGTGAAAGCCAGCAGGGTGGCTGCAACGACCACGGCCGCTATCGCGATGAGCAGGTAGCGGTAGGTCGGGAACAGGACGCCGAAGGCCCTCGTGGCGCCCGGCACCGGGTTGGGGACGCTCCGGAAGTCCTTGCTGAACACGAGTTCTGCTATCTGGCGGAGGCATACCGAGAGCCCGAACGTGGCCAGGATGGTGAGTTCCGGCTGGCGATGGATGCGCCGGATCAGGCCCACCTCGATCACCCCGCCCAGAACGAACAGCACCACCGCGGCCAGCGGCACGCTCAGCCAGTGGTTGAGCCCGTTGGCGTGCACGACGTAGGCGACGTAGGCGCCGAGCATGACGAACTCGCCGTGAGCGAGGTTGATCACGCCCATCAGGCCGAAGACGATTCCGAGTCCGAGCGCGACGATGGCGAGGATCGCGAAGAGGCTGACGCCGTTGAGCAGTTCGAGTGTCAGCGCGTCCAAGGGCTCATGCTCCGGTGTGTGCTGCGCTCAAGGTTCGGGCCGGTGCGGGCGCCGGAAGGACGCTGCGCCCGCACCGGCTCTCGAGCGGCGGCTGGAGGCCGGCTCGCGTCTAGGCCGGATCGCAGGTCTCGTCGGGCTCCACCGAGGTGAACGACTGCACGATCAGCTGCGAGCCGTCTTCCTGGATCTCGGCCACGTATATCGGCTGGGCCAGATGGCGGCTGCCGGTGATGGCGATGTCACCGGTCGGCGTAGTCAGCGACAGCCCCTCCATGGCGGCCGCCACCGCGGCGGTGTCGGTGGTCCCGGCTGCGTTGGCCGCGGCCGCGTACAGCAGCGCGGCGTCATAGATGTGGGAGCTGAACGTCATGTGGGGGGCTGCGTCGGCCCCGAAGCGCTCGAAGTAGCGGCTCACGAAGGCGTTGTTGAGAGCGCTGTCCACTTCCTTGAAGTAGCCCAGCGTGACTCGCATGCCTGCGGTGACCGCCGGGCCCATGGCTCCCAGGACGTTCTCCTCGTAGATGTTGGCGAGGCGCGGGATGGCGTCCTGGCCGATGCCGAAGTCCACCGCTTGGGTCTCGAAGGCGATGGCGTCGCCGCCGACCAGCGCGGGGAAGATCAGGTCCGCGCCGGATCCGGCGATGATCTGGGCAACCGACGAGAAGTCCTGGGTGCCCAGCGGGACGTACTCCTCGCCGACGACCTCGCCGCCGGCGGCCTCGATGTACTGGCGGGCCAGCTCGAAGCTGCGCCGGGGCCACACGTAATCGTTGCCGAGCAGGAACCATCTCTGACCGCCGGTCTGCTCCATCATCCACGGGATGACCGGGGCGAGTTGCTGGCTGGGCACCTCACCGGTGTTGAACATCACCGACGAGCACTCGCCGCCCTCGTAGAGCGCCGCGTAGATGTACAGCACGCCGGCGTCCTCGGCAAGCGGCTTGGCGGCCTGGCGGGTGGCGCTGGAGTGGGTTCCGAGGACCACGTCCACGTTGTCGCCGTCGATGAGCTGCTCCATGGCCTGGCGGCCGACGGCCGGGTCGGTGGCGTCGTCGGCCAGGAACGTCGCCACGGGACGGCCGTTGATGCCGCCCGCAGCGTTGATGTCCTCCTCGATGAACTCCGCGATGTTGGCGGTGGGCGGCCCGAAGACGCCGGCCGGACCGCTGTTGGAGAACAGGATCCCGATCCGCACCGGCTCGCCCGAGGGGGCGGCCGGCTCTTCAGGCTCGACGGGATCCGGCTCGTCGGGCGCCTCGGTGGTCTCCGGCTCGGGCGCCTCGGTCGTGGCCGGCTCGTCAGGCTCGGGCTCGTCGGGCGTCTCGGTGGTCTCCGGCTCGGGTGCCTCCTCCGAGTCGCTGGGCTCGGCCGCGGCCGGCTCCGCGGGAGCGTCCGAGGTCTCCGCTTCGTCGTCTCCGCAGGCCGCGGCTACCAGTGCGAGCAGCGCGACGAGCGAGGCCACAAGCCACAGGCGAGACCGCGCGCGGGAGTCCGGTAGTGTTCTCATCAGAAGCCCCTCCTATATGTGAGCAGTTATTGACATATTGTCGGATAGGAGGGGGGCGGTCAAGTCCCCCACCGAGGTGTCGGGAGCCGACGGCGCACCGGGACGAGCGAGCTGACCGCCGGTGTGGCAGCATGTGTGCGCAAGTGTTGACAGACAGACACACAGGAACGGCGATGACAACCTCCGAGAGCGATGCCATCTTCTCAGCCCTGGCCGACCCCACCCGGCGGGCCATCCTCAGCCTGATCGGCGAGCATGAGGAGCTCCCCGCGGGCGAGATCGCAGCCCATTTCGACAGCCTGGGCCGTACCGCGGTGTCGTCGCATCTGCGGATACTGCGACTCGCCGGACTGGTGGCAGAACGCCGCGACGGCCGCTTCCGGCACTACTCGGTCACCCCGACCCCAGCCGACGCGGTGGTGGCCTTCCTGACCTCCGTGTACCAGAACTCGCTCGAGCATCTCGCCTCAGCGGTGCAGGACGCCTCCGCGACGGGGGACGCCCCAGTGGACAGGGCCGAAGAGCGCAGCGCCTGATCCGGCTGTCATGGGTGAGCTGATCCTCAACAACGAGACGCAGTTGGAGGTCTGCCCCAGCGAGCTGTTCGCGCTGTTCGGCAGCGGCGACTCGTCCCTGGGCTGGCTCTTCGGGGCTGAGGTTCCGAAGCTCAGGCCGGGCTCGCTGGTCCGGCTGGCCCTTCCCCTCGGTGGCCTCGCCCGCTCGCCGGGAACCGCCAGGGTCCTGTCGTGCCAGCCGGACCGCCGAATCGACCTGATGCACGAGACCCCGTGGGCGGGCCGGGTGGTGTGCCGCTTCGACCCGCTCAGCGACGGAGGAACCCGTCTGCGGGTCCGGATCACCATCGACGACGGGGAGGTGGCTCGGCTGGGCGCCGAGCTCGGGCTTCTCAGCAACTACGGCACCGGGTTGCGGGAGGTGTCGCTGGGCCTGCTGACGTCGCTGTCGGGCAGCGCCGGGATCCTGGGCCGCTCGACGGTGAACTGCGCGCAGCTCGCGGTCGAGGAGATCAACGCGGACGGTGGAGTGATGGGCCGCACCGTGAGGCTCGTGGTGGCCGACGACTCCACCGACCCTGGGGTCGGCGCGATCGCCATGCGCCGCCTGTGTCGCACACCCGGGCTCGCCGCGGTCGTCGGGATGCACTCCTCGGCCACCTATGCGGTCACCGCTCCCATGGCCGTGGCCGAAGGCATCCCGTACCTGTACACGCCCACCAGCGAGCCGACCGCGGCCCATCCGCTGCTGGTGCGCTTCGGTGAGACTCCCATGGACCAGCTCCACCTGGCCCTCCCCCGCATGGCCGCCCAGACCGGAGGGTCGCGCTGGTTCCTGGCCGGCAACGACTACTCTTGGCCCCGAGCGATAGGCGCTACCGCGAGAGCCGTGATCGAGCGAATGGGCGGCACCGTGGCGGGCGAGGGCTACCTGCCGCTGGGATCACAGAACTTCGAGCCGGTGCTGAAGGCGATCCAGCGAAGCGGGGTGGACCACGTGGTGTCCAGCTTCGTGGGCCAGGACCATGTCTGCTTCCAGCGCGACTTCGCCTCATACGGCCTGCGGGAGAGCATCCGGACCTTCGCTCCGCTCATGGACGACGCAGTGGTGGAACATCTCGGCGAGTCGGGGACGGGCACGTGGAACGTGCTCGGCTACTTCGTCGGGCTCGACACGTCCGAGAACCGCGAGTTCCTGTGCCGCTACTCGGATCGCTTCGGGTCGTGCTCGCCTCCCGTGTCGGCCGCCGCGGAAGGGGTCTACGAGGCGATCCACACCTGGGCCCGCTCGTGCCGCGCCGGTGGCGGAGCAGACCCGACCGCGCTGTTGAGCGGGCTGCGCAGAGCCGGCTTCAGAGGCCCGCGCCGGTGCGACCGGGGTGGCCGGCTGAAGTCCCTGCTGCTCGGCGAGGCCACCGCCTCCGGCGTCCGGGTCCTGGACGAGCTCCCCGCCGCCCACCAAGCGTCGTAACTCGTCCCGCAGGGGTGCTCAGCGGGCAGCCTTGTCGAGCACCCGGTCGAGGATGCCGACGAAGCGGTAGATGTCGGTGAAGGAGTTGTAGAGCGGCACCGGAGCCACCCGGATCACGTCTGGGTACCGCCAGTCGCAGGCCACGCCGGCGCGCTCCAGCCCCTCGTGCACGGCCCGCCCGTCAACCCCGGGCATCCGGATCCGCAGGGAGTGCTGGCAGCCGCGCTCGGCCAGCGCCGCGGGGGTGATGGTCTCCACCCGGTCGCCGATCACCTCGGCGAGGAGCAGGTCGAGGTACTCGATCTGACGCTGCGACTTGGTCCGCAGCGTCTCCATGCCGCCCGCCCGGTCGAACACGTCGAGCGACGCTCGCAGGGCGGCCATGGTGAGGATGGGCGGGTTCGAGAGCTGCCACGACTCGGCGGTGGTGATCGGGTCGAAGACGGTTTCCATCTCGAAGCGGATGTCGGGGCGCTGGCCCCACCATCCGGCCAGCTTCGGGAGCGAGCGGTCCCCGGCGTGGCGCTCGTGCACGAAGGCGCCCCCCACCGTGCCCGGGCCGCCGTTGAGGTACTTGTAGCTGCACCAGACCGCGAAGTCGACACCCCAGTCATGCAGGGCCAGACCAACGTTGCCCACCGCGTGCGCGAGGTCGAAGCCCACCCTGGCACCGACGTCGTGGGCGGCCGCGGTGATCTCGGCCATCGGCAGCACCTGGCCGGTGTAGTACTGGACGCCGGGAAGCATCACGAGCGCCAGCTCAGAGCCGTGCTCGGCGATCAGGGCTAGCAGGTCGTCGCCGCGCAGCGTCTCGGAGCCCGGGCGGGGTCGGGCGAGGACCAGCGACCGGGCCGGGTCGTGGCCCCGCTGGCGGATCTGGCTCTCGACCGCGAAGTGGTCGCTCGGGAAAGCGTGGACCTCGATAAGGATCTTGTGCCGGGCAGGGGTGGGGTCATAGAAGCTCACCATCAGCAGGTGCAGGTTGACGGTGAGCGAGTTCATGGCGACGACCTCGCTGGGGCGCCCGCCGACGAGCCGCCCCAGCGAGTCGGTGAGCAGCTCGTGATAGGGCAACCACGCCAGCTCGCCCTCGAAGTGCGCGGCCGCACCGAGCCGGGCCCACCGCTCCAGCTCGGTGTTCACATAGTCGGCCGCCGCCCGGGGCACAGCGCCCAGCGAGTTGCCGACGAGATAGACCTGCGGCGAGCCGTCAGGACCGCCCGGCAGGTGGAACTCGTCGCGGAATTCGGCCAGCGGGTCGGCCGCGTCCAGGGCCGCCGCAGTGCCGGCGTCAGTGCTGAGCTGGGTCACGGAGCTACAGCTTCGCCCAACCCTCGGGTGGTTGCTTGCCCGGATGCACCGCCCCGCACTGACCGCAGGTGCGCAACTGCTCGTCGAGGTAGAAGCGCTCGAACAGCGGGGGCAGGTCGCGCACGATGCTGTTGAGGGTGACCTCGGCCCGGTGCACCAGCGACCGGCATTCGAAGCAGTACCACTCGAAGCCGTCCTGGGCTCCTTCCGGGCGCTTGGGCTCGACGACCAGCCCGATCGATCCCGCCTGGGGGCGCTGCGGCGAGTGGCGCACATGGGGCGGCAGCAGGAAGATCTCGCCCTGCCGGATCGGGACGTCGTAGTGGGCGCTGCCGTCGATGACCTTGAGGACCATGTCGCCCTCGAGTTGGTAGAAGAACTCCTCGACCGGGTCGTCGTGGAAGTCGGTTCGCCGGTTGGGCCCGCCGACGACGGTCACCATCAGGTCGGCGTCCTCCCAGATCTGCCGGTTGCCCACCGGCGGTTTGAGAAGCTCGCGGTGCTCGTCGATCCACTTGCCGAAGTTGAACGCTCTCAGCTGTGTTCCGCTAGCCATGTCCACTCCTTCTGGGTCACACCTGGAGGCCGCACTGCTCGAAGGCCTCGCGTGTGGCTCCCCTCTCCGCGTCGGTCAACTCGAGCAGCGGTGGGCGGACGCGGCCCCCGACCTGCCCGAGCAGCTCCTGCCAGTACTTCTGGTGGGCGTGGGGCTTCTCGGCCGGCCTGGTCCGCTTCAGCGCGTCACGCACCGGGCCCAGGCTTTCGCTGAAGCGGCGGGCCTCCGCGGCGTCGCCCGCGAAGGCCGCCTGGGTGTAGTCGTGCATCCGCCGGTCGGTGGCCGTCTGGAGCAGGAAGGGCGGCGACGAGCACAGGTACAGCCGCCAGTCGAGCTCGAGGATGTTGTCGAGCCACTCGTCCTCCGAGGCGGTACTCACCTGGATGCGGTCGGAGGCCAGCGCGGTGAGCTCCGCGTACATCGGGCGGGGGACGCTGTACTTGATGGCCACCACGTTGTCCAGGTCGGCCAGCCGGTTGCACAGCTGCGGCGACATCAGATAGCCGCTGTCGGGGTGGCTCCACAGCGCGATGCCGATGTCGACGCTCTTCGAGATCGTCTCGTAGTAGCGGTACACGGTCTCGTCGTGCTCGGTGACGAAGTGCAGCCTCGGAGCGTGCACCACGACGTAGTCCGCGCCGGCGTCCTGGGCGTGGCGGGCGAGATCGAGCACGACGTCCAGGTTCTGGTCCGAGCACGACATCATGGTCTGCGCCCGCCCGCCGGCGGCCTCGACGGCGAGCTCAAGGCAGCGCTTACGCTCCTCGACACTCATCGAGAAGAACTCCCCCTGCTTGCCGCACACGAAGAACCCGGCGATGCCCAGGTCTTCGGTCCAGTGGCGGACGTTCTCGCGGAACCCGTCCTCGTCGAGGTGCAGGTCGCTGGTGAACGGCGTGAGCGCGGCCGCCCAGATCCCTTTCAGGTTGGCCCGGGCGTAGGCCTTGGCGTCACCGGAGGCATAGTTCATGTCGCGCGGGACACCCCTGTGTCTAGACGATGGAGATGCTGTGGGAGACGTTCTTGAGGACCATGTAGTTGTGGAGGCCCTCCACCCCGCCCTCACGGCCGTACCCGCTGGACTTGACGCCGCCGAAGGGCGTCTCGGGCACCGAGGCCTCCAGCGTGTTGATCGACAGGTTCCCGGTCTCGACCCGCTCGACCATACGGTCGATGTAGTCGGCCCGGTTGGTGAACCCGTAGCCCGCCAGCCCGAAGGGGACCGAGTTGGCCCGTTCGATGGCCTCGTCGAGTGAGCCCACCCGGTTGACGATTGCCAGGGGCCCGAAGGGCTCCACCTGCATCACCCGGGCGTCGTTGGGAACGTCTGCCAGCACGGTCGGCTCGAAGAAGTAGCCCGTCGTTCCGATCCGGGAGCCGCCCGTGGTGACCTCCGCTCCCTTGTCGCGGGCGTCCGCGACGAAATCGGTCATCGCGGTCAGCCGGCGGTCGTTGGCGAGGGGCCCCATCTCGACGCCGGGGGCCATGCCGTCGCCCACCACCGTGGCCGCGGCCCGCTCGGTGAAGGTGTCGAGGAACTCAGCGAAGATGCTGTCGTGGACGAAGAACCGCGTCGGCGAGGTGCACACCTGACCGGCGTTGCGCATCTTCCGCACCGCCGAGGTGACCGCGGCCGCCCTCACGTCGGTGTCCTCGCACACGATCACCGGTGCGTGGCCACCGAGTTCCATCAGGACTGATGTCATGTGATCCGACGCGAGCCCTGTGAGGTGCCGTCCCACCGCGGTCGACCCGGTGAAGGCGACCAGCCGGATCGCCTCGTGAGGGATCAGATGCTCGGAGATCTCCGACGGCACGCCGCAGACCAGGTTCAACACGCCGGGCGGCAGGCCCGCGTCGTGGAAGGCCCGCACGATGTGCATCGCACCGGCCGGCGTCTCCTCGGCCGGCTTGAGGATGACCGAGCATCCCGCCGCCAGCGCGCCGGCCACCTTGCGGGCGGGCTGGCTCATCGGGAAGTTCCACGGCGAGAACGCAGCCACCGGGCCGATGGGCTGGTGGTGGACGATGTAGCTGATGCCCGGCCCGCTGGGGATGACCCGGCCGTAGGTCCGGACCGCCTCGCCGGCGTCCCACTCGAAGAACTCGCAGCCCCGGATGACTTCCAGCTTGGCCTGCGGGTACGGCTTGCCCAGCTCGAGGGTGATGTCACGGGCGATCTCAGCCTGACGCTCCCGCATGAGCGCTGCGGCGGTGCGCAGGACCTCGGCCCGATCCTTCGGCGCGGTCTGGCTCCACACCTCGAAACCCTTGGACGCCGCCTCCAGGGCGTCGTCGAGATCCTGCAACCCGGCACGCGCCAGCCGACCGATTACCTGCTCGTTGGCCGGGTTCACCACCGGCAGGTCATCCGCCGCCGTGCGCCACGAGCCTCCGATGTAGAGCCCGACATCGGGGTAGTCAGTCATCTCAGGCACAACTCGAATCTAGGCCCGGGGAAGACGGCCGCGCCGGCAGGCTGGACTTCAATTCGAACCCGGACTGTTGCCAGCTCGATGGCACACTGGGTTTGGGCAGGCATCGACCCGGCAAGTGGGCTCCATGAACGTTCCGTTCGATCATCTCTCGCGGCTGGAGCTGGACTGGCAGCTCTCCCCTAGCCGGTCAGCGAGAGACGCGGCCGGCATCCTCGAGCGGCACCGGGCCGAGACAGCCGCACTCGCCGGCGCACCCGGGATCCGGAGCACGCTCGACATCGCCTACGGGTCCGGGCCGCGCCAGAAGATGGACCTGTACCGGCCGTCGGGCCCCGGTAGCCCCGTCGGCTGCCTCGTATTCATCCATGGGGGCTTCTGGCAGGAGGGCAGCAAGGCAGGATCGGGCTTTCCGGCCCGCTGCCTCGCCGCCAACGGCTGGGCCCTTGCCGCGGTGGGCTACACCCTGGCCCCCGAGGCGAGCCTTGTCGCCATCGTCGACGAGGCCGCGCTCGCGCTGTCCACGATCGCACGGAGGGCGGGCGAGCTCGGCCTCGACCGGGACCGGATCGTGTTGGCCGGGCACTCGGCCGGGGCGCACCTGGCCGCCGCGATCCTCACGGGCATGGGAGGCCGGCATGCCGACCAGTTGGCGGCGCGGGCTGTGCTCATCAGCGGCGTGTACGACCTCGCCCCCATCGCCGCGTCGTACGTGAACCACGCCCTCGGCCTCGACCCGGCCGACATCGCGGCACGCTCACCGCTCCACCGCCGACCGCTGAAGGACCTACCGGTACGACTGCTGATCGGCTCCGAGGAGACCGAGGCGTTCCATGCGCAGACCGACGGGTTGCACGCCGCGTGGGGGAAGGACCTGGCCGATCTCGCCCTCCTGCCCGTGCCGGGCTGCGACCACTTCGACATCCTCGATCAGCTGTGCGACCCGGCCTCCCCCGCCGTCCAATTCATCCTCGAGGAGTAGCAAGCGGGCTCAGAAGGACGTGCGGATGGCCCAGAGGTCACCGAACGCGGGGCGCATGATCGTGGAGCGCAGGTAGGCGGCTCCGTCGGAGCCGCCGGTGCCCTGCTTGGTGCCGATGGTGCGCTGCACCATCATCACATGCCGGTACCGCCACTCCATGAGGCCCTCGTCGAAGTCGGTCAGCAGCTCGCAGACCTCCATCAGCGCCGGATCGGACCGGTAGATCTCGACGAGGGTGGCCTGCACCCCGGCCGAGGGCTCGTGCGGGAGCGTCACGTCGCGGTCGATGACCGAGGCGGGGATGTCGAACCCGGCGCGGTCGAGGTACCGGACGAAGGCGTCCCAGACGGTCGGCTCCCGCAGGCGGCGATCCAGACGGGCACGATCCTCCGGGTCGTGCTCGATGTGGTCGAGATGGGCGACGTCGAACTGGCCGAGCATGATCTCAACCTCGCGGAACTGGGCCGACTGGAAGCCGCTGGCGCTCTCCAGGAACGGGCGGAAGGAGGCGAACTCGAGCGGGGTCATGGTCTCGAGCACGTCGAGCTGGGCGACAAGGGTCTTGAGGATCTTGAGCACCCGCTTCAGCTGGTGGGTGCCCTTGGAGGGCGCGCCGGCGTCGAGGTGCCGGCAGAACTCGTCGAGCTCGTGGAGGACCTGCTTGAACCACAGCTCGTACACCTGGTGGATGACGATGAACAGCGTCTCGTCGTGTTCGGGCCGGCCGGTGTCCGGGTCGACCGAGCGGCACCGCTGCAGCGACAGCAACTCGTGAATCCGCAGGTACGACCCGTACCTGAGATCTTCGCTCATCGGAGCCTCCCTACCGGTGACAGGGCGTCGGGCCTCGCCAGCGGGTCGAGTTCGGGCAGGGGGTCGAGCCCGGCGACGAGCTCAGCGGCGGCGTCCATGTCGACGTCGGCCAACGATGCCCGGCCGGCCGTCAGCTCGTCCAGGATCTCACCTTGGCGGGCGGCCCGGGCCGCGGCCTCGGCGTAGGGCATCGTCGAGAACATCACCATGTTGTAGCGCGGGCTCAACCGGTCGGGGTGGCGGCGCTGGAGCTCCAGGGCCAGCTCGCGCCGGATCACGTAGCCGGGGTCGACCACGCCCGCCCGCATCTCCACGTAGTTGTCCAGCGCCATGGCCGCGATCGCATCGGCGTTCGGCTTGCGCTCCGCCTCGAAGGTGGCGAAGGCGGCCGCCACGTCATCGGGCCGGGCGCGGAGATGGCGGTCGAGGGCGCGCGCCGACTCCATGGCCAGGTTCATGCCCTGCCCGTGGAAGGGCACGATGGCATGGGCCGCGTCGCCCAGCAGCACCGCCCGGTCGTCCACCGACCAGCCGCGGCACCGCACGGTGGCCAGACGACCCGCGGGGTTCTCGAGGAACTGCTCGACCAGATCCGGAACCAAAGGCACAAAGTCGGCAAACTCTTGCTCGAGGAACGCGGACACCGCCCCCGGATCCCGCAGCGCCGCGAAGCTCCCGTCTCCCTCGTTCGGCGCGAAGAGGGTGGCGGTGAAGTCGCCTGCAGGGTTGGCCAGCGCGATCAGCATGAACTCACCCCGCGGCCAGATGTGGAGAGCATGCGGATCGAGGCGGAACCCGCCACCGTCAGCCGGCGGAACCACCAACTCCTTGTAACCATGGTCGAGCCAGTCGACGTCGGCCACGCCCCCGTTGGCGGCCACGACCGTCCTGCGGAGGTCCGAGCCGGCTCCGTCGGCGCCGAAGACGGTACCGAACACCAGGGTGCGCACGACGTCACCGGCCCCGGCGACGCTGAGGGTGCCCGCGTCGAAGTCGACGGAGCGCACGGAACTCTCGAACTCGATCCTCACCCGGCCGGTGGCCTCGGCCGCGTCGAGCAGGATGGCGTTGAGGTCGCGCCTGGACACGGAGTGGATCACCTCATGGGCACGGGTGCCGTAGGGCTGGAGAACGGGCTCGGTCGAGTCGGTGGCGTGGACCATCCGGCCCCGCATGGGAATCGTGATCGCATCGACCCGCCCGATCACACCGGCTTCGACCAGGGGGACGATGCCGCGAGTAGCCAGGGCCAGGTTGATGGACCGCCCGGCCGGGATCTCGACCCGGCGGATGTCGGGGCGGGCCTCGTACACCGTCACGTCGCATCCCTGCCGGGCCAGGTAGAGCGCCATCAGGGCTCCGGCCGGTCCCGCCCCGGCCACGACGACCGGGCCTCGCTCTCCCAAGAAGCTCACTGGGGCCACATTTATACCAGGGCGGCGCGCTCCGCTGGACGGGCAGCGGTGCGAAGCGGTCGCGGTAGGCCCCGGAGTGCTGGGTTGAAGTCTGGTCGGTTGGCGCGGCCGCGAGCGTGGCCGGGTCAGCTACCGTGAGCCGCCGTTCTCCAGCACGTCGAGGTTCAGATGACAGGGGACAAGCACTACTACATCGACTCGTTCGGCACCGTCGCGCTGAGCTCGTTCCGGGTGGACCAATCGCCCTTCGCCCACCGGTACGCGACCGATCAGACGGTGTTCTGCATGTACTGCGACCGCCTGTACCCGGTCAAGGCGACCCCTGACGAGGACCCCCTTCCCAACTACTGGAAGCTGCGCCGGGGCGTCATGCTCTACGACGTCCCGGAGAAGCCCCTGGAGATCATCGGCCCGGACGCGTCCAGGCTGCTCGAGAGGGTTCTGGTGTGCCGAGCCGAGACGCTCGCCGTCGGACGGGCCCGGTACGGCATCGCCTGCACCGGCGAGGGCACCGTCCTGATGGACGGCGTCGTGATGCGGCTCGCTCCGGATCGCTTCTGGTATGTCAAGGCCAACGGCGAGTTCATGAGCTGGCTTCAGGCCAACGCCATGGGGCTGGACGTGGAGGTTCGCGACCCGGACTCGCGGGTGCTGCAGGTCCAGGGACCGAAGTCTCTGGATGTGCTCGATGCCGCCATCGGGGGCGGGTTGCCGGCCGACTTCAAGTACTTCCACGCCCGGTTCTTCGAGGTGTGCGGCCAGACGCTGTGGGTGTCGCGCACCGGGTGGACCGGCGAGGCCGGGATTGAGATCTACTGCAACAGCGGCCCCGAGCCCACCGACCATGACGCCCTGTGGGACGGCCTGCTCGCCGCCGGGGAGCCCTTCGGCATGGAGTTCAGCTCGTCGTCGTCGATGGGGATCCGGCGGGTCGAGTCCGGGATCCTCGATAACGGCACCGACATCGAGCCGGACCTGACCCCCTTCGGAGCCGGCCTCGGGCAGTTCGTGAACTTCGACAAGGAGGACTTCATCGGCCGGGCTGCCCTGGAGACGGCCGACCGCAGCCAGTTGCTGTTCGGTCTGATCTGTCCTACCGCCACGCCCGAGGCCGGCCTGCAGGTCCACTCCGGCGATGACCCCGCCGGTCACATCACGATCGGGACGTGGTCGCCCACCTTGGACGCAGGCGTCGGCTACGTGCGCTTCGACCGGCCCCTTCCGGGAGGCGACTGGCTTGCCAAGACGGTCACGTTGTACGACCGCGACGGCATGCCCCATGCCGCGACCGTCGACACCCTGCCGTTCGTCGACAAGCAGAAGCATCTCCCCCGCGTCGAATGGCGCGGACCGAACGGCTGACGCGCGGCCTCAGCTAGGGCCGTGGGCGATCTCAGCGGCGAGGGACAGGTCCTCGGGCGCTGCGTGGAGGTCGTTGACCGAGACCTGGAACTCGTCGATCCCGTGAGCCGTCACGAGGGCGCTCAGCTCGGCGCGGCACTCGTCAACCGTCCCGGAGATCACGAAGGCGTCGACCCAGTCGTCGCGCACCAGATGAGCCGCGGCGGCGGGCCCGCCGTCGGCGAGACCCCGGCGGATGGCCGCCTCGGTCGCGGGGTCGAGTCCGATACGGGCCTTGACCGTGCCGGGCGAATCGACCAGCCGGAAGGTCAAGCTGGCCCGAGCCGCCTGCCGGGCCTCGTCGGTAGTGGCCAGGATGGTCATGTAGCACAGCCTCGGGTGCGGCCGGCTGTGCTCGTCGGCGGTGTCCCGGATGGCAGCCACGTGCTCGCCGATCAGCTCCTTGTGGACGAACGACATGATGAAGCCGTCGGCCAGTTCCCCGGCCAGCCGCATGACCCGCGGGCCTCGCCCGGCCACCCAGATTGGTATGTCGGGCCGGCCGAAGCCGAGACGGGCCTGCCGGAACCCGCCGGCCACACCGTGACCGTCGACGATCTCGCCGGACCACAACGCCCGGCTCGTCGTCACCAGCTCGCGCATGGCGGTGACCGGCGCCCGGCGCTCGATGGCCAGCGCGGTGAGCGTCAGGGCCCCGCCCGCGCCGATCCCCAGCGCGGCCCGCCCGCCCGACGCCTCGTCGAGGGTGGCGACCGCAGCCGCGGTCATCCCCGGATGCCGGGTGTAGGCGTTGGTGATGCCAGTGCCCACCGCCACCGAACTCGTGGCCGCGGCCACCGCTCCGAGGGTCACCCAGCACTCGCGGGCCGCCAGGCCCTCGTCGGGGATCCACACCCGGCTACAACCGAGACCCTCGGCCGCCACCGCGGCTCGCACCACCGCCTCAACCGGTCCTTCGGGCATCACCATGCAGGCCAGCTGAACCATGGCGCCGACACTAGTAGTCCACCGCGGGCGCCCGTAGCGCCTCCAAGCAGGGTCTCGGCCGTGCGCGCCGGGCCAGCCGCCTCGACGACCCACCACCAGTAGTCCACCGCGAAACTGATCGGGCGCTGCCATGCTGTAGCGGATGGAACTCGCGGGACGGGTCCCTCTGGTGACCGGCGGCGCTCACCGCGTCGGCCGGGCCATCGCGCTCGCGCTGGCGGCCGCGGGCGCCAGGGTCGCCATCGCCTATCACCAGTCCGCCGAGCAGGCGGCCAGCACCGTCGGGGAGCTGCAGGACTGCGGGGTCGACGCCGACTCCTTCCGGGCCGACCTGGCCCAGCCCGCCGAGGCAGCCAGGCTGGCCATCGAGGTCAGCCGCCGTCTCGGGCCAGTCGACGCCCTGGTCAACAGCGCGTCCTGGTTCGCGCCCGACGAGTTCCCCACCAAAGACACCGAGACCTGGTACCAGACCCTCGATGTGGTGCTGCACGGACCGTTCCATCTCACCAACGCGGTCGCTCCGTCCATGATCGAGCGGGGCGGCGGTGCGGTGGTCAACATCGTCGACTTGTCGGCCTGGCAGCCGTGGCCCGGACGGGCCGCCCACAGCGTGGCCAAGGCCGCACTGCTGGCCCTGACCCGCCAGGTGGCGGTCGAACTCGCGCCAACGGTGCGCTGCAACGCCGTTGCACTCGGACCGACCATCGAACCCGCCAAGTTCGGACCCGATCAGGTTGAGATGCTGCGGCGCCGCACGCTGCTCGGCCGCTGGGCCGGCGGCGCGGAGGCCGGGCGAGCCGTGCAATACCTCCTCGAGGCCGAGGCGGTCACCGGCGAGTGCCTCACCGTCGACGGCGGCGAGCAGTACGGCCACGTGCGCGAGCGCTTTGCCGACACCACCACCGGCCGTGACGGGCCGGCAGAGCCAGCGGCTGAAGTGAGCTAGGCGGAGTCCCGCACCACCAGCTCGACGGGCAGCACCACGGAGTCGCACTGCTCGACGGGCGCGTCGATCAGCCGTTGGAGGGCGTCGGCGACCGCTCCTGCGAGCAGGCCCGCATCGAGGCGGATCGTGGTGAGTGACGGGGTCACGAGGGCGCCCGCCTCGATGTCGTTACAGCCAACGATCGCGATGTCCTCGGGAACTCGCCGGCCGCGTGCTTGGGCCGCGCCCACGGCGCCAATGGCCGCCAAGTCATTGCAGGCCAGTATCCCGTCGAGATCAGGCTCGAACTCGAGCAGCTGCTCCAAACCGGCCGCGCCCCCGGCGACCGTCGGCTGCGCCCGCACCAGGTGGACCCGCCCGTCGGCGGCGGCAAGGGCATCGCACAGGCCCTCCTCGCCCGGACAGAGCGCATAGGACGAGGCGACCGAACCGATCACTCCGATGCTGCCTCGCCCGGTATCCAGCAGGTGCCGGACAGCGAGCCGGAAACCGGCATCGAGGTCGAACATGACGGTCGCCACGTTCTGAGCATCGACGAGATTCCCGACCGCCACGACGGGTACGCCTCGGCGGCTGTAATCGACCAACTGGCGTGACGAGTCCCTGACCGGCACCACGATCATGCCGTCCACGGCATGTGACCACAGCGAGTGCAGGACCGTGCCCTGGCGGTCGGCGTCATCGTCGGAGCTCGCGAGGAACATGCTGCGCCCCTGCGCGCGGAACAAGTCCTGGGCGCTCGCAGCCAGCGCCAGCACCAGCGGGTCGGTCAGATTCCTGACGACCAGGCCGACAGTGCCGCTGCGCCGGGTGATGAGGCCGCGGGCCAACATATTGGGCCGGTAGCGCAGCTTCTCTATGGCGTCGAGGATGCGCCGGCGGGTGGCCTCCGAGTAGCCCCCCTCATCGTTCACGACCCTCGACACGGTGCGCGGCGCCACACCGACCATGCGAGCGACATCGTGGAGCGTCGCCGCCTTGCCGGACCGGCCTGATCCAGCGGCTACACCCTCGGCCGAGCCGAGATCGCCATCACCCATTAACCACCCCTAGGCCTGACCAGCGGCCTTCCATACACGGTTGTCAATAGTACGCGTTCTCACTTCGGTCAAGCGACAGGCCAGCGGAGGGCAGGGCTGCCCTCCGCTCAGGCCGACTCGCGCACCATGAGTTCAACGGGCACGACCACGGGCTCGGGGCTCGAGCCGGGCTCATCGATCAGGTGCTGCAGCGCGGTGGTCACGGCATCAACAAGTCGTCCGCGAATGGGACGCACGGCAGTCAGCGCAGGGATCACCTGCGCGCCGAGTCCCATGTCTTCGGCAGAAATCACTGCGATCTGGGTGGGAACCCGAATCCCGAGGTCTTCGGCCTCGCGGATGACCCCGGTGGCCACGAGGTCATTGTGAGCCAGGATGCCGTCCACCCCCCGGAATCCCTCCATCAGATCGCGCAGGGCGGCCCCGCCCCCTTCGACGGAGGCTGCCGCCCGCACGATCACGCCCTCGACGCCGGCGGCTTGCACAGCCGCAAGGAAGCCGCGCTCGGTGGGGCTGGTGGCCGCTGACCGGATCGGGGAGCCGATCATCGCGATCCGGCGCAGCCCCGAGGAGGCCAGATGGTCCACCGACAGGTGGGCCACCATCTCGAGGTCGAAGTCCACACAGGCCACGTTCGGAGCGTGGACGCGGTCTCCGACCACCGCTACGGGCAGGCCCCGACGGGCGAAGCGTGAGACGTCGTCGGGCCGGTCCACGCCTCCGAGGACGACAACTCCCTGCGCCGGCAGTGACCGGAACGACTCCAGCACTTCGCCCACTCGCCCCGCATCGCCGTGCGAACTCGCCAGAAGCACAATCCGGCGGTCCTCACCGGTGCCGCGCTGGAGGCCCTCGGCCAGCTCGGCGAACACCGGGGCGTTCAAGTCACGGCCGACCAGGCCGACAACTCCGGCGGGGGCCGGCGACCTGTGTGCGGCCCGTGGTCTCGTGCTGTGGTCGCGGCCGCTCACAGCTCCTCGACCACCCCGGCGGGCGTCCTTGGGCCGCCGTGAGTTCCCATGAGGCCCCCTAGACCCACTCGTCCAACTGTCACCAGTCAGCTACTCCATGTTCGGTGGCCATGCGAACATTTCGAACGCTTCCTCAACAGTTGTCACGCCAACGTTGGCGTGAGCATACGGCCGTCTTGCGTCGGGCCGATTCCTGGCGGCCGGTCAGGGCCGGGCTTCAGGGGCCGGCCGAGCGACCTCGCAGGATGTCGTCGAACCCCCGGATCAGCGGGTGCTCGGTCTCCTGCACATCTTCGGGACTGGCCGCGAAGTAGCCGGTGGCCATCCCCATATCGGCCGCGGCGTCGAGGAACTCCGGGACGCTCGACAGGTACAGGCAGTCGTAGAGGTCCACCGACATCACCCGGCGGGTTGCCTCGAAGAGAGGCCGCTCGGGGAGCGCCGCGCCCACCTCGCCGCTCACCAGCCACGACGACACGGAGTCCTCGAGCTGCGCCATGCGCCTCAGTCGCATCCCCCACTCCCGGGGCTGGTTGCCGACGGCCGCGACCGGCAGACCCCGGCCCGCGACCTGGTCGAGGAACGGGTGCAGGCCCGGCACCAGTCTGAACGACGACAGGTACCGGGTCTCCACCTCGCGCCCGATCGGACCCAGACCCAGGTCGCTCCAGAACTCCTCCGGGGTCAGCCGGCCCAGCACCAGCTTGCGGTGCCGGTCGCGCACCAGCTCTGCGTCCACATCGGGGTTCTCAGCCAGTATCACGGGCAGCAGCAGGCCCTCCAGCGGGAGGGTGGGCCGCACGATCACGCCGTGCACGTCCACGACCAGCAGCCGCAGCAGTCGCTTGCGGGGTCGGCTGGCCTCGGCCTCGCGGGCCGCGGCCCGCTGCTGGCGCCGGCGGGTGGCCCGCCGACCCCTGCCCTTGGGGGTGCGCAGCAGGGTCACCAGCCACGCCACCGCCAAGCCCAACACGACCACACCGAAGCCGAGGGCGGCGGCCCGGGCGATGTTGAGCCACAAGGGCGCGAGGGTGTCCTTCAAGACGTTGGACGCGCTGACCGACACCTGCGGGTCCCCGTACGAGAACCGCCACATGGCGGTGGAACCTTGGATCTCCGGCTCCACCAGTGGCGCCGCATCGGAGCCGGTGACGGCACCGAAGGCGTCGTCGGAGTCCAGGAGTGTCACCGAGAACTGCAGACCCAGAGAGTCCTGGGGCCGGCCCGCCTCGGCGATCAGTTCCTCCAGCGGCCGTCCGAAGGGCTGGCCGTCGAAGATGCCGGCCAGAGCACCGTCGCTGAAGGCCTCGATCGGAGGCGTGGGGTCGATAACGATTTCGAACTCATAGGCGCTCTCGGCGAAGGACCGGGTCTGCGCGAGGACGACGTCGGAGAAGATCACGTCCTGTCCGGCGACCTCCGCGAGTACGACAGGAAGCTGCGACGCGGACTCGAACTCCTTTACCGCCCGGACCTCGACGCCCCCGCCGCTGCGAGAGATCGGGCCGTCCACGGCCCAGCCGGCATCGCGCACGTCATCGAGGCGCAGCCCCTCGGCAAGCTCGGGCACGCGGGCTACCGCGTCGGCGTCGGCAGTGAACACCACCGTCACCACCCCCGAGCCGTCGTCGTCGATGTCCACCTCCACCGCGGTGTCCACCCGGCAGGCGGCCGCAAGCACGGTCAGCGCCGTGACCAGCAGCACAGCCCGGCCCACGACCGCGATCCGGCCCGCGGCGAGGCCGAGCGAACGGACGCGCCCGACCGGCCTGCAAGAGCGAGGCCGTGGCCCGAGCGGCCCGTGAGCGAAGCGAACAAGAGCGGGATTGACACCGCGGCGACGCGACGGACTCTCACCTGTCCGCGCAGCCCCCGAACGTCGATGCATCGCTCGCGCCGCCACCCTGGGCATCAGCGTCCGGAACCGGGAGAGCACGGCTCCAGCCCGCGGCCCTCGCTCGGAGGCAACGCCGGACGGGAGCTAGAAGTGGCCCTCGCCAGCGGTCGGCTCTAGCTCGGGCTCGGGCGGCTCGAATCCCTCGATGGCCCTGAACACCACGACGAGTTCGCCCTCGTTGAGCGGATCGGGCTCCACGTCCACGATGACGATCTCGCCGGCGCGGAACTCCTTGTGGAGCAGCCGCTCGGACAGCGGATCCTCTACCAGCCGCTGGATGGCCCGGCGCAGCGGCCGCGCTCCCAGCGTGGGGTCGTAGCCCGTGGAGGCGAGATGGTCCTTGGCCGCGTCGGTGAGCTCCAGGCCCATGCCCTGGCCGCCGAGCTGGTCGGCGGTGCGCACGATCATCAGGTCGACGATGCGGCGCACCTCCTCCTGGGTCAGTTCGTGGAACACGATCACGTCGTCGATGCGGTTGAGGAACTCGGGCCGGAAGTGCTGCTTGAGCGCCTCCTGCACCTTCGCCTTCATCCGCTCGTAGGTCACCCGCTCGTCGGCCCTGGTGAACCCCAGGTTGGCCTTGCGCAGATCGGCTGTGCCCAGGTTGGACGTCATGATCAGCACCGTGTTGCGGAAGTCCACCGAGCGGCCGTGGCTGTCGGTGAGCCGGCCCTCCTCGAGGATCTGCAGCAACGTGTTGAACACGTCCGGGTGGGCCTTCTCGATCTCGTCGAAGAGCACCACCGAGAACGGCTTGCGCCGGACCCGCTCGGTGAGCTGGCCGCCCTCCTCGTAGCCGACATACCCGGGCGGAGAGCCGATCAGGCGGCTCACCGTGTGCTTCTGCATGTACTCGGACATGTCCAGGCTGATCAGGGAGTCCTCATCGCCGAACAGGAACTCGGCCAGGGTCTTGGCCAGCTCGGTCTTGCCCACCCCGGAGGGACCCAGGAAGATGAACGAGCCGCTGGGACGCTTGGGGTCCTTGAGACCGGCGCGGGTGCGACGGATGGCCTGGGAGACGGCGGAGATGGCGTCGTGCTGGGACACCACCCGCTTGTGCATCTCGTCCTCCATGCGCAACAGCTTCTTGGTCTCCTCCTCGGTGAGCTTGTAGACCGGGATCCCGGTCCACAGCGACAGCACCTCGGCGATGGCCTCCTCGTCGACCTCGTCGAACAGGTCGACCCCGGCGGCCTTGGCCTCGCCTTCGAGCGTCTCGCGCCGGGACAGGAGCTGCTTCTCCTTGTCGCGCAGCTCACCGGCGTCCTCGAAGCGCTGCTCGTCGACGGCGTCCTTCTTGCGGGAGATCACGTCGGCCAGCTCGGCCTCGAGGTCCTTGAACTCCGGCGGGGTTGACATGCGCTTCATCCGCAGGCGAGAGCCGGCCTCGTCGATCAGGTCGATGGCCTTGTCGGGAAGATGGCGGTCGGAGATGTACCGGTCGGCGAGATTGGCCGCGGCCACCAGCGCCTGATCGGTGATCGTGACCCTGTGGTGCGACTCGTAGCGGTCGCGCAGGCCCTTGAGGATCTCGATGGTGTGGGCCACGGTCGGCTCGTCCACGACCACCTTCTGGAAGCGCCGCTCCAGCGCGGCGTCCTTCTCAAGGTGCTTGCGGTACTCGTCGAGGGTGGTGGCCCCGATCGTCTGGAGCTCTCCCCGGGCCAGCATCGGCTTGAGGATCGAGGCGGCGTCGATGGCGCCCTCGGCCGCACCCGCCCCGACGAGGGTGTGGATCTCGTCGATGAACAGGATGATGTCGCCGCGGCTCTGGATCTCCTTGAGGACCTTCTTGAGCCGCTCCTCGAAGTCGCCCCGGTAACGGCTGCCGGCCACCAGCGCGCCCAGGTCGAGGGTGTAGAGCTGACGGTCGCGCAGCGTCTCCGGCACGTCGTCGGACGCGATGGACTGGGCCAGGCCCTCCACGATGGCGGTCTTGCCCACACCCGGCTCGCCCACCAGCACCGGGTTGTTCTTGGTGCGGCGGGAGAGGATCTGCATTACCCGCTCGGACTCCCGACCCCGGCCGATCACCGGGTCGAGCGCCTTCTCGCGGGCCAGCTGGGTGAGGTTGCGGCCGAACTGGTCGAGGACGTGGGAGCCCGACGACGACTCGCCGCCGCTGGCCCCGGTGCCGGCCTTCTCGCCCTGCGACGAGCCCGACACCCCGCCGTACGCCGACAGCAGCTGGATCACCTGCTCACGCACCCGGGCCAGATCGGCGCCCAGCTTGACCAGCACCTGCGCGGCGACTCCCTCGCCCTCGCGGATCAGGCCCAGCAGGATGTGCTCGGTGCCGATGTAGTTGTGGCCGAGCTGCAGCGCCTCGCGCAGGCTCAGTTCCAGGACCTTCTTGGCCCGGGGTGTGAAGGGGATGTGGCCGCTGGGCGAGTTCCCGCCCTGGCCGATGATCTCCTCCACCTGGCCCCGCACCGACTCGAGGCTGATTCCCAGCGACTCCAGCGCCTTGGCCGCCACCCCTTCGCCCTCGTGGATGAGACCGAGAAGGATGTGCTCGGTGCCGATGTAGTTGTGATTGAGGAGGCGTGCCTCTTCCTGGGCCAGGACCACGACTCGACGGGCCCTGTCGGTGAACCGCTCAAACATCGCTCACACCTCCAGGCCGCCACGTCCCGGCCGCCCACGCTGCCTCATTGCGGTCAGTGTAACCCGGCCCTGTGACATGAGTGGCGTCGTGGCCGCAGCCTGCGGTGTGACATGGGACACGCTCTCACGAGCGCCGCCGGCGCCGGCCGGACCGGCCGGAAGGAGGCCCGATGCTCACACGGTCCGCCGGCGCCCCATTACCCTCACGGCGTGGCCGACACCTCGCCCTTCGCCGTGCTGCCGTGCCTGGAGAACGACCTGCGGCGTGTCGAGGACGAGCTGGTCGCGGCTGCGGCGGCCGACGACGACTTCGTCACCGAGCTCGCCCGCCACCTGATCGCGGTCGGCGGCAAGCTGGTGCGACCCGGCTTCTGCCTCGCTTCGTCGCTGGTGTGCGACCCCGCCCCGGAGAGCTCATCTCAGGCCGCCGTCAAGGGCGGCGCCTCGGTGGAGCTGGTCCACATCGGCTCGCTCTACCACGACGACGTGATGGACGACGCCACCACCCGCCGCTCGGTGCCCAGCGTCAACGCCCAGTGGGGCAACCTCAGGGCCATCCTGGCCGGCGACTACCTGCTCGGGCGGGCCTCGGCCCTGGCCGCTTCGCTGGGCGCCGAGGTGGCCGTGCTGCTGGCCGAGGCCATCTCCCAGCTGTGCAAGGGCCAGATAATCGAGCTCGAGAACGCCTACGACACCGGGCGCAGCGAGCAGCGCTACGAGCGGGCCATCTCGGGCAAGACTGCAGCGCTGCTGTCGATCTCATGCCGGATAGGAGCCACAGTGGGCGAGGTTCCCCGGCCGATCATCCGAGCCTTGGGCGACTTCGGCTTCGCCTACGGCATGGCCTTCCAGATCGTCGATGACATCCTGGACCTGGTCGCCACCGAGTCGCAGCTGGGCAAGCCGGCCGGCAACGACCTGGCCGAGGGCACCTACACGCTGCCGGTGATCCGGGCTCTGGCCGATCCGGCGGCCGGTGACGAACTGCGCGCCCTTCTCGGCCAGCCCATCGACGCGGCAGCCCGCGACCGGGCCGCCGAGCTGGTGCGGTCCACCGCCGGCGTGGACGAGGCCCGCGACACTGCCCGCATGTGGGCCGACAAGGCTCAGGCGGCGCTCACGTCCCTGCCCGACACCCCCGCGACCTCGGTGCTGCGCCTGGCCGCGGACCGCCTGACCGAGACCCCCGCCCTCGCGGGCTAGCGGCCTTGCAGGTTCCTAGATGCCGGGGTCGGGACGCAGGGTCGGGAATAGGACCGCGTCGCGGATGGCCTGGGTGTCGGTGAGCAGCATCACCAGGCGGTCCACGCCGATGCCGAGGCCGCCGGTGGGGGGAAGCCCGTACTCCAGGGACCTCAGGTAGTCCTCGTCCACCACCATGGCCTCGTCGTCGCCCGCGGCCCGCAGCCCGGCCTGGGCGTCGAAGCGGGACCTCTGCTCGTCCGGGTCGACCAGCTCGGTGAACGCGTTGCACAGCTCCCGGCCGGCCACGATCGCCTCGAAGCGCTCGGCGTAGCCGGGCCGGCTGCGGTGCCGGCGCGACAGCGGCGACACCTCCGCGGGGTAGTCGGTCACGAACACCGGTCCCCACAGGTTCGGCTCGGCCGCCTTCTCGTAGATCTCCAGCAGCAGCTTGCCCGGACCCCAGCCGGGGTCGGTCTCAATGCCGAGACGGTCGCAGAGGTCGGCCAGTTCGTCCGGGCCCGCGTCCAGGCTCGCCTCGACACCGGCGTGCTCGGCGATCACCTCCTCCATGGAGGCCCGCCTCCACGGAGGCGCAAGGTCCACGTCACGCCCGTCGTAGGCCACCGTGGTGGATCCGCACACCTCGGCCGCCACTGCGGCCACGAGGTGCTCGGTGAGCTCCATGATGTCGGTGTGGTCGGCATAGGCCCAGTACAGCTCCAGCATCGTGAACTCGGGGTTGTGGCGGGTCGAGATCCCCTCGTTGCGGAACACCCGGCCGATCTCGTACACCCGCTCCATGCCTCCCACCACCAGCCGCTTGAGGTACAGCTCGGGCGCGACCCGCAGGTACAGGTCGGAGTTCAGAGCCTCATGGCGGGTGACGAAGGGTCGGGCCGCGGCGCCCCCCGGTATGGGGTGAAGCACCGGCGTCTCCACCTCGACGAAGCCCTGCTCATCGAGGCGTCGCCTCAACGAGGCCACGATCTGCGAGCGGCGAGCGAAGGCGTCCCGGGCCTCGTCGCTCACCCACAGGTCCACGTAGCGCTGCCGGTAGCGGGTGTCGGGATCGGTGAGGCCGTGCCACTTGTCGGGGAACGGCCGCCGGGCCCGGGCCAGCAGCGTCCAGTCGTCGACCCTCACCGACAGCTCGCCGCGCCGGGTGGCCATGACCGCGCCCCGAACGCCGATCCAGTCCCCGATGGACAGGGCTGTGAACCGCTCGAATCGCGGGGAGGCCGCCGCGGTGGCGAACAGTTGGATGCGGCCGGTGGCGTCCTGCAGCGTCCCGAAGGCGAGCCGACCCTGGTCGCGCCGCAGCATGAGCCGTCCGGCCACCGAAACCACGGTCTCGGTCTCGACGCCGGCCTCGAGGCCCTCGAACGCCTCCACTATGTCGCCGACGGCGTGACTCCGGTCGAAACGGTAGGGGATGTCGTCCTGCTCGTCAGCCCCTGCACCCCGAGCCGGCGGGACGGCGTCGCTCATCGGTCCTGGTTGCGCTCGTAGACGATGCGCAGCCCGTGCAGGGTCAGGAACGGCTCGACATGCTCGATCGTCTGCGAGATCGGGGCTATCACATGGGCGAGGCCCCCGGTGGCGACGACGTTCGCCTCACCCAGCTCAGCCAGGAAGCGGGCGTTCATGCCATCGATCATGCCCGTGAATCCGTACAGGGCGCCCGACTGGATCGACTCGACCGTGGTCTTGCCGATCACGCTGCGGGGCTCGACCAGCTCGACTGCGCCCAGGGCCGCGGCCCGTCCGAACAGCGCGTCGAGGCTGACCTCGATGCCCGGTGCGATGGCCCCGCCCATGAAGGCGCCGTCCGCGGAGATCACGTCGAAGTTGTTGCCGGTGCCGAAGTCCACCACCACCGTGGGCCCGCCGTAGAGGTCGTAGGCCGCCACCGCGTTGGCGATCCGGTCGGCGCCCACCTCCTTGGGGTTGTCGTAGTGGATCGGCATGCCGGTCTTGGTCCCTGGGGCGATCACAACCGGATGGAAGCCGAGCTGGCGGCGCACCATCTCCCGCAGGCCGGCGAGCAGGCGGGGGACCCCCGAGCAGATGGACACTCCCTCGACATCGCCGTCGAAGTCGAGCCCGATGGTGCCGAGCAGCGACCGGATCGCCACGCCGAGCTCGTCGGCGGTGCGTTCGGAGTCGGTCGAGAGCCTCCAGTGGTCGACGAGCCCGTCGGCCGCGCCCGAGCCGTGGACCGCGCTGGGGTCGTACACCCCGACGACGGTCTGGGTGTTGCCGACGTCGACAGTTAGCAGCACCGCCGCAGGATACGGCGCATCGGCTGCGGCCGCGGGCCCGATCGGAGCGTTCGGGATTCAGCCGGCGCGGCAGCCCAGGTTGTCGATGAGGCGGGCCCTGCCGAAGCGCACCGCCACCAGCAGCCGCACGTCGCCTTGCAGCCGCTGCTGGCTCCTGGTGAGCGTGTCCGGGCTGACCGCGGCCGCGTAGTCGATCCTGGCCAGCGACGCGCCATCGATGACGGCTGCCATCCGGGCCTCCACCGCCGCGGCGGTCTCCCCCGCCTCCACCAGGGCTGCGCCGGCCTCGAGGGCCCGGCGCAGCACCGGCGCCTGGGCTCGCTCAGCCTCGCTCAGGTAGGCGTTGCGGCTGGACAGGGCCAGGCCGTCGGGCTCGCGCACTGTGGGGCAGCCCACCACCCGCACCGGCAGCGACAGGTCCTTCGCCATGCGGCTCACAATCGTCAACTGCTGGAAGTCCTTCTCCCCGAAGTAGGCCGAACACTCCCCCACGATCGAGAAGAGCTTGGCCACCACGGTCGCCACCCCATCGAAGTGCCCGGGCCGGGAGGCGCCGCACAGCACGCCGGCCAGGGCTCCGAGGCTCACTGTGGTGGCCACCGGCTCGGGGTACATCTCGAGCTGGCCGGGTGCGAAGACGACGTCGGCACCGGCCTGCGCGCACATTGCGAGGTCACGGTCGAGGTCGCGCGGGTAGTCGTCGAAATCCTCTCCGGGGTTGAACTGCAGGGGGTTGACGAAGATCGACACCACCACCAGGTCGTTCTCTGATCGGGCGTGCTCGATCAACGAGCGGTGGCCTGCGTGCAGGAACCCCATGGTGGGCACGAGCCCCACCCGGCGCCCGCGGGAGCGGGCCTCGTCCAGGCGGGTGCGCAGACCGCGGACGGTGTCCTCGCGCACTGGGGCGGGACGACCAGTGCTCATGCCTCCTCCACGCTCTGTTCGCGCTTTTCCGTGCATACGCCGGGTTCTCGCGAACAGAACCGGTGGGGGCAGATCATGACGGCTCCGTCCGGCCGGCCAAGCGGAGCGCTTGCTGGGACAGCGCCTCGTAGGCCGCTCGCTCCTCCGGAGCGACCGCTTCCAGGTGCCGCCGGATCGTGTCGATGTCGCCTCGGGCCGCGGGACCGGTGAGGGCCGCGGCCGGACCCAGCTCGGCGACGTTGTCGACGGTGGTCCGAACCAGGTCGAGGAAGGCGGCCAACCGGACCCCGGCCTGCGCGCCGATCCGCTCGGCCTGGCCCAGCAGGGCTACAAGATGGTTGCAGGCGACTACCGCGGCCGCGTGGTAGGCGGCCCTGTCGCCATCGGCCACCACGAAGGCCCGGCCGCCGAGGTCGGCGACCACCCGGCGAACGAGCCGGTCGCCCGCGACCGCGAACCAGCAGCCCGCCAGCAGGCGCCGGGCCCCGAGGGCGGCATCGGGCATCGACACCAGCGGGTGCAGGGCCGCCGCCCGAGGGTGCGGGGCCACCGCGTCCAGGCCCAGCGACCCGGCCAGATGGGCGACCGCGGCGGTGGCTGAGGGCTCCACTGCCGCCGCGACCTCGGCCACCGCGGCGTCGGGTGTGGCGATCAGCACCAGCTCGACACCGGCGGCCGCGGCCGCCAACTCCTCGGGCGGTGCAGCCCGACCGACGATGGGGCGCACCGTCCAGCCGACCTCGGCCAGGGCGGCCGCCATGGCTCCACCGGCCCGCCCCCCGCCGATTATGCGGACCGAGCGCTCGGCCTCTGCCATACCTACAGCGGCCCGACGTTGACCACACCGTCGCAGGCGGCGGGGTCATAGCCGTCGGGCAGCAGGTCGGCGCCCACGTCGGCCAGAGGCACGAGCACGAAATCCCGCTCGCACATTCGCGGGTGGGGCACCACCAGATCGGGTTCGTCCACCTGCTCGCCATCGATCCACAGCACGTCCGCGTCGAGGGTTCGGGGTCCCCATCGCACCACCCTCAGCCGGCCTGCCTCCAGCTCCGCGTCCCGGCACTGCCGGAGCAGTTCCCGGGGGCTCGCCGACGTCTGGAGCCGCACAACCATGTTGAGGTACGGGCCCTGTTCGGGGCCGCCCACCGGCTTGGTCTCGTAGACGTCGGACACCGCGTCCAGATCGTCGAAGCCGTCCACCGCGTTCCGCAGGTAGGCCATCCTGTCGCCCAGGTTGGATCCCAGCGCCACGAAGGCCCGCCTCGAGGCGCGGCGGGCGCCCGCCGCCCTCATGACGACGACCTGAGCCGGCCGGCGACGGCTACGAGCTCGCGGGCGGTGGGGCCCAGCTCTCGCTCAAGGAGCTGCTCGGCAATGGTGATGGCCTCGGGGCCGCTGTCGACCAGGCCCGACCACAGCAAGTAGCCCGCCACCACCCCCGACAACCGGTCCCCTATCGAGTCGTGGTGGAGCACGACGCGCTGGCCGGCGACATGGTCATGAATGGTGTTCAGGATCTCTTCAAGGCGCTCGGAGTCGCCGGAGTCCGGGAGCGGCAGGTGCAAGTAGGCCAGACCCTGATCGTCGTAGTCGCGCAGGTTGTAGGGGATCGACGTGAGGCTGACGATCAGGTCGATCTCGTTGCGCCGCAGCCAGATGATCTCCTCGAGGCGCCGGACGCGCCGGTGCCCGGCGCCGTAGCCACCGGGCCGCTCGCACACGCCGAAACGCTCGGTGATGATCCAGCGGAACCCGCGAGGCTCGATGCCCTCAGACCACTTGCTGCTCATGAGCCGTCCGCCCGGCGCATCCGCGACCCGGATCGGCAGGGGATCGGAGAGAGTGCTGCGGGCACGACAGCTGCGAGGCTCGCCGCGCTCATGAGGCGTCCAGGTCGAAGAGATGGACCGACGGCAGCTCGCGGTAGCGCTCGGCCACATCCAGCCCGTACCCGACCAGCCAATCGGCCGGGACGGAGAACCCGACGTAGCGGATGCCGTCGGACCGGGCATCCTCGCGCACCAGCAGGGCGCAGATCTCGAAGCTGGCCGGTCCCCGGGCCCGCAGCAGTTCCGCCAGGTAGCCGGTGGTGAGACCGGAGTCGACGATGTCCTCCACCAGCACCACATGGCGGCCGCGTAGATCGGTCTCGAGGTCCTTGATGATGCGGACCACACCGCTGGACTCGGTGCTGTAGCCGTACGACGACACCGCCATGAAGTCGAACTCCACCGGCAGGTCGATGGCCCGGGCGAGATCGCTCATGAACACGAAGGCGCCTTTTAGGACGCCGACCAGCAGCGGCGGCCGGCCCTGGTAGTCGGCCGTGATGTCAGCGCCGATCTCGGCCACCCGGGCCCGCAGCTGCTCGGTGGTGATGATGGCGCGCCCGACGGACCCCGGAGGCAGCGGCAATTGTGCCGCGGGCTGGTCCGGCGGCGAACTCACCCTGGCACCATACCGGGGCCCGGCGGGGCCTCTGCCCTCGCTGCTCGGCGGATAGCGGCCGGAGCGCCGAACTTGATGTAGTTGACCGCACCACAGCGGAACAACTACATCAGGAATGGTCAGCGGTCGGTCCGATGGGGCTCGATCCGGAGGCGGCCCGCGGTGCGAGCCACTCGATGACCTCCGGTGATCTCGGTGGCGATGCCGCGACCGCCGGCGACTTCGAGCACCCGATCGATCGAGGCAGCCGTCGGAGCTGAGCCCACGGCCTCGGCGATCCAGTTCCGCAGCGCCTCAGCCGCCACCGCCCGCGGCGCGGCCGCTAGGACAGCAGCGTTCGTCGTGTCCAGCCCCGCGGCCAGATCCACGATCACCTCGAGCGCCTGGGCGGCCAGATCGGCGTGGCGGTTGAGCAGCGGGACCGGATCGCGGCCCAGTGCCTTGGCCAGCGCGGGCATCACCTCGTTGCGGATGGCAACCCGGGCGAAAGACGGGTCGTCGTTCATCGGATCGTGCACGGTGGGCAGGCCGAGTTGCTCGCACAGGGCGCGGGTCTCGAAGCGGCGCAGGCCCAGAAGGGGGCGCCCAACCCCGGCGTGGGGCGCGGCCGCGCCGGCGAGGCCTCCGCCCCGGCCAATGTTGAACAGCACGGTTTCGGCCCGGTCGTCCGCGGTGTGGCCGACCAGCACGTCGCCAGGCAAGGCCCCGTAGCGGGCAGCACGGGCTCTCGCCTCCAGATTGGGGCCTAGATCGACCTGCACGCGACGCAGCTCGAAACCCGCCTCCAGGCGGGATGAGATGGCCCGAGCCACCTCTGCGTCGGCCGTGGACGAGGGGCGTAGGCCGTGGTCCACATGCCAAGCGGTGACCTCCAGCCCGGCGGCGGTCGCCAGCGCGACGAGTGCAGCGGAGTCGGGGCCTCCCGACAGACCGCAGACCACCTCGGCGCCGGGGGCGGGAAAGGTGCAGCGAGCCAGGAGGGAGTCGATGAGGGCGGTCGATGCCGCCCCGCCCGGCGTCCCGGTCACCGTCTCCAGCCGCGGCTGCGGCCAGGGGCTGCGCCGAGCGAGGCCGTGGCCCGAGCGCCGCGTGAGGGGGCGAGCACGAGCGGGAGGCACCGCATCTTCACCGCGAGGTGTCGGCGTCGCAGGCCGCTGCGCCCATACGGGCGATCCAGTCGTCGGGGCTGCGGATCTCGGCGATGCCGGGGACGTTCTCGGGACCCTCCCACACCCGGTCGAGCAGGGCCGTGCCGCCGGCCTCCTCGACGGCCTCGATGAACTGCTCTCCCTCGGCGTACTGCTTGATCTTGGCGTCGAGTCCGATCAGCCGCTGGAAGACCTTGTTGAAGCCGCTCGCCGACTTGCGCCGGTTGCGCATGACCCGGCCGAAGCGGGGCGCGGAGGGGACCAGACCGTCGCCGGCGCGGTCCATGATCACGTCCCCATGGCCCTCCAGCAGGCTCATCAGTCCGGCCAGCTTCTCCAGCGTCTCGACCTGGGCCTCCGAGGCGAACAGCGCCATCACCCCGCCCGCGGCCAGGGGATCCTCACCCCTGCGGCGAGCCTCTAGCACCCGGCGAGCGGCCTCCGCGATCCGCTTGGGGTCGGGCTCCACCGAGTCGAGCACCGATTCGACCAGGCCGATGAAGTGGGCGCGCATCCAGTCCACGCCGGTGAACTGGGCCCGGTGGGTGACCTCGTGGAGCGCCAGCCAGAGCCGGAACTGGCCGGCGTCGAACGCGTAGCGGTTCTCCAGCGCCACGACGTTGGGGGCCACGTAGTACACGATGTCCTGCTCCTCGGGCTTCTCGTCCTCGATGACGAGCAGGTCGTACTGGCCCAGCACCCGGGTGGACATCCACCCCAGCATCACGCCCAGCTCGGCGCCGGCCACCCGGCGGGTGATGGGCGCCATCACCCCGTCGGAGCTCGAGCCGAGCTTGGCGGTGAGGGGGCGCAGCAGTCGCTGGAACGAAGCCAGGTTGGCGTCGATCCAGCCGGCGCGGTCGGTGACCCTGCCCCTAGCCGGGCCGGCCGCGGAGCGCAGGCCCGTGCATTCGGTCACCAGTTCCTCGGCCCGCCGGGTGCACTCGAAGAAGTCCTCGGCCAGGCCGTTGCGCCAGCGTGGCGCGTCGTAGGGCTCGCGCTTGGCGGTCCGCAGGGCCACACGGCGGGCCATGTCCCAGTCGATGGGATCCGAGGGTTCTTCGGGCTCTGAGGATCCGTCGTCGGCGGACTCGACCAGCCTTGCGATCTCGGCAGAGTCCCCGGCGGCGGGATCGCCGGCGGCGGCGCCCATGCGGGGAGGCTCAGTCCCTCGGGTATCGCTTGTAGGTGACCTTCTGGAGATAACCGGCGATCGTCGCCACGATGGAGACGATGCCCGCCACGGCCAGCGGGACGGCGATCCAGAAGTGCCACACGACTCCAGCGATGGTCATGGGTCCGCAGTGTAGATGGCTTGCAGGACGCGCACTCGCAGCGACTCGGGGACGGGCTCGCCGCAGCAGCAGCGGGCCACCGCCATCCGGACCTGGGACTCGAAGCGGAACACGTCGGCACAGTGCCCGCAGCCGTCGAGATGCACGGAGATGACGGTTCGAGTCGAGGCCGTCGCCTCGCCGTCGAGGTACAGGTGCAGGTCCCGGCAGATGTCGTCGCATTGATGAGCCACGGCTCAGCTCCTGGGGTTGTGTTCTGGGACCGGGGGATCGGGCTGCGAGGCACCGCCGATGGACGGATCGCTGGTGCCGTCGTCGGCGTCGGGGAGGAGCCGGTTGCGGACGGCAAAGTCGTACAACCCCTTGTGGAGCTGTTTTCTTCCCCGGTGCAGGCGGCTCATCACCGTGCCGATGGGGACGTCGAGGATCTCGGCGATCTCGGAGTAGGAGAAGCCCTCCACATCGGCGAGCAGCACGGGAAGCCGGTAGTAGTCCGGGAGGTCCTCCACCGCCTGGACGACCTCGTGGTCGGCGAACAGGCCGGCAAGCTCGTCCTCGACACTGCGGCCGAGCCGCGCGCCGGTGTCGCCTCCGAGGCGGCGGTAGAGGTAGAGGTGCTCCACATCGCCGAGGTCGGTCTCCGCGGGCCGGCGCTGCCGGCGCCGGTACTCGGTGATGTAGGCGTTGGTGAGGATGCGATACATCCAGGCCTTGAGGTTGGTCCCCGCGACGAACGTGCCGTAGGAGCGGTAGGCCCGCAGGTAGGTCTCCGAGACCAGGTCCTCGGCGTCGGCGCGGTTGCGGGTCAACCGGAGCGCCGCCGAGTAGAGCGACTGCATCAGCGGCAGGGCGTCGTCCGCGAAAGTTGCCTGGTCGGCCATCTAGAAGCCGCCTCTTCGGGATGGCGGGGAGGGAGGGAGCCCGAAAGGGGACTTGAACCCCTGACCTACGCTTTACGAGAGCGTCGCTCTACCGGCTGAGCTATTCGGGCCTGTGCGCCCGGCAGGCGGGCCCACCCAGCGCCCTCTCAGACTACCGGTTCAGACTCTCCGGGCAGGCTCGTGTGCGGGCGGGAGGTCCAGGAAGAGGGCTTGGAGGGTCAGGGCTTCGTTCGGGGAGCGGATCAGGCTCTCAGCGGTGGCTCGGAGCCGGTCGATGGCCCTGACGGCTCGGCGGTCGGTCGCCGGATCGTGCGGCTCCGATGCGAGCTGCTCCCGGTAGCGGGCCGTGAGCGTGGCCAGGCCGAAGCGGATCTCGTCGGTGCGGAACTGGCGGTGCTCGCGCCTGTGCTGAGCCTCGATGTCGCGGCGGCCGGAGCCGCGGGTGCCGAACTGGGCCTCGCGCTCGTCAAGGGCGACCATCTCGGCCCGGTGACGCTCGGTCAGGGCCTCGCCGGCGTCGTCGATCAGCGCTCGCAGCTCGGCCACCAGCTCCGCCACCGCGGCCCCGGTGCCGTCCAAGCGCCCCGGGGCCGACCACCATGCCTGTTGCCGGGCCGCCACCCGCTCGTCGGCAGCCAGGACCCGGGCCCGGCGGAGATTCCCCGCGGCCGCGGCCGCCACCAGCGGGGCCCGGTCCTCCCCGGCCAGCCCCTCGGACACCAGGACGGCCGCGATCTCATCGTCGGGGACGGGACCGAAATCCACCCGGGCGCAACGCGACGCGATGGTGACATGCTCGGGCAGGACCTGCTCGGCCAGCAGCACCCACACCACCGACGCCGCGGGCTCCTCCACCGGCTTGAGCAGGGCCGCGGCCGCGGCGCCGGTAGAGGTGTGGAACCGGTCCACGACCAGCACCTTGCGGGTGCCCTCCACCGGCGTGCGGCTCGCCTCCACGATGAGCTGCGACACCTCCTCCTCCCGACGCAGGCTGTTGCCCGCCGGGCTGAGCACGAATATGTCGGGATGGTCCTCGCGGGCGGCCAGCCGGCGATGCCGCTGCGCCCGTGCGGGCTCGGCGCCGGCCCGCTCGTCGGCGGCCACGATCAACTCGCCCGCGAACGCGGCCGCGGCGGTCCGCTTGCCCGAGCCCCGGGGCCCGACCAGCAGGTAGGCGTGCACCGGCGACGCCACCGCCGACCCCAGCGAGGCCACCGCCCGCGGCTGGCCCACTACCGGGGACCACGGTTCGGCCGGGACCGTTTCTGCAGCTGGCTCCAGGAGGCTCATCACCCGTCGCCGAGATGCTGGCGCACCACGGTCAGGATCCGGGCTGCGACCTCGCCGGTGGTGCCGTGCGCGTCAATAATCGCCCAGCGCTCGGGGTCGGTTCCGGCCAGGGCGAGGTAGCCGGCTCGCACCCGGTCGAGGAACTCCCGGCCCTCCCCCTCGAAGCGGTCCACCGACGACCCCAGCCGCTGCCAGGCCTGCTCGAGCGAGAGGTCCATCAGCACGGTCAGGTCCGGCTCGAGCCCCCCGGTGGCGAAGCGCATCATCGCCCTCAACTCGTCGAGGTCGAGCCCCCGCCCGTAGCCCTGGTAGGCGAGCGTCGAAGCGGTGAAGCGGTCGGTCACCACGTCGCGGCCGGACTCCAGTGCCGGCCCGACGATCTCGGCGACGTGCTGAGCCTTGTCTGCGATGATCAGAAGCGCCTCGGTGCGGTCGTCGACCGAGTCGTTGCCCGGGTCGAGCAGAACGTCCCTGATCACCCTGCCCACATCGGTGGCGCCGAATTGGAACGTGAACACCGCTCCCAGCGAATCGGCGAGCATCCGGGCCTGGGTGGACTTGCCCGACGCGTCCACGCCTTCGACCGCGATCAGCCGGCCGCTCACTGATCCGGCCCCACCGGAGGCTCCGCCGCCGGCTCATCGGGCGCTTCGGAGGACACCTCCGGCGCCGTGACCGCAGCCACGGCCGGAACATCGACCGGCTCCGGGGCCCCGGAGGTGTCCCATCCGCCCGCCCCTTCACCGGACCGGACCGAGCCCGAACGAAGGCTCAGGCTGGCAAGAGCGCCGGCGATCACGATGATCGCCCCGGCCAACCACATCGTCAGCCGAACGCCAGGAAGCTCGACCCGGGCGCCCAGCACCTCGATGGAGCCGTCCCACCACCTGCTCGAGAGATTGTCGAGCAGGTCGGCCAGCACCCCGCCCACAGCCAGAGCGATCAGCACGCACAGCCGCACCAGCACCAGCAGCGCGGCGAACACCCGGCCCCTGATCTCGTTGCTCACGTTCTCGTGCAGCAGCGTGAACCCGAGGACGTAGGAGGGGCCCGCCAGCATCCCCAGCATCACCACCAGCGGGATCATCAGCGACAGCCGATCCACCGACGCGGCCACCAGCAGCACGACCCCTGCGCCGATGAGCGCCGATGTGAACCCCCGGGTGCGGTTGATCCGGTTCTGCAGCGCCGACGCCGACCCGACGCCGACAGCCATGCCCACTCCGAGCGAGAACAGCACGGCGTGAAAGTCGGCCTCCCGCCCCACGATCACCTCGTCCACGAAGCGGGCACCCAGCAGGAACACCATCCCCGCGCCCATCACCGCAGTGGCCAGGCCCACGTTCACCGACCGCACGATCGGGTTCTTCCCCACCAGGCGCCAGCCCTCCCGAAGATCCCGGATGGCCCCACCGAGGTCCAGGCTTCCCCGCTCCGTCGCCCGGCGCTCGTCGCGGGTGCGGGTCGGAATGGCGATCCGCCAGATGATCAACGCCGTGACTAGGAACGACAGGGCGTCGACGTAGAAGGCGAGGCCCTCCTCGTTGAGCCGCAGGGTGGTCACCCACCCCTCGTCGGACATCGCCTCGGCCGCCTTGGCCAGCAGCGCGGCCACGCCCGCGGCCACCGGGAACATGCCGTAGGCGGCGGCCACGTTCAACGAATTGGCCGAGGTGAGCTTGTCCCGGGGCACGAGATTGGGGACCGTCGCCTCCTTGGCGGGCTGCCACATCATCGTGAGAAGCTCCAGCAGCGTGCTGGCGATGATCAGCCCGATCAGGGTGTCGACGAACGGCAGCGTCACCAGCACCAGCGCCCGGCCCACATCGCAGGCGACCATCACCCGCTTGCGGTTGAGCCGGTCGACGATCACGCCCACCGCGGTGGCCAGGAAGAACCCCGGAGCCACCCGGGTGACCAGGACCAGGGCGATGGCGGTGCTCTTGGAGCCCTCCGGAGCCAGCTGATCCGCCAGGGCGATGGTGGCGAACAGCCCGAGCCAGTCGCCGGTGGCCGAGACCACCTGGGCGATCCAGAGCCTGAAGAAGTCCCATGTGCCGAAGATCCGCTCCAGGCGGCCGGCCGGCCGTACCGCCTCGAAGGCCTCATCGAGCCGTATGCCGGCCGAGGAGCGGGGGGGCTGCTCTCCCACGGCACCCGAGGCTACGGCGCCCGGCCGACGGGTGAGAGAGTTTCTCGTCGCGAGGGGGTGTCTCAGCTTCGCTTCCGGGCCGGCTTCCGCCGAGCGGGACGCTTCTTGGCCGGACCCTTGGCCCGCTTCTCGGCCAGCAGATCACAGGCCCGGTCGAGAGTCAGTCCCTCGACCGTGTCACCGGTGCGCAGGGATGCGTTGACCTCTCCGTCGGTGACGTAATGGCCGTAGCGCCCGTCCTTGACCACGACGGCCCGTCCCGTGACCGGATCGGAGCCCAGCTCCCTCAGGGGTGCGGCCGGAGCCGCCGACCGGCCGCGGCTCTTGGGCTGGGACAGCAAGGCCAGGCACTCCTCGAGGGTGACCGTGAACAGCTGGTCCTCACTGGCCAGGCTGCGGCTCTCGGAACCCTTGCGCACGAAGGGCCCGTAGCGACCGTTCTGGACAGTGATCTCCACCCCGTCGGCAGGATCGGCCCCGACCGTGCGGGGAAGCGACAGCAGCTTCAGCGCCTCATCCAGAGTGACCGTCTCCAGCTGCATCGTCTTGAGCAGCGATGCGAACTTGGGCTTGTCGGGAACCTCGTCGGCCAGCCCGAGCTGCACGTACGGTCCGTAACGGCCCGACTTGGCCACGACGGACAGCCCGGTGTCGGGATCGGTGCCCAGCGCCCGCTCGTCGCTTCCGGCGGCCAGCAACTCCAGCACCCGATCGACGTTGAGCTCGTCGGGAGCGGTGCCGTCGGGCACCGAGACCGAGTCCTCGCCCCTGTGCACGCTGGCACCGTCGCGCCATACCCGGACCTCGACCTCCACACCGTCGGCATCGGCACCCAGCCGGATCGAGTTCACCGAGCGGGCGTCGATGTCGCCCAGACGGCTGGACACCTTCTCCTTGAGGCCCGGGTCGTCGGAACCGCCGAAATAGAACCGCTGGAGCCACGGCACCTGCTCCTCGGCACCGGTGGCTATCCGGTCGAGATCGTCCTCCATCTCGGCGGTGAAGGCGTAGTCGACCAGCTTGGGGAAGTGGCGCTCCAGCAGGTTCACCACCGAGAACGCGGTGAACGACGGCACCAGCGCCGATCCCTTCTTCCACACGTAGCCCCGGTCGGTGATGGTGCCCATGATCGACGAGTAGGTCGAGGGCCGGCCCACGCCGAGCTGCTCGAGGCGCCGCACCAGCGACGCCTCCGTGTAGCGGGCCGGCGGCTGGGTCTCGTGCCCGGAGGCCTCCATTTCCCGAACCTGGTCGACCGGGTCGCCCTCGTCGAGCGAGGGCAGGCGCCGCTCGTCGGCGGCCTCGCCCGCCTCGCCGGCGTCGGTGCCCTCGGTGTACACCTCGCGGAAGCCCAGATGGGTTATCACGGTGCCGCTGGCCGCGAACTCGGCGTCGGTGCCCGCTGAAGTGTGGGCGCCCACCCGTAGCTGAACGGTCTCGCCGGTGCAGTCGGTCATCTGGCTGGCCAGCGTCCGCTTCCAGACCAGCTCGTACAGCCGAGCCTCGGGCACCGGCACCTGCCGGGCCACCGTCCTGGGGTCGGTGAAGGCCTCTCCGGCGGGCCGGATGGCCTCGTGGGCCTCCTGGGCGTTCTTGACCTTGCTGGCGTAGGTCCTCGGCTTGTCCGGCAGCAGATGCTGCCCGTAGCGACCGGCGACCTCGGAGCGGGCCGCGGCCACCGCGGCCGACGACAGCGACGTGCTGTCGGTCCGCATGTAGGTGATGAAGCCCTTCTCGTACAGCGACTGGGCCGCTCTCATGGCCGCGGCCGAGGACATGCCCAGCTTGCGAGCCGCCTCCTGCTGCAGTGTGGAGGTTATGAACGGCGGCGCCGGGCGGCGCCGGTACGGCTTGGATGTGCGCGACCTCACCGCGAAGGCCGAGTCCTGCAGCCCTGCGACCAAGGTCGCGGCTCCGGCCTCGTCGAGCACGGTAAGGCCGTCGCGGGAGGCGCGGCCGTCGGGGCCGAAGTCCCGCGCCGTCGCGACGCGCGAGCCGTCGAGTGAGGCCAGAGCGGCCGTGAACTCCGGCCCTTGGGTCTGTTGGGGAGCGAACGTGGCCGTCAGGCCCCAGAAGGAGGCGCTGACGAAGCTCATGCGCTCCCGCTCGCGCTCCACCACGATGCGCACCGCCACGCTCTGCACGCGGCCGGCCGACAGCTGGGGCGTCACCTTCTTCCACAGGACCGGCGACACCTCGTAGCCGTAGAGCCGGTCGAGCATCCGGCGGGCCTCCTGGGCGTCCACCAGCCGGCGGTCGAGCTCTCGGGGCGAGGCGACCGCGGCGGAGATGGCCGGCCTGGTGATCTCGTGGAACACCATCCGTTTCACCGGGACGCGCGGGTTGAGCACCTCCATCAGGTGCCAGGCGATGGCCTCGCCCTCGCGGTCCTCGTCGGTGGCCAGGTACAGCTCGTCGGCGTCGGCCAGCAGGCTCTTCAGCTTGCGGACCTGCTCACGCTTGTCGCTGTTGACCACGTACAGCGGCTTGAAGCCGTTGTCGACGTCGATCCCGAGACGGGCCCACGACTCGGACTTGTAGGCCTTGGGCACTTCGGCCGCCCGGCTGGGCAGGTCGCGGATGTGGCCGATGGAGGACTCCACGACATAGCCGTCCCCGAGATAGCCGGAGATCGTCTTCGCCTTGGCCGGCGACTCAACGATGACTAGGGCGTTGGCCATGGAGTAGGAACCGATCCGACGGGCGGGTGCCCGTCAACAGATGGGGACTGGGACAGGATAAGCAGAGGTTGGCAAGCGTTGGGAAACCGGTCGAGGACCGGCGGGATCCGGCTCGACAGGCACGCCGCCGAACTGGCACGGCTCTATTGCGCCGCTGCGGCGGAGCCCGCCGGTCGAGAACTGCGGAGGATAGCGGCACCGACGAGGGCAGCAATGGTCGAGGCGACCAGGATGCCGATGGTCGCCTGGGAGATGATGTGCTCGGGTGTGAACGCCAGGTTGGTGATGAACAGCGACACGGTGAAGCCGATGCCGGCCAGCGCGCCGACGCCCACCACTGACCGCCATGTGGCCCCCTCCGGCAGGGGGCACACGCCGAGCCGCACAGCCAGCCATGTGAACGACGACACTCCCACGATCTTGCCCACCACCAGGCCGACCACGATCCCGATCGTGATGGGCGAGGCCAGGGCCTGAGCCAGGGAGTCGCGGGACACCTCGACGCCGGCGTTGGCCAGCGCGAATACCGGGATGATCGCAAAGCTCGTCCAGGGGTGCAGCCAGTCCGCGAGCCGATCGGTCACCGCCACCCGCTCCCGCGCCTCGAAAGCCAGCCGCCGCGCGTCCTCCGCGCTCAGGACGCGCTCCGAGAACATTCCCATGGGCCCGTCCATGGGCCCCGTCCTGCTCAGCAGTGGGCGTGCCGGAGCGAACAGGCCCATGATCACGCCGGCGATGGTGGCGTGCACGCCGGACTTGAACAGCGCGAACCAGAACACCAGCCCCACCGCCAGGTAGACGGGCTGTACCAGACGCGCCCCAGCCTCATCAGCAAGAGCAGCACCACGATGCCGGCCGCGGTCGCCAGCCAGCCCGTCGACAGCTCGTCGGTGTAGAAGATCGCGATGATGACGATCGCCCCGATGTCGTCCACGATCGCCAGGGTGAGCAGGAAGACCTTGAGCGAGCTGGGGACGCCCCGTCCCACCAGCGCAACCACCCCGACCGCGAAGGCGATGTCGGTCGCCATCGGGATCCCCCAGCCCGGAGAGCCGGTACCGCCCGCGTTGAAGGCCGCATACAGCGCGGCCGGAACCGCCATCCCACCAATGGCGGCGATCGCCGGCAACGCGGCGGCCGCGGGCTTCCGCAGGTGGCCCACGACAAGCTCGTGCTTGATCTCGAGGCCGACGACGAAGAAGAACAGCACCATCAACGCATCGTTGATCCATGCCTCGAAGGGCTTGTCCAGCACCAGCAGGCCGCCCAACTCGACACGGGTGTGACTCTCGAGCAGGGCGTGGTACGAGTCCCGCCAGGGCGAGTTGGCCCAGACCAGGGCCAACACGGCGGCCGCCAGCATCACGATCCCGCCGCCGGCCTGCAGGTGGAAGAAACGCTGCATCGGCCGGCCGATCTCCCGGGCCAGCCAGCGGTCGCTGCCGATCCATGTGCGGGGCGACGACTCAGGCTCGCCGGGGAGTCTCGGGGGGTCTGACGCCATGGGATTTCCGTGCAGTACTGTCGGGTGGGCCGATACGCACCTTAGTAAGACCTCGCTATTGTGAGCCGTTCGAGCAAGCGGGGTCGGTGGTGCAATCGCTCGGCCTGTGGTGGGTGCCAGCCGTGAGAAGTTACACCTTAGAACAAGCGCGGAGTGAGGCGGACCGGTGATCTTCAGCCTGCTCGTGCTTCACGTCGCGGTGTGCATCCTGCTGGCCGCCACCAGTCGCCGGCTGGGGCGCCGCGGCCTGCTGGTGGGAGCGGTTCCTCCGGCAGTCACCGCGGTCTGGGCCGCCACCAGACTCGGGGACCACCAGCCCGAATCGGCCGACGTGGCCTGGGTGCCCGGCCTCGATCTTGCCATGACCCTGAGGGTCGACGCCTTCGTGGACGTCATGACCCTGATCGTGTCGGGGATCGGCTTCGGCGTGTTCGTCTACGCCTACGGGTACTTCGCGCCCGGTGCTGCGGGAATCGGCCGGTTCGCGGCGACACTGCTGGCCTTCTCGACGGCGATGCTGGGCCTGGTCTGGGCGGACTCGGTCTGGTCGCTGTTCGTCTTCTGGGAGCTGACGTCGGTCACGTCGTTCCTGCTCATCGGGCACAAGCACACCGACAAGCCGGCCCAGGCGGCGGCCCGCCAAGCGCTGATGATCACCGCCGGCGGTGGGCTGGTCCTGCTGGCGGGCCTGCTGCTCGTGACCCGTTCAGCCGGCACGACGCTGATCAGCGAGATGGCGCCGGTTCACGGGTCCACCGCCACCCTCGGCGCCGTGCTCGTGATGATCGGCGCGGCCACAAAGTCGGCCCAGGTGCCGTTCCACCCCTGGCTTCCCTCGGCGATGGTCGCTCCCACCCCGGTCAGCGCCTACCTCCACTCGGCCACCATGGTGAAGGCGGGCGTGGTCCTGGTGGCGGTGATGGGTCCCGCCCTGGGGGGGCTGGAGGCCTGGAAGGCCTGCGGCCTCGCCTTCGGGACCGCCTCCATCTTCTGGGGCGCGATAGGGGCTCTGCGCCACCGCGACGCCAAGCTCGTGCTGGCGTGGGGCACCGTGTCGCAGCTGGGCATGCTCATCACCCTGTTCAGCGTCGGCACGGCCAAGGCCGCGCTGGCGGCGGTGACCCTCCTGGTGGCTCACGCCCTGTTCAAGGGCGCGCTGTTCCTGATCGTCGGGGAGATCGACGTACGGGCCGGGACCCGCAACATCGACGAGCTGGGTGGTCTGGCCCGCTCCATGCCGGTGGCCTTCACCGTCGCCGTGCTGGCCGGGATGTCGATGGCCGGCGCCCCGCCGCTGCTGGGATTCGTCGCCAAGGAGACGGCCATCACGGCTGCGCTGGCCCTGGACGGGCCCGAGGCGTGGATCGTGGGTCTCGGGGTGATCGGCGGCTCGGTGCTGACGGTCGCCTACACGGCGCGATTCCTTGTGACCGTGTTCGGCCCGGGCCCCGAGACGTCGCTCGCCCCGCGACGGAATGCGTTGAGCGTCCCGGCCGCGGTTCTCGGGCTGGCGGGGCTGGTGGGCTACGCGGCGCTCGGTCCGCTGAACGGTGTCCTGGGGTCCGCCGCCGCCCGCCTCGCCGGCGCCGCGGAAGTCGGCGACCTGCACCGCTGGCCGGGCCTGACGCTGGACCTGGGGATCTCCGCGATCGTCCTGGCGCTGGGCGCGAGCCTGGGCCTGATGATGAGCCGCCGGTTCGGTCGCGTCCCGGTGGAGTACGGCGCCCGCTGGACCGACGCCTCCATCGAGGCCACGATGGCCTTCGGTCGAGCGACCAGCGCACGGCTCCAGCACGGCTCGCTGCCGGTGTACCTGGTGACGATGGCGGGCACGGCTGCCCTCGCCGCCCTGCCGTTCCTGGGCGATCTGAGCTTCGATCACGTCGTGGCGTGGGACACGCCGCTGCAGGCGGTGCTGGCCGTCACCATAATCGGCGCCGCCCTAGCCCTCTCCTTCGTCGGCACCCGTCTCGCCGCAGGGCTCGCGCTCGGGGCGGCCGGCATCGCGGTCGCCGCCGTCTTCGTGGTCCACGGCGCCGCCGACCTGGCCCTCACCCAGCTTCTGGTCGAGGCGGCCATCGTGGTCGGGTTCGTGCTCGCCTTCGGCCATCTCTCCCGAAGCTTCCCGAGGGTCGGGCTGCGGTGGCGAACGGTGCGGATAACGGTGGCCGGGCTCGGGGGAACCGCGGTGGTGATCGGGCTCGCGGCCGCGTCCCGCAGCCCGGTGGCGGCCCCGCCGCTGGCCGAGATGGCAGCCTCATCGGTCGACGAGGGCGGCGGGAGCAACATCGTCAACGTGATCCTCACCGACATACGGGCCCTCGACACTCTGGGCGAGGTCCTGGTGCTGGCCACGGTCGCCCTCGGTGTGCTGGCCCTCGCCCGGGCCTCCGGCCGCCCGGAGGGATCGGCGCCATGATCGACGGGCACGCTCCCATCATCCGTCTCGGGATCCGGGCGGCCAGTCCCTTCGCGACCGTCCTCGGCTGTTACCTGCTGTTCGCAGGCCACAACAACCCCGGAGGCGGGTTCGCGGCCGGGCTGGTGTTCGGCGCCGTGCTCGCCCTGCGGACCATCGCGGGATTCCTCCGGCCCACCTACGGCGCCACTCTGGTGGCCGCGGGCGTGTTCATCGTGGCCGGCGTCGCCCTGCTGCCGCTGCTCTGGGGCGACCTGCTGTTCGACCAGCAGGTGCTGTCGTTCGAGCTTCCCCTGCTGGGCAAGGTGAAGACCGGCTCAGCCCTGCTGTTCGACATCGGCGTCGCGGCCATCGTCGTGGGAACCGTCATGGCGGTGCTCGACGGGCTGGGAGCGGCCGAGTTCGCAGCCGACCCGCCGGCCGCGCCGGACCACCGGGAGCAGGAATGAACGGAGCGCTGCTGCTGGCCGTCGGCGGTCTCACCGCGGTCGGGCTGTACCTCGTGACCGGGCGATCGCTGAGCCGGATCGTCCTCGGCTACTCCCTGCTGGGCCACGCCACCGTGGTGGCGCTGATCGCGGCCGGCGGGCCGGCCGGGCGTCCCCCCATCGCCGGTCAGGCGGAACCGGAGGCGATGGCCAACCCGCTGCCGCAGGCCCTGACCCTCACCGCGATCGTGATCTCGTTCGGATTGACGCTGTTCCTGCTGGCCCTGGCCAGGCGCCAGCGGACCATCACCGGCGACGACCTGGTCGAGGACGACCTCGAGGACCGCCGGATCGCGGCCTCCGAAGGCTTGCCGGGCGAGCCTGAGGACTCAGCGGCGACATGACCGAGCTGATCTCGATCGCCATCGTCGCCCCGCTGGTGGCCGCGGCCTGCAGCCTCGCCCTGCGTTCCCGCCCCCTGTGGCGAGACCTGGCTGTCGTCGCGGGACTGGGCTCGGCCGCACTCGCCTCGCACATCATGCTGGTGGCCGTCGCCCGTGACGGCACCCACACCGTCGCGGTCGGGGGTTGGGCCCCCGAACTGGGCATCGTTCTCGTGGCTGACCTGTTCGCCGCTCTGATCCTCCCGGTCGCGCTGACGATCATCTTCGTGGTGGAGATCTTCGCCATAGGCCAGCGCCGGACGGTGTGGGCCGCCAATCCCGAGTTGAGCGGGCCTCTGCTGTGCGTGCTCACCTCCGGCGTCTCGCTGGCCTTCCTCACCGGAGACCTGTTCACTCTCTTCGTCGCCTTCGAGCTGATCCTGGTCTCCAGCTACGTGCTGCTGACCCACCAGGGCAACCGGGACCAGGTGAGGTCGGGCATGACCTACGTGGTGATGAACCTGCTGGCCTCGACGCTGTTCCTGCTGGGCGTGGCCTTCGTCTACAGCGCCACCAGCACGGTCAACATGGCGCTGCTGGCCGAGCGGATACCGCAACTCGACACCGGCGTCCGGCTCGGCATCGGAGCCTGGTTCCTGGTGGTCTTCGGGACCAAGGCCGCGGTGTTCCCCCTGTTCAGCTGGCTGCCCGACTCCTACCCCACCGCGCCCACCACCATCACCGCGGTCTTCGCCGGCCTGCTGACCAAGGTGGGGATCTACTCGATGATCCGGTTCCACAACCTCACCGCCATGGACGATCTGGGGCCGCTCATGCTGATGGTGGCCGCCACCACCATGGTCATCGGCGTCCTCGGTGCTCTGGCCCAGTCCGACGTCAAGCGCATCCTGTCCTTCCATGTCATCAGCCAGATCGGCTACATGCTCATGGGTCTCAGCCTCTTCACCGTCGCCGGCGTCGCCGGGTCCATCCTGTTCCTGATTCACCACATGCCGGTCAAGGCCGTCCTCTTCCTCGTCGGTGGCCTCATCGAGAACCACGAGGGCTCGAGCTCGCTGGACCGGTCCGGCGGCCTCGCCGGCCGCCAGCCGCTGGTCGCCGTCATGTTCGCCGTCCCGGCCCTGAGCCTGGCCGGCATCCCGCCCTTCTCCGGCTTCGTCGCCAAACTGGCGGTCATCTCGGCCGCCATCGACCGTGGGGGCACCGTGGTAGTGGTGGTGGCCGCGCTCGTGGCCGGAGGCCTGACGCTGCTGTCGATGAGCAAGATCTGGAACGAGGTCTTCTGGGGTCGGCCGGCCGATGGTCCCCGGCCGAGCCCCGCCTCGACCCGGGGCCAGCGGACCATGCACACTGCCACCGCCATAGCCGTTGCCGGCACGTTGATAGTGTCGCTGTTCGCGGGAACGCTGCTGGATCTCTCCACCGAGGCGGCCGAGAGCCTTCGCAACCCCGCCACCTACATCGCGGCGGTGCGACCGTGAGGAGGTACGCAGGCACCCCGCGGCGGGTCGTGACCACGGTCGGCCTCACCCTTGTCTGGTGCGGCCTCTGGGGATCGGTGTCGGTCGCCAATGTGCTGTCCGGCCTCGCCCTCTCCATCGTCGTGCTCGCCGTCGACCGTGGGGCGACGAGCCGCCATGTGATCCGGTTCCGGCCCTTGCTGCGGTTCGCGTGGCTGGTGCTGATCGACCTCGCCCGTTCAACCATCGACGTGGCGGTGGAGATCGCCACCCCCAACGACGGCACCGAGGAGGCCATCGTCGCCGTAGACCTGCCGGTCACCGGCAGCGAGCACATGCTCCTGTTGTCGGCGTCGATCACCCTCAGCCCGGGGACGGCGGTCGTTGATGTCGACCGCCGGACCGGCCGCTACTACATCCACCTCCTGCACGGCAGCAAACGCGAGGCGACCGTGGCCCACGCCCGCAAGCTCGCCGACCTGGCCTGCAAGGCGCTGCCGACCTCGAATCCGATGGGCGGCCCATGATGGCGACGGTCGCTATCGCCGGTTTCGCGGTGGCCGGTCTCTGCGGCCTCTACCGGCTGCTGCGCGGCCCGAGCCTCGCCGACCGGGTGATCGCGGTGGAGGTCGCCCTCGTGTCGCTGGTCGGCGCTATCGCCGTGGACGCCGCCGAGCGCCAGAGCCACGCGTTCCTCGTGCTCCTCATCGTCATCGCCCTGGTCGGCCTGGCGGGTACGTTCGCGGCCAGCCGGTTCCTGGAGCGAGATAGCGACCCGGCCAACGTCAGGACCGAGCTGTGAGGGCTGCAGCCGAAGCGTTGATGGTTGCCGGCGCGGTCATCGCAGTGCTGGCCGGGATCGGGCTGCTGCGCTTCTCCACGCCGTTCGCGCGGATCCAGGCCGCCGGCAAGGCCAGCCCGGTGGCCCTGCTGCTGACTTCGGTCGGAGCAGCTCCCCTGCTCGGCTGGGCCGGTGCCGGCTATCTGGTGATCGCCGCGGCCGCGATGATCGTGACGCTGCCCGTTGTCGCCCATCTGCTGCTGCGAGCGGTGCACCGGACCGGCCACACCGGCCACCTCGCCATAGACGACCTGGGCACCGACGAGCAGAGGTCCGCCGGGACCGGCGACGTCGACTGACAGCGGCCACCGCAGCGAGGGGCAGTGATCGCTCCTGCGACGCCTCGCTCGGCCTCTAGGACTGCTCGAAGCAGAGGCGGACGTCGGTGCCCTGCGGCCCCGAGTCGATGCTCGACTCGTCGGCGAGGGCTCTCATGATCGAGATGCCCATTCCCGACTCCCGGCCAAGACGGACCGGCGTCTCCGAAGGCGGCGCCTGCAACCGCGCGCCGGCGTCGAAGCCGGGCCCCTCGTCGGTGACCACGACCGACACCCGCGCGCCGGATCGCCGGCAGCTGACCCGCACTGGGCGTGTGCAGCCGGCGCGGATGTGGGCCTGGATCGCGTTCGTCGTCGCCTCCGACACTGCCACCCGGAGATCATCGATCCGGGACGCCGCCAAGCTGGGCTCCAACTCTGCCGCGGCGGCCACCACCACCCGAACCAGAGACACGTAGTCGGGCCGGGGCGGGATCTCGATCTCGACGGTGTGACTCGCGGCGCTGCTCATGACGTGACCGGAACCGAGGGTGCAGCCGCGGGGTCCGGCCGTGACCCTGCCGCAGCATCGATCGAGTCGTGTATCGCAATGATCCTGTCCAGGTCGCAGATCTCGAACACCCTGCGAATCCGGGGCGAAGGACACACCAGCACCAACTCGCCGCCCCGCTGGCGCAGGCGCTTCAGCGCAGCGACTACCGCGCCTATGCCGAACGAGTCGATGAAGTCCAGCTCCGAGATGTCCAGGATCAGCCCGCGACAGCCGTCGGCCACCGTCTTGACGACGGCCTGGCGGAGGTCGGGTGCACCGACCACATCGAGTTCGCCACCGACGCTGAGAACGGTCCAACCAGACCGTTCCGAGCACCGAATCGTCACGGACACGAAGCAGAACAGTACCGCCTAAGGATGCCGACTATGCGTCTTCGGACAGGCGCGAAGATGCCCGGCAATGGCTCCCGTCAAGGCTGCTCGGCCTCCAGCTCCCGCTCTTGTTCGCTTCGCTCACGGGCCGCTCGGGCCACGGCCTCGCTTCGCGCGACGGCTCACCGGTCGCTGCCGGGCTGCTCGGCCTCCAGCTCCCGCTCTTGTTCGCTTCGCTCACGGGCCGCTCGGGCCACGGCCTCGCTTCGCGCGACGGCTCACCGGTCGCTGCCGGGCTGCTCGGCCTCCAGCTCCCGCTCTTGTTCGCTTCGCTCACGGGCCGCTCGGGCCACGGCCTCGCTTCGCGCGACGGCTCACCGGTCGCTGCCGGGCTGCTCGGCCTCAAGGCGCATCGTGGCCCGAGCCTCGAACACGGCTTCACCGACCAGCGGTCCCACCAACGGAACGTCGGTGGCCTCCACGTACCGCAGCTCCACGGTGGCCTGTCCGCCACCCCGACGGACCAGCACGTTCAGCCGGCGCGGGTCCAGGTCGGCCGCGTCGAGTGCTGCCGAGCGAACCTCGCCGTCGGCCTCCCCCACGGCAGCGGAACGCACCGCCTCCCGGGCGGCGTGGGTTACCAGCACCCGGGTGCGGACCAGCAGTCCCACCTGCACGACGGTCAGGAGCATCAACGCGAGGAACGGCACCATCAGCGCGAACTCCACCGTCGACTGCCCGAGCTGGCCCGGCGCACCCGGATTGGAGGCGCCGTGACGCGGTCGGCGGATCAACTGACCATGTTGGCGACCGTGTCCACCACCTTGTCCAGCAGTGCAGCGATCTTGCCGGAGCCGGTCGCCCAGGTCAGCAACAGCAGGGCCACCGCGCCGGCGCCGACGATCACCAGCGCGTACTCGGCCGTGGTCTGGCCCCGGTCACCGGTGCGGCGTCCGGGTCGAGCATCGCTGACCCCGAGACGGTGCACGGCCAGGAAGCAGCGCACCGTCAATGCAGCCAGGGTCCTCGAGATCATGTTCGCTCCTTTCTTCGAGCCGCTCGCCTGCGGGAGGCGGCGGGCGGCTCCGGTGTCATGGGTTCGGTTGGGGCCGACCGGGGCCTCCTGCCCGCCCGGCTTCTCATGACGGGAATCGCAGATCAGCGACGGTCCCGACGAGCACCGGGACGACGGTCAGCAGGCAGAAGGCCGGAAGGATGCAGAACACGAGCGGGAACAGCATGAGCACCGGCACCCGCCGGGCCGCCTCCTCTGCCCGGACGCGCCGGCGGCGGTGAGCTTCGTCCGCGGCCCGCTCGAGGGCGGGCTGCAGCGGGGCGCCGTCGTTCTCCGCGGCGGTGACGGCGTGCACGACCGATGAGACGCTGGGACCCAGGGTGTCCCGCAGCCTCCTCACTGACTCTGTGAACGGCTCGCCGGCTCCGGCGCGCTTCGCCACTGCGGCCAGTTCCGACCGGAACGGCTCCACCACCCGCGGGGAGATGTCCGCCAGAGCCGACACGGTGGGCCTCCCGGCCCCGACCACCAGCCCGAGCAGGTCGATGACCTCAGGCAGATTGCGCTCGATGTGCCGCATCCGGTCGTGGCGACGAGCCCGCTGTCTCGCGACCACCGCGGCGACAGTGGCCAGCAGCATCAGCAAGCCTCCCACCGCGCCGGCTGCGATGACCGCCCCGACACAGACCAGGCTTGCGATCCCCACCAACGCCTCGTCGGCGGGCTCGGCCACACCCCCGGACAGTCGCCGGCCCAGCGCCGCCAGCGCACGGCTGGGTCCTAGGCCGGATCGATCGGCGCCCCGGAGTCTCCGCCGTGCCAGGCGGCGCAGCGCCGGGTCCGTGTCCAGCGCCCGCAGCGTGAGCAGGGCTGCTCCCAGCCCGAGAGCGAGGCTCACGCCCATCTCAGCACCCCCCGGCTGAGCCTCGCCATCCACCAGACGCCCAAGGCCTCCAGCGCCAGACCCGTCATCACCGAGAGCAGCCCGAAGGGTGTCGTCACCAGCTTGCCCAGAGCGCCGGGATCCGCGACGGCGACGACGGCCGCGAAACCCGCCGGTGCGGCCGCCACCACCATCCCGGAGGTCCGGGTCTGTGAGGTGAGGGCTCGGATCTCGTCGCCGAGGGCCCGCCGCTGCCGCAGCGACGCCGCGGCCCTGTCGAGGCTGGCCGCCATGGCCGCGCCGGACTGGTGCCCCACAACCAGCAGGGCCGCAGCCGTCTGGCGTTCGGGCCGGTCCTGGACCCAGCCATCGAGCGCCTCGGTGAGGCCCAGGCCCCCGCGCACCCTGCTGACCACCTCCCGCCACCCGGTCTCGGGAATCTCTGTCGCCACTGCGTCCAGCGCGGTCAGCACCGACCCGCCGGAGCGCAACGCCCGAGCCGTCAGTTCGAGCGCCTGGGGTATCGAGTCCTCCCGCCCGTGCCTTCGCCTCCACGGCCCGCCGATGGCCGAGAGCCGGGATGCGGCCCCGCCCGGCGACCATTGCAGGCGCCCGGACCTTCCCCGTGTCCCCAGCCGCACGGGCGCGGGTGCCAGCGCCGCGAACAGCAGGAACGCGGCCAGCAGCGCGGTCACGGACCCGCCACCAGACGGGACGGCCGCGACACCCTCCGGTGGACCCCGCTGTCATCGGCGAGCAGGCGGACCTGGTCGTGCCCGTCGACCTCAGCGACGGCCGTGACCCGCCGGGCCCCGCCGCCGACCCTCCCGACGTGAACCACGGCGTCGATGGCGGAAGCCACATGGTCCCTGACCGCGGCCACGCCCAGGCGCTCATCGGCGGCCGCGGCCAGGGCGGCCAACCGGCGCAGAGAATCGACGGGCCCATTGGCATGCACAGTCGACAGGCAGCCGGCGTGGCCGGTGTTGAGGGCGTGCAGCAGATCGAGCGCCTCGGGACCGCGCACCTCTCCCACCACCATCCGGTCGGGTCGCATCCGCAGCGCGTTGCGAACCAGGTCGCGGATCGTCACCGCTCCGCCCCCTTCGCGGGATTCGGGCCGGGCCTCCAGGCGCACCACATGGGGATGCTCGAGCTGCAGCTCCGCGGCGTCCTCGATGGTGATCACCCGGTGCCGGGGACTGACCCGGCCGGCCAGCGCGTTCAGCAGGGTGGTCTTGCCCGCTCCGGTGCCCCCGCTCACGACGATGTTGGCCCCCCGGTCCACCAGACCTTCGAGCAGCTCCACCACCGGCGCCGCGGCGAACAACTCCAGCGCGACGTCGGGCACCACGAAGCGGCGGATGGTCACATAGGGGCCGTCGACCGCCACCGGCGGAACCGCCACATGGACCCGGGAACCGTCGGGCAGCCGACCGTCCACGCAGGGGGTGAGCTGGTCCACCCGGCGGCCGAGCGGGGCCACGATCCTCTCGATGACCAGGTCGACCGCGGCCCGGTCCAGCGACACCGCGCTCCGGCTGACGCTGCCACCCCGTTCGATCCACACCGGCCCCGGCCCGTTGATCATCACCTCGCTCACCGACGGGTCGGCCAGCAGCGGCTCCAGGGGGCCGAGCCCGTCCACGCGGGCGGCGACCTGTTCCACCACCTCGTCTACGACATCGGTCGGGGTGAGGGGGGCCAGGGCGCGGACCATCGCCGCGATCTCGTCGGCCGGCATCGGCAGAGGCGCCATGGCGTCGATGACCCTGCGGTGCACCGCCTCGACGAGGGCCTCGCAACCCTCCTCGGAGTGCGAGCCGGCAGCCGTGCGGGCCCGTCCGGTGCCGGCGACCGCGCCGGTCATGCCGGAAGCTCGAATCGCCGCAGGGGCGGCGGGAGCATGCTGACGATCGTGCCCGCGTCCACGGATCGGGCCACCCTGGGATCCCACGCCACCCGCTCGACGTGGGAGGCCCCGACCGCGGCGGACACGTCACGGGCCCGCAGAGCCCGGCCCGGCTCCTCCACGAGGACTACCCGCTCGTAGGGCCCGGCCACCTGCTGGGCCCGGGTCAGGGCCAGGTAGCAGGACCGCAGCACGCACACCGGATGGTGCGGGCCGCCGAGTCCCGAGCGCATACCGGCGAGGTCCAATCCGGCGTCCACCACGACCGGCCCCGTGCGGGCCAGCACCTCGAGGGCCAGCAGCAGCCGGGCGGGCTGGTCCTCGCCCTCCGGGGCCGTGCCGTCCAGTGGCGGCCGGGTGCCTTGCCGCAGCAGGCGCAGCCCGGGAGCAACGTCCTCGACCAGCCTGCCGATGGCGTCGGCGGCCACGCCGTCCCCGGCGGCCACCCAGTCACCGATCCCGGGCTCGGCCGGCGCTGCGCCGGCGACCATTCCCAGCAGGGCCGGCTGGTCCCCGTTCAGGTCCACCAGGGTGGTGTCGCGGTCCTCGGATGCGAGGCGGATGGCGGTTGCCGCGGCCACGACCGAAGTCCCCACCCCGCCCTTGACGGACCAGTACCAGATGATCACGCTCTTCCCCCGCGCGCCGCGGTCTTCGGAGGCGGGACTCTCCAGCGCCAGTGTTGGGGGCGGCCGGCCCGGCACCCAGCGAACCGGGACGGCATCAGCCACCTTACCGACATTACGGCAGTTTCAAACTATGTCATTGATTTCAGGTGATCCCCATGATCTCAGCGCCGGAGCGCAGCAGCTCCTCGGCCGAGTCGTCGTCGAGGAGCGGCACGACGAACGACTCGATCCCGTGCTCGGCGGCCAGCCGGTGCAGCTCCTCGCGGCACTCGCCGGGGGTGCCGGCGATCACGAAGGGCAGCGCCCACTCATCCCGCACATGCTCGGCCGCCGCCTCCAGGCCGTCGGCGAGCGAAGCCCTGATCCTGGCCGCATCGGCGTCCGAGAGCCGGATCGCCTCCTGCACGTCCGCAGGCGAGTCGACCAGCCGGTAGGTCAGGTGGGGCTTGACCGCGGCCATGGTGTCGTCGCCGGTCACCAGCATCGTGGAGTAGCAGATGCGAGGCTCGTTCCCGGCGGCCCGGCCGGCGTCCCGGATCCGCTCCACCGCGGGGCCCAGGTGCGGCTTGTAGAGGAAGTCGACCAACACCCCGTCACAGGCCGAGCCGCCCAGCTGCAGCATTCTCGGTCCCCGGCCGGCCAGCCAGATCTCGGTGCTTGCCCGGGGGTGCAGCAGCGACGCTTCGCTCAAGCGCACATGGACGCCGTCGACGCTGACGGCCTCGCCCGCGAACAGGCGCCGGCAGGCATCGATGGTCTCGCGCACGGCGGTCAGCGGCCGGTGGCGGTCGATGCTGAGGGGGTCGAGTGTCAGGCTTCCCCCGGCACCGATGCCCAGGAAGGCCCGCCCGCCCGACAGCTCGTCGAGGGAGGCGATCGCGCCGGCGGTGACACCCGCGTGGCGGGTGTAGGGGTTGGTGATGCCCGGGCCGACCTCCAGCGACGTTGTGGCCAGCGCGATGGCGGTCATGGCCACGTACACGTCGGCGGCTGCGAGCCCCTCGTCGTACACCCAGCACCGCCGGTAGCCGAGAGTCTCGGCGAACCGGGCGATCTCGACGGCTCGCTCGACGGGTCCATGGGGCAGGACGTTGAACTGAGGCTGCACCACGGCGCTCACCCTATGGCCGCCACGGTGATGCAGCCCAGCGCAGCTCGGCCTCTCAGGCCAGGCCGGCGCGGCGGGCCAGCACCGCCTCCAACACTCCCCCGCCCACCGACAGGGACTTGTCGGAGATCTCCCAGCACGCCGCAGGGTCGCCTCGGGGGTCGACATCGCCGATCTTGAGGCCTTCCCGCACCGTCATCCCCGGTCGGATGGCACCGCGCAGGACTCCGTCGAAGGGCGCGCTGATCGTGGCCCGGCCCACCTCGCCGAGCAGCTGGCCCCCGCTCACCGAATCACCGATGCCGGCGTGCCAGACGACCTTTCCGGCAGCCGGGGCCCGCAGGACCCGATCCGCGGACCGGCCCCCGAGCGCGGCCGGTGTGCCGGTGTCGGGCTGCGCCGAACCGGACCAGATCACCCGGCCCAGCCGGTGGCCCCGCATGGTCTCGACCACCGCGTGGCAGTCGCGGCCCGCAGTGAAGCCAGGACCGAGGCCGATCACGAACCCGGCGTCATCGCGGGACGTGTCTATGTTGCGCTTGGCCAGCCGGGCGTCCACCACCACATCGGCCGGCAGAGGATCCCGACCGGCCAGCTTCGGGGCCACCAGCACCGCCACGTCGCCCCGACCGGCCACACCGAGGGCCTCGCCAGCCGTGTGCGCCAGCACGCCCCTCATGCCCTGCACGCTGATCTCGCCGTCGGTCACCGCAGTGGAAAGCGCCACCGTACGGCGGATCGTCAGCGGCTCGGGCAGCTCCAGCACCACCACCGGCCAGCCGGCCCGCGTGAGTCGCCAGGCCACGCCGGTGGCCAGGTCGCCCCCGCCCCGCAGCACGCACAGCGGTGAAGACCCGGCTCCGGCGGGTTCACGTCCGGCGATGGGCGATCACCTCGGCCATGATGCTCACCGCGATCTCCTCGGGGGTCTCGGCCCCGACCTCGATCCCGATGGGGGCATGGACCCGGTCCAGCGCGGCAGGATCGACGCCGCCGGCCTCCAGGCGGGCCCGGGTGGTGGCCCAGCGGCGCTCGCTGCCCATGACCCCCACGTAACCGGCGTCGGTGGCCAGCAGGGCGGGCAGGGCCGCGGCGTCCACGTCGACGTTGCGGGTCACCAGCACCACCGACGTGTCCGCGTCCAGGGTCCGGCCCGCGAGCAGGTGGTCGACCGAGCCGACGACCAGTTCGTCGGGGACGCCATCCGGTGGCTGGTCGGCGAGGCCCCCGAGATCGGCCCCGCCGGCCGGGTCGTCCTCCATCCCGGCCCGGTCGTCGGAGGCCACCACCCGGAAGCCGAGCCAGCGGGCGAGCTCGGCCACGGCCCGTCCCACGTGTCCGTACCCCATGACTATGACGGTGGGCTTGGGCATGTGCGGCTCCACGAATATCTGGACGTCGCCCCCGCAGACTCCGGGATCGCCCCGGACAGGGTCGACTAGACGGTACGACAGCAGACGGCAGCGGCCGTCACCGAGCGCGGCCACGGCCTCGGCCACCACCCGAGCCTCCATCTCTCCCCCGCCGACGGTCCCGGAGATGCTGCCGTCGCGGAACACGAGCATCTTGGCCCCGGCCCTCCGGGGCACCGAGCGCGACGTGTCGACCACCGTGGCGGAGGCCACCGCCACCCCGCCGTCGACGGCGTCGGCAAGCTGGCTGAGCAGGCTCACGCGCTCACCCCGCCCTGTCCCGCCGGTCTGTACGCGCTCTGCCGGGCATATGCCCGGTTTCTGCGCACAGAGCGTGTCGAGGGGCCCGGCCAGCTCATCAAGACCACAGTCTGGCCGCCTGCTCGAGGGTGCGGGCCCTCAAGCGCTCAAGGTCGGCGCCGATCACCTCGCCGCCGTCCACGATCCAGTCCCCGCCCACCATCACCCGGCTCACATGGGAGGCGCTGCGCCACAGCACCAGCTGGTCACAGAGGTTGTGGGCCTCCACCGGGGTGGGCAGGCCCGCGGGGCCGTCGATGTCGACCAGCTGCAGGTCGGCGCGCCATCCCGGCTCGAGCCGACCCACCCGCTCCAGGCCGAGCGTGCGGGCCGAGCCTTCGGTGGCCATGTGCAGCACGGTCGCCGCGCTGATCGCGCCGGGGTCGAGGGTGGCGGCCCGGTGCAGCAGGAAAGCGCCCCGCATCACCGCGAACATGTCGTTGAGGTAGCCGTCGGAGCCGAGCCCGACGGTCACATCGCGCTGCAGCATCTCAAGGACCGGGGCGATCCCGCCGCCCACCTCGCAGTTGGACAGCGGCATGTGCGACACCCTCACGCCGGTGGCCGCGATTATGTCGATCTCGCGGGGCGACAGCTGCACGCACTGGCTGGCCTGGAAGCGGGGCGACGCCGCCCCGATGCGGTCGTAGAACTCCAGGGTGCGCATGCCGTGGTGCTCGGTGCACCAGAGGCCCTCGTGCACCCCCTCGTTCACGTGGGCGTGGCAGAACACGTCCAGGTCGGCCGCGGTCTCGAAGGCCCGGCGTATGAACGGCTCGCTGCACGTGAACGTGGTGTGGATGCACATCGCGCCCGACACCCGGCCACCGGCGCCCGGCGCGCCGCCGCCGGGGAGGCAGGCCTCGATGAAGCGCGCATTCTCATCCAGCCCGGCCTGCCCGTTGGCCGCGCCCATCCGCTCGGTGGCCTCGAACGACAGGACTCCCCGCAGCCCGCTGGCGGCCACCGCCTCCGCCTGCGCGAACAGGGCGTCGGGCAGGGCGTTGGGCGCTTCCAGGATGTCGAAGAAGCTGGTGGTGCCGGAGGCGGCCAGCTCGGCCGTCACCCAGGCGGCCGCGGCCGAGATCATCTCGTGGTCGAGGGCGTTCTCCACCAGAGGCCACCAGTAGTCGTCCAGGAAGCCCCAGAAGTCGGCCACCGGCTGGGCCGGCGCGGGCACCCCGTGGGCCAGCACGCCGTACAGGTGCACGTGGGCGTTGACGAAGCCCGGCAGCAGCACGCAGCCGCCCCCGTCGCAGAAGTCGTCGTCGGGGTAGCGGGCCCGCAGCTCACCGGTCGGGCCGCAGTCGTCGATCAGCCCGCCGGCCACTCTCACGCCCCAGTGCCGCTGCGGCTCGTCCAGAGCCGCGGGCACGGCCCAGTCGGCACCGATGATCATCGGTTCGCCGCCCGTCGACACCCGTTCGCCCCGGGGCTGGGCGCCCCTACCTTTGGGCTTGCAAGGCTGCCCATACCCGCTCCGGCGTGAAGGGCAGATCGTTGATGGCCGCGCCGGTGGCGTCGAGGATGGCGTTGCGCACCGCCGGAGCCACCCCGTCCTTGGGGATCTCGGCCACGGCCTTGGCCCCGAACGGGCCGCTGTCCTCCATGGTCTGGACCAGGTACACGACGGTGTCGGGCATCTCGTCGGCCCGGTAGATCTTGTACGGGCCGAAGGACGGGTTGACCATGCGCCCGTCGTCGTCGAGCACCATCTCCTCGCAGTGGGCGTAGCCGAGGGCCTGGATCATGCCGCCCTCGACCTGGCCGCTGGCGGTGACCGGGTTGATGGCCACCCCGCAGTCCACCGCCATCACCAGCTTGGTCACCGTCACCTGGCCGGTGTCGATGTCCACCTCCACCTCGGCGAATTGGGCCGCGAACGGGGGCGGGCAGTCGGGCGAGACGTGCGAAGCGGTGCCCATGATCTGCTCCTGCTCCTGCCAGTGCAGCGAGTCGAGCGCGATCTCCTCGAGCGTGACCGAGCGGCCGTCGGCGGCGTAGGCCCTGCGGTCGCGCAGCTCGATGGTGCAGGGCTCGTCCACCTCCAGCAGCATCGCGGCCCGCGCCTTGAGCCGCTCCCGGACCGCCTCCGCGGCCCGCAGCGCGGCCGTCCCCGAGATGTAGGTGGTGGACGATGCGTAGGCCCCGGTGTCGAACGGGGTCATGTCGGTGTCGCTGGAGTACACCTTGATGTCGTCGAGGGGCACACCGAGGACCTCGGCTGCGATCTGGCCGATCACAGTGTCGGCGCCGGTGCCGAGGTCGGTGGCCCCGATGAGCATGTTGAACGAGCCGTCGTCGTTGAGCTTGATCGAGCAGCCGCCCATGTCCAGGAACGGGATGGCCGTGCCGTGCATGCAGAAGGCGAAGCCCAGGCCCCGCCGGATGTTGGGGCGGTCGGCGGGCGCCTTCCAGGCGGCGTCGTCGCGGCGGTCCCAGTCCATCTCGCGCATTCCCTGGGCCACGCACTCCTCGATCCCCGAAGACATGACCTTCGGGTACTCGTCGAGTTCCTCCTCGGCCACGGCACGCTCGCCCAGATGGGGGGCGATGTCCATCTCGTCGCCCACCTTGATCCAGTTGCGTCGCTTGAACTCGATGGGATCGAGGTCGAGAGTGCGGGCGATGTCCTCCATGTGGGCCTCGAGGGCGAACTCGGCCTGGGGAGCGCCGTAGCCGCGGTAGGCGCCCGGCACGGGGATGTTGGTGTAGACGACATGGCAGTCGAAGCGCTTGGACGAGGCGTTGTAGGAGGTGAGGCCCCGCAGGCCCGACACGATCTGAACGGTGAAGCCGTGCGTGCCGTAGGGACCGGTGTTGCCGATGAGGCGCATTTCCTGGGCCAGCAGCTTGCCGTCGTCGTCGACCGCGCTCCGGAACGTGATGGTCTGGGGATGGCGGGTCCGGCTGGCGTAGAACTCCTCGGCCCTGTCCAGCTCGAGGCGAACCGGTCGGCGGGTGGCGATGGCCAGGTGGGCGACGATGTCCTCGATCAGCATCTCCTGCTTGGCCCCGAAGCCGCCGCCGATGCGGGGCTTGATCACCCGGATGTCCTTGATCTCCATGTCGATGAGGGGGGCCAGCATCCGGCGGGTGTGGAAGGGCACCTGGGTGGCGGTGCGCACCACCATGCGCTCGTCGGAGTCGAGCCACGCCATGGAGATGTGGGGCTCGATGGGACACTGCTGGACTTGGTGCACCCTGAAGGTCTGCTCGAAGACGTGGGCTGCGGCCGCCAGTTGTGCGTCGACGTCGCCGCGCTGGGCCGCCATGTGGTGCACCAGGTTGCGCTGAGGATCGCAGATGTGGGTGGTGTCGTCCTCGTCGTGCACCTTGGGGGCGTCGGCGTCCATGGCGAAGCGCTCGTCGAACACCGCGGGCAGGACCTCGTAGGTGACCTCTATGAGGCGCACGGCCTCCTCGGCGGCCTCGATGGTCTCGGCGGCCACCGCGGCCACCCGGTCGCCCACATGGCGGACGCGGTCGTCGAAGCTCACCTGGTCGTAGGGGTGCGGGTTGGGCCAGCTCTGCCCGCCGGAGGCGTACTTCACCCGGGGCGTGTTGCCGTAGTGCACCACCGCGTGGACCCCGTCGACTGCCCGGGCCGCAGAGTCGTCGATGCTCAGGATCCGGGCGTGGGCGTGGGGGCTGCGCAGAACTTTGGCGTACAGCATCCCCCGGGGCTCTATGTCGTCGGTGAAGGCCGGGTTGCCCTTGGCCAGCCGCACCGCGTCCACCTTGACCTCGGGCTTGCCGACCACGGCCATGTCGGGCACCTCCCGCGACGGCACCAGCCGGGGCACCGCGTGGGGCGCTTCGGGAGCCGGGCTGCCGGTGGGGGGATCGGCGGGCGGGCGGTAGCCGTCGGTGAGCGGTTCGAGCACCAGCGGCGAGAACGGCTCGGTCTCCTCGCCCCGCAGCACCGCCGCCGCCCGTTTGACGGCCTCCACCGGCTTCACGTACGCGGTCTCGCGGTCGAGGATGCCCGAGAGCATGTCCCTGATCTCGTCGTCGGACGGGTCGGGGTTCTCCTCCAGCAGGGCCAGGGTGCCGAGGATCATGGCGCCCGCGGAGTAGCCCGACTGGAAGGCGCCCACGGCCACGAAGGCGGTCTGCACGGGATGCAGGTCCGGCGAGACGTTGAGCGACTCGACGGTGGTGACCCGGTGGCCGTCGGCGGATGCGGCCAGGATCACGTCGGCGGAGGCCAGCCGCCCGTCGTAGAGCACCGCGGCCGCGCCGGTCTCGCCGCTGTCGGAGCCGTAGTGGACCGAGAACATGCCCAGCCGACGCAGGGCCTCCCTCAGCGTGTGATGGGGCTCGATGGCCAGGGTGACCGGAGCGCCGTTGAGTTCGAAGGTGACGTCGATGGTCATGGGTACAGCTCCTGGATGACCCGGGCCGTTGTGGTCATGGTTACAGCTCCTGGATGACCCGGGCCGTGAGCGTGGCGGCCAGGTGCAAGCGGTACTCGCGGCTGCCCCTGAAGTCCCCGGCCGGGTCCAGGCCTGAGGTCGGGTCGTGCACATCCACCAGCACCGGATGGTCGGCCACCCCGGTGAGGGCCATCGCCACGAAGCCGTCGGTGCGCCTCCCGTAGGCGCCGACGATGGGGACATCGGCAGGGGTGCGGCCCGTACTGGACACCGCGGTGCTCCCGGACGGATCGACGGTCACCGCGGTGATCAGCGAACCCGGTGCCAGCCCGGCGGCCAGCAGTTCGCCGAGACCGCGCTCCGCAGAGCCGGCATCGGCGGGACCCGCCAGCTCGACCCGGGCCTCGTGGGCCAGCATGGCGGCCAGCAGCATGCTCTCAGCCGAGGCCTTGGCCACGAGACCGCCGACCGTGGCCAGCGTCCGCAGAGTGGACGGCTGCTCGGCCCGGGCCCGCTCCCTCAATGAATCGGGCAGCAGCTCGCAGCGGCGGACCGCGTCGAGGGTGGCGGTGGCCCCGAGGCGCACCCGCCCGTCGCCGGCCGCGGCGACCTCCTCCAGCCCGAGCGACTGCAGGTCGACAGCCTCCAGGCCGGAGGGCTCACGGTCCGAATTGAGTGTCGTCCCGCCGGCGAGGGCCACCCGTCCAGAGGAACTCAGCAGGTGGAGCGCCTCGCCCAGGGACGCGGGTCGGTGGTATGCGGTCACAAGCGGCACGGCATGAAACGCTAGCGCTCCGCAGCGTCGAATCTGCCAGCGGAGCCCCAGCCTGCCGCCTGCCATTCCTTGAGGGCGCGGTACCGTCTAGGTCTATGCGGGTCGCCGTCGTCTACAACCGGGACAGCCGGAACGTCATCAACCTCTTCGGCATGCCGAACCAGGAGAGGATCGGTCTGGCCACCATCAAGCGGCTCACCGAGGCTCTGCGTCGGGGCGGCCACCGGGTGACGGCGTTCGAGGCCGACAAGGAGCTGATCTCCAAGCTGGAGTCGTTCATGCCCCGAGTGGTAAAGGGCGAACGTCCCGGAATGGTCTTCAACGTCTCCTACGGCCTGCAGGGCCAGGCCCGCTACACCCACGTGCCGAGCATTCTCGAGATGATCGGGATCCCTTATGTCGCCTCCGGCCCGTTGGGACACTCGCTGGCCCTGGACAAGGTCGTCACCAAGATGATCCTGCGCCAGAACGGCATCCCCACGCCGGAGTTCGCGGTGCTGGACACGCCGGAGACACCGATCCCCGACGGTCTGCCCTACCCGATGGTGGTCAAGCCCAAGAACGAGGCCGTGTCGTTCGGCCTGGCCGTGGTGCACGACACCGACGAGTTGCGCGAGTCCGCGAGGGTCATCTTCGACCGGTTCGGCCAGCCCGTCCTGGCCGAGCAGTACATCGAGGGCCGCGAGATCAACGTCGGGCTGCTGGGCAACGGCCCTCCGGAGGCCTTCCCCCCGGTGCTGCTGAGCTTCGGCGACGGCCCGCAGATCTACACCTACGAGGACAAAACCGGCCGCAGCGGCCGCCAGATCCAGCCCGTGTGCCCGGCGCCGATCTCCGGGGAGCTGACCGCGCAGGCTCAGGAGATCGCGGTGCGCACCTTCACCGCGCTGGGCCTCTACGACTGCGCCCGCGTCGACATGCGCATGGACGCCGACGACAACCTCTACGTGCTGGAGGCCAACAGCCTCCCCAGCCTGGGAGAGCACGGGTCCTACCTGGTGGGCGCGGCCGATGTGGGCCTGGACTTCGCGGCCTTCGTGAACCGGCTGGTCGAGGTGGCCAGCGCCCGCTACTTCGGCACCCCCCAGCCCCCGCCGGTCGACGCCCGGGCCGCGGACCGGTCCGAGCGGGCCTTCCAGTACATCACCCAGCGCCGCGACGCCATGGAGCGCTCGTTGCAACGGTGGGTGCAGGTCTCCAGCCGGACCGACGATCCGCTGGGCCTCTCCCGGGCCGCGCAACGGGCCGACCGCATCTTCACCGACCTGGGGATGCGGTCCGTTCCCGAGCTCACCGATGAACCCGAGGCCCACACGTGGGAGACGGTCCGGGGGCTCGACGGCGGCGTCCTGCTTCTGGCCCACATCGACGTGCCGGTGGTGACCGACTGGGTGCGGCAGGGGTTCCGGCGAGATCCTGAATGGCTCTACGGCGAGGGGGTCGGGCGGTCCCGGGGCCCGCTGGTGATGCTGGAGTACTCGCTGCGAGCGCTGCGCAGCATCCGCAGCCTGCGGAGGCTGCCGCTGGGCGTGATGCTGTACGCCGACGAGGGCCGTGACGCAGTGCAGAGCCAGCACCTGATCCAGCAGGCCGCAGACCGCGCCGACCACGTTCTCGTGTGCCGGCCCGGAACCGTCGGCAACGGCATCCTCACCCAGCGACGGGGAAGCCGCCGCTACGAGCTGACCGTGGAGGGCGACCGGCTCAGCCCGGCCCAGATCGGCCGCCGCCGCACCGTCGTCGGCTGGACGTGCGAGAAGCTGCAGGCCATCGGAGCGCTGAGCTCCCCCAGGAAGCGCATCTCGGTAGCCGCCCTCGACCTGAGGACCGAGCGCCATGCGATGTTCGTGCCCCACCGGGTGGAGGCGTCGCTGATGATGTCGTACCTGGAGGTCGAGCAGGCGGACGAGGCCGAGGCGGCGATGCGAGCCGCGCTGGGCCGCAGCGGACCCAGGTGGCGCCTCCACCGGCTCGACGATCGGCCACCCATGCCGGACCGCCCCAACAACGGAGCGCTGGTAGAGGCCCTCGAGGCCGCCGCGGTCCGGTGGGAGATCCCGCTGGAGCGGGAGTCGTCGGCCTGGCCGTCGGTTGCTGGACTGGTGCCCTCCGACACCGCGGTGGTGTGCGGGATGGCCCCGGTGACCAGGGACCGGGGGACACCCGACGAGGCCGTCCAGCGGATCAGCCTCGTGCAACGGACCCTGTTGCTGACGGAGTACCTGATCGGCCGGCTCGAGCGCTGACCGCATGACTCCGCGCTTTTCCTCATGAACGGCGGCCAATCCGCTCGGCCTCGGGCGGGAATCGACACCGACCTGCTGGAGTTGAGCACCGGCACACATGAACCCCAGCGCATCGCCGGATCCTGGAGGGGGATGGTGAGCACGGCCCACTATGCGGCCACGGCCGCGGGCGTGCAGATGCTCGAGCAGGGCGGCAACGCGGTGGACGCGGCAGTCGCGGCCGCGCTGGCTCTGGGGGTGTGCGAGCCCTCGGCGTCGGGGCTGGGCGGCCAGACCATGATGCTCGTCCATCACGCCGCCTCGGGCACCACGGTCGCGGTGGACGGATCGTCGCGGGCCCCGCACCGGGCCGTGATCGAGACCTTCGCCAACCTCGCCTCCGATCGCAGGCGAGGGCACCTGGCCACCACCGTCCCCAGCTCCCCCGCCACCTACTCCCACGTGCTGGAGCGGTTCGGTCGCCTCGGCTGGACGACCGTCCTCGAGCCGGCCATCGGGCTCGCCGAGGAGGGATACGAGATCAGCCTGCTGCAACACCGCCTCACCAGACGGGAGCGCAAGCACCTGATGAACCACTCGGCCGGGCCGCTGTTCCTTCAGGACGGTCGGCGGGTGCGGCGGGCCGGGACGAGGTTCGTGCAGCCCGCGCTGGCAGCGACGCTGCGCCGGCTCGCCCAGCGCGGCTACGAGGACTTCTATCTCGGCGAGACCGCCCGCCTGATCGAGGAGGACATGGAGGCCAACGGGGGCATCATCCGGGCCGACGACCTCGCGCAGATTCCCCATCCCGTCGAACGGGAGCCTCTGTCGGGGCGGTTCGGCCGCGACGACGTTCTCACGATGCCCCCGCCCGGCGCGGGCCGGACCCTGCTGCAGATGCTGAACATCCACCAGAGCCTCCCCCGCGAGCTCCAGGACATCGACACACCCGATGGTGCCGTGTGCCTGGCGAGGACCATCCGGCAGGCCCTGATCGACCGCAGGGACCGCCCCTTCGATCCCAACCTGTACTCCCAGGTGACCGACAAGCGGATGCTGAACCGAGGGTACGCCCGGGAGGTGGCCGGGCAGATGGCTGCACACCACACCGGCGGCGAGACCACCCACCTCTCGGTGATGGACTCCGGGGGCAATGCCGTGGCCCTTACCCAGTCGATCGAGAACGTCTACGGCTCGTGCGCGGCGTCGCCCCAACTCGGGTTCCTCTACAACAACTACATGAGCGCTTTCGAGTACGAGGACGCATCGCACCCGTACTACCTGCGGCCCAACGCGGTGCCGTGGGCCAGCGTGGCCCCCACGATCGTCTTCAGGGGCGCCACGCCGAGGCTGGCGATCGGCTCACCGGGCAGCGAGCGGATCGCGCCGTCGGTCCTCCAGGTCATGGTCCGGCTCAGGAACTCCTCGCCGCTGGCCGCGGTGGACGCGCCCCGCCTCCACTGCTCGCTGCACGGCGTCGCGTCGGTGGAGGCCTCCCGGGTATCGACAGACGTCACCGACGCCCTCCAGCGCCACGGCTTCGAAGTGGACCGCCGGGATCCGTACTCGTTCTACCTGGGGTGCGTGCAGTTGGTGGTCAATGAAGGGGGCCGGCTGATCGGCGTGGCCGACCCGAGGCGTGACGGAGCCGCCGACGGCCCTGACTCGGCGCCCCGGGGGCCGAGCGGGGAGGGAGCGAACCATGAGCAAAGCCCGGGGAGCTGAGCGGGGCCGCGGCCCGGGCGCGAAGCGAACGGGAGCGGGAATGACAACGCTACGGCCCGGCGGGTCGCCGCCTGCCCGAGTTCCCTCCAGGTGAGGCTGCCCGTCGTCATCTCGGTCCCTCACGCCGGGCTGCGGGTCCCTGACGAGGTCGCGCCTGCTTGCGCGCTCTCACCGGCAGAGATCGAGGCCGACTCCGACGGGGGCGCCGGTGAGATCTACTCGCTCGCCGAGGAGGCCGGGGCGTTCGTGACCACCGGCATCGCCCGGGCCGTGGTCGACGTGAACCGGCCGAGGGACGACCGCCGGCTCGACGGCGCCGTCAAGACCCATACCTCCTACAGGGTGGCCGTCTGGAACCGCCCACTGGCAGAGGCCGAAGTCGAGGGCCTCCTGGGTGCGTACTACGACCCCTACCATGCCCGGCTCACCGAGTTGGGCGCCGCGGGTCGCTGGCCGCTGGCGGTGGACTGCCACACCATGGCCGCAGTGGGCCCCCCGGTCGGGCCGGATCCTGGCCGAGAGCGCCCCTGGGTGTGCGTGAGCAACGCCGACGGCACCTGCCCGCAGGAGTGGGTCGAGACTCTGCGGGAGGGCTTCCAGCAGCAGCTCGACGGACCGGTGAGGGTCAACGACCCCTTCCGGGGCGGCTACATCTGTCGCTCCCACTCATCCGAGATGCCCTGGGTCCAGATCGAGCTGTCCCGAGCGAACTACCTGCCCTACGACGCCAAGCGCCGAATGGTTCTAGCCGCCCTCCGGCACTGGGCCGACCGCCACGCCTAACCCCCGACTCCAGTCACCCGGGAAGCTATGCCGGCGCGGTTGAAGAGGCGGCGGGCGGCGTCGTTGGCCTCGGCCATGATGCGGCGCTCGTCGGCCACGACGAGCTGTCCGTCCCTTATCACGGCCCGGCCGTCCACGACCACGTCCCTCACGTCGCGAGGGGTGGCGTTGTAGACGAGGGCGCTGGGAACCCGGTGCACCGGCGCCACGAACGGCGAGCCCAGGTCCACGACCAGCAGGTCGGCCCGCTGGCCCTCGGCCACCATGCCGAACGAGCCCGGCATGCCGAAGGCGGCGGCCCCGCCCCGGCAGGCCATCTGCAGCACGTCGGCAGGCTGCAGGAGAAGCGGGTCCAGGTGGTGCACCTTCTGGAGCAGCACCGTTGCCTTGAGAACCTCGAACATGTCCTGACGGTTGTTGCTGCCGGGGCCGTCACTGGCCAGCGCCACTGTGATGCCGCGGGCTCGCATCTCGGGTACCCGGGCCACCCCCGAGGCCAGGTACATGTTCGACACCGGGCAGTGCACCACCACCGATCCGGTCGCGGCGATCAGGTCGAGTTCGCCGTCGTCGAGCCAGACGCTGTGGGCTAGCTGCACGTCCGGGCCGAGGACGCCCAGAGAGTCGAGCCAAGTCACGTGGCGCATCCCCCGCTCGTCGAGGCTCATGTCCACCTCGATCGCGGTCTCAGCGCAGTGGATGTGGGTGCCGCGGCCCCAGCCGCGGGCCGCGGCCACGGTGGTGCGCATGGCGTCGTCGGAGCATCCCCAGGGGATCAGCGGCGCCAGCTCCACCCGGATGCGGTCGCCGTCGTGACCGTCCCAGCGGTGGCGGGCGGCGTCGGCCCGGGCGACGGCCTGCTCCGCGGTCTGCTCCAGCGCGAGGTGGTAGTTGCGGTCGGCCCAGCCGTGGGCCAGCAGGAAGCGCACCCCGAGTTCGTCGGCCGCCCGGCACACCGCGTCGTTGATGCCCCCGTCGGTGTGGATGTACTGGTGGTCGATGACCGTGGTGGCCCCGCCTCGCAGGTTCTCGACCAGACCGGCCAGGGCGGCGGCGCGGGCAATGTCGGCGTCGAGGTGGACCGCGGCGGGCCAGATGCAGTCGCGCAGCCAGTCGAGCAGGGCCTTGTCGTCGGCCAGGCCCCGGAAGAACGCTTGGAAGAGATGGGTATGGGCATTGGTCATGCCCGGCATGACCGCACACCCGGAGGCATCGATGATCTCTGACGCCTGCCGCCGGCGGGCGGGCGGCGGCTCTCCCGTCCCGACCTCGGCCACCCGGTTGGCCTCCACAAGAACCCAGCCCGGGTCATGGATCGTGCCGGCGTCATCCACGGTGACCACCGCACCACCGTGGATCAGCAACTCGGCCATCTCTAGAGCATCGCGCAACGGTGTGCACAAACCCGGGTCCAGGCCGCAAGACCGCACACAGACTAGGCGCCGACGTGTGTGCACAAACCTGGTCTTGTTCGCCGCGACCTGAGGGCCGCCCGGGCCACGGCCTCGCTCCTCGTGTGCCGGACCTGCCCGCCTACCGGCCCGGCCTCCGGGAGGCGCGGGGCAGGATCGGGTGGCCGCGTTGTGGCGGCCTGCCGGAGCCGTGACACACTCTGCGCCATGGCACAGCGCATGGCTCTGTACTTCCAGGACAAGCACCCCATCGGCTACGAGATCGAGATGGCCCGGTACGCCGAGGAGCGGGGCTTCAGCGAGATCTGGCAGGGCGACACCCGGCTGGCCCGTGACTGCGTGGTGCTGATGAGCGCTCTGCTGGCGTCGACTGAGCGGCTTCGCATCGCCAGCGGGGTGCTGCCCATCTATACCCGCAACCCGGCGGTGATCGCGGCCACATGGAGCACCATGCACGAGCTCGCCGGACCGGCGCCCGACGGCGGCAGCCGGGTGATGCTGGGACTCGGCGCCTGGTGGGAGCCGATCGCCGGACGGGTCGGGGCCGGCCGGCGCAAGCCGCTCACCGCCATGCGCGAGAACGTCGAGGCGATCAGGGCCCTGTTCACCATGGAGGAGGTCACCTACGAGGGCGAGTTCGTCCATCTCGACCGGGTCAGCCTCGACGTGGCCTACGGCGACACCTCGCCCCGCGACATCCCCATCTACGTCGGGGCGACCGGTCCGAAGATGCTGGAGCTGACCGGCGAGATCGCCGACGGGGCCATGCTCAACTACGTGGTGCCGGTCGACTACATCCGCGACGCCATCGCCCGGGTCTCAGCCGGGGCCGCCAGATCAGGGCGCACCATCGACGACATCGACCGGCCGGAGCTGCTGATCTGCTCGCTGTCCGAGGACGACCCTGATCTGGCCCTGCTGACCGGCAAGTCGCTGGTGGCGTACTACCTCGGCACCGAGCCCCACATCATGGCCGCATCCGGGGCCGACCCCGAGCTCATCGACCGGGTCAAGGAGGTGGTTGGCTGGCCGGCCACCGAGGCCGACTACTACAAGGCAGCCCCGCTCATCGGTGACGACCTGGTGCGCGGCATCATGGCCGTCGGCTCCGCCTCGGAATGCCGCGACAAGGTGGCCGAGTTCATCGACGCGGGCGTCACCTGCCCCGTGCTCTACCCGCTTATGGACAACATGGAGCCGGTGATCGACGCCTTCGCCCACTGGTCCCCCTGACCGTCTGCGCGCCTCGGCGGCGCCACGATCCGCCACGATTTGATCGCGCTCTCGCGTGACTAGACCAGGTTTGTGGCACACAGATCGGCACCTCCCTCGCACCGGGTACCGCGGGTACCATCGCCGCGATGACTTCGAGAGTGATCAGCCCAGCCGGCATCGCCCCGCCGGCGGCCCTTTACGCCCACGCCGTCGCCACGACCGGCGCCCAGCAGTGGCTGCATACCTCGGGCGTGGTGCCCACCCGCGCCGACGGGTCCGTCCCCGGCGACATCGGCGAGCAGGCCCGGACGGTTTGGCAGAACATCGCAGCCATGCTGTCGGAGGCTGGCATGTCCGGCAGTGACATCGTCTCGGTGACGACCTATGTCGTTCCGGGCCAGAACCTCGGCGCGGTGATGGCCGAGCGCGACCAGTTCCTCAGCGGTCATCTGGCCGCCTCGACGCTGGTGGTGGTGCCCGAGCTGGCCCAACCCGCCTGGAAGGTCGAGATCGCAGTGGTGGCCGCCCGCTGACAGCATCGCCCGCTGCTAGCGCAAGCAGCCCCCGATCATGCGCTGACCGCGGCCAGTTCGGAGCCGGCGCGGTCGACAAAGGCCGAGATCTCAGCCGGGGTGCGCTGGTCCACGCCGTACAGAGCAACCCAGCGCAGCCGCGTCCCGGGAGCGCACAGACGAGCCACCGAGCGCCGCAGCAGATGGCGCCCCGGCTCGCCCTGGAGCCAGTTCACCCGGCTCGGGGATCCGTGGGTGGTCACGGCCAGGAGATGCTTGACGGTGCGCAGGGGCGAGGTCGCCGGATCGGCGGACCCGTCGAGCCAGGCCGCGAGCTCGCGCTGCACCCACGAGAGCATCGGCGCGGGCAGACCGCCCCACCAGGTCGGGTAGACGAGCACGAGGCCCTCGGCACCCGACACGCTGACGCCGTCGATCCACTCTCCCTGTGTCAGCCGCACCAGGTCGACATCGTGACCGGCTCGCTCAAGCGTCTCCACCACCCGGTCGCGGAGAGCCGCGTTGAGGCACTCCTGTTGCGGGTGGGCGTGCAGCACCACGAAGCGCACGGCCCGAGCGTACCCCTACCACCAATGGCGTAGATTCTTGACGATGGCCGAGGACGCAGTGACCTGGGCCGGGTTCGAGCAGGCCGACGAGGCGCTGGCCCGGCTCGTCATGGCGCGGCTGGAGAGCCACCGCCACTCGGTCATGGCGACGCTCAAGGCGGACGGCTCGCCCCGAACGTCAGGCATGGAGGCGCCCATCAGGTCCGGCCACTTGTGGCTGGCCATGACACCCGGATCGCGCAAGGCCGTCGATCTCGGCCGCGATCCCCGCTTCTCGCTCCACAGCGCCCCCGACGCCGAGAACCTCGCGGACGGCGACGCTCGCATCGACGGCATAGCTCAGCCGGCGGACACAGCCCAGCAGGACGAGTTCGTGGCAGGACACCGCTTTCCGATCGACGATCCGTCGATCATGGTGCTGTACGTGGCCCTGATCACCAGGGTCGTCCTGGTGCGAGTGTCAGAACACAGCCTGCTCATCGAGTCATGGACGCCGTCCACAGGGCGCAGCACACAGCGGGTCCAGTGACACCCACAGGCCGGGTAGCGGCCTCGCCGCCGGAAGAGATCTAGAGTTCCTGGCGTGGATCTGCGGGACTGGATCATCGGAGACCTGCGGTCTCTGCGGGCCAAGCTCGACGGCGGCGTGCTCGGCCTGATCCCGCCGGAGCGGCGCAGCGAACGCGCCGACGGCGGCGGGATCGCGCCGGTCTACGTGCTGTGGCACCTGGCCCGCCACCACGACGTGGCGGTCAACGGCGTGCTGCGGGGCGCCGGCGCCGTGGTCGAGCGATGGACCGGACGCCTCGGCGTCGACGAGGACCTCTGGCGGGGTCTGGCCGAGGGAGAGGATGCGGACCTGGTGGATGTGCTGGATCCAGAGGCCGTCGGCGGTTACACGCTGGACGTCATGGAGTCCACCGCGGCCTGGCTGGAGGACCGCGGCCTGCCCCCGATGGACCAGCAGCCCGACACGACCGCCGCGCTGGAGGCCATCGGCACCCCGGCTGACCGATTCGACTGGCTCTACTCCATGTGGGAGGGCAAGCCCACCGCGTGGTTCCTGCAGTGGAGCGCGGTCGGCCACGGTTTCAACCACCTGGGCGAGCTGGTGTCGATTCGCAACCGCCTGGGCCTGAGCCCCTTCTAGGAGGCTGAACAGTTAGAGGCCGAGCGAGTAGCCGAGCGAATGCGGTCCATACGGACGAGGCCGTGGCCCGAGCGGCCCGTGAGCGCAGCGAACAAGAGCGGGAGACACCACTCTGCACCGCGAGGCGGCCCCGCCTAGGCGCGCACCTTCATGGGCGACACACCGTCGGGAGACACGCAAGCCTCTCTTGCAGGCCGCTCGCGCTCGTCTATTCGCTCGGCCTCCTGCTCATCCTGGCATCGTGCGCCAGCCCCCCGGAGCGGACCTCTGTCCCGGCCCCGGCCGACGCCGACTTGGAGTCCTCCCTGGCGCCGGGCGCCGGAGCAACCAGTTCCGCGGCACCCGAGCCAGTCACCGAAGCGGCCCGGCCCAGCATCGCGCCCGTCGGCGGCCGCGGCCTGATCGCGGCCGCCGGTCCTACCGGACTGCGGTTCCTGCAGCCCGACGGCAGGCAGGTGGCCGAACTGGCTGGAAGCCAGGTCGTCGTCCAACCTACATGGTCCCGCGACGGTCGCCGGCTGGCCGCAACCGTCGTCGATCCGGACAGTGGCACAAGTGTTGTCGCGATAGTGGACACGTCCGTCTGGGAGGTCGCGACGTCCCCGGCCCCCCGCCGGTACTTCTTCTACTCCTGGAACCACGACGGCACCCGTCTGGCCGCCCTGGGGCCGGGCGAATCGGGCGGCACATCGCTCGACATTCTCGATGTGAGCGGCGCGCTCGCCTCGGACTTCTCGCTGGAGAGCAGCAGCATCTACGTGGCCTGGGAACCGGGCGGCCATCGGCTCCTGGTCCACGCCGGGCCCCACCTGTGGTTGATGACGGACCCCGACTCGCCCCAGGAGCACACGGACTTCGGGACGGTGGGCTTCGGCTTCCAAGCGCCCGCCTGGGTGCCCGGCACCGCCGACTTCCTGTACGTCGAGGATCTGGCGCAGCCACCCGAGGCCGGATCGGACCCGGGCACGAACGCAGCCGTCCCGGGTGAGACCCTCGCCCTCAGCGGCCCGCGGCTCGTGCGCCGCAGCGCGGACAGCGGAGAGCTGACCGACCTCGGCGAGGCCGGGGGCCTGGTCCTGATGTCCGTTCACCCCGGTGGCGGCTTGGCCGCGCTCTCTGTGGTGACCGATCCGGTCGACCCGACCGATCCAGATGACGGCTCGGAGGCGGCCTCCACCGCACAGGCAGCCGGCGGCCAGGCCGGGGCCGATCTGTCGAGCGGCGCCGTGTGGATCATCAACCTTGACACCGGCGAGCGCGCCGAGGTGCTGGACAGAACCGGATTCTGGCTCGAATGGAGCCACGACGGTCGCAGCCTGCTGATCGCGGCCTCCGCGACCCAGGACCCGGACAGCACCACTCTGGCCTGGCACGTCTGGGACGGCCAGGAAGCGGTGGAACTCACCCGCTTCACCCCCACCGTCGCCTTCGTCCGCGACTACTTGCGCTTCGCCGACCAGTACGTCGAGACGCCCCGCCTGTGGTCACCGGACAGTGACGCGATCGTGTTCGGCGCCAGTTCCGTCGGCTTGGACACCACCGCGGTGGCGCGCCTCGATGGCATCGGCGGGGTCAGGAACCTCGGCGTCGCCGATGTCTCGTTCTGGAGCCCGCCATCGCTCGACTCGGCTTCAACCGGGCCGGGGTAGGAGTCGTCGCGGCTACCTTGGAAGCCATGTCCAGCACACCCAGTCGCCGTCTTGAGGACCTCAGCGGACCCGAGATCGCCGAACGGATCACGGAGTCGTCGGTGATCGTGCAGCCGATCGGCGCGGTGGAACAGCACGGCCCGCACCTGCCCCTGTCCGTGGACCACGTGATCGCCCATGAGGCTGCGGCCGCACTCGTGGCCGAGCACGGCGACGCCTGCGACCTGTGGCTGCTGCCCACGCTGTCGGTGTCGAAGTCGAACGAGCACGCCTGGTCGCCGGGAACGCTGTGGCTGTCGGCCGAGACGCTGCTTGCCGTTCTGCGCGACATCGGCCGCTGCGTCGCCGCGACCAGAGCCGAGCGCCTGGTGTTCCTCAACGGCCACGGCGGCAACTCGTCACTGCTGAACGTGGCCTGCCGGGAGTTGCGGCTGGCCTACGGGTTGATGACCTTCCTGGTGCATCCGTTCGTTCCGCCGGATCACGGCGGCGCGTCGCCCGAGACCGGGGAACTCGGGATGGGCATCCACGGCGGTCACCGGGAGACCTCGGTGTTCATGCACCTGCGTCCCGATCTGGTCCATCTGGAGCGGGCTGTGCGGGCTGTTCCGGAGCGACTGGCGGAGAACCGCTACGTGCGCTTCGGTGGTCTGGCCTCGTTCGGCTGGCTGTCCAACGACTTCGGGCCCCACGGCCATATCGGCGACCCGACAGGAGCCAACGTCGAGGAGGGCAAGCTGCTGTTCGAGACCGCGGTGGCCCTGCTCGGCGAGCAGACGGCCGAGATCGCGGCCTGGGACTTCGGGCAGGGCTGAACCCGACGGGCGCGAGAGGGACCGGGGCAGCAACCCCGGTCCCCTCCTCGAGCCGGAGGAAAGCCCCGGCCGGCTAGCTATCTGGCTGCTTGCCTACGACGGGATCCAGGCGCTCCAGGTGGCCTCGTTGGCGGCGATCCAGTCCGCCGCGGCGTCCTCGACGCTCTTGCCCTCTCCATCGATCGCGGCCAGCATCGACACCTGGTCGGCCGTGGTGTAGTTGAAGTTGTGCAGGAACTCCCAAGCTGCGGGAGCGCCGTCCTCAAGCCCCGCCCAGACGATCTTGAAGAGGTCCTCTGCCGGGTAGTACTTGTTGCCGTCGGGATCAGGCGGCAACTCCAACTCGACGAGATCGAAGGTGTTGAACGCCGAGTGCGGTGTCCAGAAGTACGACAGCACAGCATCCTCGCGGGCGAAGGCCGCATCGAACGCGGCCAGCAGCGCCTCCTCGGAGCCGGCGTACACGATCTCGAGGTGCAGTCCGAAGTCGTCGATGATGTCCTGCTCGAAGGTCACCCAACTCGGATCGCCGTGCAGGATCTGCCCGGCGTCGCCCGTCTCGGCGGTGGCGAACAGACCGGCCAGTTCGGCATCGGTGAACCCTTCCGCGCTGGCCAGCGCGGGGTTCTGGTCGATCATGTAGGCCGGCAGGTACCAGCCGATCTGGCCGACCGGACCGAGCAGTCCGGCGTCCACGACGTTGCCATCGGGGTTGTCGATGAAGTCGATGCGGTTCTGGCCGTGTCCCGACGGCCAGACTTCGAGCGACGCATGCAGGTCGCCGGTGTTGATGGCCGCCCACTGGGCGTTCTCGTCGAGGTCGGTCACCTCGACCGTGTAGCCGATGTGCTCAAGCAACTGTGCGGCCACCGCGATGTTGGCCGCCGAACCGTTCCACGGGTTGGCGATCAACTCGATGGTGGTGATCTCACCCAAGTCGGGACCAGCCATGGGCTCTTCTTCAGCCATCGGCTCCTCCTCAGCCATCGGCTCCTCCTCAGCCATCGGCTCCTCCTCGGCCATCGGCTCCTCTTCAGCCATCGGCTCCTCAGGCTCGGCCGCTGGAGCCGGTGCCGGCTCGGCCTCGTCATCGTCGCCGCAGGCGGCCGCCAGCAGACCAAAACAGGCCAGAACGGCGACCAGCCGGCACAGGGACTTTCTCATTGCGGGTTGCCTCCACTCGATATGTCGGCCGTGCCCTACGCGCAGCCGGTCGTGAGGGGGCATTCTTAGCACGGCCGTAGCCCGCGCGCTATGGAGATTCGACTCAACATTCTTCGACGTCTCGCTGCCGGCCGTCGCAGGCCACTCGGGGCGCGTAGCATGCGCTGATGGTCGCCGAGCAGAACGACGATCCTCCACCGAGCACTGCCGGCGACGCGCCGCTGGTTTGCAGCCGGGTCACCAAGATCTTCGGCGACGACATCGCGGCGGCGGAGACCCTCGTAGCAGAAGCGGCCAGCCGCCAGGAAGTTCTCGAGCGCACCGGATGTCTGGTCGCGGTGCGGGACGCTTCCTTCTCGGTCCAGCGAGGGGAGACCTTCGTGGTCATGGGGCTCTCCGGGTCCGGGAAGTCAACCCTGATCCGGTGCCTGTCGAGGCTCATCGAACCGTCCAGCGGGACGGTGAGCGTCGAGGGCACGCATCTCGGGGAGCTCACCGAGCCGGAGTTGCGCGAACTGCGGCGCCGCCGCTTGTCGATGGTGTTCCAGCATTTCGGGCTGTTCCCGCACCGGAAGGTGATCGACAACGTCGCGTTCGGTCTGGAGATCCAGGGCGCCCCGAAGGCGGAACGTTACGAGCGGGCCTTGGACATCCTGTCGGTGGTCGGTCTCGACAACTGGGCCGATCACTACCCACAGCAGCTCTCGGGCGGGATGCAGCAGAGGGTGGGCCTCGCCCGGGCTCTCTGCGTGGAGCCTGAGATCCTGTTCTTCGACGAGCCGTTCTCGGCACTGGATCCGCTGATCCGCCGCGACATGCAGGACGAACTGCTGTCGCTCCAGGCGGACATGAGGCGGACGCTGGTATTCATCACCCACGACTTCCATGAGGCGCTAAAGCTCGGTAACCGGATCGCCATCATGAAGGACGGCGAGTTCGTCCAGGTCGGCACGCCGGAGCAGATCGTGTCGGCTCCGGCGGACGACTATGTGCGCGAGTTCACCGAGGACGCGCCGAAGACCACGGTGATCACCGTGGGCTCGGTGCTGCGGCCCGCACGCGACGAGGCCGTCTCGGGCCAACCTGTCAACGTCGGCGCGGTGCTCGACGATGTATTGCCCCGCCTCCTGGCCAACCCGGGCGATCTGTACGTCGTCGACGATGACGGAGCATCGATAGGCGTCGTGGACCGTGAGCGCGTGGCCGCGCTGCTCGGCGAGGGCGCCGGCTCCCTCAGCGGCCGCGCCCGCGACGGCAGTCCCCGGTGACCGCAGCCGCGCCTGTCACAGGGGCATCGGGGGTCGCCGGCACGGTCGAAGCCCGGCTCGAGCTCGACCGCCGGAAGCGTCTTCGCTCCAGGAGTGGGCTGATCATCGGCGTGGCGGTTGTCGTCGCGGCTCAGCTCGCGCTCGGCTGGGTAGAGGGTTTCCCCGAGTCGTGGGCCATCGGGCTGGCCGATTGGATCAACACCGCTCGACGCTGGGTGATCGACAACCAGACCACCCACTGGAGTTTCGCCTTCGTCTTCAATCCGGTCAGCGACTCGATCGATTGGGCCATCCGTATCGCGGAACGCTTCCTGCTTTGGCTGCCGTGGTACGTGACAGCCGGCGCGACCGCGATGGTGGCCACCTCCATCCTGGGTCTGCGGGCGGGTCTGCTCACGGCGATAGGAGTCCTGTACTTCGGGTCCATCGGCCTGTGGGAGGAGAGCCTCGAGACGGTGGCGCTCATGACGGTGGCCGTAGCCATCTCGGTGGCGATCGGCGTGCCGGTGGGAATCGCCTCGGCCCGCTACGACCGCCTCGCTCAGACACTCAGACCGCTCCTCGACGCCATGCAGACCTTGCCCGCCTTCGTCTACCTGATCCCAGTGGTGCTGCTGTTCGGCGTGGCCCGCGTGCCGGCCATCATCGCCACGGTGGTGTACGCGCTCCCGCCGGTTGTGCGGCTCACCAACCTAGGCATTCGGGCCGTCCCGGATACCACGGTGGAGGCGGCCGAGATGTTCGGCGCAACCCCCCGGCAGACCCTGCGCAAAGTTCAGTTCCCCCTGGCCCTTCCCAGCGTGCTCACCGGCATCAACCAGACCATCATGATGGCCCTGAGCATCGTGGTCATCGCGGCTCTCATCGGCGCAGGAGGACTGGGCCAGGTGGTGCTGGAGTCTCTCCGCAGCCTTCGCGTCGGGAGAGCGCTGGAGGCCGGCATGGCGATCGTCGTGCTGGCCATGATCCTGGACCGCCTCACCCACGGCGCGGCGGGCTTGGGCAAACGGAGCCGCCGACATCGCCTGATGCCGGATTCCCTCGCTCACGTGGGAATGGTTCGCGGAGTGGAGAAGGCGCTGGCATCTACCGACCGGTTCCTTTGCCGGATCGGGGCAGCCCTGGCTCGGCCGGTGCGCCGGGCTGGAGGGCTTGCTGTGCTGGCCCGGCATCCCCGCCGGACGCTTGGGGCCGTCGCCCTGGTGGTGAGCGTGGTCGCCAGCTCTGTTCTGGGAAAGCCCGACTACCCGTCCGCCCTGACGTTCTCGTTCGCCTCGTCCATCGACTGGCTCGTGGACTGGGTCCGGGACAACCTCTATGAGATCGGCGGGACCTGGTTCGGGACTGGCTGGTTCAGCGACTCGATCACCATCTACGCGGTCACGCCGTTGCGGGAGTTGTTCAGCGTCGATCTGGCGTGGCCGGTGGTGGTGCTGGCTGTGGCCCTGGTGGGCTGGCGCCTTGGTGGCGCCGCCCTGGCCACGTTCTGCACGGCCTGTGTCGCCGGACTGGGGTTCCTCGGCATGTGGGAACTGTCCATGGACACTCTCGCCCAAGTCATCGTGGCGGTGGCCATGGCGATCCTGTGCGGCATTCCGCTGGGCGTGCTGGCCGCCCGCAGCGACCGGTTCGAGCGGATGCTCAAGCCGGTGCTCGACTTCCTGCAGACAATCCCCAGCTTCGTGCTGCTCGTGCCGGTGATCATCATGTTCAACGTGGGGCGGATCCCGGGGATCATCGCCTCGGTCCTGTACGCGTTGCCGGCCGCGACCCGGCTCACCAATCTGGGCATACGCCAGGTGGAGGGCGAGGCCACCGAGGCTGCGAGGGCTTTCGGCGCCACCCGGGGCCAGACACTGCGCAAGGTGCAGTTGCCACTGGCCGCGCCGAGCATCATCGCCGGCATCAACCAGACCGTGATGCTGGTGCTGGCCATGGTGGTGATCGCGGGGCTGGTGGGAGGCGGCGGCCTGGGCCTTGAGACGGTGAAGGGGCTCAGACGGACCGACTCGGTGGGTTCGGGTTTCGTGGCCGGCCTGGCCATCGTGCTGCTGGCCATGCTCCTGGACCGCCTGCTTCAGGCCTGGACCCGCCGGTTCACCCCTGTCGAGGGCGGTCCCTGAGTCCTGCCGCCCCACTAACCCCGAGCCTCGTCATTCTTGATGTAGTTGTGCCGTTCTGGTGAGGTCAACTACATCAAGAAACGCACGGCAGAACCACAGACCAAGAGCTAGCCGCCCTTCCAGCGCGGTGTGCGGCCCTCGGTGAAGGCCTTAGGGCCCTCGGCTGCGTCCTCTGAAGCGAGCATGGCCTCGTAAGCGGTCAGCTCGCCGGAACGCAGCAGTTCGAACGCCTCCCGCAGCGGGAGGTGGACCGTGCGGTCGCGGACCTCGCAGATGGCGGCCACCGACAGCGGGGCGGCCGCCACCACCCGGGCCGCCAGGGCGCGGGCCTCGGCCATCAGGTCCGCCGGGCCGGCCACCGAGTTGACGAGACCCCAGCGCAGCGCGTCGGCTGCGTTGAGGCGACGGCCGGCGTAGAGGACCTCGTTGGCCACCGCGGGCGGGAGCATCCTGGGCAGGCGGACCGAACCGGAGTCGGGCATCAGCCCCAGAGAGGCCTCCGGCAACCAGAAGCGGGCGTGGTCGGTGGCCACGACGAGGTCGGCCGCCAGCACGATCTCGAAACCGCCGCCGACGGCCATGCCGTTGACTGCGGCTATGACCGGCTTGAGCAGGCCGGGCAGCTCGCCAAAGCCGCCGAAACCGCCCTCGCCGTAGTCGGCCTCGTAGTCCTCGCCCTCGACCGCGGCATTGAGGTCCCAGCCGGCCGAGAAGAACCGGTCGCCGGCGCCGGTGAGTATCGCCACCCTCAGGTCGGGGTCGTCGCGGAAGGCGGCGAACACCCGGCTCAGCTCGCGGCTGGTGGCCGCGTCGATGGCGTTGGCCTTCGGGCGGTCGATGACGACCTCGAGCACCGGCCCGTCGGTCACGGTGCGGATAGCGCCGGCGGGTGCGGCCTCAGCCATCGCTCGGCCGTTCAGCCACGAGCATTAACGCGTCAGCCGCGACCGCGGTGCGGGGGGTGACCATGAGGGGGTTGATCTCCACTTCGATGATGCTGGGATCGTCGCGCACCAGCCGGCCCAATGCCGTGACCGCCCCGACCACGGCATCAACGGCGGCGGGCGGGCGGTTCCGGTAGCCGGCCAGCAGAGGCCACACCCTCAGGCTCTGAAGAGCCTCCAGGACCTCGCCGGCCTCGACCGGCAGCAGGAGGCTGGTGGTGTCGTCGAACAGCTCCGCCAGAATGCCGCCGATGCCGAGTGTCAGCAGCATCCCGACCGGGGGCGCCGACCGCACCCCAACCAGCAGCTCGGCGACGGCACCGGTCACGCAGGCCTCCACCATCACGGTTCCGTCGCCGTGCGCGGCCAGCTTCCGGGCTGCGGCCGACACCGCACCGTCGTTGGTCAGCCCGACCACCACCCCGCCGGCCTCGGTCTTGTGGGCCGAGCCGATGGCCTTGACCACGACCGGATAACCGATCTGGGCGGCCGCCCCCGGCGCCCCGCTCGCAGCGACGACGACGCCCTCGGGCACCGCTATGCCAGCCGACGCGAGGCGGGGCTTGGCCTCGTGCTCGGGAACCACCCTCGCGCCGGCTTGGCCGTCGCCTGTCACACCCCTCTCATACGGTCGCTTCGACTGGCGATCCGGCCCCGCTCCAGCACCGGGGCCTGATCGGGCCGGCTCATGGGAAGGAGAGGGATGAGGTTGTGCCGATGCGGCGAATGATGACGGTGACACGCCGGATGATGGTGGTGACATGGGCGACGGCGGAAGCAGGCTGCCAGCCGCTCCAGACATGCTGGCCTGCTGTCCCCAGGCGGCTGCAGCCTCCAGTGCGACCAGGGCGGTGTCGATGTCGCCGCAAGCGGCCAGGCCCAATTCGACGATCCGGGCGCGGGCCTCCTCGGGCAGGTTCTCAGCCATCGAGGCGGCCACCACGCCAGGGGTGCTGCTAGCGGTGCAAGCCGCCGCGAAGGCCTGGAGCGTCGGCCACCAGCGCGACCGGTCGAGCCCCAGCGCGGGAAAGTCGAGCACCAGCAGGGCGGCATCGAAGGGCGCTTCACGATCCGCCGGGCCCGCCGTCCCACTGATGGCGGACGAGAGCGCGGCGCCGACACCGGGTCTCGCGCCCGCCGTCTCGGCGACGCCGGATGAGAGCGCGGCGCTGAAGCAGGCGGTCAGGCGGGCCTCGTCACCCCAGATGAAGGTGTGGTAGTCGAGCGGGTTGGTGACCGCCACCCGGCCGTCCAGAGCCGCGGACACCCGGTCGGCGTGGTCGGGGGCGAACGGCGGGAAGCTCAGATTGCGGTCCTGGCTGCGATCGGCGACCAGCGCAGCCTCGCCGCCGGAGCAACTCAACGACACCAGCCGCTCGCCCCTCAACGGCCCGAGGCTGCACAGCACGGCCAGCGTGTCGAGCACCTCGCCCAGGGTGCGCACCCGATGGATTCCGAGCCGGGCGAACAGCGCGCTGTAGGCGGCGTCATCGCCCACCAGCGACGCTGTGTGGGTGACCGCCACGGTCGCCGAGGACTCCGAAGTCCCGAGCTTGAGCGCCACGACCGGCAGGCCCCGGCGGCGCGCTGCCGCGGCGGCCGCCGAGAAGCGGTCGACATCGTCCAGCGCCTCCACGCACAGCCCCACGCAGGTTGCAGCCTCCTCAGCGACCACGGCCTCGAAGGCTTCCGAGATGCCCACGTCGGCCTGGTTCCCCAGCGTCACCACCCAGGCAATGTCGAGACCGCGGCGCTGCATGGTCAGGTTCACCGCGATGTTGCCGCTCTGGCTCAGGAGCGCGACGCCCCGGTCACAGCGGGTCAGGCCGTGCACGTCGGGCCACAGCGCCGCGCCGGTCGGCGCCGACAGCGTGCCATAGCAGTTGGGGCCGATAAGAGGCATCCCTGCCGCGGCAGCCACCAACTCGGTCTGGAGGGCCGCGCCGGTTGCGCCGGTCTCGGCGAACCCGGAGGCATGGCACACCGCGGCGCCCGTGCCTGCGGCCGCCAGCTGGCGCACCACCTCGACGGAGGCGTGGCGGTCCACGCCGACGAAGGCGGCGTCGACACCGGCGGGCAGCTCCGTTGCCGAGGCGAAGGTGGGCAGGCCCCGCAGCTCCCGGCGGGGGTTCACCGCCCACATGTCCCCCGAGAAGCCGAAGGACCGGCAGGCATCGATGGCCAACTCCGCGGCCGCTCCCCCGACGAAGGCGAGCGACCGGGGCCTCAGCAGCCGTACCAGCCGACTGCTCACGTCATCGACCGTGGAAGGGCCGGCCGGCTCGTCACTGCACCTCAGCAGCCCAGGGGGCGCAGCATGGCTCGCGACACGATGTGGCGCTGGATCTCGCTGGTGCCGTCCCAGATGCGGTCGACGCGAGCATCGCGCCAGATCCGCTCCAGCGGCAGCTCGTCCATCAGCCCCATCCCGCCCAAGATCTGGATGGCCTCGTCCGACACGAACTGGAGCATCTCGGTGGCGGACAGCTTGGCCATGGCCGCGTCGGCGTCGGCCATCTCGCCCCGGGCCGACAACCACGCCGCCCGGTAGGTCATGAGCTCGGCCTCCAGCAGCCGGGTGCGCATGTCGGCCAGCTTGAAGGACACCCCCTGGAAACGCCCGATCGGCTGCCCGAACTGCTCCCGGCTCGCAGCCCAGTCGAGGGCCACCGCCAGGGCCCGGTCGGCCCGGCCGAGGCACACTGCAGCCACTTGGAGCCGGGTGCTGCCCAGCCACTCATTGGCCACGTCGAAACCCCGGTGCTCGGTGCCGAGCAGCTTGGAGACGGGCACCCGGGCGTTGTCGAAATTGATGACGAAGTTGTGGTAGCCCCGGTTCGACACGCAGTTGTAGCCCGGCACCCGCTCCACGCCGGGCGTATCGAAGTCCACCAGCAGCGCCGAGATCAGCTTGCGGGGACCGCGGTCGGTGTCGGTCGCGCCGGTGGCCGCGAACAGGATCACGTAGTCGGCCAGGTCGGCGTGGCTGATGAAGTGCTTGGTGCCGTTGACCACGAAGTGGTCGCCGCGGCGCTCGGCCCGGCAGGACATGCCCCGCAGGTCGGAGCCGGCGTCGGGCTCGCTCATGGCCAGGCACTCCACCCGCTCGCCCCGCACCGTGGGCAGCAGGTACTCCTCCACCTGGGAGCCGGTGCAGGCCCGCAGGATGTTCGACGGCCGGGCCACGATGTAGTGCAGGGCGTAGGCGGTCCAGCCGAAGGCCCGCTCGGCCATGGCCAGGGTCAGATCGTCGAGCCCGCCCCCGCCCAGCTCGACGGGCATGTTGGCCGAGTAGAGCCCGGCGTCGATGGCCTTGCCGCGGATCTCCTCCACCAGTTCGGGGGGCACCTCGCCGGTGCGCTCCACCTCGGCCTCGCGGGATACCAGCTCGCGCTCGACGAACGCCCGCACCGTGTCGACCACCATCTGCTGGGAGTCGTCGATCGAGAAGTCCAAGCCAGCCCTCCTTGTCAGTCCTTGGTGGCGATGGCCATGCGGCTACCGGCCTCCGGCGGCCTCGGCATGCGGGCGTGGGCCGCTCCGATGGCGGCCACCGCGGCTGCCGGACCGTCGAGCAGCGGTGCGCTGCGTCCGGCGGCGGTGTCCACATGGACCAGCATCTGCTCGCCGGTGCAGACCACCTCGCCGCCGCCGGCGTCGCCCCGGTACATGGTGTGGAAGATGTGCAGCCGCTTGGCGTCGCGGCCCAGCATCTGGGTGGTGACCCGCAGCCGTTCCCCCTCGGAGGCCTCCCGCCGGTGGTGGAGGTGGGTCTCGACCGTGTAGTAGGAGTGCCCGCCGGCCCGGTAGTCCTCGTCGATGCCCACGTACCGGAACAGCGCGTCGGACGCCCACCCGAAGGCGGTCAAGAAGGCCCACTCGGTCATATGGCCGTTGTAGTCCACCCAGTCGGGCTCCACCACGGCCTCATACAACTCCAGGGGAGCGGAGACCTCGGCACCCGGCGTCCACGGCTCGGCCGCGGCCGCGGCTCCGGCGGCCAGAATCCGAGCCTCCCGCTCGGCCATCAGCCGGCCGGCGCCGGCGCCACTGGGGCGCAGCGCCCGCATGACCGCCAGCAACGAGTCGTCGCGCTGGCGCTCCAACTCGGCGACCGACCGCCCGGCTGCCTGGTCCTCGCAGCCCGCGGCCATGGCCTCCACCAGTTCCACGGTGAGCTCGGGGGCCTCGAGACTGGTCCACGGCAACTTCAGCGCCGGCCCGAACTGGCCCAGCATGTGACGCATCCCGCCGTCACCGCCGGCCAGATGGAACGTGAGGTTCGTGCCCATGGCCGCCCAGCGCAGCCCGGGTCCGTAGACGATGGCCTCGTCCAGCTCGGCGGTGGTGGCCACCCCGTCGTTCACCAGGTGCAGGTTCTCGCGCCACAGGGCCTCCTGGAGCCGGTCCGACAGGTAGCCCTCCACCTCGTTGCGCACCACCAGCGGGTGCATCACCAGGTCGTCGTAGTGGGCCACAGCCGCGGCCACCGCCTCGTCGCTGGTGGCCTCGCCGGGCACCACCTCCACCAGCGGCAGCAGGTACACCGGGTTGAACGGATGGCCGATCAGGAGCCGCTCGGGATGGCTCAGCCCCTCGGCCAGGCGAGTCGGAAGCAGACCGGATGAACTGCTGGCAACCACCGTCGCAGGGTGGGCAGCCGCATCGAGGAGACGCAGGAGGGGCTGCTTGACCGACGCGTCCTCCGGGACGCTCTCCTGCACCCAGTCGGCCGAGGCCGCGACCTCCTCGGCACTGCCGGCCCAGCGCAGCCGATCCGGGTCGGCGCCGGGGAACAGGCCCAGCCGGGCAGCCGACGGCCAGGCCCGCTCCACCGCGCGCCGGAGCCGGTCCTCGGCACCGACCGCCGGATCCCACGCCGCGACATCGTGCCCCCGGGCCAGGACGCGCACCGCCCACCCGGCGCCGATCACTCCCGTGCCGACCAGCCCAACCGTCCTCGCCGTCAACTTCCACCCTTCCGGATCTCGATACCAGCCGTGCGCCCGCCGCCGGGCCGCGGACTCTGTGCTCCGCGAAGTATCGCGCCGTTGCCGCGCCTCACGCGGATTCGGAACGCGCCACGAATACCGTCGAAGCGGGTGCCCAGAGGCTGACCTAGTATCGGCGCATGGGCCCGCCGCTGGTGTACAACCCGTACGCCTTCTCGGTGCACGACAACCCGTACGACACGTACCGGCGGCTGCGCGACGAGGCGCCCGCCTACTGGAACCCCGACCTGGGGTTCTGGGCGTTGAGCCGCTTCGAGGACGTGCAGAGTGCGTTCCGGGACCACGAGACCTACTCCTCGGCCGGCGGCGTGGCTCTGGAGAGCAGGCGGCCCATCGATCGGACCAACCCCAGGTTCCACGAGATGATCGAGGTCGACCCGCCGGAGCACACCGCGCTGCGGATGCTGGTGTCGCGTGTGTTCACCGTCCGGCGCGTGGCCCACATGGAGGACGAGATCCGCAGGATCGTCAACCACTACATCGACACGGTGATCGAGTCGGGTCACGCCGACCTGATGGCTGACGTGGCCGGCTGCTTCCCGATGGATGTGATCTCGGCCGTGCTCGGCATACCGGGGGCCGACCGGGACAGGCTGCGGGACTGTGCAGACCGGGGCCTGGTCCGCGAGGACGGGTCCATGGAGATCCCCACGGAGGCATTCGAGGCGATCCTCGAGGTGCTCGCCTACTTCACCGAGGATTTTGACCGGCGGCGCGCCGGCGAGGTGCCGGGCGGCGGGCTGGTGTCGGACCTGCTGGGGTTGGAGGTCGACGGCCGGGCGCTGACCGAGCCTGAGCTGCTCGGGTTCTGCCTGCTGTTCGTGTTCGCCGGGTTCGAGACGACCGCCAAGATGGTGGGAAACGCCGTCGAGTTGCTGTCGCGCCATCCCGACCAGCGGGCCGCTCTGGTGGCCGACCCGTCACTGGTCCCCCAGACGGTGGAGGAGGTCGTGCGGTTCCACAGCTCCACCCAGTACATGCACCGCACCCTCGCCCGCGACGTGGAGATGCACGGCCAGCGGATGCACCAGGGCGACTCGGTGCTGCTGCTGATCGGCGCGGCCAACCAGGACGAGCGGGAGTTCGGGCCCACTGCGGGGGAGTTCGACATCTTCCGCAATCCGGAGCGGCATCTGGGCTTCGGGTACGGCGTCCACTTCTGCCTCGGCGCGGCGCTGGCCCGCCTCGAGGGCCGGGTGGCGCTGGAGGAGATCCACCGGCGCATGAGCGACTACGCGGTGAACCACGACAACAAGGTCCGGTTCCACAGCGGCAACGTCAGCGGCTGGAGGAGCCTGCCCATCAGCTTCACGCCCGGACCTCGGCTCGGTGCCGTGGCGGAATGACCCGTTTCGGCTACATCGGTCTGGGCATGATGGGCTCGGCCATGGTCGAGAACTTGATCCGACACGGCAACGGACCGGTCGCTGTCTACGACCTCGATCCCGCGGCGGTGGACGCGGCCGTCTCACTGGGAGCCGAAGCGAGCGCCGACGCGGCCGCGGTTGCCCGGGCCAGCGATGTGGTGAGCGTCTGCGTGCCCGCCGCAGCCCACGTCGAAGCCGTACTGTCCGGCCCGGGTGGCATCGTTGAGGGAGCCCACGGAACGCTCGCCGTGCTCATTCACTCCACCGTCCACCCAGACACGGTGCTGGCGGCGCGAGACGCGGCTACCGAATCAGGCATCGCCGTATTCGACGCCTGCGTGGCCGGCGGAGCCGACAACGCCAGGGCCGGCAGCCTCACCGTGCTGGCCGGCGGGTTGGCGGACATGCCCGCGGCGGCCCGGGAAGTGCTCGACGTCTACGCGGGCACGCTTGTCGACGCCGGTCCGGTGGGCGCGGGTGCGGTGCTGAAGATCGCCATCAACGTGATGACCTACGCCCAGTTCGCGGCGGCCGCCACCGCCCACGACATGGTGGCCAGCACCGGCGGCGAGCCGGCCGCGCTGCTGGAGGCATGGCGGTCGATGGGCCAGCTGGGCGCGCTGACCGAGCAGTACTGCGCCCTGCTGGACATCCCCGCCGAGCACATCGTCGGCGAGCTGCGGTCCATGCTGGAGTCCCAGGCCGGGATCGCCACCAAGGACCTGTCGCTGGCGCTGGAGGTGGGCCGCACCCGGCCCGGCGCCGGCGCCCTTCTCGACGCTCTGGGCCGCGTCATGCCCGCCGTCTACAACGTCCACGAGGACACCGAGGAGTCCCCATGAGCACTGACAACTCCCCCGACACCGGCTCGGACGACACCTACCAACGGGGTGTCGCCATGGTGACCGAGGTCTACCAGGGCGAGGTCCCGGCCCTGCCCGAGGGCACGATGGCGTTCAACGACGTGATGATGCGGAGCCTGTTCGCCGAAGTGTGGGACCGCGACGTTCTGTCGATCCGGGACCGGCGCCTGCTCATCATGGGCGTGATCGCGGCCCGGGGCGCCACCGACGTCTGGAAGCTCCAGGCCCAGTCGGCCCTCAGGCGGGGCGAACTCACCCCCGACCAGCTGCGCGAGACGCTGATAATGCTGGCCCCCTACGCCGGCTACCCCGTGGTCGCCCCCCTGATCGGCCCCTGCGAAACCGCCATCAACGACTGGACCGAAGCCCAGGATTGAGCCGCGCCCGGACCGGATCGATTGCTGCGAAGTGCTCGGGCCGGACGGAGGGCCGCCCGGCCTCAGCCGACTGTCCAGACCAGCGCGCTGAAGGCGCCCATGCCGGCCGGGTCGAGCAGGGCCTCGGCCTCGGAGGTGCGGCTGCGGGCCCGCAACGCCTCCAGGTCGCCCACCGCGGCACGGTCTCGCCACGTGGCCCGGCCCTCGGCCACCAGCTCCTCGATGCCATGGGCCCGCAGGAACTCGGCTTGGGAGCACACGTCGGCCCGATGGTCGGCCTGGACCTGGTCGAGGGCCACGTCGACAGAGATGTCGCATGACCCGGGCTGGGCGAGCCACGACGAGCCGCCCCTGTGATCGCGGTGAGACCGCAGCCAGCCCAACCCGCGGGACAGCTCGTCCGATGGGCTGGCCCTCCCGGCCAGCGCATCCGTGCCGGCGCCGTAGTCGAAGGCCACGATCCAGCCCGTTCCGAGCAGCTCGTGCGCGGCTGTCACCCAGTCGCGGGCCGCTCGCTGGACTGGGACGCGCGCCCCGACCTCCATGTCGGGCAGACCGGCCACCAGCTCTGCTGGAGCCGCCGCCGCGACCAGACAGAAGCCGCGACGCGCAGAGGATCGATCGACGGTGACCCGCGCCTCCTCCCACCCGTCAGGAGTGCGACGGACGATGTCGAAGGGGAGGTTGTCGAGCAGCTCGTTGGCCACCACCACTCCGACGGGCGCGCCCTGCGGCAGCACATCGGAAAGGCGGGCCGCGCTCTGAACCCTCGGGTGATCGGGATGCAGGGCCCTCTGGACCGGCGACAGCTCCAGCGCGATCCACTCCAGCGCGCCTGCCGACAGGCACCGGGGCTCCGCGGCCACCACCGACCGGGCCAGGGTGCCCGGCCCGGCGCCCCAGTCGATCACCGTGAACGGCGCGGGCTCGCCCAGTTGCTCCCACCACCCGTCCAGCGCCCGGGCCAGGACCGCCCCGAACAGCGGTCCGACCTCGGGCGCGGTCAGGAAGTGCCCGGAGCGACCGCCGGCTCGCCCGCCCCGCATGTAGAAGCCGCCGTCAGGGTCGTAGAGGCAGGCTTCGACGAACTCCGACACCGGGATCGGTCCCCGGGCCGCGATCCTGCCGGCGAGCCGCTGCCCGACCGTCACCAGCAGCACGGCCCGTCAGCCCCGTCCCACGAACGGCATCCCGCTGGCCATGACCGTCATCGACAGCACGTTGGTGTCCGGGGGAAGGCTGGCCATGTAGGCGACGGCCCGGCCGACATCGGCCGCGTCGATGGTGGGCTCGGGCTTGAGTGACCCGTCGGCCTGGAGGACGCCTTCGGGCATCCGAGCCGTCATGTCGGTGCGGGCGTTGCCGATGTCGATCTGGCCGCAGGTGATGCCGAAGGGTCGCCCGTCGAGCGCCAGCGACTTGGTCAAGCCGGTGATTGCGTGCTTGGTGGCGGTGTAGGGGGCCGAGTTCAGCCGGGGCGCATGGGCCGAGATGGACCCGTTGTTGATGATCCGCCCGCCAGGGGGCTGCTGCGACTTCATCATGGCCACGGCATGGCGGGCGCACAGGAACGAGCCGGTGAGGTTGACGTCGACGACCCGCTGCCAGTCCTTGAAGCTGATCTCCTCGAAGGGCACAGGGGCCGAGGCCGCTCCGGCATTGTTGAACAGCAGGTCGATGCGTCCGAAGTCGTCCCTGATGCGCTCGAAGAGCACCTCGACCGATTCAGGATCGGCCACGTCGGCGGTGATCGCCACCCCCGAGCCCCCAGCCTGCTCGATGAGCTCCACCGTCTCGACCAGCGGCTCCAGCCGCCGGCCCGCAGTCACCACAGTCCAACCGTCACCAGCCAACGCCAGCGCCGCGGCCCGGCCCACCCCCGACCCCGCACCGGTCACCAGTGCCACCCGCTCAGTCATCGTCCGCCTCCCACGGATCGATCAGGTCGACGCCGGCACCCTCGAAGTCCCGGGTGTTGCGGGTAACCACCGGCTCGCGCCGCGGCAGCTCCAGCTCGATGCCGCCGAGGGGCAGGAAGCGATTGCGGATGGCCGCAGCGAGGTCGGTCGGGCCGGCTTGACGTTCGACGGTCTTGCGCAGGATGTTGTGGACTTCCTCCTCCGGGGAACAGCCATGATTGGCTGCGCGGAGGCACAGTCGCGCCTTCAGATCGTCGTCCAGATTCCGGATGGTGACATTTGCCATGGCCTGACCCTTCGCCAGTTGGGCGAGCCTAGAACTCTGATGATCGCATTGCGATGACTTTTTCGACTCACGAGGAACCCGCCGAATCGTCCAGTTGTTGAAGCAGGTCAGGGGCCGAGGGCAGTGATGGGGACGACTTGCACGCCGTCGGGACGGCGGTAGGCGGGACCGGTCGGAGTTATCACCAACAGAGCGGCCAGGTTGGCGGCGCGCTGGCGGGTTGTCTTCTCCTTGAGGCGAAGCAGGGTCCGTGCGGCTCTGTCGATGGTCTTGGTGCTGGTGCTGAGCTTGATCTCAGCAGCGACCCACGCACCGTCGGTGCGCTCGACGACGGCGTCGGCCTCCAGCTCAGTGTTGTCGCGGTAGTGGAATACCGTGGCCCGCTCGGCTTGGCTGTATATGCGGAGGTCGCGCACGGCCAGCGACTCGAACAGGGAGCCAAAGGCCGTGTGGTCGGACAGCAACCGCTCGGGAGTGGCTCGCAGCATGGCCGCGGCGAGGGAGGGGTCAACGAAGTGCCGCTTGGCTTCCTTCCTTAGAGTGGCCTTCGATCGGAGGCTCACCGACCACGCGGGCTGGTCTTCGACGACGTAGATGCGGCGTAGCGCATCGAGATAGGCGGCGACGGTGTTGCGGCTCGGGGGATGGCCGATGTCCATGTCGGACGCCAGCCTGGTCATCTTGGCCTCGGTCGCCACGTTGAGTGAGATGGACTGCATGAGCCGTTGCACCATGGTCGGGTCGTGCCGTACTCCGCTGGCGGTGGGGATGTCCACCCGGATGAGCTCGTTGGCGTAGTCGCCGACTGACGAGAGGGCCTCCTTCTCGCTCTGGTCGAGGTTCTGGGGCCAGCCGCCGACGCAGACAGCTGAAGCGATATCTCGCAGGCCCGGTTGCCCGTTGGGGAGGCAAGAGACGGCTTCACCCTCAAACACCTGCTTGAGCGATGCGGCGCCGGTGGACTGCCCCGTCTCCCACAACGACATCGGCCGCAGCAGCACCCGGCTGATGCGGCCGGTGCCGGTATGGCGGGTCACGTCGTCTTGCGGAGCGGCCGACCCGGTGAGGATGAACTGGCCGGGCTCGGGGCGGTCGTCGCATTCCCGGCGCACCCGATTCCACAGGCTCGGGGCGTTCTGCCACTCGTCCAGCAGCCGGGGTGTAGGTCCCCGCAGCACCTCGGCTGGATCTGAGGAGGCCAGCAGCAGCGCCGCCTCATCGTCCAGCCGGACCTCGCTGCGGGCGAAGTGCCGCGCCATCCAGGTCTTGCCGCATCCCCGCACGCCTTCGACGAGGACCGCTCCCCGCCTCCGCAGAGCATTCTCAACCTCGCGGCCTACGATGCGCGGCAGGTAGCCGGGCATCGTGAGCGTGGGAGCCGCCTCACTCATGACTCGCCTCCGGGTATCCGATAGCGCGTTCTGTAGATCAACGGTAGCGCGTTCTGAAGGTTATTCATAGCGCGTTGTGGAGATAGATCGCAGCGCGCTCTGTGATCACCACTAGAAGACCCGCACCGGATCGGTGCCAACATCACTCATGGCACGCTCGGGTTCGCCCCCAGCACAGCTGTCCTCAGATGCCTGTCAGCCCCAACACAATGCTGAGTCCTTCGCGGCCATGCGTCAGCCCAGGCCGGTGGCTACCAGGCTTACGTCGGTGAAGTGGCCTACCCATTGGGGGAGGATGCCGAAGGCGAGGGTGGCCGCGCCGGTGAGGACCAGGGCGGCTGAGATCGAGGTGGGGGTCTTGATGGGCGAGGTGGTGTCGAACCCCTCGTCGGCGGGCGGGGCCTCCACCCACATGTACGACGCGATGCGGGCGTAGTAGTAGAGGGCGATCACAGAATTGACGGCCACGATCACACCCAGGACCACACCCCAGGGCGTGCCCGGCGAGAGCAGGGCCAGCACGATCTCGAACTTGGCGAACCAGCCGCCCAGCGGCGGGATGCCGGCCAGGGCCATCAGGAAGATCGTCATGGCCACGGCCAGGCCCGGCGAGTAGCGGAACAGGCCCTTGTACGTGCCGATCTCGGCTGAGGCGGTTCGCCGGGCCACCGCGATGATCACCGCGAACGCGCCCAGGTTCATGGCCGCGTAGATGGCAAGGTAGGTCACCACCGACGACAGGGCGTCGTCCGCGGTCGCCAGCGACTCACCCGCCACCGCCAGCGGGGCCAGCATGTACCCGGCCTGGGCCACCCCCGAGTAGGCCAGCAGCCGCACCACGTTGGTCTGGCGCAACGCCATCAGGTTCCCGCCGAACATCGACGCCGCGGCCAGGGCCCACATCAGCGGCTGGTACACGTCGGACCGGCCCCAGAAGCCCACGAACACCAGCGACAGCAGGGCCACGAACCCGGCGGCCTTCGACGCCACCGACAAGAACGCGGTCACCGGAGTGGGCGCGCCCTCGTAGGTGTCCGGCGCCCAGGTGTGGAACGGGAACGCCGACACCTTGAACCCGAAGCCGACCACCACGAAGATCACGCCCAGGGTCACGACGGCCAAGGGCGCGCCACCGGCCGAGACGGCGGCATCGATGTCGGTCAGCATGGTCGAGCCGGTCGCGCCGTACAGCAGCGACATGCCGTAGAGCAGCACCGCGGAGGCGAACACCCCCATCAGGTAGTACTTGAGGCCGGCCTCGTTGCTGCGCAGATCCCGCTTGCGCCAGGTGGCCATCAGGTAGGCCGGGATCGACAGCAGCTCGAGAGCCACGAAGATGGTCACCAGGTCGCGGGCCGAGGCCATGACCACCATGCCCAGCACCGCCGACAGCAGCATCTGGTAGTACTCGTTCTCCCAGTAGTCGCCCTCGGCGATGTAGTTGGTGGAGAGCAGCACCACCACGTACCCGGCCAGCAGGAACACGGCCTTCATCACCAGGGCGTAGTCGTCGACCACATAGGCGCCCCAGAACGTGGAGCGGTCTGCGCCGTCCCACGCCAGGGTCACCACCGGCACCATCGACGCCAGCAGCCCGAAGGAGGCCAGCGCGGAGACCACGGCCCGGCCCCGTTCCAGCCAGACGATGTCAACCAGCGTCAGCAGCGCCCCGAAGCCGAGCAGGGTCAGCTCGGGCGCGACCGCGTGCCAGTCGATCGCCGGCCGCTCGAAGGCGAGGGTCAGGACCGAGCCGAGCATCAGCGGGTCAGCCCCCGGCCGCCAGCAGGCCGACGACGGCCGGGTCGGTGACGTCGAAGATCAGGCCGGGCGCCACCCCGAACAGGATGATTCCCACCAGCAGCGGCGCCCACGAGATCCACTCGAGGCGGGTCACGTCGACGATGTCGTCGCTGTCGGCGAACTCCTCCTTCGGCGCCCCCATGGCGGTGCGCTGGAGCAGCCACAGCAGGTAGCCCGCAGCCAGCACCGTGCCCACCGCGGCCACCACCATGTAGGTCCGGAACGTCTCGACCGGCAGGCCCTCAGCCGGCGAGTAGGCCGACAGGATGGCCGGGAACTCCCCCCAGAAGCCGGCCAGGCCGGGCAGCCCCAGCGACGCCATCGAGCAGAATCCCAGGATCCAGCCCATCCGGGGCGCCTGGACCAGCATCCCGCCCAGCCGGCGGATCTCGAGCGTGTGGTAGCGCTCCTTCACCGAGCCGGCCAGGAAGAACAGCATCCCGGTGATGATCCCGTGGGCGACCATGCCGAAGATGGCCGCGTTGATCCCGAAGTCGGTCAGGGTGGCGATGCCGAGCATCACGAAGCCCATGTGGGCCACCGACGAGAACGCGATCAGGCGCTTCATGTCGGTCTGGGCCAAACACCCCAACGCGCCGTAGATGATGCCGATGACCGCCAGCAGCCCTATCCACGGCGCCCACGCCTCGGCGCCCTCGGGGAGCATGGGCACCGCGATGCGCACGAACCCGTAGGTGCCGAGCTTCAACAGGACCGCGGCCAGGATCACCGACCCCACCGTGGGGGCCTCGGTGTGGGCGTCGGGAAGCCAGGTGTGGAACGGGAACATCGGCACTTTCACGCCGAAGCCGATGAACATGCCCGCGAAGATCCAGATCTGGGTCGCGCCCAGGATTCCGGCGCCGGCCACGTCGGTCAGCGCCCGCATGTCGAAGGTTCGCAGCGACTCGCCGGTGGCCGGGTCGGTTGAAAGGAAGAACAGCGCCAGGAACGACAGCAGCATCAGCGCCGAGCCGAACAGCGTGAACAGGAAGAACTTGATCGAGGCGTAGCGCCGGTTCTCGCCGCCCCACACCGCGATCATGAAGAACATGGGCAGCAGCACGACCTCGAAGAACACGAAGAACAGAATCAGGTCCTGGGCCCCGAAGGTGCCCACCATGCCCGTCTCGAGGATGAGCATCAGGATGAAGAAGGCCTTGGGGTTGCCCGGCTCGGGTATGTGGTCCCACGAGTAGACCACGCACAGCGGCACCACCACCAGGGTCAGCGCCATGAGCGGCAACGAGATCCCGTCCAGCCCGAGGATGTAGCGGCTGTTGATGACCTCGATCCAGCGGGCGTCCACCACGTACTGGAGGGCCCCGGCGTTGCCGTAGTCGAAGTCGAGCATCAGCAGCCCGCCGATCACCATCGCCACCAGCGACGACAGCAGGGCCAGCTGCTTGAGCATCTTCTCCTCGGCGGCGGGGACCGCCATCATCACCAGCGCCCCGATCAGCGGGACGAAGGTGACGAGGGTGAGGCCCCAATCATTGAGAAAATCGGTCATGGTTCGGTCCTAGAGGATGGGTGGATTCTGGGGGACGGGGGGTTGCGGGGTCGTCACGATCTGGGTCACGGGGTTCATAGCGACAGCACGAGGATGAACACGCCGGCCAGCACGGTGGCGGCTGCGAACAGGATGGCGGCGTACTGCTGGACCTTGCCGGTCTGCATGGTCCGCAGGCTCTCGCCGGCGCCGTCGGAGGCCCGGCCCGAGCCGTCGACGATGACGCGGTCGATGAGGGTCTGGTCGACGTGGTCGTACACGGCCCGGCCAGCAGCCACCGACTGCCGGCCGGCCTCGTTGACGATGCCGTCGATGATCCGCTGGTTCGACCAGTAAGTGGCCTTGGCCAGCGGCCCCTTCACCGCCTTGACGATCACGCCGGTGTAGAGGTGGTCGAAGTAGTACTTGTTGACCAGCGCCGTGTGGACGGCCTTGGGCAGCCCGCCCCGCGACACCGGTCCGTCACCGATCTCGGTGAGCGGCTCCCCAGCGGCCTCCGAGCGGCTCTGCACGCGCTTGAAGTAGTAGCGCCAGGCCAGCGCCGCGCCGGTCAGCGCGACCAGCGTCGAGACGATGGCCAGCGACCAGCTCGGCTTGGCGTGCCCGATGGCCGGGAAGTAGGCCGCCACCGGCTCCACGTAGTGGCCGAAGCGCTCCTGCCAGGCCGCGGGCCACAGCTGGAAGCCCTTGGGTATGTTGAACAGCCCGGCCACCACCGCGAAGAAGGCCAGCACGTACAGCGGCCCCAGGATGCGGGGTCCGGACTCGTGGGGATGGCCGTGGCCCCGGTAGGTGCCGAAGAAGGTGAGGTAGACGACCCGGGTCATGTAGGCCGCGGTCACGGCCGCACCGACCATTCCCATGACCAGCATGAGGGTGTAGTTGCCGTTGCCGTGGGTGCCGCCGAACAGGCCCCAGCCGCCGGTGCCGGCCAGGATCTCGTCCTTGGACCAGAATCCGGCCAACGGCGGCAGGCCCATGAGCGCAATCGTCGCCACCATGAAGGTGCGGTAGGTGTGGGGCATTACCTTGCGGAGCCCGCCCATGTCGGTCTTCATGTCGAAGCTGTGCACCGCGTGGCTCACCGAGCCCGACCCCAGGAACAGGCAGGCCTTGAAGAAGGCGTGGGTGAACAGGTGGAACATGGCTGCGGTCCAGGCCCCCACCCCGAGAGCCATCACCATGTAGCCCAGCTGGCTGACAGTGGAATAGGCCAGCACCTTCTTGATGTCGTTCTGGGTGAAGGCCAGCATCCCCCCGAACAGCAGGGTGACCGCCCCGACCAGCGCCAGGACGTTGATGCTGGACCCGCCGATCGACATGCCCTCCCAGAACACCGGGTACAGGCGGGCCACCATGAAGATGCCGGCCACCACCATCGTGGCGGCGTGGATGAGCGCGGACACCGGCGTGGGTCCGGCCATGGCGTCGGGCAGCCAGGTGTGGAGGATGAACTGGCCGGACTTGGACATCACCGCAGCCAGCAGGCACAGCGAGGCCACCACCAGCGCGGTGTGGCTCACCTCGCCCGCGTTGATGCGCTCGCTGATGGTCAGCGTGTCGAAGGTGCCGCCCGCGGCGAAGAAGAGGATCGACACGCCCACCAGGAGCCCGATGTCGCCCACCCGGTTGGTGAAGAAGGCCTTGAGGGCGGCGTCGGAGTTCTCCTTGTGCTCCCACCAGTGGCCGATCAGCACGAACGAGCAGACGCCGACCAGCTCCCAGCCCACGATCATCTGCAGCAGGTTGTCGCTGAGGACGAAGAACAGCATCGCCGCGGTGAACAGGCTCAGGAAGGCGAAGAAGTGGGTATAGCGAGCGTCACCGGCCACGTAGTCGGTGCTGTAGATGTGGACCAACAGCGACACCGCACACACGACGAACAGCATCATCACCGACAGCCCGTCCACCAGGATCCCGGCGTCGTAGTCGACGCCGCCCGAGCGCAGCCACCCCACCGTGCGGTGCACGGCCTGGACGCCCTCGTGGGAGCCGTCGCGGTGGCCGGTCCAGGTGAATGCTGCTCCGAGGGCCAGCACGAAGGAGCCCCCCACGGCCGCGATCCCCAGTTCGGAGCCGTGGCGGCGCATGCGCTTGCCGAAAAGCAGGATGCCGGCGAACGACAGCGCCGGCAGCAGCGGGATCAACCAGGCGTAGTCGAGGAAGAACCCGGCGCTCTCTATGGAACTGGGTCCGTGGACCACAGGCTCCTCGGCCGCGAGTGCGGCGATCGTCGCAGCGAACAGACTCACGTCGAAGCTCCCTCAGCCCTTCAGCAGATCGGCCTCGGTGAGGTCGATGCTTCGACGGTTGCGATATATGAGCAGCACGATGGCCAGTCCGATGCCCACCTCGGCCGCCGCGACCGCGATCACGAACAGGGCGAATACTTCGCCGGCCACGTTGTCGCGGAAGGCTCCGAAGGCGACCAGGTTGATGTTGACGGAGTTGAGGATGATCTCGACCGACATCAGGACCATGATCCCGTTGCGCCGGGCCAGCACGCCGTACACACCGATGCAGAACAGGACCGCGGCGAGCAGGAGGAACTGGTTGAGGATCACAGCCCGCCCCCTATTCCTTGCGGGCCACGACGATGGCGCCGATCAGGGCGGCCAGCAGCAGCACCGAGACTGCCTCGAAGGCCACGATGTACTGGCTGAAGATGGCGTCGGACACGACCCCGAAGCGTTGGGGCTCGTCGATCACCACCCGGGTGTCGGAGTAGCTGTCGATCAGCGCAATGCCCATGACCACGGCCAGCAGCACGGCAACCAGGCTGGCCATGAGCCGCTTCTCGGTCGCGACGGAGTCGTCGTCGCCCATCGAGGCCTTGGTGAGCATGATCCCGAACAGGAACAGCACGATGATGGCGCCGATGTAGACCAGCACCTGGGTGACGGCCACGAACTCCGAGCCGAGCAGGATGAACTGGGCGGCCGCGCCGGCCAGCACAAGCACGAGCCACAGCGCGGCGTGCACCACGTTGCGGGTGGTGACGCAGCGGATGGCGGAGACGACCATCACCAGCGCTATCACGCCGAAGAAGACGTTCTGCGCGACGAAGAGGTCGCCGCCCGCCGCCGCCGCAGCCAGCACGCCCGCCGGCGTCATGTCGGCGGCACCTTCAGCTTCTTGGCCACCGACCCCGACTCGTAGTCCTCGAACTCGGGCACGGTCTCCATCCACTCGGTCAGCCGCTCCTTGTCGTGGAGCAGGTCGGCGATGCGGGGCTCGGAGAACTCGTACTCGGGGCTCCAGAACAACGCCTCGAACGGGCACACGTCCACGCAGATGCCGCAGAACATGCACAGCGCGTAGTCGATGTCGAAGCGGTCGAGGATGTTGACCTGGCGGGGCTTGCCCCCGGCCCGGCGGGGCGGGGCCTTCTCCTTGTGGCCCTCGATGTAGATGCACCAGTCGGGGCACTCGCGCGCGCACAGCATGCAGGCGGTGCAGTTGCCCTCGTGCAGGGCGATCACGCCCCGGGCCCGGGTCGGGGGCGCCTCCTTGACGTGGGGGTACTGCACGGTCGCCGCGCCCTTCGTCGGCGCGGGCACCAGCGTGCGCATCCCCCGCTTGGGGAACACCGTGCGGACCACGGTCGAGCCGGTCACCACCAGCCCCTTGACCAGACCCGGCACCAGTCCCATCACACCACCACCTTCAGCACGCCGGTAACGACGATGTTGGCCAGGGCGAGCGGCACCAGGAACTTCCAGGCCAGGCGCTGGAGCTGGTCCTCGCGGAAGCGGGGGAACGTGAACCGGACCCAGAAGACCACGAACGTCAGCAGCACCACCTTGCCAAACAGCACGAGCGGGCCCAGCACGTTGAAGAGGTTGTCCGTCGGGTCGAGACCCGGCACGTACCAGCCGCCCAGGAACAGCACCGCGGCGATGGCCGAGAACACGCCCGCGGTGGCGAACTCGCCGATGAAGAAGAGCAGGAACCGCAGGCCCGAGTACTCGGTCATGTAGCCGGTCACCAGCTCCGACTCGGCCACCGGCATGTCGAAGGGGGTCTGGGTGAGTTCGGCCTGCATGGCGATCATGAAGATGACGAAGCCGGCGAACTGGGTGAGGATGAACGGGTTGCCGATCATCCCCCAGCCGAAGATCTCGCCGTTGGCCTGGGCCAGCACGATCTCCTGGAGGTTCATGGTCTCGGCCTGGATGACCACCCCGACCACTGCCAGCAGCAGCGGCAGCTCGTAGGCGATGAGCTGGCCAGTGGCCCGCAGTCCACCGAGCAGCGAGTACTTCGATGCCGAGCCCCAGCCGGCCATCAGGATGCCGATCACCGACACCGAACTGACCGCCATGGCGAGGTAGATCCCCAGATCGCTGGATATGAACCAGGCGTCCGGGCCGCCCGGCAGCACCACCAGCAGCAGGAACGTGGAGGTGAGCACCACGAACGGGGCCGCCTTGAACACGAAGCGGTCGGCCCGGCGGGGGACGATGTCCTCCTTCTGGAGGAACTTGCCGATCTCGGCCATCAACTGGAGCGAGCCGTAGGGGCCGGCCTCCATAGGACCGAGCCGGCTCTGCATGAAGCTCACCATCTTGAACAGGTGGGCGTAGACCAGCGTGCCGGCCACCAGCAGCACCGCCACCAGGCCCGCCGCCACCCGGATCGAGGTGACCTGCCAGTACGAGAGCTCCGCCAGCAGCGCAATCATCGGTCGGCCCCCGCGAGCGTCGCGGCCTCGGCCCGCCACAGGATCATCGGTCGATGTCTCCCAGGATGAAGTAGAGGCTTCCCAGGATGGTGATGATGTCGGGAACGTAGACCCCCTTGAGCAGCCAGGGAGTGATCGAGACGTTGGAGAACGACGCCGAGCGGATCTTCAGCCGGAACGGGTTCAGGTCCCCCTTGGACACCACGTAGTAGCCCATCACGCCGAGCGGGTTCTCGGTCTCGACGTAGGCCTCGCCCGCGGGCACCTTGATGATGACCGGCACCTTGGCCATGATCGGCCCCGACGGGATGCCGTCGAGCAGCTGGTCGACGATCTTGGTCGCCTCCCGGGTCTCCTGGAGCCTCACCCAGAACCGGGCGAAGGAGTCCCCGTCGGGGTGGGTCCACACCTTCCAGTCGACCTGGTCGTGGACGAGACCGCAGGGGCTGTCGCGGCGCACGTCCCAGTCCACGCCCGAGGCCCGTATGTTGGCCCCGGACAAGCCGTAGGAGAGCCCTACCTCGGGCGGGATCACGCCGATGCCCCGGGTGCGGGCCTGGAAGATCTCGTTGCCCTCCACGAGTTCCTCTATCTCGTCGCAGAAGCCGCGGATCTTGCGCATGGCTTGGCGGGTCTCGGCCACCCAGCCCGCCGGCAGGTCGTCCTTGAGGCCGCCGATGCGGTCGAAGTTGGGGTGGAAGCGCCCGCCGGTGGCGGCCTCGATCTGGTTGAGCACGTGCTCACGGTCGCGGAAGGCGAAGAAGACCGGGGTGATGGCGCCCACCTGCACGGCCATGTCGCCCAGGAACAGGGTGATGTTGGCGATCCGGCTCAGTTCGAACAGGATGGTGCGGATCCACTGGGCCCGGGGCGGGGCCTCCACCTCCATGAGGCGCTCGGCGGCGAGGATGAAGGGCACCTCGTTGGCGAAGCTGCCCAGCCAGTCGATCCGGTTGATGAGGGTGGTCACCTGCGGGTAGGTGCGCACCTCGGCCAGCTTCTCGTAGCCGCGGTGCATGTATCCCATGACCGGCTCGGCCGAGACGACCTGCTCGCCGTCGAGCTTGGCCACGATGCGCAGCGTCCCGTGGGTGGCCGGATGCTGGGGGCCGATGTTGAGGGTCATGCCCTCCGTCTCGATCTCCAGGTTCACCCGGGCGTCGGCGGCCTGCGCGGCGATGTAGCTGAGCTGCTGGCGCTCGGTGACAGTCACTCTGCGCCGTCCTGTGCGCCGGCGGCGGGATCGCCGCCGGACTCGGTGGGCATCAGTTCCACGTCGACGATGCCGGGCCAGGGCTTCACCCGCCGGGCCAGCAGCGGGTAGTCCTTGCGCAGCGGATGGCCCTCGAACTCACCGGGAAGGTAGATGTGGCTGAGTCCTGGGTGACCGTCGAAGGTGATCCCGAACATCTCCCATGCCTCGCGCTCGTGCCAGTTGGCTCCCGGGTAGGCAGGCACCCAGCTGGGGGCGCGCAGATCCTCGGTGGGCAGGTCCGCCTTGGCAATCACCGAGCGTCCCGTGGCCACGTCGTTGACCCGGGCCAGCAGCTGGAAGCGGGTGTCGCCGCCGGCGACGCCGGTCTCGGTCGGCGGGGTCTCCTTCGGCTCGGGCGGGTCGAGCACGTTGTCGACGGTGCTGTCCATGTCGCGGCCGAACGGCGAGGGCATCCAGTCGATGGCCGACAGGAAGCTGAAGAACGTGAAGCCCTCCTCGTCGCGCAGCCAGGTTGCGAGGTCCGCCCACGCGTCGCGCTCGACCCGCACCCAGAACTCCCCGCCGGCGATGTGCGAGCCGACCAGCGCTTCTCCCATCGCGCCGCGGATGCTCCCCAGCAGTGCCTCGGCGGCGGCGTCGGTCTCGGCATCGGCAGCCGCTTCGGCAGCGTCGGTGGAGGGCGAGGCGGCGTCAGTCGACGACAATCGGCTCACCCCTCCAGCGTTCGCCCATGTCCTCGTTCTGGATGCGCTCCTGCAGCATCACGATCCCCTCGAGCAGGGCCTCGGGGCGGGGCGGGCAGCCGGGAACGTACACATCGACCGGCACGATCTGGTCGACGCCCTTCGTGACCGAGTAACTGTCCCAGTAGGGCCCGCCGCAGTTGGCGCACGATCCCATCGAGATCACGTACTTCGGGTCGGGCATCTGCTCGTAGAGCCGGCGCACCGACGGTGCCATCTTGTCGGTCACAGTTCCCGAGATCACCACCAGATCGGCCTGGCGGGGACTGGCGGGAAGCGGGATCACGCCCAGGCGCATCACGTCGTAGCGGGGCGAGCCGAACGCCGCCCCCATCTCGATCGCGCAGCAGGCCAAGCCCCACTGGTACACCCACAGCGAGTACTTGCGGCTCATGTTGAGCAAGCTCGAGAGCGGCTTGGGAACCTTGCCCGATTCGACTAGACCCATCTGAGCATTCTCTTGCGCCAGGCGTAGAGCAGGCCCAGGAGCAGGATGAAGATGAATATCGCCATCTCGACCAGGCCGAACATCGCGTAGGCCTCCAGGCGGGCGGCCCACGGGAAGATGAACACGGCCTCCACATCGAACAGCACGAACAGCAGCGCGAAGACGTAGTAGCGGATGTTGGCCTGGGACCACATGTCCCCGATGGGATCCACGCCGGACTCGTAGTTCTCCACCTTGGCCGGGGTTGGACGGGACGGTCGCAGGATGCGCCCCACGCCGAGCAGCGCCGCCACGATGCCAACGCCCAGAGCGCCGAAGATGCCGACAGTCAGATAGGTGCGCAGGAACTCCGACACGGGCCGGAAGCCTACCGGCGCGGCGGCCCGCGACGCGTCAGCGAAAGCCCCGGTGCGTGGTGTCTCGGCCTCTCAGCCGAGAAGGACTACTCGACGGGCCATCCAGGCCGCGCAAGCCGACAGCAACACCGCCGGTCCTGAACGCCACGCCACCACGGCCAGCCGCATCGCGGCCGCGTCTCCGGCGGAGGGCACCGACAGCACATTGATGATCGCGACCACGCCCAGCACGGCCACCACCAGCGAGATCCAGTAGACGGACTGCCGCAGCCGGGGAACCATGTCCGCAGCCGGGGTGGTGCAGACGACAACAGCCGCGCCCAGTAGCAGGACACCGGTCAGCGCGTTGACGTTGGTGAGGGCGCTGTGCAGGTCATCCCACCAGGGATAGCGCCGATCGATTCCCAGGTATCGGATAACGGGCGCGGCTACGTGCAGCAGCGCGGCAGCCAGCAGCGCAACGACCAGAATCTCCCGCGCTTCGTCCCAGGCAACCGCCACTGGACGGCGCTCGCGCTCATCCGCCACAGCGCGACCGTACCCGCTGAAGAGGTCCGCGGGCGCGCCGAACAGACAGGAAGGCTCGCGAATCTCGCTGCTTGGAACGCGGTTACGTCAGGATCAGCTTGCGACGCCGGAGAGCGCGTCGGACCGGGACCCGTGGACCGGGATGATCTTGTCGAAGCCGCTGATCTCGAATATTTCCCGGATCGACTCGGACAGCGAGCAGACGGCCATCTTGGCACTCTGCTTCTGGAGCGTCTTGGCCACCAGTAGGACGACCCTGAGACCGGCGCTGCTGATGTAGGAGATGCCCTCGAAGTCCAACACCATCCCCGTGTCGTCGGGGTTGATCGCGGCTTCGAGCGCCTCGTGGAACTCAAGGGCATTGGCACCATCGACCCGGCCCTCAGCCACTGCGATCAACGCTCCACCCTGCCTCTCAGTGCTGATATTCAATGAACCGCGTCTCCTCGGGAAGTAACGAACGGGCCGTCGGCTGACCGTAGCCGCCAACAGAGCGCCATGCTAGCCCGCCCTCGCGGTGCGCGCCTACCGGTGCCGTCAAGCGGTGCTGATCGCAGCGAACGCTTCGAACAGAACAAATGCCCGATCCGGGCGTGACGGCGGCCGAGAAAGTAGTCTCGTTCCCTGTCTCGGCGGGCCTCACGGGGGTTCGGTTCGAATGCTCATAGACGTGCTGCTTCCGATCGGACTGCTGATCGTTGTGGCCAAGCTCGTGGAGGGCGCCCTCAGCCGTTTCGGTCTGAGCTCGATAATCGCCTTCACGCTGACGGGAGTGATCCTCGGTCCCGCCACCGGGCTGGTCGAACCGACCCACGACCTCCAGCTCTTCCTGGAGATCGGGATATTCGTGCTGTTCTTCATCGTGGGTCTCGACGAGATCGACGTTCCAGGCTTCGTGGCGACGATCAGAGGCCGGTACTTCGCGGCCGCGATGATCTCGGTCGTTGTCTCCCTCGTGGCCGCTCTGGTCGTCACTTCCGACCTCTTCGGCCTCGATTTGGGCTTGGGCCTGAGTTTCAGCGAGTCGCTGGCACTGGCCGGAGTCCTGTCGCTGTCGAGCCTCGGCCTTGCCGCCAAGGTCCTGTCGGACTCCGGCACCCTCAAACAGCCTCTGGGACTGAAGATCTTCACCATCGTGATCATCGCCGAGATCGCCTCGCTGCTGGTAGTGGGGTTCACCATCGGCGAGCACGGCCGCAGCCTGAATGCGGTCACCATGCTGTCGCTGATCGGCAAGATCGTCGCCTTCGTGGTCCTGGCCTGGCTGCTGTCAGCCAAGGTGCTGCCGGTCGCGATCGTCGCCCTGCAGCGCATCCTCAACGTCCCCCAGCTCTCGTTCGGGCTGTTGATCGGGGGACTGTTCCTGGTGGTGGTAGGGGCCGAGAGGATGGGTCTGCACGGCACGATCGGGGCGCTGCTCTTCGGGGCTGCCCTTTCCGGACTATCGCAACAGGTCCGCGACGACATCATGCCAGGGATGCGCAGTGCCTCCGAGGGGCTGTTCGTCCCACTGTTCTTTGCTTCCGCGGGCCTGTATTTCGACCTGTCCTTCACCGGCCTGCCCGCTTCGACCGTGGTGGGCCTGATACTGGTGCCTTTCATCGGAAAGTTCGCCGGGGCCTTCGTCGGCACCTACGTAACCCGGATCGATGCCCCGTTCGCGCTTGCGGCCGGACTGATGTCCAAGGGCGTGGCCGAGATCGCCTTCCTGCTCGTCCTGTTGGAGGCCGGCGTCATCGGCGAGGACGTGTTCTCGCTGCTGGTGCTGATCATGTTCGGGTACATCCTCTTCATGCCGGCCGTGATCAACTTCGCGGTCCGGCGAACGGTGCTGTCGGAGCACCCCACGCTGCCGGCCTCAGTACCGCCGTCGTTCGCCCGCTACGCCCTGGAGGCTGTCGAGGTCCGCACCGTCGTCGACAGCACCCGCAAGTACCCGGACTCCGATACGAGCGTGGCCGAGCTCCTCGACAACTGGACGGTGCCCAACCAGCACGACTATCTGATCGTTGACGGCGGGAAGGTCTCCGGGATCGTCTCAACCAAGGGGCTCCGCTCCATCCGGAGAGGCAGGCGGGCTGCGGCCACCCTTCGAAGCGTGATGCGCGCCAACACGCTCACGGCGTGGCCCGACGAGTTGCTGACCGACGCGATGGAGAAGATGGCCAACGCGTCACAGTCGGTGATCCCCGTGCTGGACCGGGAGTCGGGCCGGTTCCTGGGGTCGGTCGCGAGCCACGACGTCATCGACCTGGTGGTGCTGATGGACGAGATCGACCGGGAATTGAAGCGAAGGGACTCGCCGGAGGGTTGAGCTGTCTCGGTTGGGTCCAGCGCTAGCCGCTGATCGGGTAAGCCAGCGGGAAGCGCTCGTCGTCAGCCGGGTACTCGCCGGGCACTGCGGTGGTGTCGTCCTGGGTGACGGTGGGATCGCAGCCGGAGTGCGGGAACCAGGTGGCATCGTCGCCCAGCCAGCGGGTCGACAGCGCCACCCGGCGCCCAGCGCCTTCGTTGGGTGGCGCGCCGTGGATGATCCAGGCCGAGAAGAAGATGGCGTCGCCGGGATCCACATCGAATCCGACGATGTCGTACGGGCAGTCGTCGCGGCTGCGGGCCGACTCGATGTCGGGCATGGATTCGCCCTTGAAGTCGTCGGTCCATCCCCCCTGGCCGTCGAAGGATGCCGGGGCGTAGTAGGCGTCCCAGCGGTGCGATCCCCGCACGAACTCCAGAGAGCTGTCGCTCACCGTGCTGCGCGATGCGCTCACCCACGCGGAGACGATCTGCTTGCCGAGGAACGGCCAGTACGGAATGTCCTGATGCCATGGCGTGGGCGCCGCGGTGTGGGGCTCCTTGACCAGCAGGTGATCGAAGTAGAAGCGCATCGTCGACGAGCCGGTGAGGGCCGCGGCCATTGCCGCGATCGGCGACCGGAAGACGAAGTCCCGTACGACCGGCTCGTGCTGCCAGCGGTACCGGGTGGTGAACAGCCGGTCCTGCGAGCCGCCCGGATTGGTGTCGGTCACCCACGGCCCGGGGCTGTCCAGCTCGCGCTGTGCGTCCTCGAGGATCCGGTCGATCCACTCGTCGCCCACCGCACCGGGCACCTTGACGACGCCGTCGGCGTCGAAGGCAGCCCGCATCTCCGGAGTGATCATCGCTGACATTGTGTCACCGGTGCCATGCCGTCCCCTCAGACTGCGAAATCGGCGACCGTGCCCGAGGCACAGCGCAGGAGTTCGGTGCTGCGAATCTCGAAGACTGTCTCGGGCGTCCCGGCCGCGGCCCACAGCCTCTCGTACTGCATCAGGCCGATGTCGACCACGGTCCGCAGGTCGCGATCGTGACCGAACGGCGGGGTGCCCCCGATGGCGTAGCCAGTGGCACCGCGCACCGCGTCAGCGTCCGCCCGGGTGATCCTGCCGCCGAGCACCTCGCCCAGCAGATCGGTGTTGACACGCCGTGACCCCGAGGTCAGGGCGAGCACGGGCTCGCCGTCACACAGGAACACCAGCGACTTGACGATCTGACCCAACTCACAGCCGACTGCGGCTGCCGCATCCGAGGCTGTGCGGGTGCCCTGCGGGAACCGCTGCACGTCGATGTCGAGGCCCAATTCCGCGGCGGCCGCCTCGAACCTCTCCTGAGCGCCCGCTCTTGACGCAGCCACGGTTACGACGGGGGTGCGTTCCTCACAGCCCCGCCGCGGTGCTGGACAGGGACTCCAGGAATCCGGGGACGATGCCGGCGGCGACCGTGAACAGCACGGCGGCCACGATCACGGCCCCGGCCCCGAGGCCGATCGCCGGCGGGTCCTCAGCTTGGCCGGGCTCGCGGTCGCCGGCATCGCCGAAGTACATGGCCACCACCACCCGCAGGTAAGCGAAGGCAGCCACCACCGCGCTGACCATGGCGACGATGGCCAGCCAGTACGAGCGGGACTCGACCGCCGCCGAGATGACCGAGAACTTGGCCACGAATCCCGATGTGAACGGCACTCCCGCCTGGGCCAGCAACAGTATCGTCAGCCCCAGGGCCAGGGCCGGCCTGCGGGTGCCGAGTCCGGCCAGTTCGGTCAGGCCGGTGCGGTCGTCCGTCCGGCCCGACAGCACGGCCACCACGGTGAAGCTCCCGACCGCGATGACCGCGTAGGCCCCCAGGTAGAACAACACTGCGGCGACGCCGGAATCCGAAGCCGCCTGCACGCCCACGAGGATGAACCCGGCGTGGGAGATCGACGAATAGGCCAGGATGCGCTTGGCGTCGCTCTGAACCGCGGCCAGCACGGACCCGACCGCCAGGGTGGCGCAGGCCAGGGCGAACACGACCGGCTGCCAGTCGTCGGCCCGTACGCCCAGCGCATCGACGAACACCCGGATTAGCGCCGCGAACCCGGCCGCCTTGACCGCCGAGGCCATCAGGGCGGTGACCGGCGTGGGCGCGCCCACGTACACGTCGGGCGCCCAGGTGTGGAACGGCACCGCGGCCACCTTGAACCCCAGGCCCACCAGGAGCATCGCCAGGCCGGCCAGCAGCATCCCGTCGCGCAGCACCAGGAAGGTTTCCAGGTAGCCGGCGATCCCGTCGAGGCTGGTCGTGCCGGTGGCGCCGTAGACGAGGGCGATCCCGTACAGCAGGAACGCGGTGGAGAAGGCGCCCAGCACGAAGTACTTGAGACCCGCCTCCAGTGATTCGAGCCGGCGCAGGTTGAGGGCAGCCATCACGTAGGCCGCGATGGACATCGTCTCCAGCCCCAGGAACAGCACGATCAGATCAGCTGCTCCCGCCATCACGACCGCACCGGCCGCGGCCAGCAGGGTGAGCACGCAGAGCTCGGCGGTGTCGATGCCGACCCGCCGGCAGTACCGGGGCAGCGTGGGGGCGGCCAGAGCCACCGAGCCGAGGACAACCGCGGCGGCGAACAGGGCCAGGCCGTCCATCACGAGCTGATCGCCGAACGCCCTGACGTCGCCGTCCCGCTGCCACAGGACCACGACCGCTACGAACCCGGCTACAGCCACTGCGAAGGTCCAGAGCGCGTCGAGCGCGGCCGGCAGCAGCCGGCTGGGCACCAGCGACCGCACCATCAGCAGCACCAGCGCGCCCGCGGCCGGCAGGAGCACCGGCAGCAGGCCGGCCCAGTCGACGGTCGGCGCCACGACGGGCTCGAGCTGGGCCGTCACTGCGACCGTCCCCCGCTGCCGGCCCTCGTCCCGGCGCTCGGCCGCGCTGTGTGCACTCTTGCGGTCACAGGGGCCCGAAACTGCATACAGAGCACGGTTCCCATCACCCGCCGCCCTCGTCGTGGCCGGCCCCGCCGTCATCGCTGCCGTGGTCGTTGTAGTCGGCGGACTTGCTCAGGTCGTCGAGGCTCACCGGGGGATGAACGTCGGCCGCGGGCTCGGCGAAGCCCGCGACGTTGTCCTCGACGTGGGCGATTATGGCGTCCACGGCGGGCTCGACCCGATCGATGACCGGCTTGGGGTAGACGCCCATGAACACGATGGCAGCCAGGAACGGCACCATCACCAGGCCCTCACGCCACCGCATGTCGGGCATCTCGGCGTTGGCCCCGGAAGCCGGTCCGTGGAACACCCTCTGGTAGGCCCACAGCAGGTACACCGCGGCGAGGATCACGCCCGCGGCCGCGACCACCGCCCACCAGCGATGGGCGTTGAAGGCGCCGAGCAGCACCAGCAACTCGCCCACGAAGCCGTTGAGCCCGGGCAGCCCCACCGACGACAGCATCACCACCGTGAACACCGCGGCCATCAACGGAGCCGGCTTCTGCAGACCTCCCAGCTCCGAGATCTCCCGGGTGTGGCGGCGTTCGTAGATCATGCCCACCAGCAGGAACAGCGCGCCGGTGGACACGCCGTGGTTGACCATCTGCAGCACGCCGCCGGTGAGACCCTCGGTGTTCAGCGCGAAGGTGCCGATCACGATGAAGCCGAGGTGAGCCACCGACGAGTAGGCCACCAGGCGCTTGAGGTCCCGCTGCATGGCCGCGGCGACGGCTCCGTAGATGATCCCGATCACGCCCAGCGTCACCAGCAGCGGCGCGAAGTGCACCGACGCCTCCGGGAACAGGTACAGGCCGAAACGCACCAGGCCGTAGGTGCCGAGCTTCAGCATCACCGCGGCCAGGATCACCGAGCCCGCGGTGGGCGCATTGGTGTGGGCGTCAGGCAGCCACGTGTGCACCGGGAACAGCGGCACCTTCACCGCGAAGGCCACCGCGAAGGCCAAGAACAGCCATCGAGCGGTGTTGGTGGCCAGCACCTGGTTCTCGGCGATGGTGACCAGGTCGAAGGTCACGCCGGTGCCGGAACTGGAGGAGTGCAGGAAGGCCAGCGCCACGATGGCCACCAGCATCAGGGCCGAGCCGAACATGGTGAACAGGAAGAACTTCGTGGCCGCGTAGGCCCGGCGACCGTGGCCCCAGCCGCCGATGAGGAAGTACATGGGCACCAGCACGATCTCGAAGAAGACGAAGAACATGATCAGGTCGAGGGCCACGAAGGTGCCCAGGCAACCGGTCTCCAGGATCAGCATCCAGGCGTAGTAGGGCTTGGGCGAGTGCTCTGGGTCCACGCCGACGATGGCCAGCGGGAACATCAGCGCGGTCATCACCACCAGGAACAGCGAGAGCCCGTCAACGCCGGCATGCCAGGAGACCCCCAGCCCCTCGATCCAGGTGTACCGGTCCGCGAACTGGAACACGCCCTGGGCGTTCGCTTCGAACTCGGTGAGCAGCCACACAGCCAGAGCAGCCGGCAGGACCGAGGTCAGCAGAGCCACCGGCTTGAGCAGATCGGGCCGGGTGCGGGGCACGGCCAGCAGCACGACCGCCCCGACGGCGGGCACCAGCACCAGCACGGTGAGCACCGCCGGGAAGGAGGCTGAGGCGACCGCCGTCATCTACAGGCTCGCCCTTGCCAGGAACCACACCAGCAACGCGACCGCCCCGGCCGCCGTCAGCAGGGCGTAGAACCGCACGAAGCCCGACTGGACCCGTCGCAGCGCGGTACCGCCGGCCCGCACCGAGCGGCCCACGCCGTCGACCGCTCCGTCCACGACCTTGGCATCGAAGGCGGCCAGCAGGTCGAAGGCCTTCCGGCCCGGACCGCCCACGAAGCGGGTCACCAAGTCGTCGATGTAGAACGCCCGGGCCGCGGCGGGATGCTCCACGCGACTGGCAGGCACCCGGCCCCGCAGGTACACCGCGACCGCTCCGGCGATCCCGGCCGCGGCCCCGACTATCGCGACCAGTGCCAGCAGCCACAACACCCCGCCGCCGATCTCGAGGTGGGCCTCGTTGCCGAACAGCGAGGGCTTCAGCCATGTGCCCAGGAAGTGAAGGTCTTTGGTGAAGGGGAGATTCATCACTCCGGCCACCATCGCCGCGCCCGCCAGCAGCACCAGCGGCGCGGTCATCAGGGGCGAGGGCTCATGGGGATGGCGCTCATCGCTGAAGCGGGCCTCCCCGTAGAAGGTCATGAACACCAGGCGGCTCATGTAGAAGGCGGTGAGCACCGCGGTGGCCAGGCCGACCAGCCACAGCGCCGGGTTGGCGTCGAAGGCGTAGGCGAGGATCTCGTCCTTGGACCAGAAGCCCGCGAAGGGCGGCACGCCGGCGATGGCCAGCCAGCCCACGATGAACGTGATCGAGGTGACCGGCATGGCCGCCCGCAGCGCGCCGTAGCGGCGCATGTCCTGGTCGCCGTCGAGGGCGTGGATCACCGATCCCGAGCCGAGGAACAGCAGCGCCTTGAAGAAGGCGTGGGTGACCATGTGGAAGATCGCGGCCACGTACGCGCCGGTGCCCACGGCCAGCATCATGTAGCCGAGCTGGCTGATCGTGGAGTAGGCCAGCACCTTCTTGATGTCGTTCTGGGCCATGGCCGCCCCCGCCGCGAACAGGGCGGTGGCCACACCCACCCAGGCGATCATGTCCGGCGCCCAGGCATCGGCCGCCGCGATCAGCGGGTTGACCCTGACCATCAGGTACACGCCCGCGGTGACCATGGTGGCCGCGTGGATCAGCGCGGAGACCGGAGTGGGGCCGGCCATGGCGTCGGGCAGCCAGATGTACAGGGGCAGCTGCGCCGACTTGCCTGCCGCGCCCACGAACAGCAGGACCACGATGGCGGTGGCGGTACTCGACGAGAGCGACCCGGCGTGGCCGAACAGGTCGAGATACCGCACCGAGCCCAGCGCACCGAACGCCCAGAACATGGCCAGCATGAAGCCCCAGTCGCCGACCCTGTTGGTGACGAACGCCTTCTTGCCCGCGGTCGCGTTGGCCTCCTCGGTGAACCAGAACGAGATGAGCAGGTAGGAGCAGACGCCCACCCCCTCCCAACCGAGGAAGGTGAGGGCCAGGTTGTCGCCCAGCACCAGGACCAGCATCGAGAAGGCGAACAGGTTGAGGTAGATGAAGAACTTCGAGAAGTCGCGGTCGCCGTGCATGTAGCCGATGGCGTAGAGGTGGATGAGTGCGCCGACGCCGGTGACGAACAGGGCCATGGTCACTGACAGCGGGTCGATCAGCAGGCCGGCGTCCACCGAGAAGTCGCCGGCCGGCACCCACTCGAAGAGCGTGAACACCTCCCGGCGCTCGGCCGGGTCCCGGGCCATGAGGCTGGCGAACACCGCTAGCGAGCAGATGAACGAGCCGACCATGGCCGCGGTGGCCAGCCAGCCGGCGCGAGGCTCGCCCAGGCGGCGTCCCGCGACGAGCAGCACCCCGAACCCGGCCAGGGGGAAGGCGCAGATCAGCCAGGCAGCAGTGCCCATCTCAGCCCTTCCTCCGCGCCGCGACGGTGCTCAGCCGCGGCATGTCCACGTCCACGACCATCTCAGCCCTTCCTCCGCGCCGCGACGGTGCTCAGCCGCGGCATGTCCACGTCCACGACCATCTCAGCCCTTCAACATCGACACGTCGTCGGCGGTGGCTCCGGAGCGCCGCCGGTTGATGGCCACGACCAGGGCGAGGCCGATGACCACCTCGGTGGCCGCCACCACCAGCACGAAGAACACCGCGATCTGCCCGCCCAAGTCGTTGAGGCTCGCTCCGAGGGCCACGAAGGTGACGTTGACCGCGTTGAGCATCAGCTCGACGCACATGAACATCACCAGCGGGTTGCGGCGCACCAGCAGGCCGACGGCCCCGATGACGAACAGCGCGGCTGCCAGGGCGAGGTACCAGCCGGTAGTCAGTCCACTCAGATCCATGGCTCGCTCGATCCCGTCACCCGCCACCGGACCCGGCCGGCGCAGCCCCATCGGAGCGGGCAGCCCGGCGGGTCAGCACCACCGCGCCAACCACTGCGATCGTCAGAAGGGCTGCAGTGATCTCCACCGCGAACGCGAACTCGCCGAACAGCACCCGGCCCATCCGCTCGATGTCGGTGGCCTCTCCGTCGAGAGCCCGTTCGCCGCCACTTCGCCGGATGCCGCTGAGCGCGTCGGCGGTGGTGAAGATCACCGTGCCCAGCACCGCGGCCAGTGCCGCGCCGATGACAGCCGCCAGCGGTCGCTGCCCACCGATGGGCTCCACCCGCAGCTCCTCGGCCTTGTCGACGCCCAGCAGCATGATCACGAACAGGAAGAGGATCACGATGGCTCCGGCGTAGACCACCACCTGCACCGCGGCAAGGAAGTGGGCATCTTGCAGGATGAACAGCAGGGCCACGCCGACCAGGGTCTGGACCAGGAACAGCGCGGCATGGACCGGGTTGCGACTGGCCACCACACCGATCGCGCCCGCAAGCATCAGGACCGCGGCAACCGCGAAGACGGCCTCAGCCATCGGTCCGCTCGCCTCCCGCTGGAACGTCCCCGCCGGCCGGAGGCACCTCTTCGGTGTCGGCCGGCTCCGCTGGTCGCACGCCGTAGCCGAGCTCGCCCGACCAGGCCACCTCTCCCACGTAGCGGCTGTCCCCCGACGGCGAGGTGGCCCGCATCCATCCCGAGGTGAGGGCGTCGTCTCCGGTTCGCCAGTCCTCCCAGGGCATCTGCCGGGGCCGGCCGTCGTCGTCCACCAGCAGCTCGTCCTTGGTGTAGATGGCGTCGTCGCGGCTGGTGAAGGAGAACTCGAACAGCTTCGACTCGGTGATGGCCTGGGTGGGGCAGGCCTCCACGCACAGGTCGCAGTGGATGCACCGCAGGTAGTTGATCTCGTACACGTAGCCGTAGCGCTCGCCCGGCGCGACGGGGTCGTCGGGATCGTTGTCGGCGCCGCGCACGTAGATGCACTTGGCCGGGCACACCCCGGCGCACAGCTCACAGCCGATGCACTTCTCCATGCCGTCGCCGTAGCGGTTGAGCACATGGCGCCCGTGCAGGCGCTCGGGCTTGTCCCGCTTGACGTCGGAGGGCGAGTCGTCGAAGCCGCCCCGGTAGTCGGTGGTGACCCGGGGCAGGAACAGCTGGCGCAGGGTCACCGCGAAGCCGTGGAGGTATCCCATCTCAGTTCCCCTTCCCGATTCGCTCGGCCTCACCTTCCGCGGGCTCGCCGGTGCCGCCACCGGGAAGCTCCACGCGGCGGCGCCCTCTTCGCACCGCCTGGGCCAGCAGCACACCGGCCAGCCCGAACGTCACCAGAGTCGCCGCGGTCACGCCCACCGTGTTCCAGCCGCGGTCGCGTCCCACTTCCAGGGCGGCGAGGAACAGGAACCAGCCCAGAGCCACCGGAATGAGCAGCTTCCAGCCGAGGTTCATCAGCTGGTCGTAGCGGAACCGGGGCAGCGTGGCCCGCATCCACACGAAGCAGCACAGCAGCACGAACAGCTTCAGGAAGAACCACACCACGCCCCAGGCCCAGGCAACGTTGAACCCGCCGATCTCGGCGACGAGCGCAGGTCCGGAGGGGCCGCCCAGGAACAGAGTGACGATGACGGCCGACATCGTGATGGTGTTCATGAACTCGGCCAGGAAGAACAGCGCGAAGCGGATCGACGAGTACTCCGTGTGGAACCCGCCGACCAGCTCCTGCTCCGCCTCCACCAGATCGAACGGCGGGCGGTTGAGCTCTGCAGTGCCGGCAATGGCGAACACGATGAACGGCACCAGGCCGGTGACGATGATGTTCCAGCGCGGCACGATGCCGAAGTAACCCTCGGCCGCCTGGGCTACCACCATGTCGTGGGTGGACAGCCCCCCGGTGACCAGAACGATGGACGCCACGGCCAGGCCCAGCGCGGCCTCATAGCTCACCATCTGCGCCGAGGCCCGCACCGACCCCAGCAGCGGGTACTTCGATCCCGACGACCAGCCGGCCAGCATCACTCCGTAGACGGCCACCGAGCTCATGGCCAGGAACAGCAGGATGCCCACCGGCGAGTCGGCCACCTGGAGGTAGGTGCTGCGACCCCACCACTCGACCTCGCCGGCGCGGCTGTTGAAGTCCCCGCCGAGCGGCACGATGGCGAAGGCCAGGAACGCGGGTATCAGCGAGAGGTAGGGCGCCAGCTTGAACACGAACCGGTCCGATCGATCCGGAACCAGGTCCTCCTTGAAGAAGAGCTTGGTGCCGTCGGCGAGGGTCTGGAGAACGCCGAAGGGCCCCGCGATGGTCGGCCCGAAGCGCTGGTGCATCCCCCCCAGGAGCTTGCGCTCGAACCAGATCATCAGCATCACGGCCACGAGCAGGAAGGCGAAGGCGACCACCGCCTTGGCCAGGGTCAGCAGCACCTCCACCAGCCCGATGTCGCCGGCCAGCATGGGATCGGCCGCCAGCACGAAATGGCCGGTCATCGCACGCCACCCGCCGGGCCCGAGCGATTCATCGGGCCTCCACCCTGACCACGGTGACGTCGGTGCCCGCGGCGATGAGCGCGTTGGCGGGCGCGCCCGGCGCCAGCCAGTCCACCCTCAACGAGCCGGCCGGCACCCCGGCGTCGCTGGTCAGGGTCGCCTCGATATGGCCGAAGTCTGAGACGACCCGCACTGCTGCGCCCGCGTCGAGGCCGAGGCCAACGATGTCGGCCGGGTTGATGCGGGCGGTGGCGGCCGCCGCGAGACCCCGGCTCGAGGGGCAGTGGCGCAACATCACGCCGTCGTCGTACATGGTGCGGGTCGCGACCAGCAGGAACTCGCCGGTGGCGGGAACCTCGTCTGCGGTGAGGTCGTCGATCTGCGCCTCGGTGGCGATGCCGGGCGACGCCAGCAACACCCCCTCCATCTGGTTGGCCGCGACGGCGTCGTCCGTGAGCGGGCTGTGGACCTCCGAGACCCGGCCCAACTCGGCTCGGATGGCTCCCGGACTCGCGAGGCCCTCGGTCGAGCCCGGTTCCAGCCGCTCGGACAGGTCCGCCGCGATCATCCAGTCGGCGCGAGCCGTTCCCGGCGGCGTCACCTTGCGGCTCATGATGCTGACCCGGCCCTCGAGGTTGGTGAAGGTGCCGTCGCATTCGGTGGGGCCCGCGGCCGCCAGAACCACGCTGGCGGCGAGCGAAGCCGAGTCGTTGACGAACAGATCGACCGCCACCACGACCGAGGCGCCCCGCAAGCCCCGGAAGGCGAGGTCGCGGTCGACGAAGTCGTTGAGCGGATCCGCCCCCAGCAGCACGAGCACGTCGATGTCGCCGCGGGCGGCTGCCCTGAGGACGCTGGTCGCATCCAGTCCCGACGAGGCCGGCAACCGGGGCCAGGCCCGGGCCACCGGCGCGTCGCCGCCGGCATCTTCGAGGCGAGCCCGGCCCGGAAGCAGACCCGGAGCCAGCCCCGCTTCGAGCGCTCCCATCGCGTTGCCCCTGCGCAGTGCGGGCAGGAAGCGCGCCGACGGAAGCCTGGACAGCTCCCGGGCGGAGGCGCTCGCGACACTGGCCGGCTCCGCCAGCGACATGCGGCCCAACACGACGACCACGCCGTCGCCGGCCTCCCGCAGGCACCGTGCCGCCGCTTCGAGTTCGGCGCCTTCGGTGGATGGGTCCGACGCGGTGGCCCCATCCACCAGCTCGGCCACCACCCGGGCCGCGGTGCCGGGGCTCGGGTGCAGGGAGTGCTCGGCCAGCTGCGACAGGCCGGTGGCGTGAGGGGTGACCTCGATCAGCTTCACGCCGTCGTTGATGATGGCGTGGCGCAGCCGCAGGTACAGCGTCGGCAGCTCCTCCTTGGGGTCGGGACCGACCAGCAGGACCGTGCTTCCGGGCCGGCAGGCGTCGTCGATCGTGGCCCTCGGCAGGCCGAGCACGAGATGGGGGTCCAGACCGTCGCCGAGATGGGCATCGACGTTGTCGGTGCCGACGACGCCCTTGGCCAGCTTGGCCCACATGTACTGAGCCTCGTTGGTCAGCCTGGCCCCGCCCAGCACCGCCACCCGCTCGGGCGGGGCGGCACCCAGGGCGTCGGCCACCGCCTCGAGAGCCTCGCCCCATCCAGCCTGGCGGAACTCACGGCTGTCGCCGTCCGCGGCGTCCCGGATCATCGGGGCGGACAGGCGCTCGGTGCTGTTGAGCGCCTCGAAGCCGAACCTCTCCTTGTCCGACAGCCAGCCCCAGTTGACGGCATCGGCGTCGGCTCCCAGCACCCGCAGAACCCGGTTGCGGGACGCCTGAACCGCCACCCTCGAACCCACGCTGTCGACCCAGGCGGTGGACAGCGTCTCGGTCAGGTCCCAGGGACGGGCCTTGAAGCGGTACGGCGCCGCGGTGAGCGCGCCCACCGGGCATATCTGCACCGTGTTGCCCGAGAAGTAGGACGCGAAGGGCTCATCGGGGAATGTGTTGACCTCGGTGTGGTTGCCGCGGCCCATGAAGTGGATCAGGGCGTCACCGGCCACCTCGTCGGCGAAGCGGGTACAGCGGTCGCACAGGATGCAGCGCTCCCGGTCGAGGTAGACGGTCTCGCTGATGGCGATGGGCTTCGGGAAGTGGCGCTTCTCCTCCACGAAGCGGGTCTCGCCGGGGCCGTAGGCCATGGTCTGGTCCTGCAGCGGGCACTCGCCGCCCTTGTCGCAGACGGGGCAGTCGAGCGGGTGGTTGATGAGCAGGAACTCGAGCACGCCGTCCTGGGCTTTCTTGGCCGCATCGGATTCGGTGGACACGTTCATGCCCTCGCTCACCGGCACCATGCACGAGGGCTGCAGGGCGAAGCCGCGCCCGGTGTCCACCTCCACCAGGCACATGCGGCACATGCCCACCGGACTCATGCGGGAGTGGTAACAGAACCTCGGTATGTAGGTCCCGCTGCGCTCGCAGGCCGCTATCAGCATCTCTCCGGGACGCGCCTCCACCGCGGCGCCGTCGACGGTGATCTCCACGGTCGTCTCCGGCTCCGTCGCGGTCACGACGCGGCTCCCGAGGTCCTGTGCGACCGGTGAGGTCGGGGGGTGGCGGCGAGTCGGGACGACCGACGAATAGGGCGAAGCCCGTGTCGGTCGGGCCGAACTCGACGACAGGACCCCCCGACCGGCGGGCGCGCGCCGGTCACTGGCTCGCTCCTACGGGGACTACCTCGATAGGGATCGGGTCGCGGCGGGTGATCTTGGCCTCGTACTCGTGGCGGAAGCGCCGGATGGTGGACACCACCGGTGCCACCGCCGACGGCCCGAGCGGGCAGATCGTGGTCTGGCGGGGCGGGAACGGCACCGCCCCCGCGCCGTCGTGGGCGGCGACCGGGTAGGGACCGGGGCTGATGTTGTCGCCGATGTCGAGCAGCAGGTCGATGTCGGACGGCCGCCCCTCCCCGTCGAGGATGCGACGCAGGATCTGCTCCAGCCAGGTTGTCCCCTCCCGGCACGGGGTGCACTTGCCGCAGGACTCGCGGGCGAAGAACTTCACCACCCGCCACGCGGCCCTCACCGCGTCGGTCGTGTCGTCCATGATCACGATGGCGCCCGATCCCAGCATCGACCCGGCCGCACCGACGGGGCGAGCTTCCAGAGGCAGGTCCAGATGGTCGTCGAAGAACCAGGGAGCCGAGCCCCCGCCGGGGATGAACATCTTCAGCTTGTGGCCGTCGCGTATGCCCCGGCAGTAGTTGTCGCCGTAGATCAGCTCCCGGAAGGTGGTCACTCCGTGCTCGACCTCGTACACCCCGGGACGGCGAAGGTGGCCCGACACGGCGAACATCCGCGTGCCCGGCGACGACTCCGAGCCGTAGACCTTGTAGGCGTCGGAGCCGTTGACCATGAGCCAGGGCAGGTTAGAGAGCGTCTCCACGTTGTTGACGATGGTCGGCTGCCCGTAGAGGCCGACCGCGGCCGGGAAGTAGGGCGGCTTGAGGCGGGGCATGCCCCGGCGGCCCTCGAGACTCTCGATCAGCGCGGTCTCCTCGCCCACGATGTAGGCGCCCGCGCCCCACGCCATCACGATGTCCACCGAGAAGTCGCGGCCGCAGATCTCGCGGCCCACGTACCCGGCCGCGTAGGCCTCGTTGAGAGCGGTCGCGATGCGCTCCTGGGCCAGGGCCATCTCGCCCCGCACGTACAGGAAGCACTGCCGCAGCCCCAGCGCGTAGCAGGCGATGAGGCACCCCTCGATGAGCTGGTGGGGGTCTCGCTCCATGAGCAGGCGGTCCTTGTAGGTTCCGGGCTCGCTCTCGTCGCCGTTGACGACCAGGTAGTACGGGTGCTTGCCCGGGGGCAGGAAGCCCCACTTGACACCGGCCGGGAACCCGGCTCCTCCCCTTCCCAGCAGCGTCGCGGCCCGCACCTCGTCGTGAACCGCGGCCGGCGTCATCTCCAGCGCGGCCCGTAGCCCCTCGTAACCGCCGGTGGCCTCGTAGCGCGCCAGGGTGAAGGAGTCCTCGTGAACGAACCGGCCCGTGATGAGCTTCGGCCCGTCATTGAGAACATAGCCGGGCGCGTGCTGGAGGTACCCGTCGCCGGCCGACCTTTCCGGCAAGGGCGCGGAATAGCCGCCGGTCACGGAGGCTGTATCCATCAGCCGACCGCCTCGACATCGTTGCGAGCCAGAGGCCGAGCGAGAGCTCGGCCGTGGCCCGAGCGGCCCGTGAGCGCAGCGAACAAGAGCGGGGATGACAACCTCACGACGCGAAGGACTCTCACTTCGTCTCGCTTGCGGCCAGCCAGACGGGAGCCTCTCGGGCTTGCTCGGGCGGGACCACCCCGGCCAGGCGCTCGGCCGGTATCGACTGCCTCACCTGAGCCAGCACACCGTGGCCGGCGATGTCGGTCCGGCCGGCTCGTAGATCCTCGATCAGGCCGTCGAAGTCGGTCGGGGTCACCCGGCCGCGATAGCGGTAGTTGACCTGCAGGCATGGGGCCTCGGTGCAGGCCGCGATGCACTCCGCCTCCTCGACGGTGAACATGCCGTCGTCGGTGGTGCCGCCCACCTCCACATCCAGCGACGCGCAGGCATGCTCCAGCAGCTCCTCGCCGCCCCACAGCAGACATGAGATGTTGGTGCAGACGTTCACGAGGTAGGTGCCGACCGGCTCGAAGCGGAACATCTCATAGAAGCCGGCTGTTCCCTTGACCTCCGCCGGAGTGGCTCCGACCAGCTCGGCGATGCGGCGCATGGCCTCGTCGGTGAGGTACCCGTCCTGTGCCTGGGCGAGATGCAGCAGCGGGATGAGCGCGGAGCGCGGCCGGGGGAACCAGCCGATGATCTCGGCCGCCGTCGCCTCGTTGGCCGCACTGAGCGTCACCGGCCCGCCTCCGCCATGGACAGGCGGCGGACGCCGGCGCTCGACTTGCGAGCGAGTAGGGCGAAGCCCGTGCGAGCAAGCGAGCACCGGTGGCCGACGCCGGAACGAACAGGACTGAGCGTCACCGGCCCGCCTCCGCCATGGACAGGCGGCGGACGCCGGCGCTCGACTTGCGAGCGAGTAGGGCGAAGCCCGTGCGAGCAAGCGAGCACCGGTGGCCGACGCCGGAACGAACAGGACTGAGCGTCACCGGCCCGCCTCCGCCATGGACAGGCGGCGGACGCCGGCGCTCGACTTGCGAGCGAGTAGGGCGAAGCCCGTGCGAGCAAGCGAGCACCGGTGGCCGACGCCGGGACGAACGCGCAGGCGGCGGACGCCGGCGCTCGACTTGCGAGTGAGTAGGGCGAAGCCCGTGCGAGCAAGCGAGCACCGGTGGCCGACGCCGGAACGAACGCCGGTGCTCACCGGTCGACCTCGCCCATGATCGGGTCGACGGATGAGATGATGGCCACACCGTCAGCGATGAGGCCGTTCTGCATCAGGTGCGGCAAGGTCTGGAGGTTGACGAAGCTCGGGGCCCGCACGTGCACCCGGTACGGCACCGAAGTGCCGTCGCTCACCAGGTAGACGCCCAGCTCGCCCCGGGGCGACTCGACCGAGGCGTAAGCCTCCCCGGGCGGCACCTTGAACCCTTCGGTGAAGATCTTGAAGTGGTGTATGAGCGCCTCCATGGAGGCGTCGATGCGGGACCGCGGCGGCGGGGTGACCTTCTTGTCCTGGACCCGGTAGTCGCCCGGGGGCATCGCCTCGATGATCTGGGCGACGATGCGCAGCGACTCCCGGATCTCGTTGAGCCGTATGGCGTAGCGGTCGTAGCAGTCGCCGTGAGTGCCCACGATGACGTCGAAGTCCATCTGGTCGTAGAACAGGTACGGCTCGTCGCGCCGCAGGTCCCAGGCCATTCCCGCGCCCCGCAGTATCGGCCCGGTGGCGCCTAGCGCGACGGCCTCAGCCGCGTCGATCACGCCCACCCCCTGGAGCCGCTCGCGCCAGATGGGCTGCCCGGTGAGCAGGGTGTCGTACTCGTCGAGACGGGGCTCGATCAACTCGATCAGCCGGGCCACGTCGGCGCGCCAGTCCGCGGGCAAATCCGCGGCCACCCCGCCGGGCCGGATGTAGTTGTGGTTCATCCGCAGGCCGGTGACCTTCTCGAAGAAACGCAGCACCTCCTCGCGCTCGCGCCACCCGTAGATCATCATCGACACGGCCCCGAGGTCCATGCCGTTGGTGGCCATGAACAGCAGATGGGAGCTGACCCGGTTGAGCTCGCACATGAGCATCCGGATCCATGTCGCCCGTTCCGGCACGTCGATCCCCAGGAGCCGCTCGGTGGCCAGGCAGAACGCCAGCTCGTTGAACAGCGGCGAGGCGTAGTCCATGCGGGTCACGTTGGTGCCGCCCTGCAGGTAGGTGAGCTGCTCGCCCGTCTTCTCCATGCCGGTGTGGAGGTAGCCGATCACCGGCTTGGAGCGCAGCACCGTCTCGCCGGAGAGCTCCAGCATCAAGCGCAGCACACCGTGGGTCGAGGGATGCGACGGGCCCATGTTCAGCAGCACCAGCTCGTCGTCGGCGGCGTCGTCGGGGTCGCCCCCGATGCCGGCCGCCTCGGCCTCCGACATGCGCAGCACCGCCGACGGCTCGCGCCGGCGAACCCGTTCGGCGGCCCGGTCGACTCCGGCCAACGACGCGCCGGCGGCGGAGTCGGAGGGGGCAGTGTCAGTGATGCTCATCGGCTCGGCCTCTGCTACCTGACGTTGGAGGCCGCTTTGAACTGGACCGGTATCTGGCCGGCGTCGTAGTCCTTGCGCAGCGGATGGCCCGACCAGTCCTCCGGCATGAGGATTCGAGACAGGTCGGGATGACCCTCGAAGACGATTCCGAACATGTCGTAGACCTCGCGCTCGAGGCTCTCCGACCCCGGCCAGAGGTCGAAGAGGGTGGGCACGGTCGGATCGTCGGCGGGCACCTGCAGCCGCAGGCGCAGCCGCTCCCGCCGCTCATGCGACAGCAGGCTGGCCACCACCTCGAAACGCTCGGGCGACACGCCTGCGGGCAGGCCCCGGTCCGCCCCGTACGTCAGGTAGTCCACCGCGGTGAGGTCGATGAGCTGGTCGAAGCCGTCGGCGCGGGCCGCCGCGGCCACGTCACACCACTGGCTCCTGGAGGGATGGACGACAGCCTGTCCCCGGGACGGCTGTTCGGCCCCGGTGACGGCGCCGTAACGCTCAGCCATCGCGGCGGATCACGGACGTCGCTGTCTGGCCGTCGAGTTGCTCAACCACCAGGCCGGCCCCACCGTCCCCGGTTGCGGCCCGGCGGGCCAGCAGCTCCCCGGAGGTGATCTGATGATGGAGCGTGAAGATGGCGTGCATCAGCGTCTCGGGACCGGGCGGGCACCCCGGCGCGTACACGTCGACGGGCACGACCTGGTCGACCCCCTGGACGATCGCGTAGTTATTGAACATGCCGCCGCTGGACGCGCACACCCCCATGGAGATGACCCACTTGGGCTCCATCATCTGGTCGTAGATCTGGCGCAGAACCGGGGCCATCTTCTGGGACACCCGGCCGGCCACGATCATCAAGTCCGCCTGGCGGGGCGAGGCCCGGAACACCTCCATGCCGTAGCGGGCGAGGTCGTAGTGGGCTGCCCCGGTAGCCATCATCTCGATAGCGCAGCAGGCCAGGCCGAACGTCGCCGGCCAGCAACTACGAGCCCGGGACCAGTTGACCAGCGTCTCCAGCCTGGCCGTCATGAAGTTGTGCTGGATGCCTTCCAGACCGCGCTCCCGCAGCTCAGCGAGCTGGTTCCCCACCCCCATCAGGCCACGTCCTGCGGCTCGGGGAGGCGACCCTCGAGACCCACCCGGCGCACGGTGCTGCGAGCTGTCCGGGACTCCGACACCATGGGCTCGCCGGGCACGGCTGAGACCCCGGCATCGTCACCGGAGCGCCGATGCCTCGACGCCGGGCCCCATTCGAGGGCTCCCGCTCCGATCAGGTACACGAACGACTCGAACACCGCGAAGGTGAACACCAGCAGGGCCACCAGCCCGAACAGCCCGAGCCCGCCCCGGGCCACGGCATAGGGATAGAACAGCACGATCTCCACGTCGAAGACGATGAAGATCATCGCCACCAGGAAGAACCGAACCGGGAAACGCTCAGGGGTCTCCCGGGCGGGAACGATCCCGCACTCGTAGGGGTCCAGCTTCGGAACGGTCGGCCGGCGGGGCGCCAGCAGCCCCGATGCCACGAAGCTCCCGGCCGCGAACAGCGCGGCCAGACCGAACAGCGCCAGCAGCGGGAGGTACTGGCCGAGCATGGCTCAGAGGCCCCGCGGATCGACGAGCGAACCCGGTCCACACGGGCGGGGCCGTGGCCCGAGCGGCCCGTGAGCGCAGCGAACAAGAGCGGGAATGACCCCGCCGCACCGCGACACGCTCTGGTACTGGCCGAGCATGGCTCAGAGGCCCCGCGGATCGACGAGCGAACCCGGTCCACACGGGCGGGGCCGTGGCCCGAGCGGCCCGTGAGCGCAGCGAACAAGAGCGGGAATGACCCCGCCGCACCGCGACACGCTCTGGTATTGGCCGAGCATGGCTCAGGTGCCGGCTGGCGTGCCGGCCTCTCGCTGGCGCCAGGCCAACTTGTCGCGCTCGTGCAGGAACAGGCACAGAGCCACGAAGATGCACAGGGATCCCAGCGCTACCAGCGCCGGCTTGAGGCGAAGATTGCCCAGATCGCGGACCATGATCACGGAGATCACCGGCTTGGACTCATCGACGACGGGTCTGGGCGGAGGCTGGCCGGGAACGAGAGGCTGATCGATCACCTGCTGGACCTGCACCACCCCGTAGCGGGTGGGATGGGTGATGGTGAGGGCGGTGCGGATCTGGGTCCAGATCCGGTCCCAGCGATTCGGGTCGTCGGGCAGGCCCCGCTTGCCACCGACGGTGTAGGCGTCGAGCAGCTTGAAGTCGTCCTGGGAGACGAACGTGAGATCCGGGCTCTCCAGCAGCATCGCCACTGCCGATGCCTGCGCCTCGCCCGCCTCGGCAGTGGACAGCAGCTTCCAACCGCCGAGTGCGATCCGGCCCGTCGACTCTGCATCCGCGATCAAGCCCGGTGACACTGCGGCCAGCTCCGACAGGGTCGTGGCTTGGTTGCGGGCCAGCTCGTCGGCGACCAGCTCATCGATCTCGGAGGCACTGAGCCCCTCGGTCTGGTCCGGCGTGAGCGTGTCGCGGGTGACCACGCCGAACTCGGCCTGCGCGACGGGGTCGTCGGAGTCGACGACGATCTCGAACGCGGTGGGAAGCTCGGCAAGGTCGGGCAGCACTCTGGCCTCTTCCAACGCGGCCGCGTCGAGGTCGCCCACGTTGATCTCCTGCAACTGCCAGGTGGGAGTAACGCCGGCCCAGCCGATGCCGTAGATCCACCACACGACGGCCATGATCACCATCCAGCCGAAGAACCCCGCGGTGGCGATCAGAGTGCCCAGCCGGGTGCCGGTATTGAGGGCGAGCAGCAGCCAGACCGAGCCCATCAGCACCAGCACGCCCGCGAACACCGCCATGAAGCCGCGGATCTCGGGGTCCCACGCGAGCCCGCCGATCACATGGAGCGCTTCCATCTACCTAGCTCCCTTCCAACACCGCGAACACATGGAGCGCTTCCATCTCAGAGGTTCCTTTCGAACGCGACTATGGCGTCGATCTGGTCCTGGGTGAGCGTGGCCGGGTAGGTGATCTCCAAGTCGTCGTCGGTGCGGGGACCGAAGCCCGGCATCTGCCCGTTGCCTCCCGAGCCGCCGCGGCCGTAAGTCTGCCCGATGCTCTGGCCAACGGAAATGAAGTCGGAATGCAGGGAGGCGGTCTCGAACTGGTCCAGGGTGCTGCCCCCGGTCAGGTTCGGCCCGAAGAAGCCGCCACCGGTCTTGTAGGACTCGAGTATGGGGCCGGCGTGGCCGTCGATGCTGTCGTCGCCGTCGGTGGTGGCGTCGAACGACCAGCCGTAGGTGTGGCAGCGGGCGCAGCTGTAGGTGCCGCCGGCGGCCGGGTTGTTGAACAGGATCTCCCCGTACGCCTGGTACAGATCGCTGCCGGGCGCCTGGCCGGAGGCGAGCAGTTCCAGACCGGCCCGCCTGATGGCCTCGTCGTTGCCGGCCAGCGAGTCGTCGGCCGCCAGCGCCATGGACCGGGCTTCCTCGACCGCCGCGTCCACCGCGGCGAGCCAGTCGTCCACGGCCCCGTCGCCGGCCGATACTTCCAGATGCTCGGCTATGCCCTCGCGCACGCCGGTGTCGACGATCTCACGCAGCTCCGACTCGGGGATCTGGATCCTCCTCAAGTAGTGGATCAGGTACTCGATCTGCTGCTCGGTGAGGGGGCCGCCGCCGGGGGCGCCCCACGCGGGCATCACCTTGTTCCGGCCGTAGTTGAGAACATGCCGGACCTCGTCCTCGCTGAAGCGTGAGAGCACCGTGTTGAGCGCCGGCGCGCTCCAGGCCACGGTGGCCACGAAGTTGCCCTCCGCGTCGAGTATCGAGAACGGTGCCGAACCGCCGGTTCCCTCGGCGCCATGACACTGCTGGCAGTCGGAGCCCTCGACGTAGAGCTCGCCGCCGCGGTCGGCGAAGATGCGGTCGGTGTTCTTGATTAGGCCGTCGTGGCGACCCGGCTCGCCCAGCCAGTACAGCGGCAGCCCGACCCCGATCACGGCCAGCATGGCCAAGCCGGCCAGGAGCGACTTGTCGAGCTTGGTGCCCTCCAGTTCCTCGTCCTCGAGGTAGGGCTTGCGGTTGGGGGCCAGCTCGATCTCGCTGCCGACCTCGTCGCGGGCCGAGCGCGAGTTGAGGATCAGGTAGACCACATACCCGACGAAGACGAGGGCCAGGATGACGAACCCGATGGTTCTCTGGGTCGAGGCGGCTAGGAGCATTCGCGGCGGTTCTATCCCTGGGACTCGGGTCGGGCCACTAGTGGTCCCCGGTCGCCTGGCCGAGGCAGTTCGGCCCTTCGGCTTCCTGTCCGGTGGTGTTGGTGCCGATGGGCGGACCCTGGATGATCGTGCCGGTGTCCACTACCAGCGATCCGTCCGCGGTGATCTCCATGGCGAAGCGGTCCATGCCGCGGGGAGCAGGCCCGCCCCGCTTCTCGCCCACCTGGTTGTACTTCGAGCCGTGGCACGGGCACTCGAACCACTGCGAGGTCACGCATTCGGGTACCCGGCAGCCGAGATGGGGGCACTTCTGGTACAGCGCGACGATGCCGCCGTCCAGCCCCAGCTCCTGGCCGGCGGTCATGCCGGCCAGCTCGGCCGGTGTATAGGTCGCCAGGGCCTTCTCCACCGCGCCGTTGGGGTACTCGGTGAGCCACATCCGGCCCTCGGGCTTGTACAGGAAGCCCGAGTTGTCCCGGATCTCGCTGAGCAGGTCGCTCACCAGCCCCACCTTGATCTTCGACCCGAACCCGCTGGCGCCCTGGGGCCACAGGAACGCGATGCAGGCCACGCCGAACCCCGAGAGGCTCAAGCTCATGAGCATCACGATCGTGCGGTTGAAGAACTGCCGGCGACTCACGCCGATCGTCTCAGGGTCGGGCGGCACGTAGGGCGCCGGCGGTCCGCCGGAATCCACGGTGGCCAGCGAGCCGGCACGAGCCGCCGCGGCAGCCCTCTCGACCTCACGGCCGGTGGGTGGCGCCTCGGCCCGCAGAACCGCCGAGGACCGGTCCCGGCTCCGAGTCTCCCGCGAGAGCATGCCGATGGCCGCGTCCGACTGGCGCCGGCGAACCGCGGCCAGGACCGCGACGACAGCCAGAACCGCCAGGACCGCCAGAGCGACATAGATCATCGGGTGCCTCCTAAGAGCGTCCGCGAAGAGGTGGGGCGGGAGCCATCATCACAGCTCGAAGAACAGGCCCGCTTGCCAGGGGAACACGAAGTTGAAGCCCGGTCCCCTGAAGAACGAGCCGATGATCACCAGTACGGCCCAGAACATGAGATGGACGGTCATCAGGCTGATGGCGAACTTGCGGTCCTCCGGCTTCTTGGAGGGGTTCCTGTCGATATAGGGCGCGAGCATCAGCGCCAGCAGCCCGATGCCGGGAATGGTGACGCCCGCCACCATCGGGTGGAACATCGTGAGCAGCTCCTGCAGCCCGAGGAAGTACCAGGGCGCCTTGGACGGGTTGGGGGTCTGGTTGTAGTTGGCCAGCTCCAGCAGCGGGGCGTTCACGAAGATCGAGAAGATCAGGGTGAACGCGGTGATGAACAACGACGCCACGAACTCCACCACCAGCAGGTGGGGCCAGACGTGCACCTTGTCCTGCGGCTTGGACTTCACGTCCTGGATCGAGCCCGACTTGACCACGGTCAGCAAACGCTGGGTGTGCCCGCCGGGGCCGGTGGCCGGCGTCGAGTCCGGAGCCGCGGGCGGGGCGGCCACAGCCACTCCCCCGCCGCCTGCCGGTGCTGCCGCCTCGGCCCCGCCTGGGCCGTCCGCCTGGGCCCGGGCCGCCTTCGACCGCTCCAACAGGTGGGGCGGGATCTTGCTGGCGGCCTGCTGCTGGGCTTCGGATGGCGCGTCGTTGGCGGCGGTGGGGCCGGCCTGCGCCGCCTTGGCGGCCTCCGCCTTCGCCCGGGCCTCCTCGGCCCGCTTGCGCAGATGTTCGGGAATCTCCACCATCGCTTCTACCTCTGCCTCTGCCTACAGCGGGCCCGAGATGCCGCCGTCCTTGCGGACCCGCCAGAAATGGATCGCCAGGAAGATAACGAGCACGAACGGCAGCATCAGGACGTGGAGCACATACCAGCGCAGCAGCGTGTCGGTGCCGATCTCCACGCCACCGAGCAGCACGAAGCGCACCTGTTCACCGAATACCGGCGTGTACCCCATCATGTTGGTGCCGACGGTCACCGCCCACAGGGCCAGCTGGTCCCACGGCAGCAGGTAGCCCGTGAACGAGAGCAGCAGCGTCAGCTTGAGAAGGATCACGCCGATCACCCAGTTGAACTCCCGGGGCGGCTTGTAGGCCCCGTGATAGAAGACCCTCGCCATGTGCAGGAACACGGTGATCACCATCAGGTGGGCGCCCCACCGGTGGATGTTGCGGACCAGCAGGCCGAAGGTCACCGAGGTCTGCAGGGTGTAGATGTCGTCCCAGGCCTGGGCCGCGGTGGGGCGGTAGAAGAACATCAGGAAGATGCCGGTGACCGTCTCGAGGATGAACAGGAAGAAGCTCAGCCCGCCGAGGCACAGGGTGTAGCTCACCTTCACGGCGTGGCGCTTCACCTTCACCGGGTGCAGGTGGTAGAGCACGCTGTTCATGATCACGTAGGACCGGTTGCGGGGGCTGTCGGTGTAGCCCTTGCGGAAGATCGACCCGGGCCGGAAGATCGAGGTCCAGGCCTGCGAGCCCTGGACCTGGTCGGCCAGGGTGCTCATCTGGTCGGTGATGCGCTCCGGAAGCGGCTTCTTGCGCTCTTCTGTGTCGATGGCCATCGGGCTGGGGAAACTCCTGTGGGATCGAGTCTTGTGGTCGCGCCGCCCTAAGCGAGGCGCATCCCGTAGCCGTAGCCATGGGAGTTGGTTCGTTGATGTGGATCTCCCCCGGGGGGAGCGTCGCCGATCTTGCCGAGAATGATTACACCGGTGGGGCAGCGATCCACACACAGCGCGCAACGGGTGCACACGTCGTCGTCGATCGTGAAGATGACCTTGTCGGCAGGATCGATGCCGGGCAATTCGGTGCCGACGGCCTCGTCCACGGCGTCGGTCGCGACCATGAAGATGCATTTCCACGGGCAGATGTCCACGCAGCCCTCGCACATGATGCACTCGGACTGGTCGATGTGGATGAACTGCTTGGGCTTGACGGCCGCCGAGAGCCAGGCCGCGTCGACCTCCTGGAGGACGTAGTCGTCCCGGAACTCCGGCATTGGGGGATTGGCGTCGGTGGTGGTCACGCCTCTGAGCCCTCCCGCACCAGGGGACGCCCGAAGCTGGACAGCTCGACAGCCTCGGCGGCCTCAGCCTTCCTGCCCCGGTTCTGCCACACGTGCCACATCCACACCTGACCGGCGACGGCCACGACGTATATCCCGCTGGCGATGATGTCGCGGATCACCACGTAGGTGATGGTGAACGGGAAGCTGCCGCCCTGCGCCTGCGCCCGCAGGATCCCGCCGGGTCCGACGAAGAGCTTGTCAGTGCGCCAGTTGAGCTCGTTGTCGGCCCACGTCAGCCACTGGTGGGGCACTACCCCGTACACCCAGAACATCACGAAGAACACGACCATCGACCCGAACATGGCCTCGCCCCAGGTGACGGGAGTGCCCACCGGCCGGCGCTTCATGTAGGCCAGGATGGCGCCCATCAGCGCGACCGTTACCAGGATGGACAGGGCGAAGGCGACCACCGGTACTCCTCGGCGACGACTATGGACGGCTGGCAGTGTAGTCCCGGCAGGGCGGACCCTCCCCGGACCCGGGTAGGTCTATCACCGCTGCGCCACCGATCCGAACACCGGCGTCGCCCCGGATCCCGCCCGGCGCGGACACCGGCAGAGAGGGGACGACTCCGCAACTTCCCCGAAATGGTCGCCCCATCTCTGCCGGATAACACTCGAAATAGCTGATACTCAACTTCATATCAAATCGTGGGGTGACAAACCCGCTGCGCTGACCTCTCAGCCCCGGAACTTGGAGGCGTAGCCGATCCGCATCGCGGGACGGAAGATCAATTCGGTGGCGGCGTACATCGACCCCAGGATCCCGTCCAGCGCGCCCGCAGTCACCTGCATCACAGGCGTCGAGCCCGACAGGAACACGGCGTCCTCGGGGCCGATCTCGAGTTTCAGCCCGGTCAGCCGCCGGTTCCGGCGCAGCAGGTGCTCGTAGAACTGGGCGTGGTTCTCCTCGGGGGCGGGAACCAGGTACGTCTCGTAGTGAAGGGTGCGCTGGCCGAGGGTGAACCAGATCGTCCACACGTCCTTCTCATCGCCGTTGACCCGCACGTACCAGCGTCGAGAGCCCTCCGGGCCACGCTCCACCGCCGCGATCGCCGCCTTCGAGCCGGCGGCCTCGAGCCATGAGTCGATGAGACGTTCGGTGGCGTCGAGCTCGGCGTCGGAGACCGGTGCGGCTCCGGTGAGGGGATCGCCGCCGTCCGGCGCAGAGGGGTCTTGCGCGCTCATCGCGCTCAGGCTGTGCAGTCCAGCGGGACCCGCGCCGACAGGTCTTCGAAGATCCTGCGCAGGCGTCCTGCGGTGGCGGTCCAGGAGTACCGGCCGGCCATCTCGGCGCCGTGGCGGGCCATGGACGATGCCTGCATCGGATCGTCGAGGATCGACCGCACCGCCGCGGTGTACAGGGCCGGGTCACGTTCGGTGATCCGGAAGCCGTTGCGGCCGTCGTCGACCAGCGTGCGCAGGCCGCCCACATCGGCTGCCACCACCGGGACGCCGCAGGCCGAGGCCTCCAACGCGACGAGGCCGAATGACTCCGACCGGCTGGGCACCAGGCAGACATCGGCAGCCCGGTAGTAGGTGGACAGCAGGTGGTGAGGTTGCGGGGCGACCATGCTGACGCGTCCCTGGAGGCCGTGGCGGTGCACCGCATCGCGGAAGCGTCGCAGCTCGCGCTCGCCGTCGGGGCCGGACGCGCCGCCCACCACCAGCAGGCGGGCGTGGACGTAGCCGTCACCCAGCCCGGCGAGAGTCTCCACGGCCACGCTGAGACCCTTCAAGGGCTGGATACGACCCACGAACAGGAGCACCGGCTCGTCTCCCAGCCCCAGAGCGGCTCTGGCGCCGCGGCGGGACCCGGGTGAGAAGAAGGCCGAGTGCACGCCAGGTGCCACCACGTCGATGCGCTGGGGGTCAGCGCCGTAGAGCTTGGCCAGCTGCTGGACCTCGGCCACGGAGTTGGCGGTGATCACATCGGAGCATGCGATCACCTCGGCCTCCGCCTCGACCCGGCGCCGAGGCTCGGAGTCCCCCGTGGTGGCCTTAACCCGGGCCAGGGTGTGGAACGTGGACACCAGCGGCAGGTCGAGTTCGTGTTTGAGCCGGTGCCCGGCCACGCCGGACAGCCAGTAGTTGGCGTGAAGCACGTCGACCGGGCTCTGCCGCAAGCGGGCCGCGACTCCCGCCGCGAACTCGTCGACCGACCCGGCCAGCGACTCCTTGGGCAGCTCGGGCGGGCCCGCGTCGATATGGACGACCCGGAATCCCGGCTCCACGTCCACCACGGTGGGCGCGTCACTGTGGCGCCTCACGTACACGGTGGCGTCGATTCCGGCCTGAGCCATCGACGACACCAGCTCGCGCACATACACGTTCATCCCACCGGCGTCACCCCGGCCCGGCAGCACCAGCGGCGAGGTATGGAGCGACAGGACAGCGACGCGGCTCACGGACGGTCGAGGATAATGCGAGCTACGGCTGTTCAGCCGCCTGACACGGGGGGCAGCACCGCGATCTCGTCGTCATCGCCCACCGGCATGTTGGGCGCGGTCGGCTCACCGTTGCACCAAACCTGACATGTTTCGAGCAGTCCGGCGAAGTCATGCCCGTAGCGACCACATGCCTCCTCCAGCACCTCACGCACGGTGGCGCCGGGAACGGTGTCGCGGCCCTTGCCGGCAGCTACGCGCGCCGATGCGAACAGCCGTAGATGAGCCACGGCGACATGGTAGCGGTGGCCTGGAGGCCGAGCGAATGGGCATCCGCGGCCGGAGGCCGCTGCCGGGTTACGGTCACCTGCGATCATGGTAAATCTCCTTGTCGTTCGCCACGCCGAGTCCGTGTGGAATCTCGAAGGCCGCTGGCAGGGTCAGGCCGACCCCCCGCTCTCGGAACCGGGCGCGGCCCGGGCCCGCCTCGCGGCCCAGAACATCGACGACATCGGCTGCGTCGTGTCCAGTGACCTGCGCCGGGCCAGCGCGACAGCCGAGATCATCGCCGAGACTCTGGGCACCGGGCCGGTGATCATCGATGCGGGCTGGCGCGAGCGCAGCGTCGGCCAGTGGCAGGGGCTGACCACCGCCGAGATCGAGAGCCAGTATCCCGGCGCCCTGGCCGCCGGGAACTACCCGCCGGGCTGGGAGAGCAACGAGTCGCTGCTCGAAAGGGTGTCGGCGGCAATCCAGCGGACCGCGGCCCGGGTGGTGTCGGGCGATGTGTTGGTTGTGTCACATGCTGGTGTCATCTATACACTTGAACAGCATTTCGGTTGCGACTTCAGCCGCATCGGAAACCTCGGAGGCCGCCGCCTGCTCGTTGATTCGGGCGAGGTGCGCTTGCGGGAGCGAATCGCGCTCGGCGATGACGGTGAGTGCCTCAGGCCCGCGGCGACGAAGGAGCGACGATGAACACGGGCGGCACACCGGCTGCCGGCTTCGACGGTGGGGATCACCCCAACCTTCCCCCCGTTCGAATTATCCGCAGCGCAAGACGGAAGGAATCGGTGTCGGCGCGGATGACCGACGGCGTTCTGATCGTGCGCATCCCGGACTTCTTCACGAAGGACGAGGAGCGAGCCATGGTCAGCAAGGTCCTGGGCCGATTCGAGGAGAAGTGGCGCTGCGGCCACGTGCCGCTGGAGCCCAGGGCCCGGGAGCTTGCCGCGCGATTCGGCCTCCCGGAGCCCCGCTCGATCCGGTGGTCCTCCCGCCAGCGGCTGCGCTGGGGGTCCTGTTCGACCACCAGCGGAGACATCCGCATCTCGAGCCGGCTGGCCGATGCGCCGCCCTGGGTGCTCGACCATGTGATCATCCACGAGCTGGCTCACCTGGTGGTGGCCGACCACTCGCCCGAGTTCCAGGCCCTCGTGAACCGCAACCCCAACGCGGAGAGGGCTGAGGGCTACCTGCTGGCCCTCACCGACATGGGCTCGAGGCCACAGCCCTCCGAACAGGCCCTCGCCAGCTGACGACCCACCCAGGGGGCTAGCAGGCCGGGCCGGCCGGGTCCTGCTGACTGCCGCTCTGCTGATCGTCGGAAGGCGTCGGTGTGCCCGGTGCGTCGAGTCCGGCGGCCAGCGTCTCGGCGGCATCCAGGTCGCCGGCGTCGAGGGCGGCCAACGCCTCGTCGACGTTGTTCAGATCCTGCTCGATGGCTTCGAGCGACCCTGTTTGTTGCGTAGCGGCGTCCTCGGAGGGAGACGGCTCACCGGCGTCGGTCACCCGCCAAGAGTAACGCCCGCGCTGCAGGGCGCGATCTGCGGGCGCGATCTGCGAGACTTGGCCCCATGGCGCGCAATGTGCTCGGCGACGAGCTTCAACCCTGTTCCTACGATCCGCTCACGGGCTGGTTCAGAGACGGCTGCTGCAACACCGACTCGGGCGACTACGGGGTCCACACCGTCTGCGCGGTGATGACCGCCGAGTTCCTGGAGTTCTCGAAAGCAGCCGGCAACGACCTCTCGACGCCGCAGCCCGCGATCGGCTTCGACGGGCTGGCCCCCGGCGATCATTGGTGCCTGTGCGCGCCGCGCTGGACCGAGGCGCTGGAGGCCGGAGCAGCCCCCGAGGTCGTCTTGGAGGCGACCCACGCCCGGACCCTGGAGTGGGCCGACCTCAGCGACCTCAAGGCCCACCGCTACATCCCCGATCCGGCCTGAGGGTGCCGGCGCGCGCCGGCCGGGTCGCTGCCACAATGGAAGCGGGCCGCTAGCTCATCGGGTAGAGCAGGAGACTTTTAATCTCAAGGTGCCGGGTTCGAGCCCCGGGCGGCCCACCGAGCGGCCCCGGACACGGGCCGTGGCCATGGCATTTGAGGCGCTCGGGGCGGGTGGGTGACTCGGTCATGCATCCACTATCGGACGGGGGTTGTTGGTAGCCTCGATAACCGTGGAGTGGAATCCGGAACCTCAGGACCTGCCCCGGGACCAGGGCCCGTTCTGGCCCGGAGCCGCCGAGCGTCGCACTCCCAGATGGTCCGCGATTCTGATCGCGGTGGCCCTCGTCATCCTGGTCGGCGGCGGAGTCATCTGGTGGCTCGGCCGAACCTCCGATGACGACGCTACGACGGACGACTCCACCGCCAGCACCTCGGAACCGGCCGCGCCCGCGGAATCCAGCGAGCCGGCTGCGACCGACGAGGGTGAGGGCGAGGGCGAGGGCGAGGGCGATCCGGAGCCGAGTGCTGCGCCCACCGACGAGACCACCACGACCACAGCCACAACCACCACGACTGCTGGACCCACCACCACGGTCGCGGCGACTACCACAACGATCACGACGGTCCCGCCCGACAATCCGGATCAGTACGGCCCGCCGACGCTGAGCAACCGGTCGACCGTGTCGACCGTGGGCCTCGACACGGTGGCCTTCGGCATGACCGTGACCGAGGCCCAGCAGGCGGCCGGGACCGTCCTCGTGCCGGCCGGGCCGACGGGCGCCTGTTACCACGTGGTTCCCCATGACGCCCCCGAGGGCATCGTCTTCCTCGTCAGCCAGGGCACCATCGAGCGGGTCGACATCAACAGCGGACCGATCACCACCCGGTCCGGGGTGGGCGTGGGATCGCCCGAGACCATGGTCACAGACCTCTTCGGCGACTCGATCGAGAGGCAGGTGCGAGTCGACGGGACCGTCGACCTGGTCTTCGTCCCCAGCGACCCGGGGGACCGGGACTTCCGGGTGGTGTTCAACGTTTCCGAGGGACAGGTGCGGGCGTTCAAGTCGGGACGCCTCCCGCTGGTGATGAGCGACACCGGCTGCGAGAGCGGGTAGTCCCTAGGCGCGGCTCTCCGGCTGCGAGTTCACTCAACCGCCTCTCTCGAATACTCGTAGCAGTGGATCTCCAGTTCACCGAATCCGACCTCGGTGGCCGTGCCCGTCTCAAGGTCCAAGTCCCGCACGAAGCGGATGGCGGAGGCTCGGATGGTGTCCTCCTGGACATATAGATCCAGCGTGCTCTCCAGCGACGGCTCGAAGAGCGTCCCGTCGGCGAGGCGCAGACCGACGTAGGGGTCGCCGAGGAACGCCTGCAGGTAGAGCTCGACACTGTCTCCCGAGTCGGGGTCCTCCCCCGATCCGACGACGATCACTTCGCCGGCTCCCAGCTCTTGGCAAGTGACCGTGAACCAGTACTCGGTATCGCCTATCTCGACCGTCCCCTCGGACTCGGGTGGCCCCTCGGTTGTGGTCGGTGGCTCGGTTGTGGTCGGTGGCTCGGATGCGGAGTTCCCGGCCGGCACCGTGGACGTAGCGGCCGCCTCGGCCTCGCCGGCGGCCTCCTCACTCACCAGCGGTCCATCGCCGGTGCCTGCGCAGGCTGACGAGACCGCAACAGCTGCGAAGACCCATCCCAGCGCGCCGAGGCGTCGACGCGTCCGAGCGGGCGCGCCACAACAGCGAGTCGCCATGACTCCAAGGTACGCGATCGGACCCCGAATGCGGGACCAGGGACTCTCTCCGAACCAGCGGGCTGCGTCGCCACCGGTGGGCCGGGCGTCGCAGGCAGGGCCCCGATGTAGGGTTGGGCCGTGCCCTCCCAGAGCGAGGTTCGCAAGCGCCGGCTGCGCGCCGAGGCGCGGCCGTCGTCCGGCGGGACTCGGCGCGGCGCTCGCCGGAACCGCCAGCGGCGACTCGTCGGACTGGTCGCAGTGGTGGTGGTGGTAATGATGGTGGCCTCACTGCTGGTGGGGCTTGTGTCCATCATCTAGCCCATGAGCACACCGAAGCGGGAGCGCCAGCGTCAGAACCGTGTGCAGCGCATCGCCGCGGACGAGGCCGCCGCCAAGAAGTACGTCACCAACCGGCGCATCAAGCGCATCGGAATCGCGGTGTTGGTAGTGGGGGCCGCCCTCGCCGTGATCGGCTACCTGCAGCGTGACGGCTCCGAGGAAGCGGCCACGGTTGAGCCGGTGTCCGACGACACCTCCGCCGGCACCGCCACCGTGCCTGACCCCGAGGTTGCCGAGCCGGACGCAGCATCTGCCACCGGATGCCCGGAGGTCGACGGATCGAGCCCGCGGACCATCGACTTCGACGGGCGCCACCCGCTGTGCATCGATCCCGAGGCCGGCTACGTTGCCGTGTTCGACACCAGCGAGGGCGAGATGCGCTTCGAGCTGACCCCCTCGGACACGCCGCTGACGGTGAACAACTTCGTGACGCTGGCCCGCTGGGGCTACTACGACGGCACGCGGCTGTTCCGCACCGACCCGGGCATCGACATCATCCAGGGCGGTTCACCCCACACCGACAGCGCCTCGGACCCCGGGCCGGGATACACGATCCCGGACGAGCCTGCGTTCGACGAGGATCCCGACACCGGCCAGCTCACCGGGCCCTACCGCTACCAGCCGGGTCAGCTCGTGATGGCCCGATCGGCCGGGCGCGACGCGGCCGGTGCGCAGTTCTTCCTCACCACCGGCCCGAATGCAGCCCGGCTGGACTCCCAGGGCGTGTACGTGGTCTTCGGGCAGACCGACGAAACGGGCCTGGCGGTGGCCCAGTCGATCATCGCCCTTCATGAGCCGGGCGGATCGCTCGGCGGTGCACCCTCGCGGGACGTGACCGTTCACTCGGTGACCATCGAGGAGACGCCCGCAGGCGGCTGAGGGGCCGCGCAGGCCGGAAAAGGGCCGCGCAGGCCGGAAAAGGGCCGCGCAGGCCGGAAAAGGGCCGCTCAGGCCCCTGATGCAGGTGAAGCCGCCAGAGTCACCGGGCTCCCGCCTCGACGGGCCTCCACCGTGCCACCGAGCACGGTCCAGTCCTCGGGACGCGACGAGGACGCCAACTCCTGGGGCGAGGCGGTCGACTGCACGGCCGCTCCCGACTCCAGTGCCATGAAGAGGGCCGATTCGGGGACCATGCCGCGAAGGCGGCGGCGCCGGTCCCGGGGCCACCGCTCCCAGCCGGTGGCCACCACAATCCCGCCGTACAACCCGAGGCCGACGGTGAGCGCGCCGCCGCGGTCGTCCACCATCGAAGCGCAGACCGCGGCCGCGGTCGCTCCGGACCAGACCACGTCGGCGCCGCGGCGGTGGGCCCCCGCGATGGCTTCCAGCAGCGGGGTGGCCTTGGCCGCGCCCACGAAGTGAGCCGGCGATCCGTCCAGCACCACCACGCCGCCGCAGCCGGCGAGCGGCTCGGCCACCGCCGGGTCCAGCGAATCGGATCGGCGCACGGCCTTCACCACGGTGCACTCCAGCGAGAGTTCGCCGGCCCAGGCGTCGATCTGTGATCCGAGTGCGTCGGGGCGCCGGTACGCGGCGGCCAGCGTCACCACCGCGACCGAGCCGCAGCCATCCAGTGCTCGACCCGCTGCCGTGCCCGCATCCAGCTCCCGGCCGCCGGCCAGAACCAGCCGCGTCATCTCTGGACGGGTGTCTCGCGCCGGGCGCGGATCTCCACGTAGCGCCGCCACTGCACCGGGGCCGAGGCCAGCTCGCGACGGTGGAGGTCGGTGACGGTGAAGCCGCCGGCGCGCAGGGCCGACACCACGTCCCGTCCGGGCTCGTCCCGGCTCGGCCGGCGGCGCCGGAGCCGGACCGGCAGCCGGCTGCGCCGCTCGCCGTTACCGGACCCGGACGGCTCCATCATGATGATCCAGCCGCCGTCGGCCAGGATCAGTTCCAGTGCCGCGACGAAGCCGTCGATGTCGGCCACCTGCGGGGTGCGCATGAACGACAGGATCGTGTCGTAGCGGGCACCGCACGAGCGTTCTGAATGCACGGCTTCCTCGACGCCGTCAGGTGGGAGTTCGAGCACGCGGCCCGCCGCGGATGCCGCCAGCGCCTGCCAGCGCCCGCCGAGAGCACCGAGCAGCGCCGGCGGCGCCGGACCGCCGTCCTGCGCACCTTGGGCGGCGATCACCATCTCTCCAACCTACTCTTTCGGGGGTGCCCGTCGATGCGGGGCGCCCGCCCCCGGATGGACTTCGAGTCGGCCAGCGCGACGTGCGCGGCGACCAGACCAGCGGGCCGGTTGCCTGTCGATGGATGTTCCCTCACCCCTCGGCCAGCGACGAGGCCGGACTGGTGGCCGTGGGCGCCGATCTGGAACCGCCGACGCTGATCGCGGCCTACAGCCGCGGGCTGTTCCCGATGCCGCTGAGGCCCGGCGGCCGCATCGGCTGGTGGTCTCCGCCCGAGCGGGGCGTCCTGGAGCCCGAGCGGCTGATCGTCCGCCGCTCGCTACGACAGGCCTGCCGTCGCTACGAGATCAGGGTCGACACTGCCTTCGCGGCGGTCGTGGAGGGTTGCGCGGATCCGGCCAGGCCCCACGGCTGGATCGATGAGCAGATGCGGACCGCCTACGTGCGACTGCACCGCGAGGGTTTCGCTCACAGCGTCGAGGCGTGGAGCGGCGGGGAGCTGGCCGGCGGCCTGTACGGAGTGGCCCTCGGCGGGCTGTTCGCCGGAGAGTCGATGTTCTTCCGGTCCAGGGACGCCTCGAAGGCGGCCCTGGTGGCCCTCGCCGGTGGACTCCGTGACGGGCAGTCGAGACTGATCGACGTCCAGTGGGCGACGCCGCACTTGTGCTCTCTGGGCGTGAGCGCGATCCCCCGCCGCGACTACCTGCTGCGTCTGGAGGAGTTGCTCGCCTCCCCCCTCCCGGCGCTGTTCAGCCGATCTCAGACCCAGCCGCCGTAACGGCTCCTGCGCTGCCAGGGCCGGCCCGCGTAACGCCAGCGGGGTGAAGGTGACGGCATGGCCGCCCCGGCCGGGCGCGGCCAGAACCCGGATGGCAGAGCCTCGATGGCCGCGATGATCGCGGCCCGCTCGGATGGGGTCGGCTCCGGGGTGATGGACACGATCTCGACTCCACCGGGCGCAGTGGCCGGGGCCTCCGGGACGGTCACAGCGGGACGTTTCCGTGCTTGCGCTCGGGCATCTCGTCGCGCTTCGACTCCAACATCTTCAGGCCGGCCACGATCTTGCGGCGAGTCTGCGACGGCTCGATCACCTCGTCCACGAAGCCCCGCTCGGCCGCGATGTAGGGATTGGCCAGACGCTGCGTGTAGTCGTCCACGAGCTCGTCGCGGCGTGCGGTGGGGTTGGCGGCATCGGCGAGCTCGCGGCGGTAGATGATCTCGACCGCGCCCTGAGGCCCCATGACCGCGATCTCCGCGGAGGGCCAGGCGAACGCGAGGTCCGAGCCCACGCCCTTGGAGTCCATCACCACGTAGGCGCCCCCGTAGGCCTTGCGAGTGATGATCGAGATGCGGGGCACCGCGGCTTCGCAGTAGGCGTACAGCAGCTTGGCGCCGTGGCGGATGATGCCGCCGTGCTCCTGGTCCACCCCGGGCAGGAAGCCGGGAACGTCGACGAAGGTCACCAGCGGGATGTTGAAGGCGTCGCAGGTGCGCACGAAGCGGGCCGCCTTCTCCGCCGATTCGATGTCGAGCACCCCGGCCAGCACCATGGGCTGGTTGCCGACCACGCCGACGGAGCGGCCGTCGACCCGGGCGAAGCCGCACACGATGCTGCGGGCCCAGGAGGCGTGGTACTCGAGGAAGTCCCCGTCGTCGACCACTTCGGTGATGACGTCCTTCATGTCGTAGGGGACGTTGGGGCTGTCGGGCAGCAGTGTGTCCAGCGCGGTGCACTCCCGGTCACCATCGTCGGCCGACTTGTACGTGGGCGGCTGCTCGAGGTTGTTGGAGGGCAGGAACGACAGCAGCGTCTTGACCTCGTCGAGCACGTCGTGCTCGTCGGCTGCGACGAAGGTGGCCACCCCCGACTTGGTGCTGTGGCTGGTGGCCCCGCCGAGATCCTCGAGGGTCACGGCCTCACCGGTGACGGTCCTCACCACGTCGGGACCGGTGATGAACATGTGGGACTTCTCGCGGACCATGAAGATGAAGTCGGTCATGGCCGGGCTGTAGACGGCGCCGCCCGCGCACGGACCGAGGATCACGCTGATCTGCGGGATGACGCCGGACGCCTGCACGTTGCGGTAGAAGATCCCGCCGTAGCCGTCGAGGGACACCACGCCCTCCTGGATGCGGGCCCCGGCGCCGTCGTTGAGTCCGATCATGGGAGCGCCCACCGACACGGCCAGGTCCATCACCTTGTGGAGCTTCTCGGCGAACACCTCGCCCAGCGCGCCGCCCATCACCGTGAAGTCCTGGGCGAACACGAACACCTTGCGGCCGTCGATAGTGCCCCAGCCGGTGATCACACCGTCGGTGTAGGGGCGGTCGTCGAGCCCGGCGTCGTGGGCGCGGTGCCGGGCCAGCATGTCGAGTTCGTGGAACGATCCGGGGTCCAGCAGGTAGTCGAGCCGCTCCCGGGCCAGCAGCTTGCCCTTGTCGTGCTGGCGCTTCACCGCCCGCTCGGGCCCGGCGGACAGCGCCTCGGACTTGCGGGTCCGAAGATCCTCAAGCTTGTCGTGCATGGGCGTACCAGCCACGGCCCCGAAGGCTACCGGCGGCTCGGCACGGGCCGGGAGCCGGTGCCGAACTGGCAGCACAATGCGCGCATGCCGAGCAAGACGCTGCCAGTTCCCGCCGCGGCATGCGGCTGACAATCAGCGACAGGCGGGATCAACGCTCCTAGCCACCGCCGCGCCACCACGTCATGTCACACACCTGCGTTATGTTTCCGGACATGCGTGCGTTAGCTGTGGATAACGTGAACGAAGCGATCAATCTGAACCATGCGAACGGCACAACCCAACACCGATGGCGGTTGAACCGAGCCGGCATCATCAACGTCTATCAGTACGAGAACGAAGTGCTGGACTTCGCCGGCGGGCGGCTACTACTCCGGGGAGTCAACGGCTCGGGCAAGTCGACGGCCATGAACATGCTGCTGCCGTTTCTGCTGACGGCCCGGCCCGGCCGGATCGACGCCGCCGGGGAACAGACCGGCATCCTCAGGTCTTGGATGCTCGATGGGCGAGAAGATCCGCAGCCTGTGGGCTACCTATGGATCGAGTTTGAGCGACGGCGCGAGTTCTTCGTGTGCGGCTGCGGGATCAAGGCCAACCGCCAGTCCGACAGCGTGTCGACATGGTGGTTCGTCACATCGAAACGACCCGGCCTGGATCTTCATCTGGTGGTGGGAGACCAGCCGCTGTCTGCAGACGGGCTGCGTGCCGCTATCGACAGCGACGAGGTGTTCGGCGACAGGCGCCGCTCCGAATACCGGCACGCCGTGCAGCAACGGCTCTTTGGTGGCGTGTCGATCGATCAGCACATCGGGCTCATCCATGTGGTTCGCAACCCCCGCGTGGGCGACCGCATCGACGTCGAGTTGCCCGAGCATCTAGTCGAAGCGCTTCCGCAGCTTTCGGAGCAGGCCCTGGCCGAGGCTGCTCAACCGCTCGACGACCTCGAAGAGCACCGCCGCAACGTCGCCGACCTGGAGCGGACGTCCGAAGCAATCGGCGGCCTGCTCGACGTGTACCGCGCCTACTGTGCCGACGAGCTGCGCCAGCGCACGGCCGAGGGACGCTCCCGACTGTCCACGGAGCGCGGCCGTGCCCGCCACGAGCGGCAGCAGCACCGGGCCGCGGCAACGGCTAAGGCGGAGGTGGTCCGGCTCGATGAGACCATCGCCGAGCACGAGAGCACAGCCGACCGTCTGAGGAGCGAGATCTCGGCGCTGGAGGAGTCGCGTGCCTATCGCGAAGGCCAGCAGCTCGATGCACTGCGCGACTTCGTGACCAATCTGGCCCGGCGGCGCGAGAACGTCACCGCCCGGGTGGCCCTACGCGAAGAGCGCATGGGGGTAGCAGCCGGGGAACTGCGTCAGGCCAGGAAGCGCGCCCACAATGACTCCGCTGCTCTCAACGTCGGGGTCGCCCGCGCAGCCGAGCTAAGCGAGCATTGCCGGGTCGGTCACCGCCCGCTCGGACCGATCGCCCTCGCCGAGGCCGCTCTCGCCGATGACGACGCATTCGAGCCGGCCGATAGGTTCGACAACTCGGCGATACTGCGCGAGATCAACGCGACAAGTGGGGCTGTCCTCGCTCGGCAAACGAATATCGACGAAGTCGATGAGGCTCGGGCTGCGCTCGACGCCACCGAGGGCGCACTCAGCCTCGCCGAGTCGAGGTACGACGAGGCTTCCGATACAGCCGACCGCTGCTCGGACCGTCTGGCCGAGCATGAGCAACGTCTCGCCGCGGCGCGCCGCCAATGGCATGACGACACCCGGCTGTGGATGTCGGAGGCCAGCCCCGCACTTCGGAGCGCAGGCCTGGATGCGCCTGCCCCAGACGCTATTGCTGCTGCCGATCCAGGCGCGGGCGAACCGACTAGTGACGGCTCGCAGGCGAAGGACGCGGCACCGGATTCCGCATCCGGCGGTGTCGGGGCGACGCGAATTGAGCTGTTGTCCGCATGCGATGAACTGATTGGGCATTGGCGCGAGTCTGCTGCCGCGGTCGACTTCCGGCTGAACGGCGAGCGGGCCGAGGCCACTGAGGCCCAAGCCCTAGTAGATGCGCTGGATGACCGCACCGAACCAAAGCCTCCCCGACTCGGTTGGCAAACTGAAGCCGACTACTGCCTAGCCGATCTGATCGACTTCAAGTCGAACCTCACCGAGGCCGAGCGCACCGGTATCGAGGCCGCGCTCGAGTCCTCGGGCCTGCTCTCCGCCCGGCTGCTCAAGGGTGGAACTCTCGAGTTGGCCACCGGTGAATTAGTTGCCGGCGCGGCGCAACCGGTTGCGAATCCTCTCAGTGCCTGCCTTGACGTGACCGTCCCGGACCGCCTCGACGACAGAGTGGACACGGACTCGGTAGCCCAGCTACTTCAGTCGATCTCATCCGACCCGTCGAGCGATGCCACCACTGTTGTGGCCTCGGACGGCTCCTTCAGGGTCGGCGCCTTGCATGGCCGCCATTTCAAGGATCGGCCCGAGTTCGTCGGGACGACCGCCCGCCGAGAGGCGCTAGAACGCGAACGGCAAGAGGCCTCAGCCCTCCTGGACTCAGCCCTTACCGTCGTGCGCGACAGTGAGACGGAGCTGTTCGAGCAACGCTCGTTGCTCGAACAGGCTCAGAGACTTAAGAAGCGTCTCCCCTCCGACGCAGCAATCCTCGAAGCAGCTGCAGAGGTTGCGGCCGCGGTCCACGCCGCCGATGTGGCAGCAGCCACCAGAGATCAGGCCGCCGCAGGCCGCAACGAGGCAGAGCGAGCCGCGGCCGGAGCCTCGAACGAACTCCAGCGCATGGCGGTGACGCTCCAACTCCCGCAGGACCACCCCGGCCTTGAGGCGGTCCGCGGTGAACTGCGCGACCTGAGCGCCGCCCTGGACAGGTGCCGATCATTGCTGGAGGCCCTTACGCGGTCAATGGACGACTGGCGCGGGGCCGCTGCCCGCTGGCGAGCGGCGCACGAAGATCTCCACGCCGAGCGCGGCGACCTGTCCGAGATCGTGACTGAGCACGACCGCGCGCACGCCCGCCTAGTGACCATCGAAGACAGCATCGGAGCGGAGTACGCAGAGGTTGTGGCCACTCGCGATCGTTGCCGGGCGGAACTGAACCAGATCGAAGACCTCTTGCCCAACACCCGCGAGCTACGAGACAACGCAGTGGGTATCCGGGCGGAGGCGCAAGCCTCGGCACAAGCAGCTAGCGAGGAGCGCGCTCGGGCCGAGGAAGCCTGCGAAGAGGCCCGGTCGGCGTTCATCGAGGCACTCGGTACGCCCGGTCTGCTCGACGCCCTCTCACCGCTAGACGACGATCCGCCTGCACCGATCGTGAGCGAAGCGACAGGCTCGAAAGGTCTGCACCAGGTGTTGGATGCCGTCGACCGTCTGCTCGACCGCAGCGACGACCATGCCACAACCGGGAGCAACGGCGCAGACGCCGATGCGGGTGAGGCGCCCGGATCCGGAACCGGCCGAGACAGGTCTGCCGGCAGAGCGCAGGATAAGGACGGCCCGTCAGGCAAGGCCAGGACCACGGCCGACAGTGTCAGGCAGTCGCTGAGGCGACGGCGTGACGCGCTCGGAGCGGGGTGGGATGCGGAGGGGCGCCAGCCGGATCCGGCCCTCCCGCTCGTGGTGGAGGTGACCGGACCGTCGGGCAGGGCACCGCTGGCTGCCTCGGCGCGGGCTGTCTCTCAGCAGCGCGACCAGATGATCGCCCTACTCGACCACAAGCAGAGCGAGGCCCTGCGGGGGTTGCTGCAGGGCCTGATCGCGCGGGAGATCGCCGAACGCGTCCACGGTGCTGCGCGACTGGTGGAGCGGATGAATGAGCGCCTGGGCGCAGTCAGGACGGCCCACGATGTCGGCGTCCGCCTACGGTGGCAGCGCTCCGGCGAACTCGACCCGGCAACGAACACCATGATCGACCTGCTCACCAAGCTCCCGGACCTCCGCACGCCCGACGACGAAAGCAACCTGCGCCGGGCGTTGTCCGACCATCTGCAGGAGGCCAGAGCCCTCGAGCCTGACGTCCCCTACCGCCAGCTCATCTCTGAGGCGCTCGACTACAAGCAGTGGCACGACATGGCGGTGATGGTGCGACGCCCCGGCGACAAGGAGAGGCGGCTTAGCCGCAACACGCCCCTATCGGAGGGCGAGAAGAAGCTCGTGACCTACCTGCCTCTGTTCGCGGCGGTGGCCGCCTCGTGCGACTCCATCGCCGAACTTGCCGGTGCAACCAGCGACGACGCGACGGGCACAGCCCGGTTCGTCGTGCTCGATGACGCGTTCGCAAAGGTCTCGGAGGACAACCACGCCAAGCTCTTCGGACTGCTGGTCGACCTCGACCTCGACCTGATCGCCACCAGCGAGCGACTGTGGGGAACGCACGCGACCGTGCCCGAACTGGCCATTACCGAAGTCGTGAGGGACGCCGGGCTCAGCGCCATCCTGCTCGAGCACTACCGATGGGACGGTGCCACACTCGAACGGCGCCCGGCGGCATGATCACGGCCCCAGAGCCCCCCGGCTCCGGCGCCGCAAGTCGCGCCCGGGAACTGTTCCGCTACGTGGCCGCACCAGAATGGCGGGACTACCGAATGATCCTCGGCGTGTTCGCCGGGACGTTCTTCTCGGAGTATACGCCGGAGGAGGTCGCAGCCGAGCCCGCCGTGGTGGACACTGGGATCGATCCGGCAGTGGTTGCCGACCGGTTGGAGAGCCTGCGCGGCTGGGGCAACTTGACGGTTTCGTCCTCGGTGGGCAACCCGTCGAGTCTCGAGGACTACTACCGGCGCCGTAACCGGTACCTGATCACCCGCGCCGGTCAGGAGGTCTTCCATCTCGTCGAGGGAGTGCTCACCGGGGTGGACGAGATCACCGATGTGCAGGCTGGGCGTCTGCGTGACCTGGACGCCACTCTGCGCGAACTCGGTGAGCACGCCGCCGACGACTTTGAACGAGCCTCAGCGGAGGAACTGGCTGGCAAGGTTCGCTCGGTGTTCGACGTCCACGAGCGCTTCACCACCGAGCTGACCCAGTTCTTCGCCGACCTCAACCAGTGGCAGAGCCGCTACGACCTCGACGCGGACGAGGTGCAGCTGTTCGCAGGCGTCCTGGTCTCCTACGTCTCAGAGCAGTTGGCCGAGATTGAGCGCATGACGCGTCCGATAGCCCGCCACCTCGATGCCGTCCTGCCCCGGCTTCCGCAGCTGCTGGATCGGCTGACCTCCGGTCTGGCCGCCAGGGTGGAGGATGCCGGGCTCGCGGGCAGCGTTGCCGTGCGTCACTTGCCCGGCAGCGCGTCACGGGACTGGGAGCACTTGGCGGAGTGGTTCGTAGCGCCTGCCGGACGGAGCGCGCGGCTCGACCAGTTGACGCGGCAGGCGATCGCAGCCGTGCGCACGCTGACCGCGAACGTAACCCGGCTGTCGCGCGCCGGTCTGGGCGCGACATCACGGCGCTCCGACTTTCTGCGTCTCGCTCGGTTCTTCGACGGCGCCGCCACTGTCGACGATGCGCAGGAGATCGCCGCGGCGGCCTTCGGACTCTTCTCGTGCCGGCGCCTAGGGACGCTGTCAGCGGACGCCGACGATCCGCAGCCCTCCTCCACGCCCTGGTCGGATGCTCCCCGCGCCGTCGTGCCGGTCTCGTTGCGCGAGCGGGGCGACACAACGGCGCGCGGTAGGCCGACACCCGTACGCGACCGCCAGCGCGAACGCGAGCACATCCGTCAACACCGCGAACGCAACCGTGTCGCCACAGAGGCCACCGCCGCCGAACTCCTGTCCTGTGCGGATTCCACGGGCCACGTTGACGGTGCCGAGATGTCGTCTACTGGCTTCTTAATGCTGCGGGACCTGATCAGCCGGTCAGGGTACGACGGCAATGTGTACGCCGACATTCGGACGGTGACCGAGAACGGCATCCGGTGCACCGTCCACCGGGTTGAGGGAGCGAGCACTACCGTGCAATGCCCCGAAGGGCGGCTCGTGATGCACGGACTAGTCGTATCCGTCACCGCCGTCGATGAAACGGCGCGGGCCCCGTCGGATCGACCCGCAGGTGAAGCCGACACAGCGGTCCGCCACCAGACCGAGGCACCCGAAGACATGGTGATGACAGGAGCGGCAACATGATCTCCACCTCCGCGCCTGCCTCCGTCGATCCTCAGCGGGAACTCGACTTGAGGGCCGCGGCCCGCCATCTGGCCGTGCATCCTCTGGTGCTGTCCGAGAGCGACCCGGACATGTTCCGCCTGCTGAGGCGCTACGAGCACGAACTGGACCGCTGGTTCACGCATAGGTTCGGATACCGCCTCGAAGTAACCGCCGACACGGTCCGCCTCTTTAAGTCGACCGTCACCGTCCGGCGCCGTGCGTTGCGCACGGCTGCGGAACCCGGGAGACCGTTCTCGGTGCGCGAGTACACGATGCTCGCGCTCGCATTGGCAGCGGTGGCCGCAGGTCCGAGTGTCATAAGCCTGCACGATCTGCTGCATGAGATCCGCTCTGCCGCGACCGAAGCCGGAGTTACGGTCTCCGAAACGGCTTCCGACCGCCGCGCCCTAGTCACAGCGCTCAAGTGGATGATCCGTCACGGCGCGGCCAGTGAGACTCATGACCGGGTCGACCGTTTCGCGACCGATAGTGAGGCCGACGCCGTGCTGCGGGTCCGTCCCGACCGCGTCGCGCTGCTACCGCTGCCTTCTCTGGCCCGCTCTGAGACGGTCGACGATCTGCTGGACCGTTCCGAGCCGCGCCAGATGTCTTCGCGGCTCTGGATGCGTTCGGCCCTGCTGGAGGAACCCGTGTTGTACCGCAGCGACCTCACCGACGACGAGTGGACGGAGCTGAGACGACGCCTCGGCGAGGAGTCCCGTATCTTCGACGAGACGTTCGGGCTGCAACTCGAAGCCCGGGCCGAGGGTCTGGCGGCCATCGACTCACAGGACGGCATGACCGACAGCCGGTTTCCCCGCAGCGGCACCGTTGCCCACGCCGCCCTGTTGGTGATCGACCGGCTCACGGCGAGCGGCTCGACCTCGGTCGCTCGAAGCGAGGTTGTCGAGATTACTGCTGCGCTGACAGGAGACCACCGCCCCTACTGGTCACAGCTCGCCGATGATCCCGAGCGCCTCACGGATGCGGTGCTCGAACTCCTTCAGGACCACAGACTCACCGACACTCGCGGAGAGACTGTGTGGCTCCTGCCCGCAGCCTGGCGGTACACCGCTGATGTCCGAATCGAACAGGGTTCTCTCCTGTGACGATTCGGCCCTACCCACCGCAGTTGCAGTGGATCAACGATCTTGCGTGCCTCCACCGGTCGACGCTGTGACCACCCGGCCCGTCCCGGAGTCGCTCTTGCAGGCGGGGCTGAAACCGCTGTGGGTGACGGCTCGGCAACAACTCGACCGGTTCGGACCCGAGCGCCGCGGCACGGTGACCCGACCGGATCTCGGCCCCTCCGGGGAGTTGGCCCTCGGTTCGCTGCTGGGTCGTCGGCGGACGAGCCGTGTCGACTTGGCCGACCTTGAAGCGGCCCTTGTCGACCGCGAGATCGGCAGGGACTTGTGCAGCGCGCTGACACGGCTCGGTTGCCCGCCGTCAAGCGAGGCTGCACAGCGGCGAACTGCCCGCCGGCGCGCCGCGGCGGCCCGAGCAGCGCTGGAAGTCGCTGTAGCTGATTGGCCCGAGCCATGGGCAGCCCAGTGGGCTGGCGGACTCATCGGCGCGGGTCTGCTCGGCGGGCTCGACGACGAAGAGACGGTGAACCTTGCTGAAGACGTTCGCCGCCTCCTTGACCGACTCAATCAGATGGAAGCCGTCAGCACCAGCCGCACCGAGTTGGCCGCCGCGTTGTTCGGTTCGTCACACGCACTCGACCAGGGCACGAAACTGGCGTCCTTCGTCAAGCGGGCTCTTCGCTACCGTCTCGATGAGCCGTTCGGGGACCGCGAGTTGTGGGAGGCTTCGGGTATCCAGGCTGACCGAGTGTCGGCGCCTGCACTGGCGTGGGCGATTCCCGTGACGGGGAATTCACCGATCGACCTCGCCATCCGAGCCTCTACCGGTGACGGCCTGCCCCTTCATGTCAGCCTCCTCGCCATGCTCCGGCACCCGCTTAAGGTGCCTGCCGGCACTCCTGTCCTCATGGTCGAGAACCCGCGTCTCGTGGAGGCCGCAGCTGAGCGTGGGCTGGGTTGCTGCGTGGTCGCCACCAACGGAAACCCCACTACCGCAGTGACGACACTGGTGCTACAACTGCAAGAGTCCGGGGCTCGCCTGTGGTACCACGGCGATTTCGACGCGGCCGGGCTCGCCATCTGTCGGCGCATGCACGACCTCGGATGCCGCCCTTGGAGGATGAACGCACCGGACTATCAGGAAGCGGTCAACCAGGCCGAACGAGACGGCGTGCGACTGGACCGCGACTCAAGGGCCTGCGGACCCACACCGTGGGACTCGGCTCTTGAGGAACTGTTCGGCACCCGGAGACTGATCGTCCACGAGGAGTTCGTGCTCGACGGGGTGCTCGAGGATCTTCCGCCATCTGCGCGATCCGGCTAGCACCGCTCGCGCCCGGTTCCTACGAGCACGGGCTCGCCGGTCCGCGGCCCGCATCCAGCCCGAAGTCTTCCGTTGCCAGCCAATGTCGGCGGTACTGTTGTGGTGTGCCGTCCAACGGATACAGCGACGCCGAACTTGCCGCGATGATGGTCGATCTCGAGTCGGACCTTATCGAGCGTAAGCGGTCGCTGTCGAGTTCTGCGGCTGAGAAGATCCTCAGAAGCATCTGTGCCTTCGCGAACGACTTACCTGCGCACGGTAGGCCGGGCGTGATTCTCGTCGGCGTGGAGGACGATGGCCGCTGCGCCGGTCTCGCGGTCGACGACGAACTCCTCCGGCGCCTGGCGGACATGCGTGACGACGGGCGTCTCCTGCCACGACCCTCAATGGACGTACAGTTCCACGCTCTCGGCGGCTGCGAAGTGGCCGCGGTAGTCGTGCAGCCCTCGCCCCACCCCCCGGTTCGTTACGACGGCCGCGTATGGGTGCGGATCGGGCCCACAGTCCGCATGGCCACTGCCAACGACGAGCAACGCCTCGCCGAGCGTCGGCGATCACGGGATCTTCCGTTTGACCTGAGGCCTGCGCACGGCGCGTCCATCGCGGACCTCGACCTCGACTACATCGAGCGCCGCTACCTGCCTCGGGCAGTCTCCGCGGAGGTCCTCGTCGAGAATCGGCGGCCGCTGGAGGATCAGATGCGTTCCTTGCGCCTCATCAGCGGGGACGTTCCCACGAACGGAGCGATGCTCGCGTTCGGCCGCGACGCTCAGTACTGGCTGCCGGAGTCTTGGGTCCAGTTCGTACGCTTTGACGGCGACGACATCACCGACACGCCGAAGACCTCAGAAGCCTTGACCGGGCGGCTCGACGACATCCTCCAGAGCCTCAGCCAGCTTGTGAGGCTCAACGTGAGCACGCGCCTAGACATCACGTCGGGATCCCGTGAGAAGCGGTTCCCGGACTATCCGGTCGAGGCGCTGCACCAACTCGCCTACAACGCGGTGATGCATCGCAGCTACGAGGGCACGCACGCCCCGACACGCCTGTACTGGTACTCAGGGCGCGTCGAGATTGAGAGCCCCGGTGGCCTCTTTGGCGCGGTGACGCCGGAGACGCTGCTCACAGGCGCCACCGCGTACCGCAATCAGCTGATCGCCGAGATCATGGCCAACCTCGGGTTCGCCCAACGGTTTGGCTACGGCATCCCGTCGGCCCTGCGGGGACTTCGGATCAACGGCAACCCCGAGCCGATCTTCCAGGCCGAACACTCCCGCGTGCGGGTGATTGTGGAGTCAGCGCAATGACCACTGTCGCATTCTTCAACAACAAGGGCGGCGTTGGCAAGACGTCCCTCGTGTATCACCTCGCGTGGATGTACGCCGACTTGGGTGTCTCGGTTGTTGCAGCCGACCTCGACCCCCAGGCCAACCTGACGAGCATGTTCCTCAACGACTATCGGATGGAGAAACTCTGGACTCCGGACCCTCCCCGGAAGACGATCCACGGAGCACTTGTACCGCTGCTTCGAGGCACGGGCGACATAACCCCTGTTCAAACGATGCGCCCTAGGTCCACGGTGGCACTGATCGCCGGCGACCTCGCCCTGTCAGGCGCCGAGGACGAGTTCTCCAGCCAATGGCCGCAGTGCCTAGACGGCAACGAGCGAGCCTTCCGGGTGATCACCGCATTGAGCCGCGTGCTCGCCGGGGCGCAGGAGGAGGCGGAGGCCGATCTTGTGCTGATCGACGTGGGACCAAACCTCGGCGCCATCAATCGGGCTGCCCTGATCGCGGCCGACTTCGTGGCAGTGCCACTCGCGCCCGACCTCTTCTCGCTTCAAGGACTCCGCAACCTGGGACCCACCCTGCGGCGCTGGCGCAAGGAATGGCGGCAGCGCCTGGGCAGGGCCAAGGATCTATCCGGGCTGGACGACCTGGACCTGCCCAGCGGCACCATGAAGCCAATTGGCTACGTTGTTCTGCAGCACGCCGTTCGGTTGGACCGCCCTGTGAAGGCCTACGCGCTCTGGATGGACGCCATCCCAGGCGAGTACCGCCAGTCGGTCCTCAACAAGTCCGCAGCTATAGAGCGTTCGCCCGAGGGCGACAAGCACTGCCTAGCCACGCTGAAGCACTACCGGAGCCTCATGCCCTACGCCCAAGAAGCTCGGAAGCCCATGTTCAAGCTGACATCCGCCGACGGTGCCATCGGCGGACACATCAACGCGGTGCAGGACTGCTACTGGGACTTCCGTCGCCTGGCATGTGAAGTCGCCAAGCGCTGCGGAGTGACCTGTCCTCAGCTATGACCGTAAAGACACGGTCGGTCAACCTGAGGAAGCGCTCGAACAGGTTGTCGAGCAGCGTAGCTCGCTGGCTGTTGGCGTCTCCGACTCGGACATCGACACATGGTCGACGATGGTCCGGCAGTATCCGGATGGCCTCGACGGGGCGCCGTCGAAGTGCTAGGTGATGACCGGACCCGGCGCTCCCTACCTGGAACCCGGCAGGATCGGTTCGCTGACGCTTCCGAACCGGCTGGTCAGAGCGTCGACCTCCGAGACGATGGCCGCGCCCGACGGCGCCGGGACGCCGGCACTGGCCGACCTCTACGGCACGTTGGCCGCCGGAGCGGCGGGGCTGATCCTCACCGGGCACATCTATGTGGAGCCCCGCGGCCAGGCCAGCGCCAACCAGCCCGGCCTCTACGACGACCGCCTCGTGGAGTCGATGGTCCAGGTCACCGACGCGGTGCACGCCAACCGGGGCCGGATCTTCGCCGAGATCGGCCACGCCGGCAGCCAGACGATGCTTCCCGAGGTCGGGCCGATCGCTCCGTCGCCGACAGCCAACGAGATGTACGGATTGCAGCCCCGCGAGGCGACGCCCGATGACATCGACGATGTGATCGCCGCGTTCGGGCACGCAGCCCGGCGGGCCAAGGAGGCCGGCTTCGACGGCGTCCACATCCATGGCGGCAACGGCTACCTCATCTCGGAGTTCTCCTCCCCGATCACCAACGTGCGCACCGATGGTTGGGGTGGTGACGCCGAACGCCGCGGCCGGTTCGTGATGGCCGTGTACGACGCGGTGCGGGGCGCGGTGGGCGACGACTTCTGCGTGACGGCCCGGATCGGCATCGGCGATTCCATCCCCGGGGGCCTCGAGGCCTCCGAGAGCGTGGAGCGGGTGCGGGTGCTGGCCGAGCGGGGGTTGGACGCGGTGGAGGTGTCCTACGGGATCATGAAGAGCTACCTCGAGAACATCCGCACCTACGTCGCGGTCGGTGCGGCCCAGGCGGCCCGCAACGGGCTCGTGCAGCGGCTCGTCAAGCCGGAGGGGCCCGAGGCCTACTACCGCCACTTCGCCCGGGCCGTCAAGGAGGCGGTGGACATCCCGGTGATCCTCGTAGGGGGCATCCGGACGACCCGGACGATGACCGATGTCATCAACTCGGGGGATGCCGACTTTCTCGCCATGTCCCGGCCGTTCATCCGCGAGCCCGATCTGGCCAACAAGCTGGTTGCGGGGCGGACCGGCACCGTCGAGTGCGTGTCCTGCAACATGTGCCTCGTCCACGACGGCTTCGATCCGCTCCGCTGCTGGCGCACCAGCCCCGCGGCAGTCGCCGCCCACGTCTATACCCACCGCATCCGCGGCCGGCTCCCCTGGAGGCGCAGCCGGTAAGGCTCGCGGCTCGTAGCCTCTCAGCGTGTCGCAGGACTCGAACGACTACGGGGGAGCTCCGTCGGCTCGCACCAGGGTGCGGCGGGGGGCGCCCCGGGCCCGCTACGGCCGTGACGATGTGCTCGGCATCCTCGATGCCGGGCTGATCGCGCATGTGGGGGTCACAACGGACGACGGGCCGCTGGTGCTCCCCATGGCCTACGCACGAGACGACGACTGGCTCTACCTGCACGGCGCGGCCGCCAACCATCTGCTCAACACCGGCGAGGACCACGAGGTCTGCGTCACCGTCACCCATGTCGACGGGCTGGTGATGGCCCGCACGCCGTTCCACAACTCGATGAACTACCGGTCGGTGGTGGTGCGGGGCCGGGCCACCAGGATCGTCGACGAGCAGCGACGGCTCTACGCCCTCAAGCTGATCACCGACCATGTGGTGGCCCACTGGGACCTGGTCCGGCCGCCGTCGCAGACCGACTTGCGCAAGACGATGGTGCTGGAGCTTCCGCTGGCGGAGGCATCGGCCAAGGTCCGAGCCGGTGATCCGGTGGACGAGCCCGAGGACATCGCGGGACCGTGGTGGGCCGGCGTGGTTCCCATCACCACCCGCTTCGAAGCACCGATCACCTCCACGGACTTATCCAGCGGCGCGGAGGTCCCGTCCGTGATGGCCGCCCTGGAGGGCCTCACCCCCGACGAGCGCCCCTAGCTGTAGTCGCCGTACGCGGGCTAGTACCCCTCGGAGGTGGCGTAGTCGTCGTCGCCCTGGATCAGGCCGGGATCCACGATCACTTCGGCTGGCGGAGCTTCCACGTTGATGTCGGCGTCGAAGTCGTAGAACTCGAGGGTGATCAGGCTCGGGGGAACCTCCGCCTCGGGGCCGGCGATGCCCGCGAACAGGGCCGCCAGGTCGAACGACAAGCGCCGGATCAGGCTCTCGTCGTCGATCCAGACCTCCACCTCGAACTCGGCGTCGAGGAATCCGAACATCTGATCCAGCCCTTCAGCGAACGGGTCCGAGGCAGTGTCGTCGAAGGCGCCGTCCCCGGACGTCGCGGCATCGTCGTCGGGCTCCATGCCCAGGGCCTCGCCGGCCAGGTCGAGCAGAGACACACCGAAGCTCACTCTGGTGGTCTCCACCCCCCGCACATCCTCGCGGCCGACGATCTCCGGCTCGCCGGCGGCCTCCAGGAAGGCTCCGGCCTCGCCCACGGGGTCGCAGTCCTCGATGGGCTCCGCACCTGACTGGGGGAAGAGGCACATAACCCCTACCGCCGATCCCATAGCCTGCGCCATCGGATCGACGGCCATGGCCGGCTCTTGCACGAACCAGGCCTCGTCAAGCCCCAGCTCCGCGAGAGCCTCGGCCGTCACCGGCGGCCGCACGTACACCACGCCTCCCACGTACCGCACCTCGGCGTCGGCGCCGCCGGGGAACTCCGGGTCCATGCCGGGAGGTATCTCGACTGTCGCCGCGAGGTCACCCTCGGCATCGGATTCGAAGCTCGTGGAGAGACCGAATCCCGGTGCGAGTTCGATCGTCGCCTCGCCGCGGGCGGAGCGCCCGCCGAGCTGCGTCGTGGCCGATGCCAGGAGAGCCTCGGCGTCCGCGGGCCCGCCAGCATCACTGTCCCCGGTCGCGACGGTGTCCCCGGCACCGTCCGGATCCGCCGGAGCGGCATCGTCCGGATCCGCCGGAGCGGCATCGTCGGCGCCGGAGCTCGCCTCGCCGCCGGTTGTGTCGCTGGGTTCTTCCGGCGCGGCTGATGTCGCGGGAGCCGGTTCCGCCTCAGCGACAACCGGCGCCTCGGGTTCGTCGACGACGCTGGTAGTGGAGGTGTCTCCACAGGCCGTGGCCAGCAACGCCACCGCCAGCACCAGGGTTCCGATCACTCGAACTCGCCACATCGCTGCCTCCCGGAGCGCGTGTCGCCACAACAGCAGCCTCCTGCGCCAGCGTTGCGCTCTCACTCCCACTAACGATACAGACCCATGAATGTCCGCAGCCGGCTCCCAGCTTTCGTCCACTGTTGATCGACCATTCCCCTGGACCATGGGCTGCGGCGACGCCTGCCCCGTCTACCCCGGCAAGCGCGACGAGGACTGGGTGCTTCAGGATCCCGCGGGCCAGCCGATCGAGGTCGTCCGGGTCATCCGGGACGAGATCAAGGGCAGGGTCGAGAAGCTGTTGGCCACCCTGTAGTCGGCGCAGTCGGCGACCGTGCCGGGAGGCACCCCCGCGCCAGCGGGTAGTCGCTTCGGTGATGCGGTGATTGCATGGGGGCACCTACGACCTCGCCGACGGCGAGGCCCTGCTGATCGAGTTCACCCCGCCGGAGTGCTTCTACTGGAACTTCCAGGTGGACAATCGCTGGATGGAGAGCCTCGACTACCGGCGGCTGCCGGTGACCGTCAACCAGCGCACCGCCCGCTACGAGCCCGACGGCTCGGTGCGCATCGTGGTGGCCGCCTCCGATCCGGGCTTCGGCAACTGGATGTCCACCGACGGGCACCGCTTCGGAGCTATCGGGCTGCGCTGGAATCAGGCCGTCACCGACGTCGAGCCCGAGGTCCGGGTGATCGCCGTCTAGTCCAGGAACTTGAACGCGGCCCGCATCTCGGCCACGAACAGCTCGGGCTGCTCGAAGGCCGCGAAATGCCCGCCTACCTCGGGCTCGTTCCAGTACCGGATGTCGGTGTAGCGCTTGGCGGCCCACCGGCGGCTGGCTCGGAAGATCTCGTTGGGGAAGATGCTGCACGCCGAGGGAAGCGCGCACTCCCCGCCCCCGAAGCTGCCGAAGCTCTCCCAGTAGAGCCGGCCCGAGGACGCCCCCGTGGCCGTGAACCAGTACAGCGACACGTTGTCGAGCAACTGGTCGCGGCTGTAGTAGTCCTCGGGGTGGGCGCTGCGGTCGGTCCACGACCAGAACTTCTCGAGGATCCAGGCCGCCAGCCCGACCGGTGAGTCCACCAGGCTGTATCCGATGGTCTGGGGACGGCTCGACTGCTGCTTGGAGTATCCCGAGTCCCACTTGTCGTAGTAGCCCATCGACTCCAGCGCGGCCTGCTCCTTGCCGGTCAGGTCGGCCATCGACTCCTTCGTCGGCCCGGCCACCGGCATGTTGGTGTGGATCGCCCGGCACCGACCGAGGTCCTGCATGCCGATCTGGGTGGTCACTGCCGATCCCCAGTCGCCGCCCTGGGCCACGTAGCTGTCGTAGCCGAGGCGGCCCATCAACTCGTCCCACATCGTCGCGATGCGCTCGATCCCGGTGCCCGGCGCCGACGGTTTGGCGCTGAAGCCGTAGCCGGGCAGCGACGGCAGCACCAGATGGAATGCATCCGCCGCTCCCCCGCCGTGGGAGGTCGGATCGACGAGCGGATCGATGACCTTGGTGAACTCCAGCACGGAGCCCGGCCAGCCGTGGGTGACGATCATGGGCAGCGCGCCGTCGTGGGCCGAGCGGATGTGCTGGAAGTGGATGTCGAGCCCGTCGATGGTGGTGATGAAGTTGGGCCGGGCGTTGATGGCGGCCTGGCAGCGGCGCCAGTCGTAGTCGCCGGCCCAGTATTCGCACACCTCTCGCAGGTAGGCAATGGGGATCCCCTGGGACCAGTCGTCGACCACCTCGGCCTCGGGCCAGCGGGTGCGGGCCAGGCGGTCCCGCAGGTCGTCGATCTCGGCGTCTTCGACCGCGACGGTGAAGGGACGGATTTCTTCGCTCATGCCTGCAGGGTAGGCAGCGGCGCGGCGGTGGAGGACCGGTTGTGCGTTCTTGATGTAGTTGTGCCGCCCTGGTGCGAATAACTACGTCAAGAACGGTCACGTAGGCTCGGCGCCGTGGACCTGCCCGTGATGCCGCCGGTGAGGCCGATGCTGGCCAAGGCGGTCAACGGCATTCCCGACGGCGACCTGGCCTTCGAGCCCAAGTGGGACGGCTTCCGCTGCATCGTGTTCCGCGACGGCGACGAGGTGGTGCTGGGCAGCCGCAACGAACGGCCCCTTACCCGCTATTTTCCCGAGCTGATCGAGCCGCTCAAGGCGGCGCTACCGGCGCGGGCGGTCGTCGACGGAGAGATCATCGTGAGCATCGAAGACCGGCTCGGCTTCGATGCCCTGCAGCAGCGGATCCACCCCGCCGAGAGCCGGATCTCCCGGCTGGCCGCCGAGACCCCGGCCGAGTTCGTGGCCTTCGATGTGCTGGCCCTGGCCGACGCCGACCTCATGGCCGAGCCGTTCCGCGACCGGCGGACGCTGCTGGAGACGATGGCGGGCGCCTTCGATGCGCCGATCCATCTGGCGCCGTCCACCCTCGACCGGAGCCTGGCTCAACGATGGTACGAACGCTTCGAGGGGGCCGGACTCGACGGCCTGATCGCCAAACCCCGCGACGGGGCCTACCTGCCCAACAAGCGCTCGCAGTTCAAGGTCAAGCACACCCGCACGGTGGACGTGGCCGTAGCCGGCTACCGGATGCACACCGACGGTCAGGGGGTGGGTTCGCTGGTGGTCGGCCTGCACGACGTAGACGGCCGCCTGCACCACTGCGGGGTGACGACGAGCTTTACCGCCCAGCGGCGCCGCGAGCTGACCGCAGAACTGGCTCCATACGTGCTGGCCGACCCGAGCGAGCATCCGTGGTCGGAATGGATGGACCCGGCCGCCCATGCCACCGGCACGGTGATGCCGGGCACCCCCAACCGGTGGTCGGGCCAGCGCCAGCAGCAGCCGTGGGTGCCCCTGCGCCTCGCGCTGGTGGCCGAGGTCAAGTACGAGGCCATGCTCAACGGCCGTTTCCGGGGCACCACCCGCATGGTGCGCTGGCGCCACGACCGCACCCCCGAGTCCTGCGGCTTCGACCAGGTCGAGGTCCCGGCAGCGATCGGACTCAGCGAAGTCCTTTCCGCCTGACAGAGCGCCACGACAGTCCAGAGGCGACCGCGACCATCCAGGCCGGGGGGTGGCGCCGGGGCAAGCAATGGCGGCGCTTGCGCCGCCAGGGCGCGCCGGCGACAGGACCCGCCGGCCGGAAGGGCGCGGCTACGACGGGGCCACCTCGCGGGCCCGGGCGGCGAGCCGCTCGGCGCCCAGGGAGGCGCAGCGCTCCTCGAGGCCGGGCCGGGGGCCGCGCCACTCCATCTCGTCGACGGTGGCCGACACCGGGGCACCCAACTCCACCGTGGCGATGCGGCGGTACAGCAGGGCGTCCTCGAAACCGTCCCGCAGCGCCGCCGCGAGCTTGGCCGCGCCCCGGACCGGCACGTCCCACTGCGAGCAGGCGAACGGTATGGAGGTGATGTGGCCGTACCGGGCCAGGAGGGTGGCCGCCGACTTGGCCCCCCAGCCCGGCAGGCCCGGAAACCCGTCGGCCGAGTCGCCCACCAGACCCAGATAGTCGGGGATCGACGCCGGCGGCACCCCGAACTTGCCGACCACGCCGGCGTGGTCGTAGAGCACGCCCTGGCGCCGGTCGTACTGCACCACCCGGCCGTCGGTGGTCACGCATTGGGCCAGGTCCTTGTCGGGCGTGCAGATCACGACCTGCTCCACCCGCGGGTCGCCGGCGGCCACCGCCGCGGCCGAGGCCAGCCCGTCGTCGGCCTCGTGCTCGATCTGGGGCCACACCGCAAAGCCGGCCAGCGCCAGCAACTCCTCCACCTCCGGGAACTGCGCCTTCAGGTCGGGATCCACGCCGCTGCCGTCCTTGTAGCCGGCCAGCATCTCGTTGCGGAACGACTCGATCACATGGTCGGTCGCTATGCCGATGTGGGTGGCGCCGCCGGCGACCATGTCGAGCATCGAGTTGAGCACGCCCCGCTGGGCGCCGCCGCGGGCGTCGCGGTTCGACTTGGCGTAGTGGAAGCGGAACAGCTCGTAGGTGCCGTCGACGAGATGCACACGCACGGCGCCCGCCCCGCTACTCCTGGACCAGCTCGATCAGGGTGCCGAAGGATCCCTTGGGGTGGATGAACGCGATGGTGGTGTTGCGGCTGCCCGGCCTCGGCTCCGTGTCGATGGGAGTGGCCCCGGCCCGCACCATCGCTTCCAGCGCGGCGCGGCAGTCCTCCACCCGGTAGCCCACGTGGTGGAGGCCCTCGCCCCGCTTGTCGAGGAACTTGGCCACCGGCGAGTCGTCCCGTGTGGGCGATAGCAGCTGGACGTAACTCTCGGCCACCGCCAGCAGGGCCTCCTCCACACCGTCGCGCTCCACCGTCTCGCGGTGCTCGACCTCAGCGCCGAGAGCGTCCCGGTACCAGGCGACGGCGGCGTCCAAGTCCCGGACGGCTATGGCCACATGATCGATCTCGGTAAGCATGAACGGTGTGATATCGCGAGAGATTTTCAATCAGTCTCTTGGTTGTCTGGCCAAATTCGACACTGCCGGTGAACAACTAGCGTTCCCCGACGGCCGTCTGCCATCATGCGAAGCGCCGGAGCGGCTCCCTCACGTCACTAGCAGGGAAGCGGGGAGTCGCTCCGGCACCTAACGTTCCGCACCCAGCAGGCGAAGAACAGCCAGCAGACTAACGAGCCGGATCGCGGCTCGCAAAGAACTGATGCGAGCGGCTCATCCGCGGCGGGGTTTCAGGCTTCTTCGAGCGATCTGCGGCCCTCGAAGGCCCGGCCCAGGGTGAGCTCGTCGGCGTACTCGAGGTCGCCGCCGACCGGCAGCCCGCTGGCGATGCGGGTCACCCGCACGCCCGCGGGCTTCAGGTACCGGTGGACCAGCATCGCGGTGGCCTCGCCCTCCAGGTTGGGGTTGGTGGCCACGATCACCTCCTCGATGTCCTCCTCGGTCACCCGGGCCAGCAATTCCTTGATGCGGAGTTGATCGACGCCCACGCCGTCGATCGGGCTGAACGCCCCCTGCAGCACGTGGTAGCGGCCATGGAACTCTCCGGTGCGCTCGACGGCCACCACGTCCTGGGCGTCCTCGACCACGCAGACGAACCGCGGCTCCCGCTTGGGGTCCCGGCACACCGTGCACTCGCCGCCCTGCTCGGACAGGTTGAAGCAGCGGGGGCAGTACGACACCTTCTCCTTGGCGTCGGATATGGCCCGGGCCAGGCGGTTGGCGTCCTCGGCCGGCACCTTCAGCAGGTGGAACGCCACCCGCTGGGCCGACTTGGGGCCTATACCGGGGAGCCGTCCCAGCTGATCGATCAGCTCCTGAACCGCGCTGGAGTAGCTCACGGCGCCGCTCGCACTACGGCTCGCTCCCGGCCTCGTCGTCGGGGTCGGGAAGCACCGCGAACTCCGTGCCGGGGAAGGCCGACCTGAGCTTCTGTTCGATGTCGTGGGCGTGGCTGGGGGCCTCGTCGAGGGCGTGGAGTTCCTCGAGGTCGAAGCTGTCGACGTCGTCTCCGGGGTCGGGCGACGAGGACTCGGGGTCCGGCTCGGTCGGCGGCGGGTCAGCCTCGGGCTCGGGCCGGTCCCGGGGCTGCGTTGCCGGGGGGTCCGCCTCGGGCGCACCAGCCGGCGGTGCCATGCCCGACGGTGCCGGCGCAGGTGCTTCAGCCGCCGGCGCTGTCGTAGACGGTGCCGGCTCCGTGCTGGCTTTGGGCGCGTGTTCCAGGAGGTCCTGCCACAACACCTGCAACTGGTCCGGATCGCGCCGGCGCTGTTTGTCGGGCTCCAGCTCTTTGGCCCTTGCCACCACGAACGGCGGCTCCAGGGCCAGATGCCGACGGGCCAGGTCGACCACCTCCGTCGGGCTGCGGGGGCGCATCGCGGCAAGGTCGGGCACGGGCACGGGAGGCGGCGCCGCCGGTGCGGGCCCTCCGGCGCTGATGGCCGCCGGCGCGGGCGGCGCCTCGGGGACCGATGCCCGCTGCTCCGACAGCGCCCGGCGGGCGGCTGCGGCCCGACCACCGGCTGGTTCGGGTGCGGCTGCGGGCTCCGGCGGCGCCTCGGGGGCCGGTGCCTGCTGCTCCGAGAGCGCCCGGCGGGCCGGCGCGGCCGCCGACGGAGCCGGAGAACCGGTCTGCTGTGTGGGCGGGGGCGGCGGCTCCGGGCGAGCCGGTGCCGGACGCGGAGCTGCTGGCGTGAAGCCGGGCGAGCCGTCCAGGCGGGCCTCCAGTTGCCGCACCCGCTGGGCCAGAGCCTCCAGGGACCGGTCCTCGTCGGGCTGGCAGAGCCTGACCAGAGCGACCTCGATGTCGACCCTGGGATCGGGCGCCTGCCGCATCTCGATCAGAGCCCGACCCAGGGTCTCCAGCGCTCTGGTGATGGCGGCGGGCGCCATGCCGCCGGCAAGGTCGGCCGCTCTGGCCCGCTCGTGCTCGGAGAGGCGGGCGGGCGGATCCCCCATCGCGGTCAGGAAGGCGTCGCGCAGCCCGGCCAGCGCCATCTCGCCGATGGTTCGGGGGTCCCGACCCCTGCCGATGGCGTCACCGACAGCCGAGAGCGCGGCGGCCCGGTCGCCGCCGGCCACCGCCGCGAGGATGGCGTCGGTCGAGGTGTCCAGGTCGGCCGTGCCGCCGCCGGCCACCACCCGCTCGAGGGCGGTGAGGGTGTCGCGCACCGAGCCGCCGCCCGCGGCCACCGCATGGTCGATGGCCTCGCTGCCGGCGTCCAGCCCGGCGTCGGCGACGACGAACCGGAGGTGGTCCGCCATGATGTCGGCGGAGATCAGCCCCAACTCGAAGACCTGGCAGCGGCTCCGGATGGTCTGCACCACCTTGTGGGGCTCGGTGGTGGCCAGCACCCAGGTCACGTGGGCGGGGGGCTCCTCGAGGGTCTTGAGCAGCGCGTTCTCGGCTCCGGCGGTGAGCATGTGGACCTCGTCGAGCAGGTACACCTTGGCCCGGCCCGGCGAGGCCAGGTTGACCCGCTCCAGCAGGGTCCGCATGTCGTCGACCTTGTTGTTCGAGGCGGCGTCGAGCTCCTGGAGGTCGAAGGACCGGCCCTCCGCGATCGAGACGCAGGACTCGCAGACGCAGCAGGGCTCGCCGTCGTCACCGAGGTCGGTGCAGTTCAGGGCCTTGGCCAGCACGCGGGCCGTGGAGGTCTTGCCACTGCCCCGGGGACCGTGCAGCAGATAGGCGTGCCCGACCGTGTTCTCGCGCACCGCGGTATGCAGGGCCCGCACGACATGGTCCTGGCCCTTTATCTCGCTGAACTTCTGGGGCCGGTAGCGGCGGTAGAGGGACTGGTAGGCCACCGGCACCGACTCTAGACGTGGACTGTGACACCCCGCGGTCCATGCCCTGGGGTTCTCGGCCGCGGCTTCACCGGCGCGCCGGCGCCCGTTCCCGGGAGTGACGGCCAGGCGGTCTGCGGCACCCGGGTGGTACTGCTGAGAGCTGCTGCCTTCCGGCCCTGACCCGGTTCACAGGCACCCGTTGCACAGGACCCGGCCGTCACACCCCGAAACGGGCGCTGGGGTGCACACGATACCCTCGCGGGTCCGGACCCGCAGCGCCGGGATGGGACCCGCCGGTCTCAGCCCGATCGCCCGGGATCGGGGAGGGTTGCCAGAGCGGCCGAATGGGCACGCTTGGAAAGCGTGTGAGGCGAGAGCCTCCATGGGTTCAAATCCCATACCCTCCGCGCTTCATGAACTGACGGAGGTTGTTGACAGTCGGCGTCTTTCGTGAGAGGAAGACCTGATGGACGACAGAGACCAGCAGGAGGTCGCGGTCAGCGCCCGGCGCGGCAGTCGCAACCTCCAGTCTCAGATCGCGAGGCCTTGAACCAGATCCAGCCCTCGCGCTTGGCCTGCTCGATCTCCTCGCTGAGGGGCTCGACGACGTCGCCTTCTGCGAAGTCGACACCGGCAATCACGCAAACCGCGGCATCCAGCAGGTCGTGGCGGGCGACCATCTCTTTGCAGGTCGGCTCATTGAGTTCGACGATGTCGGCGAGCCGCTCTACCAACTTGTGGCGCCTGTTCTTGCTCTCGTTGGTGCTCTGCTTGTAGCTCTTGCTCGGCAAGAGGCCGTAGGCGATCAACGTTGCGGCGGGATACACCTCAATGGCGCTGACCCCCGTCGGCTGGCCGGGCGACCACGCCAACGGCACCGGGAGCCCGGTGGCCTCACGGAGTAGATCGAGGAATCGCAACGCGGCGTGAGCAGCCCTAGCAATCTTGTCAGCACCGACATCCAGCGGCTGTTTGTTCAGCTTCTCCTTAACCACGCAATCGGTCCGGCGCCGGAACATCTCATTCGCCTTGAATCGTGGGGCCTTTCCGGCAAAGTGCGCAGACAGTGTCTCTGCTAATGCTTGCGGCCAGCCCAGCGGCGCGTCGAGAGCAAGCAGAACCGAGTTGGGGGCTTCCTTCTCGATCAAGTCGGCCGTAGCTTCGGCGAGCCCGTCCCACCCCATGCGTTCGCCCCAAGGGACCAGCTCAACACGGGTGGCGCCTCGGGAACGACGCCCTACAGCGATGCCGACGTTCTCGGGCTGGGCCGCGCAGTCGATGCCGATGACCGTGAGCGGGCCAGATGCGTCGTCGGTGGCCATGGCGCGACGGGGGTTCGTCAGGATCGGCGGTTCTCAGGTGGGGCCGTAGTCGAGGACCGACGACCGTCCTGCAATGGCTACGACCCGCACGAGCAACGACTTGCCGTCGGCGTCCATCAGGTGCAGGTCCTCCTCACCGGGCACGAAGGGCACCGGCTGCTGTTTCCCGCCGTTGATGGCGATGTTGGAGGCATAGAGGTAGGTCCTGTGGCTGGTGTCGAGAATCGGGTTGAGCCGACCGGCAAGACCGGGCAGGTGACCGGTCGATTCTGCGAACACGACTGAACCGCCGCCTGCCTTGGGGGCCAACTCGACTGCGAGCGCTCGTTCCATCGGCAGCCAGCCGCTTTCGACGTGCGCCGCGTAGCCCTCGCTAGCCACGAACACCGTCATGGGCAGGTGAACCGAGTGCAGGTCCAGGCGGGCCTCGCCGTCGGCGTCGGTTCGGCTCCCCTTCCAGGTGTTGTTCGGGAACAGGGCCAGCACATCCGCGCCGGTGAGCGGTGATCCGCCGCTTCGCACCGTGACCACCACGGTGGCCGGGTCCGCGTGGACCTCTGCGGCGGGGAGAGTAAGGCACAACTCCGAATCGTCGATGGCCCGGAACTGTGCGTCCCTGCCGGACAGTTCGCTGGTCTCGCGGCTGATGATGGAGACGCCGTCGCCGCGCCGCTCCATGAAGTACTGCCGGCCGCCGGCGCCCTCGATCTCACCGACGCTCATGCGGCCGAGGATCGATGCGAGCACCTGGTTGCGAGTCACTTGCCGCTCCATCATGCTCTCGACGGTCAGGTTGTTGGGCAGCCCACCTGGTGATCTCAACTCGAGGCGGTCAGAGAAGATCGCTAACCGGATTCTGCTGCCCTGGATCGAGTAGTCGCGGTGCACGACGGCGTTCACCAGAGCCTCGAAGACCGCCCGTGAGCTGTACTCGGGCAGGTTCACACGAGCAGGGTCCTTGCGTGCACCGACACGCATGTTTCGCACGACGAACGCGAGTGCCTGGGCGATCTGCTCGTTGATCGCCGAAGCCACCAACCCCCTCCATCCACCGACAACGTCCCCGGTCGTCACACCCAGCGGTTGCTCAGGCTGCTCATCGCAGCATGTGCAACTACGGTGCCGGTATGGACGCGGCGCCGCTGCACGGCCGCGACGACACCGGCGGCGGCTCGGGGCCGGACGGCCATGAGGGCGGCGGGGCCAGCGAGAACTCGCGCCGGTTGCCGGCCGCCGCCGGGCTTGTCGGCGTGCTCATCGCCCTTGTCGGGTTGCTGTGGCTGCTGAGCCTCACCGGCGATGGCAGCAGCACCGACAGCCAGGGTTCGGACCCGCAGGAGGGGGAGCCCTTCGAGGTTCCCACTACCAGCAGCCCTCTGCGGGAGCCCGAGAGCTTGGTCGACGTGGCCCCCGAAGGCGAGGAGCTGCCGGGTGCGGCGCCCGCGGCGCCCGCGGCGCCCTTCAGCGACCTCGACGGCGAGATCATCTATCTGAGCGGCAGCCACGTCGCCCTGCTGGACCTCACTACCGGAACGGTGGAGCGTTTGCCCATCGAGATGTCGGGGTCGGTCCTGGGCCTCGCCGATATGGAGCTCTTCTCCGACGGCAAGCGCACGGTGGGCTTGTCCCTCGCCGACGACCCGCCGACCGCGGTGCTCGTGGCCTCCGACGCAGTGCTGGTGCCCTCGAATGATGTGCTGGTGGCCTACTGGGTGATGAGCCGGCCCTACGGCCCTGACGGCGCCATACGGTTCAACGCCCTGCAGGACTACGGAGCCCTGACCGGTGAGCTGCGAGCACCCCCCGGCTCCGAGGTTCTAGTCGTCCCGGACCGTGACCTGCTGGTCACTCCCCCGGTGGGCAGGACATTCCGGCCGACACTCGCAGGATTCCAGGTCGTGAGCGAGCACCGGCAGCTCGCGGGGAGTGGCGGGCTTCGGGTGGAGCAGCGCTGCGACGAGAGACTCGCCTGCGCGGTGGTGACCGTCGACGCCGCCACCGATCAGGCCACCGAGTTGCCCAAGGAGTTCGTGGCCGAAGTAGCCGGCATCTCCGTATCGCCCAACGGTCGGTGGCTGCTCAACGACACCAGCCCGGCGTGGCTCTTCGATCTCGACACCCGGCAGCTGCGCCTCCTGGACGTGGGCGGCTACGGCCGGCCGCAATGGTCCGAGGACTCGACCTCCGTGGCGTGGCTGACCACCGACCAGACACCGACACTCATAATCGCGCTGACCGAGCCTCCCGAACAGGACAAGGGCTGGCTCGTCGTCGAGCTGGCCGGTCTGGGCGCGGATCCCTCGCCAGGAACGTCGTTCCTGCTCGACTCGACGCTCAGCTGGTGATGAGCTCGGCCGCCCCGAACACCACCCCGAAGCGCACACACCAGATGGCCACGGTCGAGTAGTGGTCCAGGTCGAGCCCGGCGGGGATCTCGTAGTTCTGTGAGCCGACGTTGCCCTTGAGGTCGCCGAGGTCGACGAAGTCGTCATCGAAGTCACCCCTGGGGGCGTCGGGAGGCGCGGCCGACAGGTACACGTTCAGGTCGGGGCCGTTGTCGGTGCGGAAGTCCTCGAGGCGCAGGAACCGCTGACCGCTGCCGTCGCCCAGGACCTGGGCGACGCCCTCGGTGGGGTGTGAGCGGTCGATGAACGATCCGGCCGCCTCCACGATGATCTGAGGCTCGACGACCTCGGGCTCGACGACCTCGGGCTCGACGACCTCGGGCTCGACGACCTCGGGCTCGACGACCTCGGGCTCGACGACCTCGGGCTCGACGACCTCGGGCTGGGAGGCCTCGGCCTCTGCCCCCGGGTCCTCAGCGTCGGCGACTTCTGGCGCGGGGACGCCGGACTCCGGGATCGACTCGTCGCCGGTCCCGGCTGCCTGGCCCTCCGGTGCGGCCGTGGTGCCCTCCATATCGGGCATCGGCTCGTCGACCTCGTCGGTCATCGGCATGTCCAGCTCGTCCATGGCCTTGTTCATGGCGTCGGCCATCTCTGCGGTCGTCTCGTCGCCGGCCATGCCCGACGGCGCCGGGCCTGCCGCGAAGAACGGGAGGGCCTCGTCGACCTCGTCGTCTTGGAAGTACGTCTGGAAGGCGAAGAAGCCGAACACGAGCCAGGCTGCCACCCCCGCCAGTACCACCCCAGCCGGAAGCGCCCAGCGCCAATGCCGCTTGATCCAGGATCTCATAACCCTGAGTATCGCCGCTCGGGGTCGAAAATTTCACGGGTTCTCCGGGCCTCGGCGGAAGCCGGCAACTGCCGATCGCGCTCCCTCCGGTAGTTTCGTGCCGATGAGCGCGCAAGCCGTGTGGCTGAACGGCCGGATGGTCGAGCCCGATCAACCGCATCTGCGGGCCGACGACCACGGGGTGATCGTGGGCGACGGCGTGTTCGAGACGCTGCTCGTGGTACGGGGCGACAAGGGGGCGGCCGCCTTCGCGGTGCGGCGCCACCTCGAACGTCTGCGCCGCTCGGCCCGGGTCCTGCGCTTCGAGTGCCCCCACAGCGACGACGAGTTGCGGGCGGCCGTCACCCAGTGTCTCGACGCCGCGCCCCGGGCCGGGATCGTGCGGATCACCGCCACCAGCGGCGGCGGACCCCTCGGCTCGGGACGCAGCGGCGCGGCGCCGTCCACGATCGTGATCGCCGGCAACCGGCCGCCCGACTACCCGCCGGGCACCGCGGTGGCGGTGGTGCCGTTCGTCCGCAACGAGCGTGGAGGCATGGCCGGCGTCAAGACCACGTCCTACGCCGAGAACGTGCTGGCCCTCGACATGGCCCGCGAGCGGGGCGCCTCGGAGGCGATCTTCGCCGACACCCGGGGCCGGGTGAGCGAGGGCACCGGGTCAAACATCTTCTGGTCCGACGGCGAGAGGCTGCACACCTCGCCGCTGGACACCGGCTGTCTGGCCGGCGTCACCCGGGCGCTGCTGCTGGAGCGCCTCGACATCGCCGAGTCGCACCTGCCGGTGGCGGAACTGCCGGGCGTTCCCGAGGCCTTCCTGGCATCCTCCACCCGCACCGTTCAGTCGATCGCCCGTATCGACGGCACCGAGTTGCCGGTGGTGGACGGTGCGCTGACCGGCAACGCCCGGAAGATGATGGCCGATCTGATCGCGGCCGACATCGACCCGTGACCGTCCCTCGACCACGCCGGACCGCGACCGCGGGCACCTCCACCGCGAGCCGGCCCGGTCGCTCACCCGACCCGTGACCGATGAAGAGCTGGTGGTGCTGGCCCTGCAGGAGGCCCTGAACGCTCCAGCCCACGGCGACGTGCCCGTGGGCGCGGTGGTCTGGCATGACGGTGAGGTGCTGGCCCGCCGCCACAACGAGCGCGAGCGCACCGGCGACCCCACCGCCCACGCCGAGATCCTGGCCCTGCGCGACGCCGCGGCCCGCCTCGGCGGCTGGCGCCTCGACGGGGCGACGGTGGCGGTGACGCTGGAGCCGTGCGCCATGTGCGCGGGCGCCCTTCAACAGGCCCGGGTGGCCCGGGTCGTGTTCGGCGCCGACGACCCCAAGGCCGGCGCCCTCGGCTCGCTCTACAACCTGGGCGCCGACCCCCGGCTCAACCACGAGTTCGAGGTGGTGCCGCAGGTGCGTGCCGGCGACTGCGCCTCCCTGCTGCGGGAGTTCTTCTCAGACCTGCGAGGCTCCGATCCGGGCGCGGCAGGAGGGCCGGAGGGCGGCCGGTAGCCTCTGCGGCGGAGAGTTGCCAGAGCGGACGAATGGGGCGGCCTCGAAAGCCGTTGTGGCCTCCGGGTCACCATGGGTTCGAATCCCATACTCTCCGCCAAACCCCCAATCGTGGTCGCGTGCCACGACCGGCACCCAGTTTCGACGCCTGCTGCCGGCCTGCTAGCGTCGCGGCCGAGGACTTGTCGTCCACCCGGACCGCGTTGGCGCGGTCGGACCACACTGTGCGTGAACGAGTAGGAGAGGGTTTCTGGTCATGACACGAGAAGCATGGGCGCGGCTGGCGGCGGGCGCTGGGGTGCTGGCACTGCTGGTGACATTGCTGGCGACGGCGACGGCGGTGGGGGTGGAACCCGCGCGGGACTCCTCCAAGGACTTCACCACGCTGAGCGCCGCCGGCAACGGCAGCCCCGGCGGCATCTGGTCCGACGAGACCACCATGTGGGTGTCCGACGCCACCGACAGCAAGATCTACGCCTACAACCTGGAGACCAAGGCCCGCGACTCCGACAAGGACTTCAACACGCTGAGAGCAGCCGGCAACGGTGTGCCCAAGGGCATCTGGTCCGACGAGACCACCATGTGGGTGTCTGACGCCGACGACACGAAGATCTACGCCTACAACCTGGATACCAAGGCCCGCGACTCCGACGAGGACTTCAACACGCTGAGGGCAGCCGGCAACAGCCAACCCTTGGGCATCTGGTCCGACGGGACCACCATGTGGGTGGCCGATGTACACGACCACCACGTCTACGCCTACAACCTGGAGACCAAGGCCCGCGACTCCAGCAAGGAATTCGCCACGCTGCCCGGACGGTTCAGGCACACCGTAACCAGCGGCATGTGGTCTGACGAGACGACTCTGTGGGTGGCGGACAGGACCGCCGTGACGCTGTACGCCTACAGCCTGTCCAGCTATGCGCGGGTCCCGGCCTGCGACCTGGAAGTCGAGTCCGCCGGCAACAGCTATCCGGAGGGCATCTGGTCCGACGGGACCACGATTTGGGTGGTCGACGCCGTCGACATCCAGATCTACAGCTACACCAAGCCGACATGCGCGCCGCCCTCGACGACGACAACCACCACAACCACCACCGCGCCGCCGACAACAACAGTCATGGGCAACCAGTTGTACGGGGGGCTCTGATCCGGCCCTCGGTGAGCGGCGAGCCCATCCTCCGCTCCAATTCAGCAAGAGAGGCCCTTCCATGCGGGGTGATTCCTGACTAATCCGGTCGGAATAGTCACCATGGGTGGCTAGCCTGTGGACGATCCGCCAACACCTGGAGGGAACCCATGGGCCTACGCATCAACGACACCGCCCCGGACTTCGACGCCGACACCACCGAGGGAGCCATCAACTTCCATGAGTGGATCGGCGACGGATGGGCGCTGCTGTTCTCGCACCCGAAGGACTTCACCCCGGTCTGCACCACCGAACTCGGCGCGGTGGCCGGCCTGAAGTCGGAGTTCGCCGCCCGCAACTGCAAGATCATCGGTATCAGCGTCGACGGCGTGAGCGACCACCACGGCTGGTCCGCCGACATCGAGACCGCTACCGGCAACGCCCTCAACTACCCGCTGATCGGCGATCCCGGGCTCAACGTGGTGAAGCTCTACGACATGCTCCCGGCCGACGCCGGCGACACCTCCGAGGGACGCACCGCGGCCGACAACGCCACCGCCCGCTCGGTGTTCATCATCGGCCCCGACAAGAAGATCAAGGCCACCCTGACCTACCCGATGACCACCGGCCGCAACTTCGCCGAGATCCTGCGCCTGCTCGACTCGGTCCAGCTCACCGCCCACGAGCAGGTGGCCACCCCGGCCAACTGGAACCAGGGCGAGGACGTCATCATCGTCCCGGCCGTCTCCAACGAGGCCGCGGCCGAGAAGTACCCGGACGGCTGGCAGGCACCGCTCCCCTACCTGCGGATCGTCCCTCAGCCCGGCACCTGACCGCAAGCCCCGGCGCGCTCTGGGCGCGCTTTCCCGCCACACACCCCGGTTAACGCGAACAGACCGCAGGACCGCAAGCCCCGGCGCGCTCTGTGCGCGCTTTCCCGCCACACACCCCGGTCAGCGCGAACAGACCGCAGGACCGTGACCGTGCCGGTCCCCTACGCTGCCGGCAATGGCTCCGACCATCGCTGAGATCGCGGCCGCGCCCCTGCGCCATCCCGAGGCGCTCGGGCGACCGCAGGCCGGCCAGGCCTCCTGGGACCCGTGGGGCCTCATGCACCCGCTGTCCTACGACGGGGCCTTCGCCGGGCAGGCCGAGCGCTTCGCGCCCCCGTGGGGCGAGGTGGTGTGCGTGGTCACCGCGTCGGACGGCACCTTCGGTGTGGGCATGACCAGCCAGGCCGGCCCGGTGGTGCCCATCATCAACGACTTCTTCGCGCCGATGCTGGCGGGAGAGCCGGCCCTGGCCACCGAGAAGCTCTGGAACATGATGATGCGCTCGGCCAACAGCGCCTTCGGCGCCTCCGGGATCGCATCGTTCGCGGTCAGCGCGATGGACCTGGCCCTCTGGGACCTCAAGGGCAAGATCCTGGGTGTGCCCGTGTACGAGCTCATCGGCGGCCCCGCGAGGGACCGCACCCGCTGCTACGCCACCAGCAACGACCTCGACGACCCGCGCGACCGGGGCTTCGAGGCCTTCAAGCTGGCCTGCACGGTGGGACCGGCCGCGGCCACCGCCGGGATCGAGCAGACCGAGCGGCAGGTGGCCGACGCCCGCTCGGAGCTGGGACCCGACACCGACATCATGCTCGACTGCTGGGCGGTGCACGACCCGTCCTACACGGTGCGGCTCGGCCAGGCGCTGGCCCCCTACCGGCTGACCTGGATCGAGGACTACGCCCAGCCCGACGACTGGGGCGGCTACGCCGAGGTCCGCCGCCGCCTGCCTCACCAGATGCTGGCCGCGGGTGAACGCTGGTACACCGACCGCACCTTCGCCCACGTCACCGGTCAGCGCCTCGTCGACGTGCTCCAGCCCGACGTACAGTGGGTGGGCGGGGCCACCGCGGTGCTCAAGATCGCCGCCATCGCCGCCGCGGCCGGCGTCGAGCTGGCCGTGCACGGCGGCTGCAACGACTCCTACGGCCAGCACCTGTGCCACGGGCTGCCCGGCAACCGCTGGGCGGAGATGTTCTTGGGCTGCGGGCCCGGCGAGTCGCTGATGGGCGCCTGGCGCTCCACCCCAGGCATGGCCCTCCCCACCGACGGCTGGCTGGTGCCCAACGACGCCCCCGGATTCGGAATAGACCTGACCCGCGACCGACTCGAGGCCGCCGCCGCCTGAGCGAACCGGCCGGCGGTCAGTCGACGATCGCCACGCCCCCGGCGGCCATCTCCTGCAGGGCAGCCGCCGAGGTGTCGGGGGCTACCCCCGCGCAGTGGGCCACCAGCACCGACGTGTCGAATCCGGCCGCAGCCGCGTCGAGCGCGGTGGCCCGCACGCAGTAGTCGGTGGCGATGCCCACCACGTCCACAGCCTCCACGCCCCGCTCGGCGAGCCAGTCCCGCAGGCCCACGCCCTCGCTGGACCCGGCAACTCCCTCGAAGCTGCTGTAGCCGTTGCTGTACTGGCCCTTGAGGAACACCTCGTCCAGAGCCACCTGAAGGCTCGGCGAGAAGGCGGCGCCCTGGGTTCCGGCCGCGCAGTGGACCGGCCACGAGGTCACGAAGTCGGGGTTGGCGCCGGGCTCGGCGAAGTGCTGGCCGGGATCGATGTGCCAGTCCTTGGACGCGACGACGTAGCCGTAGCCGCCCTCAGCCCGGTCGAGGCCCACCAGGTCGGTGATGGAGGCGGCCACGGCATGCCCTCCCTCCACGGCCAGCGAACCGCCCTCGCAGAAGTCGTTCTGCACGTCGACGATGATCAGAGCTTTGGACATGTCGGCTCCTCCCTTCCCAGCTTGCCCCGCCAGATCCGACGGTGCGGGCTGCCCTCGCTCTCCGTTGGCAGATTCTGTCGCAGCCGGCGACTCCATTCCCACCCACTCGGTGGGTATGGCCGGCGACCGGCGGGGATGGGGAACCCGGTCCTCGGGCCGCAGGCCGCGCCGGCGCGCCGCACAGCGGCTGCGGGCCTCCGCCGGGTCGTCCCGCCAGGCCCGCTCGCCGCCCGCCATCAGCACCACCTGGGGCTCATGAGCGTCCGTCCCGGCGGCGGCCGCGCCCACCGGCGACAGCACCTCCGCGGTCCAGAAGCCCGACCGGTCCACGGTGCGATGCACCACCTTGCGCCCGCCGACGGTGATCTTGCCCGGCGAGAGCTTGCCGACGGCCCGCAGGGGCGCGTCGGCGCCGGCCGAGTCGCCGATGGTGACCAGCTTGTAGACCACCGACGCGGTGGGATGGCCCGAGCCGGTGACCATGCTGGTGCCCACCAGGTAGGCGTCGATGGGTGCAGCTGCATCCTCCAGTTCGGCGATCTTGAACTCATCGAGGTCGCCGGAGGCCACGATGCGGCAGCCCTCCGCGCCGAGGGCGTCGAGCAGGGCCCGGGCCCGGATGCTGGCTGCGAGCAGGTTGCCGCTGTCGATGCGCACCGCACCGATGTCCGGGCCCACCACCTCCACCGCCCGGCGGATGCCCTCCAGCACGTCGAAGGTGTCGACCAGATACGTGGAGGCCGTGCCTAGAGCGTCGCGTTGAGCCGCGAAGGCGCTCCTCTCGTCGGGATGGGCCAGCACGAAGGCGTGGGCGGTTGTGCCGCCGGTGGGGATGCCGTAGCGCCGGCCCGCCTCCAGGTTGGATGTGGTGTCGAACCCGCCGATGTGAGCGGCCCGGGCGGCGGCCACTGCGGCGTCGGGGTCGGCGCGGCGGCTGCCGCCCTCGATGAGCAGGCGGTCGTCGGCGACATCTCGCACCCGGGCCGCGGCCGACGCCACCGCGCAGTCATAGTTGAGGATGGACAGCACGACCGTCTCGAGCACCACGCACTCCGCGAAGCCGCCCTCCACCGTCAAGACCGGCGAGTAGGGGAAGAAGAGTTCACCGTCGGGATAGCCGGTCACGTCGCCGCCGAAGCGGTACGAGCGCAGCCAGTCGGCCACGTCGGGGTCCGCCACCACTCCCGCACCCGTGAGATGCTCGACAGTCTCCTCGTCGAACCGGAAGCGCTCGATCGCATCGATGACCCGGTCCACGCCGGCTACGACGCCGTAGGCCCGGCCCGCCGGCAGCCGCCGGGCGAAAGCCTCGAACACCGCACGGCGCTCGGCAATCCCGGACTGGAGGGCCGAGGCCACCATGGTGATCTCGTAGTGGTCGGTCTTCAGGGCCACGGAGGCACTGCGATCCACGACACCAACGCTACAGGGCCATAAGAGCGCCCGCGAATAGGTGGCGGCCCCTCGCGCCGCGACGTAGTGATTCCCGCTCTTGTTCGCTGCGACCTGAGGGCCGCTCGGGCCACGGCCTCGCCCGTTGCACCGGGTTCACTCTCCTATTCGCTCGGCCTCTGACGGTCCGTAGGCTCGGCGGTGATGATGACCGCGTGGGGAGTCCTGCACTCCATGGCGGCCGACCGCTCCGGCCTGAAGGGCAGGACGATCACGGCCGGCACCCGCCGCCGGGTGTGGGGATTCGCCCGCCCGTACCGGGCCTCGATAGCCACGTTCATCGTGACCACGGTCGCCTCCACGTTTCTCGGTCTGCTGCCGCCGCTGGTGATCCGGGAGATCTTCGACTCGGCCATCGCCAACGGCGACGGCGGCTATCTGAACGTGCTGTTCGTCGTGCTGATCGCCGCCGCTCTGGGCGAGGCACTGCTGTCGCTGGTGGGGCGCCGCCTCGGCTCGGGCGTCGGCGAGGGCCTGATCTTCGATCTGCGGCTGCGGCTGTTCGACCAGGTGCAGCGCATGCCGCTGGCGTTCTTCACCCGCACCCAGACCGGCACCCTGGTGAGCCGGCTCAACAACGACGTCATCGGAGCGCAGCGGGCCTTCACCGGCACCCTCGGCACGGTGGTGGCCAACATCATCACCCTGGTCGCCACGCTCATCACCATGTTCCTGCTGGAGTGGCGGCTCACGCTGCTGGCGGTGGTGATCCTGCCGTTGTTCGTGCTGCCGGCCCGGCGGGTGGGCCGGGGCCTGCAGGCCATCACCCGCGAGGGCATGAACCTCAACGCCTCCATGAACAACACCATGACCGAGCGGTTCAACGTGGCCGGAGCGCTGCTGGTGAAGCTCTTCGGCCGTCACGACGACGAGGCCGCCGACTTCTCGGACCGGGCCGGGCGGGTGCGCGACATCGGGGTCCGCAGCGCCATGTACTCGCAGATCTTCCTGATCGCGCTGACCCTGGTGGGCGCGGTCGGGACCGCCATCGTCTACTGGCTGGGAGGCCATCTTGCGATCGACGGCTCGCTGAGCGCGGGCACGCTGGTGGCGCTGGGCCTCTACACGGTGCGTATCTACGTGCCGCTCACCAGCCTGTCCAACGCCCGGGTGGACGTGATGTCGGCCTTCGTGAGCTTCGAGCGGGTGTTCGAGGTGCTCGACACGCCGAACCCGATCACCGACCGGCCCGAGGCCCGCGATCTGGCCGACCCGGAGGGGCGGGTCGAGTTCCGCGCCGTGCACTTCGCCTACCCGTCGGCGGACGACACCCCCGAGTCGCTGGGCGTGGCCGCGGCCAGCCCCCAGGATGGCGCCTCGCCGGTGCCGGTCGAGGTGCTGTCCAGCATCGACCTGATCATCCCCCCGGGATGGATGGTGGCCGTGGTCGGCCCGTCGGGCTCGGGCAAGACCACCCTGGTGTCGCTGGTGCCCCGGCTCTACGACGTGACCGGGGGTGCGGTGCTGGTCGACGGCATCGACGTCCGCCTCCTCACGCAGGCTTCGCTGCGGGCCGCTATCGGGACGGTCACCCAGGACCCGCACCTGTTCCACGACACGGTGGCCTCCAACCTGCGCTACGCCCGGCCCGACGCCACCGACAGCCAGTTGGTCGAGGCATGCCGGGCGGCCCGCATCCACGACGTGATCGCGGCCCTGCCGGAGGGCTACGACACGCTGGTGGGCGAGCGTGGCTACCGGCTGTCGGGCGGCGAGAAGCAGCGTCTGGCCATCGCCCGGATGCTGCTCAAGGACCCGGCCATCGTGATCCTCGACGAGGCCACCTCCCATCTCGACACCGAGAACGAGGCCCTGGTGCAGGAGGCCCTCACCGAGGCGCTGCGGGGACGCACGTCGCTGGTGGTGGCCCACCGCCTGTCGACCATCGTCGACGCCGACGTGATCGTGGTTCTGGACGAGGGCCGGATCGTGGAGACCGGCACCCACGACGAGCTGCGCCTGGCCGGAGGCCTCTACGCCGAGCTGTACGAGGGCCTGCTGCGGGCCGAGGTCGCCGAGACGGCCGCCCGGTCGGAAGCGGCAGAGGTCACCGAGGCGGCTGTGCAGTCCCAGGCGGCCGGAGTGGCCGAGCAGGCCGTGCCGTGAGCCCGCTGATCAGCGCGGACCAGACCCTGACGGTGGGCGAGCTCGCCCAGGTTCTTCGCTGGACCTTGGACGAGGCCTTCCCGAGCGGGGTGTGGGTCGCCGGTGAGATCGACAGCATCACGCGGCCCCGCAGCGGGCACGTCTACTTCGACCTGGTCGAGCGCTCCGGGCATTCCGAGCCCGGCGCGCCGCCGGAGGCCTCGGTGAGCGTCGTGCTGTTCCGTGACGACAAGGAGCGGGTCAACACCGTCATCAAGCGCTACGGCAACGCCATGCGCATGGCCGACGGGGTAAGGGTGCGCATCCAGGGGATGCTCGACTTCTACCCGCGGCGGGGACAGCTCCAGTTGCGCATGACCTCCATCGACCCGGCTCACACGCTGGGGGCGCTGGCCGCCGAACGCGAGGCGCTGCTGGGGGCGCTGGCCGCCGAGGGGATCCTCCGCTGCAACGCCGGTGTGGCCCTGGCCCCCGTGCCGCTGAGGGTGGGAATGGTCACATCCCTGGACAGCGCCGCCCACGCCGACATGATGCGAATGCTGACCGGCAGCGGCTTCGCCTTCCAGGTCGTCGAGGTTGACACCCCGGTGCAGGGCGTCGACGCGCCCGAGGCCATCGCAGCCGCTCTCGGGACGGCGGCCCGGGCGGGCGCCGATGTGATCGTGCTGGCCCGAGGGGGCGGCAGCCGCACCGACCTGGTCGCCTTCGACCACGAGCTGTTGGCCCGGGCCATCGCGGCGTGCGAGCGTCCCGTCTTCACCGGCATTGGCCACGAGACGGACCGCAGCGTGGCCGACGAGACGGCCCACACCGCCTGCTCGACACCGACGGCTGCGGCCCGGGCCGTGGTCCAGCGGGTTGAGGATTGGCTGGAGGAGCTCGACAGCACGGGCCGGTCGATCGCGGTGCGGGGTCGCCGAGCCCTGGCTGCGGCCGAGAATCGCACCAACCAGGTGACCGCCGGGGCGTCCCGGGGCGCGGCCGCCGCGGTCGGGCGGTCGAGGCACAACCTCGACTCGGCTGCCCAGCGCCTGGTACACACCGGACGGGTCGCTACGGCACGGGCCGGTCGCCGGGTGGCCGCGGTCACGCACCGGCTGGCCCAGGCCGGACCTGCGGTCGAGCGGCGGGCGAGCAGCCGTCTCGACCGTTCCTCGGCCCGTCTGTCGGTGGCGGGCCGTCACGAGATCCGCCACGCCCAGCGGCACTTGGACGCGGTCGCCACCCGGGTACGGGCTCTCGACCCGGCTCTGATCCTGGGACGGGGATGGTCGCTCACCCGCCGCGACGACGGCACGCTGCTTCGGTCGGTGCAGGACGTGTCGCCCGGGGACGGCATCGTCACCCACCTGGCCGACGGTTCGGTGGAGAGTACGATCCGTGGCCGGCGCGACGGCAGCAAGGATCGCACCCCATGAGCAGCCCTTTGTCAAGGCTCCGCCTCCGAAATCTGAGTGGATTCTGTCGATATACGACGGCTATCTCTACATATTTGGTGGTGGCCCCATGAGCACCGAAGAGACTCCTGCCGGCGCCGCTGGCAACGGCGAGCCCGGCTACGCGGCGGCGATGGCCGAGCTCGAGCAGATCCTGGAGGAGCTGGAGGGCGAGGATCCGGACGTCGACGTCCTGGCCAACCGGGTCGAGCGGGCGGCGACGCTCATCGAGGTCTGCCGGCGCCGCATCGCCAATGCCAGCGTGCAGGTCGAGCGGGTCGTGGCCGCGCTCGAATCCGACGAGTCCACATGACCGCTTCCCCGGCGGGTGCCGTCAAGCCTCCCGCCGAGCTCACCGCCATCGCGGCTCGGGTCCAGACCCGACTCGGCGAGATCCTGGCCGCCGAGCGCCGTGAGTGGGCCGGGCTGGACCCGAGCCTCGACGAACCGCTCGGCGACCTGGCCGACATGATCCTCGGCGGCGGCAAGCGGATCCGGCCCGCCTACTGTCACTGGGGATGGCTGCTGGGCGGCGGTGACCCCAGCGGCGACGGGGCGCTGGACGGCGGCTGCGCTCTGGAGATCCTCCACGCCTTCGCCCTCGCCCACGACGACGTGATGGACGCCTCCCCCACCCGGCGGGGGGCACCAACCGTGTGGCGCAAGTTCGTACAGCGCCACCGCGACCGCGACTGGCTAGGCGAGGACCGGCGCTTCGGCGAGGCGGCCGCGGTGCTGGCGGGCGACATGGCCATGGTGCTGGCCGACCGCACCCTGGGCCGGGTGTCCGACGAGACACGCTCGGTGTGGGACGCGCTGCGCACCGAGCTGAACATGGGCCAGTACCTGGATGTGGTCTGCTCGGCCCGGGGCAACGCCACCGCCGACGAGGCCCGCAAGATCATCGAGCACAAGACGGCCCGCTACACGGTGGTCCGGCCCCTGCAACTCGGCGCGGCCCTGGCCGGGCGAGCCGATCTGGCTGAGCCGCTGGCCGGCCACGGGCGTCCCGTCGGCATGGCCTTCCAACTGCGCGACGACGTTCTGGGCGCGTTCGGGGATCCGGCCGCCACCGGCAAGCCCGTCGGCGACGACCTCCGAGAGGGTAAACCCACGCTGCTGCTCGCGCTGGCGAGGGCGGCCGCCACGCCAACCCAAACGGCGGTGCTGGACACGGTCGGCTCGGAGATGGACGACGAGGCCGTGTCCGAGATCCAGCAGATCATCGTCGACACGGGGGCACTGGCCGGCCTGGAAGACGAGATCGCCGCGCTGCTCGACGAGGCCCTGGCCGCGCTGGATGCGCTGCCGGACGTGCCCGCCGCCCAGGAGGCCCTGGCCGCCACCGCCCGCTTCATCGCCCTGCGCGAGGCCTGACGCCTTGCAGATTGCAAGCACTACTTTCAATCTGCATAGAGAACCGGGTCCAGCTAGCGCCCTGCGACGAGCCGTGATGTAGTGGCCATCGTGGTCTCGCCGCTGCGCGCAGAACTCTCGGCCGTGGTCGGGCCGGGCGGGTTGGAGACTGATCCGGCCGCGATCGGGGCCCGGCTGCGAGACAACTCGTGGCTGTCGCCGGTGCTGTCGGGCCACATCGACGCCATGGCCGGGGCGTCCCCGGGCGGCTCGCTCGGCGTGGAGGCTGTCGTCGGGCCGGCCGACATCGAGCAACTGGCGGCGTGCGTGGCCGCGGCCTACCGCCACGACACGCCGATCACCATGCTGGGCGCGGGGACGTCCAACTTCGGCCAGTCCATCCCCATGCAGGGCGGGATCGTGATCGAGCTGAGCCGTTTGGACGGCATCGGCGACCCGGCCGCGGCCGCCGGCGCCGGCCGCATCGCCGTGGGCGCCGGCGCCCTGCTCGGCCGGGTCGACAGCGAGGTCCGGGCCCACGGCGCCGAGCTGCCAGTGGTCACCACCACCTACGCCGCCTCCCATGCGGCCGGGTGGGTGGCCGGCGGCCATGTGGGGCTGGGCAGCTCGTCGTGGGGAACGATCTGGGACGGCAACATCGTCGGCGCCACCGTCATGACCTGCGAGGCCTACCCCCGGCTGCTGACCCTCGACGAGGACTCGGTCGAGCCGGTCCTTCACGCCTACGGGACCACCGGGATCATCACCGATGTGACGTTCCGGCTCGTGCCGGCCCGATCCTGGGTGGAGATGGTGGTCGCCTTCCCCCGTTTCGACGGCGCGGCCCGCTTCGTGGTCGACCTGTCCGAGCAGACGGAGGGCATCCGGGTGGCCGCCGCCCAGGAGCCGATGCTCACCCCGGCCTTCACCGCCCTGGCCGGAGACGCGGCCGTCGGCGAGGCGCTGGTGATGACCATCGTCGCGGCCACCGAGGTCGACTCGGTGAGCGCGCTGGCGGCGGCCCGCGGCGGCCGGATCATCCCGTGGCACGGTCTGGGCGCGTCCCGCCGGCCGACACTCGCCTACATGGTCTACGGCCATCGCATGCTGTGGGTGAAGAAGCTGTTCGCGTCGGTCGCCTTCCTGCACTGCTACCTGCCGGAGGCGCGGCCCGTCGATCAGCTGCTGGCAATCAAGGCACGGTTCGGTGACCAGTGCCTGGTGGAGCTGAAGTACATCCGGTCCCGCTGGCTGCGCGAGCGGTGGGGACAGTCGGGCGACGGCATGATCTACGCGCCGCTGGTTGGGATGGTGAACGGGCGCGACGACCTGGACGACCTCCTCGCCTTCTGCGACGACATCGGGGTGGCCTACCAGAATCCCCACACCTTCTTCCTGGACGAACAGGGCCTGTTCGCCGACCCGGGCGTGATGCGGCGGTTCAAGGCCGCGGTCGACCCCAAGGGCCTGTTGAATCCGGGCAAGTTCAGCGACGACGAGGTGCGAGTGAGAGGGTGAGAACGTGAAGTTCGACCATGTGGCCATCGAGGTGAGTGATTTCGACAGCCGGGTCGATGCCCTCGTCAACGACGTCGGCATGACCCTCGTCCGCCACGGGATCAGGTACAGCACAGGTCAGAGGATCGCCATGCTCGGGGACGAGACCGGCGTGAAGATCGAGTTGATCGAGTCTGACGCCGGCCGGCCGGCACTCGCCCATGTCGCCTTCCGGGCCGATGAGGCTGCTGCGGTCGATGAGGCCGAGGCCGGGCTGGTAGATGCCGGCTGGTCGACGGTCAACCCGGTCCACGACCTGGCCGCGGCCAGGGCTCGGACGACGCTGGTGGCGGACGCCGGCGGGCTTCACGTCCAGGTCATCGCCTACGAGCCCGGCAGCCCCGACCTCGGTGGGCCGGGAGACGGCTGACGGACCAGAGGTGTATCGGATCGTGATGATGAGCGACGGAACCGGCAACAAGCTGACGCTGATCGGCGACAGCCCCAACGCTCTGAACCAGGAATCGGACGAAGGCGGATAGCGACGATGGATCTGGGACTGGTGGACCGGGAGGCCCTGGTGGTGGGGGGCTCGGCCGGCATAGGTCTGGCCACCGCCCGGCTGTTGGCGGCCGAGGGGGCCTCGGTCACGATCGCGTCCCGCGACGCAGCCCGGCTGCAGCAGGCCGCGGCCAGCATCGGCCAGGCGGCTCAGCCGGCCGAGGTCGCGTGGTTCCCGGTTGACGTCACCGCGCACGACGCCGAAGCCCGCCTTGGGGCGCGGTACGGCGACGGCAAGGGTCTCGACATCCTGATCGTCACCGTCGGCGGCAGCATCCGGGGCCGGTTCGACTCCTTCGGAGACGACGCCTGGCACGACAACTACAACATGAACGTCATCGGGCCGGTCCGGACGGTGCGGGCCCTGCTGCCGAGCCTGGAGGCCGGACGCTCTCCGGCGATTGTGCTGCTGGGAGCGGCCGGGGCCAAGATGCCGTACGTGAACCAGGTGGTGTCGAACGTGCACAAGGCGGGCCTTCTGGCCCTGGTAAAGACCCTGTCGCACGAGCTGGCCCCCAAGGGCATCCGGGTCAACGCCATCAGCCCGGGCCGCACCCTCACCCGGCTGTGGCTGGACCGGGCCGAGCGGCTGGCAGCCGAGCAAGGCAACACTCCCGACGAGGTGATCGAGGAGTTCGCGACGGAGATCCCACTCGGCCGCTTCGCCGAGCCTGACGAGATCGCTCAGGCGGTGGTGTTCGTGGCCTCCGACCGGGCCAGCTACATCACCGGGCAGTCCATCTCGGTGGACGGAGGGATCGGGCGGGGCCTGCTGTGAGCGACAGCATCCCGACGCGGCGCACGGCACTTGCCCGTGCCGTCCACGCCGGTGATATGGGCAGGCCACAGTGAGCAATTCGATGATGACCCGGAGGCACGAGGCCGTCCAGTCGGCGCTGGACGAGATCCGGCGGCTGCGGGACACGCTGGGACCGTCCGACGAACTGCTCCAGGCCGTCGGTCCTGTGCTCACGGAGCTCGCGCTGCAGGAGGAGCTGTTCGACGCCGACGCGTTCGCGGTGGACGCGGGGGCGCTGATGACCATCTACGAGCTCAGCGTCGACCTTGACGGGCGGCTCGGCCTCTATGCCTCGGCCGGGATGCCCGGCAAGCAGCAGCCCCCGCACGACCACCGCACCTGGTCGGTGATCGCCGGGGTCCGCGGCGCGGAGCACAACCAGTACTTCGAACGCACCGACGACGGCCGCGACCCGCAGCAAGGGCGGCTTGAGCCCACCGGCGAGCGCACCCTGAGGCGGGGCGACGCCAACGGCATGATGGGAGACGGCTTCCACACGATCAGGGTCCTTGACGAGGGCCCGGCCATGCACCTGCACCTCTACGGCTACCCGCTGGACCGCCTGGCCGGCCGCATCTACTTCGACGGTGTCGAGGGCGGGGCGGAGCGTCCCTTCATGGGCCGGCCCGACCTGCGCACCGCCAAGGTCAGCGCTCCGGAGCTGGCCGCCATACGAGCCGACGGCGAGGAGCTGGCCGTGCTCGACACCCGAGACGTGGGCGTCCACTCCGGCGGGCACGTTCCCGAGTCGTGCCCGGTGCCGGCCTCCGAACTGGAATGGCGGCTGGCCGGTCTGCTGCCCCGGCGGGCCGTGCGGGTGGTGGTGATCGGCGAGGACGACCTGGCCGCGCATCGGGCTGCTCATGCGGTCCGCCGCCAGGGCTTCACCAACGTGGCCGTGCTGGCTGGCGGTGTCGACGCCTGGGCGGATGCCGGCTACGACGTCCACGATGGGATCCACACGATGTCGAAGGCCTTCGGGGAGCACGTCGCCCACGTTCGGGACACCCCGATGATCTCCGCCGGCGAGCTGCGAAGCCGGCGCGAGCAGGGGCAGGCGGTGGCGCTGGTGGACTGCCGGCCCGAGCCCGAGTTCGAAGCTCTGCACGTTCCGGGCGCGGTCAACGCCCCCGGGACGGAGCTGCTGGCCCGGGTGCTGTCCATGGACCTCGAGCCGGGCACTCCGATCGCGGTGAGCTGCGCCGGACGGACCCGCTCGATTATCGGTACCCAGACCCTGATCGACGCTGGAGTGGACTCTCCGGCGCTGGCCCTGGAGAACGGCACCATGGGATGGAAGCTGACCGGCGAGGAACTCGCCGGGGGAGCCGACGATGACACGGCCGCTCCCCCTTCCCCGAGTGCCCTGCAGGACGCGGCCGCCCGGGCCCAGCAACTGGCCGAAGCCCACCGCGTGCCCGTCATCGGCGAGGCCAATCTGGCCGGCTGGCTCGCCGACGACTCCCGCACCACCTACGTGTTCGATGTGAGCTCGCCCGCCGGCTACGCGGCCGGTCACCGCCCCGGCTTCGCTTCGGCCCCCGGGGGCCAGCTCATCCAGGAGTCAACCGCCCGCACCGCGGTGCCGTCGGCTCGCATCGTGGTGGCCGACTCCGACGGTGTGCAGTCGCTATTGACGGCGTATTGGCTGCGGCTCATGGGCCGGGAGGCCTATGCGCTGCCCGACGCCAACCGGGGCCGCTGGCTCGAGACCGGCTCCGACGCGGCCGAGGAGCCGGCCCGGCCGGCCAAGCCCTACGAACGCTCGGTGGACGCTCTGCAGGCGATGCGCGACTACATCGAGTGGGAACTCGACCTGCTCGACCGGGTGGACGCGGCGGCGTTCGGACTGGACTAGCGGCCGTGCGCCCAGAATCTCGGGTTGGTTTCTGTGGGTACACGACACATTTCTCTACCGAGATCCTGGTGACGGGGTCCGAGAGGTGAGGTCATGAGTCCGGCGGTCGGGATCTATGTCAACAACCGGGCCGCGGTGTTCGGCGGCGACCGGTTCGGACTCGACGACCTGCTGGCGTTGGCCCGGAGGGCCGAGGAATGCGGGTTCGCGTTCGTGTCGGTGGGCGACAGCGTGCTGGCCAAGCCCCGCTGGTCACCGATCGTCACCCTGGCCGCGGTGGCCGAGACCACCGAGACGATCGGGCTGGCCACCGGGATCCTGCAGCCCCATCTGCGCCATCCGGTGACGGTGGCCCAGGAGTGGGCCACGCTTGACGCGCTCAGCGGCGGTCGCACCGCGATGGGCGTGGGCCTTGGGACGGGTCCGCCCGAGCTGGTGGACGCCGAACTGGCCCTAGTCGGTCTTGATCGCCGGCGCCGGGCCCGGGCCTTCACCGAGGCCATCGAGGTGATCCAAGCGCTGTGGGCCGCCGACGGCGTGGACTACGAGGGCCGCATCTACCGGTTGAACGGCGCATCCATCGGCCTCCGACCCGTCCAGCGCCACGGCCCGCCAGTGCTGATCGCGGCCGGCGTGTTCGTGGCATCGCAACGGGGCTTCGGCCCCAACGACGTCTTCGACGAGGCCCGAGCGTCGACGTTTGTTGGCCGCTGGGACCGGGTGGCCCGCCTGGGCGACGGCTGGATCACCGGCATGGCCACACCGGACGAACTGCAGGCGGGCCGGGAGGCGATCGCGACCGCCGCCGAGGCCGCCGGACGGGTGCTGCCCGAACCGTTCGATGTGCGGGTCAACCTGTTCCTGCTCGTCGGCGACGACCCGGCCGAGGCCAGAGCCGAGGGTGCGGCCTTCATGGAGGACTACCATCGCCGCCCCATGGACGCCGCCAGCATCGACCGCTGGCTGGTGTGCGGCCCGGCCGACGCGTGCGCCGAGCGGCTGGCCGCCTACGTCGAAGCCGGCGCCTCGTCGTTCCAGTGCGTGCTGGCCTCGGTCGACCAGGCTGCTCAGATGGAGCGGGTCGCCGCCGAGTTGCTGCCTCTGCTGAGCTGAGCCGCACTCGAGAACCGGACTTCGCGTCCGTTGGACGAGGTCGGTAGGTTGCGCGTCGATAGGGGGATACGTGAGCACTGCTAGAGCTGCGACGCTGCTGGGGCCTGAGCGCCTGGAGATCCGGGAGTATCCCGTGCCCGACGTTGCCGAGGACGGGGCGCTGTTGCGCATCGGGATCGGAGGGGTGTGCGGGACCGACGTCAAGTACTTCCGGGGCCGGATCGACATGCCCTACCCGGTGGTCCTGGGCCACGAGATCTTCGGGCAGGTCGAGCGTCTGGGGCGGACCGCGGCCCGAATCCACGGCGTGGCCGAGGGCGACCGGGTGATCCTGAAGGGCTCGCGGGGCTGCGGTCACTGCCGGGACTGCCGCGACGGCGCTCCCCGCTTCCTGCGCTACCAGGATCCGGAGCCCGGCGGCACGTCATCCTGCCTGGAGCCCGACGAACTCATCTCCCTGGCAGCCGGTGAGGTCAACCTGGTCCCGCCGTGGGCCGGTGGTAGACGTGGGAGCGGCGACGGCTGCGGGTGAACACGATCTGCCAGAGCTGCAGGGCCCGGGCCCGGAACGACCCGGCCGAGCTGAGCAGGTAGTAGTCCCACGTGCGGCGGAAACGCTCGTCGTAGGCGGGCAGATCGTCCCAGGCCGCGCTCACGTTGCGGTGCCAGGCCATGAGCGTGCGGTCGTAGTAGGGGCCGAAGTTGTGCAGGTCCTCGATCACCCAGTCCCTCTCGGTGACCGACGAGATCTGGGCCAGCGACGGAACGACGCCTCCGGGGAATATGTACTTGTCGAACCATGGGTCGGTGTGGTTCTTCGACACCAGCGAGCCGATGGTGTGGTGCAGCATCATCCCGTTTGAGGCCAGGAGATCGTCGCACCGCCGGAAGAACGTCTTCAGGTTGCGGGGACCGACGTGCTCCATCATCCCGATCGACACGATGCGGTCGAAGCGGCCCGCCACGTCCCGGTAGTCGCACTCGCGGATGTCGACGGGCAGGCCGGTGCAGACCTGGCGGGCCAGCCGGGCCTGCTCGTGCGCCGGCGTCACACCGGTGACCAGCGCGCCGTGCTCGGCCGCCGCGTGCCGGGCGAAGCCGCCCCAGCCGCAACCGATGTCGAGCAGCCTCATGCCAGGCTCGAGGTGCAGCTTGCGGCAGATCAGCTCCAGCTTGTGCTTCTGGGCCTCGTCGAGGTCGGTGGCACGGCGCCAGTAGCCGCACGAGTAGATCATGCGCTTGTCGAGCATCCGCTCGTACAGGTCGTTGCCGATGTCGTAGTGGGCCCGTGCGTTGCGGCGGGCCCGCCGCACCGTCTGGCGGTTGCGGGCCTGGGCCTTGAGGATGCGCAGCGTGAGTGCGGGTCTGGGCCGGATGAGCGACTGCAGATCGAGGGTCTGCACCTCCGCGATGAACTCGTCCAGCTGGTTGGCGTCCCACCAGCCCTCCTGGTACGACTCGCCCAGCCCGAGCTCGCGGTCGGCCAGCACCCGGGCCCAGAAGCGGTCGTCGTGCACGGCGATGTCGCGGGGCCGGTCACCGCCGACCTCGATCCCGGCCGTGCGCAGTATCTCGAGTCCCAGGTCTCTGGCTTCGTCGATGTCGGCCACCGCGTGTCACGTCTCCTTAACCGGATCGTCCAAGAAGGACGGTACTTGGCGCAGGACGGTCACCTAACCGAACCCGGCGAGGTCGAGGACGGTCGGACCTTCGGTGTGGCGGAGTTGGTGCTTGTTGATCTTGTGAGTGGCGGTCTTGGGGAGTTCTTCGATGATCTCCAGGTAGCGGGGCCGGCAGAAGTCGGGAAGGGTGACTTCGCAGTGGCGGGCCAGTTCGACCGGCTCGATGACCCGGCCGGGCTCGGCGGTCACCACCAGCTTGACCTCCTCCTCGCCCAGGTCCGAGGGGACTCCGACCGCGGCGCACTCGGCGACCGCCTCGAAGTCGCACACCGCTCGTTCGACCTCGGTTGAGGAGATCATCTCGCCCCGGCGGCGGATGGCATCGGCGGCCCGGTCCACCCAACGGATGTAGCCGTCGTCCTCGATGGTGGCCAGGTCGCCGGTGTGGAACCACGAGTTCTGGAACGCGGCCTCCGTGGCCTCGGGCTGGCGGTGGTAGCCGGTCATCATCACCCCCCGCACGCGGGGCCGAACCACCAGCTCGCCGAGAGCGCCGGGCGGCACCTCGTTGTCCTGGGCGTCCACCACTGCCACCTCGTACTGGGGGACCGGGCGACCCGAGGCCCGGTAGCGCATCGGGTCGTCGGGGCTGGTGGTGGAGAAGTGCCCGGTCTCGGTCATGGCGAAGCCGGTCACCAGCCTCAGCCCGAACCGCTCCTCGAAATCGGCCCGGCGGTCCATGGGTATGCCCGCCGCGCCGTGCATCATGCGCACGTTGTGGTCCCGGTCGGCCGGCCCGGACTGCTGGCGCAGCAGGATCGAAGACACCGCCCCGACCACGCCCACCTCGGTGGCTCCCGCGGCCCGGACCTGGTCCCAGAACGTGCTGGCCGAGAAGCGCGACACCAGCGCGGCCCGCCCGTCCACCACCAGGGCGGTGCCCAGCGTCGAGAACCGGGCGTTGACGTGGTAGAGCGGCAGCGCCGAGAACAGCACGTCGTCGGACGTGAGCCCCCACTGCTCGATCTTTATGCGGGCCTGCTCGATGGGGAATGCCTGGGGCAGCACCGCGCCCTTGGCCGGCCCGGTGGTGCCCGAGGTGTAGATGATGTTCATCGGGTCGCCGGGTCTCGGCGGCCGGAACGGCGGCGGCCGGAGGCCCGAGCCGCGGAGTTCGTCGTAGCCGACGGGCGCGACACCCTCCGGAGCCTGTCCCCCGCCCCGCAGCACCACGGTGTGGACACCGGGCGCGGACGGCAACTGCTCGGCCACGCGGTCGGCGAGCGAGCCGTCGAGAATCAGCACCCGGGCGCCCGAATGGTTGAGCACGTGGGCCAGCTGTTCGCCCCGCAGCCCCGCGTTGACCGGGCACTCCACCGCGCCCAGTCGCAGCAACCCCAGCATGGTGACCACTGCCTCGGAGTGGTTGGGGGACATGTGACACACCACGTCGCCCGCCGCTACGCCAGCCTCGGTCAACCCGCCCGCCAGACCCTCGGCTGCCTCGATCAGTTCAGCCCAGGTCCAGCGCTCGCCGTCGAAGTCGAGCGCCACCCGGTCGGGATGCTCCTGGGTTCGGGCCACACACAACGACCACAGATCGTGGTACTCGATGCCGGTCACGACCCGCCGTCCCCAGTCACGACCCGCCGTCCCCAGTCACATACCCCACCTGCACCGGAACTGGCAGCAGAATGCGCGCATAGCGTGCAAAACGCTGCCAATTCGGTGGGCGTGGTTGGGGCCTGCGGGAACTGGCAGCAGAATGCGCGCATAGCGTGCAAAACGCTGCCAGTTCGGGGCGGCCGGGCCGGTCATTCCGGCACGATCCGGAACATGGGCAGGGTCACGTCCTCGGAGCGGTCTTCGAAGGTGGCCTCGACCCGGTCGCCGATGGACAGCCGCTCCACGTCGGGATCGACGAGGTTGGCCAGCAGGCGGGGGCCCTCGTCCAGTTCGATGACCGCCACCACATAGGGCACGTCGCCGGCCCAGGTGTCGTCATAGAAGGCCACATGGACCTCAGTGAACGTCCACACCGTGCCCCCGCCGCTCACCGGCCGCCACGACAGCTCGCTGCTCCAGCAGCCGGGACAGACGGCACGGGGCGGGAAGAACACCAGCCCGCAGCGGTCGCAGCGGGGCAGCACCAACTCGTGGCGGGCGGCCGCCTCCCAATAGGGGGCGGCGGCCGCGTCGTTCGGGTCGGGCCGGGGCTTGCCGGTCATCGGTCCCGTCCCAGGACCATGGTGGAGAACGTCGAGAACACGCCTCCGTTGCCGTGGGCCACCGCCACCTCGGCGCCGTCCACCTGGCGGCGTCCGGCCAGGCCCTGAAGCTGGCGAACCGCGTCGAGCAGGTGGAACACGCCGCCCGCGTGGCCGTGCGAGAGCATCCCGCCGTGGAGGTTGACCGGGCAGGCCGAGCCCAGCGCCAGCGCGCCCGACTCCGCGTACGGACCGCCCTCCCCCTCGCCGCACAGGCCTAGGGCCTCCACCCCGGCCACCACGCTCAAGGTGCAGGCGTCGTGGATGTAAGCCGCATCGGCATCCGCCACGGTCAGCCCGGCGCGTTCGAAGGCCCGGCCCGCTGAGATCGGCCCGCCGAGTTCGTGGAGGTCGGGGGCCTGCGAACCGATGTGATGGGTGGCCGCCGCGCCGAAGCCGAGAACCCGTGCGTAGTGCACCCCCAGGCTGCGGGCCCGCTCGATCGAGGTGACCACGAAGGCCCCGCCCGCGTCGGAAATCAGCGAGCAGTCGAGCCGGCGCAACGGCGACGAGATCATGGGCGACGCCTGGTGGTCGGCCAGGGTGATGGGCTCGCGCATGTGGGCGTTGTCGTTGAGCGAGGCGTGGTGACGTGAGGCCACCGCCACTGCACCGAACTGCTCGCTGGTGGTGCCGTAGAGGTGCATGTGGCGCTGCGCGAACAGGGCGTAGCCGGTGATCATGGCGATCTGGCCGTACGGAGCCTCGAAGTCCTCCCCGCCGGTGAGGGTGCCCGGCGCCCGGCCCCGGCCCGAGCGCCGGATCGAGATGCCGTTCTCGCCGTAGGTGCACAGCGCAGCGGTGCACATGCCAGCGTCGATGGCCGCGGCCACATTGAGCAGCGCGGCGTGGTGGGTGCCGGGGCCGCCCACGTCGGTCACCACCGCCAGCTCGGGCCGCAGGCCCAGATGCTCGGCCACCCGGGCCGCGTGCAGCATCATCGCCTGGGAGTAGCCCGAGAACGAGAACACGCCGTCGATGTCGGCCTTGTCCAGGCCGGCCGCGGCCACCGCGGCCACGCCGGCCTCGGCCTGGAGGCTGATGGCGCTGCGGCCGGGCAGCTTGCCGATGGCCGTCTCGCCCACCCCGACGATGGCAATGCCGTCGAGCACGCTCATCACGTACGCTCCCACGCCGCTGTCCCGCTGCCGCCCCAGCCGCCAGTCACAGCACCGACCACCGCGACGACCAGTCCGAGCCCGTCAGCGTCACCTCCGCCAGTCACGTCCGCTCCCACAGCAGGCTGTCGGCGTCGACACGCCGGCATGACCATCGGGGCGGGATGGCGTGGACACTCCCCGCGCACTCGATCAGCGCGGGACCGTGCACCACCTCCTCTGCGGTCAGGTCATACAGATCGACGAGCAGCGTTGACAGGACACCCTCGGGCCAGCCCACGCCGCGCTCACGAGTCCGCTGTTCGCCCTGTCGCGGGCCGCGGGCAGGTCGGTCGCCGCGCTCGGGATCCTGAGCATCGCTGCCCAGGCGCAGGCCGGGAAGTCCCGCATGGGTTACCTCCGCGGCGCCGGTGCCGCCCCGGTCCGTAGAGCTGCCGCTCTGCCGGCCCGCACGATGGGCGGGCAGCCGACTTCCAAGCGTGGTGTCGAGGCTGGCTGCTAGCCGGTCCAAGACCTCAGCGGGCATCTCCGGCGGCAAGGAGAGCGACTCAACGGCCACCGCGACGACCGATCGCGCCGCACCGTCGACATGGCCAGCCGCTTCTAGCACCTGCGACGCGACCTCGGCGAGGTCACCGTTCACGGTCGCTTCGACCGTCAGAGCCGCGCCGCTGTCATCGACCAACTCGACGTCAACCGGGGCCTCCGCGACCGGCAGTCGCTCGGCCTGGAGGTCGAGCCGGGCCCGGGCCAGTAGGCGGGCCAGGACCGTGGTGGCCTGCTCACCGGGATCCACGCTCGCCTCGTAGCGTTGCCTGACGAGGCTGTCGACCAGGCCGCGGGCGCTGTAGACGCCGCTATGGGCGAACGACCGGACCCGGCCGATTCCCGCCGACTCGGCCACCCCGCCGGCGTGGAGCGGGCCCGCGCCACCGAAGGCGTACAACGTGGCGTCGGCCGCATCGACGCCGGCGTCGGCGAGGACCGATCGCAGCGCGGCCGCCGCCTTGGCGTGGGCCGCGGCCCGGACCATCAGCGCAGCGTCCACCGGCTCGCCGCCGGCCAGGGGCGCGATGGCATCGCAGGCCGACTCCTCATCGAGCACGATGTCGCCGGGCAACACCTGACCCTCGTCCAGGAAGCACAGCGTCACGTCGGCGTCGGTAAGGGTTGGCTCGGTTCCGCCCCGATCGAACGCGGCCGGGCCCGGCACCGCTCCGGCGCTGGCGGGCCCCACCATCACCGTCCCGGAGGAGTCGACGGACGCGATCGACGATCCCCCCAGACCGACGGACACGATCCCGGCCACCGGAAGCGAGACCCGCACACCCCGGATCTCGGGAGTTGGATCGGTCTCGTAGGTCCCGTCGCGCACCAAGCCGATGTCGAGGGTGGTGCCGCCCATGTCGAAGGCCACCGCAGCCGCGTCGCCGTCTCGGAGCGTCTCGGCCGCAGCGAGTCCTAGCCCCGCCGCGGGTCCGGAGCTGTAGGTGCTGATGGCGGTGGTACGGGCCGTGCGGCTGCACGTGCCATCGGAGCGGGCGGCCAGCAGCGGCACGGTCAGCCCGGCCTGCTGGAGGATCCCCTCGGTCCGGTGCAGGAGCTTCGCCATGGGCCGGCTCAGGTAGGCGTTGAGCACCGCCGTGTTGGTACGGACCGCGTCATCGGTGGTGCCGGCCGTCTCCCATCCCATCGTCAGGGGCATCGAGCGCAGGTAGTGGGCCGGGTAACGGTCCCGCACCAACTCCCGCAGGCGAGCCTCGTCCTCGCGACGCTCGGCCCGCAGGCTGACTACCGTCTGGTGCACGCCTTGTTGAACAAGACCGCGACAGAGCCTGAGCACCTCTTCGGCCGCTGAGGCTGGGGCCACGCCCACCACGTGGTCGGGACTGGCAAACACACCGAGCGCGGGGGCGGGGTCCGACGGTCCGTACAGCGACTTCTCCGCCCCGGCCTCGACGAGTAGTCCCACCGTGTCGCCGGTGCCGGTGACGACGGCGTTGGTGCCGATGGTGGTGGCCAGGCGGAACAGACCGACATCAGCCAGGAAGTCCTCCAGGGAGGTGTCGAACGCGGCGGCGCCTCCGGCCAGGCAGGCCATCACCGAGCGGGTCAGGTCGAAGTGGGTGGTGGGGACCTTGACCGACGCGGCCAGCTCCCCGTCGGAGAACACCCCGTCGGTGAAGGTCCCGCCCATGTCGATGCCAACCGAGTAAGTCACGGCGGCACCACCGTTCCCGCTAAGGCACGCGACGCGTGTCGCACCAGTTCATGGGCCACGCCTGCGTCGAGTGGCGGGGTGATGACCTCGCCGGGATCACCGGCGGCCCGGACCCGGTCCAGCCCGCGCTCCAGGGCTGCGGCCGAGTGGAAGGCCTCGGCCGGCAGGTAGCCCAGCCCCGGTGAGCAGCCCCGGCCGGACGCCCAGCGGTCGTACGCGAGCGACACCACGTCATCGGGGCCGCTCGCGACGAGCACCAGGTCGATGCGCAGATGGGCGGCCGCGTTCAGGACGGGGCGGTGGGCCTCGGCCGCGGTGTCGGCGCCGGCCCACGGCGCCGTTGCGTCCTCGACCACGGCGAGTCGCCTCACCCCGCAGGCGCCCAGTGCCCGGAGCCTGTCGACTGCGGCGTCCGAGGCGTCGTCGAGGAGTGCCTGGACGTCCTGGATCGGCGAACTAAGTGCGGATTTTCCACCTCTGTGGTGGATTTCTGACAGGAGTTCGCTGGACAGCGGTCCCGGCACCACTCCGAGCACGGGAAGCGCTCCCGGGGTTGCCACCAGTGCGGCCGTCACCGAGTCGGGATCCTGGGCTTCGTCGGGTGTCGGCGCACAGCAGAACGCAAGCCCCAAGGCCCTCGATCCCTCGTCAACGCAGCGGACCTGGCCGTCGATGTCGTCGGGCCAGTCCCGGCCCAGTGCGGCCGCGCACACCGGTCCTGGCACCAGCGCCGTCAACCGGCTCACCGTCCCCACCCAACCCGCTCTGTGCGCGCTCTCTTGGCGCATACCCGGATAACAGCGAACAAAGCGCCGAGACGGGTCATCGATGCCCCCACCCAACCCGCTCTGTGCGCGCTCTCTTGGCGCATACCCGGATAACAGCGAACAAAGCGCCGAGACGGGTCATCGATGCCCCCACCCAACCCGCTCTGTGCGCGCTCTCTTGGCGCATACCCGGATAACAGCGAACAAAGCGCCGAGACGGGTCATCGATGCCCCCACCCGACCCGCTCTGTGCGCGTTTTCCTGTTGTCTGCCCGGACACGGGCGAACAGAGCGTCTAGTCGGGTCATCGGTGCCATGCCCCGCTGTCCGAGGGCGGCTCGGTCGGGTACTCGCGGTCGTCGATCACCTGCACCGGCACCGGGAACTCGCCGTAGTGGCGCAGCGCGTCGGGCGGGGGCCGGCGCTGCGACCATTCGGCCACGAAGTCGGCGTAGGGCCGCCCCTGCCGCTTGCGCTCGGCCCGGATACCGGCCCGCCGAGCCTCGGTGGCCTCGGCGTCCACCCGATCCCCGCTCGCAACCAGCACCACACCGTAGAGCCGCTCGGCCAGCTCCGGCGAGGTGATCCCGTCGGCGACGTCGGCCAGCACCGCGTCAGGGTCGCGCTCCAGCACGTCGCCGTAGCCGCCGCCGCAGCCCCGGGCCAGCACCACCACGTCGCCGTCGCTGACCGTCTCACCCTCGGAGTTGGTGTGCCCGAAGGCGTAGTCGCCGGAGATGCGTCGCCGGTCGGCCAGCTCCCGCACGCTCATGGGGAGGTCGTCGGCCCCGGCGGCCATCAACTCTTTGGCGTCGGAGCCCCGGATGATGATGCGGGGCTGAGCCGCACCCGAGTAGCCCCCGAACAGCCCGTAGTTCTTGGTGAACCGGCTGCCGGTGCCGACCGAGTTGGTGCCCAGCTGGGGGGTGCCGTGGATCACGAAGCAGTCGGTGAGGCCCACCCCGCCCCGGTACCGGCCCAGCCCGCACACGTCGCGGTCGAAACGGTTGCGGAACAGGTACACCCACGGGAACTTGCGCTCCTGCTCCTCTGGGCCGGGGCAGTCCACCACCATGGCCCAGAAGAACCCGGCGCTGTGCTCGCCGTCGAGATCGAAGCGGGCGCCCTGGCCGGTGGCGTTGCCGTTGGCGGGCCCGCCCGCGATCTGGTTGCCGTACTGGCCGGTCCCGCCGAACTGGATCAACAGCAGGTTCTCGGCGAACGGGGCGGTGACTCCCGCCCGGTGCGGGCTGTCGTGCAGCATCCGCATGGCGGCCAGCAGCAGCCCCTGTACCACCACCCGCCCGGTGTGGCTGCCCGACCCGGTCCCGGAGTCTCGGCTGGGGGCGTTGACGATGCTGGGCGGGGCGGTGAGCTTGATCGGGTCGAACAGCCCGATCGACCAGCGCAGGCCCCGGAACACCGTCGGGAACAGCGCCGCGGCCGAGGCGGCCCGGGCCAGGTGCCAGCGCAGATGGAAGGGGCCGATGCGGGGCTCGGGCGAGGCGCCGGCCATGTCGATGATCAGCTCGTCGCCCCGCTTGTGTAGCTCGACCGGCAGCCGGATGAGCCCGTCGGAGATGCCGATGGTGTCGAGGAAAACCACCGACCGGTAGACGCCGTCGTTGAAGCCGGCGATGCGGCGGCGGGCCAGGGAGGCCGACGTCTTGATCGACTGGCGCAGCCCGGCGGCCACGAAGGCCGCGGCCCGGCGTTCCACCTCCCGCAGGAGCTGCTGGCGCAGCCGCACGCACACCGCCAGGCGGGCCTTCATGTCCAGCGAGTTCTGGCGGGGGGTGCGCACCGAGTTCAGCAGGAACTCGAGGTGGTCGGTGTGGAACCGGAAGTCGGTGCCCACCCGCAGCGGGGTGATGTGGAGACCCTCCTCGTAGCGGGTGCCGATCTCGGGTGACCAGCCGCCGGGGGAGCGCGATCCGGTCTCGCCCTGATGGCCGCCGCAGGCGACCCACGCCACCAGCTCGCCGTCGGCGAACACCGGCATCATCAGGAAGTGGTCGTAGGTGTGGACCCCGCCGGCGTCGGGGTCGTTGAAGAAGAAGATGTCGCCGTCGGCCAGCCCGACGGTGGGGTCGTCGACGTAGTGCTTGAGCACGTACTTGACCGGCCCGTAGTGCAGCAGCGCGTGCAGGATCACCCCGGTGGACATGCCGGCCAGGTCGCCCTGGGCGGTGAAGATGCCCACGCCAAGGTCGCCGGCCTGGAGCATCTCGGCCATGCTCAGGTACTTGCACACATCACGGCCGTCATCGATGATCGAGTCGAGCTTGTGGAGGAAGATCTCGAGGTCGACGGGGTCGAGGCTGCCCTCACCGGCCAGTTCCAGTTCGGTGGGCTCCTCGAGCACCTCGCGGTGCAGCACCTCGGGGTCGAGACCCGGGCCGGGCTTCATGAGCGGGCGACCGAAGCGGGCGATCCGCTCGTCGAGGCCCATGCCGGCCACCTGCAGCAGCCGGTCACCGGTCATCGGCGTGGCGGTCACAGGCCCGCCTCCGCGGCGGTGAGCCAGCCGGTGCGCTGCTCGTCGAGGGCGTAGGTCCAGCCCGGGGGCACCGCCACCACCGTGTCGACGTCCTCCATCAGGGCGGGGCCTTCGATCGAGAACCCGTCGGGCAGGCCGGCACGGTCATAGACAGGGGTTCCAGTGACGCCGGCTGCGGGCCAGCAGACCTCCCGGGCGGCGCGGCCGGGCGAGTCTCCGTTGCTCGAGGCTGCGCCCGCCGGCCGGGGCCGAGCCTCCAGCCGGTAGCCCGAGGCGCCGGCCACCAGCCGGAACAGCTGCACCAGGATCCCGCCGTACGGGTGGGTGGATCCGGCCCCGTAGGCCGCTGCGAACACCTCATTGAAGGCGTCGCACACGGCCGCCACGTCGTCGGGGCTCTCCAACATCAGCCGGGGAGACTGGAGCCGGACGGTGTGGTGCTGGCCGCCGTAGTTCATGTCCAGCTCCAACCGCAGCGTCACCGAGCCCATGCCGAATCCCTCCTCGGCCATGTCCCGCTCGGCCAGGGCCGTCAGCCCTCGAACCACCTCGTTGAACGCCTCGCCTGCGTCGGTGTAGCTCTCACCGTCGAAGAGTTGGACCATGCGGGTTCGCTCGTAGGTCTGCATTACGCCCATGGTGGCCACGCCGTAGGCGTTGAACTCGCTGCCGTGCGCGAAGGTGGCCACCGTGCCCACGTCCGCGTAGCCGGCCACCGCGGCGGCGTGCACCGGCCCGGCCCCGCCGAAGGCGAACATGGTGAAGTCGCGGGGGTCGTGGCCCTCCAGGGTGGTCTGGCGGTATATCTCCTGGCCCATCACCCCGTCGATCAGGCGGCGCACCCGCACGGCCGCCTCGACCACGTCGATGCCGAGCGGGTCGGCTATGCGGCGCGCCAGCGCCCGCTCGGCCCGACGGCGGCTCAGCGGCATGGCCCCGCCCAGGAACCGGTCGGGGTCGATGAAGCCCAACACCACGTCGGCGTCGGTGACCGTCGGCTCGGTGCCGCCCTGGGAGTAGCAGGCCGGTCCGGGCATGGAGCCGGCGCTGCGGGGCCCGACTCTCAGCTCGCCGGTGTCGGTGACGTGCGCGATCGAGCCGCCGCCCGCGCCGATGGAGTAGTTGGCGATCACCGGCAGGTGCACCCGCCAGCGGTCGATCACCGGGTCGAACTCGTAGTTGCGGTCCTGGCCGTCGATCACCAGCCCCACGTCGAAGCTGGTGCCGCCCATGTCGGCGGTGATCACCCGGTCGAGGCCGTAGTCGCGGGCCATGACGGCCGCGCCGGCCAGGCCGGCCACCGGGCCGCTGCCCAGCAGGTGCAGGGCGGTGGTGCGGCTGGGCGAGGCCACCCCGCCGATGTTGCGGGCCACCAGCAGCGGCTTGCGGCATCCGAGGGATCGCAGCCGGTCGCCGAGGTCGATGACGTGCTCCTCGGTGTCGGGGGCCAGGAAGGCGCTGAGGATGGTGGTGATGCTGCGGCGGTACTCGTCGAGGCGAGGGGCCACCTCCGACGACAGCAGCACCGGGCAGCGGCCCAGCACCGAGTCGGGATACTCCCGGCGCACGATCTCGGCCACCTGCTGTTCGTGGGCCGGGTTCATGAACGACCAGGCCAGGCACACCGCGATGGCCCGCACGCCCTGGCGGACCAGGTGGTCGACCGCGGCCAGCACGTCGTCGGTGCGCAGCGGCATCAGCACCTCGCCGAAGCAGTCGATGCGCTCCCGCACCCCGACCCGCAGCGCCCGGGGCACCAGGTCGTCGGGCCGCTGGGCCCGGGTGCGGTCGATCTGCACTTCCAGGGGCATGCCGTCGGCCCACGACCGGGAGCGGGCCACGTGCACGGTGTCCTCCTGGCCGGCGGTGGTGATGAGCCCCACCTTGGGTCCGGTGCGCTCGATGAGGGCGTTGGTGCCCACGGTGGTGGAGTACTTGACCGCGTCGGCCGCGGCGAAGGCATCGGCCGGATCGCAGCCGAGCCGTCGGGCCGCCTCGCCGATGGCCTCGATCATCCCGTCGGACAGGTCGGCGTGGGTGGTCAGCGACTTGCCGGTGGCCTGACGCCCGCCCAGCACCACGAAGGCGTCGGTGAAGGTCCCCCCGATGTCCACGTCGAGCAGGCTCGGCCCTGCTGCGTCGACCGGGCTCACCCTTGAGGCTTCAGCCGACGGCATCGAGGTCTAGTTCTATGTCGTGGGTGATGGGATGGCCGGGCGGCAGGTACTCAACATCGAACATCACCGCGCAGCCAGGGCAGTAGAACTCCACGATCCGGCACCACTCGAGATGGGGGCTGAACCCGAACTCGGTAGGCGGGTCGAAGGGGATGTGGATCTCCCGCGGGTCCCGATCGTAGACCAGGCAGCCCTCCTTGTAGTTGCGCCCGGCCGGACCGAGGTCGTGACCGCACCGGTTGCACACCCACCGTCGGGTGGCCGGGTCGAGGTCCAGCGCCTCGGTGATGCGCCGCCGGCCGGTGCCGGAGTCCGTGGCCACGCAGCGATCCTCCCCCGCCGCCTCTAGTGGCCGGATTGTATACCGGTGCCTCTAGATGGGCCTAAGGCCGGAGCGGCCCCCGCATGGCGCGGCCGCCGCTATGTCCAGACGCTGAGCAGGATGCCGTTGGAGCTACTCGGCCTACAGTACGCCCGCCACGGCGGCCATTGACCACATCAAGAGCCTCACAAGATGATCGCCGCGCTATCTATTGGTATTTTGTCATTGTCTGATATTGTTGCATTTATGACAAGAATGAATGAGACAGACCAACACCGACCGCGCGGGCCGCGCCGCGACCGTAGGATGGTCAGCATGGGCCAAAGGAGGGTCAGGGTCACGGTCACAATCGATCCCGACGTGCTGGCCCAGATCAAGTCGTCGGTCGAGTCGGGCCCGCTGCGGAGCGTCTCGGCATACGTCGAATTCGCCGTCAAGAACCAACTCAGGGAAGACGACGACTACGAGGCAATGCTGGCCGAGATGCTCGAAGCCACCGGCGGGCCGCCGACCGACGAGGAGCGGGCCGAAGCGCGACGCATCTTGGGCTGTGCTGACACATGAGTGAGGTCGTCCTCGATGCTGGTGCCCTTATCGCCTTCGAACGGGACAACCGCTCCGTTGGGGTCCTGGTTGACGAGGCGACACGGGAAACCGAGACGATCACGATTCCCGCAGGGTGTGTCGCCCAGACCTGGCGCAATCCGCAGCGACAGGCTCGCCTCGCGGCCCTCCTGAGACGGCCCAACGTCGATGTAGTCGCCATGGACGAGGACCAGGCCCGGCGGGTCGGCCGGCTTCTGGCTGCGACGGGAACGTCCGACATCACCGACGCCCATGTGGCGCTGTGCGCGTTGCAGCGTGACGCAGCCGTTCTGACCAGCGATCCCGACGACATCCGACAACTCGGACCGAGGTTGCGCATCCACGCCGTGTGAGCGAGGCAGCGACGGCCGCTCAAGCCACACTGGTGACGTGAGCAACGACCTGGTCGCTACGGCTGATGGCGAGGTCCGCCAACAGGCGGGGCGGCGGCGCACGTTCGCGATCATCTCGCACCCCGACGCGGGCAAGACCACGCTCACCGAGAAGTTCCTGCTCTACAGCGGGGCGCTGACCGCGGGCGCGGGCTCGGTGCGGGCCAAGGGCGACCGCCGGGCCACCGCCTCGGACTGGATGGAGCTCGAGCGCCGCCGCGGCATCTCGGTCACCTCCGCGGTGGTGCAGTTCGCCTACCGGGACCGGGTGCTCAACCTTCTCGACACTCCCGGCCACGGCGACTTCTCCGAGGACACCTACCGGGTGCTGTCGGCGGTGGACGCCGCGGTGATGGTGCTCGATGGGGCCAAGGGCATCGAGGCCCAGACCCGAAAGCTGTTCGAGGTGTGCCGCAACCGGGAGATCCCCATCGTCACGTTCATCAACAAGTGGGACCGCCCGGCCCGCGACCCGCTCGAACTGCTCGACGAGATCGAGGACCAGCTCGTGCTCGACCCCGTTCCGGTCACCTGGCCCGTCGGTGAGGGCGACCGGTTCAGCGGCCTGATCGACCGCCGCAGCGGGCATTTCGTGCGCTTCTCCCGCACCGCCGGGGGTGCCACCGCGGCCGACGAAGAATTCGTGGCCGCGGTCCGGGCCGAGGCGGAGGAGGGCGCGGCCTGGCACGAGGCTGCCGAGGCGGTCGAGCTGCTGGACGCGGCCGGAGCCGAACTCGATCTGAAGCGCTTCGAAGCCGGCGAGCTGTCGCCTGTGTTCTACGGTTCGGCTCTGACCAACTTCGGGGTGCGGATGCTGCTCGACGCCGTCGTCGAGATGGCCCCCGCCCCCGGCGCTCGCCTCGACGCCGGCGGCGATCCCCGCCCGGTGGACGCCAGCTTCAGCGCGGTGGTGTTCAAGGTGCAGTCCAACATGGATCCGGCCCACCGCGACCGGATGGCCTTCCTGCGGGTGTGCTCGGGCCGCTTCGAGCGGGGCATGGCCATCACCTGCGGGCGCACCGGCAAGACCCTGGCCACCAAGTACGCCCACACTGTGGTCGGCCGGGACCGCAGCACCGCCGAGGAGGCCTGGCCCGGCGACGTGGTCGGCCTGGTCAACGCGGCCGAGCTGCGGGTCGGCGACTCGGTCCACGCCGCCGGCGAGCCGGTGCGCTGGCCCGAGGTGCCGTCGTTCGCGCCGAGCAGCTTCCGGTTGGCCCGCTGCACCGACACCTCGAAGGCCAAGCAGTTCCGCTCGGGCGTGCGCCAGCTCGACTCCGAGGGGGTGGTGCAGGTGCTGCGCCGGCCCGAGGGAGGCGAGAGCGTCCCCATCCTGGCCGCGGTCGGGCCGCTGCAGTTCGACGTGGCCGAGCACCGGCTCCGCCACGAGTTCGGCGCGCCGGTGGAGCTGGCCCCGGCCCCGTGGACCACGGCCCGGCGCACCGACCAGGCCTCGGCCGCGAGGCTGGGAACCATGTCGGGCGTGACGGTCGCGGCCCGGGACGAAGGCGAGTTGCTGGCCCTGTTCGAGAGCCCCTACTGGTTGGCCCGCCTCCAGTCCGACCACCCCGAACTGGTGCTGGAGCGCCTCATCGGCGAGGGCTGACAGCAGGCTCGCACGAGGGGCCGGTAGCGTCCGGTTGTGGCTGATCGGCCCAACATCCTGCTGATCGTCTCGGACGAGGAGCGTCGCAACGACTGGCTCGAGGGCGTGGTGGACCTGCCGGCCCATGAGCGGCTGCGGAGCGACGGGCTGAGCTTCGACCGCTACTTCACCCACGCCTCGCCGTGCTCGCCGTCGAGGGCCAGCCTCTACACCGGCCGCTACCTGTCCGAGCACGGCGTGGTCGACAACGTCGCCTTCCCCACCCACACCGCGCTCGACCCGGCCATCCCCACCGTCGGCAGCCTGCTGGCCGAGCGGGGCTACCGGTCGAGCTACCTGGGCAAGTGGCATCTCGGCCACGGCGAGACGCCCGACATGGAAGCCCACGGCTACCTCGACTGGGAGGGCAACGACATCCACTTCATGGGCAGCGCCTACACCGGTCGCTACTTCGACCCGATCCTCGTCGACCAGGCCATCAACTGGCTGAGCGGCCAGGCCAACGGCAGCGGGAACGGCCGGCCTTGGTTCCTGACCGTCGCCCTGGTCAACCCCCACGACATCATGTGGTTCCCGGCCGACCATCTCAGCTACCAGGCCGAGCACACCAGGTTCGCCGAGTTCTTCAACGCAGTGGTGAAGATGCGCCTGGGCGACCTGCCGGTGGTCCCGCCGCCGGAGGACTACCCCCGCCTGTTCGACCGGCTGCCGGAGAACTTCGCCGACGACCTCCACACCAAGCCGGAGGTGCAGAGGGCGTGGCGCCATGTTCGCAACACCGAGCACATGGTGGGCCGCATCGACGCCGATGACCACGACACCTGGCTGCGGGGCCTCGACTACTACGCCTGGCTGCACATCGAGCTGGACCGCAGCCTGACCCGCCTGCTCGACGCCCTCGACGCGCTCGACCTCTACGACGACACCGTGATCGCCTACACCTCCGACCACGGCGACGCCTGCGGGTCCCACGGCCTGCGGGCCAAGCTGCCCTGCGTCTACGACGAGGTGATGGGGGTGCCGCTGATCGTGAAGGCTCCCGGCGTGCCTGCCGGAGCCCGCACCGGAGCACTGGCCACCCATGTGGACCTGGCCGCCACCATCGCCGCGCTGGGCGGCGTCGACGTCGACGGCACGCCCACCCTCTCGGGCCGGGACCTGTCACCGGTGCTGGCCGACCCGGGCGCGTCGGTGCGGGATTTTGTGCTGTTCGCCCAGGACTCGGCCCAGTCCGACCTGATCCGCAACACCCGCTACGCGGTGCGGGGCTTCTTCGACGGGGAGACCAAGTACGCCCGTTACTACGGCATCGGCGGCGGTGTGCGGCGCGACGGAACCGCCGACGCCGATGGCAAGCTCTTCGATGTGGACGCCGACTTCGACGATCAGGACCACGAGTGGTACGACACCGGCGAGGACCCTCACGAGCTGCTCAACCTGGCCAACGACCACCGGCGCCGCAACGAGCTGCGCGACCTGTTCCGCCGTCTGCTGGACTACGAGTCCCAGGAGTTGACGCTGACGCCATGAGCTACACCACCGGCACCGCAACCGACGAGGCGACCCGGGACTCGGGCGCTCACACGCATGTGGGTCCCAAGCCCCGGGCGCCGGTAGCCGACTGGACCACCGACTTCGACCACGTCGACCCCGGCTACGCGGCCCGGGCCCCCGAGATCTGGGACGAGTTGCGCACCGAGTGCCCGGTGGCCCGCAGCGACCGCTACGGCGGGACCTGGCTGCCGGTGCGCCACGAGGACGTCTGCGCCATCGCCAAGGACACCGACACGTTCAGCTCCAACGGCGTGGTGGTGCACGACGGCCGTCCCGAGATCCCTCCCCCGATCGGGTTCGCCCCGCCGATCACCAGCGACCCGCCGTTCCACCGCATCGCCCGGGAGTTCCTGCTACCGGCCTTCGCGCCCAAGCCGATCGAGGCCAAGCGCGAGTCCACCCGCGAGACCTGCCGGGAGTTGCTCGACGACCTCCTGGCCGGCGTGGAGGCGGGCCGCACCGACATCGTGGACGCCGCGCTGGGCTACACCCAGCACATCCCGGTGAGGGTCATCGCCGACATGCTGGGCGTGCCCCGCTCCGACGGCGACCAGTTCCGGGTGTTCATCCACCAGATCATGGAGGCGCCCGGCACCGGGCTGCGGGTCGACTACGAGGACTCGATCGACTTCTATCTCGACAAGCTGATCGCGGCGAGGGCCGAGGAACCCCGAGACGATCTGATCAGCCACATGACCCACGCCACCATCGCGGGCCAGCCACTGGAGCATGAGCACGTGCGAGGCACCTGCGGGCTCTTGATCATCGCCGGGGTGGACACCACCTGGTCGGCGATCGGCGCTTCGCTGTGGCACATGGCCCAGCATCCGGAGGATCGGAGGCGCTGGATCGAAGACCCCGAGATACGGCCGTTCGCGGTGGAGGAGTTCCTGCGCTTCTACGCGCCGGTGACCATGGCTCGGCTGGTAGCCACCGACACGGAGTTCGCTGGCCGGTCGATGCGGGCCAACGACTGGGTGCTGCTGCCGTTCCCGGCGGCCAACCGCGACCCCGAGGCCTTCGAGGACGCGGGCACCTTCGTGATCGACCGCATGCGCAACCGCCATGTCGCCTTCGGACTGGGCATCCACCGTTGTCTCGGGTCGAATCTGGCCCGCATGGAGCTGACCGTGGCGTTGGAGGAGTGGATGGCCCGGGTCCCGGACTTCGAGCTGGCCGATCCCGAGGGCGTGAGGTGGTCGACCGGCCAGATACGCGGCCCCCGGGAACTGCCGGTGCGGATCCTCAACGGCGCGGCCTGACTCCGGAGCGCCCGTGAGACTGCACAAGTTCACCGATGTGGACGCGTTCGTGGCGCTGGACCTGGCCGGGGCCGAGACCGCGTCGGGGCCGGTGCGCTGGGCCCGCAAGATACTGCAGGGCGGGGCCAAGGACCTGGCCCGCTCCCAGACCTACACCTACGCGGCGCTGCAGATGCGCCGCAGCGGCGCCTCCGCGGGCATCAACGCCGAGGCGCCGGCGCGGGCCGAGGCTGTCGCCGCGTTTGTGGCCGAGTCTGCGGCCCTTGTGGCTGAGGGCACATACCTTCCCGACGCGGCCAAGGGCGTCAGCGACCAGGATCTGGCTCCGCTGCGCGACACCGATCCCCGCAACGCCGACCGCCTGGACGCCGTCGGGGCGCAGTGCGACGGACTCTCGGCAGCCGCCGCGGCCGACGCCGCGGCCGGCCTCGACGGCCGGACCGCGGTCATCGAGGGCTTCGCGGCGAGCGGGCCGGCGCTGGCCTCGGCCGTGGTGCAGCGGGGCGGCCGCATCGTGGGTCTGGCCACCGCCGAGGGATCGCTGGCCTCGGCCGGGGGTTTCGACCCCACCGCACTCGCCGAAGCCTGGTCGGCGCACGGCGACAAGGCCCTGGGCGCGCTGGCCGGCAGCGATGACGGGTTGAGCAAGCCGGGCGCGCTGTGGGGCATCGACGCCGACATCGTGTTCGCCGGATCCAGGATGGGGATCGTCAACCACGGGGTGGCTGAGGGCCTGGGGTGCCAGGCCCTGGTGCCCAGCGGGCGGCTGGCGTTCACGTCGAAGGCGCTGGCGGTGTGCCGGCGGGGCGGCGTGGCCGCGGTGCCCGACTTCGTGGCTCTGGCCGGATCGTCCATCGCAGCCTGGAGCAGCCCCGACACCGGCGACGACGAGCTCCACACCGAGATCGGTGCCGCCGTGGCCGCTCTGATGGCAGACGCCCTCGCCTCGGACGACGGTCCCTTCCTGGGCGCCTGCTACGCCGCGGAGGCGTTCCTGTCGACGTGGCAGGACGAGCTGCCCTTCGGACGCCCGCTCGCCTCCTGAGAACCCTTCGGACGCCGACTGCCTCCTGAGAACCCTTCGGACGCCGACTGCCTCCTGAGAACCCTTCGTACGCCGACTGCCTCCTGAGAACCCGGCGCTGGGCCACCCGCGCCGGCCGCCGCAGCCCAGCCGGTCAGACTCCGGGAGGCCGAGCGTCCAGCTATATCTTTGGGTCGTGGCGCTGACGGGGCGGCCGGCGAGGCGCTCGTGGTTCATGGCGGTGCCTCCGCTCATCGTCGCGGTGCCGTTCTCGGGATTCTCGCTGCAGTACGACGAGGTGAAGCTGTTCGTGAGCACCGCGAACAGCGTCAGTGGCAATCCCTGGCGGGCCGCCGAGCTCTCACTCCGCAACGTCGACCGGTTCCTCGACCTGGGAACGTTCCGCCCCTTGGGGCGCTTCCTGGAGAACACCGTCTACTCGGCGATGTTCGAGGCGTCGGAGGCGACGGGCCTGGCCCCTCATGCGTTTCAGGGCGTGATCCGGCTGATCGTGGTGGCTGCGCTGGCGTACGCCGCCGTCGGGGTGGTAGCCGCGCTGATGCGTTCGGCTGGTGCCCGGCCCGATCACCCGGCCCTGCTCGTCTATCCGATGGTTTTGGCCACGACGCTGGTGGCCAACGGCGGGATCAGCCCGCTGGTGCTGTTCCCGTTGTTGTTCACCGGCTCGGCCGTGTTCGTGCTCGCGGCGGCGCTGGTGATCGCACGCGACCGCGACATGCGACTCCGGCGTCTGGGGTGGCACGAGCCGGGCGTCATGGCTCTTCTCGGCGCTGCAGCCGCGATGACCTATGACCTCGTGTACCTGGCCCCTATCCTCGCGGCTGTCTTCATCGTGTCGCGGGCCACGGCCGCGCGGATGACGGTCTCGGAGACGATCCGCCTCGCAGCGGCGAGGCGCTGGATGTGGTTCAGCATCGGATTCCTGTCGGTGTTCGTGCCCGCCCGCATCATGATCGCCCTACGTTGCAGCCGAGCAGCCTGCTACGAGGCGACCGACCTCAGCCTCTCCATCGACGCTCTGGAGCTGGTGCCTGGCCGGCTGCTCACCGGGGCGCCGCCCGCCGGTTGGCGTCACAACTCGGAACTGGGCCAGGCCACCACGCAGTTGGACTTGGTCGCCCTGGTGGGCAACGCCCTGATGGCCGTCCTGCTGCTGGCCGCGGTGGGATGGATTGCCGTGGCGGCCAGCAGGACCTGCCAGTGGACCGGGAGCAACGCTGCGGCGTCCGATGGCGACCCACCTCGCTGGGGGCGTCTCGGCGTCGCGCTGCTGATGGTCGGCGCAGCCGCCGCCGTGCCGGCCGCGGTCCTGATCGGCCTGGCGAGATTCAACCAGCGGCGGGGCCTCAGTGTGGGCCAGCCCTGGCGCGACACCGTTCTCGTGCAGTTCGGCTGGTCGCTGCTGATATTCGCCGTTGCGGTGGTGGTCGTTCACTGGCTCCGATCCCAGAGAGCACGACGGACTGCCGTGGAGGTAATCGTCGCCCTCCTCGGCACCTGCCTTGTCGTGACCCTCTTCTTCAATTGGCGGCTGGCCAGCGTCGAGGGGCGCTCCCCGCGGCCGACGGTCACCAAGGAGCTGCTCATCGCCGCTACCAGCAACGACGCCTCCGATCTGGGCAACGCCCGCCGCTGCGAGTTGATCACGGCCTTCGAGGACCTGGCGTTCTCGATGGAAGGACTGCTCGATGAGATGATGCTCGACCGCTACGGCATGGCGTTCTGCGATGCCGAACGGACTCCGGGCGGCGAATGAGCCCCCCGAACTGCGCGGGCTGATCGCTACCCGTTGCGGTCTGCTGCGATGGCCGCGTTGAGTCCGAAGATGACCACCATGCCGCCGGCGAACAGCACAGGTTGGTAGATGGGGTCGCCCGCCATCGTCAGCCATATGGCTGCCAGCGCCGGCGATGCGTAGAGCAAACTGTTGACGCGCGTGTCGGCGGTGACGATGTTGCCCGCCCGGTGCAACAGGCGGGCGCAACCCATGATCAGTCCGGACGCGGCCCCGAATGCCGCCGAGCGGGTGGCGCCCAATCCGCCGAGGGCGAACGTCAGCCCAACCGCGGCCACGATCGGCACGCTGACCGCCGAGGCGGCAAACGTCGACCACCACAGGGCGACGAGGTACTCCTTGGCGGACACGGCGCTGCGTCCGGAGCGCCGAGCCAGGGCGCTGCGGTCGCCGTAGATGATCCCTGCCGATGGCCGCACGGCGTATGTAGCCGTGGTCAGCACCCCCAGCACCAACCCGACTGCCGTGCTCCGCCATGAACCTCCCTCGATCTGGCCGGGGGCCGTCTGACTCCACACGACCGCGGCCACCGCGATCGGCAGTCCGCACATCATGGTGGCGCTGCGGGTCGAGATGCTTCTGCTGCTGCCGCTCCAGCGCGCAATCAGAAGGGACTGGGGCACGACGTCGAGGCCGTCCGAGAAGCAGGACAACACCACCAGCGGCAGCAGGGCCGCCGTGCCGGCGTACAGCAGGACATTGGGTGCCGTGATCAGCAGCAGCGCCAGGAGCACGCCCGGACGCGGGCCTGCCAGCCCGACGGGAGGCAACGCCACGAGTCGTGCTGGACGCATCGCCTGGAGCGGGCCCGCTCCCAGCACGGGCCTGGCCGACACGGCCAGCGCAACCAGCAGCATGGTCGCGCAAGCAGACTCCATGAGCGTGCCCAATACCAGAACGGAGAAGCCCTCCCCCGCGAACCGGATCGGCAGCGGGATCAGCGAGTAGGCGACCGCGGCCCCGGCGATGCACGCCGCACCGAGCGTGTTCCGGCGACGCGGCTGCATAACGACGGGACCCTAGCCCACAAGGCGCGGTCCACGACTCCACGACGTGCGAGCGGCGCCTCGTGCGCGGCGCGTGATGGGCGCTACCGGATCGCTCTAACGCCGCGCCGGTAGGTCGGGGGTTAGGGGCCGAGAAGCGCGGCCGGGATCACTGCGATGTTGTCGTGGCGGCGGTATGCCTCGGTTCCTGTGGTCACCACGGCGGCGTCGGCGAGTTCGGGGCCGATGCTGTCGGCGAGCCATCGGAGGTGTCTGATGTCGCTGCTGTTGACTGTGGCGGCGAGCTTGACCTCCAGGGCCACGATCCGCCCGTTTGGGCCTTGCACGATGAGATCGACTTCGTGTTCGCCGCCGTGGGTCCGCAGATGGAACACCCTGGCCTCGGCGGCCTGCGCGTAGACGCGCACCGACAGCGTGACGAGGGACTGGAACAGCACGCCGAGCAGGGAATCGTCGCGAGACACCGTCGGCGTGCCGTCGCTGCCGTCGAGCAACGCCTCGGCGGTCACCGACAACAGCCGGGCCGCTATGGCGGGGTCGCAGAGATGATGTTGGGGGGCTGACGCGAGGCGGCGCAGCCGGTTGCGGGTCGGCAGCCATGCCGCCACGTCGTCGATCACCCACAGCGCTTCAAGCGCGGACCGGTAGGCGAGGGCGGTGACCTTGGTGGGCTTGTCGGACTGACCGGGGGTCGCCGCGTCGCGGATCTTCTCGAACGCAGCAGACGACGATGTGGCCGCTGCGTATGCAGACATCCAGCGTCCGAGAGCCGCCCGGCTGCGGAAGGTGCGGCCCTGCTCTGAGATGTCGTGGTCGGTGATGCGGTCGATGTAGCCGTCGAGGTAGGCGCGTGTCGCCCGCTGGGAGCGGCCGCGCACAGCCGGGAACCCCGACCCGGTGATCTGTTCTGCATAGTCGTCGAGCCCCAGACCCGACGCTCCTTCCACCAGTTGCCTGGTACCGCCCAGAAGCTGCGTGAGGCTCACTGTGGGCGTGCAGAGGCCCCGCTCGGCGAGCGCCAACGGGCGCATGCGCACAGAGACGATGCGCCCGGCCCCGGTGTGGGTAGGTGGCCGTTTCGGGGCGGCGGATCCGGTCAGCAGGAACCGGGGCGTGTGAGGGTCGGCGTCGACGGCTCGGCGCACGATGTCCCACGACTCCGGCAGGCGCTGCCATTCGTCTATGAGGATCGGCGGCTCGCCGCGTGCGAGCCGGGCCGGGTCTGCGGCGGCGATGGCTAGCTGGTCGCCGTCGTCGAGACGGTAGACGGTGGCCGCTCGCCGCAGGGCGGTCTCGGTCTTGCCGACCGCTCTCGGCCCTTCTACGGCGATGGCCGGAAGCTCCGCGCCCAACTGGTCGAGTTCGTCATCCACGATACGGGGGTAGTACATCCCAGCCCTTTCCCGACGAGGCTAACTATACTGTTACGACGGCATTCAATATACTATTCCGACGCACTCAGCCTTACTGTTACGACGCATTCGATCAGTTTCTCAGGGATCATCCAGACGAGGATCGGCGGATGGCCGAGAGAACCAACTAGCGGAACGTCCGTCACAGACCCTTTCGGTTCGTGGCTCTCGGGACCGAGAGTCTCGATTGCCCAGGCTCGATACTCCGGCCACTTGGAGCGATCTGCTGGGTCCGCAGGATCGAGATACACCGCGACCCGTGAAGCTCGGGCGTCCTCAAGCGGCTCCCATTCGAGATCACGGCTGCATTCCTCTTCGATTCGCAGGCGTTGGGCCTCCAGCAACGGGTACATCGACGCCCCGTCGTCGACGTACACCTCTGCTCTGAGGCTGTAGTTCGAGGCGCCGGCGGGGAAGGCGAAGCTGAGGCCGAAGCGGACACCGCTCTTCCCGCTGGGAAAGTACATCCAGTTGGCAGACGAAGGTGTGCGGGCGCTGCTCCAACCTGGGTGCGCTTCGTGAAAGGCGGGGAGAAACTCAGCCCACCAGTCGGTGTAGAGAGCCTGGGTCTCGGTCATCGCCTTGGCCACGGCGCGTGCTTGCCGTGAGAAGTCATCGGGCTCCACGACTACGCCCAGCTGGACCGCCGCGGGCGAGTCACCGATTCGGACGGCGCGAACCTCGATCCCGAAGAAGCCGCTGTCCTCACCTGAGATCGAGTTGAGCCAGATGAGCGCGGACCGGTGCTCGGGACGAAGCGTCCTCGCGACGAGCACAGCCCAGTTCGCTTCCAGCCCCGCCGCGGGCGGGCTCGGATAGCCTCACCGGCATCCACTACCAGCCCGGGGCTGTAGCTCAGTTGGCTAGAGCACCTGCTTTGCAAGCAGGGGGTCGTCGGTTCGAGTCCGATCAGCTCCACTCGCTCCGAGCCCGCACGGCGAGGTTTGCCGCCACCATGAAGGCGTGATGCAGTGACTCGAATCGGTCTAGCTCAGATTCTCGGCCGTCCCGGGATGACCGAGGCCAACCGGAAAGCCAGCGTCGACGCGGCTGCATCGCTGTTCGAGCAGGGAGCGGACATCGCCCTGCTTCCCGAGATGGCGGTGCCGTGGTACAGCACCGACCGCGGTGCGCTGGCGCCGCAGGCCGAAGCCCTCGACGGCCCGACCGTCACCGGCTGGCAGGCCGAGGCCGCCCGCCACGGCGGGCTGATCATTGGGGGCTTCTGCGAACGATCGGGCGACGACATCTACAACACCGCGGTCGCCGTCGGCCCCGAAGGCGTGATCGCGCACTACCGGAAACTGCACCTCTTCGACGTCGAGAAGCACTGCTTCACGCCCGGCGACGTCGGGTTGACCGTTGTCGAGACGGCCTGGGGCACCATCGGGCTGTGCATCTGCTACGACCTGCGCTTCGTGGAGGTCGTGCGGGTGCTGGCGCTGCGGGGCGCGGAGGTGATCTGCGTCCCCACCGCCTGGGTGCGCGGCTTCGACCGGCGCCAGTACGCCGAGGGCGAGCTGATCCCCCACGCAGAGGGTGCGCTGGTCCAGGCCAACCTCAGCCAGGTGTTCATCGCCTGCGCATCCCAGGTCGGGGCCTCAGACGGGGTCGAGTGCCTGGGCTCGTCGGTGGTGGCCGACCCCTACGGCGGTGTGGCCGCGGGTCCGCTGTCGACCGTCCGCGAGCAGCTCGAGGTCGCCGACATCGACTTGTCCGAGGCCAAGCGGGCCCAGGCCCGCAGCGAGCTCATCAAACCCCGGGCCGACCGCCGCACCGACGTCTACGGCGTCCTGCACGAGGGCGAGTCGCTCTAGCAGCCCGTCGCAGAGGCGCCGTCAGTCGATGCTCAAGCCTGGCAGGACGCGGTTGAGTTCGGGCACCAGCACTCCGCGGCGGGAGTGCGACCCGATCACTGCGTAGAGGCAGAACGCCCGCGAGTCCACATGGAAGAAATGCTGCAGGCCCGCCTGGCCCGGTACAAACACCTGGAGCTGGTCCGTGCCGAAGTCGTCGGCTGCTAGCCGGCCCGGCACGCCCTCCGCCGCGAAGAGCACGGTCCCGACCGACGCTGGTCCGAACTCGACCAGCGCGGCGAAGATCCCGTTGCGGCCCATGGTCTCCACCGCTCCAGCTCCGTAGTCGTCGCGTTCCGCGGGCAACGAGAAATTGGCCGCGTGCAGCACCACCAGCGGTGCGGGCAGCGGGTCCGCGGTGGGGTCCAGCGTCGAAGGGTCGGGCTGGGTGGACAGCTCAGCCTCCCAGCCGGCCGGAACATCGATGCTCACCCCGTGAACTGCCAGTGTGCTCACGTCACAGAGCCAGCAGGCTGGCGGCGGCCGCGCAGCCGAGCCCGGCCGCGGCGCCCGCCCCCAGGCGGCGGGCCCGGTCCGCGTGGAGGTCGAAGCGGCGATGCAGCCTGCGCAGGTCGTCGGTGGTGCGCACCCGGATGCCCAGCGCCATGCTCGCGCCCCGGGCTGCACCGAAGGCGGCGCCGATCGCCAGGCCCGCGACCATGTCTCCCGCCAGCAGGGCGGCCAGCAGGAACAGCGGCACCAGCGCAGTGTTGACCACCGTCACCACCGCGGCGCCGAGCTGCAGGCCGAAACCAGCCCCGTAGACCCACGACCGGTAGGCGACGAGCCAGTCCTCGTTGACCTGGCGCCGGCCCGGCAAACGTCGACCCGACACGTCCCAGGCCGCGGCCACCGCGCACGCCCCGGCCAGGACCGCGAGCCGGGCGCCGTCGCTGAGGGAGCCGGCCAGAGTCTGACCGGCGGCACCCAGCGCGACGCCGACGACCGCTCCCCCCAGCACCGCTCCAACAGACAGCCACCCCACCGTCAGCCACCACCGGTTGCCCCGGGCCCGCTCACCGAGCGGGCTGATGCTCGTCAGCATCGACAGGCCTCAAGGCGACCACGCCGACCGCGCCCCGGCGGCCAGCGCCGCCATCGCTCCGATGGCCGCCATCGCGGTCATCGATCGGCGGCGGTTCCCGCAGAGTCGCTGGGATGCTCGCCGTTGGAGCCCGATCCGTCGGGATAGAGGCTCGGATGGCCCGGGCCCACTCCCGCCGATCTGAGTGCATCGTCGGCCCTGCGGGCCCGGCTCCGGCCCGAGCGTCCCGCCGACGTCCTCATCCACGCCTGGGGACGGCGGGCCAGGTCAGCGTCATCGAGTGCCTCCTGCAGCAGCTCCCGCAGTTGCTCCCAGCCGAGGGCGCTGCCCGCTCCCACGATCCGGCCGTCGACGCCGTCAACCAGCACGAAGTACGGCGATCCGGGAACGTCATAGTCCTGCCACGCGGCCGACGACAGCACGGCCTTCACTCCCGGCGGGACCAGATCCGCCAGCGCCGACTCCGAGTCGTGGGCCGGGTCCTGGCCCACGATCACCAGGCGGGTGCCGTCCCCGGGCAGGTCGACTCCCGGATCGGCGAACGCCTGCCAGAACTGCTTGCAGGTCCGGCACCCCGACGACAGGAATGCCAGCAGCGTGTGGTGCGGCACGCCGGTGACCGCAACCTTGGTGGGGCCGCCCGCGGGCACGGTGCCGGCCAGATCCGTGGCGACCTCTTGCCCGGTCGGACCGGCGCGGTCCGGATCGGCGGAGGGCTGCGAGGCGGAGCCGGACTCCTGATCGAGACCGATCCCGGCCCGGTCGAGGGCCCGCAGGATCTCGGCGTGGGTCCTGAGCAGCCCGAACACGATCAGGGCGAGCACACCGACGGCGACGGCCAGCAGCACCACCACCACCGTCATGAGGCCGCCACCGGGCCGGTGGGCGTCTCAGCCTCCGGCTTCTGCGCCGGGGGGTCCACGGTCTGGAGGTGGTAGCGGTGCAGCAGCAAGGCCACATCGGCGCGGCTGGCCGGCAAACCGGCTCCGAATTCGTCCAGGTCCGTCCACCAGACGATGCCGGATGCCAGCGCCCACTCGAGCGCGTCGCGGAACCAGGCGTCCTCACCCACGTCGGAGAAGGAGATCCGGGCTTCAGCCCGAGGCCTCCCCGCCAAGGCGTGCAGGAACACGATCGACTCGGCCCGGTTGACGTTGCTCGATGGGTCGAAGCGGCTCGGGGTCCGGCCGGCGGTGATGGCGTTCTCGACCATCCAGGAGACGGCGGGCGCGTAGTAGGCGTCGGTGGCGACATCGGAGAACTTGTCGCTGCGCACCGATCGGGGCATGCCCTCGTAGCGCCACAGGAACGTGGCGAACTGGGCCCGGTTCACCAGTTCGTCGGGCCCGAACAGGTCATGGGTGAAGCCGGCGGTGATGCCCTCGCCCGCCATCCACTCCACGGCCTCCGCGTAGAGGGCCAAAGGAGGAATGTCGGTGAAGCCCTCGTGCAGGCAGGGCCGGTCGTGGAAGCGGGTGCTCTGGCTCGTCAGCACCGGCGACGTCGCGCAGCCCGGGTCCCACTTCCACGGCGGCACACAGGTCACTATGCGGCACTTGAGCTGGCCCACGCACACGTCCTGGTTGCACTGGCCGTAGCGAAAGCTGATGCACTCCGACTTGCGGGTATCGCAGCCGCCGTGGCACTGGCACACTGCCGGCGTGCAGCTCCGGGCACAGAGGCCGCCGGAGGAGCACCGGCAGCCCTCGGCGCAGGTGAAGTTGCAGTCGAGGTAGTAGCGGGGGCGCGGGCCGTTCAGGTCGCAGAATCCCGAGCCGTCGGCCTTCCACCAGCCCGCGACGATCGTTCCCGGCGGGCAGAGGTTCTCACCGGTGATCTTGCAGCAGAACTCGCTCCAGTTGTCGCAGCACAAGGCTCCGGGCCGGCACTCGTGTCCCCTGCACAGGATGATGGCGGCCTCGGCTGTGGTGGGCCGGATGGCGTAGGCGACCGGAGCGACCGCAACCGCGGTGGCGGCCATGGCCGACTTGCGCAGGAAGCCCCGGCGGGCGGCGCGGCGGTCCACTACCCGCGAGACCCGTTCGACCAGGGTGCGGCTCACGGTCACCCGCTCCCGCGGCGAGATGCCGCCCCGATGGTGGTCGGCGGGGGCACCGCTCGGAACAGGTCCGCTCGGCCTCGACCGGACGACCGGGCTGCGAGAGCCTCGGGCAGGGCCGTGAAGGCCACCAGGACGAGCCCGGCCAGCAACGCGACCACCGCGGCCAGCGCGACACCCGTCGCGGGGCTCTCCGCCATCGCCTCCACGACCGTCGAGACGGGCGGGGAGGCCGCCCCCGCAGCGGCGAACGACATCGCAGCCAGCGTCAGGTTGCCGGCGACATGAATCAACGACGGTGGGGCGTCGAGGCGGCCGAAGCACCCGCAGGAGCTGGCGCCCGCAAGGATGGCTCGCAACACGACCAGCGCGAACGCCGCGTACAGAAGACCGACGATCCATGCCGCCGGGCGGCCTGAGAGAAGGGCGGCCGTGCCCGCCGCAGCCTCAATTGCTCCGATGAGCCGAACCACGACGGGCCGGGTCCGGAAGCCGGCAAGGCCGGAGAATCCGTCCGCGGGTCGGATCAGCTTGGCCGCTCCGGCCACCACCAGCAGCAGCGCGGCCGATGCGTGGATCGCGGACGTAACAGACACGGGCGGCGATGCTAACGGCCTCTACCCGGCAGGGGCCAGCCGTGAGGCCGGCGCGACGGCGGCCGCCCGGCTGGGCGTCGGGTCAGATCCCGGGCGTCCGGTAGCCGTCGGACCGCCACAGGATCGGGAAGTGGTTCTCGTCCATCTCGTCGTCGGTGAGCCTGGCGTAACGGGAGTAGATCGGCCCGTTGCCCTCCCCGAAGCCGGCCCTTCTGTAACGAGCCTCGCTGCTGGCGCAGTGCAGCACCAGCGATCTGCGGTGCCGGCCGGATCGGTTGGGGCCCGAGCCGTGCCACGCCCACCCGTGGTGGAACGCCCCACCGCCCGCTGGCACCTCCACCGCCGCGATGTCCAGGTCGACTCCCAGATTCTCCGCGGCAGCCGCCACGGGAGCCCGGAAGTCGTCGGGTGCATGGAACTGGCCCATCACATCGGCTCCGCTGGGCCACCGGTGAGACCCCCGGGCCAGCTCCATGGTGCCGCCGGCCGCGGTGGTGTCATCGAGGGCGATCCAGCACGAGAACATCTCCGTGGGCGTGTACCAGGACAGGTAGGCGTTGTCGCGGTGGAAGCCGAATGACCGGGTCCCGGGCGGCTTCCAGATCATGTTGTCCTGGACGATCCGGGCGCCGGGCCAGCCCGCCAGCCGGGCCACGGCCTCTCCGAGCCGGCCGTCGAGCACCACCGACGCGATCAGCCGGTCAGCCTTCCAGCCGTTGCAGATCTGGCGGGGGAGAGCCGGATCGCTGCTGCCCTCCTGCCAGTTGACCTCATCGGGGGCGGTGCCGGTCTCGAAGTCGCCCCGGAACAGCCGTTCGAACCGCTCCCTCAGCGGCTCGATCAACCCGGCGTCGATCAGCGAATCGACGGTGACGAACCCGTCGGCCCGGAAGCGAGCCAGATCAGCGGCTGCGAGCATCGCTCCAAGCTAGGCCAGAGCCCGCAGCACTACTCGCCGCGGGCTGCGGCCGCGAGCTCGTCGAGCAGTTCCCGCTCCCCGCCGGGGGTGAAGTCGCGCCCGTCGGGCTGTTCGCCGGCACCTCCGTTGAACACCAGGTCGTAGGTGATGTCGGCCGGGGAGATGTGCTGAGCGGGGTTGTAGGGGCGGCGTTGGGCCAGCACCTCGTCATCGAAGGACTGGACCTCGCCCCGCAGGATCACCGTCTCTATGCGCCGCTTGTCCTGCAGCACCCTGATGTCGGCGAGCGGGTCGCCGTTGACGATGATGATGTCGGCGCCCTTGCCGGCGACCAGCGACCCGGTGTCGTTCTCGGCGCCCAGCACGATCGCGCAGTCGCGGGTGGCCGCCTTGATGGCCTCGAGGGCGGTCATGCCCGCGTAGCGCATGAGCAGTTCGAGCTCGCGGGCGTGCCACTCGCCGTACGGGGTGCACGCGAAGCCGGTGTCGGTGCCGACGATCAACCTGACCCCGGCCTCCCGGGCCTTGTTGAGCGACTCGGCGGTGGACTCCAGCACCCGCGCGTAGATGTCGCGCTTGGCCGCCGGCACCCCGGCAACCTCGCCGAACTCGCTGAGGTTGCCCAGCAGCAGCAGCGCGGGGCACAGGGGGATCTGTGACTCGGCCAGCCGCTCGATGGTGTCGTCGCGCAGCGCGTTGCCATGCATGATCCAGTCGAGTTCGGCCACTACCGCGGCGTCGACGTTGTTGGAGCCCCGGGCGTGCATGGTGATGCGCTTGTTGAGCCGGTGGGCGGCATCGGACATCGCCTTGATCTCGTCGCGCGAGAACGCCTCGTAGTCGCCCAGGGGGCTGTCGCCGATCTTGATGAGGTCCACGCCGTTCTTGACCTGGTGACGGACCTCGGTGACCATCTCGTCGGCGGTGTTGACCACCTTGCCGATGCTGGAGTCGGGCACCCCCACCGACGACGGGTAGAAGTCGCTGATGCCGTTGCTTGTCGACAGGAACCGGCCCGCGGTGGTCATGCGGGGTCCCTGGATGAGTCCTTCGGCGATGCCCTCGCGGATGCCCACCCCGATGAAGTAGCTGCCCCCGGGATCGGAGATGCCGGTGACGCCTGAGCGCAACACCTTGGTCACGTTCCAGGCCGACCGCAGGGTGCGCAGCTCGTGGCTGGTGTAGAGGTCCTGCTCCTCCTGCATCCGGGCCTCGCCGAAGGACGTGTGGCAGTGGGCGTCGATCAGGCCCGGCATGACCGTCTTGCCGGACGCGTCGATGCGGGTCACGGGATCGCCCCTCGGGACCTGCTCGTCGCCGACATCGACACCGACCGCGACGATCTCGCCGTCCCTCACCAGCACCGAGCAGCCGTCGACGGGCGGCGCGCCCGTCCCGTCGATCACCGACCCTCCGCTGATCAGGATCCAAGACGCCACCGCGGCCTCCCCGGTCGCTCGCCGAACTCTCTGAAGCATTATCGCGTCAAATGTCTGACTATTGTTCACCGGGCCGCGCACACGATGACGGAAGGAGCGGCAGTGGCGCCTGTGGGCGACATCAAGATCGGCCTGTTCCTCACCAACCAGCACCCCGTAGGCGCCGACCTGGTGGCGGGGATGGACGACCAGCTCCGGATGGTGAGAGCGGTACGAGACCGCGGCTGGGACTCGATCTGGGCCGGGCAGCACTACCTGCCAGACGGCATGGCCATGCCGCAGTGCGTGCCGTTCGTGAGCCGCATCACCGCCGAGTGCGGGTCCATGGAGGTCGGGATCGGGATACTGCTGCTCGCGCTCCACAACCCGCTGGACGTGGCCGAGACGTGGGCATCGGTCGATGTCCTGTGCGACGGGCGGCTCACCTTCGGTGTGGGGCTGGGCTACCGCGAGGTGGAGTACCACGGTTTCGGGCTCGATCCGAAGTCCAAGGTGAGGCGATTCGAGGCCAATCTCGACCTGGTCAAGCGACTCTGGACCACCGACAACGTCGACTCCGATCTCGAATGGTGCCGCCTGGAGTCGGTCACCCTCAACATCAAGCCCGTCCAGAAGCCCCGGCCGCCGATCTGGATCGCAGCCAACGCACACCCAGCGGTGGAGCGGGCCGCCCGCATGGGGGACGCCTGGATGATCAACCCCCACGCCACCACCGAGACCATCGCCGAGCAGGCCGCCCTGTTCCGGGCCACCCGCCGGAACGAGGGGCTGCCTCCGGTCACGACTATGCCGGCGATGAGGGAGATCTACTGCGCGCCGACCCGGGCCCTGGCCGTGGAGCGGGCCGCCCCCTACCTGCTGAAGAAGTACCGCCACTACGCCGACTGGGGCCAGCACAAGGCCCTGCCCGGCGACGAGGACTTCCGGGCCGGATTCGACGAGCTGTCCGAGGGCCGGTTCATTGTGGGCACGCCCGACGACTGCCTCGAGAGGCTGCTCCCGTGGCGCGACGAACTCGGTGTGGACCACTTCATCCTCCGCACCGACTGGGTGGGCATGCCCGCGGACACAGCCCTACAGTCCATCGACTTGCTCGACCGCGAGGTGGTTCCCGTGCTGCGAGCGACCTGACTCCAAACGCAGCCGCCCCCCGCTATCGAAGACCCTGCAAAGGAGAACATCAGACATGGTGGACAAGACCATCATCAACCCCAGCATCGGCGCCGGCTGGAGCGCGCTCGAGACCTCCGAGGTGGGGGAGCTCGTCCACTCCGGAGGCGTGGTGGTGGAGGCCGGCGACCTCACGTTCGTGTACCTGTCGGGCCGCACCGCCACCGACGGGGACAGCGACGTCGTCGTCGGAGTGGGCGACATCGCCGAGCAGACCCGCCAGGTCATCCGTAACCTGCTGTCGGCGCTGGAGCCGCTGGGCGGCACCATCGACGACATCGTCCGGGTGCGGGTCTACATGACTCCCCCCTTCACGAAGGAGAAGTTCGGCGCGATCCACGACGCCCGGGCCGAGTTCTTCAACAAGGACCACTACCCGGCCAGCACGCTGGTGGTGGTCCACGCTCTGGCCCGTCCCGACGCCATGATCGAGATCGACGCCGACGCCGTCATATCCAAGAAGTAGCTACGGCTCCGGCGAGCAGCGGCCGATCATGAAGATCGCGCTCAACGTCCTCCAGCAGGGCCCGGTGTCCGGCGGGCCCGAGTGGTGGAGGCTGTGCGACGACGCCGGAGTGGACGTGATCGGCCTGCCCGACTCGCCCGCCCTGGTCCGCGAGCTCTACGTGGTGGCTGCGCTCTGCGCTCAGCAGACGTCGCGGGCGCGGATCATGACCTCGGTCACCAACCCCCTGTCGCGGGATCCCTCGGTGACCGCGGCGTCCCTCCTGTCGCTGGAGGAGATCGCGCCCGGACGGATCGGCTGCGGCATCGGCACCGGTGACAGCGCCCTGTGGGGGGTGGGGTTGCGCCCGGCCACAGTGGCCCAGTTGCGGGACTACATCGTGGCGGTCAAGGCGCTGCTGCGGGGCGAGGAGGCCGACTACCAGGGTCGCCGGTTCCGTATGCAGTGGTCCGACCGGCCGGTTCCCGCCGACATTCCGGTCATCGTGCCCGTCTCAGGCCCCAAGGTGCTGCGCATGGCCTGCGAGGTGTCCGACGGGATGCTGCTGTCGATGGGCTTCGGAACCCACAACGTGGACTATGTCCTGAGCCTCGTCGACGAGGGCTGCCGCGCCGCGGGCCGTGACCCGGGCGAGCTGGAGCTGTGGTGGAACTCCGAGATCGTCTTCGGTGACAGCGTCGAAGGAGCACTCAGCCGGGGCATGGGCGTCGGCACCGAGTGGCTGACCATGGGAACGCTGGAGGGCAAGCAGATCCCCGAGCATCTCAGAGCGGCCCTTGTGCAGTTCAACGAGGACACCCACAACCTCGGCTCCGAATACCAGGACGAGAACCGCGAGCGGGCGCTGATCGCTCGGGCCCGGGAGCTCGGGCTGTACGAGTGGCTGCTGGCCCGAGCGCCCGGGCTGTGGGGCACGCCGGCCGATGTGGCCGCCCGGCTGCGGGAGTTGGAGTCCCTGGGCATGGGCCGCTGGATGTTCTATGTGGGCCGCAGCGAGAGCGACCGCATGAACCAGCTGCGACTCATCTGCGAGGGCGTCATGCCCCTGCTGGACCTTGGCTGACACCACCCGCGATACGCCGCGGCCCCGTCTGGGCGTGGCCCTGGCGTGCGGTCCCTCCGATGCCGTGGCCCTCGCGGTTGCGGCGGAGCGGGCCGGGTTCGACAGCGTCTGGACCACGGAGTTCAGCTGGCGCTCGGCCACCGTGCCCATGGCCGCCATCGCGGCCGCCACCGATCGGGTCGCCATCGGGTCGGCCATCGCCTACGCGCTGGGGCGAAGCCCGGCGGTGCTGGCCGCCGAGGCCCGTGACATCGACGAACTCAGCGACGGGCGTCTCATCCTGGGCTTGGGCAGCGCGCAGCCGGCCCGGATCCGTAGATGGTTCGGCACCGATCCGGCTGACGTTCCCGCCCGGGTCGCCGAGGTGATCGAAGCGGTGCGGGCGCTGTGGGGGCTGGGAGCCGATCCGGTGAGCTACCGGGGCCGCCATGTGCGGGTGGACGTCGAAGCCACCCCGAGCGCGTACCCACCTCGCCGCCGGCACCTCCCGATCCTGCTGGCTGCCGTGAACCGCAGGATGATCCAGGTGGCCGGCGCGGTCGCTGACGGACTCATCGCGCATCCGATAGTCGACGGGTCCGCCCTGCGGGAGGTGGTGCGGCCCGCGCTGGAGGCGGCCGCGGGCTCAGCGGGACGGGCCACGGCGCCGCTGGTGGCGGCCATGGTGATCGTCGTGGTCGACGGCGACGAGGAACGGGCCCGCCGGAATGCGGCCTCACAGATCGCGTTCTACGCGCAGCACCCCACCTATGCGCCGCTGATGGCCCACTACGGACTCGTCGAAGCCTCGGCGTCGATCCGGGCTGCAGCCGACCGAGGGGATTGGAACGCCGCGGTCGCAGCCGTGCCCGATCCGATGATCGACCGCCTGTCGGTGGCCGGACCCGCAGGGTTCGTGAAGGCCCGGATCCGCGATCGGCTGGAGGCACGGGACTGCGACACGCTGATCCTGCACACGCCGTCGATGTTGATGTCCGATCCTGACGCGAGGGCCTGCGGCGACCCGGGCGCGGCCTACCGCGACCACGCGTCCCGGCTGATCGACGCCTTCGCGTACGGGTGATCAGGGCTCGTCGAAGTACCGGCGCTCATCCCGGCTTCAGCGTCATCGCGCCACCCCGGCCAGCCCGGCGGGCGCGGCGGGATCCAGCACCGAGCCCACCATCTGCAGCAGGCGGCGCTGGAACACGGTCACCCGCAGCTCGGAGTCGTGGCGCGGCCCGGGCCGGTAGAAGGCCGACTGCACGCCCCGCTGCATCCTCTCGCACACATCGAAGTCCTCGCGCTGGACCCGCGACAGCAGCTCCGTCCCGGCCCGCACGTCCGCATCGGGGTCATGGGAGAGGCTGAGCACCCGGGCCCGCGTGGTCGTGGGACCCGTCGGGGTCCACCACATGACGGTGGCCCCGCCAGTGGGAAAGCCGATCACGTGGAGGTTGGGGAAGACATAGCAGCCCAGCGACCCCTCAGCGGCCTTTCCCTCCAGACCGGGGCGGGCCTCGGCCGGCAGCTCGGACTCCCTCCACGGGACGGCTGCCACCGCGGTGGTGTCCCCCGCGGACTCGGTGAGGCCGTCGAGGTCCACCAGCGCGGCGATCGAGCCCTCGTGAACGACGGAGAGGTGGTAGTCGCAGATGGCGTTGTCCATCACCAGCTTCCAGTTGGCCGCGATGGGATCGTCGAGAGTCGCACCTAGTCCCATGCCGCCGATGTCGTGGCCGCCCAGAAGCTCGGGAATGTCCTCGAGGTAGTCGAGCAGCCGAGGCGCGTCGCCGCTGACGTTGACGAAGACGAGCCGCTCCCAGGTGTCGAGACGCAACTCCGTGAGACCCAGCTGCGACGGATCCAGCGGCGTGGCGAACAGGTTCCGGCGAGGGATGCCGGTGAGCCGCCCGTCGAGTTCGAAGGTCCAGCCGTGGTAGGGGCACACAATCCGCCGGCCGGAGTTGCCCGTGCCTTCCACGAGCAGGCTCGCCCGGTGCGGGCAAACGTTGGCGAAGGCCCGCAGCCCGCCGTCGGCACCGCGCACCACCACGACCGGCTCCGAGCCGATCGTGGTGGCCACGCAGTCACCCGGATCGGGCAGCCAGCGCTCGTGGGCCACGAACATCCAGCTGCCGGCGAACACCCACTCCAGCTCGGCCTCATAGAACGCCGGGGACCGGTACACCTCCGGATCCATCAGGCCGGTCGGGCCCACTTCGAACACGTTTGAAGGGTAGGAACGCGGCCACCGGCCCGTCAAACGCCGGCTATACGTCTGATGTATTGTCGGCCGCGCCGTCCCTGTCCCTACCACCGGAGGCAGCCATGACCGCAAGGACCGCCCTGGAGCTGGTCGACGAGATCAACGAGATCGTCGAAGCCCGCCACATCAAGGACCATCCGCTAGTGGACGAGATCCGCTACGGGAGGGCCTCCCGGGCGGCCATCGCCGGATTCCTGAGGAACTTCTACCAGATCGGTCCCCGGCCCTCGCCCCAGGCCGACTGCGCCATCTTCGCCAAGTGCCCCGAGGATCCCGAGATCTTCCACCACCTGTTCGAGGACGTGATCCTGGAGGAGGGTGCCGGCACCGAGTCGGGCACCGAGCGCCATCTGAACGTGTTCCTGGAGCACGCCCAGGCCTTCGGGCTCACCCAGGACGACTTGGACAACAACCCGACCATCCCCGAGTGCAAGGCGTTCGTGCACTGGCGCTACCACCTGGCCTACAAGGGCGACTGGCTCGGTGCGATCGCGGGCATCGCCTTCATCGAGGGCGCCTCGGCGCGCCGCAACGACATCATCATCGACGGGCTGGTGGAGCACTACGGCTTTGAGCGGGGCGCACCCGACCTGCTGTTCTGGGAGTTGCACGCCTCCGAGATCGAGGAGGGCCACGGCGATATCGGCGGGGTGGTGGTGAGCCGGTACGCCAACGACGCCCACACCCAGGAGTCGGTGCTGGACGCGGTGGTGACCAGCATCGACCTGCAGTGGCTGGCCTTCGACGGCATGCACCGGGCCTTCTTCCTGGAGGACCCCGCCTACGAGCGCTGGCGCTGAAGGCACCCGCAGCAGAATGCGCGCTACACGGGGTAAGGCGCTGCCAATTCCTAGTGGCGGGCGAAATAGTCCCGGATCAGCCGGCCGACCGCGGCTGGGTGCTCGAGGTTCGGCTCGTGGCCTCCGGGGACCACCGTCGACGAGAACGAGTCGCCCAGCTCCGCCATCTTGGCGGCCCAGCCCTGCTCGAGCAGCGGGTCGTCGGCTCCCTCCACCCACAGGATCGGCGTGGAGCAGCGTCGCAGCGGCTCGGGCCAGTCGTCGGTGCCGGTGCGGGGCCCCGCCGCAGGATTGCGGACGTGCAGGGCGCTGAGGGCTTCCCAGTGGCCCGGGATCATGCTGTTGTCGAAGCGACGCTGGACGTGGTCGTCCATGCCGTCGGCACTGCTGACAAGCATGGCGGTAAGCCGGGCGGCGGCCTCCAGGCTGGGCGAGTAGTCGCTCAGCCGCTCGATCCCGCCCGGCACCCGGTAGAGGCGGCCACCGGTGCCGGCGATGGCCACCGCGGCCCGCACATTCCACCGCCACCTGGGCTCCGCGGTTCCCCGCGCCACGATCTCGGCCCCGAAGGAACTCCCCGCGAAGAACACCGGGTCGTCCAGCCCGAGAACCTCGCAGATGGCGGCCAGGTGCTCGAGGCGGTAGTCGTAGGGCGACCGGTCGAAGTAGCAGACCTTGTCGGTTCCGCCCCAGCCGATGAGGTCGGGCGCGACCACATGGTAGTCGGCGGCGAGCTGGCCGATCACCCCGTCCCAGCACAGCGCGGCGTCGGTGCCGTAGGCGCCGTCATGGACCAGCACCACCGCGGGCCGGCCCGGCGTCCCGGCCTCGATGAGGCGGGTGCGGAACCCGCCCGCCCGTATGAACCTGGTGTGGAAGGCCGCCGCCATAGGCGGCGTACAGTAGCGGCCCGGACCGGCCCGACAGGAAGGCGAGATCGTGATCCAGTATCCGGTTGAGGCCGGCGGCGTGCTGACCCGTGTGCTCGGCGCGGGTGCGGGCGACGACCATCTGGTGCTGGTCCACGGCGTCGGGGCCCGAGCCGATCGCTGGCGGCGCAATGTCGACCCTCTCGCCGACGCGGGCTGGCACGTGCATGCGCTGGACCTGCCGGGCCACGGACTGGCCCAGAAGGGCGACGGACCGGACTACACCGTGCCGGGATACGCCCGCTTCCTCGAGGGCTTCCTCGACGTGATCGGGGCCGGAGCCGCGGTGCTGGTTGGAACGTCGCTGGGCGGTCACGCGGTGGCCACCGTCGCCTGCCAGCGTCCGGAGCGGGTTCGGGCCCTGGTGCTCGTGGGCAGCATCGGGCTGATTCGTTGGGGAGCCGAGCGTCGAGCCGGCACCCGCGGACGGCTCAGAGACGCCTCCCGCGAGGGCATAGAGCGCAAGCTGCGGCTACTGCTGCACGACGAGCGGATGGTGACCGAGGAGTGGCTGACCGAGGAGGTCCTGATCAACAACTCGCCGGGCGCGGCGGAGTCGTTCCGCCAGATATCGGACTACGTCGCCGACTCCATCGACGATGACGTCATCGGGCCGAGGCTGGCGGAGCTGGAGAATGGGCCTCCGATCCAGCTGATCTGGGGCCGCCAGGAGCGGGCGGTGCCCCTCGAGACCGGGATGGCCGCCCACGAGCTGTTGGAGGGATCGGAGCTGGCCGTCATCGACGCGGCGTCTCACGCGCCCTACTACGAGCAGCCCGAGGAGTTCAACCGGGTCCTGCTCGACTTCCTGGACCGCACCACCCCGCGCCCGTCCTAAGCCTCAGCGGGCGGATTCTTCATCAATTCCGGGAGGGGTGACCCGGTCGATGCGCTCGTACATGGACCGCAACCGCTCCAGATGGTTGTGCATGAGCCTGGCCGAGGCTTCCGCGTCGCCCTCGGCTATGGCATCGCAGATGTCCCGATGATCGCCGTCAACCGCGGCCCCGATCTCCGGCGAGGCCCGATCCCGCATGAACCGGGTCCGGAGCACACTGAACATCGGTCTGGCGATCACCTCCAGCAGCCGGTTGCCCGACGCCTCCATGATCGCGACGTGGAAGTCCCTGTGTCCCTCGAAGTCCGCGGCCAGATCGACCTCGGCGCCCGTGTCCAGAGTGGCCTTGAGCCGCTGGAGCTGGTCCTCGTCGCGCCGCAGGGCCGCCAGCCGGGCCGAGGGCACCTCGATCAGCTCGCGGGCCTCGAGGATCTCATCGACCGACACGACGTCCGCACCCGACAGGAGCCCGATGGTGGTCTCCAGGTAGGTCTGGACATGCTCCGCGGAGGGTTCGGCGACGAACGTCCCGCCGTTGACGCCGCGCTTGGTCAGGACCAAGCTCTGCGATGACAGGCCTCTCAGCGCCTCGCGAACCGTGCTGCGGCTCACACCGAACTGCAGAGCCATCTCACCCTCGGCCGGGAGGCGCTCGCCCACCGCGAGCGTGCCCTTCATGATCAGCTCCTGCAGCTGGTTGGCCACCTGCTGGTAGGCGGGCAGCACCCGGCTGACGGGCAGGCCAGACTGCTCGCCGAGCATCTCGGATTGCGCCGACACGGGTTCAGTCTGCAATCGGGTCCCCCAGGGCCGGCCCAGTCACCGCGGCGATGCTAGTCCCCAGCGGACGGTGGCGCGTATTGACCCTCAAGTGTCTGACCTTTACGCTGGCAGCACGCGGCACAGGAGGCTCCGGTGTTCTCTGTTCAGGGTCGAACGGCGCTGCTGACCGGCGGAGCGGGTGGTCTGGGGCGAGCCGTCGCGGCGGCGCTCGCGGAGCAGGGTGCATCGGTGGCCATCGCCGACCTGCGCCCCGACGTTGCCGCGGGCCTGGCCACCGAACTGGCCCGGAGTCATCCGGATCAGACCTTCGCCGGGGTGGGCATGGACGTGACCGACGAGGCCAGCGTCGTCTCCGGTGTTGCTGAGGCCACTGCGGCCGTCGGCTCACCCGACATCGTGGTCCTCCTCGCCGGTATCGGCGAGTTGCAGCCCATCGCCACCATGAGCTTCCAGCAATGGCGCCACATGCTGGCGATCCACCTCGACGGCACCTTCCTGGGAATACGCCACACAATCAACCCGATGATCGAACGGGGCTGGGGGCGAGTGATCTGCTTCTCGTCGGTGGCCTCGCTGCAGGGCGTGGCCCGCCAGGCCCACTACGCCGCGGGCAAGGGCGGCGTCGACGGGCTGGTGCGGTCGTTCAGTCGCGAGGTCGCAGCCGACGGGGTGACCGTCAACGCCATCGCGCCCGGCTACACCGAGTCGCCCCTCAATGAGGTCGCTCCGCCTGGACGGATCGAGGCCCTCACCGGGAGCATCCCCGCCGGGCGGTTCGGGTTCCCGTCGGAGATCGGAGGCCTGGCCGCCTACCTGGCGTCGGACGAGGCCGCCTACCTGACCGGCCAGATCATCAGCCCCAACGGCGGGTTCAAGTACTGCCACCACCTCGGCGACTAGCACCAGGGAGATCGCACCATGCGGCTTGTCACGATGCAGTTCCCCACCGGCGAGACCGCCGGGATCCTGCACCCCGACGGCACCGTCTCGCCACTGGCCGGGTCGGGCCACGACTCGGTGATGGGGCTGATCGAGAGCGGGCCCGGGGCCTGGGCCGAAGTCGAAGCGCTGGCAGCCGCCGGGAGCGGGCAGGACATCGACGGCACCGACCTGTTGCCGCCTCTGCCGAGAACCCCGCGCAACATGTTCTGCGTCGGGCTGAACTACCGGGACCACTTCGACGAGGGCAAGCGACCCGAGGGTGCTGAGGTACCCGACGCGCCGGTGCTGTTCACCAAGCCGTGGACCTGCCTGGTCGGCCATGACGCCACCGTGGAGCTCGACCGCTCGGCCAGCAACCGGGTGGACTGGGAGGCCGAGATAGCGGTCGTTATCGGACGGGGCGGCAGCAACATCGCCGTGGACGACGCCCTCGAACACGTATTCGGCTACACGCTGTCCAACGACGTCAGCGCACGCGATCTGCAGTTGGAGCACGGCATGTTCGGGCAGTGGTACAAGGGCAAGTCGCTTGACGGCTTCTGCCCCATGGGCCCCTGCATCGTGTCTGCGGCCGAGGTGGGCGACTACCGCGACATCGAGGTGGAACTGCGAGTCAACGGCGTTCAGAAGCAGTCGTTCCGGGCCGCCTCGATGATCAACTCCGTGTCCCGCGTGATCGCGCGGATCAGTCTCGGGTGCTCGCTGCTGCCAGGAGACATAATCCTCACCGGAACCGCGTCGGGCGTCGGGCACTGGCGAGAGCCGCCGGAGTTCCTCGGCGCCGGCGACACCGTCGAGATCGAGTCGCCCCAGCTCGGTCTGCTGCGCACACACTTCAGCGAGCATTAGTAGCAAGCATTAGTAAGGAGGATGACGATGGTCGCGCTGCCCACTACCGACATCGGGCGGGCACCGGCCGTGATCTTCGACGGCGTCGTCATCGAGCCTCCCGCCGACGACTCCTTCATGGACCCGGCCGGCTACTTCTCCCAGCAGCTCTACGACCTGGAGATGCGGGTGGCGTTCGGGAAGTCGTGGGTGTTCGTGGGCGACCTGTCCCAGCTCAAGGAGCCAGGCGACTACGTCACCGAGACCGTCGGCCATGAGCCGGTCGTAGTGATCCGGGACCGCGACGGTGCGCTGCGGGCCTTCACCAACGTGTGCCCCCACCGGGCCAGCACTCTGGTGGAGGGCGCGGGCAACTGCGGGCGGCGCCTCGTCTGCCCCTATCACGGATGGACCTTCGAGTTCGACGGCCGCCTCGTCGGCGTCCCCCACCAGCGCGGCTTCAGCGAGCCGGTGGACCGCGACGCCCACGGCCTCCAGGAGGTGGCGGTTGACGTGTGGTCGCAGTTCGTGTTCGTCAACGTGTCCGGTGACGCTCCCCCGCTGCTCGAATGGATGCACCCGCTGCCCGACCAGCTCGGCGGGCACAACCTCGAGTCGGCCACCAGGACCTACGTGCTCGACGACGAGGTGAACGCCAACTGGAAGGTCATGATGGACAACGCCTTCTGCGACTACCACCTCGAGTTCGTCCACGCCAACTCTCTGGGCCGCTACGCCGACCCCGCTTCGCTTCAGGAGGACATCTGGGAGCACACGGGGAGGCTGATGACCCGCTGGAGTCCCGAGCAGCTGGCCACCACCGACGTGCTGCCCCACCTCTCCGGCAACGAGGCGTTGGGAGCCGTCGCCTACTCGGTGTTCCCGAACTGGTTCATCGCCGCGTTCCCCAACGGCGGCTGCTCGCTCATGTGGTGGAACCCGATCACCCTCGGGACCAGCCGGGCCCGGGTGTGGAACTACTCACCCGATCCCAGCGCCGACCACCGCTCCGACTTCGAGATGCTCAAGATGGTCCAGGCCGAGGACTACGCCATCTGCGAGAAGGTCCAGCGGGGCCTGCGGTCCCGCTTCTATCAGCCCGGACCGCAGCACTATCTCGAGCTGCGCATCCGGGGTTTCCAGCAGCGCCTAATGACGATGCTGTCCGACGCGATAACCAGCGGAGACCGCTGAGACCCGACCCCGCCAGCTCTGTGCGCGATTTCCCCGCGCACACGACCGGAACTCGCGAACAGAGTCAGCCGGCGTTGGCGAGGCGGCGGGCGATCAGCCCGGCCACCTCGTCGAGGGCCGGGCGCGACCCCGGCAGCGCGGCCTGGAACGCCAGGAACCCGTGGATCGTTCCGGCTTGGTGGACCAGCACCGTGTCCACCCCCGAGGCGGAGCAGGCCCGGGCGAAGTCGACCGCCTGGTCCCGAAGCGGGTCCAGCCCCGCGGTGACCACCACCGTGGGCGTTAAGCCGGCGAGGTCGGCCCGCAGCGGGCTCAGCTCGGGGGCGGTGCGGTCGACGCCGGACGGGGCGTACTGGTCCCAGTACCACTCCATGCGCTCGCGGGTGAGGAAGTACCCGTCGGCCAGCTCCGTCATCGACCGGTCGTCGGTGCGGCAGTCGGTGATCGGGCAGAGCATCGCGCACACTCCGAGGCTCGGACTTCCCCGATCCCGGGATCTGAGGGCACCCGCCGCGGCCAGATTGCCGCCGGCGCTGTCGCCGGCGATTCCCAGCCGGCGGCGGTCGGCACCCAGTTCGGCCCCGTTGGCGGCGGCCCACTCGAGAGCAGCCCATGTGTCCTCCACCGCCGCGGGAAACGGATGCTCGGGCGCGAGGCGGTAGTCGACCGACAGCAGCGCACATCCGGTGCGGTTGGCCAGGGCGCGACAGAGCCCGTCCTGGATGTCGAGATCGCCAACCACCCAGCCCCCGCCGTGCAGGTAGACCAGCAGCGGAGGCGGTCCGGAGCACCGGGGCCGGTAGAGGCGCAGAGCGAGATCGCCGCCGGGGCCGTCGATGGAGAGATCAGCGACGTGGTCCACGGGCTCGGGCGGTCCCTTCAGGTCGCCGATGACCGGAGAACGGTTGCGCATCGTCTCCAGGTTGGGCGGGCCGGTCGGGCCGCCGAGAAGCTCGCGCAGTCCTGCTACCCCCTCATCGAGCGGCTCAGACTCCACACCCATCACGACCCTCCCCGGTGCCGGCTGCCATCGCAGAATCTTGGCACAGAGCCGCGAAATGCTCCTACCAATCAGGGCACCCGCTCGGATTGACTGCGAAGTGTCTGACCTTTAGCATCGGCAGGCAATCTGGACAGCCGCGCCGCCCGGCGCTGCTGAAGCGATCCCAACGGGGGAAACGATGAGATCACGACAATTCCGACTCGGCTTCCGACTCCTAGCGGTTCTTCTCGCGCTCGGACTCGTGGCTGCCGCATGCGGCGGCGACGACGACGACTCGGCGGATTCCGACGCTGCCCTCCAGCAGGCGCAGGCAGACGCGGCTGCCGCCCGGGCCAATGCCGACGCCGCGGCCGACGCCGCCGCGGCCGCACAGGCGGCCCTTGAAGGGGCAATCGCCGAAGGGGAAGCGGACTCCGAGGCGATAGCCGCGCTCGAGGCTGAACTGGCCGCTGCCCAGGAAGCCGCGGCCGCCGCCGCGGCCGCGGCCGAGGAGCCAATGGAGGAGGCCATGCCGGAGCTGTCCGGGGAGCTGGTTTGGTGGTCGGACTGGACCATCGAGCAGACCGAGGCCTTCATCGACGCCTTCAACGAGGTCCACCCGGGCATCCAGGTCGAGTACACCCGCTCCGACGACGCCGAGATGTTCGACCGGTTCATGACCGAGTCCGAGGCGGGCACCATCGACGCCGACATCGCCATCATCGGCTGGGACGGCTTCTCCCGCATCTGGGAGAGCCTGGGCTACCTCCACGCCTTCGACTCCCCCAACAAGGGCAACATCCCGTCGGACCTGAGGGCCGCGTCCGGCGCCTGGTACACGTACGGGACCCTGCTCGAGGGCATCTGCTACAACACCGAGCGCATCGAGGAGCTCGGGCTCGACCCGCTTGAGACCTGGAGCGACCTCGCCGACCCGCAGTACCGCGACGAGATCGTCATGCAGGACATCCTCAAGGTGGGCAGCGGCGCCCACGACATGATGATCGAGACCCGGGTGATGTGGGACGAGAACACCTGGGAGGAGTTCTGGGCCGGCTACGGCGCCAACAACGTGGTGTTCCAGCCCGACTACACCGCCGCCCAGCAGCAGCTGGTGCAGGGCAACTTCGCGGTGCTCGGACTGTGCTATCTCGACTTCGTGCAACCCTCCATCGACCAGGGTGCCCCGGTCGTGTGGGTCGCGCCGGAGTTCGTGATAACGGTGGGCTTCACCGTGAACATCCCGTCCATCTCCGACAACAAGGAGAACGCCGAGGCCTTCGTCAACTACATCATCAGCGAGGAAGGCCAGGCCGCGGTGGCCAACATCGTCGGCCAGGTCCCGGCGTGGCCCGACGCTCCGTATCCCGAAACGGCCCTGGCCGCGGCAGGCAAGCCGACGATCCTGGCCCTGGGCACGCCCAAGGCTGAGGCGGAGTACAACAACAACGCCGAGTGGTACGTCGAGCGAGCCAAGGAATGGTTCGACCTGAGGTGACCTCAGGCCCGGAGAACCAGCTCGCTCTGCGGGCTGACGACCTCCACAAGACGTTCGGCGCGGTCACCGCGCTGGCGGGTGTCAGCTTCTCGATCCGCACGGGAGAGTTCGTAACCCTCCTGGGACCGAGCGGCTGCGGCAAGTCGACAATCCTGCGGATCCTCGCAGGGATCGAGACGCCCACCCGCGGCGCGGTGGCCATCGCCGGCAAGGTGGTCAACGACACCGAGCGCCGGCTTCTCATTCCACCCGAGCGGCGCGACCTCAGCATGGTGTTCCAGTCGTACGCGGTGTGGCCCCACATGAGCGTGGCCGCCAACGTCGCATTCCCCTTGCGCTACCGCAAGGTCCCCCGCGGCGAACGCCGCGACCGGGTGACCGAGGCCCTCCGAGCCGTCCGCATGGAGGAGTACGTCGACCGCTACCCGCACCAGCTCTCGGGCGGGCAGCAGCAGCGGGTGGCGGTGGCCCGCTCCATCGTGGGCCATCCCGCTCTGCTGCTGCTCGACGAGCCGCTGTCGAACCTCGACGCTCGCCTGCGCGAGGACATGCGGGTCGAGCTGAAGCGGCTCCACCTGGAGCTGGGGCTGACCATGCTGTACGTGACCCACGATCAGTCCGAGGCACTGGCCATGTCGGACCGGATCCTGGTGATGGACCACGGGCTGGTGCTCCAGGAGGGCACCCCGGAGGAGGTCTACCGCTCACCGGGGTCGCTGACGGTGGCCCGGTTCCTGGGCGTCAAGAACATCGTGAGCGGAACGGTGACCGGTGACGGAGCGGTTGAGACGCTGGGGGGGTCCCTGCCCGCCACCCTCGCCGAGCCCATGGCGCCGGGCAGCGACGTGGCGGTGGCAATCCGTCCCGACGGTTTCAGCCTCGCCGAAGAGGGGTCATCCCGGCCCAGCATTTCCGGCGAGATCAGGCTGGCGCAGTTCCTGGGCGGGGCCTACGAGCACGAGATCGACGCCGGCGGGACCATGGTGATTGCCCAGTCACCCCAGCGGCTGGGAGTGCGGGGCGACACCGTGGACCTGTCGATAGACCCTGAAGCGGTCATCGCCTTCCCGACCGACGAAACCGTCGCGTGACTGACACCGCCACCGCGCCGGCTGCCGACGAACCGCGGGACTCGTACACCGCCAGTGGCACGTTGCTGGCGGCGGCCCGCCAGAAGGTCCTGTCGTTCCCCTTCGCGCTGCGGGTCGTTCTGAGCGTCGTGGTGTTCACCCTGGTGCTGCTGCCGTTCTACCGGCTGATCGTGGGATCGTTCCAGGAGGGCGGGCCACCCGAGCAGGGTCCACTGACCCTGCAGAACTACCGGGACACCTTCGCCAAGTCCAGCGACATCATCGGCAACACCCTGGAGTTCGCGCTGGGCCAGACGCTGGTGCCGCTGGTGATCGGCGTGCTGCTGGCCTGGGTGGTGACCCGCACCGACGTCCCCTGGCGGGGCGTGTGGGAGTTCGCCACCATCGGGCTGTACTTCATCCCGCTGCTGGCCGCGGGCACGGCCTGGAGCATCCTGCTCGGCGGCCGCAACGGCATGCTCAACGAGATCATCCGGGCGGTCACCCCGTGGGACGGCTTCGACGTGTACTCGATGTCGGGGATGATCTTCGTGCAGTCGCTGTACCTGGTCCCGCTGGTGTTCCTGGTGGTGGCGGCCAGCATGCGCAACGTGTCGCCCGACTACGAGCACGCCGCCCGGATCAACGGGGCGTCGCCGCTGTCGGTCTTCTTCCGGGTGACGCTGGGCGTGTCTCGTCCCGCCCTGCTGTCGGCCGCAGTGCTGTGCTTCATCATCGGGCTGGGGTCGATGGAGATCCCCCTGCTGTTCGGGTTCCCGGCCAAGGAGCACGTCTTCACCACCGACATCTTCCATGCCCTGCGGGTGCGGATGCCCCGCGAGCACGGCCGGGCATCGGCCACCGGGGTGGTGCTGCTGGCCGCGTCGTTCGTGGTGCTGATCGCCTACCTGCGGTCGATCCGCCACAGCGAGCGCTACGTGACCGTCAGCGGCAAGGGCAGCCAGGAGAGCCCCACCCGGCTGGGACGCTGGCGCTGGGTGGTGTTCGCAGCGTGCTGCGGGTTCTTCTTCCTCACGATGGTGCTGCCGTTCATCGCGGTGGTGGTGGGCTCGCTGCTGCCCTACATCGGGCGCCCCGACACCGAGCTGCTGGCCCAGTCGTCATTGGAGAACTACCGCCAGCTCAGCGACAACCCGATCCTGTGGCGGTCGCTCAAGAACAGCCTCACGCTGTCACTGGGGTCGGGGCTGTTCGTGATGGTCTTCGGCGCGCTCGTCGCCTACTGCGTGGTCCGGTTCAGGGGCCGCTGGAGCCGCACCATCGACTACGGGGCCAGCCTGCCCCTCATGGTTCCCGCGGTGGTGATGGCCACCTCGCTGCTCTACACCTACATCACCTTCAGCCTGCCGGGAGGGTTCTCGATCTACGGCACGCTGTGGATCATGGCCATGGCCTACGTCGTGTACTTCCTGCCGGTGGCGGTGCGCCAGATGACCGGCCCGGTGGTGCAGCTGTCGGCCGACCTCGAGCACGCCAGCCGCATCTCGGGTGCCGGCAACTTGGCCACCATGGGCCGCATCGTGCTGCCCATCCTGCGGCCCGCCCTTCTGGGGGGCCTGATCCTGGCGTTCATCACCTACATGCGAGAGTTCACCCTGTCGGTGCTCCTGTTCCGCTCGGGCACCGAGGTGATCACCACCGTGATGTACAGCTTCTACAACAACGGCCGGCTGCCCTTCGTGGCCGCCATCTCGGTGGGACTGTGGATCGCCGGGATGCTGTTGATGGTGGTCCTACGCTTCGTCCTCAAAGCCCGCATCACCTTTTGAGCCAGCGAGTCACCGTGCCAGCAAAGGGCATGCGCTTCCGGCGATACTGAGACTGTGACCAAGATCGACGATGTTGTCCGGTTGGCCGCGGCGGGTGAGTCCGAGACCGTCGAGTTCAAGGCATCCACCGGCCAGCGGGGTAAGGCCGCGAGGACCTTGTCGGCAATGTTAAACGGCCGAGGCGGACACGTGCTCTTCGGGGTGCAGCCCGACGGCCGTGTAACTGGTCAGCAGATTGGTGCCAACACCCTGGACGATGTGACACAAGCCTGCCGTGACATCCGTCCGTGGCATCCTCCATCAATTGAGAGGATTCCCGTGCCCAACAGCGAGTGGGAGGTGCTCGTGGTCACAGTTCCCGCGGGGAACACCAAACCCTACTCCCACAAGGGGAACTACTACCTACGATCCGGCTCGTCGACGGTCGACATGCCCGACGAGACCCAAGTGTCACTTGTGCTTGAGCGCGCTCACGGCTGGGATCGCTGGGAGATCGAGACCTCGGAGCGCGACCTCGATTCCATCGACGAGGAGGAGGTGTACGCATTCAGGGATGACGCGGTTGACGCGGGAAGGGCCAGATTCGACGCCGACACCTCGATCGCGGAGGTACTGCGAGCGCTTGGATTCCTCGCCGACGACGACAAGCCCAACCGAGGGGCTCTCGCCCTATTCGGACGGCCTGAGGCATTTGCTGGCCAATACCCCACTCTGGGTTGCCGGCTCATTGCAGTAGCAGGCACAGAACTCGGTGAGGAGTTTCTTGACGATGTGCTCGTAGAAGACAACGTGTCGTCCCTGTTGCGGCGAGCGATGTCGTTCTGTGAGCAGCACTTGCACCGTCCGGTGCGCCTTCGTGGTGAGCTTCGTGCCCAAGTCGGCGTCGAGATCCCTCCTGAGGTCGTGCGTGAGGCACTTGCCAATGCCTTCGGTCATCGCGACTACGCCATCAGCGGCTTGGTTCAGGTGCGAGTGTTCTACGACAGGCTGGAGGTGTGGTCGCCGGGCGGGCTGCACTTCGGCCTCGAACCCGCCGATTTGTACGAGCCACACAGCTCACATCCGTGGAATCCGAACATGATGGGCTGCCTCTACCGGCGTGGCATCGTCGAACAGCTCGGATCCGGGACGTTGCGAATGGCCAGGCTGTGCGTTGAAGCTGGCCTTGGTCGTCCTGTATTCACATCCAGCAGCGCTTCGGTGACCTGCGCCCTGCCGCGGCGCGGCCATTGGCTGACACCCGACGGGACAAGCATGGCGATACGCAACAGGGAGGCCGCGTTTCTCACTTTGCTAGCCAGGGGGCCAATAGGACGAGGGCAACTGGCGAGTCGTCTAGGCATCACCCCCAAAGAAGCGCGTGAAGTGTTGGACCGTCTGCGGGATGCTGGACTCGTCCGCGTTGATGGCCACGGCAGGGGTGCGTACTGGATGCTTAGCAATAGCTGAACCTTCCCCCCTCCCAAAGAACGCGCAAAGAACCACCAGCCACCGACTGACACACAAAACACGAGGTCCCAACGCCCAAACGCGCATCAGCGACCCCCCTCCCAAAGAACGCGCAAAGAACCACCAGCCACCGACTGACACACAAAACACGAGGTCACAACGCCCAAACGCGCATCAGCGACCCCCCTCCCAAAGAACGCGCAAAGAACCACCAGCCACCGACTGACACACAAAACACGAGGTCCCAACGCCCAAACGCGCATCAGCGACCCCCCTCCCAAAGAACGCGCAAAGAACCACCAGCCACCGACTGACACACAAAACACGAGGTCCCAACGCCCAAACGCGCATCAGCGACCCCCCTCCCAAAGAACGCGCAAAGAACCACCAGCCACCGACTGACACACAAAACACGAGGTCACAACGCCCAAACGCGCATCAGCGACCCCCCTCCCAAAGAACGCGCAAAGAACCACCAGCCACCGACTGACACACAAAACACGAGGTCCCAACGCCCAAACGCGCATCAGCGACCCCCCTCCCAAAGAACGCGCAAAGAACCACCAGCCACCGACTGACACACAAAACACGAGGTCACAACGCCCAAACGCGCATCAGCGACCCCCCTCCCAAAGAACGCGCAAAGAACCACCAGCCACCGACTGACACACAAAACACTGGGCTTCCCCCCGAATCTTGGAGTGTTGGTTAGGCGGCTTGGGCTTGTTCGTGGTCGAGGGGGCTGGTCATGTTGTTGGCGGAGTGTAGGCGTAGGGGGTTGTACCAGGTGTCGATCCAGGCGGCGATGTCTCGCCGGGGGTGGTCGCGTGTCTGCCAGCGCCGCCGGGAGATGAGCTCGTGTTGCAGGGTGGAGAAGAACGACTCGGCCGCGGCGTTGTCCAGCGCGCAGCCGACGCGCCCCATCGACTGGTTGACCCCGAGGCGCCGGCAGGCCTCGGCGAAGTCTCTGGAGCTGTACTGGGCGCCCTTGTCGGTGTGGAGGATCACGCCGGCGACGGAGCCGCCTCGGGTGGCGGCGGCCATGTTGAGCGCCGCGGCGGCGAGGCCGGCTGTGGGATGGCGCTCAGAGGTGGCGAAGCCCAGCATCGGGCGGCTGTAGAGGTCCTCGACGGTCGCGAGGAACACCGGCCCCTCGGCGGTGGGGATCTGCTTGAAGTCGCCGACACGCTTCTGGTCGGGGGCCTCTGCGGTGAAGTCGCGCCTGAGCAGGTCGGGCACGGGATCGGCCGACTTGTCGGGCCGTGTCAGGCCCCGCCGGCGGCGCCGGGTGCGGGCCTGGAGCCCTTGGCGGGCCATGGAGGCCTCCACCGTCTTCTTGGACACCGTGTGGCCGTCTCGGCGCAGCCGGGCGCGCACCCGCGGCGAGCCGTAGGTCCCGCCGGACGCCTCGAAGCAGTCCTTGACCGCGGCATCAACGCGCTGTCGGCGCCTCCCGGCGACCGAGGGTCCGCGGCTGCGGCGCCCATAGAAGCTGGACTCGGCCACCCCCAGGGCCCGGCAGCAGACCACGTGAGGCACCCCGTGATCGGTCCTTTGGGCCGCGATGTGCTCGACCAGGCTCACCGCGTCGCCTCCCTGACCCAAAGGACCACCGATCGTTTGAGCACATCACGCTCCATCTCCAACTCGGCGCAGCGGCGGCGCAGCCTCACCAACTCGGCACGCTCGTCGCCGTCGAGACGCTCGCCCGAGCGCTCGGCGCGGTCCTTGCGGACCCAGTTGCCCAACGTGCCCGCACCGATCCCCAGCTCGCGGGCCACCTCAGCGACCGATCTGCGAGTCTCTTGGACGATCCGCACAGCACCGGCCTTGAACTCCGGGTCGTACCGTCTTCGTGTCTCAGGCATGGCGTCTCCTCTTAGACGATGCCTCCAAGATCAGGGGGGATGCTCAGGGTGGTCACAACGCCCAAACGCGCATCAGCGACCCCCCTCCCAAAGAACGCGCAGGCTGCGCCTGTTGGCGCTAAGCGAGAGTCGCGATTGGTGCTAACGGAGAGTCGCGTCGTGGCGAGGGTTCCGGTCGGCGCTGGTGAGGTTAGCGGGTTCTGCGTTGGGCGGGTTCGGTGGTGGCGATCTCGAGGCCGGTGTGGTCGCGGAGGCGCCAGCTGGGGCCGCGGATGTTGAACACGACGGCGTTGTGCATGAGCCGGTCCAGGATGGCTGCTGCGACGACGGTGTCGCCGAAGGCGCTGCCCCACTCTGGCAGGCCTCGGTTGGTGGTGACGATGGTGGGGCTGCCGCGGTTGTAGCGGGTGTTGACGACCTCGAAGAACCATGCCGAGGCGTCGGGTGTCTTGAGGGGGATGAGCCCGACGTCGTCGATCACCAACACGGTGGGCGATGTGTAGGTCTTGATCTTGGTGGAGGCGGTGCCGTCGTGGTCGGCGCGCAGCAGGGTCTTGACCATGGCGTCGGCGGTGGTGAAGTAGCCGCGGTAGCCGGCTTCGACGGCACAGATCGCGAGCGCGACGGCGAGGTGGGTCTTGCCGCAGCCGGGCTGGCCCAAGAAGATGATGGGCCGGTGCTCGTCGATGAATCTCAAGGTGGCGAGGTCGGCGACGAGTTTGGGGTCCACTGTGGGCTGGAACTCGAAGTCGAAGTCCTCGATGCGTCGATGGAACGGGAACCTCGCGTAGCGCATCCGGGCTGTGAGGCGGCGGTCGCGGTCGGCTGTGGCTTGGGTGTCGATGAGCCGGGCGAGGAACTCGATGTGGGTCCAGCCGTCTGTGTGGGCCTGCTCGGCGAGGGCGGCGAAACATCCGGCCGCGGCGTCGAGGCGCAGGTAGCCGAGGTCGTCTTTGATCTGCTCATAGAGGCCGCTCATCGCTGGGCCTCGCCGTCGGCGGTGGTCAGCGGGTAGCGCTGTGACAGGTCCACGGGGTCGACGTCGAAGCCGTCGCCGACGTCGATGAGGCCGGGTTCGGGTTCGGGGTTCGCAGCAGCGAGGCGCAGCCGCGGCCGCCGCGGGCGCCCGGCGAGGGCCGCGGTCTCGGCGGCCTGGCGGTGGATGGGGTCCCACACGTCGTCGCCGCGGCCCGCGGCGACAGTGTGGACCGCGACGAGCCGCCCGGCCCAACGCACCTCCAAACGCTCAGATCCCACCCGACGGCGGACCTCTGTGAGCTGTCCGAGGGTCTCAGGCGGCACCGAGTAGCGCACGCCGTCGACGCTCACGAACGGCAAGATGTTGTGCACACGGCGCACTTGGACGTAGTCGGTGTCGAAGCGGCCCGCCGGCAGAGGCGACAGGAACGGCCGCTCAACGATGAGACGCTCACAGGGGCGGGCGCCGGTGCTGCGCGAGGCCACAGCATGCACATGCGCGGCCAGCCACAGCTCGGCGCGCCGGTTGAGCTCGTCGAGCGAGATCGTCGACAGACCCTGCCGCATCCTATTATGCAAATGCTATGGCTCTAGCCCTGATCGTTCACGAGAATTCGTGAGTGGGTCGGGTGTTTGTGTTTTTGTGTGATTTTGGTGGTGGGGTTCGCGGGGTGGGGTGGTGTTGGGATCGTCGGCGGGTGCGGTGAGGGGTGGACGGCTGGTTGTGGGCGTGTGTGTCCGGTGTCGGGGCGCGCGGGGGCCGGGTCGGTCGGCGGCTCGGGGGCCGGGTGCAGGGCCGGGGTCGTCTATGGGGCGCCGGAGCCGCAGGCGTGCAGCAGTTGTGGTGTGGCGGGCCACCAGTCGGGCAGTCTCAGGGTCCATCTGCGGGCTGAGCGCACGAGCCTCGCGGGGGCGTGCCATAGTTGCCATCTGAGGCGTTTGGGGGCGGCTTTGGCGAGGGGGCCGGCGAGGCGGAGTTGTTGGAACCATCTCACCAGGGTGTGGCTGAGCGCGACGAGGGCGGCCCAGGCGGCGTTGGCGTCGAAGTCGCTGAAGGGCATGCGGGCCAGGCCTGAGTCCTTGAGCCGGGCGATGGTGTCTTCGATGCGGGCGTGGGCCCGCATGTGGGCGTCCAATTCGGCGGGGTCGCCGTCTGCGTCTGTGTAGAACCCGCGGTATCGCCACATCTCGGAGTCGAACAGGGTGCGCTGCGCGCCGGGGTGACGGGGCTCGCGGCGCACGATGAAGCGGGTGCGGCCGGGCCAGCCGGCGAGGTCGACGGACTCGGTGAGGTCGGCGACCTGGGCGCGTTCGGCGGGCTCGCCGTCGGCTCTGAGCACGGGCTGCCACGCCTCGTTGTCGAAGCGGCTGTGGTCTATGGCCGCGGTGACCTCGTCGTTTGAGCGCGCTGTCATGAAGAACACCACGTTGCGGGCCCGGCAGGCCTCAGCGATGCGCGCAGAGCAGCCCGCAGCGTCGACGCGCAACTGCACCTGCCGAGACGCCTGCGCCGCTTCGTCGCCTTCGCGGTGGCCCGCCGCGGCCGCGGCGGGCAGCTGCGCTATGGCCGCGTCGAGCACCTCTATGTGGTCACAGATGCTGTTGGCCGCGGCGTTGCCGGGGCGCAGCATGATCGACAGCGGTTCGCCGTCTTCGGTGGCGCACAGCATCGGATGGAACCCGAACCCTCCTTTGAAGTGCGCCGCCGTGTTCTGCTTGTTCTCAGAGTGCACCTCCACCAGCGTCGAGTCGATGTCCAGCACCACCGGAGCGGACCCCGACACATCGCCGCGGCGCTCCCACACCCCGGCGCGCACACCGGCCACCGCCCCCCACAGCTCTCTGACCACATCAGGGCCCAGGCCCCGCAGCGTGCGATACAGCGTCGAGTCCGACGCCACCTGCCCGAACAGCACCGGCTGGGCCCGCAGATGCTCAATGTCGCTGCACGCCTCCCCGCCGCCGGCCAGCATCAACAACGCATGCACCAACACCCTGCCCCGATCATGAGACGGCGCCCGCTCACCCCTCGCCGGCACCGCCGCCGACAGCGCCTCCCCCAGCCCCAAACCATCAGCGAAACGCCCCAGAACGAACAAACCCGAATGCGCCGCCACCTGCCCGCCGCCGCCTGTCACCCTCACATCACAAACACTGCTACAGTCCATCTCGGAGATGCCCCTTCCTGCGGGTCAGATACGTGGTCGATAACACGCATCATCCCACATCGGAGGGGCTTTTCCGCGGACGCGGACCCAACCCGACCTCACTCCTCATGAACGATCAGGGCTAGCAAAGACGATCATCGCAGGTTCAGGGGTGGCACTAGCCCTGATCGTTCACGAGAATTCGTGAGTGGGTCGGGTGTTTGTGTTTTTGTGTGATTTTGGTGGTGGGGTTCGCGGGGTGGGGTGGTGTTGGGATCGTCGGCGGGTGCGGTGAGGGGTGGACGGCTGGTTGTGGGCGTGTGTGTCCGGTGTCGGGGCGCGCGGGGGCCGGGTCGGTCGGCGGCTCGGGGGCCGGGTGCAGGGCCGGGGTCGTCTATGGGGCGCCGGAGCCGCAGGCGTGCAGCAGTTGTGGTGTGGCGGGCCACCAGTCGGGCAGTCTCAGGGTCCATCTGCGGGCTGAGCGCACGAGCCTCGCGGGGGCGTGCCATAGTTGCCATCTGAGGCGTTTGGGGGCGGCTTTGGCGAGGGGGCCGGCGAGGCGGAGTTGTTGGAACCATCTCACCAGGGTGTGGCTGAGCGCGACGAGGGCGGCCCAGGCGGCGTTGGCGTCGAAGTCGCTGAAGGGCATGCGGGCCAGGCCTGAGTCCTTGAGCCGGGCGATGGTGTCTTCGATGCGGGCGTGGGCCCGCATGTGGGCGTCCAATTCGGCGGGGTCGCCGTCTGCGTCTGTGTAGAACCCGCGGTATCGCCACATCTCGGAGTCGAACAGGGTGCGCTGCGCGCCGGGGTGACGGGGCTCGCGGCGCACGATGAAGCGGGTGCGGCCGGGCCAGCCGGCGAGGTCGACGGACTCGGTGAGGTCGGCGACCTGGGCGCGTTCGGCGGGCTCGCCGTCGGCTCTGAGCACGGGCTGCCACGCCTCGTTGTCGAAGCGGCTGTGGTCTATGGCCGCGGTGACCTCGTCGTTTGAGCGCGCTGTCATGAAGAACACCACGTTGCGGGCCCGGCAGGCCTCAGCGATGCGCGCAGAGCAGCCCGCAGCGTCGACGCGCAACTGCACCTGCCGAGACGCCTGCGCCGCTTCGTCGCCTTCGCGGTGGCCCGCCGCGGCCGCGGCGGGCAGCTGCGCTATGGCCGCGTCGAGCACCTCTATGTGGTCACAGATGCTGTTGGCCGCGGCGTTGCCGGGGCGCAGCATGATCGACAGCGGTTCGCCGTCTTCGGTGGCGCACAGCATCGGATGGAACCCGAACCCTCCTTTGAAGTGCGCCGCCGTGTTCTGCTTGTTCTCAGAGTGCACCTCCACCAGCGTCGAGTCGATGTCCAGCACCACCGGAGCGGACCCCGACACATCGCCGCGGCGCTCCCACACCCCGGCGCGCACACCGGCCACCGCCCCCCACAGCTCTCTGACCACATCAGGGCCCAGGCCCCGCAGCGTGCGATACAGCGTCGAGTCCGACGCCACCTGCCCGAACAGCACCGGCTGGGCCCGCAGATGCTCAATGTCGCTGCACGCCTCCCCGCCGCCGGCCAGCATCAACAACGCATGCACCAACACCCTGCCCCGATCATGAGACGGCGCCCGCTCACCCCTCGCCGGCACCGCCGCCGACAGCGCCTCCCCCAGCCCCAAACCATCAGCGAAACGCCCCAGAACGAACAAACCCGAATGCGCCGCCACCTGCCCGCCGCCGCCTGTCACCCTCACATCACAAACACTGCTACAGTCCATCTCGGAGATGCCCCTTCCTGCGGGTCAGATACGTGGTCGATAACACGCATCATCCCACATCGGAGGGGCTTTTCCGCGGACGCGGACCCAACCCGACCTCACTCCTCATGAACGATCAGGGCTAGATGTTCCAACAGGATCCCTACAGATGCGCGGCCTTGTGCTTCGAATGTCGACGGCGTTTGAGGGCTATATTAGGGAGACTCTCCGGCGTGAATTTTCCAATAGACAGATCGCGCTAGACGTACTAGATGGAAACAAGATGCCGCCGCTCGGTGGCGCGCTCGAATCGATCTTCGATGACTCACAATCCAGGGAGGTTACACCGGATATTGTTGTTCAAACAAACACAGCTCCTGAAGAGCATCTTCTAGTCATTGATATCAAGTACAAAAGGATGACTGATGGTCTAAGCCGTAGGGATCTCAATCAGATCTTGGTATACGGACTTGTCTACCGCGCATCCAAAGTCTTGATCGTGCAACCGACAACGGCGGCAAGTGGAGGACTCCAGAGAATGGGACGCGTTAGTGGCATTACAGTCTACAGATACGGTCTAGGAGACTGCTGAATAATTCGGGGTTGGGTGCTCGCGATCGTTGGTGGGGTGTGGGAGGATTTCGGTCATGCAGGGCATTGAGAAGCCGGATCGGGAGCTGTTGGACGCCGCGGCGGTGTGCGGGCATCTGGTTGCGGCGGATTCGGTGTATGCGTTGTTGGCGCAGCATCGTGACAGGTTGTTTCCCGATGAGATGTTCGGGGACTTGTTTGCGTCGGGGCGGGGCCGTCCGTCGGTGCCGGGTTCGGTGATGGCGGTGGTGCTGGTTCTGCAGGCGTTGGAGGGCTGTTCTGACCGTGAGGCGGTTGAGCGGTTGCGTTGTGATGTGCGCTGGAAGGCTGCGGCGGGGCTGGCTTTGACCGATGGGGCGTTTCATCCGACGGTGCTGGTGCTGTGGCGGAACCGGCTGCGGGCCTCAGACCGCCCGGACCGGGTCTTCGACGCGGTGCGCGAGCTGGTGGCGGTGACGGGGGCGGTGTCGGGCAAGCAGCGCCGGGTGCTGGACTCCACGGTGCTGGATGACGCGGTGGCGCGCCAGGGCACGGTGACGATGCTGCGGGTGCAGATGCGCAAGCTGCGCAAGCTGGTGCCGCAGCTGGGCGAGGTGTGGGTTCGCGAGCACAACCTCGACGCCGCTGCGGGGCCTGAGGTGGACTGGGACGACCCCGGCGACGTGGAGCGTCTGGTGAGCGAGTTGGTCGATGACGCTCTGGAGCTGATCGGCGCCTGCGAGGATCTCGACCTCAACGACGCGCAGGCCGACGCGTTGGGGCTGTTGGCGCTGGTGGCGGGCCAAGACACCGAGCCCGGCGACGGCCCGGGCCGGTGGCGCATCGCACGTCGCGTCGCTGCTGGGCGGGTGGTGTCGGTGGTGGACCCCGAGTCGCGCCACGCCCACAAGAGCGCCCACAGCTACCGCGACGGCTACAAGGCCCACGTCTGTGCTGAGCCCGACACCGGGCTGGTCACCGCGGTCGACCTCACGCCAGGCGACGCCGCCGACGCGGACGCCGCCGCGGGGCTGCTGGCGGGCGAGCCTGCCGGCACCGTGGTGCTCGCCGACAGCGCCTACGGCACCGGAGCGCTGCGAGCCCGTCTCGAAGAGCGCAACATGACAGCGGTCATCAAGCCGCCGCCTCTGCGCACCGCGGTCGAAGGCGGCTACAGCATCGACGACTTCGACATCGACGCCCAAGCCCGAACAGTCACCTGCCCCGCCGGGGTCACCGTCTCGTTCACCCCCAAAGGGCACGCCCATTTCGGCAACAGGTGCCGCAGCTGCCCGGTGCGGGCCCGCTGCACCACCGCTGCAGCCGGACGCACCATCCGGCTGCACCCACACCACGACCTGCTCGCCGCAGCCCGAGCCCAGGCCCGACCAGCGAGTTCCAGCGCGCCTACACCACACACCGGCCCATGGCCGAGCGCACCATCGCCTGGCTCGTCCGCAACAACCGAAGGTGCCCCTACAGAGGCACCCGAAAGAACCGCCACTGGCTGACCCTGCGCGCCGCCGCAGTCAACCTCAAACGACTCACCAGCCTCGGCCTGCACCACAACGGCACCAACTGGGCCATCGCCTGACCCGCCGAGGCCCGCCCCAGACCCCGACGGACCCGCCGAACCCCCCAAAGCACCCGACCCGGGCCCCCACACAACCCGCCGAGGCCCCCAGCGCCCCCAACCGGCACCGCCCGGCTGCACACCACAACCGACACCGACCCCCCACCCGCCGCTACACCGTCACCACCACAGGCGACTTGCTCAGCAGTCTCCTAGATGTTTCAAAGTCTGGTCTGTTGGGTCGGGAAATCACATTTGTTGAAGACATTCTAGAATTGCTGGATTACTGACGCTTCGCGTTTGAGGTCGGAGTGGAGGCGGTAGGGGTCCGCGGCTGAACGCGAGGGATCCCCCAGAATTCGGCGCTGACAGGCAGCCGAGCAACTGGAGGATCCCTGTGGAGTGCGACCCTAGGCGCGTGTGTGAGCTGTTGGTGGGACTGGGCGATGTGGAGGTGCTCGGCGTCGATGATGAGGTGGGCGCGCCGCTGCGGGTGCACATACGCCGCCGGGCGCCGCGGCCTGGCTGTGAGTGTTGCGGCGGTGCGCTGTGGTCTGACGGCGAGCGGGAAGTGCAGCTGGTGGATCTGGGGGCGTTCGGCCGGCCGGCGCGGCTGGTGTGGCACAAGCGCCGCTGGCGCTGCGGGGATCGCGGCTGCGCGGCGGGGACCGTGACCGAGCAGGACCCGCAGATCGCTCCCGAGCGTGAGAGGCTGACGACGCGCGCGGGGCGCTGGGCGACGCGCCAGTCCGGGCAGGGCCGGCCCCACAGCGACATCGCCACAGAGCTCGGGTGCAGTTGGCACCCGGTGAACGCCTCGGTGCGCCGCTGGGGCTCTGCGCTGCTGGCAGCCGACACCGAGCGCATCTCAGACGTGGCCGCGCTCGGCCTCGACGAGCACCTGATGTGGCGTCGCGGCCGGTTCGGGACCAGGGCCTGGGCCACCAGCATCGTCGACGTCGGCGCAGGCCGGCTGCTGGACATAGTCCCAGGCCGCACCGCCCATGGGCCCACGCAGTGGCTGCTTGGCCGTCCCCGCCGCTGGCTGGCCGCCATCCGCTGGGCGGTGCTGGACCTCTGTGGCCCCTACCGGGCCGCGTTCGACGCAGCAGCGCCCCACGCGAAGCAGGTCGCGGACCCGTTCCACGTCGTGCGGTTGGGCAACGACGCCCTCGACGAGGTCCGCCGCAGAGTCCAACAGCAGACCCTCGGGCACCGCGGCCACAAGCACGACCCCCTCTACCGGGCCCGCAAGCTGCTGGTGTCCGCGTCCGAGACCATCACCGACGCCGGACGGGTCCCGCTGCGGGGCCTGCTCGACGCCGGCGACCCCCACGGCGAGGCCCGCGACGCCTGGCACGCCAAAGAGACCCTCCACTCGATCTATGACATCGACGACACCGAAGTGGGCGCAGCCACCGTCGAGCAACCCGCCTGCGACCTCCAGGACCCCGCCATGCCCACAGAGGTCAACCGGCTCGGCCGCACCATCTGGCACTGGAGACACCAGATCGCCAACCGGCACACCGCCCGAGTCACCAACGCCGCCACCGAAGCAGCCAACAACCTCGTCAAACGCGTCAAACGCGCCGCGATCGGGCTCACCAACCTCAACAACTACCGAATCCGCGCCCTGCTCTACGCCGGCAGACCCAACTGGACACTGCTCGACACCCTCACTCCGACCTGAAACGCGGAGAGCCGGATTACTAGTCACCAGCGTCTCAAGTCAGAGACTCATGCTCGCTCAATCGTCTGGACCCGGCTCCCCTTGCTCCGGACGACGCAATCGTCACCGCCGTTTCCTTGATCGCACAGCGCCGGTGCTCGATGAGGGTCTCAGTTCACGCCAAGCAGCGTAGAACAGCGTCGCGTGCTGGCCAGGGGGCTAGGTGAGGCTGTCGACGAGGGCCTTCCAGGAGCCTGGGGCGCCCATGGAGAGGGCGTGCGCGGCGATGGCGGCCCTCGACTCGGCGGGGTAGACGGCCGACGCCAGGTCGTCGAACTTCTCGCGGCACTCGGCGTCGGTGAACGGGTTGCCGGGGTCGCCCTTGGGGTCGTCGACCCGCTGGGTGTGGGTGTCGCCGCCGCGGGTGGTGACCCGGGCCCAGGCCCGCCACTTGTCGGGGAAGTCCCGGTCGATGGCCGGATCGACCTCGTAGTCCACCCGGTCCATGAGGGCCAGCGCGGCCGGGTCGGCCAGCCTGGCCTCTTCGTACTCGGCCAGCCCGGCCCGGCCCCACAGCAGGGCCGCGGCCGCGCCGAAGACCAGGCTGAACTGGGCGTCCACCACCGAAGCAGGCCGGCGCTTGGACGCGGCGGGCTCGGCCACGATGCCGACCGCGATCGAAGGGATGCCGATCACCACCGACTCGACGTCATCGGCGTGCACCCCATGGGCGGCGCGGATGGCCAGCAGCGCGTCTATAGGACCCTGGTTGTAGCGGCAGCAGGTGTGGCGCTTGATGCTGGTTGACACGACCTCCAGCGGCCGCTGGCCCCAAGCCTCCAGGAGCCGCTCGGGCTCGGGAGCCCCGCTGTATCCGGCCAGGAACCCACGCTCACCGCAGATGCCGTCGTCGGTACCGACATAGCCGTCGGCTGCCAGCAGCCCGGCCTCCACGCCGTTGCGGGCCGCCAGCGCCGGATGCAGGCGCTTGGTCCAGGCGCCGTCGCTGAGGAACTCCATGCTGCCCGAGGCCATCGTGGCCGCTATCCCGATGGCGGAGTTGAGCCCGCCGGCGTCGAGGCCGAGCGCGGCTGCGGCCGCGGCGGCCGCGCCCAGCGACCCGATGGTGCCCGTGGGGTGGAAGTGGCGGGCGTAGTGGGCCGCGGGGTCGACGGCCCGGCCGGCCCGGCACATGACCTCGAAGCCGATCACCACCGCCCGCACCAGGTCCCGCTCGTCGCCGCCGGCCAGGGCGGTGGCGGCCATGGCCGCGGGGTACATCACCACGCCAGGATGGCTGGAGGACTGGTTGTGCACGTCGTCGTACTCGATCGAGTGGCCCGCCACCGCGTTGGCCATCGCGGCCGGCACCGCGGCCGCAGTGGCGCCCGCGCCGATCACCGGCAGCCCGGCGCTCTCGTCATGGGCGAAGCGGCCCACGGTGCGCCGGAACGCCTCCGCCGAGTCGGTGACCGACCCGGCCGCGGCCACGCCGATGTGGTCGAGCAGCAGGCGCCGCACCGCCTCGATCTCCGCCTCGCCGAGCCCGTCGAAGTCAATCCCGTGAACAGCCTCAGCCAGCTCTCTCGTGCGGCTCATCGTCGTCCTCCCCGACCAGTCGTCCTACAGATCATCAGTCGCCGACCAGCATCCGGCCATCAGCTGCCTCGGGCCCGTCTCATCAGGCCCTTGGCGATTATCGTGCGCTGTATCTCGTTGGTGCCCTCGCCGATGGCCATCAACGGAGCGTCCCGGTAGAGCCGCTCGATCTCCAGCTCGGTCGAGTAGCCGTAGCTGCCGTGGATCCGCATCGACTCCATCGACGCCTTGATGGCCGCCTCCGAGGCGAAGTACTTGGCCATGCCCGCCTCGATGTCGGCCCTCAGGCCCTCGTCGATGCGGTTGGCGGCCCAGCGGGTCAGCAGCCGGGCCGCCTCGATCTCGGTGGCCATGTCGGCCAGCTTGAGCTGGATGGCCTGGAACTCGCCGATGGGCTGGCCGAAGGCCTCGCGCTCCATGGAGTACGCCAGCGCGGCGTCGAAGGCGGCCTGGGCCACGCCCACGCCACGGGCCGCGATGTTGATGCGGCCGACCTCCAGGCCCGACATCACCTGCTTGAACCCCAGACCCTCGGACCCGCCCAGCAGGTTGTCGACGGGAACCCTCACGTCGTCCAGCACGACCTCGCAGGATTCGGGACCCTTGTAGCCCAGCTTCCCGAGGTCGCGCAGCACCTCCAGGCCCGGCGTGCCGGCCTCAACCATCAGCACGCTCATGCCCCGGTGGCGGGGCTGAGCGTCGGGGTCGGTCTTGACCAGCACCGGCAGAGGGTTGGCGAAGCGGGCGTTGGTGATCCAGGTCTTGGTCCCCCGGATCACGTAGGTGTCGCCGTCGCGCCACGCCCGGGTCGAGATGCCCTGCAGGTCGCTGCCCGCGCCCGGCTCGGTGAGGGCGATGGCGGTGCGGCGCTCGCCGGTGGCCAACTCGGGCAGCCAGCGCTGCTTCTGCTCCGCGGTGCCGTGGTTGGTGATCATCCGGCAACTCAGCGAGTGACTGCCCAAGACGCCGGCGATGCCCATCCAGCCCATGGAGATCTCCTCGAACACCAGACTCATGGACACGGTGTCGAGGTCGAGCCCGCCGTACTCAGCGCCGACGGTGATGCCGAACAGGCCCATCTCGGCCATCTTGGCCACGATCTCGGTGGGGTACTGGCCCGACTGCTCCATCTCGCGGGCCACCGGCTTGATCTCGGTGTTGACGAACTGCCGCAGCACGTCCTGGAACATCTGCTGCTCTTCGTTCAGCTCGAAGTCCATTTCAGCACTCCCCCTTCCCGAAATTGGCGACGAAATGGGTACCTGACACCCAATTTCCGCACCAATTTCGACAGGAACACGGGGTGAGCATCAGGTTGCGGCTATCACGTCTATCTCGATGAGCATGCCCTCGATGGCGAAGTTGCTCACCCCGATCATGGTTGACACCGGCAGCCGGTCGTCGGTGAAGAACTCGCTGCGCACCTCCCGCACCGGCCACTTGTGGTTGTCGATGTCGAGCAGGTACACGGTCATGTCGCAGATGTCGTCCAGCGTCGCCCCGGCCGCCTCTAGCTCCTTGGAGATCAACTGGAAGGTCACCCGGGTCTGCTCGCGGATGTCGTCGGAGACGATCTTCAGGTCGTCGCCCACCGCGGCCATGCCGGCCACGAAGATCAGGCTCTGCGGGTTGGTGACCTTCACCACATGGCTGTAGCTGCGGTTGCTGGAGTCCCACAGACCCTCGGGGTTGATGACTTCCTTCGGCACGGTTCCTCCCGGTAACGCGATTCGCTCAGTCGGTGGAGAAGGGGCCCTTCTCGCGCCAGACCTGGCCGGTGGAGCAGTGCAGGCCGCCGCCCTCCTTCATGAACTCCGAGTAGGGCACTTCGATGACCTCGACGCCCGCGGCCCGCACCTTGGCGATGCTCTCGGTGGCCTCCGCGTGCATCACCACCAGCCCGGGCTCCAGGGGCAGGATGTTGGCCGGCGCGAACTGGGCCTGCTCGGAGTGGTCGACCTCGACGATGGTGAAGCCCCGCTTGCGCAGCCACTCGAGCGTGGCGAAGTCGAGGCCCGGCGAGTAGGTGATCACCTTGCGGAGGTCCAGCGGAGCGATGTACAGGTCGGGGTGGTGGCCCACGCCGCTGGGCGCGTCGTAGTACTTCGAGCCGGGGAACTCGATGTGCAGGAAGGTCATGTCCTCGACGTCGAGGCCGGCCGAGCGGGCGATCACCGGCTTCATCTGCTCGAGGCCCTCGTCGTTGAACGCCATGCCGTTGCCGGAGACGAATACGTCCTCGGCCAGGAAGTGGCAGGGCCCGATCTCGAAGATGCCGGTACCGGTGACCGCGCACAGCACGGGAACGCCCAGGCGGGTCCACGCCCACAGCGCCAGGTACTCGGCCCGGCCGTAGGCCAGGGGCTGGACGCCGCGCTTGGGGAGCACCGACCCGCCCCGCAGCACGAACAGCTCGGCCGCGGCCCAGGTGCTCTTGGCCGGGCCGAACGCGCTGACCGGCGGCTGCGGGAACTCCACCCGGTGCACGATCACGCCGTTGGCCTCAAGCGCGGCCTCATAGGCCAGGCTCTGGTCGATCATCTTGGGTATGTCGATGCTCGAGTAGGCGTCGGCCATCTGCGGGAAGTAGGCCGGGTCGAGGTCCTGGTAGGCGAACTTCTCGGACTCGGTGATCTCGGTGAGCACCACCTCGCGCAGTTTGCCGATGCCGTTCTTGCCGCACTCGCGGCCCCACACCTTCGGGTAGATCTCGAGATGGTCGATGTTGTGCCACACGTCGGTGGTGGGCCTCTGGCCCTTGACGTACCCCGGCATCTGCTCGAGGGTGAACTCCCCGGCCCGCAACCGGCGCTGAGTGTCGGCGATCCGTTCCTCATAGACGGGCGCCATGGGTGGCATGGTCGGCACGTCCGACCCGACGACGTCGATTGTCATAGCAGTTCCCCTTCTTCGATCTGTTGGCTTAGAAGATCCCGCCGGTGACGGCGAGTGATTCGGCGGTTATGCACGACGACAGGTCCGACGCCAGGAAGACCACCGCGTCGGCGACGTCACCGGGCTGCACAAGGCGGCCCAGGGCGGTGCGGGTGAGGATCCTCTGCTCGACATCCTCGAGCGTGATCCCGTACCGGCGGGCGTCCCGGGCCATGGTGTCGGTGTTCATCTGCGACTCGACCGCGCCCGGGCACACCGCGTTGACCCTGATGTTGAACGGGCCGACCTCTCGTGCCAGCGACTGGGTGAGTCCGATCACGCCGAACTTGGAGGCGCAGTAGCTGGCGAAGTCCGGCTCGCCCTTGAGGCCGCCGATCGAGGAGATGTTGACGATGCTGCCCCCGCCGGTGGCCGCCATCAGCCCGACGAAGGCCCGGCAGCACAGGTAGACGCCGGTGAGGTTGACGTCGAGCGTCTCCTGCCACTGGTCAGGGTCGAGGTCGGCAACCGAGCCGAAACGGGCCACCGCGGCCGTGTTGGCCAGCACGTTCACCGGCCCCACCGCGACCGCGTCCTCGGCGGCGGCGGCCACCGCATCCCGGTCGGTGACGTCCAGGACCCGCACGCCGATGCCGTCGGACTCGACACGCGACAGAGCGGCGGCCGAGGCGTCCCAGACCTCGACGCTCGCGCCGTGGTCGCGCAGCCTCAGCGCCACGACGCTGCCGATGTCGCCCGCGCCGGTGACCACCGCGCTGCGACCCTCGAGGAGGCTCATCCCGCGGCCGCGACCGGGGTGTCGACGAGCTGGGGCACGACCTCGCCCATGAACAGCTCGTGGGACCGGCGGACCTGCTCCCAGGTGAGCTCGCCGAAGGAGAACTCTCCGAGGAACACGTTCACGCCGAGGCGCTCCTGCAGGTGCCTGATCTTGGCCGCCACGGTGTCGGGGCTGCCGTGGAAGAACTTCAGGCCCGCCGCGGAGCCGTCCATGTCGGCCCGGAGCGCGGCCAGGCGGCCCAGCGACGCGGTGGTGGCCGCCTTGACCGCGGAGTCACCGGCCCGCCGCGAGCGCCGTCGCTCCTCCTCGAACAGCGCCAGCTGGCGCAGGAAGTGGTCGTACATGAGTTCCTTGGCCTCGGCATCGGTCTCAGCCACCAGCGTCGAGGCCAGGTAGGTGATCGGGCGGCGGTCGGCGGGGATGCCGGCCTCGTCGCAGCCGCGGTGGTACTCGCGGAACACCACCTCGTACAGGTCCATGCCCACCACCCCGAATCCGCCTATGCCGTAGCCCAGCTGCCCGTATTCGTAGCCCTTCTGCGGGGTGTTGGTGGGCACCCAGATCGGCGGGTGGGGGCGTTGCAGCGGCCTCCAGGGCAGATCCACGTCGATGTACTGCCAGAACTCGCCCATGAACGAGAACGGACCGTCGGCGTTGAGCCCCTTGATCACGATCTCGAGGCCTTCGTTGAACCGGGCCACGTCGGTGTGGGTGTTGACGCCGTAGGAGATGTGCTCGTGGGGGGTGATGCCCCGTCCCAGCCCGATCTCGAGGCGCCCTCCCGACATGTGGTCGAGGATGATCATCTCCTCGATCACCCGCAGCGGCTGGCTGATGGGCAGCAGGATCACCATCGGGCCGAAGCGCATGCGCTCGGAGTTCTGGGCGACCACCGTCAGCGAGACCGGCTGCGACGGCGCCATCGAGAACCGCCCGGTGAAATGGTGCTCGGTGGTGAAGAAGTAGTCGTAGCCCAACCCGTCGCAGAGACGAACCTCCGCCGCGAACTCGTCGAGGCGCTGCTTGGGGCTGGCCGTCTCCTTCTCCGCGATGTGGCTGAACACGGCGAACTTCATGGACGTGGCCTCACCAGCGTCTCGATGGGCGGAGTTGCAGACCCGATCATGACGGACGGTCCGTGGAGTACGGACCCTTGTCCCGCAGCAGCCGCAGGGTTGAGCAGTGCAGGCCGCCGCCGATGCGCAGGAACTCCGAGTACGGCGTCTCGATGACTTCCACACCGGCCTTTCGCACCGCCGCGACCGCGTTGGGCGCCTCGGAGTGCATCACCACCAGGCCGGGCTCGATCAGCATCACGTTGGCCGGAGCGAACAGCCGCTGCTCCTCGATGTCGACCGTCACCATCTTGTAGCCCCGCTTGCGCAGCCACTCGTAGGTCCGGAAGTCGAGGCTCGGCGGGTAGCAGATCACCTTGTCGACGTCGAGGGCGCACACCGACATATCGGGATGGTGGGACTGGCCGGTGCGGGGATTGAAATAGATGTTGCCGGGGAAGTTGATGGCCAGCGTGGTCATGTCGGCGGCGTCCATGCCCGACGATCGGGCCACAGCCTCGACGAGCTGTTCGAGACCCGACGAGTTGTAGGCCAGGCCCCGACCGGCCACGAACACGTCCTCGGCCAGCCAGTGGCAAGGTCCGGCCTCGCAGACGCCCGTGCCGGTGATGGTGGACACCACCGGTATTCCCAGGCAGGCGAAGGCCCACAGCGCCAGGTACTCGGCCCGGCCTGTGCCGAAGGGGCTGATCGCGACCTTCTCGACGATCGACCCGCCCCGCACGACCAGCAGCTCGTTGGCGGCCCAGGTGCCCCGCATCGGGCCGAAGGCCCCCACCGCGGGCTGCGGGAAATCGATCCGGTGCACGACGACGCCGGCCTGCTCCATCTTGTCCTGGTACTCGAGGCTCTGATCACGCATCCGGCCGATATCCAGGTCGTCGTGGCTGAGCCCCATCGTCGGGAAGTACTCGGGGTCGTCGTCGTAGAGGGGGAAGCGCTCCGACTCGGTGATGTTGATCAGGGCCACCTCCCGCAGCCGCCCGATGCCGTTGGCGCCGCACTCGCGGCCGTAGATCTTCGGGTAGATGTCGAGGTAGTCCATGTGGTGCCAGGTGTCCACGCTCGGTGGCTGGCCGGGGACGTAGCCGGGCATGCCCTCCAGCGTGAACCCGCCCGAGGCGAGCTCGGCCTGGGTGTCGGCGATGCGATCAGCCCAAACCTGCGGCAGGGGCGGGGTCTTGGGGACGGATGAGGCCATAAGCGCTCCCAGGTGTCGTTTCCGGCCCCCACAGGGGCTCGATACCCGCCCCGGAGCCTAAACGTCGGACACTTTGGGGGTCAAACGCTGGAGCGGGCCTGAACTCCCGCTGCGACCTGAAGGCCGCTCGGGCCACGGCCCCGTCGGTATAGGCCGGATCCGCTCGCCTGTCCCGCTCGGCCTCGGGTATCGGGCTCAGCCGAAGGCGCCGTCGGCCCGGAACTGGTCGATGCGGTCGTCGTCGTAGTCCAGCAGTTCCTTGAGCACGTACGGCGCGTCGGCGCCCAGTGCCGGTCCGGGCGACAGCGACTCAGCGGTCGGGTGCTCCCCCACCCGCACCGGGGTCACTGGCTGGCGGATCGTGCCATGCTGCGGGTGTTCGGTCTCGGCCAGCACACCCCGGGCCAGCGTGTGGGGATCGCGCAGCGCCGCGGGCACGTCCTGGATCGGACCCGACGGCACCCCGGCCGCCTCCAGCATCTCCAGCCACTCCGAGGCCGGGCGGGTGCGGAACGCCTCCCTGAGGATTTCCAGCAGCTCGTCCTTGTTGGCATAGCGAGCCGCGAAGTCGACGAATCGCTCGTCGTCGGCCAGCTCGGGCATGCCGAGGACCTCGGTGAGCCTCTGCCAGAACTTCTCCTTGGCGCAGCCGATCACCAGCCAGGCGTCGGCGGCCTCGAAGATCTGGAACGGGACGAGCGACGGATGCGCCGACTCGGCCACCCGCTCGGGCTCGAACCCGCCGGTGAGGTGCCAGGTGCCGAGATAGCCGAGCAGGCTGGTGGCGGTGTCGTGGAGACTCAGGTCGCAGTCCATGCCGGCACCGTCGCGCCGGGCCGCGTGGATCCCGGTTAGCAGCGCGATCGCGGCCACGAAGCCTCCCGAGAAGTCCACCATCGACAGGCCGGACTTCGTGGGCGGACCGTCCGGGTCCCCGGTGAGGGCCATCCAGCCGCAGAGACCCTGCAGGATGTAGTCGTAACCGCCCTGGCGGGCCCTCGGACCGGTCATCCCGAAGCCGCTGAGCGAGCAGCAGACGATGCGCGGGTTGATTTCCTTCAGGTCGTCGTAGCAGAGGCCGAGAGCGGCGGGAAGGTCACCTCGCAGGTTGGAGAAGACGGCGTCGGAGCGGGCCACCAGGTCGTCGAACACGGCCCGGCCAGCGCGGTTGCGGATGTCGAGGGCGACGCTGCGCTTGTTGCGGTTGTAGGTCTGGAAGAAGAGGCTGGAGTCGCCGTGCTGGAAGGGAGGCAGGTATCGGGCGACGTCTCCTCCGGCCGCGGGGTCCTCGATCTTGATCACTTCGGCGCCAAGGTCGGCCAAGTGCATGGTGGCGAAGGGCCCGGCCCCGTACTGCTCCACGGCCACGATGCGGATGTCCTCGAGAGGCCTCATTCCTCCGGAGCGTAAACCTCAGACATTTGGCGGTCAAAGAGAGGGCTGGAACCAGTCTCTCGGGTCGTCCCGACAACAGCCCCCTTTTGTAGAGTCTGCCGCATCAGCCGTGGCGCGGCCCGCCCCTCGACCAGCCCGACGAAGGAACGGAGCAGATGGCGCACGACTCACCTGCCAGCCCGCCGCAGCAGCTGATCGCTCCGATGAGCCTCAGGCGCAAGTCGGTCCAGGTGATTGTCACCGTCGCGCTGACCTTCGTCGTGAGTGTGACGCTGCTGGTGCAGGCGATCGCCCACGGCGGCACCGCAATGGTCGTCCTCGCGTCGCTGTGCGTCGCCTTGATCGTCTTCGTGTCGTACCGGCTCGTTCGTACCGGTCTTCGCACCGTTGCGCTGGAGATCTGGATCCGCCAGATGGGCGAGGGGAACCTGGACTACAAGGTCCAGTTGTCCGGCCACGACGAGGTGAATGAGGCTGCTGACGCGCTGGAGAAGCTCCGGCAGCGATCCATCGAGGCTCTTCAGCTTGACCTCGTTCGGAAACTCTCCCAAGACCTCCAGGCGAAGAACGAGGAGTTGGAGGGGGTGCTGTCGGAGCTGCGGCAGACGCAGGATCAGATCATCCTGCGCCAGAAGCTGGTGGAACTCGGGGAGTTGACCGCGGGCGTCGCCCACGAGATCAGGAACCCGTTGAACTTCATGAAGAACTTCTCCGAGTCATCCGAGGAGCTGGTGTCGGAGCTACGGGACACGCTCAACAAGCAGGCCCAGGATCTGGACGACGACGAGCGCGCTCTGGTCGTCGGCATCGCCGAGGAGCTGGCCGAGAACATGTCGCGGATGCGGGCTCACGGCGACCGCGCCGACCGGATCGTGCGGGACATGGTGATGATCGGGCGCGGGGGCGGCAAACGGCAGCCCGTCGACATCAACGACCTGCTCAACGACAGGGCCAAGATCGCCTACCACAGCATCCAGGCCTTGGACGAGGACTTCGAGATCGATATCAGCAACGACTGCGATCCCGAGGTCGGGGAGATGGAGGTCGTGCCCGAGGAGATGGGGCGGGTGTTCCTGAACCTGGTGGGCAACGCCCTCGCCGCGATCGACGAGAAGCGGCGCGCGGCGGCCGAGTCCGGCGGCTCCTACGAACCCTCGCTCATGCTCCGGACAGAGCGAACCGGCGCCGAGATAGTGATCCGCATCCGCGACAACGGCACCGGGATCCCCGACGACACCATGGACAAGATCTTCAACCCGTTCTTCACGACGAAGCCGTCGGGAACGGGCGTCGGGCTGGGTCTCAGCTTCTCCAGCGACGTGGTCCGCCAGTACGGCGGCTCGATATCGGCGGAGTCCGAAGCCGGAGAGTTCACGGAGATGACCATCCGGCTGCCGGCAGCCCGGGGCTAGATGGACTTGCTGGGGAAGCCCGGTCCCTCGTGATCTTGGCCGGACATGCTGGCGTTGAGGCGGGCTGCGGCCATCAGCTTGGCCACCACCGGGCCCAGCTCGGCCGGATTGTCCGGCTGGACCTCCACCGGGCCGAGGTGCCAGCCCTCGGCGATGCCGAGGTTCTGGCCCCGCACGTCGAAGACCCTGCCGGTCACGTTGGCCGCCTCGGGGCTGGCCAGCCATGCCGTGATCACCGCGATCCAGCGAGGGTCGATGCTGTCCTTGAACTCCTCGGTCGCCTCGTCGCCGCCCATCAGCGGGGCGGTGAGGCGCGACCAGGCCGTGGGGGCCAGGCAGTTGACGGTAACGCCGTAGCGGACCAGCTCCTGGGCCGCGATCACCGTGAACGCGGCGATGCCCGCCTTGGCCGCGCCGTAGTTGGTCTGCCCGACGTTGCCGTAGATGCCCGACGGTGACGAAGTGTTGATGATCCGCCCGTAGGTCTCCTCACCTGACTTGGCCTTGTTGCGCCAGTAGGCCGCAGCATGATGCGACGGGCCGAAGGTGCCCTTGAGGTGCACCGCCACGACCGTGTCCCAGTCGTCCTCGGTCATCGAGAACATCATCCGGTCGCGCAGGATCCCGGCGTTGTTGACCACGATGTTGATGTCGCCGAAGGTGTCGATGGCCTGCCGTACCATGGCCCCGGCGTCGTCGAAGCTGGCCACGCTGCCGCCGTTGATGACGGCCTCGCCACCGGCGGACTTGATGGCCTCGACGACTTCGGCCGCCGGCGTCAGGTCCGAGCCCCCGCCGAACTCGTCGCCGCCCAAGTCGTTGACCACCACTTTGGCCCCGTGCTCGGCGAGCATCAGAGCGTGCTCGCGCCCGATTCCGCGCCCCGCGCCGGTGACGAGCGCCACCTTGTCTTCGAGAAGCCTGCTCATGAAACCTCCTGGTCTGCGAGCCGTCGAACTCGGGGCGCCACGCTACCGGTCTGCAGAGGCCGAGCGGATAGGCGCCGATTTCACCACCCCCGGGCGATCCACTCGTCAAGCTGCGGGGACTCGGTGCCGATGGTGGTGTCGAGACCGTGGCCGGGCAGCACGATGGTGGATCCGTCGAATCGGGAGAAGATCCGATCCTCGATGGAACGGATGATGGTTCCGAAGTCGCCGCCCTCGTACTGGGTGGCACCCGGACCGCCGGGGAACAGGGTGTCGCCGGTGAACAGCAACGGCGTTCCCTCCACATGGAACGACATCGAGCCCGGGGTGTGTCCCGGCGTGTGCAGGGTCCGCAGGCGCAGCCGGCCGATCTCAACGACGGTGTCGTCCTCCAGCAGGTAGTCGTAGCTGGGCAGCATGGCCGCGTCCTCGGCGGTCACCCCGACCTCATAGCCGGCGTCTCGCACGGCCGGGATGGCCTGGATATGGTCCCAGTGCCCGTGGGTCTCCAGCACGGTGCGGACCCCGAGGGTGCGGCACAGCTCCAGTAGCCGCTCATGCTCGTTGGCCGCATCGATCAGCACGGCCTCGCCGGTGGACGTGCAGCGGATCACGAAGACGTTGTTCTCAACGGGCCCGACCACCACCTTGTGGACCTCGACCCCGGTGTCGGACCAGTGCAGTGTCATGGCCCGACCCTATCGGGCCCTTCTTCGGCGGCGGAGCGGGTGACTGGCGCTCAGTCGGCGAGGATGCGCACCTCGCCCCTGATCGCGCCGGGCGCGCCGCAGCACCAGCACGGCACCGAGGACGACCCCCTCCACATGACGTCGCAGTTCTCGCAGCGCAGCGCGTAGGGCGCATCGACGGCGGGCATCGACAGCACCGGCGGGACCTCGGCCGGACGGGGTCGGCGGTGCAGCAGGCGAGCCAGCGCAGCCGAGAGGGCCCGATCCAGAGCACGCGCCGGGGACGCGACCATCTGACGCATGCGCGTCACCATAGAGTGCTGCCGCGCGCGGGTGGATGATCCCCCGACTCCGCAGGGTTTGCGGCCAGCGCCGGTAGGGTCGCCCGGTCTTTGCCGGCTCGAGCACGAGGAGTCAACCGTGGCCGTCACCCCCTGCCCCGCCGAGGACGGATCGAGCCCGGTCCGCCGCGAGTTCCGCGAGCCGCCACCGATGTGCATCGACCCCTCCAAGCGTTACACCGCGACGATGGAGACCTCGATGGGGACGCTCACGATCGCGCTCGACGCCGCGACTGCGCCGCTGACCGTCAACAACTTCGTGGTGCTGGCCCGGTACCACTACTACGACGGGGTGATCTTCCATCGCATCATCAACGGATTCGTGTGCCAGGGCGGCGATCCCACCGGCACCGGCCGGGGCGGCCCCGGGTATCGCTTCGCCGACGAGCTTCCCAAGCCGGGGCGCTACGAGATCGGCTCTCTGGCCATGGCCAACGCCGGACCCAACACCAACGGCAGCCAGTTCTTCCTCATCAGCGGCCCGAACGGCGCCGGGCTGCCGCCGCAGTACTCGCTGTTCGGCAAGGTCGTGCAGGGACTGGATGTGGTGGACGCCATGCAACGGGTCGAGACCGACCGCAACGACCGACCGCTCACCGACGTCACCATCAACTCGGTGACGATCACCGAGTCGGACTGAGTACGAGCGCGGCTTGATCGGGCCACGGCCTCGCCCTCACGAGAGGATTCGCTCGCCTATTCGCTCGGCCGCCGTCATGCCCGCTCTTGTTCGCTGCGCTCACGGGCCGCTCGGGCCACGGCCTCGCCCTCACGAGAGGATTCGCTCACCCATTCGCTCGGCCTCTGGGTACCGTCGAAGTCCCGGAGACGAGCCTTAGCAGGAGAAGACAGGCATGGAGATCAACACCGTCGGCGTGATCGGCGTCGGAACCATGGGCAGCGGGGTGGTGGAGGTTGCGGCCCGCAACGGCCTGCAGGTGGTGGCCCGGGAGGCGACGCCGGAACTGGTCGAGGCGGGACGGGCCCGGGTCGAGGGCTCGATGGACCGGGGCGTCGCCCGGGGCAAGCTCGGCGAGGCCACCCGCGAGGCCGCGGCCGCGGCCATCGCCTGGACCACCGACCTGGACGACCTGGCCGGCTGCGAGCTCGTGCTGGAGGCGGTGCCCGAGAGGCTGCCGCTCAAGCTCGAGATCTTCGGCGTGCTCGACCGGGTGCTGGACCCGGCCGCGATCATGGCCACCAACACGTCTTCGATACCGATCATCGATGTGGCCATGGGCACGTCTCGACCCCAGCAGGTGCTGGGCATGCACTTCTTCAACCCGGCCACGGTGATGAAGCTGGTCGAGGTGATCAGCACGCAGCTCACCGCGCCGGAGGTGACCGAGGCCGCCACCGCCTTCGCCACCGGCACCCTCGGCAAGCGGGTGGTGCCCGCGCCGGACCGGGCCGGATTCGTGGTCAACAAGCTGCTGGTCCCCTACATCTGCCAGGCCATCGAGATGTACGAGTCGGGCCATGCGTCGGCCGGCGACATCGACGACGCCATGAAGTTGGGGGCCGGGCATCCCATGGGGCCCTTGACGCTCGCCGATCTGATCGGGCTCGACGTGTGCCTGTTCACGGCCGAGTCGCTGTACGCGGAGTACGCCGAGCGTTTCTACGCGCCGCCGCCGCTGCTGCGTCGCATGGTGGCCGCGGGCCGGCTGGGACGCAAGACCGGCCGCGGCTTCTACGAGTACTGAGCCGTCATGGAACGGCACGCTGCACCAACTTCCGGCGATTAAGGGGAACTATCCCCCACAACCTCCGGAAGTTCGCTCCGCCAGCGGGCGGCGGCCGCCCGGGCCTCGGCCTCGAAGGAGATGGCCTCGTAGGCCTGGCGGTGGTTGCGCAGCCGCCAAAGGTTGACGAAGTACTCCCCCACGTATCGCCGTAGGAACCGGGCCGTGCCCAGGTCGGCGTACTGCTCGACGTGCACCAGTTCATGGGCGAGCAGCACCCGCCGGCCGGAGCGGTCGTCGTCGCGGAGCACGAGGATGAGTCGTCCCAGGGTCATGCCGTGCATGCCGGGTGACAGCACCGGCACCTTCTGCACCCTGGCCCGGCGGGCGATCTCGGCGGGAACAAGGTCGTAGCCGGCGATCTCGTGCGGGGTGAGCCTCCTCATGCCGGGTGGACGCCGTAGCGTCCCCCGGTGCCGGCCGGCCCGGCCATGCCGGCGCCCAGTTCGCCGCCCGGGGCCCAGTTCATCAGCAGCTGCGGCAGATCCCGCAGCGCCTCCAGAGTCGGCACCTCGACCGCGTGACCGTCGTGGTCGTCCTCGTGGCGCCAGGTCACGGGGTAGGGCACATGCACCGCCGTCCCGCCCAGCTCCAGCACCGGCAGCACGTCGGATCGCAGCGAGTTGCCGACCATCACGAACCGGGCCGGATCGATCCCGTGACGCTCGAGCAGCTCGCTGTAGACGGAGGCGTCCTTGTCGGCCACCACCTCGACCCGCCAGAACCGCTCGGCCAGTCCGCTGGCGGCCACTTTGGCTAGCTGGTCGTGCACGTCGCCCTTGGTGATGACCATCAGCCGGTGGTGTCCGAGGGCGTCGAGCACTTCCTCCACGCCGTCGATGAGCTCGACCGGCCGGTCCAGGAGACGCTTGCCGTAGCCGATGATCGTGGTGATGCGGTCGGCGTCGACCTCACCGTCGCTGATGCACACCGCGGCCTCGATCATCGACAGCGTGAACGACTTCACGCCGTAGCCGAAGCGGGGCAGGTTGGTCATCTGGATCGCGTGCAGGCGATCGGCGACCGTCTCGTTGCCGGCCCAGGGTGACAGCAGCTCCTCGTAGTTCCGCTGCACGTCCTGGAACAGGTCCTCGTTGTGCCACAGCGTGTCGTCGGCGTCGAAGGCGACGGTCAGCGGCTGGTGATCGTCCCCGGTCACGCCTGCGATCCTAAGAGGCCGGCCGGAGTCCCGGGCGCAACCGGCTCCGCGCGACGAGGCCGTGGCCCGAGCGGCCCTCAGGTCGCAGCGAACAAGAGCGGGCATGACAGAGGCCGACCGGAGTCCCGGGCGCACCCGGCGAGCGACGGGCGAACGATAGGGAATCGCGGCGCAGTGGGCATGATGGAGCCGTGAGCACCCTGTCGAGGCCGACCAGGCTGGGTCTGGCCTTCGCGGCTGCCTTCGTCGTGATGGCGGCGGCCACCTCGGTTTGGGCGCCCCGGGTGGACCGGGGTGAGCCTGACGAGACCGACCTCGCCCTGGCTGCCGCGGCTGCTTCCACCACCACGACCACTACGACAACCACCACCACGACCACCACGACGACCACCACCACAACGGCGCCCCCCTACGAGGGCTGGGTGGACCCGGAGACCTCAGGCCAGCCGTGGGGCGACACGGTGGAGGGCCTGCTCACGTTCAGGGGCAACCCGACGCGCACCTACTACGGCAGGGGGCCGGTGCCATCGGCTCCCCAGGAGGCCTGGCACTTCCCCCGCGGCGAGCGGATGTGCTCGCTGTCGTCGGTCGGCGGCGAGCCCCGGGAGTGGTGCGGAACAGGCTGGACGGGCCAGCCCGCCATCTTCGAGCGCGACGGCCGCACCTGGGTGGTGTTCGGCGCCTTCAGCAGCAGCGTCCACTTCCTCGACGCCGACACCGGCGAGCGCCTGCTGCCCGACTTCGGTACGGGCGACATCATCAAGGGCTCGGTGACGATCGACCCCGACGGCTACCCGCTGGTGTACATCGGCAGCCGGGACAACCGCTACCGGGTGATCGCCTTCGACGGTGAGGCGCCCCGGGAGCTCTGGTCGCTCGGTGCGTACGACCTGGCTCCGATCATGTGGAACGACGACTGGGACGGCGCCGGGCTGGTCATCGACGACTACCTGTTCATCGGCGGCGAGAACTCCCGGTTCCACATCGTCAAGCTCAACCGGGGCTACGGCAACGACGGGCTGGTGACCGCCGACCCGCAGGTGGTGTTCCATGCGCCCGGCTGGGACGACGAGCTGCTGGCCGCGGTCGGCCGGGAGCTGTCGATCGAGAACTCGGTGGCCATCAGCGGCAACACCGTGTACTTCGCCAACTCGGGCGGCCTGGTCCAGGGCTGGGACATCTCCGGGCTGCGGGACGACCCGGCCGCGGTGCCTGAGCGGGTGTTCCGCTTCTGGACCGGCGACGACACCGACGCCTCGCTGGTGATCGACGCCGAGGGCATGATCTATGCCGGCGTCGAGTACCAGAGGGGCACGGCCCGCTCCCACGAGGTGGGCCAGATCATCAAGCTCGACCCGAGCCGTCCCGACGATCCGCTGGTGTGGGGCGTGGATGTGAGGGGCGCCCTGGACGGATCGGGCGTGTGGGCCACGCCGGGGCTGCACCGCGACCTGTTGATAGTGCCCACCCACACCGGTCACGTCTACGGGGTGGACACCGCCACCGGGGACGTGCGCTGGACGAAGAAGCTGCCCGGCCCCACCTGGCCCAGCCCGGTCATCGTCGACGACGTTTGGATCCAGGGAGACTGCGGCGGCGGTCTCTACGCCTTCGACGTGAGCGACACCACCGTCGAGCCGCCCCAGCTGTGGAGCGTCTCGCTGGGTGCCTGCATCGAGTCCACCCCTGCGGTGTGGGACGGCCTGATCGTGGTGGGCACCAAGGGCGGCTACATCCACGCCTTCCGCTAGCCGCCGGCCATCGCCACCCGAACAACGAAACAACCCCAACAGAATATAACAAACATAAAGAGACATAACAACCAAAACAACGTACCATGAGTCCTAGTGACGTTGCCACGGCAGGCGACGGCCGATCACAAAGCCCCATGAAACCTACAAACCCCTTCGCCCCTACTTTCGGAACCGCTCCGCCATTGTTGGCGGGCCGCGACCTCATCCTGAGTGGCATTGCGGACGCGTGGGCTACTGGGCCGACCCATCCTGCCTACACAGCTCTGCTTCTTGGCCGGCGCGGATCGGGAAAGACGGTCGTCCTAGGAGCTCTCCGAGCGCTGGGCCACAGTCGTGGCTGGCTGTCGATCTCCGACGCGGCAACAACCACCGGACTGCTAAATCGGCTAGCCCACAAGGCCGCAGAGCATCTCAACCGGTGCGCCGCTGAACTGCAGCCAGACGTCGACAGAGACCTCGCCGCCGCTGGGATCGGTCTCGGCGCGGCCTATGACCCCAACGCCGACCTGTCCCGACGGCTCGCCAACGTGCTAAGGGGCCTCACCGCCCATCTTCAGGCCGGTGGGGCAGGTCTGGTGGTCACTATCGACGAACTGCACGCTGGTGACACCGACGAACTCAGAACCCTCGGAATCGTTATACAGGAAGTCACCCGAGTCGATCAGCTGCCAATGACGTCTATCGGCGCGGGTCTCCCGATCCTGGAGGACACCCTCCTGGCCGACACCAGCATCACCTTCCTCCAGAGATGCGCCCGCTATGAGGTTGGATTCCTCGACCCTCCGGCGGCCTGGACTGCACTGGCCGAGCCAGTAAGGCAGCGCGGCGGGCAGATGACGCCTGAGGCGGTTGAGTACGCGGTTGCCGCGTCGCAGGGATACCCGTTCATGATCCAACTCGTCGGCTATCACGCCTGGGAGGCGGCATCGGATCCCCGGGCCGAGGTAACCCTGCAAGATGTGGAGATCGGAGCTGAAGCGGCCCGTCGTCAAATGGGGCAGCTAGTGATCGCGCCGATGTGGAGAGACGTCTCCGACGGGTCACGACGGTTCCTGGCCGCAATGGCGCTGGATGATGGAGTGTCACGAACGGCCGACATCGCCGCCCGCCTCGACGTCAGCAGCGAGTACGTGGGCGTGTACCGGCGGCGGCTGATGAGGTCCGGCCTGATTGCTCCCGCCGGCCACGGACGGCTCGACTTCGCGCTCAGCGCTACTCGGCAATGGATCAGGGGATTGGACGAGTTTCCGCTCCTTTGCGAGACCCTGCAGCTCGATGGCCGCTTACCCGTCGGGTTCACCAGGCCCGCAACCACCAACGACGAGACTGCCTAGAGCTAGTCCACCCGCTGTAGACGCTCGGCCTTGCGCAAGGCATGGCCGATGTCGCCCCTACCTGACATACTCGGGCAGGCAGACCACGAACCGATGAAGCTAGTCGCTACAAGTGAAGCGAGCGGGCCGAGAACTACGGATGGGACCCCTACGGGCGCTGCGCTTCGCTCAGGGCGCGCCAGATCCTCTGGGGGGTGGCGGGCATGTCGATGTGGTCGATGCCGAGGTGGGCGACCGCGTCGTGGACGGCGTTGAGGACCGCCGGACCGGCGCCGATGGTGCCCGACTCGCCGATGCCCTTGGCGCCCAGGGGGTTGAGGGGGGTGGGCGTCTCCATGGGCACCAGCTCGAAGCTGGGGAGGTCGGGGGCCGAGATGGCCGGGTAGTCGACGAGGTTGGTGGCCAGCGGGTTGCCGTCGCCGTCGTAGACCACCTCCTCCAGCAGCACCTGCGCTGCGCCCTGGGCGATGCCGCCGTGAATCTGGCCTTCGGCGATCAGCGGGTTTATGAGCGTGCCGGCGTCGTCGCAGGCGACGATGCGTCGCAGTTTGGTCTCGCCGGTGACGGCGTCCACCTCGACCTCGGCCACATGGCAACCGAAGGCGTAGGTGTTGCCGGGCTGCTCGAAGTCCGAGGCTGCGCTGAGCGGGGCCTCGCCGGCCTGGGCCGCTTCGGCTGCGATCTCGGTCCAGCCGACCCGCGGCTGGGGCGAGCCGACCACATGGAAGGCTCCGGCGGCGGTGTCGAGCACGATGTCGGCTTCGGCGGCCTCCAGGCGGGCCGCGGCCCGGCCACGCGCGAGTTCCACCAGGTGACAGGCCGCGGTCAACACGGCCGAGCCGGCCAGCTGGGCAGAGCGGGAGGCCGCCGTCAGCCCGCTGGAGGCGATCTCGGCCGTGTCGCCGGAGATGACCCTTATGTGGTCCAGCGGCACACCGGTGGCGTCGGCTGCGATCATGGCCCAGCAGGTGGCATGGCCCTGCCCGAACGCGGTGGCCCCGCTGCGCACCACCAGCGACCCGTCGGCGGCCAGCTCGATCTCGCCCAGCTCACTGTGGCCCATCGAGGTGCTCTCCACGAACGAGGCGATGCCGATGCCCAGCAGCCGTGGGTCGCCACTCGACCGGCGGCTGGCCTGCTCGGCTCGCACCTCGTGGTAGCGGGCCGCCTCCAGAGTCCGCTCGAGAGCGGCGCCGAAGTCGCCGGAGTCATAGACGCTGCCCACCGTGTTGGTGTACGGGAAGCGCTCGGGGCCCACGAAGTTCCGGCGGCGCACCTCGGCGGGATCCATGCGGATCTCGGCGGCGTAGAGGTCGACGGCCCGTTCGATGGCGAAGATCGCCTCGGGCCGGCCCGCGCCCCGGTAGGCGGTGACCGGCGCGGTGTTGGTGACGTAGCTGCGCCCGCCCGCCGAGGCGTGGGCGATGTCGTAGCAGCCGGTGAACACCTTGCGGGTGTACGTCGGCAGGAAGGCGCCGATCATGGGGTAGGCGCCCGCGTCCTGCACGACGTCGAGCTCGTAGTGGGTGATGCGACCGCGGCGGGTGCCACCGAGGCGGAACCGCTGGGTCTGGCCCCGGCCGTGAACCGACGCCGTGAGGTTCTCGGCCCGGGACTCGGTCCATGTCACCGGCCGTCCGACGGCCCGGGCCAGCCCGGCCAGGACAAGCTCCTCCGGCGAGGGAGTGCCCTTGGCCCCGAAGCCGCCGCCCACGTCGGGAGTCACCACCCGTACCGCGGCCCTGTCGAGCCCGTAGAGCGCGGCGAGGGTGTCGCGCACCCGGTGCGGGGCCTGGGTAGAGGCGTAGAAGGTGAGCCCGGTGCCGTCGTCGGACCATTCGACCGCCGCCGACCGGGGCTCGAGCGGAACCGCGGCCAGCCGCTGGTTGGCCAGCGTGCCGGTCACCACGATGTCGCAGTCCGAGAAGTCCACGGGGGCGCCGCCGGCACCCATGTCGAAGGCGACGTTGGTGCCGGCGGCCGGGTGGACCAGCGTGTCGCCCGCGGCCGCGCCGGCCAGCGTCACAGCCGCGGGCTGCGGCTGGATGTCGACGAGCACGTGCTCGGCCGCGTCGGCGGCGGCGGCCGCGGTCCCGGCCACCACCACCGCCACCGGCTCGCCCACGAACCGGACGGTGTCGCGAGCCAGCACCGGGCGGGCCATCTGCTGGTTGACCATCGGTATGGGCTTGAGATCGGGCAGGTCCAGATCGGCCGCGGTGAACACGCCGAGCACTCCGGGCCTGGTCCGGGCCTCGGCGGCATCGACCGCGACCAGGCGTCCGCGGGCGACAGTCGAGCGCACGAAGCACGCGTGGGTGGCGCCGTCGAGGCGCAGGTCGGCCACATAGCGGGCACCGGTGGTGAGCATCCGCGGATCCTCGGTGCGAAGCACCCGGTTCCCCAGCACGCTCACGTCACCACCTCCGGTCCCGTCCCCAGGCGAAATTGGCGACAAAATGGGCACTGGATACCCACTAGTCGCACCAATTTCATCCGTGGTCGACGAACACGCTCACTGCCGGCGCCAAATCGGGCCGGCCGGGGTGTCCTCCACGATCACGCCCAGCGCCAACAGTTCATCGCGCAACGCGTCGGCCGTAGCCCAGTCCCTGGCCTCCCGAGCCGCCTGCCGTCGGGCGACCATGTCCTCAATGGCGGCAGCGGCCGGAATCACCTTGCCCGTCGCTTCGGACGCCGTCGCGGTGTACCTCACAGGCTGGGGGTGCCCGGTCCTGCGGACAGCCTCGCGGACATCAACGCCCAGAGCGCCCACGAGGCGGACTGTCGTGCTTATGAGCTTCGCTGCGTCTGCGGTTCCTGCATCGAGGGCGGCGTTGGCCCGGCGAAGCGTGTCGAAGATCACCGCGACAGCCTGGGGCGTGCCGAGATCGGCGTCCATGGCCGCCTGGAAGGCCGTGACCGCCGACTCGTCCAAGTCGTCCGAGCTGGCCTCGTCCGGCGAGGTGCCGAGAGCCGACGCACGGCGGGCCAGGGCGTCGAGGCGCTGTACTGCCGTGCGGGCGGAGGCCATCAGCTCGGGGTTGACCTCCATGGTCTTGCGGTAGTGGGTCTGGAGCACGAGCAGGCGGAAGGCCCGCCCGTTAAGGGGGTGCTCGTCGAGCATCTCGACCACCGTGCGGTAGTTGCCCAGCGACTTGGACATCTTGGTGCCCTCGATGTTGAGCATGGCGTTGTGCACCCAGTGGCGGGCGAAGGTCCGGCCCACGGCCAGCGCCTCGGCCCGCTCGTTGGTGTGGTGCGGGAAGACGAGGTCGTTGCCGCCGCCGTGGATGTCGAAGTCGTCGCCGAGGATGCCGAGGCTCATGGCCACACACTCGATGTGCCATCCCGGCCGGCCCGGACCCCAAGGCGACGGCCACGACGGCTCATCGGGCTTGGCCGCCTTCCACAGCGCGAAGTCGAGGGGGTCCTCCTTGTCCTCGTCCACCTCGACCCTGGCCCCGGCCGACGCCCGCAGGTCGTCGAGGCCGCGGTGCACCAGGTCGCCGTACCCGTCCACGTCCCGCACCCTCAGGTACACGCCCGTCGGGGTGGTGTAGGCGGCGCCGACGTCCACTATCCGGCCGACGAAGTCGACCATCTCGGCGACCCATTCGGTGGCTCGGGGCCGGTCATGGGGATCAAGCACGTCGAGCCTTGCCATGGCGTCGACGTACACCGCCTCCCACTCGACGGCCACCTCGCTCTCGGTGCGGCCCTCGTCGCGGGCCCGGTTGATGATGTTGTCGTCGATGTCGGTGATGTTGGCCACATGGCGCACGGCGAGGCCCCGCCACTCCAGGTAGCGACGCAGCACGTCGTAGGTGAGCGCGGAGCGGGCGTGGCCCAGGTGCGGATGGTCATACACGGTCGGGCCGCAGGCGTACAGCGCCACCTTGCCCTGCTCGCGCAGCTTCAGGGGACGCACCTCGCCCGTGAGGGTGTCGTAGAGCGAGATCACTGCGGGTCGGCCGACGGCGACGCTTCTGGTTCGAGGGCGATGCCGCACAGCTCGCACAGTTCGGCCAGAACGCCCGGCGCAGAGTCGTCGAGGTGGCCCGCAAGCACCGCGCCGGCCGTCTCGGCCAGCACGGCCCGGGCCCGGGGCGCGTCGAGGTCGTCGTCGAGGGCGCCGCGCAGGCGGCGGGCGTAGGGGCCCGGATCGGATCGGCCCGGGGCGCCCCGGTGCCGCACCGCCTCGTTGAGGTTGTTGAGTAGGGCCTCGCCCTCGGCGATGTCGCCGTCGTGCCATTCCCAGTCGTCGCGGTAGTGGTGGCCCATGAGCGCGAGGCGCACCGCGGCCGGGGCGCTCTCCTTGCAGAGATCGCTGACGAACACCAGGTTGCCCAGCGACTTCGACATCTTGGTGCCGTCGTAGCCCACCATCCCGCAATGCATCCAGTGCTTCACGAACGTCTCGCCGGAGGCGGCCTCGCTCTGGGCCAGCTCGCACTCGTGGTGGGGGAAGATCAGGTCGCTGCCGCCGCCGTGGATGTCGATTCCGGTGCCGAGCAGCCCAACCGACATGGCGCTGCACTCGATATGCCAGCCGGGCCGGCCCGGACCGAACGGCGACTCCCACACCGGCTCGTCGGCCCGCGACGGCTGCCACAGCACGAAGTCGAGCGGGTTGCGCTGGCGGGGGTCGTCGGGGGTGCCGCCCCGCTCGGCGGCCAGTTCTCGCATGGTCGCGTCGTCGTAGCCGCCGAGGCGGCCGTAGCCCGGCCAGGTGGAGACGTCGAACCAGGTGGTGCCGTCAGCGGTGTAGGTGTGGCCCGCGGCGTCGAGATCGGAGATGAGGGCGACCATCTCGTCCACCCACTCGGTGGCTCGGGGCTCGGCCGCGGGGGGCCGGGTATTGAGATCCTCCATGTCGCAGTGGAAGCGGGCCGTCTCGGCCGCGGCGAGCTCCAGGAAGTCCACGCCCAGCTCTCGGGCCTTGGGCAGGATCGAGTCGTCGACGTCGGTGATGTTGCGCACCATCCGCACCGAGTGGCCGAGATCATCCAGGCGGCGGATCAGCAGGTCGTAGGCCAGGTAGGTGTTGGCGTGACCGAGGTGGGTGCTGTCGTAGGGGGTGATGCCGCACACGTAGATGCGCACCTCCGCGGGCGGCTGAACCGGCTCGAAGGGCACCACAGCCCGCCGCGCGGTGTCGTAGAGGCGCACAGACCGAGGCTACCGCTCACCCCCCAGCAGCCCTAGCCGCGGCCCCCGGCGGGCTAGCGAACACACTCGGACGGGTGAACATCGGATTCTGCTGGTGAAGTGGTCAGATGATGGGGCGGCCGACGGTCAGGGGCTCGGGGTGGTCGAGTGCGCAGCGGGTGCCGCTGTAGATGGTGGGCATGCAGCGGTTGCAGTGGATGCAGTTGCCCTCGCCGGCGGTGCCGGCCTGCCAGCGGTGGGGCAGGTCGGGCTGTCGCAGCAGGGCCCGGGCCATGGCCACGAAGGCGAACCCCTCGTCGAGGGCGGACTGCACAGTGTCGAGGCGGTTGATGCCTCCGAGCAGGATCAGCGGCATGTCGAGGGCTTCGAGGAAGCGGCGGGCCTTGGGCAGGAAGTAGGCCTCCTCAAAGGGGTAGTCGGGCATGAGCTTGGCCCCCGCCAGTTTGAACCCGAGCCGGGCGTGGGGCGGGAGGGTGGCCGCGAACTCCTCCCGGGGGGCGTCGCCCCGGAACAGGTACATGGGGTTGCCGAACGAACTGCCCCCGGTGAGCTCGAGGGCGTCGAGGGCACCGTCGTCCTGGAGCATGCGGGCGAATTCGAGGCTCTCGTCGTCCTTGAGGCCGCCGGGCATGCCGTCGTTCATGTTGATCTTGGCGATCACGGCCAGCTTGTCACCCACCGCGGCCCGCACCGCCTGGACGGCCTGGCGACCGAAGCGGGCCCGGTTGGCGAGGGTGCCGCCCCAGGAGTCGGTGCGCTTGTTGAGGCCGGGGCTCAGGAAGGCGCTGAGCAGGTAGTTGTGCCCGAGGTGGATCTCGATGGCGTCGAAGCCGCTGTCGGCGACGCTGCGGGCGGCCCGGGCGTAGTCGTCGGTGATGCGAGCGATGTCGGCGTCGGTGGCGGCACGGATGACCCGCATGGCCAGCGGGTTGAATCGCTTGCTCGGAGCGATCGATGCGGCCTTGTTGGACCGGGAGTTGGCCACCGGCCCGGCGTGGCCGATCTGGGCGCTGGCCGCGGCCCCCTCGTCGTGGATGGCGTCGGTGAGGCGGCGCAGGCCGCTTACGGCGTCGGGTCGCAGCCAGATGCACTCGGCATGGGTGCGGCCCTCGGGGGCCACCGCCAAGTAGGCGACGGTGGACATGCCGGCGCCGCCCGCGGCCACGGCCCGGTGGTATTCGATCAGCTCAGCCGTGACCAGGGCCTCCGGCATGACCCCCTCGAACGTGGCCGCCTTGATGATCCGGTTGCGCAGGCTGACCGGCCCCAGCCGGGCCTCGGCGAAGGGGTCCATCGCGGGCGTCGGCGAGCCTCGGCCTGGTACCGGTGGGCGAACGATCATCCCAGCAAGATACGCCCGACGCGGTCCGGTTCATTCGGGCCGAGCAGCCGGCTCGGCGGCGGTACGCTCGGCGCCCGTGGATGCAGCACCGGCGCGGCTGTCCGATGAGGCGAAACCTGCCGTCCCCGCTCCCGGAGCCTGGGCCGGGTCGGGCGCGGTGCCCCCGCCGGGTCCGCATGGCGGCGACGGTCCTCGGGTGGCTGAGGCGCTGGGCATCGATCCCGGTTCGATCCTGGACCTGTCGCAGAACCTCAACCCGTTCGCTCCCGATGTCGGTGCGGTCGCGGCCCGCCACATGGAGTCGCTGCGGCGTTATCCCGATCCGTCGACCGCGACCCGCATGCTGGCCGAGATCATCGGCGTCGAGCCCGAGCGGCTGCTCCTGACCAACGGCGGCGCGGCGGCAGTGGCCGGAGTGGCCCAGGAGATCGGGGGGCGAGTCCGGTCCGAGCCGGAGTTCGGCCTGCACCCCCGGGGCACGGACGGCCCGGTGTGGCGCAGCGATCCCCACAACCCGAGTGGCGTGCTGGCGGGTCCGAACGAGGTGGCCGACGTGTGGGACGAGGCCTTCTATCCGCTGGCCACGGGACGGTGGTCGGCTGGGCGGCCCGGCGTGGTGGTCGGATCGTTGACCAAGGTGTTCGCCTGCCCGGGGCTGCGGCTCGGCTATGTGATCGCCGACGACGTGGAGCGGTTCGCGCGCCATCAGCCCCAGTGGGCGGTGGGTTCGCTCGGTCTGGCCGTGCTGGTGGAGTTGCTCGGCTTGACCGACCTCGCCGGCTGGTCTCAAGCAATCGCGGCGAGCCGGGCCGATCTGGCCGCCATGTTCCGCCGCGGCGGCTGGCAGGTCAGCGCAGCCGATGCTCCCTGGGTGCTGGTGCGAGCGCCGGGTCTGCGGGAGCGTCTGGCCCGCCACGGCGTGGTCGTTCGCGACTGCACCGGCTTCGGCATGCCGGACCATGTGAGGATGGCCGTGCCCGACAGCGCGGGTCTGGACCGCCTGGAACGGATCCTGGGCCGTTTGGGCAACGGCTCCGACCTTTGAGCGACCGGGTCGAGCCCTACCGGGTCCCTGCCGCGGCGGGCCATCGCGGCGTGCTCGTGTGGCGGTGGGCAACGCCCGTGCCGGCCTTGTCGTCGGCGCCGGTTGGGGGCGGCTCCGGCCGGATCGACTGGGTGCTCAACATCGGTGTGGCTTCGGACTACCGGCGCACGGACCAGGCCGGGCACGCTGGGGAGGTCGTGGCCGGAGTTGGTCTCAGCGGTTCTGGTGTCGCGATGTTCACCGCGGTCGACTTGAGCGGCTTGGTACACGTCGACCGCGACGGCGTGTCGGTAGACGCCACGGTGGGGATCCGCCATCCGACGTGGGCCGCCGATCCCGCTGCGGCCTCGGAAGCGGCAGGCATTCCGGGCACGATCAACCTGGTGGTGCAGGTGCCGGTGGCGCTCGATCCGGGGGCTGCGGTCAACGCGGTGATGACGGCCACAGAGGCCAAGGCCCAGGCTCTGGGAGACTGTGGTGTGCCGGGGACCGGCACCGCCACCGACGCGGTGACGGTGGTGTGGACCTCCGGAGGTGCGCCCGAACGCTTCGCGGGCCCACGGTCGAGGTGGGGTTCGCGGATCGGCCAAGCCGTGTACGACGCCGTGGGGGCCGGAGCCGCCGCGAACCGATGAGCGTGTCTGCACCCGTGATCGGCTGTGCGTCGGAAGCCGTGTCGTGAGCCGGCTGGGACGACGCTGCCTTGCCGCCGCGGCCGGGCTGGTGCTGGACCGCATCGTCGGCGAGCCGCCCGCGGACGTGCATCCAGTGGCCGGCTTCGGCCGCACCATGGAGCGGGTAGAGCATTCGCTGTGGGCTGACCGCCGGCTGAACGGCACGGTCTACGCGTTGGCGGGCACGGTCATGGGCGCGGCCGCGGGCTCCGCCGCCGGGTCGACCGCGGTTGCCACCTGGGCGGTGGCCGCGGGCCGGGAGCTGCGTCGGGTGGCGTCCTGTGTCGGTGAGATGGTCACGGCGGGTGACCTGGCTGCGGCCAAGGCCGAATTGCCGTCGCTGGTGGGGCGTGACCCGTCAGAGCTCGACGCGGCCGGGATCGCGGCCGCGGTGATCGAGTCGGTGGCCGAGAACAGTGTCGATGCGGTGATAGCCCCGGCGTTCTGGGCCGCGGTCGGTGGCGCACCGGCAGCGGTCGCCTACCGGGCCATCAACACGATGGACGCCATGGTCGGACGGCGCAACGAGAGGTACGGCAACTTCGGCTGGGCCGCGGCCCGCCTCGATGACCTAGCCAACTACGTGCCTGCGCGGATCTTCGCCGGCTTGGTTGCTGTGCTGCACAGGGACCGGGTTCGGGAGATCCTCGTCGCCCTGGGCCGCGACGCGAGAGCCCACCCGTCCCCGAACGCGGGCGTGGCCGAGGCCGCGATGGCCGCGGCTCTGGGCCGCGAGCTGGGCGGCCCGCTGCGCTACGGGGCCGTCACCGAGGACCGGCCGCGGCTGGGCGACGGGCCCAGGCCCGACCCCGAGGACATCCCCGCCGCGGTTCGTATTGCCGACCGGGCGGAATGGGCAGCGGTCACCATCCTTGGCCTCATCTGGATTGTGGGCTGGTTCCGGGCGCGTGACGGCGATCACTGAAACTCCCCACTTCTGATCACTGAAATTCCCCACCCTGGGGCATCCACCCGACATGGGTGGGGCTCCTCTGTGCTGGACGTTCGCCAGAGCGTTAGCGACCAGAGGAGCCCCGGCTCAGATGATCACACATGGAGAAGACGTGGAGCTTCACGCACTGAGGGCACAGGGTTGGTCGATCTCGGCGATCGCCCGGCATTTGGGCTTGGACCGCAAGACGGTGCGCGCCCACCTCGCCGGCGAGCGCGAGGCGGGGGTGCGCCGCAACAGTGCGGTGGATCCCTTCGACGCGGTGGCGGACTATGTGTGTCAGCGGCTGGTCGAGGACCCCCATGTGCGGGCCACGGTGCTCTTCGGTGAGGCGCAACGGTTGGGCTATCGGGCGTCGTATCCGACGTTCGTGCGCCGGATCCGCCACGGGGGTCTGCGACCTGAGTGTCAGGCGTGCACACCGGGCCGGGTTCACACAGACATCGAGCACCCGCCCGGTGAGGAGATCCAGTGGGACTGGCTGGAGCTGCGAGACACCCCGTGGGGCACAGCGGCGTTCGTTCTGGTGGGGGTGCTGTCGCACTCGGGGCGGCTGCGGTGCTGGTTCTCTGAGTCGATGGATCAGCCCCATCTGGTGGCGGGCATCCACCAGGTGCTGGAACGCCTCGGCGGCACCGCCCGGCGCTGGAGAACCGACCGCATGGCCGCGGTGGTGGCGCCGGGAACGGACCGGGTTCAGGCGTCGTTCGCGGCGGTGGCCAAGCACTATGGGGCCGCGGTCGATGTGTGCCCGCCTCGGCGCCCCCGCCGCAAGGGCTCAGTCGAGAAGGGCATCGACTATCTCACCCAGTCGTGGTGGCGCACCGCTGCGGTCGCATCACCCGAGGCAGCCCAGGTTTCAGCTGACCGCTGGTGCACCGAGGTCGCGGATGCTCGAGTGCGCCGCGTCGGCGGCGACGTCCTCACCGTCGCGGAGGCCGCAGCCGGCGAGCCGCTGGGGGCTCTTCCCGGCGCCGCGTTCCCGGTGACGCTCACCCTTGAGCGGGTCGTGGCAGCCAACGCGCTGGTGGCGCTGTGGGGCAACCGCTACTCGGTCCCGCCCGAGCTGGCCGGCGCGAACGTGGTGGTCACCCACCGAGTCGGCACCGATGTCATCGAGATCCACGCCCCCGGCGGGCGCACCGTCGCCGAACACCGCCTGGCGCCACCGGGAGCGCACCGCACCATCCGCTGCGCCGAGCACACCCAGGCCCTGCGGGCCGCGGTGCTCGCAGCCTTCGACACCGCAGGCCCCTGCCGGCGCAAGGCCAACCGGCCCCCCAGCCCCCAAGCCACAGCCATCGCGGCCCGCCTGCACCCACACATCAGCACCGATCCTGTCATCGACTTGGACGTCTACCGGCGTCTCACCCAACCGGAGGACTCGTGAACCCCAAAGACAGCCTCTACCAGCAGCTGAGATCGCATCTGGCCTACCTCAAGCTGACCGCAGCCGCCGAGGCCCTGCCCGCCGCCCTCGACGCCGCCACCCGCAACAAACACACCCACACCGAGTTCCTCGAACAGCTCCTCGCAGTCGAGGTCGACGCCACCGAGGCCCGCCGCCTCGCCGGGCGGATGCGCTTCGCGAACTTCCCAGCCCCCTGGAGACTCACCGACTTCGACTTCGACGCCCAACCCTCAATCGACTCAGCCCTCATTCGTGACCTCGCCACCACCAGATACACCGCCGACGCCACCAACATCTTGTTCATCGGGCCGCCCGGTGTGGGCAAGACCATGCTCGCCGTCGCATTGGGACATGAAGCCGTCGAAACCGGCCTACGCGTCTACTACACCACCGCCGCCGACCTAGCCGCCCGATGCCGCAAAGCCGCCATCGAGGGACGCTGGGCCACCACCATGCGATTCTTCGCCGGGCCCGCCGTGTTGATCATCGACGAACTCGGCTACCTCCCCATGCCCACAGAAGACGCCAACGCCCTGTTCCAGGTCATCAGCCAGCGCTACCTCAAGAGCTCCATCATCTTGACCACCAACCGAGGCGCCAACGCCTGGGGAGACATCTTCGGCGACACCACCATCGCCGCCGCCATGCTCGACCGGCTCCTGCACCGCTGCGCCGTCATCAACATCACCGGCGACAGCTACCGCCTACGCGCCCACCAAGCCCGCAACCGTCAACACACAACTACAATCCAACCACCCCAGGGTGGGGAATTCCGCTGATCAACTCTGGGGAATTTCGCTGATCGGCGTCATGCGGACGAGGCACCAAGCCTGACCACTACCAGGAGCGTCCACGCTGTGCCCCCGGCAGGCACCAAGCCCGCGCACACGGTGAGACCGGCGGGCGGAGCGGATCGCATCTGTCCGGAGAGACGAAGGGGCAGCATCAAACCGGCACCCACCGTGGCCGGCACCCGCCGTGGTGGGATACGACCATGGGGTCAGTCGCCGCGGGGAAACTATCGTGTTGGCGTGCGGGGCCGGACAATGGTGGGCGGGGACCGGGAGCGCGCTGCTCTCGCCGGTCTTCTTGGTCGGATCGTTGGCGGGGAGGGTGGCGTCGCCCTCGTTACCGCCGAACCAGGGTTAGGGAAGATCGGCATGGGTTGGCGGGTCTTCCAGCGGCTCGCTCGCGATCTCGTGCCGGACCCCTCGGTCGTCCCCGGTTGACGTGCGCCATCTCCGTTCGCTGCTGTTCGTGCCCGCGGTGCGGTCCGACATGTTCACCAAGGTGCCCGATCGGGGCGCCGACGCCGTGATCCTCGACCTCGAAGACGCGGTCCCGCCGGCACGCAAGGACGAGGCTCGGGCCGCCGTAGTCGACCATGCCCCCGCTCTGATCGACGCTGGGTGCACGGTGTTGGTCAGGATCAACGGCGCAGGGACCGAGTGGTTCGAGGCCGATCTCCGCAGCGGTGTACCCGAAGGCGTGACCGGGATCCTGCTTCCGAAGGTGGAGTCCACGGCCGAGCCCGAGGCCGCGGCGCGGCTGTTGGCTGCCGGTGTCACGATCGTGGCCGGGATCGAGACCGCGCTCGGCGTCGCGGACGCCCGCGGTGCCTTGGCGCACGCCAGAGTGGGAGCGGCCTACTTCGGCGCCGAGGACTTCATCGCAGACATGGGAGGCGAGCGCACCGACTCGAACGCCGAAGTGGCCCACGCTCGAGCCGGGGTGGGCTTGGCGGCGCGGCTCGCCGACATCCCGATGTTCGACATGGTGGTCACCAAGTTCGACGACGACGACCGCTTCCGTCGTGAGGCGGCCGAGGCACGGGCGCTCGGCTATGTCGGCAAGCTCTGTATCCACCCCCGGCAGGTGCCCTTGGCGAACACGGCGTTCTCGCCCTCAACCGCCGATGTGGACCGGGCTCGACGGCTGGTCGCCGCGTACGAGGCCGGCGTCCGCGATGGCTTCGCGGCCATCGACTTCGACGGCGAGATGGTCGACGGTCCGCTCGCAGAACAGTCCCGACGGGTGCTAGAGCGGGCTGCGACCCACGACATCACGCACTGAGACGGCGGCCGCTGGCAGCAATCGCGAACTGGCGTGTCAATCGTGCCCCCGGCAGGAATCGAACCTGCGCACACGGTTTAGGAGACCGATGCTCTATCCACTGAGCTACGAGGGCGGGGGTTGGAAGACTATGTGGCGTACTTTTAGTTGTTAATGCTTGTTCTGCTTTGTCTTGGGGTTGATGGTCACGCTCTGAGCCTATTGCAGAGGGTCTATAGGAGCGCGGGGACGCGTTTGGAGCCGCTTGACCGTGACGTGCCCGCGTGAGGTTGGGGTTCTACTCGCCGGGATGCGGCTCAGCCGGTGGGTCGCCGCGGTATGGGGGCGGGCGTGTGCCGAACCAGCCCTGGAGGCTGTCTCTGGTGCGACGGTGGTGCGCTACGAGCGCAGTGATGATGGTGAAGCACTGGTAGGCGAGAAGGTCCACACGGAGGCTGTTGGCTCCTACGGTGCGGGCGCGACCGTGATGCAGTGTCTGCTTGTACTGCGAGTTGTTGGATTCTGAGTCCTCACGCAGGCCGTACAGGGAATCAAAGTCGGGGTCGGCCTCAGAGACGATTCTCAGGGCGCGGGTCCGTCGCCGGTGGGGTCTGACGTTGCGTTCGTGCGCGGTGCTGTTGTGGCGGATGGAGGTGGTGGCCCCGACAACGTGGGGTGGCACCAGCGGATGGTCAGGCACTGCGTAGTCGCTGTAGTAGGTGCATCGGCGCGGGTGCCTGCGCACGTAGGTGCGTGCCCTGGACAGCGGCACGACATGGGCGATGCCGTCTGAGTCCACCGCCTCGATGGTGGGCGCGCCGTCAACGGCGATGACCCGTTTGGAGGTCTGCTGGCCGGGGCTGGTGGTGGGATGGAAGATGTGGTCACCGAGGTTCGTCGCGGCCGGATGCCCGTCGGAGGTTCTTGACACTTTGGAGATGGGGTTGATGCCTCCGTCAAGGAGCGAGTCGCAGTCCCGTGACGACAACGCCATGTCATAGACGATGCCGTTCAGCCCCTTGGTGAGGCCGGGGTGCTTCTGCCTGGCTTCCAGGGTCATGTCCGTGAACACGGCGGCGTCGCTCTTACCGCGGGGCTTGATGTCAACGAAGGTGACGACCCGCTCTTGACGGTGTGGGCTGCGCCAAGAGCCCATCACGGCCATGAACCCTCGCGACCCGCCCGGTGAGTTCTCGTCGTGATACGCCACCGCGTCAGGGTCGCTGCGCAGCTTCCTTCCAGCGCGGGCGGCTTCAATGCGCTTGCGTTTGGATGTCTTGTAGCGGGCGGGTATCCAGGTGCCGTCGCCGGTGAGCATCTGCGTAGTGGCCGGATGGGTCACCGAACCGGCGTCGGGGTCCAGGCCGCCCATGTGGACTATCGCCTCTAGGGCGGCCTGGGTCATGCGGTCCGCGATTTCTGCGATGGCCTCATCGCCGAGATGGCGCTGGCGCAGCCAACTGAAGTGGTGACGTCGGATGGGCCGCGATGACAGCCTGCGGTCGGGGTTGTCGGGATGAGCGTGTGCGACGGCGCGTGCGAGGCGCTGCCACAGCACCGGGTCACCGAGGGTTCTCTCTGCGGCGCGGTAGCCACCCGTGACTTTGGCCGTAATCGCGAACAGATGCGCTTCAAAGATGCTGTGGAGCCGCTTGCGGCCAGCGAAAGGCATGAACGCGGCGTTGATGTGCCGCTCCACAGACTCGGCCGCCTCCCATAACGGTCCGAAGCACGCTACGAACACCAGCACCTCATCCGGGGACCACTCCAGGCCCTCGCCGGTGACCACGCGAGTGCTGCTGCTCCCGATGCTCTCTGCCAGCGACGAGGGCCGCGGGCCGTCAACTCGCGGCGCGACGCTGGTGTCGCCCACCGCAGCAGCGACCGCTCTGGCTGGCAGCGGCTGACAGCCCGGCCTCCAGATCCGGCCACGAGACAGGCTGCTAGCCATCGTTGCGCCAGTCATGTCCGAGAGCGTCGGCCACGGTGTCCAGCGACACCGCGCCGAGGAGCCGCGCTGCGGCCTCAATGCTCTCGCCGCCAAGAATCTTGCGGGCGGTAGTGAGGCGGAAAGAGCGCGCGGTCACGCCGGGTCGGCCCGATATGCCAGCGTCTTGGAGTATCTGCCCAAGGCGCACAGTCACCGAGTGGGCAGCTCGCTCCGGGATACTGCCAGCGGTCACTCCCACGAACTCGTCAGGTTCAACGGGACGGTTCTGCACGAACCGCCGCACCGTGCAGATGCCCCACTCATCCAGCGGGCATGTCCGCGCCGCAGGTCCGCTGAAGAAGACGGTGCCCGCGTCAAGGTTGATGTCGCTCCACCGTGCTGCGGCAATCTCTGACGCGGTGCCTCCCGCAGAAGCCAACGCCAACAGCAGCGGCCTCCGCGACAACCCCAGGCCCGTGTCGGCGTGACTCCTAGCAGAGGCCAGTTCCTCGTCGGTGAGTGGCCGCGCCGATTCCGCCTTCTTGGGACGGGGGATGCGTTCCCCGGCCAGCGCCTCGGGGTTTAACGGCACTCCCAATGCCGCGGCCTCCCGGAACACAGTGAGCGCTGTCCACTGCCGGTTGCGGGCCGTCGCTGGAGCGGCACGCCGGTGAGCCCCCGAGCGGTCGCGCCGCGCGGCCCAGCACCACTCCAGCACAAGTGCCGAGGTCACGTCGCTCCAGCACTCGGCCCCGCAAGCAGACAAGAACCGAGAAAGGCGGGCTGCCTCAGCGGCAACCTTCTGAGCGGTGCGCGCGTTCTGCCGATAGCGCTCCGCGACAGCTCCAACCACTACGGACTGCCACTGCTCCAGCAGCAGGCTGCCGCTCATGACCAGCTCCGATGCGGCCTGCACCAGCCGCACCCACACCGAGACACCGGCCGGTCGTTGCAAGTCAAACAGCCGTAACTGCTCTGTGCCCGGCCGCGTGCTAACGTCCATGTCACTCCTTCGGGACAATCCGCGGTGCTTCCTCCTGGCAGGGACTGGGCACCGCGGGTGCTTTTTTCCTTCCGAGTGGAAGGAGTGACGTAGCGCGAGGGTGACTCGCCGAGGAATCTCCTCCAAGGTCGAGAACAAGAACCCTTTTTGAAGTTCTCTGCTAACCAATAAGTTGTTCTGAGGGTCACTTTCTAGGCCGACCCTCCCGGCGTAGGTACGCAAAAGCGTGGTCAGTGCGTACATGCGCATCATAGGGAGGGTGTGTGACACGGCTAACGCCCGCACGGTCAGCCCGATCCGACACCAGGGGGACCGCTATGGTCGCGGGTCAATGCCGCGCTACAGGCACGCCCAGGCCAGACCAATCGACCATCTCGTAGACGGGGAGAGATGGCCCAACGGACGCCTCCAAGACGCTACTCCGGTAGAGGCCGTCCACGCTCAGGCCCTCGGCAAGAGGCTGCACTACCACATGAGCGGCCGAACCAACAAGGAGGTCGCCGCGCTCGCAGACATCACTGAGAACGCGTTGGGCAGGCTGATGCGGGGCGAGGCATGGGGCGCGCTGCCCGTCATCATCCGCTTGGAGCAAGCCCTCGGTGCCGACCTCTGGTGCAGGAAGCACGACTAGCAGAGACCTCGTTTCCCCCTCCGATGCGGCCGGATTGACGACTTCGCGTTCCCCGGTTCCTGCTACGGGCTGCCGGTAGCCTGTGTGCTGTTGTGCGAGTCCATCCCCCAATTCGGCAACGTTACGGACGTGTAGCCCGATGACCTCGGAGACGACTACACGCGACTCGTCGGATGACCTCACGCTGGTCACCAAGAGCAGAAGTCTTGCGCTTCCTGGACGGCCGCTGGACCACATCAGCCAGCCGGTTCTGAATCGGCCTCATGAGGAGCCGTCGCGTCACTGGCGGTTGGCTGCGGACAACACCTCTACCGGCGAGCAGATCGACGGGCGACGGCTGAGCCAGGCACTCGTGATTGTGCCGAAGGAGCGTGGCACGCAGTTGCGGATGCAGGTGACGCCCGCTGAGCAGAACGAGTTGGTGAACCAAGTCCGCGACGCGGTGGCGGGGTGGAGAGGTGCCAACTATCCGGGAGCGACCTCGGCGACGAAGCAGCTCTTGCAGCATTGGCGCAGCGAAGCCAACGACCCGAGGCTGTTCTTCGCACAGGTGGAGGCGGCCGAGACGCTCATCTGGCTGACCGAGGCCAACGCCAGCCACTACCCAGCGCTCGGCATAGTCCGCAGAGACCTGGCGGAAGCGAACCGCGACTACAACGCTGACATCAGCCGACTTGCGGTGAGGATGGCCACCGGGTCCGGCAAGACCGCAGTGATGGGCATGGTCATCGCCTGGCACGCCGTCAACGCGGCAGCGTCCCAGCGCCGCGACGGCCGTTACACGACCTGCTTCTTGGCAATCACGCCGGGCCACACCGTGCGCGAGCGTCTGGCGGTGCTGCATCCAGCGCACCCCGAGAACGTCTATGACGAGATGCGCCTGCTGCCTGAGGGCAAGCGCAGCACCCTGGGAGCGGTGAAGGTTCAGGTGTTGAACTTCCAGGCGTTCCAGCGACGGGACCGGCTGTCGGCGGCGTCAAGTGACGCCAAGAAGCTGCTGCGAGCGGGACGCAAGATCCAGGAGCTTGAGTCCATGTCGGCGGTGCTTGACCGGGCGCTGCGAGGGTTCCCCACCGGCCGGGGCGCGCCGAAGGTGTGCGTACTGAACGACGAGGCACACCACTGCTATCTGCCCGAGGCCGGTCGGCGCACATCAGAAGACGACGACACCAAGGCCGCAGCTATCTGGTTCGGAGCGTTGGAGGGGCTGCGCGACGCAGAACGACTCGGACCGATTTATGACTTCTCAGCCACTCCAATCTTCATAGAGGGCACCGACCGCAGAGAGCGGATGTTCCCGTGGGTGGTGTCGGACTTCCCGCTGATGGACAGCATTGAGTCCGGGCTGGTGAAGATTCCGCAGGTGCCGGTGGATGACGACTCCGGGAGCGAGCGCGTGCAGTGGCGCAACCTCGATGCCAACACCACTCCCAAGACGGTCAAGCGCGACGCAGTTCCCGCCGAGTTGAAGCGGGCGCTGACTGCGCTGTATCGCAGCTATGAGCAGAAGTTCAACCAGTGGATGCACCCGGTTGACCCGGCCAAGACGATGCCTACGCCTCCGGTGTTCATCGTGGTCGCCAACAACATCCCCAACGCCACCGCAATCGCGGACCACATCGCTGGATGGGCCGAGAAGCGTTCCGACGGTTCCCCTGAGCATCACGAGGGAGCCTGTCCGCTGTTTGCCAACTACCGCGCTGACGGCCCGACCGAGCGTGTTCACACGCTGCTGGTGCATTCCCAACTTGAAGGCGAAGCCAGCCTCAGCGCGGCCATCAAGGCGCAGGCCAGCCGGTTGAGACTCCCTGGCGATGATGGCGATGACCGCGACATAGTGCGTGGCGCGCTGAACTCCGTCGGCAAACCCGGAGACCTCGGCGAGCACATCCGCTGCGTGGTGTCAGTGCAGATGCTCACCGAGGGCTGGGACACCCGCACCGTCACCCACATCCTCGGATACCGGGCGTTCTCCACGCAGCTGCTCTGCGAACAGGTCACCGGAAGGGCTCTGCGGCGCTCCAACTACGACAACTACGACGAAGAGGGCAGGCTCGTCGCAGAGTACGCCGAAGTCATCGGCGTGCCGTTTGATTTCATGCCGGTCAAGAACCCCGGAGACAAGCCGGAACCCCCCAAGCCCCGCTATGAGGTTCACAGCATCCGCGGACGGCGCGACCATCGCATCGAGTTCCCCAACGTGGACCACTACCTCACCGAACCTGGAGCCGACGGGTTCCGTCTAAACCCTGAACGGGTCATCAGATGGGTGCCGAAAGGAGCCAAGGAAGCAGAGCTGGCCGGGTCCGTTGGCGCAACCAAGACCATCAGCGCAGAAGAGAGCATGCGCCAACAGCAGACCCTCACCCGCCTCGCCGCTGGGCTTGTGCAGCGTTGGAGCCAGCGCATGGCCGACAACGGCGAGGGCTGGCGCGCCCGACGGCGGCTGCTGTTCCATGACGCCATCAGAATCGTCAAGGCCTGGGCCGAACTGGCCAAGGTCACCGACGTCCACTATGACGGACTCGGATCAAGCAACCTCGACCAAGCCATCAAGGAGATAGACGACGCGTGCGAGACCACAGGCGGCGCACAAGATCGGCTCGTCGCCGCGTTTGCGCATCCGACACTGCTGGACACTTCCGGCGTCAGATTCGAGACCAGCCTCTCGGACCGCCACACCACCAAGAAGTCCGAGCTGAACATCGCGGCCTGCCACTCGCAGTTTGAAGCAGCCTGCGCCAGAGCGCTGGACAAGCATCCCGAGGTGGTCAGCTGGGCACGCAACTTCCGGCTCGGCTGGACCGTGCCCTACCTGTGGGAAGGCACCTGGCACCGATACGAACCCGACTTCGTGGCCCACCTGTTCGCGGGACGCGAGGACGACGACGCGGTGCATCTCATAATCGAGTGCAAGGGCGTGCCCGATGACCACAGCGAGCGCAAGAAGCAGTCCATCACGAAGCGTTGGATACCGGCAGTGCAGTCATCACCGCAGTTGCCGATGTGGCTGCGGCGATGGTCATTCGTGGAGCTGGACCAACCCGAGAGCCTGTCCGTAGACCTCAGCGCCGCCATCAACGCGGCTCGCGCCGCTCATCCGAAGGCCCCCCAGCAAGGAGCAGCGTGATGGCCCGACGAGCCAGCACCAAGACCACCGACCAGTACACGCACCCGTCGGCCAAGCGCGCCAACCTCCCGACCGAACAGACCGGCAAGACCATGAGCGACACCGACCGTCGCCCCATCCTTTACCAGCCTCAGACCCGTGAGATAGACGACGAGCCCATCCTCGCCTGGAATCGCCAGCCCGCCTACCAAGACGGACACGCCGCACATCCCTTGTACGTGCGCGAGAAAGTCCACCCCGCCGCGTTCGTGAAGCTTCTACAAGGCAGCGGAGAGCAGCCCCAACTGTTCAGCGACTTCAACGGCCTGCCCTCGCCGGATGCCGCCTACGAGTGGTACCAGCACGCAGCCAACTGGTCCAACCGCCTCATCCACGGCGAATCGGCACGCGTGATGGCCTCGGTGCTGGGGCGCGAGAACATGTCTGGCAAGGTCCAGATGATCTATTTTGACCCACCCTACGGAGTCGGTTACAGGTCCAACTTCCAGGTGTCTGTGAATAACCGTGAGACACCTGAGAAGGCGGAAGGGAGGCCCCACGACACTCGCACGATACGAGCGTTCCGCGACACCTACGAGCGCAACATTCACTCCTACCTCGACCTCACCCGCGAGAAGCTCATCCTGATGCGTGAACTGCTCACAGACACAGGGTCGCTGTTCATGCAGATTGGCGACGACAATGTGCTACGTGTGGGATTGCTCTTGGATGAGGTGTTCGGGTCGGAGAACCGTGTCGCGCTTATCCCCTTTGCAACAACAAGCAGTTCATCGTCAAGCACATTGCCGAGTGTCGCCGACTTCTTGTTGTGGTACGCAAAGGACAGGGACCAGCTCAAGTCCAATCCAGTCTTTGAACCGCTCACACGAACCGAGAAGATCCACTACATGAGGTCATATGCCATGGTTGAACTGGCCGATGGCTCCACACGTGACCTCAGAAAAGAAGAAAGACGAGACCCCGACAAGAACCTCCCGCCAGGTTCCCGCATCGTTCAGCGAAGACCGCTTGACTCTCAGGGTACATCTTCGACAGGCCGTTCTGAGCCTTACCATTGGAATGGCATCGATTGGCCATGCCCACCAGGTCGCCAGTGGAGTGTGTCGATGGAGGGTATTGACCGACTGGCTCACCAGAACCGGCTCATTGCGGTTGATGAGGATTCCACCTTGCAATGGAAGCGTTACGAGAATGAGTTGCCGGGAAGACGCATCAACAACCTTTGGCATAGTCAAATGCATGCCACAGACAAACGATATGTTGTTCAGACTGCTGATCAAGTGATCGAAAGATGCATCTTGATGGCCACCGACCCCGGCGACCTTGTGCTTGACCCGACGTGCGGCGGGGCTACCACCGCTGTCGCGGCGGAGAAGTGGGGACGGCGCTGGATTACCTGCGACACCTCGCCGGTTGCGGTGTCAATCGCCCGCCAACGACTCTCCACCGCGACCTTCCCCTACTGGACACTGGCCGACTCTGCCGACGGCGCGCTCCAAGAAGCGAAACTCTCCGGCAAGCCCGAAGCTCCCCCACCCGAGGGCGGATGGGGTAACGACCCCGCCGAAGGGTTCGTCTACGAACGAGTCCCGCAAGTCTCGGCCAGCGTCTTGGCCTACGACCTGGACCCTGACCCCATCATGCTGGTGGACCAGCCGCGCAAGAAGCGTGCCGTGACCCGCGTGACATCACCGATGACCGTGGAAAGCGAACAGCCCTGGGCGACGGTCATCCCGCTGGAAGGCTCCGACGACGAGATGGTGGTCGCGCACGGCGACTTCTCCGAAGCGGTAGAGGCCGCGCTGATGAACCACACCATCAACGGCGGACGCGACAACGCCGACATGACCATCCGCGCCCTGGAGCCGTGGCCAAGCGACAGCGAGCTGCTCGCCTGGAAGGCCAGCTACACCATCAACGGCGGAGCAGCCGAACACACCGCAGCCGTCATGGTCGCCGCCGAGGACGTGACCGTGCCCGGCGAAATGGTCCGCGAGGCAGCCCGAGAGATAACCGACAGCGCTGAGCGAGCTGACGTGCTGTTGGTGGTCGCGTACGCGTACGCCGCCGACGCCCCACCGAAGGTTGGCCGCATCACCGTGGCCCGAGCGCAGATGAACCGTGACCTGATGATTCGTGAACTGTCCGCCGAGACAGGCCACGAGGCGTTCGTCATCATCGGGGAGCCCGACATCCGCATCCTTGACGACTACCCCAACGGTCAGATAGCTGTTGAAGTCCAGGGCTACGACACCTTTGACCCGGCCACCGGCAACGCCGCAGAAGGAGGCCCCGACGATGTGGCCTGCTGGATGCTGGACACCGACCACGACGGCGAGAGCTTCTACGCCCGACGCATCCACTTCCCCGGAGCCGACAAAGACCGCCAAATCAAGAAGCTCCTCCGAGAACTCGGCAAGAACGCCGACGACGTAGAACAAGAGGCCCTCACCGCCATGCGCTCAGCACCGTTCGACCCGCCCGAACGAGGCCGTATCGCCGTCAAGGTAGTCACCGCCACCGGAATGGAAATGACGACAGTTAGGACCATTGAAGATGACGCCAGCCCATGACTCACTGCCAGCTGGCTCACGCGCTGACTTTGGTGGCTCTCCGCGTTTCAGGTCGGAGTGAGGGTGTCGAGCAGCGCCCAGTTGGGTTTGCCAGCGTATAGCAGGGCGCGGATTCGGTAGTTGGCGAAGTTGGTGAACCCGAACGCGGCCCGTTTGACGCGCTTGACCAGATTGTTGGCGGCTTCGGTGGCGGCGTTGGTGACTCGGGCGGTGTGCCGGTTGGCGATCTGGTGTCTCCAGCGCCAGATGGTGCGGCCGAGCCGGTTGATCTCTGTGGGCATGGCGGGGTCCTGGAGGTCGCAGGCGAGTTGCTCGACGGTGGCTGCGCCCACTTCGGTGTCGTCGATGTCATAGATCGAGCGGAGGGTCTCTTTGGCGTGCCAGGCGTCGCGGACCTCGCCGTAGGGGTCGCCGGCGTCGAGCAGGCCCCGCAGCCGGACCCGTCCGGCGTCGGTGATGGTCTCGGACGCGGACACCAGCAGCTTGCGGGCCCGGTAGAGGGGGTCGTGCTTGTGGCCGCGGTGGCCGAGGGTTCTGCTGCTGGACTCTGCGGCGGACCTCGTCGAGGGCGGTGTTGCCCAACCGGACCACATGGAACGGGTCCGCGACTTGGCCGGCGTCGGGCAGCGCGGTGTCGAACGCGGCCCGATAGGGCCCCGAGAGGTCAAGCACTCCCCAGCGGATCTCGTCGAGCCGGCTCTGTGGCCGGCTGAGCAGCCACTGTGTGGGCGCTTGGGCGGTGCGGCCTCGCACTATGTCCAGCAGCTGGCCCCGGCCTGCGTCGACGATGGTGGTGGCCCAGGCCTTGGTCCCGAACCGGCCCCGGCGCCACAACAGCACCTCGTCGAGCCCGAGCGCGCCGACCTGTGAGATCCGTTCGGTGTCGGCCTCGAGCAGCGCGGCGCCCCAGCGGCGCACCGAGGCGTTCACCCGGTGCCAGCTGCACCCCAGCTGCGATGCGATGTCTTTGAGCGGGTCACCGCAGCCAGCGCGCCGCGTCGCCCAGCGGCCCGCCCGCGCCGTCAGCCTCTCACGCTCAGGAGCGATCGCTGGGTCCTGCTCGGTGACGGTGCCCGCCTCACAGCGCGGCTGTGGACAACGCCACCGCCGCTTGTGCCACACCAGCCGCGCCGGCCGCCCGAACGCCGCCAGGTCCACCAACTCCACCGCCCGCTCGCCGTCGGACCACAACGGCCCGCCACAGCCGTCGCAGCCCGGTCTCGGCGCCCGCCGACGGATGTGCACCCGCAGCGGCGCACCCTCATAGTCATCGACGCCGAGCACCTCGACATCTCCCAGTCCCACCAACAACTCACACACGCGCCTAGGGTCGCACTCCACAGGGATCCTCCAGATCTTCGGCTGTTCGGAAGCGCCGATTCTGGGGGATCCCTCGCGTTCAGACGGGGACCCTCACCCTGCTGACTCCGACCTCAAACGCGAAGCACCGTCAATGTGAGCCTTCCACACCCACCACTGTGCTGGATAGCTGCGCGGGACGACCCATATCGGCGCATAGAGCGCTGTCACGCGGGCATAGCGTATCTGAGAGGCTGTCTCCCGATCTTGAATACCGCGTATTCGCCTCGGGCGTCGCCCTCGTCGTCAGCTTCTTCGGCAGTCTCGTAAACGCCGACTAGTTCGCCTTCACAGAAGAGGGCGAACTTGCCGAAATGCTCCTGTTCAAGGAGTTCTTCCTGTTGTTCAAAGGCGGGAAAGTTCCGACCGTAATCCGCCAAGAGACGATCGACGTCGTTCATGGCTCTCCCCCTTTCCTATGGTTGTGCTACACCCAACTATAGGCACGGCGGTGGTGTCAACCCCCAATTCTGGGGCTGTGCCATTTGTCACGCCGGCGTAGGGACTTCTTCTTGGGGCGGGCCGGACACGCCGCTCGTCCGGGACTCTCACAGCTAGGTGTTCTGGACATAGAGGTTGGTAGCTCCGCGATGGGGTGAGCCTCCTGTGCGAGTGTGGGGTTGTCGGCAGCAAGTGGCCTGGCGCAACTTCGGAACCCTTCAGAGTCATTGTTGTGCTGCCTCCTGAAGCTCACCTCATCAGTGTTGAGGAGCCTCAAGTGTTCCCGGCGACCTTCGGGGGCGGATTCAGGTCGAGGTTCTGGTGGGTGACAACCAGCGCGAAACCCGCAAGCGCGAATCATGCCCCTGACCTTGGGGTTTATGCGCTTGAGCCAAAAAGCGTTCCAGGATTTCGCGAAATACGTTCCAAACCCCTCCGAGTCCGACGCTCTGACCTTGGCGTTTGTAATTCGCGCATGTCCCACGAGGGCGGGCCGTGCGCGGTTTGCTGCGCGAATTACGCAAACCGACCGCATCTTGGCGTTTGGAGGCTAGCCGGGCGCTGCTGGGAGGGGTCCGGGGGCGTGTGCTGGCACTCGGTGTGCGTGAGGGCTACCTGGCGGCTGAGGTGGACCGCGCTGGCTCCCAGACTTGGGGGGCTTCGGCCGGCTATGCGGCTTGTGCCAAGGCGGGCTGGATCCTCACCCTTTGGGGCAGTTGGTGCTGGCCGAACCATCGGCTCATGTCGGCGAGATCGGCATCGTGAAGGACAGGACCACGGACCTCTTTCGACTGCTGACTAACGAAAAGGTTCGAGTTCTCATAGGTCTCAACTTCGACAAGCACGCCATAGTCCCCCTCGCTCCCGAGACGGACCTGATCCGTCGCCTCTCGGTTGTGGTCGCTGATCTGGCGGACACGACCACGGTGGCCGCGCTGACCCACAAGGGAGACCGCCTGCAAGTACATCATCCGGATCCTGGACGACGACACCCACCCCGTCACCGGCGCAAGTCAGCGGCGCCTGGAAGCCGTGATCCACCCCCTGCCTACACTGCCTCGCCAGTGAACAACACCCGACGGCGACCAACAGGCACTCAGAGGAGTAAGTGACATGACGACACACGATGAAGGCGCTCCAGCACAGCCAACCGGCGACGAATGGCTACTGCCGGCGGGCGTCACGGCTGCGAGCCCGTGGATGCGACTAGGGGCCCTAGTTCTCGAATCGGTGTTGGTTCTCGTGACGCTGGGCATCGGCTGGGTCATCTGGGCGCTGGTGGTCGTCGGACGCGGCCAGACCCCCGCAAAGGCGTTGCTGAACCTGCGAGTGGTCGACACCGCATCACTCAGGCCCGTCAGTTTCGTGAGGATGTTCTGGGTGCGAGAAATCGTTGCTGGCATCGTCGCGAGCTTTGCGATCCCGTTGACTCTCGGGGTGCTGCTGTTCATGCCGTTTTGGGACCGCCGCAACCAGAATCTCTGGGACAAGATCTCGAGCACATACGTCGTGCTCGACCCCAGCGACGCATGGGGCACCAAACCCGATCTCCCGCGCTAGTTCACAAACCAGACCATGGGAACCGCACCAGGCACACCGCTGCCCGCGCAATGCCCGGTGAGACTCAGTCTCGCGGCTGGCCGTGCCTCAGGCGTCGTCGGGCGCGTCGAGATCGACGAGCCGCCACTGGTTCCTGCGGCTGTGGCGACTCTCGCAGGTCGCTTCGACTTCCCCGTCTTCTTCCAATCGGCGAAGCCACCGCAGTACACCTTCGCGGGTCAACTGGAGTTCGTCGGCGAGAAGCCGCGCCGGCTGTGGGCCCGACTCAAGCAGGGTTCTGATTTCGGCTCGGCGGTCGAGGCGCGAACGCCGCGGCTTTCCATCAAGCTCCAGCTGCGGCTGGGTCTCAGGCCCGTCGTCACCAAGGAGCGTCCAGACTGTCCATCGTCTGTCGCTTGTCTTGTGGATGAGCCCTTCGCCGGCGAGGCCGGTCAGCTCACGAGTTGCCGTCAACGGATCACATCCGGTCAGTGATCGATACTGCTGATTCGTGATGCGCCGGTTCCTCCGCAAGTAAGCGAGGGCCAGCCGTTGTCGATCGTTAATCTGTGCTGTGTCGATCGTCGACAGCCACGCAATCGCTACGTCGTCAAGCAGCCCATGGTTCTTGACGGCCATCCGAAACTCGCGTACAGCATCGATGATCTGCGGCGGTTCCATCCCGGCACCGCGAAGTGCAGCTGCTGTGGCCAACAATCCCGATCCGCGGTTCTCACAGACCGTCCGTCCCGTTGACTCGACCTCAACATCCTCGAGGAGCTTCGCCAGCCGTGCATTTCGTGACGAGGAGACCGGCTCGGCGAAGAGGTCCTCGCGCGAGACTGGTCCATGCAAGCCGCCAGGGCTGGAGACCTCAAGTCTGTCGGGGTAGAGGGCCACGCGGACTTGAGTGCCGCGCGCGAGCGGGTGGTAGTCGCGATGCATCAGTGCATTGGCGACCAGCTCGCGGACAGCCTCCTCTGGGTACTCCCATCGATCTTCGCGACCAAGGCCGACCACGATCGAACGTCGCTTCATGTTGCGCCGAAGCGCGGCAAGCGTCTCCGCGACCATCAGAGGGATTGGCCCATCGATCGACTGGTTGTCGAGAAACCGAGTTCCGTCGTCGAGCGGATCTCCTGACGTCGTCGGCACGGATCACATCTTTCAACTTGTCGGATCAACTTGCATGTGAATGTTGCTAGTAGGCACAGAGAACTCACCCACCCGGCAGCAGCCGGAGAACCCCGTTGCGGCCAGAACCCGTCGACGCGCCTCCATCGAGGACTTACCTCTCACGTCTCCAAGCGAGGTCTAAGTCATGCCTCTGACCTAGGAGACTGCTGAATAATTCGGGGTTGGGTGCTCGCGATCGTTGGTGGGGTGTGGGAGGATTTCGGTCATGCAGGGCATTGAGAAGCCGGATCGGGAGCTGTTGGACGCCGCGGCGGTGTGCGGGCATCTGGTTGCGGCGGATTCGGTGTATGCGTTGTTGGCGCAGCATCGTGACAGGTTGTTTCCCGATGAGATGTTCGGGGACTTGTTTGCGTCGCGGCGGGGCCGTCCGTCGGTGCCGGGTTCGGTGATGGCGGTGGTGCTGGTTCTGCAGGCGTTGGAGGGCTGTTCTGACCGTGAGGCGGTTGAGCGGTTGCGTTGTGATGTGCGCTGGAAGGCTGCGGCGGGGCTGGCTTTGACCGATGGGGCGTTTCATCCGACGGTGCTGGTGCTGTGGCGGAACCGGCTGCGGGCCTCAGACCGCCCGGACCGGGTCTTCGACGCGGTGCGCGAGCTGGTGGCGGTGACGGGGGCGGTGTCGGGCAAGCAGCGCCGGGTGCTGGACTCCACGGTGCTGGATGACGCGGTGGCGCGCCAGGGCACGGTGACGATGCTGCGGGTGCAGATGCGCAAGCTGCGCAAGCTGGTGCCGCAGCTGGGCGAGGTGTGGGTTCGCGAGCACAACCTCGACGCCGCTGCGGGGCCTGAGGTGGACTGGGACGACCCCGGCGACGTGGAGCGTCTGGTGAGCGAGTTGGTCGATGACGCTCTGGAGCTGATCGGCGCCTGCGAGGATCTCGACCTCAACGACGCGCAGGCCGACGCGTTGGGGCTGTTGGCGCTGGTGGCGGGCCAAGACACCGAGCCCGGCGACGGCCCGGGCCGGTGGCGCATCGCACGTCGCGTCGCTGCTGGGCGGGTGGTGTCGGTGGTGGACCCCGAGTCGCGCCACGCCCACAAGAGCGCCCACAGCTACCGCGACGGCTACAAGGCCCACGTCTGTGCTGAGCCCGACACCGGGCTGGTCACCGCGGTCGACCTCACGCCAGGCGACGCCGCCGACGCGGACGCCGCCGCGGGGCTGCTGGCGGGCGAGCCTGCCGGCACCGTGGTGCTCGCCGACAGCGCCTACGGCACCGGAGCGCTGCGAGCCCGTCTCGAAGAGCGCAACATGACAGCGGTCATCAAGCCGCCGCCTCTGCGCACCGCGGTCGAAGGCGGCTACAGCATCGACGACTTCGACATCGACGCCCAAGCCCGAACAGTCACCTGCCCCGCCGGGGTCACCGTCTCGTTCACCCCCAAAGGGCACGCCCATTTCGGCAACAGGTGCCGCAGCTGCCCGGTGCGGGCCCGCTGCACCACCGCTGCAGCCGGACGCACCATCCGGCTGCACCCACACCACGACCTGCTCGCCGCAGCCCGAGCCCAGGCCCGAACCAGCGAGTTCCAGCGCGCCTACACCACACACCGGCCCATGGCCGAGCGCACCATCGCCTGGCTCGTCCGCAACAACCGAAGGTGCCCCTACAGAGGCACCCGAAAGAACCGCCACTGGCTGACCCTGCGCGCCGCCGCAGTCAACCTCAAACGACTCACCAGCCTCGGCCTGCACCACAACGGCACCAACTGGGCCATCGCCTGACCCGCCGAGGCCCGCCCCAGACCCCGACGGACCCGCCGAACCCCCCAAAGCACCCGACCCGGGCCCCCACACAACCCGCCGAGGCCCCCAGCGCCCCCAACCGGCACCGCCCGGCTGCACACCACAACCGACACCGACCCCCCACCCGCCGCTACACCGTCACCACCACAGGCGACTTGCTCAGCAGTCTCCTAGGGCTTCACGCGCTTGAGCCAGAAAAAGCGTTCCAGGATTTCGTGAAATCCGTTCCAAACCCCTCCAAGTCCGACGCTCTGACCTCTGCGTTTCCAATTTGCGCATGTCCCACGAGGGCGAGGGCGAGGAACGGCGCGCGTTGTGGCGCGTGATAGCGCCGGGTGACGAGCGTTGCGGCGTTCAGGGTACTTGACGGCTCGCTGAGGCTGGCTTGTGCGGCCCACTCACAGAACGTGGCCCGGGGCAGTGCTATGGCTCCGGGGCGCTCATCCGGTGGCTTCAATCACCTGCACGTCGTATCGCTGGAGCTTGGCGTCGGCGGAGACTAGAGGCACGCCGAGTTCGCGGGTCTGGGCGATGAGCAGGCGGTCGAACGGGTCGCGATGGTGCAGCGGGAGCCGGGATGACTTGGAGCTGAAGCCACGGTCACCGGTTTCGTCAACGTGAATCTCGATGTAGTCAGCAGCCCGGGTAGCCCACCCTAGCTACACACCTCGACCGGATGGCCGGAAGGACAGAGACCCGTCAGCGAACGGCGAGAGCTTCGGCCATCTCGTCCAGAGTGTCAACAGTCGTATCGGCCTGGCCTGCTCGCCGCAGCTGCTGCTCTGGCTCGACGAGCCCGTTGCCGCGATCGAAGACGTTGCAATACACGATGAAGCCGAACCCGGCCTGCTGAGCACCCGCGAGTCCGTTAGACGATCCGTTCCCGACATAGACCGCCTCGCCCGGCTCGATCCGAAGCGGGGTGGCCATCCACCGGTACGGCCTCAGGTCGGGCTTCGGCGACTCGCTCCAGCATCGAACGCGGGGTGTAACGCCCGTCTCACAATCCGCCGTGCGGCGTGTCGCTGCGTCCGACTCCAAGTCGGAGCGCCGGGAATCCTGCCTGAGAGCCGGCTGCTGACACGGAGGCTCCACCCACCACCACTCCGCTGCCGGCACTGCGGGCGTTGCTGGGATAGAACGCTGTGATGCAGTCCCACTTCACTCACGAGCTGTTCGACTTCCTCCTCGAGTTGCGGGCCAACAACAACCGCGAGTGGTTCGGCGCGAACAAGGGCCGCTTCGAGCAGAACCTCAAGGAGCCGCTGCTGGCGTTCATCGAGGACTTCGAGCCCTACCTGCACTCGATCAGCGAGCACTTCGTGGCCGACGCCCGGGCCAACGGCGGCTCGATGTTCCGGATCTACCGCGACGTGCGCTTCTCCAAGGACAAGACGCCCTACAAGACCCAGGCCGCCGTCCAGTTCCGCCACGAGGCCGGCCGGTCGGTCCACGCGCCGGGCTTCTACCTGCACCTGGCCCCCGGCGAGGTCTTCGCGGGGGTCGGCCTGTGGCGGCCCGACACCGCCGCGCTGGGGCGGATCCGCGAGCGCATCGTCGCCGACCAGGCCGGCTGGGAGGCGGCGGTAGGCGATCCCGAGTTCGTCGAGGAGTTCGATCTGGAAGGGGAATCACTGAAGCGCCCTCCCAGGGGATTCGATCCCGACCACCCGCGCATCGAGGACCTCAAGCGCAAGGACCATGTGGCCACATGCGTCTTCGACGAGGAGGAGGTCACCCAGCCGGGGTTCATCGACTACTTCGCCGACGCCTGCCGCACCGCCTCGCCCTACATGGAGTTCCTGACCCAGGCCGTGGGCCTGCCCTACTGATCGTCGGTGTAGGGCGAGCGCGGCATGGGGCTCCAAATATGGAGTGCCATTCGCATCTTGGCGGCCCGGGAACTCAGAGTCCCAGCAGGTCAGCGATCAGTTCCCGAACCTGTTGCAGTGTGACGGCCCCGATGTTGGTGCCTGTCGTCTCGACGACGCGGTCGACGCTGATGGTCGTCGGCAGGTGCGCCTGGGCGACACCGAACCCGGTGATGTCGACCTCGGTCAACCATCCTCGCCTCGTGGTCGTGCAGGGCACGACCACGATGGCGTGCTGCCGGAACTCCAGCACATCATCTGAGGTGACCACGATGGCCGGCCGGACGAACCCCGGCTCGCCCCGCGCCGGCGTCCCGAAATCGCAGCGGACGACGTCACCCGCTCGCATCGGCGACATCGCTCGCAGACGCATCGAGCACGGCCCCGTCGGCAGGATCGAGCGGCGCGCCTGCGAGCTGGGCGCCGATGATACGACGACGCTCCCTACGGATCAGCTTCTCGATCTGCGCGTCGAAGGTGAGCCCCTCCCGATCGGCGAGTTCACGCAGAGCATCCCGAGTCCGGACCGAGACCTTAATGGTAGTCGAATCAGACATACTGATGAGTATACCAGCCCAGCGGACCGAACGTCCGTCAGGGATCGAGGCAACGTGAGAAGTAGACGCGCCGATGGCCGGCGTCGGTGGCACGGTGGGTCTCGCGGAATCCCTTGCGTGGGTAGTACTGGATGTTCTCGACCATCTTCTCGTGGGTGTAGAGGCGGATCTCGCTGAGGCCGGCCCGCTGAGCATCCTCACGACCACCACCCTCGTCACGCTGGTGCGCGTTCGGCGAGCTATGGTCCCGGCGGTGGCGAGGGCTGACTATGTGGCGCTGTTGCGGGGGATCAATGTGGGCGGCAAGAACATCGTGCGCATGGCCGATCTGCGCGCCGCCTTCGAGGACGCTGAGTACGCCGCGGTCAGCACCTACATCCAGTCAGGCAACGTGCTGTTCGAGTCCGACAGGCGGCGGACCGCGCTGGAACGCGGCATCGAGACGATGCTCGAGAGCCGATTCGGGCTGTCGCTCGTCGTGGTGGTGCGCTCGCACCAGCAGCTCCGCAACGTGGTCGACCGGGCACCAGACTGCTTCGGCGCGGCGCCGGACATGTATCACTCCGATGTGATCTTCCTGAAGGCGCCGCTGTCGAGCAGCCAGGCCCTGGAGGCCGTCGACCTGCGAGAAGGCGTTGACCAGGCCTGGCCCGGCACCGGGGTGCTCTACTTCGCCCGTCTCAGCGAGCGGCTGTCGCAAAGCCGGCTGAGCCGGATCACCGGCACCAAGCAGTACCAGAACATGACCATCCGCAACTGGAACACAACCACCAAGCTGCTGAACCTCCTCGACGAGCGGAGGCGCTGATCGGCGAGCCGGACATTCCCGGACATGTCATCGGCACCGGGTGTCGATGTCCTTTCTTGTCCGACATGACGGACGCGGAGCGGGCACACTGCGAGCGTGCAGTTCGGTCCTATGCAGGTCGAGGCGGTGGCCACCACCGGCATCTACTGCCGGGCCGAGTGCTCGGCGACACCGCTGGCACACAACACCGCTCGATATCCCAGTTCGGTCGCGGCTGAAGCTGCCGGCTACCGGCCATGCCTGCGGTGCCGGCCCGAACGCAGGGCCGGATCGCTAACGGGCCTCGACGTCCCCGAACCCGTGGCGGCCGCGCTGCTGCGAATCACCGACGGCTTTCTCGATGATCACGACGAGCAAGCACTGGCCTCCCATGTGGGCTACAGCGCCCGGCACCTGCGACGCCTCTTCGAACTGCACATCGGCGCGACGCCGAGCGCCATCGCCCGGTCCCGGCGTGCCCACTTCGCCCGCCGGTTGATCGACGATGCGGACCTGCCGTTCGACGCGATCGCGCGAGCGGCCGGCTTCGGGGGACCGCGGCAACTGCACCGCGCCATGACCTCCATCTTCGGGTTCACACCCAGCCAACTGCGCTCGAAGAGGCGGCGGGACCAACGGCCCGGCATCAGTGGCGGCCTGGCGCTGTCGATCCCCTACATGGCGCCCTTCGACTTCAGCACGTTCCTGGCTCACCAGGCTCCACGTGCGATCCTTGGCGTGGAGTCCGTCAACGGCATCTACGCGCGCTCGATCAACGTGTGCGGCCACGCCGGCATCGCCGAGGTGGCCGACGCGGCCGACGGCGAGCATCTGCGGCTGCGGCTGCACCTGCCGACCTACGACTCGATCATCGACGACGTGCACCGCGCCCGCACCCTGCTGGGCACCGACGCGGATCCCGACCGCCCGGCCGTGCTGAACGACGATCCCGTCATCGGACCGCTGATGCGGGCCGCACCCGGGTTGCGTGTGCCGGGAGCGTGGGACCGGTTCGAGACAGTCATCAGGATCGTGGCCGGTCAGCAGGTCTCGGTGGCCGCAGCATCGACGCTGTGCGGCCGCATCGCTCAGCGTCTTGGCGTTCCCATCGACGTCGCCGACGACACCTCCTCCGAGACGGTGCGCCATCGGGCCTCGCGACCCCCGAACCGGCCATCGAGCACCTGTCCCACGCATCTGTTCCCCAGCGCGGCTGCGCTTGCTGACGCCGGAGCCCTGAGGCTGCACGGGCTGGGGTTCACGCAACGCAGGATCGACACGATCATCGGCGTAGCACGGGCGGTATCCGGCGGCGATCTCGACTTGGAGGCCGCTCACAGCCTCGACGACACCGTGGCGCAGCTGTGTGAACTCGAAGGAATCGGTCCGTGGAGCGCTCACCTCATCGCCATGAGGGTCTTCGGCCACGACGACGCCTTCCCGGCCTCCGATCTGGGGCTGCGACGCGCCTTCGAGCACCTCACAGGCCAGCCGTGCAGTTCCCGTGAACTGCAGGCACGCGCCGAGTCTTGGCGGCCGTATCGATCCTGGGCCGCGCAGCACCTCTGGCACGCGGCTGCAGGCTCGCCGTGACTTTCGTCCACCCGCCCGCCCGATTGAGCGCGGGTTGAACCAGCCACAGATCAACGTGTTGACCCGAAAGAGAGGCGATCCATGAGCCGCGACAACAACGACAGGCACTGGCACATCACCATCGACAGCCCGATTGGGCCGCTCGGGCTCGTGGCCACCGACCAGGGGCTGCGGGCCGTGAGCTGGAGGGGCGAGCAGACCTCGGTCGAGCTACCCACCGACATGCTCAAGGGCTCAGACCACCCGGTCCTCGCCCGAGCGGCCGAGCAGATCGCCGAGTACTTCGGCGGCGACCGCACCAGCTTCGACCTGCCGCTCGATCTGCGCGGCACCGACTTCCAGGTGGCCGCCTGGCGGGCGCTCGGCGACATTCCCTACGGGAGCACCCGCAGCTACAGCGAGCAGGCCGCGCTGATCGGTCGACCCAAGGCGGTTCGCGCTATAGGGCAGGCCAACGGCCGCAACCCCGTACCGATCGTGCTCCCGTGCCACCGGGTGATCGGCACCAACGGCTCGCTCGTCGGGTTCGGCGGCGGGCTGGACACCAAGATGCTCCTGCTGCAACACGAAGGCGCCCTGGACCGCTGACGTGAGCAGTCGGAGCGGCTGGTGGTCCAATATGGACCACCACTGGTACTGTATGGGCCAATGGTCAGCGTTGAGTTGGAGCGGATCGAAGCACTGGAGCTGCTGGGGATGGTCGTCGCCCATCTCAATGTCGCAGAGGCGGCAGGCGATTTGTCGCCGCGAGTCGCAACGCTCCTAGGCATCCGCGACAAACTTGCCGCCGGTCTGCGGGAGGAGCAATGAGCTACACCGAAGCTGAAGTGTCCGCCGCGATCGCGAGAATGGACAAGTACCGGTCCGGGCTCGACTACGAGGTCAGCACCGCACTCGCCGTGGTCGGCCTGAGTGCCGAGCGGGCCGACAGGGAGATCGCAATCCGCGACGACATGATCCGCGCCGCCCATCGTGCCGGTGCTTCGCTGCGACAGATCGCCGAGGCGTCCGGACTGGGTCGAAAGACCGTCACTGCGATCGTCGAAGCGGATTCCCTCCGAGCGTGATACCGGCTCGATCGCGCTCTTGCATCTGGACGGGACTGGCCTTAGTCGATCAAGTAGTCCGCATCCCAGCGCCTACGACTCGGGACACTAGTGCCAGAGCACGCTGATCGGTGCGGCCCAGATCCTGTCGCTCGTGTCGCTGCGGATGTTGCTGATGTGGGTGCCGGTGGTGAGTACCAGCCCCAGCTTGAATCTGTCACCCACCTTGCCGGACAGCCACTCGATGTGCTTGATGTCGCCGGGCCGGTGACGGTTGGCCGACTTGACTTCGATGGCGACGATCCCGCCGTCGGTGGTCTCGATCACGGCGTCGATTTCATGAGCGCCCTTGTGCGTACGGAGATGGCTCAGCGCATCCCGCATGCCCAGCGCTTCGAGCTCAGCGCGGAGCTGGTTCAGCGCGAACGTCTCGATGACCCGGCCGTAGAGGTCGCCGTTCAGCTTCAGGCGGGCCAGCGGCACGTTCATCGCCGCGATCAGCAGCCCGGAGTCGCTGAACAGCATCTTGGGGGACTTGGCGAGATTCGGGATGTCCTCGCTGATGAACGCGGGCACTTCGACGGTCATGTCCATGTCGAGCAGGATGTGGCGGTAGTCCCGGTGGGTTCCGGGGTTGACTCCGGCGGCGTTGCGCAGGCTTCCGTCCTCCGGCGACCGTGCGGTGTGAAGGGCGGCCGCGACGAGGTACCTGCGGAAGTGGGAGGCCGAGCGCCGCGTTCCGAACAGGGGTAGGTCCCGCCGCAGCAGCACGCTCAGATAGTCGCGGGACCATGTCTGCGAGCCGGCCGCGGAACCCTCCGGCGAGCACTCCGGGAAGCCGCCGACCGCGGCCATGTCGAGGTACTCGAAGATGTCGGGAGCGTGCTCCGGCGAGACCTCGGGCGGAGTTCCCGACAGCAGCCCGGAGACCGTCGGGGCACGGCGCAGATTCGCGACCCGCAAGCTCCACTCCCGCACCGTCATCGGGTTGAGCCGCACAACCGCTGCCCGGCCGGTCAGCGCCTGGAACTCCGACCGGCTCCGCGGGTCGGGTGAACCGGTGAGGATGAACCGCCCCGGCCGCCGGTCTCGGTCGACGCTGCGCTTGATTGCTCGTACGACCTCGGGGGCCAGCTGCCACTCGTCCACCAGGAGCGGCTCCCGATACTGAGCAAGGGCGGCCTCGGGATCGTCCTGGAAGACGGTGCGGGTGGCCGAGTCGTCCAGAAATGCGCTCGACCTGGCCACCTGCAGGGCCGAGGTGGTCTTGCCGACGCCCCTGGCGCCTGTGACCAGCACGACAGGATGGGTTCGACGAGCCTGCGAAAGCTGGGCGTCGACAAGGCGGGGAATGTACTCCACAGGCCTTAGCATAGCAGCATTCGATACCTCAACATAGCAGTGTTTGGCACATTAGCATAGCAGTGTTTGGTGCCTCAGCGCAGCAGAGAGTTCCCCGGATCGAGTCAGGGTCAGGTGGGCTGACGATGGCGACCGTAGCCTGCGCGTGTGGTTGCGGAGCATTCGATGACGCTTCAGACCGAGGTGCAGGACATTCTCGACCGGGGGGTAGGCGCCGGCGACGTCGTCGGTGCGGCGGCCCAGGTCGTCACCGGCGACGGGCTGCTCGCCGCGGCGGCCGCGGGGAGCCGCTCCGCGGCCGCCGCGCCAGGCGCCGAGCCGATGACGCTCGACACGGTCTGCTGGATCGCCTCGATGACCAAGGCCGTCACCGGCGCGGCGGCCATGCAGCTCGTGGAGCGGGGCGAGCTCCACCTCGACGAGCCCGCGTGCCGCGTTCTGCCCAGCCTCGCCGGAGCGGGAGTGCTCGAGGGTTTCGACGGCGACGGGCAGCCGGTGGTGCGACCGGCTAGGGGCCAGATCTCGCTGCGCCATCTGCTGACCCACACGGCCGGGTTCGGCTACCCGTACTGGAACGAGACCCTGCTCCGCTATCACCAAGCCACCGGAACCGACTCGCTCACCAGCGGCGAGCTGGTGGCGACCACCACCGTGCCGGCGCTGTCCGACCCCGGCGAGCGCTGGATGTACGGCATCAACATCGACTTCGTGGGCCGCATCGTGGAGGAGGTCTCGGGCCGGCGGCTCGACGACTACTTCGACGAGCACATCCTCGGTCCGCTGGGCATGGACTCGACCGCCTTCAGCCTCAGCGACGAGATGCAGGCCCGCCTGTCGGCGGTGCATGTGCGGCTGCCCGACGGCTCGCTCGCGGCCAGAGACCTCCCCCGCTCCCCCGAACCGAGATTCCCTTCCGGCGGTGGCGGGCTCTACAGCACGGCCCGGGACTACTGCCGGTTCCTGCAGATGATCCTCGGCCGGGGCAGCCGCAACGGCGTGGAGGTGCTGCGCCCCGACACCGTCGACCGGATGACGGCCAACAACATCGGAGACCTGCGGGTGGGCGCCCTGCGCTCAGCTATGCCCGAGCTCACCAACGACGCCGAGTTCTTCCCCGGCATCCAGAAGTCCTGGGGCCTGACCTTCCAGATAAACGAGGAGCCGCTGCCCACCGGTCGCCCCGCCGGCGGACTCATGTGGGCCGGCATAGCCAACTCCTTCTTCTGGATCGACATGGACAACCAGGTGGCGGGCACCTACATGAGCCAGCAACTCCCGTTCGGCGACGCCCGCTCGCTGCAGCTCTACCTCGACATCGAGACGGCCACCTACCGCCATCTGCAGGTGGGCGACCGATCATCGCAGCTATAGAACGTGCGCGGGGGCAAACGCAAGCCGATCGTGTCGGGGCGGGGTGTCTCCCGCTCTTGTTCGCTGCGCTCACGGGCCGCTCGGGCCACGGCCCCGCCCAATGGACCGGGTTCGCTCGCCTAACAGCGGGGCCTCTTGGCACCACCACCCTCGGACGATCCCCGTAGCATCGACGAGATGCGGGTCGGGATCTCGCCGTTCGCCACGACCCGGCAGACCACGCTCGAGCTGAGCCGGATCGCGGTGGAGGGCGGTCTCGACACGCTGTGGCTCGGGGACGGCTATCTCGCCAACCCTGACTTCGTGGGCTGGGCCGGCGCGATGGAGAGCTTGACCGAACTGGCTTGGCTGGCCGGGCGATTTCCCACGGCCCGCACCGGCATCGCGGCCGCCATCCTCCCACTGCGTGATCCCGCCTGGCTCGCCAAACAGGCCAACACACTCCACCGGATGGCCGGCGGCGGGCTCGTGCTCGTCGTCACGCCCGGGTTCTGGGCCCACGACCTCGAAGCGGGCGGCATCGCCTTCGGAGATCGCGCGGCCGTGTTCGACGACCGCCTCGCGGACCTCCGCCGCCTTCTCGTCGACGAGAACCTGTCCCCCGGACCCTCGGGCGCCGGCCCGCCGCCGGTGTGGCTGGCCGGGGCGGCCAAGACCATGACCCGAGCGGTGACGCTGGGCCTGCCCTTCCTGTCCTCACGGGCCACACCCGACGAGCTCGCGCCGGTCGCCGAGCGGTTCTTCGACTCGGGCGGGGAGTTCCTGGCCCACAGGACCCGGCTCGAATACGGCACCCACGATGTGGCCGGCGACGTCGTCGAGTGGCACGCGACCACCGGTTCGGTGGACGAGATGGTCGACACCATCGGCCGCTACGCCGAACTGGGAGTGCGAGATCTCTCGATCATCCCCGGACAGGACGACGCCGCCTCGCTGCGGACCGTGGAGATCCTCGCCTCCGAAGTGATGCCGAGGCTGTGAGCGGCGATGCCCACCACTCGCCGCCGAAGTGATGCCGAGGCTGTGAGCGGCCCGGTGTCAGCGCTCGGCGGGAACCGCGCTCGTCGCCTGCCGGGTGGTGGTCATCACGCTGCGGAGCCCGAGTCCCATCACCACCCGGTTGATGTAGGCGTAGTAGGCGACCATGTTGTTGAGATCGAGGATGTCGAGGTCGTTCAGCCCGTGCTCGCGAAGCGGCTCAAGGTCGTCCTGGACAACCGCGTCGGGCGACCGCGTCAGCTTGGCGGCATAGGCGCAGATCGCGTCGAAGCGACCGTCGCCGGAGTCCACATTGGCCGGGTCGCTGTCGATGGCGTCGAGCACCGCGGTGGCGAGGCCGAGCGACTCGAGCTTGAGTCGCAGCCCCGATGCGCAGTGATCGGTGCCGTTCAGCCGGGACGTCACGAGGGCGGCCGATTGGCGCTCGATCGGAGTGAGCTGCGACGGGCAGTGCTCGACGGTGCGGTAGAGCCGGAGCCGCTCCTCGACGATGGCGGGGTACAGGCTTCCGAGCATCGTGAACTCGGCCGGCTCCCCCAGCGCCGCCGCCTGCCAGTCGTAGGCATCCCGCAGCGGGCCCTCGGCGTCGGACCACGAGACGGTGTCGATCCAGGCCATGAGCGCGATGGTAGGCCGGTGCCGTGAGCGGCGACACCGCTCCCGCGGTCGGCGTGTGGGTGTTCCCGGAGGCACCGGCGCCGGAGCTGGTCGACGTGGCCCGCCATGTCGAGGATCTCGGCCTCGACGAGCTGTGGGTGGGCGACGAGGGACCGGCCCGCGACCCGTTCGCGGTGCTGGCCGCAGCCGCGGTGGTCACCGACCGGATCAGGCTGGCTACCGGCATCACCAACCCCTATGTGCGTCACCCCGGCGTGACGGCCGCCAGCATGCTCACCATCCACGAGCTCAGCGGCGGCCGGGCGGTGCTGGGGGTGGGGCCGGGCGGCCAGCTGTCGCTGTCACCGTTCGGCCTGGAAGCCTCCCGTCCGCTGCAACGCATGCGCGAGTTCCTCGACATCGCCGGCGCGGTCGCGGCCGGAGAGCCTGCGGCCGGGTTTTCGCCCCCCGACGTGGCCGTCACCGAGGCGGCCGCCGGTGCGCCGCTCCCCGTGTTCATAGGAGCCCGCGGCCCCCGCCTGAACCGGCTGGCGTCGCAGCGGGCCGACGGCGCCTTCGTGTCCGGCATGCCCCCGTTCCGCTATCCGGCCGTGGTCGGCTGGGCCCGCTCGGTGCGCCCGATCGACATCGCGCTCTATCCGAGCGTGGCGTTCACCGAGGAGGCGGTGGAGCGGCACCGGCCCGAGATGATCTGGGGGCTGCTCGACACGCCACCGGAGGTGCGCGACGAGCTCGGTCTCGACCTGGCCGCCGTGCAGGCCGCGGCCCAGGCGATCCGGGAGGGCGATCCGGCACCGGCGCGAAAGCTGGTCGACGACGCGGTGTTCGAGCGGGTGATGCTGGCGGGCGAGCCCTCGGCGGTGGGCAGCCGACTGGCGGGACTCGTGCGCGAGCATCGGCCCACGAGCATCGGGCTGGCCCTGCTCCAGGATGACCTGCGCGAGGGTGTGGACCATGCGGCCGAGGCCTTCGCAGCCATGACCGCCGAGCTCGGAGGCCGAGCGGATGAGGAGGTGAACCATGGGAATGCTCACGAAGCGCCGAGCGAGGCCGTGGCCCGAGCGGCCCGTGAGCGCAGCGAACAAGAGCGGGAGTGACACCGCTGCGATCCGACCGGGCTTCCGCCTGTTCGTGCTGCCTCTGGAGGGCCGCTGATGGTCGGGGTGATCAACCATGTGGCCAACCCGGACGCCAGCCAAGCGGTGGCCCTCGCGCAGGCGGCCGAGGAGGCAGGGGCGCAGTGGATCGGTGTCGCTGATGCCTTCTGGTGGCGCGACGTGTGGATGCTGCTCGGCCGGGTCGCGGTGGCCACGGAGCGGATCGAGCTGGGGCCGGCCATGACGAATCCGTACATGCGCCACCGGTTCCACACGGCCTCTGCGCTGGCCACGCTGCAGGAGATGGCGCCCGGTCGGGTGTTCTGCGGGATCGCGGCCGGCGGATCCGAGGTCACCGCCGCGGCCGGGATATCCCGGCGTGACGCGCCGGCGATGGTCACCGAGTTCGTCGCCTTCCTGCGCGGGGTCGCCGGCGACGGGACGCTCGACGCGGCGTCGGGCCGCGGTCTCGACGTCGACCTCGATGACGTCCCGATCCTGATGGCGGGACGGGGCGACCAGATGATGCGTGCGGCCGGGGCGCTGGCCGACCGGGTCCTGCTGTGGGCGATCCCGGCGTCGGACCTCCGGCGCTCGGTGTCGATCATCGGCGACGGCGCCGCCCACCGGTCCCAGCCGCCGGAGCTGATCTGGGCCCCGCTCGTCCGCCACGACGACGCCCCGCTCGCGTCGATCATGCACGTCGCCGTCTACGCGTCCCTCAACACCGCGGCGGACGTGCGCCAGGGCTGGGGACTGGAAGACAGTCTCGTCGAGGCCATCCGGGAGCAGCTCGTACGGGGCGACACCGCGGCCGCCGGGGACCTGGTCCCGCCCGCCGCGCTCGGAGATCTGGTCTTCGAGAGTGGCGACCCCGCACCGATCGCGGCCATCGCCCGCGAGCTAGGGGTGTCGTCACTGGCGGTGCCCGGATTCGACCCCGCCACGGTCGGCGGCCACGTCGCCTGGGCCGCATCGGTAGAAGCCCTGCTCGCCTAGCCGCCCGCCGAGCCCCACAGGCCCGAGCGCGTATGGAGTCGCCGAGATCGGATGAGGGCTTGGCCCGGGTCGGGTCGCCGCTCCTAGGATGCGCCCATGACCGCTCTGGGACCCTACGAGGACGTCACCGTCTACATCGACGACGACTACGTCGCCACCGTCACCATCCACCGTCCGCCCAACAACTTCTTCGACTACAAGCTGGTGGCGTCCATCAGGGCCGCGTTCGAGGACATCGACGACCACCCCGGCGCCCGGGCCATCGTGCTGGGGTCGGAGGGCAAGCACTTCTGTGCAGGCGGCGACTTCTACAGCGACGAGGAGGAGCTGGTGCCGCCGCTGTACCGGGACGCCATCGCCCTGTTCGCCTGCAAGACCCCGGTGGTTGCCAGGGTGCAGGGAGCCGCAGTGGGCGGAGGCATCGGGCTGGCCATGGTGTGCGACTTCCGGGTGGCCGCCCCCGAGGCCCGCTTCTGCGCCAACTTCTCGCTGCTGGGCTTCCACCACGGCATGGGGCTGACGGTCACACTCCCCCGCGCCGTGGGTCATCAGGTCGCGCTGGAGGTGCTCTACACCGGCAAGCGCTTCAAGGGCGAGGAGGCGTTCAGGATGGGGCTGTGCGACGAGCTGGTGCCCCTCCACCAGCTCGAGGAAGCCGCCCATCGCAAGGCCGCGACCATCGCCGCGGCCGGACCGCTGGCCGTACGGGCCATACGGGAGACGATGCGCGGCGACCTTCACGCTCTGGTGAGGGCCGCGGCCGGCCGGGAGGCCCAGGAGCAATACCTCCTGGAGGTCACCGACGATTTCACCGAGGGCGTCGCCGCCTATGGAGCGCGCCGCACTCCCCATTTCCCCGGCACCTAGCCGCGGCTCTTCCCAAGACTCCCGAACTGATCGGAGCGAGCATTGCACGAGGTGCGAGCCGAGATAACGGCCAACGTGATCCTGGTGCAGGTGGAGACCGGCCAGCGAGTCACCGAGGGCGACGAGCTGGTGATCCTCGAGTCGATGAAGATGGAGATACCGGTCCTCGCCCCCGTCGACGGCATCGTCGCGGAGGTCGCGCTCCGAGCTGGCGCCACCGTGGCTGAAGGCGACCTCGTCGCCGTCATCAAATGCCCGGCATGACCTCCGGCCGCTTTGCCGGTCCCAAATGTCTGAGTTATTCTCCGGGCGGCCCTGTCCGGGGGATAAGGAGGGCCAAGGGAGGAACCATGAGCCGGTTCAAGAAAGGACTCGTATCAGTCGCGCTACTCACGGTGTTCGCGCTGATAGCCGCCGCCTGCGGAGACGACGAGGAGGCCGCGCCGGACACCGCCGCCGCCGATGCTGCCGCCGCCCAGGCCGAGGTCGATGCGGCCGCCGCGGAGGCTGCCGCCGCCCAAGCTGAAGCCGATGCGGCCATGGCCGAAGCGGATGCCGCCGCCGCAGAGGCCGAGGCGGCAGCGGCTAGGGCAGCAGAGGCCGAGGCCGCACTCGCGGCTGCCATGGCCGAGGCCGAGGGAGCCATCGACCCCGCACTCGTCGCCGAGCTGGAGGCAGAGCGAGACGCAGCCCAGGCTGAAGCGGCCGCGGCCCAGGCCGACGCCGACGAAGCGGCGGAGCAGCTGGCAGCAGAGCTCGCCAAGGAGCCGGAGCGACCCTGGCTGGAGGTTCTGAACGAGCGTCTGGCGGCCTCGGGTGAGACGCCCAGGGTCCGATGGGTCGCGGGTGGCGGCCTGTCCAAGGACGCCCACCTGGTGAGCTGCCTGAGGCCGTTCGCACGGGACACCGGCACCGAGATCGTCTACATCGAGGGCAGAGTCGGGCTGGGATTCCTCAAGGCCGATGTCGAGGCGCCCGGGGACCCGACCTTCGACACCATCAAGATCAACGAGTACGAGCTCCAGAACGCCATCGACGAGGAGCTCATCCAACCTCTCGACTGGAGCGTGATCAACCGCGACGACCTCACGCCGTCACAGCACCCGACGGACTACGCCATCGCCCACACCACGTTCGGCTCGGCGGTGTTCTACAACACCAACAAGTGGCCCGACGGCGGACCCGAGACCTGGGCCGACTTCTGGGACACCGAGACGTACCCGGGTCCGAGAGGGGTGGACGGCAACGGTTGGGGAACCCCGTTCCGGGGCCTGGCTGAAGCGGCCATGGTCGTGCTCGGCAACGATCCGACCGCGCTGTACCCCTTCGACGTGGAAGAGGCCCTGGCCAAGATGGACGAGCTCGCGCCCGACATCGCGGTCTACTTCACGAGCGGCGCCTCCATCACCCAGCTCATGCTGGCCGAAGAGGTGGACATGATCCACGCGTGGACCGGGCGAGCGTGGGACGCCGTCAAGGACGGGGCGCCCTACAAGATCATGCCCCAGACCCACCTCATCGAGACGGTCGGAACCCCGATGGTGGTCCCGGTCGGAGTGGAGTCCCCCACCTACGCATCGGCCGCGATCGGCTACTGCGGCGGCTCGCATGGGCAGGCCGAGTACACCAACCACGCCATCTACGCGCCGTCCAACGTGCTGTCGGTGCCGTTGGTCGACCCTGCCCTGAGTGCGGCCGGCTGGCTGGGAACCGATCCTCGCTTCGCCGACACGACGATCGTCATCGACCCCGACTTCTATGCGAACAACCCCGACTTCCAGGCTCGCTGGGACGAGTGGCGCACTGCTCAGTAAGTCGTAGGGCAACATCGAGCTGATCGCAATACCTGATAGGGGGCGTGCGGTATGACCGCACGCCCCCTCGCGCCAGACCCGGAGGCCGCGGCCGGCCGAGGCGAGAACGTCGCATTCCGTGGCGTCACCAAGCGCTTCGGCGACGAGGTGGTGGCGGTCGACACCATGTCGCTCGAGATCCAGGCGGGCGAGTTCTTCACCCTGCTGGGCCCCAGCGGGTCGGGCAAGTCGACGCTGCTGAACCTGGTGCTGGGCGCGCTGCAGCCCGACGAGGGTGAGATCCTCGTCGGGGGCGAGCCCATCACCTCGGTGCCCATCCACAAGCGGAACATCGGGATGGTGTTCCAGAACTACGCCCTGTTCCCCCACATGACCGTGTTCAAGAACATCGCCTTCCCGCTGGGCATTCGCAGGATGGGAAAGGCCGAGATCGCAAAGCGTGTGGAAGAGGTGCTGGAGCTGGTCCAGCTGTCCGGGTTCGGGAACCGCTACCCCAGCCAGGTCAGCGGCGGCCAGCAGCAGCGGATCGCGACCGCCCGAGCCATAGCGGCCAAGCCGCCCCTCATCCTGATGGACGAGCCCCTCGGCGCGCTGGACGTCAAGCTGCGGGTGGAGATGCAGGAGCAGCTCCGGCTGCTGCACCGCAGTCTGGGAGTGACCGTCATCTACGTGACCCACGACCAGGACGAGGCCATGACCCTGTCGGATCGGATCGCGGTGATGCACGACGGCCGCATCGAACAGGTGGGAACGCCCCGCGAGGTGTACGAGCAGCCGGCCAACACCTTCGTGGCCTCGTTCCTGGGCGACGCCAACCTCATCTCGACGCGAGTGGTGCAACAGTCCTCCGATGTCACCGAGCTCACGACCGCCGGTGAACCCCGCGTCTGTCTGGTCGCCCCGGGCGGCACCGGCTCACGGGCTGCCGACGGTGAGCACGCCTACTGCATGGTCCGCCCCCAGAGGATCGAACTCATCGCGGAGCAGTCCGGCGAGGTGGACGGCGACGGGGCGAACAACCTCCTGAGGGCCACCGTGGAGGCCGCCTACTTCTCCGGGACCGAGATCCGCTACCTCATCACCACCGACCAGGGCGACTCGCTCCATGCCATCTCCGCCATCGAGGAGGGGCGCGAGGAGTTCGCCGCCGGCGACCGGGTGATCGCCCGGTGGCCGGTCGAGTTCAGCCGGCTGCTGTCGAGTTGAGCCAGAGTGGCCGCTAGCACCGCCGCCTCGCCGACCCTCAAGCGCAACCCCGCGCTGCGCTCGCTGACATCGCGATACGCCGTCCTGGCCTGGACCGGAGCGCTGTGGCTCATCGTGTGGTTCGTGATCCCGATCCTGTGGATGATCTGGGACCTGGCCGCCAACCAGGAGTTCCAGGACACGCTCTCCTTCTCCGGCTCCGAGCGGACCGTGAACCTGAGGGCCTTCCGCAACACGTTCGAGACGGCTGCCATCGTCACCGTCCTGTGCCTGATAGCGGGCTACATCGTCGCCTATTTTCTGGTGAGCGTCGGCCCCAGGGTCCGGATCATCCTCATGTCGCTGGTGCTGATCCCCTACTGGGTCAGCATCATCATCCGCACCTACGGCCTGATCGTGACCCTGGGACGCAAGGGTTTCGTGAACGAGACCCTCATCGAGGCGGGGCTCATCGAAGAGCCCCTGCGAATCATGTTCACCACCGACGCGGTCTACCTGGGCATGGTCCAAGTGCTGCTCCCCTACGTGGTGCTGACCGTCTACACGTCGCTGGAGGCCATCGACGACAACCTGTTCACCGCAGCCCGCAGCCTCGGAGCGGGCGGCTGGAGCGTGTTCCGCAAGGTGACCCTGCCGCTCAGCCTCCCGGGTGTCTACGCCGGGGGGATCATCGTGTTCATCATCTCGTTGGGCGCGTACGTGACCCCGGCGCTCATCGGCGGGCCCGGCGACATCATGATCGCCCAGATCGTCTGGATCAACGCCACGGAGTTCGGTCAGTTCGGCACGGCCATCGTCCTGGTATTGCCGCTGATCGTGGTCACTCTGGCCCTGTTCGTGGTGTTCAACCGGTTCGTGGGCGTCGACCGGATGCTGGGCACGGGCGCAGTGGGAGAGCAGAGGTAGCCGCCATGGGTCAGAAGACATTCCTCGGCATCCTCGCCGTCCTGATACTTCTCTTCATCGCGTCGCCCGTGTTCGTGGTGCTGCCCCTGTCCTTCAGTGACGCCAGGGGGATCGACTTCCCGCCCGAGACGTACAGCCTCCGGCGCTTCCGCGACTTCTTCGGCGCAACGGAGTGGCTGAACGCGCTGTGGACGAGCGCCAAGGTGTCGTTCTTCGCGATCCTCATCGCCACGCCGCTGGGCACCGGGATGGCGCTCGGCCTGGTCAGGGGCAAGTTCTTCGGCCGCAAGCTCCTGAACTCCTTCGTGATCCTCCCGCTGGTGTTCCCGACGCTGATATACGGCCTCGCCCTGCTGTTCCTGTACCGCCGGATGGGCATCTACGACTCGGAGTTGGGGCTGGTGCTGGCCTACATCGTCGTCGGGCTGCCGTTCATCGTGCTCATCACCGCAGCGAGGTTCCGCTCCTTCGACGAGTCGCTGGAACTGACCGCCATGTCGCTCGGCGCCAACTGGTGGCAGTCGTTCTTCAAGGTGACCCTGCCGCTCACGTGGAGCGGGATCGCGGCCGGCGCCATCGTCGCGTTCATCATCGTGTTCGACGAGCTGATCATCGCCCTGTTCATCACGAGGATCCAGGAGGTCACCCTGCCGGTCAAGATGTTCAACTCGCTGGACTTGGACGTGGACCCGCTGCTGGCGGTGGTGGCCAGCTTCCTGATCATCAACTCGCTGATCCTGGCCGGGATGGCCGCGCTGTTCGCCAGGGTCCGCCACGAATGACCGCGCCGCGAGCATGGCCGCGGGCGAGACTGCTCCCGTGGATCTCAACCGGCTGCTGAGCCCTGCCCGGGTGGGGGTGATCGGGGCGTCCGAGCACGGCCCGGGGGGATCGGTTCTGAAGTCTCTGCGCAACTCGGGCTACGGCGGTGAGATCATCGGGGTCAACCCGAAGTACTCCGACGTGTTCGGCGTGAAGTGCGTGGCGTCGGTCGAGGAGGCCGGGCCCGTCGACTGCGTGTTCGTGACCGTCGGCCCGCGGCGGACGCCGGGCGTGCTGACCGAGTGCGGGCGGGCCGGAGTGGGCTCCGCCGTGGTGTTCGCCGGAGGCTTCGGCGAGTCCAGCTCCGCCGGCCGGCAGCTCGAGGCCGATGTGGCTGCGGCGGCCCGCGAGTGGGGAATCGCCGTGCTCGGGCCCAACACGATGGGCGTGGTCAATGCCGCGGTGCCGATGGGTCTGTGGATTGGAGCCGACTACATACCTCCTGGACTGAGCGGCGCGGCCCTCGTGGGCCAGAGCGGGGGGATGATCGACGCGGTTCGCACCCTGGGCAAGCCCACCGGGCCCCAGCTCTTCGTCGACACCGGCAACGAGGCGGTCCTGAACACCGCCCATTTCGTCGACCATCTCGCCGACGATCCGGCCGTGGCGGTGATCGGGGTGATCGTCGAGGCGGTGACGGACGTCGATGCGATGAGTGGCGCACTCGCGAAGGCGCAGCAACTCGGCAAGCCGGTGGTGGGCCTTCAGATCGGCAAGTCGGAGCGGGGCTCAGCCGCAATCTTCGGCCACACCGGCGCGCTGGTCTCCGACGCCGACGTGCTCCAGGCGTTCCTGGCTCGCCACGGCGTGATAGGTGTGAGAGAAATCGACGAACTCGTCGAGACGCTCTCGCTGTTCGTGTCAGGGGTCGAGGTCGATGGCCTCGACGTGGCGCTGGTCGGAACCTCAGGAGGCAAGACCGCTCACTTCGCCGACCTGTGCGAGGAGGCCGGGCTGGAACTGGCCGGCATCGGCGACGAGACCTGCCGGGAGCTGGCCGTCGTCCTCGACACGGACTACACGGGAGCGAACCCGATCGATGTGGGCCTCGGACCGGCCGGCGTGATGCTGGCCAAGACCCGGCGGGTGCTCGAGATCCTCGTCGCCGACGACAGCATCGGCCTCATCGGGGTGTGCGGTGACATCCCGGTGGACTGCAGCCGCTTCGTCGGATCGGCGGACTATGTGGCCCAGGCGCTCAGGGCAGCCGAGAGCGCGGCGGAGTCTGGAACGGCTGTGGTCTTCATCGACACCAGGGCGGGCCGCGCTTCGAGCCTGGGCCGGACATGGCGAGTACCCGTGCTGGAAGGCGCCGACGAGAGCGTGCGGGCCATCCGCCATCTTGTGGATTTCGAGAATGCCCGCCGGGTGCGCCTCGCCCGAAGTGTCCGACCGCCGGAGCGATCAAGCCCGGACGCAACCGCGCTCGACCTGCACGCACTCACGCAACAAACGTGGGGCGCGGGAGATGGTGGCGTCCGCCTGCTCAAGTCCGACACGGTGTCGGACCTGCTGCGCCGCTACGGAATCGACGAGGTCCCAGGGGCCACCGCGAACCTGCCCGAGGGCGGTGATGGCCTGGCCGGGGCCCTGGCCGCCGCCGACGGGATCGGCTATCCGCTGGTGGCCAAGCTGCATTGCCCGGTCCACGTCCACAAGAGCCGGGCCGGCCTGCTGGCGCTCGATCTGCGGTCGCCGCGAGAGCTCACCGAGGCCATCGAGCAGATGCTGGGAGCCCACGCTTCGGTGTGTTCGGACGCTCACGCCCTGGTGGTGCACCTACAGTCCATGGTCGGCGACGGACTGGAGGTGATCTCGGGCGTGAAGGTCGACCCCCAGTTCGGGCCGGTCCTGGCGGTCGGCATCGGCGGGGTGGCCGTCGAAGCCCTCCAGCAAGTCAGCCGGGCCCTGCTTCCTCTCGACGAAGAGCAGATCGCCGTGCTGGTGGACTCGAGCCCCGCCGGGAAGGTCCTCGAGACGATGCCGTCGGCCGACCGCCAGGCGCTGCAGCGGAACCTGCTGGCCATCGGCACCCTGGCATGGGACCTTCGCTCGGTGCTCGCCGAGGCCGACTTCAACCCGATTACGGTGCTGGCCGACGGTCGGGGCGCGTGGTGCGTGGACGTGAGAATGTTCGTCGCTTCGCCCGAGCGTGCCGGATGTCGGTAGGCCGTCGACTAGACGGCTAGTCGAGCATCGTCGACTTGGGGGCGGCCGCCTCCACCAGGCCGGGGACCACCGAACCCAGCTCGGCCGGGTCCCAGCGGCCGTCCTTGACCTCGGTCGGGCCCCGGCGCCATCCCTCGGCCACGCTGACGGTGCCGCCGTGGACGAGGAAGACCCTGCCGGTGATGCCGCTGGATTCTCCGCTGCCGAGCCAGACGACCAGCGGCGAGATGTTGCCGGCGTTGAAGGTGTCGAACTCGCCGGGCTTCGAGGCGAACAGGTCCTGGAGCCCGGCGACGTTCTCGGTGAGGCGGGTCCGGGCGTCGGGCGAGATGGCGTTGACGGTGACCCCGTACCGGCCCAACTCCTGGGAGGCGATCACCGTGAAGGCGGCGATGCCGGCCTTGGCCGCGCCGTAGTTGGTCTGCCCGACATTGCCGAAGATCCCCGATGTCGACGTGGTGTTGATGATGCGGGCGTCCACCGGCTCGCCCCCCTTGGCCTGCTCCCGCCAGTAGCCCGCCGCGCTACGGCTCGGGAGGTAGGTCCCCCTGAGGTGCACCGCGATCACGGCGTCCCACTCGTCGGTGCCGAGGTTCACCAGCATGCGGTCGCGGATGATCCCGGCGTTGTTGACCAGCACGTCGAGCCGGCCGAACGTCGCGAGGGCGGTGTCGATGAGGCCGCGGGCACCGTCGGCGTCGGCGACGTTGTCGAAGTTGCTGACCGCCTCGCCGCCGGAGTCCCGGATCTCGGCCGCCACCGCCTCCGCGGGGGCGGCCGAGGATCCGCTGCCGTCGAGCTGACCCCCCAGGTCGTTGACGACCACGCGGGCTCCCTGCCGGGCGAACTCCAGCGCGTGCTCCCGCCCGATGCCCCGACCGGCGCCCGTGACGACCACGACCCGGCCCTCGCATATTCCTGTCATCGTCTACTCCCTCTGCGCATCGCAGATACTCGCCGCCGGACGCCGCGAGTCTTGTGGGCGCGTCTCCAGCGGGCAAAATCAGATGCGGGACGAACCGGGACCCTTACAACAGGAGGACCGACATGGACGAGCAACGCTCCATGGACGAACTGATCGAGGATCTCGAGAAGCGGCGCCGGCGGGTACGGGACGAGATGGGAGGAACCCACCGGGTCCAGTCCCTGCGTGACAGGGGCGTCCTGAACGCCCGCGAGCGGATCGACCTCCTGCTGGACGAGGGCTCGTTCCGGGAGATCGGAACGTTCGCGGTGTCGTGGAACCCCGACGATCGGGAGGGCACACCCGGTGACGGCCGCATCTGCGGATTCGGGCTCGTAGACGGCCGCCCGGTGGCTGTGGAGGCTGACGACGTCACCGTGAAGGGCGCCTCCTCGGCGGTGGTCAACCTTCGCCGGATGGACCGGATCTACCTCCAGGCAGTGCGAGCCGGCCATCCGCTCGTGTACTTCGGAGAGAACCGCGGCGGTCGGCTCCCCGAGTACATAGGAAGCGAGGCCATCTGCGAGGTCGGCCACGAGGCCATCGCCTGGCTCAAGCGAAAGCGGGACATCCCGGTGGCCACCGTCATCACGGGAACGTCGCTGGGCTCGTCCAGCCTGATCGCGGCGGCCAGCGACCTGGCCGTCCAGGTGGAGGGGACCACCATGAGCGTGGTGTCGCCCGGGATCGTCGAGATCGCCACCGGCGAGTCGGTCACGCTCGAAGAGCTGGGCGGGCCCGAGGTGCATGCCCGCATCACCGGGCTGATCGACCTGATCGCGCCCGATGTCGAGGAGGCCGTGCGGATGGTGCGCGAGTGGCTGTCGTACCTGCCCTCCAGCATCGAGCAGCCACCGCCGATCGCGCCCGAGGCCCCTCCACCGGGCCGGGCCCGGCTCAGCGAGATGGTGCCCACCCGGCGTCGGCGCGGCTACGACATGCGCCGGGTGCTGACCGAGCTCGTCGACGGCGGCGAGTACCTGGAGCTGAAGCCCGACTTCGGTCGCAGCCTCACCACGGTCCTGGCCCGCCTCGGGGGCATGCCGGTCGGGATCATGGCCTCGAACCCGATGTTCGAGGCGGGCTCGTTGACTCCCGCCGCCTGCGACAAGGGGACCCGGCTGCTGTGCTTGTGCGACGCCTTCGACCTGCCGCTGGTCATCCTCCAGGACACTCCGGGGTTCCTTGTCGGCCGCAGAGTCGAGCACGACCGCTTCATCAACAAGTCCACCATGTTCTTCGAGGCCCTGGTGCAGGCCTCGATGCCGAGGCTGGTGGTGCTGGTCCGCAAGGCCTACGGAGCGGCCTTCGGCAGCTTGGGGGGCGCGGGCACCGGCAGCGACCTGCTGGTTGCCTGGCCCACCGCGGAGATCGGCTTCATGGATCCCGAGGTGGCCGTCAACGCGCTGTACGGCGACGAGCTGGCCGGCCTGGAAGGCGATGAGCGAGCGACCCGGTTCGAGGAGCTCGCCGCCGGAATGCGCCAGGGCAACGACCCCTACGGCCCGGCTGGGACGATGCAGATCGACGAGGTCATCCACCCCGACGAGACCCGTTCACTGCTGATCTCCGAACTCCGCCGTCACCGTTCGCGGCCGCCGAGACCGCCCCAGCAGCGTTCTCTGAGGAACTGGCCGACCAGTTGGTGATCCCGCGGCCCCCGATGGGCTTGGCCACCGCACATATGGCCCTCCTAGGATGAGCCCGTGGTCAGCCCGGGGGACTATCGCGACGTCACCGTCGATGTCGGCGAGGACTACGTGGCCACGGTCACGATCCGTCGGCCCCCGAACAATTTCTTCGACTTCCACCTGATCGAAGCGCTGGCGGCCGCTCTAGCCGACCTGGACGACTATGACGGATGTCGGGCCATCGTGTTGGCGTCCGAAGGCAAGCACTTCTGCGCGGGCGCCAACTTCGCCAGGGAGGACGAGCAGCGGGTGGACGAGCTGTACCGCGAGGCGGTCAAGCTGTTCGAGGCCAGGACACCGGTGGTTGCCGCCGTCCAGGGAGCCGCGGTCGGAGGCGGGCTCGGTCTGGCCATGATGGCCGACTTCAGGGTGGCTGCGCCCACGGCGCGTTTCTCAGCCAACTTCTCCCTGCTGGGCTTCCACCACGGCTTCGGTCTCACCGTGACGCTGCCTCGCGCCGTCGGTCACCAGACCAGCCTGGACATGCTCTACACCGGTCGCCGGATCAAGGGCGAGGAGGCGTTCGAGCTCGGACTCTGCGACGAGCTGGTGCCGCTGGACCGGCTCGCGCAGGCTGCGCACGCCAAGGCGGCCGTGCTGGCCGGGACCAGTCCCCTGGCGATGCGGGCCATCCGGGAGACGATGCGGGGCGAGCTTGCCTCCCTCGTGAGGGCGGCCACCGACCGCGAGATGGCCGAGCAGAACATGCTGGAGCGCACCAACGACTTTGCCGAGGGCGTCGCGGCCTACGCCGAGCGCCGCAAGCCCAACTTCACCGCCACCTCCTAAGGGTTTAGGGCGACGCGCCGAACCAGGCGTCGTGGAGCCTCTGGTAGACGCCGCTCTCGATGAGATCCAGCAGAGCGAGATCGATGCTCTCCTGAAGCTCAGGATCGTCCTCGCTGAGCATCAGGCCGTACTGGACCCTCTGGAAGTCGGCGCCCACTGTCCCGACCTCACCGGCCCCCTCCCGGGCGGCGTGGAACTGGAGCACGGGAGCGTCGAACACGACCGCGTCCACCTCACCGTCGAGCAGGAGGGGGTACGCGTCCTCGATGTCGTCCACCAGCACCGGGCCCACCCCGATGGAGGGCAGGTACGACTCGCCGGCGGAGTGGGTGGCGGTGGCCACCCGGCGGCCCACCAGATCCGACGGACCCGAGATCTCCGACCTCAGTTCGTTGACAGCCAGAGAGGAGGCGATGGCCGCGGTGAAGCTGGCGAACACGAGCGTGCCGAGAGCGATCCACAGCAGAGCGAGCACGCGGCCACTCGTTCCCCGAGCGACCTTGTCGCCGTACCCGACGGTGCTCATGGTCACCACCGACCAGTAGAACGAGTCCCATATGCCGCGGCGGTAGGGAACCGCGAAGTCGGGGTTGTCACGGCGCTCCAGCCACCAGATCAGGTGGGCGGCTACCAGCACCGCCACCCCGAACACCACCAGGAGCCAGGGCAGGTCCGACGAGGCGATGGCTCGGAAGAAAGCGGCTATCCGGGCGCCCAGGCCCCGTGAGGACTCGTTGAGGACCAGGATCGTCAGGCCCGAGTCGAGCACAGGCAGCGAGAAGTCGACGATCTCCTCGCGCGACTCGGTGATGGCCACCCCGCCCAGACCCACCTGGGCCACCCCGCGACCGATGTCGTCGACTTGCTTGGCCACCGTGTCCACCGCGTAGATCTCGGCCGACATGCCCAGCTTGGCCGCCACCAGCTGCATCAGCTCCACCTCGAACCCGCTGTAGGTGCGGTTCTCGTAGATCACGAAGGGCGGCAGGGCCCGGGCCGCCACCGACAGCGTGCCTCCCGCCTCGGCTGCGTCGCCGGCAGAGTCGCGGAGTCCGACCGCATCGGGATCTGCGGCGGTGACCCACCGGTTGACCAGCGCCGCGTTGGCGGCCACCCACTCCTGGGCGTGGCGCCGGATGTCGGCGGGATCCCCGCCCAGGGTCACCATCGCGGCGTTCTGCGCCGATATGTCGGCAAGGGGGATGACCACCTGCTCCAGGAGGGTGCGCACCGACGGGTTCGCGTCCAGGAAGGCCGAGTTGGCGACGGCCCGGATGTCGTTGGGGGGCCAACCGGTCTGGCAGGGATCGTTGGCGCATCCATCGATCCCGGCGATGAACGTCTGGTCCACTGCTGAGGCCTGGTCCGGGGGCAACGACGGGAACGGGGTCTCCAACCAGACGACGTCGGAGCCGGGAACCAGCTCGCCCACCGTCCAGTTGGGCGTCCATGTGTAGTAGAGGACGGGCTGGCCGGACCGGAAGCGGTCGATGGTCTCGGCGATCAGGGGCGAGTAGTCGCCCTGCACCTGCTCCACCGTGCCGGCCAGGCCGTAGACCTCCAGATGGTGGTCGATGGTGGCCCCGCAGGACCATCCCACGTCACAGCCCACCAGGTCGGCCCGGCCGTCCCCGTCATGGTCGAAGAGCGCGGCCAGCGCGGGGTCGGCGAGGTCGCCGAGGTTGGAGATCCCGTGCATCTCGGCCGTGGCGGCATCCACGAAGTAGCCCTGAAGGGCTCCGTCGTCCACCGCGGTGCCGACCTTGGACACAGGGACATCAACGAGGAACCCGTCGTGTGTGGGGAACCAGCCGTTGGCCCACAGGTCGACCTCGCCCGCGGCGACGGCCTCATAGAACTCCGCGTTCTCCATCGTCACCGGGCCGTCCACCCGGTAGCCGAGCCGCTCCAGAAGGAGCTTGTAGATCTCCGCCTGGAACCAGCCGGTGTCCCATGTGGCCCGGGCCAGGCGAACGCCGGGGGCATCGTCGGCCACGTCCTGCGCGGCCGCAGCACTCAGCGGCATGACCAGAGCGGACACCACCAGCACCACAATGGCGATTGAGGCTCGTCGCATAGGCGGCACCCCGGTAGACGTGACTCGAGGTTAGCCGACACCCCCGCACCGCCTCAGAGCGACCGACATATGGATTTCTCTGTGGCGGTGAGCGCTATGTGTCAGCGAGCAATATAGGACGGCCGTGCACAGGTTCTGAAAGCGTGTTACGGTCGCGGACATCCTGGCTGCATTTAGGCCACGGAAGTGGTTCTGGTGCGCCTAGGCGTACGGCAAGCAACCAAAGGGGGATCGTCATGGACGACGAAGGCACCGGGGCACAACAGGATCCGCGGATCCATCGAAGCCCCGATGACACCGATATCAATCTGACCGAGGCGACCCTCGCCCTGCACGACTGGGAGGAGGAGGAGGAGCGCCGCCGCGAGGAGGCGATCAGCAACCGCAAGTCGTTCGAGGGCCTGCAGGTCGATCCCGACATCGACTTCTACCCGGAGGTCGCCGACCGGGAGCCCGGGGACCGCAACATTGTGCGGGCCGGGTTCGACATCCATCCGCAGGTGACGTTCTGGGCGTCAGGGTTCCTGGCCGTGTTCATCTGCTTGTCGATATTCGTCGACGCCACCCAGGACGTGTTCAGCGAGATTCTTGACTTCATCAACGGGTCGCTCGGCTGGTTCTACATCCTCGACTTCAACATCTTCGTGCTGGTGGCCCTGTATTTCGCTTTCAGCCGCTACGGGAAGATCAAGTTGGGCGGTCCCTTCGCCTTACCGGAGTTCTCCACGGTCTCGTGGTATGCGATGCTGCTCTCGGCGGGTCTGGGCATCGGACTGATGTTCTGGGGAGTCGCGGAGCCGATCTTCCACTTCACGTCCCCGGCGCCGCTGTTCGACGTGGATCCCGGCAGCGTCGATGCCGGCAAGGCCGCTCTGGCCACCACCTACCTGCACTGGGGCATTCACGGTTGGGCCCTCTACGGGCTGACCGCTCTGGCTTTGGGCTTCTTCGCCTACAACCGGGGTCTGCCGCTGACGTTCCGGTCGATCTTCTACCCGATTCTCGGGCCGAGGATCTACGGCCCCTGGGGCCATGCCATCGACATCCTGACAGTCATCGCGACGCTGTTCGGGCTGGCTACCTCGCTGGGCTTCGGTGCGCAGCAGGGGGCTGCCGGTCTCAACAAGCTCTTCGGGTTGCCCGACGACACGTGGTTCCAGATCGTCCTTATCCTCGCCATCACCGGGCTTGCCACCATCTCGGTGGTCGCGGGTCTCGACGCGGGGGTCAAGCGGCTCAGCGAGCTGAACATCTGGCTGGCGGGCGCCTTCCTGGTCTTCATGCTGCTGGTGGGTCCGACGCTGTTCATCCTGTCGCTGTACACCCAGAGCCTCGGCTACTACGTCCAGGTGCTGCCGGAGTTCGCGTTCTGGAACGCAGCCTTCGAGGAGACCCAGTGGCAGGCGTGGTGGACGATCTTCTACTGGGGATGGTGGATCTCGTGGTCGCCGTTCGTGGGAATGTTCATCGCCCGCATATCCAAGGGACGCTCGGTGCGCGAGCTACTCGTGGGAGTGATATTCCTGCCGTCGATCCTGTGCTTCCTGTGGATGTCGGTCTTCGGCGGCTCGGCCATCAACCTGCAGATGACCGGCGAGCGCGACGTGGCCAGCGCGGTCAACGAGAACGTGGCCACCGCCCTGTTCGACATGCTCGAGGCGTTCCCGCTCACCGGCATCGTCTCGTTCATAGGCGTCCTGCTGCTGATCTCGTTCTTCGTGACCTCGTCGGACTCGGGCTCGCTGGTGGTCGACCACCTCACCTCAGGCGGCAAGCTCGACTCGCCCAAGCCCCAGCGGGTGTTCTGGGCCGTGATGGAGGGCCTCGTGGCGATCGCGCTGCTGATCGGCGGCGGGCTCGGCGCCCTGCAGACCGCGGCGGTCTCGATCGGACTGCCCTTCTCAGTGATCTTGTTGATCATGTGCTGGAGCATGAAGAAGGCCTTCACCGAGGAGCTCGACCTGCTCGAGAGCCACTACGACGAACAGATCTTCCGCTCCCAGCACAGCGGCCTGATCGCCCAAGTGAAGGAACGGCTCACCGATGGGGCCAAGCAGTGACGGGCCGGCTTGAGAAGGGAGGAGGCTCGAAATGAGAAAGCAACAGCGCAATACCGTGGTCCTGGTCGGAGCGCTTGCCGCTCTGGTCCTGGTGGCAATCGTCGTGATCTTCAGAGGCGACGACGAAGACCGCACCGTGAACATGGCCCGGGCCGATTGGAACAGCGGTTACATGCAGGCCGAGATCTATGCCCAGCTCATCGGCGAGCTCGGCTACACGGTGACCGACCCTGCTGACCACACCCTTAGGCCGTACTCCTTCTATCCCGCGCTGGACAGCGGGCAGTACGACCTGTGGGCGAACGGCTGGTTCCCGACCCATAACCGGTACCTGACCGGAGAGACGGTCGCCGGACTGGAGTACGACCGCAACATCGAGGCGGTCGGCAACCAAGTCGCGGGCGGCGGTCGCGAGGGGTACATGATCGACAAGGCCACCGCGGACGCCATGGGCATCACGTCGGTGAGCCAACTGTCCGACGCGTCGGTGGCCGCGGTGTTCGACCAGGACGGCGACGGCCGTGCCGATCTCATCGGCTGTCCCAATGGCTGGGGCTGCCATGACACCATCAACGAGCAGATCGAGGAGTACGGCTGGGGTGCCAACGTCGAACAGGTCTCAGGCAGCGACTACGACGGTCCTGCCCGGGGCGTTATCGACCGCGTCGCCGCGGGCGAGCCGGCGCTGTTCTACGCATGGACGCCCAACTGGACCTACGAGGTGCTCACACCGGGCGACAACGTGGTCTGGCTCGAATCGCCGTGGCCGGACAGCAGCATCCGGGCTGTGGGGAACATCGACTTCCTAGACGAGAACCCCGACATCCGGCGCCTACTGCGCGAGGTGAAGATCCCGCTCGACGACATCGCCGCACAGAACGCGAGGATGGCCGCGGGCGAATACACGGAGGCGCAGGTCAAGGCCGACGCAGCCGCATGGATCGCGGCGAACCGCGGTCTGGTCGACGGTTGGCTGGCGGCTGCCCGAGGCTGAATCGACTGAAGCTCTCACCCCCGAACGGCGGTCGAGCCGCGCCCGCTGACCGGGCGCGGCTCGGCTACCGTTCGCGTCAACCCTCCGGCGTTCGCGGTCACCGGGTTGGCGCCCCGGCGTCACGACTGCTTCCCTGATCGGCCGGCCGGGCTCAGTCCATGACTTGAGGCATGCGCTCCTTGAAGATCCGCAGCGCCTCCTTGAGGCCGTGGGTGCGCACCAGCTCGTCGAACTCGGTTGAGCCCTCGCGGTTGGCCAGGCGCAGCGTGGTGATGTCCTGGCCCATGGCCACCACCCGGTCCAGCCCCATCAGCTCGTAGATGCGCTGCAGGTGCCGACGGTTGTGGTTCAGGCCGGGCAGGGGGATATTGGCGAACCGACCCGTGTAGCGGTCCACCGCCGCGTCCAGCCCGTCACCGGGCACCACGTCGTTGACAATGCCCCAGGCCAGGGCCCGTTCGGCTGAGATGCGCCCACCGGTGAGCAGCACCTCGCTGGCGCGGGCCCGCCCGATGGTGAACGGAAGCACCAGTGATGTGGCCCCCATGCCGAAGGCGGCCTCGGTGTACCCGAAGAAGGCATCATCGGAGCACACGATCAGATCACAGCAGGTGGCCAGGTCGAAAGCCCCGCCCACGCAGGCGCCCCGCACCGCCGCGATGGTCGGGATCGGTGACGACAGGATGTCCCGGAAAGCGTCGAAGCTGTCGGACACCTGCTCGATCCACCCGCCCAGGGTGTCGGGGCGGTTGGTGCCCGACAGGTCGAAGCCGGCCGAGAACGCCCGGCCCGTGCCCTCGATCACAACCGAATGGATGTCGCCGCGCTGGCCGAAGTCCCTCAGGGCCGCGCTCAACTCCACGAGCGTCGCCGAACTCAGCGGGTTCAGCTTGGCGGGCCGATTGAACCGGATGTGGCCGACCCGATGGCCTTCGCTGACCACTATGAGGGGCTGCGACTCGGCCCCGGCGGATGAAGTCATGACTGGTGCTCCTCGCACACGACCCTGGCGTCCAGTCCTATCACAGCCTCGGCGGTGCATTGGAGGGGGTTGACCTCCGCAGAGAGGACCTCCCGACGCTCATCCAGCAACCCGACCAAGCACTGGAGGACGGTCCGGACCGCGGCGAGGTCGATCCTGGGCTCGCTCCCCCGCCATATCAGGTCCCTGGACCGCAGGCCGGCAACCATCGCGTCGAAGGTGGCCGCATCCACCGGCGCGAAGCCCAGCGAGATGTCGTCGATCTGTTCGGTGTGGGTCCCGCCGACGCCGAGCAGGGCCACGATCCCGAACCGTGCGGTCCTCCGGGCCCCGACGATCAACTCGACCGCGCCCGGCACGGATGCGTCGGGCTCGATGGCGAACTCCCCGGCCCCGAGGTCTCGCCGCATCCGCTCCACGGCCGCCGCCGCGGAGGCGGCGTCGGGAAGGCCCAGCTCCACACCGCCGCCGCGGGACTTGTGGACCCGTCCCAGCGCCTTGACCACCAGTGGGGCAGTCAGGCCCTCACCGGACAGCAGGTCCTCGGGGACCGTCGCCGGTGTGCTCGGCACCAGCGGGACGCCGTGCCGGCTGAGCAGGTCCCGAGCCTCGAAGTAGGCGAGGTTCCTGGAGCCGTCCCCACCGCGGTCGGCGGCCTCAGTCCCGGAGTCGGCGACGCCGAGCCTCAGCAGCTTGGCGGCATGGTCGACGTGGCGGACCACGAGAACACCGCCCGACACGAACTCCTCGAACAGCCCGGGCGCGGGTCTGAACGACTGGACAACCACCGGCACGCCGGTGCGCATACTGGTGTCCACTATCGCGCTGACCGCCTCGCGCTCCTCGGCTTCGAAGGTCTCGATGTCCTCCCGCTCGGGGTTCATCCCGATCAGGTCGCCGAACTGTCCCACGGTCAGCACCTGGTCGACCTCACCGCTCTCGGCCAGCACCCTGACTGTGTCGGCGTAAACCATCGGGCTCTCCCGAACCGCCCCGACGAGAGCCAGATCGACGGGGTTGTCGGCCAATTCCTTGGCCCCGGGGCGAAGCCCTATCCGGTTGCGGGTCTGATCGCTGAGGCTGGGCAGCACCAGCCCGGCCCGGCCCAGGACGTCGGCGGCCAGCGCCACCGCGCCGCCGCCCTCGGACAGCACCCCGACCCGCCGGCCCGCGGCCCAGCGCCGCCGCACCGCCACGCAGGCAAGATCGACGGCGTCGGCGGGCGATGTCGCCAGCCAGGCTCCCGACTGCTCGCACACCGCCTTCAGCACCCGTGCGTCGGTGGCCAATGCGCCGGTGTGGGAGGCGACCGCGCGGGCTGACGCCCCGCTGTCGCCCGCGGGCATGATGACCACCGCCATGCCCCGGTCCCGGGCGTAGTCGAGCGCCGCCCTGAACTCGTGGCCGTCGAGTGGATCCTCCAGGTAGACGACGACCGCTTCCGAGTGCTCGTCGTCGGCCAGAGCCCTGATCGCCCCGCTGGCGGTCAGGCAGTGCTGGTCGCCCACTCCGAGGAAGGTCGACAGCCCGATGCCGCGGTCATAGAGCTCCAGCGCCAGGTCGGCCGATACCGTCCCGCTCTGGCTGACCACCGCCACCCGGCCAGGGGGGCGGGGCTCGCCGTGCAGCAGGGGCGGGGCCAGATCGAGCCGGGTATGGGTGCATACCAGCCCCATCGTGTTCGGTCCCAGCACCACCATGCCCGCCTCGGCGATCCGATCGAGCAGGGGGTCGTCCCGGCCGGTGAAGGGCGTGGCGATGGTGATCACCGCCTTCGAGCCGAGCTCCAGGCACAACTCGATCTGCTGTCGTGACCCCTCGTCCCCGATGAGCAGCACCACCAGTTCGGGGACTTCGGGCAAGGCGTCGATGCTCGGATACCAGCCGGCCTCGGGCTCGTCGACCGAGCGGCTGATGTAGTAGTTGTTCCGCCGCTCCGACCCCTGCTCCATCCCCCGAACGAACAGGAAGCCCCATCGGGAGGCCCGCCTGGAGGCACCGACGAGGGCGACACTGCGCGGATCGAGGAGCGACTCCAGCCCGCGGGCGACTCTTCCAGTCATGCGCTGGCCGAACCTACAGGTATTCGCCTTGCCCTGCCGCTGTTGGCGCCGCGACGGCGGCCGCAGTAGTGTCGATCAACATCGCGAGGGCACCGCCGCTGGCGCGTGCCCTGACCGCGATCAGGGGGCAATCAACAACACATCGGGGGGAACACGATGAAGTTCTGGCGCGTAGTCGCAGCTCTGGCTGTCTTCACACTAGTCGCATCCGCTTGCGGAGACGACGAAGTAGCCGTCCCGGACACCAGCGCGGCCGACGCCGCGCTCGAGCAGGCTCAGGCCGATGCCGCCGCCGCTCAGGCAGAGGCCGACGCGGCCGCAGCTGACGCCGACGCGGCCGCGGCCGCGGCAGCCGAGGCCGAGGCCGCCCTGGAGGCGGCCATGGCCGAAGCCGAGGGCGCGGTAGACCCGGAGGTCGTCGCCGAGCTCGAGGCGGAACTGGAAGCGGCCCAAGCCGAGGCCGCCGCAGCCAGGGAAGAAGCCGAAGCGGCTGCCGCTGCGGCCGAGGAGGCTGCCGCCGCGGCTGAGGCTCCAGAAGAGGAGCCTGCTGCGCCGGTCGAAGAGGGGCCATCGGGAACACTTCGCGTCGCGGTCGACCGGGACGTTGAGAACCTCGACCCCAACTTCGCCAAGCAGATCATCGCCGAGACCTTCTCACAGGCCGTCTTCGACAGCCTGATCACCTTCAGCTATGAAGGCGACTTCATTCCCCTGCTGGCTTCCGAGTTCGCGTTCACCTCCGACACCACCCTCGAGTTCTGGCTGCGGGACGGAATCACCTTCCACAACGGCGAGACGTTCGACGCCAGGTCGGTGACCACCTCGGTGGCCAGGATGCAGGACGAGGACGAGGGATCCCACCTCATCAGGAACTTCGCCAGCATTGTCGAAGTCGAGGTCGTCGACGACTACCACGTGATCATGCATCTGTCGGGTCCGGACGCGCAGCTGCTGCACGCCCTGACGAGGCTGCCGATGGTCCCGCCCGACCACTATGCGGAGGTCGGCCAGGCCGAGTTCGCGCAGAACCCGATCGGCTCAGGGCCGTTCAAGTTCGTGGAGTACGTGATCGACAGCCACACCATCTTCGAGGCCAACCCCGACTACTGGGACGGCAGCCCCAAGGGCAAGCCCCTGGTCGCCGAGGTCATCATGCGGGTGATCCCCGAGCCCACCACCCGGGTGTCCGAGCTGGTGACCGGCGGCGTGGACCTGATCGCGGCCGTCCCGCTCGACCAGCGCTCGGTGGTCACCGACGCCGGCATGACCAACATCAGCTACGCCGACGGGCGGGTGGCCGTGGCCCGCATCAACTCGTCGAACATCGGCGTGTCAGCGGAAGCCGCCGAGGGCGAGTCCGCCAGGGGCTTCGAGGCGCTCACCGACGTCAGGGTCAGGCAGGCCCTGAACTACGCGGTCGACCGCCAGACCATCATCGATGCCCTGCTGGGCGGGACCGCCACACCGCTGGGCCAGCCGTTCGTCCCGGGCGGCTTCGGCTACAACCCCGCCAACGAGGCCTACCCCTACGATCCGGACAAGGCCCGGGAGCTGCTGGCCGAGGCCGGCTACGGCGACGGACTCAACATCAAGCTCACTGCCCAGAACACGATCCTCTCCGACGTGCTGACCGCGCTGGTGGACTATTTCGCCGACGTGGGGGTCACCGCCGAACTAGAGGTGATCGAACCCGGGCTAGGAAATCAGAGGCTGCTGGCCGGGGACTACGACCCGCTGTTCATGAGCACCTGGTATCCGGCCGAGACGTTCTTCCACTTCCTGATCCGCTGCGAGGGACTGATCAGCACCTACTGCAACCCGGATCTGGAGCCTCTGCTGCTGGAGGAGAAGCAGACCCTGGACATCGGCGCGCGGAACCAGATCATCTGGCAGATCACCGACGTCCTCAGGGAAGAGGCCCCGGCGCTGTGGCTGTGGAACTCCGAGAGCACCGCCGGTGTGAACACGAACAAGGTCTCGGGCTGGAAGAGCCACGCCCGGGGCTGGATCATGTTCACCGACGTCTCCGTCAGCGAGTAGGCCGAGGACACCCCAAGCGGGTAAGAAAGGGCCGGTGAGCGCCCCGGCCGCCGAACCCAGATGCTGAAGTTCCTGGTCCGCCGGATGCTGCACAGCATCCTGGTGCTGCTCGGCGTGCTGTTCGTGGTGCACGGGCTGCTGCTGCTGACCGGTGACCCGACCGCGGCGCTGCTGCCCCCCGACGCCGAGGAGGAGGTGCGCGAGAACCTCCGCCAGAAGCTCGGGCTCGACGACCCCTTCCCGGTCCAGTACGTCAAGTTCGTGGGGCGGGCGGTGCGGGGCAACTTCGGTGACTCGTTCCGGCAGGCCCGCCCCGCGTTCGAGTTCGTCTCCGAGAAGGCGGGCGAGACCATCAAGCTGGGTGCGGTCGGGCTGGCCATCTCGCTGGCGGTGGGAGGGCCGCTCGGCGCGCTCTCGGCGCTGAGGAAAGGGACCTGGATCGACCGGACAGCACGGACGGTGGCCGCCATGGGACAGGCCATACCCGACTTCTGGCTGGGCATCATGCTGATCCTCATCCTGGGCGTGAACCTCAACTGGCTGCCCATCTCGGGCACCGGCGACTGGAGGCACCTGATAATGCCGGGGCTGGTGGTGGCCCTGCCCACGCTGCCCGCGGTGGTGCGCATCTACCGGTCGAGCCTGATCGGGGTGCTCGACCGGGACTACGTGCGGGCCGCCCGGGCCCGGGGCCTCAACGGCACGCAGGTCTTCGGCCGCCATGTGGCCCGCAACGCGGCCATCCCGATCGTGACCGTCCTCGCCTTCGAGGTCGGGTCCATCATGTCAGGCGCGCTAATCGCCGAGGTGATATTCGCCTACCCGGGTATGGGCCGGGTGGCCTACCAGGCGATCATCAACCGCGACATAGCGGTGGTCCAGGCGTACGTGTTCATGGTCAGCCTGATCGTGGTGACCACCAACATGCTGCTGGACATCACCTACTCGATGCTCGACCCGAGGGTGCGGGTCAAATGAGGGTACGGGCCCGCCCGGAGAGCGGCGCGGCCTCCGAGGCGACGGCCACCACCCGCCGGCTGACCCGGACCGCGGCCGCCGCCCGGAGGCGGACCCGGGCCACGCTGATGCTGTCGGGCGGGTTCCTGGCCGTCGTGGTGCTGGTGTCGGTGCTGGCCCCCTGGATCACGTGGCACGATCCGCTCGACGCCGAGCTGGTGCGCCGGCTGCAGCCGCCGGGCTGGCTGGACGGGGGCTCATGGAGCAACCCGCTGGGCACCGACTCCACCGGCCGGGACCTGTTCACCCGGATGCTGTTCGGGGTGAGGCTGTCGCTGCTCATCGGGCTGGCCGCGGTGGCCTGCGGGGGCATCATCGGAGTGACCGCAGGGATCCTGGCCGGCTACTACGACGAGAAGATCGCGGCGGTCGGCTTCGGCCGCGTCGCCGACATCCAGCAGGCCATCCCGTTCGTGGTGCTGGCCCTGGCCGTGGTGGCCTCGATCGGCCCCTCGTTCCAGAACCTGATCCTGATCCTGGGCGTGGGCTCCTGGCTCTTCTACTACCGCATCGTCCGGGGCGAGGTGCTCAAGATCCGCGAGGAGTCCTACATCGACGCGGCCAAGGCCATGGGCAAGTCCGACGCGGGCATCCTGATCTCCCACGTGCTGCCCAACAGCTTCGCGCCGGTCATCGTGATCGTCACCCTGTTCGTGCCCCGCCTGATCATGTTCGCGGCGGCCCTCAGCTTCCTCGGTCTCGGCGTGCAGCCGCCGCGGGCTGAGCTGGGCCTGATGATCTCCGAGGGCCGGGGGTTGATCCAGCAGGCTTGGTGGCTCACCGTGTTCCCGGGCGCGCTGCTGGCCGGGATCGTCCTGGCCATGAACACCCTGGGCGACTGGCTGCGTGAGCGGCTGGACCCGACCCTGAGAGTCAGGCAGTAGGCCATGGCGCCGGAGGCCGCCACCGGGAACTCCCAGGTGCTCGCGGTCGAGGGCCTGACCGTCTCGTTCCGGGCCGTGGCCGGAGTGGTGCCCGCGGTGCGAGGCGTCGACGTGGCTGTGGGCGCGGGCGAGACCGTGGCCCTGGTCGGCGAGTCGGGATCGGGCAAGAGCGCCTCGGTGCTCGGCATGCTGGGCCTGTTCCATCCCGACAGCGCCGCGGTCGAGGCCGAGCTCTTCCAGTTCGAGGACATGGAGCTGTCGGCCGGGCGGCGGGAGGACCTCCAGGACCTGCTGGGCACCCGCATCGGGATCATCTTCCAGGACCCCCAGAGCAGCCTCGACCCCACCATGAAGGTGGGCAAGCAGATCGCCGAGGTCCCTCGCCTGCGCCTGGGCCTGGACCGTGACACAGTGCGCCAGAGGGTGCTCGACAGCCTCGCCGAGGTCGGCATCCGCGACCCGGAGTGGTGCGCGTCGGCCTATCCCCACGAACTGAGCGGCGGGATGCGCCAGCGGGCCATGATCGCCACGGTCATGATCGCCGGACCGTCGCTGCTGATCGCCGACGAGCCCACCACCGCGCTGGACGTGACCCTGCAGGCCCAGGTGATCGACCTGCTGGCCACGCTCCAGGAGGAGCGGGGCACCGGAATCCTGTTCATCACCCACGACCTGTCGCTGGTGTCGGAGTTCGCCGACCGGGTGATGGTGATGTACGCCGGCACGGTGGTGGAGTCGGGAGACACGGAGGCCATCGTCAAGAATCCGTCACATCCCTACACCAGGGCCCTGCTGGAGTCGGTCCCCCGCCTCGACGGAGGCCAGGTCAGACCGATCCGGGGACGTCCGCCCGATCCCCGGGACCTGCCCAGCGGCTGCCCGTTCCGCACCCGGTGCGACCACGCCCACGACCGCTGCGAGCAGGTCGAGCCGCCCGCCTTCAGACTGCCCAGCGGCCAGACGATCCGATGCTGGCTCGGCGAGCAGGGGGGCGAGCCGTGTTGAGATTGGGCGCAGCTTCCGGGGGTCGCCGCACCTTCCATGCTCCTGGACAGGACGGGGTGCTGCTCGAGCTGAGCGACGTAGTCGTCTCCTACTCCCGGGGGGCGCTGGCCCTGCGCCAGCACGACGCCCTGCCCGCGGTGGGGGGTGTGTCGCTATCGGTGAAGGTGCGGGAGTCCGTCGGCCTCGTGGGCGAGTCGGGCAGCGGCAAGACCAGTCTGGGACGCAGCATCATGAGGCTGGCCCCGTTGACCTCCGGCCGGATCTCGGTGGTGGAGCCCGGCACCGGCGACGCCAACGACTCGGGACGGGTCGCCCGCAGGCTGGCCCGCTCAGTGCAGATCATCTTCCAGGACCCCTACTCCAGCCTCGATCCCCGCCACAGCGTCGGGCGGATCATCAGCGACGCCATGCGGGTCCACCGGCTGGCCCCCCGGGCCGAGCGTCCCGAGCGGACCGCTGACCTGCTCGAGCGGGTCGGACTTGCGGCCGCCTTCGCCAAGCGGTATCCCCACGAGCTGTCCGGCGGCCAGCGCCAGCGGGTGTGCATCGCCCGGGCATTGGCCGCGCAACCGAAGGTCATCATCTGCGACGAGCCCACCAGCGCGCTGGACGTCTCGATCCAGGCTCAGGTGATCGAACTGCTGCAGGATCTCCAGGAATCCGAGGATCTGACCTTCCTGTTCATCACCCACGACCTTGCCCTGCTGCCGCAGCTGGTCTCGAACGTGGCAGTGATGTACCTCGGCCGGCTGGTTGAGGTCGGCCCGACCAGGGCCGTGCTCGACAGTCCCCGCCACCCTTACACGGTGTCGCTCGTGTCGGCCGCCCCGGTTCTTGGCCAGCGCCGGGTGCGCAGCACCAGCCGGCTGCTCAAGCCCGACGACGCAGCCGACGGCGCTACAGAGGGCTGCAGCTTCCGGCCGCGCTGCTGGCTGTATCCCACGCTGGAGGCCGACCAGGCCCGGCGGTGCGAGGCCGACTCGCCCGACCTTGGCGGGACCCAGGTAGCAGTCGGCCGGCGGGCTGCCTGTCACTTCGAGGACCTGCTCGAGGCCCAGCAGCCGGCCACCGCTCCACGGCAGCACTGAGCCCGAACCCGGCGGCTACAACTCACGGGGCTATGTGGCCGTTCCCTGGCGGCGCGGCACCCACCCAGTTCAACTAGCCTTCCGACGCCCGATCATGGCCCAGAACCTTTGACGATCCCCACAACATGACGACCCTCACCGAATGACATCGCTGACTCCCGTGGACGAGGGCGTGATGCCGCCACTGGCTCGCGCCGCGCTCGTGGTCGCCCTGATCTATGTGTTCCTAGTCGGAGTCTCGTCGCTCGAGACCGGCATCAAGCTTCTGGGAGCCGATACCCAGGAGAGCCTGTTCTCCAGCGTCCAGAATCCGCTCGCGGGGCTGTTCATCGGGCTGCTCGGCACTGTGCTGGTGCAATCGTCCTCGGCCAGCACGTCCGTCATCGTCGGTCTGGTTGCCTCAGGAGCGCTGGGTTTCGACCATGCAGTGCCGATGGTCATGGGGGCCAACATCGGCACGACGGTGACCAACTCGCTCGTGTCGCTCGGCCATGTCCGCCAGTCGGCTGACTTCGAGCGGGCCTTCGGCGCCGCGGTGGTGCACGACTTCTTCAACGTCGTGGCCGTGGCGGTGCTGTTGCCGCTGGAGTTGCTGACCGGGGTCATCTCGAAGCTCGCCGAACAGATCAGCGAGCCTCTGGTGGGATCGGCGGGTACCGAGTGGAAGAGCCCGATCAAGGCGTGGGTGAAGGAGCCTGTCGGCTGGCTCCAGGATCTGTGGGAAGCCCTGGGAGCCAGCGGCAACCTTCTCGGCTCGCTCCTGGTCATCTGCGGTCTCGTGACCGTGTTGCTCGCGCTCGCGTTCGTGACCAAGAACATGCGCCGGCTGGTGGCCGAGCGCGTGGCGCGATCGCTGAACACGGTTCTCGGCAAGGCCAGCGGCGCGGTGGCCCTGCTGACGGGATTGTTGATCACGATCTCGGTGCAGTCGTCGAGCATCACGACTTCGCTGCTGATCCCGCTGTCCGCCGCGGGGGTCCTCTCGTTGCGCAACGCGTACCCCGTCACCCTCGGCGCGAACCTGGGCACCACCATCACCGCACTGCTGGCCGCCCTGGCGACCAACCGGCCCGAAGCGCTCACCATCGCGCTGGTCCACACCCTGTTCAACATCGCCGGGATCCTGCTGCTCTACCCGGTCCCCGCTCTGCGGGAGATCCCCATCCGCGGGGCCGAGGCTCTCGCCAGGCTGGCCGTCAAGCGGCGTCTGATGGCCGTGGCCTACGTGGCTGGGATGTTCGTCGCCGTGCCACTCATAGGCATCGTCCTGCTCCACTAAGAGGCCGAGCGAGCAGGCGAGTCTCGCCGCAGCTACAAGTTGGCTATCTCGTGCTCGATGCGGGCCTCGATATGGGCTCGGGCCGCCTCGATGCGGGTGGGAAGGTGCATCGACGGGTAGAGGCCGTCGTAGGGCTCGTATCCCTTGAGCACCTGCTTGGCGATGGTGTCCTTGTGGACCTCGGTGGGGCCGTCGGCGATGCCCATGACCGGTCCCGACATCCACATGTGGGCCAGGGGCATCAGGTTGGAAACGCCCAGCGAGCCGTGGGCGTGCATGGCCCGGTAGACCACGTCGATAAGCACCTTGGGGGTGGCCACCTTCACTCCGGCGATGTGCTGGCGGATCTTGGCGTAGTCGCCGACGGTGTCGATCATCCAGGCGCAGTGCAGCACCTGCAGGCGGAACTGCTGGATCTGCACCCACGAGTCGGCGATCCAGTGCTGGATGGACTGCTTCTCAGCGATGAGGGTGCCCTTCGTCCGGCGCGACAGCACCCGCTCGCACATCATGTCCAGCGCCCGCTGGGCCGTGCCCACCGACCGCATGGCGTGATGGACCCGGCCCCCGCCCAGACGGGTCTGGGCGATCTTGAACCCCGACCCCTCCTGGCCCAGAAGGTTCTCGGCGGGGATCCGCACGTCGTTGAACCGCAGATGGGGATGGTCGCCCTCCCCCAGAGCCTCCGAGCCCAGCCCCACATCGGCCACTACTTCCAGGCCCTCGGCGTCCGACGGCACCAGCATCATCGACGAGCCCCGGTACACCGGCACGTCCGGGTTGGTGATCACCATGACGATCAGGAACGTCGAGTAACCGAAGTTGGAAGCGAACCACTTGTCGCCGGTGATGACCCACTCGTCGCCGTCGCGAACAGCCCGGCACGTGAAGTAGTTGGGGTCCGACCCGCCCTGCGGCTCGGTCATCGAGTACGTCGACGAGATCTCCCCGTCCAGCAGCGGCCTCAGATACCGCTCCCTCTGCTCGCCGGTGCCGTAGTGGGCCAGGATCTCGGCGTTGCCGGAGTCGGGCGCCTGGCAACCGAACACGATCTGGGCCCACAGCGATCGGCTCAGGATCTCGTTCATCAGCGCCAGCTTCACCTGGCCGTATCCGAGCCCTCCCAGTTCCGGCCCGAGGTGGCAGGCCCACAGGCCCCGCTCCTGGACCTGGCGCTGCAGGGGTCGCACCAGGGCGTTGGCGGTGTCGTTGGTGCGGTCGAACGGGCTGACCGTGTCCCGGAAGTACAGGTCGAGCGGCTCGACCTCCTCGGTGACGAACCGGTCCATCCAGTCGAGCTGCGCCCGGAACTCCGGCTCGACCGAGAAATCAATGGCCACAACCCAACGCTAGGGCCTGCTACAGGCTGGTGGTGCCGGTCAGGTCGGCTGCGGCCTGGGCCATGTCCAGCACGACCGCGCCGAAGGCCTCCATCTTGGGGTTGTCGGCCCCGCCGGCCACGTACCGGGCGTAGCCGCCCTCCAGCACGATGGCCATCTTGAACCGGGCCAGGATCACGTAGTAGTCGATCTCGTCGGTGTCGCGGCCTGACACCGACGAGTAGCGCTCCAGCAGGTCGTCGCGGCCCGGCATACCCGTGTAGTCCACGTAGCCGCCGACCCGGCCTCCGGCCGCTCCGGGACGGGTGTCGTCGGGCCAGCCCATCACCACCCAGGCGAGATCCAGCAGCGGATCGCCGACCGTGCCCATCTCCCAATCCACGATGGCGGCCATCCGGGCCGGTGCGCCGTGATCGAACATCGCGTTGGCGAACTGGTAGTCGCCGTGCATGATCCCCGGCTCGTAACTGCGGGGCTTGCGCCCCCTCAGCCAGTCACCCGCGGTGTCGAGCCCGGGAATATCCCGGAACTTGAACCTCGCCAGGTGCGCGTACCAGCGGTCCACCTGGCGCTCGTGGAACCCGTCGGGCCGTCCCAGTCCCTCCAGGCCCCTCGCTCGCCAGTCAACCCGGGACAGCCGGGCGATGGCCTCGACGAGCTCGTAGGCCAGCCCGGCCCGGGCCTCGAGATCCGAGTGGAACGGTTCGGGCCAGTCGGGCTCGCTGATGGGCGACCAGCCGTCCACGAAGTCCATCAGGTAGAAGGCCGCGCCCAGCACCGCAAGATCGTCGCAGGCACCGGCCGCCCTGGCGTGGGGCACATCGGTTCCGTCCAACGCGGCCAGGATGCGGTGCTCGCGCATCATGGTCTCGTTGCGGCCGGGCGGCACCCGCCGCGGTGGGCGGCGCAGAGCCCACCGCCGGCCGCCCCGGCTCACTTCGAAGATCTCGTTGGAGGCCCCGCCGGAGATGAACCGGGTTGCGATCGGCTCGCCCTCCCCAGGAAGGCCCTGGGTGTCCATCCAGGCGCCGAGACGCACCGGATCCACCAGACCCGCGGTGCGCTCGGCATCGGGACCGACGCCACCTGCAGAGGTGCTCCCTGGCTCGGCGCCCGCCGGGCCGCTCACAGCGGCCGAACCTACCCGCACTTCGCTCGTGCGCCCATTCAGGTAGTGCCCCATACGGGTCTAGAGTCGCGGCGATGCTGCGTTGCTCGGAGATGGACGAGTCTCTGCGTCCCGCGAGCCCGCCGCTGTCATCGCGGATCCTGCGCGGCTGCGCCATCGCGCTGGCGCGGGTGATCGACGCAGCAGCCTGGGCCGGGTCGCGCCTCCCCGCTTGGCTGGCCCACAGCCTGGCCGTTCTCGGAGGAAACATCCAGTGGGCCCTGAGGCCCAAGCGGCGCCGCAGCCTGGCCGCCAACGTGTGTCACGCCGTCGGGGCACGCCCCACCGATCCGCTTGTCAAGCGGACGGTGCGCCGGGTGATGGTCAATGAGTCCCACGCCGCTGCCGACCTGCTCTGGGCCATAGGGCGGCCCCGAGAGTTCCTGGACACCGTCGTCTACGAGAACTGGCACCACGTCGACGACACGGCCGGCGAGGGCCGGGGCCTGATCCTCGCCGGCACCCACCTGGGCGGGTGGGAGGTGGCCACCGCCATCCCCGGAGAGAAGGTTCCGGTTCCCACCAACGTGATCGTGGCCGACAACTGGATCGCCTGGGCCATCGAGCATGTGCGCTCCGGGGTGGGGCTGAAGGTCATGTACCGTCAGGCGGCCGCTCTGCGCAGCGTGCGCAGGCTTCAGGACGGCGAAGCGGTGCTGCTACTGGGAGACAACAGCGAGTTCGCCGGGCACACCCACCGGGTGCGCTTTCTGGACAGCGAGATGCAGTTGGCGGCGGGCGTGGCCGCACTGGCTCGCCTTGCCGGCTCCCCCATCATCTCCTTCACGATCCTGCCGCTGGGCCCCCGCCGGTGGAAGGCCACGATGGATCCGCCCATCGAGCCGCCGCCCCTGCAGTCGGGGCGGGACGGTGAGCAGGTGGTCCTGCAGCAGTTGGCTGATCGCTGGTCCGAGGCGATCAGGGCCAACCCCGACCACTGGGCGATGGCCGCTCCCCTTCATTGGGTCGACGCCGGCGCCGGCACCGAGCCCCGGAACGAGCAGCCGGGATGAGGATCCTCCGAGAGTTCGCCATCGGTGCCGCCTGCATAGGTGGCTACTACCTGGTTCGCCGGCTGGTATGGAACGAGCGCGGGCGCAGCCGGGCGGCCCGCAACGCCGAAAGGGTCGTGGCCGCCGAGGAGCGGCTCGGACTCCGTGTCGAGCCCGCTGTCCAACAGGCCGCGCTGCGCCATCGCCGCGTGGTCGACATGCTCAACGTGGGGTACGCGATCGGCAACCTCATGGTGAGCGCCGGTTGGCTCATCGTGCTCCACCGTCGGGGAGGCACCGTCTTCGTCCGGGAGCGGCGGGCGGCGGTGGCGGCCTACGCCGGTGCCCTCCCCGTGTTCCTGGCCTTCCCCACCGCCCCGCCCCGCAGCCGCGACGAGGTGGTGGACACCTTGCTCGACCGGGGAATCGACCTCGATCACCGCTGGCTGGTTCGGCTGTACAACCCGATTGCGGCCATGCCCAGCCACCATGTGGCCTTCGCGGTGGTGACCGGGCTCGGCATGGCCCGCTTCGCCCGCAACCCGCTGGTGCGTGCCTTCGGGATCGTCTATCCGGCCGCGATGTCGGTGGTGGTGGTGGCCACCGGCAATCACTACACCGCCGACGTGATAGTCGGGACCGCCCTCGGGGCCGCGGCCCGGATCGCGACCCGATGAACGAGCACTCCCCGGCGCGGCGCTCCTCCGGACCCGACCCGCATGATCAGCCGGCGAGCGAAGCCATGTCTCCGGCCGCCGCCGACCGGCTGGAGCGCTTGAGGACCCTCAAGCCATCGCAGATAGCCGTCGCGATCGGCGGGGCCGTGATCGTCACCACGGTTCTGGTGGTGTCGATCGGACGGTTGGCCGGGTTCACCAAGCTGGGGGAAACACTCAGCGGCGCCACCTGGGACTGGCTCGGATTGTGCGCACTGGGTCAGATCGGGGTCTTCGTCGGCTACGCGGGAGCCTTCCGGGCGTCGGTGGCCGGCAGCGGCGACCTCCTCGCCGAGCAAGCCGGCCCGCCAGACAGCGGCACAGCCGGCCGTCTCGAAGCCGGCAGCCGCCGCGGCCCGAGGGTGGGGATCTGGCACTCGATCAAGGTGGCTCTGGCGGGCTTCGGTCTCACCCAGATCGTGGCCGCCGGCGGGGCGGCCGGTATGGCCTTCACGTTCTGGGTGATGCGCCGGCTCGGGTTCTCCAAGAAGAACGCCATGGTGCAGCTCATCACGCTCAACACCGCGGTGTATTTCGTGTTCGGCCTGCTGGGGTGGCTGGGCGCGCTGGTGGGGCTGTTGGATCCCGCACTGCCCAAGGCCATGGCTGTGAGCTGGCTGGCCGCTTTCGCGGCGGTGATCGCCCTCGCCCGCTGGTTCACCCAACCACATCGTGCCTCCGCTTTCGACGCGACCGAGGACGCCTCCCGGTTTCGCCGGGCGCTGGCCGTGGGCGTCACCGCCGCGGCCCGGGTGCGGGCCGGCATGCGCTCCACCGACGGGCGACGCCTGCTGGCCTGGTCCCTGCTGTACTGGGCGGGCGACCTAGTGAGCCTGTGGGCGGCTGTGAGGGCCTTCGGCGTGACCGTTTCGGTGGGCGCCATCGTCGTCGCCTACGTCCTGGGCTATCTGGCCCAGTCGGTGCCCATACCCCTGATCGCCACCGGAGGCGTGGACGCAGCCACCACGTTCACCCTGGCCGCGGTGGGAGTGCCCATCGAGGTGGCCCTGCTGGGGGTGGTCGCCCACCGGGTCTTCGCCTTCTGGCTTCCGGTGATCCCGGGCCTGTGGTCGGCAACCGTGCTGGTGCGCGGCGAGATCCCCGCTAGCGGGCGAAGGGGTCGGCTGCTCCGAGGGGTGATCGGGAGGCGAAAGTGACCGGCATGGACACCACCCCGGTCATCAGCAGGTTGCCCGGATAGGGCGTGAAGGCGTCGGCGTCGATCTGGTAGTCGCCGATGCGGGTCAGCACGTCGCCCAGCATGAGCTGCGATTCGATGCGAGCGATGGACGAGCCGATGCAGCGATGGCCTCCCAGCCCGAACGCCAGGTGCTTGTTGACGGCACGATCGATGCGCACTTCGTCGGCACCGTCGAACACCGACGGATCGTGGTTGGCGGCCACCCAGCTGATGAACACCACGTCGCCCCGGCGGATCTGCCGCCCGCCCAGCTCCACGTCCCGGGTTGCAGTTCGGGTGAGGGTCTCGCTGGGGCTGTAGAAGCGCAGGAACTCCTCCACCGCGGGTCCGAGCAGATCCGGATCCTCGATGAGGCGGTCCCGGTCGCCGGGATGGGTTCCGAGGTGGTGCAACCCCCACGACACCAGCGACGTGGTGGTGTCGAGGCCCCCGGCCACCAGGTTCCACATGATCCCGGTGATCTCATCGTCGCTGAGGAGCCGCCCGTCGATGCTGGCGTTCACGAGGGCCGTGGTCACGTCGTCGGCCGGGTTGGCCCTGCGGTGGGCGGCGAAGCCGGCCAGTTCGGCCCACATGTCGTCGCGCCGTGCCACCGCGCTGCGGAACCTCTCATCGGTGGCTTCATAGGAGGAGGTGGCGTGGAAGAAGTCGGCGTAGTGACGCCAGTTGGATGCGTCCATTCCCATCATCTCGAGCGTCAGCACCGCCGGCACCGGGGTGGCGTAGTCGAGTACGAGGTCGGCCGCGCCGGACTCCACGAACTGGTCGATGAACCAGGCCGAGACCGCCTCCATGCGGGGCCGTTGGCGCTCGATCACCCGGGGAGTCATGTGGGGGTTCAACACCCTGCGCAGGTCGGCGTGCTCGGGGCCGTCGATCTCCGAGACACCCATGCGGGGCACGTACCGCGGCCGCGGTATCCCGCAGATGCCCTGATAGGAGATCCCGTCGCCGGCGTCGGGCTCGTACTTGTGGGCGAATGTCTCGTTGTCGCGGGCCACGGCCGCTACCGACTCGTAGTCGGTGACCATCCAGAACCCGCCGTAGTGCTGGTTGAACACCACCGGGCACTGTTCCCGCAGCTCGGCGTAGCGGCCGTGGCGGTCGGCAACGAAGTCGGCAGCCTGATGATCGACATCGATGATGCCCTCGTGCACGCCGGCGGAACCTCCTGTTGCAGGCTGTCTCCGAGTCTGCCACCCCCACGGTCGACAATCTGCCAGCCCGGGGCGCTGATGGACAGCCGCCCCGCCGGTAGTGTTCGCGTCCGTGACAGGCCAGGACGCTCACACAACCGAGGGGGCCCAGCAGCCCGCGATGTCGATCGCCGAGGCCGACGCCATGCTCACCGGCCCCGGCGGCTTCTTCGAGATCGTCACCGAGACGGTGAACGGCGTCGAGATTCCAGTGGTGGCCAGCCCCCACACCAGCATGCGCGACCTGCTGGCCGCGTCGTCCAACCACGGCGGCGACGGGTCGGCCCGCTACTACCTCTTCGACGACGGCCGCAGCGCCACCTTCGCCGAGAACATCTCGCACGCGGCCGCGGTCGCCGCCGGGCTGTCCGAACGATACGGCGTCGGGCCCGGCGACCGGGTGGGGCTGCTGGGCGCCAACCAGCCGGGATGGATCCAGGGATTCTGGGGGACGGTCAGCGCCGGGGCCATCGCGGTAGCCATGAACGGCTGGTGGAAGGGCGACGAGATCCGCTACGGCATCGAGTTGACCGAGCCCAAGGTGCTGATCGCCGACCGTCGCCGCCTGGAGCGCCTCGACGGCGATCCACCGATCCCAGTGATAGGCATGGCCCCCGACGAAGCCGACTCGATCGACAGCCTGATCAGCGCCTACCGGGACGCCTCCCTGCCCGATGTCGAGATAGCCGTCGACGATCCGGCCGCCATCCTGTTCACCTCGGGCACAACCGGCCGGCCCCGGGGCGCGATCCAGACCCACCGCAACTTCTTCGCCTACCTGACATGCGCCTTCATGATCGGTGCCCGCCAGTTCGTGCGCTTCCCGGGCGAGTCGATGGATGTCGGCGGGCCCACCCTGGCGTGCAGCCCCCTGTTCCACGTGTCGGGCCTGCACGCCTGCGCAGTGATGGCCGTCGGTGCCGGCTTCAACCACCTCTGGACCACCGGTCGCTACGACCCCGAGAAGATCCTGCGCCTCACCGAGGAGCACGGCATCGCCCGCTGGTCGGGGGTGACCACCCAGGTCTGGCGGCTGGTCGAACACCCCCGGCTGCAGGACTACGACGTGTCGTCGGTGGTCAGCATCGGCGGCGGCGGCTCGATGTGGTCCCCGGAGCTCCAGGAGATCTGCCGCACCGCCCTGCCCCATGCCCGCACCACCGTGACCATCGGCTACGGGCTCACCGAGAGCTCGGGACTGGCCACCAGTGCCGCCGATGACGTGCTGCGGGCCTACCCCGACTCGGTCGGCTACCCGCTCCCCACCGTCGGCGTGCGCATCACCGACGACGACGGCGTCGAGCTGCCCGACGGGGCCACCGGGAACATCTGCCTCAACGGCCCGATGGTGACCCCGGGCTACTGGAACGATCCCGTCGCCACGGCCGAGACCATCCGCGACGGCTGGCTGCGCACCGGCGACTACGGCTATGTCCGTGACGGGCTGCTCTTCCTGGTGAGCCGGCGCAGCGACCTGATCATCCGCGGCGGCGAGAACATCTACCCGGCCGAGATCGAGCAGCGCCTCGACGCCCACCCTGCGGTGGCCGAGTCGGCAGTCTTCGGGGTCGAGCACCGCGAGTTGGGCCAGGAGGTGAAAGCCGTCGTGGTGGTCGCCGGGGAGCCGCCCGACGAGGACTTGGTCTCCGATCTGAGGGCCTGGGTGGCCGCTACATTGGCCGACATCAAGGTTCCGGCGCACTGGGAGCTGCGGACCGAGCCGCTGCCCCGGAACGCCACCGGCAAGATCCTCAAGCAGGTCGTGCAGGGCGACGCCGACTACGACTTCATCGAGGAGTAGGGGAGGAGGGCCCCATGGACATGAACGACATGATCCTGGTCAGCGTCGACGACCATCTGTGCGAGCCGCCGGACATGTTCGAGCAGCACCTTCCGGCCAAGTGGCGCGACGAGGCGCCCAGGATCCTCCACACCGACAACGGCGACGACGTGTGGACCTTCAACGGCTCGATCATCCCCAACATCGGCCTCAACGCAGTGGCCGGCCGGCCCAAGGAGGAGTACGGGATCGAGCCGACCAGCTTCGACGAGATCCGGCCCGGCTGTTACAACGTCCACGAACGGGTCAAGGACATGAGCGCGGGCGGGGTGCTGGGATCGATGTGCTTCCCGTCGTTCCCCGGCTTCGCGGGCCGGCTGTTCGCCAACCACCCTGACAAGGACTTCGCCGCCGACCTGATCCGGGCCTACAACGACTGGCACATCCACGAGTGGTGCGGGGCCTACCCGGGGCGGTTCATCCCGATGGCCCTGCCCATGATCTGGTCGGCGGAGGAGTGCGCGGCCGAGGTGCGCCGGGTGTCCGAGCTGGGCTGCCACTCGATGACGTTCACCGAGAACCCGGTGCCGCTGGGTCAGCCCAGCTTCCACGACACCTACTGGGACCCCCTGTTCCAGGCCCTGGTCGACTGCCAGACGGTGCTGTCCATCCACCTGGGATCGTCGGGGCAGATGGTGGTGAGCGCCCCCGACGCCCCCATGGACGTGATGATCCACATGCAGCCCATGAACACCTCGATCGCGGCCTCGGACCTGCTGTGGTCGACGGTGCCGAGGAGCTACCCGGGCCTGAAGATCGCGCTGTCGGAGGGAGGTTCGGGCTGGGTGCCGTACTTCATGGACCGGGCCGACAAGACCTACGACATGCACCATCTGTGGACCGGCCAGTCCTTCGGCGACCTCAAGCCCAGCGACGTGTTCCGCCGCAACTTCTTGACCTGCTTCATCTCCGATCCGGTGGGGGTGGCCCTGCGCCACGAGATCGGCATCAACAACATCTGCTGGGAGATGGACTACCCCCACTCCGACTCGAACTGGCCCCAGGCCCCCGAGGAGCTGGCGGAAGTGTTCGCCGGCGTGCCCGATGCCGACATCGACCGGATCACCCATCTCAACGCCATGGACTGGTTCTGCTACGAACCGTTCTCGGTGCTGGACCGCTGCGCGTGCACGGTGGGGGCGCTGCGGGCGTCGGTGGCCGGCCACGACGTCTCCATCCAGTCCCGCGACACCGGCCGCCACGGCGGCAAGAACACGTCCCTGCAGGATTTCGCGGTCAAGACCCGCTGACCCCGGACCGGCCCAGACGGCTAGCCGCCGCCCCATCCCGCACCGAAATTGGGGACCAAGTGGGTAGCCCACACCCATTTCGTCGCCAATTTCGGGAATGGCGGGCCGGGCTGGGCTAGCGGGCGGAGGCTGAGAGCAGCTCGTAGGCGTTGTCGCGCATCACCTTGCGGACCTCGTCCTCGCTGAAGCCGACGATGTCGTCGATATAGGAGGCCGGCTCGGCCAGGCCCTCGGCGTGGGGATAGTCGGAGCCGAACAGCATCCGGTCGGCGCCGATGCAGTCCTTGATCAGGTCCATGTCGTCCTCGAAGTAGGGCGACACCCACACGTTCTCGATGAACGCCTCCACCGGATGACGCTTGAACTCCCAGGGCATCTTGCCGTGGCAGATCTTGAGGTTGCGCAGCAGGTCGGGAACCCACATGGCGCCGTTCTCGATGGTGGCCAGACGCACACGGCGGAAGCGGTCGAGCACGCCGTGGCAGATCAGAGCGGCGAACGTGTCGGAGATCGAGCGGTCCGAGAAGGCCACCAGCGGGAAGGCCATGTGCTTGAACGCCTCGAACTGACCCCGCGACGGCTCCCACACCCGGCCGTACTGGACGGTGCCGTTGAGGCCGGCGTGCATGGCCAGCGGTACCCCGGCCTCCTCGAGCCGGACCCAGATCGGGTCGTAATCCGGCATTCCCGGCGACTGGTACCCGCTGCCGGTGGGCACCGGACCGGGGACGGTGCACACCATGCGGGCGCCCATCTCCAGCAGCCGCTCCAGCTCAGCCACCGCCAACTCCGGATCAGCGAAGGTGAGCATCGGCACTGCGTAGATCCGGCCGTCGCGGTCGAATCCCCAGTCCTCGTCGAGCCAGGTGTTGAACGCGCTGAAGGCGGCGTGGAGGGCCTCGATGTCGCGCTTGAGGGCCTCCTGCATGCCCACGCCCTGGGTGGGGAACAGCAGCACCGACTCCAGCCCCTGGCGGTCCATCAGCTCCAGGCGGGCGGCCCGGTCGCGGAAGCCGGGATGATCGTCGAGGGGGTCGAGCTCGCCGAACATGGCCGCGATGTCGCGACCTTCCAGATTGCGGCCCCGGAAGTAGTCCTCGAGGCTGCCCGGCTTGGCGATGGGGTCGAACGTCGGGTTGGGGATGAACTTGTTGACCTTGCCGGCCACCATGAACCGCTTCCGGCCGTCGATGGTGGCCCACTGCATGCAGCGCTTCTTCATCGACGGCTCGATGTGGCGGATGAAGGCGTCCGGAGCCTCGTAGTAGTGCTCGTCCACGTCGAACGCCCGGAAGCCCAGCGCCGGCCGGTCTGCCATCAGTTCGATGTTATCGAGCACCCCGGCCGGCGGGTCCTGTCGTCGAGGCCGTCCGACCGACGGGGCTTCGCCCCATTGTCGGTCGGCCGTTCCTCGCCGCCACCCCCCGGCCTCGCGGGGTGGATTCAGTAACAGATATTATCCATCTTTTTGTGTATTAGATTGTATTTCCGATATACCCCTACTAGTTTGGCTCACATGGACCCGACGATCGCCGCCACCGTCATCGGCGTGCTGCTAACCGTCGCCTTCGGCGCCTTCGCCACCATGCTCGCCTGGCTGCGATCCGACACGAACGCCCGCTTCGACAAGATGGACAACAAGGTCGATGTCCGCTTCGACAAGGTCGACGCCCGCTTCGAGCGCCTTGAAGCGAAGGTCGACGGCCTGATTCTCGGACTCACCCGCCGAGGCCTCCTGACCGACCCGGAAGAATCTGCGGGCGCGGACGACTGACATGGGTTCGACCGCCGCCGCCATCGTCATCGGCGTTCTGTACCCGGTGTCATTGGCCGGTCTCGTCATTTCGTTCGTTCGGCTGCGGTCTGACATGCATGCCGGGTTCGACCGGCTGGACGCCCGGTTCGACCAATTTGAAGCCAGGTTCGACCGGCACTGCGACCGACTCGAAGCCAAGCTCGACGGCCTCAACATGACGCTCGCCCGCGAGGGGCCGTCGATCGATTCGGAAGTGCCGTTAGGAGCGGATGACTGACTCGCCGTAGCGGTTAAGGGACTCCAAGGCGTGAGTCAGGGAGTCGCCGGGCATCCCGGCCGCGCACCACGTGACGCCCAGCCCGGCCAGGTCATCGAGGGCCTCTAGGTGGGCTTCGGGGTTGAAGTCCTTGTCGGCCGGGCTCCCTCCGGTGAGAGTCATGAACGAGATGTCGATCTCGGCGGGGTCGCGGTCGGCGGACTCGGCTTGGCGCCAGAGGTCTTCTAGCAGGGCCCGCAGATCGTCGAGCGTCTCGAGGGGAACGGTGCGGGCGGTGGCGGCCAGCCCTCGGGGGGCAGGGAACGGCACCCAGCCGTCGGCCTTCTCGACGACACGGCGGCGGCTCAGACGGCTGTTGCCCCCTATCCAGATCGGGACCGACCCCGACGGCTTGGGGTTGACGGTCTGGCCATGAGCGGTGAAGTTCCGGCCCTCGTGCCGGAAGTCGTCGGTGGTCCACACGCCCCGCATCACCTCGATGGCCTCATCGAACAGGTCGTTGCGCTCGTCGAAGTCCACCCCGAGGGCCCGGTACTCGCCCTTGAGGTACCCGGTGCCCACAGCCAGCACGAACCGCCCGCTCGACAGGGCGTCGATGGTGACTACCGACTTCGCCACCAGCAGCGGGTTCCGGTAGGGCAGCACCACCACGTTGGGGATGAGCAGGATCCGCTCGGTGACCGCGGCACAGAAAGCCAGCGCCGCGAACGGGTCGAGCGCGTCGTGACCGCCCGCAGCCATCCAGCGATGGGTAGGGGCCGGGTGGTCGGTGAAGCCGATCCCGTCGAAGCCGGCCTTCTCGGCCGCCCGGGCGAACTCCGCTACGCCCTGGCGGGTGGCAAACTCTGCACTGGCCCGGCCCGAAGCCAGTGGATAGGTCACCGAGAACCTCACCGGCAGCGCCCCCCGGTAGGCGGCCTTCCCGCAGGCGCCGTCATCGGTGGGTGTCCTCCCGGAAGCGGCGGTAGCGGCTCTCGGCCGCAGCAGCATGGCCGGCGCGGGGCTCGACCCGTCGAGCCACCCGGCCCCAGCGCCGGGCCTCGGAGGTGTCCGACTCGAAACCGGCGGTGACCCGGCTGTGGTATGCCGCACCCAGCGCGGCGCTGTACGGCTCGGCCGACACGTCCACCACCAACCCGGTGGTGTCGGCCAGTGCCTGCATCCAAGCCGCTGATCGGGTGCCGCCGCCCACGGCCACGATCCGGACCGCGGCGAGGCCCGAGAGATCAATGTGATGCCGGACCACGAAGCCGGCCGCCTCGTAGGCAGCCATCAGCACATGAGCCGGGGTGTGGCCGACATGCACCTCGAGCAGTTCGGCCCTGCGGTCTGGGTCGTGCAGCGGGGTGCGCTCGCCCCGCACGTAGGGCGCCCACACCGGCAGGTCGTCGGCGCCGAGTGCCAGCAGCTGCTCGGACGGTACATCGCCCACCAAAGCCCGGACCCGGTCCACGAACAGGCCCCCCGCGTTGCTGGCCCCGCCGACGGCCATGATCCCGGCCCGGGCCGACGGGAACGTCCACAGGCCGTCGACCTCGACCCACTGGTCGGTGAGCACCCACGGCAGCAGGGTCGTGCCGCACATCACCAACACGTCACCGGCATCGCCGCAGGGGGCCACCAGCTGCTCCCCCAGCACGTCGATGGTGCCCGCCGAGACTAGGGCGCCGTCCCGATCGCCGATGGGGGCCGCGCCGGGCACCACCGGCGGGAACTGCTCAGCCGTCATGGCGAGCTCATCGAGCAGGTGCGGCGCCCAGCCCTGCCCGTCGGACATGGGAGCCATCGCCATGGCCGTCGACGAGTCGACGGCTGCGACCCCGCAGAGCGAGTGGTTGGCGGCCGCCTGCGCGGGCCACAGCGCATGGACACCGTCTCGCGCCGACAGCCAGCGGGCGAACCCGGCCGCCTCGCCCTCGGTTGCGCCCTCGCTGGCGTCCGTGCCCGGAGCGGAGTCGGGGCCGCTGCACCGAGTCGGATCCGTGTCCTGATCGCCGGCGCCATCGGAGAGACCCGCCGGAGTCCGGCCCCGGGCGTCGCCGTAGAGCAGGCCACCGGTGACCGGCCTACCAGCCGAGTCGACGCCGCACATGGAGGGCACCATGGCCGACACCGTGACCGCGGCCACGGGCTGATCCGTTCCCGCCCGCACGCGCTCCCAGGCGGCCAGAACCCCGTCCACCCAGGCCTGCTGCGGATCGTGTTCGAACCGGTCGGGGCTGGGCGCCACCACCCGGTGCGGGATGCGTGCACGGGCGACAACCTCGCCATCGGCGTTGGCGGCCACGGCCTTTACCGAGGTGGTCCCGACATCGATCCCGGCCGTCACCTGGTTCATGCGTTCTCCCGTAGACCAATGCTGTCAGGTATCGCCGACTGCTCACAGGAAGCTACGCCCTCATGGGCGGGGCCACGCCACCGCACAGGCCGATCATCGACCTTGGGCGGTAGCGTCGGCTCGTGAGCCGGCCTCGAGTGTTGGTGACGGCCCCACTTCGGGGCGACGCCCTCGACGAGCTGCGCGACATTGCCGATGTGGTGTTCGAGCCCTGGATCGAGCAGGTCCCCATCAAGCTCTACAGATCCGCGGACTTCGCCGACAAGATCCGCTCCGAGCGGGCCGACATCGTGGTTTGCGAGGCCGACTCCTGCAAGGGTCCGGTGCTCGAACTGCCGCTGATCGCCATCGGGTGCACCCGGGCCCGGCCCGACAACGTCGACGTCGACACGGCTACCGCCGCCGGGATCGCCGTGCTGCGCACCCCGGGACGCAACGCCGATGCCGTGGCTGAGATGACGGTGGCCCTGCTGATGGCGGTCAACCGGTTCGTGGTGGCCGGCGACCGGGACGTGCGGGCCGGCACGATGTTCGACAGGACCCTCCCCTACCAGCGCTACCGGGCCTGGCAGGTGGCGGGACAGACCGCGGGATTGGTCGGGTTCGGTGCGGTGGCCCGGGCCGCGAAATGGCGCCTGGAAGGGCTGGGCATGACCGTGATCACCAGCGATCCCTACGCCGACGACGCCACCCACAGCTTCGACGACCTGCTGGGCGAGGCGGACGTGGTCTCCATGCACGCCGCGGTCACGCCCGAGACGATCCAGATGATGGGCGCCGACCAGTTCGCGACGATGAAGCCGGGCGCGGTCTACCTCAACACCGCCCGAGCCGCGCTCCACGACACCGACGCCCTGGTGGCGGCCCTGGAATCGGGACATCTCAGCGGAGCCGGCCTCGACCACTTCGACGGCGAGATCCTGCCCACCGACCACCCGCTCACCGCGATGGACAACGTGGTGCTCACCCCCCACATCGGCGGCGCCACCTACAACGTCGAGAGCAACCAGACCGCAATCGTGGTGGCCGACATCAAAGCCATCCTGGCCGGTGAACGGCCCCTGCACTGCGCCAACCCGGAGGTCCTGTGATGAGCGAAGGCACCGCGGCCACCGACCGCGTCCACCGGGAGGTGGTCGACGCCTCACAGCAGATGGAGCGGGCCGGGTTGGTGGTGGGCACGGCCGGCAACGTGTCGGGCCGGCGGAGCGACGGCGCCGTCTGCCTGACCCCGTCGTCCACCCCCTACCGCGACATCACCGCAGACAACCTCGCGGTGCTCAGCCTGGACGGCCACTACCTGGGCGGCTCCGGCAAGCCGTCCACCGAGAAGGCCATGCACCTGGCCTGCTACAACGCCTTCGACGAGGTCGGCGGGGTCGTGCACTGCCATCCGCCCCACGCGTCGATGTTCGCGGTGGCCCACCGGCCCATCCCGGCCAGCATCGAGGAAGTGATCATCTATGTGGGCGGCGATGTCCCCGTCGCAGACTACGCGACCACCGGAACCGACGAACTCGCCGCCGAGGTGGTGCGCCACCTCAGAGATCGCGGCGCGGTGCTGATGGCCAATCACGGCCTGCTGTGCGTGGGCAAGTCGCCCGACGACGCGCTGCACACCGCGCTGGTGGTGGAGCACACCGCCAAGATCATGTTCGGGGCCGAGGTCCTGGGCGGCGTCCGGCCCCTGCCCCCCAAGATCACCGAGGACTTCGAGGGGATATACGGCTACATCCGCACCACCTGGTAGGTGAGGGAGGCGACCTATGCAGCACATGCTCTACGACACCGACGGCCCGGTGGCGGTGATCACCCTGAACCGGCCCGGCAAGGCCAACGCGGTCAGCGGCTTGACGCTCGACGAGATGGACGAGTGCTTCACCCGGGCTGCCGGCGACGCCGAGATCCGGGTGATCGTGCTGCGCTCCATCGGCAAGCACTTCTGCGCGGGCCACGACCTGTCCGGCTCCGACGAAGCCCTGGAGAAGGCCGCGGCCGGCGACAGCGGCCCGGCCAGGGGCAGCTTCGTCGACTGGAAGGAGCGCGGCCTCGAAGCCATCTACGAGTGGGAGGCGGTCCACTACCTCGGCTACAGCCGCCGCTGGCGAGACATCCCCAAGCCCACGATCGCAGAAGTGCAGGGCCAGTGCATCGCCGGGGGTTTGATGCTCTGCTGGCCCTGCGACCTGATAATTGCCGCCGACAACGCCATGTTTTCTGACCCGGTGGCCCGCATGGGCATCGGCGGGGTGGAGTACCACGGCCACACCTGGGAGCTCGGGCCCCGCAAGGCCAAGGAGATGCTGTTCACCGCCCGCCGGATCAACGCGACCGAGGCTGAGGCGGCCGGCATGGTCAACCGGGTGGTGCCCCTCGACGAACTCCACTCCGAGACAATGGCACTGGCCCACGAGATCGCCCGGATGCACCCGTTCGCGCTGGCCCAGGCCAAGCGGGCCGTCAACCAGACCATGGACATCCAGGGCTTCTACTCGGCACTGCAGTCGGTGTTCGACATCCATCAGAGCGGCCACGGCAACGCCCTGTCGGTGGGCGGCTACCCGATCCTCACCGGCCTGACCGAGATGAAGGAGTCCCAGAAGTAGGGGGCGCCCGCCCGCACACCCCTAGCGTGAGCGTGTGAATCTGTGGGAGCGGCCGGATGTTCACGCCCGGCGCTGGTTCCTGCTGGGTGTCCTGAGCCTGACCCTGGTGCTGGTGGTGATGTCGGTCTCGGGCCTGAACGTCGCCCTGGCCACCCTGCAACGCGATGTGGGTGTCACCGGTCCGCAGCTGCAGTGGATCGTGAACACCTACGCCCTGGCCTTCGGCGGGCTGTTGATGACCGGCGGGGCCATCGGCGACCGCTACGGCCGCAAGGGCGCCCTGCTCGGCGGCCTGCTCGTGTTCGGGCTCGGCGCGCTCCTCGGAGGCCTGGCCGACTCGGCCGAGGTGATCCTGGTCGCCCGGGGCGCGATGGGGGTGGCGGCCGCCTTCGTCATGCCGGCCACCCTGTCGCTGCTGATCGAGATCTTCCCTCCCCCGGAGCGGCCGACCGCCATCGCGATCTGGTCGGGATTCGCCGGGGGCGGCGCCGCCATCGGGCCCGCGTTGACCGGCCTGTTCGTGACCGGGTGGTGGATCGTGCCGTCGTGGGGCTGGGAGGCCGGCTTCCTCTACAACGTGCCGGTGGTGGCGGTGGTGATGATCGTGATGGCGCTGTGGCTGCCCCGATCCCGCGACGAGCAGCCCCGCCACCTGGATCCGGCCGGGGCGGGTCTCTCCATCGTCGCCATGACCGCGCTGATCTACGGGATCATCGAGGGGCCCGAGCAGGGCTGGACATCGGTGCCGGTGCTGGCCGCGTTCGCGGTCGCGGTGGTGTTCGGCGTGATCCTGCTGAGGTGGCAGCAGCGGGCCCGGCATCCGATGCTGCCGCTGGAGTTGTTCAGCGACCGGCGCTTCAGTGTCGGCTCTGCGGTCGTCACCATGACCTTCGTGGTGATGATCGGGTTCTGGTTCCTGTTCGCGCTGTACGTCCAGTTCACGCTGGGCTACAGCGCGCTGGAGGCCGGTCTGGCGACGATGCCCGAAGCGATCGCGTCGATGGTGGTGTCCCCCTTCACGGCTCCCCTCGCGAAGCGGTTCGGGTCGCGCCGGATCATGTCCCTCGGTTTCGCGGTGCTGGCCGCGACCTTCCTTCCGCTGGCCATGGTCGGCACCGACACCAGCTACTGGTTCCTGCTTCCGCCGCTGGTGCTGGCCGGCGTGGGTCTGGCTCTGGCCATGACCCCGGCCACCAACGACATCATGGTCGCCACCCCCTACGAGAAGGCCGGCATCGGCTCGGCTGTGAACGACACCGCCCGGGAACTAGGAGCCGCGCTGGGCATCGCCACGCTGGGGGCGCTGTCCACCTCGATCTACCGCAACACCGTGGACGTCGACATACTGCCGCCCGAGGTGGCCGGAGCGGCCGGCGAGTCGATGGGCGCGGCCATCGAGGCCGCTTACGAGCTGTCCCAGTCGGGGGTGCTGGGCGATGCCGCGGCTCAGGCGACCATCACAGAGACCTCACAAGCCTTCGCCACCTCCTTCGCCCAGACGATGGCAGTCTCGGGCGTGGTCTCGGCGCTGGTGGCTGTGATGCTGCTGGCCGGTCACTTCACCGAGAAACGCACCCGGGCCGCGGCCTAGGAGCGGGCGCAGCAGCCTGTCCCGCCGCGGCGGGTTACAGGCCATTATGAGGGAATGACCAGCGACATTCTCGACAGAGCAGCTTCAGCCATCGACGGCAACGTGATGTTCGAGCCCGACGGCCGGCCCTTCGGCCTGGGGCTGCCCAGCGACGGGCTGGGCGCCAACCACCGGTTGGCCGACGGCGTCACCATGATCGAATCGCTCGCCCACGTGCACGTGATCGAGACCGACTCGGCCGCGGTCGTGTTCGACTCCAGCGTCCCCGACCTCGGCCCCAGAGTGGCCGAGCGGGTCCGGGGCCTGGCGCACGCGCCGGTGAGCCATGTCGTGCTCACGCACGGGCACCGCGACCACGCCGGCGGCGGCCCGCGAGTCCGCCGCGGCCGCCGGAGTCGATCTCCCGCCGAAATCAGTAGAGAAACCCGTCACATAGGGGCATAACCCGTGCAGGTTTCGGCTCAGAACCGGTCAGCGATCCGGATCGAGATGATCCCGCCGACGACGGAGGAGGCGGCCACCACCAACCACATCGACATGTAGCCGGAGTACTCGATCAGCCAGCCGGTGAGCACAGGTCCAACGAACACGCCGACGTATACGCCCATCTGGGTGACTCCGGTGGCCGCGCCCGCGGCTTGAGGGTTGGCCCGCACGATCCCGAAATTGGTGAAGACCGGCCAGATCCAGCCGGCACCGAAGGCCACCAGCATGGCCGCGACGTGGGTTCCAGGCGAACGCAGCGCCAGCATCCCCATGCCCAGCGAGCCCAGCAGGGCACTGATCCCACCCACGCGGAAGGGAGCGGCCCGCATCGTGTCGGACACCCAGCCGCTGATGATCCTCACCGTGATGCCGGTTGCCGCTCCGATGCTCAGGAGGAGCCCAGCCATGCCCTCGCCCAGCCCGGCATCCACGCCGGAGCCGACCCCCCAGGCATTGAGCGATCCCGCGCTGAAGGCCAGGAAGGTCCCCACCGCGGCCCCCAGGAACAGGTCCCGCGACGACGATTGCGGAGTTGACGGCCCGGCCGCACTCGCCGGTGCCGCCGATCCGACCGCGTGCCGCACTACCGCCAGGGCGACCAGCGCGAAGAACGCACTGGCCACGTAGGCCCATCGCCAGCCCACGGTCACCGCCAGCGACGGCACCGCGAAGCCGGCCAGCAGGGTTGCGGTCGGCAGTCCCGACTGCTTGATCGACACCGCCAGACCGAGCCTCGGAAGCTCGGCCTGAGCCAGCGCCAGGTTGATGGAGGTCTGGTTGGCAGCGTTGCACAGGCCAGCCACCACCAGGAACCCGATGACCGCGCCGAACGAGTCGGCTGTGGCGGCCAGCGCCAACTGCACCGCGATGGACAACCCGAGCGCCAGCGTCATCTGACGGAGGGCGCCTATCCGCTGGGACAGTCGCCCCAGCAGGATCGATCCCAGCGTCGCCACCCCGAAGAACGAGCTGAGACCCCACCCGTAGACCGCCTCCGACACGTCCAGCTCTGCACTGACCTGCACCGAGAGAGCCCCGATGAGAAAGCCGGGCAACACCGTCGACACGGTGGCCATCACGATGGCGTTCACCACCAGCGCGGGGCGCGCTCCGCCCGACACGATGCGAGTGCCGCCTCTAGCCCGAGGGGATGGTCCGGATCATGCACTCCTGGCCGAAGGATGCGACCAGCGCGCCGCGGGAGTACGCATGGCCGTGGCCGAAGCCCCGGCCCCCGGCGAGTGTGGGCGAGTGCTGGGCGACGAGACACCAGTCATCAAGGCGGAACGGCCGGTGGAACCACATGGTGTGGCTGGTCACCGCGGTGTGCAGCTTGCTGCCGGCATCGGCCTGGCTGATGCCTGCCACCGGGCGCAGCACGGTGCCCACCACGGTCAGGTCGGTGGCGTGGGCCAGCAAGGCCTGGTGGACGGTCAAGTCGTCGGGCAGCCGGCGGTCGGAGACTCGCGTCCAGAAGGCGAAGTCGGCCGGACCCCGTTCCCTGGCCCGCAGGTCGGTGCCGTCCACCACCCTTGTCGTCCACGGGATCATGTTCAGGTCCACCTCGACGGCCTCGCCGGGCTCGACCGCCTCGGGGGCAGGGTCCTGGTGCTCGAGGTCCGGCGGAGTCTCGGGCTCGGGAACGTGCATCGAGAGCAGGGCCACGAACACGGTCTTGTCCTGCTGGCTGGCCCGGATCCGGCGGACCGCGAAGGTCCGCCCGGTCTGGGTCTCCTCAACCTCGAAGGACAGCGGCTCGTCCCGGCGAGCCTCCCGGGGGAACAGGCAGCTCAGCGACTTGACGGTCTTGCCCTCCGTGGTGGCCGCGCCCAAAGCCACCGCCTGGGCGAGCAGCTGGCCGCCGAAGACCCTGGGGTAGTCCATCTCCAGGCTGGGCCCGGTCCACGCCCCCGGCCGGACCTCCCGCACCTCGCAGCAGTCGAGCAATCCGTCGAGGGTGATCAGCGCCATCAGGACTCTCTGCCGGCCACCGGCCGGAACAACGGCACGTGCCACTCGCCGCTCTCCTCGAACAGAACCTCCACCCGCATGCCGATCTCGACGTCATCGACCTCGCAGCCGACGATGTTGGTGCCGATGCGCACGGTGGGGTCCTCGTCGAGCTCGACGAAGGCGAAGACGTAGGGAGGCGTGAACCCCGGGATCCACTCCTTGCGGTTGATGGTGAAGGTGGCCACGGTGCCGGTCCCGGCCACCGGTTCGGGCCCGATCCGGCGCGAGTGGCAGAACGGGCACGCCGGTCCGGGCGGGTGGATCCAGCGCCGGCAGTCGCGGCAGCGTTGGATCCTCAGCCGGCCGTCCGCACCGGAGCGCCAGTAGAACTCGCTCTCGGGCGAGGCCAGCACGAAGCGGGGCGGGCTGCCGGCGCTCACGACGGCCCCTTGGTGAGCAGCAGGCAGCCGGTCTCGGGACCCCCGCCCGCGCCCACCGCGACAACCTCGCAGCCACCGATCTGGATGTTGGCCGTGCCCCGCAGCTGCATGACCGCCTCGTGGAGATGACCGAACCCGTGCAGCCGGCCGGCCGACAGCTGACCGCCGGAGGTGTTGAGCGGCACCGGCCCGCCGGGGGCAATGTTGGTGCCGCCCTCCACGAAGGGGCCGCTCTCGCCCTTGCCGCAGAAGCCCATGGCCTCGATCCAGGCCAGGGTCAGCCAGCTGAAGCCGTCGTAGAGCTGAGCGGTCTCCACGTCATCGACCCCCAACTCGGTGCGCTCCCACATGGAGGCCGCGGTGTGGCGCATCATCATCGACGTCAGGTCGTCGAACTGGTCCCAGGAGGGCCTGCCCCTGATGGCGGTGCCGATGGCGTTGACGCCGGCCGCGCCGGCCGGTGCGTCGGGCGCGTAGTCGCGATGGGAGACCACCACCGCGGTGGACCCGTCGCAGGGCACGTCGCAGTCGTAGAGACACAGCGGCTCGCTGACCATGCGCACCGCCAAGTAGTCGTCAATGGTCATGGGCTCGGTGTAGATGGCCTTGGGGTTGGCCGCCGCGTTGGCCCGGCCGTTGACCGCGATGGCACCGAGCTGGGCGCGGGTGGTGCCGTAGTCGTGCATGTGCCGGCGGGCGTAGCAGGCCACCCAGCAGGCCGCGGAGGCCGCTCCGTAGGGGATCATGAACTGGAACGGACCGGCCGACCCGGCCATCCCGCCGCCTCCCCCGCTGCCGGGGCGCAGAGGTCCGCCGCTGCCTTCCACGACCGTGCGGAACACCAGCACGTGGCGGGCGACTCCGGTCGCCACCGCCAGCACCGCGTTGTGGACCGCGCCCAGCGGCCCGGCCGTCTCAACCCCGGCGCTTCGCCAGTTGAGCGACAGGCGTAGAGCTTCGTGCAGTTCGGCACCCATGGCCCCACCGAAGGATCCACCGAAGCCGGGGTAGGTCGACACACCGTCGATGTCGGCTGTGGTGAGCCCGGCATCCTCTATCGCCCGCAGAGCGGCTTCGACCGTGAGGTCGATGCCGGTGCGGTGCAGGCGGCGGCCGATATCGGACTGGGCCGCCCCGCTGATGACAGCCCTGCGCTCCAGCGGCTCCCCCATCAGCGGGACGCCCCTGACTCGAACAGGCGGGATTCCAGGACGGCTCCGGCCTGGTTGGAGGGGCCCTGCCAGGTGATCAGCCCGTGTTCGAGGACAGCAGCCCGGTCGCACAGCTCCAGAGCATGGCCGACCTGCTGTTCGACGATCAGCAGCGCGGTGCCGGCGTCTGAGATCCGGCTCAGGGTCTCGAACACCTGGTCCACGATCATCGGCGCCAGGCCCAGCGACAGCTCATCGGCGATCAGCAGCCGGGGCGACTCCACCAGCACCCGCGCCAGCGACAGCATGCGCTGCTCGCCGCCCGACAGTGTTCCCGCCGTCTGGGTACGGCGCTCTCCCAGCCGGGGGAACAGCTCGTAGGCCCGATCCAGGCAGCCGGCCAGTCCGGCCCGGCCGAAGGCCCGCTGGAACGACAGGGCCAGGTTGTCCTCCACGCTCAGCGTGGCGAACACCGAACGCCCCTCGGGGGCGTGCACGATCCCGGTCCGCACGAACCGCCACGCCGGGGCGCCCGACATGTCCTCACCATCCACCAGCACCGTTCCCGCAGCGGGAGCCACCAGGCCGCAGGACACTCGAGCCAAGGTGGTCTTGCCGGCTCCGTTGGCTCCGACCAAGGCAACGGCTTCGCCCGCCGCCACGGTGAGCGACACGCCGAACAGGGCCCGGAACGGGCCGTAGCCGGCCTCAACGTCGCGCAGCTCAACGATGGGGGTCATCACGAGACCTGCCCCACTCCGGCCAACTTCCGGCCGAAAGAGGCAAATATGACCCACTTCCGCCGGAAGTTCATCGAGGCGCGGCCCACAACCATGATCACGAGACCTCGAAGCTACCGAGGTAGGCCCGCCGGACCGCGGGATCGGCCATCACGTCGCCGGTGGGGCCCTCGGCGATCAGGACGCCCGAGTCGAGCACGTAGGTGCGCTCGGTGAAGTCGGCGACCAGCGACACGTCGTGCTCCACCAGCAGCACCGCGTAGCCCCTGATGTCCTGCACCGCCCGCAGCGTGTCGGCCAGGGCCTGGGTCTCGTCGCGGTCGAGCCCCGACGAGGGCTCGTCGAGCAGCAGGATCCTTGGTCCCGTCATCAGCGCCCGGCCGACCTCGACCAGGCGGCTCTGGCCCAGGCTGAGCGACTCGACCGGCTGATCGGCCAGATCGGCGATGCCCAGCAGCTCCAGCACCTCGTCGCAGGCCTCGACCTCCTCGGGCCTGGGGCGTCCCCGGCCGATCAGGTCCTTCCAGAACGCACCGGTTCCGTTGCGGATCCGCTCCGCGATCAGCAGGTGCTCCCGCACGGTGGTGTCGCTGAACAGCTCGACCCGCTGGAACGTCCGGCCCATCCCGGCTCGGGCTCGACGGTGTGCAGGCCACCCGCCGACGTCCACGCCGTTGAGCAGAACCCGGCCAGCGTCGGGCTGCAGGATCCCGAGCAGGCAGTTGAACAGGGTGGTCTTGCCCGCACCGTTGGGGCCGATCAGCCCCACCCGCTCACCGGCTGCGACGCTGACGCTCACATCCTTCAGGGCGCGGATCCCCGAGAAGGCAACGCTCACGCCCGACGCCTCCAGCACCGCGCTCACGTCGCCGCTCCCGCGCGTTGCTCCCGGGCCTCCAGCCAGCGGTTGATGCGGGCTGCCGAGCGCCGCTTGCCGTGCTCGACCAGTCCCTCGGGATGGCGAGCGAACTGCATGGCCATCAGGCCGAACAGCACGAACCGCCAACTGCCCGACAACGGGAACAGCCCCGGCAGGTTGTCCTCGCCCCGCAGGATCCAAGCCAGCAGGTCCCCTCTGAGGATCAGAGGCTCGAACAGGGCGAAGGCGGCCCCGGACTGGATGGCTCCCTCCACCGTCCGGGCCCCCAGCGCGACCACGATCACCAGCCAGAACAGGGCGTTCACCGGGCCGAAGTTGGTGCTGTAGTTCACGTTCTGCTGGTGCATGGACAGCAGGGCCCCGCCGAGTCCCGCGATGGCTGCCGACACCGCGAAGGCGATGATGCGGGCCCGGGCCGCCGAGATGCCGATCGATGCCGCGGCCACTTCGCTGCCCCGCAGCGCGGTGAGGGTCCGTCCGACGGTCCCCTCCCGCAGCTGGATCACGACGATCGACACGACGACCAGGACCACCACCGCCAGCACCAGGAACGCCCGGTCGCTGGCGAAGTCGATGGGACCGATCAGGGGCCGCGGCACGCGGGTGCCGGTCAGCAGGGCGGTGGTCCCGCCCCCCACCCAGGAGAACTTCACCATCACCGCGTCGAAGAAGTAGGCGAAGGCCAGGGTGGCGATGGCCAGCCACACGCCGCCCAGGCGCAGCACCGGCAGCGACAGCACCGCACCGACCGCGGCGGCAACCCCCGCGCCCAGCAGGGCCGCAGCCAGAACCGACATGTTGAAGCGGTCCGCCATCTGGAAGATCGTGAACCCGCCGATCGCCGCGAACGTCCCCTGGCACAGCGAGATCTGCCCGGCCATCCCGGTGATGACCGTCACCGACAGGTAGATCACCGCCATGATCACCGCGGTGGTCACCAGGTGCATCCAGAGGACGCCGGCCCTGAACCACACGACCGAGCCAACCCCCGCGATGAAGGCCACACCGAACAGCCGTGTGAACAGGGTGAGCTTCGGATGCCGTTCGAGTGCGGCCAGAGCCGGTGGCGGCGGATCGACTCCCGACAGCGGGTCGCTGGCCTCCCGCTCGCGCCCGATGGCCCGCCACAGCACCAGGATCGCGAACAGCACCACGAACGGCAGCGACGGGGTCAGGTTCTCCTGGAAGGGCCGCAGCCACATGTGATCTCCGGACCAGCGGGGCAGGAAGGTGTTGAACACCGCGATGAACCAGCCGAGCCCCAGGCCCCCGAGCAGCGCCCGCGGCAGGCTCACCAGCTTCCCGACGGCCGCGGCCGCCACCGCGATCACCACCAGCGTGAAGAAGTCGGTCGAGAGGAGCGAATTGAACCTCGGCGCGATCAGCACGCCGGCCAGGCCCGCGAAAGTGCTGGACAGGGCCCAGGCGAATGCCGAGGTCCGGTCGGCGTTGATCCCGCTCAACTCGGTCATGCGCGGGCTCTCCACCACAGCCCTCATGGCCAGGCCCAGCATCGTGAACCGGAACAGAGCGCCCAGCAGCAGGGTGGCGGCGAGGGCCACGGCCATCATGGCCAGTTCGTCGCGGTTGAAGCGGTACACCCCGAAGGGGTCGTAGAACACGCTGGACCCGTCGGGCATGATGCCGGTGATCCGCCGTCCGGCGACGGCCGTGAACCGGGCCGCCTGGTTGAACAGCTCCGGCAGGGCCACGCTCAATCCGATGGCGACCACCAGCTTGGACACCGCCGAGGCGGTGCGCAGGTGGCGGAAGATCAGCCGCTCCAGCACCAGGCCGATCAGCGGAGCCAGCACGAAGGCCGACACCAGCAGTGCGGCCCACTTGGGCCAGCCCCACAGCGTGTGGGCCTTGAAGTACATGGCCGCCGATATGTAGGCCTGGGCGCCGAAGGCGAGGTTGAAGACTCCCGAAGTCTTGTAGGTCAGCACGAAGCCGAGCGCGACCAGGGCGTACACGGCCCCGGGTGGCGTGCCCTGAAGCAGGCCCCGGAACAGATCTTCCAAGAAGCCGGCCGCACCGTTCACTGTTCGGAACTCACAAGCCGCTCGTGATCGGGGACCGACGCGAGATCGGTGACAGGAATCAGCCGGCGAAGTCGGTGGGAGTCGGTTCCGACCATTCCTCGGTGTCACCGGGCCAGCACATCCACGGCTCCGGCTGGAACCCGATGAAAGTACCGCCCTCCATCCGCACCGAGGACGTGCAGTGGAGTGCGTACGCATGGTCGTAGACGAACGGTTCGACCGCGGTGTGCTGGCGGCTCCAGTCGACGGGGTTGATCAGGCCGCCGGCGTCGTAGGTGATCTGGTTGAGTGAGTCGACAATGGACTGCCGGTCGAATTCGGGTCCCGCCTCCAGCAGACCGGTGACGAAGAGGTCGGCATTGATCCAGCCGACCAGCGTCTGCTCCGCCACCGGGCCCCCGTTGGCCGGTACCCACTGGTCGTAGGCGTGGCGCAGCGGGCTGTCGACCTCGTACTCGAAAGCCGCGAACACCAGCAGGGCGTAGTCGCCTTCGAACAGATCCCCTGCCGCGGACACGAACTCATAGTCGTACGAGTTCGGATGCAGCATGGTGATCTGGTCCCTCACACCCTGGCGCTCCAGTTCCTGGGCCAGGGTCAGCATGGCGTTCAGGTCCATGCAGGTGGCGATGAAATCGACACCGGCATCGACCATCTGGGTCACCTCGGGCCCGATGCCGTTCGGCAGGCCGTAGGCGATGTTGTCGTTGAAGTAGGCGACCTCCATCCCCAGGTCCGGGCCGTAGAGGTCGATCGAGTCGGCGAAGGCTCTGGCGCACACCTTGGAGGTCTCGGTGATGCCGTATCCGAGCAGCCCGGCCCTGGTCGCGCCGGCCTGCGACGCGATCCAGACGAAGCTCCGGAGGGTGCAGGTGGGGCATCCGATCACATGGTTGCCGAAGATGTTGTCGCGGTCGACGGCCTCGGCGCCGTGAACGTTCCACACGAAGGTCGGAACCCCTGCGTCGTTGAGGTCGCCCCACCCCGAGGGAATCAGCGTCGCTTGGAACGCGGCCAGGCTGTCGTTGCCGTCGATGACCTCGAGCGAGCGCTGCTGGTTGAAGCCGAGCTCGTCATCGAGGAGCTCGCCGATCACCAGTCTGCGGCCGTAGACGCCGCCCGCGTCGTTGACGTAGTCGAAGTACGCCTGGATCCCGGTGTGGAAGCACGGGAGGATGCAGGTCCCCAGGATGTTGTTCGTCTCGGTGCCGATGACGGCCACCCGGATCTCGTCGTCGGTGACGCCGGGGACACCTTCGATGGGCACGAAGTCGTGCCGGTGCGGGTAGGGGTCGACCGGCTCGGGGGTGGCCGGCTCGGTCGTCGTCGTCGGTGTGGGCTCGTCAGTGCCGGTGGGCTCCGCTTCGGTCTCAGCCTCGGGCGCCTCGTCGGTGGAAGGCTCGGGCTCAGGCGCTTCGGCGGTGCCGGACGGCTCGGGCTCAGGCGCTTCGGCGGTGCCGGACGGCTCAGGCTCCGGGGCCTCGGGCGACTCGTCGGTGCCGGACGACTCAGGCTCGGGCGTGGCCGGCGCGGTGGTCGTGGGGGCGGCGGTGTCGGGGGTGGAGGCGGCCCCGTCGCCACTGGGGCTGTTGCCGCAGGCCGCAGCCAGCATGAGCGTGGCGCCCAGCACGGCGATTGTGCGTCGGATGCGGAACATGGCTCCCCTCCCGGAATCGCTCAGGAATGCAGCCTATTCCTGGCCCTTAGAACGTGCCTGTAGCAGGGGTTCGGCGATCAGGTCCGGCGGGCGGACGGGTGCTCTGGGAAGCTCCAGGCCGGTGGCGTCCCGCAGAGCGTTGAGGATGGCCGGAGTGGACGACAGGTTCGGGGGCTCGCCGACGCCGTTGAGGCCGTACGGGGAGTCTGGATGGGGGAACTCGAAGATCTTGGTGGGCATGGGCGGGACGTCAAGCATGGTGGGGATCAGGTAGTCGGTAAACGACGGGTTGCGAACCTTGCCGCCGGTGATCTGGAGCTCCTCCATGACGGCCAGCCCGAGACCCTGGACGGTGCCGCCCTCGATCTGACCCTCGACCGCGATCGGGTTCATGGCCTTGCCGACATCCTGGGCGGTGGCCATCTCGACCACCCTGACCAGGCCCAACTCGGTGTCCACATCGACTACCGCCCGGTGGGCGGCGTAGGCGAAGGCGATATGGGCGTTGCCCTGGCCCCGCTCGTCATCGACGGGCTCGGTGGGGCGGTGGCGGTAGGTGAAGGCGTGCGACACCGACTCGGGTCCCAGAACCTCGGCCACCGACACCAGCGGCTGACCGTCGCCACCGCGGATCTCGGGGCCGTCGAGGGCGAGCTCGCCGGCGGGGCGGCCGAGGACCGCCCCGGCGCGGGCCAGGATCTCGCCCCGCACCAGCCCGCACGCCCCGACCATCGCTCCAGCCGTCATCCAGCTCTGGCGGGATGCCGAGGAGGAGCCCGCTTCGTCGATGTCGGTGTCCTTGTCTCGCAGCTCCACCGTTCGCACCCCCAGTTCGGTACGAGCGATCTGAGCCTCCAGCGTCACGATGCCCTGGCCGATCTCGGTGCCGGCGCAGTAGACCTCGGCGACCGGTTCGCCGTCGCGGATCCACACCGTCACCCGGGCCGTGCAGGTGTCGTCCTTTCCCCCGGAGAAGCCGATCGCCTTCATGCCGAGCGCATAGCCCACCCCTCGACGGATGCCCTCGCCCCGGGTGACGTTGCCGACCCCGCCCGGACGGGCCCGCATGTCCGCGGCCGAAGGATCGGAGTCCGGCGGAAGCGGTAGGTCGCGCAGGTACGCCAGGATCTCCTGAACCGGCGCGGGACCGTCGACGGGCTGGCCGGTGGGCAGGATGTCGCCCTCGCCGATGGCATTGCGCATGCGCAGCTCCAGCGGGTGCATCTCCAGCGCGGCGGCCAGCCGGTCCATGGCCGACTCGATGGCGTAGCACGACTGCACCGCGCCGAATCCCCGCATCGCCCCGCAGGGCGGGTTGTTGGTGTAGGTGGCGAACCCGTCGATCTCAACGTCGGCCACGTCGTAGGCCCCGGCCGCGAAGTAGCAGCCGTTGGCGATCACCACCTGCGAGGTGGACGTGTAGGCGCCGCCGTCGAGCACCAGCCGCACCTTGGTGAACACCAGCCGGCCGTCGCGAGTGGCCCCCAACTCGACATCGGCGATGGCCGGATGGCGATGCACATGTCCGAAGAAGGACTCCTCGCGGCTGTAGACCATCCGCACCGGGCGGCCGGTGCGCAGAGCCAGCATGCAGGCGTGAATGTGGACGTTGAGATCCTCCTTGCCGCCGAACGCACCCCCGACACCCGACAGCACCAGCCTCACCTTGTCGAGCGGCAAGTCCAGACAGTCCGCGACTTGACGCTGGTCGCGGTGCAGGTCCTGGGTCGACACGTACAGCTCCACACCAACGTCGCCCAACGGGACGGCCAGACCCGACTCCGTCCCGAGGAAGGCCGGATCCTGGGTGCCGAGCTCGAAGCGGCCCTCCACCACGACATCCGCCCGGTCCTGGGCCGCGGCCACATCACCGTGCCGGATCCTCACGTGGCGGACCAGCCCGCCCCCGGGCAGGCCGTCGACCTGTCCGGTCATAGCCACCTCGGGATCGGTTGTGGGGACCAACTCCTCGTATTCGACGACGATCAGCTCGCACGCCCGCCGAGCGATCTCTGGATGGGTGGCCGCCACCACCGCCACCGGCTCGCCCTGGTAGCGGACCTCGTCGAAGGCCAGCACCGGCTGGTCGTAGACGACCATGCCGAAGATCTTCGATCCGGGCACGTCCCGATGGGTCAGCACGCACCTCACGCCGTCGATCCCGGTGGCCTGCGAGGTGTCGATCGACAGGATCCGGGCCCGCGGATGGGGGCTGCGCAGGGTGACGCCCCACAGCGACCCGTCGTGGTACTCGTCGGAGGAGTAGATGAACGAGCCGTCCACCTTGGGGACGCCGTCGGGCCGGGTTGCGGGCGCCCCCACGCCGTCGACCACCGTCGGGGAGCCGGCGACCCGCGTCGGCGTCTCGGTGACCGTCATCGGTCTCTCCGGCCGGTCATGGCGCGGATCCGACCCTCTCTGCGGCCAGATGCACGGCGTCGAGGATCTTCTGGTAGCCGGTGCAGCGGCACAGGTTGCCGGACAGCTCCTCCCGCACGGTCAGATCGTCGGGGTCGGGGTCGCCGGCCAGCAGGCAGTGGGCGGCCACCACCATCCCCGGCGTGCAGAACCCGCACTGGACCGCGCCGGCGTCCACGAACGCCTGCTGCACGGGGTGCATCTCGCCGCCGGCGGAAAGCCCCTCCACCGTCACCACCGAGCGGCCCTCCGCCTGGGAGGCGGCCACCAGGCACGAGCAGACCAGCGTCCCGTCCAGGTACACCGAGCACGACCCGCACTCGCCCTGCTCGCATGCGTTCTTGGTGCCCCGCAGGCCGACATGCTCCCGCAGGAAGTCGAGCAGGCTCTCGAGCGCCCACACGTGGTCCACGCTGTGGGCCACGCCGTTGACGGTGAGGTTCACCCTCACGCCGCCGCCTCCCCCGCTAGGTCCGACAGCGCCCAGTTGAGGCATCGACGGCCCAGCACCGACAGCGCGTGCGCCCGGTACCCGGCGCTGCCGCGCACATCGTCGATCGGGGACGAGGCCTCGGCGACCAGAGCACCGAACTCCCGGGCAGCTCTCTCGCCGAGGCCACCGGGAGCGTCCCAGCGGTCAGCCAGAGCCTCCTGCAGCATCTGCTCGGCGGCGCGGGCCCGCAGCGGGGTCGGGCCGGCCGAGCCGATGCCGGTTCCCACCCGCCGTCCGGCCATATCCAGGTTCAGCGCGAAGGATGCCGTGGCGATCACCATCGCGTTGCGAGGCCCGACTTTGGCGAACTGCTGGGGACCGGTTGCGGCCGGGATCCGCAGCGCCCGGATCAGCTCGTCGGGTTCGAGCGCGCTGACCTTCGGTCCGATGAAGAAGTCGTCGATGTCGATAAGGCGCGGCCCCCGCACCGACTCGACCTCCACCTTCGCCCAGCAGGCCAGCAGCACGGGATGGGAGTCCCCGGCGGGCGACGCGGTGGCGAGGTTGCCGGCCACGGTTCCACGGTTGCGGATCTGGGGCGAACCGACCGTGCGAGCCGCCTGGGCCAGCGCGGGACACAGACCGCTGAGTTCGTCGATGATCCTGGTGAACGACACCGCCGCGCCGACGCGCACGGTGCGCCCGTCCTCCATCAACTCCCACGAGTCGAGCTCCCCGACGCACGTCAAGTCCAGCAACCCAGCCGGTCGGGCCCGGCCGAAGTTGATGTCGACCATCAGGTCGGTGCCACCACATATCGGGGACGCATCGGGATACTCCGCACGCAGCAGCAACGCGCCCCGCCACGACGACGGCCGCAGCATCTGGTCGTGACGGCCAAGCGTGTCCACGGGTTCAGCCTCCACAATCCCAGACCGTTGTGCAATCCTGCATGGTAGATCGCCATGCGCATCCGCCCCGCATCTGCCCACCCGCGCACCTGCTAAGTACCCTCGGAGCGTGCGCCTGACCTACTCCCCGGAGGTGGAGGCATTCCGGGCCGAGTTCTCGGCCTGGCTCGACGCCAACCTGCCCGACGAGGCGGCCACCGCCGTCCGGCCCCGGTCCAGCGCCGACCTACCGGCCTGGTCGCGGAGCTTCCAGCGCCGCATGTTCGACGACGGCTGGCTGGTGCCCGGGTACCCGCCCGAGTTCGGCGGGCGCAACGCCGACCTGTACGAGCAGGCGGTGTTCTGGGAGGAGCTCGGACGGCGCCGCATCACCCAGAGCTTCAACCCTCAGGGGCTGGGCATCGTCAGCGCCTCGATCATCACCTTCGGCACCGACGAGCAGAAGCACCGCTGGGCGGTGCCGATCATGCGGGCCACCAGGACCGCGGCGCTGGGCATGAGCGAGCCGGGCGCGGGCAGCGATCTGGCCGGGCTGTCCACCCGGGCCGTGCTGGACGGCGACCGCTTCATCGTCAACGGCCAGAAGGTGTGGACCTCCGGCGCCCACCACGCCGACGTGCTGCTGGCCTTCGTGCGCACCGATCCCGACGCGCCCAAGCACAAGGGGATCTCCGCGCTGATCATCGAGACCGACTCGCCCGGCCTGGTGCGCAGGCCCTTCCGCGACATCGCCCGCCCCGAACCCGACTTCAACGAGGTGTTCTTCGACGATGTGGAGGTCCCCCGGGCCAACCTGGTCGGTGAGCTCAACGACGGCTGGCGGGTGTGCACCGGTTCGCTGGCCCATGAGCGCGAGATGCTGTGGATCCTGTGGTCTCAGGGCCTCGACCGGATGATCGACGACATGGTCGAGCAGCTGAACGACGGTGCCGGCGGGGGCGCGGCCGGCGACCCGGTGGTTCTCGACGGGCTCGGAAGCTCGATCATGGACTCGTGGGCGCTGCGCCTGCTGGGCCAGCGCCAGCTCGCCCGCAGCCGGCGGGGCCTGCACGTCGCCGACCAGTCGCTGCTGAAGCTGCTGGGCTCGGAGGCCCAGCAGAAGCTGGCCCTGCTGATGCTGGAGTCGCTGGGGCCGGCCGGGCTGGACCGCGCCGTGCCGCCGGACGCGCAGTCACCCTACGAGAGCGACCGGGCCGCGCTGTCGTGGGCCGACCGGTACTTCTTCACCTTCGCGGGCACCATCAGCGGCGGCACCAGCGAGATCCACCGCAACATCATCGCCGAGCGGGTCCTCGGCCAGCCCAGGGGCTGAGCGGGGCCAGGAGCGATGGAGTTCGAGTTCACCGAGGACCAGCTGGAGCTGCAGCGGGCGGTTCGCGACGTGCTGGACGCGGAGGCGCCGCCCGAGCTGGCCCGAGCCGTCGCCGACGGCGAATCCGACGCCGCCCAATTCTGGCGGACCCTGGTGGACCTGGAGTGGCCGGCCATGGCCCTGCCCGAGAGCGTCGGCGGCCTGGGCTACGGCTGGGTGGAGTTGGCCATCGTGCTGGAGGAGTTGGGCCGCCACGCCGCGCCCGGCCCGTTCGTGGCCACCGTCACCCAGTTCGCGCCGCTGGTGCTCGAGGCGGCCGGGCCGGGGGGTGCCGCCGAGTCGCTGGCCGAGGTAGCCGCGGGTCGCACCACCGGCTCGATTGCCGTCGACGAGGGCGCAGGGACGTGGGACCCGGCCGACGTGCAGGCCACCGCCCGCCGCGACGGCGACCATCTGGTGCTGTCGGGCACCAAGCACTATGTGGTGGACGGCGCCAGCGGCGATGCGATCGCGGTTGCGGTCCTCCTCGACGGCGAGGTGCGGGTGGTGCTGGTTCCGGGCTCGTCGGTGCAGGCAGACGAGGTCCTGCCCATCGATCCCGCCGTGCGCCACTCCACGGTCAACCTCGACGGGGTCCGGGTGCCCGCCGACCGGCTGCTGGGCCACGGCGACGCCGCCGGCGCGGTCCGCCGGGCGCTGGAGGAGTCGGTCACCGCCATCGCCGCGGTAACCCTGGGCGCCTGCCAGCAGATATTCGACATCATCAACGCCCACGCCAAGGAGCGCATCCAGTTCGGCGTGCCCATCGGCTCGTTCCAGGCGGTCAAGCACAAGCTGGCCGACATGTACCGTGACATCGAGCGGGCCAGGGTGCTGGTGTACTACGCGGCGCTCACCCTGGCCGAGGACCACCCCGACCGCACGCTGGCCGCCTCGATGGCCAAGGCGGCCGCGGGCGAGGCCCAGCGCCGCTGCGTGCAGGACGGCCTCCAGCTCGCGGGCGGCATCGGCTACACCTGGGAGCACGACCTGCACTTGTTCCTGCGCCGGGCCAAGGTAGGCGAGCTGCACTTCGGCTCGGCCTCCCACCACCGCCGCAACGTCGCCCGCCTGTCCCTCCAGGCCCAGCCCGCCTAAGCTGGCGTGTTGTTCGCAGGCGGTTCTGTCGTCTGAGGGTCGGTCAGGTAGCCGGCCCTCGCCAACGCCAGGACCAGGCTGTCCAGCTTGCCTTCAACCCTCCGGATATCGGAGCGCAGCAGATGGAACGCACCGGCCAGCACGCCGACGAGCGCGCTCCCCAGCACACCGATGAGCGTCGCAGCGATCGCAGGATCCATGTCGCTCCTAACCCTGCGGCTCGGTCGGTGGCGGTGGCGACTGGGGATCGACCAGGAACCCCGCCCGGGCCAACGCCAAGATCAGGCTGTCAACCTTCCCCTCGAGCCGGTCAATCCTCTCGTTGGTGGCGCGATTGTCGGCTCGGTTCTCGGCGCGGAGCTCCTTGAGGTCGGAGCGCAGCAGGTGGAACGCGCCCGCGAACACCCCAAGCAAGGCCGCCACCATGATTCCGATGAGAGTTGCGGCAATCTCGGGGTCCACGAGATGCACCGTAGCAGATGATCTCTAGCCAAACAACAGCAAATACATACATTTCATTGAAAACTATGTGGCGTCGAAGAGGACGGGGAGGCTCAGAGGGCCGCGGAAGGCGTAGCCGCTGATCGTCGGATGCTCGGCGTCGAGGTCGAGGCGCAGGTTCGGCAGGCGGTCCAGCACCGCGTTGATCCCCGCCTCCAGCTCCATGCGGGCCAGGTGCATGCCCAGGCACTGGTGCGGGCCGGTGCCGAAGGCCATGTGCTGCTGCGGCTCCCGGTCGAGGTCCCATTGGCCGGGATCGTCCCAGCGGGCCTCGTCCCGCGACGCCGACCCGCTGATGATCGACACCGACGACCCGGCCGGCACCGGGCAGCCGCCGATCTCGGTGTCGGCTACGGCCCGGCGGGCCACCATCGTCACCGACGTCTCCCAGCGCAGGGTCTCCTCCACCGCGGCCGGAACCAGGGAACGGTCGGCCAGCACCCGGGCCATGGCCTCGGGCCGGTCCAGCAGGGCCAGCAGGCACGATCCGAACGCCCGGTAGGTGGTCTCGGCCCCGGCCGGCAGCAGCAGGCGCAGGAACCCGTAGATCTTCTCGTCGGTGAGCCGGGCCCCGTCGATCTCGGCGTGGACCAGCTCCGACAGCAGGTCGCCGGTGGGTTCGCTCCGCCGGGCCTCCACCAGCGGCTCGAGGTAGTCGCGCATGGCCTGCGACGCGGCCCGGCCCTCCTCCGGGTACAGCGGCCCGTAGTTGATCTTCACCGCCCATTCGTTGAACCGCTCGTGGTCGGCGGTGGGAACGCCAACGATCCCGCAGATCACCTGCACCGGGAACCTGCTGGTGACCTGGACCACCAGGTCGGCTCGGCCGGCCGGGGCTATCTCGTCGAGCAACGTGTCGATCACGGGCTCCACCAACTCGCCCCGCCAACGCTCCAGCGTCGAGCGGCGGAAGGCGTAGGCCACCAGGTTGCGGTAGCGGCGATGCTCGTCGCCGTCGAGGCCGAGCATCAGCTCACCCATGTAGGGGCGCATCACCTCGCCGTTGATCGACGCCGAGAACGTGCGCCAGTCCTTCAGCACCCGGTCGGCGTCGTCCCACGATGTCAGCGTGAACCCGGGCGGGGCCGGCTCGCCGGTGAAGCTGATGCCCTCCTCCCTCCGCACCGGGCAATGGCGCCGGGCGTGGTCCCACTGCTCGTAGGGCTGGGCATAGTCCCACTGGTCATAGGGCGGCGTGGAGTAGTCCATCTTGGCGTCCACATCCCCGGCGCCCACGTCCCCCACCGGGGTCCCGGTGTCCATGCTGCGAGCTACAGGATCGCGCCGCTGGCCTTGAGCGCGGCTATCTCGTCCCAGTCGATGCCCACCGACGCCAGCACCAGTTCGGTGTGCTCGCCCAGCTCCGGTGACCGGTCCACCTCCACCGGGGTCCCGTCGAACTGGGCCGGGCTGGCCACCAGCTGCACCGTCTCACCGGCGGCGCTCTCCATGGCCGGCAGGTAGCGGTTGGCCGTCACCTGGGGGTCGTCGTAGAGCTCGACCAGCGTCTGGAACGGCGTCCACACCCCTTCGAAGTCGGCCAGGCGGTCCTTCCACTCGTCCAGGGTCCGCTCGGCGAAGGCCTCGTCGATGATGTCGATGCACTCCGGTCCGTTCTGCGAGCGGGCCTCGGAGGTGCTGAACCGCTCGTCGGTCACCAGGATCGGCCGCTCCAGCCGGGACGCGAAGTCCTCCCAGTAGCGGTCGCTCTGCAGCAGGATCAGGCTGATGTAGCGGTCGTCGGCGGTGCGGAACACGCCCACGGCCGGATTGGGAGACCTGCGCCGGTCACCCCGGGGCAGCGACGTGAGCCCGAACAGCTTGGCCGCAACCACCAGCGGCGAGATCTGCCACAGCGCGGTGGCCAGCAGCGACACGTCGATCACCGCGGCCTCGCCGGTGCGCTCCCGCTTGAGCAGGGCCGCGGCGATGGCGCCGGCCAGGGCCATGCCCCCCATCACGTCACCGAACGCGGGCGAGGGCTGGCCCTGGGGCCATCCCTTCGCGTCGGGCGGGAACACTGCGGCCACCCCGCCCCGGGCCCAGAACGACGCCCCGTCGAAGCCGCCCTTCTCGGCGTCCGGCCCGGCCGGACCCTGCCCGGTGCCCCGGGCGATGATGATGGACGGGTTGCGGGCCCGGATGGCGTCGTTGTCGATGCCCAACCGGCGGCGCACCGGCTCCAGGTAATTGGTCAGGAACACGTCGGCCGTCTCCACCAGCTTGAGCAGGGCCTCGCGGCCGTCGGGGTGGGCGATGTTGAGGGCCACGGACTGCTTGCCCCGGTTGGGCTGCTCCACCATGAAGTTGACCCCGCCGCCGGGGATCAGCCCCGAGGTGATCAGGCCCCGCTGGGGGTCGCCACCGGCCGGGTTCTCGACCTTGATGACCTCCGCGCCCCAGTCCACCAGCACCGACCCGCCCGAGGGCACGAACATCCAGCTCGCGACCTCGATGACCCTGACGCCGTCCAGGGGCCCGGCCACAGTGATCGTTTCGCGGTCGGGCCGGCGGTCAGACCGCCAGCAGTTCCTTCAGGTTGCCGCCCATGATCTTGGCCGCGTCGGACTCCGACAGCGACGGGGGCAGGTCGTCGTAGAAGCTGACGGGATTTCCCAGGCCCTCGGGGTGCGGGTAGTCCGAGCCGAACAGCAGCCGGTCGGGGCTCATGATGTCGATGAGGCCCTCCAGGGCGTCCTCCCAGAACGGGTTTACGTAGACGTTGCGCTTGAACGCCTCGACGGGATGCTCACTGAACTCCTGCGGCATCTTCTTGTAGATCCCCTCGAACTTCTCCAGCAGGGGGGCCACCCAGGTGCCGCCGTTCTCGATGGTGGCGATGCGCAGATCCGGGAAGCGGGTGAAGGCCCCGTGGCAGACCATCGCGGTCATCATGTCGCTGATGGCCCGGTTCTGCATCACCAGCAGGCGCAGCGGGTTGGGCTTGAACGGCAAGAACTCGGTCTTGCCCTCCCAGATCGACACCAGGTCGGCGTAGCCCGAGTCCGAGGAGTGCATGCCCACCAGCACGCCGGCCTCCTGGACCCTGGCCCAGAACGGATCGAACTCGGGCAGGGCCGGCGACCTCGGCCCCCGCAGTCCCCAGGCCGGTGCGGGACGGATCAGCACGCAGCGGGCGCCGCGCTCCAGGCACCACTCCAACTCCTCGATGGCCTTCTCCACGATGGGCAGCGTGATGATCGGGGTGGCGAAGATCCGGTCGTGGTAGTTGAAGGTCCACTCGTCGTGGATCCACTGGTTGAGGGAGTGGACCACGGTGTGGGTGAGGTCGGGGTCGTCCCTCATCCGCTCCTCGAGCAGGCTGGCCAGCGTCGGGAACATGAGTGAGCCCTGGATCCCCAGCTCGTCGAGGTGGGGAAGGCGGGCCTCGGCGTTGCGGGCCCACTCGGGGCAGCGGATCGGCTTGCCGAAGACCTCCCGCAGGCTCTTGCCCTCAGGGTTGCCGTGACGGTAGTAGTCCTCCTGGGCGCCGGGAGGGGCCACCACCTCGAAGGTCGGGTTGGGGATGTACTCCGAGATCTGACCCTTGATGGCGATCTTGGTGCGCCCATCGACCTGCACGTACCGGATGGCGCCCCGGTACTCGGGCGGCAGGTAGCGGGTGAATGCGTCCTCCGTCTCGTACATGTGGTTGTCCGAGTCGAATACTTCGAAGCCCAGGTCACGAGCCACTGCGGTCACCTCCTGCGCGGCTGTGGAGCAGTGCAACCCTACCGGCCGCCGGCGACTGCGAACCACGGTCGCCGCGGCTGTCCGGAACCGTCTCGACTGCCCAGTACCGGGACCGATGTGCGAGGATGTCACGAAGCAATGAGCGCGAGGGGGACATGCGCACGGAGCCGATGACGGGACCGTCGGTGTGGCGGGCCGACGAGCTGGAGAACTCAGATGAGTGGGTCTACCGCTTCACCCCAGCCGACCTCGATGAACTCGAGCGCGGCGTCAAGGCGGTCGCGGGCCGCGACGTCCACGGTCTGACCCTCGACGCCTTCCCGCTGCCCGGCCTGGAGCCACGCATCTCCGAGTTCATCGACGAACTCGACACCGGAAGGGGCTTCGTCGTGCTGCGAGGCCTTCCGATCGGCCACCGGTTCGACCGCGCCGCGGCCGCGGCCGTCTTCTGGGCGATCTGCGCCCGGGTCGGCCGGCTCGTTCCCACCACCAGGGACGGGGCTCTCCTGAACCACGTCTATGACCGCGGTCCGGGGCAGGACCCGAACGCCCGGGCCTACACCACCAACATCGGCGGCTACATCCACTCCGACGGGGTCGAGATCGTGGCCCTCATGTGCCTTCAACCGGCGTCCAACGGCGGCGAGAGCATCATCGCCAGCTCGATGACGGTGTTCAACACGCTGCTCGAGGAGCACCCCGAATGGCTGCCGATCCTCTTCAAGAGGATGGCCTGCGACTGGAAGCTGGAGGAGCCGCCCGGCGGCCCGGGCTGGTACCCGCAGTCGCTCTACTGCTACGTCGACGGCTGGTTGTCGGGCACGCTCAAGACGGGCTTCCAGCGGTCGGCCCAGCGCTTCGACGGGGTGGACCCGCTGACCGACGCCGAGCTCGCCTGCTTCGAGTACCTCGAGTCCATTCCCAAACGGCCCGGCATGACCCTGCACATGGCCCTCGAGCCGGGCGACATCCAGCTGGTGAACAACTACGTGACGCTGCACTCCCGCACGGCCTACACCGACGACCCGGCCCGACCGGAGGAGAAGCGCCACATGCTCCGCTACTGGATCGACCGCTCGGGCCTCAGCCCCCGCGCCGTCTCGGACGACTACCAGTTCATTCGAGAGGACCACTTCGGGTTCTCCCAGCCCGTCCCCCCACTCTGAGCGAAATCAGTAGACAAACCCGTCATATGGGAGGAAAACCCGTACAGATTTGAGCGGGCGTTCGGCCTCCGAGCAGGAACCGCTATGCAGCTTCGTCCCCGAAACGGTCGGCGAGCAGGCGGCGGAGGGCCTGAAGGTCGATCTTGCCCGACTCTAGCCAGGGCAGGTCCTGCTGCTCGGCGTACACGGCCACATGGCGGGGAACCTTGTAGCTCGCGATCTCGCCGCGCAGGCGGGCCTGCAAGTCCTCCGGGTCGATCCCGGCGCCCGGCTTGGCCACTACGGCGGCCGCCACCGCCTCACCCCGGCCGTCGGCGGCCGGCACGCCCACCACGAACGCGTGCATCACGTCGGGATGCAACTCGATAGCGAGCTCTACCTCCCGGGGCGCCACGTTGGTGCCTCCCGCCTTGATTGCTGTGCCCAGCCGTCCCCGGAAGTACAGGTGGCCGTCGGCATCGAGGAGGCCGCTGTCTCCGGTGCGGTACCAGCCTCCGGGCTCGAAGACGTCCGATGGGTCTCCGCCGAGCAGTCCCAGCATCAAGGAGTAGCCCCTGATCCAGATCTCCCCGGCTCGGCCGCCGGGCAGCTCGTCGCCCGTGTCGGGGTCGACGATGCGGTGCTCGATGCCGGGCACGCTCCGCCCGAACGACTCCTCCTTGCCCTCAGGCAGCTCGACGTGCAGAGGCTCTATCGAATGAGGGCCGAGCGACTCGGTCATGCCCAACGACGTGGCCTTCCTGCGGGGATCGCTGACCCGCAGGTGGGCGGGGAGCAGTTCGTCGAAGCTGCCGCCCCGGATCGAGGACAGGTCCCGCTCGCAGAAGGAAGGGTGCTCGACGAGTGCTTTGGCAATGTGAGGCCAGCCGATCACGTGGGTCACCCGCCGACGTTCGATCAGCGCCAGTGTGCTTCCGGGCTCGAAGCGCTCCTCGAACACGACGGTGGCCCCAGTGTGCATGGCGCTCACGAGGGTGTAGGAGAGTCCCCCCACCCAGAACAACGGCATGGATGTGTAGAGCACGTCGGTGGCCTGCAGGTCCCGGAACTGCAGCAGGTTGAACGGGTGCACGATCACGGTCGAGTGGGAGTGGACCACGCCCTTCGGCTCGGACGTGCTGCCCGACGTGTAGATGACCACCATCGGGTCCTGGGGCTCCACACCGTCCGCTGCTCTGTCGAATTGCTCGTCGGACGCTTCTCCGGCCCTGGCCAGCAGGTCGTCGGCGGTTCCGCCCCAGGCGGGCGTCGATGTCGTGTCGCCCCATGTCCACACCGCCCGCAGGTTCGGATGGCTCTCAGCCGTGATGGCCTCCCGATGCTGGCCGGCCAGGCCCGGCACGGCCTGCTCCAAGCGGGCGAGGTAGTCATGGTTCAGGTACCGGTCGACCGTGAGAAGCGCCTCGGCCTCGCAGTGGGCCAACGCCCATCCCAGTTCGCCGGCCTTGTGGAACGTGTTGAGCAGCACCACCAGCGCACCGATGCGGGCCGCGGCCAGCCACCCCACCACCCACTCCGGTCCGTTGGGCGCCAGCAGCGCCACCCGGCTGCCCGGCCCCACACCGCTGGCGAGCAGGGCCCGCCCCAGGCGGCGCGACTCGGCCTCCAGACCCCGGTAGGTGAGGCGCCGCTCGCCCACGATCACCAGATCCCGGTCACCCCACTGCTCGGCTAAGTGGCGCGCGAACCGGTCGGCTGTAGGCAGGTAGTCCGGCTCCTGGAATCGCCGCAAGTTCGACCCGTCTCCCACAGCCAGAGCGTAGAACCAAGCTCTCCTCGAAATCTGCCCGGGTTCTCCCGCCCTGCGGCGGGCATGTATTCCGAGCCTCAGCCTCTGGGCAGGCCGAGCAGGCGCTCGGCGATGATGTTGCGCTGGATCTCGTCGGTGCCCCCCGCGATGGAAGCGGCCTTCGACCACAGCCACTGGCGCTGCCAGGTGCCCGCCGCGAGTTCGCCGCTCATCTCGGGCCACAGGGGGGCATCGTCGCCGAGCATGTCCAGCGCGGTTGCAGAAAGACGGCGGGTCATGGCCGAGTGCAGGAGCTTGGCGATGCTGGAGTCCGGGCCGGGCTCGACCCCGCGTCCCAGCCGCGACAGGGTTCGGTAGTTCCTGAGGCGCAGCAGCCCCAGGGCGACATAGGCGTCGACGATCTGATCGGCGGCCACTGGGTCGGCGAGGGCCCGGGCGTCGGCCATGAGCTCGTCCAGGTAGATCTCGTGAACGACTTGCTCCTTGAACGGGTAGGCCGTGCCCCGCTCATGGGCCAGGGTGGTGCCGGCCACCGCCCAGCCTTGGTGCGGCCCGCCCACCAGCTGATCCTCCGGAACGTGGACCCCGTCCAACGAGACCTGGTTGAACTCGAAATCACCGGTGATCTGGCGCAGGGGTCGGATCTCCACGCCCGGCGACTCCATGTCGATCACCATGCATGAGATCCCCCGGTGACGGCTCCCGGTATCGGGGTCGGTGCGAACCAGGGCGATCCCCCACTTCGAGAATCGGGCGTAGGAGGTCCAAACCTTCTCGCCGGTGACCAGCCAGCCGCCGGAGGCCGGCTCGGCCCGGGTCTGCAACGACGCCAGATCGGATCCCGCGCCGGGCTCGCTGAACAGCTGGCACCAGACCTCGCTGGCGTCGAGGATCGACGGCAGCCAGCGGGCCTGCTGCTCGGGCGTGCCGTGCGCCAGGAGGGTGGGGCCGGCCAGGTTGATGCCTACCCGGTTGACGGGCTGGGGCGCGCCGGCCCGGGCGAACTCCATGTTGTACAGGGCCACCTCCACCGGGGTCGCGCCGCGGCCCCCCACCGACTCGGGCCAGGCGATGGCCACCATGCGGACCTTGGCCAGCTTCGCCTGCCACCGGCGGCCCCAGGCGATCATCTCATCGGGGCTGAGGCCGGGGTCGGGCCGTTCGGTGTTGCTGGCGAGCCAGTCCCGCAGCTGGAGTGCGAAGGCCTTCTCGGCAGCCGACAGCGAAAGGTCCATGCGCCCGCGGACCCTACCCGACTCAAGGCGCTCGCCCCTGCGGTGCTTACCGATATCCACACTTGTCGTTGCAGGATTAGCGGCTGGGGCGGCGGCTCGGCCTGGGCCGACACCCCGAGCGCGTCACGAGTAGCGTTCGGGGGATGGATGAGACCGCTCAGGACTTGGATGCCGCGGCGACAGCCGACGCCATCCGGTTGCTGCTAGACACCGCGGCGATCCGCCGGCTATTGGCGGGATGCTGCCAAACGCTCGACGACGGCCACTTCGAGGAGTGGGGCGCGCTGTACACGGAGGACTGCCGGTTCGCGATGATGGGCCAACGGACTCAGGGGCGCGACGAGATGCGGGCCATGATCGAGCCGTTCCAGACCGCCGAGCTCCGGGGCAAGCACATGATCAGCGAGCCCCGGATCAACGTGCACGGCGACGATGCCAACGCCACCACCGACTTCGCGTTCGTGGCCAAGAACAACAAGGTCCTGCAGACCGGCCGCTACTACGACGTCCTCCGCAGGGGCGCCGACGGCTGGCAGGTGGCCGGCCGGGAGATCGTGTTCACCGGCGACGACCCGATCGGCCTCGACGACTGAGGATGAAGCCGTCCCGCTCGGTTCGCGTTCTCCCGCGACTATGACCGGAAACTGCACACAGACACTCGAGTCGATGTTGATCGCCGCGCCCGGGCGCGACGACCTCGTGGTAGCGGGCCGGGACCGGTTCTCCACATCGGAGGTCGAGAGCCGGGTCCGGGCGGTGGCGGGCGCGCTAGGCGCTCACGGCGTCGGGTCAGGTGACCGGGTGGCGTTCCGGCTGCCGACCGGTGTGGATGCGGTGGTCGCCTACCGGGCCTGCTGGCGGATCGGGGCGGTGGCGGTGGCGTTGCATCCCGCGGCGGGCTCACACCAGCTGGCTCGGGCCCTGCAGCAGGCCCGACCGGCGGCCACCATCGCCGATTCGGCCGTCTCCGGTGTCGACACCATCGCGATGGACGACCTGATTTCGATTTCGCTGGCCGGCGACAGACCGCCGGGCCCAAGGACTGCGGCTGCTGCCGGCGACGACGCGGTGGTGATGTTCACCTCGGGCTCGACCGGGACGCCCCGGGGGGTGGTCCACACCCACGGAAGCCTGGCCTACAAGATCGTCCAGCTCACCGAGGCCCACGGCCTCACACCCGACGATTGTGCTCTGGTGCCGTCGCCGCTGGCCCATGTGGCCGGGCTGCTGCACGGCGTGCTGATTCCGGGAGCGTCCGGCATGAAGACGGTGCTCATGTCGCGCTGGGATCCCGAGAAGGCTCTGGAGTTGATCGAGCGGGAGTCGGTCACCTACATGGTGGGGCCGCCCACGCTGTTCACGACCCTCATGGACTGCGCCGGCTTCGAGCCCTCCCGGGTGGCGACGCTGCGGATGATCTCCTGCGGCGGAGCCGGGGTGACACCGGCGTTCTGCCGCCGTGCCGCGGCCGCGCTCGGCGTGGTGGTGAAACGCTCCTACGGCTCGACCGAGGCCCCCACCATCGCCACCTCCCGTTTCGACGACCCGCCCGACCGGATGACGCTCACCGACGGGCGGGCCTTCGGTGAGGCCCGGATGAGGGTCGACGGATCGGGCGAGCTCTGGGTGACGGGGCCGGAACTCGCCCGGGGCTATCTCGACCCGGCCGACACCGAGGCCGCGTTCGTCGACGGGTGGTTCCGCACCGGTGACCTCGCCACGATCGCCGGGGGCTGGGTTACGGTCACCGGCCGGCTCGGCGACCGCATCATCCGCAGCGGTGAGAACATCTCCGCGGCCGAGGTGGAGCAGCACCTGGAGGCTCATCCCGCGGTGCTGCAGGCCGCGGCGGTGGCCGAGCCCGACGACCGCGTGGGCGAGCGGGTGGCTGCGTTCGTGGTGGCATCCGGCCCCTTCGACCTGGCCGCCTGCCGGGCATGGTTCACCCGGCGGGGAGCGGCCCGTTTCATCACCCCCGAACGGATCGAGGTGCTGGAGGAGCTTCCCCTGCTCGCATCGGGCAAAGTAGACCGCATGAGACTCGCGGCCCGCCTTCGAGCGTCGGGGAATAGGTGAGAGTCCGTGGTGTCGAAGCGGTGCCACTCCCGCTCTTGTTCGCTTCGCTCACGGGCCGCTCGGGCCACGGCCTCGCCCGTAAGGAGCGGCTTCGCGCCCCTATACGCTCGGCCTCTTCGAGCGTCGGGCGGCTCGGGCGGAGCCGGGCCGTGAGCCCGGTCCCGGCCACGATGCCGGCCGCCGTCTACCGGCGCCCGGGCGAGCTCGAGGTCGCGGACGTGCCCGTCCCGCCCCTGGGACCACACGACGCCCTGGTGGAGGTGGCCTACTGCGGGCTGTGCGGCACCGATCTTCATATGGTGCTCGACGGCTGGGGTGCGCCCGACACCGTCTTCGGCCACGAGTGGTCGGGAAGGGTGGCCGCAGCCGGCGTCGAAGCCCGCATCGACGCCGGCACCCCGGTGGTGGGCCGGGGCTGGATCGAATGCGGCCGGTGCCGGCACTGCCGGGCAGGCCGGCCCGGGCTGTGCGTCCAGCGCCCCCTCGCTGGAGTGGACGACGACCACTCGGGTGCTTTCGCCCGGTACCTGGCCGTCGACCACCGCAACCTCACCCCGGTCCCCGACGGGGTCGGGCTGCGGGAGGCGGCCTACGCGGAACCGCTGGCGGTGGCCATGCACGCGCTCACGAAGGGGTCCTTCGAGCCGGGTGGCCGGGCGATGGTGTTCGGCTGCGGCCCGATCGGCGCCGCGGTGGTGGCCGTGCTCATCTCCCGCGGCGCCGATGTGACCGTGGTGGAGCCCCACCCCCGGCGCCAGGATCTGGCCCGGCGGCTGGGTGCCGTGGTGCGCCCGGCCGACGATCTCCAAGACCCCGGCCATCCCGGCCAGGTTCCCGGCGATGCGGTCGGCTGGGTGTTCGAGACTTCCGGAGCCCGCCAGGCCGCCCAGTCGGGACTGACCCAGCTCGCCCCGGGCGGAACGATGGTGATGGTGGGTATCGGGATGGACTACCCGAGGCTCGACACCAGCCGGATGATCCTCAACGAGCTGGTGGTCACCGGCGCCTACGAGTACGACCCCGACGGCTTGCCCGCCGCGCTCGACCTGATCGCGTCGGGCGCTCTGGCGATGGACGTGCTGCTCGAGCCGGACCCGGTCGGCCTCGACGGCATCCTCGACACCATGGGCCGCCTGCGATCGGGCGAGGTGGCCGGAAAGGTTCTGGTGCAGCCATGACCCTCACCGAAGACTTCAAGGGACCGGGCCGTTTCAACCACGTCGCCATGAGCGTGCCCGCCGACCTGCTCGACGAGGCGGGAAGGGCCGACATCACCCGCTTCTACGGCGAGGTGTTCGGCTGGCGGGAGCACCCCACCATGACCGAGGACCGCAAGCGGCTGGTGATGGGCGTGCACTCCTTTGACCAGTTCGTGTTCGTCATCGCCGACGACAATCCCATGCAGGCCCCCCGGGGCGACCATTTCGGGATGGCCGTCGACAGCCTGGATGAACTGCAGGAGGTGCTGCGCCGGGCGGAGGGGTTCGCAGCCCGCGACGGGCGGGTGGACATCATCGGCTACGAGGTGGAGGACTTCGCCGTGTTGAAGCTGCACAGCTTCTATGTGCGCTACCTGCTGCCGCTGATGGTCGAGGTGCAGTACTTCGAGATGGTCGCCTGAGAGGCGCTAGCGCACCGGGACCAGGCCGCGGGTCGCGATCGACCAGGCCGTGACCGCGGCCGCCCCGGCCAGCAGGTAGGGGCCGAGCGGCCGGCTGGCCCGCATCCCGTGGCGGACGATCACTATCAGGGCCTCGGGCAGGGCCAGCGCGAACCCGGCCATCAGGCCCACCAGCGCGGCCTGCCAGCCCCACCATCCGCACAGCAGGCCGTTGAGCACGCTGAGGCGGACGTCGCCGAAGCCCATCGAGGGTGGGTGGGCGAAGTGGACGGCGGCCAGGATCGCGCCGCAGACGGCTGCGCCCAGCGCGGCCCCGATGAGGCCGGCCGGTTCGGCCTCCAGCAGCGACGCAGCCGTGTAGAGCGCCCAGACCACCCCGGCGGTGGGCCAGATCACCCGTGTCGGGAGCAGGCCGGTGCGAAGGTCGGTCACAGCCAGCCACACGCCCGCGGCCAGCCACGCTACTGATGCGGCGCCGACGAGCGCCGCTGAGATGCCCACGCACGAACGCTAGGCCACGGGTTCGGCTACCGGTTCGCAATGAATCAATGGTAGGCAATGGCAGAATTCTTCGTATCAATAGTAATTTCCGCAAGACAGTTGTGTATACAATCCCCTGATGCCCGGCGGGCAGGGGTCGAGGGCGGCCTCTGCGTTCGGGCATCGCTCGCAGCGAATCCATGACGAACCCTCCCCCCCAGCGAGAACGGACGCCTGCCTCACCGCAAGCCCAGAGGCGGCAGGTCGCGGTTCCCGGCGCGCAGCAGAAGCAGCGCCGGGGCGGGCTGCTCCTGTTGGGCCTGGTGCTGGTGTTCGGGGCCGGGTTCGGTTTCTGGTACGTCCTTCAGAGCATCGACCAGCGAGGCGAATACCTGATGGCTGCTCGCACCATCGAGCGCTGGGAGGTGGTCGGCGCCTCCGACCTCGCGGTGGCCGAGGCCCACATCGGAGATGCTTCCGCCCTGACCGTCGCTCAGAGCGGGCGGGTGCTGGGCAAGTGGGCGACCGGCCGGATACCGGCTGGGACGCTCATCACCGAGGGTCTCTTCGAGACCCCGCCCCTGTCGGACGAGTCCGAGGCGGACAGGGTGCTCATCCAGGTCAGGCTGCCCGCCTCCGAGGCACCCTTCGGCACGCTGAACACCGGAGACACGGTGGCCCTGCTCGGCCGGGAAGCGCTCGGCCCGGACGGCCAGCCGGGCACTCTAGGCCTCATCGGGGTCCTGAGGCTGGAGTTCGTCCAGGGAGACGACGTCTTCTACACGGTCACTCCCGACGAGGCTTTCAACATCATGAGCAGCGTCGACCGCTTCAGCCAGTCGACCGAACGCACGATCCTGAAGCTGGGCCACAACCTGACATCTGCCGAGATCGCCGACGCGTTGCAGAAACAGTCGGCTAACGTTCCGCCGGCCCATGCAGACGCAACAGCAGAAGTGGGTGAAACTGGTTCGGGTGCTGAGCCCGTCGAGGAACAGTGATGAGCATCGTGTTCGCGAACGGCAGTGCAAGGTTCCACGACTCCGGACCGATCCCATGCTGACCGTCTACAGCACCCAGGGCTCGCCGGGGGCCTCGACCACCGCCATGCACTTGGCCGCCAGTTGGGCCTCGGCGGACCGTGAGGTCCTGCTCATCGAACTGGACCCCGCCGGAGGCTCGCTGAGCCACAACCTCGGAATCCAGTTCACGCCGGGGTCGGCTTCGTTCGTGGCCTCAGGCCTGCCGGCGTTCAGCAACCACCTGATCGACCACGCCCAGGACGTTCTCTTCGAGAACCTCCATGTGATGCCGGCGCCGGCGAGCCCCACCGGGGCACGCGGCATCTTCAACACCTTCTGCGAGTACGCCGAGGACCTGCGGGCCATTTCCGAGAGAGAGATGGCCGTGATCATCGACGGCGGCCGCATCACCGCCGACACCGCGGCATCGGAGCTCACGACCCGAGCGGCCGGGGTGGTGGTGGTGTGCGGGAACAACAGCCAGTTGCCGAGCCTCGAACACCTCAAGGGCGTGCTGGACACCGGCGGCAGCGGTGATGGACCCGTGGGCTGTGCGGTGTCGGTCGGCAAGTCGCCCATGGACCCCGACGAGTGGCTGGAGACCTGCGGCCTGACCTTCTGCGGCTCGATCGAGTTCGTTTCCGACATGGCCACCGACCTCTCGGCGTACATGGCCAAGGGCAAGCGCAAGTCCAAGAAGTGGCGGGCCAGCCTCGAGCAGGTCGGGGAGAAGCTGTACCCGCACGCCCAGCCGCCTCTCTCGGGGGCATCGCACCGCCGCGTCGCCGAGGAGCCGACCGCAGCGGCCGGCACCGCGGCCGCGGAGGGAGCCGGCGCCGCGGCTCCCGTTCCGGCGCCGGCCACGTCGCAGGAGCCCGCGGCCTACGACCACCCCCCGGCGGCGCCGCCCACCGAGCCGCCGCCGATGGCGCCCGCACCGGGCGAGGGCTACGGGCAGTCTCACTACCTGCCGCCCGCTGCCGAGTCCCAGCCCGGCTACGGGCAGTCTCACCACCTGCCGCCCGCTGCCGAGTCCCAGCCCGGCTACGGGCAGTCTCACCACCTGCCGCCCGCTGCCGAGTCCCAGCCCGGCTACGGGCAGTCTCACTACCTGCCGCCCGCTGCCGAGTCCCAGCCCGGCTACGGGCAGTCTCACTACCTGCCGCCCGCTGCCGAGTCCCAGCCCGGCTACGGGCAGTCTCACTACCTGCCGCCCGGCGGTGGATTCGGGGGCTACGGACAGGACCCTCCGCCCCTGCCGCCGGAGGACTACTCGGGGTACGGCCAGCCTGCACCGCCGCCCCAGTACCCGGCGCCCCACGAGCAGGCCTACCCGCCGCCCCAGTACCCGGCGCCCTACGAGCAAGTGCCAGCGCCCTACGAGCAGGCCTACCCGCCGCCCCAGTATCCGCCGCCGCCGCACGAGCAGCAGCAGCGTCATCACACGGCGCCTCCTCACGAACAGCCTCAGCCCCCAGCAGCCCCACACGAACAGCCTCAGCCCCCAGCAGCCCCACACGAACAGCCTCAGGCCCCGGCAGTTCCACATCAGCCCCCGGCGGCTTACGAACAGACCCCGCCGCATCCTGGCGGGCAGCCGGATACGGCCAGGCCGGCGGAAGCAGTCGAGCCTGGGGTCCCGCCAACACCGAACATCCAACCCACCGGCTCGTTCCGGGACTGGGCGATCAAGCTGCACGGCTCGAACGCCGAGGACATGACCGCCGACCGGCGCGGGTGAGGACACCGGGCCTGCGATCGGAATGTCGGAGACGAGTCTCGGTCTAGAACTCTTCCACGAGTCGCACGAGCGGCTCCTGCAGCAGTTCCTGGAGCTGGAACGCCAGAATCTGCCGGCCGAGGTCATCGACAGGCAGCTCATGGACATCGCGGAGAGCATCGTCCGCGACCACAACACCTCGGCCCTCATCGCCGGCCGGACCAGGCTGTCGGAAGAGGACGAGAGCGAGTTCCGCTCCCAGGTCCGGGGCGTGATGGGCGGCGGCGCGCTGGTGCCGCTGCTGGAGCGTGAGGACGTGGAGAACATCCACATCCTGGGCCACGACAAGGTGATCCTGTCGCTGGCCAACGGCGACCGCATCCCGGGCCCGCCCCTGGCCGCGAGCGAGGAAGAGCTGGTGATGATGATCCGCCACCTCGCGGCGACCGCGGGCCACACGTCGCGGCGTTTCGACACGGCCGCTCCGATCCTCGATCTGCGGCTGGCCTCGGGGCACCGGCTGTTCGCGGTGACCGCGGTGGCCGAGCGGACTTCGGTGGTGATCCGCCGCCACCGCATGCTGCAGTCGGCGCTCGAGAAGCTCGAGGGCTACGGAACGGTGACCCCCCAGATGACCGCGGTGCTCCGGGCGGCGGTGAAGCCCCCCAACCCGGCCAACATGCTGGTGGTCGGGGGCACCGGCGCGGGCAAGACGACCCTGCTGCGGGCGCTGCTGGCTGAGGTGCCCCAGTCCGAGCTCGTGGTCACGATCGAGGACACCCTCGAGCTGCATCTGCGATCCTCGGGGCTGCATGAGCGCACACTGGCGCTCGAGACCCGCACGTCCAACACCGAGGGCCTGGGCGAGATCTCGATGTACGACCTGTGCCGGGCCGCGCTGCGGATGTCGCCGGATCGGGTGATCGTGGGCGAGGTTCGCGGCGGCGAGGTGATGCAGCTGCTGCAGTCGATGGGTATCGGCAACGACGGCTCGTTGGGCACCATCCACGCCGGCAGCACCCGGGCCGCCATCAACAAGATGCTGATCTATGCGCAGCGCTCGCCGGACTCGCCCACCCCGGACTCGGTGCTGCGCGAGATCTCCGAGGTGCTCCACCTGCTGGTGTACATCAAGAAGCTGCCCGACGGGCGCCGGGCCGTCACCTCGATCCGGGAGGTTGTCGGCTACGAGGAGGGCCGGGTGGTCACTTCGGAGGTCTTCGCTCCCGGACCCGACGGTGTGGGGATCTATATGAAGCCCTTCGAGCCCGACGGCGAGCCGTTGGCCCGTCTGGTGTCGGCCGGGTTCGAGCCCGCCATTCTGGGTCAGCCGTACCGTCCGCGGCCGAAGGTGCCGCAGCCTCGACCCGAGCAACGCACCCCGCAGCCGGCAGTCCCCCGTCAGCCGCCGCAACCGGCCCCTCCCCGCGGGCAGTCCCCGGCTGTACCGGCACGCCGGCCGGCGCAACCGGCCCCGTCTCGGCGACAGCCCCAGCCCTACCCGCAGCCGGGCCCACCCGGAGGTCAGCGGCCCGGAGTTCCAGTGCCGGCCGCTCCGACCCGGGGCGGGCCGGCGCCGACTCCCGGCATGCCTCAGCCGCCTCCGGCGCCACCCCAGCGCACCGCCGGCCAGCGCCCGGGTGTACCGCGGCCGGCCGCGCCACCGCCCGGCACCGCCCCGGCCGAACGGGCCGGGTAGGTCGACATGGTCCCGCTGGCCGCCGTCGTGCTCGGCGCACTGGTGGGTGTGGGCCTGTTCGCGGTGGTCCTGGGCCTACGGAAGCAGCCTGTGCGCGAGAAGCAGGCCCGGTTGCGGGCGTTCCGGGCCCAAACGACACGAGTCGAGCTGTCGGCGTCCACGAACGACACCTTGGTCATGATCGGCCTGGCCACCGTGCTGGGCTTCGGGGCGTGGTACGCCACGGGATGGGTGACGGCTGCAGTGATCGGTGCGGCCGCCGGAGCGATGGGGCCGATGATGTGGCGGGCGCCCCGCAAGCGCCGCGAGTTCACCGACGAGATCGAGGCCTACTCGCAGTGGACCGAGCAGATCCGCGACCTGGTGGCGGCCAGCGGCTCGCTGTTCGAGGCGGTCACCCTGTCGGCCGAACAGGCGCCCTCGCTCCTGCGCCCGAAGGTCAGGCAGATGGCGTCGATCGCCCGGACCCTGGGCCTGCCGGCCGCGCTGGACTGGTTCGCGGCGGAGATGAAGTCGCCGTTCGCCGACCGTCTCGTGCTCGGCATGAAGATCGCCTGGGACTCCGGGGCCCGGGTCAGCGAGGCGTTCGAGAGCACGGCCCGGGCCATGCGGGCCGAGGTGGAGATGCGGCGCCGCAACGAGGTGGCCAACGCCCGGGCCTGGACCCAGGTAGTGGCGATGATCGGCGTGACCGTGGTGTCGGTGCTGTTCATGTTCGTGTTCAACAAAGGCTTCTTCGACCCGTTCGGCTCCCTGGTAGGTCAAGTGATCCTGCTGGCGGTGGGCGTGCTGATCTTCGGCAACGTGTACTGGGTGCTGAAGCTGTCGGAGTCGGGGGCGCCGGTGCGCCTGCTGGCATCGGAGGAGAGCCAACTGGCCGAGGGCGTGCTGGCCGCGCTGTCCGCAGAGGACCAGTGACGTCATGGTGATCATGCTGGGCGCCATGGCCGGGCTCGGCCTGCTGCTCGTGGTGGTGGGACTCCTACCCCGCCCGGTGCGGGCTTCGCGGCGGGATGCCTCCGGGTCCGGGCCCGCCGGGGACGACTCGGGGGATGCCGGCGCGGTTCAGGACGCCACCCGCCGTGCCGCCCGCCGCGTCGAGAGGGACCTGCGGTCCAAGTCGGCGCTGCTGCAGGACGCCCGCATGGTGGGCCGCAGCCTGGAGACCCATGCAGTACACAAGATGGTCGGGCTGGTCCTCGGGGCTGGCGTGCTGGCCATGTTCGCGTTCTTGGCCGGCGGGCTGTTCGGGCTGGCGCTGCCGCTGCCGATCATCGTGGCGGCCGCGGGGGGCGGGGCCCTGTTGGGGTGGTGGCTGCCCGACTCGATTCTCAGGACCGAGGCCGAGAAGGAGCGGGTGCTGTTCCAGCAGGTCACCGAGTCGTGGCTGGAGTTGGTGGCCCAGCTGGTGACGGCCGGCGCCGACACGTTCGGGGCGTTGGTTACGGCCGCCGGCTACAGCGAGCAGCCGGGGTTCGTGGTGATCCGGGACGCGCTGCGGGTGTCGGCTGCGAGCGGTGAGGCGCCGTGGACGGGGCTGCGGAGGATGGCCGACCAGCGCCGGCTGCGGTTCCTGGACCCGTTCTGCGCCGCCCTGGAGCTGGCCGGCACGACCGGGGCCGGGTCCCGCCAGGCCATCCTGGCCCAGGTGGAGGCGGCCCGTTCCAAGGCGATGCTGGAGGCCGACGCGGACGCGGCGTCGTCCGGCGAGAAGATGGGGGCGCCCCTGGCCCTGATCGGCGGAGCCTTCATGATCCTCATGGGCTATCCGCCCCTGGCCGGGATCCTCGACACCTCCACCATCAGCGGTCTATAATTTCGATTATTTGTTTGACACAACATTTATTGTTAGATAACATCCTGGGCAGAGCTTCGCTGCCGGGCATCGACGGCACGCCTAATCATCCGTGCTGACGCTTCCTTACCGAGCCGTCGCCAGCCCGCCGAGGAGTTCGTAGTGACCACACCGGCCCACACGCATACCCCAATGTCTCCACCGCCCGACACCCCCCAGCCGCCCGAGCCCGATGAAGCAACCGCGCCCGATCCCGGCCCACCGGTGGACCCGGCCCCTGTCGCCGGTCCCGCAGCCGCCCCGGACCCGGTGCCCGCCGTCGAATCCAAGGCCGCTGCGGGCGCCGCGCCAGCGACGCCCTGGACGGTCAAGGCGCTGCTGGCCGCACTCACCGCGGCCGTGACCGTGGTGGGCGGGGCTCTCACCGCCCTGCTCGTCTACGAGTTCAACTCGATAGACGCCAGATTCGCAGCAATAGACGCCAGATTCGCAGCAATAGACGCCAGATTCGCAGCAATAGACGCCAGGTTCGCGAACCTCGAGACGGACATCGACACCAGATTCGACTCGCTGGAGGCGGGCCAGGCCGAGATCGCTCGCACCCTGGCGGTGCTGATCGCCGAGTTGAACGCCCGCGCCGCAGTGGACGCCGCGCTGGCCGGCCGGCTGCTGGCCCCCGACGCCACCGTCCCCGTCGAGTCCACCGCGCCGAGTCCCTAGGCGAACAAGATCGTCGAGCGGTCTCTAGTCCTTCGCTGCGAGAGTCGCGAGCGAAACATTCGGGCCGTTCGCTCTGGCTATTGCTAGCTACCCTCCAACCCCATCGAAGCCGACGCTAAGCAACTGACCGGTACCTCCCCGGCCGGGACCGAAGCTCCGGCCCCGGACGAGCCAGAGATCGAAGACTTGCGCATCCAGCGACGGCGGCTCGCGGCTGTCTGGCTGGCCGCAGGCAGCGCGCTGGCCGCCATGGTGGGCGCGGCCTGGTGCTTCGTGGCAGTCAACGGTCATGCTCCCGGCGGCGACATGATCGGCCACGCTGCAGCCGCGGAGTGGTTGCGCACATTGCCCTGGTGGGACTGGCGAGGCTGGTCGGACTGGTTCTACGGCGGGCAGGCCATCGGAGTGAACTACCCACCGCTCGGCCACGCCTGGATGCGCTTCACCGATCCTGTCCACGGCCAGATGGCAGCCGTGGCGATAGGCCTCGTATTGCTTCTGCCCTGGGGATCGCTCCGGCTGGCCAGAGCGGTGGGTTATTCGCCCCAGCGCCAACGTACGGCCGTAGCGGCCGCGCTGTTGATGGCCGCGCTCGCAGGACAGATGCACTGGGTGTTGTCGGGGTTCCACGTGAACAGCACGTTCTTCGGGTCGTGGCCCGCCATGCTGGCCACCGTCATCGGGCTGTTCGCGGCCGCCGACGCCGCCAACCATCGGCGGCCCGTGGCGGCCGGCGCGGTGCTCGGCATTGCGGGGCTCTTCAACTCCACGGTCATCCCGGGTGTGATGGTCGTGTGCGTCGCGCTCCTGGCCACCAGCGGCATCTCCTTCGCCAAGGGGCTCCGCTGGGCATTGACTGCTGCCAGCGCTGCGGTGGCTGTATCGGCCTGGTGGCTGGTGCCCTTCGTCTCGGGCTGGGACCGCCTGGTCCGCTGGGAGGTCCCGCTCTTGGGCGCTCTGGCCGCCGGAGGGACGTGGCAGTCAGCCGTGCTCGCAGTGGTTGGCGTGACCGCGGCTTGGGCCGCGCGCGTCGGGGCCGGTCCGGCCCGGCGCCTGGCTCTCGCGGCCCTGGCTGGACTGGGCGCCACGCTGCTAGCCGACCTGTTCGGCTACCTGAGGCCCGAGCGCTGGCTACAAATGCCGATACTGCTGGCTGCGCTGGCCGCCAGCGGGCTACTCAACGACGGCAGGCAGGCCCCCTTGAGACGAGTCAGGCCGGTCTGGGTACTGCTGGGCGCCGCGTTCCTGATCGTCTTCGCGGTGCTCACGGTGCGCATCGAGGTGTTGCCCCTGGCTGGATGGCTCGTCCTGCGGCGCCCGCTGCGGGACTGGGTTTGGAGCGGGGTTCTGAGTTGGGTCGCCGTCCTGCTTCTTGCATCCCCTCTGAGCCTTCTTGCCCTGGCGGAACGAAGCGACGCCTGGCCCCAAACACCCCTGGAAGCGGTGGTTGCTCAGAGTCAGCCGGACGATGCAGGACTCGTCTACGTCGAAGCACTCCAGACTGTCGGGCTGGCCAATGCGCCCGACTGCAAGGACAGCGACACCTGGCAGACGACGATCTTGACCGGCGGGCGAATCCGCCACCTGCTGGGCCTCTACCGGGAGACAAGCGCAACCGCGGAGTTCTTGGACGCGGGGAGCAACTTGCTCCACGGCGAATGGACTCCCAGCAGGCCCACCCGATCAAATTGGTTCGCCGCCTGGGACGCAGCCGGCCGACCCCAGGTGGACACACCCCAGGCGGCCCGGGCCCTCGGGGCTCGCTGGTACGTGAGTTGCGACCGTGACGGCAACTTCTCGATCACGCAACTGCCGGCCGAGCCCGTTCAGGGCGCAACCGTCGACCTGCACCACAGCGAAGAGGCATGGCATCGAGCGGCGACCAGCTGGTGGGTCTCGCTGGCGTCGAGCGCCGGCGTAGCCAGTCCCGGCGGTCACACCAGGGTCCCTGTTCTTGCCGACGAGACGCCCGCGGACGGCGCCTTCTCTGTGGACCGTGCCGCGTCGGGCATCCAGCTGCACCAGGACCGCGAGGCGATCACGGTGATTGCGGAGCAGGCAGGGTGGGTCTGGATCCGTGTCCCGTGGGATCCCGATTGGCGTTCGGTGGACGGTCTGCCCGTCCACAAGGGTGGACCCGGGCATCTTGTCGTGTGGGCCGAGCAGGGTGTCACCGAACTGCGCTGGGAAGTCCCCGGAGCGGTGGACGCAGCTGCGGCGGGCATCACTGGCCTTGCCCTTCTCGCCACTGCGGGGCTTTCGATCGCCAACCGCCGCCGAGGTTGGGATTCTGACCCAGGTCGCTCCCGGCCAGCCGCCCACGCGGTGAGTGTTTTTGCCGACACCGTGGACGGCTGGGCCCGAACCGTGGCACGGCACCTACACCGACTTCTTGGTCGGTACGGCTGACCCTGAAATTACGACTGAAAGAGTTGTTTCTAAAGAGGCACTTGTGTAAGTTGTCCGAAGTGCCCGGCACAAGCTTGGCTGAGATTTCATAAAAAAACAGGTGGATCAGTGACTACAGCCCTCGTGGTCTCCATAACCGTACCCGTCGTAGCTGGAACGGCCCTTCTATCGCTGCGGAACCGGCTTCCACGGCTCACAGCTGATGTGCGCGGCATCGCGTTGCAGACCGTAATCGTGATGGTCGTGCTGCTGGGAATCGCCGGGGCAGTAGCCGGCGTGCTGCTCACACGCGGCAGTCAAGCAATCAGCGAGGTGGACGAACAAAACATCACGATCGCCACAAGGTTCACGAACCCCACGAGGTGCGCGCAGGCCGGTTTCTCTTGGGGCACTGCGTGCGGTAGCTAGTCGACTCGGGCATCTCAGCAACTGGCGTCACGTCCGCTTCTTGGTAAGCCACTGCGGGGCGCACTTGTAGGTGCCCGTGGCGCGGGCATGTCCGATAGGGATGAGCGGGGGGAGGCGCTTCCTGTAGCGATCCTGTTCATCGGCGTGCTGTTCGTCGTGCTCCTCGGCATCCACATTCTGATCATTGCCATGGCTCGCACCGCGGTGCAGGCGGCCGCCGACTCGGCCCTGCTCGCAGCCCAGGCCGCGGGGCCTGGCGAGCGGGACTGCTACGGAGACCCGGCCCCGGAGTCCGACCGCGAGTGCGAGGCCGTCCTCGCGGCCCAGCGGTCGATGGCCGCGGCCAGCACCTCGGTCACCGAGACGCGGCGGGCCTCGGTCACCATAGAAGGCGACCGGGGGCTGGTCTCGGTGCTCGTGTTCGGCTCGACCCGGTCCCCCATCTTCGGGCAGATGAACCTGGCTGCCGAAGCGTGCGGCCCGCTCGACGACGTACCGGCTGACCAACTCACCGCGAACGCGTCGGAGATCTGGCGATGCTGAGGCGCCTCGGCCCAATACAGCGGCGCGGAGAGTCCGGCTCAGGCACCGCCATCGGCGTGGCCATGATGTTCCCGATGCTGATGATGCTGATTGTGGCCCTGTCGATCCTCACCGACTCGGCCCGCACCGAGCAAGCCCTCCAATCAGCCGCCGACCGGGCCGCCCGCACCGCGTCCCTGTGCTGCTACTACACGGGCGGAACCAACGGCGCGGACGAGGTGGCCCGGGCCAGCCTGGCCGCCGCCGCCACCGAGAACGCCTACAACCGGATCTTCTGCGTCAACGACTTCGTCGGCGACAGCACAGTCCTGTACGTCGACGTCGGCGACAACGTGGTGACCGTTGCTGCCGACTCTCCGGTCCCCCCCGGCGGGACGGTCTACGTGTATCTCAGATGCACCATCCCGCCCCAGGCGCTCGGCGGCTTCGGCTGGCCCGGGCTCGACGCCGAGCGCACCGTCGTCGGTGTGGCGGCCATCGACCCGTACCGGTTCCGGGCGGGCGCGTGATGGGCCCCGCAGCGACTCCCGGCTCCCGGACCCGGCTCGCCTCCATCGCCGACGACCAGCGGGGCGCATACGCCCCCTTCATCGCGGTCATCGCGGCAGCCCTGCTGTTCCTGGGCGGCATCGCCTACGACGGGCCCCGCCTCAACGCCGCCCGCCAGCACGCCGCGCATGAGGCCGCCGACGCCGCCCGGGTGGCTGCGGCCACCATCGCCAGCGGCGGGACCCTCGCCCAGGCGACCGACACCGCCGAGGCCCACGTCGACAGGACGAGGCTCCTGTACGGCGCCGAGATCGACGTGATCGTCTTGGACTGCGTGGGAAACAGGGTGCAGATCACCGTTGCCAGCGGCTATCACTTCCGTTCGGTTCTCGGCCTTCTGCGCAACCCGCAGCCCATCGTGGCGACCGGGGCGGCTCAGGCGTATCTGGTGCTTCCCAGTGATGAGCCGAGCACTCTGCACTACCTCGGAGAATGCCCTCTGACCTAGGGTTCTTGGCCTTGTTCGCAATAGTCAAAAAAAGACTGATATTTGCTGTTGAAGAACCATACAGACCTGTAGAATCGCCGCTCGTGTCCCACCTCCCCCCTGGGCCCGGCGCGACGCCTGCCCGCCCGTCGGCGAGACCCCCGCTCGGTGTCCTCCATTGAGGCGCTTGCCCGCGGCGGCCGTCTGGTACGCGTTCGCCGTAGTGGTGGCCGTCGGCGGCCCGGCGGCGGCTGTGTTTCTGCTGGGCACGCCCGAGTTGGCCCTGCCGTCGGACTGGGTCGACGCCCGCGCCCGCATCGACGACGGGACATACCCGCCCGGCTACATCGTGGACATCGTCTCGGGGCTCGTCCTGATCGGCTGGGTCGCCGGTTTGTGGTTCGTGGTGATGGGCGTGCGTAGGAAGAATCGACGCACCGGCGAAGAGTCGGGGGACTCGCCCGCAGACGTGTCGCCCGCGGACGTCTCACCCGCGGACGACTCACCCACCAACGGCAGCAGCGAGTCCGGCGAGCCCTGGTACCGCCAGGGTCCCCCCATATTCGACGAGCCGTTCAGCGACGAGTACCCGCGAGTCGTCGTGCCGCCCGACGAGGCGACGCCCGAGGGCGAGCCGCTGGACTCGCCGTGGCAGCCCGAACCTGCCGCCGCGGGCATCGGCGAGCCGTTCGGGACGCTGCCGTCCGACCCGGTGGCCGAAGGGATGGTCGCCGATGCCGAGATAGTCGGCGGCGCAGCGATGACCGGCAGCGCCGGGATGATGAGCGGCGCTGGCACCGCGGCCCCGGACGAACCTCCGATGATCGTTCCGGTGCGGGCCTACTACTTCACCCGGGCCGAGGACACGCTGCGCAGCATCTCGGCGCAGTTCCTGCACACCCCGAGGCGCTGGGAGGAACTCCGTTCGCTCAACGCAGCCAGCCCCGGAGTGGCTGCCATGGGGCCCGACAGCCTGCTGCCGGTCGGTACTGCGCTGGCCCTGCCGGGCGACCCGCTGCCCTGGGGCAAGCCCGACCCGGTCTACCTGTGGACGCTCGCCGAGAAGTTCCTGTTCACAGCCTGGGGCCGTGAACCGACCCCTGAGGAGGTCGTCCCCTTCTGGAGAGGTCTGACCGGCGGCGCCCAGCTCGAGGCCGGAGCGCCCCCCATCGAGCCGGGGCACCTGGCCCCGCCCGCATTCACCGAACCGGCAGCCCCCGAACCCGCACCACCCGCACCCGCACCCGCGCCGGCGGGCGCCGCGCAACCCGCCGCCACCGAACCACCGCCAACCCGGATCGCCGACGAACCCCCGCCCGAGCCCGCGGAGCCGCCGGCGGCCGACGAGTTCGTGCCGGCCCCACCGCCTGCACCCGGGATCGAGCCGACACCCCCGCCGGCCGACCTCCAGCCACCGCCCCTGATCACCCCACCGGCCGACCTTCAGCCACCGCCCCTGATCACTCCGCCGGCGTACGAGTCCCCCGCACCGCCATCACACGAACCGCCACCCATCTACGAATCACCCGTACCCCCAACCCACGAACCCGCGGCATTCGAACCAGCCCCCACCTACGAATCACCCGTACCCCCATCACACGAACCCGCGGCATTCGAACCAGCCCCCACCTACGAATCACCCGTACCCCCATCACACGAACCACCACCGGCCTACGAATCACCCGTACCCCCATCACACGAACCAGCCCACGAACCAGCGGCCCACCAAGCTCCCCCCGCCTACGAACCCCCCGTACCGCCACCACACGAGCCACCACCCGCATACGAACCGCCCATACCACCGTCACACGAACCACCCCCCGCATACGAATCACCCGTACCGCCGTCACACGAACCACCGCCGCCACCCATGGAGCCACCACCGGGGCTCCCTGATCTCGGCCCCATAGAGCCCGAAGTCCCATATGTGGAGGCCCAAGCACCCCGCATGCCGAGCTTCATGCCCTCGCTCACAGGCGCCGAGACCGCCGCGCCGGCACCAGAGGCCGACATGGTTGCGTCGTCGAACCGGACCCTGGCCGGCACCGCCCTCGGCGACGCCATGATGCTGTGGCAGCTGTCCCGGATCCGGCGCCGGCGCGGGACCAAGTCCGACGTCCTCGACCCGATGGAGGAGTCGCTCCGCCAGAACGCTCGGGTCGACACCCTCAACCTCATCGAAGCAGCCATGCGCCACCTCCGAGCGGTGACCGTCGGGCAGCTGCGAGAGAAGCCGGCCGTGCTGGCCGTACGGGTCGGCACCTACGGATTCGAGGTCCTGCTCAACCGCCCGACCCAGGCCCCCGACGGATGGCAGGCAGCCTCGGGCGGCTACGTGCTGGAACTGCCCCAGGGGGTGGCCGCCGAGGACCTCGACGCCACCGCCCAGGGGCCCACCCTGTGCCCCGCCCTCGTGCCCGTCGGCGACACCCTCGAGGGCCCGCTGCTGCTGAACATCGAGGAGATCGGCTGCCTGATCGTGTCGGGACCGGGCTCCCCGTCGGTGAGCCTGCTCAACGCAGTCGTCGGAACGCTGGGCTCGTCACCGCTGGCCGGCGACATCCGCATCATCACCGTCGGGCTCGACACGCCGGCGGGCCTCCCCGGCTGGGAGCGGGTCCACTCCACCAGCTTCGACTCCCCCCAACTCGAGGAGCTCCTCTCGACCGCCCACACCGGCAGCGGCACCTTCCTCGACGTCCTGGTGGTCGGCCCCGGCAACGACCTGCTCATCCAGCGGGCCGGCCAGGTGGCCACCACTCCCGGATCGCGCCTGGCCCTCGTCGGGGCCACCTCCTCGGTGGCGGCCCGATGGCCGTGGCGCATCCACGTGGACGAGACCACCACCGCGGTCGTGCATCCCATCGCCTGCACGATGGCCGCAGCCCAAGCGATGGCCCCTGCAATGTCCCAGCTGTTGAGCGAGGCCTCTGATCCCTCGCTTCTTGCTCCCCCGAGGTTCTAATGACTGCTGCTGAATCCTCCCCTTCGCCGGACCGCGGGCCGGCCCGCCCCCGGATCCTCAAAATGCCCCGGGAGCGGGCGCTCGTGCTCAGCTCCGTCGTCGCCGCTCTCAGCCTTCTCGCAGCCGCCTGCGGCGGGGGCGACGACGGCGGATCCCAGACCCAGACCGCGGCCCTCGAACCGGTGACGGCGGAACCCGCCCCCTCCAGCGAGTTCATGTCCACCAGGCCAGGCGCCGGCATCTCCGCCGCGGGCGGCAACCCGCAGGCGGTCCGGGGCGACAATCCCTGCGAGCAGACCGGCGGCGAGCCGATCAACATCGCCTACGTCGGCGCCAACCTGGGCGAGTTGGAGGACATCGGGCTCGAAGCCCTCATCGTGGAGGAGCCCGGCGTCATCATCGGCGCCTACGTGAACGAGGTGAACTTCAACGGTGGCATCAACGGGCGCTGCGTCCAGTTGCAGAACCACCTGTGGAGCCCGGCCGACCCGGTCGGCAGCTTCACCCAGATCTGCACGGACATGCCCACCCAGCAGCCCGTCGTCTACTTCGCGCTCAGGGTCTACGACCCCACCCTCCAATGCGCCACCATCGGGGCCCGGATACCCACCATCGGCCTGTTCACCTCCCCACCGGCGTCGACCTATGAACTGACCGGCGACCGGCTCTTCGTGGACGACGGCTCGGTCGAGCGCCTGCTGACGGTGAGCCTGGAGGTGGCCCTGTCATCGGGCGTGATCGACGCCAGCGAACCCGTAGGGCTGCTGCACGGCGTCGGCGAGATGCCGGCATCGGTGGCGATCATCGAGGGCTTCGGGCTCGACAATGCCGCCGCCTTGCATGTGCCGATCGAGTACAGCGACCTGCAGCTCCTGCTCCAGGAGAAGCGCGTGCGCCTGCTGGAGGGCGACCTCACCGACGACGAACGGGCCGAGGCCGAGGGCAACCTCGCTGCGCTGCCGCCGGAGCTGGCCGAGCTGTACAGCACGATGGAGCAGTTCTTCCTCGACGCCGCCAACCGGTTCAAGGACGCCGGGGTGACCACGGTGGCGACCACCGCCGACTGGACCGACATGCGCAGGATGATGCGGGCCGCGGAGTTGATCGACTGGTACCCGACCTGGCTGGCCAACGACATCCAGCCGACGACCGTCGTCCTGGCAGACGTGCCGGCCCGTCAGGCCGCGAACCTGCTGCAGGTCAGCAACCGCAGAGCGGCCGGGGACGAGGTCTCCCAGCTCGACCGGGGGTGCGTCACGCTGCGCAACACCGCCTCGGAGGCGCCTCCGTTCTCGCACCGCCTCCACACCGACGCCTGGACGCTCATGACCGCCACCTGCGACTACCTCGACGTGGCCTTCAGCGCCATGACCCGGGTGCAGGGCGAGATCACCGCAGACACGTTCGCCGAGGCGCTCAAGAACACGTACTACGACACCGGGTACGGGGGTCTGATCACGTTCGCGGCCGACGACCCGGACGGGGCCGAGCGCTTCAGGTTGCTGCAGGCCGATCCCGAGTGTGTGCTCAATTTCTGGGGCTGCGTGCGCTCCACCACCGACTGGATGCGGGCCGCCGGCGCGGCCGGCGCGGCCGCCGGGTAGCGGGGACACGCCTGATGTCCGGCCGTCCCGCTCTGAGAGCCCTGGGGGCGCTCGTCGCGGCCGCGGCCCTGCTGGCGGCATCCTGCGGCGGCAGCGGCGGAAGCACCACCGTGACCGCCGAGGCGGCCGCCCCGGCCCCGGAGTTGAGCCCCCCGAAGTCCGATCCCGTGCGCATCCGCCTGGCCCTGCCCCCCGACCCGGTCTGGGAATGGCTCAAGGACTCCGGCACCGTCGCCCAGTGGGAGTCGAGCCACAACATCCGCGTAGAGGCCAGCAGTCCCTTCGACCAGTTCTCCGCCTTCGCCGGCGGCCACGCCGACGTAGTGGTGATCAACGCCCTCGAGGTGTCGCAGTTCGTGGAACAGTCCGACCGCGACCCCGTCGTCGTCGGCCGGTTCACCACCGACCGCAGCTTCCTGGCCGTGAGACGCACCTCCAATGCCGAGACCCTCGACGACCTGATCGAGACCAGGATCAGCGTCGACAGTGACCTGGGCTCCGCGCTGCTGTGGGGCGTCATCGCCGACGCCCTGCACGACCTCGAGTTCCGGGTGGGCAGCCCCGACTTCGACCTGGTGGTGGTGGAGTCGGCCAGCGTCTCCGACCTGGTGATGCGAGGCGACGTGGACGCCTGCATCTGCCTGCCCGACTTCAGTGTCTCGGGCCTGGCCGACGGCAGGCTGCGTCCGCTCTACGGCGGCAAGTCGGCCGCGGAGATCTACGCCGACGAGGTGATGGGCGAGCCCGGAGCCGTGCCCGTCGCGGAGGTCCTCATCGTCGACAGGCAATGGCTGGTGCAGAACCGCGACGCGGTCGAGGCCCTGCTGGGGCTGTGGAACGTCGGCCTCCAGAACTGGGCATCGCAGAAGGAGCAGCTCATCGCCAACTATCCGCACCTCCTGTCGGTGCAGACCGACGAGGAGATCGCGTGGATGGCCGACTACGCGACAGCACACGACTGGGTGCTGGACTCGGTCTATCTGACCGAGGCGGACTCGCAGACTCAGACCGGCATCTTCGCCCGAATGCAGGACCTCGGGCTGGTCCCCGACGACGCCCTCGAACCCGAGTTGGACCTGTCCTTCTCGATGGATCCCTAGAGAGGACCCACCATGTTGACCGTCCCCTCAGTCACGCCCGACGCCATATCGGCACTCTCGGCCCGTGAGATGCGCCGGGCCGTCGTGCGGCGCTGGGTGCTGCGATTCAGCGTCCTGATCGGCTGGACCGCGTTCATCGGCGTCTGGTACGTGTTCTCGCGACTGATCTTCAATCCCCAGCAGCTCCCCGAGCCGCACATCGTGGCCGCAGAGTCGTGGACGCTCATCACCGAGCGGGACTTCCGAACCAACATGCAGGCCAGTCTGCTCAGGGTCCTCGGCGGGTTCCTGCTCGCCGCGGTCGTCAGCACCGGGCTGGGATGGCTGATCGCCTACAACGCCTGGTGGAGGACCCTGCTTCGCACCATCGTCCAGTTCGTGGTGAGCACGCCCATCGTGGCCCTGGCCATCCTCGCCCTGGTCGTGTTCGGCGTCTCGTCGCTGGGGCCGGTGATCACCACCGCGCTGGTCGCCACCCCCTACATCATGATGAACGTCGCCCAGGGACTCACCGGCGTGGACCGCAGGCTCATCGTGATGAGCGAGTCGTTCGGCCGCACCCGCTCCCAGATCATCTCCGGGGTGCTGCTCCCGTCGTCGCTCATCTCCGTGCTCGCCGGGGCCCGGCTGGCCTTCGCAGTGGCATGGCGGATGGAGCTCCTCACCGAGATCTTCGCCGCCTCCGAAGGGGTGGGCTTCCAGATCCGCCGCAGCTTCGAGAGCTACGACGTGCGCGGCATGATCGCCTGGACGGTGCTGTTCATCGCCGTGATGCTCATCTTCGAGAACCTCGTCTTCCGCCAGATCGAACGCCGACTACAGGGACGCACCGCGTAGCGCCCGCCGACACCGAGGCCGAATAACCCATGACCGACATCGCCCAAAGACCGCCCGCCCCGCCGGGGCCCAATGAAGCCGCGGCTCCACCATCCCGCAGTGCCTTCGCGCCGCCGAGACCGAACGACGCCACCACCTTCGCCAGCGGCTTCCAGGAGCTCCCCACCCTTCCCGCCACCGACCTTCGCCCGGCCGCTGATCACAGCCACTCCACGCCCCGCCGGGTGCTGCGCCGGCCGTGGGTGGTGCAGTTGACCGCCTTCCTGTTCCTGCTGGCCATCTGGCAGTACCTCACCGTGGCCAGCGACCGGGTGCCCAGCATCGAGAAGGTCGTGTCGTTCATGGTGACGGAGATCACCGGCGGCTCCCACGGCGGCCTCCTCGTCGGCGAGTTCTGGGGTCCGCTGGGCCTCAGCCTGCAGCGCTACGTCATCGGTCTGGCCATCGGCATCCCCGCAGGCGTGGTGCTGGGCCTGCTGCTCGGCACATCCAACTGGGTCCGGGGACTGCTCAACGACACCACGCTGGTGCTGCTGGCACTGCCCGCGGTGGTGTGGGCCTTCCTGGCGTCGCTGTGGTTCGGCCTCACCTCCACCGCCCCGATCGTGGCCGTGGTGCTGACCGCCATCCCGTTCGTGGCCATCAACTTCAGCTCCGGCGTGCGCGGCATCGACCCGGCGCTGATCGAGATGTCCAGGTCGTACAAGGTGTCGCGCCGCAACCAGATCGTCGATCTGCTTCTGGGCGGGACCCTCCCCAACGCCTTCACCGGCGTGCGCCTGGCGATCACCACCGGATGGAACAGCCTGCTCATCGTGGAGTGGTTCGGCGCCACCGCCGGGGTCGGCTGGCGGGCCCGCTTCTGGTACGACGCCCTGCGCTACCCCGGCTTCGTGGGCTGGGTGTTCCTGTTCGTACTGGTGATCACCGTGCTCGACCGGCTCGTTCTGCGGCGCCTGGAGCGCTACGCGTTCCAGTGGAACCAGAAGCCGACACTCACGTTCGCCGAGGACTGGGGTATGTGAGCGCCCCGGCGCCGCTCCGGGCGACACCGAGACCGCAACAACCAAACCGCAAGAGTTAAGGAAGGGCCAGATGGCGACTGTCCTGATAGAGAACCTGACCAAGATCTACCCCCCGACGATCACCTACCCGCACCGGGTGCAGGCCCTCGGCGGGGTGAACATGTCGGTGACCGGCAACGTGTTCGTGGCCGTGCTGGGACCCTCCGGCAGCGGCAAGACCACGATGCTCAACATCGTGGCCGGCGTGGAGACACCCACCTCGGGCTCGGTGCGCGCCGTCCAGGACGGTGTCCCCGCCCAGGTGGGCTACGTGTTCCAGGAGCCCAGGCTGCTGCCGTGGCGCACCGTGCTCAACAACATGCTCTACGTGCAGGACCGCAAGTCGGACCGCTCCCGGCGCGAGGCCGAGTTCTACCTGACCATGGTGGGGCTCAACGAGGTCGCCCACCTGTACCCGTCACAGCTGTCGGCCGGGATGCAGCAGCGGGTCGGCATCGCCCGGGCCTTCCTGGTGAACCCCGACATCCTGCTGATGGACGAGCCCTTCAGCCACATGGACGCCCTCACCGGCCGGTCGCTGCGCGAGTACCTGCAGAGGGTGTGGCTGCACACCCGCAAGACGGCGCTGTTCGTGACCCACGACGTGTCCGAGGCGGTGGAACTCGCCGACCGGATTGTGATGCTGCGCCCCGGGGGCGTGGTGTTCGACGACATCCCCGTCAACCTGCCCCGCCCCCGCCACCCCGACGACCCGGCGGTACGGGCCGTGGAGGGCGAGGTGCTGCGCCGGTTCGACTCCATGGAGGCCGCGGTCCGCTTCGGCGCCCAGGCCGGCTAGGCCCGCCGCGGGGCGAGGAGACCGTCCGCCGGCCCGGCTGAGGCGCGCCCCGAGTGGCCTGGGACGGCCGCGCCGGACACACCGCACTCGCGCTGGTGGTGGCGTTGGCCGCGGCCGCATGCGCGCCGGGTGCCGGCAGCGGCGCTGGGGGAGACCTCCACGACACGGTGAGCCCGCAACGGTCCGCGACCGCCGACCGGCCGGTGGTGGAGGTCCTGCCCGCGGGCGGCACTCCCCGGTTCCTCGACCCGGACGCCCAACCCAACACCGAACTGGGCCGGCTCCGGGCCCAGCACCTGCCCGTTTGGACCTCCGACCTCGACTGGGCCTTCCCGCCCGAGGCGTGCGGCACCGCCTGGGAGCTCGACGGCATCGCCGAGCCGACGCTGGCGTTCGATGTCGCAGTTCTGGGCGACTTCGCCACCGCGGCCGCGCTGTCAGTCATGCGCTACGAGCACCAGTTCTCCCGGGCCCTGGCCGACCCGAGTCCGCCGGCGCAGCTGTGCGTGGCCGCCGCCTCGGTGGAGCCGGCCCGCTCCGACGCCCTCGGGGTCCTCGAGTCCTACATCGCTACCGGGACTCGTCGATCCGAGCCGGCCGTCTTTCCCGACGAGGTGTGGATCCTCGCGGTGAGCCCCGCGTCGGCCCTCTCGGTGGCATGCGTCACGCCCGGCTACCCGACAGTCGTCGGAGCCGGCGGTGAGGTGCTTCAGGTCCCCCAGGCTCCGTTCCGCCTTCAGGCCTACCTCCTCGCCGTCTCCCGGGGTCTCGAGGACCAGGTCACCGACATCTCCTACCGGGTGTCGAACGCCGCCCACCGGCCGGCCGGCGACTGCGAGGGCCTGCGCGACTGGGCCGTCGAATGGGAGCACCACGTCCAGACCTGGGTAGCGGAGGGCCAGATCTGGGAGCCGGTCGGGGCGACCGTCACCGCTGACGGGATCTGCGGCTCTCCCCCGCCCGACGGTCCCGACGAGTGCCCGTGGGACTGGTCGCCGTGAACGCACCCCCTGGTGCACGGCTCGGGGCACGCCTCAGGCCGCTGGCCAAGCCGCTGCTGGGCGCCTTCCTGGCGCTCATCGGGGTGCTGGCCCCGATCGAGGGGCCGGACCTGCCCGAACCGCTGGAGAGCCTTGCCGAGACCCGGTCGGCGCTGGCCCAGGGCTCTACCGTGATTACCGGCAGTCCCGACCCGTGCCGGACGGACCCAGCTCCGTGGAGCCCGAAGACCGGCGATCCCGACTACCTGACCGCAGACGAGTGCACCTTGGAACTGCCGCCCTGTCTGGCAGCGCCCTGGGACGGCAGCGTGTTCCTCCAGCGCTCCACCGAGTACCCGGAGTTCTGCGAGATCAGCGTGGCCAGCACCGACGCCAGCTACCCGGCCTGCACGGCCATGACAGGTGTGGTCGTCTTCAACGACGGCGCCACCTGCCGGATCATCCAGAACGCCATCTGTCCTTCCGGTGTTCGCGTCAGCCCCAACAATTGCAGGACGGTCGAACGTCGCAAATGGACGTGTCCTTCGGAGTCGATTCCACGGAACGAGTTCAACACCTGCTACAAGCTTCCCACCGCGAGCCCCGGCACAGTCCATCCTGCCTGCGGCGCGGGAGCACCCACTCTCCTCATCGTGGACTGTGCCGACTATGTCGGCGATGACTTCAACCAGGGTCTCGTATGCAACGACTTCGACCCTGTTGGGCATCCAGACGCGTTCGACAATGCTGCCAATCATTACTGGTGCCGGTTCGACTCCTCGTTGCTGGACCTGAATTGCCACGCCACGGGAGCATCCTGCGCGGAATCATGGGCGTTGTGCCTCAAGCGAGCAAGCCGGACGGGAGGCTGCAGCGTCATCTCCAAGACCATCGGTTGCCGCGATCTTCAGGCTGACTATGCAGCCGACCCAACCCGGCTCGACGCCGTCCGGGCCGCCCTCTGCGAACCCTGCGTGATCCTGCCGTTCCAGCCCATCCCGGCCTCCTGCCCCGACGACCTGACCGACACACCCCGCCAGGAGACGTGGTCCAGAAACAGCCCCGCGTTGGCAGCCGTGCTCAGGGAAGAAACTGACATCGCCATACACAACCCGCTGTGCTATCCGGTATCGGCGGGCACGTTCAGGGGAGTCCGCTACCCCGGTGGCGAGCCCCTCGCCAACCATGCGGACTGTGCACAGCTCGACGTGCCGTGCCCTGACCCCTCGCCCGGGCGCCTCGCCTGGACGTCCAATCACCTATCGCAACTGGCCATCGTCAATACTCCCGTCACCATAGAGATCCTCGACATCCCCACGAACTACCACACGCGGGAATACGGGTACATCTCCGGGCCCAGAATCCGGCCTTGGAGTTCGTATGTCGTCCAATACCCGGAACCGGTGACAGCCGAGCCCGACAACATCATGCGACTCTGGGACCACCCGAACAGCGCCCGCGCCTACAGCAGCGTCGCCGAATTGGCGAGCAGCAGCATCAGCGGAGCCAACGAGTGCTTCCTCCAGATCCTTCCCCAGTTCAAGATCATCGTGCAGGAACTCTGGCCCGACAACCCCAGCGATCACGCAGAGATCATCCAGTTGTTCGGCACAGATGCCCTTGAGTGGTGGGACAACATCGCCACCGAAGCAGAGAAGATGCGCCGGACCACAGCCCAGGGCATCAAGTGGTGGGACAGCCTGACCGCCGCCGAACAGGAGGATCGACCCTCAGAGATGACGCAGGAGGTGCGCTGCGACAACAGCAGCCTCCGGTGGGTGTGGTGCAGGTGGCAGACCCCCAAGCCCGGCTACTACAGGCTGACCGGCGCGGGCGCGTGGGTGACCACGGACGCAGGGAACCGGCAATGGATAGATCAGAACGCGGTGGCGAGGGTCAACGACTATCTCAGCAGGTTGACCACCGCGCAGCGCGCGAGACTCCTGGGCCGGCTCGGCGTGTCCAGCTGGGCAGAGGCCGGCATCAACGCCACCGGGGATGCGCTGCTGCCCTTCACAACAGACCAGGACCCGCTGTTCTCCGCGCTGTCCGTCCAAGCCCGGTGTCCACGACTCGACATACGGGTCGTGTGCCTCCGCGACACCAGATCGGGCAACTATGTGGAGACGGCGCCGATCGGGATCATGGTCCACGAGATGCGGGTCAGCACCGTCACCGCATCGAACTGAGCCGCTCAGATGTCGGGCCAGATGGAGGCTCCGGCGGCTAGGCGGTCCCGCAGGATGGCGGCCAGGCGGTCCCGGTGGTGGCGGGCGTCGCCGAAGGCTGTCCCGTCGAGCTGGGCCCGCTTGAGGTACAGGTGCACGTCGGCCTCCCAGGTGAAGCCGATGCCGCCGTGGACCTGCAGCGCCGACTCGGCCATCCGCACCCCGGCGTCGCTGCACCAGATCTTGGCCGTGGCCGCGGCCGCCGGGGCGTCGGCGGTGGCCGCGCCCAGCGCCCAAGCCGCGTAGTAGACGGCCGAGCGCATGCCCTCGACGTCGACCAGCATGTCGGCGCAGCGGTGCTTCACGGCCTGGAAGCTGCCGATGGGCCGGCCGAACTGCTCGCGGACCTTGGCGTACTCCACGGCCAGGTTCATCACCGACTCGGCGGCGCCCAGCATCTCGGCCGAATGGAACACCGCGCCCCGGTCGAGGTGAGCGGACACCTCCGCCGGGCCGCCCACGGTCGTGGCCGGCGCGCCGTCCAGCTCGATCCAGGCCAGCTCCCGGGTCTGGTCCATGGCCGGTTCGGGCGAGCGGCCGATCCCGCTGAGGTCCACGGCCACCAGTTCGCCGGCGGCCGGAGCCACCAGCACGCCGGCCCGGGCGCCGTAGATCACCGGCTCGGTCCGGCCCGACACCGAGCCGTCTCCGTTGCGGGCCAGCGGGGTGCGGGCCACGCCGGCGACCGCCTCTCCCGACAGCAGGCGCTCGCCCCACGGCCCGCCGGCCAGCACCGCCAGCGCGGCCAGCTGCTGCAGCAGCGGCACCGGGGCCAGGTGGGCGCCGGTCTGCTCCAGCAGCACCGCGGCCTCCACCGTTCCCAGCCCCACGCCGCCGAGCGTCTCGGGCACCGCGACGCCGGTCCAGCCCTGCTCCACCATGGCCGCCCACAACCCGGCGTCGAAACCGCCGCGGTCGCAGGCCCGGCGCACCGCGGCCATGTCGCAGCGGTCGTCCAGCAGCGCGGCAGCCGCGTCCCGCAGCGCCACCTGATCGGCCGACAGGTCGAAGTCCATCCCCCCGCATCGTATGTTGTGGCTTGTAGCGGGCGGTCAGCAAGCAGCGGGCTACCGCAGGTCCTCACCGATGTAGTGGACCAGTGGACCCCTCTCAGTCTCGCTCCACAGCACCAGCCAATCCTGGCCTGAGCCGTGGACGGGAACGCCCCAGACCGGCGGCGAGCGATAGCGCCGACGCCGGACAGCGGGGTCAACCGGGTCGTCCTCGATAGCGTCAAGCACGTCGTTGATGCGGTCGTAGAGCTGTCTACGGCTTCGGTCGGTCTGGAGGCGAGCAAGTCGCCGGTCGGCGTCCAGGTTGAAGAGCAGTGCCACTATCGCCCCATATAGGTTTTCGGGTACTTGGGCAAATGGCCGATAGGGTGTACAGTCAGTAACGTAACGAGCTTGCAGGGATCATCCTCTCCCACTTAGGACCGGAATTCGCCATTCGGAGATGCCATACATGTCACAGTTGGTTGAACTCGATTCCCGCCGCCGAGTCGCATTGGGGCGACTGGGCAGGCCCGAACACAACCGCTACCTCGTCACTGAAGAACCCGATGGAACGCTGGTGTTCGTCCCGGCGGTGGTGATGACCGCGCACGAGGCGGCGCTGCTACGTAATCCCCAACTAGTGGAGCAGATCGAGACCGACCGGGCCGACCCTTCCCAAGCGGTCCCGTCAAAGGCCCGCCGACCGCGCCGCACCTAGGCGGTCAATCGCCACTAAGGGTCGCCGCGCCGCCGCACCGGTGGGCGTGGTAGACCCGGCGGCGTGGATCTGACGCCCACCGCCGAGCAGCGGTCGTTCCGGGCCGGGTGCCGGGCGTGGCTCAAGGACAACCTGCCCTGGGACTACGGCACGGGCCTGCCGCCGCTGTACGACGACCTCGCCGAAGAGGTCGAGTCCGGCCGCCGGTGGCAGCGCAGCCTGGCCGGGGCCGGCTACGTGGGCGTGACCTGGCCCGTCGAATACGGCGGCCGGGACGCCGATCCCGTCTTCAACTACATCGTGCAGGAGGAGCTGGCCCGGGCCCGGGCCCCGGAGCTGGTGGGCCGCATCGGCGTGAACCTGGTGGGCCCCTGCCTGCTGGCCCACGGCACCGAAGCCCAGAAGCAGCGGTGGCTGCCGGGCATCCTCAACGCCGACCGGCTCATATGCCAGCTCTTCAGCGAACCCGACGCGGGCAGCGACCTGGCCTCGCTGCGCACCCGGGCCGAGCCCGCCGAAGGCGGCTGGACCCTGCACGGCCGCAAGGTGTGGACCTCATACGCCCAGTTCGCCCACTGGGGCCTGTGCCTGGCCCGAACCGACCCCGGAGCCCCCAAGAGGGCCGGGATCACGGTCGTGATGGTGAACATGCGGGCCCCCGGGGTGGAGGTGCGGCCGTTGCGCCAGATGACCGGCGAATCGGACTTCAACGAGGTGGTCTTCGACGGCGTGTTCGTCGCTGACGACCAGGTGATCGGACCGGTCGGCGGCGGCTGGGGTGTGGCCACCTCGGTCCTGGCCGGCGAGCGGGGCACCAGCCCCCGCCAGCTCGTCATCCATACGCAGCTGCTGGAGGAGCTCCTGCGCCTGGCCGCCGAACGGGGGCTGGCCGACGAGCCCCGCACCGCTCAGGACTTGGCCCAGGCCTTCGCGGAGGTCCGCCTGTTCCAGCTCCAGAACTGGCGAGCCCTGTCCAAGCAGGCCCACGGCCGGCGGCCCGGCGCCGAGACCGCCACCGCCAAGCTGTACTGGAGCGAGATGAGCCAGCGGCTGCACACCACCGCCATGCGGGTCCTCGGCGACCAGGCCCCCCTGTGGCGAGGCGCCGGCGGCAACCCTGCCGGGGGCCGCTGGCAAAGGTCGTGGCTCTACTACCGGGCGTCCTCCATCTTCGCGGGCACCAACGAGATCCAGCGCAACATCATCGGCGAGCGGACCCTGGGCCTGCCCCGCGAACCCCGGCGCTGAACCCTTCCGGCCCTGCTGCGTACACTGGCCGTCATGGCCGACTTCTCCACGATCCTCTACGAGGTCGACGGCCCCGTGGCCACCATCACCATGGACCGGCCCCATGTGGCCAACGCCCAGGACACCCAGATGATCGACGAGCTCGACGCGGCGTTCGACCTCGCCGACGCCGACGACGGCGTGCGGGTGGTGGTGCTGGCCGCCAACGGCAAGCACTTCTCGGCCGGCCACGACCTCAAGGCACTCGTGGGCGATGTGGAACCCGACAAGTGGCGGCTGATGCGCGACACCCCCGAGGGCAAGTGGCACCACGAGAAGGTGATGTACTTCGACCGCTGCCTGCGCATCCGCGACTTCCGCAAGCCCACCATCGCGGCGGTGCACGGCAAGTGCGTGGCCGCGGGGGTGATGCTGGCCTGCATGGCCGACATCATCGTGGCCAGCGACGACGCCGCCTTCCAGAACCCGGTGCTGCGGATGACCGGCGCGGCGGTGGAGATCCTGGTGGAGCCGTGGGAGATGCCGGCCCGCAAGGCCAAGGAGTTCCTGCTCACCGCCGAGACCATCACCGCGGCCGAGGCCGAGCGCCTCGGGATGGTCAACCGGGTGGTGCCCCGAGACGAGCTGGCGTCAGCCGTGCGGGAACTGGCCACCAAGATCGCGCTGGTACCGCCGGCCACCGCCCAGGTGGTCAAGCGCTCGATCAACAAGACCCTCGACCTGCAGGGCCAGCGCGACGCCTGGGACTACCACTTCCAGGCGCACCACTGGATGCACAACACCGCCACCGCCCTCGGCGCGCTCGAGCAGCGCATGCAGAAGGGTTCCATGAAGGAGGTCTTCGCCGAGCACCGCAACCCCGAGCAGGCTGCGAAACAGTCGCAGTGAGACAGCCGCTGGACGGACTGCGGGTGCTTGACGTGGGCCGCGCCGCTAGGCCACGCGCTGGATGAGGGTGCCGGTTCCCAGGCCGCCGCCGCAGCACATCGACACCAGGCCGTAGTCGCCGTCGGTGCGCTCCAGCTCATGCACCGCCTTGGTGGTGAGGATGCAGCCGGTGCCGCCCAGAGGATGGCCCAGCGCGATGGCCCCGCCGTTGGGATTGGCCCGTGCCGGGTCGGCGCCGACGGTGCGCTGCCAGGCGATTACGACCGACGCGAAGGCCTCGTTGACCTCGAACACATCGACATCGTCGATGGTGAGCCCCTCACGCTCGAGCACCCGCTCGGTGGCCGGGATCGGGCCCTCCAGCATGAGCACCGGATCGCAGCCCACCAGTGCGGTCTGGGCCACCCGGACACGGGGCTTAAGGCCTAGCTCGACCGCCTTGCCGGCCGACATCAGCAGCACCGCGGCTGCGCCGTCTGCTATCTGGGACGACGTGCCTGCGGTGTGGATCCCGTCGTCACGGGCCACCGGCTTGAGCCCGGCCAGCGCCTCCATGCTGGTGTCGCGGGGCACTTCGTCCCGGGCGAACTCCACCGTCTCGCCGGTCTTGCGGCCGTCGTCGTCCACCAGCACCGCGTCGATGGGAACGATCTGGGTCTCGAAGCGGCCCTCCTGCTGGGCTGTGGCCGCCCGCAGCTGTGATTCGAGGCCGAGTTCGTCGGTGTCGGCGCGTGAGATGCCGTAGGCGGTGGCGATGCGCTCCGCGCCCTCGAACTGGCTGGTGAACTCGTAGTGACGGAAGTAGCTGCGCGACACCGGCTTGCCGGGACCGTTCACCACGTTGGCGGCCAGGGGCACCATCGACATCGACTCCACCCCGCAGGCCAGCACGGTGTCCTCCGCGCCTGAGGCGATGAGGCTGTAGGCCAGGTTCACGGCGTGCTGCGATGACCCGCACTGGGAGTCGACGGTGGAGCACGCCGTGGTCCGGTCGCCGCCGTGGGACAGCCAGGCCGTGCGGGTGATGTTCATGCCCTGGGCGCCGACCTGGTCGATGCATCCGCCCACCACCTGGTCGACGTCGCCGCTGGCGATCCCGGCCCGGCTCAAGCACTCCATCTGAACCGGTCCCAGGATGTCGGCGGGATGGGTGTGGGCCAGCGTGCCGTTGCGCTTGCCTACCGCGGACCTGACCGCCTCGACGATCACTACGTCTCTCATCGCATGTCCCTTCTGTCGCGCCACGGCAGCCTATGCGCTCCCCCTTGGCAGAGGTTCGCCCGGCCGGCGGGTCCTGTCGCCGAGGCCGTCCGACCGACGGGGCTTCGCCCCATTGTCGGTCGGCCGTCCTCGCCGCCACCCCCCGGCCTCGCCGGTCGCGGGCGCAGCGCTTTGGTTAGGGGGCGGCGGCTATGACGGTCCAGTCGAGGATCTTGTCGGGCTCCTCGCCGCGGTGGGCGAAGCCCTCGACCTGTACTGCGAAGGCTCGGCCTCCCCCGGCGGGAGCGACATCTAGCAGGGTGTGGCGGAACGACAGCTGATCCCCCTCGAAGGCGGGGCCGGGATGGTCGCAGCCGTGCCACCCCAGCACCGTGGCCATGCCCGGCAGCACCCTTGAGAGCGACGCCTGGGCCAGGCCCACAACGTGGCCCCCGTACACGAGTCGCTGCGGGTACAGGGACTCGGCTGCGTCACGGTGCACCATGGCCAGGTTGTTGGTGAGGCGGACCAGCGCGAGGGCGTTGTCGATGATGTCCCGGGCCGGATCGTCGACGGAGGTGCCGGGCTTCCAGTCGGTGCCGGGACCTAGAACGCTGATGTCCCAGCCCGCCGGCACGAGTTCCGCGTAGGAGGCGAGGTCCAGAGGCGGTGCCGTGCCCAGGTCGTCGTGGTGGCCCGGCTGCTCGTCGCTGGCCTGGACCAGCAGCGGGGCCCGCTTGTAGGTGATGGCCGGCTCCCCGTCGGCGGTGGTGACGATGTCCACCAGCGCCTTGCCCCGGTGGCGGCGTCCCGGACGGGGCCGGCTGTCGGCCAGCGCGGCGACGGTGACGGTGGTGGCCAGCGATTGCCCGATGAACACCGGCCGCAGTAACCGCAGGTCGCGATAGAAGAGGTTGGCGATCACACGCCGGGTGAGGGTGGTGCTGTGCCCGGCGGACAGGTGCATGACCAGCGCCGGGCTGGCCAGGCGGCCGGGCTCCCCGGTCACCGCAGCACACACCGCCGGGTCCATCACCATCGGCAGCCGCTCGCCGACCATCGACTGGTAGAGAGCGGCCATTCCCTCGTCGACGACAACCGACGGCTGCCGGGGCAGGACCTGACCGACGCTGAGGTCCTCGTAGTAGGGCCCATCGAGCGGGATCACAGCCACGCAGACTACGGGCCTTTCCTCGACTCAACCAAAATCAGTAGAGAAACCCGTCATATGGGAGGAAAACCTATACATATTAGGGATTGTCGAAGATTGATATAGCATTAAAACTCATGTGTTGTCATACTCAGATCGTGGAACAGCAGAGTGAAGAGCGTGTGCTGAGACGGATGAGACAGCAGCACGGCCTGATTCACCGCTCCCAAGCCTTGGAAGACGGCATGACGAGCGGGCAGATCGAGCAGCGTCTGAGAACCGGCCGTTGGGAACGGGTGGCACGTGGCGTGTACCGGCACGCCGCAACCAGGCAGACCCGACTCTCAAGATTGCTGGCGGTGTGCCTGGCTCACAATGCTCTGGCCAGCCACCGATCAGCCGCGGCCGTCCACCGCATCGACGGATACTCACTCGACCGCATCGAGGTGGTGGTGGCAGCCAACCGCAGCCCGGCGGTGAAGGGCGCCATACTCCACAAGTCGGCCCAGATGGGCCTGGCCCAGCCGACCATCCGGGAGGCCATACCGGTGACAGGAGTGGGGCGCACGGTGCTCGATGTGGCCGCAGTTGTCGGCCGCAGGCAGTTGGACGACACCATCGACGCGGTCCTGCGGGACGGACGGCTGCGACTGTGGGACCTCCATGACGTGCTCGTCGCCCACGCCCGCCGCGGAAGGAACGGCTGCCATGCCCTTCGAGTCGCTCTGGACGCTCGCATCGGTGACGGAGGAGTGCCGCTGAGCAGATGGAGCCGCATGGTCTCCGCTCTGTTGGCTGGTGCCGGACTGGACCAGCCCTGCTTTGAGTATCCGATTCACTCGGCCGACGGCGAGTTCATCGCTCAAGTCGATCTGGCCTACCCGGATCAGCATCTCGCGATCGAGCTAGACAGCGTTCGCTGGCACCACAATCTTCACAACTTCAGCCACGACCGCCAGCGCCGCAATCGGCTGCTGCTCGCAGGTTGGGACGTGCTCAACTTCACATGGGACGACTACGCCCGCCGCCCCGATCAGCTTTGCGCGACCGTGGCCGCAGCTGTAGCCCCGCCTGAACAGAGGCTCGACCGAAATCAGTAGAGAAACCCGTCATATGGGAGCAATATCGGTACAGAATTTGGGCGAGCTTGCTTCACGGCCGGGCTGACAGCACGACCGGGCCGGCGGCGGTGATGTGGACCACGTCGCGGTGGTCGCCGTCGGTGACGCTGAGGACCATTTCGGCTTCGAGCCTCTCGCCGGTGCCGATCTGCGGGCCGATCACTGGACGCTCGAAGCCCATGCCCAGACCTCGCACCAGCCAGTCGCCCGCGGTGGCCGACGCAGCTAGGTCAGCATGGGTTGCGCCGGCGCGGCAGGCAGCGGCCAAGGCACTGGAACCTGCCCGCTGAGCGCCGACAAAGAGGCCGCCGACTCCCCCCTCGTACAGGTCGCAGATCACGCCGATATCGATGGCGAGGCCGTCGCCGCGACGCTCGGCCTTCACGCCCGACGACGGGACGGTCACGCCATGGCCGGCCAACGCCTTGATGGCCGCTCCGACCGGATCGGCGTGCTCGGGGACATTGAGCGCAGCCCCCACCCCGACCCAGGCCGCGGCGCAGGCCTGAGTGATGGCCTCGACCTCACCAGACAGCTTGTGAAGACGCACGCCGGCCATCAGGTCGTCCGCCGGCACGACGCCGGCATGTGGGGCGAAGTGGCTCGCGGCCCGGCCGAACGACGGCGTCAACTCGTCCACGCCGATCAGGCGAGCCTCCGCCAAGCCGTCAATCGCGGCCATCGACGCGGCCATGATTCGGGGATTCCAGGTGAGCGGGTAGAGGTCGCCGAAGCTCATGGGGGCCTCGATGCCGGCGTCCCAGCTCGACAGGGCATGGACCCGCCCGGTGGCCCTCACCACGATGCAGCCCGCACCGAAGGGCCGGGTGCCGGCCGTCCACAGCCGGCGCATCCCGCACACGTATCCCGCGTTGTCCTGGCGCCCCAGCACCAGCACGTCGATGCCGGCCGCGGTCATGGCATCCAACACCCGGTCCCGGCGGGCCGCCACCAGGTCCGCCCGGTCATCAGCATCTGACCGCCGCGGTGCGGCCCCTTGTCTTCCGCCGTTGTCAGCAGTAGTCACCGGCGCACCACCAAATCTGTAGAGAAAGCCGTCACATGGGGGTAAGACCGGCACAGATTCTGGGACTGGTCCCTGGGGTCGGTGCTCATGTCCGGAACGGCTGGTAGTGGTGGCCGTGGCCCAAGCGGCGCCAGCCGTCGCCGGTCACCGCGACGACCTCCTCCGCCCGGTAGCCGCCCACCCCGTCGGACCAGATGACCGGCTCGAAGACGAGCACCATGCCCTCAGCCAGCTCGTAGCCGTCGTCGAAGGCCTGGCCCAAGTCCGTGCCGATCATGGGCATCTCCGCGCTCTCGAGGCCGGTGCCGTGGGCCAGGTAGAACTGCGGCAGCCACGGCGTCTCGGCAGGCTCCACCGCGCGGGCGGCCCGGCCCACATCGCCGAGCGTAACTCCCGGCCGGACCGCGGCCAGCGACGCCTCCAGCACCGCCATCCAACGGTCGAACAGCGACTGCTCGGCCGGATTCGGATCCCGTCCCGGCACCCATGTGCATCCGAAGTCGGACATGTAGCCGTGCCAGCCCACCCCGGCGTCCACCCACACCAGGTCGCCCTCGGAGAAGACCGGGTTGTCGACCCCGGTGGGAAAGGCCACATGACCCGTGGTGGTGCGAGGCCCGCCGTCACGGTGAAGCGGCATGGGCTGGAAGATCGGGTCGATCATGTTGCCGCAGGCGAGGACGTTGCCCGGAGCGCTGTCTCGCAGAGCAGCCAGGAACGCGCCCGCCACCTCGGCCCGGCAAGCGCCCGGAATGCAGGCCTCCCGGGCTGCGGCCATCGCCCTCTCGGTGTGCCTCTGGGACTGGTCGATGCACGCCAGTTCGTCGGCAGTCTTGATCACCCGGGCCGGCCCCAACACCCGTCCGGCGTCCACCAGCTCGGCGCCGTCCAGGACCCCGGCCCGGGCCATGGCGCCGGTGATCCCGTCCACTGCCACCCTGCGGCCGGCCACATCGCCGAGGACCTCGGCGATGGCGGCGGTGACCGCGCCGGCGCCGTCGTCCAACTCGGGCCACAGCGCAGCGCCCAGGTCCGCTGCAGCCGTGACATCGTCGCCAGCCTCACCGTGAGCATGGAGACGGGCGGGACCGTCCGCCCCGCCCACGATGGCCACCGCTCGGCGATGATTGGCGTGACTGGCGTCGACAGCTTCACAGACGTGACCGGTGGCGTAGGTCACGTGGGGACCATGCATCAGCACAGCCCCGTCCACCCCCTGCGCACGCATCTGCTCCCGCAGCCGGCCCAGCCGCTCCACGCCCATGCGGCGCAGATCAATCACAGCCGGACGCTACCCGCTTCGGCTTCGCTGATCGCCGGTGTCAGCCGACGATGAGGGTGTCCTCGCCCATCACGTCGATGCCTGATCGCTGCTGGAAGCCCCGGTGGTTGTCGGCCAGCTCCGAGGCAGGATTACCGGCGATGCGGGTGTGCCACATCACCCGCGGTTCGGTCATGTCGAACGGCGTCCCCCGGTGCATCAGACGGCGGTTGTCCCACAGCGCGGCATCGCCCGCAGCCCACTGATGGTGGTGGACGCGGGGCGGCTGGCAGGCCTCGGCGTTGAGCCGGTCGAGGAACGCCTCCGACTCGTCCTCGGCCATTCCCACGATCCCGTAGGCGTGGCGGCCGATCAGCAGGTTGGGGCGGCCCGTCTCGGGATGAACCTTCACCAGCGGCCGCAGTGACGGCTCGAGGTCGTGGAAGCCGTACATGTCGTAGCCCCCGCCGGAGTTCTTGGTGGGAAGGTACCCCGAGCGGCCCTGGCTGTAGTACAGCGAGTGGTAGGCCCGCATGGCCGGCAGGCGCCGGCGGGTCTCGGAGTCCAAGGCCTCGTAGGCGGCTCTCATGTCGGCCCATCCGGTGGCCCCGCCGTGGCTGGTCACCACCTCGGCGGTGAACACCGAGCCCTTGGCCTGCAGCGGCATGTAGGTGCTGTCGTGGTGCCAGCCCTCGTTGCCCCGCAGCGACTTCACCACGTCGTGGCCGGGGTCGCTGAGAACGTCGCCCTCGGCGTCGACGTTGCTGAAGGGCACCGCCTCGAACTCCAACGGACCGAACCGCCGGGCGAAGGCGTTCTGCTCGTCGATGGTCAGGAACTGGCCCGGGAAGATCAGCAGGGCGTACGCCAGCCACGTCTCGTGCAGCGCCTCGAACGCGGCATCGCCGATGGAGCGCAACTCGACCCCTGTGACCACCGCGCCGAAGGAGGCGTCCAGCGGTTCTATGTCGAACAGGTCGGTGGCCATTGTTCGAGGCTCCGTCTCCGCGTGAGGTCGGCGGCCGGGAAGGTCCCCGGATTCTAGGAGCGTCTACAGTTGAGGTTCATGCGGGCGGGGGTGTTCCTCTTCGGCGGCGTGGAGTTGGCCGACGCCGGGGCGGGACCCCCAGTGCCCACCGACCGGCGCTTCGACCACAAGGAGGTGTGGCGGACCACCGAGCGAATAATCGACATGGCGGTCTCGTGCGACCGGCTGGGCTTCGACTCGTACTGGCTGACCGAGCACCACTTCCAGCACGAGGGCTACGAGGTGATCCCCAACGGGATCCTGCTGGGAACCATCGTCGCGGAGCGCACCGAGCAGATCCGCATCGGCATGGCCTTCAACATCGTGCCCCAGTGGCATCCGTTGAGGCTGGCCGAGGACTTCGCCACCTTCCACAACATCTCCGGCGGCCGCGGGATCCTCGGCGTCGGCCGGGGCACGGTGCCCCGTGAGGCCGAGACGCTGGGCACCAGTATCGGCAGCTTCGACAACCCCGACAAGGCCGCCGCCGACGAGCTCAACCGCAAGCAGTTCGACGAGGCCATGGAAGTGATGCGGCTGGCGCTGGACAACGAGTCCTTCAGCTTCCACGGCGACGTCTACGACTTCCCGCCGCCGGGCATCCCCGACCGGGGCGGCTTCGTCTCGGAGCTGTCACTGGTGCCCCGGCCCCTCTACCCCTACGAGATCTGGCAGGCCGCGAAATCGCCGGCCACCCTCGAGCAGATCCCGCGCTGCGGCTGGGGCGGCGTGTTCTGGAACTACCACCACAGCTTCATCAAGGAGCGCTGGGAGCAGTTCGCGGAGCGGTACCAGGCCCACCACGGCCGGGAGCTGGCCCGGGGCGAGAACCGCATGCTCGTGCAATGCCTCCGGGTGGAGGACACCTACGAGGACGCGGTCGCGTCGGTGAGAGACGGCCACGACGAGCTGTGGAAGTTCCTCGGCCCCTACGGCTGGAGCAAGGGCTACATGGGCCCCGACGGCAAGCCGGCCAAGGCCGGACTGATCCCCACCCTGGAGACGTCCATCGACCAGAAGACCTGGCTGGTCGGCAGCCCGGAACAGGTCGCCGAGGCCATCAGCTGGCGCGACGAGCAGATCGGCCTCGAGAACCTGCTGCTGTTCCCGGCCATGCCCGGCGACCCCTACGAGAAGGTCGAGGAGCAGCTCCACCGCATCGCCGAAGAGGTCCTGCCCCTGCTGTCCTAGGCGGGCGCTGCCCGGCCTGGCTTGATTGCGTCGTTCCGGCCGGCGGGTCCTGTCGCCGAGGCCGTCCGACCGACGGGGCTTCGCCCCATTGTCGGTCGGCCGTTCCTCGCCGCCACCCCCCGGCCTCGCCGGTCGCGCCACCCCTCGGCCTGTCGGTTCGCGGTCGAAAGTCGTAGGGTCTGACTGCTCCGACCGCCGACGCAGGAGGCTGCCGAATGCTGGGACTGTCCGCCGACGAACTGCTGACGACGACGCGGGCTGTCCGCAAGCGTCTGGACTTCGACCGTCCGGTCGACCCCGAACTGATCACCGAGTGCCTGGCCATCGCGCTGCAAGCGCCTACCGGGGGCAACCTCCAGGACTGGCAATGGGTGGTGGTGACCGACCCGGACAAGAAGGCGGCGCTGGCCGAGCTGTATCGCCAGTCGTGGGCCTCCTACGTGCAGTCGCCCTACTTCCCCACCAACGCCCCGCCCCGCGAGGACCCCGTGGTTCAGGCCTCGTATGAACGGATCGCGGACTCGGCCCAGTACCTCGCCGACAACCTCGAGCGGGCTCCTGCCTTCCTGATCCCGTGCCTGTTGGTGAGCCGCGTCGACCGGCCGTCTTGGGGCGGGGCGGCGTCAAGGCTCGGATCGGTGATCCAAGCGTCGTGGAGCTTCATGCTGGCCGCCCGGGAGCGGGGCCTGGGCACGTGCTGGACCACACTCCACCTGGCCTACGAGCAGCCCGCCGCCGAGATCCTGGGCATCCCCTACGACCAGTGCTCGCAGGTCGCGCTCATACCCATCGCCCACACCATCGGCACAGACTTCCGGCCAGGACTCCGCAAGCCGATGTCGAAGGTCCTGCACTGGGACGCCTGGGGTAGCGCCCCGCCCGCCTGAGGCGGATCCCGCATCGTGAGGCCGACCGAGCGTGCCGAGGGGACGACTGGGGCGGAGTGGGCCCGGCGCGACGCCGCGGTGGTGTGGCACGGCTTCACCCAGATGGCCGTCTACGAGGACTCCACGCCGGTCATCGTGGAACGGGGCGAGGGCAACTACCTCTACGACACCGACGGCCGCCGCTACCTCGACGCCATCTCGTCGCTGTGGGTGACCACTCTCGGTCACGCCGACGGCGACCTGAACCGGGCCGCCCGCGAGCAGCTCGAGCGCATCGGCCACTCCACCCTGCTCGGCAACGGCAACACCGCCGCCATCACCCTGGCCGAAGCTCTCTCCGGAGTCGTGCCGGTGACCGCTCCCCACTTCCTGTTCGCGTCGGACGGGGCGGCCGCAGTGGAGCAGGCTGTCAAGATCGCCTTCCAGTACTGGCACAACCAGGGGGTCACCGACCGCACCGCCTACCTCGCGCTCGGTCAGGCCTACCACGGCGACTCGGTCGGGTCGCTGTCGGTGGGGGACGGAGGCTTCGGCACGGACCTGTTCGACCCGCTGCGGTTCCCGGTGATCCGCACTCCCGGATACGACGACGGTGACTGGGTGTCCAAGGCCGTCGCCGCGGTCGACAGACACCACTCCAGGCTGGCCGCGGCCGTCATCGAGCCCCTGGTCCAGGGCGCAGCCGGGATGCTCGTGACCGAACCCGAGCAGGTGGCCGCCTTCGCGGAGGCGGTCCAGGCCCGGGGAGTGCCGCTCATCTGCGACGAGGTGGCCACCGGATTCGGCCGCACCGGCGCGCTGTTCGCCAGCGAACTGTGCGGGATCCGGCCCGACCTGATGTGCCTGGGCAAGGGCATAACCGGCGGCTACCTGCCCCTGTCGGCCACCGTGGCCGCCTCCCATGTGTACGAGGCCTTCCTCGGCGCGGATCTCGGACCCCGCACCTTCTACCACGGCCACTCCTACAGCGGGAACGCCCTGGCCTGCGCGGTGGCTACCCGCCATCTGGAGCTGATTTCCGAGCGCGGCCTGATCGACGCGGCCCGCCGGGCAGCCGAGCGCCTCGGCTTTGCTCTCGACGCGGTGGCGGCCCTGCCCGCGGTTAAGGAGGTGCGCCGGAGAGGCCTGATGACGGGCATCGAGCTCGACCCCCCTACGGGAGCCTCGAAATGGGGGCGCAAGGTGTGCGCCGCAGCGGTGAGGGCCGGCGTGCTGCTGCGGCCCCTGGGTGACGTGGTGGTGGTGATGCCCCCGCTGTCGATCACCGACGACGAGATCGACACCATCGCCCGGACCCTGGTGGCCGCCATCACCGGAGTGGCCGGCGAGGAAGTGGCCGGCGAGGAAACCGGGGCATGACCGGCACCGGCTGGGACCAGATCGCGGGCGACGCCCTGCAGGACGTGGTCGCCGCCAACCAGCTGCGCCGACCCCGGGACCTCGACAGCGGCGCACCGGGCACGGTGCTGTCGAGCACCGGCCAACCGGTCGTGTCGTTCGCCTCGAACGACTATCTGGGCCTCACCCAGCACCCGGCCGTGCGGGCCGCCGCCCGCGCCGCAGTGGACGCCTACGGCACGGGCGCGGGATCGGCTCGCCTGATCGTGGGATCCCGCCCCGTCCACAGCCGGCTCGAGGAGCGCATCGCCGACTGGCGTCGCACGGAAGCGGCGGTGTTGTTCACCACCGGGTACGCCGCCAACCTGGGGGTTCTCGACACCATGGGCCGGTGGGCGTCGGTGATCTGCTCGGACGAACTCAACCACGCCTCCATCATCGACGGGTGCCGCCTCGCCCGGGCCCCGACCCGCATCTACCCGCACTGCGACACGGCGGCCGTCGATCAACTGCTGGGCGACGCCGGCGGCCCGGGAATCGTGGTGAGCGACTCGGTCTTCTCCATGGACGGAGACCTCGCCCCGCTGGCCGACCTCTCCTCGGTGTGCGCCGACCACGGAGCGCTGCTCGTCCTCGACGACGCCCACCTCGTGCTCGACCATCCCGAGCCGCTCCATCCGGGCTGCCGCGTGCTCAGGGTGGGCACCCTCTCCAAGGCAGTCGGGTCGCTGGGCGGGTTCGTGTGCGGGCCCAGGACCTTCACGGACCTGCTCGTCAACAAGGCCCGCTCCTACATCTTCACCACGGCAGCAACCCCGGCGGCCGCGGCGGCCGCCCGCGCCGCCATCGACGTGATCGACTCCGGCGAGGGCGACCGGCTCAAGGCGAGGCTCAGAGCCAACATCGACCGGGTCCGGCCCGGCCACCGGAGCCCGATCATCCCGATCATCGTCGGTGCCGAGGACCGGACCATGGCCGCATCGGCGGCGCTGGCCGCCGAAGGCATCCTGGTGCCGGCCATCCGGCCCCCGACCGTGCCGGCGGGAACGTCGCGGCTGCGGGTGACGGTGTCGGCCGCCCACACCGACGACGATCTGAAACGGCTCGCCGAAGCCCTCCGCGGCGCCGGAATCGATGTCTGATCCACCGGCCCGGCCCGAGAGCGGAGATCCTGGCCGCACCAGCGTCGTGTTCGTGGCCGGAACCGGGACCGAGGTGGGCAAGACCTGGGCGGCAGCCGGGCTGGCCCGGCTCCTGAGGGACTCGGGACGGACCGTGGCGGCCTGCAAGCCCGTGCAGTCCTACGACCCGGACGCCGGCGAACCGACCGACGCCGAGGTCCTCGCGGCGGCCACCGGCCAGAGCCCTGACGCCGTATGCCCCCCCGAGTACTCCTACCCGGTGCCGCTGGCCCCACCGATGGCGGCGCACAAGCTGGGGAGGGACTGCCCCACCCTCGACGAGATGGCCTCGAACTGCCGTTTTGCCACCACCGTGGACGTGGGCCTGGTGGAGGGCGTGGGCGGCCTCTACTCGCCGATGGCGTCAGACGGGCACAACCTGGACCTGATCGAGAGGATCCAGCCTGATATGGTCATCGTGGTGGCGTCTGCCGACCTCGGTGGTATTCACGACACCATGGCCTGCACGCTGCCGTTGTCGGCATTGCCGCGGGCCGTCTTCTGCAACCGGTTCGATCCGCAGATCGAGATCCACCGCCTGAACGTCCGATGGCTGCGCGACACCGGTCTAGAAGTAGCTACTGATCTGGTCGAATTAAGCACCGGTATCGGGGGCAACCATCCGTCGAGCAGGAGCACCCGTGGTGCTTGATCCATCGCCCGCTTCATCTATTGTCATCAAGTGACATGAACGTGTTATCCGATACCCAGCTCCAAGGACTGAGGGGAGACGTCTTCGGGGGGCTGACCGCGGCCGTGGTCGCCCTGCCGCTGTCCCTCGCCTTCGGAGTCGCTTCGGGGCTGGGCGCCATCGAGGGGCTGTACGCCGCCGTCGTGGTGGGCATGCTCGCCGCGCTGCTGGGCGGGTCGAGGACCCAGATCTCGGGACCCACCGCGCCGCTGTCGGTGGCCATGGCGGTGGTGTTCGTCGACTACGCCGACGGCGACCTGGCCAAGGCGCTGGCCATCGTGGTGATGGCCGGGATCATCCAGGTGCTGCTCGGAGCGCTGCGACTGGGCAGCTTCGTGGCCTACACGCCCTATGCGGTGGTGTCGGGATTCACCTCGGCGGTCGGCTTGATCATCATCGTGGTCCAGGTGCTCCCCTTCTTCGGCAGCGAGGTCGCCCTCGGCGGAGCGCTCAAGTCGCTCCGGTCGTGGCCCGACGCGGTCGCCAATGTCGATGCGGGCGCGCTCACGCTGGGCCTCGTCACCCTGGCGGTGTGCATCTTCTGGCCGGGCCGGCTGCAGAAGTTCCTGCCGCCGTCGGTGGCTGCCCTGATCATCGGGACCCTCGTGGCCGTGCTGTGGCTGAGCGACGCGCCGAACATCGGAGAGGTGCCCACCGGCCTCCCCGACATCCACACGCCGGAGTTCCCATTCGGTGACCTGGGCAGCGCCCTGCCCGCCGCGGTCACCCTCGCCCTGCTCGGCTCCATCAACAGCCTCCTCACCGCGAGGGTGGCGGACTCGCTGACCCGCCAGAGCCACGACCCCAACCGTGAGCTGATGGGCGTGGGCGTCGCCAATGTGGTGGTGGCGTTCGTCGGTGGAGTGCCGGGCGCGGGGGCCACGTCGTGCACGGTGGCCAACGTGCGGGCCGGTGGTCGCTCCAGGGTCTCCGGGGTGCTGTGCGCCACCATCCTGGCCGGGCTGGTCCTGGGACTGGGACGCTACGTCGGTTCCATACCCCACGCGGTTCTGGCCGGCATCCTCATCAAGGTCGGGTTCGACATCATCGACTGGCGCTACCTGGCCCACATCCACCGCGTCCCGCGGGAGAACGTGGTGGTGCTGGCGCTTACCCTCGGCCTGTCCATCATCTCGGATCTGGTGATCGCGGTGGCGGTCGGCCTCGTCGTGGCCGCGCTGACCGGAGCCCGCCAGGTGGAGCGGCTCGAGCTGGACAAGGTGATCTCGACCCCGCTGCTCGACATGACCTTCCTGGCCGACCCCGAAGCGGACGAGGACGACGACGACCCCTTCGCGGGCCTCAGCCTGGACCTCGACGATGACGACGACAACGACCCGTTCGCGGCTCGCTGCGGCCTGCTGTCACTGCGGGGCAGCTTCACCGCGGCCTCGTCCACGAGGCTCTTCAAGGTCATCAACCACGACATGGCCGAGCACGAGGTGGTGATCTTCGACTTCACCGACACCCTCCACATCGACGACAGCGCCGCCCTGGCGATCGGCCAGCTGGCGGACACCGCCCGCGATGCCGACACCCAGTGCATCGTCATGGGAATGTCCGGCATGGCCGGCACGAGCCTGCACGCCCTCAACGTCCTGCGAGAGATCCCCGACGAGAACTTCGTCGAGAACCTCGACGAGGCCCGCATCGTCGCCCGCCGCCTGCTCAACGACTAGCGACGCTCGGCCTCTAGGGCATCGACAGCCGGGCCCGCTGCTCGGGATGGACGGGGTGGTCGAACGGCCGGACCAGGAACCGGCGGGCCAGCTCGAAGTAGCCGCGGTAGAGCCCCGCCCCGGCTGCAGCCTCCTCGTAGCCGCCGGTGGCGTCGGCGTGGGCCGACAGCCGGTACCAGGGCACGCCCGGGTCGGCGTGGTGGACATGGTGGAGGTTGTTGTAGAGGTACAGCGTGCTGAAGAAGCGCCCCGACCGGACCACCGCGGAACGGGTGGCGCCCTCCACCCACCGGTGCTCGCAGTACGACCTCATCAGGGTCCCCGCGTTCCCGAGGTAGGTGGCACCCAGCACGTACTGCCACCAGGGAACCCCCATCACCATGACCACGAAAGCGATCAGAGCGGTCACAGCCACGATGTGGGCGACCCACCACCGGGCCAGTTCCCGGTCGCCCCGGCGGATCTCGCGGGCCTGGTGGGCGAACACGCCCGCGATGTAGCGGATCGGTCCCAGGACCAGCCGTCCCAGCAGCGTGTGGTGGGCGACGACGATGGCGCGGCGCACCCGACCCATCGACTCCCAGGCCTCCGCGGTCACGTAGAAGCTCTCGCTGTCGTCGGTCGGGTCGGTCAGCTCGGGGCAGTCGTGGTGCTCCCAGTGGTAGCGCCGGTACACGAGGTACGGAAGGTGCAGCGACACCGGCAGCGAGCCCAGCAGAGCGTTCAGCCGCTGGCTCCGGAACGGGTGGCCGTGGATGGTCTCATGCTGAAGCGAGCCGTGCCACGTAGCGACCAGACCCAGCACGAGGACGGTTGCCGGCCACGGCGTCAAGCCGTGCAGGGCCAGCGTTGCGAGCCACAGGCCGTGCACTGCGACCGCGACCCCGACCGTGCGCCACTCGACGCCCGGTCTGGTCGCGTTCGCAGCCATCGAACCCCCTGTGTCGAAGGTGCAGCCGGCCTGTCCCCCTCCATCTGCTGCTGCCCAGAGTAAGGAGGCCCCCTCTCCGAAGCGTGATGAGATGCGCACAATTCGGGGCATTTTCAAACTAAACGCAAATATTGTGGTGAGAACACAACGTTTGTTGTACTATCACCACGCAATGGCGGGGCAGGTCGAGCTCGTTGGCCGGTTCCGGGAACGGCTCCGGGAACTCCTCGCCGACTCGGGACGGTCCCAGTCGGACTTCGCGGCCGACGCCGGAATCGACCGGTCCACCCTGTCGCAGCTGCTGTCGGCCGGCGACCGCCGCCTCCCCCGGGCGGAGACTCTCGCAGCCATCGCCGAAGCATCCGGCGCCTCGGTGGACTGGCTGCTGGGCCTTACCGACGGCGGCCCGTCCCGAGCCGACATCGTCCACGAGGAGTTCGCCCTGAACCTCGACGAGCTGAGCCCCCTCGACGAGGCCTGGATCGACTGGCACGAGCAGTCCGCCGGCTCGAAGATCCGCACCCTGCCCGCCTCGCTGCCCGACCTGGTCAAGACAGAGGCCGTGATCCGCCACGAGGTGCAGCGCTACGCCACGGTCAGGCCCGAGCAGCGAATCGAGACGGCCACCGCCCCCCTGGAACTAGCCCGGGCACCGGGCAGCGACCTCGAGTGCTGCAACTCCATCCAGGCCATCCAGGGCTTCGCCCGGGGGTGGGACGTATGGGCCGCGCTCGAGCACCGGCACCGGGTGGCGCAACTCGACCGGATGATCGAGCTGTGCGAGGAGCTGTACCCCACGTTCCGGTGGTTCCTCTACGACGGCCGCCAGCGCTACGCCAGCGCGGTCACCGTCTTCGGCCTCGAGCGGGCGGTGCTGTATCTCGGCCAGATGTATCTGGTGCTCAACAACCGGCGCCACGTCATGACATTCGTGAAGCACTTCGACGACCTCATCCGGGCAGCGGTGGTTCAACCGCCCGACATGCCGCGCCTGCTGCACCGGCTCAGGTCCGAGATCACCTGAGAGCATCCCGTGGGCCGCCCTTGCCGATGGCAGCGACAACTAGGCTTGCTGGTCGTGGCGTCATCTGATCGCAACGTGCCATTCGAGCCGGAGCGGTTCGAGACGATCAGGGTCGAGATCGCGGATCGTGTCTGCCGGGTGACGCTGGACCGGCCCGAGGCGATGCACGCCTTCAACGACCGCATGCGCCAGGAGGTCCGAGCCACATGGCGCGCCCTGCGCACGCTTGACGATGTGCGGGCCGCCGTGCTCACCGCCTCGGGTGACCGGGCCTTCTGCGCAGGAATCGACCGGGACGCGGACATGCCCGCCCTGGCCGGGCGCGGCGGCCTCTACGGAACGTCCAACGACTTCATGTACGACGATCCCGGAAACGACCTGGGCCCCAAGGCCTGCGACCTCTGGAAGCCGGTGATCGCGGCGGTGAACGGCCTCTGCTGCGGTGGAGCCTTCTACCTGATCGCGGAGTGCGACATCATCATCGCCGCCGAAGGCGCCACGTTCTTCGATCCCCACGTCACCTACGGCATGGCGGCCGTCTACGAGCCCATCAAGATGGCCCAACGCATGCCCCTGGGCGAGGTCCTGCGCCTGACCCTGCTCGGAAGCCACGAGCGGATGACCGCGCAGACCGCGCTGCGGATCGGCCTGGTCTCGGAGGTCGTGGGATCCGATGAACTGCTCCCGGCCGCGGATCGGCTCGCGACGATCATCGCGTCACAGCCTCCCGACGCGGTCCAAGGCTCGCTGAGGGCCATCTGGGCGGCCAACGACATGGGCCGGCTCGACGCCCTGGCGATGGCTCCGTCCATCCTCACCACCGGAACCCGGCCCGAAGCACTGGCCGAGGGCCAGGAGGCCTTCGCCAGCGGCGAGCGCATCAAGCCCCGCCTGCGCTGACGCCGACTTATGGCCGCGACCGGGCGAATGCTAGGTTGAGCCGCCCGCCCGACCCTGCCGCCGAGCCCTGGAGCGCACCATGACCGAGCCCTACCCGAACACCCTCATCTTCATCGATTTCCCCACCGACGAGCCCGAGAAGGCGGCCGACTTCTACCGCAATGTGTTCGGCTGGGAGGTGGAGCCCCGACCAGCCGGATCGTTCTACCGGATCGTGCCCGGCCAGAACTTCAGGCTGCCCGACGGGACCCAGGGACCGACCGGCAACCTGCACATGGGCATCACCAACGTGGCCAACCGCCGTCCCCACCCCAGCGACGACGGACTCGAGCCGCGGGGTCTGAGCCAGGACGGCCACACTGTGCGCATCTGGATCCTCGTGTCGCCCGACGACGACATGGACGCCATCTCCGACCGGGCCGTCGCCAACGGGGCCACCGAGCTGTGGAGGCACCACTACTACGGCGAGTTCAACGGCTACAACAACGCCTTCAAGGACCCGTGGGGCAACACTCTCGTGCTGTGGACCTACGGCGGCGACGATCCCCAGGTCCCCGAGGGCTGGACCCGGGAGTAGACGTGAGATGAGCGAAGCGACCGACACCTACTCCGTCCATCCTCCCCACCCGCGGTGGACCCATGTGGCCCTTCGGGTCACAGACATCGACGCCAGCATCGACTGGTACACCACCCACACCCCGATAAAGCTCCTCGAGAAGCGGGAGGACGCCGACGGGTACGGCGCCTGGCTGGGCCACGACGACTCCCCCGACAAGCCCTTCATCCTGGTGCTGGCCCAGTTCTTCCCGGAGTCCGACCCGTTCAAGGACGCCCCCATCGCCACACTGGCACCCTTCGCCCACCTGGGGGTCGAGGTCACCAGCCGTGAGGAGATCGACGAGGCCGCCGAGAGGGCCCGAGCCGAGGGCTGCCTGGCCATGCCGCCCACGGAGATGCCGCCCCCCATCGGCTACATCTGCATGATCAGCGATCCCGACGGCAACATGATCGAGTTGAGCTACGACCAGGGCGTGTACGCCCACGCCCAGAAGGTGATGCGCTGAGCGCAGTGGAGCCCGGCTCGGGCACGGACACAGATCCCCGGGCCGTCGCGGCGTCCTATCTGGCCTCGTTCGCCTCGGGTGATCCGGAGGCGGTGGCCTCCCACGTGAGCGACGGGTTCTCGAACCGGCACACCAGCGCGCTGGGTCTGCCCAGCGACGGCAAGGCCGAGTACCGCGCCCGGCTGGTCGACTTCCTGGCGACCTTCGCCGGACTGACCTACGAGGCCGAGGAGATCATCGTCGAGGGCGACCGGGTGGCCGCGGCCTACGTGATGCGAGCCCGGGCCGACGGCAAACCCTTCGAGATCCGTGGCGTGATGCGCATGATCGTGCGCGACGGCCTCATCGAGCGCCGCACCGACTACTTCGACAGCCTGAGCTTCCTGCGCCAGACCGGCCAAGCCTGAGAGGCTGAACCAACGCTCACGGGCCAGCCGTAGGCTGCGCGCCGTGCTGTGCCGCGTGAGAATCGCGCTGGTCGCTGCGGCCCTCATCGCGGCAGCTTGTGGCGGCACCGCCGACGATGAGACTCCGGCCGCGGTCCCTGCGGCCTCGGCTCCGGTCACCACCACAAGCGCGGTCCCGACCACGACCGCGGACACCTCCGGCGAGGCTGCTCCCAGCTCCAGCCCATCTACCACGACCGCGCCTCCGACGACGACCGCCGCACCCACCACGACCGGGCCTGCGGACACGGACGCCGCACTCACCACGACGCCGGCGCCGACCCGGGCCGAGGGTTTGGGCGACAGCTTCTACCCGTTCCTGGGCAATCCCGGCTACGACGTGCTCCACTACAAGATCAAGCTCGAGGTCGGCTGGCGCAGCAACCACATCACTGCGATGACCTCGATCACGGCGCAGGCCACCGAGGACCTCGAATCATTCAACCTGGACCTGTCGGGTCTGGAAGTCCACATGGTGAACGTCGACGGCGTCCGAGCCGGGTTCACCCGATCCGGCCACGAGTTGACCGTCCGCCCCGACAGCCCGCTGGCGGCAGGGTCGCCGTTCGAAGTGGTGCTCCACTACTCGGGCTCGCCCGAGACACTCGAGGATCCCGGGGTGCCGTTCCTGGAACTGGGCTGGCAGCGACGCGACGACGCGATCTTCACGGTCAGCGAGCCGTCAGGATCCATGACCTGGTTCCCGTCCAACAACCACCCGACCGACAAGGCCACCTACGAGATCGAGGTCGCGGTCCCGTCAGGCCTCACGGCCGCCTCGAACGGGATCCTCGCCAGCAAGACCATCAACAACGGAAAGACCACCTACACCTGGCGAATGGACGATCCGATGGCCACCTACCTGGCTGCGGTCTACATCGGCGACTTCGACCGCATCGACCACGGATCGCTCTACGACGGCGGTCCGGTCATCCGGGACTACGTGCCCAGCGACTCGCCGCCCGAGATCCAGCAGGCGCTGTCGGTGACCCCCAAGGTCATCGAGTTCCTGGAGGGTCTGCTCGGTCCCTACCCGTTCGAGGCCTACGGAACGATCGTGATGCCGTTCCCGCTCGGCTTCGCCCTCGAGAACCAGACACTCTCCGTCCACGGCCCGGCGACCATCGGCCCCGGCATCATCGCCCACGAGGTCGCCCACCAGTGGCTGGGCAACTCGGTATCGCCCGACGACTGGAGCGAGATCTGGATGAACGAGGGCTTCGCCACCTACCTGCATCTCATGTTCGAGGCCGAGCACTTCGACGGGGACCTCGACGCCACCATGGCCGCGATCCACGCCCGGCTGATCTCGTCGGGGGCGGTCCCGCCGAAGGGCATCGAAGTGGAGGAACTGTTGGGCCGGTCGGTCTACTACCGCGGGGCTGCCACCCTGCACGCCCTGCGCGGTCATGCCGGCGACGAGACCTTCTTCGAGATCCTGCGAACCCACTACGACCGATCCGCGGGCGGCACAACCAACACCGAGGAGTTCCTGGAGCTCGTGGACGAGCTCGCGGGGCCCGAGGCGGTGGACCTGGTCGAGTCCTGGCTGTTCGACGAAGCCGTACCTGCCTCGCTGTGAAACTGATCGGGCTGCGATACACCACACCCTCTAGCCTCTCGCGCTCATGACCGTTGAGCGGCCCGAGGGCGAGACGTACAGCCACGGCTACCACGAAGCCATCATCGAGTCGTACCGGCGGCGTACCGCCGAGGTCTGCGCGGCCTTCCTGCTGCCCCGGCTGGACCCCGGCGCCGCAGTGCTGGACATGGGATGCGGCCCCGGCACGATCACGGTGGGACTGGCCCGCAGAGCCCGAACCGTCGTCGGTGTGGACGCCTCGGCCGAGATGGTCGACTCCGCCCGGCGCCACGCCGCCGAGGTGGACGCCGGCAACGCCAGCTTCGAGGTGGGCTCCGTGTACGACCTGCCCTACCCCGACGGCAGCTTCGATGTGGTCTACGCCCATCAGGTGATGCAGCACCTGGCCGACCCGGTGCGGGCGCTGGGCGAGGCCCGGCGGGTGCTGCGGCCGGGCGGGCTGGTGGCGGTGCGCGACTCCGACTACCAGACGATGGTCCACGCGCCGGTCGAGCCCGCCATCGAGCTCTGGCTGCGCCTCTTCCACCAGATCGCCGCAGCCAACGGAGGGGAGGCCGACGCCGGGCGCTTCCTGCCGGGATGGGTTCGGACCGCCGGCTTCGTGGACCCGGTGGTGACGACCACCACGACCACCTACGCCGACGCGGCGGGCCGCGAGCTCTGGGGCGGGATGTGGGCCGTGAGGGCGACGGACAGCGACTTCGCCCGCCATGCCGTGTCGAACGGATTCGCCACCCGAGACGACCTGGAGGAGATCTCGGCCGCCTTCCGTCGCTGGGCCGGCAACCCCAGCGGCTTCTGGGCGTGGCTCAACGGCGAGGTGGTCGCGGTCAATCCGGGTTAGCGGCAGTCGTCGATCACCGACGCGAAGCCGTCGATGGTCTCGGCATAGCCCTCGGCCGCCGAGGGGCGCAGGACCGCGGCCAGATTGAGGCTGGCGCTGGTGAACCCGAGGGCGGTCACCTCCGTGACCTGCTCGGCGATCTCCGACGGCGCCCCTGCGACGGCGTAGCGGCGGATCCAATCCTCGGTGACCAGGTCGAACAGCTCCGGCGGATCGAAGCGGTCCAGGTCGAAGTACCAGCCGGTCGCCCGGCCCAGGGCCTCGTCGATGGCGGCCAGACGATCGGGATCCATCTCGGAAGGCCGGATTATGGCCAGGTAGTGGGCCACGTAGCGCACCACCGACCGGCGGGCCAGGTCGCCGTCGCCGGAGACGCACAGCGTCAGCCGGGGCGCGATGTCGATGTCGCCCACGTCCCGGCCGGCCAGGGCCGCCCCCTCGGCCAGCCAGCCGTAGTACTGCTGCGCGATCTCGGGCGTGAAGTGCCGGGCCCCGACCAGGGCGATGTCGGCCAGTTCACCGGCCAGGCGCATCACCTGGCGGCTGCGGGTCCCCACCGAGATCGGCACCGGCGCAGTCGGCGGGCGCACCAGCCGGCCGCCGTCTATGCAGAACATCTCGCCGTCGAGGTCGACGGTCTCGCCCGAGAGCAGCCCCCTGATTCCGGCGATGGCCTCACGCAGGGCCCGCACCGGCCTCGGATAGTCGATCCTCAGGTCCTCCAGGCCGGCGCCCACCCCGATACCGAGGAACATGCGCCCGCCCGACAGCTCCTGGAGGGCGGCCACCGCCCCGGCCAGCATGGCCGGATGGCGCGAGTAGGGATTGGTGACCATGGAGCCGATGCGGATGCGGCTGGTGGCCTGGGCGACCAGCCCCTGCAGCACGAAGCAGTCGGGCCAGAACACCACGTCGGACACGCCGAAGCGGTCGAACCCGGCCCGCTCGCAGCGCACGGCCAGGTCCACGAAGTCCCCCGGGCTCATGCCCGGGCTGATCTCGGCTTCCAGCGTGACCGTCATGGCCCTGCCCGCTCGGAGTCGTTGCAATGGCACCGCCGGCCCGCTCGGCCTCCGGGGCCCCGCTTCGCCCGCCGCACGCAAGCCGACGATAATCGGCGGTGCAGCCGGCGCCCCATCGGGGCGGGGCACCCAGCGACTCGATACCGATGAGAGGAAGACGATGGGTTCAATCAGTGCAGACGGCCGGGTGGTGATGCTGTCGGGGGCCAACCGGGGCATCGGGGCCACCATCGCGACGAGGCTGGCCGCGGACGGCTACCGGCTCAGCCTCGGGGCCCGGCGGATGGACGCCTTGGCCGAGAGCGCGCCCGACATCGGGGCCGACCGGCTGCTGCTCAACTACCACGAGGCCACCGACATCGACTCGGCCCGCCGCTGGGTGGAAGCGACTGTCGACCACTTCGGCGGCATCGATGTGCTCGTCAACTGCGCCGGCATCGTCGACCGGACCGGGCTGGAGAGCATGGACGAGGAAGTCCTCGACGACATGTGGGCCGTGAACGTCAAGGGGCCGCTGCGGCTCACCCGGCTGGCCCTGCCCCACCTGCGTCAATCAGGCTCGGGCCGGGTGATCAACATGGCCTCGCTGTCGGCCAAGCGGATAAAGGGCGACTCCATTGTGGGCTACTCGATGACCAAGTACGCGCTGCTGGCCCTGTCCCACGCGATCCGCCAGATCGGCTGGGACGACGGCATCCGGGTGACCGCGGTGTGCCCCGGACCGGTGGCCACCGACATGATGGACCCCGACGACGACACCATCACCCAGCCCGAAGATGTTGCTGATCTGGTGGCCACGATGATCGCGCTGCCCAACACCGCGTCGGTGTCGGAGTTGCTGGTCGGCTGCCGGATGGAGACCTGGGCCTGATCCCGGCCGCCATCCGATCGCTCAGCCAGGGTTGGTCCAGAGACCCTCGCGCTCGAGGCCGGCCATCACCTCTTCGATGCCGGCCCGCAGCGTGTCGACCAGCCAGTCGATCTGATCGGTGGTGAGGATCAGCGGCGGCGACAGCACGTTGAGGCGCCCGATGGGGCGCACGAGCAGGCCCCGGGCGTCGCAGGCGTCGGAGATGCGACGGCCGATCTCCACCTCCGGGGAGAACATCTCCTTGGTGGTCTTGTCGGCGACGTTCTCCAGGCACATCATGAGGCACTTGCCGCGGACGTCGCCGATGATCGGCAGGTCGGCGAGGGTTTGCAGCCGCTCCTCGAAGTAGGGACCGACCGTGCGCACGTGGCCGCAGATGTCCTCGCGCTCGAAGATCTCGATGTTGGCCAGCGCGGCCGCGCACGACACCGGATGCCCCGAGTAGGTGTAGCCGTGGGCGAACTCGGCGCCGGGCGCCTGCGGGACCGAGATCACCTCGTAGATGTCGTCGGACAGCAGGGTGGCCGACAGGGGCGCGTAGCCGGAGGTGAGGCCCTTGGCGGTGTTGATGATGTCGGGCTGGATGCCGAAGACGTCCTCGCTGGCAAAGAAGTGCCCGAGCCGCCCGAAGGCGGTGACCACCTCGTCGGACACGTAGAGGATGCCGAACTCGCGGCAGGCCTCCCGCATCCTGGGCAGGTAGCCGGGCGGGGGCACCAGCACGCCGCCCGCCCCCATGATGGGCTCGGCGAAGAAGGCGGCCACATTCTCTGCTCCCAGCTCCTCGACCTTGGCCCTGAACTCCGCGACCAGGTGGTCGGTGTACTCCTCGGGCGTCATTCGCTCGGAGCGCCGGTAGATGTCGGGGCCCTCCACCCGGGTGATGAGCGGCTCGCCGATGATGTCGAAACCGATGTGGTCGTAGGCCACCCCGGTGAGCGACATGGCCAGGTAGCTGGACCCGTGATAGCCGTTGACCCGGGTGATGATGGTCTTCTTCTTGGGCTGGCCGAGGCGGTTGAAGTAGAAGTGGATCATCCTCACCGCGGTGTCGTTGGCGTCGGATCCGGACAGGCCGAAGAACACGTGGTTGAGGTCGCCGGGGGACAGCGAGGCCAGCTTGTGGGCCAGGGTGGCGCCCGGCACCGATGTGGTGTTGGTGAACGGCGAGTAGTAGGCCAGCTTGCGGGCCTGATCGGCCATGGCGTCGGCGATCTCGGCCCGGCCGTAGCCGGCGTTGACGCACCACAGGCCGCCCTGGGCGTCGAGGTAGCGCTGGCCGTCGGAGTCGTATACGTAGGCGCCCTCGGACTCGGCCATCACCAGCGCGCCCTCGGAGTTCCACACCGCGAAGTCGGTGAAGGGATGGATGTAGTGGTCGACGTCCTTGCGCCACAGGTCGGCGGTGTCGTAGGCATCGAACCGGCTCGGCGCGGACTCCACCACGGCAGGCACGTCTCCGGTGAACACAGTGTCGGTCATTGCTCTACTCCCAAGCTGCTGACTCCGCCGCCGGACGCTATCGCAGACAACGCTCTGAGGACGCTGGCAACAGGCTCGTCACTCGTACCGGCAGTGTCCCGCCGCTTGGTGGGAGGCACCTCAAGCCTCTCACACCTTGGAGTGGTGCCACATGGAACCCGACCGACTCTGAGACTCACCAGGCTTGCGTGGCCGCCTCGATGTGATGGGCGGAGATCGCGTCGGCTCCGGCATCAGCCGCCTCGACCAAGGCGACATGAGCGATCTGCAACGTGGCGCGAAGCGATCCGCGCGTCGTGTACTGACTGAAGAGCTCCTCCACAGCCGCCTCTGTAATGACCTCAGCAAGTGATAGCACGGCCTCGCCGCCTACAGGTTCCACGCCATGAACTTGCACTCGGCGCTCCAAGACGCGACCAAGCTGATCGACGGATGGGACCGGTGGGATCTCTACTCGTGTGTCGAGGAAGGTCAAGGTCTCGGCCGCATCATGATTCGTGTCGAGATAACGGGAATGGGTAGCTACAACGACCGATGCGCGCAGTTCGGCCAACCACCGAATGCCTTCCCCGAAGAAGCCTCGGACCACCGCTCCCTGTTCAGGGTCGATCCATCGGTCCGTGTCATCGAACACGAACACCGGCACAAGGGCATCCGAACGAATGCCTCGAAGGCACTGCTCAATCACTTCGATCTTCGCGGACAGGGGAATGCGCTCGTGATTTGCGGTTTGTTGGCTGATCTCACGAGACCGCGTGAGCGACATCCAGCTCATTAATCCGGCGGAGATGCCTGACTCTCGACTGGTGGAGTGAGTTACCTCACGCTGCTCACCCTGCACCCGGTCGAATTCCGTCGTTGCCTCTGTGGCCGGCGTGGCTTGAAGCCGTAGTTGGGCAATCACCGCATCGGCCACCGACCCCGCTCGCCTAGCGTGGCTCTCAAGTGCGTGTACTGGGACGAGAATCGGTGCGACGCCAGTGGCCAATGGGCCGAGGGCGTACGACACCAGACTCGACTTGCCGCATCCACTACCAGCAATTAGCGCCACCCGCTCCCCCCGACGCGCGCTGCCTTCAAGGCGGCCCTCGACATGACACCCGGGGACCATCGATTCGAAGGTCAGGTGCAACCCGCCCAGATCATCAAGCCGCGGCGTCGGATTGAAGGCCCGCCTTTGAACCAGGGTGCGGAGTGCATCACGGCTCATCTGTTGCTCCGCTGCGAGCCGCGGACTGCATATCGGCCGCCATGGGGCGCCCGCCCGGCACGGAGTAGAGCTTTCGACGCCCGTCCCGTTGAGCGGTCACCAAACCATCAGCTTCAAGCTCGGCGAGCAACTGTACGACGCGGCTGCGAGTGACGCCGACTTCGTCGAGTAACTCCATGTCGCCCGCGTGGGTTGGGCCGTGGTGGATCAACGCGTCGACCAGCCTGTTGGCGGTGGGTTTCAGGTCAGCTCGGGCAGATTGCAGGTTCTCAAGCTGACGAGTCGCCTCCAGAAGGTCATCGGAGAGATACAGATCACGGAGAACGGCCAGCGCGCGCCGAGGCGTACATGGCGCCACCGCGTCGAGGGCCGCGTCGGCTGTCCTCATGAGCAGGCTCCCCTCCTCCGGCGTGCCGCTGGCCGCTCGCCGCTCCAGCAACTCCCGCAAGCCATCCTGATCGAACGGCGGCAGCTCTACGACAGCGTCGAAGAAGGCGTCGGCAGGCGGGGCGAGCGATGGCGCCGACCCTGCTACTACCCACTGGACCGGCAGCTCCCATAGGTCGTCTCGCAGGCGCCCGAACAGTTCGTGGCACTCCTCCGGGTTGAGGTCGTCCACAAGCACAACAGGACCTTGCTCTCCCTCGCCCATCCTTGTGGCCCGACGCAGGTAACACAACGGGTCGAAGACGACCTCGACTTCTGCCTCTAAGGGCTTGAGCGGGTTCCAGGACCGGTGCCGTCCTAGGGAGTTGCGACCCGTTATTGCTCGCTCGATTTGGTCGAGTCGGTCCGTCACCGTCTCGACCCCCTCAAGACGGACGTAGCGCGCTTCGGGCCGACCGCGCTCGACTTGCCGGAGGAAGGAGGTTCGACCGCTGCCACGCGAACCGAAGATGTAGGCATTGAGGCCTAGGTCCAGCGCGCGATTAACCCGTCGAAGTTCTGAACTTCGATCAACAAATAGGTCATGGTCCGCGTCGGATGCGGTCAGCGGTCTTTGGCTCAATAGAAGCATTTGCCTAATTTACAGTTAATTGTGTAAGTAGCCAACCACATCCTCTGCTGCGAGGTGGCCGGGACAGGCCTACAGGGCGGCGGCGACCTCGGTCATGAAGCGCTCGGTGATCTCGGCGGTCTGCTCGGGCCGGAGGTTGAAGTCGGGGATGATCAGCTCGTCGGTGCCGGCCGCGGCGTAGTCGGCCACCTGCTCGACGAGCTGGTCGGCCGTGCCCACCAGCACCGGCCTCCCCGCCGACCGCTCCTGGCGGCGGGCCGCCTCGGCCTCTGAGTCGCACAGGTTCAGGATGACCGCCGCGGAGCGGGAGATGGTGGCCGGATCGCGGCCGGCGGCGTCACAGAGCCGGTCGATCAGCCCGTTGAAGTGGTGCATGTCCTCCACCGTGCACCAGCCGTTCCATTCGTGGCCCCAGCGCACCAGGGTGGGGATGGTGCGGCGCTCGCCCCGGCCGCCGATCATTATCGGGAGCGGATCCTGAAGCGGCTTGGGCACCAGCGGCGCCCCCTGCAGCCGGTAGTGGGTGCCGTCGAAATCGGTGCGCTCGTTGGCGAACAGCCCGGCGATCACCGCGCAGGCCTCTTCCAGCCTGTCGGCCCGGTCCCGGACCGTGCCGTAGGCGATGCCGTAGCGGCGGTGCTCATTCTCCTGCCATCCGGCGCCCAGACCGAGCACCAGCCGCCCGGAGCTGATGTGGTCGACGGTGGCGGCCTGCTTGGCCAGCACCGCGGGATGGCGGTAGGTGTTGCCGGTGACCATGGCGCCGAGACGCACCCGGGGCACCGCCGAGGCCAACCCGGCCAGCAGGGTCCAGCACTCGTGGGTATTGAGCAGCTCAGAATCCACGCCGGGCGGCTCGTGCCCGTATCCCCCTTCGGGCGGCATGAAGTGGTCGGGCACCCACAGGCCGTCCCAGCCGCTGGCCTCCGCGGCCCGGCTCACCGCCAGTATGTGCTCCCAGTCGCTGCCGCTGGACGGCCAGAACCCGAATCTCATAGGTTGAACCTTCTAGCCCCCTACTGGGCTGTGACCACTTCGAAGAGGATGATCCTGAGGCCGTCGGGGCCGGCCACCTCGAAGCTCTTGTGGCCCCACGGCTGCAGTTCCACTGGGCGGACGATGCCAGCGCCGGCAGAGACCAGCCGGGCGTGTTCGGCGTCGGCGTCGTCGATCTCCCACGACACCGAGACGCCCGCCACTCCGGGGGTGTCCCAGCCGCCGCCGTCCTCGATGACCTCGATCCGGCCGGCGGCGGCCAGCAGGATCGTCCCCCGGAAGACCTCGCCGAAGGACCGCTCCACCTCCAGGCCCATCACGTCGGTGAAGAACCCCACGGTGGCGTCGTAGTCGCGGGCCACGAAGATGACTCTGAACTCGGCCATGGTCCGACCCTACCGCCATACCGCGGCCGGATTCGGCTGCTTCACTAGGTTGGGACCATGGCGAAGGGGGCCATTAGCGGCCTGCTGCGCTCCGAGGACTGGATCTCGGTGTGGATGGGCGCGGCGATCATTGCCCTGGTCGTGATAGGCGTCCGGCCGGAGAAGGCCGGCCTCTCCTGCAGTGACGGCGTCGGCGGGCTGTTCGCTCCCGGCAACCTGGCGACGACGCTGGGGGTCGGTGCCGCGCTGCTGGTGCTGTGCCTCATCGGAGTCCGGCTCATGGACGGTTCGGCCCGCGGCTTCGCGGTGGGCTTCGCCGCGCTGTTCGCACTGGCCTTCCTGGCGCGGGCCGTTGCGTGTGACTCCGCCCTGAGCGACCGGGGCGTCAACTACGCGATCACCTCGCTGGCGCTGGGACTGTTCATCTCCAACGTGCTCAAGGTTCCCGACTGGCTCAGCAACGCCATGCGCACCGAGTACTACATCAAGGCCGGGCTGGTGATCCTGGGCTCGAGCGTCCTGTTCGGCCGGGTGCTTGAAGCCGGAATGTACGGCATGGTGCAAGCGGCTGCGGTTATCTCAGTGATCTGGTATCTGTGCTTCTGGATCGCTCGCAAACTCAGGGTGGACGATGAGTTTTCGGCCATGCTGGCGACCGCGGTGTCGATCTGCGGGGTGTCCGCCGCCATCGCGGCCTGCGGAGCCATCGCCGGGGACCGCCGCAAGCTCTCCTACGTGACGTCGCTGGTGCTGGTGGTGGCCGCGCCGATGATGATCGTGATGCCGCTGGCCATCGACTGGATCGGGGTCTCCGACATCGTGGGCGGCGCCTGGATCGGAGGCACCATCGACACCACCGGCGCGGTGGTGGTCGCCGGTGAGAGCATCGGCGACTCGGCCACCAACGCGGCGACCATCGTCAAGCTCTCCCAGAACGCCCTGCTCGGCGTGGCCGCCTTCGCCCTGTCGCTGTGGTGGACGGTGCGGGGCGGTGCGTCGGGAGCCGACCAGCCGGAGGTGTCGGCGTCGGTGATCTGGGAGCGCTTCCCCAAGTTCGTGCTCGGGTTCCTGGCCACCTCGGTGCTGTTCTCCTTCGTGCTGACCGACGGGATGGTGGACGCCACCGCCAGCGTGCTCAAGGGCCTGAGGACGTGGCTGTTCGCGGTGGCGTTCGTGTGCATCGGCCTGGAGACCCGGCTGCGCGACCTCCTGTCGCTGCAGGGCGGGCGACCTGCCCTGGCGTTCGTGCTGGCCCAGGCCGCCAACGTGGCGTGGACGCTGCTTCTGGCCTGGGTGCTGTTCGGCGGCTCGATCTTCGCGGTGCCCGACCTGTAGCCGCCGCTCGGGCACCCACCAAGTCTGTAGACAAACCCGTCACATAGGGGGAAAATCCACACAGATTTCGTAGGGCCGGGGCCGGAGCCGGTTAGAGCATCGGGAACTTGGCCTTGTCGGGGAGGCCGGAGCGGGCGGTGATGGCCTCGCCGGCGGCCTGGCAGCGGGCGTAGAAGGTGTCCTCGTCGATGGTGGTCATACGACCAGCGTCCACCACCTTGGCCCCGTCCACGAACACGGTGTGAACCCCCCGGCCGTCGGCCGACCACACCAGCTGGTTCATCACGTTGAGCAGGGGTCGCCACTCGGGCCGGTCGGTGTCGTGCAGCACCACGTCGGCCTTCTTGCCTGACTCCAGCGAGCCGATCTGGTCTTCCATGAGCATGGTGCGGGCACCGCCGAGGGTGGCCATCTCGTAGGCCTTCTCGGCCGGGAACATCTGGGGGTCCATGCGGGCGTCCTTGAACAGCCCGGCCACCAGGTAGGTGGCCCGGTGCATGTCGGCGTAGTTCGAGGCGTTGTTGCCGTCGATGCCGATGCTGACGTTGATGCCCCGCATCACCATCTCGGGGATCTTGCCGATCTGGGTGACGCCGTAGCTGACCTTGAGCGCGGTGGTGGGGCAGTGCTCCACCGAGCAGCCGGCCGCGGCCATCACGTCGAGCTCGCTGTCGTCGACATGGACGCAGTGGGTCATGGAGGCATCAGCGCCGAGCACGCCCAACTCGCCGAGATGGACCATGGGGCGCTGCCCGAACTCGGCGATGAAGGTGTCGGGATCCAGCTTGGCCGGGCTCATATGGAAGTTGAGGCCCACGCCGTGGTGGTCGGCGGCCTCCCGGGCGGCCCGCCACAGCGGATCGGAGCAGGTGGTGTGGCCCACCACCATCGACCACGCCTCCAACCGTCCGCCGGCGGTGCCCCGGTAGCGCTCGATGGTGTCGTTTATGTTGGCGATGGCGGTGTCGGTGTCCTGGCGGTAGACGTCGGGCTCGGGCGGCAGGTCCCACACCCACTTGCCGATGCGTCCCCGGATGCCCGCTTCGACGAGGCCGTCCATTACCTCGTCGGTGAAGCGGATCGTGCCCGCCTCCAAGAACGCGGTGGTGCCCGACTTGAGCATCTCGACCGCGGCCAGCTGGGCCGAGAGGCGCTCCTCCTCCGCGGTGTAAACGGAGTACAGCGGGCACAGCCACATGAACACGTTCTCCTCGAAGGGCGTGTCGTCGGGCACGTAGCCCCGGGTGAGGGGCTCGCCGGTGATGTGGATGTGGGTGTTGATCAGGCCCGGCGTGACCACGAACCGGTCCCCGCCCACGGTCTCGGCCGCCTCGTAGGCCGCCTCCAGGTCCGACGCCTTGCCCACCGCCACGATCTCGTCGCCTCTGATGGCCACCGCGCCGTGACGGATGATGTCGCGGGTCGGGTTCATGGTGACCACGTACCAGCCCTTGATCAGCGTGTCGATGCGCTCCCGCTCGCTCATGTCTGCCTCCTGCCGACAGCGGTGGTGGGGGTTCAGTCTCGGGGCTTGGAGGCCACGTAGGCGAATTGGAAGCCGATGGGCTCGATCAGGCGCAGGGCCTCGAAGCCGGCGTCGCGCAGCCAGCCGGTGGCCTCGGCAGAGGTGACACCGAAGCCGTCGACGGTGCTGGCCATCATGGTCATGCCCATCAGCACCGCATGGGGGTTGGTCTTGTGGTTGGGGCCGATGAAGTAGTCGGCCAGCACGACGCGGCCTTCGGGCCGGAGGGCTGCGTAGGCCCGTTCCACGAGATGTCGGGCGCCGCCGGACCCCTCGGTGCGGCAGATGTGGCCCAGCACCACGATGTCGTAAGCGCCGTCCTCTAGCGGGACGGTGTGGAAGTCGCCGGGACGGAACTCGCAGCGGTCGGCCACGCCGTGCTCGGCCGTCTTGCGCCTGGCCACGTCGATCACGCCGTCGAGGTCATTGACGGTCGCCCGACCTTCCGAGCAGGCCTGGAGCATGGCGATCGACCAGGGGGCCCCGCCCGCGCCTAGGTCGAGTATCCGGGGTGCGGCCAGCGCGCTGTAGCGCATCTTGAAGTCGGCTCGGCTCGCGCAGCGCCACATGGTGGTGAAGGTGCCCTCCACCAGGGGCACGTAGAAGGCGGCCGGGTCGTCGTCAATGGGGGTGGCGGGCCGGCCCGAGCGCACGGTGTCGGCCAGGCGGGTCCAGTTCTCGTGCGGTCCGGGAGCCACCGGGATCAGCGCGGCCATCGAGGCCGCGCCGTCGACGAGCAGGTAGCGGCGGGCGGCGTCGTTGAGCTTGAAACCGTCGACCACCCGGTCGAGCAGGCCGAGGGCCACCACCGAGTCCAGCAGCGACTCCAAGTGCAGTTCCGGAAGCCCGAGCCCCCCGGCCAGCTCCCCCGCCGTCATCCCCGTGCCCGGAGCCTCGTCCAAGGCCTCGAACACGCCGAGCTCCAGGGCGGCCAGCAGCACGTGGTAGCGGCCCAACCCCTCTATCACCGCCCACACCGGCGCGGCCGCCGGCGGCTTGTAGTCCGTGAACGGCCGGCCCGTATGGGCCATCGTGTGGGTCTTCTTCAACTCCGGATAAGGAGCATCCCGAGAACTAACGGCCACCGGCGCTCATGTTTGTTGATCGCCGACCAGCATTCACCAGCGGAAGGTTATGGCAGGAGGCGGGCGGCTAGGCGGGCCGTGCCGTTGAGGACGCGGTTACGGCCGTCGTTGCAGGCGACCAGCACGGCGCGGCGACGGTTGCTGTCGATCAGGGCGGCGGTCGACCACATCGTGTTGGAGCCCTGCATCGCGTACCCGACTCCCGGAAGGACACGAGTCCTTGACCAGGCCATGGCCATCCCGTACTCGCCGCCGAGGGGCGTATGGAGCAGGCGATCGACGGTGCTGTCACGTAGCAGGTTCGAGCCTCCGACCATGAAGACCCGCACGAACTTGGCCCAGTCGGCCATGGTGATGTGCATCGTTCCGGCGGCCGAGTACACCGCGGGGTTGTCGCTGAACGGATCGGAGGGGTCGGCGGGCGGCCCGGCGACGAGGCCGAGGTTGCCGAGCCGGAACCTGGCCGGATGGCCCCAGATCTCACCGGGCGGGCCGAAACCAGCGGTCTCGATTCCGAGCGGTCCCAGCACGTGGGTGTCCAGGGCTTGCTCGAATGTCGCCCCCGCCAGGCGGTCAATGACGGCGCCGACGACGATGAGTCCCAGGTTCGAGTAGCGGAACTCGCCGGGCCGATCCGGTGGAGCGCCCAAGGCCTGCCCGGCGATGTCGGTGCGCTGGTCGGCCAGGGGCCGGGAGTCCTCCCAAGCCTGCTTCATCTGGTCCGGGCTCAGGTTCGCCTTGAACCCGGCCCGGCACCAGAGCACGGAATCGACGGTCTGGTCCATCCAGCCGGGATGCATCTCGTCGGCGAGGTCGGCCAGGGCCTGTTCCAACGGCATGTCCCACTCAGCCTGGCCTAGCTCAACCAAGCGGCCCCACAGCGCCGCGGTGAATGTCTTGGTGCACGAGCCGATGTGCCAGCGATCCGACAACCGCGCGAGATCCCGACCGTCCCGCCGCCGGACACCCACGACATGTTCCTCGACATCACCGTCCGCGCCAACCACCGCCGCAGCTACCGCAGGAACACGGCGTCGCTGCACAAACCGTCGAAGGAACTCGTCCATACGGTCAGTGGCCAGCGTCGCCTACCAGGGGTGCAGGATCTCGACGCGGTCGCTTGCGACCTCGTCGGAAGCGGTTAACAGGGGAAGCTCCAACCGCTCGGCCAGGATCAGCGCCGACCAAGAGTCGAGCGCGTCGACCGCATTTCGGCCGGCCCGGGCGAGCGTCTCCGCCACGATCATTCGGACCGGGAACCACTCGTCCACAAGCGACAATGTGAGCCCCACCTCCACCTGGATGGTCGCGGGCCTGCCCTCATGACGAGCCGCCAAGAACCGGCCGACCGTTACCGACGACCAGTCAAGAGCCAGCAACTCCGAATAGGCCGGGGCCCCACTTCCCAGCGCTCCCGCGGCGGCCAGGACTCCGCCCGCGTCGCAGACAACACTACGAGGCATCCATGTCCCGCAGTCGCTGCCGTATGGCCAGGAACTCTGCTCGACTCATGGGTTGGCGATCGCTGGCGAATTCAGCAGGCGAACGCCGCGATGCGATACGTGTCAGCTCGTTGCGAAGGTACTGCTGGACCGACAAGCCCGCCGCGGCCGCCTGCTCCTTGAGCCGCCGCGCTACGTCGTCATCGAGATCCTTGATGTTCATGTCCACCTCCACTGTTCTACCAAATCGGTAGAAGTCTGTCAAACCGCCGCATACGGCATGAGAGATTGATATTATTAGAAGTATCTTATGTATCCACCATCACAAGAGATAAGTCACCATGAATTCGACCATTCAGCGGAGACCGCAACCAGCGGCACAAGGACGCTGGCGGAGGTGATGGGCAACAAGCCGGGAGCGGGCGACATTGACCTCACACTGCCCGAACGCGCTTTCGTGGCCATGCCCGCATTCCTCGCGTGATGCGACTTCTTGTAGGCGCCATGGGAGAATTCGGGGCATGACTGATGTACATACGAATCCGGAGCGGCTGTGGTCGCGGTTGATGGACATGGCTGAGGTGGGGGCTACGCCGGCGGGGGGCTCCAACCGGCAGGCGCTGTCGGACGACGACCGGGCGGGGCGGGAGCTGTTCATCGGATGGGCCGAGCGGGCGGGCTGCACGAGCGAGCTCGACGGGGTGGGCAACCTGTTCGCCCGCCGGCCGGGCACAGACGGTGACGCCCTGCCGGTGGTGCTGGGCAGCCACCTCGACACCCAGCCCACCGGCGGGCGATTCGACGGCGTGTACGGCGTGCTCGGCGGTCTCGAGGTGGTCGAGGCGCTCAACGACCACGCCGTCGTGACCCGGGCCCCGGTAGAGGTGGCGGTCTGGACCAACGAGGAGGGGTCGCGCTTCCCGGTGTCGATGATGGGCTCCGCGGTCTGGGCCGGCGCGCTGCCGCTGGCCGAGGTTCGGGCTATCGGTGACCGCTCGGGCATCACCGTGGGCGACGAGCTCGACCGCCTCGGCTGGGCCGGTGCCGCGGCGTTCGGCAAGCCGCTGGGCGCGTACCTGGAACTGCACATCGAGCAGGGACCGATCCTGGAGGCCAGCGGCTCATCGATCGGGGTGGTCACCGGCGTTCAGGGGATCCGCTGGTTTCGGGTGACCATCGAGGGCTTCCCGGCCCACGCCGGCACCACGCCCATGGACCGCCGCCACGATCCGGCCCGCTCGGTGGCCGATGCCCTGAGCGGGATCTACGGCATGGCTGCGGCCCACGCCCCGCAGGTGCGGCTGACCCCGGCGATGTTCTCCTCCGAGCCGGTGTCGTCCAACACCGTTCCGGCCCACATCACGTTCACCATCGACATGCGCCACCCCGACGCCGAGACCCTGGAGAACCTGGACGCGGCCCTGCGGAGCCTGGTGGCCAAGGCCGCCGACGCCCACGGCTGCGGGCACCGGATCGAGGTCATCAACGACTGCGCTCCGGTCGTGTTCGACCCGAGGTGCGTCGACGCGGTGGAGGCAGCCGCCCGGCGCTGCGGCTTCGCCCACGAGCGCATCGGCTCGGGCGCGGGCCATGACGCCTGCCATGTGGCCCTCAAGGCGCCGGCGGGGATGATCTTCGTACCCTGCCAGGACGGTCTGTCGCACAACGAGGCCGAATCCATCGAACCCGACGCGGCCGGCCGGGGTGCCGAAGTCCTGCTACACGCCGCCCTGGACCTGGCCGGGATCGCGTCCTGAAGTCCGAGAGCGCGCCAAGACCGCGACCAGCAGAATCTCGGTACGAATTCTGTGTATATGCGACACAGAACCCACCCGAGATTCCGCAGGGGCTAGGGGCGTAGCAGGATCTTTCCGAAGAAGTCGCTCTCGAGCATCTTCTGCTGGGCTGCGGCCGCCTCGGTCAACGGGAACTCGGAATCGATAACGGCGGTGAACCGACCCGATGAGACTTCCTCGCAGAAGGTGTCCCACAGCGGCCCCATCTCATCGGGCCGGTACGGGTCGGAACCCATGATCCTGAGACCGTTGTGGAACAGGTGGCCCAGCGAGCCGATGGTGGCGGTGTCGCCCGAGGCGTTGCCGCAGTTGACCAGCCGTCCCCCGATGGCCAGCGAGAACATCGACTGGGTGAACAGCGCGGTTCCCACATGGTCGAACACCATGTCCACACCCCGGCCCTCGGTCACCCCCATGGCCCAGCCGGTGACATCGCCGGTGCGGTTGTTGAGCACATGGTCGGCGCCCAACTCCAGGGCTCGCTCGCACTTGGCGTCGGTGCCGGCGGTGGCCAGAACGGTGGCGCCCGCGTGCTTGGCCAGCTGGATGCCGGCCACCGACACCCCCGATCCGGCCGCGTGGATCATCACCGTCTCGCCCTCTGAGAGCCCGCCCGTGTTGAATAGGGCGTGGCCGGCGGTGAGCCAGACCGTGGGGAACGTGGCCGCCTGCTCGAGCGTGACGCTGTCGGGGACCCGGTAGCAGTGCGAGGCCGGCACCAGGCACTTCTCGGCGTACCCGCCGTCGAGGGTGGCGCCCAGGATGCCGAGTTCGCCGTAAATGTCGCCGAGACCCGCCAGCTTGGAGTTCTCGGGCACACCGGCCATGGACGGGTCGACCACCACCCGGTCGCCGGGCTTCCATGCGGTGACCTCGGCACCAACCTCGGACACCGTTCCGGCGATGTCCATGCCGGAAATGTGGGGGAACGTGAATCCCGGCATGTGGTACCAGCCGTTGCGCTGGAGCAGGTCCAGCCGGTTCAGCGCGGTGGCCGCGACGTCCACGACCACATCGCCCGCGCCCGGAACCGGATCGTCAACGTCGGTGTACTCCAGCGCCTCGGGCCCGCCCGAGGCGCGGTACAGCATTGCCTTCATGGGTCAGCCTGTTTGCTCGGCCTCTCAGCCGTGGCCCTCGTCGGGGGCGGCGCCCCACTCGATGATCTGAAGCATGTTGCCATCGGGGTCGGCGACGGTGCCGATGAGCCCGAAGGGCATCTGCTCGACCTCGCGCACCCAGGTGACCCCGTGGGAGTTGAGGTGAGCCTCGAGGCCCCGGCAGTCGCCCACGTCGAGGTTGAGGATGATCCGGTGCCCGTTCTCGTTGGGGCCCGAGACCTCGCTGTGCTCCTCGATGAAGAGCTGGATGCCGCCGAACACGAACGCGCCCATCTCGTTCTCGTCTGGCCCGAAGCAGGCCCGGTACCAGTCCTTCATGACGTCGACCTGCGACGACCCCACGAGAAGGCTTCCCAGATTCGGTGCTGACATAGGTGTTCCCCCTGCTGAGGCGAGATGTCAGGCGGACGGTACGCCCTCAGCACCGGCACGGGCAAGCCCGGCCCAGCGGGCGGTAATGTCTGACGCACAGGGGGTCGCGCCATGACCGACACCGTCCCATCCGCCGCCGGGGCCGCGTCCCCGGCCGCCGAGCCGCCGCCGTCGCTGCTCACCCACATCGCGCTGCCGGTGCGCAGCCTCGACGACACGCTGGCGTTCTACGAGAAGTTCACCACCCTGGTGAAGATCTCCGAACGCCACGACGCCGAGACCAAGATGCGCACCGCCTGGCTGGCCAACGAGCGCGACATGACCGAGCCGGGGGCGGCCCGCTTCGTGATCGTGCTGATGGAGGGTGCGCTGCCCAAGCAGATCACCGGCGACATCGTCGAGGAGTACGGCTTCCTGACCTCCATCGCGCACCTGGGCATCTCCCTCGACACCCGGGCCGAAGTGGACGAGGTGGCCCGGCTGGCGGACGAGGACGGGTGCCTGGTGCTGGGCCCCATGTACCGCAACCCCGATGTGGGCTACATCTGCCTGATCAAGGACCCTGACGGCAACAACGTCGAGTTCTCGGTGGAGCAGGTCCTGGGCTGACCCGGCTCCCGCGGCTCAGGCGTTCTTCTCGGAGGCCGATCCGGGCACGTAGGTGCCCTTGTTGCGCCACAGCACGACCTCGTTGCCCCACGGGTCGCGGAAGGCGGCGTGGCGGGCGTCGAACTCCTCCCAGTAGACCTCGTCCCACATCTTGGTGGCGCCCATCTCGATGGCGAGGGCGAGCCTGTCGGGCGGATCGTCGACCATCACGTAGATCCGGGGCACCGGTCCGCTGACCGGGGTGGTCTCCAAATGGATTCCCAGGTTGGGCTTCACGCCCGGCAGCACCTCGTGGAACTCACCGGCCGGCCTGCGCTTGTACTTCCAGTCGAACATCTTCTCGTAGAACTGCGACGTGGCCTCGGGGTCGGGGGTGGGCAGGTCCACGAAGATGAGCGGGTTCACCATGACGGTCTCCTCATCGCTGAACAAGTGGTGCCGACCACGCTAGACCGGACCGTCAAGCCGGGCGACCGCGGCGTCGCCCAAGGCCACGAACCGCTCGTAGCCGGCGCGGTACGCGTCGTCGGGGGACGGCTCGATCAGGGTCATGGCCGCGAGCGGCCAGGAGTCCATGGTCTCGGTGCCGACAGGGTCCCACCACGCCAGCGCCGAGCCCGCAGCCAGCGCGCAGCCGTGGGCGGAGAGTTGGTCGGGCCGATCGGGCATGTCGACCGCAACCTCCAGGATCGACGCCTTGATCGAGCACCACAGGCGGCTGAGCGCCGGGGAGCCGGCGCAGCACATCACGTCCATCTCCACGCCGGACGCCCGCAACTCCTCTTGGATGTGCCGCAGGCCGTAGCCGGCGGCCTCCAGCACAGCCCGGGCGATCTCGGCCACGCCCGCGCTGAAGGTCAGCCCGTGTATCTCGCCCCTCAGGCGAGGCTCCCACCGGGGCGCCCGTTCGCCGTCGTGGTAGGGCAGGACCAGCAACCCGCCCGCGCCGGGAGCCACCCCGGTGGCCAGGCCCAGCAACTCCTCAATGGACCGGCCCGACATGGCCGACCACCACTCCAGCAACTGCCCGTGCCCGTTGGTGGCCCCCCCGACCACCTCGACCCCCGCCACCGGGCTGAAGAAGCCGAGCATGTTGGGTGGCCGCTTCGCGGCGTCCACGGCCACGCCCAAGCCGCCGGTGCGACCGCCGGGATCGTGGCCCCTGCGGTGAGTGAAGAGCCCTCCGGCCCAGAAGCTCATGTAGGCGTCGTTGGACGCGCTCACCAGAGGGGTGCCGGCGGCCAGGCCCAGCGAGCCGTCGCATTCGCCGGTAATGGTGCCGACCGCCACCCGGTCGCCGTAGCCCGGGATTGTCTCCTCGCCGGGCCACAGCCCCTGGATGTCGTCGGCGCCGAGGCAGCGCAGCGCCCAGTCCCAGATCTGGGCTCCGGCCAGCGGGCGTCCCGCCTCGTCGCTGAGGAACTCAAGCTGGGCGAGGTGGTGCTCGGTGCGGCCCAGGCCGTTCCCGGCCGGATGGCGGCAGGTGGCGGCCATCCCCGCGGTGGCGCTGCCGCCGCGGCCCGCCAGGGGCACGGTCGTGGGGCTCTGCCCGCCGACCCCCACCGCGGCTATCTCCAAACCGGACTCGTTGACCCTGGCCAGCAGGCGGCCCAGGCCGTCGAGCCAGGCGGCGGGGTCGGCCCGGCCCGGGGGCCAGGACAGGGCTCCCTCGAACGGTTCGTACATCCAGAGCTTGACGTCGCCGTCGGGGGCGAGCGCCACCGCGCGGGCCCCGCCGGTGCCCAGGTCGACCCCGACCACGACGGGACTCACCGCGAATCGCCCACTGCCCGCGGCGGACTCCCGCTCAACTCCCTCTCCTGTTCACTGCGCTCACGGGCCGCTCCCCAAATCTGTAGAGAAAGCCGTCGTATAGGAGCAAAACCCACACAGATTTCGCCGAACCCCTCATGAGCTGCGCGGTTTGCGCCCGGCGGCTCAACCCACCATCACCCGGTAGACGGGCTGCTCGACGGCCAGAGTCAGGGCATCGGCGACTTCGGCCAGCCTGTAGCGGGCCGTGACCAGGCGATCCAGGTCGGCCGCCAGAGCGCCCGACTCCAGCAGGCCCGCAGCGGTCCGCCAGTCATCGGGCTCCTGGCTGAACACGCCGATGATGGACAGCTCGTGGTGGTGGATGCGGTCGGCGCCCACCGACGCCATCACATCCTTTCCGAAGGCGCCGTAGAGGACCACGGCGCCGGCGTCGTCGCAAAGGTCCATGGCGAGCTCCACCGCGCCCGGGACCCCCGCGGTGACGAACACGATGTCGTGATCGGCCTGCCAACCGACCAGGTCCGCGGGGTCGGCCACCCTCGTAGCCCCGGCCTCGGCCGCCTCATCCCGGCGCTGGTCGCTCACATCGATCAGACCGACCGAGGCCGCGCCCCACGCCCGGCACAGGGCTAGGTGGAGTCGACCCATGTAGCCCGCGCCGATGACCGCGACCCGATCCCCGGACCTGAAACCGCTCAGCCTCACCGAATGCACCACGCAGGCCAGCGGCTCCCCCATGGCGGCGTGCTCGACGGGGATCTCGCCCACGCGGTAGGTCTGGGCGGCGGCCGCTCTCACCACCTCGGCGAGACCGGCGCCCATCGAGATCGTCCCGTCACTCAACGTCCCGCCCTGGGGTCGCTTGCACAGCGCGCTACGGCCCCGCCGGCACATATGGCAGGTGTCGCACCGGGTGAGCAGGTCCATGGTGACCAGATCGCCGATCTGCGGGGTTCCTGGGAGGGACGCCACCGCCTCGCCCGCCTCCACGACCCGGCCCGCGGCCTCGTGGCCCGGGGCGACGGGATAGATCGGCTTCGTTCCGGCGAACAGGCGGCGCTCCATCGTGCACAGGCCGCAGGTGGCCACCTCGATCAACACGTCGGTGGGACCGGTCCGGGGTCTGGGCTCATCGCGGAGCTCGACCGCTCCCGGTCCGGTGACCACTGCTACCTGCATGATGCTCCCCTTTCGGGCCGTCCCGGTGACTCTATGCTCCCGCTCCTGCTCGCTCCCTCACGGGCCGCTCGGGCATGTTGCCCGCTTACCTTCGCTGCGACCTGAGGGCCGCTCGGGCATGTTGCCCGCTTACCTTCGCTGCGACCTGAGGGCCGCTCGGGCATGTTGCCCGCTTACCTTCGCTGCGACCTGAGGGCCGCTCGGGCATGTTGCCCGCTTGCCTTCGCTGCGACCTGAGGGCCGCTCGGGCCTGGGGGCCACGCGACTTCAGGCACTCGGAATGTGGGGCCAGCCATGGGGGATCTCGAGTCCGGCTCTTTCCAGCAGCGACCGCTGAGCCGCGGTCGCCTCGGCACGCAGGGCGGCAATGTCCACCGTGGTGCAGGAGCCATCCCTGATGACTTGGCGACCGGCCACCACCACGTCGCGCACCGAACGACCGTCGGTCCCCCATACGAGGTGGAGCACCGTCTCGCCCCGAGGTGTCCAGCCGATCGATGACGTGTCGTGCACCACCATGTCGGCCTGCTTGCCCGGCTCGATGCTCCCGATCCGGTCGTCCATGCCGATGGCGGCGGCCCCGGCGATGGTGGCCAGCTCGAATGCGGCGTGGGCGCCGAAACGCTCCGGGTCCACTCGGGTGTCGCGGGCCAGCCCGGCCGCCAGCGCCGCCGTCCGCAGGATGTCGGAGGTGTCGCCCGCGTTGGAGGCGTCGCAGCCCAGCGCCACCCGCCCGCCCCGCTCCACGATCTCGGCGTGGCGTCCCTGGCCGGCCACTCCCTGGCCCAGACGCAGATACGCCCACGGGCAGTAGGCAATGGCCGTCGATGTGCTCAGCACCAGTTCCACCTCGGAGTCGTCGAGCCAGACACCGTGACCCACCAGCAGGTGCGGCCCGAGCACGCCCAGCGCGTCGAGATGGACCAGAGGCCGGCGCCCGGTGCGGGCCAGGTACCGCTCGGGATCAGAGGAGGTGGGTGACATGTGCATGGTGAGCCCGGTGCCCAGGGCTCGGGCCAGGTCCGCAGCTCCGGCCAGCAGCTCGTCGGAGGCGAGGTCGTGGCCGACCAGGGTCACCCACCCCTCGACGAGCCCGCCCGAGCCGAGGCTGTCGACCACCTCGCGCTGGCGGTCCAGGACGTCGGTGGCCGGCGCTGTGAACGGACCCTCTTCTATGTCCCACCCCCAGGTTCCCATGGTGCCGCGGATCCCGGCCCGACGCATTCCGGCCGCGGCCCGGTGCGGGTTGGCCACCGTTCCCGCCTCCACCACGGTGGTGACCCCGTTGGCCAGGTTCTCGACCGAGGAAAGCAACGCCGAGAGCTCGTCGTCGTCGCCGGTGTGGGCCCCGTGAGCAGGCACGGACCATTCGAAGATCGACGCTCCCGGGGGCAGCAGATCGGGGATGCAACTGCGGATGAGGGGATCACCGGTCAGGTGCTGGTGGGCGTTGACCATCCCGGGTGTGACCACGCAGCCGGTGGCGTCGATCACCTCGGCCTCGGGATAGTGGCCGGCCAGTTCCGTGCTCGAGCCGACCGCGGCGACCACGTCGCCGGCCACCGCCACCGTTCCGCCCACGAGAACCTCCCGGGCCGGGTTCATGGTCACGACGTCCCCGCCGGCCACCAGGAGCGTCACCGGTGCCGGCGCGGAGGCGGTGTCGGCTGTCTCGACGGTCACTGCCGCCGAGCATAGGCGGCTGCGCCTATGCCAGAATCTCAAGGGTGCAGGACACGAGGACCCGCGCAACCACGGGCGGGACGCACGCCACTGCTGCGTCACCGATGGGCAGGGGGCGGCCTTGATCCTGAATGCGGGCCGGGGCCGCATCGACGGTGACCACTACCTCCCGGTCACCGTCGAGACCAGCCGGTGGGGCTGGTGGCCGAACCGCCAGTCAGCCTCGGTGATGTCGGTGAACGACGGCGCGGTCCTCACCGTGGACACCCTGTCGCACGAGGGGATTCTCGAGGATCAGGGCCGTGATCCGGTGGCCTTCTTCGCCGCCCGCGCCGTCGAACCCTCCGGGGTGCTCGCCGATGCGGTGGAGATAGCCCGTGACGCCGCTCACTCCTTCGAAGTCGACGGCCCCCATGTGGTGACCGGGCCGATCGACGTTCGAGGCGCCGAACCAGGCGACTTGCTGCGGGTGGATGTGCTGGGATTCGCCCTCAGGGTGCCCTATGGCGTCACCTCCAACCGCCACGGGCTGGGTGCGCTGCCCGGTGAGATGCCCGACGGGTCCGCGCCCCCCGACACGCTCACACCCGGCACCCCGCAGGGCACCGTGTCGGTGTTCACCGAAGTGGAGGGCGACGCCGACCGGGGCACGGCCGTGCTTCGCTACGGCGAGGACCGTGCCGTGCGCTACCCGATCGCGCCCTTCCTGGGGATGATGGGCGTGACTCCCGACACCAGTGATCCCGTGCGCTCCCCCCCGCCGGGCCGCTTCGGCGGCAATCTGGATGTGAAGCACCTTGTGAAGGGCGCGACGGCGCTGGCGCGAAATAGAAAAGCCCCGTCTGACCTCGGTAAACGTAGGGGCGGGTTGGGTGCGTCGGACGTGTTTTGCCGAAGTATCGGACGACTTTTTTGGTGCCTACTGTTACCTGAGGTCAGAGCGGCGCGAAGCGCGGATCGTGTAGCTGAGCTTATCTTGCCGTATCGCTGTTCCTGGCTCTCCCACAGGTCACCCTGCATTCATAGAACCCGAGGTCAGAGGGTTACGGTGACCCTCTGGAACGGTCGCACTCTGGTTCTCGAACGCTGATTGCGTGGTGACCCATCCCACCAGCACGACGTGGACGGCATTTCCAGAGGTCAGAGCGGCGCGAAGCATGGCGGAGCGGAGCTGCCAGTGGAGGCCCCGGCAAAGCAGGGGGCACGCTGTTAGCCGAGGCAAGCTCTACGTGGTGCCAGAGAAGTCGTCGCCATCGGTAGTTGTCCCCGTGGAGACTCGGGACGTGTGGCTTAGGAGAATGCGAGGTCGTTGCGGTATTGGTAGAAGTTCGCCTGCATCCGGTTCGTTAGCTCCGCCGTGTCAGATGCAGGTGATGGTAGGCCCCAGTGTTGGGACAGCCTGGTGAGGCTGAGGCACATGACATGTGAGGCCATCCCAACCGGTGCAAGGTAGCGATCCACCGGGATGTTGAAGTCACGTCGATCTTCGTCAAACGGCCTCTGAACCAGCAGTCCCGCAACGCCCGGATGCACGACCGTGCATAGGTAGCCGTAGACGGTCGTTCCGACACCGGGGATGCCCAGGGCCGCGTCCATTGCCTCGGCTACGACCTTGCTGATAGCGGGGTAGGACTCTCGCTGTGGGTTCGGTACTAGACGCCGGGTAACGGCTAGGTCGGCTTTGATGTGCTGCATGGTTTCTTGGAGGCCGCGGATGCTGTCGTCCAGAGCTTCTGCTTGCTCTTCGCTCGCAGGATTGACTGCTCTCTCGGCTCTGCGGTTGCCGAGAAGGTGCTCGGTGCTCTTCTTGTGGTCTTGTGCACCGCGCAGGGCGCGCTGTTGTCCCGTGATCCGGGGGTCCAGTATCCATGCCGCGTAGGCGAACCCTTCAACGGCAGTGCGTGCTAGCGGGAACACCGAGTAGAGCGATGTACCAGCTTCGATGCTGGAGACGATTCCCTTCATGCAGTCCATCGATGCCAGCATCCGCAGGTGTGTCGAGAGAGTCGCATGGGTCAGGATCGAACCGCTTACGCCGGGCCGACGCGTGGGTGGCAATCCCATGTCCTCCTCTGCACGCCAGGGCGAGTCAGGCGTGGGGTTTACCTCACGCCTAGCGAGTTCGTAGCTTCCTAGAAACGCTCCCAAGAGTTGACCTACCTCTGCCACGGCAGGGTGAGGGGTTCGCGCTCTCATGACGATGGCTGCTCGTGACAGCCTCCGGGAAGGGCAGCCCGAAATGACTTACTGGCCATCGCCTTCCTCCGGCTCGCTCAGTCGGTGCTCGGCGTGCCACCGGTCTCCGATGTCTCCAAGGAGTTGATTCCGGCCAAGCGGCAGGGGATCGAGCGAGGTCTTCACAGTGTTCGGGTCTGATCCCAGAGCGCCTAGCAGCGACGTGCCGCAGTCCGCGTCGTCGCTCAACGCCGGGATCACGACTTCGAGTTGTTGAGACGAGGCGATGGTCGTGGGTATGGAAGCGGGTTGGACGATGTTGTTTCGGAACGGCATCTGCAAGTTGAAGTATTGTTCTCGGGTGACGACGAGGCCGCGCATCTGACGCCCGTTCAAGGTCGGGAACTCTGGGTGGCCCTGCTCGATGAGACTCGCTGAACGGGTGATCTGTTTGCAAGCTCGTTCGATGTTCTTCTCCACATCGCCGTGGTCGGGGAAGATGCCTGAGCGTGTGTCGATGTTGGGTGCCACGGACTTGGCCTCCACAAGGACAAGCACCTCGGGAGTCTCGATGATGTAGTCAACGCTCCGTTGATCGTCGTCGTAGACGATCTCGTCGTGAACCTGGGCGTGGTGGATGAACCCAAGCTGAACTCCGATGTAGCGCTCGAACCGAAGCCCCAGAGCTTTGGTGAAGGCTCGGAACGCTCTTGGGTCCGCGTGGGCGTCCACAGCATCGCGACCCACGAAGTACAGGCCCTGCGGCCCAAGGCGTTGCAACACTCCCAGAGGGCTGGGGGTGACGTAGGTGCCGTCGTCCATGATTGCTACGGGCCATTCGTAGAAGGGGTTGAATCTCCACAGATCATCGGGGTCAAGGGTCTCTTCCTGGCCGAGCCGGGCGAGATCAGCTACAGGGCGGGCAAGCCAGGAGTCCACGACCTGCAATGCTCGCTCCGCTCCGACCGGCTCGAATGCCGGGCGGACATTCGGAGCTAGCAGCGTCTCACGCGAGATGCCACCAGGGTTGTGGATCGCAGCCGCATACATGATGAAGGCGATCATCAGGAACTCCTCCAGCGGCACTCTGAGAATCGTCTCCCACCGGCTCTCCTCGAACACAGGCTCCCCGAATCGGGGGTCGTCACCGAACAAGCACAGGCTCCGCGCCAACGGCTCCCACGGAGACATCTGATACGGCATCTGGAGGTAGGCGACCCGAGACAGAATGCGCTGCCACGTCCTGAATTCACGAAAGTTGTCGAGTTCGGGGGGCCAGACCGAGAACAATCCGTTGAGTAGATCGCTCACGGCAGCCTCATCAACGGGCGTGCTGCGATGATTGTTGCAGTTCGTGACACAGATTCCGGCGACCTGGAACAGGTAGCCCTCCCGAACGAGGCTGAGAGTCTCTTCTCTATGGCTGGTTAGAGAATCCCTGAAGAGGGCTTCCTGCGCTGTTGCACGCGCAATGCCTCGCAGCAACTCGTCGCGTGGGAACCGTCTCACCCGCTGCCGGAATACTGCGGGGCTGTCCCTTTGGTTGCGTCGGTGGTGCATGGATGACGAACTCCCAACGGCGCTCAGCGCCTTCGCCTACGCCTGCCCTTGCCGCCCCGCTTGGAGTCTCCGGTCAAGAGGTTGGGAAAGTTGATGAGCAGCCAGATGACGGCCACGACCGCCAGCACCGCTACCGCCACAACCGACAGGAGGACGCCTGCGGCAGCCAGCAGTGGCCACCACCCATCGGCCCGCCGGAACGCCCACGCGGAGAGCAGCCCTGCCGCGGTGAGCCACGCGGTGATCACAGCGAAGTCCACTCCTGAGTCAGCGAACCCCAACCAGCCACGGATGTTCACCTCGACCAAGAGCGCCAACGCTCCCACCGCAGCCATCGCGAATCCGGCCACCGATGGGATGTCGATGCGCCGCCAGGCCGGTAGAGGTTGGTCGATTCGGTATGACATGGTTGTAACTTAACGGGGCCTTGTGACAGCCCCACCAGCGGCAGGCCCGGATGGTGGCGCGAAGGACTCAGAGGGTCGTTCGGAGCCACCTCAGGTCTGGCACGGGCGCACGTTGCTAGCCGGAGCATGGGTAAGTTGCAGGGATGACGGATGCGGGGCAGCGCGAGACGGTGAGACGCCGGATTGGGCGATGGCTGCGATGGCAGGGTCAGCGGATATGGGGCGCTGCTACCCGACGAGGCGGCTTCCGCTGGCGTGGAGTCCTTTGGGTTACGATGATCTGCTACGCGGTGCTCGTCGTGGGGTTCAGCGCATACTTGTTGTTGAAGGCGTTCGATCTGTTGTCAACGGCTGGTTTGGCTGTGGCTGAGGAAGCCGCCGCTGTCACGGCTAGCGCAGCGGCGGTGACAACTTTGGCGACCGTTGCTCTGGTATGGACAGCCGTTCATCAGGCTGCTGAGGCGAGGAAGCGAGCGGCTCCTGTGTCCATGCGATGGTTCACCAAGTGGACGAAGGGGCCGTATCTGGTGGGAGGGATCGTCCAGTCCGGTAGTCGGGGCATCCGCCCGATGTTGGCGCTAAGCGAGAGTCGCGATTGGTGCTAACGGAGAGTCGCGTCGTGGCGAGGGTTCCGGTCGGCGCTGGTGAGGTTAGCGGGTTCTGCGTTGGGCGGGTTCGGTGGTGGCGATCTCGAGGCCGGTGTGGTCGCGGAGGCGCCAGCTGGGGCCGCGGATGTTGAACACGACGGCGTTGTGCATGAGCCGGTCCAGGATGGCTGCTGCGACGACGGTGTCGCCGAAGGCGCTGCCCCACTCTGGCAGGCCTCGGTTGGTGGTGACGATGGTGGGGCTGCCGCGGTTGTAGCGGGTGTTGACGACCTCGAAGAACCATGCCGAGGCGTCGGGTGTCTTGAGGGGGATGAGCCCGACGTCGTCGATCACCAACACGGTGGGCGATGTGTAGGTCTTGATCTTGGTGGAGGCGGTGCCGTCGTGGTCGGCGCGCAGCAGGGTCTTGACCATGGCGTCGGCGGTGGTGAAGTAGCCGCGGTAGCCGGCTTCGACGGCACAGATCGCGAGCGCGACGGCGAGGTGGGTCTTGCCGCAGCCGGGCTGGCCCAAGAAGATGATGGGCCGGTGCTCGTCGATGAATCTCAAGGTGGCGAGGTCGGCGACGAGTTTGGGGTCCACTGTGGGCTGGAACTCGAAGTCGAAGTCCTCGATGCGTCGATGGAACGGGAACCTCGCGTAGCGCATCCGGGCTGTGAGGCGGCGGTCGCGGTCGGCTGTGGCTTGGGTGTCGATGAGCCGGGCGAGGAACTCGATGTGGGTCCAGCCGTCTGTGTGGGCCTGCTCGGCGAGGGCGGCGAAACATCCGGCCGCGGCGTCGAGGCGCAGGTAGCCGAGGTCGTCTTTGATCTGCTCATAGAGGCCGCTCATCGCTGGGCCTCGCCGTCGGCGGTGGTCAGCGGGTAGCGCTGTGACAGGTCCACGGGGTCGACGTCGAAGCCGTCGCCGACGTCGATGAGGCCGGGTTCGGGTTCGGGGTTCGCAGCAGCGAGGCGCAGCCGCGGCCGCCGCGGGCGCCCGGCGAGGGCCGCGGTCTCGGCGGCCTGGCGGTGGATGGGGTCCCACACGTCGTCGCCGCGGCCCGCGGCGACAGTGTGGACCGCGACGAGCCGCCCGGCCCAACGCACCTCCAAACGCTCAGATCCCACCCGACGGCGGACCTCTGTGAGCTGTCCGAGGGTCTCAGGCGGCACCGAGTAGCGCACGCCGTCGACGCTCACGAACGGCAAGATGTTGTGCACACGGCGCACTTGGACGTAGTCGGTGTCGAAGCGGCCCGCCGGCAGAGGCGACAGGAACGGCCGCTCAACGATGAGACGCTCACAGGGGCGGGCGCCGGTGCTGCGCGAGGCCACAGCATGCACATGCGCGGCCAGCCACAGCTCGGCGCGCCGGTTGAGCTCGTCGAGCGACTCCGGCACGCCCTCGGCTTCGATCTCGGGAATGAGCGTCTCACGCAACTGCCGAAACGGCCGCTCGACTTTGCCCTTGCGCTTGGCGTCGCCGGCGCGGCACGCGGCGATCCTTGTGCTGTGATGGGCCGCGAACTCAACCGCCGCGGGACACAGCACGAACCGAGATCCCTGAGAGGTTCCCAGCGCGCCCATCCGGTCGGTGCGGCACACCGCCGGGGCGCCGCCGACGGCCTCAAAGAACCGCACCATGCCCTCGAAGGTGCTGTTGCGGTCCTCGCTGCCACAGAACCACCACACCCGGTGCCGGCTCCAGCACAAGATCATCCCGAAACAGCGCAGCGGGCCGCGCCAGCCCCAGCGTCGAGCGACTGCGTCGAGGTTGCAGAAGTCGAACTGGGCCTCCTCGCCGGGATCGGTGTGAATCGGCACCGACACCCGATCCGCCGCTGTGAACCTCGGGCCCCGGATCCGGCGCAGCTCCCCAGTCACCGTCGAATAACACCCCTCGAAGCCCTCGGCCCGCAGACAGCGCCACACGCTGACACCCAAAAGCCGCGGATACGCCCTCACCAGCGCCTCGATCCGCTCTGCCCAACGGGCCGTCATCACCTTCGCTTCGTCGCTCACCGCCCGTCTCACAGGCGGCCCGCACTTGAGCCACTTCGAGATCGTGGCCGGGTGATACCCGGTCTCCGCGGCGATCTCCTTGATCGTCCAACCCTGCTTGTGCAGGTCCTCTAGCTTCACGTAGGTCTCCTGGTTCATCATGGGGCCGGCTCCTCCAGCGCTGTCGTGGCTTGGTCGCTCGACACGCTGGGGGAGCCACCCCCGCAGTTGGTGGATGCTGATGCCGGGCCAGAAGACCCCCGACGCCAACGCGAATTTCAGTTAGCGCATAACGCGAGATTCAGCTAGCGCTCACACCCGATCCGCGACCTGTATCGCGGACCGTCGGATGAGCCTGGGGAGATAGCGCTGGAGTTCACCAACGCTGGGGCGTTGACAGAACTAGTGGAGGAGACCAAGGTGGTCTTGGGTGACCGAGAAGAAGTCCCTTATAGCGGCAGCAACAACTCTCCGCCCTGCCCGTTCGGGATACCTCCGCGAGATTCGATCACTGTTCTCCTTGATGCTCATGCAACCGCTCGTCTGGCTGATTTCGACATCACGTCGCTTGCTGGGTCTCGCAAGGCACAGGTGGTGGCCCGGTTGGGATCGGGAGCGACCCTCAGGTCTGAGAAGGTGCCGTTGAGGTTTCTGCAACATGAAGAACGGGATAGCTCTGTGCCAGAGGACGCAGAGGAAACCCCCGACGATGAGGAGCAGCCGGAAGCAGGCGACGGATAGGCCACCGGAGGAGCCTTCTCGCGGACGAGCCACGGGTGCGATTGGGCCGACTGCCTGCTACACGTACTGGCCGCGTAGCGATTGAGAGGTGACTTCGTGACGAAAGGACTGTGGCTGTACCCGCCGCGCTACTTCGAGGACGGCGAGAGCGGGGTGGTCGCCGTCGTGGAGTTCTGCAACGAAACGGGCAGGTGGCGGATGACCGGCATCGCAGCGACAGATGACTACACCACCGCCAAGGCTCCCCGAGACGGCGTTGACCAGTTGGTGAAGGACATCCGCGACAGGCAGGTCCACCGTCGAATATCCGAGTCCTGCTACGGGATCGAACAAGTCGAGTCGGAGACCTACGACTCCTGTGAGGACGCCGACTCAGCCGCGCACCGATGGCTGGATGATCACGCCTGCTAGACGACATGCCAGGACGCAGCGGAGGGTCTGATGACTGCGAGCAAGAGGAAGCAGCGGAAGAAGAGACGGCAGCAACAACGCGACGAAGCTGAACTGGTCGGTAGCAGGCTGGCCTACGAGTCCGGGGTGCACTGGCTGGACGCGAATGTGCGGGCGTTGGAGGCGCTGAGAACTCGGTCGCTGGCTCTGGTGTCGGTTGTTCTCATCGCAGGGACCGTCGTGGCGAACCTCGCTCCTGATGCAGTCAAGGAAGGCACGTTGGGCTTCTGCGGGTGGGCTGGAGTGGTGATCTTCGCCCTAAGCACGGCGGCGCTTATTGTGACCAGCGCGTTGGTCTCGCGGCCTGCGAAGTTCACCGCAGAGCTTGGTCCTCTGAAGATCATCGAGAAGCACGTAGAACCCACTCTGACGTGGCCGTCAGCAAGGCTCTACAAGGCACTAGCCACAGACCTAGACGGATACGCGAAGGACTCGCGTGAGAAACTCCGTAGGCGAGCACAGCTATACACAGCGAGCCTCATTGCGGCGGGTACGGCAGTGGTCGGCATCGCGCTATTCTGGGCCGATGCCACCTTCTGAGACTGAACCCCGACGCCCGTCCCGGCTGAAGCGCAACGGCAACGGCACGGGCGAGGAAGACACGCGGGGTCGCCGCAAGCCTGCCTCCAAGAAGATCACCTCTCAGAGCGATGTCCGCGGGGTAGGCGAGGCCGAGGTGCGTCGGCGTCCCGAAGGTCCGATCCACACCCGAGAAGCAACGGACGGCTGAATCGGACTTCTCGGCAGCATCAGCCGTGGACCGCGGTAGGTAGCCTCGCCTGCTGTGCCTGAGGACGATTCCACAGTCGAAGAGCGGCTGGCAATCCGCCTCATACGCGAGTTTGAGGACTTGACCAATGTTGAGCGCTTGGAGCCTCCGGGCAGCGACCCCATCGCGGACTGGAGGGTGAAGACAGCGGACACACGGGAAGCCGATGTTGAGGTCGTCTGGGCCACCAACGAGGCCGGACGGAAGTTCGAGAGCCAGCTAGCTGAAGAACACCCAGACGATGACGCTCTGGTACGGCGGCGCTCGCGCAAGAAGTGGCCCGAATCTCGGCTGTCGCTGGTGTGGGACGCAGAGGTCTACGACCACGCTCCATGCAACAACAAACGTCCCGTAGGGGGATTGGTTGAGGCACTCATCGACGTGCTGGTTGACGTGGAGGCTCGGGGAGGCACACCGAAGCAGATGTTGGAGGCCGTCGAAGCGCGGCTTGTAGACCCTCGGGACCATTTCGCCAGTCACAATTGGGGTGCAGAATGGCAGAGGGCATCTGCTCGTGGCGTGAGTTTCGAGGAGTTCCTGCTTGATTGGGGCCAACTGACCGGCTACTGGTACCCGCAGCTTCTCGTGGACGACGGAGTAACGCTCGCTCGCCGTGTGTGGGTATGGCGGGTTTCTGAGCCGGAAGGCTCACAGGCCGGGATGGTGCGAACTAATCCAGCGGTCTCTGACGCCGCTGGAGGTGAGTATGAGCATCTGTTGGCCACGTTGCGGGATTGCATTGATGCGAAGACCGTCAGAGATCAGATGAGGAGCGCGCCAGATCGGAGGTGGCTGTTCGTGGTGCTCGACAGCAACATGGCCGCCATTCAGCTTGACGAATACTTCGGCCCTGCGTGGCTAGCTCCCGACGCGCCTGAACCCTGCCCGTACCATGTTTTCGACACTCTCACGTTCGACTACTTCGATGAGGTGTGGGTCACTGGCAGGGCATTCTATGAGAGAGCCGACATCGTGTTGCGGCTGTTCAAGACGGGTGACGCCCCACAGCACAAGATCGTGCGCCGTGCTGAGGTGCTTGCTGGCTGACCGTCAGCGTTGCGTTGCTGTCGCACCATCGAACTAGCTTGCTGGCGATGGCACGCTACCGACGATCAAGCAGCAGAAACCGGGCGAGTTCACGCCGCAGGAGTCCATCCCGAAGCAGTTCAGCCCGAGGGCGACCGGTGCGGGGTTACACGATCCGTGGTAGGGGCGGCAGGGTGAAGTACGTGGGGATCACGAACAACCCTCGCCGTCGCGCTGCTCAGCATCGGCGTGCAGGCAAACGTGGACGGCTGAAGGTGGAGACGGGCGGGATGTCCAGACAGAAGGCCCGACGCTGGGAAGGTGCCAAGCTCGCCCGGTTCCGCAAGAGCAACAGAGGCCGCAACCCGACCTACAACAAGACCAGAAGCGGCGGCTGGCAGTCTTGACTGCTGGAGTCAACGCAGCGTGCGCGTCAGCGTCGTCTCACTTCTCTGCCATCAAGTCCCATATCTGTGGCGTGACGTGTAGTTCATCGACAAGCTGGTCCACCGCTTGGAACAGCCTGGGCAGCTCCTGAGAGCGGGTTTGGTCAGTCAGGCCGTAGGGATCATGCATGGTGGCGTTGCCGCGTTTGCGGATGGCCGTCAGCCCCTTCTCCAAGGTAGGAGACAGCGCAAGATGTTCGACGGCCTGATCGATCAACTCCTCCAGTCGCTTGTCCTTGACCGGGCGATCCGCAGCCGCTAGATGACGCTTCAGAAGCGCCTCTAGCAGAACACGCACCAAGGCGCTCGCCGCTCTGGGTGATATTCGAGCGACCGCAGCCGCCTCTTCGTAGAGCTGGGTCTCATTGTCCTCCAGCCCTTCTGCGGGTGGGATGCGGACACCCGCGTGCGGATACACCAACTCGGTCTCGCTCCCTGCCGCGGTGGGATGCTCTATCCAGAGGCTCAGGGCCTTGCACTGCTCGGACATGCAAATGGATACGAGCAACTTGCCTTGGCTGCCTTCCATCAGGTGTCCGACATCCCTGTCCATCTCGCGGTCATAGACCTCTGCCGTGACCTCACCGAACCAGATGTGATCTGTGACAACGCCACATGACGGGCACACGCCCGGTGTCTCCCAAGCAAGCTCTTGGTTGGACAAATCGCCCTCCCATCTTCCTCGCGTTAGCAGCGGACGCCTGGAACCCGGCTTAGCGCCCCACCGCTCTTCGACGGCGTGCAGGCTATAGGTGTCCGTGAGAGCATCTGCGGCTCGATGGCGGCTGTGTACGACTGGAGATCAATCGGGCTGCGTGTTGCCGATCTCGTTGATCTGGTCTACCACGAGGTCGCCTGCCCAGCCGAGGATGGCTGTGCCCCACCTGGTCGCCCACAGGACGCCGAACACCAGCAGAAGCACGACGATCCAGAAGAACTGCACGGCGTCTCGCGACACACCGGATCGGTAGCTGTGGTGTCTGCTCATGAATCACTCGGTTCCTGCTAGGACGGCCACCCTCAGAGTCAAGAGTTCTCCTGCGCTCCGCAAGAGCGCGAACTTCTTGAACGAGCGTTGCAGCACGACGCCGATCACCCCTCCCATCACGATCAGTCCGAGGAAGCCGTCAACGGAGACGTGCTCAATCCCTACGGAGCGCACGGTGAGCAAGGAGAGCAATGCGAAGGCTCCGACGCCCGCTAGGAACGCCCGGATCGTGCGGAGCACGAAGCGCAGCAGCCATCGTCCCAACCACTGGAGGCCACGGGAGAAGCGGTCGAGAATCCTGCTGGCTCTTGTTTGGTTCCAGAGGGTCGCGATGCGACTCGTCCCTGACGCAGCTTCGCCCACGTCTTCCGTCTCCGTAGGCTCGGCATTCGTTGGAGATGGCGGGTTCTTGAATTCTGTAAGGGCGCTCACGGAGGCTTCACGCGTGGAGCTACCTTCCAACTCCCGCAGGCTCTCGGGAGTGAAGTCTGGAGATGGCAACTCCAGCGGGCCACTGTCCGCGGAGATGCCGTACCTGACTCGCGCCACCTTCCACAGTGCCCTGAGCATCTGGATGGTGAGGTAAGTGGACGGAACCGCGTGTTCTTTGCGAATCCAACGTGTGGTCACAAACCAGTCGCGTCTGCCGTCGATCCAACCCTTGGTGGAGAGATGAGCCAGCCGGTCGCCGTAGGCGATCTCGTGCATTCTGTCCGGCGAGACCCCGATGCGGAGGTTCGCTTCGCCTGGGATGGCCGTCAACCCGTGCTTGGTTGCGTTGTAGGACTTCGCTTCCTGCAACCAGTCGTTCGCGAACAACCGCAGGAACCGTGCGAGGTTGGAGCTGTAGTTCACGACCTCCTCGCTGGCCGTCGTCAAGTCTCCTGAGTGTCCCAAGATGACGAAGGCGACATCTGATTGGAGCGCCTCCCGCCTGGCGTTCACGATGAGCGTGTCAACGGTCTCCTTGAACTTGCGGAAGTCAAGCTCCTTCGATATCTCGAACCAGGGGCATTCTGGAGAGTCCTTGTGGCCTAGGAACAGCCGCAGCAGCGTCTCGATGGCTAGGTGTTTGAGGTGGTGGGTCTCGATTCGTAGGTAGTGCTGCTGGAAGGCTCGATCAGATTCGACCTCAGTTGGGTCCGGGTCGTCGGTCGAACCGACAAGCGAGAGGGTGCTTCCCGCGAACTCGACTCCCTCAGCCAAGATGTCCTTGAACGGCTCATAAGCGCCTCCGATCACGCAGAGCGCGTGGAAGCGCATCAGCAGGAACTCGCCGGGGCCGTCCTCGTGGTAGAACTGCCGATTCAGGTCGTCGTAGTCGGGTGCGATCAGCTCTTCATCGACGGTCATCCCTTGCCTCCTCGCCATGGGGTGGGGTCGAGACCTGCCATCCCATCACGGGGGTGCGACAGCGTGGTGCATCTAGGAGGGCACTGGCCTCTGTCTAGAGTCCGGCGATGCGACCAGCGGCGGGGTTAGCAGGCTGAGCCTCAGAGATCAGAGCATCGCGAGGTTGATCAGCTCCCATCCGTTGTGCACGAACGCTAGTTCGCTAATCGGGGTGGAACCTTGCCCCCGGCCACGTAGGGTGACAGCACCAAATGACAGGCGTGAGATTCACGGGAGGCGGCATGGCTGATCACTTTGACTCCGAGGAGTGGAGAAGCATCAACGGCAGGCTCGATGAGGCTCCGGAGCGGTACGGCTTCCCGGAGCGGCGCGACGGCTCGGTGTTGCTTGGTTCGTTCAACATCCGCAAGCTCGGTGACCCCGACAACCGCACAGACGGCGACTGGGGGTTCTTGGCGAGGGTGTGCGCCCAGTTCGATCTGCTGGGTGTGCAGGAGATCATGTCGGACCTCAGCGGCCTACGCCGTCTGCGTGAAGAACTCGCAAAGCACGTCGAGAGCGGCAGCGAAGGCTTCGCCGCGGTCGTGTCCGACGAGACCGGGGCGTTCGCGGGTGAACGCGGCCTCAGGGAGCGCCTCGGGTTCATCTACCGATGGCCCGTTGTGGAGCGCATGGAGATCGCCAGCGACCTCACCTATGACAGGACCAAGACGTTCAAGACGCTCGTGGACAATGCCGAGAATCTGATCGAGGCGCTACAGGAGTGCGAAGGCGACGCGAGGCAGTTCCATCTGTCCTTCTTCGTGACGTTCGCGCGCCAGCCCCACGGCGTTGCCTTCCGCATCAGGGATGTTGAGCCGTATGAGTTTCTGGCTGTCAATGCTCATCTCATTTTCGGTGACCGGATCGGTGACCGCCGCCGAGAGTTCACCGCGCTGATGGAACTCCTGAAGAGCCGCCTCGCTGACGACGACAGCATCAACCTGATCCTGACGGGCGACCTCAACTTGGACTTCGATGACCCCGTGAAGGACCGTGCCCGTGTTGACAAGGACATCAAGAACCTCAACGCCGCTCTCACCGACAGCGGCTCCCACATCAACTTCCCGTTCCTTGACAAGCACCAGGGTCACGATGAGGTGTTCCGCACCAACGCCCGCCTGAACCAGACCTATGACCACATCGGACTGTTCGCACACGACCCGCGGCTGCCCAGCTACGACCTGAACGAGCACATGCCCCAGACCCCTGACGGTCCTGACTACGGCGTGTTCGACTTCATGACCCTGTTCAGCGAAGCCATCTACGACAAGGCATGGCCAGAGCTAACGAACGCAGAACGAAAGGCTCTCTGGAAGAAGGCCGAGTTTTCCGTCAGTGACCACATGCCGCTGTGGTTGCGGCTGCCCCTCACGGCCTGACAGTCACCGTACTCAGTCGTTGAAGCCACTGACAGCCTTCTTGGAGAGGAGCGACATGGCAGGAAGGAAACGAACATCGTGGGTGGGGGCGATGCTGCCGTTGCTCATAGGACTGGGGATCGCGTGGCAGCAAGGGTGGCTCGGCTGGTGACTTCTCAGCAGCGATAGACCAGAACGAGGCTCACCGCTACAAGCAGCGCTCCGGGGCTAGCAGAACGCTGCACCCCGATCATCTTGCGATCCCGCGAAGCAGGGTGGCCTCGCCTACGCTGGTTCCCACTCGGGGATCGGGTAAGAGTCATATCCCGGCCACCACGGTGGGCGGACACGCCAGAACGATTCGTTGATGTCGTTTGTGGCGGGATCGTCGGTTGGGTAGGTGAAATGCTTGGACCATCCGTTGGTTACGTTCCCAGTTGTGGCGTCAGGGATGCCGTATAGCCCAAGGTGTTTGGCAGCGATGGAGCCTTCGAGCGTGAAGTTCGGGCAGGTGCCACCACACAGGAGATACCACTCGCGGGCGTAGACAGCGCCGTTGGGAGCGAGAATAGCGACGTTGGTGAGGGTGAGGTTTGTGTCTGGGGGGCCGCTGCACTCGGGAGGGGTACCGCTGCTGGGGTCAAGGATCACGTTACGCTCAGCTATCAAAGCGACGACGTTCGGCCCGTCTGCGTCGTTCGGGCCGGAGGCTTTGATGTCTCCACGAACGATGATGTCGCGTTCCGAGTAGATAGTGGCCGATCCATCCATGCAGAGGCGCTCGATAGTGACATCCCCATTGGAGACGGTGGTGTCCCCGACGATGATGTCGCCGTCAAGGATCGCGTGGTCGGGCTGGCCTGGTGCCCCTGGGCAGGTGCCGGGATTGGATTGTCTGAGGTTCTTGGCGGTTAGGTCGATGTTGTGGTCGTAGTTCACGGTGCTGAGGGCGCATCCGGTTGGGGCTGAGATCACCGGGAGGGCCAGCTCGTCGCCTTGCACCACGAACCTGTCCGCATCGAGGGGGTCTGTGTCGGAGAGGGGCCATTGGCGGGTTGTGCCGTCGTCCAGCATCCACGATGGCTGCGACGGGCAACCAACAGCGGCGCGGGTTGGCCGACTCGATGACTTGGATTCGATGAGTTTGAACGTGGGGCTGCCGCAGTAGAGCACCTTGTCGTTGCCGCTGTAGCGGAGCGGCCCATTGAGTGTGTCCGCGGATGTGAACACGATGATCCTGGGGCCGTCGCAAAGAGAGGCGTCGGCTGGGGTGGCCGTGAGGCAATCAGCAGGGTCTTCCAGCCCATCGGGGCCATCAAGCGCTTGATTGGGCCTGTCGCAGAGGGAGGGGTCGGCTGGGGTGGAGGTGCGACAATCAGCGGGGTCCGCAATCCCGTCAGGGCCATTGAGCGCTTCTTCGGGGAGGTAGTTGCTCTCGTAGTGGAGCTGATACTGGGCGAACACGGCCCTCTCGTAGGTGCGGGTGGCCTCCGTTGTGCGCTGGCATCGCTCGATGTCTCCAACGCAGCCGCTTCGGATTTCGACGGTGATGTCTCGGGTCTCTTGGAGTGCCTCACCACCGCGCAGTGGGTTGCTCGTGGTAGGGCCGATATTGAACTTCCAGCACGTAGTGTTCGGCGGTGACGGGCAGTCAGGATCGGGGGTGCCGTCCGGGGTGCGCCACACGGGGAGCGGATCGTTGGGGTCCAGGGGGTTGGTTTCTTGCCAGCCGTTCGAGTCCACCGGTCCTGTTGTGATGTCCTTGGAGAACTCAGGATTGGCCATCCAAGCGTCCATGATGTGTTCAGCGTTGCGGGAAGTGAGCCGTTCCTCGATGATGAGCCGTTCCTGCATCGAGGCTCGAAGCTGCACCCCGAACGTGCGACCGGTGAGCAGCGCAGCGAACGCCATCAACGTGATCGTCACGAGGGTCATGGGCAGGATGTAGCCCGAGTCGTTGCGTTTCACGGGCCTGTCGGGGGTTGAAGGACGGTCTGCACATAGGAGCGGGACGCATGACTCCGGGTGTTCCATTCGACTGTGATTGTGAGCTTGGCTGCACAATCAGCGTCTACTGCCGGATCGCACTGAGAGGCGGAGCCGGTGAGGGGTGGGGGCCATTTGATGCCGGTAGCGTCACCACAGGCGACCCTGAACCCGTCGTGGGGAAGCACCTTGCGCCCGGCCAGGTCCGGCACTGTCGTCGTGGGAGTCTGGCATCCCTGCTGTTGAGCTTCCGCCGAGTGCCACGCTGCCACTGCGGTTGCTTCCTGGAGAACGCGTCCGTTCCACATGGCTGCGGTGCCTTGGGCATATCCCGTAAGCATCGCTGTGAAACAGACGCCGAATATCACCATCGACACGATCACCGATGGGAGCGACGACCCACTGTCCCGCCTCATGAGAACACCCTCAGAGTCGGCATCGCGTAGCCCTCGATGGTGCCCCAATCGTTCGGGTCGTGACTAGGCCGATAAGAGCCATCGGAGAGCACTACCCCCGCGGTGCCGTCACAGAACGGCACCTCATCAAGAGCCATCAACTGCCGCTGATTCGGGCGGATCGCGGCACAAGAGATCAGTTCCACACGGGCAGGACCGTCAGCGAAACTGCGAGTGCAGGAATCAGGTGGAACAACCAACGCAGGATCGGCAACTTCGGCTCCGGTGAGACATTCCCAACCCAGTGCTGCCAGCCCTGACGCTCTCGGCAGGGTCTCTTCGATGGGGTCGCTCCACAAAGCGATGTTGAGGCAGTCCGAGGCCAACCCTTCTGAACAGATTCTTGGCCAGCCCTCTGGCAGAGGGTCAGGCGGTGTGGGTGCTCTGATGTCAGGTGCGTAGCGGTACGCCAGGAGGTCGCCCTGAGGCAGGAGCTTCCAGCATTCAAGACGGCGACCGTCATCGTGGGGTGGTGACGGTGGCTGTTGGGCGGTGGCCACCGCCCAACAGAGATCGCCCTGATGCGGAGTCAAGGTCTGCGGAGCGCTCGCTACTTCCACACAGTCTTTCCGGGAGTTGACCCCTGAAGGGTTGGCACATGTCAGGTCGGCTGTGGCTGAACCTTCGAGGCGTGCAACCGCCGCGGCGACCGCCCCGAACGTGTGCGGGTTGGTGTCAGGAGGGGCGGTGTTGACGAGCTTCACCGACAGGAACATCGTGGACAGCACCCCACCAAGCAGCATCGCAGAGATCGTCATGGAGACGACCGTCTCCGCGAGAGTGGTACCGGCGTCGTTGCGGTTCATGCAGCCACCGCCACAACAGACAGCCTCCCGCTCTAGAGTCCGTAACCGCTGTAATCCGGCAAGAGCACCCACATCGACGCGACGATCAGCGCCATCAACACCAGATACACAGCCCCTCGTCTGGTGAGACGGAAGCTCCAATCGATGACATGGCGTCGTCTACTTGGCTGGTCGCTTGTCGGCATCACATCCCCAAGCTGGTGCCTATGGCCCCGCCGAGAATGAAGGCGTCTACCAGCAGTCCAACGCCCACAATTCCCAACACCACATACATGACGATCTCGCCTATGCCGGAGGTGTAGCTATTGTCCTTCATCTCAACTCAGGAACCCCGGCGACGTGTCGTCGGTGATGGTGGCCGTAGCCGTTGAAGTGCCGAGTGTGGCGTTGGTCGGGTTGGAGATCGTGATGGTGAACGTTTCGTCGGGTTCGGTGGTCGTGTCGTCGGTGATGGCGACTGAGACGGTCGCCGTGGTCTCTCCCGGCAGGATGATCACCGTTCGGGAGGCGATGGCGGTGTAGTCGGAGCCTGCTGTTGCTGTGCCGTCTGATGTGTTCACATCAACCGAGACTGGGTTGGGGCTTGCAGTGGACAGTGAGACGGTGAACACAGCAGAACCGGCGTCCTCTGCCACTGTCAACGCTGTAGGGGACAGCGACACCACAGGAGGCACCGGACACACCGACCCCAAGTCACCCGAACTGCCGGGGATAGTGATGCTCACAGCCGCTACGTCAGGCTGGTTCGGCAGAGAGAACTCGTAGGTGGTCGGCTCGCCAGAGAAGGCATCTCCGTAGAGGTTGCCGGGTGTTCTCATCTCGGTGAATGTGATGAACGGTCCTCCGGTGGGGCGGGAAGTGGTGCCCCAGTTGAAGCCGGTCAGGGTTGACCCCTCGGCCAGATCGTCATATGTGTGGAACACATCTGAGTAGAGGTCGAAGTTGGTGACCCACACATACACATCCTCAGACCCCAAAGAGGCGTCCCAGTTGACGCGGAGACTGATGTCGTCGCTGCCGCTGGTGCTGATGCAGGTGACGGTCAACAGGTCCAGCACATCGCCGCACTCGGCGGTCGCGACGGCCCGTGTTCTCGTCCCATCGTCAAGCCTCCATTCGACCGACACTGCGTATCTGGCTTCCTGGGAGACCGTCGCTGTGGACGTGTGACCCGAAGGTAAGAGGTCATGACCAGCCACCGAATAGGAGCCGTCGGAGTTGACACGCAGGAACCAGACCTTCTCATCTGCTCCGGCGAGGGGACCGTGGGGGGTGCCTTCCCAGGTGGCTGTCAGCGTGAACGGCGCTGAACCAGTCGAGCACACCAAAGCGACGTTCTGGGGTGTGGGCAACTCGTTGTCGGTGATGGTGACATCTGCTGATGGGGTGGCACTCAACGTAGCCATTCCGGTCGGGTTGGAGAGAGTGACTGTGAACGTTTCGTCGCCCTCGTAGGTGCTGTCATCCAAGATGGGGACGTTCAGCAGTGCAGTTTGTGTGTTGGCGGCTATGGTCACCGTTTCTGTGACTGCGGTGTAGTCGCTGCCCGCGGTGGCGGTGCCGTCAGATGTTGACACATCGACATCCACATCCGATGTGTAGAGATGCGACAGCACAACACGGAACACCGCAGCGCCGCCGTTCTCCTTCACGTCGGTTGGGCCAGACACATAGATCACAGGCGGTGTGTCGCTCGCGGGTGGCAGGCACCAGCCGTCAACATCGCGACCAAAATCGCAACTCGGGGGACGGCAGCCGTCGTCGTCCGCGGAGACATGTGCAGCTATGACGATGTAGCCGCCCACAGAGCACGGAGACGAAGGCGAAGGAGGCGTATAGCTATAGACAGGCGGGTGGTAGCCGGGATTGGGCGGGTCGTCCAATATGCCCAAGTCCTCTATCCTGTTGAGGAACGATGTGACCTGACCTATCGACAGATCATCTCCTGCGCCAAAGTCGTCTATGGTGCCCGTCCCTGTATAGCCAGTGGAGATGCCGTTGTTGAGAAGCCACTGGATGGCTGTGTCACCGGTCTGTCCACCGCACGACGGAATACCCGCACACAGAGCATTAGCCATATCGCCCCGGTCAGGTGGTTGTTCTGCATTGCTTATGGTGGTCTCAAAGGCGTCGTCGTTGAAGTTCGGGTGGCTTTGCCCAAAGTCGTCGCCAATCGTTTCCAACTCGTCGGTCGTGTCAACGGGTCTATAGATATTGACTACCTGCTGTTCTTCGACCCAGCCCTCATCCAACGCTTGCTGGCAGGCGTCGTGGTGGACGCCATCGGTGCCACCGCACGGGTCTGGTGGCCGCGGGTCCGGGTCTGTGCCACCGTCGTCGCAGTTAGGTATGCATCCAAGGAAGCTCCAGTCGGGGTCTCCGCCGTCGTCACCGTCGCCGGGGTCAGGAGCGGGCGCGACCGGTGTCGAGTCATCACCACCATCATCACCATCATCATCACAACCTACAGAAGCCATCACCAATGCCAACGAGACGAACACGGCACCGCCGACTCTGTAACACTTCGCGAGGGTATTGCGGTTAAGCGCCTTAGAGACCGTCCGGCGTAAACCTGATACCAGACCGGAGGCTTCGTCGGTCGTATTGGAAGTTGTGTCCATGGCTGCGAGCGGCCCGTTAGATAATGGCTCCTTGTCTGTCATTGTCGTTCTTCTCCTCCTATGGGATCAGCAAGATATACGCCAGTAGCGTTCGGGCATTCCGATGTAGTGCTCCAGCCATTCCTCGGCCAGACGAGCAGACCGGTCACAGGCCGGATAGCTGACGCGGCGGGCTTCTACCCATGCTCCCCACTCATCACAATCCAGGCCATCA